>NZ_SLZG01000096.1 GCF_004341625.1 Rhizobium sp. BK376 | reverse complement strand
CAGATGAGGACCGATGAAGCCGCGCGGCGTGGCATGGAACGGTGCTGGTGCCTGGCTGATGCCTTCACAGTCACGGCACGTGAACTTTTCCCGCACCGTCTCGATCACCTTGAACCGGCGCGGAATCTCTTCCAGCGTCTCGGTGACGTCCTCGCCCAGCTTCGACAGGCGTGAGCCACCACAGCAGGCGCAAGTCGTCGGCGGCTCGATGACGATACGTTCGCGCTCGATATCGTCCGGCCATGGCTTGCGCACCGGTCGTTTGCGCGTGAACGAACGTACGCTCGAGGTTTTGGCGCTTGCTGCCTGTGCCGCGACCTCGTCCTCCGTCGCCGCCGTCACGAGTTCCTCGAGCTGCAGTTCCAACTGGTCGAGCAGGCGCGCCGTGCGTTCAGAGCGCTGGCCTCGCAACTCGCGCCTGAGCTTCTCGATCTTCAATTCCAGAGCAACGATCAGCGCCTCGTTGTCAGAGAGCATCGCCTGCGCATTGGCCGCTTCCGCAACTGCGATAGCGTGTTTAGCCTGCAAGGCTTCATGCTCGCCAAGCAGCGCCAGGTAAGCGCCTACAACATCCGCAGGAAGATCGACAGGCTTTGAGATCATGAAGCCATTCGATCAGATTTCCTCAGTATTTTCAATTGAATAATGCTAGCCGACCTTCGTCGGACGAAAGGTTTCCTGAGGATGCCTCCAGTCGATCCCGGACAGAAGATAACTGAGCTGTGCGGGTGATATCACTATCGCGCCGCCTTCCGCAGACGGCCAGACGAACCGGCCGCGGTCCAACTTTTTTGTAAAAAGGCAGCTCCCCTGGCCGTCACTCCAGATCACTTTTATCAGCGATCCGCTGCGACCGCGGAATACAAAAAGATTGCCGTCCAGAGGGTTTAGTTTCAGCACCTCCTGCACCCGCAACGCAAGCGATGGAAATCCACACCGCATGTCCGTATGGCCCGTTGCAATCCACACCCGCACATTTTGACCGGAAGGAAGCGTGATCAC
>NZ_SLZG01000095.1 GCF_004341625.1 Rhizobium sp. BK376 | reverse complement strand
CGATCGTGGTCGAGTAGCTATGCCATTCGGCTTCGCCCTCACAGATCCGGGCGGGCGGATTTCCCGCACCCGGCTCTTCCCGAGAGTAACCCGCGTCATATCCGAGCCTGCGCCCAAGTTCGAGTAAGATGTGGGACTGGCAGCGTGAAGCGTGCGGTCAGGATTTCAAATTCCAACCAACTCATCCGCCGGCTTTTCTGACTTCGCCGCCTCAGGCAGCGGAACCATATGCGGCGTGTTTGCTGATAGAACCCGTTGAGCGCTGGATAGTTGTGTGGCCTGCCGTAATAGCCGTAGTGTCCACGCAGCACAGCGGCAAGCCACTTGTGCTGGGTAGCTAGCGACCTGTGCATGTGCCGCCATGCTCCCTCGCGCAACGCCTTGAGCTTTCGCGTCAGGCGCTTCCCTTCCGTCTTGTGCTTCACGATGAACCGGCCATCACGGGTCAATCCACAATAGTGAATGAAGCCCAGGAAAGCGAAGGTCTCTGGCTTTCGCTCACCACGCCGCTGTCGAGATAAGGCCGCGAACCGGCCAAACTCGATTAGCCGCGTCTTCCCCTCATGGAGCGCCAGACCAAATTCGCCTAGCCGTTCCTTGAGGGCCAAGAGCATCTCCCGCGCATCATCCTTCTTCTCGAAGCCCATGACGAAGTCGTCGGCATAGCGCACGATCACAATACGGCCGCGTGCATGGCGACGACGCCATCGATGTACCCAGAGATCAAGGGTGTAGTGCAAGAAGATGTTGGCGAGGAGCGGACTGATGCCCGCCCCTTGCGGAGTCCCCCTGTCAGTCTCATACGTCTCGCCGCTCTCAAGAATTCCGGCCCGCAGCCATAGTTTAATAAGTTGCAGGATACGGGGATCGGCAATTCTATGCGCCACCATCTGCAGCAACCACTCGTGGTCAACCGAGTCAAAGAAACTGCGGATGTCGGCATCGAGCACCCAGTTCACGCGTTGGCTCATGATCGCTGTATGCAATGCATCCAGCGCCATGTGCGGGTTGCGTCCTGGCCTGAAGCCATAGGAGAACCCGCAGAAGTCGGCCTCATAGACGGCACTGAGCACTTCA
>NZ_SLZG01000094.1 GCF_004341625.1 Rhizobium sp. BK376 | reverse complement strand
AAGCCACCATCGTCAGGCCGCCAGCATGACGGTTGCCGGCGATGCGCGTTTCCACTCCCAGGGCAGCAGTTCGTACAGGCGCGTGACAGGATGGTCGGCGATGCGAGCCAGGACATCGGCAAGCCACGCCTTTGGGTCGACATCGTTGAGGCGGCAGGTGGTGATGACGGTCAGCATGACAGCGGCACGATCGGCCCCACGCTGGGAACCGGCGAAGGTCCAGTTCCGTCTTCCCAATGCGACACTTCTCAGCGCCCGCTCGGCTGCGTTATTCGTGAGACAAACTCTCCCGTCTTCGAGGAAGAGGGCAAAGCCCTCCCAGCGCTTGAGCATGTAATCGATCGGCTCGATGACCTCGGACGATCTGCTGAGCGTGGCGCGTTCCTTCGTCAACCACTCGTGCATGTCATCGAACAGTGGCTTGCTCTTCTCCTGCCGCACAGCCAGTCGTTCTTCGGCGCTCAAGCCGTTGATCTGCCGCTCAATCTCGAACAACGCGTCGAACCGTTTGACGGCCTCAAGCGCGATCGGCGAGATCGGCTTGCCCTTGCGTTTGCGATCTCGCGCACTTTTCTGGATATCGGCCAGCTCAAAGAATTTCCGCCGCGCATGCGCATGGCAAAAGGCGAAGGTGATCGGCACCTCTTTCATTGCGGCAACAGTGATCGGCTCGAAGCCATTGTAGCAATCGCTCTGGAGAATGCCGCCATACTCGGCCAGGTGCTTCTGCGGATGTTCGCCGCGGCGGTCACTCGAAGCATAGTAGATTGCCGCCGGCGGCGCTGTTCCCCCAAACGGCCGGTCATCGCATACGTAAGTCCATATGCGTCCGGTCGTGCATTTGTCTCTGGCCTGAATGGGAATGGTGGTGTCATCACCGTGAAGACGCTCGGCCGCAAAGACATGCGCCTCGATCAGATCGAAGACAGGCATGAGAGCGGCTGTTGCGTACCCGACCTGGTCGGCCAGCGTCGAGGTCGAAAGATCGATCCCCTCGCATTTAAACCGGGCACTTTGCCGGTTGAGCGGGCTGTGCATGCCGAACTTGTCGAACAGGATCGTCGCCAGCAGATGAGGACCGATGAAGCCGCGCGGCGTGGCATGGAACGGTGCTGGTGCCTGGCTGATGCCTTCACAGTCACGGCACGTGAACTTTTCCCGCA
>NZ_SLZG01000093.1 GCF_004341625.1 Rhizobium sp. BK376 | reverse complement strand
GCGTGTCGGTGTAGGCCCTGCCATGATCGGCCTTCAAAGTGATCGAGGCCGAGTTCTTCCTTCATCTGCTGATGGGCCTGCTCGCAGACCCATCTTGCTTTGATGGCGGCCGCGAGAGCTTTCAAGGTCGCCTCGGCCGGCAGATTGGAGAGATAATATTTGCGCTCGTCGTTTGAACGCCATTCACCAACGAGCCACGCTTCTTCGCCCGGCATGTGCTGCTGTCCCTTGTCGAGGATGCGTTGCGGGTTGCCATCAGCAATCCGAATGCGTAGGGCCGCGAAGCGTGCGGCCAGTCGAGCTTTGGTGCCGTGACGCCAACTGACCTTCTTCCAGGTCGCTCCTTCCAGGATCGCTTCGGCTGCGGTCGACAGCGTATCGGGGATCGAATGCTTGCGCGGTCTTCCATGGCCGGCGACAGGAAAGATCAATGCGACATCATGAGGATAAACCTTCTGATGCTTGGGAATGCCGACGGCCCAGGTGAGATTGCGTGCACTGAGCCCCTGGCGAAACGCAGCCGACAGACCATAGCCGGCGTCGGCAAGGACAGTACCAAACCGCACGCCTGCAGCCATCAGCCGATCGATCTCGTCGAGCGCGATCTCCGGTTTGGTGCGGGATCGGCGCATTTCCTCGGGAATGCCGGCCTTCGCCATCCGATCCTGATCACTGGTCCAGCTCTCGGGCAGGAACAGCCGCAGGCCAACGGGAACAGGAACCTCGTCGCGGGCCAGCGTCAACGACACTAGCGTCTGGCAATTGGCGCGCTTGCCGAGCATCGACGCATACTGCGGTGCGACCCCAACGGAATGGTCGCCCTTCTTCGGAATAGCCGTGTCATCGATCACCAGAAAAGCATCTGAAGCCCCGACAATCCTGTCGGCCCCCACCGCCAGTTCCGCCTCAAGAGGACCGGCATCCCAAATCCCATCCGAGATGAAATGATGCAGGCGGTCGTAGCGATCTGGTGCCAGACGTTCCGCCATCGGCTCGATACTCTTGCGATCGCCCGGTCCGATGAGGCCCGAAATATACACCGGGCACATCTGCCGCCGCTTCTTGTGACCAAGCTTCTCAACGAACGGCTTCAGCCAATCCGTCAATGCAACATGCTGCTCTGCCATCCCATGCACCCTCGTTGGAATGCCAAGGATGGCCGATCATCGTTACCTGAGAGTTAATCTGCCAAAGTAGTGC
>NZ_SLZG01000092.1 GCF_004341625.1 Rhizobium sp. BK376 | reverse complement strand
ACCGTCGCGGTCCTGAATATCGGCGCTGTGGACCATGAGGCCGACCATCAGCCCGAGCGTGTCGACAACAATGTGTCTCTTGCGGCCCTTGATCTGTAGAGTCGAGGGCGGGCGCGGTGGCGAAGCCCCGTTTCCCGTCCCCGCTCATCAAACCGGACGTGCGGATTTCCCGCATCCGGCTTTCCGACTGGCTTCATCGTAAGGCCCACGGCGACGACCGCCCGCGCTCGCGTCGAAGGCTCAGAACGGCCAGTTCCCCGTAGACATGCTCACGGGAGAACCGGTCCGTCCCACGCCCTTGCACTTTGTGTCGTTGTCGGAGGAAGTGCCGCGTCCGATCATAGACATGCTGATCGACGGCCTCGTATGCGGACGCCAGAGCGCCGTAGGAAAAGTAGGCCGACCATCCGCGCAAGACGCGGTTCAATCGTGCCCTGACCTCATCCCATGCACCCTTGTTACCCGGCACCAACAGTTCGCCAACCTTCAGCTTGACCCTCTGCACACTCTTCTTGGACGGACTTGCTCCCAGATACCAGCGCCCTCCGTTGGGCAGGTGGCGCCGTCCCAGGGTGTACCCAAGGAAGTCAAAGCTTTCGCGCTGGGCATCCTTCACCGAGGTCTTTGCCTCGTTGAGCGTCAGCCCCAGCTTCGTCATCACCGCCTTCGTCCACGCCAGCGCCTCATCCGCGCGACCGCGGCTGAGGATGACAAAGTCGTCGGCATAAGAGACGATATGTGCGCGAAATGCCTCGCCCCGTCCCGTCTGGCGCCAATGCTTTAGGAACCGGTTCATGTAGATGTTGGCCAGCAATGGGCTGGCGACGCCGCCTTGGGGCGTGCCGCACTTATGACCTTTGCCGCCACTCATCCGCCGGTTCCCGTCGCCATCCCGTTCCTCGACCGGAGCCCGTAACCACAGCTTGACCAGCCACAGCACGTGCCGATCGACGATGCGGCGAGCCACCGATAGAAGGAGGTCCGCATGCGGGATCGTGTCGAAATACTTCGACAAGTCGGCGTCGACGATGTCGGTATGTCCCCGGCACAACAGCCGGTGCGCCTCCTTGACGGCATCGATCGCGCTGCGACGCGGCCGATAGCCGTAAGCACTGTCTTCGAAGTCCGCCTCGAACACCGGTTCCAGCACGATCTTCGCTGCGGTCTGAACCACCCGGTCCCGGATCGTCGGGATGCCGAGCGGCCGTTCACCGCCGCCGGGCTTTGGGATTATCACCCGCCGCACCGGATCGGGCCG
>NZ_SLZG01000091.1 GCF_004341625.1 Rhizobium sp. BK376 | reverse complement strand
GGAGGGGATGTCAGCGTGCCACAGCGGGCAGACTGATTTGCGGATCATCGCTCATTTGGGCCATGGTCTCAAGGGTCATGTACCTGGCGCGTTGGACGGCCCATTCGTCATTCTGTTCGAGCAACAGCGCACCGACGAGGCGGACGATGGCTTCGTCGTTCGGAAAGATGCCGATGACCTCGGTGCGGCGTTTGATTTCACCGTTGAGACGCTCAATTGGGTTCGTTGAGTGGAGCTTTGCCCGGTGCTCTTTCGGGAAGGTCATATAGGCGAGCACGTCCTCTTCGGCGTTGTCCATGATGGTGGCAAGCTTCGGCACTTTCGGTCTGATCTGATCGGCAACACTGCGCCATTGAGCGCTGGCTGCCTCCGGCGTCTCTTGGGCAAAGGCCGTTGCGATGAAGGCGGATACGACCCGCCTGCCGCTCTTGCCGGCATGCGCCAGTACGTTCCTCATGAAGTGAACCCGGCACCGTTGCCAGGTGGCGTTGAGAACCTTCGTGACGGCGCCCTTGAGACCTTCGTGCGCATCGGAGACGACAAGCTTCACGCCACGCAATCCTCGACGTGTCAGCCTTCGCAGGAATTCCGTCCAGATCGGCTCGGCTTCCGACGTGCCGACTTCCATCCCCAGCACCTCGCGTCGACCATCGCTGTTGACGCCGACGGCGATGATAACGGCAACGGAAACGATGCGGCCGCCGCGCCGGACCTTGAGGTAGGTCGCATCCACCCATACATACGGCCACTCACCTTCAATCGGCCGGTCGAGGAACGCCTTCACCTTGACGTCGATTTCTTCGCATAGACGACTCACCTGGCTTTTGGAGATGCCAGACATGCCCATGGCCTTGACCAAGTCGTCGACAGAACGTGTTGATATCCCTTGGATATACGCCTCTTGGATAACCGCCGTCAGGGCCTTTTCCGCCATCCGACGCGGTTCGAGAAAGCTGGGGAAATAGCTGCCCTTGCGTAGCTTCGGAATGCGAAGCTCGACGGTTCCAGCCCGCGTCTCCCAATCGCGGTCACGGTAGCCATTGCGTTGGGCAAGCCGCATCGGGTTCTTCTCACCGAAGTCAGCACCCGTGGCCGAGCCGACCTCCAGCTCCATCAGCCGCTCGGCCGCAAAACCAATCATCTCACGCAACAAATCTGCATCCGCGCTCTTCTCAACGAGGGAGCGCACGTTCATCATGTCATTGGTCATCGGTGGTCTTTCCGTCAGGTTGGTCTTGAACAACCCGACCCTAGCGGAAAACACTGATGGCCGCCCGCAAA
>NZ_SLZG01000090.1 GCF_004341625.1 Rhizobium sp. BK376 | reverse complement strand
TCGGTCCAGGCCATCGTGAACTCCTTCGAATCTTGAACAAATCCGACGGAATCACATCCTACTGAAATCACTCAACTCTTTTTCGGTCAGGCTCTAAGGTTCCATGCATAGGCGGCGCCTACGCCGATTGCGATGCCGACAGCCTTCGAGAATGGACCTGGGATATGAAACCGCTCCCCACCTGCAATTAAGCAGGCAGCAGCCATAAAAAAAGCTCCGCGTGAGGCGGAGCTAATAGAGTGTCATGCAGATGCGAGAATAACGCACTACGGCAACGTGGGGTTCCGGACAAATTTTAAAAAAAACGCTCGGGCTGGACCTCGGGGACGGTAAAGGAGACCACCGCCGCCTATTACGACGTTCAGCGACGATGGCCTGCTTGCACCTGGTATCAATCAGGGGCTTCCTCATGTTCTAAATTTGGGGAAGCCTGGGCAGTATAAGGGCTGACCGTGGTACCGGCTTTCAAGAATTTGATGTTTTTAGCACCCCAACCCTAATCAAGGTCCGAGAGCCATGACGTAGTCGGAGCCTCCCCGGTTCGGACATCTTTATAGGTCGAGCGAATCTTATTCAGCACCGCCTCGTCATCCGAATCGATCTCATAGAACGTGCTATCGACCGCCCGAATTACCACCCACGGCTTGTTTGACTGCGTGGGTGCCGAGCCGACAAACTCTCCCCAGATAACCTGCCGTGTGTTCTCGGCTATGGTGACTAAATCAGAGCCCGAAAGCTCGCCATCGTCTTGCGCCAACCCCTCAAGCCATTCGCCCCCCTTCGCCGGTAGCCCCAAACCACTCGTGCCCGGGCTTTGACGACTTGACTGTCGAGACTACCCAGCGTGCTTCTAAAGAGCGAGGGGCCAAAAGTCGCAGCAAGTCTCTGAGATCAAGCGCAAGAACGCGATCTTTGAGATCATAGACCCGAAGTGCCGTCATGATGTCCCCCCGGTCGCATTGGCAGAAACACTTTGTCAACAGAACCTTAGGTTTGGAGATCGATATCTTCTACAACCGCCGCAATTTCTCGTTTGCCGAACAGGAGGAAGACTATTTCGAAGATCATCCGTTCGGCATCTACGATACCGTGGGCCGTCACCCCGCACCCCAATATGTTCGACGGCCGATCAATGAAGACCCGAGACGCACCCCTTCAATGCTATTGGTAAGTTTTCGGGGAAGCCGCGCTCACCTAACGGAGGTAGGTTGGGGCATGTCAACGCGCCTCCGCTATCTCATGCTTGCCTTTACGTTTTCAATTGCCATTTGGGCTGGAATAATCGTGATCGGGGTGAGGCTCGTCGGGAACTCGGCGCCTGGCATTGACAGCGGGAATGTCGCCAGCACCCGGCCAGAAAACTCATCACCATGCGGGTTTCGGAAAAGTCCGGACAGGATTTCCGGAAATCTCCGGACACAGTTTTCAGTAATTCCCGGACAGTGATTCCGCTAAATCCCGGACAG
>NZ_SLZG01000089.1 GCF_004341625.1 Rhizobium sp. BK376 | reverse complement strand
GGCTTCCGATTACCCACATCTACTGCAGACGAGGTTGCATCCGATGAATCGTCTGTGATTCTGTCTGTGACGCCGAATCACGGAGGCGTCGCAGATGAGCGAGGATATGGAAGCTGGCGAAGCGGGCTGGCTTGGCGATGAGATCATTTCATCAGGTCTGCCAGACAAACGCCTGGCGCGCCGAATGCACCGACTGCTTGATCAGATGACGTCAGCACCTGGTCACCCCATCCCGGCGGCGTGTGGCGACTGGGCCGCGACGAAAGCGGCCTACCGGTTCTTCGACAATCCACGGGTTACAGAGCACGGCGTGCTGGCTGGCCATTTCGCTGCGACCGCCAGGCGCTGCGCAGACAATGAAGGCCCGATCCTGATCGTGCAGGACACCACAGAGTTCACTTACAGCCGTACGCGGCTGGGCAAGATCGGCTTCACCAAGACCATTAACGCCGGAGCTTATAAGGCAGGGCGATCCTACCCGGTAACATTGTGTGGAATGTTGATGCATTCGAGCCTGGCGTTAACGCTGGAAGGCACGCCGCTTGGGTTGACGGCAGCGAAATTCTGGACACGTACGAAGTACAAGGGAACCTGGACGCTCAAGCGCCATGTAAATCCCACGCGCGTTCCGATCGAGACGAAGGAAAGCTATCGTTGGCTGGAGAACCTGCGCCAGTCAATGACGCTCATCGGAACACCGGGACGCTGTGTGCATGTGGCCGATCGCGAGAGCGACATCTACGAACTGTTCTGCCTCGCGCAGGATCTCGGCACGCGCTTTCTGGTGCGGGTGCAGACCAACCGACTGGCGACCGAGCCGACGGGCTCCATGCCGGAACAGGGTGCGCATCGGGTCTTCGCCCAGCTCTCGGCAGAGCCTTGGGTCGGATGCCATTGTGTCAAGATCGGCCAGAACGAAATCGCGCGCCTGCATGTGAAATTTGCCACCATCGAAACCCTACCGCCCAAAGGCAAGCGGAAGCGCTACGCCCCTCAGCTTCTTACCTACATCCATGCTCTTGAGCTCAACCCGCCGGCGGACCGTGCGCCGATCGACTGGAAGCTGGTGACCAATCTGCCGGTCGGCGATATCACCGCCGCCGTCGAGAAACTTGAATGGTACGCCTTGCGCTGGAAAGTCGAAGTCTTTCACAAGGTGATGAAATCCGGCTGCGGCGCCGAAAAGGCAAGGCTCGAGACCGCAGATCGATTGGCGAAGTTCCTTGCCCTCATTGCGGTGGTCAGTTGGCGGATATTTTTCCTCACCATGTCTGCACGGGAAAAGCCCGAGGCGGAGCCGGAGACAATTCTTACCCCCGCTGAAATCGCGACACTCGACAGCATCGATGCAGCGCGCCCTACGCCGCGCATCCTGCGCAGGACCCTTGCCTCCTATTTGCTCCAGATCGCCATGCTCGGTGGCTACCTTGCTCGCAAGCACGACCCTCCTCCCGGAAACATGGTCGTATGGCGAGGCCTGGCCCGCCTCAATGACATCGCCTTCGGCATTTCCATTGGAACTCGCCGACAATGTGGGTAATCGGAAGCC
>NZ_SLZG01000088.1 GCF_004341625.1 Rhizobium sp. BK376 | reverse complement strand
GGTGCGATCGCCGATGCCTATCTCGTCGACAAGCTTAATTCCAAATATGATGCGACGCGTCGCGCAAGCGACTGGCTCCAGGCCCGCATTGAGGAACTCCGCCAGAAGGCGCTCGAGTCCGATTTGGCTGTCCAGAAGTTTAAAGCCACGAATGGACTTGTCTCGTCGAATGGCCAACTCCTGAGCGATCAGCAGCTTACCCAATTGAACAGTGCCTTGATCGACGCCCAAGGCCAAACGGCACAGGCCCAGGCAAAATACGACCGCATTGAATCCATCATCGCTTCGGGCAAGACCGATGCGATCGTCGCAGACGTCCTTGATAGTCCAACAATTACGGATTTGCGCAAGAAATATCTGGATGCCTCCAAGGTAGAGGCGGATATTTCCAAGCGCCTGGGCCAGGATCACGAACAGGCGGTCAGACTTCGCACGGAGATGAGCGAATATCAGCGCCTGATGTTCGAAGAACTTGGCCGCATTGCGGAAAGCTACAAGAGCGAGCTCGATGTCGCGAAGACAAGAGAAAAGTCGCTGCAGGACAGCGTTTCGCAAGCAACAGGAATCTCGGCAGCCGCGGGCGAAACCCAGGTTCAGCTTCGAGAACTGCAGCGTAATGCGGACACCTATCGCACGCTCTATCAGACATTCCTGGCCCGTTTCCAGGAAGCCACCCAACAACAATCCTTCCCGATCAGCGACTCGAGGATCATCACGAACGCCACAGTCCCTGGTGCACCGAGCAAGCCGAAGAAGCCCCTTATCCTGGCGGCTTCCCTTTTCCTCGGGCTCATGGTTGGCGCCGGCTTCGGCGCGTTCCGGGAATTCAGGGATCGCTTCTTCCGCACCGGCGAACAGGTCAGAGCCACTCTTAATCTGGAATATCTGGGCATCACGCCGCTGCTGCCGGCGACGGCTGCGGAGGGTGCTGCACAGGAGCCGGCAGGGCTTCGCCATGCAAATGGCGTGGCAAGCTACGTCGTCGACCACCCTCTTTCGGTTTTTGCCGAGACGATGCGCAGCGCCAAGATCGCCATCGATCTCGACGGCAACGAGCGGCGCAGCAAGCTAATCGGCGTGGTATCCAGTCTTCCGGGCGAAGGAAAATCGACGGTTGCGACGAACTTCGCGCATCTCCTGGCCATGCAGGGCGCCAAAACGCTGTTGATCGACGGTGACTTGCGCAACCCCGGCGCAACACGGGCGATTGGCCGGCATGCCGAAGCCGGTTTGCTGGAAGCCATTCTCGAACACCGGCCGCTGCAGAACCTTCTGCTGGTCGACCCGAAGACGAAGCTTGCCTTCCTGCCGGCAGTCGTCAAGCGTCGCGTTCCCCACTCGTCCGAGCTTCTTGCCTCATCCTCGATGAGCGCCTTGCTGGATATCGCCCGCGCCCATTTCGACTACGTCATCATCGATCTACCCCCGCTCGGACCGGTCGTCGATGCAAAGGCGATCAGCCCGCTGCTTGATTCTCTGATCTATGTCATCGAATGGGGCAGGACCTCGCGCAAGGTGGTGCGGTCGACCCTTTTGACCGAGCCGGATCTCGTCGACAAATGTGCTGGTATCATCCTCAACAAGGTCGATACCGAAAAGATGAAGCTGTACCGGACCTATGGCTCA
>NZ_SLZG01000087.1 GCF_004341625.1 Rhizobium sp. BK376 | reverse complement strand
ATGTGTTCCAAAGTCGTCAAGGATGAGGAGCTGGACGCGAGTGAGCTTGTCGATGAGGCGGGGAAAGGAGCCATCGAGGCGGGCAAGCGCGAGATCCTCGAACATGCGCGGCACGCGCACATAGAGCACGGAGTGACCGAGCCTTGCCGCTTGCCTGCCGAAGGCACAGGCCAGCCATGACTTTCCGGTGCCGGTGTGGCCGGTGATGATCAGGCCCTCGTGGGCGGTGAGCCATTGCCCCTGGGCCAGCGCCATGGTGTTGCGCCGGTCGAGACCGCGGGCGGCGGCGAAGTCGATATCTTCAATGCAGGCCTGGGCAAAGCGTAGCTTGGCGGAGGCGAGCCGGTTACGGATGCGCTTGTCGGCGCGCAGGGTAACTTCGCGGTCGAGCATTAGGCCGAGCCACTCATCGCGGCTGAGCTCATTGGTGCTGGACTGCTCGGTCAATTCGCGCCAGGCGGCAGCCATACCGGTGAGCCCGAGGGCCTGCATCTGGTCGAGGGTGGGGTTTGTCAGCATTCTTGCTTCCTTCACTGATAGTAGGATCGGCCACGGATATTGGTATGCGCAGGCGTGGGGGCCGCATGTTCAGCCTGCGGTCTTTCCCGGTCGAGGCCGGATTTGAGGATGGAGGCGACGGAGGAATAGGTGATGGCATTGATGGTGAGCGCCCGCTCACAGGCCGCCTCGAGGCGCTGCGATCCATAGCGCGGCGCCAGCGACAGAATGCCCATGGCCGAGCGGTATCCCTGTTCCGGATGCGGCCTGTCGCGCATCATGCGTTCGACCAGGATGGCGGCATTGGGGCCGATCTGGGTCGCACGGCCGATCAGATTGGCCGGCGTGGTGTTGGCATAGCGCTGGTGCGCCTTGGGCATATGGTCGTTGACGGTGACGTGGCCGGAACGCTGGGAGCGGCGAACATGGCTGGCGACACGCTGGTGGTCGTGGAAGATCTCGACCACCCGGTGGGTGAGCCGCACCTGGAGGGTGCATCCGATCAGCCGATGCGGCACCGAGTAGAAGGTCTTGTCGACCTCGACATGATAGTCCGGATGGACCTTCGCCGACTTCCATTCCGCATATTCGAACGGTATCGCCGGCAAGGGCTTCAAGGCTGGCCGCTCGATCTCCTCGAACAGTTCGCGGCGGCTTTTGCCGACATGGCGCATCGTCCGGTTGTTCAGGTCCTCGAGCAATTCGGCAATCGCCGTGTTGAGGGCGGCAAGCGAGAAGAAGGTACGGTTCCTGAGCCGGGCCAGAATCCAGCGTTCCACGATCAATACCGCTCCTTCGACCCGGCCTTTGTCGCGCGGTTTCCGGCTGCGGGTCGGCAGGATCGTGGTGTCGTAATGCTCCGCCATGGCGGCGAACGTCGCAGTCAATGTCGGCTCGAACCAAAGGGCCTTGGCCACCCCCGATTTGAGGTTGTCGCACACGATTGCCTTGGTGACCCCACCATAGAAGGTCAGAGCACGCACCTGACCGTCGATCCAATCCGGCAACTGCTGGCTAAAGCTGGCATGGGCGAAGGTCAGGTTGGAGGCGCCCAGCACCGCGACAAAGATTTGGGCCGGATGGAGGACACCGGTTGCCGGATCGATCACCGGCACCGTCGGCCCGGCATAGTCGG
>NZ_SLZG01000086.1 GCF_004341625.1 Rhizobium sp. BK376 | reverse complement strand
CACGTTCATCATGTCATTGGTCATCGGTGGTCTTTCCGTCAGGTTGGTCTTGAACAACCCGACCCTAGCGGAAAACACTGATGGCCGCCCGCAAACCAAATCACCCGCTACAGCGCAACGAGAAGCGCGCGGGCACTCGGCTTTGCTATCTCCCGCCAGTTACACCATCTCCTGGGGCACGATCTGACAGAACGCGGTGATAAGGCTGCGCGGAACTGGGAATCATATGTGGAAAGGCCCCCGAGTACCGCCAGAAAACGGCTGAACCAAGTTTCCGTTCCTTGCTCGCCGGTCATGCGCGAAAAAGATCCCCAAGGAACAATAGTAAAGGACGATCTGGGCACCTTTGGATCCCTGAACACACGCGGAAGTATTAGAATGCGGCAATAGATGAGCGCGGCTGCGGGAACACAAACCTCACGACGGGAGTTTCGGAATAAAGGGCTTCCAAGACTTCCAAGCATGACAGCCGATCAGTTTTCCGTTGATGACTTGGCCGAACAATGTCAAATCAGCCGCCAGCAGGCGTTGCGATACATCGCGCGTTTCAGTGCCGATCGCGAAGAACTCGACAGTCTTTTGTCATCATCGTCGAGAATACCTACTCATCGGAAAGACGAAATCAATCGAACGCCATCCGAGGTTGCGTTGGGCTGAAGTCGCACATCTAAGCTTTCCATTCGGAACCTTCCAAGGCTCCCCCGTTAGCCGGTCAGCATTCTCGGGGAGGAGAGTTTCCATGGCAGACGAATCCAAGTTCGACACCGATCGCGGCAACGGCGGTGAAACCCACCAGCATGTCCCCACATCGGGGCCCCACGACGCAAGCGGCCATCTGACCACCAATCAGGGCATTCGGATTTCCGATAACCAGAACAGTCTTCGCGCCGGAGCCCGCGGCCCTACCTTGCTTGAAGATTTCGTGTTGCGGGAAAAGATCTTTTCACTTCGATCATGAGCGCCTTCCGGAGCGGATCGTCCATGCGCGTGGATCCGCTGCCCACGGCTATTTTGAGCTGACGCAAACGCGATCGGCATGGCACCCGGAGAAGCGCCAAGCCTATTTCAAGCCTGCATCCTCTTGCTGCGCGGAACTTCGCACTCGCTGCTTCGTTGAGCGGCTACACTCGGAGAACGTTATGACCAAATATCTGTCCATCTCCACCGAACACGCCGCAATCGTCGCTCCAATGTCGTTGACCGGGCGCTTTCTGCGCGGCCGTCGCGTGCGGGGGCGCCATTTGGACCATGGGTGTGGTTGCCCTCTTGTCCTCTGTCATATGGTGATTGTTTCGACCAGCCTTTGGTAAGCCGGATAAAACTGGGGTGGGAATAGCACGCGACAACCCGGTTGGCTGGACTTGCCGTGGGCGACAGCGATCTAGCCGAAAAAGACGCCTATGACAAAACCCCTGCTATCACCAGATCGGACTGCTCGAATGGAAGCACCGCCGCTTGAATGAAAGCTTGCAGCCATGCCGCCCGTTTGGAAGGCCTTGCTGATGTCGGCGGCATCTGTGTGACGCGAGGTGTGCGCGATCATCTCCGCGACCGCGTCGATGCAAGCTTCGAGGACCTCGGTGAGCAAAATATCAAGAACATCCCACGTCCCTGCGCGTGTTTCGCGTCCTTTTCGACAAGGAGAATGAGCCGGCGATCGATTTGGCCCTTCCCCTCATCGAAGATAGAGAGCAAGCGTCTTCCGTCGATCAGCCGCTGTCACGCAACAAGGGCGATGAGGATCGCAGTATTGAAGTTACCTTCTGGCAGTCGGTTCAGAGTCTGACTCGAAAAGGGTTCAACGATAGCAATATCTTGCGAGCCGCCGCGTAAGGATGCGGATATGGGCGATGGTTATCCAGGCTTCGGC
>NZ_SLZG01000085.1 GCF_004341625.1 Rhizobium sp. BK376 | reverse complement strand
TGTCAGTACCGGAGCAATACTCCCCAATAGTGCCGTTTGAATCTTCCCCAGGTGCTGCGGCCGCTGGTCTTCCGGGGCGCGCCCCGGAAGACCAGCGGCGCGTCATCGCCGATACTCCTTCCGATGGTCGGAAGGGGGATATTGGTGATCAAGCTGAGGGAGACGATCATGATCCTGGATTTGCATCAGCAGGGGCTGACAGTGTCGGCTATTTCCAGAGAAACGGGCATCGATCGCAAGACGGTGCGCAAATACATCGAGCGGGGCCTTGAGGCTCCAGCCTATGGTCCAAGAATGCCGCGGGCAACAGTCATCGACCCGTTTGCTCCATATCTTCGGGAGCGCGTAAAATCCTATCCTGGCCTGACGGGCAGTCGATTGTTTCGAGAGCTCCGCGAGCGGGGCTACACGGGAGGCTACACCGCGGTAACGGACTTTCTGCGCGATGTACGGCCTCCGGCTAGTAACGGCTTCGAGGTTCGGTTCGAGACGCCGCCCGGTGAGCAAGCACAGGTCGATTTCGCCCAGTTCCATGTTGTTTTCACCGACGAACCGATGACGCCGAGGATCGTCTGGCTGTTCTCGATGGTGCTGGGTCACAGCCGTCTTATCTGGGCGCGTTTCGTCATGCATCAGAACCTGCCGACCGTCCTGCGATGCCACATCGCGGCCTTCGAGGCTATTGGCGGGGCTCCTCGGGAGGTGCTTTACGACCGGATGAAGACCGCCGTGATCGGCGAAGGTCAGACGGAGGGCATCGTTTATAACCGCGCCCTTATCGACCTGGCGCGCCATTACGGTTTCCACCCGAAGGCGTGCAAGCCTTATCGCGCCAAGACAAAGGGGAAGGTCGAACGGCCGTTCCGTTATATCCGCGAAGACTTCTTCCTCGCACGCTCATTCCGCAATCTCGACGATCTGAACGCCCAGCTCCGGCACTGGCTCGATACCGTCGCTAACCCAAGGAAGCATGCCACGACGCAGCGCGTCGTCAATGAGGCCTTTGCAGAGGAGCGGCCGCACCTGCGACCGTTGCCGTTGGCACCATTCAAATCTGTTCTGAAGCTCGAGCGTCGAGTGTCGCGGGAGGGCATGGTCAGCGTCGGCGGCAATACTTACAGCGTTCCGGATGCCACACGTAGTCGAATGGTAGAAGTCCATTCTCTCGCCGACGAGGTCCGCATCTTCGAGAACGGCACGCTGATCGCAGCCCATCCCGTCCTGGAGGGTCGCAAACAACGACGGGTCCATCCTGACCATCGACAGGCATTCGCCCTGCAACATCGGTCCAGGACGCGCGACGACGCCATTGTCGTCAAACCAGCCGGCGACACCGTGCTGCAGCGGTCGCTCGCCTTCTACGACGCCGTCGGCAAAGCCCTGGCACAGGAGAACCGCCCATGAGTGCGGCCCTCGATGCCATCCCGTCCATGATAGATCGTATCCGTCATGATCTCGTCGGTCTGAAGATGCCGCGCGCACTGGAAGCGCTCGACCATGTCGTGCGGCGCCTCGAGCACGGTGAGCTATCTGCACTCGAAGCCATCGATATTCTCCTGTCGGAAGAACTGACCCTGCGGGAGAACAGCCGCATCAAGACCGCCCTGCGCATGGGCAGGCTTGCAACGATCAAGACGCTCGCCGGCTTCGACTTTACCTTCCAGCCCTCGCTCGACCGAGATCGCATCTTCACCCTGGCGCAGCTCGGGTTCGTCGACCGTCACGAAGCGGTTCATTTCCTCGGCCCACCGGGAACGGGCAAAAGCCATCTTGCCACGGCGCTGGGCGTCGAAGCCGTGAAGGCTGGAAAGAGCGTGTACTTCACGACGCTCGCTGACCTGATCGGGTCGCTTGCCCGTTCCGAACGGGAAGGTCGGCTCCAGGAGCGCATTCGCTTCTTCTGCAGGCCGAGCCTGCTGATCGTTGACGAGATCGGCTATCTTCCGGTCGTCCAAGGCGGCGGCAATCTCTTCTTTCAGCTCGTCAATGCGCGATACGAACGGGGTGCCATGATCCTGACGTCAAACCGCGGGTTTGCTGAATGGGGCGATGTCTTCGGCGA
>NZ_SLZG01000084.1 GCF_004341625.1 Rhizobium sp. BK376 | reverse complement strand
GATGCTTGGCGAAAGCTTCAGAGCCAGCCCTGGCGCATCATGTCCATCGGTTACCGAAAATGGGCGCATGAGTTCTAATCAATGAGCGCTGGTATAAGTTCGATGCAAAACTCCGGGTTCTTTTTTCCACACGGCAGAGCTTGGGCAAACAGAAACCTGGCGCTGGATTACGCCTCAGGCCTGGCGTTCCTTGTCCACATGATTGCAATGCCGTGGCCTTTGTAGACAAACCGGTCCGCATGCCTGCATCGCTGTCCCGGGTCATACCGGCAATGGATTCGATAACATTCCCGCTTTACTGCGAACATTTTCCGGTAGCGTGCTTCCCCGCCGCCATCAGCCCTTTGGGGTAACACGAGCACCGCAAATGAATTGTTCAAATCGATCCCAGTTATTGCCTTCGCCGCTCTGCTCACACCATTGTGCGATACTTTGAGGTCCGCCCTAAGAACGAGTTTGGAGTTTAGAAAATCTGCAGAACTGACCCGCTAATCGAAGAATCAGCAAAACTCGCCCGCTATCCACAAACCTATCGATAGGAAGGGGTTAGGAACTCAAAGCAAGCTTGGCGGATAGAGCGGTCAGTGACCTGCCACTGCGAATTTCCTCCAGAATTGATTAGTCCGGCCTATTGAAGGACGGACGCATGAAGAAGCAGAGATTTACGGAATCAGGAATCCGTTAGTATGGTATAATTAACGCGGTCCGAGATCAGATCAAAGAAACAGCGCGATTTCGAATGTTACACCTTGCTCCACCGCGAAATAAACGCCGGGAATGGGGCACTGCCGGGCAACACATTGTAGACGTGCTCTCCGACGTTCAATATCCCCGCCAAGGGCCTTTTGATCGTCAGAGGAATTCTCAAAATCATACTGTTGAGGATCGCGATATAACTGGGGCCACCTATTGCCGTAGTGTCTACGAGATCCAATTCACCGGAGAATATTTGGCGTAGCTCCTCTAGCGAAATTGCTCTCTCCGTCTCGTCTTCAAAATACCTATCTGCTCTATACCACGCATTGCGCACGCGGTTCAGAAAGAAGTTGGCATTCGGTTCATACGCAATCAGGTAGCCGCCCCTTTTCAAAAGACTGCCGATCGCGGCAGCAGTACCTCCAAGGTCACTGACCATGTGATGGATACCTCCCACGACAATGGCGAAGTCAAATTTTTCGCCCTCGTGCCGATAGGTCGAGAAATCGCTCTCGTTGGCAGGGAAGCCAGTGTTCCTCACGTAGCTTTCACACGCGCGTGACGAGATGTCGAACCCCTCGAAAGAGGCCGTGGGAAACATTTCACGGACTAAGATAGTGTTCCATCCGCTACCGCACGCGATATCCGCCACTCGTTTTCCTGCTAGGTTCAAGCCCTTGAGCGCTGGCTTGAATAAAAACTGCCGCCGGTAATCCAGTGATGTCTTGTCATAATAATGCTGCTCATACTCGTCGTGCATCGCCTCGTAGTGAGCTTTTTGGACGTTATCGTTCATCTCGAATCCGACGATAGGTTCAACCGAAGACCGGAATGTACCTTAACAACAGGACGACGTTAATGGCTAAATCCCGGAAGCCGACAACAATAAAGCGGGCTCAACTGCTTCTATAGCCGGCGCTTAGCAGCTTTGAACGATCGGCATCAAATGGCAGTCAGCCGATCGGTCTTTTATAGTACCAATCTCCTCATGAAAGTTACATGCGTGCAATCAAGGTATATCGGATAACGCGGTCTTCCATCGCGAGGGCGCCGCTTCTAGCCGCCATCTCGTTTCTCTCAGGCGAGTTGCCAACGATGTGAGCGATCATCGGCATCGCAGCTTTGCTGAACTTTCCTGTGGTCAAGTTGGAATCGTCGCTGTTATACCGCCTCGCGATGTGGTGACAGGATTTTAAATGCTCGCCGCAGCTGCTACGTCTGCACCGACCACAATATAGAGTTCTGATTTATAATGCTTCAGCAAACGCGGCTTGATAGATTAGGCTTAATAAACACGGATAGCATGGCAGGCCGCTTTAGGGCGCGCTACATTGTCCTAGTCCTGATGTCGGCAGTTTTAGGCCTCTTTTGGGTCTTGGTATCGACAACCCCGATCGATACAGGTCCTACGCTGGCAAATATTGTCTGCCTTCTTGCCATAAGAGCCTGACCGAAAAAGAGTTGAGTGATTTCAGTAGGATGTGATTCCGTCGGATTTGTTCAAGATTCGAAGGAGTTCACGATGGCCTGGACC
>NZ_SLZG01000083.1 GCF_004341625.1 Rhizobium sp. BK376 | reverse complement strand
GAACTTCATCTTGCCAATGCGATGGCGGCGGGAGGCATTGTGCTTGAAAGGCATTGTCACGAAGACCGGTTATTGCGATTGCCGATCACCTACGACAACCCCATTAACGATCCGCGCACCAACGCCCTCCCGCAGCCATCATTGCAAGACCTGCCCCCGACATCCGTACCCGGCCACCTGCAGCATGGAACAGCTTGCTGGGAGCAGTCGATCCCGGTTTCCGCTCCTGGAGCGGCGCCACGCTAAACCTCCCGCGGCTGCCCCTTTAACCAGTCAAGCGGCGCGAAAGGGCTCCGGCCGCGGCGCGACCTACGACTGGTACGCTCATCTGAAGAAGGGCTGGAAGTTACCGAGGAGGAGTTTTACAGGGTTAACGGTGAAAAACGATGAAAACTTCGAACCGACGCCTCACTTTAGAAATCACCGAGGGCGTGTTGATATCGAATCCCGACCAGGCCCAACGAGCGATTAACGATCTTCGTAAGGCCGGCGTTCGATTTTCGCTTGACGATTTTGGTTGCGGTTATGCAGGCATCGGCGCAATGCGGAAATTCGGCTTCGACAGCATGAAGATCGACCGCTCTCTTGTATGCAGCCAAACAGGGACGCGGGGGCAAACGCAGCCAGGGATGAGACGATCTGGAACAATGAAAAAGCCCGCCTGACCGGGGGTGGGATAGGCGGGCTCACTGGGAGCCGTCAGATTTGACGGCAGCTATTACCTACACCGTCATGCAACAGGCTTGCTTTGCAATCTACGTGGCTCTGGTATGCGGCTGTGTGTTTGTTGAATTACGGGCAATTTGAAGTCGCGGCCCGGTTTGCTGCCTGATCCTGAGACATTCCACTGGTGTTTTGACGGTGGCTTGACCGTTACAGTCGCTAGCCCTGCCATTGTTGTTGCTGCCGGCGGTGTCACTTCCTCTTCCGTTGTTGGAATTGCTGCCGCCGTTGGCAGAGCCTGAAAGCGATGGCTGATCATTTTATCGCAATCCCGATCGCGCGCTCTATTTCCATCTCCAGAAGGAGCCCGAACATGGAAAATATTAGAGAGTTTGCGACCAGCACGAATGGCGACCGCTGGTTCTTGGGCATCGATCAGTTGACCAACAAAGAGGTGGTTGTTCATCTGGGCAACCCATCATCCGGCGGTCATGAAACGATAACCTCCGTCGCCTCGTTCTTAAATCAACGCCCTCTCGGCCCGGAGCATAAGGCTTTGGATATGTTGCTTGCGGATCGAAGGGCAACCGAGGGCCAAGTGACCCCAGCAAAGCCGGTCTGATCATTCCGAGGCATGCGACCGTTCCGCTATCGTTTCGCTATCGTTTCGCTCTCAAGCCCAGGGCCTTATCGAATATTTGGGCTATCTGCAGGCCTTCGAAGTATTCCCAATCTTCTGCGCTTAGCTCGGTTGGTGAGTGCAGCCCGAACAATTCACCTTCGCCCATATTGGCTTTGATGAAGGCTGCAGCATCCCTGGCGCTGTCGAATGTGCGGTCGCCATTCGAAATCGTAACCGTCCAATTCGTTCTCATCTTGCCGTCCTGCCAGCCATCTACGTCTCCTCCGGTTGCAAGGTAGAAAACAAATATCGCTCATGAGTCGCAACATCATTTCGGAATAAGCGAGACCTATTCACATTCTTCAACTAATCCAGGGGTGTTACGACGCATCCTTCAACCTGCGAGTATCTGTGGCCGTCCGATCAGCAGATTGCCCGCCGGTCGGCCTAACTCGGGTTCCATCACATTCGCGTTACTCAGATTAAATACGGCACAAAGCGCCGCACCGAACGTTGGTCTGTGGAAGGCAAATGGTGATCTAAAATGAGAATTCTCGCAGTCATGAGCCTGTCTCTGGCGACTGCCCTGTCAAGCGTGCTGCCGGCTCAGGCTTTCCCTTCCATCAACAGCCCGGCGCTTCAGTCCTCGGATGTCCAGTTGATCCAATATCATGGGCGCGGATCGGGCGGTCGTGGTCATGGCGGATATTGGCCGCGCGGCGGCAGGCACTACGGTGGCTACCATCGTGGCTACGGACGCCATGGCGGTTACTACGGCGGGTATCGCCGGTACGGAGGCTATGGCGGCCACGGCTATTATGGCGGTGGCTACGGCTACGGCAATAACTACGGCGGCCTAGTGATCGGTGGGCTGGCAGCAGGCGTATTGCTCGGCAGCATGCTTGCTCAGCCAAGGTACTACGGCAATTCCGGCCAAAGCTGGTGCTATTCGCGATATCGTTCCTACAGAGCGTATGACAATACGTTCCAGCCTTATTATGGCCCGAGGCGCCAATGCATTGCACCGTACTAGCACTACTTTGGCAGAATTGAATTTAGGTTCATTTGGAACCTGATACGGCAGTGTGGACATCGTTGTGGTGGATGGTGGTTTGAGAGTGCGG
>NZ_SLZG01000082.1 GCF_004341625.1 Rhizobium sp. BK376 | reverse complement strand
GTAAGCGCGCTTTTCAGTGCACGTCGTAAATCGGCTTGAAGCGGCAGCTTATGCGGTCTGTTTTTTATAGTTGAAGGGCAGCAGGTCGTCGATATCGGTGTCGTTTGGACGCTGCGGTAGTTCGGTGAGGACGTGGCGTAGCCAGGCGAATGGTTCGACACCGCAGGCGCGACATGTCAGCATCAGACTGTAGATGACGGCGCTGGCCTTGGCTCCGTCGACGGTGTCACAGAAGAGCCAGGATTTTCTCCCAGTTGCAAAAATTCTGATGTCGCGCTCGAGTAAATTGTTGTCGATCGGCATCCTGCCGTCGTCGGTATAACGGGCCAGATAGTCCCATTGGTTGAGCGTATAGGCGATGGCATCGCCAAGCTTTGTGTCGGGCACGACCTTTGGCGCGATTTTGTCGAGCCATTCCTTGAGGGCGGCAAGGACCGGGACGCTGTGTTTCTGGCGAAAGCGGCGCATATAATGATCTCGCGTTTCGCCGTCGTCGGGCTTTTCGTCCCGCACCTGCCTTTCAATCCGGTAGAGCTGGTCGAAGAACTTGATGGCCTGTGCCGGCGGCCCACCGGGTTTCTTGCGCGCTTTGAGAGCATCGACGAACTTCCGCCTGGCATGGGCCATGCACCCGACATGCGTGGCACCTTTCAATGTGCGCCAGGCCTGATAGCCATCGCTCATCAAGATACCGCGGTAGTCGCCAAGAAAGGCCTGCGGGTGTTCCTGCCCGCGGCCGGGCTGATAATCGAACAGCACGATCGGTTGCCGGCTGTCCTCGCCGCTACGGTAGCCCCACATGTATGAGATGCTGGTGGGATCCTTGCCCTCTTCCTTCAGCACCTGAACTGTCGTCTCATCACCATGGATGACGGTCTGCGATTGAAGCCGCAGTTTCAGCGCGTCATAGATGCGAACGAGGTGTTTCTCGCTCGAACCGATCACCCAATGGCCTAGAGCACCACGGCTGACAGGAACGCCTGCACGCTCGAAGGCCTGGCTCAAGCGATAGAGCGGCGTGCCATCGACATATTTATGGACGAGCGCGAAGGCCAGCGTCGAGGCGGTGGCGACGCTGCCGGGCAAGGGCTGCTTCGGCATCGGCGCGATGACAACAGGCGTATTGATCCCGGTGCGGTCGCAGTTGCGGCATGCATATTTGGCCCGGACATTCTGCAGAACCGTGGCCTTCACCTCGATGTGAAGCTGTTCAGTGACCAGCTCGCCCATGCGATGCATCGGGTGGCTGCAGCACGGACAGGTCTTCTGATCGTCGGCAAGGTCATATTCGATGCGCTGGCGCGGCAGGTTTTCCGGCAACGGCCTGCGCCCAGGTTTCTTGCCCTGCGGCTTTTCGATCCCCGGCAATCCCGTGTCCGGTAGAGCGACGGCTTCCGCCTCGTCGGTGTCCTCGTCTGTATCTCCCTCAAGGGTAGCCTGCTCGGCTTCGTTGAAGATGCGATCCGTGTGCTTTTCGCTGCGCGGCGCAAAACGATGCAACTGCGCCAGCGCCAGCTCTTCCTCGAGCTTGAAGACGCGCTGCGCAAGAATATCCTTCTCGGCCTTCAACGCGGCAATTTCGGCAGCATTCGCCGCCAAAAGCGCCATCAATTCTTCAACGGTCGGGATGCTGGCTCGAGTCATCGCATTCTTGAATCTGAACCGGCACTCTCCGTCAACAGGCCCACGACAAACGCTCTGCGTTTGCGCCGAGGTCACCCGACAAATTCATATTGCCGCACCGGATGGCGAACCATCGCGTCGAGATCGATGCCGTCGAGCAACCAATGCAATTGCTCGGCATCGAGCGCCACCACCGTCTCCTGTCGTCGGGGCCAGCGGAACTTGTCTTCGGTCAGCGCTTTCAAAATTAGCACAAAGCCCGATCGATCAAAAAAGAGCAATTTCATCCGGGTTCTGCGACGGTTGCAGAAGGCAAACACCGCCCGCTCGAACGGATTGAGGCCCATAGACTGCTCGACCAAAATCGCGAGGCTGTTGATCCCGGCCCTAAAGTCGATCGGTTCCCGGTGAAGATAGACGCGCAGATCATCAGCCAGCCGGAACATCGCAACGTCCCAACGCTTCGATCATTGCCGACAGAACCTGAGCATCCGCGTCTTCAAGCTCAAGCCGTACGCCGTTCGGTAGCGTCGCCTTCAACCGCACCCGTGGCAATGTCGGTCGAGCCGACGGGGCCGGCGGCCGCGCAGTCGGCGCTGCCTCAACCACCGGAACGAAGGCCGACGGTGCGCCAGGCATAACCGCCAACGCTTTCGCCGCCTGCTGGCGCTGACGCAGCCTGATCCAGTTGTGCAACTGATTGGCGTTGATCCCGTGTGCAAGCGCCAGGCCGGCAACCGATACCCCCGGCTCAAGGGCCGCATCAATCAAGCGATCCTTTTCAACAGGATCAAAACGCCGCTTCCCGTTGTGAAGAACTTTGACGACCCGAAGCTGCCCTGAAATTCCGCTGCCATCCAATGTCATTATGTCCACAGTCTCCGTTGTGGACACAGAATCCCTCGATGCGCCGTCAATGAACAGGTGCAGGGATTTGCGCGCTTAC
>NZ_SLZG01000081.1 GCF_004341625.1 Rhizobium sp. BK376 | reverse complement strand
GTACGCATACGGCGTAGACCACAGGAATTCGCATGACGTGCGTGCTATTGTTGTCTGATGGATATCGACGAAGACAAGATCGATGACGCTGTGCTGGCGCTGCTATGGCTGACGCTGCATGACGGTTATCGAGCCTGGAAGGGTTTCGACTGGGCGACGACGGATCGGTTGTTCAGGAAGGGACTGATCGGCGATCCGGTGAACAAGTCGAAGTCATTGATTTTGACGGACGAAGGGCTGGAACGATCAAAGGCGCTCTTTGTCGAGCTGTTTACGCGGCCGCCGCGATAGCGGCCTTTTCGGCCTTCCAACTCCACGGCAACAACTCGTCGATCCTGCTGGCCGGGTGGTCGGCGATACGGGCAAGCACGTCGGCAAGCCAGGCGTGTGGATCGACGTGGTTCATCTTTGCCGTGACAATTAAACTATACATGGCGGCGGCCCGCTGACCACCGCGGTCGGAACCGGCGAAGAGCCAGGCCCGTCTTCCCAATGCAATTCCGCGTAACGAACGCTCTGCTGCGTTGTTCGACAGACAGATCCGGCCGTCGTCGAGGAAGCGGGTAAACGATGCCCAGCGGTTCAGCATGTAGTCGAAGGCCTTGGCGAGATCATTGTCGCGGGAAAGCTTGGCACGTTGCTCGCGCACCCACAGCTCCATATCTGATATCAGCGGCTTGCTATGCTGCTGACGTGTTGTTTTGCGCTCATCAGCCGTCTGGCCATTGACCTCACGTTCGATCTCGAACAGCGCATCGATCCGGCGCACCATTTCGATGGCAATCGGCGAGATGACGGCCGGACGTTGGCCTTTCGCCTTGCGCCGTGCATTGGCTTCGAGATCGGCCAAGATGAAGAACGGTCGCCTGGCATGCGCCCAGCATGCCGCCTCACAGATCGGTCCTGGACTGCGATCGGGAAGATAGAGCTTGGTGTAGCCGCCATAGGCATCAGCCTGAAGGATACCGCTATAGTTGGCGAGATGCGCCTGCGGGTGTTCACCGGTGCGGTCTCGGGAATAATAGAACATCGCCGATGGTGGCGCCGTTCCGCCGAACGGGGCATCATCTCGCACGTAAGTCCAGATCCGGCCGGTGTCGGTCTTGCCGGCTGCGAGAACCGGCACCGTGGTATCGTCGCCATGAACCCGTTCGGCTGCAAAGGTATGGGCCTCGATCCGCCTCAGAAGAGGATCAAGGGCATGGCAACAGGAACCGATGGCATCTGCGGCCGTCGACAGGCTGATCGGTACGCCCTCAAGCGCAAAGCGCTCGACCTGCCGGTTCAGCGGAATGTGCTGGCCGAACTTGTCGTAAAGGATCATCGCCAGAAGGCTCGGACCTGCCCAGCCCCTGGGGATGACGTGGAAAGGTGCTGGTGCCTGGCTGATCTTCTCGCAGTCGCGGCAGCTGAACTTCTCCCGCACCGTCTGAATGACTTTCCAGGACCGCGGAATGCTCTCCATCGTCTCGGTGATGTCTTCACCCAGCTTGCGCAGCCGGTCACTGCCGCAGCAGGTACAGGCGATCGGACCGGGCACAACGACACGCTCGCGCGGCAGATGGTCCGGAAAGGGTTTCTTGGCCGGCCGCTTTCGTGCAAAGCCGGCGACGTTGATAGAGGCGGCGGCAACGGCCATTTCGGCGGCAAGTTCGTCCTCGCTCGCCGCTGCCTCGGCGTCTTCAAGCATCAGCTCCATTTGAGCGATCAGCCGGGCAGTCCGTTCCGACTTCTGACCACGCAGTTCCCGTTGCAGCTTTTCGATGTAGACTTTCTGGCGAAGAATGATGGCCTGATCGTCCGCTTCCTTCGCCTTGGCAACGGCCAATTCGGCTAAGGCAGCAGCTCGTTCCGCCCGCGCCATCACCAGCTCTGCCTCAAGGGCAGCAGCATGATCACGGTGATTTTCCGAGCCGGTTTCCATACCCGGATCAAACCACAAAGCCACTGATTTGCATAGCTTTTCGTCGGAATTCAAACCGCAAATCCCGACAAAATATGCGCTATCCGGCGCTCGTCGGACGCCAGGTTTGCTGCGGATTGCGCCAGTCTATGCCCTCAAGCAAATACGACATCTGCCCGGCTGTAAGGGCAATAGCACCGTCCACTGTCGCTGGCCAAATGAAGTGGCCTCGGTCCAATCGTTTTGCATAGAGCGAAAGACCGACACCGTCATGCCATAGCGCTTTTATCAATCGACCATTTCTCCCGCGGAAGACAAAAACGTCGCCCTGGAACGGATCGCGGCCAAGGCCCTCTTGGACGAGGAGAGCAAGCCCCTGCATGCCCTTGCGCATATCGCAGTGACCGCTGGCAATCCAAACCCGCACGCTTGAACTGATCGGGATCATCGTCCCTCCAGCACGTCAAGCACGCGCGACAGGGTCGAGGCATCAAAGTCACGATTGACCCGCACCAACCGGCCCCGACCAACATGGATTTCGATCGCAGAAGACGCCGCAGCCGGCATTCCGATCGCCGCGTCCGGCGCCTGTTGTACCTTCACCGGAACGAAGGCGCGTGGCTCTTCCACTCTCTCCTTAACGCCAAATTCGCGACGCCACCGATAAACCAATGACCGATCAAGGTCGTGACGTCGCGCAACATCCGTCACTGTCGTTTCGACCCTCAGAGTCTCTGAAACAATCGCCTCTTTGGCAGAATGTGTAAACTTCCGCCGCCGGACTGTCCCAGTCCGAAGCTCAAGCTGATGAATAGACACGTCGTTATCCTCGTTGTTAGCAACGTGGCGATAGCGCTCACCTCAGCAAAACAACGGCATCAGTCTAACAAAACAAGGCGGTTCTCGGCGTGGGGATAC
>NZ_SLZG01000080.1 GCF_004341625.1 Rhizobium sp. BK376 | reverse complement strand
GATCATGGCAGGGCCTACACCGACACGCGTTGATGACGATGATTGCCTATGCCTTTCTTCAGCATCAGCGCCTCAACAAGGCAAAGCGGGAAAAAGGGGAAAACAATTGACTTTACGTTGCCGCCCAATTGGCGGCCAATCTTTAGTTTTTATGGCGCGCGAAAGCCGAAGCGAAACTGCTCGGCGCCAAGCCAGTTCTACTGAAGCTTCGCGTGTAGTGTGAATCGCCGCGCCATTTCGGGCGTCGCTTCGAAGGCGCGACCCAGATTTCGAACTTGTGCTTCAAGAACCAAGAGAACATCGGTCATCTTCTGCGATTCCACGTAAACGTTATAGCTCTCGACTTCATCGAGGCGGCCGCTCGCGACAGCGCGATGCGCCTTCCGCACAAGATCTTCGGTTCGACGTATCACCGAAGACAACCCGATTAGGATGGTGTCCAGCATAATTGTCCCCACATTTGCCCTCCGCCGAGTTGAGGGCGAATCAAGGCATATTGCAAGTATCAAATATTAAGTCGGGCGCGCAAAGCTTCGACGAAATCGGCGACATCGTCGCGTGATCTTTCGTATCGCGATCTCGGCGGTTGCGAACGACCGCCCGCAAGCGCAAAACCGACGGCGGTGGCGATAGCGGCCACGGTCAGAAGCGACGAGACCGGGTAGAGCTTGACCGTGGCTTCACCCTGCCTTGCAAGGTGGACCGTCTTTTTTCTGGCGTTTTCGGCTAGTGCTGCAATCTGTTCGTTGAGCGCGCTCATCTGTGCGCGGAGATCACTCAACTCGGCCTCGTAACCCGCATGTCCGGGGATGCCAGTTTCTATCGGGGTGGCTTCAATAGCGGACTCCGGCACTTCCTCGGCAATCGCCGCAGTCTCGGCTCTCAGGTCCGTTGTCGTCTTTCGCGGTGGCATAGTCGTCTCCGTTATTTTGCAGTTGATTAACGCCTGGCGGGCGCTGTCTGGCTCAGCTTTCTGAGGGCGATTGGCGCAAGGGCGGACAAGATGGCCCCTACCGGAAGCCTCGCGAACAAGCGCGTTGCCACAGCAGTCGCCAGCATGGCGGCACCAAGCTTTGCCCAAGGTGCGGGGCCGAGCTGGGCATGGGCGCTGGCGTCCAGCCATCTGGCATGGGCCTGGACAACTGATGCTGATTGATCGGTTATCGAAGCCAGCCTCAGCCTCACCGTTTCGATGTCGGCCCGAAGACGCGCGAGCTCTTCTTGGAACTGTTCAATATGAAGGCGTTCTGGGAGAATATCTTCGCGAGCTTGTTCCGCAAGGAACTCCGGTTGGATTTCGTCCCCGGGCGCGTCGTCCGCCAAGGCATCAATATGCCGATCGTATTCGGCTTCAGACGAAAAACCTTCAGGTATTTGCCGGGCAGTGCTCACGGGTTCCTCCTCTTCCCACCCTCGTAAGGTCGATTCGATGGCTTCGATGGCCGTCGTTGCAGAAACGCGCGAGCAGCGGAAAAGATGCGGCCGATAACCGACTGTTCTATGGATCGCGGTAAGACCAGGCTGCGATGGCGTTAGGCGACTACGAGACCGTCTCACCTGCTCTCGGAGCAAACTTTGCGTCCCGTTGATCTGCAGCGGCATTTCACTTTCAGTGGCCAGCGCCAAAACCCTCGACGACCTGTTGTTCGACGCGCTCGAGGGTATTTATTTTGTCGAGAAGCAAATTCTCAAAGCCTTTCCGAAGTTGGCCCGAGCCTCGCAATTCGAAGAGATCACGAACGAGTTCGAGGACTCGCCCGCCCTGAAGGGTAACCCCAATTGCAATCATGGGGTCGCGGGGTAAGCTGTCACCACTATTGGGACAGCAGCGGCGGTGATTGCGATGCAATGCTTGAACCCACAGTGTTCTGTAACGCTCGGTTCGCGTAGTGTCGTTTTTCGCAAGCGGAATGCTTTCTTTTGCTCTGCTTGCCATCCTGACGAAGGCGACGATTGGCGCGAACCTTTGCCGTGCCAGATTTGCGGTAGGCTGGTCCGGACGTATCGACGGTACGTTGCTCCTGTCGTTTACGTCTGTGGCCGGAAATGCAAGGTGCGCCACAATACAATTCATAGGTCGGAAAGTCGAAGCCGATCGCTTATCGTGTCCCATTGCAAGTTATGCGGTGACGCCTTCACATCGCTCCGAAAGACCGCTTGCTACTGCTCGAAAACCTGCAAACAAAAAGCTTACCTCAGGCGCTGCGGAATACCGAGTATCGAAGACTGCCTTCGCGATCGACGATGCCTCTTCTGCCTAAAGATTTTCAGCCCGCTGGGCAAAAATGCCATTTACTGTTCCGACACTTGCAGACAGCAGGCTTATCGAAGGCGCCGCGCGCTCAAGCCTTTTGATAACTTCGATCATTGCAATCGGGATGTTTGACTTCGCGGCCTTGAAGGTTTGTAGGTCGGACCGATAAACACGCCAACCTTCAAACGCGACGACGCCCATCCTCCGGATCGGCTGCTGGTGCCGAAAGATCCGTCTGGGACTACAAGAAGCATGAAGGAAATTTCGGTCTTACGGATAGTGACCGATCGCTCAAACCTT
This sequence comes from Rhizobium sp. BK376, assembly GCF_004341625.1. Classification (GTDB taxonomy): domain Bacteria; phylum Pseudomonadota; class Alphaproteobacteria; order Rhizobiales; family Rhizobiaceae; genus Rhizobium. Next base: position 304 of record NZ_SLZG01000080.1, on the reverse strand, counting down.
TTCACGCCTGCTCGATTTGGTGATCTTCCGAGATGCTTGGTCATCGTCGCAGAAGTCTCATCGTGCAATGACACATACTTACCTATCGCGCCGCCCCACCCGTGACACCCTAAATGGAAAACGGCGCGATCGCACGACTGTTCACTCGCCTTCTTCACCCGTCTTTGGAAAGAGATAAGTGATATTGGAACCAGGCGCCTGAGCCAACCCTGCGGTCTTCCTGACGCCCGTGCTACGTTCTCCAGCAGCTTGTACGACCGAGGCCAACCCTTCGCGCTGCCTGTAGTAACCGGGCTTTTCAGGA
>NZ_SLZG01000079.1 GCF_004341625.1 Rhizobium sp. BK376 | reverse complement strand
CTCCATCTGTCCAACTGTCCTTATGCCTGGGAATAAGGACAGGGTCTGAACAGTTTTATCCAATATTCAAAGGCGGCCCCGCTCGGACGGATACGGTGGTAACTGCTTTGCCCTCATACCCGTCATAAACGCCATTGTGGCATGCACCGCGCAACAGACATTGCTTGCGTCGTCACACTGCCTCTGTGCCATAGGGCGGCGGTCGCCATTGCGCACGGCTTGAACACATCTCAAGCTGTGTCCACGCTATGTCAGCCCCATGTGTCGCTCATCGTCTCGACGAGATGATCTATCAAGGCGCGGACCCTTGTCGCCACCTGTTGCTGCGATGGGTAGACGATCTGAACTGGTAGACTTCCCGCGTCGCGCCCATCGAAGATCTGGATCAAGCTTCCGTCAGATAGCGCCTGGCGCGCATAAAGTGCCGGGGTCTGGGCAATGCCGATTCCGGCTATGGCGGCGTCAATCATGGCCTCGCCATTGGTGAACGTGGCCACAGCGTTGCGGGTGTCCAGTTTGATCTCACGTCGTCCCGAACTATACGCGATAGGGCGCGTGCGACCATTACCGGTCACGAAGGCCAGAAGACGATGATCCTTCAGATCTTCGATTTGAGTAGGCATACCGGTGAATGGACAAATGCGAACGCAAGAATGGGTTTTGGCAAAGTAGGGCGCGCATCGGCAAGGTGTGGGTGCGCATAACACGACGACTGTCGCATCTCTAACTGGCCTATGTGTCGCATCTCTAAAATGCCATTACACACAAAGATCGCATAAGGTGTATTATGGAACTAACAGGCGGTTTTGTCAGTGTTGCTTTTCAACGCGAAACCGCCGTTTATGCCTTAAATGATTTCTGTGTAAAACTGCGGTTTTGAGTGTTGCTTCCGAGGATTGTTATGACAAGTTGCCGATGCTACAAAATCGCTAGGCAGAATGCCAATCAACCTGTCGCATCCAATATTGCCGCCAGTCTTTCGCGGTATCGTCAGCGTCAATTCGCTTGGGCTACCGCGCTTCTTCGCAACGATATGGTCTGACGCCCTCAATTCTTGGGAGCCATCGACCCGTCGGCGGCATCTCGCAGCCCTCGATCGATTTTATCGAGCGGCTGAAGAGCAGAACGGTGTTGACTGCCTTGACCGCTTGATTGCAGCTGTTGACTGCGATGCCTTGGAGGATTGCCTGGTTGGTTTCTTAGCGCAGCTTCGTAACGAAGCTGCGATCAAAGGGACTGACAATACTCCAACCTGGAATACTGCGGTTGAGTTCATCAAAGAGATGTTGCAGCAAGCTCTGAAAGGAGCTGGTACCCGCACAAATGAGATCGCTGCGAAGACATTGCGGCTCGATACATACTACGGCCAACTGGTGCCGAACCAACCGCCGCCGCCACCGCCAATTCGAGCGCTTCCGCCGCTTGTCATTGAGGACCTTTACGAAATCTTCAGGCCGGATTCGCCACGAAATCCATTTAAAACCGAGACACTGCGCTGGCGGAACCTCCTGGTCTTCATGCTCCTGTTGCGCCTCGGACTTCGACGTGGCGAGAGCGCTTTGCTTTATCCTTCCTCGTTCAAGGAGGACTTCGACCCGGTTGCTGGCAAGACCGTCCACTGGCTGGATGTTGAGGAGGTCGATGATCCGGACCCACGGTACGAACAGCCCGGACTGAAGACGGAGACCTCGCGACGCCTGCTTCCGCTACAGGAAGAGATCGTTGGACTCGCCAGGTTCTACATTCGCAACTATCGCGGTCGGGTAAATCACCCACATCTTTTGATCTCTCAAAAAGGTCTGCCACTTTCGTTGCGATCTCTCAGTGAAATATTCGAGGTTGCGACGAAGGCCCTGTCCGACGAAGCCAAGCAATCTCTGAAGAAGCAGGGCCTCAGAGGCGTTTCCTGTCATGACCTTCGTCATACATCCGCCGTTGTCAGGATGCGGCGATACCAGGACACAGGAAACGATCTCGACAAGGCGCAAGAGAAATTACGGACGTTCTTCGGTTGGTCGAAGAAGTCGGAGATGCCACGATTGTATGCCAAAGCGTACTTTGAAACTGCCCTGGCGGAAGTATGGGACGAAAAATTCGATACGTTCGTAGATGCTCTTAGGCGTGTAAATCCGGATCGGCCTCAATGAGTGATCGTCGCTTTGACCTCGACCCTACTGGCGCAGACGAAATTACGCGGCTGTCGGCCAACCTTCCTCCGCTCCCATCGACCGTAAGATATTATGACGATTTTGCCAACGAATTCCGGACGATCAAAGGGATAGCTGATGCTAAATGGCTGGAGTTAAACCTCGACGGTACCTCCCAAATATTGGACTTTGAAAGGCTCGGCCCTTCTCGACAGGTGTACGACCATATCTTGGTCGATTGGTTCTCGCGTTTTGACCCTCACAGCATTGAGATTCAACATCACGGGATAATGAGCTACATCGGAAAAGTTGGTTTGGAGTCGTTAGTCACTCTTGTCACTGCCCAACCGTTCGATGCTCGGGCGCATTGGAACATGATTGTAGTTCCAAACGCCACTGCCAAGCAGTCTGAGTCGCTGCGAGCGGCCCTTCATTCTCTTTGTCGGCTGTCAGTTGGGCACTGGTCCCCGAGCCATACGGTCATAGTTTCCAGTCTAACCGGACCCAAGATTGACAAGTTCCGCGTTGTTCGAATGGGAGAGTGCTTTCTACCGCTTGATCAACAGGCTCTCGTCGTCGATCACATTGACAGCATGTGTGTAGCACTGGAAAGCGACCATAAAGCAGTCGGTGATCAGAACCTACGCGATGTTTGTATGCTGGTCCTGTCGTATCAATATGCGTTGCGCCCCGGCCAGAGTGCCCGGATCGTAAGCGCGCAAATCCCTGCACCTGTTCATTGACGGCGCATCGAGGGATTCTGTGTCCACAACGGAGACTGTGGACATAATGACATTGGAT
>NZ_SLZG01000078.1 GCF_004341625.1 Rhizobium sp. BK376 | reverse complement strand
CGCTCATTCGGAGCGCAGCGGACGGAAGTCGCCATCGGCTGCTCGGTCCTCAATAGAATGATGGCATGCGCACGCCCGAAATCCGTCCGCTGCAACACTGCAACGCCGTAGCAACAGCATCAAAGACGGAATGCCGTTCCTTCAACGACCCGCGCACCAAAGCCCCTCCGACGCGCAAAGGTCTCTGGAGCAGGCGATCAAGAGGCTGGGCAAGATGATGAAAGTGGCGGCATGACGTACGAGCGAGCACATACTCGGTACACGGATTTCCGCAACGTCGACCGTCTGGCACGCCTTCGCCGCATGCGCGGGCTGGCGCGCCTCATGGACACGGCGTTACGCATCCCCGGAACACGCTTTTCCTTCGGAGCGGATTCAGTGATCGGGTTGGTTCCAGGTGTCGGTGACTTCGCCGGCGCTGCGATCAGTCTCTACATCGTCAACGAGGCGAGGCGCCTTGGCGTGCCGAATGACAAGCTTCGCAAGATGCTGGTCAATATCGGTTTCGATGCGGCGGCCGGGAGCGTTCCGTTGGTCGGTGACCTCTTCGACGCCTACTTCAAATCCAACCGCCGTAACCTCGACCTCATTCTGGAACACTTCGGTCTCGACCATTCCGATCTCGATCGAAGAGGGTCGCCACGTGGAACCGGCCCGTTTAGCCGGTATGCTTAATCACTATCCGTAACGCCGATCGAGTTCTTTGAGGGCAGCCTGAACCTCATCAATGGAAACCGCCTCCGGTGTTCCAGGCATATGGCGAAACGCCGGTTTGGAGTCGACGGCGTAGGAGTCCGAAGCCCAAGACGCCAGGATGGTCCGCTTGTCGTCTGCCGAGACGGCGGTCGCTTTCACCACGTCAAGCGGCCGCTCAATCTGCAGGCCTTGAAGCAGAACCGATGGCCCCATTGCCATAGCGTTGTTGGCCGCCTGCTGCAAAATCTCGTGCATCTCGGCCTCCTTAGCGAACGTGCGGATCTTTGTCGTGCCGGCGACGATAGGCCACGATCACGTCGGTTTCCGGCGCCAGCAGATCGTGTTTCGCAGCGAAGGCAGCGAACAGACCGCGCGCGGTCTCGGCTTCGATATCACCTCGTAGAGCCGCACTGCATGCCTTAAGCGCCACCGAATAAGCCGTGTCGCGCAACGATGCTGGCCATTCGGCGAGATGCCGGTAGGCATCCATGACGGTTCTGACCTCAGCAGGAAAGCCAAGGCCGACAAGGATGGTGACAGGTTCTCTGAACATATCGGGTTTCATGACGCTCTCCTTTCCAACCCGCGATGTCGATGGGCGCCGCCCCGACGGCGCCCGTCTTCCAAGGTTTTCAATCAGGCGGCTTTCTGCGCTTCGATCTGCGCCGGGGCGACCTTTTGTGCAAAAGCCGGATTGGTCTGGATATCGATCCTACGCGGCTTCAACGCCTCGGGGATCTCACGGACGAGATCGATCGACAGGAGACCGTTCTGCAGATCAGCGCCGTTCACCCTGACATGGTCGGCAAGCTCGAACCGGTGTTCGAACGGCCGACCGGCGATGCCTCGATGCAGGTAGTTATCGGCAGGGGCGTCCTGTTTCTTTCCGGTGATCGTCAGCAGGTTGGACTGGAAGGTGATGTCGAGATCGCTCTGCTCGAAACCTGCCACAGCTACCGAGATCCGGTAGCTGTCATCGCCGGTCTTGACGATGTCATAGGGCGGCCAGTCGCTGATCGAGCGGGCGCGCTGGGCGTTTTCGAGAAGATTGAAAACCCGATCGAAGCCGACGGTCGAGCGGAAGAGAGGTGCATAGTCGTAAGATGTTGCCATAGCCATATCCTCCTTGAAGCAACATGGGTACGGAAGCGCCGAAAGCGGCGCTCCCAGCAAGGCCAGCTCTATGTTCAGCAGCTGGCGGAAAACGATTTGGTTTTCGAGAATCTTGGATTCAAGATCCGTGGCGCAAAAATTTTGTCCCCAGTAAGATCGGACGATTTTCGACTTCATTCGCTTGCATCTTTGCCGGTGAATGCCCCATCCTGTCCACGCGCCGACAAGTCTGCCTTATCGCCCCTTCAGTGGACAGATCGACTGATAACCCGGTGAGGGTACGCAGCCTTGAACTGCGCCATCATCGCGCTGGCCTGCTGCAGCAAACGTTCGGTCTTTTCAGGATTATCGCGAGCGAGTTCATCGGCATTGACCCGCATTGCTTCCGCCATGGTGGCGGACATCATTGCGAATTTTCCTTCTCCGTAGACCAGCGCTTCTTTTGAGGCGGTCGCAAGCCACCGGGCAAAATCCACGATGATCTCTTCGCGTTCATCGATGCCAACACTCTTGATGATGTTGATATTCTCTTCCATGCAGGTGTCACTCCATACACAATCGGCGCTCACACCGAGTTCGATGCCTCGGGCGGTCGATGAGCTAGGAAGCGGAAAAATCAAATTCAAGGTTCAGTTTAGCTTGAACTCACCCTCGACACGGCGCCATTCGTTCGGTCCGACCAGGCGCTGGTGGCTGTAGCGGACGGAGTGCAGCGGTCCGTCGAGGCTGTCGCGCCAGAAGTCCAGGAACCTGTGCATCTCGGGGAAATCAGGTGCGAGATCGTAGTCCTGCCAAACATAGGTTTGCAGGACGGATTCGAAGTCTGGAATGCGATAGAGGATATGCGCGGTGGTCAATCCATAGCCATTGAGCTGACGCTCCAGGTCCGATGAGAAATGCATGCTTCATCTCCGTTTCGTGACACTGTGAAGGTGGGGCAAAATTTCCCGGCCATCAACGATTTTCTGAACGCTCAAGGCTGTTTCTTGTTCCCTTTCAGTGCGTTAGCAGCCACTACCTCCGAGTGCTATTTTTTCCTCTCACCCCTCTTGAAATCAAAAAAGACCGAAAATAAATTTTGGCCGCGAACGCTCGATTGAGGTTCGCACCCGCCCGGACTGGTCATCCGGTCCGGCCAGGGTTCTAACGTCATCTTTTTT
>NZ_SLZG01000077.1 GCF_004341625.1 Rhizobium sp. BK376 | reverse complement strand
TGTTCTGCCTGGCGTTCCGCCATGGCGTGGCGTTCGCGCACCTTCTCCTGCAGCGACGCCGTCGCCTTGGCCATCTTGCCGATCTCGTTGCCCATTGATGTATGCGGGATGGCGATCTTGACGTCTTCATCGGCAACCGCCTTCAGGGCCTCATGCACGTCGGCCAAAGGCTTCGAGATGCCGCGGATGAAGTAAAGAGCAGCGCCGATACCGACGACAAAGACGATGCCGCAGATAAGGAAGGCCTTCCATATTGCAGCATTCACCTGGGTTTCAAGGTCGTCCATGTAGACGCCGGAGCCGAGAACGATCTGCCAGGGCTGGAAGGCGGCCGAATAGCTGCCCTTCAGGAAGACTTGACTGTCAGGCATTCCCGGCTTGTTCCAGTAGTAGACCGTGCGGCCGCCACCGTTGATGCCCTTTTCGACCAATTCCTTGCTGAAATAGGTGCCGCGTTTGTCGACCTGGCTGGACATGTCCTTGCCGAGGTTGACCGGGCTTGGGTTGATCAGCTGGATGACATGGAAGTCGAAGCCGAAGATATAGCCGTTCGGGTTGTAGCGCATGTTGGTCAAGACCTTGAACGCCTGGGCCTGTGCGGCCTCGTGGGTCAGTTCGCCGGACTTTTCACGCTGATAGAATCCATCGAGGATGGAGATACCGGATTCGACCTGGGTGCGAAGCATGTCGAAACGATCATTGTAGATCGAGTCCTCTTGCGACTTGATCTCGAAATAGACGGCAACCGCAAAGGCGGCCATGAGTACGCCGACAAGGGCAAAAAGCTGATGAGCAATCTTGAGGTTCTTCATATGTCCTCGCAACAGGAATGGGGGCCGAATACCGGTGCGGTTTCCTACCGCCTGTGCGAGCGCCTTCGAGTAATCTCGGTGCTTCTACCGCTGCTTAATCACATGCTGCTTCCGGTTGGTTAAAATTGGCTTGTTTCAGCTAATAAAGATTTAATCGCGCTCTCAATGATGTGATTAAATCAGTTTTAATCATCGCATTTGCTGCCCTGCGATAGAAAAGCACAAGTTTTTCTTGCGGAAGACTTATATAAGACTCCAAGAATTAGGCAGTTTGTCGAACGTAATTTTGCCTGTAAATAATAGAACCGCCAGAATTTCTTCCGGCGGTTCTATTGTTTCGATGTTGTACTGATAGATTTTACAATCTATGCTTTTATGCTAAGCCGCCCTGCGTCTCTGCTGGTGCGATGCCTGAGCAGCACCGCTGCCATTGTTGACGCGGAAGCCTCTGATAAGGTCGAGGAGGTCCTCGGTATCGGCTGCGAGCGTTTCTGCCGATGCGGTGGTCTCTTCGGCCATGGCGGCGTTCTGCTGGGTGGCGGCATCGAGCTGGTTCATCGACGACGAGATCGAGCGCAGCGTGGTGTCCTGCTCGGAGGCGCTGTGGGCGATCTTCGAGACGATCTCGTTGGCGGCCTTGATCTGGTCGGAGATGCGCTTGAGCGCTTCGCCGGCCTCGCCGACGAGGCGAACGCCCTGGTCGACCTGGCCAGAGGAGCGGGCGATCTGGTCCTTGATCTCCTTGGCGGCAGCAGCAGACCGCTGGGCAAGCTCGCGCACTTCCTGGGCGACGACGGCAAAGCCCTTGCCGCTTTCGCCGGCACGCGCTGCCTCGACGCCGGCGTTGAGCGCAAGCAGGTTGGTCTGGAAGGCGATCTCGTCGATGACGCCGATGATCTTGCCGATTTCTTCCGAGGACTTCTCGATGCCGCTCATGGCCTCGATCGCCTGGGCGACGACGGCGTCGCTGCGCGATGCTTCGGTCGAGACGGAATGGACGCGCTTGGAAGCCTCATGGGCGCCGTCTGCGGTCTGGCGGACGGCAACGGTGAGCTCGTCGAGGGCAGCGGAGGTTTCCTCCAGGCTTGCGGCCTGGCGCTCGGTGCGCTGCGACAACTCGTTGGAGGCGCGGCGGATCTCTTCCTTGGACAGGCCGATATCGTTGCCCTTGGCATTGACGCGGCCCATGGCGGCTTCGAGATGGGAGAGCGCCTCGTTGAAGTTGTTGCGCAGACCCGCATAGCCCTGGCCGATATCGGCGCAGCGGATGGTGAGATCGCCGCCTGCGAGCTGTTCCAGCGCCTGGCCGATGGTGGAGACGACGCGGGCCTGGATCTGGGCCTCGTCCTGCTGCTGGCGCAGGTTCTGCTGGCGTTCGCTGTCGAGGGCCAGTTCCTGTTCTGCCTGGCGTTCCGCCATGGCGTGGCGTTCGCGCACCTTCTCCTGCAGCGACGCCGTCGCCTTGGCCATCTTGCCGATCTCGTTGCCCATCGACGTATGCGGGATGGCGATCTTGACGTCTTCATCGGCAACCGCCTTCAGGGCCTCATGCACGTCGGCCAAAGGCTTCGAGATGCCGCGGATCACGAAGAAGGCAGCGGCAATCGCGACGACGAACAGGCCGAGGCTGTACATCAGCGTCATCCAGATGGTTTGGTTCACCTGTGCGTCTAGGTCATCCATGTAGACGCCCGTTATCACGACCATCTTCCAGGGCTCGAAGGCGCGGGCATAGGCGGTCTTGCGGAATAGTTCGCTCGCCGGATGGCCGGGCTTGCTGGCGTAGAAATCGGTAAGACCACCGCCCTGCTGTCCGAGCTTGACCAGTTCTTCGCGGTAGTAATGGCCAGTCGGGTCAGGCTGACCCTTGAAGTTCTGGCCCATCTTGGTCTTGTCGTAGTGGAAGACCATGTTGATGTCGTAGTCATAGCCGAAGAGATAGCCGTCCGGCGTGTATTTGATGCTGTTGACCATAGCGTAGGCCTGGGCTTTCGCATCGGCTTCCGAAAGCTTTCCGGATTGCTCAAGGGCATAATAAACCTTGATGATCGAAAGGCCCGACTCGACCTGCGTGCGAAGCATCTCGTAGCGTTCGTTGTAGATGGAGTTCGCAGAAGAGCGGATCTGCAGATATGTGGCGACGCCGAAGGCGATCATAAGTCCGGTGACAAGCAATATAAGCTGGTTTGAAATCTTAAAATTCTTCATGACGCCTCACAGCTACGGAATGAC
>NZ_SLZG01000076.1 GCF_004341625.1 Rhizobium sp. BK376 | reverse complement strand
CTGCCGCGCATGTCCCACTCCTGCCGACCAATCACCGAGGCATGGAATCACGGCAGTCCGCTCGCAGCAAGCGCCTTTTTCCGCATCCTGTTAAGCATTGAGGAGTCAGGGCGTGCTATGGAAAAGGTCGGCGCGAAATGACGTGCTGCTTCGCTACCTCCGACATTCATATCCGAGGCCCTATGTTTAACTTTCTGAGGAAGAATCCGGATTTCCTCCTATTTTTGCTAACGCAGGCCATTTCCAATATGGGCGACTCGCTCAGAATAGTGGTTATGCCCCTGCTGGTGCTGCAGCTCACAGGCTCGGCGATCTACGTCTCGGCGATGGCGCTGCTGGAGACCGCCACCTATTTTCTCTTTCATCTTCCGTTTGGCGCCATGCTGGACCATGCTGATCGGCGCCGAGTGATGCTCCTTGCCGATATTGGCCGTGGCGCCTTGATGTTGGCGATACCGCTCCTGTGGTTCAATCATGTGCCGCTTCTAGTCCCTTTGTTTCTGATCACCGTGCTGTTGAGCATTCTGTCTTCGCTCTTTGGGGCTGGAAGCAACGCATTGATCCCGACGCTTGTTCAGAGTGAAGACCTTACGAAAGCCTATGCGACATTCGAAGCGGCGGAATCGGCTGCCTGGATTGCAGGACCGCTCGTCGCTGGCGCGTTGGCGACGTGGTTTGGTCTGGCAAGCGCTTTGCTCGTGGATGCCGGATCGTTCCTTGTGTCAGCGGTGGGTTTGATTTTCATCAAGGCACCTTTATCGAAGGTCCACGGAGGGGCGGACCCAATCTGGAATCGGATTGTGGACGGATTCGGCGTCCTCATAAAGGTCGCTCCGCTTCGCCGGATTCAACTCTACTGGACGCTCTATGGAATCGTCGGCTACGGCGCGATAACGGGATTTCTCTACGTTGGCTCGCGAGGCGGTGTGTCTGGGCCTGAAATCGCATCCTTCGCTGTCTCGGCATATGCGCTGGGGTCGGTGATTGGGACGCTGCTCGCCGCCCAGCCGCAGATTGCAAAGGCCCGTCACGCGATTCCGATCAGCCTCCTGATCTTTGCGGGCGGCGCTGCGCTTGTCGGGAGTTCCTGGCAGGGCGGAATGCTGGGTGGGGCCTTCCTGATCGGCGCAAGCGAGGGCTTTTTTCTGGTCCTCTATCTGGCCCGGAGGGCAGATGCCACACCCGATGGATACATGGCTCGGATTGGATCGATCGCCGCCATGCTCGCGCGGCTTGCCAGCGGTATTTCAATTACCTGGATGGGGATCATGCTCGACAGATGGCACGGTCCTGGGGCCTTCTCCATGATGGCGGTGCTTGGGCTCTTTTTGGCGGGAACTGTACTCATTGGCGATCGGGAATCACGGACATCAACAGAATCAGCGACGTGAGCGGAAAATCGCGACGCGTGGCGGCCACGGCGGCTTCGTGACAAAAGCGGGTGCCGACACGGCGTTCAGTTTAGAGCAGAAGGTGAGACAGCCAGTCGGAAACGACGCTGGACAATTTCTTCGTTCCTTGATCTCGAATAGATCCGGACGTCCTCCAGCCGGGTGATGCCCAGCCGCATAAGGATCGCCGCCGAAGCGACGTTGTCGTCCGCACACCCAGCCCGCAAAGAGGTTAGGCCGACATCCTCCACAGCGAATCGGACCAGCCGTTCTGCGGCTTCAAGAGGTGACCATCACTCCGTGCGCGCGGTCGACCTTAGAATTTTCGATTTCGACGTTACCCGCGCCGGCGCGGCTTGACTGGTCCCCAACAAGACCTAGTTTGTGCAGTGCACAGACGGTTTCCCCTGTGCAGTGGACCCACTCTAGGCCCGCCTTGCGCGGGCTTTTTTCTTGCGGGCAAAATGGCTTTACTGGACTCTCAAAGTCTTGGTGTAAAAGCTGCTCAGAGCCGCATGCTAGAACTTGCCGATTTCGAAGGGTCGCCTACCTTAACCACAGTAGGCTTGGCCTCCGTCACAGGCTTTCGAACATCACGCGTGCTCCTGAGTATTACGATGTCTCTCCTCACTCTACTGTCCCTAGAAGACGAACAGATCGAAATCGTAACTGGCGCGCTTCGAGAGTGGTCTAAGGAAAGTGGGCATAGCGTGCATAACCAAGCAGGCCGGGAGGCAATGGAAGTTGCGGTTCGTATCGCCGCGTCTCAGCGCCCAAGCCAAGCGGAATTGCCCAACCTGCTGGGAAAACTAATGAAGGTTCGAGATATCAGCGGGATCACTTACGTCGAATAACCTGCCCGTTGAAGTGCAGTCTCGCGGGCGCGCGAAAGGTGCGTCCATCGCAAATGCCTCATATCAGTTGATCGCAAATCGCCAAGCGAATCGGGGAGCAGCGGTGTATCTGAGATTTGCCATCATGCTGATGGCTCCCAGTAGGCCCGCCTGTCCCTCCCCCGGCCAGGCGGGCTTTTCTTCATATTGAGTTCCGACAACATGATCCGAGCCTTCCTCGACATAGCCATGATGATTGCTTTCGCGCTCGTTTGGGTTTTCGGTCTTGCTTGGGCTACCATCGAAATTGCCAAAGCGCTCGGTTGGATCGGCTAACCCCGATCGTTCATCGAAAGGATGCAGAACCCACCCCTGCCTGGTGACAGTCTCGGTAAGAGCGACGCCCAACATCGGGGCGTTTTGTTTCTCCTGAATGTGCACAATTGCTCGCTAATTCGCCGAAGACGCAAGATCTTGCGTCTTCCGATACATCGCCCATGCAGCCGGGTGGCTTTCGGCCGCCAGTGATGAATGGCTATTCTGCAGGCGAGTCGCTGTCCTGCGGGCTCTCAGCTACGGCCTTGATCATATTGTGAATGGCCTGTTTGGAACGAGTGTTGGAAATCTTGTCGTAGTCACGAGCGACACGCGTCGCTTCCGCCGAAATATGATGGGGAGCAGCCTGTGTCTCGAAATCATCGGCGCCTTGGAAGAAATCGGCAACTGTGACCCCGAAGAGCTTAGCCATCTCGTATAGACGGCTAGCACTAATACGGTTGATGCCCTTTTCATATTTCTGAATTTGCTGGAAAGTTATCCCGAGACCGGCGCTTACCTGTTCCTGGCTCAAATTGAGCAGATGCCGAAGACGCTTCAGGTTGTTGCCAACCAATAGATCGACCGGATGAATGTTCTTTTTCATTTTGCGCAACCTCAAGTGATAATAATCGGACGTGAAGGGGAGAAAGATTGATAAATCTGGCTTTCCCCACTCCTGTCAACGGTTAGATTAGACGCTTATCGGCATATCGTCGGCGCCGAATTCGGTGGCGCCACAAGGATTGTCCGGCAGTTGCCGTTGGTTAGGGCGGGATGAAGACGGTGGCGTAGGCCTGCAGTACCAGCACAACCGCATAGTGAGCCACCGCAGCAGCGATGTGATCTTACCTTGGGGGTTGCCGGTTACCGGGGATGAGCTATGTTGCTGGAGGGTAATGTGGCGTAGGGGTTTGCGTTGGCTTACGATTGGGATGGGGCGCGGACGCGCCGAAGAGTTCTGCTAAAGATGGCGATGGCGACGTTGGCGACGGCAACGATAGTTCTTCTGCCCGCCGCCCTTCTGTGGAAGTTGGCCTGATACGAAACTGAGCTATTCGGGCTGGGGAAGCTGATTGGCGCGATCGGCGCCAAGAACGCCAGTCAGGAACGCTTCGAGCCTGCCGAAGAACTCACTCTCGGAACGGACTTCACTCGCGGAATTCCAGATACCCCGCAGTTTTGCCGATTGGGTCGCCACGGCGACATCAACCGTGTTCGCCCCTGCATCAGAAAGACGCGTCCACAGGACCAACTTGCGGATGATATAGACCGCCGGCGCCGGCGGATTGAAAGATGCGACCAACTCAGCGCCGTTTCTGGCAGTTCTTCGGTTGCGAATTCCTGTTCGCTGGCAAAGGCGCCAACGATTTTTCCATCTTCTCGCGTCACGAACATGATCAAGTCCCTATTCTCGGAAGTTGTCAGTCCTCCCAGCCGAGGGAAGTCAGGGAAACGGTGCCAGTTGTTCGGCATCAAAAGACCGGTCGCTGATCTTTCGGATCGCATGCAGGAAGAAAGTCGCACTGGCGGTGAACAACGTTGCGTCCAGGCCACCGCTTGCGTCGCCGGCCGACCAAGAGACATTGATCTTCTTCGTTATATTGGCTTGTTCTTCACGTACCGACCGTTGCCTTTGATCCAACCTAATACCAACGTGCATTGATCATGACCGATGAGCCCATTCGCGCAGACCAATGGACATAATTTTCCAGGGTTGATCGATCAGCTTGTTCCATGCGGCGCAGCAATGTTGGACGATGTCGTGGTAGTCTTTGAAGATGCGGTTCGACAGCCAGTTGTCCCTCATAAATTGCCAGACGTTCTCGACTGGGTTCAATTCAGGCGATCTCGGCGGCAAGAACATCAGGGTGATATTGTCAGGAACTTTCAATTTCGGCGTGACATGCCACCCGGCCTGATCGAGGATGAGCACGGCGTGCGCTCCTGGATCGACGGCGCTGCTTATTTCGGCAAGGTGTTCCTGCATCGCTTCGGTGTCGCAATAAGGCAGGACCAGGCCCGCCCCCTTGCCCTTTTTCGGGCAGATCGCACCGAAGATATAAGCCCACATGGTGCGCTGGTCGTGCGGGGCTGAGGGGCGGCTTCCCCGACGTGCCCATCGGCGCGTGATCTTGTTCTTTTGTCCTATTCTGGCTTCGTCGGCCCATCAGATTTCGATGTCCGTACCTGGCGGCTGTTTCTGCCTGATCTCTACCAGAGCGGCGGGGAAGTCTTTTTAAAAACGTCACCTTCCAGCTCGTTC
>NZ_SLZG01000075.1:0-4157 GCF_004341625.1 Rhizobium sp. BK376 | reverse complement strand
CGTGCCCGATGATATGGCGAGCCTCGCCGTCCACGTTTCTCTTTCTTCACAAGGATATCGAACCATTTGTTTGCGCTCACGCGCCGTTCGCACCTTCGGTGCTGCGCTCCGCGAGGGCGCCAGACGACTGGCGACGGCCTCTGGCCTTTATGGGTGCCTGATAGCAGACTTGAAGTTCGGCAAGTTAGGGCCCGTAGCTCAGTTGGTTAGAGCACACGCTTGATAAGCGTGGGGTCGGAAGTTCAAGTCTTCCCGGGCCCACCATTTGCCCGAGCAAACGCAAGTTTTGCTTTTTGGTGAGTGGTTTGTTTGCGGTTTACTGATCCCTGACGGCTTGGCTGTTCGGGTGTTTGCGATGGTTGGGGCTGTAGCTCAGCTGGGAGAGCACCTGCTTTGCAAGCAGGGGGTCAGCGGTTCGATCCCGCTCAGCTCCACCAATTGCATTTGGTGTCGAGTTGGCCGGATATCCTTTGAAGAAATACAAGTTTGCATCGACTTCGGTCTGATGCCTGTTCTGCATATATCGTGAAGAGAAGATTGATCTGGAGGCTTCCAGGTGTTTTACGCAATCCTATGGATTGCTTGAGACGTCCGAGCCCAGTTCCTGAGAAACCATGGATGGCCTAGCCGGCCGGATATGGTGGAGGGATTGGAGGTAGGAAGGAAGCTTGTTACTCTGAGTTTATCGTTGTTGTTATCCCTCGGGATGGCTCTGACGATGGCTTGATGGCCGTTGCCTGACCGCGCGGTCCCGGATTTAATCTCGAGAAGCTGGTCTTAAAGATAGACTGCAAGCGAACTGCTCGGCGTAGTTCCAATAAAGCAGATCTATCGAACACGTTAATGGCATCATTGATTGGTTCGGGTTGTAAAAGGTAACCCGGACTTTGGGTCTGGCATATTCGGCTTGTCCGGATAGTCAGATTTGGAACCCCTTTGAGCGCAAGCGAGAAGGATAGGAATTCCAAATCCAATAGGTGATGAGCATTGGCAATGAGAACGATTAAGTGTCGTAAGGGCATTTGGTGGATGCCTTGGCATGCACAGGCGATGAAGGACGTGATACGCTGCGAAAAGCCGTGGGGAGCTGCGAATAAGCTTTGATCCATGGATCTCCGAATGGGGCAACCCACCTTAAGTGCTT
This sequence comes from Rhizobium sp. BK376, assembly GCF_004341625.1. Lineage (GTDB taxonomy): Bacteria > Pseudomonadota > Alphaproteobacteria > Rhizobiales > Rhizobiaceae > Rhizobium. Next base: position 3,013 of record NZ_SLZG01000075.1, on the reverse strand, counting down.
GGAAAATCATTCTGGTTGTTTAGGCAACCCGAGTGGTTTCCAAGCATTGTTATAAGGTATCTACACCTGAATACATAGGGTGTAAGAAGCGAACGCAGGGAACTGAAACATCTAAGTACCTGCAGGAAAGGACATCAACCGAGACTCCGCAAGTAGTGGCGAGCGAACGCGGACCAGGCCAGTGGCATCAAGTGTTAAAGTGGAACAAGCTGGAAAGCTTGGCCGTAGTGGGTGACAGCCCCGTACGCGTAGATACATTTGATGTCCTAGAGTAGGGCGGGGCACGTGAAACCCTGTCTGAACATGGGGAGACCACTCTCCAAGCCTAAGTACTCGTGCATGACCGATAGCGAACAAGTACCGTGAGGGAAAGGTGAAAAGCACCCCGACAAGGGGAGTGAAATAGAACCTGAAACCGGATGCCTACAAACAGTCGGAGGGCGCAAGCCTGACGGCGTACCTTTTGTATAATGGGTCAACGACTTAGTGTAACAAGCAAGCTTAAGCCGGTAGGTGTAGGCGCAGCGAAAGCGAGTCTGAATAGGGCGATATAGTTTGTTGCATTAGACCCGAAACCGAGTGATCTAGCCATGAGCAGGTTGAAGGTTGGGTAACACCAACTGGAGGACCGAACCCGCATCTGTTGCAATAGATTGGGATGACTTGTGGCTAGGGGTGAAAGGCCAATCAAACTCGGAAATAGCTGGTTCTCCGCGAAATCTATTTAGGTAGAGCGTCGAGCGAATACCCCCGGGGGTAGAGCACTGGATGGGCTATGGGGACTCACCGTCTTACTGATCCTAACCAAACTCCGAATACCGGGGAGTACTACTCGGCAGACACACGGCGGGTGCTAACGTCCGTCGTGAAAAGGGCAACAACCCTGACCTCCAGCTAAGGTCCCCAAGTCATGGCTAAGTGGGAAAGGATGTGAGGATCCCAAAACAACCAGGATGTTGGCTTAGAAGCAGCCATCATTTAAAGAAAGCGTAACAGCTCACTGGTCTAGTCAAGGGTCTTTGCGCCGAAAATGTAACGGGGCTGAAGCCATGCACCGAAGCTGAGGATTCCCGCAAGGGAGTGGTAGCGGAGCGTTCCGTAAGCCTGTGAAGGGACAGTCGTGAGACATCCTGGAGGTATCGGAAGTGCGAATGTTGACATGAGTAACGATAAAGAGGGTGAGAGACCCTCTCGCCGAAAGACCAAGGGTTCCTGCTTAAAGTTAATCTGAGCAGGGTTAGCCGGCCCCTAAGACGAGGCGGACACGCGTAGTCGATGGGAACCACGTTAATAATCGTGGGCCTGGTGGTAGTGACGGATTGCACAAGTTGTTCTGGTTTATTGGATTATCAGGGCAGCGGAGCGGTTCCAGGAAATAGCTCCACCGTATAGACCGTACCCGAAACCGACACAGGTGGTCAGGTAGAGTATACCAAGGCGCTTGAGAGAACTATGTTGAAGGAACTCGGCAAATTGCACGCGTAACTTCGGAAGAAGCGTGACCCTTTGATACGCAAGTATTTGAGGGTGGCACAGACCAGGGGGTAGCGACTGTTTACCAAAAACACAGGGCTCTGCGAAGTCGCAAGACGACGTATAGGGTCTGACGCCTGCCCGGTGCTGGAAGGTTAAGAGGAGAGGTGCAAGCTTTGAATCGAAGCCCCAGTAAACGGCGGCCGTAACTATAACGGTCCTAAGGTAGCGAAATTCCTTGTCGGGTAAGTTCCGACCTGCACGAATGGCGTAACGACTTCCCCGCTGTCTCCAACATAGACTCAGTGAAATTGAATTCCCCGTGAAGATGCGGGGTTCCTGCGGTCAGACGGAAAGACCCCGTGCACCTTTACTATAGCTTTACACTGGCATTCGTGTCGGCATGTGTAGGATAGGTGGTAGGCTTTGAAGCGGGGACGCCAGTCTTCGTGGAGCCATCCTTGAAATACCACCCTTATCGTCATGGATGTCTAACCGCGGTCCGTCATCCGGATCCGGGACAGTGTATGGTGGGTAGTTTGACTGGGGCGGTCGCCTCCGAAAGAGTAACGGAGGCGCGCGATGGTGGGCTCAGACCGGTCGGAAATCGGTCGTCGAGTGCAATGGCATAAGCCCGCCTGACTGCGAGACTGACAAGTCGAGCAGAGACGAAAGTCGGTCATAGTGATCCGGTGGTCCCGTGTGGAAGGGCCATCGCTCAACGGATAAAAGGTACGCCGGGGATAACAGGCTGATGACCCCCAAGAGTCCATATCGACGGGGTTGTTTGGCACCTCGATGTCGGCTCATCGCATCCTGGGGCTGGAGCAGGTCCCAAGGGTTTGGCTGTTCGCCAATTAAAGCGGTACGTGAGCTGGGTTCAGAACGTCGTGAGACAGTTCGGTCCCTATCTGCCGTGGGTGTAGGAATATTGACAGGATCTGTCCCTAGTACGAGAGGACCGGGATGGACATATCTCTGGTGGACCTGTTGTCCTGCCAAGGGCATAGCAGGGTAGCTACATATGGAATGGATAACCGCTGAAGGCATCTAAGCGGGAAACCAACCTGAAAACGAGTATTCCCTATCAGAGCCGTGGAAGACGACCACGTTGATAGGCCGGGTGTGGAAGTGCGGCAACGCATGAAGCTTACCGGTACTAATAGCTCGATTGGCTTAATTGTTCTCATTGCTTGTGCTCATCGAACGAAGTTCGATGATGCTTTTGTCCTCACGCGCCAAAGGCGCTGCGGACGGCGCGCCGGACGTCCGGCGGCTCGGCTTTGCCGGCTGCTGGTGCCACGCGAAAAGTTCAAAGACGTGTTCACCCGGCGAGTATCGTATACTCGTCCGGAAAAGACATACAGGCGAATGCCTGCAGCTTCTCAATTTGTTGCGCTTTGCTGACCTGGTGGTTATGGCGGGGCGGCTGCACCCGTTCCCATTCCGAACACGGCCGTGAAACGCCCCTGCGCCCATGGTACTTCGTCTTAAGACGCGGGAGAGTAGGTCGCTGCCAGGTCTGCCAAACGCAACAAAC
>NZ_SLZG01000074.1 GCF_004341625.1 Rhizobium sp. BK376 | reverse complement strand
TCATTGCAGAAAGGAAATAGGTGGCCGGATTTTACTCCGCCCGCGGCTGGACTATTCCGCCGCTACCGTGGCCGACTTTTCCACCGACGATCTCAGGCTCCGACGAGGCCGGGAAGTTATTCCACGCTCCCGCGCGAACTAGACCCGGCTTACCGCAATAAGCTCACAGACGCGGAGCAATAGCCACTCAATTCGACGGCGGCCGTTGGGCACAAAACGAAAAGAGCCCGCACAAGGCGGGCGTAGTGGAGGGTCCAAACGGCACATGGGAAACATATGCACCGAATAGGATAGGTTGCCGATGCGTTCGGTCAAGTGGCGCTCGCTCGGCGCAGTTTGTTCGACGGCTCCAGAGGCCGGGCTCAGCTGATCGCGGCAGTCCGTGCCAAAATGAGTAACTGCATCTCGTCGCGCAGGCCTTGTTTATAGAAATGTATGATTGAGGCCGCGATAGCCTCTTCCTTTTCGCTTCCCCGCTCGATGCTCAACTCTTCGCGGACAATATCGAATACCTTCTGGCAACGATCGAGATCCTCCGAGAAAAGCGGGAGATCAGATGGATGAATATATCGCCTCAACATGCCCGCCCCCGTGCCAAGCGTATAGCGTAGGGCACCTTCAGAATAAGGGATAATTTTCCGTATGTAAGGAAAACCCGAATAGTGAGGTCGTTGCCAGAGCTCATCAAACTGGCAGCGACCTCAGTGAGAACGTTCGCCGTTACAACAGGTGAGGGGTCGCTACCGCAACTCAATACCCAAGGCAGCGACCCTACTCTTGCCACCCCTTGCGATAGCGAGAGGAAATATAGTGCCGGAAATCATCCAGTCCGGCTATCGGACCGAAGTCTGACGCTGGGGCAAGACCGTGGCGGTGGGCGGGATGTATTCCTTCCGTTCGATTATCGTTCTCGATATCGCTCGTTAGTCTAATTTAGGGGTACTCCTAAAGAGGTAGGCCTCACGGAGAGACGCCTCAGGAAGCGGTAGGATTGGTCATAGTATCCCGAAAGAGGCGAGGGTCGGCGCGACGAAAGCTGCCGCCGCTGCAATGAGAGCTATCGCCATTACGATTAAAGCAGTGCGCATAGCATTGTTTATCCGAAAGCAAAGGCGCCGACAACACCCCGGTCTGACCATGGGCTTCTTGGTGACCAGCAGATTATCAATACTGTCTTACCGCCCCACGCACTGACAACCGTCGTTTTCTGGTTAGCCAATGGGGACGGATATACACAACCCGAGAACCCATTTCCCTTGACAGAAAGCGGGATAATTCAGCCTGGTTTGGCCGCCGGGAAATGGCGAAAGAAACGGCAACATTCATCGCCGCCTGGCCGGCGGGGCCATCAATATCCTGCCCATTGGCCTGACACCAGCGAAACACCGCTTCGACAACGGTATCGATTTGTTCATTCTCAAGTGGAATCACGGCTCGGAAAGGCAATGTGGTGTGCTCCTCGATGTAGACTCCCCTGGAAGAACTACCGTGGCCCCGTGTTGAACGGGGCCATCTGGCACTAGTACCCGCAGTCCGGGCTCGCTTTCATGGCCGCCTCGGCTTCGGCCTTGGTCTTGTGACCGCCGCCGACGGCAATGGTCTTCTTTCCGTCGGGCTTCTTTTCTGCAACCGAACAAGCTTTCATGCCGGGGGCATGCTCGACGTAGTACTCGCTGGCGGCCAGCGCAGAAGAGGCAAGAAGTGCTGCGCCAATCGCAATCAGTTGTAATCTCAACATGATGGTTCTCCTGTCGTAGACGTTTGAGGTTGGCTCAAGCAGCCCCGACGCGGGGAACGGCGGGGCTGTCGCCAGCATGCGAAGGGGTCTCGCCATCACATGGCAGCTGCCTGCGTTCGAGCCCAGCAGCGCAGGTAAGAGATCAGGAGATCGCTCGATCGCAGCATACGCTAATAATGATGGTATTTCGATTTTGGGTCATTGACGCGGATCAATTTAGCGCCTGCCAATGCACGGGTAACCCGAACACCAAGCCTGAAGGCCTGGCCGGCCGAGTCTGCATGAGTCCCGTCTGTGAAAACCTCTCGGTTAGTTGCGGTTGCCTCAACGACAACAACCACCCAGTGATTTAGCTCTTGGATTATCGTGACCTGACCCGTGCCCATGACCGCGCCCTCTGCGTTGGGGCAAAGAGGGATCGCGAGCAGCCATACTGCGCTGTGCCCTGTTCTGCCGATAGTTGTAAACTATAACCCCAAACGCGGCGAGGGAGCGGCAAATACTTCTTAACGTCCCGGGAGGAAAATTTCAGGAAATTGAACGTAAAAAGGCCCCGCGCCGGGCGGGGCAGTTGGGTGCTCCAGTAATCGCGTGCTACCGGGCTAGAGTGGCACGCGACGATATTAAATTAGAGAATATTGCAGCACCGTAATTGATATGGCTCAAACAGCACCACGAGCACCCTAACCAAAACTGCCTTTGACGCTCGGGTCGAAGTTGCGATAATCGTGGCGACAGGATAGCAGATATCCATGAACTTCCTTCGTGTCGTCGCCTTGGCGCTCATACTGCTAACACTGCTTGGTGCGGCCTTGGTACGCATCCACATTGATTCCGTGCTCGGCTACTGGGCAATCGGCATTCGGTTTGTCGTGTTTGCTGCAATTAGCGCGGTCATTGCCAAGATTGTGCCGGGGAAGGCGACAGTTGCCATTGTCGCAAGCATTTTTCTTGCGGGCGGCGCAGTCGGCCTACGTGATTTCTTCATGGGATCGCAGGTTGCCGGACTGAATTTGATCGCAGCAGTAACGGGATCGGTTTGGGGCGCCGCAATGGCGCATGGAATTCGAAAGAACTTTCTCTAATCCCCTAACTCACCCCACCCCCGCCCTAACCAAGGGCGGGGGTGGTTAACCTCGACTTTGACTTTTTTCTCAACCTGCTGTTTGTATTTCGCGCACGATAATGCGGAGATTCTGGCTTTGAAGAAGCCTGCCAAAATAGCTGAAATTGTTGGGAAGCCGAGGTCGCTTGAAAAGTCGGTCGACGTACTCGCACTTGAGAAAATTGCTCAAGCCGCCACATATCATCCAAGCACTTATCATTGCCCCGACACGGACGGGCGTGTGCGTGTCAGGACAAAGCCTGCGTCACGTTGTCCCCAGGAGTGGAGTCTTCGAGAAGCCACTAATGCAGTGCGAGATGCGATAAAAGCGGGGAAGGTTTCACGCCAGAGAACGTCCGATGGATTCCCAAGGCATATATGGCACAATGCCGGAGGATTGTGGTACGAAGCATGCACCTCCGATAACGCTGGCGGCATCTATCACGGATATCCGGTTGAGACGAGGGCGTTGCCTTCAGGTTTGGTGTGATGAGCGAGTTTTCAGTAGATACAACTTGGAAAACAGGCAAACGAGTTCAAAGCGAGCTCGATGCAACCATGTGTGCGCTACAAATAACAGTTAACGAACGTAATGTAACGCAATTTAGAGCCGATAGTGAACCCGGCGGTGATTGCGTTGAGTTGCCATCTTACTTTCTAGCGGAATGGATTGCAGAGAACTGGTGGGCGATACTTTGGGAGCCAAGAAAAAACGAAGATGGTTCTGAGGATGATGGGGATTTTCTATCTCGGCATTCGACGTTGGTCGCACAACACGGTTTTCATCTCCCCCAGATCAACTTCGTCTCTAACGGACCAAAGATCCATATTCGAGCATTCTCTCGGACAGTACCGTTCTCCGATGTAAAGTTTCCAAACAGTGGCGAAGCTTCTGTTGAACGCTCCGTAGTCGAACGAGTGTTCAAAAGCTTTGTCGCAGCAACTGTGAAGCAGCTAGAAGATGCTCACGTAACCGGAACAATGCTGCAAAAATACTGGTCGGCAATTGGTCAAACTGATCCGGAAGCAGAATCATATTGCCAGATGATTGGCGCTCTTGGTTTATCGCCGTATTCAGTAACACCAGATATTGATCGCATCCTTGATCAGATGTGTGATAAGCTTGGTGAAGCTTATACATTGGATCTTTGCCTCGTTGCCCGCCCGGAAGAATTTAAAAGGACGGCTCATGCAGCAAAACTCGCGATTGCTGCTCTGCAGTCTTCGCCAGACACAAATATAGCGCCACTGGTCGCTGTCCCGGCACCGAAGGATAATCATTCGACCCCTGCGTGGTATCGTGGGAAGCGCGCTGCCGCGTCTCTTAGAGCCTCGCTTTCCATCTCGGAAACTGATCCGCATGCAGCTGATAGGCTCTTTGAGGCTGTTGGCATCGACCCGAGCAAGCGGGCATCGATCGGGGATAATGATCTCCAGCCCGAGGGCGCTGCGATAGTCGGAGCTATGCGAAGAGACGAAACCGTAGCCAAAATTTCATGCATCCAGCGGTTCGAAGAACAGAGAAGATTTACAGCTGCGCGCGGACTTTTTTCAGCTTGGACAAGCGGCGCCCAAACTGGTCATCTGCTTACTCAAGCTGTTACGCGACACCAGCAGGCTAGTCGCGCCTTCGCTGCGGAACTACTCGCTCCAATAGAATATATTAGAGGGTGGTCTCCGCATAATCAACGTAGGATCACAATAGATGATGTGACAGAGATTGCACAAAATCTAAAGGTTGGGGCTGACGTGGTGTTTAAACAGGCGATGAACAATGGCTATGAAGTCCACCGCATTTAGGGCGGGGTGACCGCTGCCAATCGGTAAAGCTTCCCCCGGGGCAGCGGTCTGACCTCGCCAAGATCGAGGCCGCTGTCGTAGATATGCGCCCTGCGAATTTTTCAAGGGCTGGGGTGGCTTCTACAAAGGTATAGCCACTTCTAAGCAGTTATAGACCGTGTATTGAGGTTTAGCGCATCGGCACGCCGCAATCATCTCAGCGGTACTCGAGATGCAGAAAGCCCGCCTGGCCGGGTAGGAACAGGCGGGCTTATAGGAAGCCATCAGCATGATGACGAAGCTTATATACACCGGCGCCCGTCGATTCGCATTGCAAATTACGATGAACTGATATGCGGCAATTGCGATTGATGCCTTCGGCGCGCGTTCGCGAGACTGCCCAGCAAGGCGTAGGGGTGACAAGAAGCTTACAGTACCGGCCGTTTAGCCCTCCTTCGGTACAAGAGAGTGGCAGCGTGTCGGGCGCATATCGGAGGGTATTTCGTGTCTCAGTCGGAGCCCGCAGAGGGGTACAAAGCAGGCCCCGACGAGGCCGGTGAGTTGTTCTCCAGCGAGAACTAACAACGGCCTATCCAGCCATAGCTCACAGACACCGGTTACTGCCAATCAATTCCGCGCGGCTGCCACCGGTGGCGCGACCTATGACAAAAAAAGAGCCCCAAGGAATGGGGCGGGGGCTTCTTCCGGCTAAATGCGAACGTTATCGAATAAGGCTGCCGACCAATTCAAGAATATCCACCAGCCGCATGCATCCCAGAAGCAGACCGCCGAGCGCTCCAAGCGGCGCGAAGAGGATCATGGCGATAATGCCGGTGTCAACGGCGGAATAATTTCCGGCCACGGGGCGGAGCAAAAGTCGGCCACTGTTGCGCCGGCCTGAGACCGCCGGGAGGGCGTAGCCCGAGCGG
>NZ_SLZG01000073.1 GCF_004341625.1 Rhizobium sp. BK376 | reverse complement strand
CCGGAGCCGCCGGCGGTCCGTCCGAAAACATATCGAACTGGGCAAGGTGCGCTGCACGATCATTCTGCGTCATGGAACAGGATTAGCACGATGCCGCCCTGCGGTCATGAACCGTGGATGTCAGGTCGAGGCACGGTCCACAGTCTTCGATGGCGATTGACCGATATTGGGATCGTCGATCCATCCGCTCGATCACCGCTATCGGGCATCAATGCACGCCGATTACGCGGATGTCGTTCGGGAGCGTAATCTTGATGACCTTGTCAAAAATCTCCGACTTGCGGAACTGCCTGTCGGTCACTGCCATGCTGGGCGTATTTTGAGGAGAGTTTTGCAACAGGCCAAGCCAGGTCAAAGGCCGAATGAAATTATACGCAATGAAAAAGCTTGCCTCGTGTCGTGGTCCGAATGGCCCCCTACCTGGAAAAAGCTCAACCGGTAGTGCCAATTCGGTAAATGTGCCGAGCGTCACCCAATCGCCCATTCGGTTGGAAACGACGCCGAGCATATGCCGCAAATCCCAGAACAAGGCCGCGGCCTCCGGCGACAGGCTTTCCTGCAGCGGGGTCGCCAAAATCCATTCGGTTAGAAATGCCTGAAGCGTGCCATGATCGCCGAGAATAGACCTGCCGTCTTCGTCAGAACAGCTGTGCCCTTGTAATGGCGGATCAGGCGCAACTCCTGCAAAGCCTGATGCAGGATAGATAACGGCGGGAAATCCGGTTCGTTGAGAACCTTGTTTACCGAATAAAGCACATCGGGTTCGAAGCCAGGCCAGCGGAATTCATGAGCTGCCCATTCGACGCATTTGCGATGGAAAGCTCCCAAAGACTGGGTCAAGGGGATGCCGCCGGACTGCTCCGCGTAGCGAAGGAGTTTCATGCCGTTAATGGCGAGCGGGCTGTCCGCCAGCTCTTGTTCCGAAAGATCGGATGAAATGAAGATCAACGGCGAAAGTGTCGACTGTCTGAACATGCTTGCATGATGACCAAATTCATCGACGCCGTCACCGTGAAATCTCTTTTCGGTTAGTGCGGGGCTGGGCTCTTGAAGGGAGTCGAACCAGTGGCCCGTCACTGCCGCGACCGAAGCTGATCTCTTTCGGGGGTCCCCTACGAGGCTAGTAAAGCGTTCTAAGGTCGCGCCTGCCATCGATGACACGAACAATCTGCACTGTCTCGATCGGCCCGTCGTCGGTGTCCGGAATTGTCTCGTAGAGCATTAGAAATGGGGCTTCAACGAGCATACGCACGCTGGGCCGGATTTCCGACCGGCGCACACCCAGGCGTGGCTGCTCTATGAGCAGACTTGCCTTACGCTCGAATGCATCGAAAAAACGTTCTGCCGCTAGGGGCTGCTCAAGACCTATACGCACATAGATCTCTCGGATGTCTGCAAGTGCCTGTGGCTGCCAGACGAGATTAACGAGCATATTTGCGGGCGGCGTTCAGTTCATGGCGGGCTTCGTCACGCAGAGCATCAAAGTCGGCTGCAACAGCCTTGCCACTAGCCTTGCCCTCGTCCCACAGTTGGCGCAGGCGCTCGATGTCATCCTTGCGAACTTGCCACTTCGCCGCCCAATCGCGCACGGCTTCGCGGATGACCTCGCTACTACTGTTATAGGCGCCGCTTTCCACGGCACCGCGTAGTAGCTCTGCCTGTTGTGGTGTCACTGAGACACTGATTTTTTCGGCGTTGGCCATCGGAGCTCCGTATTCTTTGTGGTAGTAAACATTACCACCGACTTGAGATGGTGCCAAGCACTTCGATCCACAAGCCTCCAAAGCACCCGTGTTATAATTCATTGGCGTTTCGGTAAAGGGAGGGATGCACCGGTCGATCTTAAGGAAGGGCCGCCACCGCCGGACAATGGCAACAACAATTTAGGCTACCGGACGAGTACTCGCATTTCCGCTGACTCCTCACCTAAATTATCAGACAAAAAAGCCTCCGCGCCGTTCCGTGCGGCATGTGTGTGCCCCCTTTCGCCATGAACTGAGTCGAACGTTCGACCCTCTAGCATCCAGCATTTAGCCTATGAAGATTCATAATTTTGGCCTTCTGCAATCAAGATGCAGATCGGGTGCGAATGGATTCGACGTTTGGACCGCGTGGCATCAGCGTGTCCTATGAAACGATCCGGCGATGGAGCCGAAAATTTGGCTCGGCATATGTGAAGCGGTTGCGTGGAAAGAAGCCGTCCCGAAAGGATTTGGCATCTGGACGAAGTAATGATTTCTATCGGCGGTCGCAAGCATTGGCTTTGACGAGCCGTCGACCAGGACGGATATGTTCTTGACGAAATCGTTCAGGCTCGTCGCGACACGAAAGCGGCCAAGCGACTGCTGGTCAGGCTGCTGAAAAAGCAAGCCCTCGCACCGAAGCGGATCATCACCGACAAGCTTCGCTCATATGGAGCGGCAAAGCGGGATCTCATGCCTACTGTCGAACACCGATCGCATAAAGGCGTGAACAATCGGGCGGAAAATTCCCACCTGCCGCTGCGGAAACGAGAGCGTGTGATGCAAGGCTTTCGATCCACCGGCGGATTGCAGCGGTTTATTTCTGTCTTTTCAGCAATCAGAAATCACTTCGTCCCGTCCCACCAGAAGCACTCCGCCCTCGCCATACACGTTCATCGAATCCGCGCTATGGCGCAGTGGAAGGCTGTGACCGGCGCGGTGGTTTGATTTCAATCGCAATCCCTTCGCATGGCTGCAGTCGAACAACGTGACATCACCCTCGTATGCGCCTGGCAAAGGCGCTCAGCAGCGTCCCGGAGAAAACAGCAACCCATCGCGGGATCGGCAGATCGGCGCATACCTGAGGTTCGAAGTCTTTCGTCTGACGATTTGGCTACTCGATTTCGAGCGTGTGCCCTCCCTTGGCGAAATCTGCGATTATGTCGTCCAATATAAATTGCTTCTCCGCGGGCAAAATCGGCAAGGCTTGGTGGGGGGGGTCCCAAAATTTGATGGTGTCTGAGTAAACAACAAAGCCAAGCTTGTCGTTTCCGGGAAAGAACATTTCGCCTTGGACCGTTGCTACGCGGTCGATAATCTTCACCCTGATATGGCCTCGTGATACCTCTTGGATCATTATTTGCCTCGCGAAAATATGACATTACTAGCACCTGTTGCAGGGTCAATGGTAATGATCTGAGTAACTTTTGGATTATCTATCAACGCCGGCAGCTCTGCCGATTCCCAGACGTTACCGGGTCGAAGGTTTGACCCGATTACCGCGCGAACTGTTCCGGAGGCGCCTGCCGCGTATTTCGCGGAAATATCTTGCCAAGCCTGCACCACCGCGGGATTTGATGCATCCCATGCAGGCATCTGGATGCCATTCTGCTTGATCAACATCTCAAGCGTGGTGCCGCCGTTCTGCTGGGCGATTTGCGCAGCGATATCTTCACCACCAGTATCGCCAGTTCGACCTGACCAAAAGAACGCCGTACTTTTCTCTGTCGCGACAGGGTTGCTGCCTTCTCCTGGAATCCCTTCGGCGCCTGAGCCCGCGGGCATCGTGCCCCCAGGGCCCCCTGTCTTAGCTGCTCCACCGGTGATTGACGCCAGTGCCTCTGCACCCAGCTTGGCTATGTTGCCGGCGGCTTCGAGGCTTGAGAGGTAAGCAAGCTGGTTATAGCCGCTGACGAGCCCGAGATAGTTGGACATCGCGGCCGCAACAGCGTTGGTATCTTCCCCAACGCCCCCGTCACTGTTGCTCTTTGCAATCGCTGCCTGTAGCGTTTGCCAGCTCGCAGTAACGTCAGCGGTGGGATAGGCCGGGCCGGTTGTCTTTCCCTTAAGGATGTCGATCGCAAGATGGGTATAGTCCCAGTCGACCTGGGACAGCCCGCTGGCCGACGAGGTGCCAAAGACACCCCCCCAGGCGTTTGAACCATCAAGCGGCGCGCCTGAAAGCAGGCCCTGGGCTTCCTGGGTCATCAACCCACGGTCCTGCAGCATCTCGTTCAGGGCGTTTTGGAAGCAATCAAGATCACCACACTGCCGCAGTTCCACCGAATTGGCGATTGACTGCTCCTGCGCCGCAGTTACGGCACTTTATTTGCAGACGGTATCGCCGCCGCAATCCTGCAGCGCCTTGAGCAATTGTGCCAACTGATCGTGCTTGAGGTAGTTATTGTTGAAGTTGTCTAAGCTTGCGGCCGCGCCTTGGGTACCGCCGACCGCTGCGCCGACAAAGGCCGCCGCCCATTCACCGATGACCGCCTTTTCGGTGTCGGTTAGCTTTAGGTCGGGATTGCCGGCTAATACCTGTTGCAGAATGCCGTTGGCCAGTTCTTCGGCAGCCGCACCAGCTGCTGCCTGACCAGGATTTGTTCCGGCGACCTCGGCGACGATCGCCGCAGCGACGGCATGCAGCGCAATCTTCTCCGGACTGCCTTCGTCCCATTGCATCCTGTTGGCAAGGGAACCGATCGCCATATTTGCTAGCTGCGACAGCGCCGCGGCGCTCTGCTGCTGGGCCTTGAGCTTGTCGATATCGAACGGATCGACCTGGGTGCTTGCCTTCGAGGCGTCGGTGTTGAGGCCGGACAGAACCTGCTGCTGATTGGTCAGGTTCCAGTTTCCGGGCGTGATCGTCGCCAGCGTCTCGCCGCTGTCGCTCTGTTTGGCCGGCTGGCCGACGACCGGGATGGGAATGCCGGCGCCAGCTAGACTGAAGCCGTAGTTCGTCGAAGAGGCCGACATCGAATTGTCGATGTTGGAATAAAGGATCTGATCGGCGCTGAGGAAGTTCTGCCTGGGATCGGCAGTCGAGCCGATGAAGCCACCAACAAGTTCAATGGTGCCGTCGGTACCGACATGATAGCCGCCAGACCCGGCAAAGATTCCGCTCTGCTGGGAGACGTTCGCGTAGTCACCGGTGATCGTGCCCTGATTATAGCCGCCGCTGACGCCACCGGAACTGATACCGAGTTGGCCGCTCTTCGACTTCTCGTCATAGGAGACGATATCCTGACGGCTCTCGATCACGATGCCTTTGGTGGCTACGGCGTTGACCGAGTTGCCGGACAGAACGGCGCCCGCCAGCGTCAGTGTGTCGCCCGCGACGACTGTGACGTTGGTGCCGCTAACAGTCGAATTGATCTGGGTGACCGAGTTGTCAGTCTCTTTGTCGGAACCGTAGGCCGCGTTCCCGGTCGGGCCAGCGTTGAAGATGTTGCCGCTGGCATCGATGCTCGCGGCTACGCCGACGCTGGCACTGCCCGATTTACTGCTGCTCTTGCTATCGCTGGTGGCCTGGACGCTTTCAAGATCGACATTACCGGCGGCCGATATCAGCACGCTGCCGTTATCGGGATCACTGGAAAGCGTTGACCCTGTGCCGTCCTTGCCCATGCCGGCGCTGATCTGTACGCCGCGGCCGATAACATCACCGGATTGGGCGATGATGGTCACCGAACTGCCGCTGATCGAGGGTGGGACCGGAATAGAGGTCGTCGATTCCGACGAGCTTTCGCTGAAGCTATAGCCAGCGGTCAGCGAGATCCCGGCGACGGCCGGCTTCAGCCCAGTCTGCGGATTTGGCTTGGCGTCGATAGCGGCGATCGTCTGCGAAACCGCCTGATAACCCTTGACGCCGGCCAGAACCGCAGGGGCGATCCCATAGATACCGTTGTCCCCCGACAGCAGGCTGCCCGCCTGCATCGCTTGCTGGCCTGCTGAGATTAGTGACGACTGGACCGTCAGGCTGACACCAGCAAAGCTCTGCTTCTGCATCTCGGAGGCTTTGGTGCGCGGGTCGTTGAAGGAACGGCATTCCGTCTTTGATGCTGTTGCTACGGCGTTGCAGTCTTGCAGCGGACGGATTTCGGGCGTGC
>NZ_SLZG01000072.1 GCF_004341625.1 Rhizobium sp. BK376 | reverse complement strand
GCTCACGGAGATGCTATGCTCCTGCCAGAGCCAGTGCACCAGATCGACGAGCCGCCAACGCACCACGCCGTCGAGATAGGGAACGGGACCTTTCTAGATCGCCGTGACAAGCGCCTTGCGTTGCTTGTCGTTCAGCAGCGGATCACGGCCCTTGGCCTTTCCGGTCTTCAGACCGTCTGGGCCGTCTCGATTGAAACGCTCAACCCAGTCCCGAATGATCTGCAAACCAACCCCGCCCATCGAGGCTGCCTGGCTGCGAGAACCGCCATCGTAAATGACCGACAAAGCAAGCAACCGGCGGGACCAAGCCGCATCCCGGCAATCGCGCGCCAACTGCCGCAAGTCCGCCGCCGTGTAGTCACGACGAATATCAAGCGCTGCTCCCATGGCGAAATCTCCTTCCGCCATGTTGAATCATGATTTGCGCGAAAACGGAATCCCGTGAGTCAATTTCATCGAGCGTCGGTATAATGCCTTTTGAGCGTTCCAAAACTGCGATGCTTTCCGCTTCCTTTCCTTTTTCAGCAAGGAAAATCCACCGCAAAACTATAGCGAAATGGTTCGGTTTGGAGGCTTCGGATCAGCTCAGTGGCGGATGCTAAGAAGTTGTACAAACAAGATCAGCACAGCTCAGATTGACGCCAGTTTTAGTGGAAACAATTTCGACTCTTTATAGGTGCAAATAAATCGAGATTAGACAGTCATTCGCGATGGGTTGTCTCAACGGGATCTTATCTGTAATGCTGCCATCATAAGAATTGCGGGAAATGCGAGGCAGTATGAGTGTTGTCGAAAACGCAAGCAGACGAATGCTGATAAGTCGATTGCCAAGTCGTAGATATAGTACTCATTCATTTAACTTCCTTGCCTTGACAAAAGCACTTTCGCGTTGGGGTCTCTATGGATATGTGGTGCGCGAGTTAATAGGCGGGCCACTGAGATATTACGCAAGCTCGGCGGGGGTCGGATTGGTAAATTACATACCTCCCGCCTTCACATGCATATCTCTTTTTGTATATATATACTACTCGTTTCTCACGGGTAGAATGTGCAAATCTATACTGCTTTTTCTCATATTTTTAATTATTTTTTCCGCGTATATCCCGTTTACATTGATAACCTTGCCGCAGGCGCTGTTTGGAATATACATACTTATTCCAATCATTAACGGTATGCTTTTATACAGCCTCGGAGATTTCAGGAGCATTGAGCGGTATGCATTTGTATTTTGGACTATTGCAGTTGCAGGTGTTTTCATAAACTCCGTCTACACCTTACCTTGGGCTGGGGGTAGCTACGAAATACTTGGAATCCAGCGCGAGATTGCGCGTGATTGGGAATATGAAGGCTATTCGCGAATTGCAGGATTCGGAAGATCAAGTTTTGCGACCGCAAATATTATTCTGGTTTACATGATAATTATAACGGCATCGAAATTGCATGGGAATATTATAAAGGTATCGGCCACCGTAATTTCTTTTATTTCCATCTATCTAACCACCACAAAAACAACGTTTATAGTCCTGGCGAGCCTACCATTGTTCATGATCTCTATCTCGATCGTAAACAGACTTCTTCCGAGATTAACGTATATATATGTTGTTTTGAGTTTGTCCGTAATGATTGCTATTATGACGGCATTGCCGATATTTTCCCAAACATTTGATGTGAATTCGCAATCATCCTTCGGAATATTTTCCTTCGAATCGCTCAGCGTGCGCTTGAAAATTGTTTGGCCCTATACGTTTCAGGTCCTGTCCCATGGCGGAAATTTGCTCTTTGGCCGAGGACTTGGCGGCGTCGGCGTACCTCAACAGATCTTCGAAGAGGATTACTTTACATTTGCTGACAATTTGTTTCTATATATTCTTTTGTCATTCGGAATTTTCGGTATTACCTTCGTATACATTGGATTTGTTAAGGGATATAAGGAACTCCTATCCAAACGGCCGCGACATGCATACCTAGTATATCTTTTTAGCGTTTACATAATCGGGACAGGTATGACCAGCAACACCATTGAAGGGCCCATGCAGGCGATTTTGATCGGGGTGATTCTGGCGAAGGCCGTCAATACGGGGAATCTTTTACAAAGGGTTCCGAAATAAGTTTCGCATTCACATGCCAATTCTCGTCCTCCTCCCTTTGGGGATCATCAGCGGCAAATTCTAGTTCATCGTAGCTGCCGGTTGGCTTAAATTGCGCGTTCGCTCCTTCCGCGTTGAGATCAGATCAGATCAGTACAGGGCGGCCTGACCTGCGGCCTTCACCGTATACTTATACCAGCGAGCGCCGTGTCAGACTCTCCGAGGGATTCCAATTTTGCGACGAATCTGAATCGATGGTGCAAACTGGAGGTTTGCGATGGGTTCAGCGATTTCATTGTGGTCTGATTTCGACGGTGTCGTGCTTCGACAACTGGCTCGACGGACAAAAGACGCTAATCAAGCTCGGCGATTGCTGACCCTTGCAGCGATCTATGACGGCGCTGCGCGTTTGGACGCGGCCAAGATGGGGAGCGTGACGGTTCAGATCGTCCGCGATTGGGTCGTGCGTTTCAATGAGCGCGGCCCGCCGGCCTTATCAATGGGAAGGCTCCGGGCCATCCTTCGAAGTTAAGCGACAGCCAGCGCCAGGCTCTGACAAAGCTGGTCGAAAGTGGCCCCATTCCAGCGGTCCACGGTGTGGTTCGTTGGCGGCGCAAGGATCTCGTGCAATGGATATTCCAGGAGTTTCGGATTTCCATCGATGAAACGACTGTTGGGCGAGAATTGAAGGCACTGGGCTTTGCCAAGCTTTCGGCTCGCCCGCGTCACTATGCTCAGAACGAGTTGGAAGGTGACGTTTTTAAAAAGACTTCCCCGCCGCTCTGGTAGAGATCAGGCAGAAACAGCCGCCAGGTACGGACATCGAAATCTGGTGGGCCGACGAAGCCAGAATAGGGCAGAAGAACAAGATCACTCGGCGATGGGCGCGGCGAGGAACCCGACCATCCGCACCACACGATCAGCGAACGATGTGGGCATACATCTTCGGGGCGATCTGCCCGAAGAAAGGAAAAGGTGCCGGTCTCGTCCTGCCGTATTGCGACACGGGGGCAATGCAGGAGCATCTCGGCGAGATCAGCCAGGCCGTTGATCCTGGTGCCCATGCCGTGCTCATGCTCGATCAGGCCGGGTGGCATGTGACACCGAAATTGAAAGTTCCTGCCTGATGTTCTTGCCGCCAAGATCGCCTGAATTAAACCCCGTCGAGAACGTTTGGCAATTTATGAGGGACAACTGGCTGTCGAACCGCATCTTCAAAGACTACC
The DNA here is from genome assembly GCF_004341625.1 of Rhizobium sp. BK376. GTDB lineage: Bacteria > Pseudomonadota > Alphaproteobacteria > Rhizobiales > Rhizobiaceae > Rhizobium. The sequence goes on along the minus strand of NZ_SLZG01000072.1, from coordinate 3,694 downwards.
ACGACATCGTCGAACATTGCTGCGCCGCATGGAACAAGCTGATTGATCACCCTGGAAAATTATGTCCATCGGTCTGCGCGATTGGGCTCATCGGTCATGATCAGTGCTCGCTGGTATTACCTGATCCCAACCAAGGGCGCATCGTCCAATAGTTCATCGCAGCGCTTTTGCGCTTTTCACCCGACGCAGAAAGGTCGCCCCCTTTGGGCAGAAGCGAGAAAGCGGCATTCCGAATGCGCCCTCTGTGGCCGTTTCATAGATCAATCCAGGAGCATGATGATTCACAAGCTGGAGGACAGCTTCTTCTGCCGCGTTGCTGTAGAGACGAATTTTTCCGTGACGTAATTCGATGGCGAGAAGCCGAGACTCACCGTCGTAATAGACGGACCGAACGACACGCGATTTGAGGTCGGCTTTCCATATGCCGTTCGGTTGGAGCGCAAGTTCGGTCATAGCGCAAAGCTTCCATACTCCACGGAGAACGCAACCGAAAGATATAGGTATGGTTAGCCAGTAAGCTTAACACACCGCCGCTCGTGCGATCAAAACGCACCAGACCTCGCCTTAATGGATTGCCGGCCTGCCGACGGATGTGTAGGCGAAGCCATGCTTGGCGATTTCGTCGCGACGGTGGATGTTCCTGAGGTCGACGAGCAGCGGCGCCTTCATGATTGACTTCAATCGCGCAAAGTCCAGCGCGCGGAACTGGTTCCATTCGGTGACGATAACGACGGCGTCCGCGCCCTTGGCAGCGTCTGGATGATCGAGGTCTCGAGGCTGTCGCGCATGTCGTCGGTGTTCGGCTTGCAGGTGAGGCCGAGCACGGCGATCGTCTAGCCGCGGACTTCGCCCCGAGCGCCGAAATCACCTTGCGACTCATGGCGCGCTTGCGGTTGTGGTTGATGGAGATTGTCGTCCCGATCAGACGCACGGAGCTGTCATAGTCCTGGACGGTCTTGCCAAGGACGCCGGATCGGCAGGATGGGATCAGCACTAATTTAAAACCAGGCTGCGGGTATCGCTCTCAACGCGCTTATACCTACAGCAAAGCTTCGCATTTCTACCCCGCCACTATACCTGGAGGGCGTGGGGTACCGGATTTCAGCCAAAGTTCATAAATAACTGCTAGTGATACCGAGGTAGGCGGCACAACGATCGGCATTCCATCACCCGAACCTATTTGCAGAGCGATTATGAAGTGGGAACTACTGGATACACGGCTCATTCTGAAGATCAAATATTATCCCGCAGAACAAAAACTCAAGGCTCATTTGAGGACTGGGCATACAGAAATCTATGCGCCGATCTCAGAGGCAAGGTACCAAGAACTTAAGGGCAGTCGTGTTCCGCACGATATTGATACGTTCTTTTCGAACATGGTCAGACCCAGCAAAGTATCGAGACGCCCTACAATCAGATATAGAGCACGTCGTATCGCTCGGTCTCTGGCGTTTGCAATTGTCGTGGTCGGGATTTTGGCCCTATTCGGGTTGTGGAATTCTGGTTTGCTTTACACTTATTTCGCGGGCTTGTCCTCTGTCCACAGTTAAGAAGAGAGCCCATCAGCATTTTCGGGTTTGGGGCTGGTGTCATCTCGTTGGCCATGAGCCCTTGACCACTTTATGAGTAAAAGTGAAAAGGTATTTCGGCTATTGTCTGTTGCCATCTTCGCAATGTTTGGGGTCAATTTGCGAGCTAATCTTTTGTTGTGTGCAAGAATGCAATACCACAGTCGCGGCATGGGTTGCACCGTTTGTCATTATCCTTGGTGATCCGCGTTGTGAAAATATGTATTAACTGGGGCGGTTGAGTATTCGAATTCTTCAGGCAACTCTGATAATTGCTGCGTCGGGGGGACAAGTGCCCTTCGGGGATCATCGAGTGGACGGTATATGAACAAAAACATTTTGAAGCCGATCGGCTGCATTGCCTTTGCTGCGATGTTGTTGTCGGGATGTACTTACCTGCCGCGCTCCGACCCCGATGAAAAGCCATCGACAACCATGCCGCCGTCAAGGTCACCACCAAGGACCGCAAGGCCGGCATCGAGATTCAATCAGAGATCTCAATTGATGATTTGAATATCCTCGGAGGTTAATCATAACCGAAGAGGAAAAGGACAGGCCGATTGAACTAAATAGTTTCGTCGTGTAGTTCTTTACTTAACATTAACTAATTCTTTGGATGGAGACCACCGATGGCAAAATTTGAGAAGGCGCGCAATGCCGGCCTCGGAGCTGCTTTGGCCGCCGCTATTGTATCTTTTGGCGCAACGGGTGCATTTGCCCAGGCCGCTTCTCCTGCAGCGACTGCTCCTGCCGCACCCGCGGCTGCTCCTGCACCTGCCGCGCCGACGACTGCGGCCGCTGCGCCGGCTGCCGGTGGCGCCTGCTTCCAGGCCCCGGCCGCGTTGAGCCCCGACGAGGTGGCCTCGTTCCTCAACAATCCTCCGGCGCTGCTGGCAACCTATCCGACAGGCGGCTTGCCGCTTGCCACTCGCGCCCGCGCCCTGGCTGGTTCGAGCAGCAACTCGATTGATGCCTTGATTGCGCTTGCCAATGCTGCGACCAAGGATCAGAAGGCCGCGATTGGCGCTGGACTTGCCCGCGCGGCCCGCGCCTGCGTTGCATCCAACCCGCAATATGCCGCCGAAATCCAGCAGAAGGTTGCAGCTTCCAACCTGGCCGACGTGGTGACCGCATTCCTGGCCGCCTCGAACGACGTTCAGACCGCTGCCCTCGGTGGGGCTGGTGCGGGGGGCGGAGCCGGCGGTGGAGCAGGTGGTATCGGCGGCGGCGGCGCGACGAACGGCGGTTCCGGTGCGACAGCCGGAGACGCTGCAACGGGGACGAATGCGCCGGCCGGATTCAACGGCGGCGGTGGTGGATCGACCAACCGATCCTCAACCACCCAGAACTTTTCAACATTCGTGACGTCGCCGAGTGTCAGCCCCTCAGGGGTGTGATATCGAGTGATCGTAAGATCTGACCGCAAATAAATTGCGAGGACATATGCTATCACCCGACAAAGTTTCGAGAACCGATGGGCAATGGGATGACGACGCTTCGGGGGAGCTGATAGATTTTGAGAGGTTGATAGCTGTCGCAAGGCGCCAATGGCGCATCGTTGCGGCCGCTGCCGCGGTGTTTTTCGCTCTTGGCCTGATCTATGTTTTTACTGCTACTCCACAGTATACAGCGACAGCGAATATTTTAATCGATAAGGGCAACAGCGATGTTGCAAATCAGCTTTCGAGCTTGAGCGTTGGGGAATTTACCGACGATGACCCCTCCATCCTCAGCCAAGTCGAATTGATCAAATCCGATGCGATAGCGCTAGCGGTGGTTGACAAGCTAAAGCTTCTCGACAACCCCGTTTTCAATGCGCAGTCGCAATCGGTGTTCCATTTTTTAAAGGGTTTCCTTGATTTCAGGGGATGGTTCGCCGATGGCGACATAGCGGCCGAGACTGATGATGAAAGACGGGAAGACGCAGTCGTGGCGCTCAATGCTAACATGTCTGTCGACAGGGTTGGGCGCACCTATGTACTCTCCGTCAGCTATACGTCACCATCGCCTGACCTCGCAGCGCGGATTGATGGTGCGATCGCCGATGCCTATCTCGTCGACAAGCTTAATTCCAAATATGATGCGACGCGTCGCGCAAGCGACTGGCTCCAGGCCCGCATTGAGGA
>NZ_SLZG01000071.1 GCF_004341625.1 Rhizobium sp. BK376 | reverse complement strand
TGCCATCCAATGTCATTATGTCCACAGTCTCCGTTGTGGACACAGAATCCCTCGATGCGCCGTCAATGAACAGGTGCAGGGATTTGCGCGCTTACGATCAACGAGATACTGAAAGCGCTTGATGGGGACGATGACGAATATGAGGACGGGTGAGCACGACAACCAATTTCATCGCTGAGCTAGTCCGTGCCGCCAATAAGATCGACCGGCTCACTACTGTAGAGAAATACCGTCTGCTGGAAAGGGCTGCGTACACGATCAGGGACATGGAGGCGCAGCTGGGCAACGCCATCGATCAGAAGGCGCATAGGATTGCCGGGGAACTGCTGACGCTGACGGAGATGGTGATGGACGGCGGCTATAACGTGCTTGTAGCGCAGGGGATGCTTGAGGGCGCGGATGCGATCAGGCGGCTGCGGATTCTTGCCGACAAAAAATTAAATTAACCCACAGGCACTGTCATATCATCGGTGACGGGGCTGTTTAACGTCGGATTGCAGCGCAATCCGACTGAGAGCCGTTGCCAGTTTGATGAGGTTTGGCAACGGCCCTTTGAGAAGACGTGCGTGGGGCGCGCTCACCGCCGTTTTGACTTGCGCTCGTGAAGCAGTCGAAAGAGTCCCTTCAGTTCGGGTTCGTCGACCCTGACGGCGGCCTCAAAGCACGAGCACCATAGGAGTTCTCGCTGGCCCTGTTCCCTATATTGGTCTAACGCCCTTTCAAACTTCAGCAGATGAACCTGGACCACACAAGGCACCTTCTCGCCATCGCTTAGGCATTTGAGATAGGTGAAATAGCCGAATGCCTTCTTCGATACCTTACCGCAAGCGCCGGCCTCTTCACGCGCCTCCTGCTCAGCGACTTGATGGGCGGGTTTGCCCTCCATGGGCCAGCCTTTCGGGATTGCCCAGCGGCGTGACTCTCGGGTCGTGATCAGAAGCACGTCAAGCGCTCTCGTCACATCGTTCATCCGATAGCAGAGAGCGCCGAACTGCTCGCGTGCGCCATTCGCTGACAGGGCCGACCCTATGCTTGCCAGTTGAGCCAAGAGGGGTCGATTTTTGGGCAAGCCATCCTCCATCGAATCAGAAATCCAGTTTTCAACATAGAAGCCGGATCGGAAAGAGAAACACCCGAACCATGATTGGCATGGATCTTTTTCGGTACGGAACTTTCCCGCCCAGCAGAGCTTTGATTATCGCTTACATCCCCATGTGAGCGGAGCCAGGCTCGTTCATCGCTGGTCCATCCCCCGGAGAGCCTGGCTCACCGTCCCTTGCTTCCCGCACCGCGGGGTCTTTTCTGGAACAAACTAAGCGCCGGGAAGTTTGCAAAATGCTTGTGCACCTTCGCAAGCGGAGCCAGGCGCCAATCGCACCCACAGCGTTCACCCCCTGAGTGCCTGGCTCACATCAGTTAAGCTGAAACCCAAACAGATACGGAAAGTTATGATTGCGGCCTCGATTCTTGGCGAGGCCACGCCGCTATCGAGGGAACTGGTACCCGCGTTAAGACTAACACCAAATCGCCGTGGCACTGCGATGCACAATCGCATAACAGGAAATGATGAAACACCTTCGGCATCGAAGCGCTTCAATTCTTGTCGGAATCCAGACATCCCGCGCTGGCGGACGCAATGGTGAAGGCAGTAGGCGCTGCTTTAGCGGCATCGCTCGGAATTGTTTTCAATGCGTTCCGACGCCATCCCTTTGTCCTGGCTCTTCTTAGTCGCCCTATCGAGTGAATTGGAAGAATGCAAACACTTTGCTAATATGTGCTGGTCATATCATCTCAGCTTGCCCCGCTTCGGCGGGGAATTTTTTCGGAACTAATCGTCTCGACGAACATTCGCTCAGAAGCTCAGGCCACAAAACTGCCGCTTTGGTTCGGATGCCCCGCCACGGCGGTTTTTATGGGAACTTTGTCGGCGCCGTCTGGTTCAACGACTGCTTACGTTCCTTTGGCAAGTAGAGCCAAGCGCCCTTGTTTCCCAGGGTCCACCCCGAGCGCTCCCCCAGACTGTCGGAGGTAGCCCGAAGTAACGCATTATCACTAACCTCCCTTTAGCTGAGAGTGGAGACGCCGTTAGCATGTGGGACCTGCATAAAGGCCGTTGGCAGATTTATGAGGTCTGGCAGTGGCTTTTTATAACTCCGGCATCTTGTAGGGGAGTTTCGCGTACGAACGCCAAAGGCACGTCAACCGCAAATGGCTCATATCAGTTTATCGTAAATTGCACAGCGAATCGACTGGCGCCGCTGTATATAGCTTTCGTCGTCATGCTGACGGCTCCCAGTGGGCCCGCCTGTCTCCACCCCTGGCTAGGCGGGCTTTTCTGTGTATTTAGTTCCGACAAAACATGATCCGAAGCCTCGTCGACATAGTGCTGATGATTGCTATTGCTATCGTCTGGGTCTTCAGCCTTGCTTGGGTCGCCATCGAAATCGCCAAAGCGCTAGGCTGGATCGGCTAGCCGACCATCACTCAGTGCACACGGTCGATCTTAGAATTTTCGATTTTGTCGTTACCCGCGCCGGCGCGGCTTGACTGGTCCCCGACAAGACCTAACTTGTGCAGTGCACAGACGTTTTCCCCTGTGCAGTGGACCCACTCTAAGCCCGCCCTGCGCGGGCATCTTTTTCCAGATCGCACCCCCTCCACTCTATTCACGAGTGATAAGTTCCCCAAACCTCTAATACGCGATATAGTTGCGCCGCTGGATTGGGGGCAAACCAGCAGAAGGCCTGACCTGCCACTGAACTTTCATCCAGTGGCGATTAGAGCCCCGCGGTTCTGAATACGCCAAGTGGCGCGGTGTGAGCAATCGGCGGAAACGCGAAGCTTTCATCTTGCGCAGCGTTGGAGCCGGTTGCGGCGATGGTCCCGGCAAAGCTTGCCGGGGTCTGATATCCGAGCGATGAGTGTGGCCGGAAATGGTTATAGTCGTCCGCCCATTCAGCAATGGCGCTGCGGGCATGCTCGAGACCGAAGAACAGGTTCTCGTTGAGCAGTTCGTCGCGCATCCGGCCGTTGAAACTCTCTACATAGCCGTTCTGCATCGGCTTTCCCGGCGCGATGTAGTGCCATTCGACCTTGTGATCCTTCGACCAGGCAAGGATCGCATTCGACGTGAGTTCGGTGCCATTGTCGGAGACGATCATGCCGGGTTTGCCACGCCGCTCGATCAGTGTCGTCAGCTCTCGGGCGACACGCCGACCGGAGATAGAGGTGTCCGGGATTGCCGCCAGGCATTCGCGCGTCACATCATCGACAATGTTGAGCACGCGAAACCTCCGTCCGCAGGCAAACTGATCATGGACGAAGTCCAGCGACCAGCGGGCATTGGCCTTCGCTTCGACCAGGATCGGGGCACGTGTGCCGACAGCACGCCGCCTGGCTTTCCGCTTGCGGACGGAAAGTCCTTCCTCGCGATAGAGCCGGTAGATGCGATTGACCCCGGATGGTTCTCCCTCCCGCCGAAGCAGGACGAACAGTCGCCGATAGCCGAAACGCCGCCGCTCATTGGCGAGGTCGCGCAGCTTCGCCCGCAATTCTACCTCCGGCGGTCGACTTGACCGATAGCGGACCGTCTTGCGGTCGGCGGATATGATCTGGCAGGCCCGTCGCTCCGAAAGACCCATCACGGCCTTCAGATGCGTGACGGCTTCACGCTTGGCGGCGGGCCCTACCATTTTTTTGCAAGAAGCTCGCGGAGTGCCGCTGCATCCAGCATCTGTTCGGCCAGCAGCTTCTTCAGCCTGGCGTTCTCGTCCTCAAGCGCCTTCAGCCGCTTCGCCTCGGAGACTTCCATGCCGCCGTATTTGGCTTTCCAGTTGTAAAACGTCGCTTCTGAAATCCCATGCTTGCGGCACAGATCGGCCGCTTTCGCACCAGCCTCCTGCTCCTTCAACACCGCAATAATCTGCTCTTCCGTAAATCTCTGCTTTTTCATTCGTCCGTCCTTTAATAGGCCGAACTCTAATCCATTCTGGAGGAAATTCTCAGGGGCAGGTCAGGCCGCTGCCAGAAACGAGGAATTCTGGCAGCGGCCTTTTGTGGAACCTCCATCCTCTCATTACCCGTGGCGCAAACAGCAACAGCGGTTGACCATTTAGCTAATTGAATTATTTCCCCGCGCTACTTTGGGGTCGGAACAAGAGCAGTCCGAAATCGTACGCTAAGGCCGAACGAAACAGGAACGATGCTTTAGATCGGATGTGCAGCATCCGATCTCTGTGGATTGCCGTCGACATGCGCCAGTTTTGATTTCTCTGTCTGGCCCGACTCGACAACGCTTCACGCAGGTTGGTCATGAATGGAGTCGGGCGATGGCAAAGCGCAAGCTCCTCAAAGATCAAGATCGCCGGAAGCTTTTCGATATCCCAGTCGACGAGGACAGCTTGATCCGCCACTATTCGTTGTCATTGGCGGATCGCCTGGAGATTGAACTGCGGAGACGTAATCACAACCGGCTCGGCCTTGCCATCCAGCTATGTCTGATGCGATACCCCGGTCGAGCGCTTGGAGCAGAAGAAACTCCGCCTCGCGCCATGCTGAAGTATGTTGCTGATCAGATCGGCGCCGCTCCAGGCGAATTTGCCCTCTATGCACGTCGTGAAGAAACCCGTCGGGATCATATGGCGCGGCTAATGGTCTACCTGAATAAGAGAAGCGCGACGCTGCAAGATCGCCGCGCCGCGCTATTGGCGGCAGTTCAAGCGGCGACCATGTCCGACGACGGTGCTGCGATAGCCAGTTCGACTGTCGCCGCGTTTCGCGAACGCGGAGCTCTTCTGCCGGCGATCGATACGATCGAACGCATCGTGCCTTGCCGGCCGTGCCATAGCCCGGCGCCGGGCAGAAAAAACTCTGATTGAGAACATCCCACTCGATAGGCTTCAGTCACTGGATAGGCTGTTGGAGGTCGACCCGTCGATTGGCCAGACGCGCTTTCATTGGCTGCGTTCGGCGCCAGAAGCGCCGGCTGCGTCGAACTTTGTCGGGCTGACCGAGCGGATAGCTTTCCTGCGGCGGCTGGAGATCGATTCGGAACTGCAGGCGTGCGTATCATCCGGAAGGTGGGACCAGATGATCCGGGAGGGCAACGCAACGCCGGCCTGGCTTGCCAACGACTTCAACGCCAGCCGTCGCCACGCTCTGATCGTGGCTCAAGTCATCAAGCTTTGCCAGAAGCTCACGGACGATGCGGTAACAATGTTCATCAAGCTGATTGGCAAGTTGTTCTCGCAAGCCAACAATCGAAAGAAGCAGCGACAGATGGACCGCAGAGCGAATACCGCCAAAGCGCTGCGCATGTTTCTAGATACGATCACCGCACTCAGTCCGCCAACGACTATGGTCGGAACGCATTGGATGTTCTCGACCAAAGAGTCGGCTGGGACCGGCTGCTTCGGATGAAGCCTGAGCTTGAGTCGATGGTCGACGACAACGAGGCACCGCCGTTGACCGTGGCAGCCGAACAATACGCGACCGTCCACAAATACATTGGTGCATTCCTTCAGGCCTTCACGTTTCGCTCGGCGCATCGCCACGACCCGCTTCTGGCGGCAATTGCGCTGCTAAAACGGCTTTATGCCGAGAAGCGGCGGACACTCCCGGATCGCGTGCCGCTCACCCACCTCAGCCAAACTGATCGACGGCTTATCTTAGAACAGGAAAAACCCGATCGCCGTCTCTACGAGATCGCAACGCTCGCGGCTTTGCGAGACCGGCTTAGATCTGCGGAGATCTGGGTCGACGGCAGCCGATCTTTCCGGCCGATTGACGAGCATCTGATGCCGCGGTCGACATTCATCACGATGAAGGAAGAAGATCGTCTCGGTTTGGGGGTCCAAGGCGACGGCGCGCAGTGGCTTGCCGAAGCGTGTCAGATGCTCGAGTTCAACCTGCAGCGTCTCGCGCACAGAGCACGATCCGGAAAGCTCGAAGGAGTTCGTCTTGAGGCCGGAACGTTGATCGTCACACCAACCGTTGGCGAAGTCCCCGTGGCAGCAGAGGAACTGAATGCCGAGATCAGCGACATGTATCCGTTGGTCGAGGTTCCCGACTTATTAAGGGAGGCGCATGAATGGACCGGCTTTGCGGATCACTTCACGCATGTTCGCACTGGCGACATCCCCAAAAATGTCTCTGCCATGCTCGCGGGCGTGCTGGCGGATGCGACCAATCTCGGGCCGAAGCGAATGGCGGGCGCCTCCAAGGGGATCAGCGCTCACCAGATAGGCTGGATGCGCACATTCCATGCTCGATCGGAGACCTACCGCGCGGCGCAAGCGTGCATCACCGATGCGCACACCCAGCATCCGCATTCCCGCCTTTGGGGCAATGGCACAACGTCATCGTCCGATGGCCAATTCTTCCGTGCGAGCGACCGAGCTGCAAAGCGCGGCGAAATCAACTTGCATTACGGCAGCGAACCCGGATCGAAATTCTATAGCCATCTGTCAGATCAGTACGGCTACTTCAGCATTTTGCCCATCAGTCCAACCGAGAGCGAGGCGGCCTATGTGCTCGATGGGCTGTTCGATCAGGACACGGTCCTCGACATCCAGGAACACTTTACCGACACGGGCGGTGCCAGTGATCATATCTTCGGGCTGTTTGCCTTGATCGGAAAGCGGTTCTCACCGCGACTGCGCAATCTCAAAGACCGGAACTTCCACACGTTCGAAAAGGGCGATGCATATCCGGCGCTGTCGAACCACATCGGGGCGCCAATCAATGCCAGTCTGATCCTCGATCATTGGGACGATCTGCTCCATCTTGCGGCGTCGATCACGACGCGGTCCGTGGTGCCGTCTACAATACTCAAGAAACTGTCCGCATCTCCGAAGCAAAGCCATCTCGCGAGGGCGCTCCGCGAACTCGGCCGTATCGAAAGGTCGCTCTTCATGATCGAATGGTACTCAAGTCCGCCACTACGGCGGAGATGCCAAGCCGGTCTCAACAAGGGCGAGGCCGCCCATAAGCTGAAACGCGCTGTCTTCTTCCACGAGCGGGGCGAAATCCGCGACCGGTCGTTCGAGAGCCAAGTGCGCGCTTCGCAAAAGGTGGACATTGATTCCGCTAAATCCCGGACAGCAGTTTCACTAAAGTCCGGACAGTTTGACGAGGTTGGCCCTCGGCAG
>NZ_SLZG01000070.1 GCF_004341625.1 Rhizobium sp. BK376 | reverse complement strand
GCGCCGCACGCAGCATCCAACTTCTCATCTCGCCAGAAGCCCTGCCCATTCTACGATAACACAAACCGTCATAATCTCTGTGGCGAGGTACTAGTGTTCTAGGGCTTATGGCGGCGGAATACACCCTGTCGGCAGGACCGGCTGTGGACTCTCGACTAGCTGAGGTGAGGCATGGATCACGTGGTACTTGGGAAGCTTTCTGAAATTCTTCAGGTAATTAACCAGATCCAAAGCCTCAACTTCCGCAATCAGCAGCTGGGGAAGGAACTCGAGGCGATCGAAGCGGAGCAGGAGACGCTGTTGTCTCTTGTTCGCCAACTGGAAGCCAGATGCCGCGCCGAGGTAACCCATTATGGTCGATCGCTCAGCGCAAGATCTGCAGGCACCGCTGCTTCGTAGGTCCGACGAGTGGTGCCTGATATGCCGTGATACAGGCCACGAGATAAGCCGGACTGCCGGAAGGCGGGGATCTAGCCCGCGGGGGCTCGATAAACCGTTTACGTTAGCTCAGCTGGCGCCTGCGTTGATCAACGCCTTGAGCGGACGTCGATAAGATTGCTCTGAGAGCGACCGGTACAGCGGACGGTCGAACGGAACAATATCGTTCCCATCGCCGCCAGATCACAGGAGCCATCTGCACCTCCGGAGCCTAGGCTGCGGAGGCAATACCGGTCTCATCGATCTTTCGGATCGAAATCGCAAAGCTTCCAACAGAAGCTCCATCGTCCGTCAGGTTGGGCAATGCAATAATCAGCTCCGTTGATTGCTCTCGCAAAACTGCCGCCACGAGTTCATATGCTGCGATAGCAGTCGGTTCGGGAAGGATCTCAACAGGCACAATCTTAGCCAACGGCATGATAACCTCGATCAAAGCTTATGCCCCCCAAGGAAGCTTATAACAGCACTTACCTGCGGCGGAAATGCTTCAGTATCACGCGGGATGAAACCGCAGACATCGCCGACCTGTTACCGTTTAACTTCTCCAAAAGCGACGGCGACTAATAGAGCGGGATATCGCGGAGCGCGGTTCAGCGGCGCCGCAGCCGTCAATGTGCTTTGACAATCGCGCTTACTTTCATTCTCCCAATAAAAAACCCGGCCATTGCTGACGGGGCTATGTGAGGCCGCATCGTAGAGCTGATGGCTCGGCTACAGCTGGTATCGGCTATGAACCCAGACTTTGGTCAGTGCCACGCTTTGCAATGAAGAGCGGAACTTCTTCGATGTTGGCGAGGACACGCTCCTTTATCAGAAACCGGCGTACGTTCTCGCGAATTGCGGCAATGGGGAAAACTCCCTGCGCAGCCATCCGGCACGCCTTTGACAGCACATGATAGGTGTCGCCCCTCTTCTCCTCCGGCCAGTCGTCGAGAAAGTCGAATACGTCCTCCAAGCTGGCGAGCTCTTGCATATAGCGAGGGTACTTAACGAACAGTGGGTGCTCAAACTTTGTGTCCATCATCGCTATCTCCTTTCCTCTCGGGCGTTCGACGCCGCAAATTTAGGAAATGAGATAGCATATTCAAGACAGAAAATCTTGAGGCCGATGTTCGAGCTGCCAACGGGAGCGTGAGATGAAGCTCTCATTAACGATACAGTCACCTCGTGTTCACTCCCCTAGCGTTAGCTTTGAACCGTCGTCGCGCAGCGACGTTCTCGAAAGCCAAACGCTTAAAGGAGGAACCCCATGAAGAAGTTTATTATCGCGTCCGCGCTCGCCGTCGCTTCCATTGCAGCCAGCGCCATCCCTTCGAACGCTGCTTCAATAGTGGTCACCACCGATGGCGGCCACTACAGCCACCGACACTACGATCGCGATTACTATCGTCGGGATTATTGGCGCCACCACAATCGCCACTGCTTCAATAAGAAGGTGGTGCGCTGGCATCACGGCCATAAGGTCGTCCGCACGGAACGTGTTTGCCGATAAATTGTAAAAGCGTAACCGGCGTGCCAATCACATCAGCAACGCCGTTTGACACCGATCTGAGTTGCGCCCGCAATGCTAATGGGAAGGGGCGCAATCAAAAGGCGATCTATAAAGTCCAAACCAACCTATTCAATCTTTGGAAATCTTGTCGCTCTATGCTTGGCCTGATTGGCCTGGGGGGATTGATGCGCTGGAAGCTTTTTGCGATCTTGACGGGCGTCTTACCTGAGTTCACCCGATTGCGGCCTTGGAATAGAAATCATATCTGATGTCAGTTTCGGAATTATGCTCAAATCACAGCCTTCAGTCAGCCCACGGCGGTGGCGCCAGGGGATGAACAAAGATTCCGGCGCAATCACTTGCACGGGTATACAGCGTGGGTGAGACACCTAACCAGCAAGAGGCAAACGATGCCTTCACCCTGCGACCAGCCGAATTTTTCGGCCAACCCATTGTTACCATTTGAACTTGGCCGGACAGCGATGCTGGGCCTCACCCGTTTTCAATCATGCGAACGTTTGTGTCTCTCTAAAAGATCGTCGCTTGTTCCGCTTTCGACAACCGAACCGTGGTCGAAGACGAGGATGCGATCGAAGAATTCGGCCAAGGTCGGATTGGAAAGAACCCAGATGACCGCCGGGTGGTAGTCACCGTCGTGGAGATCGCCGAGCACGGTGCGCACGATCTGGTCCTGGAAACGGTGATCGAGGCCGAGCAGCGGCCGATTGAGGATAAGAAAGTCCGGGCGCTTCAGCAGCGCGCGGGCGAGATTGAGCTTCTGGCGCTGCACAATCGTCAGGCGCTTGCCACCTGGGCCGACATCGAAATCGAGACCGATGGACAATACGCTATCCTGCAGCCCAAGCCGATCGAACAGATCGCGCATGATGGAATGAATTCGCTCCGGCGCATCCGCCTGCTGATGAGCGATCCTTCCGAAAAGCACGTTATCCATCAATGTTGCCGACGCGATGAAGCGTTCGGGATCGTAGCGCTCTATGACAGCATTGAGATCGGCGGGGATATGTTCATGGAATTCGGCGCGCGCTGCGACGATCTTTGCCATCAGCGCGTCGGTCAGCAGGCCGAAGCGATGCCGGGGTTCGATATAGGAAAAACTCAGGCGGATGATCGCCGCGCGTTCTTCGGGCGTTGCCACCTCGAAACCGCGGCCGTTGAGCTTCTGCAACAGCGCCTGATAGTCCGGAATATCGTCAGCCGTCATGAATGTCAGTTGCTGGAAGAACGGATGGTCCGGCGGCAGATCGTTGAACAGTTCCACCGTGTTCTCGGCGATCTCAAGACCCATCGTATAGAGCTCGACGTCGAGGCCCGTTTTCTTAAAGAGTGCCTGAAAATAGGGATGGGCTGCCAATTTCCTGTTGGTCATCAGCGGTCGCTTGAGCGTCCCGAACAGGAGGTTTTCGCCGACCGTTGCCTGCGGATTGTAGGCCGTGAACTCGAAGGGCACGACGAGCCCGTCGAGATCTTCCTCGTTCAGCCGCTGCAGCAGCGCCTGGCGCAGCTCGACGATGCGCGCCGTCATGTCGGCATGCGCGACCGTGTCGACCGTCGAGCGCAGCGCCATGTCGAAAATGTCCTGCGACATGAGGACGGCGTCGAGAACCGGGCGGATGAACCGATAAATATCGTCGGGACCGCTGGCGCCGGCCGCGCGGTAGTCGACCCAATCGCTGTTAAGGTCTAGTTCGGGATTGCCGGCGCGCCGCGCCTCCGCCATCGCCCATTTGAAGGCGGTCGCTGCATTTCCCTCATATTTGTAAGGCTTGAGCGGGGCATGCTTCAGGCTATAGAGAATATTGTCGCGCAGCGTGCCGTGGAAGAAATAGGTGTCGGACGAGGCATAGGCGATCCGGCGTCCGGCGAAAGCTTCCGGCATCTCCAGGAGGTCGTGGCCATCGACGGTGACGTTGCCAGAATCCGGCCAGATCAGCCGGCCGAATGCTTCCGCCAGATATTCGCCGCCGCTGCCGCTTTCGCCGACGATCGCCACGCTTTCCCTGGGGTTCATTTCGACCGAAACGTGATCGAGCACGCGCTTGCCGCTGTCATCAATGATAGTCAAATTGACCGCAGTTAGAGGGCCAGTCAGATGCGGCGCCAGCTCCGTCGAAACCTTCTGGATCTCGGGATTGATCAGGTGATCGACACTGAACTGCTCGACGACCTGATTGTATTTGACCTGCACATCCTGGCGCGACTGATCCCAGTCGATGAGTTCTTTCAGCGGTCCTGGCAGGTCCTTATAGGCGTTGATGACGGCGACGAGCTGACCGATATCGAGCCTGCCATGAAGGGCGAGAAAACCACCGATGGAATAGAACAGGAATGGCGTGACCTGGGCCAGGAAGTTGTTGATGAACTTGACCAGGAACTTCCACTGATAGAGGTCATAGCGGATCTTGAAGATCAGCCCGAGACGCGCCGCAATATCGGCCCGCTCGAAATTCGAGGTATCGTTGCTGTGGATTGTGCCGATGCCGTCGACGATTTCGCCGATGCGGCCGGAAAGCTCACGCGCGGTCAACTGCCGCTGCCGGCCGAGATCAAGGAGGCGCCTGCGCATGCGTGGGATGACAATAGCCTGAACCGCGACGATTCCCGCAGCGATCATACCGAGCCAGAAATTCTGCATGATGATGAAGACGAGGGCGGTGACCGCTTGTCCACCGAGAAGCGCAGGCTGGACGAAGGCGTCGCCGGTGAAGCCGCCCATCGGCTCCACTTCATCCTTGATCATCGTGGCGATCTCGGCCGCCTTGACGCGCTTGAAATGCGCCGGCGGGAAACGCAGCACGCGATCGACCAGCTCAAAGCGGATGCGACGAAGCATGCGCTCGCCAAGCCGGCCCTTGTAGGTGTTGATGTAAAGCTTGAAGAGACCGTTCAGGACCACCAGCGCCAGAAAGATCAGGCTGAGAGCAATCAGCATCTGGAAGCGTGTGAGCTGCAGGCCGTGGAAGACCTCGACATGGCCAAACAGCGGCAAGTCGTAGGCGATGTGCATGAAGGTCTGGGTGGCGCCCCTGGTCTCGAATCCCTTGCCCTGGATAGGGCCGTTGACGATCTGCTTCGGCAGATCGAAGGACAGGAAATAAGGCACCATCGACGCCGCAACGACCACCAGAATCCAGATCTGCTCCAGGCGGGTATTTGACCAGATATAGCGTGCTAGGCTCTTTTCCATGGCTATTCGCATGCTTCCGTACGCGACGGCTGGGACGGTCCAGAGGGGCTCAAGAACGTCGCAACAATGTAAAGGAGATTGATTGCAGGTAAGCACCCTATCACAGAAAACAATACCTATCTGTTACGCACGATTTCGAGATTGATCCGCTGAGATGAAGGCCTCAAACCTCAAAGTTAATTCGGACTGGGTGTAACTTTCGCTCCGAATCCTTCAGGCCTACGGTAGCAAAGTGCACCTCGTCTTTCCGAGGACATTTCAACTGCACTGGAAAGCGACCCGTCGGCAAAGCGATGATGAGATCCCCTACCTCGATCCTTCGTTCCAAACCGATCGCTTTTTGCGACCTATCAAATGACGCGACGGCGGGTGATCGGGTATTTGACAGCGGTACGCTGACACCGGCGCCGGGGCAAGCGCGCTGTCCAGCGCACGACTGGAAAATCGCTTCGCCCAGGTCTCATCGTCCTTTGGTTTTTGGTGCATTTCGCTCAGCCCGCCGTGTCCATAACATCGATCTACGTTCACACCAAAGATCGCCGAATATCCAACAGGCGCGCGCCAGGAACTCATTCCTCGCCTATCAGGTCGGCGGCCTGGAGGACACCAACGAGATCCGCCACCTTACCGAGCGCAAGGTGCGCTCCTGATCGACGAGTGGCTCATCGCCGGTTAGCCACGTCGAGGCTTCAGCGAGCTCGCGGTCTGATGCTTCGGTCTGATTGCAGCCCCGGGCTTCGTCATTTCATCGGAGGATCGCGGTGATCTCTGGGGCTTCTGTGAGGCTGAGCCGTCGCTTCGGAAGCCGTTGCCTCTCGACTGACCTTCAGATAGCTCGCTGTCCCGAGTGGAAAGGCGCTGCTGGAGACAATCTAGTGAATAGCGTGGCTCAGCATGCGGTAGGGATGGGCAGCATCGAACTGGGAGATCATCGCCGTGGCCTGCAGCAAGACGCCCTCCACATGAGCGACGTCATCGCGGGCCAGCTCATCGGCATTGACGCGGATCGCCTGCGCCATGTTGGCCGAAGCCAGCGCAAAGTGGCGGTTACCTTCGACGTAGGCCTCGCGCGCAGCCCCCTCGAGAACACGCGCGATATCGACAAAGACCTCTTCCCGCTCCTCGATGCTAAGGTCATTTATAATTTTGAGCTTCTCTTCCATTTCGGCCTCACTCTGAACAGATGTGCAACGCTGACCGAGTTCATCGCGCTCGGCCGCGAGAGAGCTAGGAAGACGAAAAATCAAATTCAAGAGTTCAGTGAAGCTTGAACTCGCCCTCGACGCGGCGCCATTCGTTCGGTCCGATCAGGCGCTGATGTGTATAACGCACGGAATGGAGAGGGCCATCGAGGCTCGCCTGCCAGAAATCGAGGAACTTGTGCATCTCGGGAAATTCAGGCGCCAGATCGTAGTCCTGCCAGACATAGGTTTGCAGCACGGATTCGAAATCCGGAATGCGATAGAGGATATGCGCTGTTGTGAGACCGTAGCCGTTGAGCTGACGCTCCAGATCCGTCGAAAACTGCATGCTTCATCTCCGTTTCGTTACGCACTGAACATGGCGCAAAATTTTACCGCCATCAACATAAAGTCCAACGCGGAACGTCAATTTATCGTTCCATTCCAGCATGTTAGCAGCCGTGCGACGCGAGTGCTAATTTTTTTCCGTCGCCCTCTTGAAAACGAAAAAACCCGAAAATAAATTTTGGCCGCGAACGCTCGATTGAGGTTCGCACCCGCCCGGACTGGTCATCCGGTCCGGCCAGGGTTCTAACGTCATCTTTTTTGTCCAACGGAGGAAAACATGTCGTTCCGACCGCTTCATGATCGCATTCTCGTCCGCCGCATTGAGTCTGAAGAAAAGACTAAAGGTGGCATCATCATTCCCGATACCGCCAAGGAAAAGCCGCAGGAAGGCGAGGTCATCGCTGTTGGTCCTGGCGCTCGCAACGATGCCGGTCAGATCCAGGCGCTCGACGTCAAGGCAGGAGACCGCATCCTGTTCGGCAAATGGTCCGGCACCGAGATCAAGATCAACGGCGAAGACCTGCTGATCATGAAGGAAAGCGATGTCAT
>NZ_SLZG01000069.1 GCF_004341625.1 Rhizobium sp. BK376 | reverse complement strand
GTCTGCCCGCTGTGGCACGCTGACATCCCCTCCGACCCGACGTCGGAAAGCACGGCAATCAGCCGTCAGCTACACCACTCCAATGGACACGATCGCGGATTCCGACGTGAAGCCGGCCGGCATTCCGATCAAAGACCGGCCACCATTCCGATTTGAAGCCGGCCACCGTTCCAATCAAAGACCGGCCAGTTTTCGGCACTGAAGATTACCTCCTGGGTCAGCAACTTTTGGCATCGATACCTCGTGATGAACGAGGGGATTTTGATGCCGGCAAAGAGAAGGCTGACCATGAGACATTTGCGACAAATGCTGCGGCTTGCGGCAAGCGGAACCAGCTCGCGTGAGATTGCCGTCTTATTGGGAATTGCGCGTAGCACGGTGCAGGATAATCTGCAGCGCGCGGCAGCGGTTGGGTTAAACTGGCCCTTGCCTGGGGATCTCACCGACGATGCGCTCGAGAGCAAACTGTTCACTCGTAATGGCATCAAACACGGCACGAGACGACGGGTCGAGCCCAATTGGGCCGATCTTGCCATCGAGCTCAAGAAGCCGGGCGTTACCATGCTCATCCTGTGGGAGGAGTATCGTGGGTCGCACCCCGACGGTTACGGCTATAGCCGCTTTTGTGAACTCCTGCGTGGGTTTCAACAGCGGCTTTCACCGACGATGCGCCAGGAGCATGCTGCTGGCGACAAGGTGTTCGTCGATTATTCCGGCAAGAAGATCCCGATCGTTGATCGCAAGACCGGAGAGATCCGCGAGGCAGAGATCTTTGTGGCGGTGCTCGGTGAATCGAGCTTCACCTATGCTGAGGCGACCTGGACGCAAACGCTCCCTGACTGGATCGGCTCGCATGTCCGGATGTTTCATTTTTTTGGAGGCGTTCCCCGGCTGATCGTTCCCGACAATCTGAAGTCGGGCGTCAACCACGCCAGCTTCTACGATCCCGAGATCAACCGCAGTTACGGCATGATGGCCTCCCACTATGGCGTCGGAGTTCTCCCGGCACGGCCAAAGAAACCGCGGGACAAATCGAAAGTTGAGAACGGAGTCCGTTTTGCTCAGACCTGCATCCTGGGGCGGTTGCGCAAACTGACTTTCTTCTCGCTGGCTGAGGCCAATGCCGCTATTGGCCAAGCACTTGATCGCATCAACGATCACCTCATGCGTCGATTGGGTGTTACCCGGCGGCAAGTATTTGAAAGTGTCGAACGTGCTGCGCTCGCCAGCCTTCCGGGTGAAGACTACGAATTCGCCGAATGGCGTCTGGTCCGTGTCTCGACCGATTATCACGTCGAGTTCAAAAGCTTCTTTTATTCCGTCCCCCATGCCCTCATTCGCCAGCAGGTCGACCTGAGGGCAACGGCACGCACCATCGAGATCTTCCACCGCGGCAAGCGCATCGCCGTGCATCAGCGCCGGTATGGTGGTCCTCGCCATGGAACCGACCCAGATCACATGCCCAGTTCCCACCGGCGATACGCTGAGTGGACACCAGATCGCTTTCGGCGCTGGGCCGCATCCATCGGGCCACAGACAGAGGGCCTGGTGATCGCAATCCTTGCTAGCCGTCCGCACCCCGAACAGGGCTTTCGAACATGCCTGGGTGTGCTTCGCCTGTTTCGCGACATCGAACGCAATCGGGCCGAAGCCGTATCAGCACGCGCCGTCGAGATCGGTGGCCTGAACTGCAAGAGCATCGCCTCGCTGCTGGCCAACCACAAGGCGGCGCGCCATTCCACCGAACCAACCGCCATTGTCGACCATGCCAATCTGCGTGGCCCTGATTACTTTCATTGAGGAGACATACCAATGCTGACCAATCCCACCATCAACATGCTGCGTGAACTCGGCCTCAATGGCATGGCCACAGCCTTCCAGGAGCTCGACGCACAATCCGAAGCGCGCGACCTCGAGCATGGAGAATGGCTTGCCATACTACTCGAACGAGAGGCCACCATACGCCGCCAGAAGCGCTTCGAAGCCCGCGCCAGGGCTGCCAAACTTCGCCACGATGCGCAGATCGAGAATGCCGACTTTCGTGCCGCACGCGGTCTCGACCGCAATCTGTTCATGACGCTTGCTGGCTGCGATTGGATCCGCAGGCACCACAGCCTTCTCGTCACAGGGCCGGCCGGCGTCGGCAAGAGCTGGCTTGCCTGTGCACTCGGCCATAAAGCATGCCGCGAAGATTTCTCCGTCGCCTACCACCGGGTTCCCCGGCTATTCGCAACACTTGCCCTTGCACGAGGCGATGGGCGATATGGCCGGATCCTCAAATCGCTGGCCAAGACCGATCTGCTTATCCTTGATGATTGGGGACCGGAAAAGCTCAACGATGATCAGCGGCGCGATCTCCTCGAGATCATCGAAGACCGCTACGAGCGTCGATCGACGATCGTCACCAGTCAGGTGCCCCTGGATCGCTGGTGGGAAATAATAGCAAACCCCACGCTCGCCGATGCCATCCTGGACCGCCTCGTCCACAACGCCTATCGCATCGATCTCACCGGTGAAAGCATGCGAAAACAGCGCTCGCCGATAGTGCCTGAAACACCGCACGCTTGACCTGAAACAAAACCCGATCCAAACATCCAACAGACCCAGGATCAGTCCGACAAATGGCCGCCTTCAAATCGGAACGCCGGCCGGAATGAAATCGGAATGACTGGCCGGCTTCAAATCGGAATCGATGGCCGGCTTCATCGGAATACGCACATTATGCTCGTCGAATATTGCACACCTACCCGACAGTTGCCGTACGTCACTTGATGAAAAGCGTCACGCCCATGCCGATGGCGCATGCAGTCATTGCGGAGGTCGACAGCCAGCCGAAGACCTTGAGCCAGATGCCGATCGTATGTTCGCCCATCACCTGCTCGCTGGCGGCCATGATCATCATGACGACCATGATCGGCACAGCGACCACGCCGTTGATGACGGCACTCCAAAAGAGCGCATCGATCGGATTGATGCCACTGAAATTCAAAGCTGCGCCCACGAGTGTCGCGACGGCGATGGTCATATAGAATGCCTTGGCGTCCTGCGGCTTGCGAGCCAGGCCCGTCGGCCAGCGGAACGCCTCGCCCAGCCCATAGGCCGCGGAGCCTGCGAGCACGGGAACCGCAAGCAAGCCCGTGCCGACGATGCCGATGACGAAGAGTATCTCGGCGAATTTTCCGGCAACCGGTGCCAGCGCCTTGGCCGCATCCGCCGAGCTGTTGATGTCGGTTATGTTGTGGGCATGAAGCGTCGCTGCCGCGGTCACCATGATCGACAGGGCGATAAAGTTGGAGACGCCCATGCCAGCGATCGTGTCGAGATTGATCCGTTGATTGGCATCTGCCGCCTGTTCGGGGGCGTCCCTCAAGGGATCGCGCTCGGGCTTCTCCTTGAGGTCCTCGACCTCCTGCGACGCCTGCCAGAAGAACAGATAAGGACTGATCGTCGTGCCGAAGATCGCGACGATCGCGGTCAGGAACTTTCCGGAGAATTCGATCCTTGGGACAAAGAAGCCGATGCCAAGTGCTGTCCAGTCGATTTTGACGACGAACAGCGTTGCGACGTAGGCCAGCAGCGCAAGGCTCAGCCATTTGAGGATCCGGACATACTGCTTGTATTCCATGAAGATCTGCAGGGCGGCGCAGGCGAAGCCGAAGGCCGCGACGTAGATCAGGGAGGGGCCGCCGATGATGAGCTTGGCGGCGTCGCCCATGGCTCCGATATCTGCGCCGATGTTGATGATGTTGGCGATCAGAAGCACGCCGACACAGGGAAGAACCAGCCAGTTGGAATAGAATTTCCGAAGGTTGCCGGCCACGCCTCGTCCGGTCGTGCGTCCAAGGCGTCCGCTGATGATTTGGATGGCGACCATGAGCGGATAGGAGAACAGCAACGTCCAGGTCGCACCATAAGCGAACTGCGCGCCGACCTGGGAATAGGTGGCGATGCCACTCGGATCGTCGTCCGAAGCTCCGGTGACCAAGCCGGGACCAAGGATGCCGAGGAGTCTGGGTTTCGAGGGCTCGACTATCGGACTACGGGCAATGCGATTGTCGTTTGAATCCAGTGTTGCCATCGACGACCTCCACGACCATCCTGGCTAATGCCGGATCAGGTGTCACACAACGTCCATGATGGTTTCGGGGTTCCATCTTTCGCAATCAAACCCCCGGCGGGTCGCCCCGCGCTTTAGAGGAACTTTTCTGCCCATCGGAAATTTGGTTATTGCCTACGCCCCATGTGAGCGGAGCAAGGCGCGCACCTTCCGTCCCTGGCGCCTCGCTTCCCTCAGGGGTCACCATATCTCTTGCGACTACAGCAACGATGGAAGAAAGACAAAAAGCGGCCGCTACCGCGAGACTATTATAAACACTGTCAGCGGCCAGCGCGTTGCTGATTCCAGGTACCGATAGCGCTCTTTGGTGTGTAGTTGTCGGACACCCAGGTCTGAATGTCGTCAGCCGTTTTAATCGTCTGATCCTGCAGATCCTGCTCAAATGCGTTGTAAGCTTTAATCCCACCCTGATTGAATAGCTTTAAGCCAACCACGGCGGCCATTGTCTGCGCAGCTTCGTCTCCACCATTAGCGGCAACTATGTTGGCCGAATCCAGTCCTTTTGCCGACGTTACCAAGATGTTCGTTTGGTCCAGGTCTGCTGCGGCGTCGATCCCCAGCGGGGTCTTTAGAAACGCGTCAAGCTCGTCGAATTCGACCTGATTGAGCATATTAGCTGCACTCGTCTTCAGAGTATCGCCATTCATGGGAAGGCTGGTCAGGATTTGGTTCTGCTGATCAGCGGTGAGCGCGTTCCACTCCGGCGAAAGACTGAACGTATTAATAAAAGCTTGATAGCCCGCGGCCCAATCACCATTATGGCGCTGCCCGAAGTCCCACTGAAGATTCCCCGCCGTATAACCCGAATTCTCCTTGATCTGATCTGGGTGAATGGGAACACCGTTTGAGTTGAATTGTCCATCGCCACTGGCCGTCTCCCAGCCCGCCAGACCAAGACCCGGCTTTGAAGCTTCAGAACCCAACCCGACAGCGTAAAGGAAGATCGCGGATACCTGATAAAGGACGAGACCGGATACTTGTGCAGTGTTAATGGAGTTGGTCGTCATTTCGCATGCCCCTCCGTGAGTGTATTAAGTGCGTGATCGAACAGAATTTGAGCGCAATCGATGTCTGTCTTGACGCAGGCCGCCGGCAGATTCTCGCCGCGCTCGAAACCTGTGATTGCATTACTTACTGCAGCATATAGATCATCTAATTTTACAACTATATTATTGGGATTGGCGTTTGGATTAAAATATCCCAGAGGAATAACATAGATTGAATGCAAACTTGCTATGTATAAATTCCTGCTTGATACAAGAATATCTCCGGTAGTTGCTAACTCGGCATACTGGGAATTCACAGTTTTGCCATGGCTTGCCGCACACCCCCGCTCACCACCTTGTACCTCGTCGTTTTCGGCGTAGATGGCCTTCATCGCGAGGACGGCCTCATAAGAACTGTTGTCCCAAGTGATGCGGAGCGGGTCGGGATAGCTAAAGCAAGCAAGATTGGATGTGACAGCCTTCATCAACCTTATGCTTGCGGCGTTACGGCTATGGGAGATCGTTAGCCGATGCGCGGCGCCGTCGTCATCGTCGAAAATGATGTTGAGGTCGTCACTTTTGGTTGAGAGGGAAAAGGCGTGCATAAGCTGGTTGTCCCGCTCAATGCCCGAGGTGGCCGGCGCAGGAACAGCGCCATCCTTGCTCAAGAGATAGAATCCCTTGTCAATAAAGCCCGAGAATGCGGCCAGCGCGGGACTAGAGTGCAACTGCGTAACGACATAACTTAAGCTCGGTTCAACAAGGTATTGCAATCGCGGCGCAATCGTCTTCAAGGTGATAGTCTGTGGGCCTCGAATTTCGTCGCCAATGGCGTTATGGCGAACATCAAACGGAGCCTCTATCGGTTGTGCTTGCGCCTGACTGAAAAAACTTGCGAAGAACCAAATTGATACCAATGCCCAAACGGCTCGTCGACGTGGTGGTTGACAGTCATCCTCGACGATTCGCACACGTTGGCAAAACCGCTCGTATTCCCACGATGCCGTTCGCTTGACGGCAGAGAGCTGATCGGAGTTGAAAGACTTCAAAGACAACGCTATCCCCCCGTGCAAGCCGGCTCTCAAGATACCGTCTGGCTCGTTCTCATGTTTGGCAATTTAAAAATCTGCGTTTTACCGAGCCAAATGTGAACTCGGCACTCCTCAATCAAAGCTCACATCTCAGGGCTGAGTTCTAAAAAACCTTCCAAAAAAGCAAGTAACAGCAATCAGTGCTTCTCATCCCTCGGTTTCAATTTACGGAGATGAAGACAAAGTGAATCGCTTTGCGCAAGTGGGCATTGTCACCCAGCCACACACGTCAAGCGATAATGTCGTTTCGTAGTGTGCTACTCTGATTGGACGCAGGAGGGCTTCGATTACTCAACAGCGGCTGCGCAATTGCGTCGTACGGTCGATTTAATCGTGATGAATTAGCCGTTTTGGCTGACGATCGACCCGCGATCGAAGCTCGGGTCCGGTTCATGGTAGATGCAACCCATAGGAGATTTACACGCGCATCAAAAAAACGTGATGACAAAAGAAATTTGACCCGGCAGTCCGTGTAGACGCCAACAAATCAGCCAAAATGATCTCAAAATGATGCCTAAATGAAGTGAAACTGAAATCTGCACCAAATGCACGTCCTGCGCGATAAATCGTTCGTGATTCTGACAATCCGGTCTTGTGCGGCCTTAGGGGCGACGCTAGTGATAATTGCATTTCAACCTCATCACTTTGCTTATTGAGCTTGGTATTGCTTGTGCTCGAATGGGCAACCTACCTTCGATAGACCCCTCGATGAACGACGATAACCAAGCATCAGTACGACCGGCCGGGAAGGACGCGGCACGCCGAACTGCCTTGACCAGTGTGCTGCTGTTTGCGGTCGTTGCGGCGCTTTCGGGTTCGGCTTTCTGGTTCTGGCTGAATTCGGCCTTTGCTGCGGCAAGGCTTTGGTGCGCGGGTCGTTGAAAGAACGGCATTCCGTCTTTGATGCTGTTGCTACGGCGTTGCAGTCTTGCAGCGGACGGATTTCGGGCGTGCGCATGCCATCATTGTATTGAGGACCGAGCAGCCGATGGCGACTTCCGTCCGCTGCGCTCCGAATGAGCGCGCCCGCAGCCGGTGTCCGATGATCGATTTGTAACGACCG
>NZ_SLZG01000068.1 GCF_004341625.1 Rhizobium sp. BK376 | reverse complement strand
CTGGTCTTCCGGGGCGCGCCCCGGAAGACCAGCGGCCGCAGCACCTGGGGAAGATTCAAACGGCACTATTGGGGAGTATTGCTCCGGTACTGACAAATGGGACAGAAGCGCGCGAAAAGTGGCTGCGATCATGATGTGAATCGCCCGCTCGTCAGCGTGAGTCGTCTGTCCAACCGGGTGCCTAACCTCGTTGAATGGGTAACCATCAGCAATGCGGAACCTGTCTCCGCGATGAGTTCCAGCATCAAGCTCATCACGGCATCGCCGTTCGCTTCATCCAGGTTTCCCGTCGGCTCGTCCGCGAGTATCAGCAATGGCCGCATCGCAAGCGTGCGCCCAATGGCAACCCGCTGCTGCTGCCCGCCCGACAATTGCTCAGGATATCGCTCCATCAGATCGACGAGGCCAAGCTTCTCTGCAAGTCGGTTTTCCCAGGAAGTATCGGCACGACCCGCAAGACGCGCGTGGAATGCCAAGTTCGCGGCGACGTCCAGCGAGGGGATCAGGTTAAACTGCTGGAAAACGATCCCGACCACGCTGCGCCTAGCGGCCGCTCTTGCTTTGTCGTCCAGGTCGGACAAGATATGTCCTGCCACGTCGACGCGGCCGCTATCGGGTTTGTCCAGGCCTGCAGCAAGATGTAGCAAGGTGCTTTTGCCGCTTCCGGACTCTCCGGTCAGAGCAAGGCTTTCACCTGCTGCGAGATCGAGATCGACGTCGATAAGGACGTCAAGCCTGCCCTCGGCCGTATCGAAATGTTTGCTTACGTTTTGCAGCGACAAGACCATGGACTAGACGCACCCGCTCTTCGACTCGTGGTAACAGCCTTGCCCGTGTCCTTGGAGGGTGTCCAGCGAGGGAATGGAATTCAAATCAAAGTCGGCCTATACCTGAAGGAGAAGATGCTCCGAAAAATCAGTGCCGTGAAGCGAGATGCGCTGGTGGAAACGTTGTTTCCAGACCTTGATCGATCAACGGTACGCATTGGCGTCGAGGCTGCGCCGACCTCCGGCTGTCGGCTCTGAGAAATAACCCATGGATTTCAAAGATGTGCCAAAAGCGCAATGACGTCGACACCGTGGTCAGCCAGTTCCTGCAGTGTTTTTGGGTAATAACCGCGCGATCGGCAACGGCCGAAAGGTATGGACCAGAATTCGGGGGTGTATTTTTGGGAAAATCCCCTGATTAAACGATTATCTAGCCGAGTTAGCAATGCAATTCGTTGCAACCACCCCTCGCGGCTATCTCGGCTAGCTGGCCCCCGTCCCCCGATACTGAAGGATTCCGTTACCGCCACCCGATTTCTGCGGAGACGCGTGTTATGCAGGCGAGCCTGTCTATTCCTGCATAGGAACATGCTCCAACAGTTCGGTATCGAGATTGGCCTGGCGTGCATTCATGTTGCCATCGAACCACAGCAATTCCGCGAACGTCCGATCATCCGGCTGAATTCGCAGCTCGACGACAAGCATAGCAGGGATCATATCCCCCTTGCGCGAACAACGTTCCCACGCCTCATGGTTTCATCCATGGCCGTCTCCCAATTTGGTTGCAATTTAATGGAAGTTTCGACTTTTGATCTTCAGCTGATCGATATGCAAATCGGGGATGAAGATATCCCTGGTTTTTACTGCCGCTTTATCGCGCTGATCCGGTCTTCCCGGCGAGCCATGGGCAAATTCGTCCCCTCGCCCGGTCGTCAATTTGAAATCTCCATTGAGCTCCGCCAATCCTGACAGGTCGCCGGACAGATCGAAAATCTGCTGGGCAATCAGGTGTACCACCTCCCCTTCCCTTTGAATTCGCCCGTGGATCGCCATCATCGATGCGCCGAGCGCCACGCGACGGCGACGCTCGAACAGTTTTGGCCAGATGACAGCATTGGCGGGGGCCGTCTCGTCCTCGATGGTCAGGAATATCACGCCCTTGGCGCTGCCCGGTCGTTGGCGCACGAGAACGAGCCCCGCTGTTATCAGCCATCGGCCGTCGCGAGCCGACATAGCCTCGTTGCAGGTGACGATGCTTCGTTCGCTCAGGTCTTTCCGCAGGAACGAGATCGGATGCTGGCGCAGCGTCAATCCGACATGGCTATAGTCCTGGATGACATTGTGGCCTTCAGTCATCTGCCGGAGTTCGACCTCAGGCTCCTGCTGTTCGGCAATCGCCTGTTCCTGACGCTCGGCGGCAGCCGCAAACAGGGGAAGCGGCTCATCGCGCAGCGCCCTAATCGCCCAGAGCGCATCACGCCGTTCGAGTTGCAGCGACGGTAGGAAGGCATCCGCTTCGGCCAGCTCCACAAGCGAGGTCGCCGGAATACCGGACCGCCGCCACATGTCGTCGACGCTTTCGAAGGGTTGATCCGTACGGGCAACAACGATCCTCGCGACGTCGGCGGCCGCCAGTCCTCGAACCATGCGCATACCGAGCCGGACGGCATGATGGTTGGAGCCTTCGACCTCTTCCAGCGTGCAGTCCCATCGCGACCGGTTGACGCAAACGGGTCGGACCTCGACGCCGTGCTTCACCGCATCGCCGACGATCTGCGCAGGTGCGTAGAATCCCATCGGCTGACTGTTCAAGAGCGCTGCGCAGAACACGTCTGGGAAGTGGCGCTTCACATAGTTGGAAGCATAGGCGATGAGCGCAAACGAGGCCGCATGACTTTCGGGGAAGCCGTAGCTTCCAAAACCTTCGAGCTGCGAAAACGTCTTCTCGGCGAACTCGCGCGAGTAGCCCTTGTTGACCATGCCATCGATCAGCTTGGTCTTGAACTTGCTGACGCCGCCCGTGAACTTGAAGGTGGCCATCGATTTGCGGAGCTGATCGGCTTCGCCACCGGTGAATCCGGCGCAGACCATTGCGACCTTCATCGCACTTTCCTGAAACAGCGGCACGCCGAGCGTCTTGCCGAGCACGGCCTCCAGCTCCGGCGTCGGATATTCGACAGGCTCCTTGCCTTCACGGCGACGAAGATAGGGATGCACCATGTCGCCCTGGATCGGGCCCGGGCGAACGATCGCCACCTGGATCACCAGGTCGTAAAAGGTCCTGGGCTTCAGCCTCGGCAGCATTGCCATCTGTGCTCGGGACTCGATCTGGAAGGTGCCGAGTGTGTCGGCCTTGCGGATCATCGCGTAGGTCGCCGGGTCCTCCTGCGGAATGGAAGCAAGATCAAGCGGCGCTCCCTTGTGCTCGTCGATAAGCGCGAATGCCTTGGCCATGCAGGTCAGCATCCCGAGTGCCAGAACATCCACCTTCATGAACTTCAGCGCTTCGATATCATCCTTGTCCCATTCGATCACCTGGCGGTCGGCCATGGTGGCGGGCTCGATCGGAACGAGATCGTCCAGCCGATCATGGGTCAGGACAAAGCCGCCCGGATGCTGGCCAAGATGCCGAGGCGCTCCCATCAGCTGCTGGGCGAGCTTCAGCGTGAGGGCGAGACGGCGATCGTCCGGATTGAGGTTGTTTTCCCGAAGGCTGCTGTCGCTGACCAGTTCCTCCGACCACGACCACATGCCTGATGACAGCGCCTTGATGACGTCTTCCGGCAAGCCCAGCGCCTTGCCGACATCACGGATGGCCCCCTTTGCCCGATATCGCGTCACCGTCGAACAGAGTGCTGCCTTGTCATGGCCGTAGGTTCGATAAATCCACTGGATGACCTCCTCGCGCCGCTCGTGCTCGAAGTCGACGTCGATATCCGGTGGTTCGTCGCGTTCTTTCGAAACGAAACGCTCGAACAGAAGATCGTTCATTTCCGGATCGATCGAGGTAACGCCGAGAATATAGCAGATGGCGCTGTTGGCCGCCGATCCCCGTCCCTGGCACAGGATTCCCCGGGAGCGGGCATATCGAACGATCGAGAAAACGGTCAGGAAATACGGCGCGTATTGCATCTCCTTGATCAGATCGAGTTCATGCCTGACCGCCTTCAAGACCTTCTGCGGCAAGCCCTCGGGATAGCGGTCCGGGATGCATTCGCGCACGTAGTGCTCCAGCGACTGCTGCGCATTCATGCCTTCGACGAGCGCCTCTTCGGGATACTGGTAGGTCAGCTCGTCCAGCGAGAATTTGCAGCGCTCGACGATTTCCAGGGTTCGCGCGAGGGCTTCCGGATAGCGTGAGAACAAGCGCTCAATTTCCTCGGGTGGCTTGAGAAACCTATCGGCGTGCCGTTCGCGCTCGAAGCCGACATCGTCGATGGTCGTGTTGTTGCGGATGCAGGTGACAACATCCTGCAGCTGGCGGCGGCCCGGTTCGTGGAAGAGCACGTCATTGGTAACGACGGTCTTCAGTTTATGATGGGCTGCCATGTTCGACAGCTCGTGCAAGCGAAGCTGGTCGTTCGGCCGACGCCGCAGGCAGAGAGAGACATAACCCCGGTTTCCGAAGAGTTCCGACATCCTGCGCATCTGAAGGGCACAGGTCTCATCCGGGAGATCGGGCACCAGGATGCCGATCAGGTCTTCGCAATAGTGGGCGATGTCATCGGCGTGGAGGATGCATTTGCCCTTCCCGCCCCTGCTCTTTCCCAGTGTCAGGAGACGGGTCAGCCGGGAATAGGCGGCGCGATCGGTCGGGTAAACCAGGATCGACATGCCGTCCTGAAGGTCGAGCCGACAGCCCACCACAAGCCGGACACCTGTTGCTCGCGACGCTTCCAGGGCACGGACGATCCCTGTCAGGGAATTGCGATCGACGACGCCGACCGCTTGAATACCAAGGTCCCTGGCGATGGCAAACAGTTCGTCGGCGCTGCTTGCCCCGCGAAGAAAGCTGAAATGCGTGGTGACCTGCAATTCGGCGTAGCTCATGCGAAGACTCCATGGAGAAACCATTTGTGCGAACCGGTCTGTGGATCGACGCCGTCACCGGATCGGTAGACCCAGAGGCGCTCGCCGCTGTCATCCTCGACGACGAAATAGTCGCGAACCGCCTGGTATTCGGCACTCCGCGTCCACCATTCACCGAACACCCGCTCGGGGCCGTCGGCTCGCACGACCCGTCGCCGCTTGCCGCGCCAGGTGATACTTGCCGGTGGATAGTCCGGGATCAGCGCGATCGCCTCGATCTGTTCCGGATGGGCAAGAAGCCGGACCGGGCGTCGCCAATGATGGGGCCAGGATTCGATCACGTCACCTGCCCCAGCCGCGACCTTGCGGACGCTGCGTTCGGGAACATCCGAGGCGACCGCCGTCACCCGGTAGACCCGCGCCCCCCTGTTTCCAAAAATATCGATCAGCGGGGTAATGTCCGCTGTCTCCTCGGCAATCAACGACGACGCCTTCTGCTCCTCGGCGAGCGGCTCGGTCATGATCGCGATGAGGGTGACCTTCTCGATCCCAAAACCAGGCTCGATCTTTTCCGTTCGGTCGCGGAACAGTTTTGTCAGCCAGGCAATGTCGCGAGCGGGCTTTGCCGTTCCCGCGCGGATTGCCTGCCTGACACCATCGACCTTCTCGACGATCAGGTCGGTCCGGCGGACACCGAGCCCCTTGCGTTGCAGCTCGGCGACCAACTGCACGACCAGCCGACCGACATATTTGTTGATCGTTTCGGCCGCCCCGATGGGTTCTGCAAAGGAGCGGCTGACCTCGATCATCTCGGGCGGCCGGATCGGGTCGATCGGCTCGGAGAGACGCCCGAACATCTGGTCGAGACGACGTCCGATCTCGGGGCCGAAGCGGAGCGTCAGCGGCGCACGCGGCGTTGCCGACAGCTCTCCGATGGTTCGAAAGCCAAGCAGGTGCAGATCATGAACGACCTTCTCTGGAAGGCGAAGAAGCGCGATCGACAGTTTCTCGACGGCGGCAACCGTCTGGGCTGGCGGGACGATGACGGTCTCGCGGCTAATCGCCCGGGCGCAGGCATGTGCTGCCCCCCAGGTATCGGCAATCGAGACCCTTGCTGTCAGCCCCCTCGCCCTGAACCGGTTGGCGATACCGGTCAGCATCATTTCTTCGCCGCCCTGAAGGTGATCGGCACCCTCCGTGTCCATGACGATGCCATCGGGCGCATCCATGGCAACGACCGGCGAATACTGGCCGAGCGCCCAGAGCGTGATGCGTTCAAGGGCCGCCGCATCTGCACCCGGATCGGCATCCCTCATCAGAAGCTCCCGAAACTGTGCCTGCGCCTTGGCGGCTGGCATTCCGATCTTGATGCCGAGTTTCCTGGCTGTCGTGTCGATTGCGGAAACCCAGCGCTTGGACCCGCTTCTGGCGATGACGACGACCGGCGTGTCAGCGGGAATAGAGGGATCGGCGCGGCGGATACGATCGGTCGACAGTTCCGGCAGAAAGATGGATACGACCCTCGTCATCACAGGCTCCAATCATAAACTCAGCACACTCGCCCGCTTTCACGCGCAGCAGTTCCAGCAGCCAGCGAGGACGACCGACGCCTGGAACCGGCAATTGCTCCGACGGCAGCACGCTCACCCGCCACCGTGTCGTCGAGGCCGTCGGCTGCCCGAAATCAGAGGCCTCCGTCTGTCGTCGCCAGCGCCGGACGACCAGCGCCATGGTTCCGGTCTTTTCGGCGGCGAGCTGCAGCCGTCTGCTTGCGACCATCGGTAGCCTGACGATCTCTCCGACCACGGCACCGAGACTGCCGTAGGCAAGCCCCTCTTCCATCGAGGCGAGGACCTCCTCCTCCTTGTCCGTTTCGACAAAGACCAGCCTGTTCGGATGCAGGCCGGCCTGCGCCAAAGCTGGAAAAAACAGGTCCGGTCTCGTCATGCACCAGAGGACCTGGCCCTTCGTCCTTGCGGCGATACCAGCAACGAACAGTGCGGCTGCTGCACCGTCGATGGTGCCCGCTCCGCCTCCGGCAATCTCGTGCAGAGCGCCATATGCAAGGCCACCGCCAGGCAGAACGGCGTCGATCTCGGGGACCCCGAACGGCAGATTGTCGAGCTTTCGCGGCCCCGCGCCCTCGAACGCTGCGATGCGATCACGCAGTTCTGTTATGACTTGCTCGCGGGCAGCCGACATTGATCACGAATCCCGCTCAGATCGCGTTGAAAAGGACGGCTTCATACCGTTTGAATGTTGACGTTCCCTATCTGTTCCTTTAAATTACAGGAGTCAAGGCATTGCTAAATAGGAATATTGTCTCGTGAATTTGTGGCGACAGAATTACCTCATTGAATCAGTGAGGTACCCTGAAACCGGGCCCGTAAAATTCTTTGCGCCCGAAATGTCGTGTGGTTTTTGATAAACTCCCGGCTTCGCTCATGGATTTTCAGATGCAGGAAGATACATCGCCCGTTCGCAAGATCATCCACGTCGACATGGATGCTTTCTACGCCTCGGTCGAACAGCGGGACAATCCGGAACTCAGAGGCAAGCCTGTGGCCGTCGGCTTTGGTGAAGCGCGTGGTGTCGTGGCAGCTGCGAGTTATGAGGCCCGCAAGTTCGGTGTCCATTCGGCGATGGCGTCCGTGACGGCGATGCGCAAGTGCCCGGACCTTATCTTCGTCAAGCCGCGCTTCGACGTGTACAGGGTGGTATCCCTTCAGATCAGGGCGATCTTTGCAGAATACACGCCGCTGATAGAGCCTCTCTCCCTCGACGAGGCATATTTGGATGTCACCGACAATCTCAAGGGAATGGCGGTCGCGACCGAGATCGCCGAAGAGATCCGGGCGAAAATCGAGGCAGCAACCGGGCTCAATGCCTCGGCAGGGATTTCCTACAACAAGTTTTTGGCGAAGATGGCGAGCGACCTGAACAAGCCGAATGGCCAGGCCGTCATCACGCCGAAGAATGGCCCGGCATTCGTGGCAGCCCTCCCCGTCAAG
>NZ_SLZG01000067.1 GCF_004341625.1 Rhizobium sp. BK376 | reverse complement strand
CACTGCCGCGCATGTCCCACTCCTGCCGACCAATCACCGAGGCATGGAATCACGGCAGTCCGCTCGCAGCAAGCGCCTTTTTCCGCATCCTGTTAGATTGCCGCTACGCAATTCCATGTTAAAACGACACATCCGTTCGGCCGATCTGCCGCTCTTCTCGGATGATCTCGATCGGTGCCAGAAATATCCGACGAGGTGTCGATCGGTGCCGAGGCGAGATCATCGCCCGGCATCCGCGGGTGCTGGGAACGAGAAGACGTCGTCTTCGATCCCATCCATGGCCTGCCGCTGACCGAGCAGAAGATCAATGCGCTGGAGCAGCGCCACTCCAGGGCTGGGACCTATCGGACGAGTTCGCCACGCTGCGCCGATTTTCTTTAGTAAATCTGCAAGCACCTCCATGGAAAACATCGTTGGCATTCTGAAACAGATCGAGGGGCGATATCTTCCTTGGCCGCTAGCGGTGGTCGGGGCAATCGTCGTGACAGCCCTTTTTCCATATTCGCTTGATCGTATTCGGCTAGAAAAAAGCCCGCGCAAGGCGTGCGGAGAGTGCGTCCAACTGCACAGGGGAAACGTCGGCGCATTGTACAAATTAGGCCTTGTCGGGGATCAGTCAACCCGCGCCTGCGCAGGCTGCATCAAAGTCGAGAATCCTGAAAGTCGGCCGGGCGCTCTGAGACGGAAGCAGGAGAGCCTCCAACGCCCGGCCCTAGCACCATTGGTCCGTGCGCCGCCATTATATACTGTTTCGGCCTGATTCCCACCTGGCTTAGCCGATCCACCCCGGCGCTCTGGCGATTTCGATGATGCCCCAAGCGAGACCGAGGACCCAGACGAGAGTGATAGCGATCATCAGGACTATGTCGGGGACGGCTTTGATCATGTTCTTTCGGAACTCAATGCAAAGCCCGTCTGAACGGGTAGCAACAGGCGGGCCTAAAAGGAAGCCATCAGCATGATGACAAAGGTTATATACAACCGGCGCCCGTTGATTCGCTTTGCGAATCACACTTAGTTGATCTATTTCCCCCGAAAGACCCGGTTCCGTGGAGACCAAATGCCTAAACGCCGCCGTCTTTTAGCCGAACTGACGAGGGTGCGGTTTGCGCACCCGACCGATGTGCAACATCAAGTGTCAGCAGTTTGCCACCGCGTCTATCCAGCGACAAACGATCTAGAAGTTTTGCTAATTACTACCCGCGAATGCCATCGCTGGACCCTTCCGAAAGATCGACCGATGAGCGGGAAAGCGTCGCACGATGCTGCAAAGCAAGAAGCGCTGGAAGGCCGGGATCAAAGGCAAAGTCTCGAAGAGAATTTTGGGGCGTTTCACCTTTGTCAAAATGACTAGATGACTGACATACGGCGCCCTGCAGTGTTGAGGTCCATCTCCTGCGGGTCAAAAAAGCTTGCCAATGCATACAAGGAACAGGTCAACGCGTGCTCTATAGGTGTTTCTGTTTCGACGTCGCTATCAAAGCGAGGGCCCGAGCTAAGGGACCGTTTCGTCTTCTGTATGACCGTCATCAAGCGGGTGGTTTGAAGCTGAGAGGCCGCGCCATTGCCTAGAAGCGGATGCGACTGCGCGAGAAACTGTGACGCAGCTTAGACCTGGTCTTGGGAAGATTGCCGACGGCGTCGAGGAGATCGACGTGCTTGCGCTAGACTATCGACAACTGCATGCATTTTTCCTCTTTTCATTGAGGAGGCTGCGACTTGAGCGTGGCCGGTGAGCGATGCTCGGCGTGCTATTCTCTTCTTTCAGCCGTTCACACGTCGGCCGAAATCTCTTCGGTTATGACTTCGAAGCGCGTCAGTTTCGCTAGGCCGAACGCGGTAGTGAGTGCCACATCCGTCGCGTCCCGGCCTGTAGCCATCAGGATACGCCCTATGCGCGGTCTATTGTGCCGGGCATCGACCGTGTGCCAGTGACCTCCAAGGTAGACTTCGAACCAAGCACTGAAATCCATCGGGTTCGGGTCCTTCGGAACGCCGATGTCGCCTAGATACCCGGTGCAGTAGCGTGCCGGAACGTTCATGCAGCGGCAAAGCGTGATAGCCAGATGCGCGAAGTCACGACAGACGCCGACGCGGTCGTTATATCCGCCGAATGCGGTTCTGGACGGGTCCGCTTTCTTGTAATCGAAAGTGATGTGGCTGTGCACGAAGTCGATGATCGCCTGTACTCTGGGCCATCCGAGAGGTGTTAAGGAAAACTGCTTCCAAGCAAAGTCGGCCAGATGATCCGTATCGCAATAACGGCTGCCGAGCAGATAGACCAGCACGTCGTCGGGCAGATCCTTGATGTCGTGTTGCATTGCGTCGCCAGGGATGGGATCGGGCAGTCCGCTGTCATAGATCTCGAATTCGGTCGAGATCGTCGTCGCTCCAGTCGGCGCGACGATCCGGCTACAGGCATTGCCGAAGCCATCGATATATCCCCATGCCTCGATCGGCCTATCGAAATCCAGGACCTGATCGGTCAAAAGATCGGCGCGGCGGGACGGGTGAATGTTGAGGACCAGCAGCATCGGGGTCGGCTGCTGGCATTCATATCCCAGATGGAAACCCGCGCGTATTTTCATTGGCTTTTTCCTTTGGAGAGCTCTTTGGCGAGACCGCGATCGTGCAGCAAACGCCTGGATAGGCAAGCCGTTCCGTCAATTGCCCACGCTCACGAGCGATCATCCGTCGTGACATTGACCTGAACGGACATGCCGTCGAAATCAGAGGCCGTTCCATCATAGCTCCCCCAAAGCGGAACGGCTTGTCTCGGGTCTCGCGCCACCCCCACACGAATAAGGTCGCGGTTGCCGACAATGCCATTCGTCGGATCGAACTCCGCCCAGCCAGCGCCGGGCAAATAGATCTGGCACCAGGCATGGGTCGAACCGCCGCCGAGCGTTGTCGAGCCGTCGCGATCGGGAACGTAGATATAGCCTGTGACGAAACGCGCGGCGAGCCCGAGCGATCTGGCGGCTTCCATCATCAGGAGCGCGAAGTCTCGGCAGGTCCCTCGTCGAAGCTGCAGAGTCTCGAATGGCGTTTGCGTGCCATGCTCGTGCCGCCGAGCGTAGATAAAGCTCTCATGGATCGCATAGCACATCGTCATCAGCAGCCGCCCAGTTTCGGTGGGCTGGCCGATGCGAACAAATTGGCGAGCCCATTTGCCAACCTCGTCGCTTTGATCGGGATACTGCCGTTGAATAGTCTGCGTGAGATCCAGCATTTCGTCCGGATCGTAGGCGAAGGGATAAGTCAAAGCCTGCTGATCGATCTGTAAATCGATTGCGACATTCGGTGTGTGGTCGAGGCGGATAACCGTTTCGAAGCGAAGTTCTCGGGAGGCTTGGGCAAAGCCGATCACCGCGACGCAGTTTCCGAACACGTCATGGATCCATCGGATGTATTCAGGTTTAGGATCAACCTCCAGACGCGAACTCAAAAGCGTCTGGTCGAAACTGTCGCGGGGACGAAACATCAATCGATGCTCGCCGAATTCCACCGGTCTCATATAGCGATAGGCGGTAACATGCCGGACGGAGAATATCGTCATTGTCGATCCCGAGGTTGCGGACATGACAACATAAAGCAATTCGACCGCCCTTTGCGTGAGACCAATGAGAAGAATCGATTTGGCGCTCAAAGGTTCATGACGCTCCCCAGTCTCTCGCCTATTCCACCGCTCTCGGTGTCGCGGCAGGTGCCTTCAGTTTGACTGGCCGATAGGCGTGAGGCTGGCTCACAGGAAATGGCAGGAATCGGTCTTTAAAACAGAAGGCAGGATGTTCCGGTTTCTAGTTAGCGACTGGCCTTGTGGCGCTTGATCAGTACCCGCCATTCATTGTGCGCCTGCCTCATCGTGCCGTCCCGTTTTCTTTCACGAGCGGCGTCGGGGCGGCAGGGCGGCCGTGCGCCTGAAGAATGTGGTCAAGCAGACTACGGAACAGACGCGACATATGCCTTTCCCTGCGGAACAGGATATTCAAAGGACGGTCCGCCGGACGGTACGTTGCCATGAGGGGGCGCAGAAGGCCGGCGGCGACATCAGCCTCCGCGATCACATCCGGCAGGAGGGCGATGCCTATTCCTGCATTTGCCGCTCGGCGAAGCCCCTGTGCCCCGAAGGCTCGGAGGCGCCCTTTCACCTCTACTGCAACCGGCCCCTCCGGACCGAGCAACTGCCAGATCTCACGATCCTCAACTTTACCCGAACTGCCGTAGAGCAGGCAGTCGTGACCGGAAAGTTCGGATGGCGTAGTGGGAGCTCCTTTACGGTCGATATAAGACGGCGCGGCGCAAATCATCAATCCGTAAGGCTTGAGGGGACGTGCGACAAAGTCTCCGGTCGTTGGTTTGCCAAGTCTTATGGCGGCATCGAAACCGCCAGCGTCGATATCGACAATCGTGTCTGTAAGATCGACGTCGACATTCACATGCGGGTGGCCTTCGAGATAGGCGGCCAGTCCGGGGAGCAGAATTTCCGATCCGAAAATCACCGGCGCTGTCAGGCGTAGATGGCCACGAGGCTCGGCCTGTCGGGCTTCGGCCATCAGATCGGCCTCTGCCAGGCGATCCAGTATTTCGCGACATCGGGCAAGGTAATCGCGGCCGAAGGGGGTCAGATCAAGTCGGCGGGTGCTTCTGACAAGAAGCTTTGCATGCACCCTGCTTTCCAGTGCTGTGAGGCGATTCCCGATCTGGGTGGAGGTGACCCCCAGACGGCGGCCGGCGGCGGCCATGCTGCCCGTGTCGACCGTTCTGACAAACGCCTCGATTGCCGCGAGAACATCCATTGCCAAATATTCCTTGATACTGAAGCGAATGAGATAGCCATTATAGCGATTTCTGTAAGAGGTTAAGTCCTCCTTTCATGAAACGAAAGGAACAACTCCGATGATCAGAAACTCTCTGCTCGGCAGTCCGGCTCTCGCAGCGGCCTGCCTGGGCTTCGTGATTATCAGCCTCGATGCGACTGTTGCAAACGTGGCTCTTGGCGATCTCAGGGTGACACTAAACGCTGACCTGTCGTCGCTTGAGTGGATACTAAACGCTTACACAGTGACTTTTGCCGGACTTCTTCTCAGTGCAGGGGCGTTGACCGACAGACTGGGCGCTCGTCGCGGTTATCTTCTCGGCATCGCTCTCTTTCTTGTTGCATCGATCCTCTGCGGCGTGGCGCAAACCGCCGCAGAACTTGTTTTCGGCAGGGCGTTGCAAGGCGCCGGCGCGGCAGCCGTCGTCAGCGCCTCAATGGCTCTAATCGCGGTGAACTTTCCGGATCTAAAAATGCGGTCAAAAGCGGTGGCGGTCTGGGCGATGTGCGGAGGCAGCGCCACGGCTGCTGGTCCATTGGCAGGTGGATCGATACTTGAACTCTCCGGGTGGCGGACGATTTTTCTGATGAATGTCCCACTGTTGCTCCTCGCGTACCACTTTGGCCGTCTAACGGTGCACTCCCCCCAGAAAGGATGGTCATTCGATTTCCTCGGCCAGGTCCTGGGCATCGTTGCTCTCGGGAGCCTCACAGCCGGCCTTGTTAAGGCCGGGCAGAATGGCTTTGGCAATCTTGAGGTCGTAGCGGCTTTTGCTGCATCGGCGATATCATCGGCCCTGTTCATCGCCGTCGAAAAGCGGCGTTCAGAGCCGATGATACCGACGTCGCTCTTTGCATCGTCTCGGTTCACGGCTTGCTGCGTGGCAGGATTTGCTGTCAATTTCGGTTTTTACGGACTTCTCTTTGCCCTTAGTCTCAACTTTCGTCTCGGTGGTTTGAGCGCGTTTCAGACCGGGCTGGCACTGATGCCACTGACGCTTTGCCTGTCTGTTGCAAATTTCGTTGGCGCGCTGCTGATTGCCAGATTTGGCGCGCGGCTTGCGATACTGTGCGGCCTGGGCGTGGCGGGCATCGGGTATCTGGGGCTTGCCGGCGGCGTGGGTCTTGATGGCTACGCGTGGACCATGCCAGGGATGTTGCTGATCGGAGCGGGATCCGCCATAACCGTCACAGCGCTTTCCATGGAGGCTCTCTCAGCCGTGGATGCGTCCAACGCAGGTATCGCGGGCGCCACGCTCACCACGGCAAGGCAAGTCGGCGGGGCACTCGGTGTTTCATGTTTTGGCATTCTGCTGGGAGGCGTTGGACGGTCTGTCGAAGTCGATCGGCTGCAACTAGCTTTTTCCACCGCAACCTCTGTCATCCTTGTCGCGTTCATGCTTTGCTCGGTCGCGCTTCGCACCGGGGATGTGTCGACAGCCAAACCGGATGGAAATTCCGATGGCAATCCGCCCCTGGTTCCGAAATGATGTCGCCCCCCAATTCCGGGAAATAACCGCCCCCTCGTTCCGAGATGATGCCGCCCCCTTTAGCAGCTATGGCGTGGGTGTTCTGCCGGTGTGAAGAAATCGCCTACTACGGGCGCTCGCCGGGTCGTTAGTTCGACTCCCATCAAGAGCAATATCCAACCTTACAATTGATCGGCCGGCCAATCCCCCCACGGAAGATGCGCCAGGGACAGACTGAGCAAAAGACCCCACCACCCTCTTTGCGAAAGGTTCAGGTCCGCAATCGCTCGAGGATAACCATCCAACGACATAAAAATCTCGCAAGCAATATGAGAAATTGGCTTGCGGCTGACACGTTGAGTGTCATTCCAAGATGAATAGCCTTTTCACTTGCGCCGGGTCACCTGAATTTCGCTATGCTATTGAGATGTGGGTCAAACTGCGCCACGGCCGGTCAGCCGTGAGCGCCTCTTGGCGGGCGACATCGCCGCCAAGTTCCAGAGCTTCAAGCCTAAGGACGACACAGATGGTGGCGACGCCGACGGCAGCGGCTCTGGCGCTGAAGGGAAACAGCAGCCAGAAGCCAAAGGCCGCAACTCTGAGCGCGATTTCCACGGCAAGAAGCGCAGCAACGCAACCCACGCATCGACCACCGACCCGGACGCCAGGCTTTATAAGAAGGCCCGTGGTCAGGCGGCCAAGCTTTGCCATATGGGCCACGTCACCATGGAAAACCGCGACGGCTTGGTTGTCGACGCCACGCTGACCCATGCGACCGGCACCGCCGAGCGCGAGGCAGCATTGGATATGGTGGGCCGCATCGATGGTCGTCATCGCATCACATTGGCTGCAGACAAAGCCTACGATACAGCCGACTTCGTTGCCGCCTTGCGGGACGCAAAGGTAACGCCACACGTCGCCCAGAACACGACGAACCGACGCTCGGCCATAGACGGTCGGACCACCCATCATCCCGGCTACGGTGTCAGTCAGCGCATTCGCAAGCGCATCGAAGAAGTGTTTGGCTGGGCCAAGACCAGCGGCGGAATGCGCAAGACCCGCCATCGTGGAAAGGATCGCGTCGGCTGGATGTTCATCCTGACAGCCACCGCTTATAACCTGGTAAGGCTGCCAAAGCTGCTGACAACAGCATAATCGCGCCCGTAATCCGCCGAGAGAGGGCGGATTACGGCAGAATGGGCCGACAAGGCCGCTGAAAGAGTAGCACCGCGGCCCGTCTACACCCCAGCTATCGAGGATCGGCGGAAAAATTAGCGCTATTTCCGCACCCTGCTAAGGCTCGCGTCGGATCCGGGTATCGAGCTAATGTTTGGCGATCTTGGCGTCGCCAACTTCTGGATAAAAGGTGAGGACCTGCGTTCGCGACGATTCGACAGATGCTTTGCGCAGATCGAAAGTCATTGACCCTCTAACGCTTTTTGGGCGCCTGTCGTTGACACGGAAAGCGACGGAAAACTAGAGAGCGGATTTGGATAGCACGAGAATTCGGGCGGATGACTTTGTCGGTGCTCTTTTGGTGTTCGGCTTGCTCTTCAAGCGGCTCAATGCCGGTGACTGTGCGTTTCAACTCTGGCGCTCAACACCCGGATAATTCCAGCTGGAGACCATCAGATCCGGTCGGGATGCAGGCGCTCCATAGGTGGATATCCTCGTGCTCGTTGTGGTCTGTTTCGCGGGCTGCAACTGGCGCCTCGAGAGTCGTTTCTTGATAGGAAATTGCAGGGTCAACGGTCCGATTCTCATCAAAGCTTACGAAGCCGCTTCTTGGGGTTTTCCGACGCTTGGCAGTCCTGTCCTTCGTCCTCGGACAGAGGACGGAGGGCAAATTCTTCGAACGGATCGTCCTTTTTCTGCGGCGTACCGTTGACAGACCAATGTGCCATATGATGGGTTGTCCTCCGTCCGAGGACAAAGGACGAGGAAAATCTCAATGATGAAGAGC
>NZ_SLZG01000066.1 GCF_004341625.1 Rhizobium sp. BK376 | reverse complement strand
GAGGCATTGTGCTTGAAAGGCATTGTGACGAAGACCGGTTATTGCGATTGCCGATCACCTACGACAATGCCATTAACGATCCGCGCACCAACGCCGTCCATAGAACGATACCTTCACCACGGGGCTCGAGAACGACTGCGCGCTCCCTGCGGCCCACCACCAGCTTGGAAACGCCGACAACATGGTCGGCAGCCATGGCGTCCCTGATGACGGCGAAGGCTTCATAACCCACGGGATCATCAGGCATCAGGTAGTGAGGCTTTTCGAGATAGATCCAGTCGATGCTTTCAGCCGGCACGAATTTATCGATGTCGATCGTCTTGACGGTATCCAGCGCGACGGCGTCCAGTTCGTCGTCCGTAAGGATGACGTAGTCGTTCTCGCCGCGGGCGTACCCCTTGGCTTCATTCTCTTCCTTGACGGGCTTGCCGGTTACGGAGTCCACATATTGCGACACCACCCGGTTGCCGGTCGTCTTGTTGAGTGTATGGAAACGGACCTTCTCACTCTCGCTGGTGGCCGGCATCATAGCCACTGGGCATGTCACAAGGCTGAGCTTTAGATAGCCTTTCCAATATGGGCGCGGAGCCATGATCCACCTCCTCAGCTGGCCTTGCGCTGCGACGCGGACCCGCCGCAGACTTCGGCGAGACCCGGCGAGCCTTTTCGGGGTTAGAACCGGGATTCGCGTTAGCGGCGGTGCGTTTCGGCTTGTCAGGTCCGCCACTTAGCATTCCGGCGCTTTCGCGCAGAGCCTTGAGCAAATCGTTCGGTTCGGAGACCTTGACTGGCTTCTTCTTTGGAAGCGCCTTGCCCTCAATCTTCGCCTTTACAGCTCGGCGACGGCCGCCTCATAGCGATCATCAAATTCGGAAGGCTTGAACTCGCCTTTTTTCGTGCCGATGATGTGCCTGGCAAGATCGAGCATCTCGCCCCGTATTTTGATTTTCGGCATCTCCTCGAAAGCCTTTTTCGACGTAATCGAAATTCAGCGTCGTCGCCACGAGTCCCTGGCCGTGCGGTCTGATGAGGACGGTGCGCATGCGGCGGAAGAGAACGGTGCGCGCGATGGCGGCGACATTCGCCTTCTTCATGCCGTCGCGGAACGCGGTGAAGGCATCCGCGCCGACCCTGTCGGGTGTGAGGTAGCATGGCTTGTCGAAGAAGACGTCATCAACATCCGAGCAAGGAATGAAGGCCTCGACCTCCAATGTCTTGTTGCTCTCGGGGATTGCCGCCGCGACCTCCTCCGGATCAATCATGATGTATTGGCCATTGTCGATTTCGAAACCTTTGGTCTGATCCTCCTTCGGAACAGGTTCCTCGGTTTCGCTGTCGATGAAGATGCGGTTGACGCGGTTGCCGGTCGCCTTGCTGATGGTGTTGAACGTGATCCGCTCCGAGGTCGATGCCGCAGTGTAGAGCGCCACGCCGCAGGTGACTTCTCCGACCTTCAGGAATCCCTTCCATTGTGCGCGATGCCCTGATGCCATGCCCGTTCCTCCAACTCACAACTAACGCCAGTCAACGGCGCCTCAGATGATTCGTTCCGCTCAAATTCGAATCAAATGTCAATAGGTTAGCGCACCTTCTCCACTGCTGATTTAGGGCAATCCACGCTAGCGAAAATATCGATTTCGTCTGGGAAAGTTGCATTGAGCCGTAGCTGCGGTGTCTGGCGACGACGAACACCGCCCTTGAGAGGCGCATCGCTGTGGACGAGCGGCTGCGCCGGCTTACGCGGCAGACTGAAACTCCTGCATGGACGCAACTCAACGAATCACTTTGAGGGTCGTTCCGCAACATTTGTCAGGAGAGTAGCCGGTGGAGTTCTTCCTATCTGATAGACAATTTTGCGAGCTAGTCTCGAAGAAGGCTGGCGCGCGAATTTTTTAGGATAAAATTGTGGAATTTTCAAAAGTGCGTTCTATTTTTTTACAATCGGGTGGGGAACGTGACCGAGATATCGGAGGATCCTTCTATCGACTTGAGCCACGACGATCAGCTGCCGGGAACCGA
The DNA here is from genome assembly GCF_004341625.1 of Rhizobium sp. BK376. Lineage (GTDB taxonomy): Bacteria > Pseudomonadota > Alphaproteobacteria > Rhizobiales > Rhizobiaceae > Rhizobium. Next base: position 6,233 of record NZ_SLZG01000066.1, on the reverse strand, counting down.
AATCTCGGCGACCGCGGTGCAACTGCGACACGACGCTCCAGCCTTTCTTGCTGCGATTGTCGAATCTTCGGATGACCCGATCATCAGTAAAAGCCTGGACGGGGTCATCACAACTTGGAACAAGGCGGCGGAACGAGTCTTCGGCTATACCTCGGTTGAGGCCATTGGATGCCCCATTACGATACTGATCCCCGAGGAACGCCTCGATGAAGAGCCGGCGATCCTCGCCCGGATTCATGCTGGCCAGCGGGTCGATCATTTCGAGACGGTCCGGCGCCGGAAAGACGGCAGCCTGATCGACGTCTCGCTGACGATCTCTCCGATCCGCAATGCCAGCGGCGAAATCATTGGCGCGTCGAAGATTGCTCGTGACATTTCAGAGCGCAAACGCGCTGCCGAACGGCAGGACTTGCTGCTCCGGGAGATGCATCACCGCGTCAAGAACCTGTTTGCGATCACCAGCAGCATTATCTCACTCGCCGCCCGTTCTGCTGAAACGGCCGACGGTCTCGCCAGAAGCATGAGAGACAGACTGGTGGCGCTGTCGAAAGCGCATGAGATGACGCTGCCTAGCTTCACGGGCGATGATGCGTTCCAGGAGCGATCGACAACGCTGTTCCAACTGCTCTCACTGATCCTCGCTCCTTATGACGGCGGAACAGCTTGTTGGGATCTTGAAGGCGACGATGTTGGCGTCGCCGCGAACAAGGTGACCAGTTTATCCCTGCTGCTGCACGAGTTCTCGACCAATGCCGCAAAATATGGAGCGCTGTCGGTCGAAGGCGGGAAGCTCAAGGTGGCTGTTGCTGCCGATAGCGAGATGGTCAGGATAACTTGGGCAGAGCGATTGCCGGGATTATTGCCTCAAACTGCTGCCACAGTTGGATTTGGAAGCAGGCTCGAAAAGATGATCTCGCAGACTTTAAGGGCGGAGGTCAGCAAGGAATGGAAAGCCGATGGGCTCACGATCGTTACGGATCTACCAAAAGCGTCCTTGCAATAAATTCTCAAAGCAAGCTCAGGCGCGGGCCAGGCCTCTCGTCGGCGTTCATCCATTCGTGAGACGCCTGGCTCGTTTTCAGTGCCTCCAATTCTACTAAGCTCCCAAACATGACCAAGACAATCCTCGACATTGTTCTGATGATCGCGATCGCGGTGGTCTGGGTCCTCGGTCTCGCGTGGCTAATCATCGAGGTTTCCAGAGCGCTGGGGTGGTTCGGGTGAGGCTGGTCGACCATCTCGATCAGACCTAGGTCCGATAGCAAGACGGCGTGATTTCCGGCACTATATCTTCTTTAGCTATCGCAGGGGGTGGCAAGAGTAGGGCCGCTGCCTCGGGTATTGAGTTGGGGCAGCGACCCCTTTCCCGGTGACTGTCTTTCCCGCCTGATCGTGTTGTCATGTCACGGGCGTATCTTGCTCTTGGGGTCGTGCAACAGCCGGAACAGCCCCTTCAACTCTGGCTCCCCCACCTTGACGGCGGCCTCGAAGCACGAGCACCACAAAATCTCTCGCTGTCCCTTCTCCCGATAGTGATCCAACGCTTTTTCAAACTTCAGCAAATGGACCTGGACGAGACAGGGCACCCTCTCGCCGTCGCTTAGTGACTTGAGATAGGTGAAATAACCAAATGGCTTCTTCGACACCTTCCCCGATACGCCGGCCTCTTCACGCGCCTCTTGCTCGGCCACCTGATATCCGGTTCTTCCTTCCATTGGCCAGCCTTTCGGGATTGCCCAGCGATGCGATTCCCGCGTCGTGATCAGGAGCACCTCGAGCGCTCTCGTCTCATTGTTCAGCCGATAACAAATAGCCCCGAACTGCTCGCGCGCGCCATTCACCGACAGGCCCGGCCCTATGCCTGCAAGTTGAGCCAATAGGGGCGGCTTTTTGGGCAAACCATTCTCCTTCGAATCGGGAATTCAGATAGTCAACATAGAAGCCCAACTGGAAATAGAAACACCTGCACCCTGGCGCAGATCATCGGTGCGACACTCGCCCTCCCTTCCATCGCCTATTGCATATTCTCCCGGTCGCGCGCTTAGCTACAAAGCGGCCGAGAAAGAAGGCAATGGTCAGAAACCATATCAGCCCCAGCGATTTGCAGTTGTTTTCGGATGACCTGACTCTCTGTCAGAGAGTCTTCGATCAGATACGCGACGAGACGGAGATCAAAGGGACCCAGAGAAATGACCTCCTCGCCGCGAACATCGTTCGTTTCTACAAGCAACGCATAAAGAACGAAGGTCAGCTTCTGATTTTGGCCATGACCGCTGCGATCACCTGAGGGGGTCGCACAAGCTATACCTTGGCTGATATCTAAATTATGTATACGGGCGACAGGTAGAACGTTCATCGAACGGATGGCGTACAGCCGGTGCGTTAGCCGATTTGACTCGCTATCCCCGATGTATGTGAGCGAGCGCTGGAAGCCCGTGGTTTGTTCTTGCGAGGAGCGTAGAACAGCCCTCATCTAGCTCGTCGGAGCCCGCTTTGTACCCCTCTGCCGGCTCCTTCTGCCGCAAGGCCGCCACTGACTATTAGAACAGCGGAACGATCGCCGCGAGGACCGAGCGCGCATTGGTCGCCGCAACTTTTCGAGGCCTCAGAAGTTGGAGGTTCACGCAAGGTGAGTGGAGACCAAAATGGCCGGGTTTTATTTCCTCAGTCATGATCTCGACGGGGACTTCGTCAATGAAGAGCCGTACCAATTTAATGATTTGATCGGCGCAATTGAAGCCGCAAAAATCTGCTCTCGCAGAAATGGCCGCGGACGGCATCCCGCTCCAGAACGGGGGTGTCATGTCGATCGAAGTCCAGAACGAAGGTCGCGCCACTGTCGCGCATCTTTGGCTTCGATTCTCGATCCACTTCATTCAAGGAGTGTCAACTTGAGCGCCGACGCTTGGGAACTGACCTCGTGCCACTGACGACCTAACTTTCGCTCTTGGCGGAGTGTAAGTCTTGAACCTTGAATGCAGACGCACAAGTGCTAGGTAAAGCTGTAACTTTGTCACCTCACGCCATTCCCGCTGCCGGGCATCTTTCGAACTGTGCGCACATTTGAAGAGCAAATGAACCCTCCCGCTCCCCGCGACACCGCCCCTACCCCTGTCGCCGTTACCCAGCATGTCGAGTTGCTGCGGCAGGAGATCGAGGAATTATTGGATTCAAAATTCCGCGCCTATGGAAGCGCAAATCTAAACGCCGCTGAAGTCGCTCGGCTCGATAGCGAAATTGAACGCCTCAATGCGATTATTGCACGTTATCGCACCCTCGGGCTGCTGGGCTGATCGGACATGGAACAATCTCGCCCCATGCAGGTTTCCAATTCGCTCACTCCCATGGTGAGCGGAGCCGGGCGCCAAACGCACCCACACCCGAAAGCGTCTGGCTCACCCCCTCTTCCTTGACGGCTTTCACCGCGTTCCCTTCGAGACACCTTCCTTCTGCGCTTCTAGCGGACTTCGTGGTTTTGGGCAGCGGCAGCGCGCGCCATCCTCAGCGCGTCCTTCGTGGGGTGCTCATGTCAAGAGTCCCTAGTTTGTTTAGGTGGCTGAAGGAGGGCGGATCCATGAAGTTCAGGGCTACTACGCGAAAATCCGGGTTGCGATCGCCGCCTCCACGAACCGTTCCCGGGCGACCTCGGCGCTACCATGCCGGACGAGCGCATCCAGGCAGCGGCGCTTGGCCTCCAGGTACTGTCGGCTGCTCGTTTCAGGCCAGCGACGCAACAGTATGCCAAGCGCGACGTCCGGTCCGTCGACACGCTCGCGGGGACCCTTCCCCATCCGGACAAAGACGGGGCTGCGCCAAAGAACGTGAAATTCCAAATTGATGATCTGAGTGTTCCGCATGGCTCCTCCTAAAGCGGGAGAACTTCGTACAATGGCCAGGGTTCCTGAAGACGAAGAAGGATACACCGCCGGACGATGTCCAGACTGGCGCATCAAGCGATCTCGCCCGCCATGCTCGCGCAGCGAAGGACGAGGATATGATCGACCAATCGAAAATCAAGGAACATGCGGACGTCATCGCCTTCACCGACGTGAGCCTCGTGGCCGAGTGGAGAATGGCCCATTTCGCCTGTCGGTGTGCAAAAGTCGCCGTGACGATCGAGGCGGAGGAAGGCGGCGGCACCGTCTGAGCCGCATCCGAAGCAGCGCCGCCTATCAATGGCGGCGTCTCAGTACCTTCGTGCCGCGGTGTCGGGGTCGAATATCAGCGCGTCGGATCGCAGACATTCCTCGCAGATCCCGAAGCCTTCCTCGTCGAAATCGTTGGCGCTTTTCGGTCTACGGCAGCACTCGCAGATCATCACCGCGCGACATAATTTTTCCGGTACGAGAAACTCGACAAGCAGTCTCGTGCCGGCGCTTCCAGCAGGCTCTCCCATGACGGCCTCCTCGCCTGACTTGATTTTATCGAGATGGAGATTGCGGGCCAAGAAATCCAGCCCCGAATTTGATGGCGGTATCTGGATTGCTGCGCCGGGGGGCTTACCTGCGGTCGGCACCCAGAGCCTTCTCAAAAGGGGTACTCCGGCGGGACGAATTGCCATCTATCATAATATCAAACAATCTTCTTGGGGTCGCTTGGACGGGGTCGCCGCCTGTCGTCTCAGCGATTTCGGTGAAACACCGACCCAACCTTAACCATAGGCCCAGCCATGCGGGCTTTTTTTACCCGCTAACATTCCGCCCTGTATAGGCGTTGGTGTCGCTTGGTTAGAGGCGACGAAAGTCAAGCTTACTTGCTAAGCTTACCGGCAACCTTCCATTGATATTTCTGCAGTGCGTGCAATTTGTGCTTCGGTTCACGCGAGTGGCGCTTAATCGATCCGATCGGCATTTGAAAAAGCCGGAAGCACACGTCGAAGAGCAATCGACGCGGAAGCGTATCCGCATCGGGCGCGTCGACTGAATTCCGAGGCGCGCCCTTGGTTGGGAATTACCGTTGACGCATCGACTCATCTCCCAACCAGGAGTAGGATTAAATCGTCGGTATCCAATCCGTAGGCGCTGGCGGCTAAGAGCATAATGCTACCGCCTGCGAAGAATGGGAGAAGGGACATGCGCGACGATCGGTCTTATGTGAGTAGGATGCTTTTCAGGATGGCCACGCACTACACTAAAGACCCAACCGCTGCCAGCTGTCTTGCACAATAAACCCTCGACTATATGCTCGACGATCAGAGCCTCACCACTGGCGTACCGACCGTAGGCTGTGGATGATTATGCATCATCTCGCCAGGGCCAAGTTTCTGCGCGAGCGGGCGAATAAGGCAGCTTTAGAAAAAACGAATGCCGCGTCCACGAGGAGCGCACTCCAATCCTTTAAACAACCCATGTATGGTCATGAGCGCTGGCGTCCTTGGCTAAGCTCCCATACCCTCGGGAGGTGTAGGCAGGAACACAAGTAAATGCCTGCAATGATTATGCGGAGTAAAGTAGCGCCGGGCCCTTTACGGCGGTTGGCGCCACGGTCGAGCCTGTACAAAACTGCAGTTGCGGCAATGTCCGAAGAAGAATTCTGCAAGCGATTTGAAGATCGTGTTCGCCTTCACTGTCGCTCGGGGAAAAGGCCATTTGCGATGGTCCCGGAAGAATACTGCGCACGGGTCGCGAAACTTTGGTGGCAGGAATTGGATGGCGAGCTCTGGACACCAGAAACGTGCGCCGATGAGGACTCCTACTACTGGTGAGGAACATACCCACACCGATACTTCTGGTGGCGGCTCCCGCGCCCGGCCCTTAAGAACCGGTCCATTGGAACCTTAGCCGCAGAGGTTCGTCTATTGCATGGTTCTACCCATCAAATGTCTGCATCATCTGCCCGCCTCTGCGGACTCTTTTTTGGGATCAATTTCCAGTCGCCAATCGATTCGTCTCGCCTTAGTAGGCAAAAGCTGGCCTTCCGATCTTAATCCTGCGTTAAGAGGCGTGGGTCAAAGGTAAACCCAACTTGGGGCCGCCTCATGAGGTTGGCGGCAAGGAGCTTCCCGGCTCCCGAAACATGACGTTGATCGACTCGAGCTCTCGTTGAAACAGCATCCACTCTCAAAGGCAGCTTCTGGCTGCCTTTTTTTCGTTGGGTGCAAGGCAGAAAACCTAATTCGCCACTGGTCAGGGTGGTGATGTGCGCGCTTCGCAAAAGGTGGACATTGATTCCGCTAAATCCCGGACAGCAGTTTCACTAAAGTCCGGACAGTTTGACGAGGTTGGCCCTCGGCA
>NZ_SLZG01000065.1 GCF_004341625.1 Rhizobium sp. BK376 | reverse complement strand
CGATTTGCATCGGTCGCACGCAGGACGGAATCAGTACCGGCTTTTGCAGTGTGCCTCGCTTGAAAGCGATTAGGAATGCTTTCTCGCAAATGAGACGTCGGCAGAGGAGATTCAAGGTCCAGTCCGACGCACCCCGTCCGGCCGGATGACTTCGAACTGCTCATTCTCGCCCTTCCCTAAATGTTAGACTGGCCAACAGAAATTTAGGCTGGAGCCTGCTGCTTTTTACACTCTGGCGTCTTTGCCCCGAATTGCTTCGATTTCCTCTGACAACCAAACCCGGTGTTTGAAAAATTCTGGGGAGATCAACTTAAAAGAGTCCTTGCAACCTGGTTCGCCAATCGGCCATCCTGCGTGCATCTCACACTACAGGTTCCCGCTTCCCCCTCCAGATGACGCGCATGCAAGCTGCAAATATGCCGCTCACCATCGAGTGCGAGCTCGCAAGAATGACATTTTCGGTAGGACGCGTCCCCGAAAAGAAGCCGCCCGAACACCCTCCATTAACCAACGGATCCCTACGGCCTCCCCCTGAAGAATAGCCGCGCGCTCGCAGAAACTCGTCCCCGCTCAACCTTGGGGGTGAGAGGAGCTTTTAACCGTGACCCTCAATGAGATGCTCACGAGTCGGCCGATTTCGCTCTGCCTGGAGCGTTACATGGCCGATGCCAAAATGCTCGCGCAGTTCTTCGGCCGCATGTGCCAGCGTATCGTCCGCGGGCGCGCCGGCCGGCATTACAAGATGGCAGGTCAAAGCTGTTTCCGTCGTGCTCAGCGACCAGACGTGCAGGTCGTGGATCGACTCGACGCCGGGGGAGGCCCAAAAGAAACTCCTTGACCTTGTCCATGTCGATGCCCTCCGGCACGGCGTTCAGGGTCATGGTGATCGAGCCCGTCAGAAGGCTCCAGGTCCCTGCGACAATGACGAGATTGATGATGAGGCTCATCAGCGGGTCGATCCAATGCCACCCGGTGACCAGGATGATCAGGCCGCCAACGACGACGCCGAGAGACACCAAGGCGTCTGCCGCCATATGAAGGAATGCGCCCCGCACGTTCAGGTCGCCCTTGCTTCCGGAGGAAAGCAGCCAGGCGCAAAAACCGTTGAGCACGATACCGCATGCGGCGACGATCATTACCGTCTTGCCCGCAACGATCTGAGGTTCGAAAAATCGCCCGATGGCTTCCCAGCTCAAGCCACCGACAACGACGAGAAGGAACACCGAGTTGAATAGCGCAGCCAGGATCGACGTGCCTCCGAGACCGAACGTAAAGCGTTTGGTTGGTCGGCGCTTGGCAAGGATGACGGCTGCCCAGGCGACGCCAAGTCCCAATGCGTCGGAGAGATTGTGCCCCGCGTCGGCCAGTAGAGAAACAGAGTTGCTCGCGAGGCCGAAGATTACTTCAAGCGCCACGAAAGCTCCGTTCAGGGCGACGCCTATCGCAAAGGCTTTCCCGAAGTTCGCCGGCGCGTGCAGGTGACCGAGCGCATGTGAATGGCCGTGTTCATCGTGGTCATGCGCCATTGTCGGTCTCCCTTCCGCTTTTGGGCGACCCTACAACCTGCAGCCACTAGAGATGCAAGCGGAAAATGAAAAGGTGGCTCCCCAACTCGCACGGGACCGTCGAAAAATCGTGCCGCTGAGCATTGGGGACGTGGGTCGGACGGTTCTGGCTGCATCCACCTAATAAGTCTAGCATTCCCCGACGAAACCAGGTTCGCGACTGCGACGTGATCAAGTCTCTGTCCAACCACGAGCTCTGCGCTTTCGACCACGATTGATCACGCTCCGTTCATCTTGCTTTCCAACCTAGAGTGCAGTCTGTTGCCACTTGGCTCGCTCAAAGATAAGGTCCCATCACCTAACGGGAGGGTATGGTCATTTCTGACGATTCCAAGATGAGCGCAGATCGTTCGGGGGTGGCAGGCTCCCTACCGACCATTGCCGCGCACACTGTGACCATCGCGCTTCCGAACGACAGGTTAGCAGATGTGGACGCGCTTTCCGGTCGAATTTCCATCGACAGCCTGGAGCCGAGTTCCCTGGTCACCTACGGTCAGGAAGCGGTTTCGGGATTCGGCGCTTGCCAGATTTGCGCAATTATGTAGCACTGCCACCATTTCGTGGCGAAAACTTTTTCGTTGCCAAATCAAAGCCAGAGGCTTGAAAAATGCCTATGTCGCTTCTCCAAGCTCATTCAAAGAGTTCGGCGTGCGTGCCAGTCGCTACGAATACGATCAGGTTTTTCTTTTCCTCAAGGGTATAAATAAGAAGAAAATCCCCTCCAACATGGCACTCCCGGTGATCGTCCCATTTGCCGTTGAGTTCGTGATCTTTGTATTCCGGCGGGAGCGGAGCATCATTCGCCATCAAAAGAAGCATAGAGGTTTTTAATGCTCCCATGTCGTACCGTCCGGACCGTGACAGCCGCTTCCAGTCTTTCAGAAACTGCTTCGAGTAGCTAAAAATCCGTGGAAGCGAAGCCCGTTTTGTTGAAGCGGGCTTCGACCGTTTGTCATTACTTGGCAACCTTACGGCCCTCAAGTGAATTGAACAGTTCGTCGGCGGTATCGAATACCTTGCCGTGGCCAGCCTTGATGGCTCTCGCCTCTTCCATCGCAGCGATTGTTCTCGCGTTGGGGCGGGTCAATTCCAGCGGGAGAGCCTTATCACGGTCAATTCGAGTCATTACCATACGTATAATATCCGAGGGCGTTAGACCCAGACTATCAAGCACCAAGGTGGCACCCTCTTTCACCGAAGGATCAATGCGGGCTCGCACATATGCATTTGCAGCCATTTGACGACTCCTTCTTTAAATTCCACGTACACCTATGTAGCCCAATTGAGCATCATTTTCAAGGTCGCGGCGGCCCTAAATGTCAATGGGAGAAAAATGATCGACTGCGTCCTGATATCGATGCGCTGGGCAGGGTTAATCTAGGAAGAGGTCGATATCAAAAACTCATGAAACGGTAAGTCTCGTGCCTGGTGGCAGTTGCTACCTAATTCCGCAGATATGCGCTCCGCCGCCCGGATATCCAGTACAAGATTTCCGGTTCATTTCCAAAACCACTAGGCAGCGCTTTACCGCGCCGGGCTGCTCACCACGGGCATTGCCGTCGCGGCGCCGGAGCTTCAGCTGCCCGCCGATTTCATGAATTCGCTTCGAGGCAGGATCGGTACCAGAGCTGCGGTAGCAGGGCAAAGATCGATAAGGAGGAAGCACTGGAAATCCGCCGCGCGCTCCAAAGATCAATCTCAACGTTTCAGAGGTTCCCTACTTCGCCGCTCGCGAACTAAGCCTCGGCTCCGACCAAATGGTCGGAAACCAACTTCTTCAAGAGCTTCGGCAAGCGTAGGCGCCTTCTCCGATTCAAGCGAAATTTCCAGGTGCACAATATCAGGGAGCCCCGCTATCCGCCGTTCTTCAATGGAGGCGATAGCTCGCAGATCAACGCGCGCCGCCCGTCCAATCGCACTATTCAGACGCAACGCTAGTTTCTGAATTTCTGCGGCCTCGTTTTTCTGTTCCTCGTTCACATGTGCAACTCCAGCGAAGCCCCCGCTGGCTGCAGGCCTGGCAGCGGAAAGGAAATGATGGTGCAAGTTACCAAGATCGGCGGTGATCTCAAGTAGTCAAGGGAGGGCGACGCAGCGGCAGACTGAATGGATCGGCAATTCGCACCTCCCCTCACCTTGGCTTGCTGTGTTTGGTCCGACCACCAGCCTTGTCATCCGCCAGTTAAATCGCGGTCACCGTGTCAGCAGCCGACTCGCGCTTGCCACGCATCCCACCGCTGCAAAGACGGCGCCGAGCAGCAGGGCCAATGTCGGCCCGTGTTCACCAGTTATACCGAAGCTGAAAGCGACAAGGGCAGCGCCAGTTGCTTTGTCGATCAGTCTGGCCGTTGCGAGAACGGCCAACGCGATCGAGAACATAAGCGCGGCCATCGCCAGACGGTCTCGTCGCGCCTCGCGCGGCGGACGCTTCTCTTCTCGCGGTGGCGTGCGTGGCCCGCATGTTTCGGTACGATGGCGCTGATGGCGTCGCTCCGGTGTTGCTCGCTGCAACGATGGGACGGTCACTCGAAAAACAAAGCCAGCACCGTTCTAGGGGGACAGCTAAAAGCATTGAGACGATCCTCGGAGAGCGCGAAATCCGGCCACAATCGTCTGCCGATTCATGCCAGGCTGGCAAGCGGATCAGCTTATTCTTATATAAATTATGTGAGGCGGCACCCTCGCCTACGGCCTCTAGCGGCCAGAACCTCCACAGGAGCAAAAATATGTCAGATACCAATGGCGCTTCCGCGTCCGAGAAGCCGTATGAAGCGGTTGTCCTCGCGAAGAAGCATCGGATTTCCATCGAGGACGCAAAGGAAATAATCGAGAAGTACGGGTCGGATCGCAAGGCGGCTGACAAGGCCGCGCGGCGCATCGCCGCCTGACGCGTAACCGGAAACTTCAATAACCTATAGAAGGCCGTCTCCGATCTGATGGCGGCCTTCATCGTCTGACGTGTCGCAATCCACGCACGGGCGCCACCTCGAAACATGAAGGATGGTCATATTGGAGATTTCTGATACATTTCGCGGCCTTGGTGGGAGTGAGCGTAATGACGAATTGGGTTCCCGGTGCATTCTATTTTGCGCGATCCGGCAAGCATTCCAATGGAAACACGACGGTCGTTCAGGTCTCGACGGTATTCGGCAAAGATCCGGAATATTGGACGGTAGTGGCGATCGGATCGGATCAGCACTACATGATCGGCGATTTCGACCTGTTTGTCGCGCATCGAATTTCCGGAGGAGTATCCAGCCCGGCAGGCTGCCGAATAGCATCCAACTGAGTGCTGCGGGAACTGCTGTCTGCTTCGATAATGTCAAGAGAACTCGATGACCGTTAGGTACCTTTGGACACTTGAGCGACATGGACATCCAGCGCTCATTGGCCTCGATACGGGGGAGGATTTGATCTCGATCCTCCGATCGCAAAACCTATCCGGTGTAATGCCTGCGGACTGGATATTCGCGGCTCTTCACTTCGATGCCGGGAATGCGGGGGTGGCAATCCACGATTCCATGCTGGGCTGGACCCGCACGGCCAAACGCCTGCAAGCTGACCAATAGCAGCGCCGCTGGAGAGACTCCCGCCTCTCTTTTTGACCGCGCCGCGAGAAGCCCACGGTCTTATGTAATCGCCGCCGTGCGCGCCAGGAGCAAAAGCTGCGGGACATCTCGGACGCCCTGCTTGTATGCATGAATAATGTGGGCTGCGATGAGATCGGATTTGGGAGTGCCATGCAACGTACCCGTCTCCGACCTGACGATGTCGAACACTTGTTGGCAAATTACGAGATCCTTTGAAAACAGAGGTATGTCGTCGGGATGCAGATGCTTGTCGAACATGTTTTCTCCTGGCCCACACAACAACCTAGGAGCGATGGCGAATATGGCAAGAACACGGTTCTGGAAACCTGCGGAGCAGGAACGCGCGTTTACAGTCAATGCTTTGCCTTAACTGTCGCGGTCCTTGGTTGCCTCTGTCATGGTCATGCGATGCGCGCGCCACCGTTTGCATTTTTGAGAACACTCGCCTCAGTGGTTGGAACCGCTTCCATTACTGTCCACAGACCAAATCTTTCGCGCAGGAGACGCCAACGGCGAAAAAACTTGCGCGCTCAAGTTTTGCCGGAATCAATTTCTCAGGTAGCGACGCCAACTCATTGAAAATAGATTCGTTTTGGATCGGAACGAATCACCCTCGCACGCTTTGAGTCGCGACTCAGTGATTCGGAGGATCGCGACATGGGAGCAGGGCATCGGGCTCAATGGAAAGGCTATCTGAAGCTCGGTGAAGTGAGCTGCGGCGTCGCGCTCTATACCGCCGCCAGCACTTCCGACCGCATAACCTTTAACACGATCAACAAGGCGACGGGCAATCGCGTGAACCGCGTCTTCGTGGACAGCGAGACGGAAGATCCGGTTCCGAAGGAAGCCCAGGCAAAGGGGTTTGAGATCGACAACGGCCAATACATCATGATTGATCCGGACGAAATCGCAGCAGCGATCCCCGAGAGCAACAAGACCCTCGAAGTCGAGGCATTCATTCCCTGCTCGGATGTCGACCCCCGACAAGATGGGCAGCGACGCTTTCGTCGCACTGCGCGACGCAATGCGAAGGTCCAAGGTCGCGGCCATCGCCCGGACGGTCCTTTTCCGCCGGATGCGGACGGTGCTCATACGGCCGCACGGCAAGGGCTTGGTCGCCACCACGCTGAACTACGACTACGAGGTCCGGTCCTCGAAGAAGGCGTTCGAGGATATGCCGAAGATCAATATCGAGGGCGAGATGCTCGACCTCGCCAAGCACATCATAGGCACGAAGAAGGGCGAGTTTGATCCGGCGTCGTTCGACGACCGCTACGAAGCCGCCCTCGCCAACCTCGTGAAAGCCAAGATTGAGGGTAAGGCCTTGCCGAAGCCAAAGAAGGTCGAGGTTTCGAAGCCGAACGATCCCTGGCCGCACTCCGCGAAAGTGCCGGACTGGCGGGCAAGTCCGCAAAAACACCGAGGCGCACAGCCGCCAACGCCAACAAGGGCGAAGGCAGGCAACGTGCCTCTCGCGGTGCTGCATCGAAATCCGCCGCGAACGCCGCCCCGCAACGCAGAGCAAGCTGAGGAGGCTGACCAATGGCACCGCGCCCTTACTGGAAAGGCTACCTGAAGCTGTCGCTGGTCACCTGCCCTGTGGCCATGACCCCGGCGACGTCGGAGAGCGAGAAGGTTCGTTTCCACACGCTCAACAAGGAGACGGGCAATCGTGTCGTCTCGCAGTACGTCGATTCGGTCACCGGAAAGCCCGTCAAGGACGAGAACGAGGCAAAGGGCTACGCTCGTGGAGAGAACGACTACGTCATCCTGACCGACGACGATCTCGATCGGGTGGCGCTCGACACGGTCAGGACGATCGACATCGACAAGTTCGTCTCCGCCGACAGCATCGAATGGGTCTATCTGAGAAGCCGCACTATCTCATGCCCGACGACGCTGTCGGCAACGAGGCTTTCGCCGTCATCCGTGACGCCATGAAGGCGGACAAGGTCGTGGGGGTGTCGAAGCTCGTCATCGGTCGCCGCGAGCGTGCCGTCATCCTGGAACCTCGGGGCGAAGGTATCGTCCTGTGGACTCTTCGCTTCGGCGACGAAGTGCGTCCAGAGGAGAGCTACTTCGAGGATATCGAGGAGAAGGCGGACCCGGAACTGGTTCCGCTCGTGCAGCAGCTGATCAAGAAAAAGTCTGCGCAGTGGTCGCCGGAGATGGTCACCGATCCAATCCAGACTAGCCTTTTAAAGCTGATAGACGAGAAGAAGGCGGCGCTAAAGCCCAGGAAGACCACGAAGGGCAAGAAGGAAGCGGCCGCGCCCGCCTCAAATGTTGTGAACATCATGGACGCGCTGCGAAAATCGGTCGCCGACGAACTCAAGAGCAAGAAGGCCGGATGATGGACGAGGAACGCGAATTTGAACTCTGTGAACCAGCACCGTTCCTGTACTTTGAAAACGGGCAGATGGCGGTGACCGACGGATGCTCCGTCTGGCAGGTGATCGTCACATGCGAGGCGATGATGGCGACTGCGAACCCGCCTCAGAAATCGCTCCGCCGTCTGACGCGCTATGCTCCCTTCTACAGAGAACTGGCGGCGGCCGCGATCAGGCGCGGTGACGATGTCGACGGCAGGGTTCTGATCCGGGAGGCGGATGTGCTCGCGGCGCGACCACGATCTCTCCGTCGACTGCCGGAACGGCTCCGATTTCCTGCCGATGCGTAGCGTCACTCGAATTGAAAGGATGGCGAGTGCCAAGCCAGGTGTATCTTCATCGCGGTTACAGGATTGCGATCTACAGCCCCACTGACCACTTTGCGGTTATCACGCCGCCCGGCAGCAACGCCGTCATCGACTTTAAGGAGCGGCAACCTCGGTCGACCGTGGTCGAGGGACCAAACGTGTGCTTGGAGCGGGCCATCGACCTCATTGATAGCCTCGTTCCTGCCAGCACTCGCCCCGACCACCCGGATCATCCGACCCGCTTGCCCTCTTGAGTGAATTGAGCGGGCCTGTTTAGGGTAAAACGCGTGTGACTATAATTTTCGCCCGCCCCGCTCCGGCGGGTTTCTTTTTGAAACTTGCGGCCCCATCCACACTTCATCCGGGAACCAAAATTATCTACTATTGGCGCGCTCCGCGTGCTTTTGACGTGGATGCAGCTAGACCCATCTCGACATGCTTCGGCGCTGGCACGGCTCAACCGCAAGGGTAGGAAGATGAGAACGAACTGGATCGTTACGAATTCAAATGGCGTCCACACTTTTGACACCGCCAGGAATGCCTCCGCCTTCGTCCAGGCGAGTATGGACAGACATGAATACTTTGAGCTGGATGCACCACCGACGCTCAGCGCCGAAGATCGAAAATACTTTGGGGCCATGCTGATCGAAGCAACATTCGAGCAAAAGTGATGACCGTAGAGTCCGTTGGTCGTGCAGGACGTATTCACCGCCCTGCCGCGAGGGTCCGTCTACCGTGACTTGTTGCAGTTAACTGCCCGACCACCTAGTACCTCGCCACAGAGATTATGACGGTTTGTGTTATCGTAGAATGGGCAGGGCTTCTGGCGAGATGAGAAGTTGGATGCTGCGTGCGGCGCC
>NZ_SLZG01000064.1 GCF_004341625.1 Rhizobium sp. BK376 | reverse complement strand
ATAAAGAAAGGCGTGCGGCTGCTTGGTGTCACTCTTTCGTCGCTGGAGAAGGCCAACTCTGCGACACAAGAGCAGTTCGATCTGGGACTTTGAGATCGCCGCGTTGCAAACGCGACGGTGTCTGATTGCGCAGCGATAATCTTTTCGAAGTGGCACTATTGGGTCGGGCTTGCTGCAGCTAGGCATTGGGGACCAACGCGGCCCCTTTTGTGCTGTCGCGGACGTCGTTCGACCACAGCCATGTCATTTTTTCGCCAGGCCAAGCGGGGTGAAACCGATCTGCATCCGCTGTGGGTTCTCTTGGCGAAGCGTACGAAGCATTTCCTCGTATTCCCGCTCCATCTCAGGCGTAACCGAGGGACGAACCTCCACGAGCGCCTTGGCAAAGTCGCCACCGTCCACCTTGGTCGTATCGATCGATCGCCTCAGAGCGATCAGACCTGCACGCCTCGTCAAGTCCTCCAAATCCGCACCAGTGAAGCGCTCGGTCTTCTCCGCGAGGCCGTCAAGGTCGACGCTGCTGGCGAGGGGCATATTCTTGGTATGAATGCCCAGTATCTTACGCCGCGCCTCAAGGTTCGGGACAGAGACGTAAACCAGTTCGTCGAAACGTCCGGGTCTCAGAAGCGCCGGGTCTAGCAGGTTCGGACGATTGGTTGCTGCCATAACGACTACGCCCTGCATGTCCTCTAGACCATCCATCTCCGCAAGCAACGTGTTCACCACGCGTTCGGTCACGGCAGGTTCGCCGAATCCGCCGCCGCGAGCCGGCGCAAGGGAGTCGATCTCGTCGATGAAGATGACGGTTGGAGCGACCTGTCTTGCCCGCTCGAAAAGGCGGGAAACCTGCTGTTCAGACTCCCCGTACCATTTCGAAAGTAGGTCCGAAGACTTGGTGGCGACGAAGTTGGCTTCCGCCTCACGGGCGACGGCCTTGGCCAGAAGTGTTTTACCCGTCCCCGGGGGGCCGAAGAGCAGGAAGCCTTTGGCGGGCCGGATGCCCATGCGCTTGAAGGATTGCGGAGACCGAAGGGGTAGCTCCACACCCTCTTTCAGCTTTCGTTGAGCCTCGTCGAGACCGCCAACGTCTTCCCATCGGACATTGGGTGCCTGGATCATGATCTCGCGCAGCGCGGAGGGTTGGATGCGCCTCATGGCGGACACGAAATCGTCCTGTGAAACCGTCAGTCTCTCCAAAATTTCAGACGGGATTCCTTCCCTGAGGTTGATGTCCGGTAGAACGCGGCGCAGGGCGTCCATGGCGGCCTCCCTGACGAGTGCACCAAGGTCGGCACCCACGAAGCCGTACGTCGTCCTCGCGATCTCGTCCAGGTCAGCATTCTCAGAAAGCGGCATACCGCGCGTGTGGATCGCCAGAACCTCGCGGCGTCCGTTTTGGTCCGGGACACCAATTACGATTTCGCGATCGAACCTGCCCGGTCGCCGCAGCGCTTCGTCGATGGCATCACGCCTATTCGTTGCGCCGATGACGACGATGTTTTGCCTGGGTTCCAGACCGTCCATCAGGGTGAGCAACTGCGCCACGATACGGCGCTCGACTTCCCCGGTAACCTGCTCCCGCTTCGGAGCAATGGAATCGATCTCGTCGATAAAGATGATGGATGGAGCATTCTGCGCCGCCTCCTGAAAAACCTGACGTAGACGCTCCTCGGATTCGCCGTAGCGGCTCCCCATGATCTCGGGTCCGGCGATGTGGTAGAAATTAGCCTCTGTTTCGTTCGCCACGGCGCGTGCAAGCAGCGTCTTGCCGGTCCCCGGAGGACCATAAAGAAGCACGCCCTTCGGCGGATCGATACCAAGGCGCTGGAATAGCTCCGGATGGCGCAACGGAAGCTCGACCATTTCCCGGACCTGGTCTACGGAAGACCCAAGGCCGCCGATGTCATCATACGTGACGTCGGCGCGACGAGCTTCTTTCGGCTCCTCGAACTGCGGGCGCAGCTCGATGACTGTCTGCTCAGTAACCTGCACGATGCCACGAGGCTGCGTGGAGACGACAACAAGCCTTATCTCCTGCAGGCCGTAGGCCGGAAGATTGATCCGGGGATCATTGATCCTCTGCTGTACCGACGTCGAAACCACGTCACCAGACGCCATCGGGCGATGGAGGAAGACCCGATGTAGAGCGTCACCCGAGCCTTGAAGCGTCAGATTTTTCTGCGCAGGGGCGAGGATAACTTTTGTGGCCGCCCGCGCCTCGGCCTTGCGGACCTCGATATGGTCTCCGCTCGTTGCTCCCGCGTTCACCCGCAGTAGGCCATCGAGGCGAATGATATTGAGCCCCTCGTCCTCGTGATACGCACTCATTGCCAGCGCCGCGGTATGTCGCTTGCCGATGAGCTCTATCAGATCACCCTCGCGGATACCGATTTTGCGCATCGCATCATTGGAAAGGCGCGCAATACTCGCGCCAGCATCCTGCGGCCTCATGCTCGCGACCTGCAACGAAAGAATATGGTCTTCCGAACCCGACATAGCGCCCTCCAAAGTCGTCGGTGAAATTGCTTGCTCGATAAGTAGGGGAGAAACTTACCTTTCAAAGGTGTGGGCGGTCTTGCAAAACCCTAGCCTTTGGAGAACTTGGAACTCCGTTGCGTTCCCACAAGCGGCGGGCCTCAACAGGCAGCTCAACACCGCCGACATGATCCGGCTGATCATCCGCGACGAGGCCGTCCACGGCTACTACATCGGCTACAAGTTTCAGCGCGACCTAGAGCGGCTATCCGAAACCGAGCGCCAGGAGATCAAGGACTTCGCCTTCGATCTGCTGCTCAAACTCTACGACAACGAGGCGAAGTAAACCGAGGCGCTCTATGACGGCGTCGGCCTGACCGAGGACGTCAAGAAATTCCTGCACTACAACGCCAACAACGCGCTGATGAATCTCGGCTACGAGGCGTTGTCTCCAGCCGAATCCTGCAAGGTCAATCCGGCGATCCTCTCGGCACTGTCGCCGAACGCCGACGAGAACCATGACTTCTTCTCGGGATCGGGTTCATCCCATGTCACCGGCAAGGCTGTCGCGACCGAAGACGAGGACTGGGATTTCTGACACAAAGAACTGCGAAAGCGCGACCCGTATGGGCCACGCGACACGACGTGGCTCGGGCTTGCATCGGAAGGCAAGCCCATTCTCAAAAGCTATTAATGTCCCCCGATCGATGGCAATCATCACCTTTCGTAGTCTCAACAAGGGTGCCCTTCGCCGAGAGAAACAGGCCGCGAGGCGACAAATCGTCAGACCTATCGGCGTTCCGACCTATTGATAATGATCGGCTCGATGACAATCTGATGATTGTGGTTGGAGTTTGAAAAATGCCGTATGTGATCCTCGCCCTGTGTGCAGTGGTGTGCACGTTTTTCCTGGCGCGCCTGCTGGTCGCTAAGACGTGTTTAGTTGAAAAGGCCATCGAGGATACGATCGCTCGCAAGCTTTCAGCTGCCGCGCCGAAGATCGAGCTGGAGCGCCTGCGAGAAGAAAACGGCGTGATGCGGAATCTATTGATCGATATGGTCGAAAATGAAGGAGCTTCTAGCTCAGCCAAATCGCAGATGTCTGCCGCAGAAAGCAAGCAGGCGATGAATGCTCGTATGCAGAGGAGGCGCGAGATTTTTGGCGAGGCGATTTATTTACTCCGGCAAACAGAGAAATCGCGAACCGGCGTCCGCATCGCGATAACACAGCCCCCTGAATCATGACTTTTCAGATTGGGACGGAAATCAGATCGTGACCTCAAAGGACCCGTCGTTTAGGTGGCCGTTAGCCCTCTGGCCCCTGCGCATAGCCGTCGTAACGCTCGTTCTCATCACCGAAATCGCACGACCACTTTATCGCCCGTTGGTGCAGTGGTTCTCTGGACTGGCGCTAGTTAAACAGCTCGACGCCGTTATCGGCTCCCTGCCCCGCCTTGCTGTCTTGATCCTCTTTGCTGTGCCATTTGCCGTGGCGGAGCCTCTGAAGATTTACGCGCTGGTGTTGATTGCGAAGGGCCGTCTCGTCGCTGGCCTGACGATTATCGTGTTCGCCTACCTGATGAGCTTTGTCCTCGTCGAGCGTATCTTCCACGCCGGACGCGAGAAGCTGCTCACCTACAATTGGTTCAAATGGCTGATGGAGCGCGTTGAAGTGGTGCGGCATTGGTCTCATGAGATTGCGAGCACCATTGCCAAGCGGGTTCGCCGCATTCTGCAGATCGCTTGAGCTTCTTACCCATATCGTGGTCGACGTCCCTCGGAATGCGAAAGCATCGCGGCAAGGCTGACCTTGGTGGTAAGCGTCCGGTCAGGCATTTGATTATCGACGTTAGGCGCATTGTGGTCGAAGGACATTGCTGTTCATGAGCTTCAAGAAATCGCGCTAAAATTTGATGATTTGCTGGAATCAAGGATATTCACGGTCGCCAGCGACTAAGCAACTGTGTTTCTAGGTAAGTATCCGGTCAGGCTATCGTGCGGACGGGCGACATCGACGATCCTTGCGCCTGCCACGGCAGCCTCTTCCAATATCGACAACTTGTCGTCATCAGACCAGTCACGCCGACGCTCCACACCCGTCAAAATCTCAGTACGACCCATAGTTCATCCCTGATGACGTCGCTGGAGAAGGAATTAGGGACGTAACTTCAGGTGTTCGATGGAATCTCAAAGGTAGGCTCACCGGACGCTTAACTCACCGGACGCTTAACCCTCGACGAGCAGCGTAACGATAGTTCGCAGGTTCCCGGCTCGTTTACCGAGTACAAATCGCGATGGCCGGACTAGAGGCTATCGCACCACACCCCGGCAACTCACGCTGAAACCGGTGCGCCCAATCGACTATTGACCAGTGACAGCCAGTATTTCACTCCGAAAGAAATTGCACTGTCGTTGAAATCAAAACCCGGATGATGGAGATACTGGCTATCACCGTTGCCGATCAAGATGATCGAGCCAGGTCGCTTTTCCAGCATGTACGCGAAATCCTCCGACCCCATCGACTGGCTGTAGTGTGCGTCAACGGCATCCGTCCCTACAATCGAACGCGCGACGTCCAAGCTGATCTCGGTCATTTCAGGATCGTTTACGACCACCGGATAGCCCGGACGCCAGTCGATCTTCGCCTCGCATGAAAATAAGGCAGCGGTGGTTTTAACGACCTCACGGAAACGGTCTTCTACAGCTTTGCGAACCTCCGTGCTCATTGTGCGGATCGTTCCGCCAACCCGAACGGAATCTGGTATCACGTTAAGCGCTTGATCGTTTCCACCCTTGATGAACGTGATCGAAACCACGACGGGGTCAAACGGATCAGTGAAACGGGAAGCGATCGTCTGCAGTGCCGCCACCAAGTGGGTAGCCGCGATGATGGGATCGTGCGTCATATGGGGTGATGCAGCATGGCCTCCCTTGCCGTCGATGGTCACGACAAAGCGATCTCCTCCGGCCATAAACGGGCCGCTGCGTGTTGCAAACGACCCGACCGCAAGCCCCGGCTCATTGTGCATGCCATAGACTTCATCGATTTCAAATCGATCGAGAAGGCCTTCTTCGATCATGACACGGGCTCCGCCGCCGCCTTCCTCGGCAGGTTGGAAGATCAAAACGACCTTTCCCGCGAAGTTGCGCTGCTCAGCAAGACACTTAGCGGTTGCGAGCAGCATCGCTGTGTGACCGTCGTGACCGCACGCATGCATCATGTTGGGAACCTTGGAAGCATAAGGCAGATTGGTTTGTTCCGACATAGGCAGTGCGTCCATGTCGCAACGCAGGCCAATCCCCTTACCCGGTCCCAGTGCCCCTTGGATAACAGCGACGACACCCGACTTTGCGATACCGGTGACAACCTGATCGCATCCAAACTCGGTGAGTTTTTCTGCGACAAACGCAGATGTTTGGGGCAGGTCGAACAGGAGTTCCGGATGTTGATGGATTCTACGCCGCCAATCTGTGGCTTCAGCAGCGATGTCTTCGATATCGAGAGGAGCGTTCATCAATTAGACTACCAGATTTCAATTTACGATTCGGCCGGGATAACCTTCCCTAGCAGACCGCCGGCGTGCGTCCAGTTCAAAGAACTGATTTCGTCTTTCCACAGCCTGTCGCTCGACGGTGTTCCATTTCCGGATTCATTTGCTAATGTAGCTCGTCCAACCGGGAGGGGTACATGGCGTATACAGCATTGGAACCGGACGGCATCTATTGGGCACGTCGCAAGGCGTCGAAAAGCGAACCTCTGACCGTTGTTCAGGTATCGACGCTTTTTGGCGACGAGCACGAGTACTGGACCCTGGTGCAATTGGGATCGGACCAGCATCATATGCCGGGCGACTTCGAGATCGTCGAAAAGATCACGGACCCCTCGCAACCGCGCGTGCTACGCCAGGCTGCCGAATAGCACCTTGAGCGAAATACCGTCTGCGACGGGCCGCCGGCCCTCCCGCGCCCTGAGAGAAGCGCAGTCAATGGCGCTCGTTTTGCAATCTATTCCTCCGCTCCGCGAGCAGCTCGTCGCCAACCAGCCTTTTACCCAAAACACTGAGATCAGTGCGCCCTGGAGCTTGCTCGATAAGCCCAAGCTCGCTCAAATGCTTACCCACATCGACAGCAACCGAGTCGATTTCGTGCTGGTAAATACCGACGAGCGAATTCCATTCGTTGATGGTCAGTTCTCTTCTCGCAATCATCTTGGCTCTTCCGTTGCCGATCTGCGAACTGGCTCCAACCTAGCACAATTCTTCATCTCGAGGGTTGCGGTTCTCCGTGTACCAAAGGGTGAAGCCACGCCAGCGATCCTTTCGAAGTATCCCAGCGCAATAAAGCGTTATCGGGCCGCACCGTGCGCGGAGGGTCTCTCCTTCTCCCGCTCCCGCTTGGTTGTGTCCGCTGGACTTTCATCATCCTGCAATTTGCGGCGAACGCGTTCGATCTCTTTTTCGGAGGCGTCGACCGCAGCACCACTGTCATCTGGGATACCTGGGCCAGACTGGGCGATGCTGGCATCTTTCGGTCGGTCGTTGAGACCGTTCGTGAACTTAGACATGGCAATCTCCTCTCTAAAAGGAGAACGAAATAGGCTGCTATTTGTGCCACCGATCTGATCGTTGCCATTCGAACATCGTCCTCGACGGCGACGCCGCGCTCCTAAATGTTCCCCGTCGATCGGTTGGCAGCCCATACCGTCTCGGTTAATCTCTCGCGTCGTTCGAACGGGGATCATCAGCCATGTGCAACCTCTACCGCATGGAGGACAAGGATTGGGTCAACAAGTGGGCGTTGGACGCCGAGAGCTTCATCAACCTGATGCCCGCCTATCAGATGAACCCCGATCAAATGGGGCCGATCGTCCGCAATACGCCTGATGGCCGTCGGCAGCTCGTCCACGCCCGATGGGGCCTGCCCTCCCCATTCTTTGTCCAGCAGAAAGCCGCAGAAGACCGTGCCGTGAAGCTGAGGGCGAAGGGACAGGCCGTCGACATGGACGAACTGCTTCGCATGGAGCCGGATCGGGGCCTGACCAATGTTCGCAAGCTCAATCTGCCCCATTGGAAACGCTGGCTCGGTGTCGAGCATCGATGCCTGGTCCCCGTCACAAGTTTCGCGGAACCCGATCCTGCCAGCCAAGAGCCTGGCGGCCGTGTGCCGAACGCATGGTTCGCGCGAGATGAAAGCAAGCAGCTGATGTTCTTCGCCGGAATCCACGTCCCTCAGTGGCAGAGCGTCCGGAAGGTCAAAGACGGCCTGACCACAGACGATCTCTATGGGTTCCTGACCACCGACCCCAATGAGGTCGTCCAGCCGATCCACGAAAAGGCGATGCCTGTCTTGCTGTTGACCAAGGAAGACACGGATATCTGGCTGAACGCGCCGTGGGAGGAAGCACAGCATCTTGCTCGCCCGGCACCGAATGACGCGATCACGATCACCTCGCGAGAAGCGTATGGATCAAGCGTCGTCACGACTGCGGGCGAACCCACGGAGCCGAGCTTCCTGTGAGGGCGACGACATCGGCTCGTTTGGAGATGGAATTCCGCTGACGATGATCACCGACTTCATCGCCGAGCTGTACCGAGCGGCTAACGAAATCGATCGGCTGACGGCTGCCGAGAAGCGTCGCCTGCTGAGGCGCTGAACGAAAGGTGCCCCAGCTCGTCCATGGAAAGGCGATCACATGTCAAAGCGAATGAGACAATGTGGGCGCAGAACACCGGTTACGATATATTCAAGATCGAAGTCTCTGATTAATGCGGACGGTTCTCGCCACATCAAAAGAGCCAGAATCTTGTAAGTTGCTTCGCGCGGGAAAGGGAAAAGCGCATACCCTGATCGTTCCCTGCAGAGGGCACTTCGTTGGTTGGCGATGTAGGCCGGTGTTCCATCAAACGGAATGGCGAAGCGATGCCCGCGTCCGCAGCCGTACGTCAAGCACGCTGCGGACGGTGCCCTCCCAGAGAAAGCAATGGCCTTCAAGAAACAAAACTCGCAGCGCTGCTTTGCGGCTCGCGCCACTCATCGATCATTCCATGATGGTCTTTGCATCTCATCGATCAGGAGCAAACATCCGTCCTGACTGGATTGCCGAGACGGTCGTAGTGGTGGTTCCATTCCGATTGGCATTGATTGTAGAGATAGTTTTCATCGTCGCGGGAGGATAACGGTCCATCGTCACGGAACCGCCCGGAAAAGTGCTCTCGACCAGCAAACCCGCCGTTGCGGCTTACCTCTCCGCCCATCTGGCTGCTCATGGCAGCTCCTCCTCGATGCCCGCCTCCCTCGTGACCTCCACCGTGACCGCCCTGGGCAAATGCGGGTGTTACCGTTGCGATAAAAGTGACTGCAAGCGACAGAGTAATCAGACTCGTTGCAGCGATCTTACGAAGCATGGACATGGTAGTTTTCCTTAACAGGATGCGGAAAAAGGCGCTTGCTGCGAGCGGACTGCCGTGATTCCATGCCTCGGTGATTGGTCGGCAGGAGTGGGACATGCGCGGCAGT
>NZ_SLZG01000063.1 GCF_004341625.1 Rhizobium sp. BK376 | reverse complement strand
CAGGCCACTCCTGACTCCGCGACACCATCATTGTGAGGGACGACCACCAAACCTTCAAACTCGGCTGGCTGGGCTCCGCCCGTTACACCATCTAGCGGCAGGCGTAATAGGTAGTCGGCCCTGAACAACGCTTAAGCGATTGAAGTTTCTGGCGATCGAGATGGCGGCGAAGTATCGAATTTTGCAGTGCGCACTGGGAATGTGGTGATCGCAGCCAGGATATACCAGCTCCGATTCGTCGCGATAACGTCAGTGCTCCGCCCACTGCGCCGAAATTCGCTGTAATTCCGTCTCGGCACCAAATATGCGCGGTTCTCAACAGCCATCGACACCGAAATATCGTGAGCGTCCGGTGAGCTGTTTTTGCTGATCGGGTAAATCAGGCGATGTTCTGGCATTAGAACCAGCGTTAGTGCTGACATTAATACCAGAACAAAGAGGTTTCATGGCTCGCATAGAGATCATGTCCGGTACCGAGCGCAGACGGCGTTGGTCGGACGAGACGAAGCTGAGGATACTTGCGGAAGCTGATGAGCCCGGTGCTCGCATTGGCGATGTGGCGCGCCGGCACGACATTCATCCGGGCCAGATCCGCTTGTGGCGGCAATCATTCAGCTATGCCGATCGGCCGACGGTGTTCCTCCCGGTGGAAGTCACCGAGGAGGTTGGCGTAAGCCAGCCGTCCACCGCAGCAACGAGGCCGGCGATCGTCGAGATCTTGCTTCGAAACGGTCGGAGCTTGAAGGTTCCGGTTGACGTTGAGTTGAAACTGCTTGGCCCACTCGTCGCTTGCGTGGAGGCGGCATGATCGGGCCATCGGGGAATGTACGGGTCTATCTGGCCTGCGGAGTGACCGATATGCGGCGTGGCATCGATGGCCTATCGGCGCTGGTCGAAACGGTCGTGAAGGAGGCGCCGGGCTCGGGCGCGATCTTCGGCTTCCGCGGAAAGCGCGCTGACCGGATCAAGCTTCTCTGGTGGGACGGCCAGGGGTTCTGCCTGTTCTACAAGATTTTGGAGCGCGGATACTTTCCCTGGCCGACGGCGAAAGAGGGTGTAGCGCACCTGACGCAGGCGCAGCTTTCGATGCTGGTTGAGGGGATAGATTGGCGCCGCCCGGCGTGGACTTCCGCTCCCGGTCGAACGGGATAAAATCTATATTTTGCAGGGGCATCCGGGGTATATTGCTGGCGTGCCAAGGGCAAATCGGCTAGATTTGCGGGTATGGAAACAGCGCCGCTGGACAGTCAGGACGAGCTAACTGCTTTGCGCGCACTCGTCGCGGAACAGGCGGCGAAACTTGAGAGCCAGGAAGCTGAGGTCATCAAGCGAGACTCCATAATCGGGCTTCTTCGCGCGCAACTGGAGCTTCTCCGACATCGGCAGCATGGCGCGTCTTCGGAAAAGATTGACCGGAAGATCGAGCAGTTCGAGCTGATGCTGGAGGAGATCGAGGCCTCCCGTGCAGAGGCTGAAATGCGCTCCGGGAAAACCCCTCTGCCGGAGTTGGACGACGCATCCGAGAAGCCGAAGCGCAAGCCATTACCCGATGGTCTTCCAACCGAAGAATTGCTCTATGCAGCCCCCTGCAATTGCCCGACCTGTGGTGGCACGTCGTTCCTGAAGGCGACCGACAGGGTGGTCCAGGTGTTGGAGCACGTGCCGGCGTCGGTTAAGATTGTCCGCCATGTCGAAAAGCGCATGATCTGCAGGGATTGCGATACGACGGTGGCTGGTGAGATGCCGACCCTGCCGATCGAGCGCGGTAAACCCGGACCGGGACTGCTCGCCCATATCATGATCGCTAAATTCGACGATCACATCCCCCTCTACCGCCTATCTGAGATGTACGACCGGTTGGGGATAGACATCTCCCGATCCGTAATGGCCGACTGGGTCGGCCGCGTATCCGCTCTGCTAGCTCCTCTCGTCTCGGCTATCAGGGCCCATATCGCCGCGCTCGATCGAATACATACGGACGATACCCCCGTCGATGTTCTAGACCCCGGGCGGGGCAAGACAAAAACCGGCAGGGTCTGGGTCTACGTCTTCGACGGCAGTGGCTATCAAGCCGCCACTCCCGGTGCCATCGCCTATTACTATAGCCCAGACCGCAAAGGCGTGCATCCGGCTGACCACCTCGCCACCTTCAGCGGCGTCATGCATGCCGATGGCTATGGTGGGTACAAGAAGCTCTACGGCAATCAGATCATTGAAGCCGCCTGTATGGCGCATGTGCGCCGCAAATTCCATGACGTGATCAAGCTGAAGCCATCTCCGATTGCCGACCAAGCGCTGTCGCGCATCGGAGCACTCTACGATATCGAGGATCGTATCCGTGGCATGTCGGCTGATGAGCGGCGTACCCTGCGACAACAACACGCCAGATCCATTCTGGATGAGCTGAAGGTCTGGATCGAGGCTACGCTTTCGACGCTGCCACAGAAGCAGAAGCTGGCTGAAGCGATGCGATATGCTCTCTCGCGGTGGGCAGCGTTGAGCGTTTATATCGACGATGGCCGTGTTGAGATCGACAACAATATAGCCGAGCGGGCCATGAGACCGCTTGGAATCGGAAGAAAAAACTCTTATGACCATTATCAAGGTTTGAGGCGCACTTTAAAACACCACCTGTGTGGCAGGCAGCGCATACCATGGTGTCACGGTCGGGATGGGTCAGAGCGCCGGGAATACTCGACGGTTGCTCAAACTCTTGTCCTGGGATTGGCTACCCAATGGTGACGATGCGTCGGAAGGCTGCCTCGATCTGGCTGCGGACGTAGGATGAACCCGTCCAAATTTTTGCCCGAGGATTCCTTCTCCGCTCCCGACGCTCTGACCATTCCCGATCGCTGATGATGGGTTAACTCTCAGGCAGCAGATGACATTGTTTCTACTTCAGTTTTGCGAGCAACATCCCATAGGAAGCCGACAAGCTCGCGAGCGACTGCGGTGATCGCCACGTTGCTCTTTTTACCTGATCCGACTAATTTGCGTAGCGGCAATCTAAGTGAGATTCGTATTGCCTCATGGGAGAATGCTCCCGGACGGATAGTATATTGCCTCACCAGAATGCTCCCTACGCCCTGCTGAGCTTTGGTAGTTGTTCGTCTTCGCCAGGCTCGATTCCGAATATCATTGTATGTGCGCGATCGCGACGCCAGCCTTTCACCCGTCGTTGCACCGTACGGATTAGTCCATCAGGATACTGACCGGGATAAATGCTTTGAAGTCGCTCCAGTAGCTCCCGGCCGGTTCTCCATGGTTCAGCTTCAAACCAACTGTAAAGATCATTCGTAACGTTAACCAGCGGGTCAGGCCGCCGTCGCTCGCGCTTTAGTTTTGGCTTTGCTTTCGCGGTCGGACGGACTTCGCCCTCTGTCCATGCGATACGGAGGCTTTGCAAAAAGCTCTCAACATCGGGAGCCTCGCTGGAGGGGGTTCCCTGGTGCGCGATGTCGGCAAGCCGCTGTTGTCCTGCACGAATGTCGCGGAGGAGCGTCACAGGATCGAGTTGTTCGCTCATTCGCACCAAGCGGTCGCGTACCTCCGTTGCCGTCCTCGCATCCGACAAAATCCGTTGATGTGGCGTCGCGGGGGAAGAGTAGAGCTTCTTGACCAGCGCTCCATTTCGCTGCTTTTCGAGCAGCTTAAACGACGGTTGAAAGAAGTTCACGAACAAGCGTACCGAGCGATAGAGGTCCGCAAGTGTCGCCGCGGCTTCAACACCCTCATACCGATGATAGCCAACAATGCGGCGGACGACCGATCCGTTTTTCTGCTCCACAAGCCTGATCATTTTTGCGATATGGCCGACAGCGAGTGAATTCGATGTCTGAATCAACGCAGTAGTCCTTGATCGTCTCGTTGATGAATACGCTATCGTTGTCCGTATCAAAGCCAAGCAGCGGGAACGGCAGGACGCGACGAAGCTCGGTCAAAACTTCCGCCAAGAGCTTCTGTTCGCGAACCAGCAGAGGCGCGCATTCAGTCCAACCGGTCGCAATATCCGTGAGGACAAGCGTTTGAATAAAGCTGCCACGTGCGTTGGGACCGGAATGTGACACCAGATCAGCCTCGATGAAGCCAGGTGGGGGGTCACCCCAGTCGGAGAATTTTCGAATTGGAATAGTCCGCTTCAATGCCGATGAAGCCACGGAACGTCGGCGTCGACGGCCGCCTGCTGTTTCCCGCACGCTTTTCAATGCACGGTCGATGGTAGCCGCACTCATCTGTAGCAAAAGGGTCCGGACCTGATCGTCTAACTTCAAATGGCCATGCTGTTCCATCGAGGAGATCAGAATCGGCAGCAAGGGCTTCAGTCGTTTGCTACAGATACGGTCGGACGCTTCCCACAAAACAATCAGAGCCTGTCGGGTCGCCTCGTCATAAATCTGCGCCCGCGTTCGCGATTGCGGTTGCTTATCCGCCCCACGCAACAAACGCATCGCATGTTTGCGATGCATCCCACTGATCGAAACGAACTGATCGAGGATCTGCGATTTTTCCTCCCGCTTTCCGGCTGCATAGCGTTTTGCCAGAGCAGCAATCAATTCCTTTTTCGTCGTCACGCTGATCAGCCTCATCTGATTTGCTCCGCACCCACAAATGCTGGGAGCAAATCAGATGAGGCAACGGCCAACAATCAGGGAGCATTTCTCGCGAGGCAATGCGCCGTCTCATCCTGATCGCCGCGCTATAACTAATTTGCGGTATCGAGCGCTCAGCCGCACCTGGGCTTTCCAGGCGATGTCATTAATGGCCTGCGGGACGTCCGGGCGTCGCTTATGCATCCAGTTTCCAACCTTGGCCTGAACGCGGTAGGACCAGGCAGCCTCGAAGAGCAAGGCCCGAAGGGCTGAGTTGCCTGTCTTTGTTATCCCGCGTGATCGAACGGAACCGCCGCTTGAGTGCTCTCCAGGGATCAGTCCAAGGTATGCCATGAGCTTCCGGGGGCTGTTGAAGCGAGAAAATATTCCGACCTCGGCGACCAGTGTTGCAGCGATGACCAAGCCTATGCCTTTGAAGGCTTGCAGGTTCATCACCGTACGTGCCAGGGACCATGATTGAGAAATGACAGCGATCTGATCCTCCAACTCTTTTTTGCGGGCCTCGGCCTGTTCCAGTCGGTTCAGATAGCTTTGAAACGCGATCTGCTGTGCATGATGATGGAAATGTCGGTTGCGTAGCCAGGTTCTATGCCTCGATGTCCATGACTTGGCTGAATACCGGAGGTCATGCTTTAACAAAAACAGTTGGATCAATGTTCGCGCTTTCCGCGCATCGTGAGACGCGACAGACCGGGCTCGCACTAGGTCACGCATCGCCTCGTGTACGACATCAGGAACCCAAACGAAGGTCAGTTCTCCGGCGCGCAACAGCCTTGCAAGCATCACGGCGTCGCGAGTGTCGTTCTTCTGCCGATTGCCCGGTCGGACAGGGGTATGGCTTGGCGCGACTACGCGGCAAACGAACCCCAACGCCTCAATTTGCCGAAAGACGTTGTATCCACACGGCCCTGCCTCGTAAACAAATTCTACGCGTCCGTGCCTGCTCGAAAGTTTCTTTACAAGTTTAGCGATCGCGTCTGGCTCGTTCGGAATCGCTCCGAATAGACGGACCTCGCCAGAACGGCCAGCGTCTGCAATGGCAACGGAGATCGAGTCTTTGTGGACGTCCAACCCAATATATGCATCGTAGTCAGGCATGACGAATAAATCCTCCTATCGGCCGAAATGGCACCAGCCTATGCTGCGCTCGTTGAGCGACATCGCAAGGAGGAATGGTCATAGCATCTGGCTATTTGCTGGGTCAGACAAGGGCGGTGAGCGCATCGCCAATATCCTGACCATCATTGAGACTACCAAACTCCATGGCCACAATCCGGAGATCTATCTGAAGGACGTCTTGGCCCGGATCCAAGATCACCCCAAAGATCGAATTGCGGAAATGCTGCCCTGGAACTGGAAGCCAGCAAACGCTCGATACGAGGCCGCCTGATGGCACCTTGAGGTTCATCTACACACTCAGGCAAGTCGCCAGCAAGATCGGCGAGAATCTCGAACTGATCGAGGAAGTCTTCACGGACGACTAAATAAATGGAAAATGGTTTTTGCATCGGCAATCGCTCGGTCCAGTCAGTCGAATGAGCCGTCGACAGGTCTGCGCAAGCTTTGCCGCTTAGTCGAGGAGGTAGTTCTCGACTATTTGCGCCTTTCTGACCATTTTTTGAGGTAATCATGCAATACCGAACACTACCGCATTACGTGCCAAGAGAGATGCCTGTTTTCGATGGTAGAGGTTACCGGCATCGCGAAGTTACGTATTCTCCCTCTGATCTGCGAAAGAAGAGGGAGCGGGTCTATATCCTGACGGACCAGCCTGAGCGGGTCGCTGCGGAATTTGCCGCCGAAACGGACGGTGTTTTGCTCACTCTGGCTGATCTGTCCGATACCGAAATCGGCATAAGCGCCTTTTATGTTCATTTCTCGTTGCATGAAAAAGCCCTGGTTCCCCTGAAGCGCATCGTGGCGTGCAAGGGCTTGTTTGCGCCGCCGCCGATGTTTGACAAGATTCCGTTCATTGAGGTCAGCGCCAATGCAATTCATAGCATTAACAACGCGGCTTCCATTCTCGGCCATGAACCGTTCGGCGGACAGGAGCTTCATTCGCAGATTTGCCAGGCGATCGAACTGACGCGGCATGTCAGAGGTGACTTTGTCGAGATCGGTGTATTCTCGGGATCGAGTGCCTTGACCGCTCTTTCGCATATGGATCGGCTGGGTATAAAGCGCCGGTCCTGGTTGCTGGATACCTATTCCGGCTTTACATATGAGACCTCGATGCACAGTCCGGATCTGATTTGGGGTGGCACCCACATCATGGACCCGGAAAAGACGGTCGCACGTATTCAGGGGCTGGTGGCGCAGACCGATCAGCAGGTGAACGTTGTCCCAATGGACATCTGCGCTGATCCATTGCCCGCTGAAATTCAGCAGATCGCAATCGCCAATATCGACGTCGACATATACGACGCCATAGCGATTGCCCTGAAAAAAGTTGCGCCTCTGATGGCGCGCCGCGGCGTTATCATTGTTGAAGATGCAACGGCATTGCCCGGACTTTACGGAGCATATCTGGCGCTTGAGGAGTTCCTTGAGAGCGCCATTGGTCGCGATTTCCTTGCCGTGCGCACGACCACTCAGTATTTCCTTATCAGGATAGACTGACGCAAATCGTCAGGAATGCTGACAATGTCAGCGAAGCGAAAATTCGGCAAACTTTCACGAGGGGATACCAAAGCCCATCAAAGCGGACAAAGACCTCTGGACCTACTCTGAATAAAGCGTCCGGCCGCCACCCCGCCCTAACCAAGGGCGGGGTCTAGCTGAGTTTGGTTCTTCCAGTTAAAAAAGAGCTCGGCATCCTGACCAAGTAGCCGAAAACGATCCGGCGCAGCGCACGCTTAGCCAATATCACCTCTGACTGTCGCGCATAATTCATCATCTTCTCTTCGAGAGCGGCAATGTGGCTAGGGTCCTCGCCAGCATCGATCAGTCGACAGATCTCGTGGGCGATTTGTTCTCGTTTCCAAGTTTGAGCAACCAAGCAATATTCTTCAATCAGCCAGCGCATACGGGTTCCCCTGTCGGGATTTTTATTAGCACGATCTGAGGTAGAATCTAGACGCATGAAGACGGTCAGTGCAAAATATCTTGGGTAGAAAATAAACAAACTTTTGGGAACTTACCAATACATGGAGGTGAGCCAGGCACTCGCGGTGATGTTGGTGGAAACAAGGGCGCCTGGCTCTGCTTACATGGGGACGTAAGCAAGTTCCCACCCGACTCGACTCTTTAACCGTTCTCTGCTGCACTTCGGGACATGACAAAGGTTCCGCGTAAGTCATCCCAACCACTCCTCCGTGAAGCCGATACACCTCTGCGCAGCCGTCCGCGTCGGCGATGATGCCTAGGAAAATTTCGTGACCAGTAGTCCGCGCTACAACGGCAAGCCATTGCTTCGACTTCTTGAGATGTACGTACTATGGGCAATCGGCGAGTTGTCTTCAGCTGAGCAGCAGACACTTGAGAGAATCGCCCCAAAATTGCACTCGCTCTATGGGAGCAGTGGAGAGTGGCATGATGCGGTCGCAGCCGCGATTCATTTGCCCCCCGAAATGCCGACCGCGATCAGGGATGTGTGGGCCAGGAATCTCGAAATCGCGCGTGCTAATGATGTGACTCTGCATCCTCAAACGTTTGCCGAAATGTTCGTTGACGAGAACTTGATGGCCTGATTTAGCAAGAGCAGGAAGGATCATCAAAAGACTTGCCTCGATTCAGGAGAATGGCAGCGAGCCTTCTTCACTTAACATGCCCCACAACCCGAATTGCATCCTCGGAGACTTCAAAGGGAAAGCGTTTTCCCGTGCTCTCAATAGCAGCCCGGATCGCGTCTATGTCTTGTGGCACCAGTTCAGCCGGAACGTTGTTATCTCTTCGATATCTCACGATACGCCTAAACTCGATCCACTCGATTTCAACCAGGGGATATTCGTTAAGCGGCCAGAGATCAATGTAAGGGTGAGGTGGAAATAACCGTGGATGAGCCACAATCTCGCATTCCTTGTCCTCGCCAATGAATTTTACCGAACATGCGGCGCTGATACCCGCTTCTTCGAGGGCGCCAAAGAGCGCGCGCCACTTAGTGTTAGACATCAGGGACGCCGTGTAGTTTTCAGACGAAAGCTTCCCCGCCTTAGCCGGCAGCGCTCCCATGTTTACTGGCGGATCTTTTCGCAATCAATATCTCCCGATTTGCTCAATGCTATCGATTTCTCGTATCTAGCAGCCGCTGACGCCGTCACCTACACACACAATCTCTAGGACTGAGACCATGAACATCGAGCCTTCAGTTGCAGTCGGACCATTCCGTTTGAATATGACGCGGGATCAAATTGCGGAACTTTCCCGTCGTTTAGAGCCGGACTCGAAAAGAATTTAATAATCGTAATATCTTGCGAGGCGTCGGGTCAGGATGCGGATGTGAGCAATGACGATCCAGGTTTCAGCCG
>NZ_SLZG01000062.1 GCF_004341625.1 Rhizobium sp. BK376 | reverse complement strand
CCCCGCAACCAATATCCCCCGAAATATAGCCGCATCCCATCGCCGGCCGACCTTCGCTGGCACAAAAGCTGCCCCTGCCATCGCGAGCGTAGCTCCTCGTTCGCTGAAGCTCACCATAACCGGAAGGGTCCAAAGCAAGGGGCAAAGCCTGCCCCCGCAATCAATCTTCCGCTACAATATCCCCGAAATGCTCAACGGCCGTTGACGAAAGGCGGGTGGCTTGTTTATCCGGCGGTTGCAGATCCTGGAAATATGGCTTCCGGAAGCCTGCCGCGTGAAAGTCCCGCTAAGCGGATCATAAACCGATGCACCGAAGGCGCTCGCATTTCCATCGCTGGAGCGCCGTCCAGCGACGCCTCATCTGCATTGCTGCCTTGGGCCGTGGCTCGGCTGATAGCTGTTGTCGTAGGCGCTATAGCTCCGATAGCGGGCGGCACATGTTCTCATGTGGCTGTCGCTATAATAGGCTTGGCGGTCATTATGTGTGAAAAGCGTGCCGGTCACGAAGGATTTGAAGAGGACGCCGCTGTCATCATAATTGTTGTAATAGTCATCGTAACCCTGGCGGATATGATAGTGATGATGGCCGTGATGATCGTGGACCTGGATGATGTCCGATCGTTGTGGCACCGCCAGGTCGGGAAGCGGCATGGCGCTTGCAGATGCCACCGACGTGAATGCCATCAGCGCAGTCAGACTCACTATGGCGATCAACGCATTGAACTTACTCATGCATGCTCCCCTATCTTGGCGATAGCAACGTCCGCCTTGGCCGAAGCGGCGGTGGCAAGCGGACCGAATTCTGTTCTAACTCTTATATGGTGTATGCTGTCGCGCCTTGAAGTGCTGAGAAAGAGATCGCGATGAAATCGATCATTTCCCTTTTGACGTGTCTGTTTCTGCTGGCGGCCTGCGATCAGGCACAAACGGAGCTGCAGCCCATACCGGGCAGTATCACCTATGGCGGCCAGCCGCGTATGAAGCTCACGCAATCTCCCGTGGGCGCGCGGATCTCCCATGATTTCACAGACAACCACGGACAGGACGTCCACGAGACCTATATTCTTCAACCCGATCGCAGCTTGAAGCTCGTCAACAGACAGGTCATGACCCGTCCTTTCTGAACCCGGTCGCCTTGCCTATTGGCAATAGACTGTCGCGGGGGAGCAGGCGCATTGATACCCCTTGGTCGGGCATATCTTTGTGTCGCTGCTCAGATCCGCACAGTTGCAGTGCACGAAATAATTGGTCGACTTGGGTCCCTGGAAACTGCTGATACGGGAAATTCCGTCGCCGATCTCCGCATGGCGGGTCGCAATGAAGAAGGATTGCTTCGGTTGGCCCTGGGGCTGGGCTTGCGCCATGCAACTCCCGGCAAAACTCAATCCGAGACCGAAGATCCCTGATATGACGATGATACGCTTGATTGACATTCTATGGTCACCCGATGCTGATGGTAAGCCTTTGTCCGCGCGTGAACGTGCGTCCTGTAACAATGCCGTAAAGGCTTGGGAACGCGACACCTTGCCCTACGCCAGACCGATATCCGCGGCGAAGCCAGAACGACCTCGAAAAACCTATACGCCGCCTTGCGGGATTTGGCGGAACCATTTTCGCATTGCTGCGTTTCGGTCAGAGCATAGCGGGAGATGCGTAATGATTACCTATGTTGACAGCAGCCGGATTGAGGACAACAAACTGCGAGAGGTCTGGAGCGTCAAGGAGTTTGCACGTCGGCATCGCCTTGATCCAGAAGAAGAAAAGCGGCTGTCCAAGCTTCTGGGTGATTTTGCAACACGCCACGAGCTGTTGATGAATGCTCAAAGGCCGCTTATGTTCCGCTGATATCGGCGATCGAGGGCTCAGACCTTCTCTTCCTTGTTGACGGGCGCCTTTCGCTTGGGTTCCTCCTTGGAAGGAGGAATGAATGGCTCTTCACCATCTTTTTTCGGAGCCAGAAGACTGCGCAATGCGCCGAGCTTATCCTTGACCAGCGGACGGAAGCGGGTTGCCCTGTAGGGCATGTCGACGGCGCCATAGCCTTCCGGGCCATCGTCATTGCCTCGGTAAATTTCCTCGACCTTGATGCCGATGAATTCTCCGTCGACATAATGCTTGTAAGGGCCGATCCAGCGAATGGTGTAGATCTGGCCTTTGCGAATCAATTGATCGATCGATACGTGCTTGAACGTATCGTCGATACAGACGACCTTTTGGCCAACATGGAATTGGTGCATTGGATAGCTCCCTGACGCGGACCTGCTTCAATGGGTCCGATCAAATTTATCATCTATTGGCAGATGTCCACCCATTCAGCGTCGACCAACTCGGCCATTCGATCCGGTGAGATCCTGACCGCGGCGTTTATCGCGCCTGCAGCCGGAACGACCACATCGAAGCGCTTCAACGACACATCGCAATAAATCGGCAATGGTGTCGGAAGTCCGAAGGGACAGACGCCGCCGACCGGATGGCTGGTCGCTGCAACGACTTCCTCCGCATCCAGCATCCGCGGCTTTCCGCCCAAGACGTCCTTGCTCTTGCGATTGTCGAGGCGAGCCGTACCGCTGGCGACAACCAGCATGACGCGATCGCCAACCCGGACGCAAATCGTCTTGGCGATCTGCGCCGGATCGACGCCATGGGCTTCGGCGGCCAGTGTCACGGTTGCGGAACTGGCCTCCGTCTCTATGACGGAAATATCGGCAGCTTGCTGGCTGAAGAAGGCGCGAACGGATTCTAGGCTCATGATGCCGTGGAGATTATTGATGGGAAGCCCGGGCTGCAAGGCATGGAAGGGGAGTTTTCTCTATCTTTCTCCGAATCGAGGCAGCCGATCCGGCGATAAAGGGGTACATAAAATATCCATATTTTCGTTCACACTGATAAACGCTATACTCGCAGTGGCCGCCGGAGGAGGCGGCTTCTGACGGACGGCAAACCGAGGAGATATCCATCATGCGACACATCAAATGGAACCATCCGATCCAGGTTGGTTTTGCGCAGGGTAATGCCAAGATGGTGGACGGTCCATCGGACGCTCTTCATTGCATGGCGGATTTGTGGCCGGATCGTCGCGGGCCGCTTTATGTCGCTGCCAGAAGTGTTTGCCGTGCTGCCATCGACGGGCGCAAATCTGCGGAAGAAGCTCGTGAGATGTTCATTTCAGCCGCTCAGGAAGCTCATTTACCAACCCATTGAGGTCGCACGGGTTTTTATGCGGGATCCTGGTCGCTTATGAGCTGGTTGCGGGATTGGCGTCCATCGCCAATCTGCCGGCCGCCAGGGAAACTTCCGAATTGCCTTGAAATCGACAAATCGATTTCAGATATACAGTCCAGTCATGCAGCGGATGGTTACGGGTTGCGCCAAAGGCGCCTAGGATTCGTTACCGAGTGATGAGGCGAAGACCGGGCTAACCAAGCATTAGCCTTTTGCCTCCAATCTGACTGCAGTATCCACTTTACCCTTTGACCACGGATGTACTGGCATTGATGCGAAGGTGGATGACGAAAGGCCGGTTGATTCCGGCCTTTTTGTTTTTTCAAGCAACGCAGTCCCATCGGGTCGCTGCGGCTGCTTCGCCGGTCACTCCAGCGGTCACCCGGACACAAAAAAACCGCCGCGAATTTCGCGGCGGTTTTTTAAATCTCCAGACTTTCCTGATCGAGATCAGTTGGCCTTCTTGTCCGAAACCTTGACGACCGGAGCCTTGGCCGCCGTGCTGGGCGAACCGGCAGCAACTGCAGCCTTTGGCGACGCAGGAACATAGCCGGCGCCGATCGCGACATTGAGCAGAACGTAGTCGCTGGCGCTCTGTTGTACGGCCTGGGCCAGGCTTTCCTGAGCGTCCGTTACCGAACGCTGGGCGTCGAGTACGTCGAGCAGCGAAGATGCGCCGTCCTTGTAGCTTGCTGTCGAGAGCTGCAGGGCTTCCTGGTAGGATTTGACCTCCGCCTGGAAAGCCGAAACCGTCTGTGCATCACGGCTGACTGCCGAAAGGGCGTCTTCGACCTGTTGGATAGCCGTCAGCACCGTCTGCTTCCAGATGAAATACTGCGTCTTGGCATTGGAGTTTGCGATGTCAACGCCGGCGCGCAGGCGGCCGCCGTCAAAGATCGGCAACGTCAGGGTCGGGCCGAATGACCAGGTCGTCAAGCCGCCCTTGCGTCCGCCCGATGCATGTATGTAGGAGGGCGAAATATCGCCGCCGAGCGTGATGGTCGGGTAGAGCTGCGCCTGTGCGACACCGATCTGGGAAGTCGCATTGGCGAGATTCCGTTCGGCCTGACGGATATCGGGACGATTGCGGATCAAATCCGCCGGAACGCCGGTCGCTACGCTTCCGCGGAAGACGGGCTGGCCGGTGTTATTTTGAATCTCCGACATGACGGATGCCGACGATACGCTCAGAAGCGTTGCGATATGGTGCACCTGCTGGCGAAGGCTGATTTCGAGGCCCGGTACTTCGGCAATCGTCGAATTCACGAGACCTTCAGCCTGAACCACGTCGAGACGGGAAGCAGCACCGGCATCAAGCTGGAACTTGGTCAGTTCAAGCGTTTCACGGCGGGACTTCAGGTTCTCCTGAGCGATCGCGATACGCGCCTGGAAGAAGCGAGCGTTAATATAGCTCGTAACCAGATCCTGCAGATAGGCCAGACGTTGTACGTCAACGTTTGCATAGGCGGCATCGAGTTCAGCCAAGGCGCCCTCGCGGGCACGGCGATACTGACCCCAGAGGTCAAGCAGCCAGGAAACGTTCACATCACCCGCGCTGGTGTTCAGCGAACCATGCTGCGTGCGCTGGCTGCCCAGCTCGCCACTCGTGGTGTGGGAGGCACCCACGTTAAGGGCGGGGAGTCCACCAGCGCCGGCGACGGTCACATCGCCTGCTGCAGCGTTGGTCTGCTCGATCGCCTGCAGGATCGAGACGTTCTGAGCGAGACCGGCATCGACAAATCCGTTCAGGCGCTTGTCGTTGAATCTTGCCCACCATTGAGAGGTGGCGACATCGCCATTGGCCTTCAGGTTGCCCTCAGAAAACTTCGCCGGCAAAGGCATTTCCGGCGGTTTGGGATCTGGCCCACTAACGCAGCCTGCCAGAAGAAGCAGCAGAGCCGGGGCAACAGTACGAATGGACACCATCACTTTTTTCCCACAATTCTTTCACATCATCAGTGTCTTACAGAGCCATCATGACCCCGAGGCGGCTTGCGGCGCACGCGTCCGCAATAACGGCCATGTGATCCGAAGCAGTCGCCGGCAATCTAGCAACGAGTTTCGCAATAGCACAGTGCCTTTTGCGATTTCTCGCGGTTGAATATGCTCGTGAGCATGACAAAGGGGCGCTTTGGAGTGAAAAATCTGGGGAGTGTTGCAAAAAACATACCACCGCCGACGCCAATTGTGGCGACGAGGCCCGTTGTCGAGTCGCTGGTGGCGTCACTTCGACGTTGCCCGCGTAGCCGGCGAAGGGATCGCAACCCGATCGTCTCCGCCTCTACGACCTCGGAAAATACCGTTCGAGATTTGCGCGAATCCGGGCGACAGGAGTCTCGCCGCTATCGTCGGGCACGAAGGTCTGGGCGGTTATCCCTTCAAAGGCCTTGATGTAGACCTTCGACGTCTGTTCGATCAATTCCAGAGGAATTTCCGGGAGTTCGTCCTTATACGGATCGCAGCGTTCCACGACCCACGTGCGGATGAAATCCTTGTCGAAGCTTGTCGGCCGCTCACCCTTCTGGAAGCTCGACTCATAGCTGTCGGCCAGCCAGTAGCGGCTGCTGTCAGGCGTATGGATCTCGTCGGCAAGGATAATGGCGCCGGTCTCATCGGTACCGAACTCATATTTGGTGTCAACCAGGATCAGTCCCTGTTTCAGCGCCATTTCCTGGCCGCGCGCAAATAGCGCGAGTGCATAGGCGGACAAGGTCTGCCATTGCTCGGCGGTGAGCAATCCGCGTTCGACGATTTCGGCGGCCGTCAGCGGTTCGTCATGGCCGCCGTCGAAGGCCTTGCTGGTCGGCGTGATGATCGGATGGGGCAGAACCTGGTTGTCGCGCATGCCGTCCGGCAGGCGGATGCCATACATCTCCCGCTCGCCCTTTTTATAGAGCGTCAGGATCGATGTGCTCGTAGTGCCGGCAAGATAGCCACGCACGACGACCTCGACCGGCAGGATGTCGAGGCGCTTGCCGACGACGACGTTCGGATCGGGATATTCGATGACATGGTTGGGGCAGATATCCTTTGTCGCCTCGAACCAGTAACGTGCCGTCTGTGTCAGCACCTGCCCCTTATAAGGAATGCAGGTGATGATACGGTCGAAAGCGCTCAGGCGATCGGTGCTGATGATGATACGGCTTCCATCCGGCATGTCGTAATTTTCGCGAACCTTGCCGCGGTAGTAGTTTGGCAATTCGGGAAAATGGGCTTCGGAGAGAATTCGCACTACGCTCACCAATCGGCTGATGGCATCCGCCCGGCGGACGCTTCGTGTTCCGACCCTTAGTTTGCTCACCGGGGATGTCAAGCAATGTACGCCGCAAAGCATATGCCTGATCAAGCCGCCAGGCAGCGAAATTTATCTCAGGGGGCTGGTCGCCAGCCGCCGCTCTGCGTTCTCTCGAGGATCGGTGTCGAAAAGACGCCGACAGTTCGTTCCGTCCATCTTTCATCCAATGTCTCGATCCGATCGCGCCAGCGGTCCGATTGCAGCATCGCCGCGCCGATCACGGCCGGCTCGATATTGCAGGCGGCCATCAGTTCCAGACCGGATACGATCGAGGCGCCGCTTGATATGACGTCGTCGATCAGCGCGACCCGCCGCCCCTCGAGGAGCGGCAGCATGCGCGGGTCTATATAAAGACGCTTCTGCTGGCTCGGCGTGGTGATGGAGGAGAGGGGAACGGAGAGATCCTCCTGATACCAGAACTTGCGTGAGGTGCCGAGCGGCACATAGCGATGGTGACCGAGGTGACGAGCCACTGCGCTTGCAAGCGTCAGCCCAAGCGTAGGCAGCCCGGCGATCACATCGATATTGAATTCGACGATCTTTTTGGCCAGCGCCTCGGCCAAGGCGTCCTGCACGGCAAAACTCGCCTGGTTGATGATCAAGGATGCCAGCGCGCGATCTCCATCGGCCAGCACGCGGATCGGCAGCAGCAGTTGTCGCCCGTCCGGCAGTCTTGCGACATAGGAGTCTGTGAGATCGCCCGAGGTGGGAAAGCTCTCTGGCGGGTGAATGTGCTGCCAGAAGTCATGGGGCTGCATTGCATTCATGGGATCGTCTTTGCTCCGCTACCCTTCCGTTTCTCCAGGCCTGTTTGCTTCAGCAAGCCCTGGACTTCGGACGCATTCAGCTCTCTGACCGCACCTTTTTCCAGATCGCCCAGCGCCAGCCCGCCGACAGAGACACGCACGAGCCGCAGGCATTCTATATCCATCACCTCAAGCATTCGCCGGATCTGGCGATTCTTGCCTTCCTGAAGTTCGACTTCGATCCAGGCGTTTTTCTCACCGGCGCGCAGCAGCCGTGCTGCCGTTGCCGTCAGCAACTCGCCATCGGCAACAAGCCCCGTCGTCATGCGTTCGAGCAGGTCCGCGTCCATGACGCGGTTGACCTGAACGTGATAGGTCTTTGCTAGATGGGTGATCGGATCGAGCAGTGCCTGTGCAAGAACGGTATCGTTGGTAAAGAGAAGAAGGCCCTCGCTTGCCTTGTCCAGTCGCCCGACCGGTGAAAGGTGAGGGGCGTCGAAGCCTTTCAGGCAGTCATAGACCGTCGGTCTACCTTCGGGATCGTGCCGAGTCGTCACCAGGCCGCGCGGCTTGTTCAGCATAAGATAGAGTTTTTTCTCGGCTGTGATCCTCTTGCCGTCGACGGCAATGATGGTGTGATCGAGATCGACCCAGGTGTCGGCTTCGCGGATTGTCTTGCCCTCGACACTCACTCGACCCTCTGCGATCAGCCCCTCTGCCTGGGTGCGTGAGCAATAGCCGAGTTTCGAAAGCGCGCGTGAAAGGGTCACGCGCTTGCCGCCCGTTCCCTTTTCATGTCTTGGACCGTTCTGCACTCTTTGTCCGCTGCGCCGCTGCTGCACTCGCTATGTCCAGTCTTGCCGCCGAATTCCGGCATTCCTTTCGCATAGCTGCCAGTCCCGTGCAAATGCCCTCACCTCAAACGGGGGCAAAGCGCTCCAGCTCGCGTCGGGTAACGACAATGCCGGCGGCTGCCTTTACCGGATCCGGATGCGTGTAGCTGAGGCTTGGCATATCGGGAAGATCGAGTGCCTGACGCAGGTTCATAATCCCGATAGCACGACGCTCAAAGGCGCCGTTGATGCTGACTTCGACGATGCTTTCGGTTCTTGCTATTTCCATGATCGCCTCCCTTGCCAGTTCTATAGAGATAGATGGCATTCGATCTTGGTTTTTGTGAGACATCCCGTAACGGAAGGACCCATTTTCGTTCGCCGGCATTCACAGGGAAACCGGCGAATTCAACGGTGCTGAATAGAGTATCGGATTTGGCCCAAATTCGATTAGCGTTGCCACCATTGCCGCGGCTGCGGTTGAGAATGCCCTGCCATCATATAGCCTGCAAGGAAGGCGATGGCGCCGACCAGGGCGAAGGCCGTGGTTGTGGCGGTCGGGTGCTCACGAGCGGCATCTGCCACTGCGGCTCCCTCGGCCCTTATCTGGGCTACGGCGCGCTTTGCCCGTGGCGTTGCATCATCAAGGGCTTTGCCGGCGCGGTCCCGCAACTCGTAATAAGCTTCCGTGCCCTGGGCGGAAATCATCTTCTGCAATCGCGACACTTCCTGCTGAAGGGCGGCAATGTCCTTGCTCATGGAACTCCTGATATCGTCGGTGTTGGTAGCCATGGTTCTCTCCCTTGTTGTCTGCTGGCCTATTAACTGCTGGGGGGAGGAACAGCCAAACCCGGTCTCAGGTTCCATTTTTTGATCGGATGCGCGTAAAAAGGGTCGGGATCGAGAGGCGTCCGGCTCTGAATGTATCGCGGTGGTAGTCGATCGTTTGGCTCTTCCCGTCCACGTTGGGTCGAATTTGGATTTTTTGACCGGGTGGACAAGATTTCTGGCGGGAGAACGTGCCGATTTTCGGCGTCTCATCCCGGTCGTCAAAATTTCATCAACGAAAACAGCATGTTACAAAAATGTCAAAAAACTTTGTTTGGCGCTGTTGACTAGTTCGTTGGGTAGGGTCTATAAGCCCGATCACTGAC
>NZ_SLZG01000061.1 GCF_004341625.1 Rhizobium sp. BK376 | reverse complement strand
TTTTGACCGAGCCGGATCTCGTCGACAAATGTGCTGGTATCATCCTCAACAAGGTCGATACCGAAAAGATGAAGCTGTACCGGACCTATGGCTCAAGTGAATATTACTACTCGCGATACACGTCATACTACCACGAGGCATAGGACCAAGCAGCATAGCCATCGTCGTTATAGTGTCTCTTTGGTCGCCTTCGGAATTGCTTGCGTCGTTTTTCTGGCGATGGGCGCGCTGCAGCTGAAGCAGACGGCCCATTTTGGCAGCCTGTTCCCGTTGGCACAGAAACTGCAAGCGGGTGAGCTTGTTTCAGCCGATGTGCTGAATAGGTACGTCAGGCTCGCCGACAACGTGACTTCCGGAGAATATTGCCGCTCGGATATTGTTCTCGCCGGCGCGACGGTCATTCTTGCTGATCTCGATCGCCAGAATCAAAGTCAGGACTATGACGCATGGGCAGACGCCATGTCCCGCGGCGATCGCTATTTCGTGCATGCCATTTCGTGCACGCCGACCAATGGAAACTATTGGCTTCGTCTCGCCTTGATCCGGCGGGCGGTGGCCGAGCGACCGGCCGAGCTCGCTGCCTTCATGCGCGAATCCGTCCTCATGGCGCCAGCCGACCAGGATATCATCCTAGCGCGTTTCGCCTTCTGGAATCAGGCCAGTGCTGCCACGCTGGAAGCTGCCAAAATCTCTGTTGAAAGTGATATCAAGATCGTCCTCGAGAATGGCAACGCGTTTCAGATCGTGCCCGCGATCAAAAACGTTGGGAGCAATCTCGCCCCGTATTTTCGCGAGGTCGCTCAATCGGTGTCCGCAGACAAGATTGCCATATTTAAAAAGGCTGGGCTTGATGCCTCAGCTTTGCCCTAAGGCCGAACTGCGGGCCTGATTGGCTGATTGCGCGCTACGAAACGGGTCTTCTTCCAATGGCGATGG
Organism: Rhizobium sp. BK376; assembly: GCF_004341625.1. Lineage (GTDB taxonomy): Bacteria > Pseudomonadota > Alphaproteobacteria > Rhizobiales > Rhizobiaceae > Rhizobium. The sequence goes on along the minus strand of NZ_SLZG01000061.1, from coordinate 8,424 downwards.
AAGCGACAGGCGCCATCAGTGCAGCGAAGAAGACCTGCCGCAGCTTCTTGCGGCTCTTCAGACCTTCCCAAAGAAAAAACACCAGAGCTATAAGGCCAAAAAGAAGGGCGATTGGAAAAATGACGCCGAGATTTAGTGCCCCTTCGAGATCGCACGATCTCACACCCCCCAGATGCCGCAGCCCGGATCCCGGTAGGCGGGAAATATCCATTGAAATGTCCCGAAACCGGTGCCGACCAAATAGTGATCGGATAAAGCGCGAAAGATGCCGGGCAAAATGCAGAATCGTCCATCGTCCGAACCGCGCACCTGTGCGCGCAGAAGGACCTGACCGCCCAGAACGAGAAAGACTGCCAGGATGACGATGCTGGCAATCGCCCAGCGGACGGGGTTGCGGCGGCCGAGCGTATTGCTGCCGAGATCGGTCTTACGCTCATTGCTCCAGTTCATGGCCATATAGGGAGCAAGAAACAGCAGCGCGATGAATGTGCAAGCAATTCCGGCGCGGGATTTCGTCAGCAGAAGCGCTGCATGTTGAGTTCTGCGAGATTTTGACCCCGATTGCCACTTTGTGCTAACCCGCCTGAACAGATGCAATGCCTTGAAAAGATCGACGGTTCAAATTTTTGGTTGGGTCACAGGCCAAACGCAAAACTGGGTTAAATTCACGAAAATCAACAACCTCAAATCAAAACGAGCAACAGGTGGTATTTGAATTTTCGTATCTGGATGAGCGCTGGTGACCAAGTGCGGATCAGTCAGCAGACGTTCCACGGAAAATCTTGACGGCGTCCGCCACAAGGGCAGCGTTATCGGTGGCGATCGTCCCATCCTTGAGGTGTTTGCCGTCTTCTATACCGGCCCGGGTGGACCAGCGACGTTGGCGTGCAAGTTCGACGAAGGGCCACACAGTAGCGTCAACCCCATGCAGGAGAATGGGGCGCCGCAGGCCAGCACGATCAAGCACGGCGGCAATGTCATCCGCGACCTTACGTGCTACGCCCAGAGCCTGGTCGTCGATTTCTTATAGCGCGGCAATCTAAGTGAGATTCGTATTGCCTCCTGGGAGAATGCTCCCGTACGGATAGTATATTGCCTCACCAGAATGCTCCCTACGCCCTGCTGAGCTTTGGTAGTTGTTCGTCTTCGCCAGGCTCGATTCCGAATATCATTGTATGTGCGCGATCGCGACGCCAGCCTTTCACCCGTCGTTGCACCGTACGGATTAGTCCATTATGGCGAGCCGTGCTTCGTCGATCACGTGGGCGTTCTTCATGCGGCTCCTCCCGTCCCGATCAGGGCCTCATAACCGTTGAGCGATGCGAGTTGCACATGAACGGTCGGCAGCTTGGCTGGGTCCGGACCGAAGAGCGTTCGCATGGCGACCAGATCCTGTAAATCGCCGGCGTCCAGGGTCCTGGCCAATTCTTCGGCAAGTTCGCGTTCGCAACCGCGGTCATGCGCCAATGCCAGAAGCTCAACGGTGATCTTGCAAGCCTGCTTATCGGGAAGATGTTCGGTCAGGGCTTCGAAGGCCTTGCGATATTCCTGACGCGGGAAGAGCTTGTCGCGATAAACGAGGCCGCGGAGCGCCATCGGCTTTTTGCGCAGGGAATGGATGACGTGGTGGTAGTTGACGACCTGATCGTGCCGCCCGTCGGGGTGGCCGCGTCCTCGGCGCAACGTCATCAGATGCGTACCGCCGACAAAGACATCCAGCCGATCGTCGAACAGGCGAACTCGTAACCTGTGGCCGATCAGGCGGGATGGCACGGTGTAGAAGACCTTGCGCAAGGTGAAGCCGCCCGTCCGGGACACCGTGACGACAATCTCTTCGAAGTCCGTGGTCCGGCGCTCGGGCAGCGCCTGCAGATGAGATCGTTCTGCATCAATGCGCTTGCCATGGGCAGCGTTGCGACGGCTGACGATCTCGTCGACAAAGGCGCGGTAAGAACTGAGGAGGTCGTCGAATTCCTTGGTCCCCCGCATCAGAAGGGCATCATGAACAGCGTTCTTGAGATGGCCATGGGAGCTTTCGATCGAGCCGTTCTCATGCGCGACGCCTTTGTTGTTGCGCGTCGGCGTCATTCGATAATGGGAGCAAAGCTGATCGTATCGCATCCGCGTCGAGGTTGCGGAATGCCGCCGACAGGCTGTCGCTCCGATGATAGAGCGGCGTACCGCCCACGGACCACAGGGCATTTTGAAGCCCTTCAGCCAGCGCGACAAAGCTTTCGCCGCCGAGAATGACATGAGCGTGTTCGAAGCCCGACCAGACAAGCCGGAAGTGATAGAACAGGTGATCAAGCGGCTGGCCGGCGATGGTCACACCAAGACCGCTGGCGTCGGTAAAATCCGAAAGGCCCAGCCGGCCTGGCTCGTGCATCTGGCGGAAGATGACCTCCTGCGCTTCGCCATGGACAGCACGCCACGACCGGATGCGTCGTTCAAGCGTGCGGCGGATACCTTCAGAGAGTTCTGGATGTTGGCGCAGCATCTCGTTGTAGACCGCGACGGCACGGATGCCGGGTGCGGCCTTCAGCAGCGGGACTACTTCAGTCTCGAATATCGGCTCTAAGGGATCAGGGCGGCGGCGTCCGCGCGGCGCTTTGCTCTGAGATGGCAGTTGTACCTCCTTGTCGAGGCGGTATGCCGTGGCTCGGCTGATCGACGCTTTTGACGCGGCGACCTCTACGGAATGCGTTTGTCGGTACTTCATGAAGAGTCTAAAATTGAAACGAGAAAACAGCGCGGCAAACTGGCACTTTTCTCCGCTTTTATGATTCCTTAGAACTCCAGGTCGCCCCTTCGCGGGGGCGTGGGTCGAAACGGTGAAGCTCTTAACCAGCTCTTCCATTCCGCGCGGTCGCCCCTCGCGCGGGGCGTGGATTGTAATATCAACTGCTGCATCGTGACCTTGTTGCGGAAGTCTCGCCCCCTCCGGGGGCCGAGACCGGATCAAGCAACCTCGGCGCACGAAGAAGTTGGCCACAAACCACTTTGACGGAAACTCAAGACCTGCGGAGATGCGCTATTTGGGGATCGACGAACTGGTGATTGATTTTCGACCAATGCAGCGTCGAAATGCCGCCCCGCTTTCACTCACTGTCGAGGCAACAACCTCCGCAGGCGGGATGGCTCTTTATAGACGCGCTCGGAGACGAGCGGACCATAAACGTCGGCAATCGCCAATAGCCGGCCGAGCAAGGATTTTCGGTGCAGGACAGACCCCGCGGATAGCCCGAGAATCCCACTTCTCGTGGCGGCTGGGCAATCTTTTTGTCCACTGTTAGGAAAGCGCTAGCTTCGGTACCCAAAACCATCAAGAAAACGAATGGGAACTTGACCACCACCGCCGCCGCGGAACATATCTAAGAGGCGGGTCACCTCCCGATGGAAGCGCAGGGTCACTTCTCAGTCGAAAGCAACACATATGCGTATATTGCTAATCTTTTCCATGGTTTTGACGCTGACGGCTGTGTCGGCTCACGCAGATGAGGTCAGCATTAAAAACGCAGGGATGTCCCCCATATACAAACTATATGCCTGGCCCGATGACCTCATGCCGCGGTCCACAAACTTATTGAGTATTCTGCTGTCGCCGGGAGAAACGCAGATCGTTACGGTTGATAATGCCTGGAACGATTGTTCATTCATGTTTGAGATCGACCTCAATGATCCCTCGATCCCGCCGAAGCGCGTTAAGAGAAAACTAGCGCCGATATTCACAGTGCAGAATATCTGCTCGACACCCCCTCGGGTGATCGATTTAAACAATTAACTGACATTTTTGTTTGCGGAATTAGGTTGTAACTGCCACCAGATCCGAATTCCCGGCATCGGAGCGCCTGTCACGCAATCAGCCGCTTGAACTACCAAACATCCAGCGCCTCAGCTAATCGAAGCCATTCCAGCGATCCTGATTTCATCTGGGCTTCCGTCTGGGATATCGCTTTTTTTGAGATCGACCAGCAGAAAACCATCAACCTCATGGACTGCTGGCAATCGACGGCGAAGCCAGTCTTTATAGGCGACTGTCTCCGTACTCGATCCATCAGATCGGCGCAGTATCGCTGTGAGCTTTCTGCATCAAAACTAACTCGACCCAACCAGCCCTTGGTTGCTTTGCGTAGCGAGCTGTGACAACTATGGAAAAGTTTCAGATAGGAGCTAATTTTGTTGACTATCTTTATCGTTGCTGCGGCGTTTTTCATTCCGCTAAGTTTAGTGGCAGGATATTGTGCAATATTTAATCTAAGGCTATCGAGTGGGCAACGGGAGGCGACTATCGATGGAGCACGAGGGTTTCTTGCTCTTGGTGTTGTCGTCCATCACTTTTCCATTCACGCTTCTCGCGTAACTAGCGGTCTTTGGCAGGAGCCGAGCAATGTATTTTTCCGAAATCTAGGTCCCCTATCAGTCACCATATTCTTTATGATCACAGCTTATCTTTTCTACGGGAAAATTATGCTAAAGCAGGGGAACCTTGATTGGATATCCCTGTATTTTGGTCGTTTGCTGAGGCTCACTCCCATGTATATGATAGCTGTTTTGCTCGTGATATTCACTGCATTTAGCTTCACAGGCTTCCATTTAAATGTCCCCTTTGTTTCAGTTGTTTCATCATTAATTGCATGGACATCATTTACGATATTCGGCTCGCCTGACATCAACGGATTTTCCAACACCGATTTGATAATCGCAAAAATTACCTGGACTCTGCGATACGAATGGCTATTTTATTTAATTTTACCTGTGCTTGCGCTACTTGTTACGCTTATCAAATCCAAGATATTAAGAATATTTATTATTGTTGCATTAATTTTTCTTGGAATGTCTTTCCCAGACGCAAGGGTTTCCTGGTTAAAACTAACGTACGCAGTACCATTCGCTTTGGGTATGATCGTCTACGAATTCTCTGAATACAGCAACTGGCGGCGTTTTTGTGCCGAACCATTCGGCTCGTTGCTTGCTTCGTTTTTACTGGTCATGAATTTATCCGTACCGGTCAGGACCTATGGCGCATTACAGTTTGTTGAAATAGCTCTGTTGTTTCTTTTGATCGTGGGCGGCGCAAGCTTTTGGGGTCTGCTCAAATGGCACGCTACGAGAGTGCTTGGTGAGGCCACCTATGGGATATATTTACTGCACGCTATTTTTCTTTTTTGGCTTTTTTCAGCCGCTCCTGCTATTGGGGTAATGACATGGACTTTGCCAGTTATGACAGCGCTGGTCACAACGGTCTCATTGATTGGATTTTTCACTATAGAAAGACCTATAATGCAACTTGGCAGGCGGAGACCAATAGATAAGACTTTGGCAGTGGACGCAACATCATAGTGTCTATCAGTCAGCCTTTTCGCGGATGACTGGCATTCCGGTTTTAATTGCAAACCTCTTCCGAATTCGACCTCATGCACGCCTTTCGAAGATTATTTGACATAGTTAAAGTATTGCTGAGTTCTATTTTCGGAATAACTTAGGAAATTTTCATGCACATCACGATGATTGGTTCGGGTTATGTCGGTCTGGTATCCGGGGTCTGCTTTGCGGATTTCGGTCATGACGTGATCTGCGTCGACAAGGACGAAGGCAAGATCGATGCGCTGAAGCGCGGAGAGATCCCGATCTTCGAACCGGGCCTCGAGCATCTGGTGGCCGACAACGTCCGCGCCGGGCGCCTGTCCTTCTCGACCGATGTGAGGGAAAGCGTGGCTGCGAGCGATGTGGTCTTCATCGCCGTCGGCACGCCATCGCGCCGCGGCGACGGCCATGCCGACCTGTCCTACGTCTATGCCGCCGCCCGCGAGATCGCCGAGCATGTCAAAGGCTTCACCGTCATCGTCACCAAGTCGACCGTCCCTGTGGGCACCGGCGACGAGGTCGAGCGCATCATCCGCGAGACCAACCCTGATGCCGACGTCGCCGTCGTCTCCAATCCGGAATTCCTGCGCGAAGGAGCCGCCATTGAGGACTTCAAGCGCCCTGACCGCATCGTAATCGGCCTCAACGACGATCGCGCCCGCCCTGTGATGACCGAAGTCTACCGACCGCTCTACCTCAACCAGGCGCCGCTGCTCTTCACCGAACGCCGCACCTCGGAGTTGATCAAGTACGCCGCCAACGCCTTCCTCGCCATGAAGATCACCTTCATCAACGAGATGGCAGATCTTTGCGAAAAAGTCGGCGCCAACGTCCAGGAAGTGTCGCGCGGCATCGGCCTCGACGGCCGCATCGGCTCGAAATTCCTGCATGCCGGCCCCGGCTATGGCGGCTCGTGCTTTCCGAAGGACACGCTCGCGCTGGCGAAGACTGCCCAGGACTATGACAGCCCCGTGCGCCTGATCGAGACGACGATCTCGATCAACGACGCCAGAAAGCGCGCAATGGGACGCAAGGTGATCGCAGCACTCGGCGGCGAAGTCCGCGGCAAGACGATCGCCGTGCTTGGCCTCACCTTCAAGCCGAACACCGACGACATGCGCGACAGCCCGGCGATCTCCATCATCCAGACGCTGCAGGATGCGGGGGCGACAGTCATCGGCTACGACCCTGAGGGCATGGAGAATGCCCGCAAGGTGATCGACGGCATCGCCTATGCCGAAGATGCCTATGGCGCTGCCAAGGGCGCGGATGCAGTCGTTATCGTCACCGAATGGAACCAGTTCCGCGCGCTGGACTTTGCGCGATTGAAGTCGATCATGAAGGCGCCGCTGCTCGTCGACCTCAGGAACATCTATCGTCGCGACGAAATCGCCAAGCATGGCTTCACCTACACATCCGTCGGCAGGCCGGCGATGGATCTTGCGGCAACTTCGGAAGGCTGATCATGCGCTATCTCATCACCGGCACCGCCGGCTTCATCGGCTTCCATCTCGCCAAGCGCCTGTTGGACGAAGGCCATTTCGTCGTCGGCTTCGACGGCATGACGCCCTATTACGACGTGAGGCTGAAGGAGAAGCGCGTAGCCATCCTGTCCCGCTCGAACGGTTTCAAGGCCGTGACGGGCCTGCTGGAAGACAAGGGCGCACTGGAAAAGGCAGCCGAACTGGCCGAACCGGAAGTGATCGTCCACCTCGCCGCCCAGGCGGGCGTTCGCTACAGCCTTGAGAACCCGAAATCCTACGTGGATTCGAACGTGACCGGCTCGTTCAACGTGCTGGAACTGGCAAGGGCGCTGAAGCCGAAGCACTTGCTGCTCGCCTCGACCTCGTCAGTCTACGGCGCGAACGAAAAGATCCCCTTTGCCGAAAGCGACAAGGCCGACGAGCAGATGACGATCTACGCGGCGACGAAGAAGAGCATGGAGTTGATGGCGCACAGCTACGCCCATCTCTTCGACATCCCGACGACCGCCTTCCGCTTCTTCACGGTCTACGGACCCTGGGGCCGCCCCGACATGGCGCTCTTCAAGTTCGTCGACGCCATGAAGCATGATCGGCCGATCGAGATCTACGGCGAAGGCAAAATGAGCCGCGACTTCACCTATATCGACGATCTCGTCGAAGGCATCGTGCGGCTGATCGGTGTCGTGCCGTCGGAGGAAAACCGGATCGTCTCCGACACGGTGATCGACACCTTGTCGAAGAACGCCCCCTTCCGCGTCGTCAACATCGGCGGCGGCCAGCCGGTCGAACTGATGCATTTCGTGGAAACGATCGAAGCGACGCTTGGAAAGCCGGCGATCCGCCACATGCTGCCGATGCAACCCGGCGACGTGCACCGCACCTATGCCGTCCCGGATCTGCTGGTCGCGCTGACAGGCTTCAAGCCGAAGATCGAGGTCGAGGAAGGCGTTCGCCGCTTCGTCGAATGGTATCTGGAAAACTATTGAACCGATCGAGTCTGACCACATAGGATCGCTGTCCAAGCGAAATTTAGCAACCTCAGCAGCTTCATCGGGGTAGGGGGCTAACGACTGCTCTCAGTCAAGTAGACCAGTAGACCTTGCGTAAGGGTTGGTTGGCTTCGATTCCTCTGCAGCAACCGGATAGGCCGTTGGCTGGCATGACGGTAGTGTGTGCGAGAATATCAACAAGCCAAACCGATTGATCGATATCCTTGAACTTGACGGCTCCCAACAAAGTGGGTCCACTTGTTGAACCGTCAGGTTTCTGTACCCATTGGATTAATACCAGCGCTCATTGATTAGAACTCATGCGCCCATTTTCGGTAACCGATGGACATGATGCGCCAGGGCTGGCTCTGAAGCTTTCGCCAAGCATCGCAGCAATGATCGACGATGTCGTCGTAGGATTTGAAGACCCGGTTTGAGAGCCAGTTCTCACGCATGAACTGCCAGAGGTTTTCGACTGGGTTCAGCTCTGGGGACTTCGGCGGGAGTGGTAGGATGGTAATGTTTTCGGGCACGACGAGATTGTTGGACATGTGCCAGCCAGCCTGATCCATGATGAGGATGGCATG
>NZ_SLZG01000060.1 GCF_004341625.1 Rhizobium sp. BK376 | reverse complement strand
AACCAGGACCAGAAGGTCGGCGTCGAGATCGTCCGTCGGGCAATCGAGTCCCCTGTCCGTCAGATTGCCGAGAATGCCGGCGCCGAAGGCTCGGTCATCGTCGGCAAGCTGCGTGAGAAGAGTGAGTTCTCCTATGGCTGGAACGCCCAGACCGGTGAATATGGTGATCTCTATGCCCAGGGCGTCATCGACCCGGCCAAGGTTGTTCGCACCGCCTTGCAAGACGCCGCCTCTGTTGCCGGCCTGCTCGTGACCACCGAAGCCATGATTGCCGAGAAGCCCAAGAAGGAAACCGCTCCAACGCTGCCCGCAGGCGCCGGAATGGACTTCTAAGTGCTCACTGTGGCTCGTCCCGCCGTATGGGACGAGCCGTTATTGAGGAAGGTGAAACACATGGTTCAAGCAAGGATTGAGCACTCACCCGAGCCACTCTACTCGAACGACCTCGCGGTCTGCCAGAAAGTCTTCGATGAAATCCAATCGAGCGCCGGGTTCGTCAAGAAGTCGGAAGAAGCTGATCGGATAGCTACCATCCTCGTGGAACTGTACCGGCAAGGCGTCCACGACCCCGATCAGCTCAAAACGATGGTTCGGGCGGCGCGAGGGCTCTTCGAGAAAACTCCGCTCCAAGCGGCTTGAATATCTTGTGCATGACATCCATAGATTCGATTTCAGTGGAGCCAGACGATGAGAAAGGAAAACATACACTCCTCTGTCCCAATGGAAGCCGCAGCGGCGATCAGCGTTGCGCATCTGCTTCATCCGGCGACGCAGTTCAGTCATCCACGCGATGTGCTTGACGCCGAGCATATCAGTAAAGACGAGAAGCGAGCCATTCTCGCTTCATGGGCCTCCGACATCTTTTCGGTCGAATCGATCCCAGCCCTTCGACTTTACCCCGGCACGGATAAAGCCGTGTCCTACGACGACATCATCGCCGCTTTGAAAATCCTGGATAAGGACGGTGAAGCAAGCGGCGAACGCGCGTTCGCTTGCTCCGCTTTCCCCAGACGCCAACGCCGCCATCCGCGAACGCGCCGATTTGGCGGGCTCGGCCTGTGCAGTTATTGGAAAGGAGAACGTCACCGACAACCATTCGAGATATAACCACTTCGCACCTGCCGCGTGCCTCTGGAGGACGCGACCCTGATTTTTGCCGTCGACTCTTTGCTCAATCGAGGAGGTTTTGCCGATGAAGATCGCTCAGATCGCACCGCTCGCTGAAAGCGTTCCGCCCAAGCTTTATGGTGGAACCGAGCGCATTGTTTCCTATCTCACCGACGCACTCGTCGCTCACGGTCACGACGTCACACTCTTTGCCAGCGGAGATTCGATTACCGAAGCGAAGCTCGTGTCGTGCTCAGATGTGGCGCTCCGTCTTAATCCCGCCGTCAAAGATCACCTGCCGCATCAGGTTGTGATGCTGGAGGAAATCCGGCGTCGGGCGCATGAATTCGATGTGCTGCACTTCCACATCGATCTCCTGCATTTCCCGCTAATTCGTGAGTTTGCCGACCGGACGGTCACCACGCTGCACGGCCGCCTTGACCTGCCGGACCTCAAGCCCTTCTACTCGGTTTTTCCCGATATCCCGCTGGTGTCGATCTCCAATGATCAGCGCCGCCCAATGCCGCCAGTCAACTGGTCAGGGACGGTCTATCATGGCCTCCCTCACGACCTGCTGCCATTCACGGAGAAGCCCAAGGGCAACTACCTCGCGTTCCTCGGGCGCATATCGCCTGAGAAACGCCCCGACCGGGCGATCGAAATCGCGGCGAAAGTTGGCATGTCCTTGAAGATGGCCGCAAAGATCGACAATGCGGACAAGGCCTATTGGGAAACGGTGATCGAGCCGCTCGTCAGGAGCCATCCGAACGTCGATTTCATCGGCGAGATCAACGAGCGTCAGAAGGCCAATTTCCTCGGCAATGCCGGCGCCCTGCTTTTCCCGATCGACTGGCCCGAGCCGTTCGGACTGGTGATGATCGAAGCGATGGCCTGCGGCACACCAGTAATCGCATTCGGATGCGGGTCCGTGCCGGAGGTCATTGACAACGGTGTCTCCGGAATCCTCGTCGACAGCGTGGCAGACGCGGCCGAGAACGTCGAATGGGCGCTCAAGATGGATCGGAAGAAAGTTCGCGCGACATTCGAGGCGCGTTTCAGCGCCGAGCGGATGGCTCGGGACTATCTGGACATCTACCGCAATCTCCCCGGCGTGCGCACCAAGGCGGCCCCGCTGCGGCGTGCCAACGGTCAGGGCCTGGATCTTCAGGTCGTGGCATAGGAGGCGTGCTGGCATGTCGAGCCTCTTTGTTTCCAGCAACTCAGCCGATACGTCGGCAGGTCCGGCCAGCCCCGTGGCCCAGTTCTTCATTCCGGCCACAGCCTCGCTGCAGGAGCGACGGCCGCGAACGCTTAAGCACGGCGACACCTTCGCCGTCTTCGACCACAATGGTGACGCGCTTTCCGGGCCTGGTAGCCCGGAAGGCCTCTTTCATCGGGATACGCGTTACCTCTCGCATCTACATCTGACGATCAACGGCAAGCGGCCGATGCTTCTGTCGTCGACGCTGCGCGACGACAACGCGACGCTGACCTGCGATCTCACCAATCCCGATCTTTTTGATGAGAGGGGTAAGCTCACACTTGAGCATGATCTCATTCATATGCGCAGGACACGCTTTCTGTGGAATGCGGGTTGCTATGAGCGCTTGGCAGTGAGGAACTACGACGAGCGACGACAGCAAGTGCGTATCGAAATTTCGTTCGGGGCGGACTTCGCCGATCTGTTCGAGGTTCGTGGAACCGTCAGGGCGAGGACGGGTCGCCATCTTCCGACCGTGGCGGAACAGGACCGCGTTCTCCTTTCCTATATCGGCCTCGACGATAAGAAGCGCGTCACGCAGTTGTCCTTCGATCCGCGCCCGAACGCACTTGGGAGCGGCCATGTCATTTATGATCTTGATCTGGCTCCACATGAAACTCGGTCGCTGTTCATCGAGATCGGCTGTGACCGTGACGGGGAGCAAGCCGCGCACCGCTCCTTCTTCCTGGGCCTGCGTGATGCCCGTCGCGCCTTACGCGCTTCTTCGTCGCGAGCGGCCTCGATCCTGACGTCCAACGAGATATTCAACGAGGTCGCGCGGCGGAGCGTTTCCGACCTCTACATGCTGATGACGGACAAGCCGGAAGGTCCCTACCCATACGCCGGCATTCCCTGGTTCAGCACCGTTTTTGGCCGCGACGCGCTGATCACCGCGCTGGAAACGTTGTGGCTGGATCCGCAGATCGCCCGCGGTGTCCTCGGTCATCTGGCCGCCAATCAGGCGACAGAAGTCGATCTGGCGGCGGATGCCGAGCCTGGAAAGATCCTGCATGAAGTTCGTTACGGCGAAATGGCCGAGCTGGGCGAGGTACCTTTCCGGCGCTATTACGGCAGCATCGATTCCACGCCACTGTTCGTACTGCTGGCCGGCCAGTACCTCAAGCGAACAGGCGATCTTGCCATAATCAATCGCCTTTTGCCGAATATCGAAGCAGCCCTCACCTGGATCGATGAGCACGGCGATCGCGACGGCGATGGCTTCGTCGAATACGGACGACTGACGGAAGAAGGGCTCATCAATCAAGCCTGGAAAGACAGCCACGATTCTGTTTTTCACGCCGACGGCAGTCTTGCCAAAGGTCCGATCGCCATTGCCGAGGTCCAGGCCTATGTCTATGGCGCCTGGCGGGCAGCGGCCGAGATCTTCCGCCGACTTGGTAGACCAGAGCGTGCAGCGAAATTTGTCGCACGGGCGGAAGGACTTCGCGGTGCCTTCGATGCAGCTTTCTTCGATGAGGAACTTGGCACCTTCGTTCTGGCGCTCGACGGAAACAAGCGGCCCTGCCGGGTCCGCTCCTCCAATGCCGGCCATGCCCTGTTCACCGGGATTGCCTATCCAGAGCGAGCCGCTCAGGTCGCCAAGACACTGATGAACGCCTCGTCCTTCTGCGGCTGGGGCATCCGCACCATCGCCTCTACCGAGGCACGCTACAATCCCATGAGCTATCACAATGGCTCGGTCTGGCCGCATGACAATGCAATGATCGCCAGCGGCCTTGCCCGTTATGGCTACCGCGGCGAGGCGACGCGCATATTCGAGGGCCTGTTCGCCGCGTCGACCTATATCGACCTGCGCCGACTTCCCGAACTCTTCTGCGGGCTTTCGCGCCAGCGGGCGCAAGGGCCGACCTTCTATCCGGTTGCGTGTTCTCCACAGGCGTGGGCGGCGGCAGCTCCGTTGTCTTTGTTGCAAGCCTGCCTAGGCCTAGACTTCGATCCACACGCTCAGGTGATCGGCTTCAACGAGCCTCAACTCCCCTCTTTCCTCGATGAGGTGATCGTGCGACATCTGCAAGTCGGAAACGGCTCGGCCGACGTTGCCATACGCCGCTCCGGACGCAGCATCGTGGTTGACACCCTTGGCCGCCAGGGCGAGGTGCGCGTGTTGACCACCGCTTAGGCGAGGCCGCTTCCAGACAGGCGCCTCTCCTACTCCAACTCCTCCTCGTCTGAGACAAGAAGGTCGATCAACAAGGCGGTTCTGCCCGTCGGCAGAGGCCTTCGTTCACTCATCAAGGCTTCGTCGCTATTGACCCATGCGAAGGCTTCCGCCAGTTCAGTCTGGCTGGCACCCGTCGCCACGACATCAGCTATCAAAGTTTCGTCGACAGGTCCGAGGATGGCGATGACGTCTTCGGAGGTCATTGTCATACCCATTGCTCCTTTTGTTTGATCACAGGAATCTGGTGGACCAAACAAAAAAATCAATTTTTTTCAGCGGGCATATCCAAGGTTCTTGAAACGGCAAGCGACTGAATTATATCAATATTGTTCGATTGCCCAATTGGAATCGACGAAGTCCAGGAGGCGCCATGTGCTCTTGGCGCCTCCTTGTATCCATGTTGCTTACAAGGAGGATATGGCTATGAGGACCAACCTTGATTTCTCTCCCCTGTTCCGGTCGAGCATCGGCTTCGACCGAATGCTGAACGCGCTTGAGGCTGCAAGCCGCGCCGAGGCGGTGGACAACTGGCCGCCCTACGACATCGTCAAGTCCGGTGAGGACGAATACCGTATTGCCATGGCGGTGGCGGGCTTTTCGCAGGACGAACTGACGATCACGCAGGAGCAGAACATGCTCTTCGTGTCCGGCCAGAAGGCAAATGCTGATGATGTTCAGTATCTGCATCGCGGCATCGCGGGCCGCTCGTTCCAGCGCCGATTCGAACTCGCCGACCACGTCAAGGTGGTGGGCGCCGGCCTCGTCAATGGCCTGCTGACCATCGATCTCAAGCGCGAAATCCCTGAAGAGATGAAACCGCGCCAGATCGCGATCAGCACCGGTGAGGCGCTGCCCCTGGCGGAGATCAAGCAGATCGAAGCAAACAAGCAAGCGGCTTAAGCTTCCAGCAACGCGAACGCGCGCAAAGGCGCCGGGCGACGCCCGGTGCCAGCAACGAGGCCTTGCCGACTGAACCACAAGATAAGGAGAACAAACATGAGTGTTCGTGATTTGATCCCCTGGGGCCGTAACAATGGCAATCAGGTTCCGGGACTGCCGCGCGATAACGACCGTGACCCCTTCCTGTCGCTGCATCGCGAGGTCAACCGCCTGTTCGACGACGTCTTCCGCGGCTTCGGCTCCGGCTTGCCGTCGTTCGCTACCACCTCTGGCCCCGGTTCCAACTGGCCGAGCGTCGAGATCTCCGACACCGACAAGGAGATCAGGATTACGGCTGAAGTGCCCGGCCTGGAGGAGAAGGACATCGAGGTCCTGCTCGATGACGGCGTGCTAACCCTGAAGGGTGAGAAGCGCTCGGAGACCGAAGATAAGGATCGGCAGTTCACGGAGCGCTATTACGGGCGCTTCGAGCGCCGTATTCCGCTCGGCGTCGAAGTCAGGGAAGATGAGGTTGATGCACGCTTCCGAAACGGCGTGCTGACCATCACCTTGCCCAAGGACGAGAAGGCGCAGTCCCAGGTCAAACGCATCGCTATCAAACATTAAGGAAGAAGCCGGGGGACGTCCTCCGGCTTTTTCTGCGTCAGCATGCTCGAAACGAGGGAGGGACTATGTCCGCGTTCGTAAGGCTCATCAGGCCATTGATCATCGTCTTCACCGTCACCTTGCTCATTGGCGGCGTTCCAGCCCAGGCGCAGTTCGTTCCCGGGATCGGCGGCAGCGTGCCGACGCTTGCTCCGATGCTGGAGAAGGTCACGCCAGCTGTTGTCAACATCTCGGTCGTCTCGCAGGCTCCCGAAGAGGACAACCCGCTCTACAGTGACCCGTATTTCCGACGCTACTTCAACCTTCCGGATAAGCCCCAGGCGGAACCCCGTCTAAGCGCCGGATCGGGGGTCATTGTCGATGCGACACGAGGCTACGTGTTGACGAACCATCATGTCGTGGCCAATGCCCGAAAGATCCTCGTGACGCTGAAGGACGGGAGGCGGCTGGATGCTAAGCTTGTCGGCTCCGACAAGGGTACCGACATTGCGGTTCTCCAGATACCGGCCCGCAATCTGACGGCGTTGCCTTTCGGTGACTCGGACGCGTTGCGCGTTGGCGATTATGTTGTGGCGATCGGAAATCCGTTCGGTCTTGGGCAGACTGTCACATCCGGCATCGTCAGCGCGCTTGGCCGAAGCGGTCTCAGCCGCGAAGGTTATGAAGATTTTATCCAGACGGACGCTTCAATCAATCCAGGCAATTCGGGCGGCGCATTAGTCACCTTTGACGGGAGGCTTGCAGGGATCAACTCCGCCATCCTCAGCCCGGCTGGTGGCAACATCGGTATCGGTTTCGCCGTACCGAGCAAGATTGCCCGAGCTGTCATGTCGCAGCTGGTCGAGCACGGCGAAGTGAAACGGGGGAGGCTCGGCGTCGCAATCCAAGATCTTGATCCAGACATCGCCGCTTCACTTGGCCTGGGTGATGTTCGAGGCGCACTAATTGCAGCAGTCGAGGCTGGATCACCGGCCGCCGCGGCTGGCCTAAAACCGGGCGACGTCGTCGCAGCCGTTAACGGCCGGCCTGTGCAAGGGGCGGCAGATCTGCGCAACTTTATCGGTCTAGCAGCCGCAGGCACCCAGATCCAGCTTACCGTGAGGACTGCCAGTTCCGAGAAGACAGTCAAAGCACGTATCGCGGGGTCGTGATGGAAAGTTGCAGCTCGGGCAACGACCGAGGATGCAGTTATCGGCACTCGGAAGGGCTGGAGGAGCTTTCCGTCGTTGCCGTCCTTCGCGTCGCCTCCATCAGAGAGTTAGTGCTGAAAGAGCGCCCAGGGTGGTGGGCGTGTCCCCTTGTTATCGCGTTCAAGGGGCTTAAGTTCCCATCTCCAACCTTTTGTTTCTTTTAGGGCGTGATGTGTCTGCAGTCGGATTGAACGAAACCGCGTGTGCGGGAATAGCGCATATGATCGAGCGCGGGCTTTGGGACCACTCCATCCTAGGACCGCCGTCAGAATGGCCCACCTGTCTGAAGTCGGCGGTGGACATCATGCTTCCCTCGCACGCCCAGATCGTCATGTTCTGGGGCGACCGGTATGTGGCCCTTTATAACGATGCCTACGCTCCCACGATTGGCCTTAGGCATCCACGCGCATTCGGAAGGCCGGCAAAGGAGAACTGGAGCGAACTCTGGGATGACCTCCAGCCTTTGTTGGATCGCGTCCTCTATGGTGGAGAAACTGTTTCCGCCAGAGACCGCCAATTCTACATCGAGCGCCATGGACATCCGGAAACCGTCTACTTCGACATTTCCTATTCGCCGATCAAGGACGAAACCGGCCTTATCCGTGGTGTCTTCTGCATCGTCAGCGAGACCACAGAAAGGGTGCGTTCGCAGTATGCGCTTAAGGAAAGTGAAGAACGTCTGCGGGCGCTGTTCTCCCAGTCCGCAGCGGGTATCGGCCAGACCGACCTCAAAGGCCGGCTGACGCTCGTCAACCAGCGCTTCTGCGAGATGCTTGGCTATCAGCGAGAGGAGCTTGTGGGCATCCGCTTCCAGGATCTAACGTTTCTGGACGATCGTCCGGAGGCCGAGCGCCTTTTCCGGCGCCTCGTCGAAACCGGTGATCCCTTTGATATGGAAAAGAGATGCGTACGACGGGACGGAGCTATCGTATGGACAGCCGTCTCGGTCTCGGCTCTCAAAGAAGATAATGGTGCAATCCGGCAGATCGGCTTCATCGCCATTGATATTTCCGCGAGAAAGAGCGCCCAGGAAGCGGAGCGTCTGCTCGCGTCCATTATCGCGTCCTCGAATGATGCTATACTCAGTATCGATCTGAACATGACGATCACCAACTGGAACGCCGCCGCCGAGAGGCTCTACGGGTATTCCCGAGACGAGGCGGTGGGAAAGTCGGTGCTCATGCTCGTTCCGGAAGAGCGCCATGACGAGGAGCCGGAAATTCTTCGAAAAGTCAGCGCCGGAAAGGTCGTGGAGCCGTACGAGACGCAGCGCCGACGGAAAGACGGGCGCCTGGTCGACGTTCAGCTTAGCGTTTCTCCCATTTACGACAGCAATGGAAAGACGATCGGCGCCTCCAAGATGGCCCAGGACATCACGGCCCGGAAGGAAGCTGAACGGCTGCAATCGGTGCTGACCGGCGAGCTGAACCATCGGGTCAAGAATGCGTTTTCGACTGTCATCGCTATCGCTAAGCAGACGTTGGATGGGGACGAAACGGGTCGCAATCAGGTGAGTGCTTTCCAGGATCGGCTCATATCAATGGCGAAGGCACACGATCTGCTTACGCATCGGGACTGGCAGCGTGCTGACCTTGGCGAGTTAGTCAAGCAAGTTCTCGAACCCTATCCGCCAGAACGGTTCGAGATCGAGGGCTGCGCTGTGCTTGTCAACGGCGGAATAATTTCCGGCCACGGGGCGGAGCAAAAGTCGGCCACTGTTGCGCCGGCCTGAGACCGCCGGGAGGGCGTAGCCCGAGCGGGGGTCTCAGGCCGGCGCGGCGATTTTTTGAGGAGTGTTTTAGCCGGCCTTTCGGGCGCGGCTTTGAGCGAGACGATAGCTGTCGCCGTTCATCTCGAGGATGTTGACGTGGTGGGTGATGCGATCGAGCAGAGCGCCGGTGAGACGTTCGGACCCCAGTGTTTCCGTCCATTCGTCGAAAGGCAGATTGCTGGTGATCAAGGTGGCGCCGCGCTCGTAACGCTGGGAGATCAGCTCGAACAGCAGTTCGGCGCCGGTCTTTGATAGTGGCACAAATCCCAGCTCGTCGATGATCAGCAGCTTGGAGGCGGCCATCTGCTTCTGGAACCGGAGCAGACGCCGCTCGTCGCGCGCCTCCATCATCTCGCTGACCAGGGCCGCCGCCGTCGTGAAGCCGACG
>NZ_SLZG01000059.1 GCF_004341625.1 Rhizobium sp. BK376 | reverse complement strand
TCGCCACTTCGGCGTTACGGCTCCGTCTGTTCACCAGATGGTGCTCACCCTCGAGAAGGCGGGGTTTATATCCCGCGTGCCAGGCGCCGCACGCACCATCCAACTTCTCATCCCGCCAGAAGCCCTGCCCATTCTACGATAACACAAACCGTCATAATCTCTGTGGCGAGGTACTAGTCGCTGGCATCGTCAGCCGCGCCGATGTGGTTCGGGCCGTGGTTGAAAAACTGGACGACTTGCTTGAGCCGACGGACTAGCGGATAGCTGGCCGGCGGCGCCACAGCCGCTCGGTGACCATTAGCAGCGACACGACAAAAATCAGCTGGTAGGCGTGGCACGCCTTGGAGGCGTCAGATCACCGCTGCCCCGACCGGTCCGATGTACTCGGTCTTCAGGCCGTCCTTGCGCGCCGCCCGCAAGAAACTGTTCGCCTCGGAGAGATTCAGTCGCTTGTCCGGGTCACATAGCTCCAGATGGTTCGCGCGTAACCAGTAGGATGCGTGACTGCTCACAATGCGTCTTCATCTTTATGCAATCGAAAATCTGCCACCTGGTTACTTGCGACGCTGGCTGCTGACGGTGATGCGGCTTTGGCATTCGCTGGGGAAATTGCAGACTGCATAGGATACTCCTTACGCTTCGCGTTTTCTCTCGTATGGCCGTTCTTTCATGTCTTTGGTTGCGCCAGCACGCATAATCTGGTTAGCGGCGTCGAATCTATATGGCGTCAAAACGGGACGGTCTTTGTGCTAGATCAAATCGTCCCTCTGTAAATAGGCGTTGCGCAGTGACCCCCGGTCGTTCCAACGAAAACAATCTTTTATCGTTCCGATCAGCATCGGGACCCCATGCCGATTCACAAAGCGGAGAGCTCTCTTCCGCTTGACGTAAGCTCCCGGTTGCTCACCCGCGCCTGACAAAAAGAAGACCGTTGCCAGAGCTCATCAAACTGGCAACGGCTTCTCAGTCGGATTGCCCCAATCCGACATTGGTGGGACCCATCGCATCTAAAAATAGAGGAGCCGAGTTGAATGTGGCTCCTGGTCTAATATCCGCAATCAGGGTTTTCGCTCATGGACGCCTCTGCTTTTCCAGGGGGCATCTGCCGTCTTTTGGCCGCAACTGTGCATCTTTCAGCTGCAGTTGCGAACCTTTCCTACGTCGAGTGCTGGGAGACGCCGGACGAGGATATGGCACGCCAGGAGTCGCCCATATTCGTGAAAAAAGTTGAGTTGAAGGAGGCAGTTTACATTGTACCAGACGGGCCTGGATTAGGAGTGGAGATCGATGAGGCGGAACTTTCCCGAGCGGGCGGGTTCCGGTTCTCGGAGATGCCTCACCTGCAGCGGCGTGACGGTTCGGTTACGAACTGGTAGTCATCGTGGGTTTGGCCGTTTTTTTGATCGCGGGTTCTGGTCTGTCGCACCCGCTGCGCCCTCAAAGTTTGGATGGAACAAATGGACGGACTTAAAGATCGGTAGCGGTCGTAACGGGTGGAGGAAGAGGGATCGGTCGAGAGATCGCCCTTGAGCAAGCGCGTGGTGGCGCCAAGGTTGCGGTAATTTCTCGAACAGCAGCGGAGATCGACGAAACCGTTGCTCTGATCAAAACCGAGGGCGGACGAGCGCTTGCCGTTTCGGTCGATGTTACCGACTACCACGCTGTCGAGAGAGCATTTGCTCGGATCGCGACGGAACTCGGACCGATTGATACCCTCGTGAACAACCACGGCTCGTTCCAGGCCTTTGGGCCGATATGGAAATGCGATCCGGTGGCTTGGTGGCGGGATGTCGAAATCAACTTGCAAGGAACCTTCCACACCTGCCACGTGACATCGCCTGCAATGATAGCTCGCGGGAAGGGTCGGATTGTCAACCTAGTCGGCGGTGGAACAGGTAACAGTTTCCCGCACGGGTCGGGTTATGCATCGAGCAAAGCGGCAATCATGCGCCTGACGGAATGTCTCAACGATACCACAACAGAACATCGCGTGTTCGCCTTCGCCGTCGATCCCGGACTCGTCCGCAGTGCGATGACTGAAGCGCAGCTCTTCTCGGACGCAGGCAAAACCTACTTGCCTGGCATCCAGAAGCTTTTTGATGATGGTGTCAACATTGAGCCGTCACGCGCTGCGCTGCTGATCGCCGATATCGCCGGCGGCCGTTTCGATGTGCTAGCGGGCAGGCTTTTGCGTGGTGTTGACGACCGCGATGTTCTTGAGAAGGAGATGCATGCAGTCGCAGCGGCCGACGCAAGAGCATTGCGTTTTAGCATGATTGAACAACAGAAGCTTTGAAGTTTGCGCGAGTATTCTTGTCGCCCCTTGGATTTAGGCGGAAGCGGTCCTTGTGCTCGGTGGAAAAGTTAGTGACCATTTTTCGCCTCTGCCGGGATTCGCGCGCCGTTCGGTGCAAAAATCACGGTCCACTAACTCAACTGTTTGTTACTCCGGCAAATGTCTAATACCAAGGCCTGATGACTAGAACTCATTGGCCCATTTTCTGCGTCCGATCGACATGATGCGCCAAGGCTGACGTTGAAGCTTGCGCCAGGCATCGCAGCAGTGATCAACGATGTCTTCGTAGGATGTGAACACACGGTTTGAGAGCCAGTTTTCGCGCATGAATTGCCAGAGATTTTCGACCGGATTGAGTTCGGGTGACTTCGCTGGCAGCGGTAGAATGGTGATGTTTTCGGGCACCTTGAGATTGTTCGATAAATGCCAACCCGCCTGATCCATGACGAGGATGGCGTGGGCGTCGCCCTTGTTTCCACCAGCATCACCGCGAGTGCCTGGCTCGTTTTCACGAGCGGGTTGCCCCAACACCTTCCGAACGATTGCTACTGTCGCTTCAGGGCATAACCCGACTGGGGAATTTCCCCGACCGCGCACCGGCTTATGTATTAGCTTGTCTGGAAGAGACTGAGAGTAAGTCGCCACCTCTGGGGAATATGCGATGGGGTGGCGACACCAAAATCAACGGCTCTTTAGAAACCGAGGTGCTCACGCCCATACTTGGGCGTGTGGGTGAGCCGACTCTTAATGGCGGCCGCTCGAAAAGGCAACAATGCGCTTACTCAGCGCGGGACAACTCGTATCCTTTGACAGTTGGCGCTGCCTCTCTGACCAGCACCTTCACCGATGAGATGCACAGAGCGGCAATCAACCCACCGGGGAATTGACACATTATCGAGTGGAGAAGAAATGACCGCGCTGCTGCCGGAGATCAGGCAATGGCACCCGTCACTATTTTCCAGTGCGCCATGGCGCGGACACGATGGATGTGAGTGGCGAGAGCAGAGCGGCTGCGATGCTGTGCGACGAAGAGATTTCGGATGGCGGAGAAGGTTGTTATGAACCGTTGCAGACCTCCGGCTGATCGGAAACCCTGCATCTGATGCTCCCGTTTTCGCAGTAGCAGATGAGAATTCTCCGCTCGATTGTTGAGGGCTTTGTGGGACCGGTGTTCGACCGTTGGCATGAGGTCACGTTTGGCCGCACTATAGGAGCGGAGTTTGTCGGTGATGATCCGCTTGGGTGGCATGCCCTGCTTCTTCAACAGCCTGAGCAGCAAACGCCTTGCAGCCCTGGTGTCGCGCCGGCTTTGAACGATTTCATCGAGAACGTAGCCGTCCTGATCGACGGCACGCCAAAGCCAGTGCTTTCGGCCGGCGATGGAAACCACAACCTCATCGAGGTGCCAGACGTCCTGGCGCGAAGGTCGCCTGCGACGGAGTTGCTTTGCGTAAACCGGCCCGACTTTCCGTCCCCATCGCCGGATCGTTTCATACGAGACGATGATCCCGCGCCCCAGCAGTAGCTCCTCGACCAGCCGAAGGCTCAAAGGAAATCTGAAATACAGCCAGACCGCATGGGCGATGATCTGTTGGGGGAAACGGTGACGCTTGTAGCTGATGGATGAATTCTTCATCCCTTCAGTTCTATGCACTACCCACTGACATCTGGTTTATGTGACATCGCCGCTGGAGGTGCTGCTCGACCAGATCGACACGCCGATCGGCCAGTTCACGGGCGATGGCGCTTATGACGGCAACCCCACCTATGACGCCGTCACCAGGCACAGTGCCGGTGCTGTCGTGGTCATTCCGCCACGCGCCAATGCGGTGGAACGGCCGGACGCCGATCCTTCGAGCCAGCGAGACCGACACATTGCGGCGATCAACACCGCTGGCCGAATGAAGTGGCAGGTCGCGACCGGCTACGGAAAACGATCCCTGGTCGAGACCGCGATCGGTCGTTACAAATCGATCATCGGACACCGGCTGCGGGCGCGCTCATTCGGAGCGTAGCGGACGGAAGTCGCCATCGGCTGCTCGGTCCTCAATAGAATGATGGCATGCAAACGCCCGAAATCCGTCCGCTGCAAGACTGCAACGCCGTAGCAACAGCATCAAAGACGGAATGCCGTTCCTTCAACGACCCGCGCACCAAAGCCATTGAAGCTGAGATTGCCAAACTCGACAAGGAGATCCTCGCCATACATCGCAAGGATGACGTCAGTCTTCGTCTTGCCTCGATCCCCGGCATCGGGCCGATTACGGCGTTGTTTCTATCGGCAAGTATTCCGGATCCGGGCCTTTTCGAGGGTGGACGAGAGTTCGCGGCATTCCTGGGGTTGGTGCCTCGACAATATTCGAGCGGCGGCAAGCCGAGGCTTGGCCGGATCTCCAAAATGGGCAACCGGCATTTGCGAAAGCTCTTGGTGGTCGGAGCGCATGCGGCGCTCTACAGCATCAAGAATGGCAAAACCAAATCGCCACTGGTGGACTGGGCAAGAGCCTTGCTGGCGAAGAAATCCTTCAAGCTTGTGGCTGTCGCTCTGGCGAATAAAATGGCGCGCATCGCATGGGCGATCATGACCAGAGCCGGGAGCTATGAAGCAAACCTGGCAACGCAATAAGCAAGACGTTGTTCGAATTGCCGTTGGGCACAAAAGTTGCCGGCGTGACGAAGGAGTGATGTGAAGGCACAAGCGGAATGGACTGTACGAACCGAAGTACCCGTGGCATCGTATAGCGCGGCAAAGCGCGGTAAGTTGATAGGGATCGGTTTGAGCGCAAAACATCAGGGCCAGCGGTCATATCAAACCGCGCTTACAGGCCGGAGACATGACTGCACCCGACCCGCCAAGCTCAAACATCGCCTAAATCACCTTGCCAAGCGGGCGCCATCCAGACATTGCGATGCCCCAGCGTCCCTACAGCATGTCCCTGTGCTTCAAAGGCGCACCGACGAACGCCGAGGCCTCCGCCTGCAAGCCGCCTCGCGCTGCTTGCCTACCCGATGGAAAGGCGAGATAATTGTTCGTCAATCTTCAAGGCGCTGACCATGGCCGCGTTCGATCCGATGACGGAAATTGATGCCGCTCAGGTGATCGACGCGGCGGCAGAGAGTATGCTGGTGACGACGGCCGAGCTCGACTGGCCGGGTCCTACAATCGTGTACGTCAATCCCGCATTTGAACGAATGACCGGCTGGCACCGGACCGAGGTCATCGGAAAGACGCCGCGCCTCCTGCAGGGTCCTGAGACGGACGGGTCGGTATTCGAAAACCTCCGATCACAGCTCGCGGCCGGGCGGACATGGGAGGGCACTGCCGTAAACTATCGCAAGGATGGCAGTACATTCATGATGGAGTGGTCCATCGTTCCCCTTCGGGATGAGGCTGGCAAGATCCGCCAATATCTGGCGGTGCAGCGCGACGTCACCGCCCGCATCGAAGTCAACCGCGCGCGTACGAACCTGTCGCGTTATTTCTCGCCGCAACTCGTCAAGTTGCTGTCAAACCGCGATGTGCCGCTCGGCCCGGGGCGACGCCAGGACGTCAGCGTTTTGTTCATCGACGTTGTCGACTTCACCCGGATGGCGGAAACCGCATTGCCCGAGCATCTGCTCGCATTGCTCCGGTCGTTCCACAAGCGCATGGAGAAGCTAATCTTCCGGCACAACGGCGCGGTTCTAGGATTTATAGGCGACGCCATTATGGTGGTCTTCGGTGTCCCGGAGACCAGTTGGCGCGATCCCGTGGACGCACTGGCTTGCGCCCGTGAAATGCTGGAGGAAATCGCAGAGTGGAACGCTAAGCGAAGTGGGTCCGGCACGTTTGCTGTTGGGGTGGGGATCGGCCTGCATTGCGGCCCAGTGGTTGTCGGCGATGTCGGCACCGAGCGAAGCATGGCGTTCACTGTGATCGGGGACACCGTCAACGTCGCGGCGCGGCTTGAGAAGCTGACGCGCGCACTGAAGTGCGGCCTCGTCGTCAGCAACGACTTGGTGCACACCGTCCGGGTGTCCGCCGATGAAGCCGTAGCTGAAGCGCTCCTCGCGGGTTTAGACGATATAGGGGATCATCGGATTCGGGGCAGGTCCGGCCCGGTGCGCCTATGGGCGCTCAATCGAGGAAACTCACGGCAGGCATTCACAGGCTAACTCCGCCGCGATGGCATAGTGGTGCCGCTGGGAAGCAATGCGCCCTCGGCACTCATGCACTACCTGTTGCGCACACCGTCGTGGACATAAATGGATCGGGCTAGCTCCGACAGCGACCAACGCATCTGACGCTTCTTGTTCATGCGGGCATTGACGAGGCTGGTGACCGCGGTTTCAGCCGGTAAGCTAAATATCGGCAAGCCGGACCAGTACCACCGGCAGTAGTTGACGATCGAAGCTTCGTTCTGGATCAAGTAGGTGCCAAAATTGTTGATCAGCTAGTACAGACGCCTGCTTTTGCCGTCCGCATCGCGCAGCCCGGCGTGCTGAGCCAATTGGGCAAGCATCTGCTTTACGGCCTCGCTTGCCTCTCGACCATATCCACTCCATAGCGTTGGTGCGGGGATCGGAGAATTTTCGGACTCTGATCTGTTTACGCGGTGGTTGTCATGCGAGGAACGGATTTCGGGCGTGCGCACGCAAGCATGCGATTAAGGACGGCGCAGCCGATGGCAACCTCGGTCTGTTGCGCTTTGAAGGATCGCGCGCCCTCAGTCGACGTCCGATGATGGACTTGCAGCGACCAATCGCCGTTTCGACGAGCGACCGCTTGCCGTAGCCAGTCGTGGCTTGCCATTTCATCCGACCGTCGGTGGCGATCGCCGCTCTATGACAGTCCCTCTGATTAGAGGGCTCGATGTCCTGGCGTTTCACCGCATTGCTGCGCGGCGGGATGACCACCGCGGCGCAAGCGCTGTAGTTGGTGACGGCGTCGTAGGTGTCGTAGGTTGGTTTGCCGTCATAGGCACCATTGGCGGTGAATTGGACAATCGGACTGTCGATCTGGTCCGGTAGCGGCTCCACCTGCGAGGCGTCGGCTGTCGATAAGAACGTGAACGGGCTTCTTTATCGGAGCGCCGCGGCCTTGCCCGCTGTCGGCCAATCGGGATGTCCGTGCTCCTCAGCTCAGCGTCGTGTGATCGGGGACGGCGAGATCCAATCCCATCAACTTCAGCACCGATGTCAGTAAACCCTCCGTCTGGCGAAGTCGCGGCCGAGCACCGAGCCTAGCGTGAGAGCGGTTTCGATCGCCAGATCGGAGTAGCGCGGCTGGCCACCGCGTGTCGAGCGCTTCGGTGCTTGCCACAACGACAGCGCTTCTTCTGTCACCCACAGCGTCAGGCTCCCGCGCCGGCGAAGGCCAGCCTCATACTCCGCCCAGTTCGTCACCTTGAACTTCATTTTGCCGATACGATGACGGCGGGCAGCATTGTGTTTGAAAGGCATAGCGGTGACTGGGCGTTGTTTCGATCGCCGCTTCCATTAAAGCGTAACCGATAAACGATCGGTGCACCAATGCCATTATGATGCTGACTATGTCGCTGGTCTCAAACTCGCCAGCCATCGAAAATGAAAATCAACTGGGCGGGGCAGAGGATACGATTAAATACATGAGTTTGCCCGAAGGCATACAAATTTTGTACCTTGCCGGGATGATCAATGGGATGGGATGATACATCATCCGGACCTATAATCTGCGAGAACAGGATGCGTGGTTGGCGTGTGCTCGGAAAACTTCGATCAAGGATTTGGTGAAGGACGTCGATAAGTTCCTTATTGACAATCCAGCGGCCAAGAATCATCCAGTTGGATATGCCGTGACACTCGTTTTAGGTCATCGCCGACCCTGCTGAACTGCTCAATGGCAGTTGACGAATTGCGCCGTCGCGAACCCATAGAAGGGTGGGTCAACGAGTCGAAGTTGCCGCCCGATTTAAATTCACGAAGCGTTCGGCAGCGCCCATCGCCGCCGCACAAACCCAGCATTCGCTTCGGTGTGATTCCGCCAGTGCTTTTTTGCGGCAACTCCCGCTTGAGCCCTGCGGCCCCCGCTGCGTCTTCAAAGCCACACCCCGCCGCTTTGTGACGTCCGGCGCAACTGAAGGTGGACAGATCGTCGTCCAGCATCCTAAATTAGCGAATCGATACATAACGACGCACTGCGACATTCCGCTCGCGTCGGGCAGGACGGAGAGGGAATGCAATGACACGAGCCAAGCACGCAATGACTTACGCGGCCGTCATTATTGCGGCCACGCTGCGGATATCTTTGGCGGAAGGCGCAGATATGACCCCGCTGGCGCCCGCGCCGACGCCGGTCCAGACGCCCTCGGGATGGACCTATACCATCACGCCATATTTTTGGGGCCTGGGAATATCTGGCGACATCGGCGTGCGCGGGCTGCCCCCGGCTCACGTCAATGCCGATTTCGGCGACATTTGGAAAAATCTTGATTTTGCCGCGATGGCAACGGGCGAGGCCCGGTATGATCGCTACAGCATTGTCGGCGACTTCGTTTATGCGAAGCTCTCGAACGACTCCGCCACGCCGAGGGGCATCGTCGCCAACAATGTCGAGGTCACGTCCAAGATCTTTACCGGTTTCTTCGGCGCGGGCTATGCGTTGCTCGACGAGCCCAACGGCCATCTCGATATCGTCGGCGGGGCCCGGGTCTGGTCGCTCGATACCACGATTTCCCTCAACGGTGGCATCCTAGGCGGCGCCCGCGGTGAAAGCACCAAGACCTGGGTTGACGCGATGGCCGGGCTGAAAGGCAACTATTTTTTCACGCCACAAATCTACACGACGGGTTGGGGCCTCGTGGGCGGCGGCGGCGCTGATGTCGATTGGGACGTCGGTGCAGGTCTCGGCTACAAGTTCAATGACACCTTTTCGGCACTTGCAGGGTACCGTGCGATGGGCGTGGACTATCGTGACAAAGGGTTTGTTTTCGACGTCACCATGCAAGGTCCGATGCTGGGCCTGTCCATCCACTTTTAGTACAACTCAGAGACATTCAGCCCCCGTCGAAGGCCACGTCAAGAACCCTGGAGAGCCTTACCGAGATGGTCCACCCTGGTTGATTTGGAGTATTTCAGGCTGACCGCCGTCTCGTTGTCCCGCTGGAATATGCGTCAAAAGCCGCTCTGTAGCATCTGACAACGAAATCAGCGTCTGCAACTCGGTGGCGGTCTGGTTTGATCGCAGTCCCTGGTCGTGATCGGGTGTGTGCTGTTTGCGCCTGCCAGGCTTCCGACATGGGTTGCGTAGTTGTCCCGCGTGTCCTGATCGACGACGGCGACGGGTGCAGCAAGGACCAGACCAGCGACATTTCCTGCCGCCGTCGCGGCCCCTGTTGTCGCCACCAAAATCTGGTCGCCAAGTCCGACGTGACTGTCGGTCAACGTCTGCCCCTCGGAAATTCTTTGACCGATGAGCTGGACGATCTGGGGCGATTCCGCAAACTTGCCGTGGTTCATGCTGTCGCCGGATTTGATCTTGGTCAGGTCAATCACCGTGATCTTGTTGTCTTCCAGCTCCTTCTTATACGGAGCGGCTTTGGTGCGCGGGTCGTTGAAGGAACGGCATTCCGTCTTTGATGCTGTTGCTACGGCGTTGCAGTCTTGCAGCGGACGGATTTCGGGCGTGCGCATGCCATCATTCTATTGAGGACCGAGCAGCCGAT
>NZ_SLZG01000058.1 GCF_004341625.1 Rhizobium sp. BK376 | reverse complement strand
CATTGCAGAAAGGAAATAGGTGGCCGGATTTTACTCCGCCCGCGGCTGGACTATTCCGCCGCTACCGTGGCCGACTTTTCCACCGCCGATCTCATGCCGGCCAGGTGAAAGCCGAGCCAACCTGCAAAGACAAGGCCAGCGCAACTGAAGGTGAACGCAACGATTTTGCGCACCTTTGACATTCGATCTAAACCAGGTAACGAGGTCATGTATTCTTCGGAACGCTGATGTGAGTTAATTGGAATTCGTCCATCCGATGAGAGTGTTCGTCAAGTGCTGTCCCAGAGAAAGCCCCGAGATCAACTAACCACCCACACCCGAAGTATGGGTGTGGGTGGCAGCCCCGGGCCTCACGCGGCGAGTGCTTACCTCACTTTATTTTCTCTATGAAAGCTTTCTGCTCGTTTACAATACTCTGCTTCGCGTAACACCCTTTCCAACTCCCATAGCTCATCGCTCCGCCGTCGAACGCAGGCTTCAAATGTTGATCCACGTTTCCGCTAACCGACCATTCAAACAATCCCCATCCAACGGATAAGTCGGAGGCACAAGCAAATCTCACGCATTGAAACGAGCGCTTGGCATCGGAGGTGCGACAAGTGAAGCCGAATGCTCTGAGTGAAGCCGAAAGTTTTCTTTCGTCGTTTTTGGCGCGCTGCGCCAAATCCTGCAAGAAAGCTTTGTAATCTGGGTAGCTGGTGGGAGGGTAAGGGCGGATACCGTCTCCGAATGCGCTATTGTGGGCGCCAAAGCGATACAAAGGACGACAGATTTTGCGATAACGTTCGGAATATACTTTAGCACCATTCGCACCTCCAGCTAGTTCTTGGTCTCAAACAGAGAGCTTTCGCGTCTTTTCTTTGGGGTGGGGCTAAAGCCCTAAGTCCCTTATCTGATCGATCTTCGGGCAACCGCGCCACAGCCATCGGAACAGGTAGAACAAATCGACTGGGGTTACGGGAATATAAGCAGAAAGCTTCCTGACGGTCGTCTCGCCGATAATGCGATTGAAGAAACTACCGATCGCCACAAATGCAGCGATGAGCATGAACGGCGCTAAAACCACTCATGCTGATGGAAAGCAATGAATAGCGCCAAGGCAGCAAGAAGTAGCAGGGCCCGATAAGGAATTAAATGTTGCTGGACAAAGGTGCGCATAGATCCCCGGGAATATTCGGCGGGCGACAGAATTCAAGAGGCCAAGCGCTCATTAGGCCGCGACACCCAAAGTATATAAAAATTGGTCGGATATAAACAGCCTGTACGTGAAATTGGTCGTAGTTGATTTGAGAGGAGTAATCTGTAGGGTTGCATAGAGCATTCTTGGGGGGATCGAATGCACTATCTGACGGACATTCTACGGGATTACTTCAAGTTATCCGGGAGGTTGAGTCGCAAAGGCTATTGGATTTACGTCCTGTGGCTGCTCGGGTTTTCAGCGGCAGCTGGCTTGTTGGAAGGTGTCTTCCAAATTCCACATCTACATGGTTTCCCGACAGGTTGGTTGGTCGCGTCGGTTCTCGCATTCTTCTGCATCCCAAACTGGACTGCGACGGTACGTCGGTTACATGACATCGGTTGGCGAGGCTGGTGGGTGCTGCTTTGCCTGATTCCTTTGGTCGGTCCGATTGCAATCGCGGTTATTTGCATCTTTCCGTCATCGCCAGCGGGCGATCGCTTCGACACCCCGCGATCAGATGCTGGGCGAGCCGATGTCAAGTATGCTGTTTTACACAATGGGAAGATTGAGGAAACATAATCAACCGCGCGCCATCCGATGCCGCTCGCGAGGCCGATAGTGACCGATAACAATTCCATCCGCTTATTCACCGAACGCCTCGTGCTACGTCCGACGGTGCCGCACGACGTCGAACGCGCCATTGAGATCAGGTCCAATCACGAGGTCGCCCGCAATCTCGCGTCGGCGACAATTCCGCCTGACATTGAGAAGATGACCAACTGGTTCTTCGGTCATGCCGAGGAGTGGCGCACGGGTTCCGCCTATCGGCTGGCGATCACCCTTGCCCGCACGTCGTAACATCTCCGTCACAAACGTCACAACGGATGTCCACGTGGACGACTTGTCGACCCGGTCGACGGCAGCCTCGTTTCGAAGCTGCGCAAGAAAGCCGCTAAGACAATCCTCAAGTGCATCGGCGTCGGCATCGGCGATCAATTGGTCAAGGCAATCAGTGCCACGTTGCCTTTTGACCCCAGCATAAAAGCGATCCAACGCTGACAGATGGTTACGGCGTGTAGACGGCTCCAGCTTGGTCTTGCACACGTCGATCCAGATCGTTGCCCAGAACCGTGGCGCTCCATAAGAGCCGACGGCAGCAAGGCCACGCATCGGATGGGGGAAGGAATGAAGAATTCAGGTTGACGGGCATGACTTCTCGCTGGCGTACGGAAGCGGCACAGTCAAACGCAGCAAGAAAAAAAGCAACGGTCGTAATGACCTTTTACACTGTTTCCACATCGTTGCCTAAAAGGTCATTACAGGGCAAAAAGCAACAGCCAGCAAACCGCTCGCGAGTTCCAAAGAGTGCGGTTTCGGCTTTGAAGCTGGGTGAGTGAGTGATCAAATCCTCCTCGAATGCAGGCGTTTTGGTCGCTATCGTTAGCTAGCATGCGTTGCACTCCCAAAAAAACTACGTTTGTTGCGTCAGACGCTGGCACCAAACGCAACACATTGGCACGCTGTAGCTCGCCTCCGGAATGCTGTTGTTGCCTCTGTAGGATAAATCCGTTTACGTAACAGGAGCCGAGGTTTCATAACTGGTTAAAGTGAATGTCGCCGTTTCAATACCAAGTATTAAAACCTGTCCGACTTGCACCGGGTGATCGGGTAGCGGCGATATCGCCATCATGGGGAGGGCCATCGGTTCTGCCGGAGTGGTATAAATTCGGCAAGCAACAACTCGAACAAGTTTTCGGCGTTGAAGTTGTAGAGATGCCTCACACTTTGGCTCCGGCCGAATGGGTTGCCTCCAATCCGGCTGCGCGTGCTTCCGACATGTTGGAAGCCTTCCGAGACCCCACGGTCAAAGGTGTTATTGCTACAATCGGCGGGAGCGACGCTATCAGGCTAATTCCGCATTTGGATTTGGATGTAATACGCGAGAATCCTAAGGTGTTTCTTGGATATTCTGATACGACAGCGCTGCATTTCGCATGCTTGGCTGCTGGTATTGTCTCGTTTTACGGGCCGAGCATCATGTCCGGCTTTGCAGAGAATGGCGGCATGCACGAGTACACCATAAACGGCGTACGACGAGCGATTTTCAGCTCCGATCCCATAGGTCAGATTCCTCTTAACGAGGAGGGCTGGACCACGGAGAAGACAGACTGGAGCGATGTGTCTGCTCAAACGCAACCACGCCAATTGCAGCCGCCGACTACCCCTCGGATTCTCCAGGGCAAAGGCACGGTTGCGGGCCGATTGATCGGCGGTTGCTCCGAAGTATTAGAGATGCTCAAGGGGACCGTTTGGTGGCCGCCAATGTCGGTCTGGACAGGAGCCATTCTATTCTACGAGACGTCGGAAGACGCTCCGCCCGCTAACTTTATCAGGTACTGGCTTCGCAACTTCGCTGCCCAAGGCATATTGAAGGTCTTGAATGGCATTCTGATCGCTCGACCCGATCCTGCTGGTGACGAGAGTTATCAGACCAAAATTGAACAAGTCTTTGTAGACGTATTGGCTGAGGAGGGGTTATCGCATCTGCCTGTATTGTCCGGTCTTGATTTTGGTCACACTCAGCCGATGGCAACGTTGCCTTACGGGATAAAAGCACAAATCGATTGCAACACGGCGAGGCTTACAGTCCTGGAAGCTTCGACAAGGCCCCCAATTTCTAATACGTCGGATGGCACACGGCTTTGAAGGCGAGCTAGTCGCCTGCAATATTTATTGGAGCTGTCGGCCTTCTATCTACCAAAATTTAGGCTTTGGTCGCGAGCGAGCGATCTCGGGTCCGTCAACACAACCTCGTTGATGAGGTCGTCGTCCCCGACGAGAACGACGGTCTCAATGCCGCGAGTTATCGCGGTATAGAGCATGGTCCGGTCCAGCAGCTTCGACCGGACGACAGGGATGATGACCCGTTTGAATGCCGACCCCTGAGCCTTGTGGACGCTGATCGCCCAGCCGTGGGTGAGCTTTTCGAGATCGGCCGTGGTGATCACGTCCTCAGCGCCGCCGTCGAACCGCACCCAGGCACCTTTGGGATGGGGTTTGCTGACGACGCCCAGAGAGCCGTTCATGAAGCCTGCGCAGATCGGATCGCCCGTTACCTTGTCGGAGACAGGCTTCCCTTCGGCGTCGAGCTGAGGGGCTTTCGAGTAGTCGTTCTTCAGCCACATGATCTTCGAGCCAAGGCTCAGGCCCCAATCCTCGACGTTGGGCTGCTTACCCATGTACTCGACCTCGACGGCGCGGTTCAGTTCCTTCGACCCGGCGGGGCCGTTCTTCACTTGCGTCAATATCTGGACGTCCATCTCGTGCAGGACGGCCGTCTTGCCATAGGCTGGAGCCCGGCCACACATTGCTCGGAAGGCCGCTATCGTTTTTCCAGCCACGTCGTCCTTCGACGCCGGGAAGAGATAGACACCGGGTGTCAGGGCGACGTTCGGATCGAAGCGCCGGAGACCGACCGCCTTTCCGGTGCGCACGGCGGATGCAACGGCGGGAATTCCGGTAGCATCAGCCTGCCTGTGAACGACGTCGAGGGTGACCGATGGAATGCTCGACGCCTTGACCATGGTGTGGAAGGGCAGGCCGGGACCGATGGGTGGAAGCTGGCCAGGATCGCCGATGAAGACCAGGTTGACCTCGATGGGCAACTGGGCGAGCACCCGGTAGATCGACGGGGTGTCGAGCATCGAGGACTCGTCGAAGATGACGGTTCCCGCCTCGATACGACGGCCAGCATCCTCGATGTCGTGCACCAGGCGCGAGAGGGTGCTAGCCGGGCGGCCTGTCGCCTCGCTGATCCGCCGGACGGCGCGGCCCGCCAGAGCCACTTGCAGGTGTTCGACGCCATGGCGCTGCGAAGCCGGAAGGCCGTCACGGATGGCTTCCAACGCGGCAAGGATCGCCCGGACGACTGTCGTCTTGCCCGTGCCAGCGCCGCCGCTGATCACGCAGACGCCGCAGGTCGTGGCCATGAAGACCGCCTCGCGCTGTGCATCCGTGAGGGAGTAACCGATCTCGGCCTCGACCTTGGCCATGGCGTCGACGACGAGCCTGCCGTCGAATCCCGGAACTTCGCGACCGATGCGCTCGTCGACATGTCTGGCGACCTCTTCCTCCATGAACCGACAGGCTCTCGACTGAAGAAGATCGGATGACGGCGACACCACGCGATCGTTCGCCAAGGCCAGATCGATGGCAATCGCCGGATCGCCCGTCCAAGGTGCCAGCAGGCGTTTCACCAGAGGCTTCAGGATTGGGGAAGAGAAGGCCATGTCCCCGCCCCGGAAGCGGATCGCCAACGCCTCTTCTACGGAGGCCATCAGCCGTCTCGGATCGTCGAGGGCGACGCCAAGCCGGAGCGCTCGCGCGTCGACGTCCTTCCATGGCTCCAGCAATGTCATCGTGTACGGGTCAGCCTTGATGCGGCCGATGGCACCGAGGCCCCAGACACGGGCAGCGGCACCAGCCACACGGGGCGAGACGCCGTAACGATCCAGCCATCGGAAGATTTCGACCTCCTCGGCAAGCATGCCGAAGCCGTCGACGATGGCGATGGCTCGATCCGCCCCCACGACCTCTGCGAGCGCCTTCAGATCACGATCCCGGATGATGTCGTAGATGCTCTCGCCGAAGCGCTCCCAAACCTTCTCTGCTGTCGCCCAGCCGATACCGACGAAGCGCTTGTCGGAAGCAAGGTGGCGGATGATCGCCCGCCCCTTGGTGACGAGGGGCAGGGCCACCTCGGCATGAAGCTGCGGACCATATTCTGGATGCAGTTGAATCCAGCCTGTGACGCGCCACGTCTCGCCGACGGCCGGATCACGCGGCGACCTCTTGGAAGGAACGAGGGCGCGGCGGAGTTGTTCGGTCTCGTCACGGCCGATAATGACATGGTCGCCGAACCGGCTGGCATGGACTGACGTGATGGACAGCTCCCAGGAAGACTGCTCAGAACGCTCACCAAGGACCAGGAACGTCTGCCCCTCTGCGCCACCCCGTCGTTGATTGGCCCCTGTCATGGGCTCTGGCTCTCCGTTCACTGCGGCCACCCACGACGTGCCGTCGCGGGTCCCTGTGCCTCATTCACTGCGATCCAGCTCCCATGACCTGTCGGGGCCACGACGGCGCGGCTCCGAGGACCAGACTTCAAACACCCAATCATGGAAGTCTCCCAGTCTCGGCGATCACCGCGCTCAATCGCTTCATGCGGTCTAGGTCGCGGCGGAGCGAGGCGTTCTCCGCCTTCAGCCGAAGGTTTTCTTCCTCCAAGGCCATCTGATTGCCATCGACCTTTGCCTTCTGCTCGCGGTCCGCTTCCGCCTGTTCGAGGCGGGTCAGGTTGGCCTTGCGATCACGGTCGTCGGCGTTGCCCAGGATTTCGGCGCAGCGGGGATTGGTCCGGAAGACCTGACGGTCGAAGCCGCAGGCCTTGGCAATGGCACTCTTGTTCAGCTCGACGCCGCCGTAACGTGGAAGCGGCTGATCGCCAAGGTTCTCCAGATAGGACTCCAGGGCATCGACATGTTCCTGGGCGACCTCGACGCCGCTCTTGCCCGTTCCCCGCGCCATCAGGGCTTCCTCGGAGGAAGGGCGACCACCTCGCCGGAAGGAATGGCATCCATGCTGTCGAGCTTGTCGACTGCTGCCTGGTATCCCTCGAACAACCGTTTCCATTTCGAGAAGCCGCCCATTTCGGCGACAGCGAGGATCATCATGCGATGTGAGGCGATTATGAGCTGCCTGTCGCCCTGAAGCTCGTCGATTTCGGCGTTCTTCACTTCGACCAGCCGCTCCAGCTCTGGGCGAGACTTGCCGCTGCTGCGACCAATCGCGACCCTTATAGTCTCCTGCTTTCGTTGAGCAGTCTCGAACTTGGTGCGACGGTCGACATTCCGGGTTATATCGGTGGCGTTCTTGAAGACGTCGCCGCTGCGCCGGACGATGGCTCTGGCAGTGATGGTTTCGTCCTCGGCGATCATCGCCTCCAGCAGTTCCTCAAGATGGGCGTTCTTATCAATCATCGAGGTCCCTCAAGCGCTTCATCGTGTCGATGATGGTATTACCGAACTTCTGCTCGGGCGTCACGGACAGGTCCTTGCCATCGGGGAAGGGGCGGTCGCCGGGCTCCGTCGCGAGCGCCTTGCCGATGTTCTCGTAGCGGATGCGGGCGTGCGCGATCTGGTTCGCCCACCCCGCATATCGACGGCCTTCAGGGACAGCTTCCAACGGGATAATGATCTTCGCAAAACGATCCCGAAGCTTTTCGAGATGAACGCGTTCTTCGACGACGTCGGTTCGGGCAAGGTGGAGGCAGCCGTTGAAGCATTCGAGGTGCTTCGGACAGGGATCGCTGGTGAAGCTATTCACGCACAGGCCATAGGGCGTGACATGGAGACCGTCCGCCTCGGCATTCAGGTAGTCGAAGGCTGCGTCGTCGCCATACTCGCGCTGGACACGCCGGAACTCATCGACGATAGGTCCACGCACCTTGTTGGCGGCGATCATCTTGTAGACCTGAAGCGCCTTATCGCCGAGAGAATCTTCGGCTTCCGGTGGAACGTCGATATGTTCGATGTCCTCATGAAGGCTTCGGTGGTCGTACTCGTAGCTCTGCTGAACACTTCGACGACCGAACTTCTTGGTAATCATGGTGTCGGCGACGCCAAGGCGGAACAGCTCGGTGTTCTGAAGGTGCCGCAGGGAATGAGAGGTCAGTGTCAGCGCTCGGTCCTCGTCCGTCTTGCCGTACCGCTGGAAGAGAGTTTCGCCGCTTCCCTTGCCGCTCAACGACACGTTCAGTGGACCTTTTTCCAAGGTGCCAATGGCCGAGTACATGGTCGTGTCGAGAAGGCCGTTGTTGCGCCCCTCGATCAGGTTCCTAATCGGCATAAGGAACAGGAGTTCATGAGGATAGAACTTGGAGCCATCCGTGAGAGTAGTTGGTGTCGTGTCCGACACCTTCGTCCCGATATGTTCGTGGATGTAACTCTCCACGTCGCCTACGCGCACCAGCGCCTCACGCCACTTGACATTACCGATAATCGGAATGCCGAAGGCATCTCTTATAGGCACTGAAGCTAGTTCTCCCCTGAACCAGTAAGCAGGCATGCCTTTTGGACGCCCATGCAAGTGGATTTCGCGCATGTCCAGAAGTAACTGGGGATCATAGCCCTCACGGTATTGCCGTATCAGCTCCGGCGGAACCTCTGCGTCCGAGAAGACAGCATTTCCTGTCATGCGGACATACATCTCCCAGGCAGGAACGAGCGCGTCCTCGGCATACTCGGGAAAGATGCGGCCCGTTTCAGACTGCCGTTTCAGTCGGTTGCGCAGTGGGGCAGTGATGGTCGCGATGTGGTCGAGGGTCTCGACCAAAATCTCCTCGAACATCGGCGGAACGTGCTGGATGTTCTCGTACAGGGCCAAGCCTTCGGCCAGATCATCCTCTTCCTGCTTTTCGGCGAAGTACCTGATGATCAGCGAGCGAGAGAACCCACCATGCTCTCCGGCCGGTCTGCCGTCGGCATCCAGGTACTCGCGCCAACGCTTCCAGTCCAGTGGAAGGAGGGCGGCCTCTCCGATCCGAAAGCCCATGATGATCTGAACTGCGAACGCCGCAAACCGGATCGCATCCGAGAAGGACAGGGGCGTCTCGGTGAACACAATTCGCACCAGCTCCCAGAATGCTTTTTCATCCGGAAGCTTGGACGCCGACTTCCGTTCAGCTAGGCTGCGCCGCAGGCTCTCGCGGCCGCCGTGGGCGTTTTGGCGGTCTTTGACAGCGTCGGCCCGCTGCTGCGCGGCCATCGCTTCCTTGCTGGCATACGGCTGGCAGAAACGGGCCAGAGCAGGAATGTCGGCAAGCTTTTGTTTGTCGATGACGTTCCTGATCATGGTCACGAAGTCGAGCGCCTGCTTGCCGGATTCAGAGGATCGCAGAACGGCATTGTAGGCCTGTTGGATTTGATCGGGGGTGACTGCCCATGGCGGCGTATCCTCTGCGGCAGGTGCTAGCCGCCGGATACCAGCGCCCACTTGAACGGCGCTCCCAGGCTTCGTCTGGCTGAGGAGAAGCTGGTGGATCAATACGGACTGGAAGAAGTCCAGCCAATGAGGAGACATGGGCTTTGGCAGCAAGAGACCTTGCCCCATTTCCAATCTGATATCGTTTAGTTTCTCGAACGGTGCGGCGTCCACACCGACCTGCCCGAGCCATAAGACCGGTTTGGAGAGCCCGCCTCTAAGCTCCGTCAGGTTCCACCTTGTCTCTTTGCTGACCTTGCCATCACCATCAAAGATCAGATTCCAGCTTAGGCTGCGCTCTGCAGCCAGCGTCTTGGCCGTGGCGACGAATTCGGAATAGAACGGGTTCATCCTTCGTCCTCACGATCGGATTTCAGTTCCTCGGCAACACGTCTTGCGGCGTCGAGGGTGCTCTTCAATTGAGCGTACGCGGGGGATTGTTGGTTGTTGCGCGAGGCAGCGGCGAACTCCGTCACCACTGGACGGAGGCTGTCCACGACCTCCTGATGGATTTCGGGATCGTTGAGGGGCATGAACTGAGAGCAGGTGTAGCAAGCCAACACTGGGTTCTTCATGCAGAGGTTTTGACCCAGGTTGCAACCGCCTATTCCAGCAATAGGAATCCCGTGAGGCACGCCGCCGATCTGCTTTTCGGCTGGAAGACCCAGCAACATCTCCTTGTCGATGGTCCTCGTCGTCGCGATCTTGGCCACGTTTTTGTAGATGGGTGAGATAGCGAGGGCATCGTTGATGTGCTTGGCCTGCGACGGCGACGCGTCGAAGTAGACGTTGGCGATACGGTCGCTGGAATGACCCATGAACTCTGTTAATCCGACGTGCGAGATGCCGCCGTCTGCAAGGCGTTGTGCCGCAGTATGTCTGAGGTCGGTCGGTGACCAGCCTTCCCCGGTCACCTCCGATGTGAGCTTAAGGATTGCCTGGCTAACACCGGATGGTGTCAGCCCGAAGAGAAGGCGAGGGGGCACACCCTTCTCAGGTTGGATGACGCCCATCTCTCGGCGCTTGACCAGCTCGACGAATAACGGAGCCCATTCGCGCTTGATCCTTTTCGTCACGCGTATTCGCTTAGCCTGATCCTGTTGTTTGATTATTGTCACAGCGACGTGCACTGCGCCTGTCGTGTACTGACGCACATCGGCGATTTCGATCCGGGGTAAGCGCGCTTTTCAGTGCACGTCGTAAATCGGCTTGAAGCGGCAGCTTATGCGGTCTGTTTTTTATAGTTGAAGGGCAGCAGGTCGTCGATA
>NZ_SLZG01000057.1 GCF_004341625.1 Rhizobium sp. BK376 | reverse complement strand
GGTCGAGATCGAGATCGGTGTCCTGCGGAGCCAATGCCTCGACCGTCGTATCGACAGCAAAGACACCATAATAGACGAAGTCGCAGCCTGGGAGAAGCAACGCAACGCCCATGGCGCAAAGATCCAATGGATGTTCACAACCGAAAATGCCCGCCAAAAACTCCGCAAAGCTTACCCTGTAAAAGAGTCATAATCTCTGTGGCCTGGTACTAGGCCCCAGTAGACTGCTAATGAATTGCGATGCTCCGCCACCGGTGGGGATGGCTGTCCTCGAACTGTCGAAGCAGATTTGTGGCCTGACCCAGGACATGATGTGCCGCCTGCACATCCTCACGGGCGAACTCATCGGCCTTGACGAACATCGCTTCCGCCACATTCTTGAAAAACTGGGCGAACTTCACGTTGCCCTCGAAGAGAGCCTCCATCGCAGTCCTGTCGAGGTTCCTGGCTATATCGAGGAAGACCTCTTCGCGTTCTTCGATGCTAAGACCACTGATATCATTTACGAAATGCATTTGCGACTAGCTCTCCTTTCCCTGAAGCCGCACGGCACTGCGCCGTCATCAAGGAACTAGGTATCGCCCCACCCGGCTTCAATACTCAGTTTGGCACTCGTGTGCTGGGAGTGCCAAATTTTCCTTGGCGGGATATTGAACCCCTTTGTCGCCGAAAATAAATTATGTGGGTCGGCACGGTAGCTGGGCCGACAAAAGCGGGAATTCCAGCGCCGAGACAGGCGTCGGCTTCCCTACCTGGAGATTTTCATCCGCCCCTGGAGATTTTTGGGAGATTAACATGAACACGAATGGCAACGGCAAGTCGAGCCCGATCCCGGTCGACATAATGACTGCGTGGGAAATCCTGCGCCGAAATTTCACTCGTCCTGAAGACATTCTCGAATGCCAGCTTCTGGACGCGCAGGGAAAGCGTTCCATCCTGGCCTCGTGCGCGTCGGATCGTTATTCGGTCGAATCCGCGCCGGAATTTAGGCATCCCGCTCAACTGCCGACGTCAGTCCGCTATCGCGACACCGTGGAGGCTCTCAAGGCGCTCGACCGCATTGGTTCTCGGCGCCCTGGAGGCGCACTGTCATGAAGGGCGACCTAAATTCCCGCACCCCTCAGGCCGTAGAACAAGATCTTGTGAGCGATAGGCTTGCCCTCGCCTCCCGATACGCCGACTGCCTCCGACGCCTGGCGGCGACGGCATCCCGTCTTGGGCTGGCGGACCTTGCGGATGCAATCGCCGATCTTTCCCGTGCAGTCGACCGAATGGCAAATGACCTCGCCGTCTCCGATTACGGCGTCGTCGTCCTAGGCCGCGCGGGCCGCTTGATCGGTACGGTGGAGCGCGTTCTTGCGAAAAAAAGCAGGGAGGCCGTCCTCCATTAGCCGAGCCGTTAGTATCCGAGGAGTGGAGGCTGTGCGGCATCACCAGATGGATCACTTTACAGCGATGGGACGGGTCGCCCTGTTGAGTTTCCGGCTCGGTTTGCGCTTTGATTTAAGCTGTCGCTCCCATTCGATATCTTCCGGCAAATTTGGGAGCCCCCCACCCCAGATCGCAGCCTTTGTCGAACACCACTCATCGCCGATACCACCAAAGCCTCGACAATCTCACCCCGGCTCACGTCTGCTTCGGACGCGGCCAAACCGTCGTGCTCGCCAAAAGTGCAGATGGGACCTAAAGGAGCGCAACGTCTGATTGCAGCTGTCTGCTCTTGAACTGGCGCTTCTGCGTCTGAAGAGCCAACAGGCGGCACCGTCCGCTTTAGCGGCCACGATATGACCAATCTGCCGGGGCGACCCTTCGGCCGCTCCGCCGCAGCATGCAAATGGTCTAGCAGCACGTTCAAGATCGACGAATGGGATACTCTGTCACCGAGAAACTTGAGATCATCCGGC
This sequence comes from Rhizobium sp. BK376, assembly GCF_004341625.1. Lineage (GTDB taxonomy): Bacteria > Pseudomonadota > Alphaproteobacteria > Rhizobiales > Rhizobiaceae > Rhizobium. The sequence goes on along the minus strand of NZ_SLZG01000057.1, from coordinate 9,089 downwards.
TGGTCGAACAGTCGGATAAGTCAACCAAGCAGACCCTCGATAAGCTCGGCATTCCAGGCTGACGTTCTACCGCTGGTATGATCGTTTCCTGATTCTGCGGGTGGCCGGTAGCGCCGTGGACGCAATTGTCGCCCGGACGAACCAAATGCCTATCCAGAGCGTTGTCGTTCGTTACGGAGCTGCGACAAATCATGATGACGAATTTTTCAGGTCCAGCCCTCGGATTTGCGTTCGATCCCACCGTCCGCGGCCGGGGCCCGGCTTGGGACGTAGTCCATTCTTTCGCGAACCCCTAAGCTGAATGGATCAGGATCTGACCGCACTGATGCCATGAACTGTTGCACGCAGTTCAATGTTTGCCTCGTTCCGCAGCCGAGGAGGTTCTAGGGAGGGGAACAGTTCTTTTAACGTATCAATCAAACTTTTTACGGCGACATTCTCGCATCTGTAGAAAACAAGCTGCATGTGTTTGCGCGTTTTGACAACGCCCGCGTCCCTTAACCTCCTCAGATGCTGGGATACGGCCGACTGATCAAGGCCTATCGCCTCGTAAATGTCGGTGACGCAAAGTTCTCGTTCACAGAGAAGGAGAACTATCGTCAGGCGATGGGGATTGGCGACTGCGGCCAGCAGTGTCGAAGAAGCATCGATGTCGATCACATGCACTTCCCTTAAACGCGTCGTTTGCTAGACGGTAGCCAACCGCAATCACTACAGCGATTCCGCATTTTCGCACCCTTACTGGCCGAAACTGCACTAGACAAGACGCAGGACGATCTTAAAGATTTCTGTGGGTCGAAAAATCGACTTTCGGGCCGATCGCGTTGCCGCACCGGCAGCGGCGAAATAATCGTGTGCATCAATTATGATCGCAAATTTGTCAGCCCGCTCCACCCGCCGTACATTAGGCGGCAGAGACGTAGGCGCAGCAAATGGAGGACCATTTATTCGGCTGATCTGGTTTCCGTCGAGCCGGCCAACGCGGGCACCGTTTCGATTCTCCGCGGCGAGTTTGCGCAGGCAACGCCGCCTACGCAACTTGGATGGTATCTGAAATCCCGCCTATTCTGGTCAGGCCGGGTTGGTTTCCGTCTGACCAGCGCCTTAGGCAACTCCAATAGCTTACGAACCGGCTCAAGTGGCCACCGAAATCGATGGACTCGTCCATGATTTCGTTAAGGCACGTCAAAGCTTAATCGCTTCCACCACTAAGGTTCCGGGGCTGCTGTAGCGGCACCAGACGGAGACCTCCAATAGTCCGGTCACCGCCTGCATATTACCTTCCGAAGCGGGGATGACGGTGAATTTCTCAACCAGTCTGGCGCAGTTGCGGTCATCGTCCCTATAGTCCAGCGACCGGGTCGCTTCGTCGATCGATTTCCGCAGAACAAAACTAGACGCATGATCAAAACCATTCTTGATATAGTTCTCATGCTCGCTCTCGCTATCGTTTGGGTTCTCGGGCTCGCTTGGGTCCTTGTCGAGATGTCAAAAGCGCTTGGCTGGCTCAGCTGGGCCATACCGTCATCTGCGATAACTCGATGACGGCTCTGCAAGCTACGGTAGCTATGGCTGATTTTGCTAGCGCAACGGCTGCTGTTGCGGTTTTACATCAGAGTTTTCAAATACCTCTTCGAAATGCGAACTCTCTTTAACATCTCGTTGGCGATGGTAGGAGTCGCGTAGCCTGCCCGCGAGCCGCGGGTTTCTTGAGGATTCTTGCATGAGCCTTCACGTCGATCTTGTTAGACGTTTTTCGAGAAACGCATTGTCCGCTTTTGTGCTTTTGAGTTCAGTTGCTATTGCCTATCAGCCAGCTTCTGGTGCCGATCTTCAGCCTGCATCGGCCCCTCCCGCAGCCCCCGCGCCTGCTCCCGCCCCAAAGATTTTTGATGAATTGCGCTTTGGCTTGAGCGGTTCGATTGAGGACGGTCACGATCGCGAAGACGGCGTCATGCCCGACGTGATGGTCCTGTTCAATCCGTTTGGCTATAATCCGGCCGACGACTGGAAAGGCCAGCTCCTCCATCCGCGCATCCATATCGGCACGTCGATCGGCACGACCCGCACGGCAGCGCAGCAGCTCTATGGTGGTCTGACCTGGACGCTGACGAATCCCAACGGCTTCTTTACCGAAGCTGGCTTTGGCGGCGTCGTCCATAACGGCAACCTGACGGACGAAAACGATGGTCCGAAGCTCGGCTGTCACTTGCTCTTCCACGAATATCTCGGCGCCGGCTATAATTTCGACAGCCATTGGAGCCTGATGGCGCAGGTTGCCCACTCCTCGCACGCCAATCTTTGCGACGGCCCGAATGGCGGCATGACCCGCGCCGGTCTTATGGTTGGTTACAAGTTCTAAGTCCGTAGTAGGCTTTGGCCGGCTTCCGGATATGCAAAAACATCGTTGCCAACCGCTTGGTAATTCGTGAGGACTGGCACAAGCCTGCGTTCGCGAATCCAATCTCGGAGAAGGCCGCGGGGATCGCGAACGGACCGACCTCGTCAGCAAGCGCGCGGCGCCCGAGTTCCTCCGCGCCAGCTGCAATGTCCCCTCGTCCGAATCCGCGACGACGACGGCGCCAGGTTACGATTTCATTTTCCAGAAGCATAGACGTTCAAACCTCGGCTAAGCCGCCTTGGATTTTTGCGATAACAGTTCTTTGAACATACCGTTCTTCTCTAAAAGATCGTTGCTTGTGCCGCTTTCGACCAGGGCCCCATGATCGAAAACGAGAACGCGCTCGAAGAGTTCCGCCAAGGTCGGATTGGAGAGAACCCAGATGATCGCCGGCTTGTAGTCGTCCCCGTGCAGATCGTTCAGAACGTTGCGCACGATCTGGTCCTGAAAGCGGTGATCGAGCCCAAGCAGTGGACGATTGAAAACCATGTAGTCCGCGCGCTTCAGCAAGGCGCGGGCAAGATTGAGCTTTTGCCGTTGGACGATCGTCAGCCGCTTGCCGCCCGAGCCGACATCGAAGTCAAGGCCGATGGACAATACGCTATCCTGCAGCCCAAGCCGATCGAACAGATCGCGCATGATGGAATGAATGCGCTCCGGCGCATCCGCCTGCTGATGAGCGATCCTTCCGAAAAGCACGTTATCCATCAATGTTGCCGATGCGATGAAGCGTTCGGGATCGTAGCGCTCTATGACAGCATTGAGATCGGCGGGGATATGTTCATGGAATTCGGCGCGCGCTGCGACGATCTTTGCCATCAATGCGTCGGTTAGCCGCTCATCGCCGCTCCAGCGGTAACGGTAAGCACACGACGATCCCAGATCACATGCCCTCGGCCCACGCCGCTTTGCCGACTGGACGATCGAACGCATTCAACGCGCTTCTTCCATCGGGCCGGAGGTTGCGTTGCTATGCGAGAAGATTCTCGCCGACCGGCCGCACCCGGAGCAGGGCTTTCGAGCCTGCATGGGAATTATACGTCTGAACAAAGGCTTTGGCCGCGACAGAGTGAACGCTGCTTGCAGCCGCGCGCTGGAGATCGGAGCCCGTACCTACGGTTCCGTGCGCTCCATCCTCGACAATCATCTCGATCGAGCTGCCTCCACCAATGGACCGGCTTCGCATGAGCCGATCCATCACGAAAACATCCGCGGACCTCGCTATTACCACTAAGGAGAACGAAGAATGCTTGCTCATCCAACACTCGACAAACTCAATTCCATGGGCCTGGCCGGCATGGCGAAGGCCTTTGGGGAGCTCGTTACCAACGGCGAAGCCGAACATCTCTCGCACGCCGAGTGGCTCGGACTGCTGCTCGAACGGGAATGGAGTTCCCGCTACGATCGCAAGCTTGCCGCACGCCTCCGGTTCGCCAAGTTGCGCCACCAGGCGACCCCCGAAGATGTCGATTATCGCAGCGAGCGTGGCCTTGATCGCGCGCTCTTCATGAAGCTGCTTGGCGGCGACTGGATCAACGCTCATGACAATCTGGCCATTTGCGGACCCTCGGGTGTCGGAAAAAGCTGGTTAGCCTGCGCTCTCGGTCACAAGGCTTGCCGCGACGATCGTTCCGTTCTCTATCAGCGCGTCCCAAGACTGTTTGCCCAGCTTGCGCTCGCTCGTGGCGACGGCAGGTATGCCCGGCTGCAACGCACACTGGGTCATGTTCAGGTCCTGATCCTCGATGATTGGGGCCTCGAACCGCTCAACGAACAGGCGCGGCACGACCTCCTCGAGATCCTGGAAGATCGCTACGGCCGTCGCTCTACGATCATTACCAGCCAGCTTCCCGTATCGGCCTGGCATGGTGTCATAGTTGACCCGACGTACGCAGATGCCATACTGGATCGCCTCGTTCACAATGCCCACCGCATCGAACTCAGCGGCGATAGCCTACGTCGAAACCTACCCCGAAAAGCTTGACACCCCGCCCAAATGAACTGACAACAATCACTGCCTGCAGACCCCACTAAACAGGGGGCGAGATCAGCCCGGAATCAAGGGGCGACATCATCTCGGAACAAAGGGGCGGCTTCATCGGAATCGGCAGAACGGTTTTTGACCCGCTCGTTAAAGCTGAAGAACTGACTCTGCCAGGACTAACATTGCCGGTTTCTCCTGCAAGGGGCGCGCAGGAACTTTAGCGACGCGATGACTGCATTGCTGCGCTTCAGGCCATAAACACGTCTATCATGTCGTTCGGGACCAGATCGGCCGGCCTCAGGCCCAGGTCGAACCGGCCGCGACGATATCGACGAGCCGTCCCCCGGTGACCAGGTCGACATGCACCTTAGGATAGCGCTGCTGGAATGAAAGAACGAGTGGCCCCTTACTTGAGCGGGCGCTCAGGGTTCAATCTCCCTGGGTTTCCGTCTAAGACTGACTGCGACTCCTCTTTAACGGTGCCATCAGGTGTCCGCGGAATAGCCCACGCCGTTCCATTGGCTCGATCACAGCCTCGGGGCCTTCCGGGTCGAGGATCTCGTTGTCCGCCAGCCATTGCTCCATATCCGATATTTCCGGGGTGTGATAGGGGACGAGGGTCGATCCGCTCCCCGGATGACCCGCCGTTCGTACCTCCCTTAATACTTCGATAGCCCCAATGACTGATGCCGTCCGAGCAACAGTCTGTGTGACTTCATCTGGATCGACGCCGAGGTGTTCGGCAAGCAGGTTATCGCGCAATTGAACGAGTTTGCCTGAAAGGTGATCGTCTTGTCCGGCTTCGAAGGCAACGTCGCACTCGTTATCGAAACGCATGGATCGATTGTTGAAGTTCGAGGAGCCGACACGGATGACTTTATCGTCGACGATCATCAACTTCGAATGGACGTAGATCGGTACGCCGTTCGCGGTCACTGGGTGATAGATCCGGAATCGCCCGTGAGGATCATGGAGGCTCAGCGCTTCCCTCAGTCGTGCCCTAGCCGTGTCCATGGCAAGTTGGCCAAGCCAGTTATCTGCTTGAACAGGGTTGATGAGAATGACTTCCGGACCGTCTTTTTCCTCAAGGCGTCTGGCGAGAGCCTGAGCGATAACACGGGACGCGAAATATTGGCTCTCCGCATATATGACCCGCTCGGCCGACATGATCATATCGACATAAAGCCGTTCTATCTCCGCAACGCCCGCCTGATCTCCATAGGCAGGACTTGTACGGGAAATGCCGAGGGTCACAGATCCAAACGAGACGGCGCCCTTGAGGGATGGCGGCTCATGTGGAAAATCGACCGGTGCCAATTGCTGGCCGCCCGCGGATCGCCATCTTGAGCGGCAGAGGTCGCCGAGCGCTTTTGCAGCCGGTCCCGCACAAAAGCTCGAAGCGTCATGCCAAGGTCCGTAAGAGGCGCCATTCGGACGCTTGCGGAGCGGATCATCATCCACGTGTTTGCGTGTATCCCAGCGCCCTGCGGTGACGTCGATACCGCCACAGAAAGCGATCGCATCGTCAATGACAAGGATCTTTTGATGGTGCGAACTGCCGACGGGATGATTTCCATCCAGAAGAACGGTTATCCGGCCGTGGAGCTTCCACCGCAAAAGATAAGGAAGGTTTGAGAGTTTCGCCCAGTTCGACAGAAAACCGGGATTCCAAAGGAGAAGCCGTATTTCCAGGTCCGGGCTTTCCTCGGTTAGCCAAAGAAGATAATCCCCAACGTGTGCAGGCCCCTCATAATCTTCGCTCGGGCGGCCGAGGGTGATCGATGCATCGAAATCCCAACCCACGAGGAAAATCGACTTTCGGGCTGATCGCATGGCCGCCCGGGCCGCGGCGAAATAATCGTCTGCGTCAATTACGATCGCAAATTCGTCAGCCCGCTCCGCCCGCCATACATTCGACGACAGTTGAAGCAGTCCCGCCATTGGATTTTTCCTAATTCTAAACGTCTCGTCGCATGGGCGCTCGAACCGCTTTTGAATGACGAAACATTGGTTGCGTCAAGGGCGCCGCTTTGGAACGCCGTTAGAGAATAATCACGGGATCATAGACCCCGACTTTGCGTGACGGTCTAAAACCGGTGAGTATCGTTTCGCGCCGACGCCATGTCTGCATGTGAAGGAGGGACGCATCTGCGACGCGGACCATCGTAACGCCGATAACTATTGTCGTCTTGCCTATAGGATGCATACCGTGCAGCGCACCAGGCAGCATCGGCACGACTAAGCGCGGATATTTCGTGACCGCGATTGGCGAGCTGAGCAACGGAGCCTTCCTGGCCGATTTGCGCGGCGGCATATGGAGACGTGCAGCTACGTGTCTCGCCGCTGTAGGAGCAGTAGCTGTTGGTAGCGGGATCAAAAGAACGGTAACGAGCAGCGCACCAATCGAGGTGCGCCGTCGACATGACCGGCCGGGCAGCCTCGGTCCTCTCTTGCAATGGGCCTTCTTGGCGATGTTCGGCTGTCGGCGCTTGAGTGACATAGGTTGAATAGGCGGCGGGTAACCGCTGGTAGTGCTGGCTGCTGGGTTCGACGCGAACCGGGGACGTCGTCCATAAGTCAGGGGCGGACAGGCTAGCGGATTCGCTCGACCGTGGATCCGCCATGACAAATGACGCGAGCGAAGCAGCAGTGATGCACGCGCCGACGGAACTCGCCATACCAAATGCCACTGTTGCGATTGCCTTCATGTTGATATCCTGCGTTGGGCGCGAGAAGCAGGCGCGGCAAGTGCCGCGCCTCCCATATGCTTACTTAATGACCTGGATCACCTTCCTAGACGACGGCTCGACGATCACCCGCTCGTCGTTGACAACGGCGTAGGCATAAGTCGGATCATCGGGAATGGGCTTCACGACAACGGTTTCAGGGAGGGGCTGGCCGACCACGACCTTTTCCCTGACGACGACCCGGGCCGAAGGCGCCGGAGCTTCCCGAACATAGGTCACCACCTTCTGCGGCGGCGGATCGATGGCCGTGCCAATAGCTGCACCAGCAACGCCGCCCACGGCAGCTCCAACCGGCCCTCCGACGATTGCCCCTGTGACAGCCCCGCCGGCAGCACCTTTGACTGTCGAAGACTGGGCGAAAGCCGAACCAGACATCAGGGCTGCAGACACCGCCGCACCTACAATTATCTTGCGAAGCATTTGATCCTCCATCTAAACCGGTCCTCTGACCGTGGCCAGATAACGGACAAGTTTGGGGCGGGTTCCATAGGTAGGACCTTGGTCGGAAAGACACCTCGGATTGTGATCGTAGCATCTACGCAATCCGTTGCCGTTCGTTTTGCCCTACAGCCCGCGGTCCAAAGCCGACCCGAAAGCACTCTACAACTTTAGATAAATTTCATGGGAGAGCCGGGAGACATATTGCCGAGAACCCTGCCCGCAGGCACCGTGATAATCTCGGCCGTTCGGCGACGGAAATCACATGGGTCCAGCCAGAAGTATGGCGAAGACTTCGCGAGCATCGACAGGGAGTCGGAGACGAAGTGCGTTGTGACGCTCAAGGCACTGTCAAGAAAGGGATGAAGCGTGGTCGCCGGAGATGGTTTCCGGTTCAATCCCGGAAGGAACTTGAGGCGATCATCGAGAATCGAACAGAAGAGGCCTAACCGGTCTCGCGCGCTTTCGCCTTGTCGTCCGTGACGTCTTCGACGAGTTCGCCCTTTTCCGCCAGCGTCCTGCTCATCTCCCTTAACTGGGCCTCCTCGAGCTTTTCTATGCGGACGAACTTGTTCTGTGCCTGCGACGTCAGGATCAGTTTGTCAAGCTTCGCCTGTAGTGCCTTGCCATCTCGATTCTGCGAGTTCTGCAGCACGAAGACCATCAGGAAGGTGATGATCCTGGTGCTGGTGTTGATGAAAAGCTGCTAGTTCTCGGAATAGCCGAAGAACGGCCCGGACGGGGCCCAGACGACGACCAGGGCGACGGCAAGCACGAAGGTGACGGGCGTGCCTGACCGGTCGGCTACGGCGCCGGCGAACTCGGAGAAGAACTTCGAGACAGTATTGTCGCTCATGGGAGCCTACCCGCATTAGTGAATGGCCGAGGACGTGGGAGCGTTTACCTTCGTGGACGAAATGCCGATGTAGGTGCCGATCAGGGCGGTCGCGAGGTCGTCGACGCTCCGATAACCTTCGTTGTAGAGGTTCATCACCGCGGTGCAGAGAAACTGTGAGGACTGCTCGTCCGGTGGCACTCCGTAGTAGTGATACCAGTTCTGCACGGCTTCGGACATTGCTCGGAAATCAGGCGGTTTGTTCATCGCTCCTCCATCCTTAATTAGCTAGGAGGCCGCCGTTGATCGTCAACGCCGGCGACGGAGTGATGCAGCTATGGACGCCTTAGGAACCTCTCGGCTGTGAGCACTTCCACCTGGACCGAAAACCGATCCGTGAGAAGCTGCAGCGTCGCGTCGTGAGTTTCATCGGCGGCGCTGCACACAGCATCGCTGAGAAGCTTGACCGCGTAGCCTAGTACCTCGCCACAGAGATTATGACGGTTTGTGTTATCGTAGAATGGGCAGGGCTTCTGGCGGGATGAGAAGTTGGATGCTGCGTGCGGCGCCTGGCACGCGGGATATAAAGCCCGCCTTCTCGAGGGTGAGCACCATCTGGTGAACAGACGGAGCCGTAACGCCGAAGTGGCGACGCATTTCGGCTTCGGCCGGAGGCTGTTTGAA
>NZ_SLZG01000056.1 GCF_004341625.1 Rhizobium sp. BK376 | reverse complement strand
GCGTGGCGTTCGCGCACCTTCTCCTGCAGCGACGCCGTCGCCTTGGCCATCTTGCCGATCTCGTTGCCCATCGACGTATGCGGGATGGCGATCTTCACATCTTCGTCGGCAACCGCCTTCAGGGCCTCATGCACGTCGGCCAAAGGCTTCGAGATGCCGCGGATCACGAAGAAGGCAAAACCCAATGCGATCAGGAAGACCACGATACCGATGCCTGTCACTGCAAGGATTGTATCATTGATCTTGGCATCCAGATCGTCGGTGTAGACGCCGGTCGCGACGACGACCCCCCAGGGCTCAAACGCGCGCGAGTAGACCGCCTTCTTGAAAACCTGGTCTTCAGGCATGCCCGGCTTGCCATAGTAGTATTCCGTGATGCCGCCGCCGGCCCGGCCCTTCGCCACGATGTCTTCGCGGAAAAGGTGGCCAGTCTTGTCCGGCTGCCCTTTCTGCGGAACGCCGATGAGCTTCGGATTGTAGTGGAAGATCGTCGTCACGTCGTAGTCAAGACCGAAGACGTAGCCGGCAGGTTCGAATTTCATGTTGGCGGCTGCCGCAAAAGCAGCTTTCTGTGCCTGTTCATGGCTCAGTTCGCCGGACTTTTCGCGGGTATAATAGGACTGAAGAATCGATATTGCAGACTCCACCTGCGTGCGCAGCATTCCGTAGCGCTCATCATAGATCGCATTGATGGAGCTATGGATCTGATAACAGGTAACTGTGATAAAAGCGGCCATCAGGACAGCCGTCACGCTGAGCAGCTGGCGAGAGATCTTGAGATTCTTCATCGTGCGATTCACTTTCTGGCGGCGGGAGTTCCGCGGCAAACCTCAGCTAAAAGGGGGAATGCGCTTCCTGCGCAGGCCAGGTGCCTGCATCGCACCGTTGCAACAGATTGAATCCTAAATAACTAAAAAGATATTTAATAGCTTTGGAAAGATGACCGGCCAGCGTTCGCAGCTTCGCATGAACCGGCGATATCACCGCCCATTGGCACGGACCATTTCGGCGCGACGCTCCGCTCTGATCGCCAGATGGAGTACCTCGCGAGGACGAATTGCGTTCAATCAGAATATCAAATTAACTTACCGATGCCGCTTGGACAGGGTCGCCGCCTATTGTCCAGGCGACCATGGTGAAAGACCTTCCAACTAGCCCCGCACAGGCCCCAGCCGCGCGGGGTTTCTTTTGCCTGTGGGCGGCGCCGGCCTAGGTCTGAAACGTCTCTGTGCGCCGTCGCGTAATCAACAACGGTCGCCTGTTGATAATTCCTCGATCTAAATATATTGCTCAACTAATATTTCGTGTGGAGGCGCTTGTGCCAGCGGCGGTATTCGCAGTTTCGACGGGTTTCACGATCTTTTTTCTCGTGCACTTCGAAGTGGACGAGAAATGGATCGCCTGGGGGCTGGTCGCATTGCTCGGCGCGACGGCGTGGGCCTTCCGCGACAGTCTCAAAGAATCAGGCAGTGACGGCGAAGACTGACTTCGCGTCGATGGATGCCGCGAAGGCATTGTCTCGGCTTCGCCGCGAAACCTGAATAACTCCTCATCGTCTGCACAAAATCTGCAATTCGGCCCGGCAGATTGTCGGCATGAAAAAACACAGCCAACAATCCGACCATCCCCGTCCCACACTACCATATCGTCTTCTCAACGAGGGCTGGTGGCTGGTGGACCCGCCCTTGGCGGACGGCATCGATCCTCAATCGTCTGCGAACAATATCGCTGCGGGACGGCAAACCCAGGAGAGCCAAGCGTGCAGTCTCAAATCCATCTGAGCACCCCTTTCCCGAACGCGTACGACAAAGGTCGAAGGATCGTTTGCCTCGGTCTTGTTGTGCTTGCGGACATCCTGTTCTATGGCAATTCGCTCGGTCTCAATCTCTTTTTCTTCGCAATTTCCGCCGCAACCGCATCCATGCTTTGGACCACCAAGCCGCTTAGAGCAGGGCCGCCGATAGAATTGCTCGGGCTGACTATCGTCGCGTCGCTGCCGCTCCTGGAAGCGCCGACGGCCGCAGCCATCGCACTCTCTGCCGGAGCCGTCATCTGCACTTCTCTTGCGGCAGCGAGGCTTTTCCCACGAAACTGGACCTCCCTGCCCTCTGTCCTCTTTCGGTTTGTGCTGGTGGTTCCACGTCAATTCGTCAGGGTGTTTCCCCAATTCTTCATCCTGCGGCTTGATCGCACGTCCGCGCTTCCGCTCGGCAAACGTCTCGCCGTCTGGATTCTTCCGATAACTCTTTCTGCAGCATTCCTCCTTCTCTTCAGGGCGGCCAATCCCGTGATCGAGGCCCTGTTGCAAGACATCGACTTCTCATTCTTGCTGCAACTTCTGGATCCCTGGCGCATCGCCTTCTGGATCGCCATTGGCGGGTCTGTCGGCGTACTGATGAAGCCGCGGCTTGCCCGACGAAGGGGTCGAGTTCCGAACTCCGGTCACACCGCCGGGAACCTAGTTGGATCGCTCTTCGATTATGGCTCGCTGGTTCGATCGCTTGCTATCTTCAATGTGTTGTTTGCTGTTCAGACCTCAATGGATATCGTGTATCTCTGGGGTGGCGCCGAACTTCCGGACGCAATGAGCCACGCCGAATATGCGCATCGAGGTGCCTATCCGCTGTTGGCAACGGCTTTGCTTGCGGCCGCCTTCGTTCTCATCGCCATGCGTCGGGACGGTCCTGGCGATCGCAGTCCGCTCATTCGAAACCTGGTCCTTGTCTGGATCGGCCAGAACGTGCTCCTCTGCGCATCATCGATCCTAAGGCTCGATCTTTACGTCGAGGCGTATTCCCTTACCTGGCTACGGGTCGCAGCCGGGATATGGATGGGCCTAGTGGCGGTGGGCCTCGTTCTGATCCTCCTAAGGATTGCATTCCGACGCTCGAACCGGTGGCTCATCGCCATGAACTTCATGATTTTGATCTTGGTCACCTATGTCGGGGCCTTCATCGATTTTCCCGCCTTCATCGCGCGTTTCAATGTCGAGCACTGTGCAGAGCTCAGCCAGGCGGGTGTTCCGTTGGACATCCAGTACTTGTCGACCCTCGGCCCCTCGGCAATTCCTGCGCTCGACACCTATCTTGCCGCGTCCTCGACCAGCGAATTCGGAAAGAGGCAATTTGCCAACCGGGTCCGGATGGAGCTTGCAACAGAGTTCAATGCGCGGACCGACGATTGGCGCAGTTGGAACTACCGCTGGGCCCGGATGGCGGCTTACCTTAATTCAACCATTCCGTTTGCAAGATGATGGAAGAGGGATATCACGGGCGGGATCGCAGATTTGAGGAACTGGCAGTGCACCGAATTCTTGTCGTCGATGACGAACCTCACATACGCGACGTGATCTCGTTTGCGCTGGAGCGGGCGGCGATGAAGGCGATAACGGTCGGGCGCGGAGCCGATGCGTTGACGGCTTTCCGAAGGGACGAGGTCGACCTCATCGTTTTGGATGTGGGTCTCCCTGATATCGACGGCCTGGAAATCTGTCGTCAGATCCGCAAGACATCCTCGCTGCCGATCCTGTTTTTGTCCGCACGGGACGAAGAGATCGATCGTATCCTGGGTCTCGAAATCGGTGGGGATGACTATGTCACGAAACCGTTCAGTCCCCGAGAACTGGTTGCACGCATCAAGACGATCCTGAAGCGTACTGGGAACACGTCTTCGGGCGACCTACGGGACGAGACATTGCGTGCGGGGGAGCTCCGTCTGGATAGAGCCGGACGAAGCATCGCTTTCAACGGCAAAGCGATCGCAGCAACCGCGATCGAATTCGCCATCGTCGAAACATTGCTCGCAAGGCCAAGCATGGTCTTCACACGCGACCAGCTCATGGAGGCTGCGTATGGCGCCGGCACCTATGTCGCCGACCGCACGATCGACAGTCATATCCGCAACATCAGAGCCAAGTTCACGTCCGCCGGAGCCCCGGAGATCATCACGACCGTTCATGGCGTTGGGTTCAGGCTCAGCAGCGATCTTGCGAGGGAGAAATCGTGAGTGCGCCTCGGGTCAAATCAAAATGGCGCCCGCCCATGGCGATGATTGCATCGGCCGTGCTCGTTGCGACCATGATTTTGCCGATCGCCATTATTGTCCTTGGATTTCACAGCGAAGAACCGCAGTTCTTCTGGACGCCGACAAAGATCGGTGCACTGTTCGTCGCACTGGGAGTAACGCTTTCCGTCGCATACGTGTTCAGTCGGAATATCACGGCCCCCATCAATGCGCTCGTCGCCCTAGCAGATGAGATAGCCCGCGGCCGGAAGAGAGATATTCGACCGCTTTCCAGCTATGGTTCAAGAGAGGTTGCGACGCTATCGCAGAGCTTTCTGGACCTGGCGACCAAGCTGGTGGATCGCAGCACTTATGTTCGCACCTTCGCAGCGCATGTCTCCCATGAATTGAAGTCCCCGTTGACGGCTATCCAAGGGGCAGCGGAGTTGCTGCGGGACGATCTCCACGAGCAGGTGATGACGAATGGTCAGCGCCAGCATTTCCTCGCCAATATCATCGCAGATACGGAACGGCTAAATACCCTGTTGCTGCGGCTGAGAGACCTCGCTCATGCCGAGGTCCCCGATTCCGTCGATCACTCGACCGTCGACGATATCGCGGCAGCCCTGAAAAAGCGCTTCCCGGAACTCGAGATCGTCGCCTCAGGTAAAACACATCTGCGCTTGGCCTTGCCTCTGGAAGCTGCAAACATCGTATTTGCAAATCTCGCAGAGAACGCCACGCAACACGGGGCAAGACGAGTCGATCTGGAGGCCTTCACCGAATCCGGCTCGGCAGTCATCATCGCGCGCGACAACGGTGGCGGTGTTTCCGAAGCCGACCGCGACCGTGTGTTTCAGCCGTTTTTCTCAACTCGCCGCAGTCGCGGGGGGACGGGAATGGGATTGGGTATCGTGCGGACGATCTTACTATCGCACGGGGGCGAGATAACCTTGCTGCAACCGCAAGACATCGGTGCGGCCTTCCGGATTGTTGTCCCTTTGGCCTAATCTTTCGCCGCGAAATGGATGAGACGGTGGAAAGAGATCCTGCCGCGGGCGGTTCGATTGCTGTGCGTTTTTTCTCAGCGATTGAGCGACAATTGCGAATTATCCTAACTATCGAACGGATTTAGGGTGGGTGGAACGCGAACCGGAAAGTATATCCGATGCCCCTATCCAAACTGAAATTGACGCTTGTCGGCGGACCGGCGGTGATGATCGAATCTCGGACCACTACCGCTAAAGCCAGGAACAACTGGCGAGCGTCTTCTTGCAGTCTAACATGGCCTCCCGGCTTCGGCGGTTCGAAAGATGAAAATCTGTCAGCTTCAAGATCGCAGCTTGACCAAGGCTGCTGCGTGCCAATGCGATTGTAACATCAGCACCCGGAAAGGAAACGCAAATGCCATACGTCAATATCAAGGTTACCAGGGAAGGCACCGCTCCTGGGGCATCGGCCACCACGCCCGAGCAGAAGAAGGCCCTCATCAAGGGGGTCAGCGACCTGCTTTTCGAAGTCATGGGCAAGCCGCACAATTCCACATTCGTCGTTATCGATGAGGTGGAGCTCGAGAATTGGGGCGTCGGTGGTGTGACGACGCCGGAATACCGAAAGCAGATGGCCGAAGCCAAGTCAAAGTGACAATATTTCCGGCGCATTGGCAGCCGGACGTTGGAATGTGACCGGCACCTCGACCCCTCAGGCCGGGGTGCTTCATATGCAAAACAGCAATGGAGTCTCGAGCATGGGTAATTGGCAAGACAAGCGCATCCTCGATCTGTTCGGCATCGAGCTGCCTATCATTCAGGCACCGATGGCCGGAGCAACGACGCCCGAAATGGTGATTGCCGCCAGCAATGCGGGCGGTCTCGGGTCGCTGCCGGGAGCGATGCTCTCGATCGATGCGATGAAGGCCGCGCTGGACCAGATCCGCAGCGCGACCAGCAAGCCGATCAACGTCAATTTCTTCTCTCACGTCGCGCCGGAACCCGACCCGGTTGGCCAGATGGCCTGGCGCTCAGCATTGGCGTCCTACTATGTCGAAATGGGTATCGATCCCGCAGATCCGGTTCCGTCTTCCAATCGCGCCCCATTCGACGACGCCTATTGCACCGTCGTTGAAGACTATCGGCCGGAAGTTGTGAGCTTCCATTTTGGCTTGCCTGACGCAGCCTTGTTTCAGCGGGTCAAGCGAACCGGTGCGAAGATCATCGCCTCAGCAACGACGGTCGCCGAGGCCAAATGGCTAAATGAGCGTGGCATCGATGCCGTCATTGCCATGGGCCAGGAAGCCGGCGGCCATCGCGGCAACTTTCTCTCCGATGACATGTCCACGCAGATTGGCACGATCGCCCTTGTTCCGCAGATTGTCGATGCCGTGTCCGTTCCTGTTGTCGCGGCCGGTGGTATTGCCGATCCTCGCGGCGTGCGGGCAGCTTTCGCACTCGGTGCATCGGCCGTTCAAATCGGGACCGCCTATCTGCTGACCCCTGAAGCCAAGATCAGCCAGTTTCACCGCAAGGCACTTCAGGCCTCCCAAGGCGATGACACGGCACTGACAAACCTCTTCACCGGCAGGCCGGCCCGCGGCATCTTCAATCGGCTGATGCGGGAAATCGGACCGATGTCTAATCTGGCACCGGCCTTTCCGACGGCGGGCGGCGCGCTTGCGCCGCTGCGTGCGCTCACCGAGAAAAACGCCAGATCCGACTTCAGCAACATGTGGTCGGGCCAGGCAGCAGGCCTTGCGCGTGAAATGTCGACGGCGGCGCTGACACGCTACCTCGTTGAAGCTGATCTCCCCTAAAAGCAGGTTCCGGAAGAAAGCTCGGCGGGCGTCAATCGCGATTTTTTTGCTGTAAGGCTTCAACGTCGCCGCTGGAAAGCTCGGCTTCCCTACCAATGGCCGCAATTAAAGAGCCGAGTTTCACGCGTTCAGACGGACGAACCGCGATCTCAATAATATCACGAATTTCGACCTCGGTGCTTCGGCCATGATGAGCTGCACGCACCCTTAAGGCACAATGTGTTTCATCCGAGAGATTGCGAATGGTGACCGCCGGCATTGCTAATCGCTCCCGTCAAATCGATCGCTTTGATATCAAGGCATGAGTATTGGAGGCACTTTTCAAGAAATTATTTTGCGAACGGCCTCTGGTGGCTTGATCTCGCGATGGCGGCGGAGGTAGCGCCCGGTGAGCAGACAAGGTCATGAATCTTTCCCGACCAAAATGCTCTCAAACGCGGAAGCTGATCGAGACCAGATTGGGTGATCGCTCCACATTCTGGTCTGCGCCCGGTGGTGAAATTCACAGGCACGTGGTGCACGGAGCGATGCCCGAGTTTTTCCAAGCGGTTGCATCGTGGACCCACGACGGTGGGTTTGATGCTTTGACCGTGAAGCTAATATCGGCGAAGCTTTTTATTGACGGGTAGAAGCAGCCTGCCTAGCATTCCCATCGGCGAGGGCTTTCCAAGATCCCGCCGATGTGGAGGAAATCTTGGGACAGAAACTTGAAGGCAAGGTCGCGCTCGTCACAGGCGCGAGCTCGGGTATCGGGCGCGCAACAGCATTGGCTCTGCGAGAAGAGGGCGCGAAGCTGGCACTTATCGGCCGCTCCGCAGAACGGCTTGAGGCAGTGGCCGACAAGGCGGGTGGTGATGTCATCGTGTTGCCGGCGGATCTTACTAGACCCGACGCCCTCCAAAACGCTGTCGATGCCGCAACTCAGCACTTCGGTCGTATCGACATTCTCCTGCCTAACGCCGGCCTCTACATCCCCGGCGACGTCGCAGAGGGTGAGCCAGATGCCTGGGACGAACTGATTTCAATCAATGTCAATTCGGTTTTTCGGCTGGTCCGCGCAGTGTTGCCTGGCATGATTGCCCACGGCGGCGGGCAGATCGTCGTGACCTCCTCGGTTGCGGGGCATCAGGCCATCCATTGGGAGCCGATCTATTCAGCATCCAAACATGCGATCCAGGCCTTCGTGCACGGATTGCGGCGGCAAACGATGTGGCACAATATCCGAGTTGGCTCGGTAGCGCCCGGCGTCGTGCTGAATGAGCTATGGGGCTACACCGATCCAATCGCCATCGACACGAAGGTTGCGTCGCGCGAGGGCCTGAGGTCCGAAGATGTCGCCGATGCGGTAATCTTTATGTTGACGAGGCCGGCAAATGTGACCATTCGCGATCTCGTGATCCTGCCGCAAATTCAGGATATCTGAGCCTTGCCCGAATTCGACTATATCATTGTCGGTGGGGGTGCCGCGGGCTGTGTGCTTGCAAATCGGCTAAGTGAAAATCCGGCTACACGTGTCTGTCTCGTCGAGGCAGGGGTGGATGGCAATGCGCGCAAGGCCATCGTCCGTATCCCCCTGGCCATGGTGACCTTTATGGCGCCGACGCTTGCCTTTCTTGGCGGCACGAAATTCATGTCCTGGTTCCAAACCGAACCCGAGCCCGGCCTGCAGGGGCGTTCACTAGCCTTGCCGCGCGGCAAGGGCACAGGGGGCTCGACGAACGTCAACGGTCAGATCTTCATTCGCGGCCAGCGCGAGGATTTCGACCATTGGCGCGACCGCGGCAATCCGGGCTGGGGCTACGACGACCTGCTTCCTTATTTTCGCAAGCTCGAGCGCTTCGATATTCTGGCCGAGCCGGGATCGGCCCGCCACATACGTTTCGGCGACAAGCCTCTCGAAGGGCAGATCGATCCGGCCTATCACGGTTTAGGCGGGCCGCTGAACATCGCTCCACTGCGGAGCGTCAATCCTATGGCAGAGGTCTTCCTTGAAGCTGCGCAGCAGGCCGGTCACCCGCTCAATGCCGATTTCAACGGCGCGCGCCAGAACGGAGTTGGCCTCTATACTTTTACTCAGAAGAATGGTGAGCGGGTTACCTCCGAAGGAGCCTATCTCGATCCGGTACGGCATCGACAGAATCTCATTGTGATGAGCGAGACCGAGGTTACGCGCATTGTGTTTGCGGCGCGAAAGGCGACCGGTATCGCCTTCCGGCGGAATGGCGAGCAAGGTGTCGTGGGCGGTCGCGAAGTCATCCTCTCAGCAGGCTCTTTCGTTTCGCCGCATCTGCTGATGTTGTCGGGTATCGGCAACGCCAAAGAGCTCTCACGCCATGGCATTCCCCTCGTCGCGCACCTTCCGGGAGTGGGCGAGAATCTTCAGGATCACCTCGACGTCACGATAGAATATCGGGCGAGATCTATAGCACCTTACGGCGTCTCCTGGCGAGCGGCGCCGCGCAATGCCGGCCACGTGTTCAATTGGGTATTCAACAAGCGCGGGCTTTTTTCATCGACCACCGGCGAAGGCGGCGCGTTTATCTCCACCGATCCTTCAAGCGATCGGCCCGATATTCAGCTCTTCTTCTGCACCGGTCGCGCCAACACGCAGGCTGCGTCAGGCTTTACCGGTCATGGCTTTCTTATGCACGTCTGCCAGCTTCGACCGGGTAGCATCGGCCGCGTGGCCTTGAATAGCGCCGATCCTGGCGAAAAGCCGGCGATCCTCTACAACTTCTTTCGCGGCGACAGTACAATGGAAACGCTGCGCAAAGGAATCCGGCTGGCACGGAACATCACCGCTCAGGCGCCTTTCGCGCCGCATCTCGACACAGAGATCGACCCGGGGCCGGACATCGAAAGCGACGGCGCGCTTGATGCCTTCATCCGCGAGCGCGTCGGCACGCTTTTTCATCCCGTTGGGACCTGCGCCATGGGACGCGGCGAGCGATCGGTTGTCGATCCTGTGACCATGCGGGTACATGGAGTGCAGGGCCTGCGCGTAGTCGACGCCTCATCATGCCGAGCATCGTTTCGGCCAACACCGTTGCGGCAACTTATTGTCTGGCTGAAAAGGCAGCCGACCTAATCCTTGCCGCTGACGATGACGGTGTCGCGGCCTAGAGAGTGCCCTCCCAACCACACAAAGATATGAACGCCTCACATCAATATCGAAATGTCACTTCATATCAACCGTGCTACCAATCCGCTGACGTCGAACTCCGGCCTTGTATTGCACCAAGGGGATCAGATGCGAATTGTTGTGTATGGGATCGGCGCGATCGGTGGCACCGTAGCTGCCAGGCCGAGCCGGCTTGAGCGACCTGAAGCGCTGCTGGGTTATGGTCGACGAATACAATTACGATATCGCCGAGCGGTCGTAGTACATCGAGCCCGACGAAAACGTTCTCGGCCGTTTCAGCAAGGCGTTCATGATGAAGATCGCGGCGTCGTTCGATGAAGCTTCCAGAAAGTCGGGACGCCGGATCAACCGAATGGATTGATATGCACGACAAGAAGTTGGTAAGCGGGCGCGGTTGCTCTGAGTAGATTTGTCACCTTGAGTAGAATCGAACCAATGGCGTGCCAAAAAACAGACGTTCGTCCGGCGTGCGCTATGCTGAATCGCTCACCCAATCTTCATGCCCGTGCCGGATGCGTATAACGAAAACACTCTCATCGTCGGCTATCCGATAAACGATCAGATGCGCTTTGAAGGGATGAATTCTGACCGGCGGCTCAATTTCAACTCTTTCGCGTGCAATACGCGGATTATTGGCTAGCAAATCCAGTACAACAAAAAGATCATTGTGGTAACGACGCGCCTGCTCGGCGCCGAACATACGCACACCTTGCTCGGCAATCGCGATGATGTCTTCTTCCGCCTCGACAGAAAGCCTATAGCTCATGTTCTATTAGAACGAGCTTCAGCCTCAGCGAACAGCTCATCCTTCGATCGGGTTCCAACCCCGCTCTGGAGCCCGGCGTCAACGAAGCTTTGCATGGCGGCGATCTTGTCATTCCGAGCCTGGTCACGTCTGATCAAATCGCGCACGTAGTCACTAGCATTGGAATATCTTCCCGTCTTAGCCTGTGCCTCAACCCAGTCTTTCATCCGATCCGGTAGGGATACATTCATCGTTGCCATTGGCGGACTCCATTCAATGAATGACTATAGAATCTTTTGGCAAAGATTGTCAAAAGCCTTAGCTTCGCTCTTGAAGAGACTCGAACTTAATTCCTGCCGCTTACCTTAATCGCCCCAGAGACAAGATAGCGGTATCGCCGCAAGATTGTCGCCAAATGGCAGGATCTTGTCGCCGTCGTATAGCACCCAGCCCGCCTTGAAGGCGCGCCCAGTGGCCACGGCTAATTTGCGTAAGCCTTTGAAATCTGCTGCGATCACCGTTGCCGCGGCCTTGACTTCAAGTGCAACCATATTCCCAGCTTCGTCTTCGAGAACGATATCTACTTCGTCCTGATCCTTATCCCGATAGTGATGGCAGGTTGATTGGACTTCGCTCCAGGTCGCAAGCCGGAGGATTTCGCCGGCGACAAACGTCTCGAGCAATGAACCGAATAACCCTCGGTCACGTGAAATTCGATCAATTGTCAATCCGACAAGCGCAGCTAAGAGACCGCTATCGAGAAACAGGAGCTTTGGTGTCTTAACGAGACGCTTCAACGGATTTCGATACCAGGGCTCGATGCGACGAACGAGGAACAACTGTTCAAATAGTCCAATGTAACGCCGGGCGGTCTTGTCATCGATGCCGACCTGGCCGGCCAATTGGGTGAAATTGAGCAACTGTCCGGAATGATGCGCGAGCGCCCGAAGAAGCTGCGGCATTTGATCCAGGCGTTCGACGTCGGCAATTTCGCGCACATCTCGTTCAACGATAGCGCGTATGTATTCTCTAGCCCATGCGGATCGACGGCGGGGATCGCCACGACCCACCATCTCAGGATATCCGCCGATGAGCACCCGCTCGATCAGGGCGTTTCCGACCATTGGATTACGAGGGACTATAACCGTTCCAGCAAAAGCGGAATCGAGGAAGTTCGACTGGTTGCGCCGAATTTCGGATTGAGCTAGAGGCAACAAGGTAACGACCTCCATCCGTCCTGCCAAACTGTCGGAAATCGTCGGGAGTGCGAGAATGATTACCTGATCTACGAGCCTGTCCGTACGGTGCTTCTCCACCGCGAAGGTGCGAACGTGCTCGTTCCTGCCCCCGAGCGGTATGCCGTCCATAAGCTGACCGTGTCCTCAAGAAGGCTCACAGACACGCTAGTACCAGGCCACAGAGATTATGACTCTTTGACAGGGTAAGCTTTGCGGAGTTTTTGGCGGGCATTTTCGGTTGTGAACATCCATTGGATCTT
>NZ_SLZG01000055.1 GCF_004341625.1 Rhizobium sp. BK376 | reverse complement strand
ATAAAGAAAGGCGTGCGGCTGCTTGGTGTCACTCTTTCGTCGCTGGAGAAGGCCAACTCTGCGACACAAGAGCAGTTCGATCTGGGACTTTGAGACGAACGCAGGATCGCGCCTGGACCCCTTTAGTCGACCGAAGGATGATGGTTATCCCCATCGTCTCAGTGCATAAAGAACACGAGCACGTTGACAAGCGACATCCCTCCGATCGGGGCAACGAAAAGCAGAAACAGTTCGAGACCTATAGCCCAGATCAGCAATTTCTGCTGTCTCCAGCTCAATTGCGGGTGTGGCTTCTCCGGTTCCCGTGAGGGCTTCCGGCCATAGGAACCACCGAGATCGCGATACATCACCACCTCCATCGACCTGGCTGGTTGGCTATTCATACACTCCCTAATCACCGGCGGGCTACCACTGATGTTTGTCAGGCGGGGTCGTGTTCGGGCGACCTGTCCTTGTCCCGTTCACACTTGGTGCTTTCGGCGGCGCCGTGTTCGCCCAGAAGCTTTTCCCGGTCGCGCTCGATTTCTTTGTCGGACGCGTCTGCCGTCGCGCGGCTGTTGCTAGAAATACCTCGCCTAGCGATGGTGGCACCCGGCGGTCGATCGTTGATCTTTGACATTGCAATCTCCTCTCTGAAAGAAGAACGCGATGGAGACCTTTTTGTGCCGGCGACCTAGGGGTGCCCTTCGAACATCGTTCTCAGCGGCAATTCAGGTGTCCTAAATGTCCGCCGTCGATCGGTTGGCAGCCCATATCGTCTCGGTTAATCTCTCGCGTCGTTCGAACGGGGATCACCAGCCATGTGCAACCTCTACCGCATGGAGGACAAGGATTGGGTCAACAAGTGGGCGTTGGACGCCGAGAGCTTCATCAACCTGATGCCCGCCTATCAGATGAACCCCGATCAAATGGGGCCGATCGTCCGCAATACGCCTGATGGCCGTCGGCAGCTCGTCAACGCCCGATGGGGCCTGCCCTCCCCATTCTTCGTCCAGAAGAAAGCAGCAGAAGACCGTGCGGCGAAGCTGAAGGCAAAGGGACAGGCCGTTGACATGGACGAACTGCTTCGCATGGAGCCGGATCGAGGCCTGACGAACGTCCGCAAGCTCAACCTGCCCCATTGGAAACGCTGGCTCGGTATCGAGCATCGATGCCTGGTCCCCGTCACAAGTTTCGCCGAACCCGATCCTGCCAGCCAAGAGCCTGGCGGCCGAGTGCCGAACGCCTGGTTCGCGCGAGATGAAAGCAAGCCCCTGATGTTCTTCGCTGGCATCCACGTGCCTGAGTGGCAGAGCGTCCGGAAAGTCAAAGATGGCCTGAGTACGGACGATCTTTACGGGTTCCTGACCACCGATCCCAATGAGGTCGTCCAGCCGATCCACGAAAAGGCAATGCCTGTATTGTTGTTGGCCAAGGAAGATACGGATATCTGAACGCGCCGTGGGAGGAAGCACAGCATCTTGCTCGCCCGGCACCGAATGAGGCGATCATGATTACCTCGCGCGAAGCGTATGGATCAAGCATCGTCACGACTGCGGGCGAACCCACCGAGCCAAGCCTCCTATGAGGGCAACGATATCGCTTCGTTCGGAGAGTGAATTCCGGTGACGCTCATCACCGACTTCATCGCCGAGTTATATCGAGCCGCCAATGAAATCGATCGGCTGACAACCGTCGAGAAGTGTCGCCTGCTGGAGACGGCAGGTCACACGATGCGAGATATGGATGAGGAGCTTGGAAACGTTGGCGATCATCGGTCCGAAAGAAACGCCGGCGAGCTGCTGAAACTCGCAGACACGATGGCAGATGGCGTGCCCGACATACTGGATGCGCACCGGATGCTGGTGCGGACGCCACTTGACGAATGAAAATTCTTGCCGGCTTCATAGACGTGCCGCCCCCACGCGACATAAAGAACTCGGGGGAGCACTTAGCCTGTTTGCAGATCTGGCTCAGCTCTGAGAACCTGAGGGAATGGGCATAACGACCAGACTCATCCCCTCAACTCCGCCGACGCTACCGATCGATTGTATTGTGAGATTCAGAAAGAAGACAATGTTTGTCGATCAGAATTCGGAACTGATTGCACGGGAACTCGGTATCACGGTCGAGGAGCTCGTACAGTTGCATTACGAAGAAGGCTCGGAGGAAGACGACGGTGTGATCCACACCTACTACATGCGATTTTCGGACGAAAACCCTTGGCGGATCATGGTGAAGATCAAGGGCCTCCAAGGTAGCACGCTCAGATTGAATCCGAGCATATTCGAGGGCCCAAACAAAGAAGAATATCCGCAAGATCAACCTTATAAGGATGTGCCCCGAGATTAGCCGCCGTACCCCATCGCTGATAGAGTTGTCACTCAAGCCTCTTCTAGCAGCCGGTATATCAAGCTACGCCAGGCCGAACTATGGGCGTGCAAAAGGCTTCTTGCCGGTCTGCTTGTCTTGAATGTCGTCAAACTTCGACGATAGCACGAAAACTTGCGTCAAGAGTTTCCCGACGTTCTCAATCACCGTGTCGAGCTTTCCACCAAATGTCTCGACCACCCGATCGATGCGATCGTTCGTCGCCTAGATCGCCTTCTGGTTCTCTGCGAAGCCCTCGATCACCCGGTTTGTCTGGGCAAGCCGACAGGTTGGGAATAGCTTGTACTCCTTTGCAAGCAGAGCCAGGCGCCAATCGCACCCACAGCGTTCACCCCCTGAGTGCCTGGCTCACCCCCATGTACTGGTAGTTCCCAAAACTTCAATTTCACGATATGGTTGCAATGCTGGGTTTGGGGGCAATCCAGCGAAAGGCCGCTGCCAGAGATGAGCTCTGGCAGCGGACTTTTTATAACCGGTTAGAAGTGGCTAAATCTTTGTAGAAGTCACCCGCACACTTTTGCACGTGCAATGAGCATGAGCGAGGCCGAGCGTTGCCGATACCGCATCCGCGGGCGTGGCCGGCGGGCGCCCCTTTTGAAGAGTGATCGGTCAGGTTGGGACAGGGCAAGCATTGACCAGCTTTGCCGAGCCGAAAACGATCAAAGACATTGTTGAGGCAGCCCCTCATCCTTGGCGCCTTACCAGCACATCATGGGGACAGGCCCAAGTCGGCGCGAAGACAGCGAGGATGCCGCACTGCTTCAAAAGCAAGGGACTGCGCACGAGGCCTCGCATCGGGAGCACCTGACATTGAGCAGTCGACAAGTTGTCAAATTGAACGCTGCTCACTTGCCACGAATGTACAAGAAACCAAGAACGCTTTGATCGCCGGATCGGACGATCGTGTCGCACAACATAGATCTTGCCGCGGCGAAATGATCGTCGCCGCGAAGACCCACGCGATCGAAATCGGCGCCCGGGCGAGCATCGTCGTCCTCGGTCACGGCGGCGATCTTGTCGCAATGGTACGAATGGATGGTGCTTGGGCTGGTGCCTTCGACCTCGCACTTGGCAAGGCGCGCACGTCACGTGCCTTCCAGGCGCCCTCCTCCGCGTTCGTACACCTGATCCAGCTCGGCCAGCCGCTTTTCTCAGTCAACAGCGTCGGCGGCGGCCAATACGTCATCCTGCAGGGCGGACTGCCTCTTGTGGTGAATGGCGTTCTACACGGCGCACTAGGCGTTAGCGGAGGCACACCCGATCAAGACGAAGCTATTGCCAACGCGGCGGCTGCCCTCCTCCAGGCATCGAATACAAAGGAATAGCACAATGGCTGATCTTCTCGATTTCCACTTAAGCGCCTCGTGATGCTCAAGGGCGGCCACTTCGATCCCCCGACCGCGAAATCGAACGCGTCCGGAGCCGCCATCGAATGGTTCCGTTCCCACCTCTAGCAACGTGGCCCGCGTTCGGCCGCCAGAAAGGAATGGAAATGCTAAACGGACCTGAAGAGAACCCGTCCCCGAAGAATTAGAAGGAGGTCGCAACTTGCTAGCGCTTGCTAAAGAGACGTTACGGAGCAACTGTGATCAATCCGCACTGGGAGGTATTTCATGGCACTCGTTAAGCTGACCTTCAAATCCTCGACTTCGTATCCGATCTATATCAATCCGAAGATGGTGATCTACATTCGCCGGGATCCGAACCGGACGGGCATCCATCTTGCAGGTGGCGGAGGCGAGGGTGGCGTCTTCGTCGCAGTCGAAGAGTCCATCGAAGAAGTAGCAAACCTTATCAGCGCCCAACCAGACAGGTGACGGATAGGGAGGCCTCCTGGTTTCGTAAAGGTATCAGACCGGCTTTGTTGGAGTCCCTTTGTCCTCGGTTGCCCTTCGATCCGCAAGCAACATATCCAAAGCCTTATGCTCCGGGCCGAGAGGGCGTTGATTTAAGAACGAGGCGACGGAGGTTATCGTTTCATGACCGCCGGATGATGGGTTGCCCAGATGAACAACCACCTCTTTGTTGGTCAACTGATCGATACCCAAGAACCAGCGGTCGCCATTCGTGCTGGTCGCAAATTCTCTAATATTTTCCATGATTGTGCTCCTTCTAGGCCTAGAAGTAGAGCGCGAGTTCGGGATTACGATGAAATAAGCCACCATCGCTCTGCTAATTCCGCGCCCGAATCCGCGTGTTCGAATTTCCTATAGGAACTACAAGTCCCATACGCGAAGCCGTTTGGGGTGAGCCCCGATCCGACCATGCTCAATTTGTTGCATCGCGGCGAGAAGCCGCGTCACTCGATCTGGGCCAGATCACCGCGAAATTGAATCTTTGACAACGGCAAGTCGAGCATGAGGACGAAGCCAGGAGGTTCGTACAAGACATCAACTTCACCGTAAGCGGTTAAGCTCGACACGATGAGACGTGATCCGAAACCCTTGCGGGTGGGTCCGGCTACCGCCGGACCGCCGGTCTCGCGCCATTTGGCCACAAGGAAATCTTCTGTCCTGCGGTGTTCTATGGTCCACGACAGATGGATCATCCCTTCTTCATTCGATAGAGCTCCATATTTGCATGCGTTCGTCAAAAGCTCATGCAGAACCAGAGAGAACGAAAGCGCGGCTTGGGGTCCCAGTTCGACGTCGGGTCCTTCCACCTGTATCCGGCCGCTTCCCTCCATGCCGATGTTCACCCTCGCAGCCTCGACGATGTTTCCAAGCGTCGCGCTAACCCAGTTCTTCTGAAGTAGAATGTCGTGAGCCTTCGAATAAGCTGCGATTCGAGCCTGCAGCTTTTCCGAGGCGTCGTCGAGGGAGGTTGCATTGCGAAGAGACTGCGTGGCAATCGACTGCACCACGGAGAGGGTGTTCTTCATCCTATGGCCGAGTTCGTGCATCAAAAGACGCTGCCTGTCGGCCTGGTCCCGCTCCTGCGTCCTGTCGCGAAGGATCTTGATGAAGCCAATCACGACGTCGTCTTCCGCGCGCAGCGCCATCATTTCACCTGAGGCCCAGAAGGTTGTGCCATCCTTCCTCAAATGCCAGCGTTCGTCGCTTCCTCTTCCAGCGCTCAGTGCAGAGGTCATTTCCCTCTGCGGCAATCCCTTTTCGCGATCCTCTTGGATGAAGAACGCTGTCGCCGGCTTGCCCACCATCTCATCTGCACTCCAGCCAAGGATGCGGCGAGCGCCCTCGTTCCAGGATGTCACTAAGCCGTCCAAGTCCATCGAGATGATCGCATAATCGATCGCGCTCTGGACGATCGCTTCGAGAAACCGTTCTCTCGATGAAATCTTTTCGGTTCCTGTCTCGATCTTCATGGGCTTGTTCCTTCAACGTCGGGCGCCAGCCTTTTGTGGTACGAGCGATTCCTCTTTACCGGATACATCACGTCATCAATCCGGTACGAACAACAGCGTGAGGTCGATCACACAGTCGATCTTCGACCTTTAGGCCTGCAGACGCGCGACGATCCTTGCGAAATCATATGGCTTCGAGAAAAACTCGGCCCTGGGAGCGAGATCGACTTCGTTGGATGTCAGCCGCCCCGATGCGACGATAATGCCGGCCTCCGGGAAACGCTGGGCAACGATATTCGCAAGATCGACGCGCGAAAGCCGACCCGGCATCTGGATATCGGTTAAACAGCAGATGATTGGTCTGCGCGTTGACAATTTCGAGCGCTGCATCGACTGAACCCCCTTCCCACACGAAGCCAGCCTCCTCCAGAACATCAATGACGGTCAGGCGGAATGCTCGTCTTCGACCAGAGCACTTTGTACATTCACTATCCTCATTGCAAAGCGTTAATCCGCCCGATGTGCTAAAGTTCCTATACCGAAGGCATCGTAGGCAGCCCGCCGCGTCGGGCCAAAGGTCGGTCACCGAGCATAACGCTGTGAGCCATAGCATCCTGGCAAGCAACCCGGCGACGGTCACCACTAGGTCGACGGCCCATCAGCACAGCACCGAAGAGCCTGTCAGGCAGGTTTAGGCGAAATTCTTTAGCAAATACACACATAAAGAAAATCATTCGCATACTGGCTTGGGCTTCCATTGCTCAACAGCTTGTAGATGACTTGCTTACCCTCGTTGATCTTGTCCTGCCAGATCGTGAGTGCGCGGCCCTTCAGCTGACCGATTCCGGCCTGTTGGAAACGGTCACCATCTGCAGTGGATTGGCTTTGTCGAACGCGTCCTCGACTGCGGGAACGGCATGGCCGATGGGACGTTACCACTTCGAACAGGAGACTTTTCATGGCCAGATATCTTGATACTCGCGTTCAGGGCGGACAACCGCCTCCTCCGGACTTGCCCACACGGATCCGCACCAATCCCCGTATAAAGGCAGTGTTGTGGTCCCTGGCGGCGGCATCTGCAGGACTGATTGTCGTAGCGCTGGTCGTGACCCATGTCCTATAAACCCAACGCTGCCCTCACGGATGGCCAACTGACTGATCGACGCTACCAAGCACTGGAGTTCGACGGAACATGGCAAGTCATCGACCGTATGACGGATCTGCCAGCGGCGTCGGCTGGACGCGATTTCGTAGAGCTCTGCAAGGACGACGCCTTGGAGATTGCAACGGAACTCAACCGCTGTGAATCAGAGGGTTCGCCAAGCCCACTGATTTAGCCGCCGTCAGGCGTGGTCGTGAGAACCGCATTCCAGGATGCGCACGGCGTACGGCAATCAAAACAGCCGTCTGAATTTTCGATGCAACTAGGCAGCACGCAATGTCGAAGAATTCATTTGAAGACAGCGACGAACCAAGGCGGCCCAATGGACTACGATTAAAATACCCAAAATGGCACGGCTCCGGCTGCAGCCGACGAAAGGTCCACGAACTCTTGCGCAAGGAAGGATGGGCGGGCCGCGGACGCAAGCCAGGCGGCGGCAGCCGTTCGCAAAGCCGTGAGGCCGACGACACCACGCTCTGGCCCCTCAATCGAGAGAGACCTGATAATGATCGCGGCGGCAAGCTATCGCGGCTTTTTTTCATCGCTCGACTGACAAGATGACCTCGCCTACCGAGGCAGATCGACGCGGGTTGTGATGAAGAGTTCTGGCGGCGAATGTCAAATCAAGATTTGGCCGGCATTCAGAAATGTGGCTGCGATAACCGGCGTAGGTCCGGGAAGCTTGCCATACGGGACGGAGACCTCCGATAGAGGCAACGACCCGGTCGATGCGCTTCAGCCGAGCGAACAATAGGTGCAATCTCCGAATCCACTTCATCCACCAGTGCGTCTTTCTCTCGGTCATGAGTACCGCGCAGCGAATCCTTGTTCGCCGTCTGGCTGGCTAATGCTCTTCCGAGCTGTATGAGAGCCAAGCTTGCATCGAAGACCGCGCTGTTTCTGAAACGTGTTGGCGGCCATCGATTTCGGCACTCCTCTTCACCATGGAGCTAGTTGTGCTCTGCCTGTCGAAGCCCTGATCTGCGATCTTTTCGACTGCCTCCACTTTTATGAGGAACAATGCATAGACGAGCTGGTTGTCGAGTGAGGCCAATCATGGTCCTCATGGAGGAAACACAATGGCCAATCAAAGCGGCTCATCCGATCAGCATTCGAAGAGAGGATCCCAGAGCCATAAGGACTCGGATTCGAAGAGTGGATCCGACGACAAGCGTGGCGGATCGCACGCCGATCAGAAAAAAGCTTCCGGCTCCGGATCGGATTCCAAAAGCGAATCGGGCGGTACGCGTGGCGGCTCACATGAGCAGCATGTAAAAGCTGGCGAGCAGAGCCACAAGAATAGCAAATAATAGCGTTGAAAAGAGAGCAGTCCGCCCACCGCGGGCCGCTCTCGCAGCCATTTGCGATGTCGAATCCCATCTCCCCGTAGTGGCGGGCAATAGCACCGAGGAAGTCCGACCCAACGACCACCATCAAAAACGAGCAGGTAACGCCGCTTGCGCCTACAGAAGCAAGACAAGCTGCATTGGGTAAGCCGGTGCTCATCGTACTTGTGGCTGCGTTGGTCCTTTCCGCACTTGGATGGCTCGGCGTTGAAATGTGGGGCAGGCATATCGATCCAGACAAATCTGCAACGTCCACTTCCGCGCCAGGCGCATCGGGCAACCCGAGCGCAAAGCCAGCGGATACGGCGCCGGGCGGTCAGACCCCGCAGTCGACAACGATCGATAAAAGTGAGAACAACCAATAAGCATCAAAAGTACGCCCGCCCAGCCGAGCCGCGACGGCGTTCAGAACTAGGCGATGTCATTTCTCTGTCTATCCCGTTCTACTTGGAAGCTGTGTTGGACACGGCTTCATCGGCGTTCTCATCGCGTTCATCGCCCCAGTGTTTGCTGGCGTGGCTCCCACGGTGACATTGCAGGTACTCATCCGTGTAATCGAGTGTGTCTCGGCTCCGGCCTCCCGAGCCAACGCGAGCCGCTCCGGGACGGTGTCGATGGCGATGACGCGCTGGGCGCCAAGAAGGAACGCGGACTTTATGGCGAAGAGACCCACGGGTCCGCAACCGAAGACTACGATCGTTTGGCCCTGCTTGATGTCGCAGATTTCCGCAGCCATGTAGCCGGTCGGAAAGATGTCGCTCAAGAACAGCACCTGTTCGTCGCTTAGGCCTTCAGGGACCTTGATTGGGCCGACGTCGGCATAGGGCACTCGCAGATACTGCGCCTGGCCGCCCGGAAAGCGGCCATACCTGTCGGAATAGCCAAACAACCCAGCGGTTGGACACCCGATCTGGGCGGCTTGCTTGGCACCGGAAGGATTCGACCGCTGACACAATGAAAACAGGCTGCGCCGGCACATCGAGCATTCGCAGCAGGAGATCGTGAACGGCACGACCACACGGTCTCCGACTTTAAGCTTGGCGTTGTCGCGACCGACCTCGACCACCTCGCCCATCGTTTCGTGACCCATCACGTCGCCGGCATGCATGCCGGGAACAAACCCGCCGTAAAGGTGGAGATCGGAGCCGCAGATGGCACAGCTCGTTACTTTGATGATCGCGTCCCGACCGTCCTGGATGATGGGATCGTCGACTTCCTCGCGGCGGATGTCGCCGCTTCCATGCCTGTTGGTTATGGCTTGGCTCCTTCCCTTCAAGAGAACGACATCATACTCGATGTCCTCGGAAGGGCGGGCCATCCCATAACCAACAGTCGGGATTAAATTCTGTCTGCCTGTCAAATGAGCTTAAGGATGAGAGGGCAATTATTTCCTCAGGACATCGAGGTCGATCGTCACGCCGTCATCTCTCCAGTTCCGCGTGATGGATCCGCTTAACTGTTTTTCGATCAGGGCACCAAGGATCACAGTGCCGAAGCCGCCCGCGTTACGCGCAGCAGGTTTCCCACCACGTTCATCCCAGCTGAAATGAAGACGGTCGTCTTCGCTTCCCGTTCCTGAGGCCCACGTTATCAGAAGACGTCCTTCGCCAGGGCGCGACAACGATCCATGGGTCAGGGCATTGACAGCGAGCTCATGGATGATGAGCGAAAGCGGCTGGACCATTTTCGGGGACACGAGAACTACGGGTCCCGTCAGCGAGATGTTCGAACCGACGTAGCGCGATATCTGTGCCTCGACGATCTTCCGGATGTCGACCGCCTGCCAGGCCTCGCTTGACAACAGGGCATGCGCCTGTGCCAGCGAATGAACCCGCTGTTGCACGGCCGACGCGTAGGCCGCCGCATTATCGGTGTTGCTGAGCCGGACGATGCTGTCGACGATGGCGAGAACGTTCTTGGCGCGATGGTCGACTTCCATCAGCAGCCGGTGTTCGGATGCCTCCAGCGCCTGGACCTTCCGGTATGCCGTGACATCGATCTGCGACCCGAAATAATAAGCAATCTGCCCGTCGTCATCGAAAATCGGACTGAGATGGAGCTGGTTCCAGAACGGCGTGCCGTCCTTGCGGTAATTCAACAGCTCGACGTCGACATCTCTCTCGCCTGCGACGGCGTGCCGTATCTCGGCGATGGCCGCCGGAGATGTCCCCTCTCCTTGCAGCATTCGGCAGTTGTGCCCCAGCAGTTCGTCCGCCGCATATCCGGTGAGATCCAGGAACGCCTGGTTTGCGATCACCATTGGATAGTTCGGCTGGCGCGCATCGGTGAGCACCATCGGCATCCGCGTCCGCTCGAAAGCAACCGTGCTGAGCTCTTTGTGAACGAGCTGGCCTGATGCAGAGGCAACGACGGGTTGGTCGCCGTGGATGGGGACATCTGAAGCCAACTGCTTACCTCTCAGGTTCGGTAAATCGGAAAACTCCCAAGTATGTCAGAGGTTTCGTAGCGACATCGCGTTTCACGCGCCGTCTTGCGGTCGTAGACAGCAGTACGGATTTCTGCAATTGTCTAGGGATAGATGGCGCTGGCCGCCGCGACAGTTTTCATCTCGATCCCCGGGGTGCCAACCCCCTCGGAGTCGTCATGTCCCGGGTACTTATTATCGAAGACGAAATGCTGATTGCATTCACGTTGCAGGCGATGCTCGAAGATCTCGGTCACGAAGTTGCGGATGTTGCCGGGCAGCTGGACAAGGCGCTGAAATCTGTTGAGGCATTGGACTTCGACGTCGCAATCCTCGACTTGAAGCTCGGCACGGAGATGACCATCCCCGTTGCCGATCTGCACGTGGAACGGAAGAAGGCGTTCATCTTCTCCACCGGATTCGGCGAAGCTGAGGTAAGCGACCGCTGCAGCCAGCCCGTCCTTGAAAAACCCTATGACGAAGCTCGATTGGGCGAACTATCGCACGGGTTTCCTAGACGGCTCGTCCTCGCAGCGGCGACGTCTCGACGAGTGCGGCTTCGAAGCACTTTTCTCCGCCATGACTCCTCCGCCACTCTCGTTCATCTCCCGCCAGTCGCCTGCTTCCGTACCCAGGCACGGTCAGGTTTGAGACTCGGGCCAATTGTTTGAAGGTTCCTCTACCGCGTCGTCTTCTGCGGGATCCCGATCGCGATCGTACGCGGCTCTCAGCACTTCTAGTTCCCTTCGGATCGCGTCGTATACCTCGATCTGCCTTGCGCCCCTCACGACGAACGTATCGATGAAATCTTCAAGCCTTAGCTGCACCTCGTCCCGCCAATCGCCGCTCATTGCCACTCCTCCGACGAAAGCAGTACGCTGCGGCACAGCAGACGCCGGGTCGGCCAGCGTGTCGAAGCGCGCATTCGACGAGCGGCACCTTCGTCCAGTTCGGAATCGGGAGGTGGCTCCCCGCCGGGAATACGGTCGGGATCGTATGGCGGTGACAACGGTGGTGCGACGGGGTCATTCGGTACGCACATTGGGCTCCTCCTCGCATCTGCCTTGCGCTTGCTGGAATTAATTCAAGCGCAACCCGATCTAGCTACTGCTCTGTGCGGACCGCTTCTAAAAGCTTGTATCCGGGCGTAGCCGTGACCTCATATGCGCTTTAGCTTGAGGTCGGTGGTAACAATCGACTTTCCGGACTGTGGATCCTTGTCTACCGTCTGAATACGGAGGCCGTCATCGCCAACTCGCTGAATGATCATAACGGCTTTCTTGTCGCCGTACTCCACGGCTGCCCAGGTGACATCAAGGTTGAGCGTATTTGAGCTCCGACTGCCTTGCAAAGTTGAGGGCTTCCCGGAGACACCGACATATGTCCCGGAATAGGATGTGCCGGTCGCCTTAACCCGCGCGGTGAAGCTTCGTGTGACAACGACGAGAGCCCGGCACGAACCATCCATTGCGAAATTTGCAGCATTTGCACTGGATTTCATCTTACACGAGACGTCGACGTTGCTGCCTCCAAGCTTCGCGAGGACGGTTCCGCCTCCGGACCACTGGCCCTCGATGGATTTGAGAAAGTCGGCCTCGGAAGCCATTGCGGCGACCGGGCCAAGGGTTGCGTACGCGAGTAGTAAAACGGGAACAATTCGCATTTTATCTCCAATTCATGGAGAGACAACCTGCCAGTGTCGCTAACGTTCCGGAAGTCAGGTCGCTATTATACACGTGAGCTAATAAGCCAGCCAATGAACAGAACCAGGGCGCATCGTCCCTGCTCGCAGAATAGATCATTGGAAGTCCTGCTCTTAGAGTCTGACTCGAAAAGGGTTCAACGATAGCAATATCTTGCGAGCCGCCGCGTAAGGATGCGGATATGGGCGATGGTTATCCAGGCTTCGG
>NZ_SLZG01000054.1 GCF_004341625.1 Rhizobium sp. BK376 | reverse complement strand
TCATTGCAGAAAGGAAATAGGTGGCCGGATTTTACTCCGCCCGCGGCTGGACTATTCCGCCGCTACCGTGGCCGACTTTTCCACCGCCGATCTCATCAATCGCATAGGAAGACAGTCCCAGTTCTGGAAACAGCATGACGGCACATCCATCGTCGCTGCCCCGTCCAGCCAGATGCAAGGTTTCCGCTACGGCGAAATCGGGGGCGGCGACCTGGGCTCGGGGCACGCATGCCCCAATCCGCAAGAAGTCGTGACTATAGAGGGAAAAGAACTGCTCCACGTTTCGCTCACCGTCTGTAGCGCGCCCGAACACCATGGCGCAGGTGCCTCATTGCGCAGATTGCACAACGATAGATCCAAGATCGAGACCTAAGGTTGCTTCGATCCCTGATAGGCTCGACGCAACAGCGCGAGCAGGCTTCCGCCTGTGGCTGTTCCAAGTAGGTAGACCACAACTGTGAGCACCGCGAGTGGCATCCGGACACTGAAGCTCAGGAACGAAACCGTGGTGGCTTCAAGATTCTGGATCGCAAAGATCAGGGTAAATAGGCAGAACAGAAGAGCCACGACCAAATAGATCCAGCGCATCATCTCATCATTCAGTTGACGATTGAATTGGCGTACCACCGCGGCGACGTAAGCCAAGGCCTAGCCCAATCCAGCCTGTCCCGGCCAGGATCAGATCGATTCCGAGGAACAGGCCGAGAATATAGACGCTGTTGATGGGCCAACGGGCGAGGATCAATAGTCCCAGCAGGAGTGTAATCACGCCTGAGATGGCAACCCAGAACCAAGGCGTCTCGCGCGTCATGCTGAACGCCAAGACTAGACGCATGATGCCGGAAGCGATCAGTGATCCACCAAGAATAAGGGTGAGTAGCGCGGCGGCGAGCAGCGGATTTTCGAACGTCGCAAATCCAGCCATAATATAGAGAAGACCGAGAGCCGCCCATAGCAGGAATTTGCCCCAGGTCTTTATTTGGAATGCGTTGATCACCTCGGCAACACCGGCGACGATCATCATCACGCCGACGACAAGTACCGATGCGACGGTCGCCATGACGACGCTGCCGAGCGCCACAAAGCCAACGATAACGTAGATAGCTCCAAGCGCGACGATCCAGCCCCACTTGGCACGCAGCGGTGCAATGTCCGAACGGAGTTTTTCGTGAATGGTAGTTGAAGACATCGTCATGGCGGCCCCTCCAATACCTTTTGAGTATCGTATGACCTTCATATCGATCATTGATCTAAATCAACCTGAAGTAACTGCGATTCTTGGGTCACCCATGAATCGCAATAGAGCTTAGGCGGTTTGTGCCCACATAAATGTGGCGCTAAGAATAGGCGAGTTTGCCGATTCCTCTGCCGTTGCAAGAAGGCTCGTCAGCGGGCGCCGTTCGGTGATGGCATCAGGCGAAGGCCGCGGGGCTTATGATTTCGGCTCGTTTGCCATGAAGCGTTCGATCTTTTCTGGATCGCATTCCTCGTCAACAAGGAACTGCCGAACACCTCCGCCCCAGGTGCGGATGTCGGCAAAGAATTCTTTTAGGCTCTCGACGTCCCGTCGTTGAATGTCGTAATGGCCTCTTTGCCGTCATGGGCATGGACCGTCTCGCCACAGTCGATGTTGCCGAAGTTGCTGGCGATTTCCTGGACGAGATCGAGGTTCTCGCCGATCACCGTAGCGACCTAGCCGATCGTGAGACATGCGTCGGGCGCGCCATCAGGGCTGCCATCTGCCGGGTCACGCCAGCGGCACACCAGTTCCGGGACGCGGACACCCGCTGATGGCCCGGCTGTCGCGCTCGGTCTCCTCAGACGTCGGTGGCCAGACAATAGCGGCCTATCGTGCCGAGAGGCCAAATGTCGCAGTCTCAATCCATTGGCCGGGCGCGGAAGGGGAGCTTGCAACGGAGGCGCTTCGCCGAGGCCGCGATGGCCAGCGTGGCGTTCCCGTGACGCCCTACTAGAGAGTGGCCTGACCTCGTTGCCCCTCGATACGCCAGGCGCGTGCTGAATAATGACGGAGGAGTGGGCCAAGGTATCTTTCCGAGAAAGGTCGGTCGTTACCGCCAAAGCGCATTCATCCGGGCAAGCGAATTGCCTTCGGACCTCTGGGGCTTCATGTCCCGCGAGGCCGGGTGGGCGTCCGGCTTGTTGTCGAGGTTCAGCGCCGCAGATCCTTCGCCCACGCAGCCACCGTGCCGACGTCCAGCCATTCGTTGCAAGCCGCCGGATCGGGTCGTCCTCTCCTACTGCAGTCGACTCCACCGTTCTGGTGTTCGGCCTTCGGCTGCGTCAGACGGAAGGCTTCGTTATCTCGATGCTGAAGCTGATTGGGCTGGATCTCGCCGTTCCCGATCACACGACCCTGAGCCATCGTGCAATTAAACCGAGAGCGCCGAACAAGCGGCACGATGATCGCATCCCTCAGAAAGGGCCCGTCCACGTCCTGATCGATAGCACAAGGCTGCAGGTCCACGGCGCTGGCCAATGGCTGGAGGAAAATCATGGTGTCAAATCCCGCAGGGGTTGGCGCAAACTGCACCTGATGCTGGATGCCGACACCGGCGACATCATTGCACATGTCATGACGGAACAACGGGCCGGCAACGCCTCGCAGGTGGAGCGCTGCTCGACCAGATTGACATACCGGTTGGTCAGTTCACCGCAGATGGCGCCTATGATGGCGATCCGACCTATGACACCGTTACCAATCACAGTCCTGACGAAGCGGTGATCATTCCGCCACGCGCCAATGTGGTGGAACGGAAGGACGCCGATCCCCCCCGGCAGCGAGCCCGTCATATAGCCGCGATCAACGCCGACGGCCGAATGAAGTGGCAGGCCGCGACCAGCTACGGGAAACGATCTCTGGTCGAGACGGCGATCGGTCGCTACAAATCGATCATCGGACGGCAGCTGCGGGCACGCGCATTCCCAGCCCAGCAGAAGAATGTCGCCCTCGGCTGCTCCGTCCTCAATCGCATGCTGACCTGCGCACGCCGGAAATCCGTCCGCTGTAAGATCGTCACCGTATAGCCACCGCATCAAAGACGGAATTCCGCTCTTGCAATGACGCGCGCACCAAAGTCCCTTAAAACGAGAACATTTGAAGGCAGGGCTTCACACCCGAAGGTTTGACTGCGCTGGATGCCGAACAGACTAAAATATCTGCTGATCGCCTTTGCGATCTCGATCGCCCTTTGGGGCGCGATCATCTTCATTGTGCGAGCAATTTAACCCACACCTGCCCTAACCAGGGGTAGGGGCGTCGGAGCCTAGCTGTGAAGCCGCCCGCTATGCGGTTGGGCAGTCCCGGTTTCTCGGCGTGGCATTACCCAGATCGCTAGCGGCTGATTTCATCCCTTGCTCTTCGGCGAAGCGCCAAAGGCCTTCGAGGCCGAGATAGCTGTGCTCAGCATCGCATTGCCTGCCATAGTCGACGGGATCTACCCGGTAGTCGAGTACTGTGAAGCCGGAGCCCTGCAACGTCGCTCGTCTGGTGCCACGGAGGTGTTCCCACTCCTTATGTGTCAGTGGAAGATCGGTTGACAATTGGCGCCGCGCAGATTCGTATTCAGCGGGGGAGATGTCTGCCAAGTATCTGATCGCCATGGTGACCTCCAGTCCCGTCAGCCGGTCCCGCCGCGGGGAAACGAGCCCAGACGGACCAGCAGATCATCAATTTCGGCATCGTAAAGTTAACGTCGGCGATGCAAAAGCGTGACGCCCGCCGAGTGCACTGCTCATACCCGAGCGATCTTCGCCCACAGGTTCATCGCCGCTGTGCGAAGCTCTCGATGATGGTTGGAGGGGATGTCGTGGCGCGGGATGTGGAAGAGGTTGGCAATCGGATCATGGATGGAAACGAAGCGTTGCAGATGCCGCTTTGACTTGAAGCGCTTCATGATCCGCTCTCGCCGTCGGACTGGCTGGTGGGAATTCTCCGCCCGATTGTTCAGGCCTTTATGGGAGCGGTGCACGACACCGGGCATGATTTCCTGTTTCGCTGCGCCGTAGGAGCGAAGCTTGTCGGTAATCATCACACGCGGCGCACGGCCTTGCCCCTTCAACAGCTTGCGCATCAGGCGCTTGGCTGCCTCGGCGTCGCGACGGCTTTGCACCAGAACCTCCAGGACAAAACCGTCCTGATCCACGGCACGCCACAGCCAATGCTTCTTGCCCCGGATCGAAATGACGGCTTCATCGAGGTACCACTTGTCACCGAGCCGGCCGGATGACCGACGACGGATCTCGTTGGCAAAGGTCCGGCCAAATTTCTCCGCCCACAGCCGCACGGTCTGATGCGAGACAATGATGCCACGGGCCGCCAGCATGTCTTCGACCATTCGCAGGCTCAGAGGAAAGCGGAAATAGAGCCACACCGCGTGGGCAATGATTTCAGCGGGAAAGCGGTGGCGACGGTAGAGCGGATCACGGTCTGTCATGCCCCTTCATCGCCTATCAAGCTCCAAGTTCCGTTAACTTTACGATGCCGGCGAGAGCATCTTGTCTCTTGAATATGATAGTGACCGCCATGCCCTTGCCCGGATCGGAGACGACGAACTCGATATTGCCGTAGACCAGATGTTCCTCACTGTCGAGTTCAGCGACAGCCACCGCAAAGGGGACATGATCGAGAAACTGTCGAAACCGATCGTCGTCCAAAGCCTCGGCCAGATGCGGAAGGGCGGACACGGTTGCGGGAGTGGGATTTGGGTCTTCAGGATCTGACATCGGCTTCTACGGTATCGGCGAGTAGAGGACCCTTTATCATGGCAATCGAAGCCTCCGCCAGAAGTTTCGGCTGACGGCTCATAATGCGGTGAGCCGTGTCGAGGCATCGGCGACAGGCTGGTGTGCATACGGCTTTGGAAAGAACAATGACCGCTCGGGCATGTCTGCGGCTTCACACGGCGGTGGCCCGACGTGATTATGATCTCGATAGGCGGCCAGCGGTCCCCTGACGATCCAGGCCAGCATCAAGCCGTCAAGGTCTCCGGGCATGTCGACATCGATAAATCTGGCACGGATCGATGGATCCGTATCAAGGAGCCTCAAAGCATCCTCAGCGCTGCCAGCCTCTAGAACCAGGAGACCAGCATCGTGAAACTCGTCGGCCGTAGGGCAATGTCGTTGCCAGGTAACCAGTCCAGTACGACCATGAGAACTGTTACCGGACTTTTTTCTGAGCAGGCGGCAGAGACCTGTTCGCTTTGATGCGGGTCGGAAGGCTTACGGATTATCGGGGTTACGATCCGCAACGCTCCGAGGATATTGGAT
The DNA here is from genome assembly GCF_004341625.1 of Rhizobium sp. BK376. Taxonomy (GTDB): domain Bacteria; phylum Pseudomonadota; class Alphaproteobacteria; order Rhizobiales; family Rhizobiaceae; genus Rhizobium. The sequence goes on along the minus strand of NZ_SLZG01000054.1, from coordinate 7,525 downwards.
AAGATCTTTCTTCCGAATTAAATACGCAAACACAAGTACTTAAATCAAAAATCGGACGAAGCGTCTCACATCGAATCCAGGGAGTGTATGCACGGTCGCCATTTGGAAGCGCTCGGCGACCTAACCTTGGTCCCTCGCCCGTCGCTCCTATAGGCGTAGAGCGAGGCGCCGTTCTTCGCGGTGTGTTCGTAAGCGCCCGGTCAGATCGAAATCTGCGCGCCAACGATGCCGTGCCGCCCGTAAATGCCTGTCTGGAGATCAACCGCCCCGTCTCATGGGGCTCGATCTCGGATGAGCGACAAGAATGTCGTTGGCCACTCCGCGCACCCCTGGCACGCTTTCAGCGGCAACTCGTGCGGCCTCGCGCTCAAGCAGACTGCTAACCTCGCCATGCAACGCCACCCAGCCATCCTTGATCGATGTTTGGATGGTATCCGGAGAGATACCCAGTTCGGAGCCGAGTCGACTGCGAACAGCGGTGAGCAGGGCCTCGTCGTCGGAAATTGCGAGTTCCGATGGCGGGTTCATCATGGCGCGCATGAGATCGCGCCGGCTAACCATGCCGAGAAGTTGACCGTCAACCATGATCGGAACATGTTTTATTGTGTAGGAGAGCAGAAGCTCAGCAAGCCGAGCGATTGTTGCGGTTGGAGGAGCGGTGACGACGGGAGATGTCATCACATCCTTGATCCGCCAACTCCGCGCCTTGATGTAATGTGCCAACATGTCATTTCGGTTGTCATTGTCCAGCACGGGTTGCCGGCCAATTCCCGAAGAAGCAATGCGGCGAATAAGATCCCCTTCTGTCACGATGCCAACCAGCCAGCCCTGTTTATCGACAACGGGGACCGCGCCCACGTGGGCCGAGTTCACCAACTCGACCGCACGTTCGATGGATTGATCATCTCCGATCGTGATAACCGGACTGACCATAATGTCCTTTGCAAGCATCTTCGTGGCCTCCAAAATTTTGTCCATTAAACATTGGAAGTTGTTTCTCTGCTTTGACGTGCATCAACTGGAGACCGTCCCACTCGGCTCTCCGAGCCTCCGTAGGAGCCGGTTTGTTTAGGTTGATGCGCTGGCGCGGATCAGCCTTTAGTCCGAGGTCTTGAGCCGACCCAAGAGGAGCGTCCAAATGGGCCTGGACTGAACTGCACCCGAATTGCAGAGGGCAGTTTCGTCTAAGTTATTCCCGATCCCGGATCCCCGATCCCGGATCCCCGATTCCGGATCATGGAAAATGGCGTTCGGCCTAGCCGCCGGTCTTTGTGATGGGCACACTGGCGCTTGGCGTGCCCCAGCTGCGAAACCTTCGAACCGTTGGCGGTGGGGCCACGAATCCGGTTTGGGCTAAAATAAGCGGCGGCGTTCCTGGGGGTGGATCTTGTGCACAAAGTCGACCGACGCCCAGGTTGGCACTTCGTGGGAATGCCATCGTCGCCTTTCGGCGTCAGTACGAAGTTGCCTTTCGTGTGATGGAGGTGCGTTTTTCGCTGCCGCTTTCTTCATAATAAGCTCGCTTTTGCTCATACATGAGCATGTCGGCACGTTTAACGACTGACTCGACCGTCTCTCCGTCCTGGCTTGTCGCCATGCCGCAAGACGCCTTCAGAGGCGCGCTCGAATAGAACTGATTGTTGATTTTAAGAAGTTCATTGATGGTATCGACCATCGAAGCCGCGGCTTTCGCGTCCGCACCCGGCATCAGGACAGCGAATTCGTCGCCACCGATGCGGGCCGCGTAATTCGGTTGCGAAACCGCGCCATTGAGAATTTCCCCGAAGCGACGCAGAAGTGCGTCTCCCGCCTCATGGCCCAATTGATCGTTCGCTTCCTTAAGCCCGTTCAGGTCGAAAACGATCACCGAAATAGGCCGCAGTGATTTGCGATCAAGACGATTGATCTCTTCGGCGTAGAACGCCCTGTTGTAAAGCTTGGTCAAAACGTCATGCTTGCCAAGGTACTCGAGATAGGCTTCCGCCTTTTTCCGCGCCGTGATGTCGGCGAGCGCGACCTGGACCTGCGCCCAGTCGTTCTCGTGCCCTGGGAACACCGAAAAATGCAGCAGGATATGTCGTTCCGATCCGTCGAGTGCGTAGTTCACCACCTCTCGATGATGGAACAGATTGCCGTTCCATAGTTCCATCAGCTGCTCACGGAACGGCCGCTGCATCTCGTCCCGGAATATGTCTGGCAATCGTTTCAACAACATCATGCGGTCCGGCGCGCAGAACAGATCAAGCGTCGCCTGATTGACGTCGATAACCCGGATTTCACTCATGCACTGGCGCACGAATTCAGGGTGGACGTCCATGAACGTCCGGAAATCGACGATACCGCGGTCCCGTACGTCCTCGAGCAGCATCGTGATCCGGCTGAAATCCTCGATCCAGAGCGAGACGGGCGAGTGCTCGAAAACTCCCTCTGCGTACCGCCGCTGTTCGATCTCCGCACGCCGCGCGTTTTCGCGTTCCGTGATGTCCTCGGTGGTCAGTAGGATCTGGCCAAGGCTCGTTTCGAACCCGGGCATCACAGCGCCGCGCAATTGCACGTCGACGCGTCGGCCAGACAACGCGTAGTTCACGGTCGTGCTGGAAAACGAAAGCTCACCGTCGAACAGCGCCGCGAGCTCGTTGACATGCGTATCGAGCATGTCATCCCTGAATACCTTCGCGATGTTCTCCCGCAACTCCGCCAACGAGCCCGCTTCAAAAACATCCAGGGTCATCCGGTTGACCTTCAAGATTTCAATTCGGTGTGAGCATTCGGCAATTCTGCCCGGATCTTCGCGCAGGAAAGCGCGGATATCCGAAACGCCTTCGGCGCGCCAGGCGTCGAACAGAGTCTTCACCCCGGAGAAATCCTCGATCCACATGGCAATGGGAGACAGTTCGAAGATGTCGGAGTTCGTGGAGGATGTCATGGCTCAACCTTAAAGGGGAAGTCCGCAAGATCGCACATCGGTACTTAACGAAATGCTTTCAAAGGCATCCGAGCGATTTCAGATGTTTCTCTGAAATTGTCGGGTTCCATCTCACCGAGACTACCGCGTCGTCTGCCATCCGCATTTTCCGCTTTCCTTTCTCTTGAAAATCCTCGGCAAATTCGGATTGCAGTCTATCAGCTTGAGCGTCGTTTCACCGTCGCGCCCTTTCGTGTCTATAATATCGGGCGTTTTCGGCCTAGAAGGCACGATGAATACGATTCCCGAAACGCCCCTGACAGACCAGCGCCGCGCTATCTTCGAGCGCGTCCTCAGCCGTTACGCAGCGAGCGGCTTGATCCTCGACGATCCCGCATTGCTCCGTCTCATGGAGGCGTGGATTGTAGGCGAAATCGAAATGATCGAGGCGACAGCTCACTGGAACAGTGTCCGCATCAGCCGAGTAGAAGAGCGTCGCTCGAACACGCGGGCAGCTCAGTATCCGGCTCTTTCCCAGGATCCTTTGGGAATGATCGCAAGCCAGATCGAAGAAGACATCGCCGGCGGCTCGGAACGCACGCCGCGTCCGACGATCTGACGCTCTTCAGCGGCAGCCGAGTTGACGAGGAGCGCGCGCATCACAACCATGGAGGGTTGCCGGCATGAAAAAAGCAACCAAAACCGTCGAAATCTTTGCTTAACCACGCGCCCCGTACCCTTTCCACCGTTGCCAGCGATTCTCAGGGAAGGAACTCTTCAATGTCCGACGAAGCGCGCGAATCCAGAGGCCAGCCGATCCTAGACAATCACTTTTGCGAATTTCCCGGATGCGGCAAATGGGGCAGCCACGGGTATGATGTGCACCCCACTGCCACCCAATGGTTTTGCTACGAGCACCGTTGGTTGGACTATCGGCAAGGCGTGGCGCCGCGCTCGTTTTTCGAAGATGAAGCTGCCGCAATCGATACAATCATGCTTGACCCCCGCGCGGTAAACGCAATGTAGGGTTGCGACGGTTTGATCAAGACAGCATTATCCCTACGAAAGATACCACTCGCTATTTGGGGCAGTGGTGTTGGGAGCAGATTCCTGCGGAAGGAAGTTACACGAGCCAGGGACACAGACGGGGCCGACGGATGCTGAATTACTTGGGGACCAGAACGCCTGATAGATTGACATTCTTGTTAGCCGACTAATCTTGGCTAGGCATCGAAGGCTAGTCTGCCAATACCGATCAACGAGTTCACCATTTGCGCTCGTCCCGTTGATTATCAGTCGAGGCAAAATATAGTCGCGAGCCCTTCGAATCAATACATGACAAGCAGGAGCACCCATGCCGACAGGTAGCGTAAAATTCTTCAACGGGGACAAAGGATTCGGATTCATCACTCCCGACAACGGTGGTGCTGACGTCTTCGTTCATATTTCCGGTGTACGCGGCGGCTCGCTGAACGACGGGGACAAAGTTTCGTACGAGGTGGGCCAGGATCGAAAGACAGGCAAGTCGAACGCTGAAAACGTCAGCGTTCTCTCATAATTGAGCACACGCCGTGATCGCCGTGGCAAGGATGGAATGCGTTGGAGCTTTCTATGATTTCCGGTTACGAGCGGCCTGGAAATCTTTTCTGGTTCGACAAGCCAGGAACCGTTCCATGACCGGTAAATACAAAATGCCTGGCTTCGTCATTGTAGGTGAGAGTAAGTTTTCGCCTCACTTCTGCCATTAACCTTTTGAAATCGCTTCACACGTGATTTCAAGCATAACCACGTCAATCGATCCCATCTTAACTTCAACGCTTCCGGGCGCTGCAACTGCGGGCTTTTGCTAGCAAGACCCGGTCACGCTGGTTTACGGTCAGGACGGAAAACGGTTTGGGACCGGTTGCTTCGATCAACTGAACCATGGTCGGGGATTCCCCATTCGCGACTCAACGAGTCACTTTCCGGCTCGTCCGCCTGTCCATCCCGCCAATGTGTCTTTGTTTATAGCGGGCATTACCTCGCGGGTGTAGCGTCCCTCATCGGTCGGCATAGAATGGCAACGGCCGCTTGGGAGTTACGACGTGCTTCTGCCTCCGCCGCATAGGAGGACGATCATGACGGATCTGTTCCGCGCAATTACATTTAACGACGACGTTCTAGCTGTCTGTGATGCCTTTTCCGAGTGGTGCAAGGTATACGGCGTGAATCCTGACAGCGTTGAAGGCAGTCTTGCGGCTTCCCGCTTCATCGACCTGTTTCAGGCCGCGCCGGGCCACAAGACAGACTTGCTCGCTGCAGCAGGCGAGATCCCGGCGAGGTGATGAAGGTCAGACATCTAATACGGCGAGAAGGCTTTATCAGTTCTCGACAGCTCAGACGATTCCTCTCATCCGGAGGTAAGCCGCTGGGAAGAAGTCGGACGGGATGGACTCCTTCGCTGAGTCCCCAGCGAAACGAACGGATCCGCTTCTGTTGGAAATTCTTCGCCTTGGTCTTCAAGATGTCGAAGCGCCCCCGTCCCACGCCGAGCTCTGGATGATCGACTGCCTGAAGCGGGATCAGACCACGCCGTAGGGAGGCGCGATCACGTTCGCATACGAAGGAGCGAGACCGCCCTCGCCTGCCAGAACTCCGAGCCGTATGGCCGTGAGATCCTCCATGAACGGACCAATGATCTGGATGCCAATCGGACGACCGCCGCGCGACGTGGCGAACGGGATAACCGTGGCAGGAAGGTCGGCAGACTTCGCCACCGACGCCCATGCGATCAGGTTGTCGTTTTCGATGTCGACGCCATCGATCTTCACTGTGCCGGCGTCCACTTCCTCGTGGGTAACGCCAGTGATCGGCGCTGCAGGACAGATGACGGCATCATAGGCCCGGAAGACGTCCTTCCACTGCCACCGGAGCCCGATGCGCCTTTCCTGCGATTCCAGCCATTCGGAATGCGAGAAGATGGCCCCGCGGAGAAAGTTCCCCCGCATGCCCCGCTCCCGCCCCAGTTCTGCGTCGAGCAGCGACAGCTTTGTACGCGTTGCATCGTCCTGACCGGTGCTCAGCGCGGCTCCGAGGAGCCGCATATAGTTTTCGGTCGACGCATCCAGCGGGGGCACGATGGACGCACCGTCGACGACCTTCGCGCCGGCTGACGCAAGCCTCCGCCCGAATTCAACGACCGTGGAGGAGACTTCGTCGTCGGCGGGAACGAGAGGATGGCTGTCGAGAACGAGTATGCGATAGTCTCGCAGGACCTCGTGGCGCGAGGATGCAAGCCTTCCCACCAGCGAAGGCGACAGATCATCATCAGGGCCGGAGATTACTTCGAGGGCGAGCGCGAGATCGCGTGCCGACCGTGCAATCGGGCCTGGCGTGGACATATCGAAGGGCGCGACGCGACCGAACAGACTGTGTCCCCGCTGAGGGACCAGCCCCAGCGAGGGGCTGTGGCCGAACAGACCACAGAACGACGCCGGATGGCGTATGGATCCGCTGAGATCGGAACCGAGGTCCAGGAAGCTGAACCCTGCCCGCACCGCGACAGCGGAGCCGGACGATGACCCGCCGGGAGACAGATGGGCGCCCAGCGGGCTGAGAGTGCGACCGTAGACTTCGTTCAACGCTCCGAGACCATCAAGAAATGTCGGTACATTGGTCTTGCCGAGTACGACCCCGCCTTCGCCTTCGAGGCGCTTCACCGCGACGGCACTGGATGCCGGGACGTTGCCTGACATAGAGGTCACGCCCCAGCTCGTAGGCAGTCCGGAAACGTCGAAGGATTCCTTGATGGTGATCGGCAGGCCAAGAAGGCGTCCGCCCTCGCCCGACGTTCGCCGGTTTTCCGCGATCCTGGCGGTTTCCCTTGCTCGATTGAAATCCTTGACGACGACCGCGTTGAGCTTGGGATCGTTGACCTCGATCTGCGAGATCGCAGCTTCGACGAGTTCGGTGATCGAGATTTCGCGGTCATGGATCATCTGAACTGCGGTCGTCGCGTCAACGTCTGGGAGCGTCATCTCATTGCCTTTTGTTCTTCGCCCGAAATGACCAGCGGATCATTTCGATGCTGTATTCATCGCAGTTGCCAGCTTCAGGAAACATCGAAGCCTATTGCCCACGCCTTAGCACAATTGATGTCGGCCGACCTGCTGCTATTGTTGGATTCTCAACCTGCTCTTTTCTAACTTTAAAGGAGTTGGAGCATGGCTGGGGAGCCGATGCCAACCGCATCAGGATCGGCGACCAGGACATCACGCTCAAGCAGTCTGTCACCGCCTTCAAGCCGGGCGACAAGGTTTCGCTCGCGCTCCATCCGGAAGCCGGCTCGCTTGCAGAATCCGCCAAGGACGACGCATCACTAACGAGAGAGGTCATGTCGGTGCATTTCCTTGGTTCCGTCACTCGCGCCTGCATGACTGTCGCAGGCAACACTGTTCCTTCAACATGTTCAACGATCCGAGCGGTGACGCTGAGATTCCAGGCTTCGGATTTGCTGCCTCTGCCGTAGCACTATTTTCAGTCGATCGGGCGGTTTGGGGGCGCCACGTTCGCGAAAAACTGGAACTGCCGACGGACCTGGCGGCGCAGCTTCGATTTCGCCTTCTCCTCGATGAGCAAGAA
>NZ_SLZG01000053.1 GCF_004341625.1 Rhizobium sp. BK376 | reverse complement strand
CCGCTCGGGCTACGCCCTCCCGGCGGTCTCAGGCCGGCGCAACAGTGGCCGACTTTTGCTCCGCCCCGTGGCCGGAAATTATTCCGCCGTTGACATCGTGGGCAGAGGAGCGAATGCAAGGCAACGAAGTCGGCGACGGATCGGAAAAAGCCGCGAGAACGCGCCGATGACCGGAGATTTCGCTCGGTCTCTGAGACGTCGGTGGCCGGACAACAACACTCCATCATACCGGAAGGCCGAACCTCGGAGTCTCAATGCGTTGGTCGGCGCCGAAGGCGCGGAGCCCGCAAACGAGCGCTTCGTCGATGCCGCGATGGCCAGCGCCGTCTTCCTATGATGCCCTGCCAGGGAGGAGAGCGGGGTGGCCTCGCTTTTTCTGGACGAAAATCCTCTCTGATTGATCGAGCGCAATCTAGAGGAGCGACACCTCTCGTATATTGCAGATCTCTAATGGATGGAGGCTAATATGAACGAGCAACACTGGCAGAACTGGCTGAGCCTCCTGCTTGGCCTGTACGTGATCGCTGCACCCTGGTCGATACCCTATTTCTTTGCGCCCACCTCTTCATCAGCGATCATCGATGTTGCGCAATGGTCTGCGGGCCTCGCAATCATCATCGTATCGCTTGTTGGCCTGCGCGATCCGCACGTCTGGAACGAGGTGCTGAAAATCGTCTTCGGCGCCTGGCTGATCGTCTTGCCTTGGATCATAGGGTTCAGCGAGAACATTCCATTTGTCTACAATGACGTGGTGATCGGAGCGCTTCTCATCATCGTGAGTGGCACGGCGCTTGCCGCCGCACGCCGTCCCTTCGGAACGGATCTCTAGGAGTTGGATCATGTCTGCAGACAGGATCACCAGGATGACAAGTTGTCCGACGAAGTCATCCGAACATGAGATTCAGCAGGCTGATTTCGAATTGCGGAAGCTCGAAGATGGCCGATGGAGGCTGCGGGCGAAGACCCGGCACGGCCTCTATTGGATGAAGTCGGCCGACCTGCACCATGACGATGGCGAGCTTCACTTCAGCTTGATGAAGGCAAACGACTTCCTGCGGAGAGCGCGCCAACATGGCCTGAAGACCGAATACATCGGACCAATAGGGCGGAGCCTTTTGTGAGGTGCCCGTTCCATCGATGGCCGATGCGCCATGATGCACTTTCCGTAGGACAGAGTATCAACAACGACCGCGTCAAAGGAGGACAGGTCATGCACGTTTCAGAAGCAATGCATCAAGGGGTTCAGACGATCCCGCCGACGATGGACGTTGCACACATCGCCGAGATCATGAGGGAGCAGGACATAGGCGCAGTGCCCGTCGCGGACGGCGGCCGTCTTGTCGGCATGGTTACGGACCGCGATCTGGCCTTACGAGCCGTGCCGCACCTGCACCAGAAGACGAAACTGATGGCACGCGACGTGATGTCTCCCGACATCGCTTTCTGCCATACCGAAGACCGTCTCGAAGAGGCGATACGAAAGATGGAGATACATCAGGTCCGCCGCCTGCCCGTCATGAACGCCGACAACAAGATTGTCGGCATGCTCACGATCGGTGATCTCTCGCATGCGGGCGGCAGATCGCACATGGACGGACTCATGAAGTCCGTCAGCCAGCATCACTCGTAGGCCGTCCCTGATCGTAACGAACTCCGAAGGGGCCCGCCACTAGCGTCGAGCGGCTGACCGCCGGGCGCACGCGACAAAGGCCGGAGGCGACAACTGACGGCAGGCATCGGATTTCTGTTGGACCGGTACAACAGGCCCAACGGAAAATACAAAAGGAAAGGGAGGATGAAATGACACTTCGCGTTAGATTGACACTCTGCTGCGTCGCTCTCGCGGTCGCCGCAGCGACGACTACTCCCGCCTGCGCTGCGGGTGACGACGCGGCGAAGATTCTAAAAGCGATGTCGGATTACCTGGCGGCGCAGAAGAACGTTTCGGTCACCTTCGATTCATCGATCGAAGTGATCACGCCGCAAATGGAGAAAATCCAATTCGACAATTCGGGCAGCCTGCAGTTCGTGCGCCCGGACAAGATCCGAGCGACTCGCACCGGCGGCTATTCCGACGTCGAGATGGTCTTCGACGGCAAGGCTTTCACCGTATTGGGAAAGAATGTTAACGGCTACGTCAAGCTGCCTGCGGCTGGCACCGTCGACCAGCTCATCGACATGCTGCGGGATCGCGGCCGTGCGTTGCCTGGCGCGGACCTGCTCCTGTCCGACGTCTATGGCACACTGATAAAAGAAGTCATCGACGCCAAGCATATCGGCGAGGGCGTCATCGGTGGCATAGAGTGCGAACACCTTGCCTTCCGACAGCAAGACACAGACTGGCAGCTTTGGGTTCGCGCCGGTCCCAATCCGATTCCCTGCAAGATGGTCGTGACCAGCAAAGCGGTTGGACAAGCCCCCCAATACACGCTCACCATTCGCGACTGGAAGACCGATATGCCGTTTGACGACGCCGCGTTCGCCTTCAAGCCTCCCGCCGGGGCAAAGGAGCTCTCACCGGAGATGTTCGCCAACGTGGACGAACTCCCACCGAGTGCGCCGGCAAAGTGACCTGGGCGCGAACTGAATTGGGTATCAACACTGGATCAGGAAGGATTTTACCATGACCAGATCAGTCAGAACCTTCGTGCTCGCAGCCGCAGCACTGGCCGCCGGTTTTTCCGGCCTCTTCTTGAACGAGGACCTCGTCGTCCCTGGCAGGCATGCGAGCCTCGTGAGCGAAGCGCAAGCCATCATTGGCAGGCCCCTCACGCCGCTCAGTTACGCCGGTGTCGCCCGTCGCACGGTGCGTCGCTGCGCGCTGGGCATGTACTACTGCTGAGTTCAGTCTTCAGGATCGGCGTGGTCCCTGAGGCTGCGCCTGACGACGCTTGCGAGCGTCGCAATCTTCGTTGAGGATCTCGTCGGCCGGCAGCGAACGGAGCACACGATCCCCGCCCCTGCTGCAGTTCGACGAGAGCCTCGATCGCGACCCGCCACGTGCCGGGCCGCTGCTCCACCGGCAAAAGCCGTGCCAATAAGGGAGAAAGGTAATGGACCTGCATAGAGCTACACGGAAAGCGGCACTTGGAATCGTCGTGTCGATTGCGGCAGTTCTGTCCTTCGTCGCGATTTCGAAAGCGCAGGAGATCATCGGAACCCCGGGCGCTCCCGACGCCCGGCGTGTGATCCAGGGTCTGCAGATACCGCCGCCGCCGGACCAGTTCGGCGGTAAAATCGAGCGCAACGCTGCACAGTCGATGCCATTCTGGCCCGCCCAGATCAGCCCCCCTGAAGGCGCACCGAACGTTCTGCTGATCCTACTCGACGACGCCGGCTACGGCACCAACTCAGCCTTCGGTGGGGTGATCCCAACCCCGACACTTGACGCACTCGCCGCCGGCGGTCTGCGCTATACCAATCTCCACTCGACCGCGCTCTGCTCGCCAACGCGCGCAGCGCTGCTGACCGGTCGTAACCATCATTCCGTGGGGTTTGGAGTCGTCTCCGAGCAGGCAACCGGCTATCCCGGCTACAACAGTTTGATACCTAAAGACAAAGCGACCATCGCCCGTATCCTCACCGATAACGGCTACACTACCGGCATGTGGGGAAAGAACCACAACACCCCCGCATTCCAGGTGAGCCAAGCAGGGCCTTTCAACCAGTGGTCGACTGGCATGGGGTTCGACTATTTCTACGGCTTCAACGGGGGCGATACGAGCCAGTGGCAGCCCGGTCCGCTCTTCCGCAATACGACGCCGATCTATCCCTATGTCGGCCATCCCGAATATAACCTTGTCACCGCAATGGCGGACGATGCGATCGAATGGATCAATCGTGTCAACACGCTGGCGCCCGGAAGGCCGTACTTCATCTACTACGCGCCCGGCGCGGTGCATGCACCCCACCACCCCACCAAGGAATGGGTGGACAAGATCAGTTCCATGCATCTCTTCGATGCGGGGTGGAACAAGTTGCGCGAGACGATTTTCGCCAATCAGAAGCGCCTCGGGGTCATTCCGCAGAACGCAGAACTCACTCATTGGCCTACGGACCTGATCAAGAAGTGGGATGATCTCTCGCCGGACGAGAAGAAGATGTTCATCCGCCAGGCCGACGTTTACGCCGCCTACCTCGCCTACACTGACCATGAGATCGGACGGTTGATCCAAGCGGTGAAGGATTCAGGTGAATACGACAATACGCTAATCATCTTTATCACCGGCGATAACGGCACGAGTGCCGAAGGCGGGCCGGACGGCACGCCGAATGAGCTCGCGGTCTTCAATGGCGTTCAGGTGCCGGTCGCCGACCAGCTCAAGAACTTCTATGATATCTGGGGCACCGACAAGACGTACCCGCATATGTCGATCGGTTGGAGCTGGGCTTTCGACACGCCATTCAAGTGGACCAAACAGATCGCCGGCTATTTTGGCGGCACCAAGCAGGGGACAGTCATCTCCTGGCCGAAAGTCATCACGGACAAGGGTAGTATCCGCAACCAGTTCGCGCACGTGAACGATATCGCGCCGACGATCCTCGAGGCCGTCGGCATCCGTGAACCCTCCGTTGTGGATGGTGTTGCCCAAAGCCCGATGGAGGGAACGAGCCTTGTCTACACATTTGACAAAGAACGTGCCGACGAGCCGTCGCATCACCGCACTCAGTACTTTGAGATGTTCGGCGAATACGCGCTCTATCATGAGGGCTGGATTGCAGTAACGAAGGTGACCCGCCCACCTTGGGACGTACTTGGACCAGTCAACCAGGATCCCGCGAACTCCGAATGGGAGCTTTACGACTTGTCGAATGATTGGACGCAAGCACATGATGTGGCGTCGGCCCATCCCGACAAATTGAAAGAGCTGCAAGACCTGTTCTGGCAGGAGGCTGCGAAATACCAGGTGCTGCCGCTCGACGCATCCGTTGCGACACGTATCGTCGTTCCGCGGCCAAGCATTACTGCCGGCCGCACCGACTTCGTATGGAACGGTCCGTTGACCGGCACACCGAACGGCGACGCGCCAAACGTACTCAACACCTCATACACATTTAACGCCACCATCGAGGTACCCGATGGCGGCTGTGACGGGATGCTTATCACCCAGGGCGGTCGCTTTGCCGGGTACGGCTTTTATCTGAAGGCCGGCAAGCCTGTCTTTCTGTGGAACCTTCTGGATTTGCAGCGGGAGCGGTGGGAAGGTACTCAGGCCCTTTCGGCCGGTAAGCACCACCTGCAGTTCGATTTCAAATATGATGGCCTCGGTGCCGGCACTCTGGCCTTTAACAACCTCTCAGGGATCGGCCAAGGCGGCACCGGCACTCTGAAAGTAGACGGCGAGATTGTCGCGCAAAAGCGGATGGAGCATACCATACCGACGATCCTGCAATTCGACGAGAACCTTGATGTGGGCTCGGACACCGGCACGCCGGTCGACGACGCCGACTATCAGGTACCTTTCGCCTTCACCGGTGAGATCGACCAGATCACGCTGAAGATCGAGCGGCCGCAGTTGACACCAGCAGACGAAGAGAAGCTCCGCGCGGCCATGCAAATGAAGAAGGCGAGCGAGTAGCCTGTACGAACAATGGCGGCCCGCCACACGGTGGGCCACTTCCCAGCAGGAACGCAGTCATAGTTCAAGTGAGATCGATCCGAGTTGGCTCCGGGGAATATATTGATGCGGACGCGCCTTCTTAAAAGAATATTGGTTTGCCTATGCCTGCTGCTTTCTGCCGCACAGGTGAGCAGTTCCGCCCAGGATGCCCAAACTAATCCGCCTTCCTCAACGGTCGTGCTCTCAAAAGAGCAACTAGATCAACTTGTCACCGAAGTTAGCGACGCCGTGATCCGCAAGCTGGCGGACAAACCAGTTGCTTCCGCACAGGAATCCCACCCGCCGGCGGCGATGCTGGAAGAATCTGCGAGCACTCTGGAGCAGGACCTGGATACGGGAACAAGCCGATTCTTCCGCCGCCTGATTGTCGTTATCACCGCACTTCCGCAACTACCGCAAGTCTTTTCCAGCACTTTCAATCGACTCGATGACGCAAGCTCGGATGGTCGCGATGCTCGGAATTTTCTATCGCTCGTCTTGTTCACCATAGGCACCGCCATCTTCGTGCAATTCGTGGCTATCAAACTCGGCGGCCGGATCGTGCATCGGAGACTTTCCACGAGCGGGCCATCCACGCTGATGACTTTTGGACTCGTGGCACTCGTCAATATCTTGGCTTTCGGCGGCGCATGGATCGTGTGCGCCTTTGTGAAAGGTACCTGGTTTGCGGGAACAGGAACTGAATCACGTGTTGGCAAGCTTCTTGTCAACGTCGTGATCCAATTGAGCTTCTACATGCAGATGATATTGATCTGGTTCCGACCTGGAAGACCGGCCTTGCGTATCGTTGAACTTGATGACGGCACGAGCAGGGCGACATCTGTTTTCCTGGCAATAATTGTGACGGCGAACGCGCTTCGAAGCTGGATCTTGGTACCCAAGGCCGCGGGCATTTCTTCTGACGCCACTACGGCCGGTCTCTTGATCAACGCACTCTTGTTTGCCGCGGTCCTCATATGGTCAGTCATTCATTGGCGCCGGGCGATCGGAGAATTGATCGTGACGAGCCTCGGATGGTGGAAAAGGCGACAAGACCAAGAACGAATCGCTGAAGGCTGGCTATTTGTCGCACTTCCGCTGATCATCCTGCGAAGCCTCGTTGATATCTACGGTGCCGTGCAAGGCCACCATATCGAGATGACTGCCGTTATCGTGGTCATCGGAGTCATCCTTGTTGAATCTCTCTTTAAGTTTTTCCAGCGCAGGCTCGTGACGGCAATGGCTGTGGGCTCCGCCGTGGCCCCGTCGCGCCACTTGTGGGGCACCGTTTTGCGCGCCGCACGTCTTGTTATAATCATCAGCGCGGTGATCTATGTCCTGCACATATGGCTCGGAGAGGCCCTGGGTATCTTTACGCCGGAGCAGTGGAACAGCTGGAAGAATGCGTTGGTCCGGGCCGGTGTCGTTGCGCTTAGCGCATACATCGCCTGGGAGGCGATGAGATATATCGTCGGCAAATACATGAATGCAGCAATGCTTCCGCTTCAGACGACCGATGCAAGCGTTTCCTCCTCCGAGCGAACGCGGGCGTCCCGCATATTAACGCTTATGCCAGTCCTGAAGGTGACTCTCAGCGTATTGATCGTCGTTGTCACGGCACTGATGATCCTTTCCGAACTTGGCATCAACATAGCCCCTCTTATCGCTGGCGCTTCGATCTTTGGTCTAGCCGTCTCGTTCGGCAGCCAATCGCTGGTGCGCGATATTGTTTCAGGCATTTTCTACCTCGCAGACGATGCCTTCAGGGTTGGGGAATATATTGATTGCAACAAAGTGCAAGGCACCGTCGAAGGCTTCACCTTGCGCTCGGTACGGCTCAGGCATCAAAACGGTCAGCTTCACACTGTCCCGTTTGGACAGCTTGGTCAGATCACCAATTTTAGCCGTGACTGGTCCACGGTCAAGTTCCAGATCAGTTTCGCCCGGCATATGGATCTCGAGAGACTTCGCATGACCACCAAGAGCGTCGGAGCAGAACTGATGGAAAACCCCGATTATAAGGACGCCATCCTCGAGCCGCTCAAATTGAAGGGCATTTCCGACATTACCGAGAACGCGCTGGTCGTCAATTTCAAGCTTGTCATTCGCGCCAACAGCGCGAGTGGTATCGAGGCCGACGCCAAGTGGCGAATTCTCGAGGCCTGTCGTAGAGATGGTATAGAACTATCCTCCTCCCTGCCGAGCTCAGCTCAACTCATACGCGATTCTGTCGAGGATCGGCCAATTGCTATCGCGACGCAGCAGCCGCGCGAAACCGATTTGAACGCTGCACCGGATCAACAGCGCGCCGCTTCGTAGGCGGATCGCATGGGTCCATCGATGCGACCCGGGATTTATATTTGCCGAGTAGCTTCGCGGACCGCCGGAGGCAACTGGGGTAGAGGGGGCGCAGGGATTGAGAAAGAGACGTTCCAACCGGAAAGCCGTTGAAGCAAAGCGTAGCCTTCCGACTGCATCTCCTGCGGGTGGGCCTCCGGAGCTGCCGGCGGTTAGCACACCGACCAAATGGAAGATAGCGATTGCCGCCGCGGCGGTACTGATCATGATCACCGTTGGGTTCGCCGCCTGGCTGGCGCGGGGCGATGGATCATCGACCACTCTGGCATCCTCGACAATGGACATGGTTTCCTACGTTGGTAGTGAGAGGTGCGCCAGTTGCCATCAGGCCGAGGCAAAGCTATGGCGGAACTCTCAGCACAAGCATGCCATGGACCATGCGACCGAGAAATCGGTGTTGGGCGATTTCCACGATGTCAGTTTCGACCATTTCGGCGTCCACTCCCGCTTCTTCCGCAAAGATGGAAAGTTCATGGTCGAGACCGACGGAGCCGATGGCAAACTTGCCGAGTTCGAGGTTAAATACACATTCGGCATCGCGCCGCTGCAGCAATACCTCGTAGAATTTTCCGACGGCCGCATCCAGGCGCTGCCGCTTGCATGGGATAGCCGGCCAAAGGCCGATGGCGGTCAGCGCTGGTTCCATCTATATCCGGACGAAAAGATCGGTCACGATGACATCCTGCACTGGACAAGGCTCAACCAGAATTGGAACTCCATGTGCGCCGAATGTCATTCGACCGGTATCCGCAAGAACTATGATGCGGCCAGTGATCGGTTCGCCACCAGCTGGGCGGAAATCAGCGTCGGCTGCGAGACTTGCCACGGCGAGGGCTCACGTCACCTCGCCTGGGCCAATGCCCGGCACAGCTGGTGGCCGTTCGGCAGGCAAGACGACCCGAAAAAGGGTCTCGTCGTAAGTTTCGACGAGCGTGAGGGGGTAAGCTGGACGCCGGACGCCGCGACCGGCTTGCCGGTCCGCAGCTCACCACCCTCGCCGCTGCGCAAAGAGGTTGAGACATGCGGCCTCTGCCATGCACGGCGCAGTCAATTCTCCGAGGATTGGGTGCCAGGATCGTCGCTATCCGACACCCATCATGTTTCCAGCCTTGATCACACGTTGTTTTATGCTGACGGGCAGATGCGCGACATGGAGGAGACTTATAACTATGCTCCGTTCAAGCAGAGCAAAATGTTTGCGAAGGGCGTCACCTGCAGCGACTGCCATGACCCGCACAGTGTGACGCTGCGCGCGCCGCAAGACGGTGTCTGCGGGCAGTGTCACGCGCCCGAGAGATACGAAACCGCCGCTCACCGTCATCATGATGAGGCAAAGGTGCAGCTCACCTGTCCTTCCTGCCACATGCCGACGCGCACCTATATGGTGATCGACCAGCGGCATGATCACAGTTTTCGCATTCCACGTCCGGATCTGTCTGCCAAGCTCGGCACACCGAACGCCTGCAACGACTGCCATAAGGACAAGTCGGCCGAATGGGCTGCCTCAGCGGTCGCAGGCTGGTTCGGGCCGAAGCGCGAAGGGTTCCAGAATTATGCCGAGGCGTTCAATGCGGCTTGGACCGACCAGGCAGGCGCCGAAAAGCTTCTTGCCGGTGTTGCGCGCGATCCTGCCGACTCACCCTTCGTGCGCGCCAGTGCGTTGACCGAGTTGAACGCTTATCTGTCTGCTGCCAATTTGGACGAGGCCCGGTCGGGCCTTGCTGATCGCGATCCAATGGTACGCATCGGCGCGCTTGACATGCTGGACGGCGCGCCGGCCGATCAACTCTGGTCTATTGTTTCACCCCTGCTATCAGATCCGGTCCGCGACGTGCGTCTCAGGACCGTATCGCTGCTAGCCTCGGTCCCCACTGCGAACCAGCCCGCGACCGATCGCCAGCCCTTCGACGCGGCGGCGGCCGAGTTCATCGCCGCCCAGCGTCTCAGTGCTGACCGGCCTGAAAGTCGCAGCGCCCTGGGAAGCTTCTTCGCCCGGCGAGGGAAAGCTGTGGAGGCGGAAGTCGAATATCGCGCTGCACTGCAGCTCAGCCCCGAGTACACGCCGGCGGCAATCAATCTTGCCGACCTCTATCGAGCGCTTGGGCGCGACCAGGATAGCGAAGAGGTGCTGCGCGCTGCGCTCAAGGTGGCGCCCGAAGACGCCGGCCTTCGATACACACTTGGCCTGACCCTGGTTCGGCTAGGGCGTTCCGCAGACGCCTTTGACGAACTGCGTCAGGCCAACAAACTCGCTCCCGAAGAGGCGCAATACGCCTACGCCTACGCAATTGCCCTGCATTCCATCGGACGGACGGAGGAGGCGATTACGCTGCTCGGGACAAGCCTCGCACGTCATCCCAATGACCGCGACACATTGCTGGCGCTGGCGACCCTCAACCGCGACACCAGAAATTTCGATGCCGCGCTTGGCTATGCTGAGCGGCTGCTTTCCCTTCTTCCAAACGATCCGGGGGTTCTTCGACTTGTCGACGATTTGCGGAGCCAGACGCGTTCCGCCAATTGAGGTGAACTCGAAGGGGTGATGTCACGTTGTATGACTGAAGCCGGGCGAAGAGCTTGCCGTTGAACTCAGGCAGCTGCGCCGGTTGCGGCCTCCCACCGCGCCATTGCGCGGACACGTGAATGTGGGTGACGAGGGCGGTGTGCTTCTTGTGGGACGGGACGATGTGATTTTTGATTGCCAAAAAAACCGAAAACCGTTGCAATCCGCCGGCGGATCGGAAGCTTTGCATCATTCGTTCTCGCTTTCGCAGCGGCAGGTGTGAAATTCTCCGCACGATTGTTCAGGCCTTTATGCGAGCGATATTCAACGGTAGGCATGAGATCCCGCTATGCCGCTCTACATGAGCGAAGTTTGTCAACGATGATCCGCTTCGGTGCGAGGGCTTGCTTCTTCAGCAGCCTGACCAGCAGTTGCTTGGCCGCTTTCGTATCGCGACGAACATGAACGATTTCGTCGAGAACGTATCCGTCCTGGTCGACGGCTCGCCAAAGCCAATGCTTGCGACTGCCGACAGAAATCACCAGGCGAGTGGCGCAGGGGAATTTCACCCCCACGCTCTCTCAGAACCGGACGTGATACTCTCGCATCATCCGGCTCCCATTGTTCGACCGTATCCATGAAGCAGAGGCCAATGGGCGAACAGCCGAGGTTGGCGCTGCGCGATGCGCAAAAGCCAATGCCGGGATCGCCGCTTGTGCCCACGCAAGGACTTGTACTTTCCCGAGGCCCATCGAGCCAAGTATCGCTCGACACTCCAGAGCGTAGGTTGGAGAGCTGAAGGGCAGAACCGACCATAGTAATTGTTCCAGCCGCGGATGTACGAGTTGAACATCCGTGCCAGATCATCGAGAGCCCTGTCACTGCGAAGGTGCAAGGACCAACTACGGATCGTGCCCCGTATCGCCTTGAGCGCCGTCGGACTGGCCGCAGGACCGAATGAAACACCCATGCCCCCGGCCTTCTTGCTCACAAGTCTCGGCCGGAAAGTGTAGCCGAGAAAGTCGAACTTGTAGACCGGATGAGTGCCTCGCCGACTTTCATCCCTGCAATAGACGATTTTAGTCTTGTCAGGATGAAGCGTCAGCCCACAATCAGTAAAACGCGCGTCCAGAGCGTTCCGAAGCGCCATCGCCTGGTCCTCGGTCCGACAATGACAGATCGCGTCGTCAGCATAACGCTCAAACGGAATGTTCGGGAAATTCCGACACATCCACATGTCAAACGCGTAGTGAAGAAAGAGGTTTGCCAAGAGAGGGCTGATTACCCCGCCCTGTGGCGTTCCTCGTTCTCTGGCGACGAGATTCCCGTCCGGCATCTGCACTGGCGCTTTCAGCCATCGTTCAATGTATAAAAGCACCCACGGGCAATCGGTGTGCTTGCGCACAGCCCGCATCAGCAGGTCCGGTTCAATGCTATCAAAGAAAGCCTTGATATCGAGATCAATAACCCAGTTGTAACGCCAGCATCGCTGCCGCGCCACGCTGATCGCATCGAGTGCCGATTTGCCGGGCCGATACCCATAGGAATCCGGATGGAATTCAGGCTCCACCGCCGGTTCCAGATGGCGTTTGACCACCATCTGCGCAATGCGATCGGCGACCGTGGGTATGCCCAGCGGGCGCGTCTTCCCATCGCTCTTGGGTATGTCGACCCGCCGCACCGGCGGCGGAAAGTAGCTGCCCGACGCCAGCCGATTCCAGAGCTTGTACAGGTTGTTCGTAAGATCAGCCTCAAAGTCCAAAATCGTCTGGCCGTCAATACCAGCCGCTCCTTGGTTGGCTTTAACCCTCTTATATGCTTCCCACACCTCCCTTTTCGGGATCGCGTACGGCTTTGCTCTATCCACGAGGATCCTCCCGTCGCCGGTTGTCCACGCTCCAGAGCTGAACAACGCAGCCCCTTCGCTCCAGCCCCATTACAGGACCTTCAGCACTACTACGGGCTGCTCCGCCCCTGTGCTCCGCTTCGGTAATCTCACCCTCGCAGGGACCGCCGGCTTGGGTTTTCTCCCTTAACATCGGAGCGACAGGTTCCCGCGTTCCACACGAAAGCCTGGTTAAGAGTCACGCCGCCTTCATGCCGGATGCCGCCTGGGCAGAAATCAGGTCGCCCCCCAGACTTGTCCCGGGCTAACGAATTCCTCCCGGTTTCGACATCATCTTGCACTTTTCGACACGTCATCAGCGGTTCGCTTGCGCTCGTCTCTCTAAACCTCACCTGACGGACTAACGTCCGCCTTTTCTGCAACGCTCACCACCACGGCTCTTTACCGTTGCAGCTTGCAGTGGTTTGAAACCTACCCCTGACGGTCGGCTTCGAGGGACCATACCCTCATCTTCCGTGCAGCTCGGCTCCCACACTGCTGCGCACGGCCCGGCGGATGTGACAGCGGCACGAACACCTCCTGTCGGCGCTGATCCCGCTCTCGCATATAATCCTTGATGATCGTGTAGCCGCCGGTGAA
>NZ_SLZG01000052.1 GCF_004341625.1 Rhizobium sp. BK376 | reverse complement strand
CCGACGCTCCGATCATCCGCGTGGTGATGGACAACCTCTCCACCCATTCCGCCGGGGCGCTTTACGATGCATTTCCTGCCCCGGAGGCTCGAAGGGTGCTGAAGCGGCTGGAGTTCCACCACACGCCCAAGCACGCAAGTTGGCTCAACATGGTCGAGATCGAGATCGGTGTCCTGCGGAGCCAATGCCTCGACCGTCGTATCGACAGCAAAGACACCATAATAGACGAAGTCGCAGCCTGGGAGCAGCAACGCAACGCCCATGGCGCAAAGATCCAATGGATGTTCACAACCGAAAATGCCCGCCAAAAACTCCGCAAAGCTTACCCTGTCAAAGAGTCATAATCTCTGTGGCCTGGTACTAGATGGTTCCCTTCCTTTTTGTTGATTCGGGCAAAGGAGCTGCCAATCCAGTGCCTTCGCGGTATATATTCCCGACAGTATCGACCCGGACCGCCCTGAAATTTCGCCACTGGATTCTCTGGCCGGGGATCCCCATCTCGATAAAGTCAAGTTTCGTGAGGAGGCCGTCATGGGAGAGCCTGCCGAACCCGCCGACACGAGACCTTTTGTCGAGATTCTCGTACCGGAGAAATTCTATCGTGCGGTGATGATCTGCGATTGCTGTCGTAGACCGAAGAGCGCAAACGATTTCGACGAAGAAGGCTTCGGGATTTGCGACGAATGTCTGCGGTCCGACGCACTAATAATCGATCCCGACAACACGACGCGAAAATCGTGATACGCCGGATCGATAACCTCGGCGCTGCCTCGAATGCGGATCAGCTGGCGTCGCCGCCTTCTTCTTCCTCGGACATCACGACAACATCCGCATTCGCCGACAAGCGAAAAGGCTGCTATCGCAGGTGCTTGTTTGATGCCGCCGCTTACCGCTCGGGCTCTATCGATACCTAAGCGGAAGAGATCAGATTCTCTTCCAGTCGAGCTGAGAGATCCGCAATAGTCAATCTTTCGGTCGAAAGCGCGATTGCAACTGCGGTCTGCACTGCGGCACGTCCTTGGACATCGTTGACATTACAACGCCTGGTTTCGCACCAACCGCGGACGGCATCGGTTACGATATCGATCTTTTCATCTGGCAAGCTCAAAAGAGGTAGCAAAGACATCAAAGTGCTCCCAAGCTACACGGACCACGATAAAAACTAGGGGAACTGCTCAGGCTTGCTGAGCCGACCTGCGGGAATGTAATTCTGTTGTACCGAAATGCAACCCATCAAGAGCGGCACCCCGCCCCAACAAAGACATGCACCGGGCGGGCGGGCTGGACTTCAAGTGCTGGTCTGCGAGCATGCCTGATGGAAAATTAGTCGGCATTCTCGAAGAGATCGAGGGACCGCGCCGGCAGTCGCGGTCTCGGCAATCGTGACAACCCATTTTGCCATATGTGCTCGCGAACAGGCGCCCCAGCTTTTTGAGGCGCGATCTGCCCGAATGGGTCTTAAAGTTTGGCGGACGCATTGTCTATCGCGGGGCGTCTATCGAGTGGCACGACAGCAACAGTCTTAGGGAACGTGACGACAATGAGTACGATTTGTCCGCCTTAATTCGATCCCCGCGGAGCGCAAACCCTATCTCAGTTTCGTAAAGCGCCTATTTGAAAGCCCCGATCGGGCAAGCTCCAGGATATCAAAATGAACAAGTTTCTTCTCGCCGCCCTCATCTCCACGTCGCTCGTTTCGGCAGCGTCCGCTGCAGACATGGTTCCCCCGATGACGCCGCCATCTGCTTCCGACAACGGTATGGGCTTCTACATCGGCTCGCTCAGCTCGGTGAACTTCCTAAAGCACACGAACTTCGATGTGGCGGGCCTCAACGTCGACACGAAATACGACACGGGTTACTACACCGCCCTTCGCGCCGGCTACAACTTCGGTTCCTATGGATTCGTCGCGCCGCGCGTCGAACTCGAAGTCGGCTACGGCAGCGCCTCCGTTGACCAGCATCGCATCAGTGGCTTTGGTGCCATTAGCGGCATCGACTCTTATGGCGATGCCGACACCATCCAGGGCTTCGTCAACGGCTACCTCGATATTCCGCTTGCCCCTGCGGGCCAGACTGGCGTCCTGTCGGTCTTCACCCCTTATATCGGCGGCGGCATCGGTGCGATGAACGTCAAGCTCCGCAAGCAGGGCATCGGCGGGGCTGGAACCCTGATCGATGACGACGACACGGCGTTTGCCTACCACCTCGACGCTGGCGTCGGTATCAACCTGCAGAGCGTTTTCTCGGGCTCCTCGCTGTTCGAAAAGACCACTCTCGATGTCGGCTACCGTTACACCGCGGCCGACAGCCTGAACTTTACCGCGCGCGACGGTTCGTCGTCGAGCACGGATTTCACGACCAATGCGGTTACCATCGGACTGCGCAAGCAGTTCTGATCTGACGTCCGCCCGGATGCCCCCGATCTCTTCGGGGGCATGACACAGACGATTATTTCGCCGCTGCCCGGGAGGCAATGCGATTGGCCCGAAAGTCGATTTTTCGACCCCCGGAAATCTTTAAGATCGTCCTGCGTCTTGTCTAGTGCAGTTTCGGCCAGTTAGGGTGCGAAAATGCGGAATCGCTGTAGTGATTGCGGTTGGCTACCGTCTAGCAAACGACGCGTTAAGGGAAGTGCATGTGATCGACATCGATGCTTCTTCGACACTGCTGGCCGCAGTCGCCAATCCCCATCGCCTGACGATAGTTCTCCTCCTCTGTGAACGAGAACTTTGCGTCACTGACATTTACGAGGCGATAGGCCTTGATCAGTCGGCCGTATCCCAGCATCTGAGGAGGTTAAGGCACGCGGGCGTTGTCAAAACGCGCAAACACATGCAGCTTGTTTTCTACAGATGCGAGAATGTCGCCGTAAAAAGTTTGATTGATACGTTAAAAGAACTGTTCCCGTCCCTAGAACCTCCTCGGCTGCGGAATGAGGCAAACATCGAACTGCGTGCAACAGTTCATGGCATCAGTGCGGTCAGATCCTGATCCATTCAGCTTAGGGTTCACCAGAAGAATTAACTCGCTTCCCAGGTCTGGCCTCGGCCGCGGCCCGACTGCCCCGCTGCAGTGCGGGGCCTTTTTCTATGGGGATTGTTCCAGACTGCCGACGACTGACGCTAGACCGGCTCTAGGCGTCGCTCCGCTTTTGCGAACTAAGTGCGGAGCGCCCGCTCCGGCTCATGCCCAATCCGTCGAGCCGGAGGTGTATAAGTCACTCCAACTGTAGGTGCGACCGCGCCCTCCTCACGCGTGGAGGACGGGGAGGCGCTGTTGCTCTCAGCTTCGGTCAGGCGCTCGAGCAGCTGTTGGAAGCGGCCATCGGCATCCACAACCTTATGCTGAGGAAGATTTTGTACAGCGCGCCGGACGGTCGGATCGAACGCAAATCCGGGGATTGGACCTGAAAAAATTGTCATAATGATTCATCGCAGCTCCGTGACGACCGACAACGCGCTGGATAGGCATTTGGTTCGACCGGGCGACATTTGCATTCGTAACTGTGATCGTGGCGAGTTTCGAAACGCGTGCAAGGGATGGTGGCCGATATCGAAAGGGACTCGTCTGCGCCGAGTCCCTTTTCGAACACGGTCGCGTCGAGATAGGCGGTGGCAAGGGGATAGGTCTGGACATCGCTCCACAGCAGGCGAGGGCGGGCAAGCGGTCGCTATTCCGTTGGGTAGGGTTGACCTTGCTGCGGTTGAAAAAGCTTTTCGCCGGTAAAGGACGGAGCCGTGATGATGCGCAAGCGCATCTGATGAATGAGTTCGAACATTTCGGCATCGCTGTGATAGGCCGTGTCCGGGATACCATAGAGACGCAACGCCTCCGGCGTCGATCCGCCGCTTTGGTCAAGCGCAGCAACGAAACCCGGCTTGCCGGTCATCTGATCGGACATCTGCTGAAGGTCCATGGCCCTCTCCTTGGTCTCATTAAGGCGCCTATCGTCCTGCCTGAACATGACGAATAAACTACTCGGGGTCGCTTCGGGGCAAGCCTTAAATAGTCTTACTGAAGTGGCGTAGTCAAATTCGTTCTATCAACGTTCTGTCTGTGGGGGAGATACCTAATTTAACCATCCTCCAGAAGTGGGAAGTCAGGCGACTTCTCCATCAACGATGCGCGGCTTTCTCGGCGTAAGCGGTATCCGCCAGGCCTGCTGAGCAACGACCCCTCCGAAAATATGTCGCCGCTTCTCGCAGAGGGAAGTAGGGGCCTATCCAAATGTGGAGATCACGAAATGTTGAATTCCGGAACCACACCGACGCCCCGAGGTTTTTCAGATGGGATCGCAGAGGCGATCTCGAATTAAACCCAAGGAGAAATGACATGGCAAATCAGGGCGGCTCGCACGAGCAACACGTCAAGGCTGGTCAGCAAAGCCACAAAAACACTGACACCAAGCAGGCTTCACCTTCAAACAATCACCAGCCTTCGGGAACTCGTGGCGGTTCCCACGAGCAGCATGTGAAGGCTGGCCAGCACAGCCACAAGAATAGCTGAATGTCTGATTCGGCAAGAGAAAACCCGCCTTCCGGCGGGTTTTCTTATTAGCAAATCATCTTCGGCGATCCAGTATGTGATTCAACTGTTCGATTGTGATCCCGCAGAAGTGGGGGATTGGCGGGGGCGCATCGTTGCTGCCGGGCGAGGATACCCCCGACCGCTAGCGCGTTGCGACCTAATGCAGTCCTGAATTCGTACCTGTCGGTCGTCGTCTTGATGTCTCCTAAAAAACCTTGGCACGGTGTGAAAATCTCCAGGTGAAGATGAGATTGCTTCGACGTTTTCAGGGTTCAACAGGGACCGGCGGCTCCTGGCGAAAATTTCTGTCGGCGCCGGCGAACGATAATGCCAACCGGTCAACGAAGTGTCTGTTCGGGATAAGCCGCGCCAGCTCTAAAGCCTGACGAACGTTACTCGTCTCGATTGCATGCCAGCTCCTGTCCATCGCATACGCCGAGAAGAGCACCGGGAGGCCAACATGGCCGTAGTAGAAAGACACTGCTTTTCAGCCGCCTGTGCATCTTGACCCGCAACCTCCTTCATGTAGAGCGCTGCAATCAGACCTGTTCGGTCGGATCCGGACTGGCAATGGATAAGGATCGGTTTCGGAGCCACCGCCATGAGCGCGATGATCCGACCCGCGCGTTCAGGAGAAAGCATTTTCGAAGCTGACATTTTGAAATCCAAATGTTCGACCCCGAGGTCCGCTCGGGAGATGATTGATCGGCAGTTAATGTTCTATTCTTATACTGCTGCCGGCCGTGACGATAATGACTGAAGAAGATTTTTGCAGGCGGTTTATCACCCAGATAGAATTGTTGTGTTCCGACGGACGCAAGCCGTTTGGATTGGTCCCGCGCTGGTATGCGGTGGTCGTTGCCTCAAGATATTGGCGGGAATGCGGGCAAGACGGCATGTCGCCCGAAGAATGCGCCATCGAAGACTCCGCCTATTGGGAAGACGATCGCAGGCCATAATCCGACCTCAAGAGGGCGAGGTAAACCTAATGGCCGCCTGCTTAGCCGATCCAGCCGAGCGCTTTGGCGATTTCGATGATGGCCCAAGCGAGCCCGAAAACCCAGATGAGAGCGATAGCGGCCATCAGCGCTATATCGAGTAGGGCTCTGAGCATGTTGTGTCGGATTCCAATCCCAACAAAGGCCCACCTGGCCGGGGGCGGGGCAGACGGGCCTGCTGGAAACCGTCAGCATGACGACAGAAGTTAGATACACCGCCGGCTTTCGATTTGCTTTGCGATTTGGCACGGACTGATATGCGACAATCGCAATTGACGCTCGCGACAGCAGCAACAGCCGCTGGCGATGACGATTCGATGCCATTCAAGTTGTCGCGGAATCGCCAACACAGCGCTCAACGTTCGATACGCTACTTCTAGGGAGCAGCATTTTCGATGCCTCTAAACGCGGCATGCACCTCGCGGCCATGAGAAAGAGAGGTGAGCGCCAAAAGACCAGCATGACCAAAGTGGGGCGGGGCGAGCTGCGAGGCCCGCGAAAGGATCCCAATTTTGAAAGAAAGGCCCGCAGGATAGCGGGGCAAGGCAGGCCGAGGCGCGAGTGTCCGTAGCGCCGGGCCGGCCTACAAAGGGGCGTAAGCGAGTCTCGAACTAGGGAACTTCAGGTTTTGTTCCCAAAAAAGACCGGCGGAAGGAAGGCATCGTTTGGACGATCTTCAAAGCTTTCGATGTCGTGGCATTGGCAAACTAGTAACGGGCGAGTAGCAAGTTACCAACTGGATTCGATTTCTAGCCGCGGCAAAAGGGCGGCTTCTAGGCCGCTGGGTTTGCGATCGCGACGATGAGCTGCAGGACCGCCGCCCTGATGGCAGGATTTGTTATGGCGATGAACGCCCTCGTAAGGTGCATGCACTCCGACGAGGATATGAACTTCATTGCCTCCGCAGAAAGCCGTGGATCTGACGGGGATGATAAGTCCGATGCTTGAAAGAACACGGCTGGGTTTGTGCCAAGCGCACTTGCGACAGCTTGCAAGCGACTGGCGGAAATTCGGTTCCTGCCTTTTTCGTATTTCTGCACCTGCTGGAAGGTGGTGCCAATTGCGTTGGCCAAGGCCTGCTGGGAAATACCTGACGCTATACGCAGTTCACGAATCTTGGCTCCGACAAGCGCATCTATGGGATCTGCCACTGGCTGCCTCCTGAAATGCCACTGAATTTTCACGCAGCGGCGACTGGGGCCTCGGCGTGAATGGCCCGCATAATTGAATGCGATGAAATTCCGGCGCCTGGCCTTTTGCTCATCTAGGTATCATTGTGAAAAGGAAAACCCATAGCGCAGCGACGTGTCGCAAAGTTGCTGGCAATCTTGAAGGACGCGACTACGATTCACTGAGTCCCGCGGAAGCGATCTGAACCTCTACTTCGCGACACTGATGGGCAGCTGCGCCCTGCGATCTGACGACAGCAGATCCGATATGCGAAAGACGGGCGAGTTACCAAAGACTTAACCCACTGATTTTCACCCGTAACATTTCGAGACGCTGTTGCTGCCGCGCAACGTATTCCGCTTTTCAACTGCGGTTGTCTCATTGGGATTGGCGGCTCGCTTGTCTGACAAGTCGAGCAAGCGCAGAAACGCGCAAGCGACGGCGCAACTCTATCCCTCCATCAGGAGTGCCTGACAAAGGACGCCCACAGGGTCTGTGCTTGAGCTGTTGTGGATCGGGATGCCAACAGCGCGCATGACAATGCTACGAAACGGACCGCCGGCCAGCTGCCAGAGCGCCGTCGCCTGCCTAACCGAGCCAGCCGAGCGCCTTTAAAATCTGTACGAGGGTTCAGGCAAGTCCGAAGACCCAGAAAATGAGGATAACAATCGCTGCTATGACGACGGATTTGATCATTCGCATAGGGTTAACAGAATTCGATTGACGACGGTGAAGGAGCCCCGCCCGCAGAGAAGGCCGCTGCCAGAGCTCATCTAATCTGGCAGCGGCCTTCCGCCAGATTGCCCAATCCAGCGTTGCAGACATATCGTGAAACGGAAGTTTTAGGAACTTACCATCGAGCCGGAGGGAGTTACGATATTAAAGCTTGATATTCAACGAAAATTCACGACGCCCGGCAGTTCGG
Organism: Rhizobium sp. BK376; assembly: GCF_004341625.1. GTDB lineage: Bacteria > Pseudomonadota > Alphaproteobacteria > Rhizobiales > Rhizobiaceae > Rhizobium. The sequence goes on along the minus strand of NZ_SLZG01000052.1, from coordinate 5,553 downwards.
ACGTCCGATTGCCTCGACGCGAATTTCTTCCGCGCAAGCCCGTGCATAATCTCCCACAGCTTTTGCTCGACAGTCCGCGATTTACGATGAGCTGATATGAGGCATTTGCGATTGACGTCCCTTTCTCGCGTCCGCGAGATTCCTCTTCAACGGTTGGTAATATCTAAACCGCCCGGATTTCTCCGTCACAGATGAGACTGCCCCTCTGATCGACCGGGCAAAACCGTCAACCGTGGGACGTCGATGTTTCCATCAAACATTATAACAGATTGTGGGAATCGGTGAGCCAGGCACGGGGTGATCACTGTTGGCGTGAGTGGAGCCATGCTCTGCACACGTAGGAATGTGAGCAAGTTTCAACGTGCCACCTACGGAAGGGACTGCACGCCAAGCCTTTGTTGAGGGCGACCGTCGCTTTGCCGTGCTTTCGGCGAACATGGCGGAGGCAATCCGCATCAATGCCGACGAGTTGGCCCGCGACGATGTTCATTAGCCCAAGCGTGTGCTACAGCAGGCGGCGGCCATGATCTCGCAGTTCAATGCCGTGCATCCCTACCGGATGGCCAGCCACGCAGTCCACTAGCGATGTGAGTCGGCCAGGATTCGGGCCGCCCGCTCCCCGAGCCTATCGACTGTTTAAGTGTGACAGCAACTCCCTCGATCTCCGCTGTTCGGCGGAATTTATCTTTAGATTCGCTCCCCTCTCTCAAGCATGCCGAGGCGGCATGTTTTCGTCTGTGCAGGGCCAGAATTCGCAAGCGTCCCCGCTGAATCGGTAGGGCGACCAACGGTAAATATTCACGAGGAGCTGGTCTGGAAACTCTAGGGCCCGAGGATGCACCGATCGTCAAACGAGCGGCACGCATCGAAGATATTGTTGCGTGCCAACCCACGTGCTCTACCGATCGCCGGGCTCGAAGATAAGGAATCCGAGTTCTTTCTTCTTCAACCAGCCATAGGAGGCCCCACGGTTTTATTTTAGGTACCGCACGTTCATCGGGAGACACGGCGTCAATTTCGGTGGGCCCCCTCGCCAGTATCCGTATCGTGCCTGTAATTTCGCGTTTTATCACCATATTCGTCGCTCGACATCGTCGCGAGGGCGCCAGCCATCGGCCGTTGACGCGGAGCCACGGCGATTTTCTTGTCAGGGCCTTGAACGGAAATTCGTCTTTTACCAAATCAGAGGGACCGGCCCTGACCGCCGGCACTCTCAAATTTCGACGAACACATCAGCCAAGACAGGAGGTTCCAATGGCACAGGAGTGGTTTGAGAAGCCCGTTTTCGTCAGGAAAAACTATCGCACGTATGGAAGTGCCTTCAAGGCAATATCGCCGTTTCGCAAGAAGGTCGCTGCCTTCCGGATCGCAATGGGGCATCAACCTCCAAGACGGCGGTCCGCCGATCCCATGGAAGATATTTCAAACCTGATTGCAGGAGCGTCGCTCCTCCTCAAGATCCTATTCAACGTGATCTTTTGGAAGGCAACACACAGCGACCACCCGTCCGACGCGACGCTCAATTGCCAATGACTGCGGGTGAAAGAGATGAGGGTTGCACCGATGAAGTACACATCGATCATTCGTCAAGCTGGGAAAATAGTATCGCTCTCGCTTGCCATATCTACGGCAAGCCTGTTGACCAGTGCGGGTGCGCAAGCTGCGGAGCCCCATGTTTTGAATATCCCTGTCACCCTGATCGACTTTACCTGCGGCGATGGGATGCATTTCGACTATAAACAGGGCTGCGTTATTGACGCTCCCAAACTCAAGAAGGAAGTCACACGCGCACGAGAGGATCGACGGATTCGGCCATCGACAGACCACTCGAAGGCCAGACAGACGACACAGACCGAGATCTAAGACGCTTGCGATTTTCGTCCGAACTTTCCGCTGGGCGGGTGAAGCCGCCCAGCACTGTCTTCGAGCAAGTGCAAGATGGTGGCAGGCTCGGTCGGGGAGCGATCGCCTTAGCGCTGATGCAGATTCCCTCCTGATTGCTACGTGGCTCGCCCACGCTACTGATCGTCCTGAAATCTCTGGGTCGTTCACTCATCGTCGCAATAATATGGCAATTGGGTGGCCTGCAGATGACTGGAAGCGGCGATTCCTGCATCTATTCGCCCTCATCGGGTATCATCAGTTCTTCGAAGGCTAGAGACGGTAATTTCAGGCGGAGGTAAGTATGTGGGGCGCAGCGCTTCTTGTCGTTCTCTTGTGGGCAGTGGTCACGGCTCTCGCTGATGGGGCTGTGGGCGGCCTGTTGTTTGCGTTGGCCGCCTCAGTTGCGGGCGCTTTGATCGGAGCTCAGCAGAAATGGAGCGAACATGCGATCTATGCCGCCCAGATGACGGGGCCGGGATTACTGTTATTGGCGCTTTTCGCGTCCAGCCTTATCGACCGTGTCGCCCGCCGTCGCGAACGTTCTTATATGCGCAGCCACGATCGCAGCGACCAAATGATGTGACTGCAAGAAATTGCTCGGCCGGCGAACTGTAATCGGCGCGCTGAGAGTTGCGTGCTTCCGGCCCCGTGATGAGAGGCTCCACCTGCCCTGGTCTTGAGATCATCATCGCTGCCATCAACTTTCCGTGTCCTTAGCACCCAGCACGGATCCTTTTTGGCTTTGCCACAAAAGTGCCGCTGTTCAGCAAATCCTTGAGGTCGCAGCAGCGCTTTTCGGTTGAGAAGTGAGGTTGTTGATTTTTGACACGAGCTGGAGATTGTTATGGAAAGGCTTTGCACTCTCCTCATGGGTTCGGCCATCGCCCTTATGGCGTATGGCAGTGCGGTTGCATCCGAGCGAACGCACGAGTTGATTGTTCGTCTTAGAGACGGTTCTGTTGAGCACATACGCTACTTCGGTGATCAACCGCCAATGTTAGCTTTAGCGGGGGTACGAGCAGGAATATCGTATCCGCTGATGACGATATCTTCGCGTCGCCTCTCATGGATATTGAGCGGATTTCGGCAGCGTTAGACCAGAAGCAAGCAGCAATCATGCGTATGGCTATTCTTCCGGGAATGAGCGCAGATCTGAGCAAGCTGCCCAGGGGAGCGACCGGCTATTCGATCATAAGCACAACATCAGGGGGCAAGACCTGCACGACGCGTCTACGCTACTTTGGCAATGATAGCGATCAGCCCCGCGTGGAAAAGACGTCATCGGGCGACTGCGATGTGGGACACAAATCGAGTGCAAGTGCGGTCAAGCCCGTCGCGCCGCGTCGGCCTGCCGCTTTGCCTGTGACTGGCAAAGCAATCGAAGCAAACTATCGCCGGGATAGCAAGACGAAGACGGTGGAGACAGCTGGTCTTTATTGACGCGAGGATGAGCCATTTGCACCGGCGGTATATGACCGCCGGTGGCCCGCTAATTGGCCCCGTGCTGTCACAAGTTTGCTCTCGCGAAAAGCGGCGTACAATTGCATTAGTGCGCAATGGGCGAGAGTCGCGCTTCAAAGACAATTTGGTGAGATACTCTGTGTGCATTCCAGCTTATCGCAGGCGAACGCATCTTTATGCGTTCGCCAGGGCCGTGCAACGTGTTCTTTCAGCAAATCGACGACAGAAACGAAGCGAAATTCTGATGACGCCGGCCACGATCTTACGGTCAAATGTACAGATGTCGCCGGGAACCTGTAATTCGATTTCCGCTTCAAAGATCGCCGCTCGCCCGCCGAGACTTCGCCTCTCGTTTTCGCTGATATTTCACAGTCTCCGCTCGACAGCCTTGGCAATTCCGATCATAGCCCAAGCGAGGCCGAAAACCCAGACGATAGCGATAGCAATCATCAGCCCTATGATCGAAGAGGGTTCTGATCATGTCTTTTCAAGAACGCTGAAGAAAGAAAGCCCGCCTGGCCGGGGGTAGGAACAGACGGGCTTAGTGAGAGCCATCAGCATGAGGGCAACTCCTAGATACTCCGCTGCTCGTCGATTCGCTTTGCGATTTACGATGAGCTGATATGAAGCATTTGTGATTGACGTGCCTTTTTCGCGTCCGCGAGATTCTTCTTGAACGGGCGGTGAGGCCGTTTCGGCCTTGAGCCGGTGGAGCGCCGAGATTCTGCACGCTAAAATGAAGGCGACGGACTGGGCTTCAGAAGGCGCACAGAAATTCGCGCCTGCGATGAACCAGCAATCTCGTTCCGCGTTCACCTCTACCACGGCGTACGAGGATGACCCATGGACAATCCAAAAATTGCGAGGGTACAAATTCGGCTTCCTGGCGAGGGTGCTTATCGCGAATTGACGTCGATAGAAGACTTGGATGACGCCTTGATGAAAGAATGGCCTTTCGAAGGATCCTCTCCGGCTCGATATCGGGCTCGGGTCAAGTGCCTTGACGCTATGAATGGGCTTTGCGGGCCGGAAGATGCCAGGACCGCCTTTATAGCTGCATGTCGTGAGGCAGGGATCGACTTTGTCTCCTGATGGTCTGTCTGCCTGAAATGGCGATCCAAATTTTAGCGTCTTTCAGAAGGCTTGCGCTTACACCAGGATTTTGGTGGTCGCGGTGAAGCTGCTGCGGGGCACCGTAAACTTAACGTCGGTTAGGCGACGGGATTCCTCCCTGCTCAATCTGCCGATTATATGCGAGCGATCTCCGGCCACGTGTTCATAGCAGCGGCGCGTAGTTGGCGATGATGGCTGGCGGAAATGTCGTGGCGAGGGATGTGGAATAGGTTGGCAATCGGATCGTGAATGGAGATGAAGCGCTGCAACTGTCGCCGTGACTTCAAGCGCTTCATGACCCGCTCTCGCTGTCGCACTGACTGATGGGAATTCTCCGCTCGGTTGTTGAGGCCCTTGTGGGATCGATGCTCGACGCCCGGCATGACCTCTCGTCTTGCGGCGTCATAGGATCGGAGCTTGTCGGTCACCATCACACGTGGCGCACGGCCTTGGCCCTTCAGCAGCTTACGCATCAGGCGTTTGGCTGCCTTGGCGTTGCGGCGGCTTTGCACCAACCTCTCCAGCACAAATCCGTCCTGATCAACGGCGCGCCACAGCCAATGCGTCTCGCCTCGGATCGAAATGACGGCCTCGTCGAGATGCCATTTATCGCCGAGCCGGCCGCACGAACGTTGACGGATCTGGTTGGCGAAGGTGCGGCCGAATTTCTCTGCCCACAGCCGGATCGTTTGATGCGAAACGATGATCCCTCGCGCCGCCAGCATGTCCTCGACCATACGCAGGCTGAGCGGAAACCGGAAATAGAGCCACACGGCATGGGCGATGATTTCGGCGGGAAAACGATGCCGGCGGTAAAGAGGATCTCGGTCAGTCATGGCCGAGCATCCCACATTCAAGTGCATGCTTCGTCAAGTTGACGATACCTCTGAAATACCGTAGCATGTCCACCTTGGATCAGCACCACACCTTCATGACATCCGGCTAATTTTGGCCTTGCTTACAGAACGGGCCACAGGGATCAAGGCTAGATGTAAAGTTCGAGACTGCAACCATATGCTGAATCTGCTTGTCCTGAAAACTAAAAGTTGACAAGGTGCGGCGGTTGGTCCATATATCCACCGTCGATATTTGCTT
>NZ_SLZG01000051.1 GCF_004341625.1 Rhizobium sp. BK376 | reverse complement strand
ACATGCTGCTCTGCCATCCCATGCACCCTCGTTGGAATGCCAAGGATGGCCGATCATCGTTACCTGAGAGTTAATCTGCCAAAGTAGTGCTAGGCCGTGAACTCAAAGACGCTTTGGGCCTTCGTCGGTCACGCTCCGGGGCAGAGCGGTGTGATCGTCCATGGGGTCGCGGGCCTCTTACGGGAGGTTCACTTGTGCCGCGAATCGTTTGCACTCCGAAGCAGCGGATGACCAGCTTCGGTATCGTTGAGCGACGCGCGTGAAGGGGAAGCGGTCCTTCCGTGGCCGGCCGGCATTTATCCGCTCATACCGCCGACAGGCTACAGCAGAGCACTCGGTATTCCATCGGCTTTGCAGCGATTGAGCTCTTCGGCGATCTCTTTGGCGTCTCGCTTGCGGAGTTGCACGAATTCCTTACCGTTCGTTGCCGCGGCCTGTCCGTGGCAGTATCAATAATCTGCCAAGTTCCTGCAACTTCGACAGTCGCCACATAGCGCTCGCCGACCTGCCCTGGTTGCCGGGTTGTTCGCACTGGGTTGGAAGGATCGGTCTTAAAGGACATGTGACGCGACTGCGGCGATTATGACCAGGCACACTATGCCGACGCCGAGAGTCCACATGACTGCCTTCACGCGTGGGTTGGTCCGGATCCGCGTCTGTAAGTCAGGTGTGGGCGGAAGGCTGCTTGATTGCGAAGTGTCGAGATATCTTGCCATTGTGGCCTCCTCGCCAGGATAACGTCCCCCACTCGTGCCCTGTCCCGACGCCGAGGCAGCGGGCATTGTCATTGATCATAAGTGATCACACTTTCTCCTTTGGCGGTCATCTCTTGGGCCTGTCTAGACGGCATCGCGCTCGTCGGGATATGTCGATGTGCACGGGGAGAAACCAACCTCTTCGGTTTTTCCACCGCATCTTCGTGCATCGTCACTCCAACCCACATCTCCACTGGCGCCGACCGGAGTGGGCGCGCTAGCCGCTTCATAGAACCGAGGCGCAGCCACGCAGCCCCGCGCAAGCCCGTCCGATCAGGACCAGCCGCAGCGGCAGTTCGATCCCCATGCCCGACAGGATTGAACCGTGCCGGGCGCTGCTAAAGTCGGAGCTTCGGCAGGCTGCTTTGGCACTACGAGATCAAATGGCACGCTATCGGCGAGTCCCCGAGAGGAGACACGAAGGCCCTGTCGAACTCTCTTGCTTTGAGATGCAGGGAAATCGATCTCGCATCTTACAGCGTCGCCGCCGCCCGGCCCGAATAGTTGTCGACAAAGCGTTCGCATCCCCAAGGTAAATAGAATTTAATCCCGACGACAAGTCGTCGTCGGGACTGGAACCCCAAACGTTATGCGAGCGGCCTGCGACCCGTCACCAGCAAGTCTTCCTCTTCGTCACGTTGACGACCGCCGAGGGCGGCGGCTGCGCTTGCGATGAATGCACCAATTAGGAGCGAGATCGATCCAACTAGGGCTGTCGTCGCAGCGGTCTTCCTGGCTTTGTCAGCGGCTGTCTGGGCCGCCACCTTGGCGTCGTCGATCTGCTTCAAAACGGTGTCCAGGCGGCTGCGCGCATCGGCTTCAGACAATCCGGTCCGTGCAGATACGATCGAGGCGATGTAGGTCTTGTCGCCATCGGGAACTTCTCCCGATACGGCGTCGTGCATGAGAATTCGCGATACTTCTGCGGAGGCTGCACCGTCGTCACTCTTGGCATTCGCGCTCGCACGCTCCGGCCGAAGAAGTGCGTCAGTGAAGTAGGATGTCGACAGGTCTGGCGCGCTCGAAGAGGACGAGGCTGCTGCCGCCCCGGTGGCGCCTGCGGCAGAAACAGCTGCCCCCGCCGCGCTCGCGCCCGCTCCTGCCAGTGAACTGAGCGACGATGCCAGGAACCCGGCAACGAAGACCGTGGCCACAGCCCAGCTGATGAATCCATGTGCGGTGTCGCGGAAGAATACCTCATCCGTATGCACTGCCGCCCATTTCGTGCGCAGACGGCCCGTGAGGTATCCGCCCAGCGCCGAAGACAGCCATTGTACGACGATCAGCCATATCGCGGCGGTCGCTCCGATGCTCGTTGCCGAGCTGCTTTGTCCAGACCAGGGAGAGACCATTGTCAGGCCGACGCCGGATCCAAGCAGGAGAAGAATGAGGGCGATGCCGATGGCCGCGAATGCCCCCCCGAATATCGGTCCCCACGACATTGCAGACTTCGATGACTCGACGGGCATTTCTCCCCGGGTTTCTGAAAGAGACATAACGTCTTCCTCCTATCGCATGAATAGAGCGAGGAGGATGATGATCGGTAGAGGAACACCGAGAAGCCAGAGTAGAATACCACGTCCCATGATGGAATCTCCTTTTGAAAAGAATAGGTTGTGCAGGCAGAACGCTTACGTTGCGCAATGGTTCCGATATGTCCGCCTGATTGAATCTGTCGTTTCACGGAGCGAGCCATTTGAATTCCTCCAAATGGCTCGCTGGCATTTTTAGTGCCGTGATCACAATCGCTGCTTACGCCCCTGCGCTTACTTCGGCGGGGGTGAGGCCTTACCAAGTTTCACCGATGGTTCCCTTGCCCAGACACGCAGTTTTCCAAGCTCGGATACAAATGCTGCAGACCCATCTTCTCCCGGCAGCGCAAGAACGCCTTCATCGAGCGCGTTGGCGATCCCGGCCTTTTCCAGAAGCGGCATCGCCGACTGTTCGTAGCCAATGAACTTGCAATGCTGGAACGCGTCGGCAACGAAGTCGCGTGCCGCTGCCTCGTTGACCAAATCTTCGATCGCGGCTGTCGATGTCAGAAGAGCAACGGCGTCGAACAGGAAAGAGGGGCCACCGTCGATCATGTGATGTGCCTCGATCAGCCTACCGTCGGAGGCTACAACGCCCCCGACCTTGGGAGCGATCAGTTCGAAGGTGGCCTTCTGGTCAACGACAGCGTCGGCGAGTTCCTTCAGCAACCTGGCGTCGACACCGTCGGTGACAAGAATGCCGAGCTTACGGCCTTCGAAGCGTTTGGGACCGCGTTCTACGATGCTGAGCGCTGGCGACGGCTCCAGATCCTGACGGGTGGGTATCGCCGCTTCGGCAGGGTTCGGCATCTTCTGAAAGCCGAGCTTCTGGGCGACGGTAGTTGCCAGCGTCTCGTCAATATTGAGCAGATGGGAGACCATCCGCTCGCGGATGACCGGCATCTCGACTTTACTGAGTTCGAACGTCAATGCCGCCGCGATGTGACGCTGCTCGGCACCCGTCTGGCTTATGTAGAACTGACGCGCCTGGCTATAGTGGTCGGCAAAGCTCTCCGGCCGCAGCCGGGCCTTGGAACCCTGTTCCTCTTCGGGGAAATGGCGGTAGCCGCGCGAGGGGGATTCTCGCGGGCCGTCGCCACGCGAGTTCGGTTGATAATTCGTCCGCCCGACAGGATTGCGCATCGCCATGTGCCCGTCCTGCTGGAAGTTATGCATAGGACACTTTGGCGCGTTGATCGGCAGATGGGTGAAGTTCGGTCCGCCAAGACGCTTCAGCTGGGTGTCGAGATAGGAAAAGTTGCGGCCCTGAAGCAGGGGGTCGTTGGAGAAGTCGATGCCTGGCGGCACGTTCTGGGTCATGAACGCCACCTGCTCGGTTTCCGCAAAGAAATTTTCAGGCATGCGGTCGAGTACCAATCGGCCGATCGGCTGTGGCGGGAGAATTTCCTCCGGAATGATCTTGGTCGGATCCAGCACATCGAAGTCGAAGCTGTCGGCAAATTTCTGGTCGAAGAGTTGGACCTGCAGTTCCCATTCCGGGAAATTGCCAGACTGGATGGCGTTCCACAGATCGCGGCGATGGAAATCTGGATCGGCCCCGTTGATCTTGACGGCCTCGTTCCAGACCACCGACTGCAGACCAAGCTTCGGCTTCCAATGGAATTTGACGAAGGTGGACTGATCCTTTGCATTGACGAGGCGGAACGTGTGGACCCCGAATCCTTCCATGAACCGCAGCGATCGGGGGATCGTGCGATCCGACATGATCCACATGACCATGTTCATGCTTTCCGGCGTCAGGCTGATGAAGTCCCAGAAGTTGTCGTGGGCCGTCTGCGCCTGCGGAAATGCCCGATCCGGCTCCTGCTTGGCAGCATGGATCAGGTCGGGAAACTTGATGGCATCCTGGATGAAGAAGACGGGGATATTGTTGCCAACCAGGTCCCAGTTGCCTTCGTTGGTGTAGATCTTGACCGCGAAGCCGCGGACGTCGCGCACGAGATCAGCCGAGCCCTTGTTGCCAGCGACAGTCGAAAAGCGAACGAAGGCCGGGGTTTTCTCGCCGGCGCGCTGGAAAAGATCGGCGCGTGTGTATTCTGCCAATGACTCGTAGGTTTCAAAATAGCCATGCGCCCCGTAACCGCGCGCATGGACCACACGCTCCGGGATGCGCTCGTGGTCGAAATGAAAGATCTTCTCGCGGAAATGAAAGTCGTCGACGACCAGCGGCCCGCGCGGGCCGATACGAAGCGAGTTCTGATCGTCTGCGACCGGGCCTCCCTGAGCGGTTGTAAGAACAGGCGTGTCGCCTTCCGCAACCTGATGAAGTTCGCCGCCGTTGCCGCGGGCCATCTTCTGGTCGTGGATCGTCGCGGATGCCGCCATTTTAGCAGTCTGAGCAGGTACTGGCTTTTTGGCCATGAGACATTCCTTTCAACATGGAGACGAAGCAAAAAGCCGCCTCGAAAGGCGGCCTTGTGTCGATGTCAGCGATCAACTGGCTGTCTTTTGCGAGCCTTTGTCATTGGCCGAACCCTCGGCAAGCACGGACAGCTTCCGGTCGGTGGCGATCTCCTCCTGCAAGGTCGCATCCAGCAATGAAACCGCTTCCTTCATCCCAAGCTGGTTGGCCCAGGACTTCAGCGTGCCGTAGCGAGCAATCTCGTAATGCTCGACGGCCTGCGCCGACGAGATGAGGCCAGCGTCGAGCGCTGCGGTCCCCTTGTACTCTTCCATGATTTCCTCGCCTTCAGCGAGAATGCCTTGGATGGCCTCGCACGTCTTGCCACGCGCTGGCTTGCCGAGGAGTTCGAAAACCTGTTCGAGACGCTCGATCTGGCCCTGAGTTTCGTCGCGATGCTGTAGGAAGCCGGCCTTGCCTTCTTCAGACTGGGCAGCGCGCGCCATCTTCGGCAGAGCCTTTAGGATCTGCTTTTCGGCAAAGTAGATGTCCTTCAGCGTGTCGAGGAAGAGGTCGTTTAATGTCTTTTCGGTTGCCATGTTGAGATCCGTTCAATTTCTGGGTGAGGGGTAGCGACAGGCAAACCTCTGAATGCTTCCAAGGTTCCACCGCTGACCGAAGATCGCGCCTGCGTTCGGAGCACGAAAATCTTCGCAATTGGCTGGACCGTCGCGATCGGGGAAAAGACGCAGGCCACTAACGGTCGTGGCAAGGCCGCACGCACAGGCGCGAAGGATTGATCGCGTCGCCGACGCGCTAGTGTCTGTTCGTTAGTCCTTGGTTTAATCGCTGCGTCCTGGTGGAGCGGGCTTGCAGGACCGTTGCCGCCGCCCATGTTCGTGCAAATCGAAACGGGTGGGGAAACGACGTGATGGATTGGATAGTTGACCTCGGGTTTCATATGAACCTCCTCCGACATCTTGTCGTGCTTCTCCTTGCTTACGTGCTTGCTCTGCCGATCGCCTGGGATCGCGAGCGCAACGAACGAAGCGCTGGCCTTCGAACTTTTCCACTGGTGGCGATCGCGGCTTGCGGGTTCATTCAGGCAGCCGAGACCGTGACCAAAGAGAATGCCGAGGCAACGGCAAGGATTGTCGAAGGCATAATCAACGGCGTTGGCTTCATCGGCGGAGGCGCGATCCTCGTCGGCAAGGCCAGCATCCGGGGGACCGCAACGGCTGCTAGCCTATGGGCCACGGGTGCGATCGGCGCAGCGGTCGGTCTTGGAGCCTATGAGACCGCCGTCGTGCTTTCCATCGCCACGTTCGTCACGTTGCGCGTGATGACGAACTTCAAGGTCGAGAAGAAGGAAACGGGTCCGGAGGGCGCGCCGGCTAGCGAGAAGGATTGACGCGTGGGCCGGCATTTCATCAACTATCTGTTGGAATGAAGTCTTCGTCAAAGCGGGGCTAAGCCGCAGAGTTCTCCTCCAAGGCGTACCTGTGCGGCAATGTTGCAGGTATGCTGTTTCATGCGCCGAGACGAGATCAACGACACTGTTCCAAAGCCATGACGGAGCATCGAGAGCTCGTGACCGGCTTCGTTGAAGTTCAACGCCTCGATCTCGAGTTTCAAGTCCTGAGGATGACGCCGCCGCGGTATCATGCCACGGCGGCGTTGGTGCAACTCGCGTCTTTTGGTGACGACACTGCCACGAAATAGGCAATGCCGGAAGCTGAGATTAATATGGCAGATGGCTGTGAGAGCGGCCCGCGTGAAGCGGGCTGCTTCCTTGCTCAACGCTGTTATTTGCTATTCTTGTGGCTCTGCTCGCCAGCCTTTACGTGCTGCTCGTGCGAGCCGCCACGTGTACCGCTGGATTCGCTTTTGGAATTTGATCCGGATCCGGAAGCTTTTTTCTGATCGGCAGCCTTGGCGCGTTGGTCCTGCGATCCGCCACGCTTGTCGTCGGATCCACTCTTCGAATCCGAACCTTTATGGCTCTGGGATCCTGTTTTCGCATGCTGATCGAATGAGCCGCTCTGATTGGCCATTGTGTTTCCTCATGAGGACCGTGATTGGCCTCGGTCGATAACCAGCTCGTCTATGCATTGTTCCTTATGAAAGCGGCGGTCATCGAAAAGGCTGCCAATCAGAACGCTCAACCACCAAAGATCAATCGGCGCCCATGCCAAAGATGAGTGCCGAAGTGGATGCCCCAGGCGACACACCCGAGCAAATGAAACATATCGGATACGACGGATAGGAAGAGCCGGATCCGGACGGCTGGTGCAAACAAGGGGCATCACCCGGTTCTCCTTGAAAGGACCAAGCATTCACCAAACCAGCAACTGGTGATGTGGTTCACCGCCGTCAATGTCTCTATCGGGTGAGACCCCAAAGGAAGCCAACTGCAGCGACGACGCCCACGGCAGCGAGTGGCCGCTCCTTGATGATTGTCTTGAGGTCTTCGAATACAGTTCGCGCATCCGCTCTTGCGGGGGAAGCGGGCGGGTCGAGATCTGGTTTGACTTTCGTTCGTTCGGCCTCTTCGGGGTCTGTTCGACCGGAAGGAATGGTCGTGCGGATCATCGAAACAGGGTCGGAAGCTGGAAAGGAATCTTCGAGACCCTTATCGAGGTCGCTGTCGGCGGCGCGATCGCGCTGAAGTGCCTGTTCATTCTCCATCGACTGCACTGCGGGCGAGGTCTTGGGATCGTCTGGCACAATGGTTTCCTCCGGTTTGCCCCCTTTAACCCCTGCAGGGTGTCGAAGTTCCGCCGATCCGAATCTTTGCTGGATATCCCGAAAGTTGTCTTGTCTGGATCGGTCCTTAAATACCCTGGAGGAGGCAAAGGAGCGTGGCCATGAACCAACTCATACGGGCGGATGCCGATGTGGCGCAGTCAGGTTCGAAGCGAGCGAAGAACCGTTTTGCGCGACCTACTGCCACTGCAGCGATTGCCGAAGGGCACCTGGCGCACCGGCCTCAACCGAGGAGGAAACAATATCGTGCTCTTTTCGGGATTTGAAGACTTCGAGACTTCGTCGAGACGCCTGCGCGCCGTTTCCAGACACTGCCGAAGGTCGTCCGCTCTGGCGGGATCATTGATTGCGTGGCTCGGGGATGCAACGTAGGTCGTCGCGGTATCTCCAATTGGAAATTCTTCAGGCGGTTTCGTGCTTTGGGCGTTCAAGCTGACGCTCCAGTTCTATGCTCTCGGAGGGATGATCGCCGGTTCTCAATTTGCGCCGAGCTTCCTCGATCTCCTTGTCCGACGCGGTGACAGGCGCGCTGCTGTCGTCGGGAATGCCAGGGCCGCTCTGGACGATGCTTTCGTCCCGCGGGCGGTCGTTCGGGCCGTTTGTGATCTGACATCTTGCTCTCCTTTGTCGGACAACGCCGAGACCAGGATGGTGTTCCGGAGGGCGGGGAAGCGCCCATTCGATCTGGACCCTCCAGGGCTGGAACGACGAGGGCGATAGGAGGTTTAAGAGGAAGAAACATGAGCGAGGAAAAAAACTGCAAGCGGCCCGGAACGGGGGGACTCGCGCCGCGAAGTCGAAGGTTTAACACGCCGTTTTGACTAACCCGGCGGTTACCAATGCCATCCGCGGGTGAAACGCGCATTCCAAAGGTTCGCCGAGTAGCGCGTGGAAACGCGTGACAGTATCGTTTCCGTAGACAATGGCGCTGGCGATCTACACGCCAGGGAATGCCTACCGGATGCCTCGGCGCGAAGAAGGGCTTGAATGGTGGAGCGAACAAAAGAAGAAATCGCAGGTCGCCGAGCGCGTCGCGCCGCACGCCGACAAAAACAGCGTGAAGCGAATGTCGATCGGGCCGCCACAATGCATCAAGCACGCCTGACCACTCCGCAGGGCGTCGAAGTCGCAACTTTGAAACGCCAGGCGGGACACATCAATATCGGTTGCTCGGGATGGTACTACTGGCATTGGAAGGCGAAGTTCTATCCCGCGAATGTCCCGTCGAGCCAATATTTCTCGCTCTATCAGGATCACTTCAAAACCGTCGAGCTCAACGCTTCATTTTATTCGTGGCCCACAATCGGAGCGGTGAAGACCTGGATCCGGCAGGCAAACCCTGAGTTCGTCTATACGATCAAGGTGTGCGAGCTAATCACTCATATCAGGCGGTTCGAGGACACGAAAATTCTGATCGAGGATTTTGGCTATATCGCCGACCTTCTCGGGCCGCAGATGGGATGCTTTCTGTTCCAGCTGCCGCCGAGCGTCCGTTACAGTCCCGAATTGTTGCGCTCCGTATTGTCGCAACTTGACCCCCGTCGCAGGAACGCCGTCGAATTCCGTCACGTGAGCTGGTGGAATGAGGATGTATTCAGCGCCTTCAAAGCAGCTAAGGTGATTTTCTGCTCTTGCAGCGGACCTCGATTGCCGGATCAGCTCGTGCGGACAACCGATGACATCTACGTTCGGTTTCACGGGATCAAGCAATGGTATCGCCACGATTATACCGATGCCGAGCTCATGGTGTGGGCCGAGCGCATAAAGCAGTGCGGCGCCAAGACCGCGTGGGTCTATTTCAACAACGATCGCGACGGTCATTCCATCAAAAACGCAAAGCGGTTGTCTGAGCTGCTCGGCGAAACCCCATCGAACTAAAGAAATAGGCGGTTTGCTTTTGGGGGGGCGATCGACCCGGCAACGTCGAGTTACTGGGCGCGACCATCGTTCGCAAGGGGCCACGGAACAAACGCCTATTCCCCTGGTTGAGGATGGAGCGAGCGGTTGTTCCGCTGCCCTTTTGGAGGAATCCCCATGCCCAGCGACATCAACTCAAAACCTGGCGGCGACGTGTCATCGGTCGCGTCATCCAACCGCGCCGACGGCGGTGTAAGCAAGACCCCATCAACAGACCTACACGAGCTAGAAGACAAGGTCCGTGACGATGTGACCGTCGTCACGGATGCCGTCAAACATGGCGCCGATAACGCCATGCAGAAAGTGGAGGACACGGTCGCCGAACAGACGACCTTCGTCGCCCGCCAGGTCGGCGGAATCGCAACGGCCCTTCAGAAGGTGGGTGCCGAACTGGAAAACGGTGATCAGGCGTCGATCGGCCGCTATGCCACGCAAATCGGCGAAAGCGTTCGATCAGTTGCGGACAGCATGGAAGGCCGTGATCTCCGCGAAATAGCTGCGATGGCCGAGGACTTTGGTCGCAAGCAACCGTTGGCCTTTCTCGGCGTTGCGGCCCTTGCGGGCCTGGCAGCAAGCCGATTCCTGACCGCGTCCGCAAGTCGTCCTACTTCTGGTACCACGCCAACCATGCCGATCGCCTCTGATGATTTCCGGTCCCCCGAGGCTAGCTACGTTGTGTCACGAGGAGGGCAGAACAATGGTTAGCTCGACCGACAATGTCCCTTTGTCTGAACTCCTCGGGGGCCTTGTCTCCGACGTCTCGGGTCTTCTGCGGAAGGAGATCGATCTCGCAAAAACAGAAGCTTCGGAAAAAGTATCGAGAGCTATGACCGGCGTTGAGGTGCTGGTGATCGGCCTTGTCCTTGCAATCGGCGCGGTAGGCGTTCTGTTGAGCGCTGTGGTCGGTGCGTTGGCGACTGTTATGGTTCACCAAGGCATGGCGGAAACGACCGCGCACGCGTTGTCTGCCCTGATCGTGGGGCTCGTAATAGCGGGCCTCGCCTGGGCACTGGTTTCAAAGGGCATCGCAACATTGCGTGGCGCCACCTTCAAGCTGGATCGAACAAGCGCTTCGCTTCGTCGTGATGTCGACGTCGTCAAGGAGAAAATGTGATGGACAACCTACTGGAAAAATCCTCCGCTGACATTCAACTGGAAATCGATGCAGATCGCCAGAGAATTGAAGATCGAATCGATGCTATCCAGCAGCGGATGTCACCTGGACAGCTCGTCGATGAGGTGCTCGCCTATGCCAAAGGCAGCGGGGGTGGAGAATATGTCAGCAATCTTGGTAAAGCGTTGAAGGCCAACCCTCTTCCTGTCGCGTTGATAGGCGTCAGCCTGACATGGTTGATGGCTAAGCAGGGAAGCGGGTCGATGACGCCGGCCTCCGATAAGGCATCGCTTCAGAGATATCCTCTCTATTCTGCTCGTGGTGCAATACGCCGCCTTGGCCCACCGGAAGACATCGACGGTGCGCGTTACAGTCACTTCACCGATGACACTGGTCAGCGATTCAAGGCATTGACGGACGACGCCGGCCGTCGGGCCGGCAACTTTGTTGATGCGACAGGACAGGCATATCGCGGCTTTGCCGATGCGACCGGCAAGCAGATCACCCAGATCGCGGATGAAGCTGGGTCACTGCTTGATGCATCCTCAGGCTGGGCGTCAGAGACATGGCAGCAGCTGAAGGATACAGCAAGCAACATTGGTCAGAAGGTCAGCGATGCCGCGAACTCTGCATCCGGTTCAGCATCAACGGCGGGTTCGACGCTGATGGACCAGTCAACTCGGCTCAACGAGGCCATCCTGAAGCAATTTCGAGATCAACCTTTGGTCGGCGGGGCGTTGGCTTTCGCGGTTGGCGCCGCGATCGGTGCAGCGCTTCCGCACACCGATCAGGAAGATCAAGCGCTTGGAGATGTCTCTGATTCTGTCAAGGCCAACGTCGCTGCGACAGCCTCCGATCTCGTCGATCAAGGGACAGAAATCGCATCGGACGCCTACGACAAAGCTATCAGCGTCGCGTCCGACGTCCATGACGCCGCAAAGGATCGGATCGCCGAGGAAGTCGACCGTGCGAGACAAAATGGGACCGAACAGTAGGACAGGTGATGAGCGCGCTTTGCGGTGTTCGCGGAAGATGTCCTTCAATCGTCGCCTGCGGGGGGGGCAACAAGGAGTTAAGGATGCGATGAGAAGGCGCGACAGCGAGTATGCGAATTCCGCTGAAGGTGCAGATGGCGCTGACCGAGGACGCCAGGCCGATACTCCAAACCAGATTCCGGCTAAAGGGCTACGCGACGTATTCTGGCGCGTAGCCGAATCTATTATCGCAGATCGGGTCACCTTGATTGCCGCGGGCGTTACCTATTTCCTTTTGCTCTCGTTGTTCCCGGCTCTCGCCGCCCTTGTCGCTCTTTATGGGTTTATCGCCGATCCCACGTCAATCATGGGCCACATCAGCTTTCTCGCCAGCGTATTTCCGCCGGGTTCATTCGATCTCATCCTCAATCAGCTTACAACATTGACGCAGCAGAAACCGGCGGCACTCAGTCTTGCTTTTGTCGGCGGCCTCGGCGTTGCGCTGTGGAGCGCCAATAGCGGGATGAAGGCGCTGTTTGACGCCATGAACGTCGCCTATCAGGAGGAAGAGAAACGGAGCTTTCTATGGCTCAATCTTTTGTCTCTGATGTTCACGATTGGCGCCTTGTTTATCGCCATTGCTCTCGTTACGGCTATCGGCGTACTACCTGCCCTGCTTGCTTATTTTTGGCTCGATCGCTGGCAGGAGCTACTGGCGCGCTTTGCTCGGTGGCCCTTTATCCTCGTCTTCATCGGATGTGGGATCGCCGCCATCTACCGGTATGGACCCAGCCGCGAACGCGCAAAATTGACATGGCTGAGTTGGGGCGTCGTATTCAGCACGCTATTATGGCTCGCTGCTTCCATCCTGTTCTCCTTCTATCTTGAGAACTTCGCGAACTACAACGCGACCTATGGCGCGCTCGGCGCACTGATCGGGTTGATGGTGTGGGTCTGGATATCCGTCATCATCTTGATTGTCGGAGCAGAACTCAACGCCGAACTTGAGCATCAGACGCTGCGTGATTCCACAACCGGGTCACCTTTACCGATGGGAGACCGCGGCGCTTTCGTTGCAGACACCGTCGGTAAGACTTCGGATTGAGTTCTTTCGCTGATTCGAATCCTTTACGGTCAATCATCGCCGCCGTTCTTGCCTTGATCAGCAATTGTGCCGTATCACGAATGCTGCTTGTACAGGTGAGTTAGGCCCAAGTCTGGATCACTGCTACCCGGCTTGATGCCTGCTTCTGGCTTCGGGGGACGTAGGCTATCAAAACTTGCTGGCTACTTTCGAGTATGATCAATCATATCTGAGCGTGCTCTAATCTGCTCCTGAGTGGTCGGGGCCAGTGTCAAATCAACATTATAGGGCGGCAAAACCTGAACATTGCTCCAGGCGTTCGGCCGGAAGACGTCGACCCGCCTCACTGGCCTTCTGTTTGCTGAGCCGCGCGCGATTAAATATGTCATAGTTGATCTCCTTGGCCCCCGATAGGATTTCTATCAGGCCTATGAGACAACCTTCGCAACTGATACTAGTTCCCTCCATGTGACATTCGCGTGGCTGAAATTTCGAGAGCAAAAGGTCTCCTACGATTAGAAGGCCCGCCTGGCAGCGGGCATTCTCAATTACGCGCCGGTGGAACCAAGCGATCCTTGGAGGGTTACTGTCTCGGCCGTTTGGCGTCATTTGCCCGGCGAGGCCCATAACCACTATCAGGGGATTTCACATGGAAAGCGCAGGAATCGGCTGGATCGCCGCAATCATCATCGGCGGCCTCGCCGGCTGGCTCGCCGAAATGTTCATGAAAAGCAACATGGGTGTGCTCATGAACATCCTTCTCGGGATCGTCGGCGCGGTCGTCGCGAACTTCATCCTGTCTTTCTTTGGCGTAGTCCTGGGCGGATGGCTCGGCTACCTGATCGCGGGCTTCATCGGCGCGTGCATTCTTATTGCTCTCGCCAGAATGGTCAGGCGCACCGCCTAAAAACAGAGGCGGTCGTGGGAAAAAATCCCACAGTGCTCCGGGGCTTAAGCCTTGGCACAGTAGCTGTGCCAGGGCTGGTCGGCGTTTCCGTGATGGTCATGCGAGCGATTTGGATCGTCCCGTCTTCAAGTTTTACCAGCGAGATAGGGAATTTCCGCCCTTTGCCGGGTGATATATCGGCTCAAGCTTAGTCAGAAACCGATGCTTGTCTGGTCACCGGGAGGTCGCTCCGTCGTCGGATCAGTGCGCCGTTTTCCGATGCCCTATCAAAGAGGGCCTGCCGTCGGTGCACTTCGTGACACACTTGGCAAGCATCTCTTCCGATGAAGGGGTCGCTCCAATATGGTGTTGCAGGTGGATGGCAGAAGCTTCGAAGACAGTACACATTCGGCAATGATCGTGACGATCCCACAATGTCTCCGACCTCCGGCGAGCCGCTCATTCCCTGTCACCTCCTCACGGCCGCCGCTCGTTCGAGGCACGGCGCCGGCCAATGGAGGTGAAGTTTTCACCAGTTGTCGAATGTCGGTTCGTAGGTCTGACAGTTATACAGGCGACAGCTACCGCCCTTGGCAGGAACGTAGTCTTCGGTGGCCACATCGCTTGGATCGCAGTAGCCGCTGTCGTTAACATAACGATCGTAGAGTGTTCCCGACCCCCGCGATCCGGGATGAGTGATAATAACCGCTCCCTGCCTCGCTATCATGCTGCGAAGCTCCCCGCACGTATGGCTAGTCGCGCTTACGCGCGATATCGCGGAAGCGGGACCAACTCCGGCGACCAAAAATGGCAGCGTCACGAGGACAAAACTGAAGAGGTGGATCGATTTCATTCTCGGAATCCTTTGGACACCATGCAAAACGAGCGCGCGAGGCCATAGTTCCCCGCTGCGATCCGCAAGTGGGAGCTGGGTAAGGCGAGGGCCTACATCAGGCCCGGTCATGCGGTCTCGACGGGACGGGTATGAGTGAGCGCTTGATGGGATCGACCTTGCAACCGAAAACAGCCAGCCATAGCACCTCCGGCCTGCCGTAACCGATGATTTGTGGGATACTCATTCGAGGGGACTGAGAGCCTGACCGAAAAAGAGTTGAGTGATTTCAGTAGGATGTGATTCCGTCGGATTTGTTCAAGATTCGAAGGAGTTCACGATGGCCTGGAC
>NZ_SLZG01000050.1 GCF_004341625.1 Rhizobium sp. BK376 | reverse complement strand
TGGTCTTCCGGGGCGCGCCCCGGAAGACCAGCGGCCGCAGCACCTGGGGAAGATTCAAACGGCACTATTGGGGAGTATTGCTCCGGTACTGACACTGTGGCCTGGTACTAGCACAAAGCGCAACTGCGCACGCATCTCACCCATTCCGGACGCTGACACGGCGGTCCGAAGAGATTGATCGATGCATCGAAGATTTCAACGAAATCCATTCGCATTGAGTCTTGAAGATGATTTCCCCAAGGAGTTCATCAAAGTATCATTTCGGTAGGCGACCTGACCGACAAAATAGGGCTCTGGGGGGCGCTCAGGCGGTGACAGCACAAAGTTGTGGATGGATAGGCGCTAAGCGGACTGGCCTGTACGTTTAATGCTTATCGGAGTATGGCCTAGGTGCCGGAAGTATGGTTGGAACAGGCCAAGCGATTATAACGAGTGGATATCCGCACTAGCATTTCTGTAAGCACGAGAGATGCACCTTGTGCCTGCTACAGCAACGGCAGCGGCATTTCCAAAACTGTCGATTAGTTCAAAGTGCATAAAGGGCTTGGCTGGATTATGAACATTGTAAGCGAGACGGCTGAACGCATTGCGGTGATCGGCCTGGGATATGTTGGCCTCCCTGTCGCAATGGCTCTCAGCAACGCTTTCTCCGATATCGTTGGTTTTGACATAGATAGCCGGCGAGTAGAGCATCTTCGCTCAGGTGCAGACGCAACTGAGCAGTTTTCCGGCGATCTGTTGGCTAGTACTAAGCTCAAGCTTACAGACAACCCGAAAGATCTTACTGGGCGAACGTGCTTTATCGTGACGGTGCCGACGCCGATTGATAGCAATCGTCAACCGAACTTAAATCCGCTTCAGTCGGCTTGCGAAATCATCGGCTCAGTATTGCGGCCGGGTAGTCTGATTATTTTCGAAAGCACCGTATATCCCGGCCTTACGGAAGACATCTGCGGGCCGTGGTTGGCTCAATATTCTGGACTGAGGCAGGGCGTAGATTTTCAGCTTGGATACAGTCCTGAGCGTATTAATCCTGGTGATACGGCACGAACGATCGAAAAGATAACGAAGATCGTAGCTGGGCAAGACGAGAAGACGTTAGAGCGAGTTGCTGCCCTCTATGGCCCCGTTATTTCCGCTGGTCTTCACATGGCACCCTCTATCAAGGTTGCAGAAGCGGCGAAGGTTATTGAGAATACTCAGAGAGATCTCAACATCGCGTTGATGAACGAGCTTTCCATCATTTGCGAGCGGCTTGGCATTTCGACCAGCGCGGTTTTGGAAGCGGCAAAATCAAAATGGAATTTTCTGCCTTTTAAACCCGGCCTTGTGGGCGGTCACTGTATCGGGGTGGATCCCTACTACCTTACCGCGAAGGCTGAAGCGCTAGGATATCACCCTGAGGTTATCTTGGCCGGACGCCGAATCAATGACGGCATGGGCGCATTCGTAGCTCGAAAAATGGTAAAAATGTTGTCGCGAGGGGGGGTTGCTCTTTCGGAAGCGCGCGTAGGCATCCTCGGCCTAACTTTCAAAGAAGATGTACCCGATTTGCGTAACAGCAAGGTCGTTGACGTCATTACCGAGTTGGCAAGCTTCTCGATTTTGCCTTGGGTACATGATCCGCATGCGGATCCCGAGATGGCGTTTCACGAATATGGACTTAAGTTGGTTTCGATTGATGCCTTACACGATCTCGATGGTTTGATCATCGCTGTATCGCATCGCGTTTATAAGGAATTGCCGGTCGCCATGTTTGATAAGATGATGCGGCCGGGCGGCGTGATCATCGACGTGAAAGGCGAATTTCCACTAGTAGATAGGGGCGGCAATTACTGGGCTCTCTAATTCTGTCTGCAGTGAGACGGCCGAGTATGGTAGCGGCATGATGCATTGTTGAGCCTTGACGGCGACGTTTGCTAGTGCGACGTTTCCTTGGTTCGAATCATATCAGGCCTCGGCTAGCTTGTAGGACCATGTATGGATGATGGGGGTGGTTATTGACGTCGTCGATGCCGGCCATGATGCGTTCGCTGAGCTCGTGCTTTGAACTCACCCGGGTGTGGCGCAAAACCGAGCGGGTGAACTTTGAGAAGAAGCCTTCGATGAGGTTAAGCCAGGAGCCGTGTTTGGGCGTGAAGGTAAATTCGAAGCGGCCTGCCGGTTGCTTGGCCAGTCAGGCTTTGGTTTCCTTCGAGATGTGTGCGGAATGATTGTCGAGGATCAACCTGATCGCGGTGCCGGACGGATAGGCCACATCGAGGAGTTTCATGAATTCGATAAACTCGCGGCTGCGGTGGCGGTCCTTGACGAGCGCGTGGACCTTGCCTGTCAGCAGGTCAATTCCAGCCAATAGGCTGAGCGTGCCATGACGCAGGCGACGAGGTGTCGGCGAAATCGGCGCTTGGCAAGGCAATCTCCTACACGCTCAACCACTGGGCCGGCCTGACAGCCTTCCTTGACGACGGCCGGATCGAAGTGGACTCCAACGTAGTCGAGCGTTCCATGAAATCCGTGGCTCTGACGAGAAAAAACTCGTTGTTCGTGGGGAGTGCCGGTGGTGGCAAGACCTTCGCGGTCCTGGCATCGCTCGTCAACACCTGTAAACTGAACGGCGTGGACCCCGACGTCTGGCTTGCCGATGTGCTGGAGCGCATCATCTCCGGCAAAGTGAAAGCCAACGAGATGGAGAGCCTTTTGCCTTGGACCTGGAAGGCGGAGCGCGAAGCTATGACACCGCAGGAGCGACAAGCGGCATGACACAGAACAGCCAGGAGATGACGCCGCGACCGAAGCTCGATGACGACGCATTCGAAGCCTTTATCAGGAGACGTCGTCCGCCATCGCCTATCTGGTCAATGAGCAGTCTCGATGGTTATCTTACGGCCCTCATCATCGGCCCGAAGTTCATCGACCCACGCCAATGGATCCCGGAATTGACCGGCCCGGATGCCCTAAACCTGCCGATGGAAACAACCGAGCATCGGGCCGTGCAGACCATCGTTGCGGAGTATAATCGGATATCTGCAAGCCTTTCCGAAACACCGAAAGACCACCGGCCAAGGTTCACCCAGATAGACGATCAGACCCTTGATCCATTTGATTGGGACATCTGCTTTCTCATTGGAACACGACACGCGCCAAGGCTTTGGCAGCCTGTCCTTCGAGGTCATGCCGTCACTGGGGATATCATTGCGCCGATCCGCAAGCTCGGCGAGGTAAAACGGAAAGCGACCCATCAGGATGCTGCTGCCGTCGCCGAAGCGCTCGTCAACATCAGAACCTACTTTATGCCGAAGCGGACAAAGCAGAAGTTCTGATTGAGAGCCAGAAGCCGATTTGGTCAATTACGAAAGCTGTGGGATGTTCGTTGCGCTCACTCGTCACGACGTTCCAGATAGTAGCGCACCTTGTGGGGCTTGATTTGCTCCTGGCCAAGAAGCTTGCTCACCGTGCCTTGAACCAGACGGGCCAGACAGGGATGTCCGGCTCCCGGTCCGTGCTCGCGCGCATGGCGGGCCAAAAGCCGCGTCGTCCACAGTTCGTGTGGATAGCCATGCTCCCCGGCCTTGTCGCACGCCAAGACACCAGCCAAGCTTTGGCTTCCGGCGTGATCAGCGGCTCTTTGCCCGGCCGCGGCCGATCGTCGAGTGCTGCAAGCCGGCCATAGCTCTCGGCGCGCTCAATGCAGCGCTGGACAGTCTGATGATGGACGCCAAGTCTTCGCGCAACGGCAAAGAACGACGGGTTGTCATGGTAGGCCAACAGCATAGCGGCCCGCGATACCCGGCTCGCCGGCTCGCTTCGAGATCGCGAAAGTGCCGTCAACGTTTCAGTCTCTTGCTCGCTCATCGCCAACGCGATGACCCGTCGCCTCGGTGCCATGACCAATTTCCTTGTTTGATTAGTCTCAAACCAGGAATCCACCAACGCTTTGCAGGTTCCACAAAATGCCGAATTCAAGGAAACGATCGTCTAGGGAATGCAGTCATCCCGTATTAAAGACGTCGATCCGTCACTGAGAGGCGTTGGGATTTAGTTGTCAGTTCTCTTCAACGAAATGACGAACCTGATTCAGCAATTCATCCTTGTTGTAACTATGCCCCATGTCCCATTCCTTAAGGTCAATCTTGCATGTCGGACATGCGGCTTGCATCTGCGCTACTGCCGCTCTGGCATGCTGTGGCGGCGCCTCCTTGTCCGATTTTCCCAAATTAACAATGATTTGCGCAGATCTTACAGAAGATAAAACAGACTTCGGCGAACGGCTAAGGTAGCCGGAGTCGTTCTGAGACGGTGGCCCACCAAAGCATTTTTCAAGCTCCGGCCGATGATCTGGGCGTTCCCAATACCATTTTTCCAAATCGTATATCGGAGCCCAAACACTGGCTGATTGGACCAGGCCGGGAAAAGTTCCCAACGTCAACAACGCATGCATACCACCGCCTGAGACGCCGACTAGCGTAA
This sequence comes from Rhizobium sp. BK376, assembly GCF_004341625.1. Taxonomy (GTDB): domain Bacteria; phylum Pseudomonadota; class Alphaproteobacteria; order Rhizobiales; family Rhizobiaceae; genus Rhizobium. Next base: position 10,113 of record NZ_SLZG01000050.1, on the reverse strand, counting down.
CAGGTAACTTGCCGTGGCGGTCTTCCGCATCAAGTATGACATTGTGAATTCGTTCGAGAGAGTTACGCGACCCGCAGGTATTTGCGTTGGAGCCGCCGCTGCCATTAAAATTTGGTGAGATGATACAGGCGTTTGGGACGTTTACTAGTTCTTGTTCTCCCGTGATTTGATTCATCTCAGCCGACCATGTGTGTAGCCACACGATCAAATTCTTAGGCGTTCCATTGCACTTCTCAAGGTATGGTTCCTGATCGGCCATCATCGGTTTGAAACCTGGCGCCGGATCGACCATCGGGCCAAGATAATCCCTGCCCATATCCATGCTGGCCGCCATCGCCATATAGATCTCGGCCTCCTGATCGGGGCCTATAGGTGCCCATATGGGCTTCCCGACATTGCCGGCGACCGCCTCCAATTGATGATAGAAAGGCTTGAGGCTGAAGCCGGTGAAAGTGGCGGTAGTCACAAAAATTGCAGCAAGCAAACAAGCCGCCAAGGCGGCAAGGTATCTGTATCCCGCTACGTCTCGCCAGTATCGTTCGACTAGCCAGCACGACAAACCCAGAACTATTATCGGGAGATAGAGCGACCAAATTCTGGCGTGGATCTGGTACCAGAAATAGTGACCGTGGAGATAGTCCACCTTTAGCGAAATCAGATACCCGATTGGAAGCGTCAACATCCAAAGTACCAGTAACGCTAAACTTTCGGTTTTCCCGTTGATGTTGACGGCATCGAACCAGGACGGGAGCCGCTTGCGAAGCCAGAGGCGAGCATAAAGTGCGCTAAGGATACAAATGATTACTACGGCCAATGCCGCCGATCCTGCCACCACATGTACGCTACTCCAATCCGGCAAAACGACGTTCCAGAGTGATTCACGCCAGACAAATATAAGGGTGCCGGCAACGATCCAGGGAAGAATTGATACCTGAAAAAGCATCCTCGGACGAAAGACCAGATCTATGATGATTAGATTGGCCAACAAAATCATCGCCATGCTTTGATGGAGAAATATCAGCGCGGTCGCCAAGATATAGGAGGCCACCACCCAGCCATGCCAACGCCACGCAAATATGAGCAGCGTGACTAGCAGTAGTGTCGAACGGGGGGTGAACCCAAAAACTGAAAACTGACTGCCAGGATTGATCGCAAATAGAACGATATTTTGTAAGACTCTGCCCTTGTTGAAGGGATCAAAAAAAAGAAAGTTCCCCGGATTTTCTGATGGCTGAATAAGCGATGATATGCCGAGTATGGAGATTGCCAGCGCGACCGAAATCATGAGTTCCGGGCGCCGCACCAATCCTACGCCCAAAAGCAGGGCGATAAGAGCAACTGCTGTTTGAATAGCGGTGGATCTGATAAAAATTTTACCGATGCGTCTTGAGTACTGAACGAGGTCACCGCCTACGTCGATTGGTTGACGCTCCGCAAGGAGACCGGTTAGGAGTGAACTAAGATAGTAGTTCTTTCTGTAATCGACACGCATCTTGTATCGCAATTGGCTTTCGGCGTCAGCACCGTGATCGGCACTGGCTTGCAGCAACTGCACGTCTAGTTTGTCGGCGCTCTCGGGATGCGTGAGTTGTACGCCCGTCAAATAAAGCCAGATATTATCGTCGCTTCCCCGGAGATCGTTGACGCCAACCCGGGCAAAGCAGGCAGAGAAGATCAGCAATATAAATATTGCGGCTACTAATCGAGGAATTCGCGAGCTGGAGAAATTCGGCTTCGACGACGTAATCATGAAGTTGTCACTATGCAGATTCCAAGAATAACAAATAAACAACCAAGCATATAGCGCATGCTCAACACCTCTCCGAAGTGCCACCAACTAAGCAGGGGTACGAGAATGAAAGCCAATGACAGGACCGCATACGAGCGCCCCAGCGGCGCGAATTGCAATACCCAAGTCCACGCCAATTGGAGCGAACTTGACAGCGCCAAACCAGCCAAAAAGGGGACTAGGAAATGAGTATCAAATAGGCTGCCACCGCTGCGGTAACTTGATGCCGCGATCTTCATCAGCACCTGCGCTGATGAAATGCCAATGCAAAGTAGGACCAGTAAAGAGTTTATCAGCAGCGGGGACATCTACATACCCGAGTTCATCATTGGACAAGTTCAAGCAAATGATCCGCGCAACCGAAAACAGAAAAGACCGTTGACTTGTTTAGTTTAGGCATTTGCGATGTAGAGCCTGTTCAGGCCATAGACGAAAGAGTTGATCGATACCTTCTTAAACCCCGTCTGATTCAATATGCCGATGATCTCTTTCGAACTCATCCCCATCTTTTCAGCGTCATCGACTTCACGATGTTTGTCTTCGCTGTACCACCAGATCGCATGACCGATAGTTCCCACAAAAGGGCCAATCATGGTCACGAGAAGCTGCCCACCCGGGCGCAACAGCCGGCGTGCCTCTTGAAGTGCTTCAACACGGTTTGTGATGTGATTGATACAGGCGACAAAGCAGATTGTATCGAAGCTGTTATCGTCGAACGGCAGATCTGCCGCGTTCTCGATTAGCGTACATTGGCCGTTCCAATCTTCGATATCAACGCCCACGCTTGCCTGGGCATCTTCGCTCGAGACACCTAGCGCCGGAGCAAGATCCCGGTACAATCTGCAGAGCATATTATCTCCTGCCCCGACGTCCAATACCCGCCCGCGAAGGCGCGGAAGAATGGCGGCAAAGCGCTCCGCTCGCAGAGAGGTCAAGTGAAGCCGCTCACTTGCCATGTCGGGCAGCAATATCATTCGAAGCGGGGAGCCCAGGAAGTCGTAGACGCTTTGCAGAGCCGTTTTAGGGCGGTTAAGCGACCAGGACGGCGGAAACTCCGAGCCAAAAGCTAGATCGTTATGCATCCTCACGTCTCTTTTTCAGCCAGGGGAGAAGCAATGACGTCGATGTCGCGGCGGAGCTGCGACAAGCGCATCTGACTTATCTGATCCGCCAAAAGCCCAACACATAGCAGTAACAGACCCGCCAGCACTGAGATAACGGCAAGTGCCGGAACGCCCTTGTTAACTAAAATCAAGATTATGGCAGCGTAAAGAAAACCACCGGCCAGTAGCGGCAATCCCAAGCCCATAAAAATTCGCAATGGGCTGAACAGCATCACCGTTCGCAGAATAATGATCAATGCATTGAAACCGTGTACGAGGCGTACCTTGCTTTGACCAATACGAGGTTTCATCGAAACAGAGTGGAATTCTACAGTGTAACCTCTTTCGGCCATGATCATCGTACTGGTTGTGCTTGCGCTATATCCATCGGGCAAGATCGCCAGATATGGCAAAATTGCAGCACGCCGGAAGACACGCAGCCCGCAATTCAGATCGTGCCCCATCCGAAGCCCCAGCATCCTGGCTGTCATTCTTAGCACTGCCTTGCCTACAGTCCTGACATGTGTAACTGCTCGGCGTGACCGGCTGCCTATGACTGCCGCCAGAGAAGAGACGATAAGCCTCTCCGTCATGGCCGCCAGATCCTCTACGCGCATCTCTCCGTCCGCATCGAACCAGGCTATATAGGGGCGGGAACTCGCTCTCATACCGGTCTTGAGGGCAGCGCCATAGCCACGATTGAAGAGATGGCGGATAAGCGTAACAGACCGGAACTGCGAGACTTTTTCACAAGTTCCGTCGCTTGAGCCATCATCCACGATAATGATTTCTGCGTCCGGCAATGCTTGCTCGAGTTCCTCCAGCATACTGCCAACGCCGTTCTCTTCATTGAATGCCGGGATTACGATTGAGAGTTCCTTCGATAAAGCTTTCCAGCTGACTGCCGTGGAACTGTCCAATTGATTTGTCACGAATTCATCCATACTGCATAAACTAGTAGTGCCCAGAGTAGATATCCGTGATTGAATTCGCACGCAAGGTGGTCGAGCCAAAGGCGCTTGATCTCTGCAGGACGAAATAGTGGTGCGAAAGCGTCGACTTCGTCGGAGAAATAGCGGTTCGCCAACGGCGCCAACGGTCCGCGAAGAAGTCGGGCTACCGGCACGTTAAAGCCTTGCTTTGCACCTTTCGCGACCATTTCGGGCGCGCCCAGCGACTTTAGCAAGTTTCGGGCTACCAGCTTGTTACCGCTTATACATCCCATCAGCAACGGTACATCCATTCGCCCGGCCAGATCCATGATCCGGCGGTCGAGGAAAGGGACCCTTACCTCGAGTCCGGCAGCCATGCTCATAGCATCAGTCTTCCGGAGCAGATCCCCAGGCAAATGGTAACGCTGGTCAGCCAGAAGAGCTCTGTCGGTGACCGACGCACTACCGTTCATGACCGAACGATATCGAGAAAACGCATCGGTCTGCGAAATCGCCTGCTTGAGATCGCTGCCGGCGATCGCATGAGTCGCCCATTCCGGGCCAAGTCGACGCCATCGGGTATGTGCGGCTTCGCCATGAGGCAGCGCTGTTATCAAGCGAGCGAGTGCCTCAGTAACAGGTAGTCGATGTTCGGAGGCGGGGCGCATACGCCAAAGCAGCCGGCCAAGACTGCGAGCTGCCACGTTCGGCACATAGCCTCCGAACTTGGCGGCAAATCGCGTCGCGCGATAGGTGGAATAGCCGCCCAGGAACTCGTCCGCACCATCGCCTGAAAGGGCAACCGTGACAGACTTGCGAACATGTCGCGCCAGAGGCAAAAATGCATAACCGCTAGAATCGAACAACTGCCCGTCGTAAGCCATTGCCATCGTGCGAAATATCTCAATCGGATTGTCGCTGCGTTCGACGGGAATAAGATGATGTGGCGAGCGCGTGCTAGCTGCCATCTGGCCGGCCAACGCGCTTTCATCATGCGACGCTTCATCAAAGCTCGCCGTGAACATCGGAACCTGACTGTCTTGCGGTAGCGATAAGCTGACCAGACTGCTGTCGACTCCTCCGCTCTGGAGAACTCCGATGGGCACATCACTTACAAGCATGTCGGATACGACGGTTTGAAGCGTAGCTCCCAAGGCTTCTGTCGCCTCATCAAGGCGGCGAATCTCCCCCGAACGCCTGGGTGCCCAAAACACCTTGCTTCGCCACCTGCCATTCTCATGGATCAGTAGCGTGCCCGGGGGCACTTGCCGGACATCTTCAAGCAGGCTGGAGTCCGGGGCCGTGTAACCCAAAGCGAGAAATTCCGACATTTTCCCTGGGTCAATTCGGCGCCTTACCGAAGAATCAGCGAGTATTCCCTTGATCTCACTTGCAAAGCGAACAGCCTGCCCATCCTCCTGGACAAATAATGGCTTTATGCCAATGGCATCTCTCGCCAACAGAAGCTTCTGTCGATCGCTATCCCATAGAGCAATGGCAAACATACCTTCCAGTCGGCTAAAGATGTCCTCACCCCAGGCTTGGTAGCCCAGCGGTATAATCTCCGTGTCGCAGGTAGTACGCCTTACCAGACCATAGTCACGAGATAGCTCAGCGGCTAGGCTGCCATCGTTATAGATCTCGCCGTTGAAGCTCACCCATATTTTGCCTGAAGGATCGGACATCGGCTGGTGGCCGTCAGGGCCAAGGCCGCGAATTGCCAGACGTCGGTGACCAAACCCAACGACACCGGCACTCCATATCCCTGCGTCATCAGGGCCGCGGTGTGCCAAACTATTGGTCATTTGTTCAACTAGGCTTCGATTGATCGTTGCCCCATCCAAACGAAGCATGCCTGCAATACCGCACATATTTTCGTTCTTCCCCTTCAATATCCGACGCAAGACACGTTGTGGCCCAGATTATCTGAATCCGATAGATGATATGGATTGCTTACGTCTGCGAGGTTCATTATCGATGTCCCTCAAATATGGAAAGTGATGTCTGAACCGATAGTCGTTGTGAAGACGGGCGAGCATTGTTGGCCCCAGGCTGGTGTTTTGGACTTTTCTTCGAAGATGACTGAGGTTCATTGTGAATGATGTTGCAAAAAAGACCATCGACGATTTCGGCGATCAATGGAGCATCTATAAGGAAAACGATGGCTTTTACGGTTCACAGGAACTTTTCAAAGATATCGTCGAACCACTTTTGACCCCTGAAGCTTTCGAGGATAAAACGGTTGCCGACATCGGGAGCGGCGCCGGCCGTATCGTAAACATGCTGGCTGCTGCCGGCGCTAAGAAAATATACGCTGTCGAACCCTCATCGAAGGCGTTCGCTACCTTAACGGACAATACTGCCGAATACGCGGATAGAATTATATACATCAACAAGCCGGGGTCTGAGCTACCGTCACTCAACCTCGATTACGTGATCTCGCTCGGAGTAATCCATCATATTCCTGATCCGGAACCTGTTCTTGCGGCCTGCTATGAAACTCTGCGTCCGAACGGAAAGTGTCTGATCTGGCTTTATGGTAAGGAAGGGAACGAACGGTATCTTTCAGTTGCCTTGCCGCTGCGGCGGCTGACGACGCATCTTCCGCACTATTTGTTGTCGACGATCTGCAGCGTCCTGAATATTTTCCTGTGGGTTTATATGATGGCATGTACCTTGCTGGAACTTCCGATGCGGAAATACCTACTGAATGTTATCCGCCCCATGTCGTTTTCCGCGCGGAAGCTTGTTATTTACGATCAGCTCAATCCCGCTTACGCGAAATATTACACGCAAGATGAGGCGATCGGATTAATGCGAAAAGCCGGGTTCCAAGACGTCAAAACGCATCATCGCCACGGATATAGCTGGACCGTACTAGGGACACGCCCACCGGATCCCGCGTAGTAGCAAAGAGTTGGTGAGTCTGTCGGGGCACGGCCCACATCACCGCACGATACTTCAGCGACCCGATCTGCGCGAAATCGAGATGATATAACCGAACCACGGTGCGCAGTTTCTAATTACAAATTTACGAATCATGGAGAACGTTGGATGAGATTTCAGTTTAAGCATCCTGTTAGCTTCATAGTCTCTCTATTGTTTCTGGCTTCACCAGCAGCGTTCGCAGCGCCAGTTGGCCAGAATCTTCCGGGTATCGACAGATCGCAAATGGCTCAAATTCTCATGGCTACCGAGAAGGCCAGCGATAATGCTGCCGCTGCCGTTTATCCGTCGTCCATGCTTTCATCGACATGGGTAACAGGTAATGCTGCGGGTGAACCGTATGTCTACATGACAACGGGCAAGCCGAATAAAATCATCCTCTATCTGCACTCGTGGACAGCAGATATGACGCAGATCGAGACTCCATTCGCCTCCGATCTGCTCAACATCCAGAACGCCATCTTCGTGGCGCCGAATTTCAACGGGCCAAACAACACGCCGGCGGCGCTTGGCAGTCAGGATACTTCCGATCGCATCAACACCGTTATTGAGGAAATCCGCTACAAGACGAACCTGACGCGGGTTTATCTTGTCGGGACATCCGGCGGAGGCATGGCGTCCCTGCTTCTACTGGGGCGCTATCCGAACCTTGTCTATCGTGCCTCTATCTGGTCTCCCTGCTATGATCTCGCTACCGCTTATGGCGAGACAGCAGATCCAAGCCTTAAGGCGGATATGATCGCCGCTATTGGAAGCGCTCCCACCGGTCCTGATGATCCTCGATATCTCGGCCGCTCGCCGCGATCTGTTCTCCAGAACTTCAATGGCAGTACAACAAAGGTCATCATCAATGTAGGGACCAAGGACACGACTTTCCCCAAGCACAATGGCTACGATGCAATGAACGCCATGTTAGCAGCATCGCCGGGGGCTGATGTTTCGGTCGTCGAATGGCCGATGGGGCATGAATTTCATGCCATCGATGTCTTGAAGCAACTTGTTCTAGAATAGGGGCGCTTGCCGAACCGGAGCGAGGCAAGCCAGGGGATGATGTGCGGTCCGCTCACCAGGTTGGATAACTATGCGACTCACAAGACGCCAAGGATCAAGGCCTGGCTCGCGCGCCGTTCACACTGGCATGTTCACTTCACGCCGACGTCGGCATCATGGATCAATCAGGTCGAGCGGTGGTTCGCAGAGTTGACACCAAAGCAGTTGCAGTGCGGCGTGCACCGCTCTACCGGCGGAATTGGAAGCCGACATCGACGCCTTCATCGAAACCCACAACGAAAACCCCACCCCCTACAAGTGGGGCAAACCCGCGCACCAAATCCTCGCCTCGGTAAAGCGCTTCTGCCAGAAGACAATGAACCGAACTTCAGATTCAGGTGACTAGGTTGACCGCAGAAATTAAATCGCTGTCGGCCCACTGAGCTTTGTCTTTCCCAGCAACATTAACGTGAGACGTCTCCCGGTTTTCAGAGCGGGATAGAGCATTCGGGATACTCTCGGGGATTTAAAGACCTGCGCGGTGATTCGGTTAAGGAAGCCAGAACCACTGCTCATAAGTGCCAAGCGGTTAAGACAGTCTGCACCGTAGTAGACTTCCCCCTCAATAATGAGAGCCATTCCCTCATCCAAGGGAATGCCTGCCTTCTCAAAGTCAGCAACCAAATCAGGAGTCTGTCGAGCATCAACCAAGGTCAGCGTGCCCAAAGCGCTCCGGATCCGTTGAAAAGCAACGAATTCGGAGCAGAACGGGCATTCACCGTCGTATACCACGACGTTCTTGCCGTCCCATTCAGCGGGAAACCGGGGCTCGAACTGGAAAGTCATAAGTTGCCTCGCCTACAGGTAGTCGTCGAACCTGTCCACTTTTATCTACGCTAACGCAGAAACTCTGGACTGCTAACCTATAGCTCTTCACGGATCTGATATCGAGCTTTGAGAAATCCTGGAAGAGCCATGGCGCCGACCAAATGTGATGAGGATAGATGTCGTATTTGACGTTGCCATTACGGTTAGCAAGATTAAGGGCCAAATGCTGCTGCCGCTGAAGCAAAATCGACAACCGAGTCCGATCTGCATCGCTTAGCGAAAAGCTCGTAACTTGGCCCGGGCAGTCTGAGGCTGCACTCCTCATTACATTCGCATCCGCTGTAGTTCCCCATGTTCCCGTCGGCAAAAAACCATTATACGGATGCGAAAAGCTCTGCTGGGCGACATCAATGGAACTATCGAGGAAAAAATTCGAAGGAACAGGAAGTATTCGGCCGTCCATGGTCACCGCCTCAAACTGCGACTCGTTCAGAGCTCCAGTATCATACCACGCGAGCGTAACTACGTGGAATGCTAGCGGTGCCGCGACAACTACGACGCATCCATAGAAACGAGTGGAAAAATCGACTGCATTTCGCTTTGCGAGTAGGGTAAAAGAAAATACAAACGCTGCGTTTAGGATAATCCATTTCCAGAAAAAGATCCCCGTCAACACGAAGATGCCAACATGCATTATATCGAAGAAGACTGTTAGCTTGGCGGCGCGTTTCATCGACAATAAGCAGACAAGTGCCAGCAACTGCCCGACCAGAACCGCGATATTGATCGGTTCATTGAGAAGCATCAGCAGGCGTGTAATCTCGAAATGGATACCCAATCCCTTCAACATATTCTGAATGGTAATAAATCCAATATCGCTGGCATGCAGCGAGAGAAAATAAGTCTTGTTCTCAAGTACCCATGTTAAGAGGCCACCATTTGGTAGGAAAAGCTTTCCGACGCCAGAATAGAAGTAATTAGAAAGATGAACAGCAGCGACGACAACTACGCTGGCGGAGCAATAATTTGTCAGATCTGCGGAAGTCGATAGATTGGAATTATTGTGTAATCGCCCGGCGACTCGCCAAACAGTCAACGCCGCGAGCATTAAGGCAAGAAGTACCGTCAAGTCGGGGACGATGATATAGTCTGCGGTACCCAGCGAACCCCAGTTCGTTTCCGCGGCGATGTGGGCCTTACTCCATTGCAAGGCAAGTGCCGGCCACATTACGAAGGACGGAACCCGGAATGCGATCAAGCCTACAACAATTGGCAACCAAACACTGTTTAGAATTTCGTTTGCAAAACCGGGATCGTAAGTCGCCCGGGTACCAAAGAGATAGAAAATGCAGCAGGCGTTTAAAGAGAAAACAATTGCGTTGAAGAACGCTGGCAACTCTCGAGACGTCCATCGGCCACCGCATAGGCTTAGAGTCTGACTCGAAAAGGGTTCAACGATAGCAATATCTTGCGAGCCGCCGCGTAAGGATGCGGATATGGGCGATGGTTATCCAGGCTTCGGCTG
>NZ_SLZG01000049.1 GCF_004341625.1 Rhizobium sp. BK376 | reverse complement strand
ATGTCGGTACCGGCGCGGTCCCGGCCGTGACGCCTTTTCTGAAAGGGCGATCCATCTTCAGGGTAAGGCAAGCCGTCCTCGCTCAGTACCATCGGCTTGTCTGTACCGGTTGGCATAGACGTTTCCCTAAGACGAGTTTACTAATTGTCGGGCCGGAGGTTCGAGATGGTTCAAGCGCATTGAACACTCGAGCGCGCAGGCGTCGTAGAATACAACACGCTTTGTGGTGACATCGTTAAACTGATTGGTAGGCTCTAGCTTTCGTCGCTCAATTGCGCGAGTCCCGCGATCTCTCCAGAATCGAAGGGCTTGTGACCCTAGGTGGTGTGGACGGATTGCCGCATGTAGCGGAAATGGGATTCCCCGGCTAAGCCTTGTCTGATTCATGGGATGTCGACTGATTTGGAGGTCGGCATGAGCACGAAGATGACTGATGGTGATTGGGCAGTTGCGCTCGAAGTATTTAGGGCGTCATTGCCTCGCCGGGGCGACAAAGGCCGTAATGACCGGCTTTTCTTGGAAGCCCTGCATTATTTTGCGGTTCACAACATCACCTGGCGCGCTTTGCCGGAACGTTTCGGGAGATGGAATAGTGTGTGGAAGCGGTTCGATCGCCTGAGCAAAGCTGGCACGTTCGATTTGTTCTTCGAACATCTGGCCTCGCTGTCCTCGACGGCCAATCTGGCGCAAATGTTCGATTCAACAATCGTTCGCGCCCATGTCTCCGCAGCGGGGGCAAAAGGGGGCAAGAAGGTCAGGCACTCGGCAGATCGCGCGGCGGCTTCACCACCAAAATCCACCTGAAAACTGACTTCGATGGTCTTCCCATCGCCTTCGATCTGACCGGTGGCGAGAAAGGCGATGCGCCGCATTTTCCGCTCTTGCTTGACCTTGGTCCTGACATCAAGGCTCGCGCCGCAGTCGCCGACAAAGGTTATGCCAGCAAGGCCAATCGCAAAGCGGCACGTTCTCGCGGCATCATTCCAGTGATCCCGCACAAATCCAACGAAAAGGAGAAGCCGGCCTTCTTCGCAAAGGCCATCTACAAAGGCCGCGCTCGCATCGAGCAAGCCGTCGGAAAGCTCAAACGCTTCAAACGCGTAGCGCTACGCTGCGAGAAAACGAAGCGCAATTTCTCCGCCCTGGTTTCCATCGCAGCCGCGTTCATCTTGATCAAATCCGTCCACACGGCCTAGCTACGTGTGCAGGTATAAGGCGAATATGTATTGATCTGGTGCCACGTCGGGGTGGCGCAATTGTAGGCATACACACTAGGGAAAGCCCCTGTCGAAGCACGGCGTGTCAACTGACGCGAAGAATTGACCCCCTCGGGGAATTTAAGAACTAACCCCTCATTGATTTGCGGTTTCTTTGGTTTCAAGCGCCGCTTTTGCGCAGCCGACACCGCGCTCGTCTTTGCCTTTCCTACGTGCCCGATAGGGTGCGCACACCCGCGGCATAAACCCCGTACCGGCGCGTTTGATATTGTCCTGAGATACGGGGGAAGGCCCCTTATGGTGCCAGCCCCTTTTTAATCGCGGGAGTGCCGGTTATAGAGGTACCATCATCTTGACCTGGGTAGCCTTACGGACGAGATCCGTGGGTGGAAAAATTCTGCGGGAACCCATGCCATTCTATCTAGTCACTCAAACATCGCTGATCGAGGCCAACGATGAACGTGACGCCGCTCGGAAGGGAATAGACCAGATCCGCTCGGCCGTGCAGGTCAACGTTGCCGTGAAGTCCGATGAAACGACGGTCACTCATATCGTCGTCACCACAATGATCGATGAGCCGCGCCCGGTGCCGCCCGTTGCTCCGGAGGCCGTCGATGCCTGAGGTCGACTGTTTGGCCTATCTGCGTTAATCCTTTTCTGGTGATCAATGCCCATATCCAGGTCCGAAGCTCGGCGCATACGCGCTCTTGACGGTTTGCGCGGCCTGGCAGCGCTTGGTGTCGTGGCCTATCACTATCTCGACACGCCTGCCTATTATGGTCTCCTCGGTGTCGAACTGTTCTTCGTGATCAGCGGGCTGGTGATCCTGATGACGCTGGAGCGCGTGCGCTCGCTCTCCCAATTTGCCATAGGCCGAGCTTGCCGCCTGTATCCTGCTTACTGGCTTTCCGTCGCGGCAGCCGGCCTTTTCTTATGGGCAACCGGCCGGACCGCTGGGCAAACCGTCCTCATCAATTCCACGATGCTACAGGCCTTTCTGTACGTGCCCAATCTCATCAGTCCATATTGGACCCTGGCATACGAACTCGTATTCTACGCTGCGATGTCCATTGTGTTTGCGACCAACCGCTTACGGAATATCGACCTTGTTGCCGTTGCCTGGCTTGCCATCATGATCCTATTCAGAAGCCTCATGCTCCTGACTGGACATGGCTTTCGGCTCTATAACGACTGGATTATCCAGTCTCTGCTCATGCCGCAGTTCGGCCACCTGTTCATCGCCGGCATGATGCTTTACCGGATAAATACCGGCCGGGCGACGATACTGACCTGGGTGGCGCTCGTGCTTTCCCTTCTTTATTCGCTCTTCGGTCGTTCGGATTGGGCGCATATCGGCCCGCTCCTCTATTTCTCGGTCAATGGGGTGTTCATCGCCGCCGTGTGGGCCGCCTGGACGGGCCGGGCACGAGCTTTGGCCACGCCATTGCTGGCGGAACTGGGGATCTGCTCCTATTCCCTCTACCTGTTGCACTTGCCGGTGAAGCTGATTTTGAGCCATCTTTTCGGTGAATTGAGCGGGGAGCCATGGTTCCCCTTCATTGTCCTTTTCCCGAGCGCGGTCGGGGCCGCGGTTCTTTCAAGGAGATACGTCGAGCAACCCGCTCAGTTGTGGGTCAGAAAGCGGCTCTCACATGCTCCGGCGAGCGCCGATAAACCCGCCTGAATCGTACGCGCGAATTTTCTATGCGCTTTATGAAGCGTCGTGCTCGGATGCATGAAGCGTCCGCCAATAATTGGTGCTGCAAGGGCTGCAATTCCTTTTCCAGAAACCACCGCGTCAGTTGCAGACTCGGACGTTTTCCACGTGATACCCATTATCATATTGGCCTTGCGCTGATGCCAGCATTGTGGCGGAGGAGCGTAATAGCGGGGGCCGCTGTTTTCGATTGCCGTACCAGTTAGACCGCCAACCAGGCCTGCGGCAATGCCACCGGCAACTAGGCGAAGGGCCGCCCCAGCCGCGGTTATCATGCCAGCGCCCCCATTCAGATCGCAAAGCAAATCAACGGCTGGTGATATATGTGAGTTTGTCGTCATTCTGATCGCTCAGCAAGCTGGTCTGTTCCTACCCGGCCAGGCGGGCTTTTCTTTCTATTGAGTTCCGGCACAAAATGATCAGAGCCATCCTCGACATACTCCTGACGATTGCTATCGCTCTCGTCTGGGTTCTCGGTCTCGCTTGGGGCATCATCGAAATCGCCAAAGCGCTGGGGTGGATCGGCTAAGCCATGCGGGCATTGGGATTACCTGGACGGCTGAAACGGTATAGAATTGCGACGCACGGAACAGTGGTGCTAGGGCCGGGCGTCGGACGCTCTCCTGCTCCCGTCTCAGAGCGCCCGCCGACCTTTAGAATTCTACTTTGATGCAGCCCGCGGGAAGACCTGCTGAATGACGCTGTCGGCGCAGTCCAGCACACGGAGGAAGTCCAGGGCGATGGTGCCGAATTGCTGGAAAATCCCCGTTCGCTCGGGACGGAAGGCATCATAGCAAACACCGTGATAGCACTTACCACCCCGGCAGAACCGGCGACTGGCTGAAGATCAAGACAGGCCACCCATCGATCGCTGTCGCAACGTCGCCTGTTTTCAATCCTGCACGCTCGACCGACGAGCCGGATTCCACATTGGCAATCAGCGCACCGTGCAGTTCGCCAAGTTTAAGGACCTTTGCCAGGTTCGGGATCCCTTGCTGTCGCTGCATCCCGGGGTACCGTTTGTTCGACGCCATCTTCCGCGGCTTCGGTTCCAGCCTGCCGTCTGCGGCAGCGGCTCCTCCTTCCGTGCCGGCTGGCCGAGCGTCGAGTTCGCCTACACCGACAACGAGATCGAAGTGACAGCCCCAGGTGCCGGCCTTGATGAGAAGGACATCGAGGTCCTGCTCAAGGACGGCGTTCTAACGCTAAAGGGGAAGAGCGCTCCGAGACCGCAGACAAGGATCGGCAGTTCACCGAGCGTTATTATGGCCGCTTCGAGCGCCGCATACGGCTCGGCGTCGATTTCCCGCTGGTACCCTTCCATGTGGACTGCTTCCTGACCGACATCTTGATCTTGAAGATCCCGGCACCATCTTGAATTCGTAAGGCCGCCGCCAAGAGCGGTCTTTTCGGAGGAGACAACGATGTCGGAAAAGTGGGATAAACCAATCGAGGTCGGCTTCGGCGTCTCGGGATACAGAACTGTAACTGGTCCTTTCGACGCGATGATTGTCCTCACGGACCTGTGGCCAAAGAGATCCGGCCAGCGTTTCATCAAAGCTCGCAACGCCTGTAGAGCAGCCATTGCTGGTCGCATCGATGTTGAGGATGCCCGAAGAGAGTTTCTTGCCGCAGCAGAGGAAGCCGAACTCAGCACCCACTAAGGTCGAAGTATATTCGAGGTGTGCTTCCGCTAAGCGCCAGGGCTACGGTGTTCCAGTCCGCAGCGTTCCATAACCTTGCCAAACCGGGCCTCGATACGTCAGGGCGGCGCCCCCAAAGTCGCTGCCGCCACAAGTAAAGTGGCCACAAGTACAGTGGCCACGCGCGGCACTCGGCTTTCTTTTCGGAAAGGTCACGATCTTCGTATCTTCCTCGATACGCTCTGCCTTACGCTTCTGCTAGTCGGCATAGGCGAACTTGTCACCTGGGGCTTGGAACCTCGCCTTCCTGATGTGAGAGTTTCCGCACTTCACCATCTCGCATGGCGGAGATTGGAGGTACCCGTGGGCCCGCCGTCCTGCCATCTTAACCGCGTGATGGCTGGAAAGGGTTCTTACACTGATTAGTCCCAAGCACCGCCCACCGCAGCGAAAGCTCGCTTTCGGCCACTTGAGGCTCAACGCCAGCGATCTATATCCTTTCACCTCAAAGTCTCGCTGCACAGGTAGGGCATGTCCGAAAGATCACATGAAGTGGATACCATCGACGCGCCGCGCATTTCCAGCGGGGTAGAGGGCCTTGATGTCATCCTTGAGGGTGGCGTGGACGAAAACCGCTTGTATCTCTATGAGGGCCGCCCCGGCACAGGCAAAACGACGATAGCCTTGCAATTCCTTCTCGAAGGCGTTCGGCAAGGAGAGCGAGTGCTGTACATCACGCTGTCGGAGACCGAGCGCGAACTGCAGCTCGTCGCCAAACGCCACGGCTGGTCGCTCGACGGCGTCAGCCTCTTCGAACTTGTTCCTCCGGAAACGACACTCGATCCAGACCGCGAGCTGACGGTGTTTCATCCGGCTGAGATGGAACTGAACGAGACGACCAATCTCATCCTCGACCGGGTATCCGAGCTCAACCCGAAGCGAGTCGTCATCGACAGTCTTTCAGAATTGCGCCTCCTTGCTCACAGTCCCCTGCGTTACCGGCGGCAAGTGCTCGCGCTGAAGCACTATTTCACCAACCGACAGTGCACGGTCATACTTCTCGACGATTTGTCGTCTCAGCAAAACGACCTGCAGCTCCATTCCATTGCGCACGGTGTCGTCCTGCTGGAGCAGACCGCGATCGATTACGGCGCGGAACGTCGCCGCCTTCGGGTCGTAAAGATGCGCGGCATCAAGTTTCGCGGTGGCTACCATGATTTTATCATCGAGAAGGGCGGGCTCCACGTCTTTCCCCGGCTCATCGCAGCGGATCACCATCTTGCATTTGAGGAGGAGTTTACCTCGAGCGGCATAGCGGAACTAGATCAGATGCTGGGTGGCGGGCTCGAACGGGGGACAAACGCCTTGTTTCTCGGCGCGGCCGGTGTAGGCAAGTCGTCGCTAGCCCTGACCTATGCTCTGGCGGCCGCCGACCGTGGGGAGCATGCCGTCATCTACGCTTTTGACGAAGGGCGGGGAACGCTGCAAGCACGCGCCAAAACTCTTGGCTTCGATCTGCAGAAACATCTCAAAAGCGGGATGATCCGCTTGCAGCAGATCGATCCGGCGGAAATGTCGCCGGGAGAGTTCACCGCTAACGTCCAGAGAAGCGTCGAACACGACGGTGCCCGCGTCATCGTTATTGATAGCCTGAACGGCTACATGAATGCAATGCCGGACGAGCGTTTCCTTATCCTGCAGATGCACGAACTACTGACCTACCTGGGCGGGCGCGGCGTGACGACAATCCTCGTTCTCGCTCAACATGGGCTCGTCGGTCCTCTTGAAGCGCCGCTCGACCTGAGCTACCTCAGCGACGCCGTTGTGATGCTGCGTTATTTCGAGGTGCAGGGCAAGGTTCGCCGCGCGATCTCGGTCGTCAAAAAGCGAAGCGGTCAGCACGAGCATAGCGTTCGCGAATTCAGCCTGTCGGATAAAGGTATTCGGCTTGGGCCACCGACGGCCGGCTTCATTGGCGTGCTGGCGGGATCGCCCCATTTTACCGCAGCTCCAGCAGTAATTTCAGTTGACGGACGTGATGGCGTTAAGTGAATTCGAGTCCGAACCCGTTCTCGTCTTTGCTCCGGTGGGCAGGGATGCGGCCGCGTCCGTCGAGCTGCTCATGCGCAACCGGATCGCTGCCAAAGCATGCCGTGATCTTGCTGCTTTCGTGGCATCACTTGAAGCAGGAGCTTCAGCAGCGTTTCTTGCGGAAGAAGCGCTGTTTGGAACACATGCCAGCTCCTTATACAAATGGGTCTCGGACCAACCACCGTGGTCGGACCTTCCTTTTATTTTGCTCACCAGCCGCCAGGATCAGATGGGCATCGAAGGGTGGCGGCAGGACGTAATCGCCAAGCTGCGCAATGTGGCTCTTCTGGAGCGGCCGGTCCAGGCGCTGACACTCGTTAGCACGATACAGGCAGCGCTTCGTGCACGAACGCGGCAGCTGGAACTTCGCGCGTTGCTCGAGGAGCGCGAGCGTTCTGCACAGGAGCTTGAGCACCTCGTCGTGGCCCGAACACAGGAGCTCGAAGCGGCCAACAAGGCCCTGCGCGACCAGATGCGCGTTCGGGCGCAGGTCGAGGAGAAACTTCATCAGGCGCAGAAGATCGAAGCAATCGGCCAGTTGACGGGGGGCGTCGCTCATGACTTCAATAACCTGCTGATGGTCATTTCCGGGGGCCTCGAAATGCTTGATCGGCAGGCGGACCCGGCGAGGCGCAAGCGGCTGATGGACGGCATGCGGCAGGCTGCTGAAAGAGGATCGGGCCTGACACGACAGCTGCTGGCCTTCTCCCGGCGACAGGATCTCAAACCGCAAACCATCGACCTGGCGCGCCAGATCGGCGGCATGCGCGAGTTGCTCGACCGGAGCTTGAGGGGCGACGTCCACGTCGTCATTGATCTCTCACCAGACTTGTGGCCGGTCGAAGTCGATGCCAGCGAACTCGAACTTGTGGTTTTGAACCTCGCGGTCAACGCGCGCGACGCGATGCCAAAGGGGGGCACGATCAAAATTACCGGCGAGAATAAAGCGGCAGGGGCAGAAGCTGACGGTCAAGGCGACTTTGTTCGCCTCATCGTCGCTGACGATGGCTCTGGGATGACGCCTGAGGTGCAGGCTAGGGTATTCGAGCCCTTCTTCACGACGAAAGATATCGGCAAGGGATCGGGTCTTGGTCTCGCGCAGGTTCACGGCTTTGCTCAGCAGTCTGGCGGAACGGTCGAGATAGAAAGTGAAGTGGGGAAAGGAACCACGATCTCGCTAATGCTGCCGCGCTCCGCGAAGCGTCCTGCATCTGATCAGCATCCCCTGGTCGATCTGCATATCGCGAGGCGGCCAGCAGAAGCTGCCGGTAACGTGCTGTTGGTCGAAGATGATGATGAAGTCGCGGCGCTCGTTGCCGAGATGCTCGACGAGCTCGGATTTGAGGTGGTGCGTGCGGCTACGGCTGCAGCTGCCCTTGGCGCCCTGGCAAACGGCCGCAGCGTCGACCTTGTGTTCTCGGACATCATGATGCCAGGCGGGATGAACGGCTTGGAGCTCGCGAAGGAGATCCGGTTCCGCCGGAACGATTTACCCATCCTGCTCACCAGCGGTTATTTGGAAGCGGCGAAACAGGACGCGGAGGCACAGGGAATCAACATCCTGCGCAAGCCCTATCAACTGGCGGAGCTCGAAGAGGCGATCCGGCGAACCATGGCCGGCGGAGACGGAAATTGAGGGTGCAACAAACAACAGCGGGGGCGGCTCGACAGGGATCGAGCATCCAAGATGGACCGTCCATCCTTTCGCCGGCTATTTGCAGGCCTATGCGGACGACGAGAACGCCTATCACGCGCCAACCTTCGTCGCTTGCCGATTACTTAATTTTTCTGCATATCCCTGCAATGCAAACCAACCGTGTTGTATATCGGGCCGCACCATCTGGCCCCAGCGAGCAGCCATAGAATGAATATTGCCTCCCATTTCCCCGCCGAACGTCTTCAGCAGGTCCTGGACAGCGCAGTTGACACCGGGATCATCATGCTCGACGTCGATGGCACAATCACCGGCTGGAGCAAGGGCGCCGAAGCTCTGCTCGGCTGGTCGCAAGACGAAATGCTCGGCAAGACCCTGGTGGCGATCTTCCCGCCGGAAGGAGGAGCGGCCACGTTGCTCGAGGCGGAGCTGGCCGACGCCAGGTTCAAGGGAAAAGGAAGCGGCGAAGGGTGGCGGCTCCAGAAAGACGGTGGCCGGATCTGGGCCGTCGGGGAGACGACACCGATCGTGGATGAACAGAGAAAGCTTGTCGGCTTCGTGAAAGTTCTGCGCGATCGCACGGAACAGCGCGAGACGGAGATGGCGCTGCGTGAACGCACTCGTGCTCTCGAAATACTCAACCGAGCTGGAGCCGATCTTGCCCGCGAGAACGACTTGGAGAAAGTTGTCCAACTGGTCACAGATGCCGGTGTCGATCTCACCGGCGCGCAGTTCGGCGCATTCTTCTACAACGTCATCAATCCCTCGGGCGAGAGCTACATGCTCTATACGCTGTCCGGTGTTCCTCGCGAGGCGTTTTCGAAGTTCCCGATGCCGCGCAACACGGCGGTTTTTGCGCCGACCTTCCTCGGCGAGGGCATCGTTCGCTCCGCCGACATTACGCAAGACAGCCGTTATGGCAAGAATGAGCCGCGACGGGGCATGCCGGAAGGTCATCTTCCCGTTCGCAGTTACCTCGCCGTGCCAGTCATCTCCCGAACCGGCGAGGTGATTGGCGGCCTGTTCTTCGGTCACGCTGAAATCGGCGTGTTCGACGAGACGTCAGAAAGCGGTCTCGCCGGCCTCGCCGGCGAAGCAGCGGTCGCTATCGACAACGCTCGGCTGTTCGATGCCGCACAACGCGAGCTGCACGAAAGACGCCGTGCTGAAGAAGCACTAAAGGAACTCAACGCCAATCTCGAACACCTGGTCAAACAGAAGACAGATGAGCTGACCCAAAATGCCGAGGCACTGCGGCAGGCCCAGAAAATGGAGGCGGTCGGGCAATTGACGGGCGGTGTCGCCCATGACTTCAATAACCTCCTGCAGATCATCGTCGGCAATCTCGACACGCTCACACGAAACCTGCCACCGGAAGCGGGACGGTTGCGGCGCGCGGCGTCGCAGGCAATGAATGGCGCGCGGCGGGCAGCGGCCCTGACGCAAAGGCTTCTCGCATTCGCCCGACGGCAGCCGCTCGACCCCAAGCCAATCGATGCCAATAGCCTGATCCGCGGCATGTCCGAACTCCTGCACCGGACGCTCGGAGAGATCTACCAGATCGAAGTGGTGCTTGCCGCCGGTCTCTGGAAGGCTGAAGCCGACCCGAACGAATTGGAAAGCGCGCTCCTCAATCTCGCGATCAACGCCCGCGATGCGATGCCTGATGGCGGAAAACTGACGATCGAGACATTCAACGCCCATCTGGACGAAGCCTATGCGTCATCGCATGCCGAAGTGATCCCCGGGCAGTATAGCGCCATCAGCGTCTCCGACACAGGAACTGGGATGGACGCCGACACGCTGTCGCATGTGTTCGAGCCGTTCTTCACGACAAAGGACCAGGGCAAGGGCACCGGGCTTGGCCTTAGCCAGGTCTATGGGTTCGTCAAGCAATCGAAGGGCCACGTGAAGATCTACTCGGAAGTCGAGGAGGGAACGACGGTCAAGATCTATCTGCCCCGGCTCTACTCAGACGGGGCTGATGAAGACGTGGTAGAGGCACCTGCTATCCCCGAGGCTGCGGCGGGAGAAGTCATTCTTGTCGTCGAGGACGATCCGGACGTTCGTGCCTATTCGGTCGAGTCGCTGCGCGAACTCGGGTACCATGTACTCGAGGCCAAGGACGGTCCTGCAGCGCTGCAGGCGCTATCAAGCCACGGCAAAGTCGATCTGATCTTTTCCGATGTCGTGTTGCCGGGCGGCATGAGCGGCGCCGACGTGGTTGCCAAGGCGCGGGAGATAGATCCAGGGCTGAAGGCGTTGTTTACGACAGGCTATTCCCGCAACGCCATCGTTCATCATGGGCGCCTCGACAAAGGCGTGCATTTGCTGCCCAAGCCATTCTCCTTTGAGGATCTGGCCGTCCGAGTTCGGGATGTGCTTGACCGGTGAGCGGGCGGCCAAGTGCTGGTCTTGCTCGCTGCATCGCCAGCTGGCTGACGATCTCTCGCTTCCGTTACCCTTAAAGGTCGGGTGTCTGGGCGTCTCGCCGCGCGACGCTGGCGGCGCTGAACTGTGGAAACAGAACCCAATGCGCCTGCCGCGGTGTCGAAACCGCCAAAGCAGGCCGCTGTTCTGCGGCCTGCGCGGCAAGCTCGGCACTTGCTGCCGTACTCTCTTCGGTCACAGCCGCATTCTGCTGGGTGGCCTGATCCATAGAATTCACGGCCGTGTTGATTTCCTTCAACCCCGTCGCCTGTTCCCGGGCCGCCTCGACGATCGCCGCCACGTTTTCGTTGATCTCTGCGACTTGCGCGACGATGTCGTCCAGCGACCGTCCGGTCCGGCCAACGAGGTCGACACCGGTCCGGACGTCGATGTTAATGCCGGGGGGACCGACTAAGCAACTATAGGCACATCAACGGTAGCTTTCTGTAACATGCTACCAAGAACGGACAGTCCGCCGTCGGCCCCGCAACATCCGTTCCGCGGAAGAAAAGTGGATGTCCGCCGCTGAGCAATTCCAGCGCGTTAGCTCTATTCCAATAGCACGGTCGTAGGTTCGTGTCCCATCAAGAGCAAATGGTGTTTCAATCAAACGCGGCTGTTGCATATTTTACACACCTATCCAAAAACGCGTGAGCAGCCCGCGTCGATGAGTGCTACTTTTCGCTGTACTTTTTAAAAACCTGCTATTGATCGGACAGGCCATGATCGGCCACACCGATTCCAGGTGCATTTTCGTGAACTTTGACACATTGCCGATTGTGCGAGGACCACCTTGCGCAACCAAATAGCTTTGACTTTGGGAAGTTTCGCATGCCACCCGTGAATAAGACGTTTTCCGTTCAGATTTTTGGATCTGCAGGGCTTTGGTGCGCGGGTCGTTGAAAGAACGGCATTCCGTCTTTGATGCTGTTGCTACGGCGTTGCAGTCTTGCAGCGGACGGATTTCGGGCGTTTGCATGCCATCATTCTATTGAGGACCGAGCAGCCGATGGCGACTTCCGTCCGCTGCGCTCCGAATGAGCGCGCCCGCAGCCGGTGTCCGATGATCGATTTGTAACGACCGATCGCGGTCTCGACCAGGGATCGTTTTCCGTAGCCGGTCGCGACCTGCCACTTCATTCGGCCAGCGGTGTTGATCGCCGCAATGTGTCGGTCTCGCTGGCTCGAAGGATCGGCGTCCGGCCGTTCCACCGCATTGGCGCGTGGCGGAATGACCACGACAGCGCCGGCGCTATGCTTGGTGACGGCGCCATAGGTGGGGTTGCCGTCATAAGCGCCATCGCCCGTGAACTGGCCGATCGGCGTGTCGATCTGGTCGAGCAGCGCCTCGACCTGCGAGGCGTCGCCGGCATCCTGGTCGGTCATGACGTGAGCGATGATCTCGCCGCTGTCGGCATCCAGCGCCAGGTGCAGTTTGCGCCAGTTTCGACGTAATTTAGTGCCATGCTTTTCCTCCAGCCACTGGCCCGCACCGTAGATCTGCAACCCTGTGCTATCGACAAGGACGTGGACGGCTCCTTTCTCCGGGATGCGATCGCGATCATCTTGCCGCTTGTTCGGCAATCGTCGCTTGCTTGCCCGGCGGCTCAGCGTCGTGTGATCGGGAACAGCGAGATCCAGGCTCATCAGCTCCAGCACCGATACCAGAAGACCCTCCGTTTGCCGAAGCCCCAAGCCAAATACGAGGCCCAGCGTCAGCGCAGTCTCAATCGCAAGATCGGAGTAGCGCGGCTGGCCGCCACGCGTCGTCCGCTTCGGCGCCTGCCAGGACGACAGTGCCTCCGGCGTCATCCAAAGCGTCAAACTTCCGCGTAGACGAAGGCCTGCCTCGTATTCCGCCCAGTTGTGACCTTGAACTTCATCTTGCCAATGCGATGGCGGCGGGAGGCATTGTGCTTGAAAGGCATTGTGACGAAGACCGGTTATTGCGATTGCCGATCACCTACGACAATGCCATTAACGATCCGCGCACCAACGCCCAGCGGAACCGCTGATTGATGGCGTTTCCCTCCGGCGGCATCTTGTCGAGATCGATCTCAACCATGCGATCACAGCGCGTGCAGGCGACGACATAGCGTAGGTTCATGGCCTTCATGCCGGCCCATGTGGAATTGTCGACCATGGGCGATGAAGAGAGCGACGAACGGGGGGAGTCAAGCTTTCCGTCGCATTGACAATGCGATCGCCATGGGATTTCTCTTCAACCGTTGATGTTTGGGGAGTGATTTATGCGACGATCTTTTTTACTTCTGGGTGCGTTTGCACTTCTGTCTGCCTGCACTTCAGTTCCGAATGACGCCGCCCCGCTGTCGGTGTCATTCACGTTCTCGCCGTCCGATCGGTGCGGTGAGACAAGCCCAGCGATTTCTGTCGCCGGAGCTCCGGCCGGAACGGCGAGCTATAAGGTTTCGATGAGCGATCGGGATGCTCCTGGCTTCAACCATGGCGGCGGAACCGTTGCAGCGAATGGCGGTACGATCCCGCGCGGTGCGCTGAAGTCGTTCACGGGGCCTTGCCCGCCAACCGGCAAGCATACCTACGACATCACAGTCCTGGCGCTGGATGCCGGCGGGAAAGTGCTTGCCGCGGGGAAAGCAAGTCAGCTTTTCTGAAGACGCTTAAATCGAAGATCTGCAATGAAACCCGGCGATGAGCTGGGTTTTTTCATGCCCGAAAGCAGGGTGAAATTGATTGTTGTCCCCAAAACCGAGATCAAAATGAATGTGACCAAGCTTATGTCGGACCAGGTATCTGGATTCGGATCCAGCACCGCTTCGGTCCACGGATGACGGAATGGTTCCTCGCGGGGCATACCACGATGTGGGGAATGGTCCTGGTGATGAACAAGGATCTCTTCGACCAGGCCGCGTGGACCGGCTTCAGAGCCCTGTTTGGGGAGAGCGAAGGGTGGGGGTGATCTCACTTCCAGACACCGAAGTGATCTCGCATGTACTCGACGCATTTCCGGTTTGCTTCCATGCGTCGAGCTCCATCGATCGTCGCCTCAGCGGCCTTCCGCTGGATTGCCCCCTGGGGCACGACACGCTGACAAAGCCGTCAATCGACCCTGCCAACCCGCAACCGCTTGAAAACCCGTTCTTCCGCAATTTGCTTTTCGAGTTGCTTTTCGAGATCTTTTGGTTCTCGCTCTGGCTCTATGACGCGCCATTCGCGCTCAAGTCGTTCGAACACGTGAAACGGTATCATAGCTTGCCGCATTGGCTCCTCCTGGTTGCGTCGCGCAGATAAGCCAGGATCGTGGCGCATTGCAACTGAAACTCAGGATGAAGGTAAGAAATTAACCTTAAACCGCCGCGTACCATTTCGGCCGAAATTTGCTGCCAAGGCTAGGCTCAGGAGTGTGGGGTTACTCGCCGCCACGCTCGAACAAAGGCGCGAGATGGCCGTAGCGCCAGCTTCTATAAGTCATCCTGATCACACGCGGTGCGAAGATCGCAGCAGCGATGGCGGTAAGGGCTACGGACAAGGCGATCCTGGGCATTGCGGTCAACTCTTTA
This sequence comes from Rhizobium sp. BK376, assembly GCF_004341625.1. Taxonomy (GTDB): domain Bacteria; phylum Pseudomonadota; class Alphaproteobacteria; order Rhizobiales; family Rhizobiaceae; genus Rhizobium. The sequence goes on along the minus strand of NZ_SLZG01000049.1, from coordinate 4,024 downwards.
ATTGAAGCCCTAAAAGTATCTCACATTTCAGGAAAAACTGTGACAGTAATTTAGGAACGTCTCAATCATCCAAGGATGTGGGTGACCGCTGCCAATCGGTAAAGCTTCCCCCGTGGGCAGCGGTCTGACCTCGCCAAGATCGAGGCCGCTGTCGTAGATATGCGCCCTGCGAATTTTTCAAGGGCGGGGGGGCGTTCGAACCTTAGGTCGCTGGAGCCATCGAGACTCTGCGCGCTCAACGGACTGGGCTTCAGAAGGCGCACAGAGATTCGCGTTTGCGATGAACAAGCAACCTGGTTCTGGGTTCACCTCTACCACGGCGTATGAGGATGACCCATGGACAATCCAAAAGTTGCGACGGTAAAAGTTCGGCTTCCTGGCGAGGGTGCTTATCGCGAGTTGACATCAATAGTGGACTTGGCTGACGCCTTGATGAAAGAATGGCCTTTCGAAGGATCCTCTCCGGCTCGATATAGGGCTCGGGTCAAGTGCCTTGATGCTATGAATGGGCTTTGCGGGCCGGAAGATGCCAGGACCGCCTTTATAGCTGCATGTCGTGAGGCAGGTATCGACTTTGTCTCCGGATGGTCTGTCTGCTTAAAACGGCGATCCGAATTTTAACGTCTTTCAGAAGGCCTGAGCTTACACCGGGATTTTGATGGTTGCGGTAAAGCCGCTGCAGGCAAATACCACGCTGCCACCCAGATGGTGAGTGGTGGTATAATCATATCTGGGACGCTAATGCGGCCGAATCAAATTTCGATCATTGCAGGAGAATTTGGATGGACGGTACAAGTCGTGGAAAATGGCTTTGTTACCGAGCAAACCTTCACGTTTGAGAAGCATGCGATGGCTTGGGCAAGCGGTCAGCAGATCCGGCTTGAACTACATGAAATCGACCATCAGGAGAATACAGAGCGGTCCACATCACCCCGCCATCCTAATGACAGGCCGTAGGAGGGGGTTCTGTCCAGCATCGATCGGCAGCTGGTACCAGCGGCCAGGATCTGACGACCAGCGGCCAGGATCTGACGGCTAATCTCGGGGGACATCCTTATAAGGCTGGTCTTGCGGATATTCTTCTTTGTTGGGGCCTTCGAATATGCTCGGATTTAATCTGAGCGTGCTACCTTCGAGACCTTTGATCTTGACCATGATCCGCCACGGGTTTTCGTCCGAAAATCGCAGGTAATAGGTGTGGATCACACCATCGTCGTCCTCAAAACCTTCCTCATAATGCAACTGACCGAGCTCTTCGACCGTGATTCCTAGTTCCCTCGCAATTAGTTCCCTATTCTGGTCGACAAACATTGCTTTTCTCTCATTAAACGGCTCTGGGCGGTCCCGGCTGTTACAGTCTAGCGGCGTGAAGCGTCGAGGAGGCTGGCTTAAAGCGGCTTATCGCCGTGCTCAGCGGATTCTTCGGGTCGATGGTGAGCCAGGCACTCGGTGAATGCTGGTGGAAACAAGGGCACCTGGCTCTGCTTACATGGGGACATAAGCAAAGAATCAAATCGCCTTCGGCCGGAAAGTTCCCGACAGATCCGGGTCTTTTTATGGTTGTCTGTTGCAATCTTAGGTGCCATTCGGGCCGCATGTCCGATCCGATCCAGAGCGCTTTTGCAATCTCGACGGCAGCCCAGCACAGGCCGAGGTCCCAACCAATAGGGTAGCGATCATTAGGACTCTGGCGGCAATGGAAAGAAAGGGCGCCGACCGCAGTTGAGGCCCCCCGGCGCTGCAGTCGGCTTAGATCGGGCTTGGACCGATCCCACACTAATAACTGCAGATGCCTGCTACTGTTCCCGCCGAGAGGCCAGGGGCGAGCCAGGCGATTTCGGATTTGGGGGCTGGGGCGATAGCACCTGGCTCTTCTCACTGTGGGAGTGAGCGATGAATCAAATCTTCGGCGGGAAGGAAAGTTCCCTCGCCATCACCACTGATGTCGCGAAAAAAGGCCGCTGCCGCAACGCATCTTGCCCGAGGCAGCAGCCCTACTCTTGATCCCTCTCGATAGAACAAAAATAGGTTTGGCGCGCCTGACCGGACATTGCCCGTTCGGGTTAGGGGACCTTGGTCTGAAGGTGCTGAAGCCGGCAGTAAGCGACTTTCGAACTGGGGAGATCGCTCCCGAGAAAAGTCCGGCGGAAGTGGAAGGGGTGAGCCAGGCACTCGCGGTGATGCTGGTGGAAACAAGGGCGCCTGGCTCTGCTTACATGGGGACATAAGCCGCAGCTAAATCGCCAGCGGCTGTGAAAGTTCCCAACCGACTCGACTCTTTAACCGTTCTCTGTTGCAATCCGGGACATGGCAAAAGTCCCGCGTAAGCCATCTCAACCTCTTCTTCGCGATACGGACGTGCCGCTGCGCAGTAGCGGCAGAATATCCATGGTAAGAGGATGGCGCGCTTCGTTTGATCTCCAAGACTTAGGTCTCTCTGCCTGTCCCATCTCATAGCTCCGACAGGATCTGCAGCCGGTTGCCAGGCAGAAGTTCGATCTCCTTCGTGACTTGCAATGAGAAGAACATGTTGACGATTTCGTGCTCGGTGAAGCCGCGCATTATCATCGGCGGCCCAATCTCGTAATTCGAGATCGGCGTGAACGGCTCAGCGCCGAGCGTCTGGAGCACTTCGAAAAAGGCGGCTTTCGCCCCGTTATATCGGCTTTCTCCGGTCATAGACTTTGCGAAAAAAAGCCCCGATTTTCCTGGAAGCGGGGCAAGGTGGAAATGACGGGTTATTTTAGCATCCTCGTGCTGATCTTCAAGACATTCGAAACGCTGAACGACCGGCGGACTCAACCGCGGGCGCATGCAGGGCATTTTGAAATGCGCATATTCGAAAAGGGCGAATGAGGGTGGCTGAAAAGGAAACCGATATGCCGGTGATGCTTGAGAAGGCCAGATTGAACCTATGGAACCTCGTCGGCTTCGTGGCCGGCATCACAGTCATAGCGTTCGGCTGGGGGGTGACCTATTCGAACCTCAGCAATCTGATCGGCAAGCAGGCGACGCAGATCACCGACATCGACGCTCGTCTGTCCCAGGAGGCCAACCACCGCAAGGACCGACTGAAGTCCTACCAAGACCAGCTATCGGCATGCAGCAGCAGATCGCGCAGATCACGCCGCTGACGTTTCAGACGAACCGGACGATCTAGGGCGTTGCCGCGAACGAGAAGGCCGTCGAGGCGACGAACGACCGCATCGACCGTGTGGTCGAGACCTTCGGGGGAAAGCTTGACACGGTGATTGAAAACAGCGGGAAGCTCTCGACGCAGGTGTCGGTGCTGTCGTCGAAGCTAACCGATATCCAAGGCAAGCAGACGGCTGAGGCACTCGCTCAATCATCCCAGTTCTCTTCGCCATCCGGCGCAAGCTTCGTTCGTGGCCGCTGTTCTTCACCTTTTCCACCGGCACGAACGACACCATCATCGTCTTGAGGTCGATTTCGACGGCGAGCCCAGCTTTCTCCGCGGCGCGCATGATGCGCTGGAGGTCGGCCTGTTTGAATTCTGCTTTGGCCATCACCAGATCCCCCTCACGCCTTTCCCTCAGGCCAATCGCGGCTCAACTGCTCTGCGAACAGCGCCAACAGCTCCGCCGCAAGGCCTGGGTGGTCTTTCGCGGTCATAGCCGCCACGATCCGCACATTTGCCTCGTAATGTTGAGCTTTGATCGTACCCGTTTCCTCAAGCGTTTTGACAAGCGCAAGAAGCATGGATGTGTGGGCTGCGTTTAGTTGGGCAATGGCGTCCCGAATGTCGGAAGGTTTCTTTGGCATCGATTTCTTCCCGCTGCATTTGATCTGCGGAAGGGATATTGGTCATACACGCGAGCCGTCCAGAAGGATCTTCAGCCGCCGGATCGCATCCGCGCCCTCCAGCATCCCGAGGGTAATCAAGAAATCGAGCACACCATCTGCCGCCGCTAAGAGTCTGACTCGAAAAGGGTTCAACGATAGCAATATCTTGCGAGCCGCCGCGTAAGGATGCGGATATGGGCGATGGTTATCCAGGCTTCGG
>NZ_SLZG01000048.1 GCF_004341625.1 Rhizobium sp. BK376 | reverse complement strand
CAAAGCCGATCACCCGCTACAGCGCAACGAGAAGCGCGCGGGCACTCGGCTTTGCTATCTCCCGCCAGTTACACCATCTCCTGGGGCACGATCGTCTTGCCGATTTTGGCGGAAACATTGAATTCATGTGCTTGGTCGGGTCCGATCAATCGCACAGGGATATATCAGCTTCGAGAAGGCGGTATTCCGGCGCTCCGCGAGCTTCCTCAACACCGCTTTTAGACACGATCCCGGTCTCAAGCAGACACAATTTATGATGGACGCTAACTTTGGAGAATCGAATACATGGGCTTGGCCCATGCACCACTCGTTCAACAGCCCGTTCGACATGACCGAGTTTCAAAGCAGCGGACTCTCTCGCCCCCTCAAGTTCAACAGTCTAGTGCTTTTTCAGATCCACATTTCGCAATGGGTTGGACATGTATGGTGCAAGAGGAGGCACCCTTTCCTTTTTCGACACAGTGTTAAGCGGACAAGCGGATTCCGACGACCCGCACATTCGTCGAGTGGACATCTTGGGCTTCAACGGGGTCATGGAAATCGACAGCGATACTCAGTTTCGACGCTCAGTCATGGACAAGCTTGATCTCAGACATGTGGTTTTCAGGAAGGTAGAGCATCCTGAAGGTGCGCGGAACCTGCGTGCAGTTTTTTCCTGTCCGACGTTACGTTTGACGCGGACCCTCATCTGGAGGGCGCCGTAAGCCTGCAAAAAGTGCCGGTTCCGGGAGGCGTGCGCCCCGCCTATTGCGCATGGACAGAGCGTGCCGATACCGTTGGAGCCGGCCGCCGGGCTGCCATTCGTTCGTCTCGATCGTCGGCGATGCCAGCACGGCGTTCGCCTCCGCCAAGGATGACGTCCCTGCAGGCCCTGACTGACCACGATTTGTCAATGCTCTGAATTTGCGTTGAAATCGAGGGCGTGCGCATGTTGGGTAAAGATCCTGCCGATGGTCTTTCCGTCCGGCCGACGGATGCGGATATGGCTGGCAGCAGCAGAGGCGCTGATATCCATCAACTCGACAGACACCGCTTCACCCTGTCGAATGTTTCCCGCAAAGAAGATATCGCGCCCGACTATTTGCCGGCTACGGAACCAGTGCTCAAGCGCCCGGTTCGCAAGCGCCTGGAATTCGGCAAAGTAGAAGAGCCCCGCGCCGTTGAATTCCTGAGAGGCGCTGGGATCGTAGCGGAAGCTCGCCAACACATTGTCGGTGACAACGCGTGTGCCGGAGAAGACGGCGATGAGGCCGCCGCGGATTCCTGCCGCCGCCGACGCAAGTGCGTTGTGCTCGAAACTCCCAGATGCGGGTGACAGAGGCAAGCGCACAATCGAATGATTATCGCCGTCAAGGGTGCGGTGGACAAAGGCCGATATCAGTTCGACATGCGCGACCGGAAGCGCACCTTTCCGGACATGGTGCCGTGTCGCAACCTGTGTTCGGGATACCCGCGCAAGATCCGAATGGATCGTCACTATGTCGTTGGCCGCCACACTCTCAAAGCGCGCATCGGCGAGCGACGTCGCGCAAATCGCAGCATAGGCTTCACCGCCATCAGCAGTGCGAAAGTTGGCATCGCCCATCTGCATGTCTCGGGCGAGCATGAGCCAGTGGCGATGTCCAAGCTCCTTCATGAGCCAGGTTTCCGACAGTCCACCTGGGGTCAGATGCGGCATGCCGATGAGGATGTGCGGTTCCAGCGCACGCGCCATGAGTTCGCGCGCCGTTGGCTCGTCCTTATGAATATCGAGGATGGCAACGTTCATGATCAGCCGTTCGCCGCCTGTCTCATGACCGGTCGCTCGGCCGCAAGCCATGTAACGAGATGGCCAACCACATGGTCGGCATCCTTGCCAACAGCGAGCAAACGGCCGGAACCCCAGGTCCATAGCCAGGGCAGGCCGAGCACGTAGACGCCGTCGATGCCGGTCACGCCGCGCCGCTGCATGGGATAGCCGGTGCCGTCAAAGATCGGCAGGCCGACGAAGGACCAATCGGGCGTAAATCCCGTCGCCCAGATCACCGAGCTGACGCTCTCGACCTTCAGATCCAGTTCCGTCGGTTCACTCTCCGGCTCCCAGAGCGGGGCGTAGACACTGGCTGGTGGCGCATCGATGCCTTTCTCGGCAATATGGCGGTCGATGAGCACATTGATGCTGTTGTAAACGCGGTCGGCATTGTCGAGATTGGATTTCAGGTTCGGCTCGAAGATCATCTTTCCGCCCGAGACGGTCTCCATGCGGCCATAAAGCGCCATGCCCTCCAATGCGAATTTACGCAGGTCGATGTCGCGCCCGCCGTCGCGGCCTGTCAGGTAGTGGTTGGTGTCGTGCTTCTTCTTCGTCATGCCATCATGCTCGACCGTGATGTCGTACTGCCCGACATCGGCCAGCCAATCGACCACGTCGCGGCCGCGATAGAAGCGCGCGCAGCGCGGAGCGTTGCCTGTCACCAAATGCACCTTGCGGCCCGCCAGGTGCAGATCCTCGGCGATCTGGCAGCCGGACTGGCCGGAGCCGACGACGACGACTGCGCCTTCCGGCAGCTGGCTGGGATTGCGGTAGCCGGCAGTGTGGATTTGCAGGATATCGTCTGGTAGCCGCTCGGCCGCGCGCGGAATGGCGGGTTTGCTATAGAGACTAGTGGCGATGACGACGCTGTCGGCCGTCACCGTACCCGCCGAGGTCTCGACACGGAAGAGATCGCCTATCTTCTCCAGCGACGTTACGCTCGTACCTTCCAGAACCGGCGCATTCACCTTTTTCACGAAGCGATCGACATAGGCGATGATCTCGTCCCTGACCATGAAACCGTGCGGATCGTCGCCGCCATAGGGATGGTCGGGCAGTCGGCATTGCCAGTTTGGCGTTACCAGGCAGAAGGCATCCCAGCGCTCGTCCTTCCATTTGTGCGCCACAGTCTTCTTTTCAAAGACGACGTGATCGATGCCGTGTTTCTTCAGATAGTGGCTGGCCGAAAGTCCGGCCTGCCCGCCGCCGATGACGACGGCACGGTAGTGCGGCTTGAGAGAGAAGGTCATGGGAGGTTCCTTTCAGAAAATGAAGCTTTGGCAGCGCACGCGCGCTTCGACGTCGGAAAGGAAAAGGCCGCCCGCCTCTTCGATGCGAGCGAGCTGGCGACCGGCCAGCGAGCAGGGATAGCCGTATTTCGCCTCGACGCGATCGCTGGCGATGGTGAGCGCCTTGCGGCTGCGGTCGAGAAAATCGCGGATGGGATAGGTCGCGCCCTCTTCAAAGAAATCCTTGATGACGAGCGAGGGCGAATAGCATGTCTCCTCACGGCCGTCTGGCCATGCGATGACGAAGCGCATTTCAGGCATGAGAGGGCTCCTTCAATGTCTCGTAGGCTTTGAGATGAGCAGCGGCCGTGCGCTGCCAGCTGTGTCGGGCGGCGAGCGCCAGGCCGCGCGGGATCAGCCGTTCGCGCACCGGCGACGTCAACGAAATCACCATGGCTTCGGCGACCGAGGCGGGATTGTGCGGATCACACCAGACGACATCCTCGGGCTTCAGATATTCGGTAAAGGGTGCGATCGATGAGGTGACGACGGGCACGCCCGACGCCATCGCTTCCAGCACGACGAGGCCAAAGCCTTCCTTGACCGATGCGAAGACCAGCGTATCGGCCAGTCGATAAAGCGCCGGCATATCCTCATCGGCGACAGTGCCGAGAATATGGACGGCGGCGGCATGCTCGCCGATGGCCGCAAGTGCTGCTGCGAACTCGCCCTGATAGCCGCGATGATCGAGCAGCGAGGCGCCGCCGGCAATGACGAATTGCGCATCGGGGCGGACGGCGCGCAGCTGCCGGAAGGCCTCCAGCATGCGCAGCGTATTCTTGCGCGCCTCGATGCCGCCGACGGCCAGCATGATCGGCCCGTCCGGAAGCTTGAGGACGCGGCGAAGCGCAGTGCCACGGACATCGGGCGAAAAGCGGGTCGTATCCACGCCGTTGCCGACATTGGTCGCGTCGATGTCGCGCATCTGCTTCAGATGCTTCTGCCATAGTGCGCTAACGGTGAAGAAGAGATCGGCCCGGTCGATCGAGCGATCCTGCAGTTCGGCAAGCCGCGGATCGGAGAACTGGTCGATATGATGGACCGTACGGGCGAACGAGGGAATCAAGCCACGCTCCTTCAACGTCGCCAGGGCATTGCCGGAAATGCCGTCATGGGCGTGGAAGATGCCGAATTCGCGGGTCGCGGGGTTTTCGAAATAGCGCAGGTAGTCGGTGATTCGCTGTTCGACCATGGTGGTCATGGTCGAGGTGGGCAGTTCGTTGGCCGTTGTACCGCCGGCCCCCCCATTCGCCTGCCGGCACCATCTTCCCACCGGGGAAAAGGGAGAACCGGCAATGTCTGCATCCCTCTCGTGTGGCACGACCCCCCCTCTCCCCTCGGGGAGAGGGCAGGGTGAAGGTGCCGCACGCATGTCGTTGAACGTCTTTTCAACTCGACTCGCCACCGGCACGCAAACCACCCCACAATCCGGCGTCCGGAAAAATCCCCTGCCCGCAACGTCTGGCGCATGCAGCACCACCTCGTGGCCGAGCGCAGTCAGCGCCTCGGATAGCTGCATCGCATGAACCACGCCGCCGCGCGGATTGGTAGAGTGCGAGAGCATGGCGATGCGCAACGGGCGGCTCATACGGCATCCTCCCGGCGGCCAAGCTGCAGCAGCGGCGATTCGGCACAGTCACGCATGACGGCGCGCTGTGCGCCAGCGCGGATTGCGACTTCGCTGCCGGCGACGATGCTGCCGATCGCAGCGGCGGTGATGTCGCGAGAGCTGAAGCGTTCGATCACGCTGCCAACGCTCTCAGGGGCGCAGGCGATCAGATATCCGAAGCTCGGGAAGGTCGCGAGCCAGCGCTCAAGCGAAACGCCGTCAGGCAGGGGAATGGCCGAGACGTCGATCTCGATACCGACGCCGGAACATTCCGCCAGCATGATTGCAGTGCCCACGATTCCACCCTGGCTGATGTCCTTGGCGGCAAGCGCCAACCCAGCTTCGGCGATTCCAGGCAATATTTCGAGATCGCCGCGCAGGCGCGCCGGCGGAGCGGTCGTGGCCACTTCCCAATTGTTGAATGGTTCGCGATAGCGGCCGCGATGGTCGAGCGCTGCGACCAGTACGTCGCCGGGCTTCGCATCGAAGCTCGTCAGCAGCTTTTTCGCCCGGCCGAGAATGGCGACGGATAGCTGGCTCCGATCGGTGCGGATATTGGTATGGCCGCCGACGATGGGCACGCCGAAGGTGCGCGCCGCTGCCCGCATGCCCTCCAGAACGGGGGCGGCACCCGCCTCGCCATTCGACCAGACGGCATCGACGACGGCGATCGGGCGCCCGCCCATGGCAACGACATCCGAGATATTGACCATCACGCCGCACCAGCCGGCAAACCAGGGATCGACCGCGACGAATTCGTTGATGAAGCCCTCGATGGCAAAGAGCAGATAGCCTTCGCCGTCAGGAAGGGCGGCACAATCATCGCCGACGGCGACTGGCTGGCCGGCAAGACCGAGAGCCGCCGTAACCGTTCCGATATCCGCCTTGGCCGATATGCCCGAGAAGGCGGAAAGCTTGGCGGCCAGCGCCATGATGTCAATCGCAGCGGTCATCACGCGGCCTTCTTGGCCAACGCCACGAGCCCCGTCTCTGGCGTCTGGCAGGGTGGGTACCAGTTAAGATCGGCCTTCATCCTCAGATGCGGCTTGCCGTAGACTTCGAACTCTTCAAGCACGTCCCAATGCATCCGGCGGAAAAGCAAGCCGTTCTGCACCTGCACATTGGCAAGGAAGGTGTGGCAGCCCATCGCATTGGCCGAGGAGACGGCAAGCCGGATCAGGGTTGCGCCCAGCGCACCTATCTTGCGGAAATCTCCGCTGACGGCGAGCCGCGAGCCCCACCAGAGGCCGGGCTCTGCCTCATGGATCCGCACTGTGCCAACCACCTGGTCGGCTGCCACGCCCATCATAGACAGCGCCACGATCGGGATCGCGTGACCGTCGATCGCGTCGCGGTCGTCGCCTTCGAATATGCCCTGCTCCTCGCAAAAGACGGCGCGGCGCAGCAAATGCGCCTCCCGACGCTCCCATTCGGATGTGGCGAACTTCACCTGGAATTCGCTGGCGCGATAAGGCGCGAAGGGCTCGATCATCATTTGGTCAGCATCCTTTCATAGGTGGAAAGGGCGGAGCAGGCGCCGCATTTGCCGCAGCCGGCCTTGATGTCGACGGCCTTTAAACCGCTATTGACCAGCATCTTCGAGAGCGGGCCGAGGATCGAATGCATGAAATCCGGCTTCGGTGCCGGATGGCTCTCGAGCGGCGTGCCCGAAATCGGAACGAAAGGCACGACGAAGGGATAGACGCCGATCGCCACGAGTTTTTCGCAGATGTCGAGGATCGCATCGCGCGTATCGCCGAGGCCGGCGAGGATGTAGGTCGACACCTGGCCCCGGCCGAAGACTTCGACGGCCTCCTTGAAGGACGACATGTATTTCGCGATCGGCACCTGCGCCTTGCCGGGCATGATACGGGCGCGCAATTCGGGCGTGACGACTTCGAGATGCATGCCGAGCGCATCGACGCCGGCTTCCTTCATCCGCGAGAACCAGATGTCGTCTTCCGGCGGTTCGCATTGCGCCTGGATCGGCAGATCAACGGCGGCCTTGATGGCGCGGGCGCTCTCCGTAAGAACGGATGCGCCGCGATCCCGCCCTTTCGGCGTGCCCGTCGTCATCACCATGTGCTTGACGCCGTCGAGCTCGACGGCGGCCTTCGCCACTTCGGCAAGCTGCTCCGGCGTCTTGTGGGCAACGGTGCGGCCGGCGGCGAGCGACTGGCCGATCGCGCAGAACTGACAGCTCTTGGTGCGGCTCTGATAGCGGATGCAGGTCTGCAGCACGGTCGTCGCCAGCACGTCGCGGCCATGCAGCACGGCGATCTGCGAATAGGGGATGCCGTCGGCGGTCGTCCGCTCGTAGAAGCGCGGCCGAAGCGGGAAGGAGACTTCGCCAAGCACCCGGCCATCGCGGCTAATGCGGCTGTTGCCGGCCTCATCAGGCTTTTCGACGATATAAGGGCTCTCGAAGGCAGGAGCAGTATGAACCGGCACCATGACGGTCATGCCGTCGATGGTCAGCGCCTTGTGGTCCGAAGGGCCGGCGCCGCCGCGTCGGCTCTCATGCCCGGCTTTGGGGTCAACGAGCCTGGCTCCGAAGGACTGCAATTCGTTGATCAGCGTCTCGGTCGGAAGCAATGTCGTATTCTCCATCGGTCTTGGTCCTTGCATCAAAAGTTTCGAAAGAATGTTCGGAGACGACCATCGGCGCCGTGGCGCGGCCGTCGATGACGAGGTGCAGAAGCTCGGGGCGAGCGTAGTGGCCGACCGAATCCATCATCCGCTTGCGCTTGGTGATGAGGCTCATGTCGAGATCCGCGATAAGGATGCCCTCGCCCTCGGTGATCGGCGGCGCAAGATGCTTGCCCTCTGGCGAGATGATCGCCGTCATGCAGCCGCCGCGTAGTGCCTTCTGCAGCCCCTGATCGGACGTGATCGACTGGATCTGCTCCTCGGTCAGCCAGCCTGTGGCATTGACGACGAAACAGCCGCCTTCCAGCGCGTGGTGGCGAATCGTCACTTCCATCTGCTCGGCGAAGATCGGCCCGACCATGGAGCCCGGAAATTGTGCGACGTGGATTTCCTCGTGCTGCGCCATCAGGGCATAGCGAGCCAATGGATTATAGTGTTCCCAGCAGGCCAGCGCGCCGAGGCGTCCGACCTTGCTTTCAATCACCATCAGGCCTGAGCCGTCGCCCTGGCCCCAGATCATCCGTTCGTGAAAGGTCGGCGTGATCTTGCGGCGCTTGAGGATGAGCCTGCCATCGGCATCGAAGAGCAGCTGGGTATTGTAGAGCGAGCCGTGGTCGCGCTCGTTGATGCCAAGCGCCACGACGATGCCGTGCTCGCGAGCGGCCGACGCGACCGCCTGGGTCGCGTCGCTGGGGATCGTCACCGCCTCTTCATAGAGCCGGACGTGCTCTTTGCCCGACAGGACCGGCGGTAGCACGAATGAGAAATAGGGGTACCAAGGGACGAAGGTCTCGGGGAAGACAATCAATTCCGCGCCTTTGGAGGCCGCCTCGCGGATCGTCTCCAGAACGCGGGCGAGCGTCTTTTCACGCGATGTCAGGTCTGGCGCGATCTGCGCGGCCGCGGCCCGAACGGTGGATTTCTTCTCCATGGCAGTTCTTTCGTTGTTTCCGCTTCTCCCTGACGGGAGAAGGTGTCCGTTAGGATGGACCGAGGGGCGAGCGACGAAGGAGGGAGGGCTGAGCGGCTGGTCAAGACGATTGACGTATACAGCCCCTCATCCGGCCTCAGGCCACCTTCTCCCCGAAAGGAGAAGGCGCGCCGTCATCACAGCGTCCAGGTATCCAGGATGAAGGCGCCGTCGCGGCGGTGCAGCAGCATGAGATCAAGCACGTCGAGCGGGCTAATCGGCTTGATGCCTGGAATCAGAGAGGGCTCGCCATGGCCGTAAAGCGCCTGCAGCGCGAAACGGCAGGCAAACACCTTGCCGCCCTCATCCATGAAGCCCGCGATCTGGTTGTTGAAGTTGAGGTGCCCTGGGAAAGCCTCGTCGCCGATTTTCGGGAAGCCGCGCTGGACGCCGAGCGTGACGCCGGGACCGTAGAGAAGGACGGAGGTCTCGAAGCCCTTGCGCTTCAGGCGCTTTGCCTGCAGCAGGTTAACCAGGCCGATCGAGCCTTCGAAGGCGACGGTGTGAAAGGTAATGAGGGCTTTTTCGCCGGGTTTCGCCTGGACATCTTCGAAAACCTTCTCCTCGTAGTCGACGAAGAAATCGCCCTTCTCGTGGGCTCGCTTGGTGACTGTGGGCATGGTCGGCTCCTATCGTTGAATACAGGCCCCTTCGGCGGGGTACAGCCATTCAACTGCAAGCTCCATGCCAAATTGATTCTGCACAATTCGCAGTCAATTTTTGGAGGAATACATTCAATTATCCAATCAATTACGGAAATAGTCGCGTTTTCGCCATTTTTGGAAGCATTTTTATGCCGATAAGAAGTGCAGGAATGATAGATATGAATGCATTCAATATACAGTCAAAAACTTCACTAAGCTTGTTGACTTTCGTCATGCCTCAGGGCTGCTGTCCGGAAAAATGCTGGCAATGCCCCGAATTCGCGTTTCTGCGTGACAGATGGATGATGCAACAATATACGGTCAATGTCGATCGAATCCATCCCGTCTGTCGATCGCAATTCTCGGATATTGAAATGAAAGACTGGCACCCCAATCTCGGCCGTTCATCCAGCCCCCGTTACATGGCGATCGCTGATCTGATCGCAATGGATCTGCGCAGCGGCGTTCTTGCCGTCGGGGACCGGCTGCCGCCACAACGCGAGCTCGCCAAGCGCCTAAACGTCGACTTCACGACCGTCGCGCGCGGCTATGTCGAGGCGCAGAAGCGCGGACTGGTGGATTCCCATGTCGGGCGCGGGACATTCGTGACCGGCGGCGTCGATCGTGAGCGCCGTGGTTTCTCATCCGATGCCACGCCCGATCAGCGCCGTGCATCCGCCATCGACCTGACGATGAACATGCCGCCAGAGCCGGACGATCTGGACTTGATCGCACGCATGCGCGAGGGGATGTCCGCAGTGGCGACAAACCTGGTCCCGCTTTTGCGGTACCAGGGTTTTGGAGGCTCGGGGATGGATAAGGAGGCTGCGGCCGCCTGGCTCAGCCGGCGCGGGCTGGTGCCGTCGCAGGACCGTATTTTCGTGACTCCAGGCGCCCATCCCGCCTTGCTTGCCATTCTCAGCATGCTGGCCAAGCCGGGTCAGATGGTGCTTTCCGAAGCAATCACCTATCCCGGCATCCGATCGATCGCCGCGCAATTGAGGCTCAGCCTCACCGGCCTGCCCATGGATGAGGACGGTATTCTGCCGGGTGCTTTTGCCGATGCCTGCGAGCGCGTTGCGCCCAAGGCGCTCTATCTCAATCCCACCCTGCAGAACCCGACGACGATCACCATGCCGCAACAGCGGCGCGAGGAAATATGCGCGGTCGCGCGCCGATACCATGTCCCGATCATCGAGGACGACGCCTACGGCTTCATTCCGCTACATGGGCCGGCACCACTCGCCGCCATGGCGCCCGATCTCGCCTGGCATATCGGCGGCCTTGCGAAATGCATCGGGGCCGGCCTCCGATTGGCCTTCGTGGTTGCGCCCGACATGAAAGCGGCATGGCCCTTCGCCAGCGCGATGCGGGCAAACAATGTGATGGCGTCACCGCTGACGATTGCGCTGGCGACACGCTGGATCGAGGATGGCACGGCGGACGCAATCCTGCGCTTCATTCGCGCAGAATCTGCTGCCCGACAGGAAATGGCTAGAGCCCTGCTGCCGAAAGGCACATTCCAGGCCGACCCGCTCGCCTTCAATATCTGGTTGCCGTTACCGCACGGCTGGACCCGGTCAACGTTTGCAAGCCACATGCGTGCATCCGGTATCGGCGTTGTCGCAAGCGATGCCTTTACGGTCGAAGGGCCACCAATGGAGGCTGCACGCGTTTGTCTCGGTGGCCCGGTGTCACGCGAAGCATTGAGCGGGGCGCTCGCATTCATGGCCCACGCCCTCGAGAGCGCGCCGGAAATGGCATCGACATTTTTCTAATTGATATGTCGAAGGTTGCAAGAGACCGACCAGCTCCTCAAATGCCACCATGATTGCTCGGCAGCATACGGCTGTTTAGGCCTCTCTTTCAAAAACTCAGTTGCAGCTAGAGCCTCGAAGACAGTGACCGGTGCTGAGTAAAACCCTATTGCTCTTGAAAGAAATCGAACCTACGGCACCTTTTGTTCAAAAAGCTAAATGATGCAGGCGTTGTTATAAGAGTCACGAACCTGTAAGGCTGTGAACATGAACGGCGCTGCTATCTCTTTGGTCACCGTGTCGCGCCTCCCTTTGAAAGCCGGTCACATCGAGCAGGCGAATTGCGGTCGTCGACCGTCAGGGCGTCGGGCAGGCTTCCGATCGACGATCCAGTCCTTCCTGCCGTTGTTCGAATGATGCGTTCGATCCATCTGGCGTACGCATAATTCTCACGACGTAGAGGCTGTCGAAATCATCCCCGCGCCACTTTGGCACGACCTGCGCATCTCCGCCATGTTGCCGGATGAGAGCCCTCGCTATCTTCACGATCTGCTTATGTTCCCAGACCACAAACACGACCGCATTCGCCAGGTTTGAACTGTCAAGGGCACGTTTCAGTCCCGCTATGTCGTCATAGCCGAAGGTCGTGTTCACAGGAAGCCCGAGGCCGATTGCGGTGGGTTCGATCGTTGCCAAGGGCCGGACATAGTCATAGAACTGACCATCATCCTGCTTTTGCTTGGTCGGATTGGGAGCGAAGATGGCTGATGGCTTTGGGAATATTTTTGCCAATGCCGAAGGGATGGCGAGAGAGCGGTTTAAACCCTGACAGTTCAACTGACCAAGGCCCTGATCAGGCTTTTCGCCATGTCGCAGGAATACGATCGTTTGCTCCGCCGCCAGAAGTGCTGTCGGACAGAGGGACGGCAATCCCGTGATGGCCAGACCGAGGAGGAATGCGCGAAGGGAACTGAACGTCATGGGCATTTTCTTTCAGGGCGATCAATCAGGAGTTCAAAACCGGCTTCATTGGGAATAGTTGCGACGCAGGCTTCGACAAGATGGACGCTGACGACCGGGGGCCGGTTATCTCCGTCTCGAGCGAATTCAAGCAGTGATCGAACAGCTATTGCGGGGGAAAAGCGCTTCTTCAGTTTGCCCCGACATTGTGACCTACCCCGGACCGCGTGCCTCAGGATTTGACTTCAGCCAACGGGCTCGATGGCTGAAGACTGTTCGACGGGTTCGCGGCCTATTGTCCGTTCCATGGCTTGAGAGCGTCGAATTTCATTTCGCGTTGTTCCTGCGGCTTCAGTTTGTAGTCGCCGCCATAGGGCGCACTTTCGAATGAACCGTAGGTCGGATTGGCAATCGCGATCCAATCGTGGCCCCAATGCTTGGCGTCCGTCTCATATTCCTTGTCACGATCCGCGACCGCGCCCTTGTAGTTGTCGGTGAAGTCGCCAAGATTATCGCCGAACAGCAGGACGATCCGATAGTTCTTGGCGATAAAGGCGCGGCGGGTGCCCTTGGCAGACGTCCAGTCCGGCTGCTCTTTCGAACTCAGGAACGTATCGACCTTATCGTCGAAGGGATAGCCGAACCCTTTCATCTCCTCGACAGTCGGCCCCTCCTCATCCTTGGTGCGGTTGGAAACATAAAACACCCTCACGCCCTTCGAGGCAGCATATTGCGTGAACTCAAGGGAGCCTGGAATCGGCACATCCGCCTTGGCCTTGACGTAGTTGGTCCAGCTATCCGGCGTGAAGCTTGTCCCTGCGACCACGTTCCATGCCTGGTAGGCCGACGTGTTGAGCACCGTGTCGTCGATATCAAGAATGATGGCCGGCGGAAGATCCTGGAAATTGGCACTCTGCTCAACCGGAGCTGCGGTCCAGCTCTTGTCCGCCAGCGCCTCATCCAGCCGGACCTTTCCAAGCGCATAAGCGCCAAGCGCATTTGCCTTGAACTCGACGGATGTCTGATCCCAGAGAACGGCATTGAGATTGTCATTGGCGGGTGCCGGCGTTAGATCAGCTGCCGAGGCACTCGATCTTGCCAGGCCAAGGGTTAGCGCAATTATGCTAAAGGTGAGATCGGTCAAACGCATGTTATTCATTTCCTTTTACTATTTCCGCTGGCTTCAAAACATTGATGATCGTTCAAGCTTCAGCGCTGGCGACCGGCTTTCAGTGATCGGAATCGATGATCACCTCTTCGCCCAACGACCCATTCTTCGGCAAAGGCTTGTAGGTCGTGTTCGAGGCGCGAAGAACACGAATAGGACGTGCGCCGACATCGATCGCCTGTTTCATGTCTCCGTCGGCGTCGCCATAGTAAATCTTGACGCCCTTGTCCTTCAGGAAGGACGTCTTCGTGGCATCGCCAGCGGTGAACACGACGGGATTGATCGAAGCCATGTTAAAATTGCGCTTGATGGTTTCGGTCAGACGTTCGCCCTCGCTCCGGGTGCGCCCCGTAATGAAATAAATCGTATCACCACGTTTTGTATGCATGGCGATCAGCTTCGCGGCGACGTCCTTGGGAAGCGAATAGTTGATGTCACAGTTTGCGTTGATATCGGCCCAGAATGCGGGATTCTTCAGATAATCGTTCTTGCCTGGCGAGTATTTCTGCTGACCATAGAAAAAACATGGGCTGGAAAACAACACGGTGTCGTCAACGTCGAATCCCACCGCCATCGGTGGCTGCCCTTCCAGCGATTTTTCGATTTGGGCGACGTCCACCCAATGGATCGCGTCGTGGTGCGAGAGTTCGTCGGTCGTTGCCCCCGGCGTCACCGCATCAAAGGCAAACGCACCCTGCGGCGTCGCCAGACATGCGATAACAGCAATTTTGTAGAGCATTCTCGTCATTGATTTCTCTCTTCTTGGCTTTCAGATGGAGATCGTGGACTTGGGTTCAGTGGTCCGGTGCCAATTTCTGCATCTCGTCATCACCCCGGACCAGCCGTTTTCGATTTCTTGCGCTTGCTCAAGACAGCTTCGACTTGACCTAGAAGGCCCTTAAGCTCTGGCTCCCGAACAAGAGTGGCAGCTTCGTGCGGTGGAAGCCAGACGAACGAGCGCTGGCCCTTTTCTCGGAACTCCACATCCATGGCAGAGACCTCGACAAGATGGACCTGAACCACGGAGGCGACCCTGTCGCCGGTGTCGAGCATCTTCAGATAGGTATAGTAGCCAAAGGGCTTCTTGCGCGCCTTGCCGCGAATCCCGGCTTCCTCCCAGGCCTCGCGCTCGGCGACTTGATGCGGCGCACGACGGTCCATGGCCCAGCCCTTGGGGATGACCCAGCGGCCGCTCTGCCGAGAGGTGATCAACAGTACCTTGATGCTATCGGGCATGCGCATGTAGCAGATCGCGGCATATTGCTCGATCGCCTGTCCGCGGAACAGCCGATCGGCCTGCTCGGCAAGCTGGCCAAGATAAGTCTTGCTCTTCCGCTTAGGCATGCGTTTCTGCAATTGCTCTTCCATCCGGCTTCGGGGTCCGGCTTTGCAGAAGTTCACCGCGTTCTTCAAGAACGGGATAGGCCGCAGCTGCGACAAGATGTGAATTGATCTGCTTCAGATCACGCACAAGGTCGAGATGAAGCGAACTGGTTTCCATCGTTTCGATACTGCCCTCGCGTAGCCTTTGGAAATGGGCTTCCGTCCCTTCACGCTCCGCTTTCCGAAACAGGACCTTCTCATCCGCCAGAAGGCGTGCCGCGCGCTCGTCTTGCGTCATGAAGAGAGCGGCAGCCGTCTGCAGATTGGCGATCAGACGCTCGAACAACCGTGATAGCTCGACTTGCCCCTCCCTGGAAAAGTTGAGGCCCCGGCGCAGCCGCTTCGCAAGATGCGGCAGCAGGTTCTGATCGAGAACGTCGCCTGCATGTTCCATGTTCATCGAGAACAGCAGGATCTCGTTCAGCCGTCGCTTGTCGGCGTCGCCAAGTTCGTCGGGATCGATGGAGGTGAGGTAGGTCTTCACGGCCGTGTTGAGGCTGTCGAGGACATTGTCCTTGGCGCGAAGTGCAGAGAGTGCCTTGCGGTCGGTGCTGGAGAGTGCCGCTTTTGCGCCAGTCAGCATTTCCGTCAGCACATCGACCAGTCTTAGGGTTTCGCGCGCGGCGGCTCCCAGCGCAACGACCGGCGTTTCGCGGGCCGCCGGGTCCAGGTAGCGCGGTCGCGCAGGATCGGCCTCGTCGATCCTTCGGGGAAACATCTTGCTCAATAGATCGGCATAAGGGGTCAGAAACGGCAGGAACAGCGCAGCAAGCACGAGATTGAATGCTGTGTGAAAGTTGGCGACGGCGCGTGCGCTATCGTCATCGATCATGGTTGACAGCCGGGCGATCGGCGACAGCAAGGTCAGAACAACCGCAACGCCGATGATGCGTGTGATCAGGTTTCCGATCGGCAGCCGCTTATGCGACAGGTCCGAACCGGAATGGCCCTCGACGACGGGATTGATCGCGGTGCCAAGATTGGCGCCGAGAACAAGTGCAAACGCCTGCTCCGGCTGGATCAATCCCTTGCTCGCAAGCGAGACGATCAAAAGCACGACCGCAACGCTCGAATGGGCGGCCCATGTCAGAACGGCGGCCAATAGAACACTGAGGACAGGCGTCGCCGCGATCGCTGCAAGAACGGATGAAAGCCCGCTCGATCCCTCATATTGCGTCATCAGATCCAATAGCTGGTGGAGCGCCAGCAACATGAAACCAAGCCCGATGACGACACGGCCGAGATCATGGATCTGCGAGCTGGAAACCCGGCGGAACATCAAAACGCCGATGAGGATCAACGCCGGCGACACAGCCGAGACGTCGAAGGATAGCACCTGAACGATCAGGGTGGTGCCGACATTCGCCCCCAGCATGACAGCGAGCGCCGGCACCAGATCGACCAGCCCGCCGGCCGCAAACCCTGAAGCCATCAATCCGGTGGCCGTGCTGCTCTGCAGGATTGCCGTCACACCCATGCCGGCGAAGAACGCTTTGACGCGGTTGCTGAGCGCATGGCCGAGAAAGGATCGAAGATTGGGGCCAAATGCGCGTTGAATGCCTGTTTGCACCATACGGGTGCCCCAGAGCAAAAGCGCGATGTGCCCCGCGAGCGCGACCAGACCGACGATCAAAGCCATGATGATACCCTTCAAACGGACGGTCGTTGGGTGAACCCGGCAAACCTCCAAGCTGGTAACGTTTGATTAGCTGACTATGTTTCTCTGTTTGCCGGTGCAATGCAAGAGGAATTGTCATAAAAATGTCATACAATGACTTTTATCATTTTATAACAATATGATGAGAGCGGCATACATCATTCAAAACGCGTCCGTCTTAAGACATCGTCACCTGCCTGAGGCGATGATTTCGTGCCATCCAAGCAATCACTGGCACGTGGTTTCAAAGTTGCTCATCAAGCCGATTAAAAAGTGGCTCCCAAAACCGCCACCGCCTTTCAATCCCGCGACGGGTCTTTTATGACAGTTTCACGACATCTCAACGCAGAGGCGCAGGACATTGAACTGGTTTCGTCGATTGATGCCGCGGGAAGATCGCTTCTTCGATCTCTTCGCCAGGCATTCCCGTACCGCGGTAGGTGCGGCGGAGGCTTTGAACGCCCTTCTCTCCGGAAACGACACGGAGGCTCATTGCAAGCGCATCGTCGCGTTGGAAAACGAGGCTGACGACATCACGCGCGAGGTCTTGCTTGCGGTGAGGCGCAGCTTCATCACTCCGTTCGATCGCGGCGATATCAAGGATCTCATCATGTCAATGGATGACGCCATCGACATGATGCACAAGGCCGTCAAGACCATCAGGCTTTTCGAACAGACCAGCTTCGACCAAGGCATGCAGGAGATGGGCGGCGTCATCGTGCAGGCCGCCAAGCTGGTGGCCGAGGCCGTTCCCCTCCTCGATCGGATGGGAACGAATGCGCAGCGCCTCGGCAATCTGACGGAAGAAGTCGTGAAGGTCGAGGGCCGCTCCGACGAACTCCACGACCAGGGTCTGAAGGACCTGTTTCGCCGACATGGCGCATCCAACCCCATGGCCTACATCATCGGCAGCGAGATCTACGGAGAACTGGAAAAGGTCGTCGACCGCTTCGAGGACGTCGCCAACGAGATCAATGGCATCGTGATCGAGAACGTCTGATGGAGGCCTCTATTGCCCTGCCGCTCTTGATCGGATTGATCGCGGTAGCCCTGTTCTTCGACTTCCTGAACGGACTGCACGATGCTGCCAATTCGATTGCAACGATTGTATCGACGCGCGTCCTGCGGCCGCAATACGCCGTGGTCTGGGCCGCCTTCTTCAATTTTATCGCTTTCATGTTCTTTGGCCTCAATGTGGCCGAGACGCTCGGGACTGGCATCATTGATCCCGGCATCGTCACGCCGCAAGTGATCTTCGCAGCGCTCGTCGGGGCTATCGTCTGGAATATCCTCACCTGGGTATTCGGGATTCCATCAAGCTCTTCGCACGCGCTGGTCGGAGGGCTGGTGGGGGCAGGATTGGCAAAAACCGGAACAAGCTCGATCGTCTGGAGCGGATTGCTGAAGACCTCAGGCGCGATCGTGCTATCGCCTCTGCTGGGCTTCACCCTTGCTCTATTCCTGGTCCTATGCGTTACCTGGGCCTTCGTGCGCCAGACACCTTTCGCCGTAGACAGCATGTTTCGTGTGCTGCAGTTCGGGTCCGCCTCGCTCTATTCGCTGGGACATGGTGGCAACGATGCCCAGAAGACGATGGGCATCATCGCGGTACTGCTCTACTCCCAGGGATATGGCGGCAGTACATTTCATGTGCCGCTCTGGGTGGTCTTGTCCTGCCAGTCCGCAATGGCTCTCGGCACCCTGTTCGGTGGCTGGCGTATCGTCCACACTATGGGATCCAAGATCACCCGGCTGAACCCCATGCAGGGATTCTGCGCCGAGACCGGAGGTGCACTGACGCTCTTCATCGCGACCTGGCTTGGCGTTCCCGTCTCGACCACGCACACGATCACCGGCGCGATTATCGGCGTGGGGGCCGCGCGACGTGTCTCGGCGGTGCGTTGGGGCATCGCGGGCAACATCGTCGTGGCATGGGTGATTACGCTTCCTGCCGCCGCCATCATTGCGTTCGCGACATTTGCGATTACCATGCGGCTTGCTTAATCCGCTTAATCCGAGCGCGGTAGCGGGGCTGGTCAGATTGACAATCTCCGATACCATCCGAAGACGGTGGTATATCTCGGAGCTTTTTGATGAAGGTCTTCTTTGATGTGGACGGCGTCCTAATCGACGGCTGGCATGCAGATTCGTTGCGTGGAAATCCTTGGGACGCGACAATCAAACAAGACCTCGGCGTTGATAGACAGCGTTTTCAGCGCCTCTTTTTCGGGGTCGCATCGGCGCGCTCTTCGGCACCGATGTTCGAATGTGTCACCGGGCGGCGCGACCTAAAGAACGCATTAAGCCGAGATCCTGCCTCAGGTCGGATATCATGGCGACGTCGAGACATTCGTGCGGTACTGGTTTGAAAAGGATTCCAAGATCAATCAAGACGTCCTCCGGTTGGTTCGCCGGTTGCGGATACTTGGTGCTCAGACCTATATTGCCACGGGCCAGGAACACTATCGCGCTGCCTATCTCCGGAACGATCTCGGATTTTCCAGTACATTCGATGGCATATTCTATAGCGCCAGGATCGGGCTTCCGAAGAAGGATCCAGGATTTTTCGAGGCCATTAATCGATCACTCGACATTGTTCCGGAGACGCCCTCTCTTTTTTGACGATCAGTCCGAGATCGTCGAAGCCGCCAAGAGCAAGGGCTGGGATGCAACCACCTTCACCTCGGCGATCGATATCGAGCTTCACCCCCGCCTCCACCGCTCTTTACTTGACGGCGGAACTGAGCGAGGCAAGCAACCATTCTTGACCCCATGACGTTGTATGTGACAGTTTCACGACAATCATCGCCAGCACCATAAGTTTGATCCTCTCAATGCCATGGCTTTTCTCGAACTGACCCACATCAAGAAATCCTTCGGCGAAACCCAGGTCGTGCATGACTTCAACATGCACATTGAGAAGGGCGAGTTC
>NZ_SLZG01000047.1 GCF_004341625.1 Rhizobium sp. BK376 | reverse complement strand
TCATTGCAGAAAGGAAATAGGTGGCCGGATTTTACTCCGCCCGCGGCTGGACTATTCCGCCGCTACCGTGGCCGACTTTTCCACCGCCGATCTCACGAAGGCACTTTACCCACCGGTCGAAGTCGCCGATCGTCCAATATTCTTGAACTATGCCATGGCGCGAGCAGACCGCGCGACCGTTGTCGCTTCAATCTCGGCTATGAACCCAGCCACCGTCTCGCCTATGATCTCGGGGTGGTCCTCCTGGAGGTAGTGAAGACCCGAACCAAGTTTCACCAGGCGGCAGTCATGCAATCTGCGAGCAAATTCCTCTGCCACCTCAGGCGACACGAGTGCGCCTGGATCTCCGGCAAACAACAGTTTGGGATAGGTCGAGACCGACAAGGCTTCGTGCGCGCGCTCTATCGTCGCGTAAACATCAGCAGGCTCGCCGGCGATCGGCAGCTCGTTTGGAAAACGCCACGTTGGTTTTCGGGAAGCAGGCGTCGGGAATGGTGAGCGATAAACCGCCATTTCCTCCGCCGTATAGGCACGGACGGTTGCTCCCGGCAGTACGCCCTCTACGAACGCGTTGTCCTCCAGGATCAGCTTTTCGCCTTCGCCGGGTGTGCGAAACTTGCGGAAGACCTCGCGCTCCGCCTGATCGCGCAAAAACTCTTCCCAGCTCGGGATGGGTCTTGTGAACTCCATGAACGCCAAGCCTTTGACAAAGTCAGGCCGGCGAGCGGCAAGATGGAACGCAAGCGCTGTACCCCAATCTTGCGCGACGACGTAGGCTGAGGGGATCTCCATCTTTTCGATGAAGGCGTCGAGATATCTCACATGGTCTTCGAACCGATAGGCTATATCTGGCTTGCCGGATTGCCCGAAACCGATCAGATCCGGCGCGATACAATGACCCACGTCGGCAACGAGCGGAATTATGTTTCGCCAGATGAAGGACGAGGTGGGATTGCCGTGGAAGAAAAGCACGGTGGGGGCGTCAGTTCGTCCAGCTTCGCGAAAGGCCATTTCGGAATCAAGGATGGGCAGGCGGGGCAGGCTGATATCTGGGTGCATCACGATTGACCTTTGAGTACGGTAGCGAAAACAAAGCGTCTGAAGCGCTCCAATGGCTCTGCGTCGCGCGATACCTTCATGCGCAATATTGCTCCTTCCCAGGCTGCGATCAGGAACTCCGCCATGTCATCTGGTTCGAATGCATCCGAGATTTCTCCTGACGCCTGGCCTTCGGCAATGCATTCGGCAAACGGCGCTGACCATTCGGGAAAGATTTCACTCAACCGTTGACGAAGAAGCTCGCTCTGGGGCGCGGCCTCAAGACTGAGGTCACCGATCAAACAACCTCTTTGAAAGCCGTCGACAGCCAATCGGTCGATGATTATGTCCAGGTAACGGTTGATCCGCTGGCGGGGCGTTAGCCGCTTATCGCCCAGCGCTTCGTGCACTGCCTCTTTCAGGCTGGCGAAATACCGGTCCAGCACCTCCTTCGCGAAGGCCTCCTTTGAGCGAAAGTGGTTCGTAAAAGAACCTTGTGGGGCCGATGCTTCGGCGACGATATCGCGGACGCCTGAACCGACATATCCTTTGCGGAACATCACAGTTCGACCGGCTTCCAGAATAGCTTCACGATGAGAATGTTTTGTCATGTCAGAATTAATACGGACGTCCGTATTATTTGTCAAGGCACTTACAGAAATATCATCAGTCGGAGCGTCGAGGGTCACTGCTGAAACCAAGGGATTTACCCAGACGCAAAGCTTGCGCGAGAACAAAAACGCCAGCGCGATTCAGTCAGGGGTTCCCCTGGGCGACGCGCTCGGGTTTTTATCGAGTTGACGAAATTGGGTGCCGAGCTGACTAAGGGCGTCCCGCTTTAGCGGGATTCCATCGACGAACCCACTTGGCGGCATAGCTGCGCCACCGTGCCGACCGAGCATAGCAAAGCTGTATCGTTCGGCACCGCAGTACAGGATAGTTGATCAAGGCACGGTCGGCGCTGGCATTGCCGCGGCCATCCTTTCGGCAAGTCCACGGGTGTCCCAGTAAACGCGCGCTTCATACATCGCGTCACCCCGGATGTTGAATCGGTCAACGCCCGTCCAATCAAGCAGGACGCCAGCAACCGTTGCATACGCACGCCATTCCACCAGAACGGCGTCACCGGTCGGCGCCCAGCGCAGCACTTCGAGGCGCAGATCGGGCAGCATGGCGAAGACGCGGCGAAAATGTTCCACCACGGCCTCCCGATCCCCCGGCTCCGTCATAGGCGGGATCAGGTTTTGTGTGTCGGGATGCATAAGGTCTCGCAAGGCGTCGGCATCAGGACGCGCCCAGCGCTCGGCAAAACGGGCCACCACCGCTTCGGCTGCTGCGAGCTGGGATGGGCTCGGAGTTTGATAACTAAGATCTACCATGATTTTCCTCCGCATAACATACGATCGTACGTACTTATTTTTCCAACGAAAAGTCAATTGAAAAATACGGTCGAACGTATATAAAAGTAAAATGAGTGAGGCTAAGCAAGAAGATGGCCGGCGGCGACGCGGTGCAATTTCGCGCGAGATCGCATTTTCTGCGGCGACGCGAATTGCGGAGGCGGAAGGCCTCGAAGCGCTGAGCTTCGGCCGAGTGGCGGCTGAGGCGGGCATGCCCAAGAGCAGCCTTCAGGTTTTGTTTGTCGATCGGGAACAGCTCCAACTGCAAACCTTGGCCTCCAGCGTCGGCGCATTTGGCGCGCGCGTTATAGAAAAGCTCGCCGAAAGCAGCATCGGGCCGAACACCCCATTGTTAAGGCTCTGCGAGGCATGGTTCGACGTTGTCTCGGACCCCGGTTGCAGCGGTGGATGTCTCCTCACCAGTGCGATCTCAGATTATAGAGGAAGACACGGGGCTATTCCCAACGCGCTCCGACAGGGTCAGCAATTGTGGACGGAAGCTCTGCGTCGGGCCGCCGATAGCGGGCTTCAGTCTGGCGAGTTGCCGCCCTCGACGGACCTCGACCAACTGATCTTCGAGCTTCAGGCGTTCCAGGGTTCAGCGAATATCGCAGCTTTCTCCAGAGACGAACGTGCACTGATGCTTGCGCGACAAGCGGTCCGAAAAAGGCTGAAGCAAGGAAGTTGAGAACAGTTGTGCTGCCGTTCCTTGGACCATCAAAAGGCGAAGAGATGGGCGGCGCACTGTCAGGGGCCACATATCGCGCCGAGCTCGCGCACGCAGGATGACCGGGAAGCAGCTCCGGTAAGCACTAACTTATCTATTGAACCACGGCAGACTTGGCGAGGGCCGGTAGCGTATGACGTCGCTCAGGGACATTCGGCCGCTTTATCTTCAAGTCCACTGGGAGCCTCCTATTGGCTCCCGCTTAGAACGGATCTCTCCGCCTCGCGAGCGCTGTTCCGAAGATCCCCAAAGCGCGAAACGGTCCCTCGATTTCTTGTCCAAGTGCAGTAAGCCCATATGCAGACTGACCTTCTACCGCAACGCGCTCGATCAGGCGTGCCGCTTCGAGTTCGCGCAAGTTGCGCGTCAACTCTTTGGGACTGATCCCGACGATTGCGGACAAGAGAGCGTTGTAGCGAAGGGGCCCGACCAGCAGCAAAGAACGCAGGATATGAAGCTTCCAGCGTCCTCCAATCGTGTTGATTGCCAAGCCGAGCGGACAAGTCGCTGCGTCGGCGCGCACCTCTCGGTGCGTTGATCCGTCTGCAGGAGAGCGTGAAACTAAGTCATCGTTGAAATCGACGGAGTTGTTCATGCGGAGAAGCAATATCATCTCCATTCCTCAAGAGCCATCGTGGCTCGATCGAAAGGCCTATCCCTTTGCGTCGCATTGGTTCAGTCTGCCCGACGGTCGGATGCATTATGTGGACGAGGGCGAAGGCGACGTCTTGCTCTTTGTGCATGGCAACCCCAGCTGGTCATTCGAATTTCGGCGACTCATCTGCAGCCTGTCCAGGAATTATCGCTGCATTGCCGTGGATCATCTCGGCTTCGGACTTTCCGACAAGCCGCCCGGAGTGTCCTATCTTCCGCAATTCCATGCGGCGAACTTCGCCCGCTTCGTAGATGGCCTCGACCTGCGCGACGTGACACTCATCGTCCATGATTGGGGTGGTCCGATCGCATTGGACTGGGCTGTGACGCACCCGGATCGCATTCGTCGCATCATCGCCCTCAACAGCTGGTTCTTCGATATAAGCGACCTCTTGATGATGCGCCGCTTCAGCACGATCGTCGGCAGTGGGGTGGCCCGCTGGCTTACGCGCCGCTTCAATTTCTTCACCCGGCTCGTATTTAAGGGGTCTTTCGGTGATCGGTCTCGTCTACCCCGTGCAACCCACGATCAGTTCCTTGCTCCGTTTGCGACCCCGTCCTCGCGGGAACCGACCTGGATATTTCCAAGAGCAATACTCGGCGAAAACGATTGGGTTTCGCGGATAGGGGCGCGCGCGTCTGTCTTGGCTGATTTGCCAGCACTTCTGGTTTGGGGCATGAAAGATCCAGGGCTTGCGCCTGTGCTCCCAACCTGGCGGAAGGCTTTCCCCAGGAACCGCTGCATCGAGTTCGCCGATGTCGGCCACAATGTCGCGGAGGAGGCCGGCGACCGGCTGATCCAACCCATCCAAATGTTCCTTGAGGATCATCGGCTATGACCGTTATTGCGCTTTTGGGCGGCAGTGGTCGCCTCGGCTGCCGGGTGTACGATCGTCTCCGTGCTCGCGGCTGTCACATTCGCGTGCTGGCGCATAAGAGCAGAATAGCGGGCGACGCCCCGCACGTTACTCAGGTCCACGGCGATGTTCACGATCCCGCCATTGTTGCTGAACTGCTCGACGGAGCGTCGATGGTTGTCTCCACGCTTGGTGCCGCAGGGTCCCCGACAATGGACGTCTGCTCCGCGGCCATGCGGAATCTGATACCGGTGATGACGGAACGGTCTATTACGAGGATCGTGACCACCACCGGCTCTGCTGCGCGACTCGACTTGGAAGTCGGTCAGAAAGATGGCTGGCAGGCGGCGAGACGCGCGATGCTGATGCGCCACATGGCTCCGCTTATCCTGGACGGAGAGGAGCATATGCGATTGCTGCAACAGTCAGCGCTCGACTGGACCACCCTCCGCCTGCCGATCATGCGCGGCGGGCTCTCGGACGCCGTAAAACTTTCCGATACGTGCGGCCCACCTGAAGCAACACTGGGCTATGATGCCGTCGCTCAAGAGCTCATTCGTGAACTATTCTCGGCACGCTGGGTTGGCGCTGCTCCGTTCGCGGTCGAAGCTTAGATGCAGATCGGGACGCTGTGACTCAGCGGCCCCTTCTGTGATCAGTCGCCGACAATTACGATTTTTCCGAACTGCTGGCGTTTCTCGGCATAGGAATAAGCGTCGCGCGCTTCTGAAAAACCAAAAACGCGATCGATGACCGGCCGAATGCCGGCGGAACCGACCAATTGAACCGCGGCTTCAAGGTGCGCGCGGCTTCCGACATAGATCCGCCGGAGGCTCGTCGCGTTGGCAAACAGAGTGCGTGCTTCGATCTGGCCGGGATCAAGAGCTGCGACGAGGGCCAATTCGCCTTCAGTGGCAAGAGCGGCCACCGACTGCATCAAGGTGCCGAGCGCGCCCGTCTCGACAACGTGATCGACGCCTCGGCCGCCGGTGGCCTGTCGCACCGCCTGGCTCCAATCGGATCGATCGCGATAGTCGACAACGACGTCCGCGCCGAGCGCCCGGAGGCGTTCGGCTTTAGCGGCAGATGACGTCGCCGCGATGACCGTGGCGCCCAGCGCTTTGGCGAATTTGAGCGTTGCCAACGCCACGCCGCCCGTTCCCAAGGTTAAGACGCTCTCGCCGGCTGCGAGTGGACGTGGCCCATGCAATGCCGCCCAGGCTGTGACGCCGGCGCATGGCAGCGTGGCAGCCTCTTCAAAACTGAGATTGTCAGGGATGCGAACCGCTGCCGCTTCAGGTACCGCGACGAGCGGTGCGAGCATGCCGTCGCGGGTACAGCCGAATTGCTCGCCAGCCATGGAAAGTGAGAATCTCCCATCGACCCACCGCGGGAAATAGGCAACGACGATACGGTCACCTATCGAAACCCTGGTCACCGCGCTCCCGACAGCCATAACTTCACCGGCACCGTCGGAAAGGGCCGCGACGCCACGGTTGGCATGGACTGGATATAGCCCTTCTAGGATGCGCAGGTCGCGAAAATTCAGCGATCTCGCTCGCACCCGAAGAACGACCTCATTCGGTTTCGGCGTCGGTTCGGGACGTTCGGCGAGGAGCAGCCCGGTGGTACCGGAACCAAACGAATCAAGGACGTAACTTTGCATGCGATTATTCACTTCTGCTATTGAGTGTGGATATGGAGCCCCAATTGAACGCGTGGCCGCCCGTCAACCGGGGCCGACTCGACGTCTGGTCTCAAGCAACGATCACTTGGTAGTCCGACACGATACGCAGGTTGGAGTCGACGAGGAGGACGTCGCGCCCCGCAGCGACAATTTCGCCGCCGGCAGCAGGATGCATCGTCCAATCGAGAATGACCGCATCGTGGACGGAAAAGACCGAGCGCAAGGAAAATTGATGGCCGCCCTGAACAACATTCTTGTGGTGCGCCTCCGCCACGCGCTGCTCAAGCGCGTCATACCCTTGGATTGCTCGCGAGCCGACAAAGTGACACCCAACCGGCGTCCAAAGCCCCTCCACCATATCCCTGCGATTCTTCTCGTCCGGCTCATTCCAGAGTGATACGTAGCGGTTTGCTAATACAACAATGTCCATGCGCAACTCCTGCCTGCTCATCCTATCGCCGGCTGAGCAAGAATGCAGATGTCGTGTGGCACCGTCGATAACGTGGGAGGTCAAAAAAGCTGTTACCGACCTATCAAATCTGACCTGTGAGGTCATGGCGGGCATGAGCTTCCCTCAGTATGATCCCCATATGTCAGTAGTGTCGTCGGAACGTCTGTTGCCCTTCGGATCCATGCTGCGGCGATGGCGGCAGCACCGCCGTCTGTCGCAACTGGAGTTTGCCGAAGCCGCCGACAGTTCCGCCCGGCATCTAAGCTACCTTGAGACCGGGCGAGCAAAACCAAGCCGCGAAATGGTACTGCGGCTCGCCGAATGTCTTGACGTTCCGTTGCGTGACCGCAACCGGATGCTTTTATCTGCCGGGTTTGCCCCGGCCTTCGAAGAACATCCGCTGCATGATTTGACGTCGGCGCGCCTTGCGATCGAACAGGTGATCAATGCCCACCGGCCTTACCCTGCGTTCGCAGTCGATCGACACTGGGACATTGTCTTGTCCAATCGTGTGCTGCCGCAGCTCTATGTGGATGTTGCCTCGCCCTTGCTGATCCCGCCTGTCAACGTCGTGCGACTGATGCTGCATCCAGACGGAATGGCGTCCCGCATCGTGAACCTCGGCCAGTGGCGGCGCCACATCATATCTGTGCTTCAGCATCAGATCGAAGCGCGAGCAGAGCCTGGCGTCCGCGCACTGCTCGACGAGGTCATCTCGTACCCGTACACGTCGCTCGGCGAAGAGAGGAATGCGAGCGAAGGCGAGTATCGCTTCGCCACTCCGCTCCAGATCCGCACGGACCTCGGGACGATCTCGTTTATTAGCACGACGACGGTATTTGGGACGCCGACGGAGGTCACGCTTTCGGAGCTGGCGTTGGAGATGCTATTCCCTGCCGACGCAGAAACCGTCGAACGGGTCGGGTTGCTTTCCAAGGACAATCCGCATGTGTAGAGACTGAGCGGCCCTGGCCACATGCGAATTTAGTGACAGACCGCCGTCGCAGCTGAATTGAGGCCCTCGGAAACGCTGCTGTCAAGCACCGGTCAACCCAATCCCTGCTGTGCCGCAATCCGCATCAGAGCGGTGTCATTGGCAATCAGAGAGCCCTCAACAACGACCTCCAGGACCTCGCCACTCCTCCTGAACTCCTAGCGATAGAGGTTCATGCCGCCCGGCCGGTGAAAGCGGATGCACGGAAATTGGCCCGGATCGTGGGACTTTCTGCGTCCTTATCTAGTGAGCTTGAGACTGGCGGCCACCATAAGAGCGATATAAATGCCGCGGAATTGGCGAGGCGCTATGTAGCCCTCGGAAACGAACGGGGATAAGCAGCAGAGCAAACTGCGAGCATTACCGTCGGTATTGTCGCCAGCAGACGACTTCTCGGCACACCGTCCCGCGCCTGCACCGAAAGGCCATGCAGGACCGTTGCGTAATAGTCGCCAAGAATCCGGGCATCGGTTTCGGGCTTGAGTTCGCCGTCTTCAACTGCACGCTCAAGCCGTTCGACCAGCGAAGCTGTGCGCCGGCGGCGATACCCCTCAAGCCACTCGCGTACACCTTCGTTCTCGCTGGCACAGTTGGTGGCTGCCAACACAACCATGCAACCGTGCGGTCGGCCCTTTCTGGTGTAAGTCTCTACCGCTTCGCGCAAGATACGCTCGATTGCCAGCTGAGCCGTTGGCTCTTCCGCGATGGCCCGTGTCGCAAAGCCGCCTTCCTCGGCATCGTATAGCTCCACTGCTTCCCGAAACAGCGCCTCCTTTGAGCCGAACGCGGCATAGATGCGGGCTGAAGCAAGCCCTAGCGTGGAAACGAGGTCGGCCATCGACACGCCCTCATAGCCGCGTGACCAGAAGACATCTCGCGCTTTTGCCAGCGCCTCATTCCTATCGAACTCTCTTGGCCGTCCGGCCATCTGACCCTCCATTCTTGGTCGATCAACAAATAAATTACTTGACTGTTCGACGCAAGCCTCCATTCTTTGTCGATCGATAAAGAATAACTGCATGGAGAGCAGAATGAGCACATCGGATCAGGCAAAGCTCGCTGAAGCAACAGGAACCCGGACAAAGCGAGGGGGTGCGCTGGCGCTGCTTGCGTTCGCCCAACTGATCTATTCGCTGGACATCAATATCGTGTTCGTCGCGCTACCCAAGATTGGTGCCGGACTCGGCTTTTCCGGGCAGACCCTGCAGTGGGTAGTCAGCGCCTACATGGTCCTTTGCGGCGGCTTCCTCCTGTTCGGCGGCCGTGCCGCTGACCTGATTGGACAGCGGCGAATGTTTATCTGCGCACTCTGTCTGTACGCGCTATCGTCGCTCGCGGGCGGGCTCGCTTGGTCGCCTGAGGTCATCGTTCTCGCGCGCGCCGTACAGGGGGTAGGCGCTGCTTTCCTGTTCCCGGCAACGCTCTCACTCCTCAATCGCCTGTTTGCGGAGGGACCTGAGCGCAATCGGGCGCTCGCCGTATGGGGCGGCGCCGGTGCTAGCGGTCTGACCATCGGCGCGCTGGCCGGCGGATTTCTAACCGCTGCCTGGGGCTGGCCAGCAGTTTTTTATGTGAATGTAGTGTTGGCGAGCATTGCCATCCTCGCGGCTTTCTTTGTGATCCCCCGTGATCCGAAACGGCATGAGCGTCGCAGCTTTGATCTTCCGGGCGCGCTTACCGCCACGGTCGGCGCCACGCTGTCAGTCTTCGCGCTCGTACAGGGGCCGGAATTCGGTTGGGGTTCTGCGCCAGTCCTTTGGGCCGTCGCGCTCTCGGTAATCTTCCTCTTCAGCTTCGTCGTGATCGAGGCGCGAAGCTCCGATCCGCAAATGCCATTGCGCCTGTTTCGCAACCGTAGCCTTGTCATCGGAATGACCATCACTTTCCTTTACATGGGTACCTTCGGCGCGCTGCCCTATTTCTTGACGGTACTGTTCCAGGACGTCCACGGTTTTACCGCTCTCCAGACCGGTTTTGCCTTCCTAATCCCTTCCATTGCCATCGCCGCTGGCACGCAGATCGGCGAACGGTTGGCGACGCGGCTATCGACCCCTACAACACTGATCAGTGGAATGGTGGTCGGCGCAGCAGGCACTGCTCTTCTTGTCCCTGGGGCAGGTGCTGACAGTAGCTATCTCGCTATTGTGCCGGGCCTAATTGTCTCTGGTATCGGGCAAGGGATAGTGTGGACGGGAATGTGGATCGCGGCCGCGTCCGGCGTCCATCATGATGAGCAGGGCGTTGCCTCCGGCATGGCATCCACGACCCTCAGTGTCGGCAACGCCATTGGATTGGCGGTGTTGATTGCCGTCGCCGACCGGCATGTAGCAGGCATGACAGGCCAGGCCTTACGGATTGCAATCGCTGAAGGTGCGCAATTGGCTTTCTGGATCGCCGCCTTCGGTATAGTCGTTAGTTTGCTCGCGGCCCTTTGTTTGCGTGGTCGAAGGGTTGGTGAATAAACGATTACTCCCGACCCTACCCCAAACCGCGCCAACTCAGCAGACGCTCTTATATACGCTTTGCGAAATTCTCGCTCTCGACAAGTTTGCCGGACGGGCAAGCATCCAACGGCATGCGCAATCAGCCAGAGTTGTAATACTTTGCGCCCAGATTATTGCCCGTCCGAAACCCTCGGCTCGAACCCCTGCCCTGTCATCGCTAGGGTACAAGCACGACCTTGCCGACGGTTAAGCGGTCTTCGAACGCGCGGTGAGCGGCCGCGGCGTTATCGAGCGGAATGCTCTCGCCACGAAGGACGGTCAGGCTGCCCCTCGCCGACAGTTCGAAGAGCTGTGAAAGGTCGCGCTGCAACCCCTCCCCTGTCAACAGCGGCAACAAGGCAAATCCCTTCAGCGACTGGTTGTTCGAGATCATCGCCTCGATCTGGGGCCTTTCCAGCTCGAAACGACCGAGTGCCGCAAACACTAACTCGCCAGCGGGAGCAAGGGCCCCAAGGGATGCAGCCGTTATCGGCCCGCCGATCGTTTCATAAACAATGTCCACACCATGATCACCTGTATGCGCCTTGACGTGATCCTCCCATCCGGTCCGGCTGTAATCAACGCCGGCGTCGGCCCCGAGAGATCGCGCGATTGCCAGTTTCTCCTCCGAGCTCGCGGCGGCGATAATCGAACGCGCGCCGGCGTGCCTGGCAAGCTGTACCAGCAGGGAGCCAACGCCGCCGCTTGCAGCATTGACGAGAACAGACTTGCCATCGGGACATGCGCGACGGGTGAGATGAAGCGCCGTCAACCCCTGCACCATCAAGGCCGTTGCGTCCTCAAAGGAAAGCTCCTCTGGCAGGGGAACGACTGAGGCCGCGTTCGCCGCAACGAATTCCGCGTAGCCTCCAGTGGCGGTCCCGGTGGCAAACAGCGGGACCGCCACACGCATACCCAGCAGCGATTGGTCGGTGGCCGATCCAACATCCTCGACAATGCCTGAGACCTCGACGCCGGGGACCATCGGGAGGTCAGGTGTGACAGCGTAGCGGTCGGCACGCATCAGCACTTCGAAGAAATTGACCCCCGCGGCCCGGACCCGCACCAGAACCTCCCCTGCCTGCGGAACCGGTATCGGCAAATCGATTGTTTCCAGAACTTCCGGCGGACCGAAGCGGTTGAATTGAATGGCTTTCATGGATCACCTGAACATTGGGTTGATGTCAGGCAGGATGTATCAATATGCTCGGAGGTCCGGATACACACCGTTTCGTTCCATACACACCAGGAGGTGACCATGGCGCAGATCATCAAGAACCTGCCGAAACTGCCGGTCGAACGTGCGCTAAAGGTAATTGCCGGCCGATGGAAGCCCGTCATCCTCTACCACGTCTTTGCAGGGTCGAAGCGACTGTCCGAGCTCAAGCGGATGATGCCCGGCATCACCCAGAAAGTCCTGATCCAGCAATTGCGGGAGATGGAAGAGCACGGCCTTATTAGCCGCGAAATATTCGCCGAAGTCCCGTCCAGGGTCGAATACAGTGCAACCGAACTTGGCCTTGGCCTCGAAACGATCCTGCTTGCCCTGTGCCGGTGGGGACACCGCCACGCAGAAGAGCGCGATGAGCTGGACGCCGTCACCGATTGCGTCATACACCCGAGGATGACCCCGCCAGACCGACCTTCGAACGCTTGAAAAGCGAAAAATAGGTTCCCGAATCCCTCTCCTCCTGAGTGGCTAGTTTTTTCGCAGTTTGCTCTTGAACCAATTCGAACCGGCGACCTGCCGGTTTCCGGTTTAGAAATCAGTGAAAATTCCGGCTTGTCACCTTCAGAGTATCGATTGCAGTCCGGCACGAACATATCCCGGCAGCTGCAAGACCGGCTTTGGCGTGTTGCGCGGGATCCGGACCACCACCATGAGCAAACTCATCGCCCCTGTCCGCCGACAGCTTGAACTCGGTATCCCGACCGGGAGGCCCCACAGATCCGCTGACAGGTCGAACAGCTGCTGCGCCACAAAATGGAAGACCTCCGCCTTCCCGCTGGATCCGGCCATTGATCGCCATCATAGATGATCCGAGCACGACATGCCGGCGCTTCTCGAACAGAGTCCGTCATCGGCGGCAACCAACGTTGTACGGACCGATCCGAGGTCCACGCGGATCTAATTTTCGACATTCACATCTCAACGGCCGTCAAGCTCACGTTTTCGATGGCCGCAGTCCCTCCACCGATGGCAGCAAGACCAAGGTCAAACCAATAAGCCGTTCCAGGCGTCAGATTGGGTACCAAAGCTTGAACAGCAAATGGGATTTGTTGTGCGGACGAGACGACCGCCGTCACACCCTTGATTGCTCCGCCGATAGGAGTTCCGGCCGCAGCGGAGCCGTTGGCGGGCGCCGTGCCAGTCCCGTAGCGAAGCTGCACGATGAAGCCTTGACCGACGGCAGCGGTATTGAAGCCATCGCCAGACGCCATAAACAATATTCGTCCCGAAGCTCCAGGTGTGACTGAACCTGCAAGACCTTGCATGGTCTGGGTTCCAACACTCGTGGTGCCTGTCGGATTGTTTGGCGTCGACTGCGCCGCTCTGGCATTCGAGGTTAGCGTGCCGTCGTTAGATAACGTTGCGGCTCCAGAAACGTTAACCGCCGTCGGCGTTGAGGGAGGTGCCCACGGACCAAACCCGCTCGGCGCGACAGAAATCCAGGAGGCTGATGTCATCGCGATTTGCGTCGTGCCGAGAGCTTCACGCCAGATCGCTGCCGGATAAAGGACCGAGCTGCCGATCCCACTGACAGAAAACCCGCCGACTCCCGTAGCAGGATTTGCCGCGCTCGAATTGTTCCATAGTCCCGAGTTTGTTTGGAACCAGATGAGTTTGTTCGTAACGTCCAAGGCAATGGAAACGGTGGCCCCGACGG
Source organism: Rhizobium sp. BK376 (assembly GCF_004341625.1). Classification (GTDB taxonomy): domain Bacteria; phylum Pseudomonadota; class Alphaproteobacteria; order Rhizobiales; family Rhizobiaceae; genus Rhizobium. The sequence continues at coordinate 8,088 of NZ_SLZG01000047.1, read as the reverse complement.
GAACAGCTGAGGCTGTGCCAATCTGGTGGCCATTAAACCAGACGCCCCCGTTTGGCTCCAAGCCGACACTTTGTGCATTCGATCCGAGATAACTGGCGAAATTGGTTCCTGCGGTCCCGAGCCCGATGCCGCTATTGCTGTCCGTGATTCTGACGTTCTGAAACTCGAAGTAAAATTTGCCGCTCGATTGCGAATTAGAGCCCAGGACCGCAGCGTACGACGCATTTGTCGAAGTGGCGACCAGGTTTCCATCCGAAAGCGTCAAATTTGGGGACTTCGCGGTCGCGCTGAAGCTCGCGCCGACGCCAGTGATGATCATCCCGTCACTTAGCTGCAACCCGGCAAATGATCCTGCGTTGTTAACCTGCACCGTGCCGGACGGGCCAGCCGGCCCGCCTTGTGACGAAATCGTTATGCTTGCGGGTCCGTTGGTGATTGTGACGCCAGGTCCGGCAGTCAACGTTGAGGCCTGTGGTGCGTTCCCGTTGGAACCAATGAGGAGTTGGCCATCCGTCAAGGGGCCGACGCCAGCGAGCGTCCCGCCGCCATTCACCTGTACGCTATTGGCGGCTCCGGCTGGCGCACCATCATCGACGCAATCCGCAAGCGCGTTCATATCACCCATAACTTGCGTCGCATCTGCGACCTGCCCGTTGTTCAGTTGGTAAGGAACACTGCATTGGGCATAGGCGCTGCCAGCGAGGCTGAGAGCGGCAATAAACGCGGCGAATGTTACGGATCTACCAAGCTGCTGTCGCACGGTGTTCCCCCTGAAGACCCTGAGCTCGCGGCCTTATCCGCAAGCCGGTTGACAATATAATGCTTGCGTCGAAATGCATTGGCAGGTTGTGAAAACTCCTGATGAAAGCTGCAACCAATAATGCCATTGCGAGCGACCGTACATTTGCAATCTGCAATAACAATGACACTGCGAAAAGGTATCGTCAATCAAAACTAAAGTAATAATTGCTATTACAATTATTATTGAGATCGACAATGAAATACAATCCGCACAATTAATAAACTGTGCGCCGCACTGCTTCGAAATTGTTAAAGTAATTACCTGTTTTGCGTTGTATAGTACTCCGTATCATGCAATCTATATGAAGTTTCTTTTTACAAAAGCATCGAGGTTCGAACGATGTGGTTTCCGGAGTGAGCCCCGGTTCGGCTCAACTCTGAATCGAAATTGGTAATTTAACAATCCGATCTGGCGCAAAGGCGACGAACAAACTGAAGGAAATGCCCCCCATGATTGTACGGTTTTTTCGAGAGGTTCTTGTTTTAATTGCGCTTTTTGCGAGTGCTTTTCCGGCAACAGCCGATACAAAATCGTCGGCGCATGGCTATGATTTCGACGGGCGCTTGACGACAAACCTCTACAGCGACGGCAAATGCGTTCTCTACGCCTACGATGCAAACGGCAATCGCGTCTCCCAGGAGACGATCCCTTCCGACCCCACCGTGATGATTTCGAACCATGCCGGACGGGGTGACACCCAGAAAACATCATCGCCCACCCAACCGATCTGGGGATCGGGGACCTGGGGCTGCTTTTCCTGGACCGCGCCGTAAGCAGTATTCCTCATCTTGATGATTGTGAACGGTAATACAAATCGGAAAGAGAAATCAGAGATGTCTCTCAATCGTTGGGCTTTCCTAGGTTTTTATTTGTCCGGATTCATTTCCCTGACATCGGGGGCTTTGGCAGAACCGATCAGAGACTCCATGATGTCTGCGACGGTACCCGGTCTTTATGAGCCGCTGATTCCCACGCACGGAACCTCTCCCGTAGAGGATCAGGATCTTTCCTTTGCGCTTGAAGCGTTTAGACATCGATCCGCACCGTCGGATCTTTCCAGTCTTACGACCTTTCTTGCGGCTCACCCCAACAGCGGCTGGTCTTCTGCACTTTGGACAAACGTCGGTCTTACCGATCTGCATGACGGATATTTTTCCAAAGCAATCGTCGCTTTGGACAATGCTTGGTCGGAAGGAGATGACGCCACCTCACCTGAGGGGCACGCACTCGTCGATCGATCGATCGGCGAGTTGGCGAACCTGGAGGCGAGCCTTGGAAAGACAGAGGATTTAAGAGCTCTCTTTGAGCGGCTGGGCAATCGGAAGGTCTCAGGCTCTGCGACGGAGTTGATTCAGACCGCACGGGAAACATTGGCTCTCCCCGGCAACGAACAGGCACATCTTTTCAATTGCGGGCCATTGGCGCTCCGCGCCCTGATGCTCGCGCTCGACGCCAACCCCGGCACTGTGAATTTTCTGCAGTTCTACAATCCCGGTCCCAACGGAACGACGCTGGCTGAGGTCGCCGGACTAGCGGACGGCTTAAAGCTCGCTTATCGCCTTGTGCATCGTTTGCCTGGCGACGCCGTACCTGTTCCTGCAATCGTTCATTGGAAAGTTGGGCACTTCGCGACAATCATTGGGCGGGAGAACGGTCGATATCACGTGCGCGACGCCGTCTTCCCAAACGCAGATATCTGGATGACGCCCGAGGCCCTCGACGCCGAGGCAAGTGGCGATTTCCTGGTTCCGGCGGCCGCGGCGTTCGACGACAAGTGGAAATCGATTACCGTCGCAGAAGCAGCGTCCGTCCAAGGACGGGGCGAGACCTACCAGACCCGCAAGGGCGACGCAGGCGATCCGCTAGCCAATGGCCCTGGCTCGACTCCGGCCGATCCAAAATTGCCTGAGGCCCCGCCGACAGCGGGTAACAATCCCAATCAGTCGCATTGGAGTTCCTCCGGCCAGAACGACAACAATAATCCAGCTGCGGGTTGTCCTCTCTGCGTCGTCAATATCAAGGAATCGAGCGTTAGTGTCACGTTGTCCGATATGCCGGTTGGTTATGTGCCACCCATCGGTCCGTCGATGAAGGTCATCCTGAGCTATAATCAGCGAGAGGACAGCCAGCCGGCAAATTTTGATTACTACAATATCGGGCAAAAATGGTCGCTCAACTGGCAGAGCTATGTCATCGACGATCCCACAAACCCCGGTGCGAACGTGTCACGCGTTCTGGGATCGGGCGGCGCTTTCTATTATCTCGGCTATGACTCCGTGCAGCACACATTTGCCGCGCAGGACGATGACGGATCGATCCTTTCGTTCACATCACAGACGGCGATCAGCTACCATCGCCAGCTCCGCGATGGTAGCGTCGAAATTTATGAACAATCCGACGGAAGCGTCGCTTATCCGCGCAAGATCTTTTTGACGAAGGTGATCGACCCGCAAGGCAATGCGGCAACGCTGCACTATGACAAGTTGAGGCGCCTGACTTCGATCACCGACGCCGTGGGCCGCAATACGACCTTGAGTTATGAGATTGACGGGCGCCCCCTTCTTGTGAGTAGCATCACCGATCCATTCGGCCGCCGGGCAAAGCTGACCTATGACGAGTTAGGCCGCTTGTCCTCCATCACCGATATTATCGGTCTGACGTCGAGCTTCACCTACGATGCCAACTCGCTGATCAGCAGTCTGACCACGCCTTACGGGACCAGCTATTTTAGCTTTACGGCCCCGGGGACGTCAGCACCGCCTCGGTTCGTTCAGATTACCGATCCGCTTGGAAACAAGGAGCGGGAAGAGTGGCTAGAACCGGCGCCCATCCCTGGCAGTGATCCCGCTGCCACCGTCCCAGTCGGGATGCCTGTTACGCCCACGAACGGATACTTGGTCTACCGCAACAGCTTTCATTGGGACAAAAGTGCCTATGTCACAGCGAACTGCGGCGATAGCGGTGGCTGCGACTACACGAAGGCTCGAATTCGTCATTTCGTCCATATGCCGGGCTCGACCATAAAGGGCACGGCGATCGAAAGCGAAAAATATCCTCTCGAAAATCGCGTCTGGTATAACTACCCCGGGCAAACGGATTCCACGGGTTCTGTATATGGCGGCTCTTACAACAGGCCAATCGCAATCGGGCGAGTCCTTGATGATGGTACCACCCAGATCAGCTCATACGCTTACGACAGCAATGGGAATATTACACAGGCAACCGACCCCTACGGTCGCACTAGCTATTATTCTTACACCGATGGTATTGACATAGCCGCCGTCAGCCAAGCTGACCAATTTGGGACCCGTTCCACGCTAGCGCAATACGTTTACAATGATCGGCATAGGCCCGTCTACTTTGCGGACGCGGCTGGTCGTGCGAGCACCTTTGAGTACAATTCAGCCGGACAAATGGCTTCCTTCTCTGACCCGCTCGGAGAAAAGACGTCCTTTCACTATGATGGTGCCGCAAATCTCGCATCAATCACCAACGCGAACAATGCCACTGCCGCGACCTATACCTACGACGCGTTCGACCGTATCCGGACCTATACGGACTCGGAGGGCTGGACGGTCACTTTCGACTACGATGCGGCCGACCGGGTTACTAAAATCACCTATCCGGACGGAACCTCCAAACGGTATGGTTATCAACGGCTAGACCTTGTCTCCTACAAGGATCGTGAAGGGCGGCTTTGGCAATATCAATACGATGCCAACAGACGACTAATCGCAATCGTTGACCCTATGCGGCAAATGACGAAACTCGGTTACGATCCCTCCGGAAACCTCACCTCGCTCACCGATCCGAAGGAGAACGTTACAGCTTGGGGTTATGACGTCCAGGATAGGCAGATATCCAAAACCTATGCCGACAACAGCGTTGTCAGTTACACCTATGAAAACACCACAAGTCGCCTGAAAAGCGTTCTCGACGCACTTGGACAGACGAAGCAATATTCCTATGCGATCGACAACAACCTGACCGGCCTGACCTATCTCAACGCGGTCAATCCGACACCGAACGTCGCCTTCGCCTATGATCCGTATTTCTCGCGCATTGCATCGATGACCGACGGGGTTGGCAGGACGACCTATTCCTACAATCCGTCATTCGTCGATGGCGCTCAGCAGCTCGCTCAGGAATGCTTCACGGCGACAGGAGCTACAAGCTGCTCGCATACGATCTCCTATGGCTATGATGCGCTCGGGCGATCAGCCAGCCGACAGATTTCAGGGAGCGGAGCAGAGAGCTGGCAATATGACGCAATCGGCCGCGTCATTAATCATGCAAGCGATCTCGGAGCATTTGAACTCAGTTACCTTGGCCAAACCCAGCAGTTGACCGCGCGGCAGTTGTTGCCGACGACATCGACGCTCAAAACGGTCTGGAACTATCTCGACAATGCTCACGATCGGCGTCTCTCAGGCATCGCCAACACTGGTCTGAGCAGTGGGCAGTTTACCAATTTTACATTCCAGACAACGCCGGAAAACTTTATCACCGGCATCACCCAGACCAGCGACGTGACGATCGCCGAGCCGAGCCCCTCCACACAGACTGTCGCGTTTAACAATCTCAACGAAATCACAAACACTTCAGGCCAGACTTACAGCTACGACGCAAACGGCAATTTGCTGTCCGACGGCCAGCACACATATTCATGGGATGCAGAAAATCGGCTCTTAGGGATTTCTTATGCCTCACAACCCGGCGCGAGGACTTCATTCATATACGACGGGCTTGGTCGGCGCACCGAAATTGACGAAGTTCCCTCGGGCGGAGGGACATCTGTCAGCGATAAATATGTTTGGTGCAAGCAAGTTCTTTGTCAAAGACGCGACGCAGGCTATGGTGTCGTGCGGAACTATTTCGACGAGGGGGAGTATGCCGCCGGGACAGGTAATCAGCTACTCTTCTATGCAATTGATCAAATAAGCTCCGTTAGGCGTGTATTCGAAAGCGGTACCGCTGCTCCAGCGTTTGACTATGATGCTTGGGGGGTGTCGCTAGGATCTGCTGCCCAAGTCGCGGATTTCGGGTTTGCAGGCACTTTAAGTCATGCAAAGAGCAATCTCGGTTTGACGTGGTTGAGATCCTATGATCGCCAGTTGGGAAGATGGACATCGCGAGATCCGTTCAATGAAAAACCTACAAATTACGGAAATCGATATACCTACTCGGAAAATTCTCCAATTGAGCGTATTGATCCGTCCGGTGCGCTATCGATCCTGCCTCCCTGGCTTCTTGCGCCTATACCACAACCGTCATCAGCGGGGGTTTGCCCTTACCCGTCGAACGCGCCCGATCTCTCTGGCCCCTTGTTCAGTCAGGGTGACTCTCAGGACACGCCATACGCAGGCCAGACCCCTGATGATAAATCGATGGGACGAGGACCGGACGGTACAAAGAAAGACCCTGACAACGGGTCCATTTGGGAAAAAGATTACTCCAGTCACGGAGGAACAAAGTGGAAAAGATGGCCAGACGAAAAGTCGTGGGAAAAAGGACGCGGTAGAGAGTCTGTTCGGCCAGATGGATCAACACGATGACGGATTAAAAACATGAAGAGTTCACTGACAGAATCGTGGCGCGAGCAGGATACCGCGTTTCAACGACGCTTCGGAACCGAGCTTCCATTCGCATGGCTACTCCGCAAATTTCATGCACCGGAATGGATTAGATTTTACGCACTTCCGCAAGCGCAACGAGCCGTTGAAACTTCTGACGATAACGGAGAGGCGATCAGGCGCTTTCATGAAATCGCGACAGCTTTGTTTGGCGAGCTTAACACTTTGGTGATGGTTCTCGTCCCTATTCGTAAATTCAACGGTAAATATGGTCGCTATAAACTTACGTCGGTGGCACGTCTGGGTTTCCATCTAATCGTTAGTGATTTGCGCGACGAAACCGACGATAGTGGAATCGCGTTTGACCTTTACGGGGGTATGCAAGTCATTTGCAGTGACAATATTACGCGACTGACCAGCCTTGCTATGACGGATGAGGTACTCCAATTTTTGCTCGTTTCTGATGCAGGTGAAATCATCGCCCCGTATGATGGAGGCTTCGACATTATTTGCTCGAATATTGAACGGCGCGACCAATTGAAGCACCAGTTTTCAGATTGGATTTCCCCACGCCACGATGGTTTATGAACCAATTGACTCCACAGCATTTATCGCTGCCGAACTACCACGCTCCATGAAACGAGCTTATTGTTTTGCTCTTGAACAGACATGAACCAAAGGCCACCAAATTTAGTTGGCTAAAATATTGATTTTATCACTTTTATCCTTCGACTCGGCAGGGCCTTGGAAAGGTAACTCAACAGCGATCTATTCAGCTGCTTTCCTCAACTGTTCAACTCCACTCTCTTCCGTCGCGCTGACTGAAAGGTTGCTAAGGCCAAGCCAAATAGGCCGGCGATCGGCGTCGGCCACCGTTTATCAGGGGTCAGAACAAGAGCAGTCCGAAATCGTACGCTAAGGTCGAACAGAATGAGAACTTATGCGACCCGCCGCAGCCCGGCTGGCAGACGAAGCGATCGAAATCCGTTTGGCATCTGATGTTCGGCATCCCATGTGTAGATGCCGGTAAGGTTGATATGCTCCCAACTGAGCGGCGAGATGTGCTTCAACAGAGTATCAGGAATATCTCGACCCGCTCGCTTCAGCTGTGTGATTGCACGGTCGAGATAGACTGTATTCCAGTGGACGATCGCACTGACGACGAGGTTGAGACCAGAGGCGCGGAACGCTTGGCTCTCGAACGACCGGTCGCGGATCTCGCCCCGCTCGTGGAAGAACACAGCGCGTTTCAGCTTATGGGCGGCTTCGCCCTTGTTGAGACCGGCTTGGCATCTCCGCCGCAATGCCGGACTTGAGTACCATTCGATCATGAAGAGCGACCTTTCGATACGGCCTAGTTCGCGGAGCGCCCTCGCGAGATGGCTTTGCTTCGGAGATGCGGACAGTTTCTTGAGGATCGTAGACGGCACCACGGACCGCGTCGTGATCGACGCCGCGAGATGGAGCAGATCGTCCCAATGGTCGAGAATCAGGGCGGTGTTGATCGGCGCCCCGATATGGTTCGACAGTGTTGGATATGCATCGCTCTTCTCGAACGTGTGGAACTTCCGGTCTTTTAGATTGCGCAGTCGCGGTGAGAACCGCTTTCCGATCAATGGTAAGCGCGCAAATCCCTGCACCTGTTCATTGACGGCGCATCGAGGGATTCTGTGTCCACAACGGAGACTGTGGACATAATGACATTGGATGGCA
>NZ_SLZG01000046.1 GCF_004341625.1 Rhizobium sp. BK376 | reverse complement strand
CGGAACGAAAACAGCCGACAATCGTGACCATGCCGGCGTCGGCATTCGCGGTGATTCAATCCTGGCAATCGTTCTCGACGGGTCGACCTCAGGGGCGGCGAGCGGGCTGTTTGCGCGAGAGATCGCGCAGCGGCTGGTCGATTGGTTCGTGACGACAACCGCCAATATCTCGGCCGCGACTATTACGGAGAAGCTTCGCGCCATTCACGCGGCCCTCGCAGGGGACTTTCGAAAGGACTCGGCAACCTATGCTCTGCTTTTTGCAGACGCCGCACGGCAGGCAATAGCGTTGCATGCGGGTGATTGCCTCCTCGCCCGTCGCGACGTTGATGGGCAGATATCGTGGCTTATGCAGCCACATACGCTTGCAAACGCGCTATGCGCTTTCCCGCATGCCATTCTCGCCAAACTTGACTCGAGACATGCTCTCACGCGTAGCTTCCGATCAACGAACTTCATGGCTCCCGATGTGACATTGGTCGAACTGCAGGATCAGCTGCTGCTTATCGGGACGGACGGTTTCTGGGCGGACCTCGACCCGGCCGCGCAGAGTGCTTTCGCCGACGGGCGCTTTCCTGCCAGCGAAGCCGAGCGTGATGATTGCGGCCTTCTCTCGATTTCTCGAGCCGACAGGGCGTCGGTGGAAATTTTCGGTACCCACGCGGCGGCGAGCATCTACGTCAGGAGGGCGTGAAAGCCATCAGCTTAGATCCTTTCAACAGCGTGAGACGCAGAATGACGGGGTCGCAGGTTCTCATCCCTTCAAGAGCAAACAAGAACTCTCGTTGCCAGTTGAGTCCCGCGGGCTGCAGCCTATTTTTGACGTTGTGCAAGCTATGATCTGAACTACGCAACATGGCAACGCTAAAAGACTTTGACGGCTTACATTGGCCGCGACGCGATTTTGCCATGCTGCCGCAATACAAGCGCCACAGCTCCCATAACCGTGTCGTCGTTACCAAGAAATCTGGCGACGACGAAGCGCGGGATCGGCAATCCTGATACATTCTCGGGCTGTGGGAGCATGTATCTACGAAGGCTTCTTTCCAGCGGTTCCAGAAAGTTTTTGCCGATGGCCGCCAGCTTTCCGGCGATCACAAAAAGAGGGGGGTTCAATATCGTGCCGATAATCCCCATTCCCCATCCGGCCTTTTCGGCGGCGTCTTCGATCAGTCTGCGGTAGACCATTTGTCCTTCCGCTGCACGTTCGACAAACTGGTCGATTGTCACCGGTTCTCCGATGATGTCTTGAGCCAGACGGATCAGGTAGTCGCCGGCGACATGGCCCTTCAGGCAGCCGCGGTTGCCACAGCGACAGTGAGGCCCCTGTGGATCCAGAACGATGTGACCGAACTCCGCCGCACTGCCATTGACCCCTCGCACAACGGCATTGTCACGAACGATCGCACCGCCGACACCAAGATCAAATTTGCAGAGCACGAAGTCCGCTTCCCCGATCGCGGCGCCCCAGGTCATTTCCGCAAGGGCGCCACAATGACTTTCGTTCTCGGCATGCAGCGGGCAATCCAAGCGGCTGGCAAAAATCTCAGCAATATCGACCCCCGCCCACGATGGAAGGACGTCGCTGTTGAGCACCTTGCCATCAAAACTCAGCGGCGCGGAAATCGCAATTCCAACGCCGAGAAGTTTCTCTTGGCTAATCCCAATGGTCCTACATTGAGCATCGAGGCTCCGACGGACCGTGTCGGCTGCATCTTGCGGCGTATAGTCCCGGGAAAGATGAATTTGGACATCGGACAAAACTGTGTGCGTCATATCGCATATGACAATTCGAATTTCTCCGAGACCTAGGAGAACGCCCGCGCACCGTCCCATGTCGGGATTCAAGGAAAGCAGCTGTGACGGCCGGCCAAAGCCATTTGTCCTGCCATCCACATCGATGACGATACGCGCCTCCCGAAGATCTCCCAATATCGTTGATACGGTCGAGCGCCCGAGCCCTGTGGCTTTCGAGAGCTGCGCCGCCGTCGCGGCACCCGACGCCGCCAGCCCTCGCACCAGGCGCCCGGCAGGCAAGTCCTCGTCCAAAAAGAGTTTGTTGATTTCTTGCATGACACGTCCTCTCCAGCGAAGAAGTGGCGGCAGACGGAACTCATGTCAATTTATTTCAAAAATTTGCTTTCTCCCAGTGACAAACCGTGAGTAAAGCAGTTTTCAGAAATATGTTAGGGGGATTATTGCCTAAAATTCGCGAACTAAATTCAATTCTGATAAAAGGCGTTGACACCGACTGGCGGATTTGATTGTTTCACCTGCGCGGTAGAGGACCGCATCAGGGAGGTTGCAATGTTGAATGGGTACAATTTTGTACTGTCAAAGTGCATAAGGACCGTCGGTATCGCCGCGATCGCTACCGCTGCCATCGCGGTCAATAGCAGTCACGCCGAGGACCTGACGCTGTGGACGCTGAATTTCGACAACAACGCCGCCAACGTCGCCCTGAAGAAGGTTGCGACGGATTTCGAGGCCGCCAATCCGGGTACCCATGTCGAAATCGTCCAGCGCGGCATCGATGAGCACAAGACGGCGCTGCGTGTCGCTGCCGGCTCCAGCAAGGGTCCGGACATCTATTTCAGCTGGGCCGGTCTCGGTCTCGGCGGTGAATATGTCAAAGCCGGCCTCTCACTGCCGCTGGACAAATACTACACCCAGTACAAATGGTCCGATGAGCTGCTGCCGTCGGCTGCTGCTTTCGCCGACCTCTATCCGGGCGGCAAGCACGGTGTTCCCTTCACCTTCAAGGGCGAGGCTGTCTACTATAACAAGAAGCTGTTCCGCCAGGCTGGCATTACCGATGAGCCCAGGACCTATGAAGACTTCCTGGCCGATGCTGCCAAGTTGAAGGCCGCCGGTATTCCAGCCTTTACCTTCGGCGGCTCGGTCAACTGGCACGTCATGCGCCTTATGGATGTGCTGCTGGAGACCAAGTGCGGCGCCGACAAGCACGACGCGCTGATGCAGATGAAGGTGGACTGGACGAAAGAAAGCTGTGCGACCGACGCCTTTACCGAATTCGCGAAATGGACGAAGGACTATACGCTGCAGCCCTTCATGGGCATCGACAACAAGCAGTCCTATAGCCTGTTTACGGCCGGCCGTGCGGCGATGATGCTGGAAGGCGACTGGCTGGTCAGCCAGCTCGAAGGCACCGGCGCCAATCTCGACGACTACGGCATGTTCCCGTTCCCAACGAACACCGATCGCCTCTACGGTTTCGCCGAATATAACTACATCAGCACGAAGAGTAAGAACCCGGACCTGGCGGCGAAGTTCCTGGATTACTTCCTGTCAACCAAGGTCCAGCAGGATACGCTCGGCCAGTTCAGCTCGACCTCGATCAACAAGAACGTGCACTACGAAAACCAGAAGCCGCTCGAAGCCAAGTGGCTCGATGTCTTCAACAAGTACAGCAAGGTCTACATGAACGGCGACCAGGCATTTCCGCTTGATGTGACCACGGAATATTTCCGCGTGATCAACGATGTCGCCGCCGGAAATATCCAGCCCGCGGATGCAGCAAAGCAGCTGCAGACCTTCATCGCCGGGCGAACCTGAACCCCTCCCGGGACGTCGGCCGGCCGGGCAAGACCGGTCGGCTGGCCGCATTTCATAGATCCGAAATCCGGTCTCCTCTGGAGGAGAGAGCATGTCGTTTCGCACCCAGGCGCGTGATCCCCGCATTCAGGCATTGATATTGCTTGTCCCCGCCCTCGGCATCTATGCGATTTTCGCCCTTTATCCGATGCTGAACGTGATCGTGCTGAGCTTCCAGAAATGGAACGGGCTCGATCCGCAGCGGCCCTTCGTGGGCCTGGCGAATTATCAGGCGATCTTTACCCGGGATCCTGTCTTCTGGGTCGCGTTTCGAAATACCGTCATCTGGACCATCATGAGCCTGGTATTCCCGCCGCTCGTTGGTCTCCTCCTGGCATTGAGCCTCAACCAGAAGCTCTTCGGCCGCAACACGTTTCGCGCCATCTTCTATCTGCCGGTCATTATCGCGCCGATTGCGGTCGCGACCATGTGGAAGTGGATGTATGACCCGTTTTTCGGGCTTTTCAGCCAGCTGCTGACCTACTGGGGTCTGCAGACATGGATCAAGGACTGGCTGGGCGACCAGAAGATCGCGCTCTATTCCGTCTTCATCGCCTATCTCTGGCAGTCGGTCGGCTTTTCCATGGTGCTGTTTCTGGCGGGGCTGCAGAACGTCTCGCAAACCCTGGTCGAAGCCGCGCGCATCGATGGCGCCGGGCGATGGGCGGTCTTCAGGCATGTCACGCTTCCGGCGCTGCGCACCACGATCACGATCGTTCTTGTTCTTTCGATCATTTCCTCGCTGAAGGCCTTCGATATCGTCTATGGCCTCACCGGCGGAGGGCCTGCGCAGTCGACGCAGATGCTGGCGCTCTGGGCATTCACCCAGGCGATGCAGATCTTCGATTTCGGCAGAGGGGCTGCAATCTCCGTCGTGCTGCTTTTGATCACCATGGCGATCGTCGTTCCCTATCTGCGCTGGACGCAGAAACATGAGGAGATCGAGCAGTGACCGTCACGCCTGCCGAACCCATCGCCGTCGCCTTCGATGCGGGCGCTTCCAACAAGGTAAGCCGCGATCCCATTCTCGTCGGATTGTGGATTGCGCTCCTGGTTGTCGCCCTGATCTGGGTGGCGCCCTTCGTCTTCATCATCTTCACATCCCTGAAGACCAAAGCGGAGGTGACAAGCACCGGCGCCTTCATGCCGCCCGTGCATTTAGCTTTTGACAACTACAGCAGCGCATGGAACCGCGGAAACTTCGCGACGGCTTTCCTCAACAGCGTCGTCATCACCGTCATCAAGGTCCCGCTCGGCCTGGGCCTCTCGGCGATGGCGGCATACGCGCTCGCCAAGATCAAGCTGCCGTTCAGCAAGCTGCTTCTGCTGCTCGTGGTCTTCGGCACGATGATCCCCTTCCAGGTGATGCTGGCGCCGATCTTCACGCTGGTGAATTCCCTCGGCCTGATCGACACCTATCCCGGCGTCATCCTGCCCTATATCGCCTTCGGCGTGCCCTATCAGGTCTTCATCCTGCACGGCTTCTTCCGCGGCATTCCAAAAGAGCTTTCCGAGGCGGCGCTGATCGATGGCGCTAGCCATTTCACTATCTTCCGCCGCATCTTCCTGCCGGTCTGCCTGCCGGTTCTTGCCGCACTCCTCATTCTCGATTTCGTCTCGACATGGAATGAATTCGCCATGGCGCTGGTGCTATTGCAGGACCAGCATATGTGGACGTTGCCGCTCGGGCTCATGTCTTTCCAGGGCCAGTTTTCCAGCGATTACGGCCAGCTGAATGCGGCGATCGTCATGACCGTGCTGCCGGCCACCATCGTCTATCTCATTTTCCAGCGCTACTTCGTCTCCGGCCTGACCTCAGGCGCGGTGAAGGGGTGACGGGCGCAAAACCGCAATCTTCAGAGGAGAATATCATGTCCAATGCGATCGTCGAAAAATGGGGTGTCTTCGAGGCGGCCTTCAACGGCCCGTCCGCCGGCAATCCCTATCTCGACGTGGCATTCGATGCCATTTTCAGCCAGAATAGCCGCGAGATCCGGGTGCCGGGCTTCTATGACGGCGACGGCGTCTATCGCATCCGTTTCATGCCAGACAACGAAGGCGAGTGGTCTTTCAAGACGCGTTCGAAGACGACCGAGCTTAACGACAAGACCGGAGCCTTAACGGCGACGGCGCCGTCGAAAAACAATCACGGTCTGGTCCGCGTCCGCAACAAGTTCCATTTCGCTTATGCTGACGGCACGCCGTTCCTCTCCTTCGGCACCACCTGCTATGCCTGGACGCACCAGCCGCTGGAGATGCAGGCCCAGACGCTCGAGACCCTGAGCAAGGCTCGCTTCAACAAGATCAGAATGGGCGTTTTCCCGAAAGATTACCCCTACAATCACAACGAGCCGCTTTACCCATCGTTCAAAATGGGCGCCGACGGGAAGCAGGATCTCGATCGCCCCAATCCGGCGATGTTCCGTCATTTCGAAAAGCAGGTGGCGGCGCTTTGCGACCTCGGTATCGAGGCCGACATCATCATGTTCCATCCCTACGACCGCTGGGGCTATGCCGATATGTCTGCCGAGCAGGATTTTCGGTATGTCGCCTATCTCGCGGCACGCCTTTCAGCCTATCGCAATGTCTGGTGGGCGCTCGCCAACGAATATGACTTCCTGCTCGACACTAAGCCGGTCGAACAATGGGACCGCTATTTCCACATCCTTGAGGAAAACGATCCCTACCAGCATCTGCGGTCGATCCATAACGGTGATCAGACGATGAACTTCGATCATCGCAAGCCCTGGGTCACTCATACCTGCATTCAGAATCCGGACGTGAAGCGGACGCAGGAATGGCGTGAGGCCTATGGAAAGCCGGTCGTCAACGACGAGCCCGAATATGAAGGCAATATCATCCAGTCCTGGGGCAATCTGACGGCGCAGGAACTTGTCCATCGCTTCTGGCTGACCATGACCCGCGGCGGATATGCTGGCCATGGCGAGACCTATGCCCACCCCGAGGATTTGATCTGGTGGGCAAAAGGTGGGACACTGCGCGGCGAGGCCTGGAAACGCATAGGCTTCATGCGCGACCTCCTGGAACAAGACGTGAAGAATGGGCTCGAGCCGCTAGGCAAGATCGGCGATTTCCCATGGACGCGCGTATCAGGCGCCGGTGACGGCGATTTTCGCCTGATCTATTTTGGCGAACATCAGCCCGTCGTCTGGTCAACCGGTCTGCCGATGGACAGCGATGACTATGCGGTCGATATCATCGACACCTGGGACATGACGGTGACACCGGCAAGGAAGGTGAAGGCGCCTGTTACGCATCCCACGCGCCACGGCGCCATCGTCCGCGGCGGCAAGCCGGATGCGGCCTTTGGCGTTGAAATGCCGGGCAAGCCTTATCTTGCGCTCCGCGTCCGCAAGAATTGACGACAGGGTGGGAGGAGGAAGTCCAATGTCCGCAGTAACCATCAGCAACGTCAAGAAAGCCTACGGCGCAGCTCAGATCATTCATGGTGTCGATGTCGATATCGAGGACGGCGAGTTCGTTATTCTCGTCGGCCCATCCGGCTGCGGGAAATCGACCCTGCTGCGCATGATCGCGGGCCTGGAGGATATATCCGGAGGCGAGATCAGCATTGGCGGCCGCGTCGTCAACACGCTGCAGCCGAAGGATCGCGACATCGCGATGGTCTTCCAGAACTATGCGCTCTATCCGCAGATGACGGTCGCACAGAACATGGGCTTTGCGCTGGAGCTCGCCGGTGCAAAGCGCGCCGAGATCGACCGCAAGGTGGGAGAGGCGGCCCAGATCCTCGGCCTGCAGCCATTGCTCGGTCGCAAGCCGGCACAACTCTCCGGTGGGCAGAGGCAGCGTGTCGCAATGGGGCGCGCGATCGTGCGCGACCCCAAGGTTTTCCTCTTCGACGAGCCGCTTTCGAACCTTGATGCCAAGCTGCGTGTCAAGATGCGCGCGGAGATCAAGGCCCTACATCAGCGACTGAAGACCACCATCGTTTACGTCACCCATGACCAGATCGAAGCTATGACCATGGCCGACAAAATCGTGGTCCTGCAGGGCGGTAAAGTTGAGCAGATCGGCACGCCGCTCGAGCTATACGATCGGCCACAGAATATTTTCGTAGCAGGGTTCTTGGGGTCGCCCGCGATGAATTTCCTGGAAGGCCGGATGGAGCCGGGCGCACAGCCGGCCCTTCTCTTGAGTGACGGAACCAGGATTGCGTTGGCGAAGGCACCGAGGGCAGGAAGCGGAGCTGGCGTGACGATGGGAATCCGGCCAGAGGATATCACGGTCGGCGACGACGGGGTTGCCGCGACGGTGACGGTGGTCGAGCCGACGGGATCCGAGACCCATGTGGCGGTGACGGTGGCCGGCCGGGAGCTGACCTGGGTCGCCCGCCAGCGCGTTGAGCTGATTCCGGGCCAACAGGTCGGGCTGTCGTTCAAGTCGCCGAGCGTTCACTTCTTCGACACATCGAGCGGACGCCGATTCGAGGCATGAAATCTTCTTTCACCTGATAACACCGGTTATTCTCCAAACCCCTTTCGTTCATGTGCAGGATCGCTGAAGCCGCTTCAAGAGTTGGATCAAGCCAGTCCGCGGTAGCCTACGACGGAGGTGATCGCACGGCGGCATGCTGGTGTAAATGAATCGCTTAAGGGTGGTTTTGGAGCATTGCGAGCGCCCGAAGACAGCGAAGAAATCTTTGGCCTCAAATCCGTTCCGATTTAGCCGGGCGGCTGGCGGCGACGTCATTAACGCTCACGTTGCAGACGCGTTTCTTCCGTTATCAATCCGAAGCGACATAAACGGTACTGCACCTGACCACCGGTGAAAACACTGCGCAACCGGGGCGGCGCCAATGGTTTGTTCCGCAAACGAAAGCGTCTATTGGATGCATGTTCAGCGTCATGCGTTTGACCTGTCTGTCGGTTCGATGGCAAGCTTTTCAGGCATGATGCTGGCCATGCTGTATGAGCGCGACGTGCCGACATTTTTCGCGCCGCTGCTTGTGCTCCTGCTTGGCGGTATCGTTGGAGCCGTTTCCGGGCTCCTGGTAACGAGATTGCGCATCCCGTCTTTTCTCGTCACCCTTGGAATGCTGTCGATCTTCTCAGGGCTTGCGCTAACGGTGACCGACACGCGGCCGGTCCCGATTCTCGATGACGACTTTTCGGCTATCTTCTGGAACGGTTCGATTTTCGGAATCCAAGCGCCAATTCTCTGGACGCTGGATCTGGCCGCCGCAGGATATTATCTTTTGCACCAGATGGCTTTTGGCAGGTGGGTCTTCGCGACAGGGGGCAATCCGGTCGCAGCGCAATTTTCCGGCGTGCGAACGAATGCAGGCAATCAATCGTGTGTGACATGCTAACGAAGGCGACCGGCTCTGTGACGATCGTAGAGAAGTCGGAACAAACCCTTCAATTCAGGCTCGTTGACCTTGATCGCAGCCTCGAAGCAAGAACACCAGATGATCTCTCGCTGTCCGCGTTCCTTATAGGCCGCGACTGTAAATTCCACCCGCAGGAGATGCACTTGGACCATGCAAGGGACCCTTTCGCCATCGGGTAAATATTTTAGATATGTGAAGTGGCCGAACACTTTCTTCGAGATTTTCCCGCTGACGCCCGCCTCTTCCAATGCCTCCTGCTTGGCGGCTTCGTGTGGCGCCTTGCCGCCCATAGGCCAGCCCTTCGGAATCGCCCAACGGTGAGATTTCCGTGTCGTGATCAAGAGGATCTCAACTTCGTTGGTCGCCATGTTGACACGATAACAGAGGGCGCCAACCTGTTGCCGCAGCGCATCCGGGACGTATATTCCTGTTCGTGCTATCTCGGCTAGAAGGGGCCGGGTCCTGGGCAGTTTTGCCTCCATCGAATCGACGACATGAAAGTGTCACGATAAATCAATTCGGGCCGCCATAAATGGCCATTTTGAGGTCCCGTTTGTTGAATTCCGTTTTGATTTGGCCCTTCTTTCTGTCTGACGGTGACCCTGGTTGGCAGGTGTAAGACCATAAAATATTTAGTTATTCTGAACCAACTGCGGGCCATCGCGAAACGGCAATTGGGGTTAATCTGGAACGGAATTCAACAGCCATGATCGAGACGGCGCATGCCGTTGAGCGCGGGACTCCAAAACAAGGCATCAACGGGGTTGATGCCGCTGAAATTCAAGGCCGCGCCGACTTAGGTAGCTGACCGTCCGCAACTCGTTCAATCGCTCAAACAGCCGCTTACATATGATTTTAATACTGGCACATCAGTAGAATCAGATCACCAATCGAAATGGCAGCACGATCATCGATCCTAAACGACGGGTGTTATTTTGCCGGATCTGGCCTTTGGTTTCATCGAGGGATCGACTGAGGGTGCGTCGCTGGACCGAGCGATCAGCTCAGCGCCAACAAGGACTTTGACAGGCGGCTGTCGATCGGAGGATTTGATAATGTCGTCGAGAACAGCCACCGCGAGATTGCCGATCTTGCGCTTGGACACTTCGATCGTTGTCAGTGATGGCTCCATCGCGGAACTTTGCGGCAGATTGTCGAACCCGATGATCGAAACATCCTGCGGAATGCGTATGTTGAACTCTCTGAGGGCGCGGATGACACCATAGGCAATGACGTCATTGGTGCAGAAATAACAGGGCGCAAGATCGATGCCGGATCGCAGCAATTCAATCATATCGCTGTAGGCGCCGTCATAGGTCGATTCGATGGATAGGACGTCATCGTCGCGCGACTTCAGGCCGAGGCGCGTCATGTTCTTGAAGAATGCGTCACGGCGTAGCTTGAAATTGGTCGTTTCGACATAGCTCGCAATGAAGCCGATGCGCTCGAAGCCTGCCCCCCGAAATCGCGACAGGACCTTGTGGACCGCATCCTCGTTGTTCATGTCCACGAAATTGGCATCGACCACGTCGTAGAACGTATCGATAAACACCGTGGGAAGTCCGTTTGCCTGGATCAGCCGGATATCCTGCTCGGAGAGCTCAGTGCCGAGCGCAATGACGCCGCTGATCGGTGCGCCCGCCAGCGATTCCGCAATCATGCTGATAGGTTGCCCTTCGAAGCTCACGACTTCCAGCTTGTATTTGCGCTTGCTCGCTTCGGCCGACATGCCGTCGATATAGTCGGAGATGAAAACGCTGTGATCGCGATTAACGGTATGTCCGTGCTTGGCGATCTTGAGAAACCGCAGCGTCTCGACCGTTTCGGCGACATTTTTCGAGACTCGGGGCACGTATTCGAGCCGCGCCACTGCCTCAAGAACCCGGGCGCGGGTTTCTGTTGAAATCTCACCCTTACCATTCAACACGAGCGAGACGGTTGCCGGTGAGACGCCTGCCTCGACTGCAATATCCCGGACCGTGAACTTTTTCTTCATTGCTCAAATGCCTTCTGCCGCTTTGAGGGACGGCGACCCCGTTTAGTAAACGATTTTGATTAACGTGACACGGGTAGGCCAAAAAAAGCAACCTTGCAACGCCAAACGGCACGGAAGCCGTCTTGACAGGCCTAAATACTTGCCGCATTTATTTAGTGAATAGACGTTTTGTTTACTAAACGTAGTGAGGAGGAGGCCATGCAAAGAACGGGCGCACAGCTTGCGATGCTGCTCGCGATCAATGGGGCTCTGCTCGTTCTGGGGGCAGCGATATCGGACGGTTCGTTCCTGTCGCCCTTCAATCTTCAGTCCATGGCAAGTCAGATTCCTGAACTCGGTCTCCTGGCAATTGGGGTCATGCTGGCCATGTGCGCCGGCAATGGCGGCATCGACCTGTCGGGCATTGCGCTTGCCAACCTCTCCGGCGTCCTTTCGGCGGTCGTCGTCTCCTCGATACTGTCGGCCACCGGCAACGAGGCCACCTTCAGCCTGGCCTTTATCGTCGTCGCCCTTCTCTGCGGTTTTACCGGAGGCGTCATCAACGGGCTGCTGATCTCGAAGCTCGACATTACGCCGATCCTGTGCACGCTCGGCACCCAGATGGCATTCACCGGCCTGGCGGTGGTTCTTTCGGGCGGCAAGGCCGTCGCCGTCGGCAGCCCTGCGCTGCTGTCGAGACTTGGCAACGACATGATCGCCGGCATACCGATCAGCTTTGTGGTCTTCATCCTCGTCGCCGCCCTAATCGCCGCCGCCTTGAAATTCACGCCCTATGGGCTGTGGCTGATGTTGATGGGAACCAACCAGAAGGCAGCCGTCTACGCCGGTTTCCCCAAGGCAGGCGTGCTGATCGCCACCTATGCGTTGAGCGGCACCTTGTCAGGCCTTGCCGGCATCATCATCGCGGCGCGTAACGTCAACGTAAAATATGATTACGGCAGCTCCTATCTGCTGATCGCGATCCTGATCGCGGTCATGGCCGGTGTTCGCCCGGAGGGCGGTTACGGACGCGTCGTCTGCGTCGTGCTCAGCGCCATCGCCCTGCAGCTGATGTCGAGCCTTTTGAATTTCGGTGGCCTGTCGAATTTTGTGCGGGACCTCGCCTGGGGCGCCCTGCTGCTCACCTTCCTGGCGATCGGCCGGTACAACCTGACAGGCCTTATCACCCCGCTGAAACGCCAGGTCCACACCAATTCAGGTGCCAATCCCTCGAGCACCGGAACATGACGACTGAGGGAAAATTTCTGAGGAGGAATTACATGACAAGCCACAGCAAAAAGCTTCTTGCCGGTTCGGCAATCGTTGCGGCACTCATCGCTGGTTACGCCGGCGTATCGGCCGCACAGGACAAGCCGGTCATCGCAACCGTGGTCAAGATCAGCGGCATTCCGTGGTTCGACCGCATGAACACCGGCGTTGAGGCTTTCCAGAAGGCCAACGCCGACGTTGTCGCAACCCAGAGCGGACCGGCTACATCCGATGCTGCCCAGCAACTTCAGATCATCCAGGATTTGACGGCCAAGGGCGTAAATGCACTGGCTGTTGTTCCGATGGATCCTTCGGTGATCGAGGGGGCACTCAAGCGTGCCATGGATCGCGGCATCGTGGTCGTCACCCACGAGGCGGATAACGAGAAGAATACCAATGTCGATGTCGAAGCCTTCGACAATGCCGACTACGGCACGGCACTCAACGAGCGCCTTGCCCAGTGCATGGGCGGCAAGGGTAAATGGACGACCTTCGTCGGTTCAGTCGGAAGCCGTACGCACATGCAGTGGGTTGGAGCGGGCGAAGCGAATGCCAAGAAGTACCCGGGCATGGAGCTCGTCGATCCAAACAACGAATCTTTTGACGATGCCAACGGTACCTATGAAAAGGCCAAGGAAATCCTGCGCAAGCACCCCGACATCAAGGGCTTCCAGACGTCTGCCGGCAACGACGTCCTCGGCGTTGGTCGAGCGATCGACGAAGCCGGCCTGAGCGGCAAGGTGTGCTTGGTCGGTACCGGTCTTCCCAACCCGTCGGCCGACCTTCTGGAATCCGGCGCGATCACAGCGATCGGCTTCTGGGATCCGCAGAAGGCCGGCATGGCGATGAATTCGCTTGCCAAGCTGCTCCTCGAAAAGAAGCCGATCACCGACGGCATGGACCTCGGTGTCGAGGGCTATAACAAGGTTTCGGTCAAGAAGGGCCCTGGCACCGGCCTGCTCGTTGTCGGCAATGGCCTGGTCCTTGCCGACAAGGCCAACTACAAGGAACACCTCTTCTAGACATTCTCCCAGGATCGGCCGGACGTTGCCTTGGCAGCTCCGGCCGCGACTGCCGTGCTCATATGCATGGTGATGTTGGAAGGACCTGACTGATATGATAGACAATTCGAATACCGGTGCCGGCGGGCGCCGTTTTCTGGAACTGCGCAACATCCACAAACGCTTCGGCGGCGTTCATGCCTTGCGGGGCATCGACCTGACGCTTGATCTGGGCGAGGCCTATCATCTCCTGGGAGAGAATGGCTGTGGCAAGAGCACGGTGATCAAGATCATGTCCGGCGCGCATGCGCCGAGCGAAGGCGAGATCGTGCTCGACGGGCAGACCCGTGAATCGCTGACGCCGATCCAGTCGCTGGCGGCCGGCATCGAGACGGTCTACCAGGACCTTTCCCTGATTCCCAATTTCACAGTCGCCGAAAACGTGGCGCTGAACGAACAGCTCGTCAGCGCCGGCGGCAGGCTTGCCCGCCTGTTCGATCGGAACCGGTTGCGGCAGACGGCCGAGAAAGCACTCGCCACCGTCGGCCTGCCATCTGACGGCGCCTTTCTCAACACCGTCGTGTCCGATCTGCCCCTTGCCGCGCGCCAGCTTGTGGCGATCGCGCGCGCCATTGCCACCCGCGCCAAGCTCGTCATCATGGACGAACCGACGACATCGCTCACCCGGCGCGAGGTCGACAATCTGATCCGTGTCGTGGAGCGCCTTCGCGCCGAAAACGTCGCGGTCCTTTTCGTTACCCATAAGCTCGACGAATGCTATCGGATCGGCGGACAGGCCGTCGTCTTCCGCGATGGCCAATGCGTCGCACAGGGTCCGATCGAACGATACAGCAAGAGGCAATTGGCCGAGCTGATGACCGGCCGCTCCATCGAAGCCGAGCGCTACCGCAAGGCTAAGCCGGCGAACGAGGAACTCTACAAGGTCGACCGGCTGGTTGCGCAGAATGTCGACGGCATCAGCCTGACGCTTCACAAGGGCGAAATTCTCGGCATCACAGGCCTTGCCGATTCCGGCCGCAACGAGCTTGCCATGGCGATGACAGGGATACGGACGGCGACATCGGGAACGATGACGCTGGCCGGCAGGCCGCTGTCGGTCCGCCAGCCGAGCGACGCAATCCACGAAGGCATCGGCTATGTCCCTGAAGACCGTCTCGCCGAAGGCCTCTTCCTCGACAAGTCGATCCTGGAAAACGAGATCGCCCTCGTGCTGCGCAAGCTGAGCAACGTATTCGGTGTTGTCGACAAGCAGAAAGGCCGTCGCCTCGCTGAAAAGCTCTCCGAGGACATGCGCCTCAATACCAAGGATCTCGATCTTCCCGTCGGCGCCTTGTCGGGTGGCAACCAGCAGCGGGTGCTCATCGGCCGCTGGCTGAGCATCACGCCGAAGCTTCTCGTGCTGCATGGGCCGACCGTCGGCGTCGATGTCGGCTCCAAGGACACGATCTATCGCGCTATCCAGCAACTCGCACAAGATGGCATGGGCCTGATCATCGTCAGCGACGACCTGCCGGAACTCCTGCAAAACGCCGACCGCATTTTGGTGATGAATCACGGTCGCGTGGTGGCCATCTTCGATGCCGAAACGGCGAGCGAAGAAGACCTCTACAAGGCGATGCTGGCATCCAATATGGAGACCGTTCAATGACTGCTTCACGGATCGAGGCGCTCCAGGAGAGCTCCGCTCGGACCCGATCCTTCAGCTTCGGGGACCTGATACACCGACGGCCGGAAACCATCACCTTCATTCTGCTCGTGGCGATCTGCGTCACTGTTGCGGTGATCAATCCAGACTTCCTGCAGCCCTCGACACTGGTCGATATCGGCCGCGCCAGCGTCGTCATGGGCTTGTTCGCGCTCGGCGTCTTTATCATTCTGGCCTCGGGCGGGATCGATGTGTCCTTTACCGCGATCGCTGCCTTCACCATGTATTCGATGACGCTTCTGGTGCAGAAGCAGCTGCCGGGTATCCCGATCCCGCTGATCATCGTCATGGCGATCCTCGGCGGCGCGGTCCTCGGCATCATCAACGGCCTGCTCGTCCATCATCTGAACGTGGCATCGCTGATCGTCACCATCGGCACGCAATATCTCTTCCGCGGCATCCTGCTGTCCTTCATCGGCACGGTCTGGATCATGTCGCTGCCGCCGCAGATGGGTGCATTCGGCAGGTTGCCGCTCTTCCAGTTCGAGGCGACCAATGGCGCCACCATCACCTTGCCCTTCTACTTCCTCGTGCTGCCGATCGCCGCCGTCCTGACGTGGTTCATCCTCAACCGCACCCTGATGGGACGCGCCATTTTCGCAGTCGGCGGCAATGCCATGATCGCAAGCCGCCTCGGCTACAACCTCAGGACTATCCATATCTTCCTGTTCGGCTATGCCGGTGCGCTCGCCGGCCTTGCCGGCATCATCCATGTCTGCGCCAACCGGCAGGCCAATCCTTTCGACCTTGTCGGCACGGAAGTCGACGTGATTGCAGCAGTCGTGCTCGGCGGCGCGAGGATCACCGGCGGAACGGGTACGGTCCTCGGCACGATCCTCGGCGTTCTGCTGATCGTCGTTATCAACAGCGTTCTCGTGATGGTCGGTATCCCGAGCACCTGGCAGCGCCTCGTCGTCGGCATTTTCATTCTGCTTGCCGCCGCGTTTTTCGTCACAAGACAACGCAAACGGTAAGTCTCGATCAAAGAGGGAATCATGAAGAAGTTTTTGAACGATCCGGTCAATTTCGTCGACGAGATGCTGGACGGTATCTACAGAGCTCATCCCGATGTCACCTATGTCGCCGATGACAAGCGCTGCCTTGTGACCTCGAAACCGAAGCCCGGAAAGGTCGGCATTGCCACGGGCGGAGGCTCCGGCCATCTTCCCTTGTTTCTCGGATATGTCGGCGACGGCATGCTGGATGGAGCAGCTGTCGGCGGCGTCTTCCAATCTCCGAGCGCCGAACAGATTCTCCAGGTCACCAAGGCAATCGATCAAGGGGCCGGCGTTCTCTACATCTATGGCAACTACAGCGGCGACATCATCAATTTCGACATGGCTGCCGAACTGGCCGATCTCGAGGATATCGCGGTCAAGCAGGTTATCGGCAATGACGACGTTGCCTCTTCTGTGGTTGGCGAGGAGCATAAGCGCCGAGGGGTCGCCGGTATTTTCTTCGTCTATAAGGCCGCCGGCGCCGCTGCTGCGACCGGTCTTTCCCTAGATGAGGTCACCCGTATCGCCGACAAGGCGCGGTCGCGCACACGCACCATGGGCGTTGCTCTTTCAAGCTGCGTCGTTCCCGAGATTGGCCACGCGACTTTCTCCATTGGCGAAGATGAGATGGAAATCGGCATGGGTATTCACGGCGAACCCGGCATCAGTCGCAAGAAGCTCGCGCCTGCTGACGACGTGATCGACGAAATGATCGAACGCATTTTCGCGGAGCAGGATTACAAGCCCGGCGACCAGGTGGCCGTTCTCGTCAACGGCCTTGGCGGAACGCCGATGGAAGAACTCTATATTCTTTTCCGACGTGTGTCGCAGTTGCTGGAGGAGCGCGGGGTGGCGGCAAAGCACGTCTGGATCGGGGAATTCGCGACATCGATGGAAATGGCCGGGGCATCCGTGTCGATTCTGCATCTCGATGCCGAGCTTGAACCGTTGATCGGTGCTGCCGCCAATACGCCCTTCTTCAAACATTACGGAGCTTGAGAAGAGATGGTCATGAACCAGATTTCCTCATCTGACCTCATCCGGCTCTTCGATGACTGGAAAGCGCTGTTTGCAAAAGAGCGCGACTTCCTGATCTCGCTCGACGGGAAGGTTGGCGATAGTGATCTTGGCATCACCATGAGCAAAGCCTTCGCCGCCGCGGCAGAGACAGTTGCTACCGAGGGAGAGGCCTCCGGCATACCCAAGCTCCTGCGCAGCGCAGGAGCGATCATGGCAAGAACGGCCCCATCGACGATGGGAACGCTGACCGCCACCGGTTTCCTGCGCGCCGGCAAGGCGCTCGATGGCACAGACAGCATCTCCACCGCGGAAATCGCGACATTTTGGCGGGCATACCGGGATGGTATCGCCGAACGCGGCAAGGCGAAGGTCGGTGACAAGACGTTGCTCGACGTGCTCGATCCGGTTGCGCGCGCCCTCGAAGAGGCAAATGCCGCCGGCAAGCTGCTTGGCGAGGCACTATCGGCGGCAGTGGTTGCTGCCGAGGCAGGGTTGGAGAGCACCAAGGCCATGGTCGCACAGCATGGCAAGGCGGCTGCTTTTCAGGAGAGGACCGTGGGTCTGCAGGATGCCGGCGCTACCGTTGGCGTGCTGCTGATCAGCGCCATGGCGAAATTCGTCAACGGCTAGGAACTGGCGGCGAATGTTGCCGAGCAATGTCGCTGAGATTGGAGGACGGATATGCCGACGCTGGCCCTTTTGCACACTGTGGCAACTCTGCCCGCAGTCTTTCAGCCCTTGGTGAGGCAGGCCCTGCCGGGGTGGTCGTCCTTCAATATTCTCGACGAGAGCCTGCTACAGCACACGATCAGGGATGGAGCTCTCTCCAATCGAACGAAGCAACGGCTTACCCAGTATGTCTTTTCTGCCGCCGATGCCGGAGCCGACGCCGTCGTGGTGACATGTTCGACGCTTGGCAATGCTGTTGACAGGATTTCCCCGATCACCTCGATTCCGCTGTTTCGCATCGACCAGGGAATGGCGAACGAAGCAGTGCGGAAAGCGCAGCGTATCGGCGTGCTCGCGACGCTACCGACGACGTTGGAACCGACGGGCACGATAATCAGAAACGCTGCTCTAGCCGACGGCAAGGATTGCGTTGTTGTGGAGAAGCTCTGTGAAGGTGCTTTCGTCCGGCTCACCGCCGGAGATCCGGCGACCCATGACGCAATGGTCATCGAGGGCTTTAGAGAACTGGCATCGCAGACCGACCTAATCGTTCTTGCCCAGGCATCCATGGCCCAGGCCCTGAAATCGCTCGATCAGAGGCAGGTGCCCTGTCTCACCAGCCCGCAACTCGGGATCGCCCATGTGGCCAAAGAACTTGCGGCGCTTTCCGCCTGACGACGACATCTGCCGGCGGGGCAGATCATAAGACTCATTTGGAGGATTTCGCATGCAGTACAGAACTCTCGGTCGCTCCGGTTTGAAGGTGTCGGCGCTCACGATGGGCACCTTCTCGTTTGGGGGGGAGGGCGACTTCTCCATGGTCGCTCGCCAAGGTGTCAAGGAAGCGCAGCGGCTGGTCGACGTCTGCATTGATGGGGGCATCAACGTCTTTGACACCTCTAATATGTATTCGCTCGGGCGATCGGAAGAGATCCTTGGCGAGGTACTCGATGGTCGCAGGGATCAGGTGTTGATTTCGTCAAAGGCACGCATGCGTATCGGTGGTGGCCCCAATGATGAAGGCGTTTCACGCTACCACCTGATCCGGGAATGCGAGCGGAGCCTGAAGCGACTGAGAACCGACCACATCGATATTTATTTCATGCACGCATGGGATGGGCTGACGCCGCTGGAGGAGACGCTATCGGCGCTCGACACGCTCGTGCGTCAGGGAAAGGTCCGCTATACAGGCTGCTCGAATTACTCGGGCTGGCACATCATGAAAGCCCTCCACGTTGCCGAACTCAGGAATTATCCGCGTTTCGTGACGCAGCAGATCCACTACACGCTCGAGGCCCGCGAAGCCGAATACGAGCTTCTGCCCATCTCGGTCGATCAAGGGCTTGGCGTGATGGTCTGGAGCCCACTTGCGGCCGGTCTGCTATCTGGTGCTTTCGGGCGGGACAGGTCCCCTCAATCATCGCGACAGGCTGCTGGCTGGAGCGAGCCGCCGATCCGCGATCGGGAGCGGCTCTGGGCGATTGTCGACGTATTGGACGCGATCGCCAGGGAACGGGACGCAACCGCCGCCCAAATTGCGCTGGCGTGGACGCTTTCGCGGCCAGCGATCGCTTCACTCGTTGTCGGCGGACTGACCGAGCAGCATTTTAAGGACAATATTGCCGCAACCGAAATTGCCCTGGCGCCGGGAGAACTCGATCGTCTGAACCATGTGAGCCGTCTGGCCTACATCTATCCCTATTGGCATCAGCACAATTTCGCCAGGGAGCGTTTCTCGGATGGCGATTGGGCACTGCATGCCGACTTTGAAAACCTGGGAAAAGTATAGGATGGGACAAGCCCTTGGGGCGGCCAGCTTGGTCTTTTCCCTTGAAGCTCCATCTTCGAGTATGTCGTGAGAGCCCTAACGGAAGCGAGCGAACTTTCGATCATGCATTCGTACCGGGCAGGCCGAAAGCCTGCTGAAAATAGCCGGACGATTCTTCGCCATACACGCGCATATCCGGCGTGACTAAATCGAGTAGCGTCGCCTCCACCACAGTGCCGTTGCGTTCGCCGCTGGTGGCTCGATTTACAGGTCTGGACGTGTGAGCGCCCCGGCTTTTTATTTGGGTACGGACAATCGATAGCGTTGGGCTTGCTTGCGTGGATGGCCTCCGAGGGTGAACCCGCCCGACAGCGGATGTAGAGCCGGAAGCCATCCCCAGTTGCTTACTTCTTCTTGGGCGTCTTTTTCGCCTGAGCGAGATCCGAACCGGCTACCGTCTTTTCGGATGGAGTGGACTTCTTACTGGACAGCTCCTGTGAGGCTTTCGAGGCAGGTTTCTTCCCTGTTGTCATGCAGTGATCCTCCTGTTCCAATCGCACGGACAGGATATTCGCAATCTCTGTTTGAGCAAGAGGGAAGATAATGATTACCGGCAGACGCGTTCCCTGCGAACAACCTTGTGGCCATGGTGCCATCTCGTTATCTTCTTGGTGTAGCAATGGCGGTGGTGGTGGCGCCAATAATCCCGCCGATAGTGATCGCGGTGATCGTAATGGCGACCGTAGTGCCCGTTATCAGTGGTGACGACTACCGAAGCAGCGTTTGAGGGAATCGCTGTGGCTGCGATGGAAGCAAGGGCGAGGGCGGCTGCAAGGATAAACTTCTTCACGGGTTTCCTCCTGTAAGCTTTTGGCTTTCGGTAACGCCGTTGCACGACGTTGGTTCAAAGCTAACGTAAGGGGAATGAACCCAGGGTGAGCGAGGCATTAATGTGAGCTTCATCTCACGTCATGGTCGGCAGGACTTGAACTTCGGCCATAGCGATTTTTGTCTTGAATTTGCTATCTTATTTCCTAAATCGGCAGCGTTTTGCACTTAAGAGGAAAGGAAATAGCGATGACCTACACGAAGTTTGAACGCCCGCTGTTTGTTAAATACCCTCACTATATTCAAGAGCTCGCCAGCTTGGAGGATGTGTTTGATTTTCTCGACGACTGGCCGGCGGATAAGAGAGGCGACGCCTATCAGGTGCTGGTAAAAGCGTGCCGCGTGGCCGCGCAGGGGATCTTTCCCATTCCCGCAATTCGTGAAAATGTGCGACGTTTTCTGATCAAGGAGCGTGTCCTCGCTAATATTGAAGAGGTTCCGCTCCTCATCGCAAAGCGCGGGACCGGCGAAAATGTCGGTTCATAGCGGACGGCCAAGTGGTCTGTTCGCTTGCTTGACGCTGAAAAATGTCAGCCCAGCGTGCGAAATTGGCTGCCGGGCCTTTTCACGCCTAACAGCGGTCTGCCGCTCCGCTGCTAGCGGAGCGCAACCCCTGTCGCGCTAAGTGTGCAAGCCGGAATTTCTACAGGTAATCCACCGATCCCAGATTGAACGTCGTTTCCATGTGCTGCGCTTCGAAATATCTCAAATCTAGGGCGCTCAACTGGGTTGGTGCATTCACTTCGAAGTGTTCGCCTCTGCCCATATTCGCTTTGATAAAGGCCGCAGCGTCCTTGGCGCTGTCCAATGTGCGGTCGCCATCCGAAGCCGTGATGGTCCAATTCGTTCTGATCTCGCTTCTACCAGCCATATACATCTCCTTGATTGTAAAGGTAAGAAGCAAAATCGCTCATTAGGCGCAACATTGTCTCTCAATAAGCGAGAGTTATTCACATTATTCAACCAATCCATGGATGTTGCGTTGCGTCGTTCAACCTGCGAGCGGCCCAAACCGTCAATTACGTGCCGCTGCCACGACCGTAACGATCGGGTTATACCAGCGAGCGCTGTTTCCGACTCTCCGAGGGATTCCAATTTTGCGACGAATCTGAATCGATGGTGCAAACTGGAGGTTTGCGATGGGTTCAG
>NZ_SLZG01000045.1 GCF_004341625.1 Rhizobium sp. BK376 | reverse complement strand
GATGTGGGTGTGCGAACCGCGCTCTACGAGGCGGCCAACGTCATCCTGACCCGGCCGGTCAAAGGCTCGGATCTTAAGACTTGGGCGCTGGCGGTGTCGCAAGACGGGCGGGACCCAGAAAGGCGCGCGTTGCACTGGCCCGCAAGCTGGCGGTGGTGTTGCACCGCATGCTCAGGGACGGAACCAACTTCCTTCCTCGCAAGGCAGCGCCAGCCATGGCCGGAGGAGGAAGGATGTAACAACACAGGCTTTCGGGCGGGCCATACCATCAGCCCCCCGGAGCAAGGTCCCTTCGCCGGGACGATGGATGGGTTAGGCCGCAGTGAGGTAAGCAGCCCCAGTGGACTGCGCGTTTCTAGATTGGCCAACCGGTCCTCAGCAGACCCCATAAAGCAGCGACCCCGCGTCGACTGCGGACAGAAGCAAGCACTCGGCGAGGGATTAGGCTCAAAAGGGATTGACTCGCTAAAGCCCGTTACAGAAGCGACCTCACTCTGCCACCGTGCAGGCCGCTACTCACCCCTGATGGGATCTCTAGAGCTAAATCAAGGCCGCGATAGCCGAACGCTTACTTTTAAATCATCACTGCCAACAAAGGATCGCGCGAACTTCCTCGCGATCGGATTCATATGGCTGTTACGAGGCTCCGGAGAACATTCTCCCGAAACCTTGCACTCGCTTGAGATCATAGTCGAGCGCTGCAAGTGCACCGTAAATCGATGTCGCGACGCTGTCATGGATCGCGATACCGTGAGCCGCCTCCAATTGATTAACGAGAGGTGCTCCCGCGAGATTGGTGCAGAAAATGGCGACTGAATTTGGCCTCGCAGGCGCGAGGTCGGCAATCATCTCTGCAATCGTCTCGGGCCTCACCTGGCTGAAGCTGAAGTTGTCCCTGATGCCCTGATGCCGCTCACAGATGACCTCGACACCCTCACTCGCAAATGACTTGATGATTGCTGCCTGAACATCAGACGTGTAGGGGGTAGCCAGACCGATCCGATGTTCGTTTCTTTTACGCATGACGTCGAACAGCGCGAGTACCGAAGTTGATGCCTTGATGCCGGTCACCTGCGTGATGCGTTCGCACAGCCGACGATCGCTATCCAGACCCAGCCAGCCGGCGCTTGTGCCGTTCCAGACGACCACATCGACTTTCGCGTCCGCAAGCAATTCCGCCGCCGTCATCATCGGGCGGTCGTCAAACTGGTTCAGCAGTGCGGCATCCAGGCCGATTGCCGTAACCCGGAACCTCGAAAAATGCGCAGTCACGTCAGGCAGGTCTTTGAGCATCTGCGTGGTGACCGGTTCGAGTACCGTGTTGGATGAAGGGGTGAGCATTCCGATGCGGAGCGGGTTCACTGACGTTTCCTGAAGATGAGATGGGTCAAGCATGGATGGGTGGCCGGCCGAGCTTCGGTAAAACAGCCTCAAAGGCTAAGGCTGCGGACAACACCTTGGCATCACCGAGATGCGGGCCAACGATTTGCAATCCGATGGGCAAGCCATCGAC
The DNA here is from genome assembly GCF_004341625.1 of Rhizobium sp. BK376. Lineage (GTDB taxonomy): Bacteria > Pseudomonadota > Alphaproteobacteria > Rhizobiales > Rhizobiaceae > Rhizobium. Next base: position 19,939 of record NZ_SLZG01000045.1, on the reverse strand, counting down.
CAGGCCGCATGGCACGCTGGCCGCCGGCTGTCCTGTCAGATTGAAAGGTGATGTGAACGGACACCATTCGTAGGGTGCGATGGCTTTGCCATCGATATTCGACGGGCCATCCTGGTCTTTAGCGAAAGCGGTGACCGAAAGAGTTGGCGTCAGGATGAAATCGTAATGGCTCATGACCTTGGCAATTTCGTCGACAAAGGCCTTGCGCGCGGTGATCGCGTCCGTCGCGTCCTCGAATGGGCGTGACTCCGCCAGAAGAGCGGTCACGGCCTTCGAGACCGGTACCGGTTGGTCTGAAAGCAGCCTACGCATCCCCGTGAGGTCGGTCTCCAACGCCACCATTGCCCTGAATGTCGCATGCACATCGATTTCGGGCGGAGCCCCGACGGTCAGTTGAAGACCGCATGCTTCAGCCAGCAGAGAAACGGCCTTGTCTGTTGCGTCCTTAAGGCCTTGCTCGATTGTCTGGTCATGCCATGTCGGCCAGTAGAGAACCCTGGCGCCGCGGGGCAGCGGGGCAATATCGGTCCATGAAAGGTCCGCGCAAGGGATCGACCAGCGATCACGCGGATCGGGACCGGCGATGACAGATAGCATCAGGGCCGCATCCGCCACATCGCGCGCGATCGGGCCGATATGCTCGATCGATTCCCAGCCAGAGACACCGGGAAGCGAAATATCCCGGCATCCAGGCCACAGCGGAACACGGCCCATGGCAGCCTTGACACCGACAAGCCCCGAAAGGGCGGCCGGTAGCCGGACGGAGCCACCACCGTCGCTGCCGATTGCGATCGGGCACACGCCGGCTGCAACGGCTGCGGCAGATCCTGCGCTCGAACCGCCTGGGGAGCGATCCGTGTTCCACGGGTTGCCTGTGGCCGGGAACAGGAGATTGTTGCCGTGAGCACCGAAGCCGAATTCGGAAACATTCGTCTTACCGAGGATGATCGCATCGGCCGCCTTCAACCGCTCGACAACGATGTCATCTTCATCAGGAATATAGTCGGCATAGAGGTTGGAGCCGAATGTCGTTCTGAGACCCTTCGTCAGAACAAGGTCCTTGATGGCGACAGGCACACCGGCCAGCGGGCCGGCCGGTTCGCCACGTGCGATCCGTTGGTCCAACGCGTCAGCGGCTTTATAAGCTTCTTCACGCGCCAACGTCGCAAAGGCGTGAATGATCGGCTCGACCTTGTCGAGCGCCGCAAAGGCAGCATCGAGGACGGCGCGTGCGGAGAGCGCTCCGGACGCGACCTGTTCGGCGATATGACGGGCCGACATGGTTGGATATTCATCGATGAGCATGAAAGCCTCCTTCTGGGGAAATATTCATCATGGCGCTATCGCGACCGGCTCCGCCAGCAGCCGCTCGAGCGCGGGAGAGAGGCCGAGTGATGCCTTTGGATCGGGCCGCCTGAAGGTGCCGGCGGATGCCTTTTTCGGATTGAGCGCGGCCAGCAATTCTGCCTGCTTTATCGCCGCGATGACGGATTCTACGACGGGGACGGAAACGCGTTCGCGCACACGTGACGCAAGACCCGCCAAAGGGGCACCCGCGAGAATGATGACGTCGGCGCCATCTTCGTCGATAGCTTTTCGCGACAGGTCGATCAGAAGCTCTTCCTTTTCGTCCTGTACATTGGCGAGGGATGCAAATGGTCCGTCGAGCAACCTGATGCTTGCCAGTCTTTCCAGAAGCCCGTGCATCGCAGCGCATTCGCGGAACCAGGGGCCTAGTGCCCGCGAAAAGGAAACAATCGAGAAGCGTTGGCCAAGCATACAGGCGCTGAGCATCGCTGCCTCCGCAAGACCGATGACCGGAACGGACATCAGCTCTCGGGCACCGCCAAGGCCAGGATCGCCAAAGGCAGCGATGATCGCGATATCAAAACTGCCATCTCGCTCGGCAAGGACATCGAGGACGATGCTGGACGCGATCGCGGCTTCAGCCCGTGTGGCAATATAGGGCACGCCCCGCGGAGCCGTAACCGGGATGAGCGTAGATCCCGGAGACAGGAAGGGTTTCGCAACGCGAACGAGGAGGTCAGTGACTTCTGTCGAGGTGTTGGGATTAAAGAGCAGTATGCGGGGCATCAGGGATTTCCTTCGGTCGCGCGATGACACGCGACAAGGCTGCCGTTCCCGTGGGATGTCAGAGGCGGCATTGCCTTGGTGCATATGGGCAGTTCTACAGGGCACCGGCCCGCGAAGCGGCAGGCGTTTCTATCGGGATCGATAGGGCTCGATGCGGAGCCTTCGAGCTTGGTTCGATCGGCATTCTTACGCTCCGCGTCAGGGATCGCATCAATGAGTGCGCGGGTATAGGGGTGCCGGGGTTCATGGAAGACCGACTTGGACGGACCAAACTCGACAATGCGGCCGAGATACATCACCGCGATCTTGTCGCAGAGCAGGCGCACGACATTGAGGTCGTGCGAAACAAACAGATAGCTCATGCCGCGTTGCTTCTGCAGCTTGGCGAGAAGGTGCAGGATTAGCGACTGCACCGACACATCCAGAGCCGAGGTCGGCTCATCCAGCACAAGCAGCTTGGGCTTGACTGCTATGGCCCGTGCGATACCGACGCGTGCTTTCTGACCACCCGACAGCTGATGCGGATAACGACTGCCGTACTCCCGCGGAAGACCGACATCGTCAAGGGCCGCAAGCACCAAGTCCGTGATTGCCGCCCTTGAACCGCCCACAAGCTGTTTCAGAGGATCAGCAATGGCTTGGAATACCGTGAAGCCGGGATTGAGGCTCTCGGTTGGATCCTGGAAGACAACCTGAATATCGCGCCTGAGCGACGAGCCACCAAAGCTCTTTGCGGAGATCGTACCGATTTCGACGCCGGACAGCTCGATCTTGCCCGCAGTCGGATCGACCAGACGAGCCAGCACGCGAGCGAGGGTCGACTTCCCGCATCCGGATTCACCGACCAGACCGATGCATTCGCCTTCGCCGATCGTCAGATCGACCTCGTCGACCGCGTGCAGCATCTTGCGCCGCAGTGTCCCGACGGGATAGCGCTTCGAAAGGCCGCGAACCTGTATCAGGGGAGCACGGGTAACTGTCATAACGGGTGCCTGCAGCGGACGGAGTGATCATTGCCCAGCGGCGTGAGTGCGACATTCTCCGTCTCGCAATCGGCCTGGCGCCTGTCGCAGCGATGGAGAAACCGGCAGGAGGAGAGGTCGCGCCTGAGGTCGGGAAGATTGCCTGGGATCGAAGACAGGTCCTGAAGCTCGGTATGAGCAGTTGGAGTGGCGGCAAAAAGCCCTCGTGTGTAGGGGTGCGCAAAATGTGCCCGAAGCTCATCGGCGGGTGCCATCTCAACCATGTGGCCTGCATGCATGACAACGATGCGGTCACAATATTCTCCAGCGAGAGCCAGATCGTGTGTGATCAGGATCGAGGACATCCTGCTCTCTCGGACAAGATTGCGCATGAGATCCATGACGACGGCCTGGGTTGTGACATCGAGGCCCGTTGTCGGCTCATCTGCGATAAGAAGGGATGGCGAACAGGATAGTGCCATCGCGATCATCACCCGCTGACACATTCCGCCTGAGAGTTCGAAAGGATAGGCGTTGTAGCGTCTTTCCGGGTCGGGGATGCGCACTTTTTCCAGCGCAGCGATGGCCGCAGCCCGGGCATTCGAGCGGGCAACGGGCCCGTGTCGCCTCAACACGTCCTCGATTTGCCTGCCAACCTTCATGATCGGATTGAGGGCCGTGCGCGGGCTCTGGAAGATCATCGACAGTTCGCGACCCCGGATGGACGCAAGCGGCGAGTTCGGTCCGGCAAGGTCGATACCGCCGAATTCGATGGCATCGGCCTTCATTTCGGCATTGTCGTCGAGAAGTCCCATCAGCGCATAGGAAAGCACGGATTTCCCGGAACCGCTTTCACCCACGATGCCGAGCACTTCGCCCTTGCCGAGAGAGAAGCTGACGTCGTCGAGGACTTTGACCGTCCCGGATCGGGTCTTGAAGTTGACACTGAGGTTTTTGACGGAAAGCAAAGGGACGGTCATGTGCGCCTCCTTGGATCGATGATATCTCTGAGACCATCACCGATGAGGTTGAAGCAGAAGACCGTGATGACGAGCGCCGCGCCCGGAAAAACAAAAGTCCACCACTCGCCCGAGAAGATGTAGGACGCCCCTTCAGACACCATGATCCCCCATTCGGGTGTCGGCGGGCGCACGCCGAGGCCGATGAAGGACAGGCCTGCAGCGTTCAGGATCGCCCAGCCGAGATTGAGGGAGCCCTGAACCATCATCGTCGGCAGGATGTTCGGCACGATGTGAAAGGTCAGCAGCCGGAACGAGCGGTTGCCACCCATACGGGCCGCTTCGACGAATGTCATATCGCGCCGGACGTTGACCTCGCTGCGCGCGAAGCGCGAGTAAAAAGGCAGATTGATGATCGCGGTTGCCAGTACGATGTTCCCGACACTGTTACCGAGTGCAGCGACGATGCCCATGGCCAGGACAAACAGCGGGAACGCCATGATCGTGTCCATAACGCGTCCGATGATCGCGTCGGTCCAGCCGCCGAAGTAGCCGGCGATTGCCCCTGTCCCCGTTCCGATGATGAAGGAGAGTGCAACGGCGCCGATTGCCATCCCGATATCAAGTCGCGTGGCGATGGCGACGCGGCTGAGGATATCACGGCCGAGCGCGTCCGTGCCGAACAGGTGCGTCAGGGTTGGTGGCTTCAGCGCCGCGGATGTGTCGACGGCCAATGGATCATACGGAATGAGCCACGGAGCCAGGATCGAAATGACGACGAAGAGCAACAGGGTAATCGCCGCTGCCAGCGTCAGCTTGTTTTCAGCGGCCATGTGGCGGGCATCACGCCAGAAGGTGCTGGAATGGGCGTTCGGAGAAACTGCGTCAACCATCATAGCGAACCCTCGGATCGATTGCAGCGGCCGCGAGGTCGACCACCAGATTAAGCAGAATGTAAAGGATGGCCATCATCAGCACGAAGCCTTGGACTGCGGCGTAATCCGAGGTGATGACTGCATTGACTGCATAGGCACCGATGCCCGGCCACGCGAAGACCTGTTCGACGAGCACGTTGGCGCCGAGCAGAAAGGAAAAGACCATCCCAAGAATGTTGATGACAGGAAGCATGGCATTGCGCAGGCCGTATCCATAGACCACCTTTGTGCGCGAGAGGCCCATCGCACGTGCGGTGCGGCAGAAATCGCTCGAGAGCGAGGCCAGCATTGAGGCGCGGGCAATACGTGCAATCGGTGCCAGTGCGAACAGCCCAAGCGAGATCGAAGGCAGCACCAGTTGAGAAAGGGATGCGCAGAAGGCGGAAATGTCGCCCGCAAGCAGCGCATCGATGAGATAAAGCCCGGTAATGGTCGGGGGCACCGTAAAATAGGTGTCGTTCAGGCGGCCGAGCGGTTCGGGTGCGATGCCAAGTCTGAAATAGAAGACATAGACGAGGCCAAGCGCAACGAAAAAGGTCGGGAAGGCTGCGCCAACGGAGACAATGATGCGACAGAGGTGATCGATCATCTTTCCGGGTCTTGTTGCAGCGGCTATGCCAAGCGGCAAGCCGATGAGCATTGCGAAGATAAGTGCACAGAGCGTCAGTTCGATCGAAGCGGGAAGCCGCGTTACGAGGTCCTGGAATACAGGCTGGCCACTCGATAGCGACATCCCAAGGTCGCCGTGCAGCACGCGGCTGACGTAGTCGCCAAACTGAAACCAGAGAGGCCTGTCCAGTCCGAGTGCCGTGCGGATCTGCGCTATGCTTTCCGGTGTTGCCGAGGATCCCGCATAATAGGCCGCTGGATCGCCCGGCAATGCGCGTGCCAGCAGAAAGGTCACGATCACAACGCCGACGATGCTTGGAACCGCCGTTGCAATTCGCTTTGCAAAACTGAGTATTATCTTCAAGAGTCAATCTCCGCACGCGCTTGGGCGCCTGGTCGATCCGGGATTTAGCCCGGGGAGCCGAACCGGGATCCGGCCCCCTCGTTACGTTCTAGTCTTTCGAGATCGACTTCAGGTCGAGATGCGTATGGAACCAGTACACATAGCCCTTCACGTTCTTCTGCATCGCGATGTCAGAGTAGAGGTGGGCGACCGGGACACGCGGCACATCGTCCATGGCGATCCCGTTCATCTTTGTGATGATCGCATCATAGGCAGTCGGATCGCTTTCGAAGCGCGCTTGTTCGATCAGCTTGTCCAGCTCCGGGTTCGAATAGTTGGCGGTGTTGAACACGCTGTTGTTCTTGCCGTCGTAGGTCCAGAAGTAGAAGTACTCCGGATAGTCGAGCCAGCCGTAGAAGTAGTTGATGTCCATGGGCATGCTCTTCGAGCCCATCTTGGCGAACCATTCGGATCCCGGCACCTTGTGGATTTCGATGCTGATACCGATTTTCTTGAGCTGCTCCTGAATGAGCAGGGCCATCGGCTCCTGAACAGTCGTCTGGCTCATGTCGATGTAGAGGTCGGTCTTGAAGCCGTCGGCATAGCCGGCGTCCTTCAGAAGCGCCTTGGCCTTGTCGAGGTCGGTGTTGTATTTCGACGCCACCGGCCATTTCGGCGCATAGGGGGCCGACGGATCGGCGCCGAAGAGCGGTTCGCCCCGCTCGTAGAGCGCCTGCTTCATGATGCTGTCGTAGGGAAGGGCGTAGGCAATCGCCTGGCGCACCCGCTTGTCGTCGAACGGCTTCATGGTCACGTTGAGGTCGACGTTGAACTGCTCGTTCTGCATAAGCGTGCCGATGACGTTGACCTTTCCTGCGGCTGCAAGCTCGGCATAGTCCTTTGGAGGCAGCCCGACCGAGACATCGACGTCGCCTTTTTCAAGCAGGGCGCGGCGGGTACCCGGAGATGCGATCTCGCGCAGCACAACACGCTTCAGGGCCGGCGTCGGGCCGGACTTCCAGTTGTCGAAGCGGTCGAAAACGATCCTGTCGCCGCTTTTCCAGCTGCCGACCTTGAAAGGTCCGCCACCGGCATCATTCAACGACGTCCACTTCAGTGCCCAGGGATCGTCGGTCGTCGCATGCCGCAGGGCAAGCTTCTTGTTGACGACATAGGGAACGGGGACAGCCAGATCCGGCAGGGTCAGCTTGTCGGCGACGGGCAGTGTAATCTTGAAGGTATGGGCATCAACGACGGAGAATTGCTTCGGATCGGTCAGGGAGCCGGCTGCCATCTGAACCGTTGGAAAGCCGCCGACCGAAACAGCGCGGTCGAAGGACCATTTGACGTCATCAGCCGTAACGGGGGAACCATCATGGAAAGTCGCGTCTTCGCGCAGATGGAAGATCAGTGTCTTGCCGCCATCCTGGATTTCCCAGCTTTTGGCAAGCTCCGGCTCGATTTTGGTGGCATCATACATGACCTTGCCATCGGGAAGGGTCTTCGTGCCGTGCGTGATCAGGCGATCGTAAAGCTGCCAGGATGCCATCTGCGCGAATTCGTTTGCAGCGGGCGCCATGGCGTCGAGGGAGTTCGGGCCGTGTTCCGCGACCTCGATCAGAACATCCTTCGGGGTTTCGGCATGGGCAATGCCATGGAGCAGACCGAGCGATAAGGCCGCTGGAATCCAGAGTGACGTATGGGAGCGGTAGGCTTGCGCGCGAGCGATCGCGGATTTGCGTATGGCCATGGAGGCGGCACCTTCTGCTAATGTGGCGGACGTAGTAGCCCTTGCAAGTGGTATGCCAATTTCTAATTACTTGATAATATTATATATCTTTACGAAGTGCATTATTTATGTAATTATACTCGTGCTTTCAACGTGGTCAAAATGCTCGATTTTTAAGCATGTGAAACGCTTGATTGGCGACTAGGCAGTTCGATATCAGTGAGATGAATAAGCATGAGAACGTTGGAGGAAACAGTCATGGATGACGAGGATGATGCGCCTTCGCCCATACCCTATGCGGTCGCTATAAAGCGTGCGTCCCTCCATCATCACGTGGTCGACAAACTTCGCGAAATGGTCAGTCGTGGCGATCTTCCGGCTGGCGAGCGGCTGAACGAAGTCGCCCTTGCCCAGGCAATCGGGGTATCGCGCACGCCCATGCGCGAGGCGGTGAAGCTGCTTGCCTCAGAGGGGCTGCTGGAATTGTTGCCGGGTCGCGGGGCGAGAGTCCGTCAGTTTTCGGCTGAGGAACTGTTCGATGTGTTTGATGTGCTTGGCGCTCTCGAAAGGCATGCCATGGAAATCGCCGTTTCGAAGCTGACGCCCAAGGCGTTGACCGAAATCGAGCGGCTGCACAATCAGATGGGCGAGGCGTACGCGAAACGAAACCAAAAGAGCTATTTCAAGGCTAACCAGAAGCTTCACGCTCTGATTGTCGATCTTGCGGGCAATCCCGCCTTGTCAAACACCCACATGACGTTGACGAAGCAATCGGTCCATAATCGCCATGAGACACTGATCTCGGAACAGCGCTGGAAAGAGTCAGTCGCCGAACACCAGGCTATATTCGAAGCGATCGTGAACGCGGATGCTAACCTTGCAGGCCTGCTGATGCTTGATCATAGCCGAAAGACCGGGGCGGCCGTCGTTGACGCCGCCCGTGCTGCCAACGAAATCCGGGCGAGTAACAGAAAATGAGCGAATTCGACTTGATTATTGCCAATGGCACGATCGCGACCGCGGCCGACGTCTTTGCAGCCGACGTTGCCATCAAGGATGGCAGGATCGTTCAGATCGGCCAAAACCTCGCGGGCAGCAAGCGCTGTATCGATGCTTCAGGCAGGTTCGTGCTGCCCGGCGGAATCGATAGTCATGTGCATATTTCCCAACCTTCCGGCGAAGGGATCGTCATGGCGGATGATTTCGAGAGCGGCACGCTCTCCGCTCTATTCGGGGGCAATACGACGATCATGCCGTTTTGCCTGCAAGAGAGGGGACAGTCCATGCGACAAGCCCTGACAGCCTACCACGCTCTTGCCGACGGCGAATGCTATACGGATATCAGCTTTCATATGATCATTTCGGACCCGACTGCATCGGTTCTCGGCCAGGAACTGCCGGCGCTTGTTGCCGATGGATACACGTCCCTCAAGGTCTTCATGACCTACGAGGGTTTGCGCCTGAACGATGCTGAAATCCTCAAGGTGCTGGACGTTTCGCGCGAGACCGGGGCCACCGTCATGGTGCATTGCGAAAACGAGGATGCGATCCGGTTCCTGATCGAAAAGCACCAGCTTGCCGGCGATGTTGCACCCCGGGCTCATGCATCGACGCGTCCGATTGCCGTCGAGCGTGAGGCGACACATCGAGCGCTCTCGCTGGCCGAGGTCGTCGATGTGCCGATCGTCATCGTCCACGTATCCAATGGCGAAGCCATGGACGAGATTGCAAGGGCGCGCGCCCGAGGCGTAAAGGTGATTGGGGAAACTTGCCCGCAATATCTAATGCTGACGGCAAAGGACCTTGAAGGCATGGATTGGGAAGGCGCCAAGATGGTCTGCTCGCCGCCTCCAAGAGATGAGGTCGCTCAGGCAGATTGCTGGCGGGGGATTGAGACTGGCGTATTCGATCTCTTTTCGTCGGATCATTGCCCGTTTCGTTATGATGACCCGCAGGGCAAGCTCAATCCGAAGGGCTCTGTCAACTTCCGGCATATCCCAAACGGAATTCCGGGCGTCGAGACCAGACTTCCGATCCTTTTCTCGGAAGGGGTGATGAAGGGGCGTATCGATCTCACACGATTTGTGGCCCTGACTTCGACCAATCATGCAAAGACCTATGGCCTTTATCCACAGAAGGGCTCGATTGCGATCGGCGCAGATGCTGACATCACGATTTGGGATCCCGAGGCCAAGCGCACGATCCGGCACGCCGATCTCCACGACGGCTCCGATTACTCTCCTTACGAAGGCATGGACGTGACCGGTTGGCCGGTGACAACGATCGTTGCGGGTGCTGTCATGGTCGAGGATGGCGTTCTGGTCGGCAACAAAGGGCAGGGCAGGTACCGCTCCGGGACCACGCGCTCCGTTGGAATTCGCGGCCAGGCATAGAGAGATATGAAAATGAACCTCAAAATCACCGCTGGACCTTTCACCTTCCACGCAAAGCTTGAAACCGACAAGGCGCCGAAGACCTGCGAAGCGTTCCTCAAACAGATGCCGTTCAGCGGGAAGATCGTGCATGTGCGCTGGTCAGGCGAGGATGTATGGATCCCGTTGGGCGATCACCAGTTTGGCGTGAATTATGAGAACCATACCAGCCATCCAGCACCTGGCCACATCATTCTTTATCCCGGTGGTATCAGTGAAACTGAGATCCTGATTGCCTATGGCGGTGTCGATTTCTCGTCGAAGATGGGCCAGCTTGCGGGCAATCACTTCATTACGATCACCTCGAAATTAGATCAGCCCCGAGCTGGGCGTCGAATGCGAGCGCAGTGCTCTTCCGGGCGTCAGTCCGGCATCACCAGCCCCGCTGGAATTTTTTCCGATAGGACGTAGCGCTCTTTTTGCTGCATCCTACGGGGAACGCTGCCTCTCAGATTAAGGGAAAAAGCAAGTCGCGCGACTCCTTTTGTCCGAAACGGACTGAAACAGGCGCCGGCAAACAAGGAAGGCGACCACGGGGCGCGGCGATCTGCAGTTCATTTTGATCTACTGCGCTTCCTCGTCGTATATCTGTTCATGAACATGGAACTGTCGCTCCGACCCGTTTTCGTCGAGAGACCTGTGTATGGTCAACTGCTTGGCGTTCATCGCAGTCGGAACGAAAGGTCGGAGTGTTGAAGGAAGAAGGACTAAAGTCTGATACGGCGCGGATCAATTGGTTGATGGCCGCAGTAGCAGACGCGCGCGATGTCGACGCGTTTGAAATTCTTTACAGGCATTTTCGTCCCCGTGTGCGGTCGTACATGGTCCGACTGTCCAGGGGCAATCGCGTTTTAGCCGAGGAGCTCACCCAAGAAGCGATGATGCGGGTCTGGCAAAAGGCCGCTCTGTTTGATCCATCGAAAGCACACGCATCCACATGGATCTTCACGATCGCTCGCAACCTCATGGTCGATGCCGTGCGAAAAGGCACTCATGCCGAGTTTGATATGAATGATCCTGCTTTCGTGCCAGGCGAGATCGAGTCAGCGGACGTCTCGATCGAGCGCCTGCAGGAAGCGCAGCGTTTGCGACGGGCGATGCTGGCGATGGAAGACAAATATTCAGACGTTCTTCGGATGTCGTTCTTCGATGGTCTGACGCATCCACGTATAGCACAGAAACTTAACCTCCCACTTGGAACGGTAAAAACGAGGATACGGGTTGCATGCGAGAAACTGCGGATGGCCCTTCAGGAGGAGGAAAAATGATCAAACACCATCTGGATGACGACATGCTCGTTGATTATTCCGCCGGCACTTTGGCGGAGGGTTGGAGCGTTGCCGTTGCCACCCACCTCGCACTTTGCCCGGCGTGCCGCACGAAGATCGACATGCTTGATAGCGTTGGTGGCTACTTTCTTCAATGTGAAGACGCGGATGAAGAAGACTTGCCGGAGAGCTGGCAGGCGATTCGAGCCCGGATCGCGGCCGGCGAAATCGAGGCGGTTTTGCCGATAAAGAATTATACGACAGCCGACCCGACTTTCCCGGAGCCGTTGAGGTCTTACATAAGCAAGGCTGGCGGCCTGAAGTGGCGCCGTCTCGGGCTAGGGGCGGCCCAAATGATTATCCCAACCGAAGATAGCACAACCACTGTGCGTCTACTTAAAATTCCGACGGGTCGTCCGGTTCCTGAACATTCCCATAAGGGCTCGGAAATGACACTTGTTCTCGACGGTTACTTCAGCGACGAGGTTTCCACGTTCAGGCGAGGGGATGTTGAAATGGCTGATGGCAATCTTATGCATCAACCTCGAGCGGGAACGGACAAGGACTGCATCTGCCTTGCCGTCACCGACGCGCCATTGCGGTTCACAAGCAGGCTAATGCGGTGGATGCAGCCCGTTCTAGGGATATAAGCTGCTAGGCAGCGGTGTGAGTTATCACTTCCTCCAAAAGGGCGACGCCTGACCTCAAGGTTTCATCATCCTGTAGGGGAACATTGTTTCGTTTGCCACGCCGAGAATCTCAAGTGGTTCGTCCGCGCCGGCTGGTTTGCTCAGGAATTTCGTTGCACCGAGCCTGACGGCTGTGACCGCCGACCTAATGTTCCCGTAACCGGTCAAGACCAGCGTTCTTGTATCGGGAGAATTTTCCTGCACCGCCGCCATTACTTCGAGACCACTGCAAATTCCGAGGCAATCCGCCCCCTGATTCCGAAATGATCTCGCCCCCCAGTTCCGAGAATTAGTCGCCCCCTTGTTCCGAGATGATGCCGCCCCCTTCGGACGGGGTGTGGCGTGGGTGTTCTGCCGGTGTGAAGTTCCTTCCGTCGATGGTGATGGGGAGGAACGGGATGCCTGCGGAGAGACTGGAGATGCGGCGTGTCTGCGAGATACTGAGATATCGGGCCGAGCAAGGACTGGGCCATAAATCGATTGCGGTTCGGGTCGGGGCAGCGCCGTCAACGGTGCGCGAGACGCTGCGGCGGGCGACGGCTGCAGGGCTTTCGTGGCCGTTGGACGACGACGTGAGCGATGCCGTTTTGGAAGCGGCGCTCTACAAGGCGGCCGGGACGAAGACGGGTCATCGCCGGGCTCCCGAGCCGGACTGGGCCGAGGTGAATCGCGAGCTCAAGCGCAAGCACGTGACGCTGCAAATTCTCTGGGACGAATATATCGGCCGTTATCCGGATGGCTATCGCTACAGCCGGTATTGTGACCTTTACCGCGGCTGGGCGATGAAGCTGCCGCCCTTCCAGCTCGCGCGCCTCCATCACAAGGTGATGGTTGATCCGTCCCCATAAACCCGTCGCTCGCCATTCGTAGAAATAGGCCTGAACAGTCGTAAACGGTAAGTCCTTTGGCAGCATTCGCCACTGACAACCCGTCGAAGCAATGTAAAGCAGCGCATTCACGACCTCGCGAAGATCGGTGCTACGCGGCCTCCCCAAACGCCTTGGCCCTGGTAGGAATGGCGAGATCAATCCCCATTCCCGATCTGTCAGATCACTTGCATAGCGGCTCGTGCGTCGGGCATATTGCCGACGGGTGAAATCAGTCCAACCCATTGTGGTCTCCGTTCGTCCTAAGCAAACAAACAGAATCACAAATGACTGATTTCACTCAACTCTTTTTCGGTCAGGCTCTAAAATCGGATATCCGCGCCAATGTAGTCGCGCCCGGACTGGACTGGACGATGCTGCAGCCAAGTGGCGGACAGCCAGACGAGAAAGTGAAGAACTTCGGTAAGCACAGCGACTTCAGTCGCCCGGCGCAGCCGGTCGAGCCGGCTCCCGTCTTTGTGCTTCTTGCTTCACAGGAGGCCAGCTTCATCAACGGTGAGTTCTACGGTGTCACCGGCGGCAAGGGCATCGCTTGATCGAACCATCTTCGAAGTTTGACCATGCCGCAAGCGTCAACTTTGAAACATGTAACTGCGGGTGCCCTGAATATTGCCTATTGCGAGTCAGGTCCCTCGGGTGTCGTTCCGACGATCCTTCTACACGGCTTCCCCTACGATGCCCACGCCTATGACGAGGTGGCCGCTCGATTGAGCAGTTTCAGCCGTCGTTGCATCGTACCTTTCCTCCGCGGTTACGCTAGCTTCCCAGGGTAATCGATGGACTACAGGTGCTCGCGGAACGCCGTAGTGCTGATATCTGCGGCCAGCACAAGGCTCGCGGGCGGAGCGACGTCTTCGCCACCCGCTATGATCGCTGAGATGTAGGCAAGAGCGTTCTTCATGCCATTCATCGTGTAGGGCTTTTCGATGGCACCGAGGGCGCCTGCGAAATCTGCGGGGACCTTCTTGATGTTACCGCTGACGAATACGTAAGGAATGCCTTTGGATGCGAGATCGCGGCCGATGTCGATTCCTGTTGGACCGTCTTGAAGATGAATATCGACGAAAGCAAAATCCGGGTGATCCGCTTCCAGGAGGTCGCCGACCTGTTTGCGGTTCATTGCGGTGCCGGTCACTTCGTGGCCAGCCATCGCAACCTCTGTTTCAAGCTCCATGGCGAGCAGCGTCTCGTCCTCGACAATCATAACCTTCAATGCGCGCTCTCCTATCCGTCGACCAGCAAAGTGACATCGACGGTTGTCCGATGCCCGTCGATCCTCTTCTCGATCTTCGCGTCAATCTGCTTGGCGGAGGTTTCGAGAAGAATACGACCGATCTCGGCCGTGTCCGCATCGACCTCGACCGGTATCGAGGTGTCCTCCACCCTGATAAGGAAATGACCGTTCAACCGTTTGACGACGACATGGATGTCGCCGCCACCGTCGCTCAAGCCCCTCCGGACGGCGTCGCCGACGAGTTCGTTGACGATCAGCGACAGCGGCGTTGCCTTCACCGCCGGCACATGGAGCGGATGCAGATCAAGCATCAGTCGGATATCCTTGCGTCCGACAGCTTCGACAAGGTCGGTGACGAGTTCCTTTGAGAAGTCCGCGACGTCGAACCGTGAGACGTCCTCCAGCGTGAACAGTTTTCTTTGAACCGTACTCAAGGCCTCCACGCGGTTCAGCACGGACCTCAAAACGCGCTTCTGCCCTTCATCTCTGGTGATCCGGGTCTGGAGCTTCACGATCGAGGCCATGGTCAGGAGGTTGTTCTTGACGCGGTGATCAACCTCGTGGACGAGGAGCGATTTGGCTTTGAGTGCATCCTCCAGTTTCTCGGTATGGGCGGCCACTTCGTTTTCTGCATTATGACGTGCGGCGGCGAGATCGGCCTCCCGTGATTTCACATTGGTAAAGTCGAGCTGGGAGGCGAAGAAGTAGACGATCTTGTCGTTATCGTCTCGGACCGGTGATAGGAACAACGCGTTCCAGAACGCCTCGCCATCCTTCTTGTAGTTCAAGATGTCGATGGCGATGTCGGATCCGGCGCTGACCGCCGCGCGAATGCGGGCCACCGATGCCGGGTTCGTTTCCGGTCCTTGCAGGAAGCGGCAGTTGCGTCCCACTGCCTCGCTGCTTGAATAACCGGTCAGCTTTTCGAACGCGGCATTGCAAAAGATGATCGGATTGTCCGCTTGGTTCGGGTCGGTGACGATCATCGGCATGCGGGTGGCCTTGAAGGCAGCTGTAAAGGGGTCTTCGCGAACGTGTCGGGCAACCAGGCGCTCCCCGGCATCTCGCGCTTCTGTTCGTTTTTGGTCGTTTTCCTGCATAGTAACCTGATGGCTTCTAGTCTCGGCGTAATGCATGATGGGTTCTTCGAGTTCCCACTCATCCCCCGGGAGACAGCGATCGTGTTGTCCGCGATCCCCCATGAACGAGAGGCACGAAAACACTTAGGCCGAAGAATTCCCGCTTCAAGGATCCCCACAGCGACCGACGATGTGTGGAAATTGGCCCTTGTCGGCCAAGACGGAGGAGGAGTGAGGCATCCGACTGCGAACGATTTGCTATCGCTGTTCCGTCCCCGTCTTTACGATCCGGCATCTGGATCCAAGATCGCCTCGATCTCGCAGATGACACCGGCCGGATTGTAGCTGATCGTCGAGCGGCCGTTTAGCTCGGCCGCTAGAAGCCTCTCGACCAAAAGCGAGCCAAACCCCTTTCGCGTCGGCGATTGCACCGTGGGGCCGTCTCGCTCGACCCATTTGAATCGCAGTCTCGCGATGTTCTCCTCAAAGCTCCAGGAGATCGAGACTTTGCCTTGAGGGATGGACAATGCGCCGTATTTGGCCGCGTTCGTCGCAAGCTCATGGATCGCGAGGGAGAACGAGACGACGGCCTTCTGAGGTAACAGTACCGCGCAGCCCTCAATGTCGAACCGTTCCGGCGGATAGGGTTCTAGCACTTGGCTGACTAACTCTCCTAAGTCAGCGCGTTGCCAGTCCCGATGCGTGAGTAGATCGTGGGCCTTCGCCATTGATACGAGCCTATCCTGGAAGGCGGTCACTTGGTCCGGACCTGTTCCATCCCGACCCAAAGTTTGTCTAGCAATAGCAATTACAGTGGAGAACGCATTCTTGACCCGGTGATTGAGCTCGCCGGTCAGCACCGTTTGCAAACGCTCGGCCTCCTTTCGGGCCGTTATGTCCTGGGCCATCTTGGAAGCGCCGATGGTTTTTCCATTACTGTCGTAGATCGGCGAAACGCTGAGCTGAACGTCTACCAGGCGGCCATCCTTCGTTCGGCGCTGCGTTTCATAAGGCTCCACGATCCTGCCGGCGCTGACTTTCCGGATAATTTCCGGCTCCTCGTCACGACGCTCTTCCGGAACAAGCATTAGAACCGACTTTCCCACCGCCTCGTCAGGAGAGTATCCATAGAGCTTTTCGGCTGCGGCATTCCAGTTGGTGATCGTCATGTTGAGATCGATACTGAGGATGGCATCATTTGAGGAAGCGATAATGGACGCAAGAAGTCGCTCCGCTTCCTGAGCGCTCTTTCTCGCGGAGATGTCAAAAGCGATGAAGCCGACCTGCCGAACTGAGCCATCTTCATCTTCGAGGGCAGACACCGAGACAGCCGTCCATACGATACTTCCGTCCTTCCGCATGCATCTCTTTTCCATGTCGAAGGATTCGCCCGTTTCGACGAGGTTCCGGAAAAGTCGTTCAGCTTCCAAACGGTCGTCCGGAAACGTCAGATCCTGGAAACGAATGCCCACAAGCTCCTCTCTCTCGTAGCCTAGTATCTCGCAGAAGCGCTGGTTGATGAGCGTCATTCGGCCTTCGAGGTCGGTCTGGCCGATACCTGCGGCGGACTGGGAGAATAACGCCCGCAGACGCTCCTCGCTTTCCTTGAGCGCTTGCTGTGAGCGCACCCTTTCTGTCGTCTCGCTGACGATGCAGAATACGCCGCGGACGTTCCCGGTTTCGTCTTTGATCGGCGAATAGGAAATATCGAAATACACGGTTTCCGGATGCCCATGTCGCTCGATGTAAAATTGACGATCCCGGGCTGATACAGTCTCGCCGCCATGGAGGACGCGATCCAACAAGGGCTCCAGGTCATCCCAGAGCTCACTCCAGTTCTCATTTGCCGGTCGTCCGAACGCACGCGGATGCCTCAGGCCAATCGTGGGAGCGTAGGCATCGTTATAAAGAGCCACATACTGGTCGCCCCAGAACATGACGATCTGGGCATGCGAGGGAAGCATGATGTCCATAGCCGACTTCAGACAACTGGGCCATTCTGACGGCGGTCCCAGGATCGAGTCGTCCCAAAGTCCGCGCTCAATCATCTGCGCTATTCCGGTCGCCGCAATTTTATCGTTTAATTCTAGTGGAGACACTCTATCCATCCCCAAAGTTTTTCAGAAATGAGAAGTTGGAGGTGCGAAGTTAAGTCGTTTTGACGCGATAACAAGGGAGACGATCGCTCGCCTGGGCGGACTTTCGACACCAGCAGCCATCGCATGTGCTATTGGCAAGACGGGCTGCTAGTTGTCGGAAATGTTCCATCACACACTCAAAGGCCATGCAGGCGCATCGCTTCGTTCAGTTAACGATCCCGCAACGCGTGCTTTAACCTTCTTCTGCAAGGTCGCGGTCCTCAAGGTAAGCTGGGTTTAGAAGTTACTGAGATCCGCCGCCCCTTGAACGGGTCAGCCGTCGACCGCCGCAACGACATCTCCTGGCTTCAGGCCGGCGGTCGCGACTGGCGATCCAGCCTCGACTGCTGCAATCAACCCGCCTCGAACGGGTGTGCCGCAGGCCACGTCGTGACGGTGCGGTCGGCAAAGTCTCGGATCAGCGGAAAATGCAAGAGATCGATATGGAAGGGAAGCACATCGAATTCGTGCGCCCGCCTGCGGATTTCCTCCAGCATGGCGACCTGATGTGGCAGATGATCCCTGACATTCGGATTGAGCCTGGGCGCGACATCCGAGCATGAAACCAGGCGCGCGTTAGTGAAGGTATCGCCGCTGGCAAAAAGTGTGACGTCATGGCCTTGGGCGACAAGGTGTTCCGTGAGATAGGAAACAATGCGCTCGGTTCCCCCATTTGGACGGAACGCTCTCGGCGAGTGGTGCGATCTGAGCGATCTTCATCGGCAAAACCTCCTCAGTTGAGCAAAGAGTCGTCGGTAAAAATCATGCCCGCGTCCTGGAAGAGGCACGCGGCAGTTCGTTGCAGTGTCTAGATCTCGAATAGCTGTTGGCGGTGATCTCCTTTCTGGTAGCTGCACGGGCCCAGGCCGCCAAACCGGCGTGCTTGTGATCTGCGGCGGTGGGTCCTGCGGATGTCGAAAGAACTGGACGCCTCTTGCTGTCCAGATTGACGTTCGTCTTTGTCCAACGTCTTCAGCGCGTCGATGATCTCATCGTAGGACACGGCTTGATCCGCGCCGGGATAAAGACGAAGCGCCGGGATGGACTCGATGGCAAAGATATCGGACGCCCAAGATGCGAGGATGGCGCGCTTCTCGTCGTTGCCGATGTCGTCAACGGCAAGCACATCACGCGGGTGACCGAAATGATTTCCCGGATGAAGCAGATGCGCCGCGCTTAGTGCTGCCTCCGCGTCGTGGCATGGTTTACTGTTGTTGATGTCCTCTCTCATTTTCTGGCTCCATAGATAAATCGATGGTACCTGGGTTGATGTCCGGGAACGCATCAAGAAGCGCGTACCGCTCCTTCCGAGCCACCGGTATGCCGGCTATTTTCATCGCCTCTGACAGTAGTGCGTCGCGCTCTCGCACGCCGCTGTTGAACAATCTGGCGACTGTTATCGTCAGCGTTCCGATAGAGGAGGGGTCGTCCGTTACCCCTTTGACACGTGCAATATCTTTTACGACGCTGGCGCATAGGCGCGCCTCTTCTTTCGACGGCAGGTTCAACGTCATTTAACGCTCCACATGCAGCCCGCCCCGCGAAGGGGCGGGCCTCATCTACCGTTTTAGAAGTCCATTCCCGCGCCAGCCGGCATAGCAGGCGCAGTTTCCTTCTTTGGCTTCTCGGCGATCATCGCTTCCGTCGTCACCAGAAGGCCGGCAACAGAGGCGGCGTCTTGCAAGGCGGTGCGAACAACCTTGGCTGGATCGATGACGCCCTGGGCATAGAGATCACCATATTCACCGGTCTGGGCGTTCCAGCCATAGGAGAACTCACTCTTCTCACGCAGCTTGCCGACGATCACCGAGCCTTCGGCGCCGGCATTCTCGGCAATCTGACGGACAGGGGACTCGATTGCCCGACGGACGATCTCGACGCCGACCTTCTGGTCCTGGTTAGCGGTGGTGAGATTGTCGAGTGCCTTCACGGCGCGCAATAGCGCAACGCCACCGCCCGGCAGAATGCCTTCCTCTACGGCAGCGCGAGTGGCATGCAGCGCATCGTCGACGCGATCCTTCTTTTCCTTCACTTCGACTTCCGTCGAGCCGCCGACGCGGATGACGGCGACACCGCCCGCCAGCTTGGCAAGTCGTTCCTGCAGCTTTTCTCGGTCGTAGTCCGAGGTCGTTTCCTCGATCTGGGCGCGAATCTGGGCGACACGGCCGTCGATTTCCGGCTTCGAACCGACGCCATCGATGATCGTGGTATTTTCCTTTTCGATCGCCACCTTCTTGGCACGTCCGAGCATATTGAGCGTGACGTTTTCGAGCTTGATGCCGACATCTTCCGAGATGACAGTGCCGCCCGTGAGGATAGCGATGTCTTCGAGCATGGCCTTGCGGCGATCGCCGAAGCCGGGCGCCTTGACAGCAGCAATCTTCAGGCCGCCGCGCAGCTTGTTGACGACGAGGGTTGCAAGTGCTTCGCCTTCGACGTCCTCGGCAATGATCAGAAGTGGCTTGCCAGACTGGACGACGGCTTCGAGCACCGGGAGCATCGCCTGGAGGTTCGACAGCTTCTTTTCGTGGATGAGGATGTAGGGATCCTCGAACTCGACGCGCATCCTGTCCTGATTGGT
>NZ_SLZG01000044.1 GCF_004341625.1 Rhizobium sp. BK376 | reverse complement strand
GAAACATGGTCGTATGGCGAGGCCTGGCCCGCCTCAATGACATCGCCTTCGGCATTTCCATTGGAACTCGCCGACAATGTGGGTAATCGGAAGCCTCACCGGAGGCTTACTACTTATCCGAACTGTTGATCATGCATTCGTGCCCGGCAGGCCGAAGGACTGCTGAAAATAGCGGCGGAACGCCAACATGGGTTGCGTGAATTCGATATTGGCGCGCCAGGCGAGACCGACGTCCATCGGCGGGACCGGGTCCTGTATATTCACTGTGTCGATGCGTCGCCCCTCGAGTGACCAGGGGCGATGAACCATATCCGAAAGGATGGCAACGCCAAGGCTGTTTGCCACCATCGACCGGACCGCCTCGATAGAGCTCGTTCTCAAGAGGACCTTGGGCTGGTAGGGCGTTCTGCTCCAGTACTTAAGGGAAGAATGCGCGGCTTCATCCACAGTGAGCATGATATAGGGTTCCTGCGCAATCTCGCGCAGGCCGATGCCGTCCCGGCGTAACAGATTGTGGCCAGCCGGCACCCAAAGGCGCCTGACGGAGCTCAGAAGCGTCTCGGTCGTCAGCATCGGGTTGAGGATGTTCGAGGTCAGCAGCACCGAAATGTCGTAACGATTGGTCAACAAACCTTCCTCGATCGACTCCCGGTTGACCTCATAGAGCTGGATCCTCAGCTTGGGATAAAGGCGATGCATGCGCTCGATGTGGAGAGGCAGGAAATAGCCGATCACGGTGTAGGTTGCAGCGACAACCAACTCGCCCTCGATATCGCTGCTTACCAGATTGAGATGCGTCGCCTCGTCAACCTTGCTCAGGATCTCATAGGCATGGGACAAGAACTGCCGCCCGGCCGTCGTCAGTTCCATACCTTGGGGAGTCCGGTCGAAAAGGGACACGCCGACCGTCAGCTCGAGGTCCTTGATGGCGGCCGTGACGGCTGATTGCGATATCGACAGGTTGATCGCTGCGTGGGAAATCTGGCCATATTCGGCCGTTGCGACGAAGTAGCGAAGCTGGCGCAGGCTGAGACTCAACCGGTCCCTCCATCAATTTAGCTGAAAACCGCATCAGAGAATCAGATTTGAAGATCTGAAAATGAGCCTGTTTTCGATTTATTTATGGGCATTGCGACAAGTTAGTTGATATATTTGGATATTTTTTGGCGCGATTTTGAGCGCAGGTATCGATTTATCAGATAATGATGCTTTGAAAATTGTATTTTTAAGAATTTATCTTTCGCTCTAACGTTCTTGTCGATGGTCCCGATGAGGACACAGATGCGAGGTCATGACTTGAAGGAAGCGGTCGATATCAATTGCGATATGGGGGAGGCCTTCGGGCGTTGGCGGATCGGCGATTCAGTTGACGAGGACCTCATCGCGCTGATCAGTTCGGCCAATATCGCGACCGGCTTTCATGCCGGCGACCCCAATCTGATGGATGAGACCGTGCGCATGGCAGCAGCGCATGGCGTTGCGATCGGCGCTCACCCCGGCTACCACGATTTGCAGGGCTTCGGACGCCGCAAAATCAATGGCACCAGCCGCGAGATCGTCAACGATCTGATCTACCAGGTCGGAGCGCTGCGGGAATTTGCCAGGCGTCACGACGTGCCGGTGCAGCATGTGAAGCCGCATGGCGCGCTTTATATGGAGCTCGCCGCCAATGCGGATCTTTCACAGCTCTTCGTGCAATATATGCGTACGGTGGCTCCCAGCATGTTCGTCTTCTGCATGGACCGTTCGGCCACCTGCCTTGCCGCACAGGAGGCGGGGCAGCCCGTCGTCCGCGAATTCTATGCCGACCGAGACTATGGCGATACCGGCTGGATCGTCTTTACGCGCGATGCCGGCCGTCCGGATCCGAAGGCAATCGCGCGAAAAGTGCTGAGGGCCTGCACCGAAGGCGTGGTTCGCACCATCAGCGGAGTGGACGTTCCGATCGCCTTCGATTCAATCTGTTTTCATTCCGATACATTGGGCGCGCTCGAGATCGTCGGGCACATACGCGAAGCGCTTATCGCCGAGGGTATCCGGATTGCACCCGTTTCTCAGATATTGAACAACGACATCAATCGGAGGCCCCATGAGCAAGCTTGAGATCAGATCACCTCTTCCGGGGACCTTCTATAGGGCTTCGTCCCCGGATGTTCCGCCGTTCAAGGCCGAGGGCGATGCAGTCGCTGCCAGCGACACCATCGGGCTGATTGAGGTCATGAAGACCTTCCAGCAGATCGAAGCCGGGCTCGACGGTAGGAACATCACCTTTCTCGTCGACAACGAAGAGCCTGTCATGGCGGGCCAGGTCCTCGCGGAGGTCGACCCATGACCATCCGGTCGGTTCTGATCGCCAATCGCGGTGAAATCGCCGTCCGGATCATAAAGGCGGCAAAGGCACTCGGCATTCGCACCGTGCAGGTCCATAGCGCTGCGGATGCCGACATGCTTGCCGTCAAGCTCGCCGACGAGGCGATCGACATCGGCTCACCGGCCTCGAAAAAATCCTATCTGAACATCGAGGCCATCGTCTCGGCAGCGCGTTCGGCCGGCGTGGACGCCATTCACCCGGGCTATGGCTTTCTGTCCGAGAACGGGGATTTTGCCGATGCCGTCGAGGCGACAGGCATGATCTTCATCGGGCCAAGCGGTAAAGCGATCCGGCTGCTCGGCGACAAGGTCGCCGCCCGTGGGATCGCTCAACGCGCCGGCGTGCCCACCGTGCCGGGAAGCAACGGCCGCGTGGCCGATATTGGTGCGGCTGAGGCGGTTGCCGAGCGCACCGGTTTTCCGGTCATGATCAAGGCTGCGGCCGGCGGCGGCGGACGGGGCATCCGCATCGTCCAGTCGCTGAGCGAACTTAAAGAACAGTTCCCGCTTGCCTCGGCAGAGGCGGCCGCGGCGTTCGGCGATGGCGGCCTCTACATGGAGAGAGTCATCAACCGAGCCCGCCACATCGAGGTGCAGATTTTCGGCGACGGGCAGAACTTCGTGCATTGCTTCGAACGCGAATGCTCGCTGCAGCGTCGTCGCCAGAAGGTGTGGGAGGAAGCGCAGGCCTTTCTGCTGCCCGATGATGTCCGACAGCATTTGTGTGCCAGCGCCGTCGCCCTAGCGGCCGAGGTCGGCTATCGCGGGGCAGGCACGGTCGAATACCTCTACGACGAAGATAGCCGCGCGTTCTATTTCATCGAGGTGAATACGCGCATCCAGGTCGAACATCCCGTCACCGAGATGACCACCGGCATCGATCTTGTGCAGGAGATGTTCAAGGTGGCGGGCGGTGCTCCCCTGTCGCTGTCGCAACCGGACATTCGCACGCGCGGCCATGCCATCGAATGCCGGATCAATGCCGAGGATCCGGCGAAGGGATTTCTGCCGGCCCCGGGCACCGTTACGCGGCTCTCAGTTCCCGAAGGCGAGGGTATCCGCTTCGACACGATGCTTTATGCCGGCTATACGGTGCCGCCCTTCTACGACTCGCTTCTCGGCAAGCTGATCGTCTGGGCCGAGGATCGAAATGCCTGCCTCGACCGGTTGGCATCCGCCCTTTCCGGTCTGGTGATCGAGGGACTGCCGACGACGATCCCGCTGCATCTCGCTCTCGCCCGCGACCCGTCGGTGCGCAAGGGTGCATTCCATACGCGTTTTCTCGAATCCTGGCTGGAGACCGATTTTGCTGCGGTTGACGGCATAGCCGCGGAGGTTGCCTGATGCCTGCTCGCTTTACGTTCGGAGGGGACGAGCATCTCTTCATCGAATGCAGTGACGAGATGTCCCTTGAAGCCTTCTTCAAAAGCCTGTCGATGGCCAGGGGCGTGCGCGAAAGCGCCATCAAGGGCGTGACGGAAATCTGCCCTGCCAACGCCTCCTTCCAGGTCAAGTTCAATCCGGATTTGATCAAGCCGGACGATCTCCTGCGCGAGGTCAAGGCAATCGAGGGTGAGGCCGAAAAGGCCGAGCCCGTCATCACCACCCGCATCGTCGAAATCCCGGTTTTCTATAACGACCCGTGGACGCATGAGACGCTGATGCGCTTTCGCGAGCGGCATCAGGAGCCCGGTGGCACCGACCTTGACTTTGCCGCCAGGATCAGCGGCTATGGCGCGGTCGACGAGTTCATATCGGGCCATGCCGGCTCGCCCTGGTTCGTCTCCATGGTCGGCTTCGTCGCAGGCCTGCCGTTCATGTACCAGATGGTCGAGCGGCAGCGGCAGATCGAAGTGCCGAAATATCTGCGTCCGCGCACGGATACGCCACGGTTGACGGTCGGTCATGGCGGCTGCTTCGGCTGCATCTATTCGGTGCGCGGGGCAGGCGGCTACCAGATGTTCGGCATCACGCCGATGCCCATCTTCGATCCCACCCAGTCGACGAGCTATTTGCGCGATTTCATGGTGTTCTTCCGGCCCGGCGACATCGTGAAATTCCGGCCGATCGACCGCGAGGGTTACGACCAGGCGGTCGAGGATGTCGACAAGGGTCGCTTCGCGCCGCCGATCCGCGAGGTCAGTTTCGATCTCAGGCAATACCAGGCCGATATCGACGGCTATAACGCCAAGCTGGAGGCGGTGCTCTATGGCCATTAAGGTTCTTCATCACGGCCTGTCTTCCACGGTCCAGGATCTTGGACGGCCTGGTTATTTCCATCTCGGCATTCCGGTTGGTGGGGCCATGGACCGCTATGCGATGCGGGCGGCCAACCGCCTCGTCGGCAATGATGAGGGCGCAGCCGGGCTCGAAGCAGTCTTCATGGGCCCGAAACTCGAATTTCTCGACCACGCGCTGATCGCGGTCACTGGCGCCGATATGCCCGTCAGGATCGACGGCGAACTTCAGCCGGGATGGACGGCCCTCAAGGTGAAGGCAGGGCAGACCGTGAGTTTCGACTTTCTGAAATCCGGTGCAAGGATTTGCATTGCCGTGTCCGGCGGCATCGATGTGCCGGAAGCGCTTGGCAGCCGATCGACCTACGTGATTGGTGCGCTTGGCGGCTACAAGGGCAGGGCGATCGCCATTGGCGATGAACTTCCGGTCGGTGCTGGCTCTCTGGAAACCGAGGGCCGTTCTCTCGGCGAGGAACTGCGTCGCAAGCCCGGCATGCCGGCAGAGCTGCGCGTGCTGCCGGGGCTCTACTGGGATCGCCTGACGGAAGCTACGAAGAGCAACTTCTTTGACGACCAGTGGAAGGTGGCTCCGGAGGCGGACCGCATGGGCTATCGCTTCCGTGGTGGCCGCAAGCTGGAATTCGTCGAGCGCAAGCAGCCTTTCGGCGCCGGCTCGGATCCGTCCAACATCGTCGATAGCTGCTATCCCTATGGCTCGATCCAGGTTCCGGGCGGCACGGAGCCGATCATCCTCCACCGCGATGCCGTCTCCGGCGGCGGTTATTTCATGCTGGGAACGGTGATCTCGGCCGACATGGATCTGATCGCGCAACTGCAGCCGCATACGCCGACACAGTTCGTGGAGGTGACGATGGATCAGGCGCTGGCGGCGCGGGCGGATCGGCAGGCGTTGCTGGAACGCCTCCGTGCTGCGCTGGCTTAGAGGATCAAACGGATGGTCGCCCTTACGATCCCAGGTTTCCCGCGCATAAGACGCAGTGTGGGAACCGCTAGGCGCTCACTCGAGAACGCGGGTGAGATAGGCAGCGGTGACGCTTGGGCCTGGAATGATGGCGACAATTTTCATCTGCGCGATGGTGCGGTCGACGGACGCTTCCAGATGGTTTTCCATCATCGCAGCGGCCGCCTTGACCGCGCCTCGCAGCAGCAGTTCCGTTATCAGGCGCAGTTCGGTGATGATGGCGGGATCGCCCGGCAGCCCGAGGTGCCGCAGAAGCCGTTCCGTCGCCGTCACCGGCAAGAGATTGTTTCGGATCGATTCCTTCAGGCGTTCGTTCAGCGTTGCAAGGATACAGATATCGATGAAGTCGGCGTGGACGGCTTCGAGAGCCGAAAGGTGATCGGCCGGCTCCAGCTTCTCCAGCTCAGAGAGGCGCAGGAACAGGTCGTGCAAGCGCGTCCGGTCGACCCGGCCGGCGCCGGCCACCAGGGATTGCGGCTCGAGCATGACGCGCAGGCCGTAATGATCCTTGATCATCTGCGCGGTCAGCGGGCCGGCGATCCAGTGCGACGACTGGTTCTTCCTCACGAGTCCACGTTCGCGAAGGCGGGCCAGCACATCGCGGACCACGGTGCGGCTGACGTTGAAATGGTCGGCAAGCTCGATCTCGATGATGCGGTATTGCCCGAAGACGACGCAGCCGGCGACATCGGCTTCGACTGTGTTGTAGATCCGCTCCCACGAGGCGCGGCTTTGAAGCGCCTCGTCGGCATGGCGCGGAATATTGAGGCCAAGCGTCTTGATGTCGGTACGGTTGGGTTCGATACCCTGCCCGGCAGTGCCGACGAGATATCCGCGCCCGTTGAAGCGATGCACCAGTCCTTCGCTTTCCAGGGTCTGCAGCGCTCGCTGCACGGGTGCGCGCGAAATCTGCAGGATGTCTGCGATCGGACCTTCAAGCAACACAATGCCTGGCGGCAACGTGCTGTCACCGATATTGCTGCGCAGGACGTCCTCCGCGATCTCATAGCGCTTCTGCGCATTGGGGCGCGCGTGGTTTTCGGTCATCTGATGCAGTGGACTCAACGTCGTTCCGATGCCTCCCTCTTACCCCTTTTATAGCGCGAACACAGTGCAAAAATAAATGATTATTGAATACAAAATATGTTTTTTATTTCGATTTGGCTGATGACAAGGGGTGATGGCCGGCATTGGCGGAGAGATCCGTCGATGGGATGCAGTCAGATGGTTTGTTACGGTGAATGCCCGAAAATGGCTTTCCTCGTGGGGCTTCTTCGCCACTATACATGCCAAATGTCGCTGTGCACTCTGGCCTTATGTGGTGCTCTACCGAGATAGTAGTCCCGATCCTGCGACATACTGAAAAAGTCTATTGAATACAAAAATCATTTATGCCATGCTTTCGTCATCAAGGCGCTCGCTAGAAGCGCCACAGGTGGAACTGATTGAAACGCCAAGGAACATCTCTTTGACGCGCATGTAATCATTGCGCGAACGCAGACCGACGTCGTGGTCCGGATCGATGGAGTTCCGGCGATGATGGTGCTCTGCCCGAAGGATGGTCCTTGCCTTGAAACTGGTAGGAATTCGGTGTCGACCGTTCTTCAGCTCAAGAAAGTCATCAAGTCGTATGGCGGTGCGCCGGCGCTCGACGCGGTGGATTTCTCTCTGCCCGACAACGCCTATATCGCACTGCTCGGCCCAAGCGGATCAGGCAAGACGACGCTGCTGCGCGTGATCGCGGGCTTCGAGGAGCCGGACTCCGGTTCGATCCTCTTTCATGGAAAGCGTCTCGATGGCGTCGAACCGCATGATCGAGGCATCGGCTTCGTCTTCCAGAATTTTGCACTGTTTCCGCATCTGTCGGTTGCCGAAAACGTCGGCTTTGGCCTGCGCAATCGCAAGGTGGATCCGGTGACCGATGCCGGCGTTCTGGCAACGAGGGTTCAGGATATGCTGGCGCTGGTCGGCCTCAAGGGTTTTGAGGACCGCGCCGTCACACAGATTTCCGGCGGTCAGCGCCAGCGTGTCGCGCTTGCGCGCACCCTGGTGACCGAGCCGAAGATGGTGTTGCTCGACGAACCACTCGGAGCGCTCGACGCCAATCTGCGTGGTCGGATGCGAAGTGAACTCAAGGCCATCCGCGAGCGTTGCGGCGTAACCTTCCTGCATGTGACGGGCAGTGAATCCGAGGCACTGGCGATGGGCGATCTCGTGCTGGTTCTCGATCGCGGCCGCATCGCTCAGGCGGCGGCCTCAGACGTCGTCTATAACAGCCCCGCGACCGCAGCGGTCGCGCGCTTTCTCAATTGCTACAATCTGTTTGCCGGCAGCGTAGTCGAGGATGTTTTCATCGGCCCGGCCGGGCGCTTTCCCTTGAATGCCTCGCGCCGGAAGGCGCCACAGCCGGCCTATGCCATCCGCTACGACCGCGTCTCTATCCGCCCTCGCGGGACCAGTTTGTCTGCCGACGAGGTTCGCATCGAAGGAGATTTCATCGCCAGCGAATATTCGGGTGCGGCGGTCAACTCCTTCTTCGCGCTCGATGGCGGTCATGTCTTCGAGGTCGAGTCACACCTTAGCCATGCGCGTCCGCCGGCCTTCGTCGAAAAGGATCGCTATGCGCTCGTCTGGAAGAAGGAAGATGCCCTTGTCTTCGGCTGATGTGAACCTCCTCAACCCTTTCCCCGCATCCAAGGAGCGTGAGAGATGA
Source organism: Rhizobium sp. BK376 (assembly GCF_004341625.1). GTDB lineage: Bacteria > Pseudomonadota > Alphaproteobacteria > Rhizobiales > Rhizobiaceae > Rhizobium. The sequence goes on along the minus strand of NZ_SLZG01000044.1, from coordinate 13,914 downwards.
CCATGGTTGCGACCAGCGAAGACACGGCGCAGGAAAGTGCGACCGTGCGCCGGAAATCCAACACGACCTTCTGGCTGCTGGCGCCCGGCATGATCTGGATGGTCGCCTTTCTCGTCCTGCCGATGGCGATGATGGTCTATGTTTCCTTCTGGACGCAGACGACCTTCAAGATTGAGCCGACGTTGACGTTGCAGAGCTGGGTCACCTTTCTGACCAGTGCCACCTATCTGGGGGCTCTCTGGACGACGATCCGCATCTGGTTGCTCGTGCTGGTCTCGACGCTCGTCGTCGGCTATCCGGCAGGGCTTTTCGTCGGGCTGCTCGTCAAGAACAAGACGTTGCAGACCGTATTGCTCGTTCTCTGCGTCATTCCGTTCTGGACATCCTTTCTGATCCGCGTGCTTGCCTGGCGACCGATGCTCGGCACCGAGGGCGCGATCAACATGATCCTGATGAATCTCGGTATCGTGAAGCAGCCGATCGAGGTGCTGTTGTTTTCGGAACTGTCGGTCATCATCGGCATGACGCAGATCTATTGCGTCTTCATGGTCGGGCCGATCGCATTCATGATGGGCCGCATTGATGCCTCGGTCATCGAGGCCGCACAGGATCTCGGCGCCGGCTTCTGGCGCATCTTCCGCACGATCATCTTGCCGCTTTCCATGCCGGGTGTCGTCGTCGGTGCGATCTTCGTCTCCGTGATGGTTCTTGGCGAATTCGCCACGTCGGCCGCCTTGTCTGGACGCAAGGTCAATCTGCTCGGCAACATCATCGTCACCCAGGTCGGTTCGTTGAAATGGGCCTTTGCCGCGGTGGCCGGTGTCGTCCTGACGATCGTCATGGGCGTGGTCATTGCCGCCCTGCTCAAGGTCGTTGACCTCAGGAAGGAGCTCTGATCATGAACAACGGCAGCATCAAGCTCGGCCTCGGCGGCTATACCGGTCTCTTCCTCGTCTTCCTCTACGCACCGCTTGTTGTCCTCGCGATCCTGTCCTTCCAGACGGGTCCGGAAGGCGGGCCGCAGTTTCCGATCATCGAATGGTCGACCTATTGGTATCGCCATCTCTTCGGGCTGACGCCGCCGTCGCGCATCGCGCCGCTGCCGATCGATCAGGCACTGATCCGCTCCCTGTCGCTGGCGTTGATGACGATGATCGTCTCGACCGTGCTCGGCGTCATGTCCGCCCAGGCTTTCCGCCGCAAGTTCCGTGGCTCGGGCGTGGTCTTCTACCTGATCGTCCTCGGCATGATGGTGCCGGGCGTTCTTGTCGGTCTCGGCATGGCGCTGGTCGCCAACGCATTCGGCATCGACCGGCATTGGTGGAGCACTGCCTTCGTCCTGCACGTGGTCTACACCTTCCCCTTCGCCTTCCTCGTCATGCTCGCGATCTTCAATCGCTTCGATCCCAGCATGGAAGAGGCATCGTGGTCGCTCGGCGTGACGCCCATCCGCACTTTCCGGAAGGTGACCTTCCCGCTGATCTTCCCGGGTGTACTGTCGGCAATGCTCTTTGCCTTCACACTCTCCTATGACGAATTTTCGCGTACCCTGTTTGCCTCCGGCCGTGAGTTGACCCTACCGCTCGCGATCTATGGCACCTTCTCCGTCGAGGTCCACCCGAACGTTTTTGCCTTCGGTGTCCTCACCACGCTGTTTTCCTTCGCGCTGCTCGGCACCTACGCGATCCTCATGGGGATGTCGGTGCGCCGTGCCAAGCGTATCCGCATCCAGGAGGACGCGTGATGCCTCAGAAGCCCTCCGCAATCGTCACCGGCGCCGGCTCGGGTATCGGTCGGGCCATCGCCCTTCGCCTCGCAGCCGATGGCTATGCCGTTCTGGTCAATGATCTCTCCGAAGACCGGGCTCGGTCCGTCGCATCCGAAATTGTCGAGGCAGGCGGCGCGGCAACTGCGGTCGCGGGCGATGTCGCCCGGCCCGAGGATGTGGCCGAGGTTCATGCGGCGGGAGTGGCTGCCCATGGCGACGTTGCCCTTCTCGTCAACAACGCCGGCATAGCCCACCAGGCGGCATTCGAGAACCTTGAGGTCGAGGATTTCGACCGTATGTTTGCCGTCCATGTCCGCGGCAACTTCCTGATGACCAAGGCAGTCCTGACGTCGATGCTTTCGCGCGGTGACGGCGTCATCATCAATATCGCATCGCAGCTCGGACAGATCGGCGGCGTCGAGCTCGTTCATTATTCCGGCGCCAAGGCAGCCATCATCGGCATGACGAAGTCGCTTGCCCGTGAAGTCTCAAGCCGAGGCGTGCGCGTCAATGCCGTCGCGCCGGGGCCGATCAATACGCCGCTGGTGCAGGGGCTTTCGGCGGAATGGCAGGAGCGCAAGAAACGTGAGTTGCCGCTCGGCCGCTTCGGCGAGCCGGATGAGGTCGCCGCGACCGTGGCGTTTCTGGCCTCGCCGGCAGCAAGCCTCTTCGTCGGCCAAACGCTCGGACCCAATTCCGGCGACGTGATGCTCTGAAAGGAAGATGCAGATGGATAATCCAGAAAAGCGCGTTGTCATCGTCACCGGCGCAGGTATCGGTATCGGCCAGGCGACCGCAAAGGCATTCGCCGCCCTCGGCGATCATGTCGTCGTCACCGACATTCTTGAGGCAGAAGGCGAGGGCACCGTCCGCCATATTCTTGCTGCCGGCGGTTCGGCGGAGTTCCGTCGTTATGACGTGCGCTCGACGGAGGCTGCCAACGGTCTGGTCGAGGACGTGGTGGCACGCTTCGGCAAGATCGACGTCATCGTCGCCAATGCGGGCATCGCCCATCGAACGCCGCTCGACAAACTCAGCGACGACAAATGGGACCTGACCATGGATGTCGATCTCAAGGGCATCTTCAGGCTGGTGCGAGCCGCAGCCCCCGGCATGCGGGCGCGGCGATCAGGCAGCATCATCGCGCTCTCCTCCATCATGGGCGTGGCCTACGGGTGGGACGAACACGTCCACTATTCGGCCGCAAAATCCGGCGTGGTCGGCCTGGTGCGCGGGCTTGCCGTTGAGCTGGCAAAGGACGGCGTCAGGGTCAACGGCATTGCGCCCGGTTATATCCGCACGGCGCAGCTTCTTTCCGAAGAGAATTCGCTTGGCCCGGCGGGTGCCGAGAAGGCGGCGGAATTCATCCCGATGGGCCGGCTGGGCGAGCCCGAGGATATCGCCGACGTGATCGCATTTCTCGCCTCGAAGAGCGCGAGATACATGACCGGCCAGGTTCTGGTCGTCGATGGTGGCCTCCTCGTGGGGCGGTACTGATCGCAGGTGTCCGGCAGAGACCGATCATTACGCGACAGGGGAATGAAGCAGGCCCGCAAAGGGCTGAGGGAACAGCAATCAGCACTGGAGAACTTGAGATGTCCAAAATGGAAATGAACAGACGCTCTCTGTTGAAGCAATCCGCCGGCGTCATGGCGCTGGCGATTGGCGGCGGCACGCCGTTCCTGTCGTCGCGGGCGGCCTATGCACAGGCAAGCGACCTCGCCAAGGAACAGCTGCGCACCATTGGCCTTTCGGTCACCGTTCAGGAGCGAATCCTCGACGATTTCCGCAAGGCGAGCGGCGTCGGGCAGACTTCGGGCACGGCTGCGACCTTCCCCGATGCGCAAACGAAGATCCTTTCCGGTTCGAAGGACTATGATTGCTGGGAGATCATCGGCGAGCGCCTGCCGTCGATCGTCATGACCAACAATGTCGAGCCCATTCCGGCAGCGTCCTTGAAGAACTGGGCCAATATACGCGACACTTTCACGACCCCCTCTGACAAGTGGGATGCGAAGCAGCAGATCGTCGGCCAGATCTGGGCCGACGACGCCAAGACCACGCTGAACATGGTACCGGCCGTCTATAACTACGATTCCATCGGCTACAATCCCGATGTGCTGTCGGCCGAGGAGGCCAACACGTGGGCGGCGATCTTCGATCCGAAGTGGAAGGGCAAGTCTGGCCTCAACACCGACCCGCTGATCGCCTTCGGGCAGGCCATCATGGCAATGAACACGCTCGGGCTTTCGAACGTCAAGAACCCGGCCAATCCGAGTGCTGCCGAAATCGACGAAGCGGCAAAATTCCTGGTGTCCAAGAAGAAGGACGGACAGTTCCGCGCCCTGTGGGGCGATTTCGGCGAACTGGTCAACCTCATGGCTTCGGGCGAAATGGTCGTCAGCGACGCCTGGCAGCCGGCCGTGATGGCCGTGAAGGCGCAAGGCAAGGCGTGCAAATACGCGGTGCCGAAGGAAGGCTATCGCGGCTGGGCGATCGGTCCGTCGATGATTTCGGGCACGCCCAACAAGGATGCGGTGATCGCCTATGCCGACTACTGGTTGTCGGGCGAGCCCGGCATCGCGGTGTCGGAGCAGGGGTACTACTCGCCGTCAACCAATATCCAGAAGGTCATGGCGCCGGAGAAATATGCCTTCTGGTACGAGGGCAAGCCGTGGGCGGGCGCTACCGAGCGGGGCATCAAGGAAGGTGACCTTCGCGATGGTGGCTCGCTGTCAGAACGCGCCAAGAATGTCGCCTACTGGCATCAGTGGCCGGACGAATACGACCACCTCATCCAGAAGTGGGACGAATTCCTCAACGCCTGATCGGATGTGTCGGGCCTTGACCGTCTGTCACACGCTTAGCAGGGAGGCCGTCCGGCCTCTCTGTTCACGCCTGGAGATCCTTCATGATGTATGACCTGGAACTTATCAATGTCGGCAAGGTCTATGACAACGGCACGCCCGCGGTCATCGATTTCAATCTTGCGATCAAGAAGGGCGAATTCATCGCCTTTCTGGGTCCGTCCGGCTGCGGCAAGACGACGACGCTGCGCATGATCGCCGGTTTCGAGAGCATTTCCTCCGGCGACATGATGATCAAAGGCGAGCGCATCAACGACGTGCAGCCGCAGAAGCGGCCGACGTCGATGATCTTCCAGAATTATGCCCTGTTTCCGCACATGACCGTTCGTCGCAATGTCGGATACGGCCTTGAGGTCAAGGGCGTGTCGAAGGCCGAGCGGGACGAGCGCGTCGACCGCATTCTTGCAACCCTCGGGTTGGAAGATATTGCCGACCGCAAGCCGGACAAGCTTTCAGGCGGCCAGCGCCAGCGCATCGCGCTTGCGCGGGGACTGGTGGTTGAGCCGGATGTGCTGCTTCTCGACGAGCCGCTGGGCGCGCTCGACGCCAATCTGCGCAAGGCTATCCAGAACGAATTGAAGCTGCTGCAGAAAAGATTGGGCGTCACCTTCGTGTTCGTGACGCATGCCCAATCGGAAGCTTTGGCGCTGTCGGATCGGATCGTCGTGATGAACCAAGGCCGGGTCGAGCAGATCAGCCCGCCGCATCAGCTCTATACACGTCCCAACACACCGTTTGTCGCACAGTTCATCGGTCGCAATACCATTTTCGAAGGCGACGTGGCGGGCATGCAGGCCGATAACACGGTCGTCTCGACATCGTTCGGCATGCTGTCAGGCTGCGCGAATGGCGGCCTTTCAAGCAAGGTCAATATCGTCATTCCGTCGGAGGCGATCGAAGTCCATGTCGCCGGAGCCTCTGCGCGGGAACGCCTTGCCGGCATGTTTGGCGGCAATGTCGTCGGCGCCCGCGTCGACCGGATCGACGTCGTCGGCCATATCTCGCAGATCGGTGTCAGCCTTCCCGACGGGCGCGGCCTCGCACTGGAAGCACATATCGACAAATACCGGCCGGGCGCCTTTTCCGTGGGCGCCGAGGTCATGCTTGCCTGGGATCCGGCCGACGCCACCGTCATCCCAGCTCATTGATAACAGAAAACCGAAGGAGGTAATCCCATGGCAAAGGAAATCTTGTGCAGTATCGGAGTTGACGTCGACGCGGTGGCCGGCTGGCTCGGTTCTTATGGTGGCGAGGATTCGCCCGATGATATTTCGAGAGGTTTGTTTGCCGGCGAAGTCGGCAGCCTGCGGCTCGTGAAGCTGTTCGAACGCTTCGGCATCAAGACGACTTGGTTCATTCCAGGCCATTCCATCGAGACCTTCCCGGAACAGATGCAGGCGGTCGCCGAGGCCGGCCACGAAATCGGCATCCACGGCTACAGCCATGAAAATCCGATCGCCATGACGCGTGAGCAGGAAACGGAAATCCTCGACAAGTGCATCGAGCTGGTGACCAAGCTTTCCGGCAAGCGCCCGACCGGTTACGTTGCGCCCTGGTGGGAATTCTCCAATGTCACCAATGAGCTGCTTCTTGAGCGCGGCATCAAGTATGATCACTCGCTCATGCACAATGACTTCACGCCCTATTATGTGCGTGTCGGCGACAGCTGGACGAAGATTGACTATTCGCGCAAGCCGTCGGAGTGGATGGTGCCGCTGAAGCGCGGAACTGAAACCGATCTGATCGAAATCCCAGCCTCCTGGTATCTCGACGATCTTCCGCCGATGATGTTCATCAAGAAGTCCCCGAATAGCCATGGCTTCGTTAATCCGCATGATATCGAGCAGATGTGGCGCGACCAGTTCGACTGGGTCTATCGGGAGATGGATTATGCCGTCTTCCCGATTACCATCCATCCGGATGTTTCCGGTCGTCCGCAGGTCCTGATGATGCTCGAACGACTCTACGCGCATATGATCAAGCATCCCGGCGTAAAGTTCGTCACGATGAACGAGATCGCCGATGATTTTGCTACGCGCTTTCCGCGCAAGAAATAGCCCGCCAGGCTGAAAGCGCCGGAAGCGTCAATCGGAAGGAGGCGAGTGCCTTGTGTTCACTGTGTGGTGTGCTCGGTGGCAACGAGCACTGGACTGACGCCGCGGCACGACCCGGTGTCTTCACTCGTAGTCACGCCAGTCACCAGCGGCGGCGCGAACGCGCAGAGCGTGTGCGTGCCGCCAACGGGATGCTTTCAGGCTTCGGCCTCGTTCTGTCCGATTGGCAGGGCGCGTCCTTCGTTCTGTCGACGCGAACGGGCAGGACCGAGATCATCGAGGATCTCGGCCATCTCTGGCCGGCGGCCGAACGGCTTGTCGATCGGTCCTGCGATCCCCTTGACCCCGCCTTCATCGCGAGGATGGAGGCGGGGCATGCTGGTTGAAACGGACGGCTTCCTGCCGATCAATCTGCTGACGGGCTTTCTCGGCTCCGGCAAGACGACATTGCTCAAACGCATCCTGACGGCTCCGGCATTTGCCGATACCGCAGTTCTGATCAACGAATTCGGCGAGATCGGGCTCGATCACGATCTCGTCGAAAGCGTGGACGGCGAGATGGTGCTGCTGCGGTCGGGATGTGTATGCTGCACGGTGCGCGGCGAGCTTGCCGCCGCGCTCAAGGAACTCTTGTCGCGCCGTGAACGCGGGCTGTTGCCGCCGTTCCGTCGCGTCATCATAGAGAGCACGGGCCTTGCCGATCCTTTTCCTGTTTTGTCGACCATCAAGGCCGATCCTGTGCTCCGGCATCACTTCTGTGTCGGCAATGTGATTACGACGGTCGATGCGGTGAATGGGCTGCATCAACTCGGTACGTATATCGAATCCAACAGGCAGGCGGCGGTCGCGGATCGGTTGATCATCACCAAGACCGATCTCGATGCGCATAGCGAGCGAGAAGCCCTTCGGGCTCGTCTGAGAGTGCTTAATCCCGATTCTCCGATCCTGATTGCCGCTGATCCCGATCTCGATCTATCCGCGCTTGTCGCCATGCAAGGCAATGCCTCGCCCGGGATGAGCCTGTCCCAAAGCGGCTTTTACTGCGAGGAGCCGGTGCAGCTCGTCTCCTCGGATGGCGAACCGCATCAGGCGGCCATTTCCTCGATTTCACTAAGCGTAGACCGGCCCGTCGATTGGACGGCTTTCGGGCTCTGGTTGACCATGCTGCTCAATCGGCATGGGGAACGCGTTCTGCGCGTGAAGGGCATACTTAACCTCAGTGGCGAAGAGCGACCGGTTGCGGTGCACGGCGTCCAGCATCTGGTACATACGCCGGTGCATATGGCGCAGTGGCCGTCTGACGACCGCAGGTCGCGTCTGGTATTTATCCTGGATGGATTGGACGGCGCCGTGTTGAAACGCTCTTTCGAAGCCTTCACACTGGCACCGGCATCGCGACTACCTTCCGCTGCAGTCCTCCCGATTGTGGCGCAATAGCACAACCGGATCCTTCATGAACAAGCACCACCCCGCAGCAAAATCCGTATCGACACCCGCGCCCGCATTGCACCTGGCGGGGCGGCCGCGTTTGCGCATCCTCGGCACGGCAATCTCGCTTTTGGAAGAACTGCGGCTTCGCGCCCAGGCGGATCTCGGCATCGATGTGACGTTCGACAATAACGACTTCCTGACGACGCAGTACAAGGCGGCGCGCCAGCCGGAAACCTACGACATCTACGATCAGTGCTTTCACAATCTCGACATCGTCTGGCATTGGCGGGCTATCCAGCCGATCGATACCGAACGCATTGTCTTGTGGGAAGAAGTCAACGACCTGACCAAGACCGGGCATATCGGACCCAATCCGCGGCTGGGTCTCGGTGATGTCCCCGCCCGCAAGCTGTTCGTCCAACCGAACCTCGCCTTGGGCGATACACCATCGCGCTTCATCTCCATGCTGCCGACCACGCACAATTTCGACAGTTTCGCTTATCGGACGGATCTCGCAAAGGGTGACGTCGGCATGCATTCCTGGAGCGCGCTGTTCGATGAACGGTGGGCGGGCAGGGTGGCTCTGGTGGATGAACCTGCGATCGGCATTTTCGATGCGGCACTGGCGGCCCAGGCCGCGGGTCTGATGTCGTTTGATAATGTCGGCAACATGTCGATTCAAGAGATCGACCAGTTGATCGATCTGCTGGAGGAGCGCAAGAAAAGCGGCTTTTTCCGCGGCTTCTGGAAGACTGCCGAGGATGCCGCACGGTTGATGGTTGCCGGCGAGACCAACGTGCAAAGCATGTGGTCGCCGGGTATCGGCATCCTGAATTCCAAGGGAGTGCCGGTCGAGCAAGCGGTGCCCGCCGAAGGCTATCGCGCCTGGCACGGAGGCCTCTGCCTTTCAAAACACTTGAGCGGTCGTCTGCTCGATGTCGCCTACGACTATCTGAACTGGTGGATATCAGGTTGGCCGGGTGCCGTTGTCGCGCGCCAGGGATACTATATCTCGACGCCGCAGCGATCGCGCCAGTTCATGACGCCGGCGGAATGGGATTATTGGTACGAGGGCGGGGCCGCCGTCGAAGATCTGCCCGGCCCGGATGGACAGATCCGGATAAGAGCCGGATCGGTGCGCAGCGGCGGTTCGTATTGGCAACGTGCCAATTGCATCGCGGTTTGGAACACGACGATGGATGAGCACAACTATCTGGTACGCCGCTGGATGCAGCTTGTCGGCGGCAGGGGAGACGAGGGACCATGATGCAGAGCCATCTCGGCAAATCTATCGCGCAGCTGGCGGTCTTGCTTCAGTCCGGCAGCCTCGATCCCGTCGTCTTGGTCGAGGAAACCCTGGATGCGATCCGCACCCATTCCGACCAGGCGATTTTCACGGCGCTGCTCGATGCGCGGGCGAAGGAAGAGGCGGCTGCATCGTCGCGACGATTGCGGGAAGGGCGGTCGCTCGGATTGCTGGACGGCATTCCGGTCGCCTGGAAGGATCTTTTCGCGGTGAAAGGCCTGCCGACCACGGCGGGATCGGTCGTGCTCGCGGATGCCGCGCCTGCGTTAGAGGATGCGGATGTCGTCGCGGCGCTGAAAGCTTCCGGTATGATCGCCGTCGGGCGGGTCAATATGAGCGAGTTTGCCTTTTCCGGTCTCGGCCTTAATCCGCATTATGGCACGCCTCTCAATCCGCGGGCGTCGGATGTCGCCCGGATACCGGGTGGGTCTTCGTCGGGTTCCGCCGTTGCCGTCGCGTCGGGCCTGGTGCCGGTGTCGGTCGGCACCGATACCGGCGGCTCGGTGCGCATTCCCTCCGCCTTCAACGGGCTCGTCGGCTACAAGGCGAGCCGTGGCCGCTACAGTATGGTCGGGGTATTCCCCCTGGCGACCAGCCTCGATTCTCTCGGCCCACTTTGCCGAAGCGTCCAGGATGCCGTCTGGGTGGATGCGGCCATGCGTGGCCGGGAGGCACCTAATGTCGTGCGCGCAAATCCGGAAGACCTGTCGATCGTCGTCCCCACCAACGTTGTCATGGACGATGTTGAAGACGGGGTGGCGCAAGCTTTTCAGGCGGGACTTGCCCGGCTGAGTGCTGCCGGCGTCAAGGTGCGGCACGCGGCATTTCCAGCTTTCGACAGCCTGTTTCAAGCGGTGGCGGAACATGGACCGCTGGTGACCGCCGAGGCCTTCGCCCTTCATCATCGCCGGCTGGCGGGCCCAGAAGCACAGCGCATGGATCGCCGGGTCGTTGCCCGCACACGTCTTGGCGAAAAGATCACGCTGGTTGGCTATCTCCAAATCCTGCAGGTGCGCGAGCAGCTCATCAAGGAGGTCAGCGCCATGCTTGCCCCCAATGAGCTTGTCGCCTATCCGAGCATCGCGCACGTCGCCCCTGCAATTGCACCACTGGAGGCGGATGACGAGCTCTTCGTCACGGTCAATGCCCGTACCCTGCGCAACACGATGATCGGCAACTTCCTTGATTGGTGCGGTGTATCGCTCCCCTGTGGCACGGGAGAGGCCGGTATGCCGGCGGGATTGCTGCTATCTGCTCCAAGGGGACAAGACGAGCGAATGTTAGCCGCGGCATTTGCGGTAGAGGGCATTGTGGCTTGCTGAATTAGACCAAGGATCTCCTCAATTGAGGGATGATCCACGAAAGTCCAATGGCTAAATGGTGCTGATGTCGGGACCGGTAATCTCTCTGGGGTCAGGCAGCACGCTGCAGAGGTGGTTTCGGCTTGAAGATTGGTCGCGCATAGGTTCTGTTAGTCGGAAAAGCATCCGCAACCGGTCACGAAGGTCGCCGTCGAGTTCGGCCGTCCGGACCTGCGTCAGCATATGCGCACCGTGTTGTTTCAGGGTTGCAATATCGCTCTCCTCCGTCCAAACCTCTGCCGTCCTCCCAACAAGTGACACGGGGCTCGCTTAAGCAGCGGCTGCCTTCGCCGCCATGATTGCTTTTGCCCACCAACCTTGCCAACCATCCAGCGGCTGCTTGCTCTTTGCGAACGACAGCGATTGTCGAAGCTCGACAGCACTCCCCGGAGTGGACAAAGCTAGTCCTATGAGGGGCTCAACCACCTGTTTAGGGCGTGCAGCCAACCTTCCTGGCGGCAACCGCTGCCTCAACAAATACTTCGCGTGCAGTTTCGCTGGATACCTGCCCGAGAATGGCGGCAGAGCAAATTTCGCGCGCAAACTCATGCTTGTCGCGCGATCCAGCCCAGTCGGCTGTCAAAAACGCCAATGCCTCTCTCGGATCGTGGATGATCTGAGGAGAGTACATGGGGACGTGCACGTATACCGGCTCATCCCAAGTCAGTAAAAGGTTCTCTGCTGCCATGGTCCTAATCCTCGTTGGCATGAAGGCATGAAACGGTTTTCTCATACATTCTAATGCCATCGAAAATCCCAGCTTTGAGATGCGTCAAAGCGGGCTTTTCGATCCGTGAGAAATCTTTCGGACTCGGCAGGGGGCCTTGCCGGGCGATCCAGTTTGTCAGCGGGCTTATACGATGGTTCGCGGTGAGTGTGGATCCAAGGGGTTTCAACCTGCTGACGACGACATGGGAAGGACCAGACTTGCGAGGTGACGAAGGGCCCCGGAGCGCGGCATTGACGGTCGGCCCGGAAAGGCCTGTCATTTGAACAATCTGATTTGCCATATGAAGGGGTTTTGTTGAAAGAGTTCGTGAATACGAAGGGCCGATCCGGCTCGGTCGCTTTCGGTTGTAATCTTCTCTCTATCCTCCTTGAAAAGATCGATAATCCGAGTAGCAGCTTGGAATGCTTGGTTGGCGGTGTCGGCTACCGCAGATATCTGGAAATCCTAAGCGAGGGTACAGATCCGCTGCCTGCTGTGTGACTAAATCACTGGTCGCAAGTTCGAATCTCCTCACATCAGGTCTTCTGTCAATTGTTCATTCGAGTGGCATCGTATTTCTCCTTGGTGAGCGGATCCTTGGTCTGAGCCCATAGCAATTACCGGCCCGGTTCTCGGTCGCCGCTCTCAGCGGCTGCACCATTTTCCCGCATTCGACGGGCACGGGCTCAGGAGAACGGAACCAAACTCAAGATCGGCATTTAAAGGCCAAAAGGATTCCCGGTCCGTTCACCTGGATCCGCCAGGACTGATCAGGTCCTGAGGATTCGAATTTTCGTTTCACAGACATTCCGGCTTCAAGCGGTTTTCATGATTGCACCTTCGATCACGACACCGGAGCTTACATACTTCCAGAGAGCCACGAGTAGCTCACGCGCGAGCGCCACGATTAAGCGGCCGGCGTTGCTAGCACTGCGCTCTTTGAACCATAACGCTAATGTCGATTTCGGTTGATGCCGCAACCATAGCCAAGCGAGCTCGACCATGGTCGCTCGTAAACGCGGATTTCCTGCCTTGGAGACGCCCTGTTCGCGGTTGACGTTAACGCTTTGCCAAGGGGAGGGGCAAGGCCTGCGTAAGGTGCGATTTGGCGTCGGTTGTCGAAATGTCGGAACAGCCCTTCCGTGTAAAGGATCGTAGCGAATTCCGGCCCTATTCCTTTGATGCCAAAAAGAGCGGTCGCTTCCTTCGGTGTCTCCAACGTCTCGCGGACGATCAGGGCATCTCGCTCAGCTTCTACAGCCTTGATTTGTGTGAGCAACAATTCGAGGCGATCAAGTTCTCTGCAGACGTCGGCCTTCAGGTGTTTTGATAGCGGACGCCCATCGCCAGTTCGAAGCTCATCCAGACGTTGGCGGCGATCGCGATTGACAGGTTCGTAGTCCCGTATTCCTTGCGCGAAGAGTAGTCCTTTTATACGATTGACGTGGAAGACGCGCTCGGCAATCAGAGTTTTCCGCTCCCGCCCGATCCGTCGGTTGTCGTCTTCTTCGGGTGTGAGAAGCCTGACCATTGAGCACGCACGAGGCTCGCCACGTTTCCACGCAATCAAAGCCCGGATCAGCATCTCACCGTCGATACAGTCGGTCTTCGCCGGGCGATGCCGGCGCGGCATGGCAATCGATGCGGCCTCTACAATGTGGCTCTCTATCCAAGCTTCCTTGCTCAGCACTCGTCCTAACCAGAAGCCATCCAGCCCGACCTCTTGGATCACGACCAATGGGTACAATGTGTTCTTTCGCCGTTTGGCCTTCTGGCGAAGCACGCAAACAAACCGGCGATGTCGCCTCCACTGATGCTGTGGCGGGACATTTTCTCGCTGCCAGGTGACAGAGCCAACGAGACGAAAATTGCACCAAGATCGAAGGGGGTAGCGGTCCGTACTTGAGTTTGATCTGTTGTTATCGGCATGATTGGCCTCCAGAGAGTTTTCTAGATGGTGTAACGGGCGGAGCCCAGCCAGCCGAGTTTGAAGGTTTGGTGGTCGTCCCTCACAATGATGGTGTCGCGGAGTCAGGAGTGGCCTGCTCCATAGCATCACGGAGAGACGACCATGAAGCAGTATGCCGGCATCGACGTATCATTGGAATACTCGAGTGTGTGCGTGGTGGATGCGGATGGCCGCATCGTGCGGGAAGCGAAGGTCCTCAGCGAGCCCGATGCGCTGACCGCCTGGTTTGCCGAGCACGGCGTGGCCATGGAGCGGATCGGCCTTGAGGCTGGCCCCCTGTCGCAATGGCTTTATGCCGGGATGGCGAAGACGGGTCTGGCGGTCGAGCTGATCGAGACGCGGCACGTGCGTGCGGCCTTCAAGACGATGCCGGTGAAGACCGACAAGAAGGATGCGCGGGGCATTGCGCAGTTGATGCGGCTTGGTTGGTTCAGGCCGGTCCACTGCAA
>NZ_SLZG01000043.1 GCF_004341625.1 Rhizobium sp. BK376 | reverse complement strand
ACAGTCACCGGCATTGAGCCGCTTGAAGAGCAAGCCGAACACCAAAAGAGCACCGACAAAGTCATCCGCCCGAATTCTCGTGCTATCCAAATCCGTTCTCTAGTTTTCCGTCGCTTTCCGTGTCAACGACAGGCGCCCCAAAAGCGTTAGAGGGTCAATGACTTTCGATCTGCGCAAAGCATCTGTCGAATCGTCGCGAACGCAGGTCCTCACCTTCTATCCAGAAGTTGGCGACGCCAAGATCGCCAAACATTAGCTCGATACCCGGATCCGACGCGAGCCTCAGAAGACAAACATCTTCGTTGCTAGCGGTGTCGCCACGCCCGCCTGGTTGATACAATTGATGCGTTTCCTGGATGCCGGACACGTTACCCAACATCTGATGATTACGGGCCTCAAGCTTCCACGTTCCCCACCCACCTCTCGTGTACCGTTTCTCCTGGAGGACGGGCAGATGATCGCGCTCCAGCATCTCGTAGAAGTGTTCAGGGATGACCGCGGCGATTTCCGGCTTCGACGCCGAGAGGGCAATCGCGCCGGCAATCCCTCGGGTGAGTAGTCCAGGGAGATGGAGATTAAAGTTGCCGGAGATGTCAGGGTCGTACGCGAATTTTCGAGCCATGCGTTAAATCGGATTCGGTCTTCATCGCTCGTTTTTTCAGCCAGATCGGTCTGTGTCGCCGCCGCGATCCATTGTGGAGCCTCGGCCAAGGCGTTTGGTAGCGCATTCAGTCGATGATATGAATCTTGAATTATAACCCGTGCGATACGTTCGATAAAAATGTTGCCGAAGGAAATCGCGTGAAGCGAGCGGATGGAAGCTTGAACGTCCTGCTCTGCTCCCACCACGGTCCTTCCCCGGAGGATGTTGGCAAACCTGTCGCTGCGACGATCGACGCAACTCGGCGTCTTTCGAGCGTCGCACCGTAGTCCGGATCCAGAGGCGTGCTGATCGCATACTCGTCCGGCCACGTGTCGAAGACCGCAGATTTGAGTGGCCATTCCAGCTGGATCGACGGGCCGTCTTCACCAGGCAATTTTCAGACAGGGCCATAGGGTTTATCTGCGGTGTGATCAGAAATCGGTGGCAGATCATCCGGGGCGGATCGCAACGGCGCTTGAGCCGCGTTCGTCGAATAGATCACTCGAATCCGTGCTTGCGGATCGCCCTCGTTCCATATCTGCTCTTCGTCCTGGCTCGCGAAGAAGAACAATGCTCCCTGCTCGGGGAGGCGATTGTCGATACGAGGCAGATCGGCGCATTCGATCTGCGCCAAGAAATGCAATGGCACATTACGCTCGTAGGAGATTCCTCGCGGCCATTCGATATCTTCTGGCAAATTTGGTAGCCCTCCGATCTTAGACCAGATACTACCCGCTGGCGGTGGAGGATATGGTCGATAAAGAAGAATGCCTTTCCGCGTATGGTCAGCGCCAACAGGCGGCTCGGCGAAAAGGGAGCGGGGCTCAACCTTATCGAGAGACCCGGCCTGCAAACCGCCTGACGATTCCTTTCTTGCAAACAGGCTACCGAGAAGTGACATGGTCGTTCCGTATGGTCTCTTCCAATTGTTTCGTGGTTTGGCTCGGGCATTCCCATTTGGGCCCCTGCGCTCTGCGGTTTGCCTGTTCGAACATAGACTTCACATCTACCGCGGCTGCCCAACAATAACGCGTCCTTTACTACCATCGGAAAGGGTCACCTTTCCGGTCGCTGACATGTTGTCGGATGCAATCGTGATGATGGCGTTTCCTGTCCGCCCATCCGAACATTTGATCTGGAAGGTCGACATCGGTTTGGGACTGTCACTGTCACCGGAGCATGTCGTCGATCTACGTGAGGACTGGAGCGAAAAATGGCGGCCCTTTTTCTTTGAATTGATGGTGCTGCCTTTGAAAGTTTCACCAGAATCCATCTTCGCTGTGACCGGAAAGACGCCGTTTCCGTGCTTCTGATCATGCATGCTTTCCAAAGCTGACCGGTCGATCCTCAAAGCCCTCGCGATACTGTCGGACATGGCGTAATCTCGGACGAAGTGAACAATAGTCGTCATAAGAGATCGTGCCTTTGACGTAACCCATCATGATCCGTCGGCAAAACTCAAACCGCACATTGGCTTGCGAGACTTTCATCAGTTCCGCCAGCTTTTGCTGTATTTCCGGTTTGACCCCTATGTGACTGCAGGCTTCGAGCGATCTGTTGAATACAGTAGGATCACTCAACTGCATGCGGTCGTTATCCCAGCCGCCTTTCGTGGTGACAGAGGCTGCTGAGAGGTGGTGTGAAACCGGCCGCCGTAAGGCTGCACGGCGCTCACCACCTACTCTCCACTCAATCTTCATCGGGAAACACGACCAGATAGCTACTGCTCCTATAATCGCCCTGCACAGGCAGACTGGTCAATCCGCAGGAACAGATGATCCAGATGGCGTGGAGAAGGTTGATCGTGGTCATAGCGATGAAGCCGGGAAGACCCTTTAATATCCACCACCCGGTGGCAATACGTTCTCAGCATCATTCTTTCACTGCACCAGTCATCGATGAGACATAATAGTCGACGAAGAAGGAGTAGAGGATCACGACCGGCAATGAACCGAATAGGGCGCCCGCCATCAGCGATCCCCATTCGAAGACATCGCCGCGCACCAACTCCGTCAAAACTCCAACCGGAATGGTTTTGTTTTCCGAGGATTGAATGAAGGTCAGCGCGTAGATGAATTCGTTCCAGGACAGCGTGAAGGCGAAGATGCCGGCCGATATGAGCCCGGGCACTGCTAACGGGAGGATGATCTTCATCAGGATCTGCCAGCGGTCGGCGCCATCGACCAGTGCGCTTTCTTCCAGTTCGAAGGGTATCGACCTGAAATAACCCATCAACAACCAAGTGCAGAATGGGATGAGGAAGGTTGGATAGGTGAAGATGAGAGCCAGCCTAGAATCGTAGATCCCGAGCTTGAAGACAATGAAGGCCAAGGGAATGAAAAGGATCGAAGGCGGAACGAGGTAGGCTAGGAAGATCAGCAACCCGATTGGACGCGAGCCGGTAAAGCGCACGCGCTCGATTGCGTAGGCGCCAAAAACTGAAGCCAGCAGCGACAACGCGGTCGATCCGACCGCCACCAATATCGTGTTCCAGAGCCAGCCTGGATACGACGTCTCGAAGAATAGGTACTTGATGTGATCGAGTGTCGGCCCCACGACCCAGAAGGGGCTGTAATTATTGTAATCGGTCAACTGCTCGTTCGGCTTGATGGCCGTTATGGCCATCCAATAGAAGGGAAACAGGAGCACGAAGACAAAGACCGCCATTGGCAGATAGAGCATGACGATGCGCCGAGGTAGGCGGTTGAGATAGCCCATGCCTTCGACATTGTCGGTAAGAACGGGATTGGCAGAGTTCGCTTTGGTTTTCATGGCGTTCTCCCGACCTCAGTCCTGTCCACCCTGCTGCCATTTGCGGCGCTGCAGACCAAAGAAGCTGAACATGATGGCGGCGAGCAGGAAGGGAACCATTGCAACCGCGATTGCCGCACCCTCACCGAGCTGACCGCCAGGGATACCGCGCTGAAAGGAAAGCGTCGCCATCAGATGCGTCGCATTGACCGGCCCACCCTTGGTCAGCACATAAATGAGCTGGAAATCCGTGAACGTGAACAGCACGGAGAAGGTCATCACAACGGCGATGATCGGCGTCAACATCGGCAGCGTGACATAACGGAAGCGCTGCCAACTTGTGGCGCCATCCAGGGAGGCCGCTTCCTGAAGCGAAGCAGGAATGGTCTGCAGGCCGGCTAGCAGCGAAATCGCGACGAAGGGAATGCCGCGCCAGACATTGGCGATGATGACCGAGATGCGCGCGTTGGTCGGATCGCCGAGGAAATTGATCGGGCCATTGATCAGGCCCATCTTCATCAGGGACCATGAGATAATGGAAAATTGGGAATCGTAGATCCACCAGAATGCCAGCCCCGAAAGCACCGTCGGAACGACCCAGGGCAGAAGCACGATGGCTCGGAAGAACGACTTGAATGGCAGATGCTGATTGAGAAGCAGGGCCAACCAGAGGCCGAGCACGAATTTCAGGATAGAGGCAACAAAGGTGTAGAGCAACGTATTGAAGACTGCCAGCCAGAAAACGGAGTCGTTGGCCAGGAATACATAGTTCTCCAATCCGATAAAGCTCCCAGCACGTCCGATCCGCGTGTCCGTGAAACCGAGCCAGACCCCAAGTCCCAGCGGATAGGTGAGAAAACAAACCAGAAAGACGGCAGCCGGCAACATGAAGAGGAAGCCGAGCACATTGTTGTTCTGCATGAGCGATTTGATCGGGCTGCGCGTCGGATCCCCGGATGTGACGGTCGACATGGTATTATCTCCTGATAGACAGTCGCAGCATGCCGTCACCGACATGCTGCAGATCTTCGCGGGCATCAAACCTTGTAGTAACGGTTTGCGCGGCGCTCAGCTTCTTTCATCGCATCCTCTGGCGTCATCTGGCCGGTCACGGCGGCTGCGAACATGTCGACGAGCACGTAATCGGCCATCACCCCTGCAGAAGCATAGCCCAGAGGACCGGCATAGCCGTTCGGGCGTAGCGTTTCCGAGGCGCGTGCATAGGGCGCATGGATCGGATCGGCGGTCCAGACGGGATTGTTGGCAAAGGCCTTCAGGGGTTGGCAGCAATAGGCGCTCGATCCTTGGATCCAGGCGTTCATCTGGTCGCCTTCCATCATGAACTTGATATAGGCCTTGGCTGCTTCCGGATATTTGGTATGGCTGAAAAGGACCAACGAGCTCGTCTGGTGCAGCTCGACACTCTTGCCGACTGGGCCAACCGGGAAGTTTGTGGTTCTGATATCGGCCGCGATTTCGGCAAGTTTCGGATCTTTCTTAGCCGAATAATAGACCGAAACGCCGTTTGCGATCAGCGATACCTGCCCGGCAAGGAAGGCCCGGTTGTTGTTGATGTCCTGCCAGCTTTCCGTGCCGGGGATGAAGGTCGCATAAAGATCCTGTGCATAGTGGATGGCCGCCAGCGTTTCAGGGCTGTTGATCGTCACCTTGCCGCTTTCGTCCACCATCTTGCCGCCATGGCTCCAAAGCAGCCAATGGGCGTAATTGTTGCCGTCGCCGACGGCCTTGCCGTGCGGAAAGCCGGCGGGCGTGCCTTTGGCCTTCATTGCCTTGCAAAGCTCGAGGAATCCCGCGGTATCCTTGGGGAATTCGCTGAAGCCTGCGGCCTTCACATGGCTGTCGCGATATACGACGGCATTGCCGATCGCCGTCAGCGGCATAGCGATGAACTTGTCGCCGCGGGTTGCATAACCGCGCACGCCGTCATACCAGCCACCGTATTTGTTGCCGAGATAGGTGGCGAGTTCCGTCAGGTCGACGAGTTTGTCGGGATACTGATGAGCATCGTCGAACCAGCACATCACTATGTCGGGACCGGAACCAACATTGGCGGCGACGGCGGCCTTCGGTCGGATGTCCTCCCAGCTCTCCTTGTCGACACGAACCTCGACGCCCGTCGCCTCCGTGAACTTCTTGGTATTGGCAAGCCAGGCATCCTCGTCTCCCTTGACGAAGGGTGTCCAACGAAGAAGTCTGAGACTTGCACCCTTTTCCGGCGTGTATCCGGGTTCGGCTTGGGCGAAAGATGGGCGTATACCGAGCGGCGAGAGGCCGACGATACCGGCCGCTGCCGCCGATGCGGCAAGAAAGTCACGTCTCTTGAATGCCATGATACTCCTCCTTTGAAAACGGGAGCAAATTCCCCCGGCGCCCACCTTCCCGTTTGGTGAGCGACGACCATCGCATCCGAACCTGCCGGATGCTTCCGCATCAACCGGTGAGCCGGAAGACTCCTCTTCTTCCTGCTTACCAGGGATGCGGCATCAGATAGTCAATCTCTGACCGCTTTCGGCGTCGAAGAGATGGACATGCGGCACATCGATGGAAATGCGCAGCGTATCGCCAGGTCGGGCATTGATCCGTTCCCGGAAGATGCAGTTGACGTCGCTGCCGCCAAGCCGAACAATCATCTGCGTTTCGTAGCCGGTCGGCTCGATCACGATGATCTCCGCCGGCAGACCGTTGTCGTCGAGCGCGATATATTCCGGACGTAGCCCATAGACGAGATCGCGATCCTTTGCGCCGGCGGGCGGATTTGCAATCGGTAGGACGGTTCCGTCCAACGCAACGAAATGGCTACCGTTCTCCGAATTGAGGCGGCCTTTGATCATGTTCATCGCCGGCGAACCGATGAAGCCCGCAACGAAAAGATTGGCAGGCGTGTCGTAGAGATCCAGCGGCTTTCCCACCTGCTCCACGACACCGTCATGCATGACGACGATCTTGTCGGCCATTGTCATAGCCTCGATCTGATCATGCGTGACATAAACGGTCGTCGTGCAGAGACGTTGATGAAGCTCCTTGATCTCCGCACGCATGGCGACTCTAAGCTTGGCATCCAGGTTGGAAAGTGGCTCGTCAAAGAGGAAGACCTGTGGATCGCGCACGATCGCCCGGCCCATGGCGACACGCTGGCGCTGGCCGCCGGAAAGCTGGCGGGGATAGCGGTCGAGGAGTTTGGTGAGACCAAGGATTTCCGCGGCCTTCTTGACACGCTGGTCCATGTCCGCTTTCGGCGAGCGTTTGAGCATCAGCGAGAAGGCCATGTTCTGTGCCACCGACATGTGCGGATAAAGCGCATAATTTTGAAACACCATCGCTATGTCGCGGTCGCCCGGCGCTACTCCATTGACGGCACGATTGCCGATACGGATCTCGCCGGCGGAAATATTCTCAAGCCCGGCAAGCATTCTCAGGAGCGTGGATTTTCCGCATCCGGACGGTCCGACCAGGATCACAAACTCCCCGTCGGCAATCTCGATGTTCACTCCCTTGATGACCGGGAACGCCCCGAATGATTTCCTGACATCGATAAATTCGACACCTGCCATAAAAGTCCCTCCCAAACTTGTTCCTTTTTTGGCCTTTATCGGCCGGTCATCCCCTCCTCCGGGATATCACCGCCGTCATGGTCAGGACATTTGCCTCCAGCGGAAGGCCTGCCATGTAGACGACCGCGCGAGCGACATGCTCGGCGGGAATCGTCGGTTCGCTGGCGATCTCTCCGTTCGCCTGCAGCACACCAGAACTCATCCTCGCGGTCATTTCTGTTGCGGCATTGCCGATATCGATCTGCCCACAAGCGATATCAAATGGCCGTCCGTCGAGCGCGGTTGATTTCGTGAGGCCGGTGATCACATGCTTCGTCGCAGTATATGGGGCGGAATTCGGCCTCGGCGTCGTCGCCGAAATCGACCCGTCGTTGATGATCCGGCCACCGCGGGGCTGTTGCGACTTCATCAGCGTGAAAGGCTGCTGCGTGCAAAGAAAGGCACCGGTGAGGTTGGCCGCGACCACGCCGCTCCATTGATCGAAGGTGACGTCTTCGAGCGGGATCGCTGGAACACCGCTGCCGGCATTTTGACGAGGAGGTCGAGCCGGCCAAACTCTGTTCTGATCTTGCCGAAGAGATCAGCGACCTGCTCGGCAACGCCGATATCACAGGCGATCGCACGCATCGTGCCGCCGGTCCCGGCTGCAAGTTCACTAGCGGCTTTTTCCAGCACATCGCTGCGGCGGCCGGTAATGATAACGGCATAACCTTCCGCGCTCAGCGCCTTGGCGATGGAGCGACCGATGCCGGTACCGCCGCCAGTGACGAGGGCGATCTGGGTTCTTTGTGCGGTTTCGGGTTGCTCCATCTCAGATTTTCCATCCCCCACATGCATGTCAGGCAGATTTCCTTATGCTGCTCAGGCCGGATTACCGCTGGCCAGCAGAACCCCAGTCGTTTCATAAATACGTGTCAGATGATGCTGGAACGCCGCAACGGCGGCGTCCCGGTCATGCCGCGCCAGAGCCTCGATGATTGAGACATGATCACTGTAACTGGCTTCGATGGCGCCCGGCCGGGACATGGCACTACGCCGGTAATTCATCATGTAGGTGTATAGATCGGTGACAAAAGCGGCGAGGAGCGGGTTCCCGCAAGCGCGATAGATCGCAATGTGGAATTCGCGGTCACAAATCAGGAAACGCATCGCGTCGTCTCCGCTGAGGCGCTGCGCCTCCAATAGGGCCTCCAGCTTCACCAGCGTCGCGTCGTCGATCCGTTCGGCGGCGTCGCCGACGACCTTGAGTTCGATGTGGAGACGTGCCGCATGAACGGATTCCAGATCGTAGCCGTCGATCGCGTTGGGCGAGGCGATCGTTACCGTGATGTGGCTGAGGTCGACCTTGCCGACACGGCTGCGGCTGCCATGCGAAACCTCGATGATGCCCTGCGCGGCGAGGGTATGGATGGCGCCGCGCACCGTTTCGCGACTGACATGGAGAACATTGGCTAGCTCACGTTCGCCCGGCAACCCGTCGCCCGGTCGCAGCATATTCGTGGCGATCAGGATCGTCAGCTTCTCGGCAATGACGTCACGCGCCGTTCGGCGGGCGAGGCTCCGCGCGATGTTCGGTACCTCGGTCAAGATTGGACTTTCGTCCATTGCGCCCCCCGGTCCACTGGTTGGTCCAGCGGATCAATCTATTAAAGATCGTTGAGGAAATCAGTCAAGACAATTTCGTCACGTGGCAGCTATCCGTTCCAGGCAGCAGGCACGGAAGCCGACAGGATCCGGTACCACTGCCCAACGAGGGCTGCAGTGACCGGCCCCTCGCCGGGCTGCCGTCCGGCGGCCAGCGCCATCATATTTTCTCACTGCCGCGATAAATTGTCTCTCGAGCCTCCTTATGCGCTTCTGTCACCATCTCAATCTGCTCGACCAGCTTTTCTAAATTCATTTGTTCTGCTGACGCATCTGCGCGCTTGCCGTTGCTTAGGCACTTATTTGTGTCCATGTCAGAATCCATTCATCTGGGCCGTCTTCATCGTGGGCGGCGCTGTCCAGTTGTTGGCGGCTTAACGGTTGACGGCTAACCGAGCGCGATGAGCACGCCGATCATCAACTACAAGAACCATCGCTTTCCGCCGCACAGTATCGCCCATGCGGTCTGGCTTTATTTCCGGTTCCCCTTGTCGAGGAAAAGCTCCTGGAGCGCGGCATTGTGATTTGCTATGAAACGATCCGTCGATGGGGTCGGAAGTTCGGAACGGCTTATGCGAAGCAATTACGCAGGAAGAAGCCTTGCCCTCGCGAAGGGATATTTGGCACCTGGATGAGGTGGTGATTTCCATCGGCGGCCGCAAGTACTGGCTTCGGCGAGCGGTCGATCAGGATGGTTATGTGCTTGACGAAATCGTACAGATCCGCCGCAGTACGAAGGCGGCCAGGCGGTTGCTGATCCGACTGATGAAGAAGCAAGGCCTGTCGCCAAAGTGCATCGTCACTGACAAGGTGCGCGCGTACAGGGCAGCGAAGCGCGATGTGATGCCTGCTGTCGAACATCGATCGCACAAGGGCGCTGCTCGCTTGTTTCTTCGGCTTTGCAGCAGCGCATTGAGGACGTAGCCATTGGCATCGACAGCGCGCCAGAGCCAGTATTTCTCTCCCTTGATGGAGACGCCATCTCATCGAATTGCCACTTGTCGGAAAGCTGGCCGCGCTGGCACTGCCGGAGTTGACGAGCAAATTTGAGGCCGAACTTCGCCGCCCATTCCGAGACCGTCTGGAACGAGACCTCAATGGCCGCGCTCGCGTGCAGATCTTCAACATCGCGAAAGATGAGTGGAAACCGATAATGGAGCCACACAGCATGGGCGATGATTTCGGCGGGGAAGCGATGGCCTCTGATGTGGGCATGCTGGACTTCGGTCATTTGCACCAATTACCAAACCGATCTCCACCAATCCCTAAAGGCGACGCCACCGCACTCACGATGAGAATGCGCTTAGGATCAGCGGCTTCGTTAGCGTGTCACACCCGATTGATTTCCTGTGTGGCCTTGCCAACCTCGGTGAGGAGGGTGAACGAGATCTATCAGCGGATCGAAAGGCCATTCGTATTGCCGGGGTCTGCTACATTTAGGATTGATGTAGACTTGCTGGGCGAAGGCCACAGAGGGATACGCTAACGACGATTGACCGAAACTGCCAGAATGATGATCACTCCCTTGATCACTTCTTGAATGCTGGTCGACAGTCCCATCACGAGGAGGCCGAAGCCGAGAATGCCGATAAAGATTGCGCCGACGACCGAACCTACAATCGATCCATAGCCGCCGAAAAGGCTCGTCCCTCCGATGATGACGGCGGCGATGACGTCCAGCTCAAGGCCGGCGCCCAGGCTTGGATTACCCGCTGTCGAGCGAGCTGCAAGCATCATTCCGGCCAGGGCTGCTGTCATGCCGGACAGGACAAAAGCCGCGATCTTGACGCCATTCGTTCGTACGCCGGAAAATTGGGCCGCGACCGGATTGCCCCCCGTCGCGAAAACTCGCCTGCCAAAAGCCATCTGGTGCAAAAGATAATATCCCGCGGCGGTCAGACCCAGTGTCCAGAGAATTGGCGCTTGGATTCCGAAAATCGAACCGTTCCAGAAGATAGCCGAAAAGTCGTCATCGAGAATCGGGACCGGCCGCGTGTCGGTCACGGTCAGCGCAAGCCCTGAGAAGATCGACAGCATTCCAAGGGTGACGAGAAAGGACGGGATGCGCAATCTCGTCACCAGCAGCCCGGAAACGGCTCCCACGACACCGCCAAGCAGGAGCACAAGCAGCGGCGCGAGGAATGTCGGCACGTCGCGCTCATAAAGCATGGCTAGCATCATGCCCGAAAAGCTTGCCATCGAACCGACAGACAGGTCAATTTCGCCGCAGATAATCACAAACGTCATGCCGATCGCCATGATCGAGACGATCGCCGTGATGCGTAAAACCGCTGTCGCGGTCGTCAAGGATGCAAAGTGCGGAGCAAACATCATGAAATACAGCGTAATCAGAATGAAAATGCCGTAGGTAATATGATTTCGCGCGAAAGTTGCGACGCGTCCGGCAAAAGCGGAGGTCTTTTGTGCCATGCTCATTCTTCCTTCCTGGGCAGTGACATGTGTCTGGCGGCCTCGGTTTGCAGCAGCGAGCGCAATTGACTTTCATCCTCTGCGCGTTCGATGCTGCGGGTCACACGGCCGGCGGCCATGACGAGGATGCGATCGGAGAGATCGATCAGTTCTTCCAGCTCGGAGGAGATGAGCAGGACGCCGACACCGGTTGCCGCCGTGCGACGCACAAGCGCCCGCATCTCGCGTTTTGCGTTGATATCGACCCCTGATGTCGGCTCGTCGAGAATGAGCAGCTTTGGCCCCATGGCGAGCCATTTCGCGAAGACGACCTTTTGCTGGTTTCCGCCCGAGAGCTGTTGCGCCGGTTGATTCGGCCCGCGGCAGAGAAGGCTCAGATCGTTTCGATAGCGGTCGAAAAGACTGTTGATGCGGCCGGCAGCGACAGGGCCAAGGCCGCCGAGCTTCGCAAAGCGTGAAAGGCTTGGCAGAGCGAAATTCTCTGCAAGCGAGCGGCCGCCGATCAGTCCCTCCAGCCGGCGGTCTTCCGGCACCAGAGCCACACCGGCCGCTATTGCGCGCGGGACGCTACCAGGCACAAGGGGCATGCCGGAAATTGTTATCTGGCCGCGGACATCCGGCAGGATGCCAAACAAAGCCTTGGCGAGCGCCGAACGGCCGCTGCCCACCAGCCCCCCCAACCCGACAACCTCGCCCGGTGCAATATCGAATGAGATCGCCTCGAGTTTGCGTGACGTCGACAGATCGCGAACGCTCAAGGCCGGAAGACTGTTGCCGGCAAAGCTCGCCCGCTTCGGCGATGCGGAGGCATCCTGCGGCAGATCCTCCATCTGCGCATCGCGTGGACGGGACATCAAGGCGGCAATATGATCGATGGATGTTTCCTCTGGACGGAAAGGCCCGACAATGCGCCCGTCCTTGACGATCGATATGCGGTCGCTCAACCTGAGAACATCGGCCATGCGGTGACTGATGTAGACGATACCGATGCCGGTGGTCTTCAACTGCGCGATGGTGGCAAAAAGCGTTTCCTCTTCCTGTACCGTCAACGAAGACGTAGGCTCATCCATGACGATCAGCCGGGCGCGCCGGGAAATCGCTTTCAGGATTTCCACCATCTGGCGTTGGGCGAATCCGAGTTCGCCCACGATATCGGTGGACTTCAGTGCGAATCCATATTGCGCAATCAGCGCATCGGCTTCGCGTATCATGCGCTTGCGATCCACACGAAGCCCCAGCGCCCGTGGTTCTCGCAGCAGGAAGAGATTTTCCGCAACCGAACGATTGGCCAGCACACTCAGCTCCTGAAAGATCATCGCGATGCCGCGATCCATCCGGTCACGCAGAGCAAGAGCCGTAACGTCGCTACCTTCGAGAAGAATTCGGCCTTCATCGACGTGATGCACGCCGATCAGCGCTTTCATCAAGGTCGATTTTCCAGCACCGTTTTCGCCAAGCAGCGCATGCACCTCGCCAGTCCGCACGGCGAACGAAACATCTCTCAGCACCTTGTTGGCGCCGAATGATTTGGAAATGTTTTCCATGGCGACGATCGCGGGTTCGTTCGGGGTCGGCAAGAAGGCCTCCTGAAATCCAAGCCGGTTACCGGCACAAGCACCCATCAAGAATGACCCGGCGCCGATTGCGCCGGATCAGATATCACCACAGGCTTAGAAGCACTTGTCGTTGCAGAGCTTGATCAGCGACGCCGGCGGCTCTTCCTTCGTGACCTGCTTCAGGGCGCTAAGAAGATTGATCTTCTTGACGCGCAACGTCGGCACGGACACATAGGCTGGCACTTGCTTGCCCAGAAGCGCCAGCGCAGCGACCTTGGCTTCAGCGACGCCCTGGTCATAAGGCTGCTGCGCACCCACCGCGAGGAACTCTCCGCGCGCCACATTCACCGCGCTGTCGGCTGCGAGATCGTTCGTCGTAACGATGATGTCGCGACCGAGTGTCTTGGCAGCAGCAACGGTCTGCTGCGCAGGCGTATCCCACGCAACGAATATCCCCTTCATGTCGGGATTGGCCGTCAGCATGCTGGTAGCGACTTCGTAAGCCTTTTCGGGCGACGTGAATGTCCCGACGGCATCGACCTTGATGTCGGGATATTGGGCGAATGCCTTCTGCGCTCCAACCTTGCGAGCCGCGACAGAATAATAATAGTCGTAGACGAGGGTCAGGATACCGACCTCACCCTTCCCGCCCAGCGCCTTGGCCAGTTCGTCGGCGGCGAAGAATGCGTTCTTCTCGTTGTCGGCTGCGACAACCGAGACGTAGTCCCTGCCCGGCGCCATGTCGACCGGAACATTGTCGAGAAAGACGAGCTTGATGCCCGCTGCGGCGGCTTTCTTGTAGGCCTCCGATTCCGACTTCGGATCGATCGGGATGGAGAAGATTACATCGGGCTTGCGCGCGATCATCTGCTCGAGGTCACTGATCTGCTGGCCGACATTGAATTTGGCATCCGTGGTGCCGACAACTTGAATGCCGAAGGACTGCAGGGTTGAGGTGATCCCGCTCACCTGAAGGTGTGGCCAGCCTGCGTCCATCGTATGCATGACAAGACCAGCCGTAAACTTGCCTGCTTTCAACTTTGCGATGTCGTCATCCGAAAGCTTCAGCGTGTCGGCGGAAACCGCCGGCGCCCCATTGGGATAACCGGGCACGGCCTGTCCGGTCGGGGACAGCGGCAAGGGTTCCATCAAGGCTTTGGCTTCTGGCGGAATGTTGTCTGGCCATTTATAATCGGCGGCCGAAGCGCGGGCGGCGCATGTGCTTGCAAGTGCAAGCGCGATTGCTGCTAACGTCATTTTCATAGGCATGCGTTTCTCCCATATAAATGCGTGACACGCCCATGGCGGCACGATCGTTCCTCAACTGCATTACCGCGACTTCTTTGGCTCACAGGCCGAGGTGGCTAGCAAAGCCCTGCGAAACATGCGGTCGGCCTCGTGTCGGCCAGCCGCATGTCTCGCGGCTACGCTGGTCAGGCGTAGTTGACGTAGAGGGTCTTCTTGCGCAGGAAGCCCTCGATCCCATGCTTGCCGTCCTCTCCGCCGAGCCCGCTCTTGCGATAGCCGGTGTGGAAACCGTGCGGGCTTTCTCCGGATGGCCGGTTGACGTAGATCTCGCCGAAATCCAGTTCGGTCACGCTTCGCATGATGCGGCGGTTATTCTGCGTGAAGACGTAGGCCGACAGGCCGTATTCGGAGTCGTTTGCGAACGCGAGCGCCTGATCGAAATCATCGACCGACATTGCCGCGATGACAGGCCCGAAGGTTTCCTGACGCATGATGTCGACATCGTTGGAGGTAACCGAGAACACCTTCGGAAAGAACCAATGGCCACGCTCATATTGGGCCTCGTCGGCCCCGGCAGGCTGAACGTCGCTGAGCAACGTTGCCTTTTGCTCCACGGCGCGTGCAACCATCTGCGAGAGCTTTGCCACTTCCCCACCGCTGATGCGGGGACCGATGTTGACGTCGGTCGTCGGATCACCAACAGTCAGCCGGCTCACACGCGCCACAAACTTGTCCATGAACTCGTCATGAATCTTGCGATGCAGATACATGCGATCGTTGCAGGTGCAGACCGAACCACCTGCGAAGAATTTCGACGTCACGGCCGCTTCGACCGCCTTGTCGAGATCGGCATCCTCCATGACGATAAAGGGCGCCTTGCCGCCCAATTCGAGGCGTACGGGTTTGATCAGTTCGGCGCCAAGAGCATAGATCTCGCTGCCCGCGCGCACCGATCCCGTCATCGAGACGATGTCGGTGCCAGGATGGGAGACAAGATGCGCCCCAACTGAGCGGCCGTCGCCGGTGATCACATTGACGACCCCATCGGGAATACCGGCCTGACGGCACAGTTCCGCCAGCGCAAGCGTCGTCAGCGGTGTCAACTCGTGTGGCTTAATGACGATCGTATTGCCGGTCACCAGCGCAGGACCAACCTTGCGGGCAAACAGCGCAGCGGGGAAATTCCAGGCTGTGATGCCGACGACCACGCCATAGGGGACGCGCGGGATCCAGATCTGTTCATCGTGGTTCTCACCAGGCAGGATTTCGCCTTCAAGACGGCGGGCGCTTTCACCCGCATGGCGAAGCAGCAGTGCGCAGAAGGCCACATCGATGCGCGATTCCGACAGGATCTTGCCGCCCTCCGCGGTCAACATCTGTGCCAGCGTCTCGCTATGGGAATCGATAAGATCGGCGAGCCTGTACAGAAAGCCTGCGCGTTCCATCGGTGTCAGGGCATTCCAGGCCCGTTGTGCCTTGCGGGCAGCCGCGACGGCGCGTTCGGCATCTTCGAGAGACCCGGCCGAGACGGTGTCGACCCTTGTTTCATCCTTGGGGTTGAAGATATCGCGCCGATCGCCCGTCGCCGATTCAACCCAGCGGCCATTGATAAAAAGCTGCCCCGTTGCGATGCCAAAATTATGCAATGTCAAACCTGCCATCAACGTCACTCCTGTGTTGAAACACCGTCTGAATGAGAAATTTCGACTTGCTCATTTGATGATGCCTATCTTCTTTCGATCTATCGTCACGAAGACGGAAAGGACGAGCACGGCGCCCTTCACGAGGTTCTGGAAATACGGATCCAGACCGATGATGTTCATCCCGTTCGACAGGATGGTAATGATCAGCGCGCCGAGGACTGTTCCCTGAAGGCTGCCTATTCCACCGGTGAGCGGCGTGCCCCCAACCACGACCGCGGCAATAGCATCGAGTTCCAGTCCTTCGCCAAGCTGTGCGGTCGCGGACATCGCACGCGCGCTCTGCAAAAGACCCGCCACGCCGCACAAAAACCCAAGCAAGGCGAATATCGCGATCTTGACGCGATCGACGCGGATACCCGTCAGGAGCGCGATGCGCTCGCCCCCGCCGATGGCGCGTACCTCGCGTCCGAATACGGTCGCGTTCAACATGACCGCCGCGATGATGATCATGACGATTGCAATCAGCATGGAATGCGGAATGCCGGCGGTGCGCCCGGAATAGACGTCCAGAAACATCTCGTCCTCGATGGAAACCGGCGCGCCGCGCGTGAAGAACAGCACTATGCCGCGGTAAATCACCATGGCGCCAAGCGTCACAATGAAGGACGGCACCTTGCCCTTCGCCACGATCGTTCCGTTGATCGTGCCGGACAGTACCCCGATGGCGCAGGCCGGAATGATGGCGAAGACACCGAGCGTCGTCGATGTCTCGGCGGCCACCAGTGCGGCCAGCGCAACAATTGCGCCGACGGACAGATCAATCGATCCGGCAATGATGACAAACGTCATGCCAAGTGCTGCCACCAGCAAGACCACCGCCTGTTGCGCAACGATCATCAAGTTGTTGAATTGCAGGAAGCGGGACGAGGCCAACGAAAAGATCCCCGCAAGAACTAGAAGTAGGAGAATGGGGAAAAAGCGGCGCATATCGTCGCGATCGAACCAACTTTTACCATTGGCGGATGCAGGCTCCCGGGCAGACAAATCGGACATCGAGGCACTCCTTAAATCATGGACCGGATCACGACATCTTCCGTCGTGTCGGCCGGATCATCGATCTCGGCCGACACGCAGCCGCCGCGCATGACGACGATACGGTCGCTGAGGCCGATGAGTTCGTTGAGATCTTCACTGACGAGCAAAATGGCGAGGCCGGACAAGGCCGCTTCACGCAGCGAGCGATAGATTTCAGCCCTTGCGCCGACATCGACGCCCCGGGTGGGATTGTTGAGCAGAAGGACGCGCGGACCAATGGCCAGACATTTGCCGAGAACAACCTTCTGCAGATTGCCGCCGCTGAGCGAGCCTGAGCGGGCAGATGCCGAACTGGTCTTGATCGTCAGCCTTTCGATCAGCGACCGGGCGAGCACATTCGCTTTTTTCCGGTCGAAAAGCGGGCCGCGGCGCGGAGGTTTTGCCATGACAAGATTGTCCAGCACCGATGCCTCGACGATGAGCCCTTCGGCGGTGCGATCCCCCGGCAGGTACGCGATGCCGGACGTCCATGCGTCGGCCGGCGAGGTGAAGGATTTCTGCTGCCCTTCAAGCAAGAGCTTGCCGGATGTCGGTTTTGCCACGCCGGCGGCCACTTCCAGGAGGCGCTCCCCACCCGCGCCCTTTAATCCGGCAATGCCGACAATTTCACCTGCCATGACCGACAGTGAGACAGGCTCAAGACGATCGGCCGCAACATGATCGAACTGCAATTTTTCCTGCTTCGACCATGCGTTGGCGCGTAGTGGATAGAGCCCCTTGGACAGGTCGCGCCCGACCATGCGGCTCTGGATCTGTTCGCGATCAAGTTCACCCGCCTGAAAATCGCCGACTTTGCGTCCGTCCTTAAGAATGGTCAGGAAATCCGCAACCGCTTCGACTTCGGCAAAGTGGTGCGACACGAAGGCAACGGTCAGGCCTTGCGCCTTGAGCGCCCGCATTGCGCTAAGAACGACGTTCACTTCGCGGTGGCCGAGAAAGGCCGTGGACTCGTCGAACAACACAGCACGCGGCGACGTCGAAAGCGCGCGCGCCACCTCGAGGCATTTCCACTGCCCGAGATCAAGCCTGGTGAGAGGCTGGCGCACGGATATATCGGCGGAAAACCCATCGAGAAGCGCCTGCGCATCACGCTGTAGTCTCTGGTAGTTCAAGAAACCCTTGTGTCGATAACGGGCGAATTGCCCGATGAATATGTTTTCAGCGATCGACAGTGCCGGATTTATCGTCATTTCCTGAAAAACAAGACCAACACCGCGTTCACGCGCATAGGCAGGATTGCGAGGCGCGTAGCGTTCGCCGTCGATGGTCATGCTGCCGGTATCGGGACGTTCGGCCCCGGCAAGAATCTTCAGCAGGGTCGACTTGCCCGCGCCGTTTTCACCCACCAGCGCATGAATGCGCCCTGCCTGAAGCGTCAGGGAGACCCCGGACAGCGCCCGGGTGTTTCCGAAACTTCGCTCAATATCTTCTGCGACGATCTGCACGAAACGCGATCCTTAGTGAGGAGATCCAGGTCTACCGGGCTTGCGCCCGCGATGGTTCCATCGAAAATGTGCGAAGGGCTGCGGCGGGGCTTGCTTGTCATCGAAAATGACGCCGGTCAGATCAGACCAACCGACGTCTGAGGTCTGATTATTTCGAGTATTTCAGCTCGAACGAGGCAGCGGCGGCGTCAAGCGTGTACGTCTTGGAATGCGCCTTGAAATCGTAGGGCGGCACACCGGCTGGAAAATCGGCCTCGAACTGGGCGACCCGGTCCTTGGTCAAAGGCAAGAGCTTGAGCTTGACGTTATCCGCATCCTTCGGCACTGCATGACCCTTGATTTCGTCATAGAGCATGACCAGCGCAAAGCCGCCCTGCAGCCAGTGGCCGCCGATGTCAAACAGAAGCTCGCCCGACTTTACGGCTTCGACATTCTCGGGATTGAGGTCCATCGCCACCACGAATACGTCCTTGCCTGGCTGTTTGCCGGCGTTCTTCAACGCTGTCATGACGCCTGTCGCCGTACCGCCATTGGCAGCCCATACGCCCTTGATCTCGGGGTGGCCCTGATAGAGGGACTCAAAGACGGTCTGCGAGGTGTCGCGTACGAAGTTGCCATCGACTTCACCGGCCACCACGACTTCCGGGTGAGACTTCAAGGCATCCTCGAGGCCCTTGCGGCGATCGATCGCTACGGATGTACCCGCCGTGCCGTTGACGACGCCAATGACCTTCTTGCCGGAAGCATCCGGCTGGACGGCGGCGAAGAGGGCTTCAGCCATCTGACGGCCAGCATCTTCGTCGCTCGGCCCGACAAAAGCTTTATAATTGGGGAAACGTGAGGTCTGGGGATCGAAATCGGGATAACTGTCGGTCAGGATCACCGGAATGTTTGCGTCCTTGGCGAGTGTGAGGCCCCTGGCTGCTGTCGCCCAATAAGGCGTGAAGATAATGCCATCTGCGGGCTTTGCGGCCAGATCCTCGAGCGCCTTGACCATCTGATCCGGTTTGTTGTCGGCATTGAGAACGACGAGATCGACGCCGAGCTCGTCGGCACCCTTCTTCATGAAATCGACGTAGTTGTTCCAGAACTGCGCCGCAAGCGTCGGTACAACCACGCCTATGGTCGGCTTGGCCGTTTCGGCGGCAGCCGCAGTCGTAACGCTCAAAAGCAATGGCGCCACAACTGAAACCATCACCCTGCGGATGTGCTTCGCGATCATGTTTTCCTCCCAAACCGGCTAACTGGCATAATCTCACCGGGCCGGAGCCGATCAGACTGGAAATGGCACGTGGCTCAAGTCACTGCCGCGTCAGGGTCTCCTGCTCACGCCCGTGACATGGCCACGGCAAGCTCTACGGCTTCGATCAGGCTGGTTTCGCTGGCGATACCCTTTCCGGCGATGTCGAACGCGGTCCCGTGATCGACAGAGGTACGGATGATCGGCAGCCCGAGCGTGACATTCACGCCGCTCAGCGCCTCCCAGCGGCCGCTCTTCTCATCCACCGAGAATCCCAACAATTTCACGGGAATATGCCCCTGGTCGTGATACATCGCCACGACAGCATCGAATTGGCGTGCGCGCAGTTTTACGAACACTGTGTCGCCCGGTACGGGCCCTTCGACATCAAAACCTTCATCGCGTAGCGCGCGAATGGTCGGTTCGACGACGTCGATGTCCTGACGGCCGAAGAGACCACCCTCCCCGGCGTGTGGGTTGAGTGCGGCAATCGCAATTTTCCGCCGCTCAAGCCCCAGGGTCCGCAACGCGCCATCGGTGAGGGCAACGACCCGGCTGATGCGCTGTGGCGTGACGCGTTTTGGAACATCTTGCAACGCGACATGTGTGGTGATGTGGCTCACCCGCATGTTTCCGTGGGCAAGCAACATCACGCTGTCGCGCGCTTCCGTTAGATCGGCCAGCAGCTCTGTGTGGCCGCTATAGTGATAGCCCGCCAGATTGAGCGCCTCCTTGCTGATCGGGCCGGTGCAGATGGCGTCCGCCGCACCGCTTAAGGCAAGCTTGACTGCCCCAGCAATCGCATCATAGGCGATCTTCCCGCCCGCAGCTGTCGAGTGACCGACCGGGACTGCCGCCCGCGTCGGATCGACGTCAACAAACGTCAGTCCAGCGTGACGGTCATGCGCTACAGATCCCGTCAGCAATCTGGCTCGATCCTCCAAGCCGAGCGCGGCAACGCTTCGGCTGTGTGCCGCCGCAGAACCAACCAGCGCAAGCGAAAGCTCGCCAGCAGATATCCGTGGCCATAAAACCTCGGCAGCCCTCGCCATGATTTCCGGGCCAATTCCTGCCGGATCTCCGGATGTGATTGCGATCCTTGGTTGGCTCACGGGTCTTCTCCGTCATCATTTTCGGCGGACCTTAAACCAAGAAATATTTCAAATAAAGTCAAATAAGTGCATTAAACGCTATTTAATTTCATATTGCGTCGCACATACCTGAATTTACGGTTACTTTGTGGGTTTATTTGCTGCATTGCGGCAGATATTGACGGCCGATGATATTAGAACCTATCATCACCGTCCATAACAGTTCATTTTGGAGCATCAGTGCGATGCCGAATAGACCGTTGTTCAGTCGGGGAGGGAGACAATTCATGTTGCGAAATATCCCGATCGCGTCTGCGAAGACTCTCGTGACGCTGACGGTGGGTGCCACCCTTAGGGCTCATATCCGTCATTGGTGGCACGCCCATCCTGAGCGGCGACGCATATGCCGAAACATTTGTGGGCGCCTTTTTCATAAACCCTTTGTCATCGGTATTGTCGTTGATGCAAATGCCCGATGCATTGCGGCAATTGATCTTTGACGCAATCATTTTGATAATACGCTGATCAACCGTCACCCGCGGCCGCGTTGATTTTCATTCAGGATTTGCCATGGCTTCGATTAAACGACCCGAGCTGATACCGGCACAACGCCGTGCCTTTATGCTCGAACATATCCGCAAGCGGGGCGCGGCCTCCATCCAGGAATTGGCGGAAGAGATCGGCATATCGCTGTCGACCGTGCGCCGTGATCTCGAGCATCTGGAAGAGCGCGGCTATCTGGAGCGGTCCCACGGGGGCGCTCTGATCCAAAAGCAAGTGCAATCAACCTTCGAACCGGAGGCGGCAATTGCTGCGGAATTCGATCGGTCAGAGAAGGAGGCCATCGGTTACGCTGCCGCTGCAAGCGTCTCCTCTGGCGCCAGCGTAATTTTCGACAGCAGTTCGACGGTTCTAGCTGCTGCGCGCGCCTGTCTCGAACGCGGCACTGCTCTAACCGCCGTCACCAACGATGTCGGTATTGGACAGGCGCTCTCGATGTCCCAGGCCGTCCGGGTGGTCATGCTAGGCGGCACGATAAGATCTGGATCTCTGACCGCAGTTGGCGAGCCGGGCGAGAGTTTTCTTGCCAATCTCAGCACGGATATCGCCTTTATCGGCACGCACGCAATCAGTGGCACAAGCCTGACGGAAACGTCCATCGAAGCGGCCGCCATGAAGCGCGCGATGATTGCATCGGCGCGCCGTACGATCCTGCTGGCCGATGCTTCGAAGTTCCGCACAGCAGCGTTCTGCCGTATCTGCGATATACGTGATATCCATGAAATGATCACCGATGATCGTGCTGATGCAGGCGAGATCGAACGTCTGCGGGATTTGGGTTTGACGGTAACCGTCGTCTCGGCGAACGCTTCGGAAACGCATTCCGCATGACAACCCTGCGTCTGATCGCTGATGACCTGACAGGAGCGCTCGATAGTGCGGCGCAATTCAAGGGTTCACTCGGCCCCTCGCCGGTCCTGACAAGTGTGGCAGTCGCTGAAGTTCCTGGATCGTTTGTTCTGAACCTGTCATGCCGCGACGGGGCGCAGGCGATCGCAATTGAACGGGCGCGCGCAACGCGCGCGGCCTTCGCAGGGGCGGATATTGCCTTCAAGAAGATCGACAGCCGGCGATGTCACGTTGTCGACAACTTAACGGGTGGCGGATAATTCGGTTGAGATGACCTCATCGACCATCAGCTACAAGAACCACCGCTTTCCACCGCAGATCATCGCCCGTGCGGTCTGGCTGTATTTCCGGTTCCCGTTGAGCCTGCGGCTGGTCGAGGAAATGTTGCTGGAGCGCGGTATCGTCAGTCTCTTACGAAACGATACGGCGGCGGGGCCGCAAATTCGGGGTAGCCTACGCCAAGCAGTTGCGTAGAAAGAAGCCGTCGCGGAAGGATATCTGGCATCTGGATGAGGTCGTGATTTCCATCGGCAGTCGAAAACATTGGCTTTGGCGCGCGGTCGACCAGGACGGCTACGTTCTCGACGAGATCGTCCAGGCTCGCCGCGATACCAAGGCTGCCAAGCGATTGCTGGTCAGGCTGCTGAAGAAGCAGGGCCTGTCACCGAAGCGCATCATCACCGACAAACTGCGCTCATACGGAGCGGCAAGTCGGGATGTGATGCCCAGCGTCGAACATCGATCGCACAAGGGCCTTAACAATCGCGCAGAGAATTCTCACGTGCCGCTTCGAAAACGAGAGCGGATGATGCAGGGCTTTCGAACCGTCGGAGGTTTGCAACGTTTCATCTCGGTCTTTTCAGCAGTCCGAAATCTTTTCGTCGCGCCGCACCAGAGACACGCAGCCCTATCCACCCATATTCATCGCATCCGCGCCATGGCGCAGTGGAAAGCCGTGACCGCTGCAATTGCATGAGTTTACCGACAAGCGACTTTACGGCCGTTGAACAAAACAACGTGACATCGCCCCCTTACCCGTGCCGCCAAGAAATACGGCTTGGTGCGCACGCGGAAGTTCTTCAACAGCCTCGTAGCGGACGCACATGCCAGCTGATTTCCTGCATAACCATAAGGATTTCGGAGCACAACTTTTTGGCCGCAATCAAGCTGGCCGCAACACGCATCTGGATCAGATCGTTATGAGTCCACGCCCTTAGACAAGCTCAAAGCGATCATCTCGATCGATTTGCTTTGCCAGTTTGGTGCTACCGTCGGTGGCCTATAGATCCAATCGTCGAAATTTCCACTCGGAAGTGAGATCGTCGGTGGAAAAGTCGGCCACGGTAGCGGCGGAATAGTCCAGCCGCGGGCGGAGTAAAATCCGGCCACCTATTTCCTTTCTGCAATGATCGCAGGAG
>NZ_SLZG01000042.1 GCF_004341625.1 Rhizobium sp. BK376 | reverse complement strand
TCGGTCCAGGCCATCGTGAACTCCTTCGAATCTTGAACAAATCCGACGGAATCACATCCTACTGAAATCACTCAACTCTTTTTCGGTCAGGCTCTCAGGAGAGCGATGACCCCGCAGAATATGCTCTGTACATTGCGCGTTTTCCGGACGGGCAATTCGTCGAATTGGCCCACACGCGGATCGAGAGCGCTGAGGAAAGTAGAGACGATCCTTCAATCGAACTCGCTTTTTGGGAAACGGTGCGCGAAAGCGATAAACCGGATATGCTCCAAGCCTATTTGGTGAAATATCCCAACGGGCAGTTCCGTGACCTCGCCAACATCATGATCGCCAACCTCGGGAGAGCGAAACCGGCGCCTTCGCTCGATTGAACAACGAGGGTCCTTCGCTTACTCGGTGCGTCGTCTCCGCGGCCGATGTCACAAAATCCCATAAGCGAAAATCTGTCGGCCGCGCTGCGATCCGGTGGAGGCTGAGCCACTGCAGGTGAATAATCAGGTGTCGAATTGTCGAACCTTTCAACTGGGTATGTGTTTCCCTTGAAAGGAGAACCGAAATGTCGATCCACAACTTTGAAATCCTCGCCAAAGACATAATCCACGAGGTCGAGGAAACACTTACAACCCTCGATCACATTGAAGAAAACGCGGTCGCCCTGAAACGGATCGCTGAAAGAGCAGCAAGGCCTGGTGATGACGCCGGTGGAGTCACTGGACACAGGATCGCGGCCGATGGTTCTTGAGGGGGACGTTGACGCCTCCTGTTGTCGTCCTAAGTGACGCCTCCAGACAAGAGGAGTGCTCTCAATGCAGCAAAGAAACGAACACGTCAGCTTCCGAATGATGTCGGAGGCCGTCCAGGCGTGGTACAGGTTCTACGAGGTGCGCCCGGACGATCGTTGCTCCAATGTCCTTTGTCAGGCAGCGATCGATCTCTACCAGGGCGGCCTTCGAACGGTCGATGACATCGCGACCACACTGATCGGCAGCTACGTTGGTGCCACAAGAGTGAATGTGCCGACATCGCTATCGGTGCACTAGGCGGCGCGCTGATGCGGAACTGCCCGCTCCGTCAAACGTGACTGGCCTCGCCTCGCCCTCCAACTGTGAGCCAATTGCCGTCGGCAATCCGGAGCCTTTGGCTTTTCGCAGCGGAACCCTTCAATGAATCGGACGTTCGTCTGATAGCCGGAGGGGCCATCGATGGATCAGGACACTTACGATTGGATCAGCAAGCGCGCCCATCAGATCTGGCAGGAGCAAGGCTGTCCGCATGGCCGCGATCGCGAACACTGGTCGCAAGCCGTCGCAGAACGGGAGGATTTCAGCGAAGGGACAGCGCCGGCCCAGTCTATCGAGGCGTCTCCTCATGTCGAGAAGGTCCTGGTTGTCGATGACGAGCCCCTGATCCGCTACGCGACCGTCGACGCGCTCGAACATGCGGGCTTCGAGGTGCTTGAGGCTGGCAATGCCGACGAGGCGTTGGTGGTCCTGCGGGCCAGCGAGGTTGACGTCGTCTTCACCGACGTCAACATGCCAGGCTCGACGGACGGGCTCGGGCTCATGACGTTCGTGCGGTCACGATTTCCAAAGACGAGAGTCATCGTCACCTCAGGTCACGTTCGGCTGGGCAACTTCGACCTCGCGGGCGGCGTCTCGTTCATTCCAAAGCCATACAAGTCGATGCGCTCGTGAACATGCTCAAGGAATTTGGCTGATGCGACACGCTATAGTCGGTGGTGATGTTCGATCTCGATGAAGGCCCTCTATCATGAACCCAGGCACATCCACCGACTCGGCTCACCGGCGGTGCATTGATTGCTTTGCGTTCTGTATTAGGTCATACAAACTGATCGACCCAGCGGCCTTGAATGCGAGCAGCGCTTTCCTCCTGTGTTGCAATCCAGGCTCAACCTGATTGACGGACACCCATGGCACTTGTGAAGACCTCCCAATTGGGAGCAAAAACGATCGCAGCGAAGTCGGCGCCGGCTGGGCCTACGGTTACAATCCCCGATAAGGCTGCAACCTCACGCCGGACCCAGGATCGCTCCCGCCTCCGTCAACAGAAAGCGGCAGAACGTATCGGGGCGGCGACCGAGGAGCTTGCGACAGGTGTCGCGGAGGCTGCAGCGGCCGCAGAACAGTTGCGTCGCGCTCTGGAACAAATCGCAAGTGGCGCCGAAGAGGCCGCAGGTGCAGCACATGAATCGCTGTCTGCCACAACCCATCTCTCTTCGAGATTTTCCGAGGCTCGAACGGAAGCTGAGGCTGCGCGGAGGCGCACGGAGGAGCTACAAAGCTCAATGTTCGAATCCACTGCACAGATCGATAATTCGATTTCGGCCATCGACGCCAATGCGTCACGGCAGATCGCATCCGTTACGGTCATCGACCGGCTGCAGTCTCAGGCTGAAAGCATCGGAGCCACCACGGTGGCGGTAGCCGATATCTCGGACCGTACCAATCTTCTGGCGCTCAATGCGGCAATCGAGGCGGCGCGGGCTGGCGACGAGGGCCGCGGATTTGCCGTCGTAGCCGACGAAGTTCGCTCGCTCGCGGAAATAGCCGAGCGCAGTTCGCGCGACGTAAGCCGGCATGCAGAAACGATCGTCGACGGCGTCCGCCGAATTGCAGAACGGATCAACTCCGCCGCCTCCACGGCTAAGGAGCAGACGGCTTCGGGCAGGACGGTCTCCGAGGAGTTGCACGCAATTCGTTCGGGTCTGACCGCTCTGTCCCAAAACAGCCAAGTGATCCTGATTGCCGCGGTTGAGGCGGAAGTTGCGGCGCGCGAGGCCCAGAAGGGTGCTGAGACCGTCGCCGCCGCCGCAGAAGAGCAGTCTGCTGCGGCGACAGAGGCACAGCGCGCCGTCCAGCAGCAAAGTACGGCACTCGAGGAAAGTCAGCAAACCGCTCAGGCGCTTGCCACTCTCGCCGACGACCTGATGAATGAAAATGGTCGAGCGTCGCGAACAGAAGAGCTGAGCTCGGCTGCGGAAGAATTGTCTGCGACCGTTCAGGAGCTTTCCGGCGCGGCCGGCGAAATCCTCATCGCGATCGAGCAGATCAGCCGGGGCGCCGAAGCGCAGGCCGCTGCCACCCAACAGGCCAATTCGGCCATGACCCAGATCGAAAAAAGTGCGGTGCAGACACAGGAAAGCGCCGAGCAAGCGAGCCTGCGCACAGGGGAAATCAAGACGTTCCTCGAAAAGAACAAGGCTGGACTTCGCAGCATTGCGGGGGGTGTATCCGGCGCTCTCGCCGAAACACGGAACGCATTGGCAGAGCTGAAGTCGCTTGGTGAGATCGGTTTCCAGATCGAGCGCACGGTAGACCGGATCGTTCTCGTTGCGGTCCAGACCAGCATGCTTGCGGTCAGCGGTTCGGTCGAGGCGGCGAGAGCTGGAGAGGCGGGCCGAGGTTTTGCGATCGTGTCGACTGACATTCGAAAGCTCGCACAGGATGCGGCCGAGAATATCGATGGCGTCAAGGACATCGTGCGGCAAATCCGTGTGAAGATCACAACGGTCGAGCGCGAACTCGAAATGATTGTTGCGGCTTCCGAGGCCGAGATTGCCAGGAGCACAGCTATTGTCGAGCGCCTTGCTGCTGCTGAAGTCGACGTCGACGCGATGGTGCGCGGCAACGCATCCATCCTGGACGCAACGCAGGCGATCCTCGTTGCGGCAAAACAGGTCCAGGCCGGAACCCAACAAATCGCTTCGGTAGCGCAAGAAGCAAGTGCTGCCTCGGAACAGGCCGCGACTGCGGCACGACAGCAGTCTCGCGGGGCAGAGGATCTGGCAGCAGCGGTCGAGGAAATCGCATCTCTGGCAGACGAACTTCAGATCTCCGGAAACTAGGACATGGCAGGGTCATCTTCAGCAGCAGACGTCGATCGGCGGCGGCTCGTATTTCGGGTCGGCGAGCATTGTCACGAGATTGAGGCAAGCTCCGTCCTGGAGGTGGTCAGGGTACCCCATATTACGCGGGTTCCGCATGGCCCCGAGGCGCTCGCGGGCATTGCCAATCTTCGCGGCAAGCCCGTCCCGGTCCTGTCGATGGGCAGAGTTCTGAACGGCGGCGATACCTCGACCCGACATGACGGCAAGATCATAATCTACGATCATGGAGGCGCCGTAGGCCTCCTCGTCGACGATGTGTTGCGGCTTTCAGCCGATGCCACGGCAACCCCACTCCAAGGGCTGAATGGTCTGCTGGATGCCGCGTTCAAGGTCGCGAGGCGTCCGCCAGTCGAACGCGCGGCTCAGGCCGGCCACGAAATCGAGCCGAAGACGAGCATTCAGCTTACCGCTTTGCTCTCGTTTCGAGTGGCGGGTCAGCTTTATGGTTTGCCACTGGATGATGTCCACGAGGTCGCCACGTTGGCCGGCGATATCGCGGTCATACCCAACGCTGCACCCGCGGTGATCGGCCTCGTTCCGATGCGCAGCAGCGTCCTGCCGCTTGTATCGCTCGCATCCCTTCTCGGCATCGACGGTGAACAATCGACGAAAGAGGGCGCCCGCATCGTTGTCGTAGAGCACGAGGGCAATATCGTCGGCCTCGTCGTTGACGAGATGGACGTCATTCATCGGCTGCCCAGCGATGCGATCGATGCGGTGCCCGCGGTACTTCAACGGGGACGTGGCGATGCACAGATCGAGGCGATCGGCCGGATAGCGCACAGCGGGCTTCTTATCTCCATTCTGTCTCCGGAAATGCTGTTCGGCCACCATGCCGTCTCGCAGGCACTCGACCGGGATACAGGAGCCAAGCTCATGGAAACGACGCATGAAAGCCAAGACACCTTCGAGCAGTTTCTGATCTTCCAGCTTGGCGACGAGAATTACGGCCTGCCGATCAGCTCTGTGGACGAAGTCGTCCGGGTTCCGAAAGAGGTCACCCGCATGCCGGGTGCGCCGGAATTTGTGATGGGCGTCATCAATCTGCGCGGCAAGGCTCTGCCGTTGATTGATCAGCGCAGCCGCTTCGATACGCCGGCATCACTGCAGACTGCCAAGGCTCGCGCAATCATTGTAACCCTTGGAAACTTGCGGGCCGGGTTCGTCGTGGACAGCGTGTCTGAAGTAAAGGCTATTTCCGCAACCGCCTTGTCGGCAGCCCCCGAATTTTCCTCCGATCAGACGGACGTCTTCGACCGCATCGCCCACATCGAAGCCGATGGTCGGATGATCCTGTTGATTGATTCCCAGGAGCTTCTGACGCGGGCAGAGCGGGATATCGTTGCGACGATAGCAGACGAAAAGACAGCGGTGGTCGATCCGTGATTCGTCTTCTCGTCGTCGACGATTCTGCCTTGATGCGGAAACTCCTGGGCCAGATTTTCAGTGCCGAAGGGGATTTCGAGATCGAGTTCGCCCGCGACGGTGCCGAGGCCCTGAAGATTATTTCGACCTTTCGCCCCGACGTGGTGACGCTCGATATCCATATGCCGTTGATGGATGGGCTCACTTGTCTTGATCGCATCATGCTCGAGCATCC
Source organism: Rhizobium sp. BK376 (assembly GCF_004341625.1). Taxonomy (GTDB): domain Bacteria; phylum Pseudomonadota; class Alphaproteobacteria; order Rhizobiales; family Rhizobiaceae; genus Rhizobium. The sequence goes on along the minus strand of NZ_SLZG01000042.1, from coordinate 18,806 downwards.
TTGTCCTGTGGTGATGGTTTCGTCGCTGAGCGAGGAAGGGGCTGAAGAAACGCTCGCAGCGCTGGAGATGGGCGCGGTCGATTTCATCGCCAAACCGGGTGGCGCGATTTCACTTGGGATTGACGAACTGACCCCTCGTCTCGTCGAGAAAGTTCGCACGGCCGCGTCAGTCCGGATCAAGCGAAGCCGCCGACTTGCCGAACGCCTTCGTGTCACTCGCACAGGGCCATCGTCAAAAACCATTCCATCGCGGGCGTATCAAAAGTCTTTAGCAGCAGCGGGCATTGGAACTTCGGAGAGGCTCGGTCTTGTCCTGATTGGGACCTCGACCGGCGGGCCGCCGGCCCTGGATGCTGTCCTCTCCCATCTCCCGGCTGGCTTCGGCTGGCCGGTCGTGGTTGCACAGCATATGCCGGCCTCGTTTACCGGGCCTCTCGCACGGCGTCTCAATAGGCTATGCGCCGTAACCGTTAGCGAGGTGACGCAACAAATCAGGTTGGAGCCGGGCAACATCTACATCGCTAGAGGAGACGCAGATATCATCATCTCCTCGCGGGCCGGATCGCTGGTCGCGATGGCCGCTCCAAGCGACCCGAGCTATCGGTGGCATCCAAGCGTCGACCGGATGGTGCGCTCGGCCATGAGCCATGTGCCGGCAGCTAATCTCGTCGGCGTCCTGATGACCGGCATGGGAAATGACGGAGCAGCCGCAATGGCCGACCTCAAGGCCGCCGGCGGCCATACGATCGCGGAATCCGAGGAAACGGCCGTCGTCTGGGGCATGCCGGGAGAACTGGTGCGCCTGGGGGGCGCAAGCGAGATCAAGCGCGCAGATGAGATCGGGCTGACGCTACTTGAGCGAGCCTGCTGATGGCGATCCCTCCGATCAGATCGAATGATTATGCTGCGCCCCCGCTGTCGACAGCGGATCTCGAGGAGATCTGCGCCATCATCTACAAGCGCAGCGGCATGGTTTTCGGCGAAACCAAACGTTACTATATCGAGCGCCGTGTTTCCGACCTGATCAGCCAGCGGAAGGCGCAGTCGGCGAGAAACTATATCTCCATATTGCGTGGCGATCTGCGCGAGACCGAGCTGCTGATCAACAGCTTCACCGTCAACGAAACCTATTTCTATCGCGAGCAACATCAGCTTGCCTGTCTAAGCCATTCGATCCTGCCAGAGATCATCCGTTCCAAAGGGCCGGGCGATCGCATCCGAATCTGGTCCATGCCCTGCTCCAGCGGTGAGGAACCATATTCTATTGCCATCTGGCTCCTTGAGAACTGGCCGCTGGTCGACGCCTATAACATCGAGATTACCGGCTCGGATATCGACACTGCCATACTGAGGCAGGCGGTCGACGGGTATTTTGGGCAGCGGTCGCTCTCAAGACTTCCGCAGGACATCCTTGTCCGGTATTTCGAGGCGGAGAAGGATCAGCAGCGCCGACTGATCGGCGACTTGAGAGAATCCGTCACTTTCGCCAAGGGCAATATCGTGGATCGGCAGAGTCTCGCCGCACTTGGCCGTTTCGATGTGATATTCTGCAGGAACCTGCTCATCTATTTCGACGAGGCCGCGCGGGAAATCGCTGCGCGCAATCTCCATGAACTTCTCTATCCCGGCGGATACATTTGCCTCGGCCATACGGAATCCATGTCGCGTATTTCGGAGACCTTCGAACCCGTTCGCTTCCCCGACGCTGTCGTCTACCGAGAGGCGGGAGGCAAATGAATGGATGAATTGATCGAACAATTCGCCATCGAGGCGCGGGAGCTGGTCCAGCAGGCCTCGGAAGATCTCCTGTCGCTGGAATCAGACCCGGCGAAGCACGCAAGTCTGGAGAGCGCGTTCCGGGCGATCCATACGCTAAAAGGCTCGGTCGGACTTTTCGATTTCGGCCCGATGCAGGACATCTTGCACCGGACGGAAGACCTTTTGACCCAGGCCCGAGGTGGTAAGGTCGCCGTCGACGCGACGCTCATCGACCCTCTCTTCGCGGTGATCGAGTGGGTTGACGACTGCATAGAAGGGATTTTGCAGACGGGACGTCTGCAGGAGGCGCAGGAGAAACAGGCTCCGAGGCTTCTTCGGCTCCTCGAGGGCGAGGAAAGTGGGCCTGAAGTTGACGAACCCGCCAGCGAACCGACTGCACTTCCCGACTGGGTTCAATCCCTGCATCAGCGGAGTGCTGTGTCCGACGACGAAGGAGCGATGGTCGCCATCCGTTACGAGCCGCATCCGGAATGTTTCTTCAACGGCGACGATCCGCTGGCATTGATATCGAGCCTTTCGGACCTGCGGCATCTGGCGATTTCGATCAAAGAACCTCGACCGTCGCCTCAGGACTACGACCCTTTCCGTTGCAATCTTCTGATCGAAGCTGTCTCGGGAGGGTCGCTTGCGGAGGCGGAAGCATTGTTTCGGCTGATCCCCGATCAGGTCGAGCTTTTCCCTTTGTTTAGATCTACCTCCAGACAGATCCCCTCTGGGCCGGACGCGTCGGTGGGCCGCTCGGCGGATCGTCGGTCGACAACGATGCGGGTGGATTCCTCGCGCATCGATAAACTGGTCGAGATTGCCGGCGAGCTGATTATCGCGAAGAATAGCCTCGTTTCTCTCGCAGACGAGGCTCGAAATCAGGGCAACGCTCCGCTTGCAAAACGCATTCTATCGAGCCACCACGAGATCGAGCGGCTTGTTGCCTCCCTTTACAGCGGCGTCACCCAGGCGAGAATGATCCCGCTCGAACACGTTTTTCGCCGCTTCCCGCGGCTGGTGCGGGAAACGTCGGCAAGGCTGGGGAAGGCGCTCGATCTGATCATCGAAGGGGAAACAGTCGAAGCCGATCGGGAAATCGTCGAAAACCTGTTCGAGCCGCTGCTGCATCTCATTCGAAACGGCCTCGACCATGGTATAGAGCCGGAAGCCGACCGGTTGCGGCTATCCAAGACTGCAAGGGGCCGCATAATCTTGCGAGCTCGACAGCGCGGCGACCAGATCGAGATCGAAGTCGCTGACGATGGCCGCGGCATGGATCCGCAACGTGTCCGAGCGACAGCCGTCGATCGCGGTCTCATTTCGGGAAACCAGGCGTCGACTCTCTCCGATGTGGACATTCTTCAGTTGGTCTTCGCGCCGGGTTTTTCCACTTCGTCCTCGGTCTCCGATTTGTCCGGCCGCGGGGTCGGCCTCGATGCGGTACAGAGCTCGGTTAAGAGGCTTGGTGGGACGCTCACACTGCAAAGCGTCGTCGGCTCGGGCACGTCGTTCCTTCTGAAATTGCCGATCAGCTTCTCGATGTCACAGTTGATGGTCGTTGAAGTCGGTGACGAGCGTTATGGCATTCCCATGTCGGACGTCGTCGAGACGCACAGGCTGCTGACCGGCTCCATTCAGTCCGTTCGAGCGGGTCAGGCATTCATTCTTCGCAACCGGACGATCCCGCTGCTTTATCTCGGCAAACTGCTGCAGACGCCCTTGCGGAATTCCGATTCCAGCCATCTTACCGTCCTGATTGCGCGCGCAGGAGAAAGCGAAATCGGAGTAGCCGTTGATGCAATCGCCGAGCGCACCGAGACGCTGACGCGGCCGCTGGCCGGGCTGCTGCAGGGCGTCAGCGGGATCGCGGGAACGACGCTGTTAGGCGACGGAAAGATCCTACTTGTATTGGACATTGAGGAACTGGTGCAATGACGGTGAAGCTGGATACGCACGCCATTACCCTTTCAGGGACGTGTGGCATCGAGGAGGTCGAAGCGTTGATCGGCTATCTCGAAAGTCGCCCGGATCTTTCGGTGGATCTCAGTACTGCAACTGTCGTCCACACGGCACTTTGGCAGGCGCTGATAATGCATAGGGCAAAAATAACCACCGCGTCTTCTCCAGCCCCAGCGGTGGAAAAGATTCTGTCTGCGCTAGATAGCTCAATGATAGTCGCAAATACGGGGCGGTAACTTGCTAAGGCATACCTATCCACCTAAGGGTATCAACTAATCCGTGGCAAGCCGAGCTGCCAGGGCCATGCGGAGTAACGGAATGACGGTAACAGTCCTGGTTGTGGACGATAGCAAATTGGCACGTATCGTGGCCGGCAAGGCGATCACAGCATTGCAGCCGGATTGGACACGCATTGAAGCCGCGAGTGCTGAGGATGCCCTTGGGATCGTCGGCTCGCGGCAGGTTGACGTTGCGATCCTGGATTTCAATATGCCGGACAAGGATGGCCTTGAACTGGCGTCCGAATTGCGAGCCAGCCACCCGCATATGCCGATCGCCGTGATCACGGCAAACGTCCAGGACGAAATCATCGCCAAGGTGCGTGCGCTCAACGCCACGTTCGTTGCAAAACCGGTCACCCAAGACGCATTGAGCGGGTTCATCGCCGGAGCGGCACTTCGGCTCAAGAAGGCGGGAGCATGACCGATCAATCGCTCGGACTCGACGAACTCGAACGGGACGCTCTCACCGAACTCGTCAACATCGGCGTCAGTCGCGCGGCAGCAAGCCTGCGCAAGATGGTCCATAAGCAGGTCATCCTCTCGGTCCCTTCGGTCGAGATCGTGACGCGCAAGTCCGCGGCCACCCTGATTGGTCAGCGTGAGAGCGAAAGCCTCATTGCAGTCCAGCAACAGTTCGAAGGGCCCTTCTCGGGCCGTGCTCTGCTGATCTTTCCGGAAAGCAACGGATTGTCGCTTGTTCGCGCCATTGTCGGCGACGAGATGGGGGAAGCCGATCTTGCGGAAATGGCCGAGGAAGCACTTGCAGAGACGGGCAACGTCATACTGAACGGTTGCCTTGGCTCGATGGCGAACATGTTGCAGCATACGTTGAAAATGTCGCTGCCTCATGTCCGTCGAGGGGACAGCAATCTCCTGTTTGAAGTCCTGACCAGCGGTGGCGACGAGGGATACGTTTTATTCCTTTACATCAACTTCTCCGTGAGGGAGCATGACATCCGCGGGTACATCGCGATGATCATGGATCTGCCGTCGATGGAGAGACTTAAGCAACATATTGCAGACTTCATTGATCGCGTAATGACGGAAAGCCCTTAAGTTGATTAGTATCATTGGCGGCATCCATGGATGACGATGCCAAACCTGCGGCAGGCACATCTGACGCTCTTGAAGCGGCGCAACGCCGTTTGCACCTTACCCTTGACGCGGCCGGCGCGGTATGCGCGTGGGAATGGGATATTCCCGCCAACCGCCTGCTTGCCGACGCGAGATTCGCGGCGATAACTCGCCAGGATCCCGTTGCGCTCGCCGACGGAGTCTCGCCGGACCACTTTTTTGCGTCCATTCATCCCGATGATCTGAAGCGCGTAAAACTGGCAGTAGCCGGGATCCTCGCCGGGTCGGAAGTCTTTTCCAAAGAATACAGGCTCGTACGGAATGACGGTGGATATCGCTGGGTGCACGCGAGGGGCCGCACGATATTTGACGACAATGATGAGCCCATCAAGTTCACAGGCGTGCTCGTCGACATCACCGAGCAGAAGCGGATACACGAGCAGCTCCGGATCGCTCAATCCGCAGGCGGGATCGGGACGTTCGAACACATCGTCGGCTTCGGGACGACCACCGTCTCCGAACAGTTCTGCCACCTGTTTGGGCTGCATCCAACCAGGGTTCTACCTGTTCGGACACTCAACGACCTCATTCACCCCGCTGATGAGCCGCTGATCGATCTGACCGATCCAAACGGACTTCAGAACGAGCGCAACATTGAGTTTCGGGTAAGGCGCGCAAATGACGGCCAGGAGCGGTGGCTGGCGCGGCGTGGCGAGTATGTCGACGACATCGAATCGAACGGCCGACGTTATGTCGGCGTCATCTTTGACGTCACCGACGCAAAGCGGACGCAAGAAAGCCTGCACCAAGCCAATCAAAAGCTTTCGGAAATCGCTCGGGACAGTTTGCGCGACCGGGACCGCGTTTGGAAGAATTCGCGCGACCTTTTGGTAGTCATCGGGACGGATGGTGTGTTTCGCGACGTCAGCCCGTCGTGGCAGCAAATTCTTGGCCACTTTCCGGAGGACGTCGTCGGAAGACAAGTCCTCGACCTCGTGTGGGCCGAGGACAGAGACCAGGCTCAACCCGATCTGAAGAAGGCGATCGAAAATGTCTACGCTGAGCTCGAAGTCAGCCTGACGCATGCGGACGGCTCGCAGCGGATCGTCTCCTGGATGACGTCGCGGGAGGATGACCTCGTTTATGCCTATGGCCGCGACATTACTCTCGAGCGGCAACAAAAGGCGGTTCTTGAGCAGACGGAAGATCAATTGCGCCAGGCCCAGAAAATGGAAGCTGTTGGCCAATTGACCGGAGGTATAGCCCATGATTTCAACAACATGCTCACGGGTGTCATCGGAGCGCTATCGATTATAAGGCGAAGGATCGCTGCGAACCGGTTGGATGACCTCGACAAGTATCTGGACGCCGCCACGTCATCCGCCCATCGCGCCGCGGCGCTGACGCATAGACTTCTCGCGTTTTCTCGACGCCAGTCTCTGGAGCGTCATCCGATCGACCTGACGCAGCTCATTGCTTCTATGGAGGAGCTGTTCCGGCGGACGCTCGGCGAGCGGGTTGAGTTACTCATCAAAACCACTCCGGACACCTGGAAAGCGGTGACGGATGCCAATCAGCTCGAAAGCGCGGTGCTCAACCTCGTGATCAACGCACGCGATGCCATGCCGGACGGTGGCAAGCTGACGATCGAAACGTCCAATGTCGTCTTAGGCGAGGCGGATCTTGCCCGGGGTGAAACGTTGCGACCGGGCAGCTACGTTGTCCTGGCCGTAAGCGATACCGGCATAGGAATGTCGCAAGCAACGATTGAAAAAGCCTTTGAGCCGTTCTTCACGACAAAGCCAATCGGACAAGGGACCGGTCTTGGGCTGTCGATGATCTACGGTTTCGCGCAGCAGTCCGGGGGCCATGTCCGAATCTACAGCCAAGTTGGCCTTGGAACGACGATAAAGCTCTACCTGCCTCGGAGCGTGGAGGAAGTCGGTGCTCAAAGCACCGATGTCGGCGAGGATTTCGTTCCGCCCCGGGGTGAAGGCGAAACAGTCCTGGTTGTTGAGGACGACGATGCTGTTCGGATGCTGGTCGTGGATGTTCTCAAAGATCTCGGTTACCGGGTTTCCGAGGCGATCGATGGTACGCAAGCATTGCCCCTGATCGAGGGGAAGAGCCGTATCGATCTGCTTGTGACCGATGTCGGTCTACCCGGACTGAACGGTCGTCAGCTTGCCGAGATCGCTATCGCCGCCCGCCCCTCGCTGAAGGTTCTATTCATCACTGGATACGCCGCGACGGCGGCGTCACGAGCCGATTTCCTGGCGCCCGGAATGGAAATGATCACTAAGCCATTTGCAATTGACGATCTTGCGCAGAAGGTGAAGGAAATTCTCACGACTTCTGCCTGATATGGCAACCGAGGTGTCAAAATGTGATGCGCAGCGCAGTCGCGCGCTGAACTTGAGCTTATGAGAGCAGCGCACGCAGAAACGCAAACATCGTGTGCCTGTTAGCTTTCCGGCGTGCGATCGCCACAGAAGAAGCGTGCGAGGTATTCGCGGATGCTGCGATGAAAGCGGGACGCTTTTGTGATTGCATTCTCAGCTGGCGCGCGGCAACTGAGCTGAGGGCGCATAGACATCCCGCAGAGCGGTCAACATCCTTAGCACAGCCGGGTTGTCGCAACTGTAGTATATTGTCAGCGCATCTCGGCGTGTGTTGACCAGTCGCTTCTGGCGCAGCTTCGCGAGTTGCTGTGACAGCGCTGATTGGCTTAAACCGATTTTCGCGCTGAGCTCACCAACCGACACTTCCCTTTCGGACAGAATCTGTAGCACTTCCAGACGGCGTGGGTTGGACATCGCGTCAAGCAAACTGGCGGAGTTCGCAACATCAAACATAGTATCTATTCATCCTTGGAAAAAGCGGCGGGCACCTGATAACAGATTTCTTATATATGACAAAGAAAATATTAGTGTCCTACTAATGAGCTTGGTGTCTCAATTGGCCCGGAACGGCAGCCGTCTCCTGGCATTGGGACACTCGCCAGCGACTTGGCAACGGCTAACATCCCGCTTTGGCAGATACTGGGAAAACTACGCGCGTTCGCCGAAGCAAATGTCGCCGGCTAATGAAAACGTGTATGATATCCAGAGCATACAAGCTTGAAGTCGAATTGAATAATATGAGTTCACAAAGAACTATGCTCTCGGGATGGGACATATGACGCGAGACGAACACGCAGCGTTTGTAGCGGAGATATTCGAGGGCGACGTTCCGGAAGCTGGAATATACACGTGGGACATCCAGAAAAATCTTGTCTTCGCGGACGCGGCGCTGGCTGATCTGTTCGGGCTCGATCCGGCGGAAACAAAACGTGGGCTGCCTCTGGAAGCCTATCTTGCGCGCGTTCATCCCGACGATCGGCCTATGCTCGCCAAATCCATCAGCCAATCAATCATAGCCGAAAGTCCGCAACAGCATCCCTACCGGGTTCGCGGACGCCATGGCGCCTATACGCCGGTGACAGCGTTTGGTCGTGCCTTCCGAGATCGAGCCGATACGCCGGTGCTCTACTCTGGGATCGTCATTCCGACAGCCTCGCTGGACCGAACCGACACTCGCGCTCACTAGCTTATAAGCCCGCGCTTGACGGCTGCGATATTTTTTCGGGGTTCTTGCTCTGGGCGAACGGCCTTGGGCTCAGATTGTGCTCGGCGATGTAGCGGTTGATGGCGCCTTGGAGATCGATGATCGAGTGGAAGGAACCGCACCTGCTGCGCCGCTTCGTCAAGATGGCGAAGAAGCCCTCGATAGCATTGAGCCTCGATGTGGATGTCGGCGTAAAGTGGACAGTGAAGCGCGGACGGCGCGCCAGGAGACGATCAGGCCATCGCCGCTTCCGGGAGAAGTAGGATGACCATGACAACGCCAATCATCGCGATGAAATCAAACGCCTTCTGCTCGCCGTTCCAGATCTGCGATTGCCACATCGCGAACCACTCGCCGCCGACGGATATGAAACCCACGGCAAAGAGCAGAATTCCGAGGGTCAATCCTGCGGCTGCCAAGCTTTTCCTGCGTCCAAACTCGTCACTTCTCACGACGGCCAGGAGGCGGACGGTTCCCACCCAAAGAAGCAATGCGGTTACGGTTTCGACCGCGATGATGGAGAGGTAGCCAGCCTCCTGGAGAGTGGGGTTCGCGATCGCCCGCCAATGGAGGTTGGAGTTTGCGAAGGTCGTGTCCATCGACAAGACGTGCTGTACAAACAGCCAATTGCTGCCGTAGTCGGTGATATTGCCAAACGCGACTAGTGTGAAGAACAGCGCGATTGCCGCAATTAGCGCCACCTTGCACAGTCTGACGAGAACCATGTCTCCCCTCTCCATCTCGATTGGTCCAATCCTGTAGCGCCGAAGCTTTTCTGCCACCGGAGGGATCCATCCACGGGCGCGATCAAATATGAGTTTAGTCCAAGACATGGGCCCGACAAGCTTTCCTCTTATCGGCAGGCATACACCGTTAACTCGACCAAGGGCGGCCGGATATCCGATCGCTTTGCTGGGACGGCCGCACCGGGTCGTTGCGACCGCGTCCCCCAGGTTGATGCGCAAGACCGTGCTCACTCGACCACCTCGCCTGGCGCCGTTGGGCTTCTTGATATCGCACTTGCGCGCGCTAGATCGTGCGAACTCAGTTGATTTCGAGAACAGTCACTGACTTAAACATTTACGCCGCATCAAACGCATCTTTCGCACGAGTTTTCATGAAACAGAGCAACGTTCCAAATAACCGCGAGCGGCGGTTGGGCCTTGATCCCGTCGTCGCATTCAGTCTCGCGGGTGCTATCGTGTTTTTTATTCTCAGCGGAGCGATCGCCTATTTCAATCTCCAGAAGCTGCGGGACGACAATCAAAGGATCGTCCATTCCCATGAGGTGATCATCGCCCTCGACGACTTGCTGTCGAGCGCCCAAGACGCAGAAACCGGACAACGTGGCTTTCTGTTGACCAATGACGAGCGGTATCTCGAGCCTTATAATTCAGCTTTAACGGCGATTCCGTTGGGGCTCGACGAAATCGCCGAGCTGACGAGCGACAACCCTGCGCAACAACCCAATATCGCGACCCTCAAGGCGCACGTTGCGGCGAAAATGGCAGAACTCAAGGAAACGATCGACCTCCGGCGAACTCAAGGCCTCTCCCCTGCCCTGACCATCGTCAATTCTGACCGCGGCAAGATCGAGATGGACGCCATCAGGGCGCAGCTTGAAACGATGGGCAAGGTCGAGGCGGATCTGCGCGCACAACGGCTGGCCGAAATGAACGACGCCTACAATACGGCGCTCGTCAGCAGCATCCTGTCGGGGGTTCTCGGACTGCTTCTGACCACGGCCATCGGCGTTTTGATCCGTAGAGCAACGCTTGCTCGCCGGCGCGAGGACTGGCTGCAAGCAGGTCATGTCGGACTGAGCTCGGTGATCATTGGCGATCAACGAATCGAGCAGCTCGGCAACAGCATCCTGGAATTCTTGGCGAAATATGCAGGCGCCGTCGCGGGCGCGATCTTCGTCGGTGACGACAACGTCTATCGTCGTGCCTCGACTTATGGCGTCCCTCAAGGAGCTGACCTCCCGGAGCAGTTCAAACAGCGGGAGGGTCTGCTGGGCCAGGCGGCGGTCGAAAGCCGGCCTATTCTCATCGCCGACGTTCCCGACGGTTATCTTGCATTTGGCTCGGCACTTGGGCGGGACAAGCCAAGACATCTGGTGATCTCGCCAGGCAACGTCGACGGATCCGTCAACGCGGTAGTCGAACTCGGCTTCCTGCGCGCGGTCGATGAAAGCGTGCTGGCTCTGCTTGAGCAGGCCTCTTCTTCGATTGCCACTGCCGTTCGCTCTGCAAAATATCGCAACGATCTCCAAAATCTCCTTGAGGAAACGCAGAGACAGTCCGAAGAGCTGCAGGTTCAGGGCGAGGAATTGCGGGTCTCGAACGAAGAGCTCGAGGAACAAAGCCGGGCGCTGAAGGAATCCCAGGCCCGTCTTGAACAGCAACAGGTCGAGCTCGAACAGACGAACTCTCAGCTCGAAGAGCAGGCCCAGCAGCTAGAAGGTCAACGCGACGAGCTGGAGCGTGCCAATGCATCGATACAGCTCAAGGCGCGCGAACTTGAGCAAGCCAGCCAATACAAGTCGGATTTCCTTGCCAACATGTCACATGAGCTCAGGACGCCGTTGAATTCTTCGCTGATCCTTGCCAAACTTCTAGCGGACAACTCCGAGGAAAACCTGACGGAAGAACAGGTCAAATACGCTCAGACGATCCAATCATCCGGAAACGACCTGCTGAACCTGATCAACGATATCCTCGATCTGTCGAAGATCGAAGCGGGTCATGCCGACATTCGTCCCGAGCCGGTTGTCGTCGAGCGGCTCACCATCAACCTCCGACAGCTCTTCGATCCGATTGCGCAAAACAAGCAACTGCAATTCGACGTGGAAATCGCACCGGAATGCCCGATTGCCATCGAGACGGATCTGCAGCGTCTCGAGCAGGTCCTGAAAAATCTTCTGTCCAACGCCTTCAAGTTCACCGATCAGGGCAAGGTCAGTCTGTTCGTTCGAAGCACTGGCGACGGCCGGGTCGCGTTTTCGGTCACCGATACGGGGATCGGAATCGCCGAGGAGCAGCAGCGGACCATTTTCGAGGCATTCCATCAGGCGGACGGCACGATCAGCCGAAGGTTCGGCGGCACGGGCCTTGGCCTGTCGATTTCCAAGGAACTCGTCCGCCTGCTCGGCGGCTCCATCCACCTTACAAGCCGCCAGGGGCAAGGCAGCACGTTCACGATCACGCTGCCGGAAGCCTATGACCCCGCGACCGTCGCGCCCCGCGAGGTCCGCAATACGGTTGCGACCGCTGCTCCCGCGGTGCCGCAGGTGGCATCGGAGCAAGTACCCTTCGCGCGGCGCAGCTTCGTCGACGACGACCGTGCGACATCTTCCGACAACAAGCGGATCCTGCTTGTCATTGAAGACGACGATACGTTTGCGGCGATCCTGCGCGATCTCGCGCGCGAAATGGGTTTCCGGGCACTGGTGGCAGGCACTGCCCAGGATGCGCTGGCGCTGGCCAAACAGTTCCTGCCGAGCGCGATCGTCCTGGATGTCGGCCTTCCCGACCAGTCGGGGCTTTCAGTGCTCGACAGACTGAAACGCGACGTCCGCACACGACATATCCCGATCCACATCGTGTCAGCCACCGACTACTCGGAAACGGCCCTTTCACTTGGCGCCGTCGGCTACATGCTAAAGCCCGTTCAACGCGAACAACTGGTCGACATCCTTCAAAAACTCGAAGCCAAGCTTTCGCAGCGCGTCCACCGGGTACTGATCGTCGAGGATAACGAGATCCAGCGCGAGGCGGTCACGAAACTCTTGTCGTCGCATGACGTCGAAACCGTCAGCACCGGAACTGCTGCGGAATGTCTCGAGCTGTTGAAAGCCCAGACCTTCGATTGCATGGTCCTCGACCTGTCCCTTCCAGATGCGTCAGGCTATTGGCTGTTGGAGACGATCAGTCAGGATAGCGAGCACCCGTTCCCACCTGTCATCGTCTACACTGGTCGGGTGCTGTCGGCCAACGACGAACAGCGGCTGCGCCGCTATTCGAAATCGATCATCATAAAGGGGGCGAAGTCTCCGGAGCGTCTTCTCGACGAGGTTACTCTCTTCTTGCATCAGGTGGTTTCCGACCTGCCGGACGAACAACAGAGGATGATTCGCAAGGCCCAGAACCGGGACGCGCTGCTCGAGGGCCGCCGAATCCTCGTGGTCGAAGACGACGTCAGGAACGTCTACGCGTTGACCAACATCCTGGAACCGCGCGGGGCCATCATCGAGATCGCCCGCAATGGTCAGGAGGCTCTGGACCGCCTTGCGCAAGCATCTCAGCAAGGCTCTGCAATCGATCTCGTTCTCATGGACGTCATGATGCCTGTGTTGGACGGACTGACCGCAACACGCGAGATTCGTAAAAACCCCGATTGGAAAAAACTGCCGGTCATCACGCTGACGGCGAAGGCGATGCCGGACGATCAGCAGCGATGCATCGAGGCAGGTGCCAACGACTATATGGCCAAACCGCTGGACGTCGAAAAACTCCTATCCCTCGTGCGTGTGTGGATGCCCCGGTGACAGAAACACATCCGCTTGAAAAGATCGAAGACATCGAGATACCGCTGCTGCTGGAGGCGCTGTATTTGCGCTATCACTACGATTTCCGCAACTACGCCATGGCCTCGATCAAGCGACGCCTGCGGCAGGCGCGCGAGCAGATGGGGTTCGCGACGATCTCAGCGCTGCAAGAAGGCGTCCTGCACGATCCTGCCATGCTACCCCGGTTGCTCGGTTACCTGACCGTGCAGGTGAGCGAGATGTTCCGCGATCCGGGATATTTTCGAGCCATCCGTGAGAAAGTGGTGCCGCACCTTCGCACCTATCCTTCGCTGAAGGTCTGGGTCGCAGGCTGCAGCGGCGGCGAGGAATTGTATTCTCTGACGATCCTGTTCCGAGAGGAAGGCCTTGAGCAGCGCACTCTGTTTTATGCGACCGACATCAATCACGACGCCCTCCAGACTGCCCAAGCGGGAATCTACGAGCTGGACCGCATCCGGCTCTTTACGGAGAACCATCGAAAATCCGGCGGAAAATCTTCGCTATCGGATTACTATCGCGCCGCATACGGTAGGGCGTCGTTCGACAAGACGTTGCGCGATCAGGTAGTGTTCTCCGACCACAGTCTGGTCACCGACGCCGTTTTCGGCGAGATGAACCTGATCTCCTGTCGGAATGTTCTGATTTACTTCGACCGCCGGCTACAAGATCGCGCACTGGGATTGTTTAAGGACTCGTTGACAAGGAAAGGTTTTCTGGGCCTCGGTGCCAAGGAAAGCCTGCGATTTTCCGATCATGCCGGATCGTTCAAGGACTTCGTGCGTGAGGAAAAAATCTACCAGAGGTGGGACCATTGACCGAAACCCGCCCTCGAGCCGTGGTGATAGGGGCCTCCGCGGGCGCGCTTGAAGCCCTGTCGGCAATTCTTCCCCCCTTGCCCGCTGATTTTGACATACCGGTGATCGTCGTGGTTCATATCCCCCCGGACAGGCCGAGTGTTCTGGCGGAGCTCTTTCAGGCGAAATGCCACCTCCGCGTTTTGGAAGCCGAAGACAAGGAACCTATCTATGGCGGCACGGCCTATTTCGCGCCGCCGGACTATCATCTGCTGGTCGAAGCGAATGGGACACTGTCGCTGTCGAGCGACGAGCCCGTCCTGTTTTCACGTCCGTCGATCGATGTTCTGTTTGAAAGCGCAGCGGATGCCTATAGTGACGGCCTGGTCGCGATCGTCCTGACAGGCGCCAATGAGGATGGTGCAAGGGGAACGAACGCAGTCATCAAGGCCGGGGGTACTGCAATCGTCCAAAGTCCAGATGGCGCGTTTGCATCCGCGATGCCGGAAGCGGCCATCGCGATGTGTCCTTCGGCAAGGATTATGTCGTTAGACGCGATCGCCGAATATCTGCAAAAGGTTTAAAGTAATCATGGGCCCCGTTTCTTTTCTGTTGGTCGACGATCTGGAGGAAAACCTCCTGTCCCTCGAAGCGTTGCTGCGGCGCGACGGCCTGGTTCTGTTGAAGGCCCGGTCAGGTGACCAGGCGCTTGAACTTCTCCTCCAGCACGACGTGGCACTGGCGCTCGTCGATGTTCAGATGCCAGGCCTTAACGGCTTCGAACTGGCTGAGCTGATGCGCGGCAATGAACGTACGCGCCGGGTTCCGATCATCTTCGTCACCGCCGGTACGACCGACAATCAACGCCGGTTCAGAGGGTATGAGGCAGGTGCGGTGGATTTCATCCAGAAGCCGATCGAGCCGGACATCCTGCGCAGCAAGGCGGATGTGTTCTACGAGCTCTACCGGCAGCGACAGCAGATCGCCGCCCAACGGGACGAATTGGAGGTGCATGCACAAGCGCTGAAGCAAGCCGATCGCCGCAAGGACGATTTTTTGGCAACGCTTGGGCATGAATTGCGCAATCCGCTGGCACCGCTGCGCAATGGCCTCGATATTCTGCGGCGGAATCCCGACGGACGAAATGCCGCCGAAATCCGCGACATGATGGATCGGCAACTGGTCCATCTGGTGCGATTGATCGACGACCTGTTGGACGTGTCGCGAGTCAGCCAGGGCAAGATCGAGCTACGAAAGGATCGAATCAAGGTCGAAGATGTTGTCGAGGCTGCGATCGAGGCGTCTCGACCCCTCATTGATTCGGCTGGACATTCCCTTAAAACGGATATTCCGCCCGAGCCGCTTTGGGTTGATGCAGACCATACTCGCATGGCGCAAGTTATCGGCAACCTGTTGAACAATGCTGCCAAATACACTCCCAGTGGCGGCCAGATCTTGATTTCGGCGCGAAAAGTCGATGGCGATGTTGTCATCGATGTGAGGGACAACGGGATCGGCATTCCCGGCGAAATGCAATCGAAGATCTTTCAGATGTTTGCTCAGGTTGACGACCACCTGGAGCGAGCGCAGGGCGGTCTTGGCATCGGTTTGGCCTTGGTCAAGCAACTCATGACCCTGCATGGCGGTGTTGTTACCGCAACAAGCGCTGGCGTCGGCCAAGGCAGCGAGTTCAGCCTTCGGTTGCCGCTTGCCTCCCCGATCGAGCAGGAGCATACCGTTCTGGTGGCGGAAGGCCAAAACCCATCGCCTCCCCCGATGAAGGTGCTCATTGTCGATGATAATATCCTGGTGGCCCACACACTCGGAATGATGTTGGAGGAGATGGGCCACGCATTTGACATGGTCCACGACGGACGCGACGCATTACCCGCGGCGAGAGCATTCCGGCCCGATGTCGTCCTTTTGGATATTGGCCTGCCCGGCATGGATGGGTATGAGGTTTGCAAAGCGTTTCGCCAGGAGGAAGATTTTCGAACCCTTCCAATCATCGCCCAAACGGGCTGGGGTCAGACGAAGGATAAGACGCAAGCTTCAGACGCTGGCTTCACCCGTCACCTCACCAAGCCAGTCGGTCTGGATGATCTGGAAAAAGCTCTCGCGAGCCTCGCTCACTGACCAACACGGTTCGAGATAGCTCAGGCGATATCGCGCGTGTTGCCATGGTCCTTGGCTGGGGCCGTGTCCAGGTGCGCTTCATAGAGGGGCGGGAGGAGCCCTATTGGCGGCATGAGGTGATCTTCGTATCACTCGCTCGTCCTCGGAAGGAACGCACAGAGGAACTGCCGTGCCGTGCCGTGGAGAACCGACCGCATGGGTGGGAGCGTATCGACTCATGCCCGAGCTCGTTTCGCAGGGTAGATAGACTCTCCTCTTCAAGGATCGATCAGAATGAATCCCAGATTGCTCAAGACCTTTCAGTCTGTTGCTCGCCACCGCAATATAACTCGTTGTGCAGCCGAACTGCACCTTTCTCAGTCGGCGGTGAGTGATCAGGTTCAGGCGCTTGAGGCCGACCTGGGAGCCAAGCTGTTCCTTCGGTCCAGAGGAGGGTTGGAGCTGACGCCCGCGGGCGAGGTCCTCATCACCTATGCCGAGGAAATCCTATCGTTGTCGCAGGAAGCTCGAGCAGCTGTTGCATCTGTCGCCGGCTCGGCCGGGCGCGGGCTGACGATTGGGGCCCTCGAAACGATCGCACGTTCAAAACTCCCTGAATGGCTAACCTTTTTCCGGGGAAGACACTCGGACGTCGCAATCCGCCTGAAGGTCGCTGGCAGTGGCGATCTCATACAGCAACTCGACACCGGCGGGATCGACGTCGCCTTCTGCTTCGATCAAGGTCGCGTCGATAGCCGCCTGGCGACAAGGCTGGTTGTCAAAGAGCCTTTGGTCTTGATCACCCCGGTGGCCGGACGATCTGCGCTTCAAAACCCAACGTTGGCTGAGCTTGGGTCGGCCTCCTTTGTGGCGACAGAAGTCGGATGTGTCTATCGCGCGTTGTTCGAGCAGGCATTCGTTGACGCCGGAATCAGTTCACCAAAGCCTGCCATAGAAGCCGGCAGCATCGAAGCCATCGCAAAATTGGTCGGAACGGGCGCCGGCATCAGCCTGGCACCGCGGCTCGCCGTCGCTGACGCGCTTCGCCGCGGCGAGCTCAGCGAGATGCCGTGGCCAGGCGCCGCTCAAACTGCCTCGCTTGTGATGGTATGGCGGCGTAGGCGTGTTCTCCCACCAGCGCTGAAGTTGCTGCTGTCAGCTCCTGCGGACATGTTTGGTCGGTAGCTAGATCAACCGATGTCCACCTTCCACATGTAATACTGTGCCTGATGTGAATGTGTTGCCCATGAGAAAGGAAATCGCGTGGGCAATATCTTCCGGTTTACCGACTCGTCCCACTGGAAGGCGCTCGGCCATCGCCTTCAGTGTCGCGTCCTTCCTGTCTCCGGCGACAAATTCCCATATCGCAGTGTCTACCCAACCAGGTGAAACAGCATTAACCCGGATCGGCGCCAGTTCAACGGCAAGCGCGCGCACCAAGCCTTCGAGAGCAGCGTTGACGGAGGCAACGACCGATCCCCGTGCAGACGGACGGTACGCCGCGATTCCTGACGTGTAGGTTATGGAGCCTGAAGGCGCTAGGACCGGCGCTCCATGTTTCGCAAGTAGAAGCGGTCCGTAGAACTTGCTTGCCACCACCCTTTCCGCCGCGGCAAGATCGAGTGCCGGCAAAAGTTCGTAGGCACCCTCAATATCGGCAGCCGTGCTGACGATGTGGTCCAAGGGACCGGTCTCTTGGAAGAGATGGGCGACCTCCCGCTCCTGTGTGATATCTGCGACAACAGTGCGAAGGGCTGTTGGGTTTTGGAGGCTCTCCGCGGCTGATTTCAGTTTCTGCTCGTTGCGCCCGACCACCGTGACAGTCGCACCGGCCGCGAGGCAGGATTTTGCCAGCGCAAGCCCCATCCCCGAGTTCCCTCCGACGATTAGAATTTTCTGATTTCCAGTTTCCATGTTTGCCATCCTTCATCCGTTTTGCTGGGCGACTTCACTTGCCACTTGCGCCAATGAATGGAAAACGGACAGAATCGATAATGCAATCGGAGATTCCGATAGTCGCACAGTGCTGCGTTTGGTGAGGGCCGGCATTCAGGCTATCAAGCCTCACGCTCTGTGAGCTTGCGGGTGGCCGGACTGGGATCTATGAGTGTCGCCGTTCGACGGCGACAAGACAGCTCACCGCGATGCGAGATGCAACCTCAGGATCGCGTTCAATGAGCCTCACAGACGATTGCTACGGCCTGGGGACAATTCTCCCGCCTTGATAATTGCCACTTCGCTCAGTCGAGGCTGGCTGGCGAAGAGAACGGCCGATTGGCGTCCACCACGAAGATGGCCAGCTCATCGAGATCGATTGTGCCGGCGTTGAACACCTCCATCGGCGTGTCAGGCCCGTGTCCGGTCATGGTCATGCCGGCTTCAGTATAGGTCACGCCGTGGGGCGTTTTCTGACCAAGCTTGCCGGCCAGCACATAGAATCCCTCGGACCCAGGATGCGTATGGATTGCGGTCTTGGTGCCGGGCGCTCCACCGGCGCGGTTGACACGCAGCAAATACTCACTCGCGCTGATCGGCGGAAGGGGGCCGATGATCGTGTCCATTGGAGTGGTGTAGCTGACGGCTGATTGCCGTGCTTTCCGACGTCGGGTCGGAGGGGATGTCAGCGTGCCACAGCGGGCAGAC
>NZ_SLZG01000041.1 GCF_004341625.1 Rhizobium sp. BK376 | reverse complement strand
CGAAGGCCTGCCTCGTATTCCGCCCAGTTCGTGACCTTGAACTTCATCTTGCCAATGCGATGGCGGCGGGAGGCATTGTGCTTGAAAGGCATTGTGACGAGGACCGGTTATTGCGATTGCCGATCACCTACGACAACGCCATTAGCGATCCGCGCACCAACGCCGCGTTGCACGCTTTATCCGTCGATATGGCGCGAGGACGGCTGCCGCAGCCATTTCATCGTCTGGCGTGATCATATCGTATGGTGCGGGCGCTTCGAATACGGCAATGAAGAACCGTCCTATGATGGTCGCCTCGAAGCCAAGGTCATCGCCGCACTGGATGAGGCGACCTATCGTAGCGGCTCCGATATCGCCATCGATATCGATGAGATCCCGTGGGATGTTCTGAGCGTCTTGCGGCGACTAGTCCGGGCGAGATGGTCGAAGAAGGCGATAAGGACCGGCGAGGGCATTTTCGGCTTGCGGGTGGCTAACAGCAATGGCGTGGACTCGTTTGAAAATACCCGCTTAAATCTAGGCCGCTGCCTTCATTACAGTACAGACGCTCGCTTCAGGTCGTCATGCTCGAATGCACTGGCCATACGATTGATTTCGCTATTGCGCGCGCCAACCGCCTTGGCCGTATCTCGCCAGGTCGAGGTAACGGTCGCCACCTCCTTGATGATGGTTCGTCCTTGCGCAAGCGTGAGCGCAAAATATCCTGATGCAGCCTCCAGGAGATCGAGCGAGCAGGTGCCTTCGTCGAGATCGATATTGGTGGTCAGCACCCGTGCCTTAAGATTGGTCGGAACGGGATTGAGATCGTAGGCCGGCGACAACGACCAGCCCGCCTTTCCCAGCCACAGGAACCCGTGATTGCGCAGATGATCGTCGACATTGGAGATCAGCACGTTGAAGACTACCCGCCGATAAAGAGCGTGGGCGTCGGTCTTTCCTTGGGCGCCGTGCTCCGCGAGCGCATCGACAATTTCGGGATAACTGCCGCGCTCGCCGTCCCTGGCATTCATCATCGCCATTGCCGACAGAAACGGAATGCGAATGACGCCATTGCGGTCGAAGCGTCGAGACAACATGACGGCTTTTCCGGCCACTTCGATTAGTTCGTGCCTTGGGGTCACAATACCGGCCTGATCGGCGAGCCTAAGTGCGATCTCCTCCCAGGTCTCCATGCTGTATTCGTCGGTCTCCTTCGGAAACTTGGCGATGGAAAGATGGCCATGCTGATCGACAACTGAGGCTTTCGGTCGCGCGCCGCCCAGTGACGAACCCGGAGCGAAAATGAGCCGGAGGTCTTCGTCCGTCTCCTCGTCACGCAGAATGCGCTCGGTGATCTGCAGAAGCCGACCAAGCTCGATGACGGCGGGAACACCGTTCTGGATGGGAGCCTGGAAGACCTCCTCTCCGACCCGCCGGAATCGAAGCGCGCCTAGGCGGGTTTCGTCGGCAACACCCAGCAGGTAGTCGCTTTCGGCGAGGGTGCGAACAGCTCGCGCCTCGCGTTCCGCGCTGCGACGCTCCGCGCGTTGCATAAGCCGTCGCCCCCAGGTATCAGGAGCAGAGTCTCCAATCGACCCGAACGTTGCCAATCCTGCCGGCGGAGCGAAGGCCCCGCGGGTCAATGCGAGCGCGGGCTCCAGCGAGAAGCGATCAGGATCCTTCAGCCTACGAGTCTCTCCAGTAAGGTCGATATGAACCTCGAAGTCAGCCATCGCGAGACGATCCCGACGCTGGCTTCAAGCGAACGCGCTTTGGCAGATCGGCACGTGCAAGCGCCTGGCCAACACTGTCGTTGCTGATGTCAGCAACCTGGGCCAGCTCGTCAAGCAGCCCTAATGCCTGGAGGACGCCCGCGTAGATACCGATGCTGACATTCGTGTCGCCCGCCTCGATCTTTTGCAGTGTCGAGCGCGAGGTAAATGCTCGTTCCGCCACCACAGCCATCGGCAGCTTACGTCGACGACGAGCATCCTGGATATCCGCACCGAGCTTTCGCAAAGCTCGCCTGACGGCCGCCGATGGTTGATGTGGGGTAGGCATGTGAGACCTTCACGCTACAGAAATTGACATTATGTAGCACGAAGCTAACAATATTTCCAGTATGGCTTACCGCTCCGTCAGAAGAGTAGGCTGTGTGTGCGGGTGCTTCACCGGACCTTTGCGACAGCCGTTACCTGCCTACCTTTTCGTTCTGGACGTTACATTCTTTGTTAAAGGAGAGCTTTTAATTCCGCTCGCCCTCGGCATTGGGGTCGAAAGGAATATTAGCATGCCAAAACAAGATATTGCATCACGTCAGTTTCCACGAAAAATCTCCGAATATTGCGAAGTCCGTATCGCGCCGATCGCATCGAAGCGGGTCCTGGGAAATATCAAGCCCTACCTCGTCAGCCTGATCATCTATCGTAAGTCGCCGCCCTTGCTGAATGGCCGCATCAACTGGGCGGCCATCGCCGATGCCTGCGGGATCGGAGACGACTTGACGCCGGAATTGAAAAACCAGCTGCGCCCCGCTCTCGACGCCATCCTCCGATGGCTGCGCATGCCGCCCGTGGCGGAAGACGTTCGACCGTCCAAGTCGAAAACCAAATCGCCCAAACCCGTTCGTCGCGCGCCAGCGCGAACCGCATCCTCCACCCGCAAGCCCCAACGGCTGGCAGCGACAATACGCCGCCTCAAGCCGCCCCAGCATCGCCAGGCCCGCAGCCAAAACCGATCCAGGAATTTCCCGAGCCGCTGTTTGATGCGGCGGATGATCCCGAGAGTTTTCAGGACGCGCTCGTCTACCAGATGCGCCGCTTCGGCGACAGTTACTGGCAGCTCTATCGCGCGATCATTCGTCTCGGGGAGACTTTCGACCACAAGACTCTGTTGTCATGGATTCAAGGTGAACGCGCACCGAGATCGATTGCCAGTTTCGATGTCCTCGCCCGTATTGAGCGGCGCTACCGACTGACGCCAGGATATTTCAAGGGTAAGCTTCCGCATCAGTCGCGCTCGCTCAGTGGTCACGAACTTGCCGATATCAGCCCTGCCGAACGGCGGCGGCTGGCCTGGCACCTGCCCGACGATTTCGCCAACCTGCCGTTTTCCAGGCGCGAGGAAATCCTCGACTGGGTGCGGCGCGTCATCATCTCCGGCTCCACCGATTACCGCCGCTACCAGGCGGCGGCCAGCAAGCAACGCTATGCCATCCGCTTTCCCGGCATCACCTATGGCGGCGGATCGCTCTCTCCCCGATCTACCGTGCTAAGCAGCGGCACCAGTCGCAGTGCGGACGAATCCTATGAGGATCCGGACCTTCTGTCCGGCGTGGTCGACGCGCCGCCACGGCTGGCGATGGAGATGGCCGAACCTGATCCGGTTCAAAACCTCGACGCTGACGGCGATCGGCTTTCAGCGCAACGGCGTGTGGGGCGAGGAAACGGCATCGCAGAAGGTCGAGCACCTCGGGCTGATGTTCGGTGCGCTCGCCGCCTCATCCGCCGGCATGCTGCCAATCGCTCGAAGGAAGTCCAGCGGGTCATGCGGGTGCATCGCGATCCGTTCGAGCCGATCATGGTGATCCTGGAGGCAGACAGTCCGTTGGCGGAGTATCGCAAGATCACCGACGAGATCCTCAAGCGCATGCCGGACGAAGACCAATATCCGCGGCCGGCGGCGGAAGCCGTCCGCTCGTTCCTGATGCTCCGGCTCGGACTTCATCTGGGGCTGCGACAGAAGAATCTTCGGCAGCTGCGCGTCTGCCCGCGTGGTCATTTTCCGACGGCGGAGCGCCGGCTGGAAGACATGAAGTGCGGTGAGCTACGCTGGAGCGACCGCGAGCGCGGTTGGGAAGTGCTGATTCCGTCGGTCGCCTTCAAGAATTCCGGCTCGTCCTTCTTCGGCCAGAAACCGTTTCGGCTGATCCTGCCCGACCTGCTCGACCTCTACAGATACCTGGACGCCTATATCGACCGGCATCGCGGTGTGCTGCTCGCCGGTGCGAAGGATCCCGGCACGCTGTTCGTGAAGACGGTCAAGACGACCAGTACCGACGCGGCATACGACTCCACGACCTTCTATGAGGCTTGGCGAACCAGCATTCAACGATATGGGATCTAGAATCCCTATACCGGTCGCGGCGCCATCAAGGGTCTGCTGCCGCATGGGCCGCACAATGTCCGTGACATTCTGGCGACCCATATCCTCAAGCAGACGGGCTCCTACGAGCAGGCGAGTTACGCGATCCAGGATACCGCGGATGTGGTGCAGCAGCACTATGGCCGCTTCCTGCCGCAGGACAAGGCGGCGCTCGCGGCAAAAATCCTGAACCAGGTCTGGGAAGCGGCATAGCCGGAACGAGCGGGCGGGCCGAACTCCATTTAAATACCGCTTCGGTCAGTGGCCGGCCGAGCTTGCCGTCGCGTCGATGGCAGGCACGGTCTGCCTCGGTTGCCTATGGTCTCATTCTGCGTCGCCGTTATCGCCAACTTCGCGGAAGCTGCTGGTGTTTGCGCCTCGTTAACCATATGAATTAACGCTGTTCTTTTCCGTTGCGGAAGCCATTTCACCTCTAAATTTCGTCACCGGCAACGACCTGAAGCGTGAGGTCTAACCATCGATAAGTACTGGTTATCGCAGGTGATTGATTTCGCGGCGCAAATCAGGGAAAATCGGGGCAAATCACGGTCTTCAAGGCCGCTGAAAACGCCGGTTTGGACGCCAGAAACAGACGATGGACACGACCCTGCAATTTGCAACCTATCCCGGCCTGGATGATCGCATCATCGTTCTGCGCGCCGCCGACGAGGTCGATGCCGTCTTCATCCGGACGGCGCGGTTCAACATCCTGGTCGATACATTGGCAACCCCCGCCCTGTGCCGACAGGCTCTTGACCTGCTCTCTGAGCAGATACGAGATCGGCCGCTGCTGGTCGTCAATTCGCACATGGACTGGGATCATTTCTGGGGCAATGCAACACTCGGCCCGTATGTGCCGATCTTTGCACACGAAAAAGCGCTTGAGCGATTGCGTGATCCGGCAGCGCTACGAACCCTGAGCGAGAAAAAGCAGGAACGGCGGTTCGCCGCGGTCGAACTCGTCGCCCCCACGATCACGTTCGCCGGCGAGACCGTGACGCTCCATGGCGGCGATCTCTCCCTGGACCTCATCCACACCCCGGGGCACACGCCGGACCATGTCGCCGTATGGATCCCGGAAATCCGTACCTGCCTGGCGGTCGACGCCGTCGAACATCCTATCCCTGAAGTCTGGAGCAGCGATCCCGCCGATTTGTGTGCGCTCGTCGCCTCGCTGAAGCGCATCCGCGACCTGCAAGCCGACTACGTCGTCCTCGCCCATGGCCAGAGCGCCGATCCGGCGGTTGTCGATGCGAACCTGCGCTATTTTACCGGGCTGCGCGACCGCGTTGCCGATCTCAGCGAGACTGAGTTGGACGTCGTTGGTCTTGTCGAGCGAGAGGGCTTGCGGCTGCAAGATTTTTTGACCGTGCCTGAGGCCATGCAGGCGGAGACACGCGCCTTCTACGAGCGGTGTCACCAATCGAACCTTGCCGCGGTGCTGGCCGCACGCAAAGCCAGGATCGATGTCGTCGCGGAAGCGACTGATGGCTAAGTCGCTGACCAGGATCGAAGCCCGCGCCCACGCGCTTGACACCATCGCCTCGGTGCTGCCGATCGACCGGCGCGATGAGCTCGCCGAGCTGCTCACAGACCGGGACATCGAGACGCTGCGCCATCTCGTCAACCAGGGCACGGGCGCCAACACCCTTCGAGCACTGACCTCCGATCTTGCCTATCTCGAAGCCTGGGGTCTCGCCGCGACTGGAAAAGCCCTGCCCTGGCCGGCGCCAGAGGCCCTGTTGTTGAAATTCGTCGCCCATCATTTGTGGGATCGGGAAAAGCGTGCGGTGGATCCGGATCACGGCATGCCGACCGCCGTCGGGCAAAAGCTGCGCGACCAGGGCTTCTTTCGGGTCGCCGGACCGCATGCGCCGGACACCGTCCGCCGGCGGCTTGCCAGTTGGTCGACGCTGACGAAATGGCGCGGTCTTGACGGTGCTTTCGCCTCCCCTGCCCTTAGATCAGCCATTCGGCTGGCGATCCGAGCGGTGCCGAGACAACGCCGGCGCAAGAGCGCGAAAGCCGTTACCGGCGATGTTTTGGCAAAGCTGCTGGCGACCAGCGCCACCGGCAGCCTGCGCGATGTCCGGGACCGGGCGATCCTGATGGTCGCCTTTGCCTCCGGCGGCCGCAGGCGTAGTGAGATCGCCGGGTTACGCGTCGAGCAGCTATCTGTCGAAACGCCGATCGAGGTGGCCGACGGCCCTCCCCTCCCCTCTTTGGCTATCCATCTCGGCCGCACCAAGACGTCCACTGGGGAGCAGGACGAGGTCGTCTATCTGACCGGCCGGCCAATCGATGCGCTCAACGCATGGCTGATTGCCGCGAAAATCGATGCGGGCAGCGTGTTTCGAAAAATCGATCGCTGGGGCAATGTCTCCAGGCGCCCACTCGATCCGAGCGCCATCAACGACATCGTCAAGCGGCGGGCGGAGCTGGCCGGGTTGGAGGTCGGAGAGTTTTCGGCGCACGGCCTGCGGTCGGGATATTTGACCGAGGCCGCAAACCGCGGCATCCCGCTGCCCGAAGCCATGGAGCAATCTCGCCACCGCTCCGTGCAGCAGGCATCAAGCTACTATAACAACGCAACCCGAAGAAGCGGTCGGGCCGCTCGCATGCTTTAGCCGGAGTCCGGTCGAAGCATTCATTGATTGTTCCAACTTGGCACGAGTTGCTCCCAAGGCACCGAAGGTTTCGCCCACGATTTCGATCGAAGTTGGTCGTCGTCACGCCCCTTTTTCGATGTGTCACACCTCGCCTACCCCGAGGGGTCGAGCAGTCACACCGTCAAGGCGCTTCGGCGTCCAATACGAGATTGCGATCGTAGCTGATGGTTTCAAGCGCAACCGGGAAATCGAACTCGCGATGCCCTTGTTCGTATTGGCTCACGGCCTGCACGAGTTTCCCCGATGCTTTCGATACCCAGATGTTGATGCTTGCCATCCAGCCATTTCGTTCCCAATGGGCGGAATAGCGTAGCGTCGGTTCACCGTGCAGATCTTCGCTGTCCTGAAGTCGGCAGGCCGTAAAAACTGGACGACCAGTCTTTCCATCAATCGCCGTTTGAACGGGGACCGGGAAGGACCGCTTCCACAGACCATGCTCGATTTTGATAAAGGAATTGCGATCGATCATTTGCCATTCGAGGTGCAGTCTCGGATTTGCATTGGGGGCTACTTCGTAGATTTTGCTGACGAAGCTGTCGGAGCTGTGGAATGATTCATAGGCTCTGTTCACATCGTAGCAAGACTGATCCTCTGTAGCGATCTCCGAGGAACGAGTTGTTGGTTCATTGTTGAGCGCCGCATCTTCTATCGCCGGTCCCGAAACGGCGGCATTTTCCTTTTCACCACCATTCACTTGGGGTTTGGCGCGTGGCCCGTAAACAGCGAGACCAGGGTCATCATCGTAAGAATAGATTTTCGTCAGAAAGCCCGATTTGAGCGCCTCGGGAGTTTGAATTTGATACATGCCCTGCGGCGTGGCCAACGCAATCATGGCAAAGACATCCTGGCTGATTCCCATTTCATCGAAATAGGCAGCCAACTCCTTGTGCAGCGCTGGCGGAATCTTGGTTAATGTCGCCTCTTTCCAGGTTTGTTTCCCTGAATTTCCCCGATCAGATGTTCGATAGACCGTGGTGATTTGGTGAACGCCGATTGCAGCGTTGATTGCTGCCGCCCTTACCGTTCCACCCGCAAACAGAAATGGACATGCGGAAAAGCAATAGGCGCCTCCGGATCGAACTTTTCCTGCCGACCAACCGTCCTTTACGATTTTGTCCGGACAGCGGGGGTCCAACATCGGGCAGTCGTTCAACATCGTTCTTCCGACGTCGGTCTCCAATCCTGCCCTTCGGATCATGCGTCCGATTGCCAGGGCTGCCTCCACGTCTCCACCGTGAGACTGAACCACCACTGGAAGCTTTCTGCCCTCAAGACGTTTCAAAAATCTCTCGAAAAGCCTCGGCGTGTCTTTCGTGATTGTCCCTTCCGCCGAGATCCATTGAATACAGCTCTCTTGGCAGTCACCATCCTGCACCAGAACAAAATTCATTGGCCTGATCGGTGCGCCAAGCGTCGCCTTTTCCGCGAGGCTTTCGGAACTCGCGCCGAAGAGAAAGCCCAAACTCGCCACGGCACTCAGCACCATCGTTCGAATGCTAACATTTCCCATCGTTTATCCTTTCGCTCGTTCGCAATAGTGTAGCTTCGTCGCTAGAGCGAACATTACTCAATAACGAAGCCTTGAAGACAGCGCCGTCGAATAGCCGCGGCAACTAGAACCGGGCCGCGCCGGCTACTGTGCGGCGGCGGTTGGCGTGCTGGTCGACTCTGACCAAATGGCGTGGCCTCGGCGGCCCTTTACCTCCCCCGCCCTGAAATCTGCCATTCGTCTGGCAGTCCGAGCCACCCTTCGACCGCGCCGCCGCAAGAGTACTAGGGCCGTCACCGCCGACGTGCTTGTTCGGCTCATTGCCACTTGCCCGCGCGGCAGCCTGCGTGACCTGGGCGACCAGGCGATCCTGATGGTCGCCTTCGGATCCCGTCGCCTGCGCAGCGAGATCGCATCGCTTCATCGAGAGCAGATCAGCTTGGATGAGCCGGTCGTTCTCAAGGATGGAACCAGCCTACCTTTCGCGACGTCGCAGAATACAGAGTTCTGCGATGGCGTAATTCCCCTGTTGGCGCATTCCGGCCGACCCAGAACATTCCGCTGATCTTGGAAGACCAAGCAGCTATCATCAGAGCGCAATCGATTCCGCAGAACCACGCCGATCGACAGGCGGGAATCGCAGCAGAAATATGGGCCGACGCATCTGATCCCTTCAGCGTCGTGCGGCAAAGAACACATTCGACACCAACATTTGAGTAGGATTCTATCCCATCGCGTGATATAAAATGTGCGGATCGATAGGAGTCCAGTCCATGCGTTCGACGCAACAATTAAGCATCACGTTGCCCTTGGAAATGGCTAATCTCGTTAAGCAGCGAGTCTCCAACGGCGACTATGTCTCGGAAAGTGAAGTCATTCGTGAAGGTCTCCGAGCTCTGCAGGAGCGCGAGAGCGCGGTAGAGCACTGGCTCCGCACAAACGTCGCTGACACCTACGACGCTTACAGAGCCGATCCTACCAAAGCACGGCCGATCGACGAAGCCTGGAAGCAGCTTGAGGCAGGTATGGATGACATCGACCAGGAAGAAGGTTGATGAATCGCTACCATATTCGCCTCACGCCAGAGGCGGAGTTGGATTTACTGCACATCTATCGCTTCGTCCGCAAGAAAGCCGCATCTAACACTGTCGCTCGCTCCTACATAGCTCGCATCAGAGCATTCATGGAGGAATTTGAGGCTTTTCCCCAGCGGGGTACGACCCGCGACCATATCAGGCCGGGTTTGCGCATTGTCGGTTTCGAACGCCGGGTTAGTATAGCATTTGTGGTTGAACCAACCGAAGTTGTTATTCTCCGTGTCCTTTATGCAGGACAAGAGTTCGAAGGCGGATAGGCCTCGACGAATATCGATAGCATTTGATCAGGCTCCGCAAATCAGCCAAAAAAGGGCTTCAGGCAGGACCGAGATCCGTCCAGAATCGCCGATCTGGAGCACGTTCGTGACCAAGCCGGAAAAATCAAAGGATGCTCTCGAGCGCCGCGCCGAAGAACGCGGCACTATTGCCGCGGCTCTGCCCATCGAACGCCGCGACGCTATCGCCGAACTGCTCACCGACCAAGATGTCGAAACACAATGCCGTTCATCCATGTCAGTGAAGACAGGAGATCGAACAGATAATTGCCTGCTGGCGGCCACACGCCGCGCCAGCCAGCTGATGGCGAACGCGCGCAAATCTGCTGCCCTACGGCCACTCTGATTGGGTTCACGCAGGCGATCGGCGCCACTGCATGATCACAGTGAGAGATACCGCCACGAATGCCAGAGTCACAGCAAGATCGGGAAGCAAACCCAACGGCCCCCAGTAAGAAACACCTCTGATCGCATACGACATTTCGAGACCTCCTGGCAGAAGCTCCGTCGGATAAAGGATCATTGGGGCCAATCTCGCCAATTGCAAAATCCCGAGCAAACATACCGTCCACGGCAGAAATGTCGAAACAGGCCCGCGATCAGTGGCCTCCGGAACCCACAACAGCGAAACGACTATGAAAACAGATAGAAATAGCGTTGTCACCGCCGCCCATGGCGTGCCGAACCGCCCAAATAGTTCGGGTGCCTGCAAAACAACGCGAATGTTTCCAATAATGATAAGGCTGGCGAATGCCATGTACCAACGGGGCAATTTCAACCACTGCAACCGGCGTACAGCCGTCCAGACAACGCAAAGCAACACAACAACGAGAGCGGGCAGAGCAATAAACAAGATGATAAGGAGGCCAACGTCGCCGCAGCCCCCTCCGAGATCCCCGTGACAGGCAAGATCTGCACCACCGACAACCGCCAAAGGAGACAAGATCATGAAGGCAAGCAGAAGTGCGCCGCACAGAAGAAGCCGGCGGCGGTAAATTGTTGCGGGCATCGGCGCCCTCCTTCTTCATCTGAAGCGAATGTCTGTTGAAAGTCGTTAAGTATCCAATTTCGAGTTTACTGCAGTGGTATTTTTACTTCCTTAAAGTTGTCTAAAATCACTGTCATTCAACGTGCCGGATCGGCTTGAGATTCTCTGTCATCACAAGACAATTCGTCAATGCGCAAAGATTTGTAAGCACGAGACCACTGGTTCATTTTTCGGCCGAATCTCACCGCAGAATTTTTGGACCGTTCTCACGCCGGCCACGCAAAAGCGGCACCAAATTCGTTATCGGAAGCTATAGGTACAAGCTGGTTGTACGCGAAGATTGGCCATGCTATCGTCCGCAGATCAAGGCTGGAGACCGCGATGCCGCAGACAAGCTACAAGATCAGCGAGGCGCGCAAAAATTTCGCCGAGGTGCTGGAACGCGCCAACCAGGGCGAGGAAATTGTCATCATGCGCGGCAATCAAGTCTATGCGCGTATCGGTCCCGGATCACCTGGCAACAAGCGGCCATTCGGCTTATTGCGCCACCGCGCCTTGCCCGATGACCTCTTCGACGAAAAGGATCTTGCTCAGGAAGCGATCAATGCCGGCGACTGGAATGACGACGTGGGCGTGTTTCAAGGCAAGCCTGCTGGCGATGGAAACCGCCCGTGAGGGTGCTCCTCGACAGCCATGCCGTCTATTGGTGGACGATCGGCAGTGACCGGCTTTCGGCGACCGCACGATCCCTCATCGAAGACAAGGTCAACATCGTCCTCGTCAGCGCCGTGACCTTCTACGAGCTCAACAACAAGATGCGCTTGAAGAAACTCGATCTCAAACCACAGGAACTGCGCGCCGCCGTCGCTGACAGCGGCTTGCAGACGCTGGCGATCACCGATCTTCATGCCGAATTGGCAGCGGCATTCGACTGGGAACATCGTGATCCCTGGGATCGAATTCTTGCAGCGCAGACAAGGCTGGAGCACTGCGCTTTGGTCTCGACAGACGTGGTGTTCGACGCCGTGCTGCACGAGCGGATGTGGTGAGGACGCGGGATGAGAGTCACCGGCGTCACGGTCAATGCTCTTCTGCCGGGCGGGGCAACTTTAACCGGAATGATCCCCGATAGCGTCTCTGCCGAAACGCGGTCCCAGTTGCTCGATCCCCAGATCATCGTCCCGCCATTGCTTTGGCTGGCGTCGTCGGATGCAGATGGGGTCACGGGTAAACGCATCGTCGCAACACAATGGTCGCAAACGGAGCCGCCAGCGGATCAGGCTGGATGGTCATAGCTGCCTTTTATTGGTCGCGCACTCCTGGACCAGGAAGAACCGGGATCTGACAAAACCTGTTCCGTCGATGGCGACGGAATAGAGAGGTCATTCCAACGTCGCCCACGTTTTGGCGGCACGTCATCGCGAAAGCCGACTTCCTGTACGGCCCGCGCGATGCATCTGGAAACGACACCTCTGAGAAATCAACGTCAGTTGGGTGTTTGCCGTCCCGGACGACGTTCCGGCACGGTCGCGCGCGAATTGGAACGACGGCTAAAATCTTGATGACCAGCGCCAGCAAGCGGCGCAGATTTAGACGTCGCCTGTCGGAAGGCCCCAGTCCCGCCGAATTCCGCCGGAATCTTGGAATTGCAGCATAAGCCGTCCAAGAATTTGTCCGCACCTCCAGGGGATCATCTTCTCACTTCGCCCCGACATGGGGTGCTGATAGTTCCGGTCAGCCGGATCACGGATATCCGCTTACGGGCGTCTGAGGCGTGATGGAAACCAAGACTTGCTGCGACCCCCGATCGCCACACGGGCCATTGATCGCACATGTCCGAGTTGTAACTTTATGTTACTGTGCGATGGAGACCCGAGTTCCACTATCAGCGACGATACGCAGGGTTCGGATCAGGTCAGCGGCGTCAAGTAAAGCGGCGCTTATCTCGTTGGCTGGCTGGTGCTCAACGGTCGTCTCAATCGCCTCGAGCTGGAAAAGAGCATCATGCTGGGTGTTGCTGCTGGGTATTCCGACGGCGTTCCGCAAACCGCGTACCGTGATAACCGCTCTCTGCAGCAGCCGCCGTGTTTCGGTGGTTGTTAGCTTGTCGGTTTCATTGGCGGCGCGCACGAGTTCGGAAACAAAATCGGTTATTGGACTCATGGGCTTTCACATCTCAGCATTTTTTCAACGCCTACCACTCCGTGGGGAAACGTTCCGGAGTCGTCCGAGCTCTGCTGTTCGAGAATGCGGCATACCCGTCGGCCAAGATGGTCGAGGAAAGTTCCTTCCATCAGGCTCCGATAGGTCTGGAAGCCGGGACCAGCCACCTCGATCGTTTGGCTCGCTTCTTGTGCCCGACGCCCCAGGAGACTCAAGTTCTCCTGGAACTCCTCCCAGGCCCTTACCATGTCCCGGTTGCGACAGACAGTCATGCAAGAAGTCTCCAATGATGATCAACCGCCCTCATTGATCCTGTCGGCGGTGATTGGCCGGTTGATTGGCGTCGTCAAGCAGTCAAAGAGAAGGCCCCACCGAGGCAGGGCCAATTGGTGTCTGTGGGGAGCCGGGAGATTGGTTCCGCGACGATGATGCGATCATTTCATCTCTTGTTCGTTAACGTTGCGGAGCAGGAGTTTGCTGGACCGATCAGACCTCAGGAATCAATCGCGGAAAACATGAACCTTGGACAACCGATCTGAAATCGGGGCTTGATCGCGACAATGGCAAGCGGCAGAGCGGTTTAGGGGTGGTGCCAGTCCTCTCGCGAGCTTCATCCGGCTTACCGGGCGCAGGCGCACTATCCAGTTCCACATAAGCTCCGGAGCTCAGCACGACGGACGACCAATCGCACTCGGCTTCTCGGCATCGCGTAGTTGGTCGCAAGTCCGATGGCAATGTTTTCGGCGTTATCAGCGATGCTCGGTGACACCCGGCTCGAGGAAGTGCTCTGGTCGCTTGCTAAGGTTCCCCGATCGGGTCGCCGAGGTGGCAAAAGGCGTTTCGGTCAGCGCAGGCGATTGACCAGCATTGCCGAGATAGCTGACGATGATCGGCGTGATCTCGCAATTGAACGACGCCACTGTGCTCCCCTCCAAACGCCTTTCCATCCCCGGCGATATCATCACTCGTTTCTTCAACACGCACGGGCCCTGAGGACGAAGCTCCTCCGCCAGTGAAGCTTGCCGTGACAACGGGAGGTCCACCCACCCTGCCTCTGTCCCACTCTCGGGAGACCTATGGGCTTTTGGTATCAAATCGGCCTCGGAGAGAGTATTGCTCGCCCATTTCCGCCGCAGACGCCTCAGGACGTCCATTTCGATGCGCTTATGCCCTACCGAGCCTCGCTTCTTAAGAAACGCGCTCAGGCACCTCGCATTTCATCTGTAATACACGCTTGCAAAGGGTCATTTTCTCACGCATTCATTATTTGTACAAAGCACCCCAAAGGCGCTCGAGAAAACCATGGCAAAACGGCAAGTCGCCAATCCGTCGCCGGCCCCAAAACGTCTTATCGGCTACGCGCGTGTCTCGACCGATGACCAGGTTCATGACGCACCGGCTTGACTCGGATAGGAAATGGCTACAAGGCGATTTTCAGCGTCCCAGCTGTAGTTTCGTTGCCCATCGGAGAGCAGGTTGCCATTGACGTCGCAGCTGTATGGCTGGCCGGTTAAATCCGTCAGTTGGTTGAGGTTATTAAGGGCGGCGGTCTGGGCAGCTGGACTCGGTACGGCCACCGCTGCATCGCTGGTCTGCCTGACGCCGGTAATGAAATTCTCCGGCGTCATGTCGAACGCAAAGTTTGTGAACTGGCCTGCGGTCAATCCAGTGTTAGCGATTCCCGCCAGCCGCCGATCATGCGTGTTGTCCAGATAGCTCCAGGTCGTCTTCAGACTGGAGGTCGCCGGCAGCAACTGTCGGGCGGTCAGCTGCTGTGTCTGCCCCAGATACTAAGCTGAAACGCCCCGAGATCGCTTGAATGATTGTCTATGCGGCCGATCGCATCATAGTGCCATGTCTCGGCGCCACTGCCGGAAATCTGCCGGCTGATAGACCGGCCGAGCGGATCATACCCGTAGGAGATCGTATGGGAACAGGTGCTCACGCCGATGGCCGTGAAGCATTCCTGCGCGATGTCCGGCAAACGAGACAGCATCGGACCGCGGCTCAAGAGCTGGTATCACTCGAGCTATTTGGAGAGCGCCTGACGAGAAACATATCTTCGCCGTAGTGATGAAGCCGGGTGTGATGCCGTCGGCATAACCATCGCACCTGCAACGGCTCATCATACTGATCGTGATGGGCATCGACCGATACGACACCGCAGACCTCGCAGGTTTGCTTTTCGAGGTCGCCAGCTTTCACGGCCCGCTGCACAGCAAGATGAGCAACATACTTGCCTGGATTTGAACGGCGCCAATTCGCTTGTCGTGTATCGGTGTTCAGCATCGGCACCTCCGTATGTGCGCGTTTCAATCTGTTTTTAACATATTGATAGCACGATCTGGCGCCAATGGGGACCGGAGAATAGCCGCAGGATAGGCGCTCGGCATCTCCTGTCGGGTGTGTGGTTTGTCGAAGAGATTGCCAGTCGGCGATAAAAATGATTCAAGGTGCCATCATCTCAACAGAAACGTCGAGACATCTTGGCGCCCATGGCTGCGAAAACGACCCTCAACGCAAAGAACCTCGAAGCGCTCGGCATACAACGCCTGGCCGAGCTGCTCATCGAGATTTCCACTGGCAATGCCACGCACAAACGCCGCCTGCGTCTCGAGCTTGCCGGCAATCATTCCAGCGCCGAGATCGCCCGCGAAGTGCGCAAGCGGCTTTCGAGCATCGGCCGCGCCCGCACTTTTATCGACTGGCGAAAAGTGAAGGCGACCAGGCTGGATCTTGAAACTCAGCGCAAATTGATTGTTGAGACCGTCGCGAAGGACGATCCGACTGAGGCATTCGAGCTCATCTGGCAATTTCTAGCGCTGGCAGAATCGATCTTTGCCCGCTCCGACGATGGTAGCGGCACTCTGATCCAGATCTTTCATCACGCCTGCACGGACGCGGGTGTCCTCGCCAAGGCAGCAGCGATCAATAAAGACGGGCTTGCCGAAAAGGTGTTCATGGCGTTTCAGAACAATGGTTATGGCCAGTTCGATAGTCTGATTACGGCGATGGCGCCGGCGCTAGATGGCGCGGGACTGGAAAGTCTGAAAGCGCTGTTCGTGGCATGGTCTAAGGAACCGCAGGAAAAGTTAGCGAAGAAGGACCGCAAGATCATTGGCTGGAGCAGCCAGGGAGAGATCTATGAGGATGAAGTTTTCGGCCGCCACAAGGAACGCACCACCAGCTACGCGCTGCAGGCAATCGCCGATGCCCAGGGTGATGTCGATGCCTATATCGCCCAGCAACCGGAAAAGACCCGAACAGCGCCTACCGTGGCTGCCGAGATCGCCAAACGTCTGATTTCGGCAGGACGAGCTAAGGAGGCCCTCAAGGCACTCGATAGTGTCGATACCAAAAGGCACAACGAAGTTCCCTTTGAATGGCAGCTTGCGCGCGTCGAAGCATTGGAGGCGCTGGAGCGGGAAGACGAAGCCCAGGCGTTCCGGTGGCAGTGCTTCGAACAGTCGCTGAATGATGAACACCTCCGCGCCTATCTCAAACGCCTACCCGACTTCGACGATCTGGACGCTGAGGAAAGGGCATTCGCATACGCGCAACGCTTCGCAAACGTTCACCATGCTCTATATTTCTTCCTGCGTTGGCCCTCAGGCACTGAGGCGGCAAAGCTCGTGATGAAACGGCATATCGAGCTCGATGGCAATTATTACGAACTGATGACGCCGGCGGCAGAGGAGCTGTCGGAAAAACACCCGCTTGCCGCGACGCTGGTCTTACGGGCCATGATCGACTTCACGCTGGAGAGCGCAAGATCGAGCCGCTACAAGCATGCCGCACGGCATCTTTCAGAATGCCGGTCGCTGGCGAAGCAGGTCCAGGATTTCGGTTCGATCAGCACGCACGAAACCTATCTCGCGAACCTGCGGCGCGTCCACGGTCGCAAATCAGGCTTTTGGGGCCTGCTGCCAACTCCCTGAAAAGGGGTTAGGGCGTCAGTCAAATTGCCTCACCATTTCTGCGGCGAAGTCAACGCATTGCTTGTCTGAACAACGATACCGAAATAGGGCCGAAAATCCACGGCAAAGTCGTCGAAGCGTGTATCCTGCCGAGAAAACCCTCAAGCTGCTGGTCGGACGCCGTGCGATAGCCCGCCTCTCGCAAACGGAGGCATAGCCCTTCCAAATCGTCGATGAGCAAGGCGGAATGCACGTTTCTTGCCGGGGTGAAATTCGGGTCGATGCCAAGATGAATTTTCACGCTTGAGCTTTCGAACCAATAGCCTCCACGGGAAGCCAGCTGCGCAGGCTTCGTCGTTTCTGAAAGTCCCAGCAATTCGCTGTAGAACGTTCGCCTTGCCTTCCTGCCCAGTTGGCATCGCCAGTTGGATATGATCAAATCCCGGGATGGTCACGTTCGTTCTGCCCGATAAATGGCGTGTCTGACGGCGTCCGCATTAGCGTCTCGGTCGAAGCGCCTCAAGCAGAGGACGTAGCTTGTGCTTGCGCCGATGCCGTTCGATCAAGAGGTTGATCTGTGTCATCCAATCGTCGAACCGATTGGCGGCATCATAGGCGCGTGCAGCCATTTCGAGCCACCTTGCGGCCAGGTCGTAGTGCGCCGATCGGCCGGCTTCCATGATGCCGGCAGCCATACGCCCGGCAATCTCTATCACCCAATCGGAATGGCTGGCGTGCGCAGCGTCAGCTAGCTGCATGAGAACTGCGTCGGACGGATTGTCGATCATGTTCGTCAGATCGACGGATTGTACCGCTTCATCGACCATGCCCTCGCCGAGATATATCTCAGTACGGTCACGAGCGTATTTCGCAGCCGCCAGACTTGCGAGAAGGTGGGACCGAAACGTGCTCCATTCCGCCCCTGCCAGGGCCGCGGTCGCCCTGAAATCCCCAAGCGACAAGCTGCGCTCAAAGGCTGCGCGCGCCGCATAAAAGGCAAGTGAACGCCTCCCCGACAGATCAGCAATGTCGCGCAACCAGCGCGCTAGGGTGACCGTTCCATACGAGGCTACGTCATCGGATCTCAGCGTCAGCCACCATTCGGCGATATCCAGCGCAGCGTCAATCTGTGATGCTTGCTTCAACAGCCGCGCAAACTCGAGCACCTCTTCGGCAGATCGGAATTTATTGCGTGCATGGTCTTGGGCATCCGCAATGCGTCCGAGCCGGATCAGCATCATAGCATGGTCACCATGGCGCCCAGCGGCGCTGGCAAGGTTGAGGAACGCCTCTGTATCTCCCTTTATATCGAGAACGCGCAGACGCGCCTCGGTCAACCGCGCCGTTGTCCAATCGCCACCGCCAGAAAGCGGCCAGGAGCGCGCCCGCCCGGCAAGAACATCCTGGAGACCCATCTCGTCCCAACCTTGATCAAGCGCGTCGATGGCAACCTGCAGATGTTCTTCGAGACCGTATTCGTAGAGCATGCCCTGCCACACATCTATCCGCATCATCAGCTCGTCACACTCTGCCGGGAGTAGATCGCTCATCAAAACTGCCTCGGCAATCATCTGCCCAAGCACGGGAAAGAACGCATGCAGCGTCTCGTCCCAGTCCGCCCGTTCGCGCCATACCGGCACGAGCGTCTCGGTCACCGCCTCGAGGATATTTAACGCATTGCGTCCGTCGCCCGCTTCGAGAAACGGCTTTGCCCTGTCGATCAGCGATC
The DNA here is from genome assembly GCF_004341625.1 of Rhizobium sp. BK376. Lineage (GTDB taxonomy): Bacteria > Pseudomonadota > Alphaproteobacteria > Rhizobiales > Rhizobiaceae > Rhizobium. The sequence goes on along the minus strand of NZ_SLZG01000041.1, from coordinate 8,809 downwards.
CGAAGGCTTCTTCGTCGACAATAATTTCATCATCACTCCGGCGGACCTTGGGAGAACCTCGCCCGGACAGCAGTGCCTTTGCCTGTCGCCTGATCGGTTCAGGATCAACGGCAGCTCGTTGTGCGCCCATTAGTCCGTCACCCGATTGACCGGTTGCCAGTTCCGTTTCGAGCCACGGTATGAACGCCGTATCTTCCTTGGCCCGCTTGACCAGCAGCTCAACCAGGGCTTCACGATCGAGTCCTTCGAGCATACCGGCGACGGAGGGTTTTTGTGTAATCGCGTCTGGAGCCGCGATATATTTGAGCAACACGGCGACGACGTGCTTGCAGGCACCGCCCCAGTCGTAGTGACAGGAGCACTGTGTGGCGGCCACGTTGTTATCAAGAAGTTCGACCGTGACGACATACGGCGTGTATTCGCTGCCTTCGACTTCGGCGATCAACTCGTCGCCGCGGCGTTCGAGCGCTAAAACGGCGCCATGCCGAACGTAGTCCCTGCCGCGCGCGAAAGACTCAGCCGTTGCCAAGGCGCGCACCGCGTTTTCATCGAGAGCCGTGTCCATCACTCGTCCCTTTGCTCCTCAAACGCGTCGCCGCTCCTATCGTAATCGAGACCTAATTCAGTAACCGACCCATAATTAACAAGAGCGCTGTCCCGACGAAATAGTCCAACATCATTCAACGCTCCGTCTATCTGACCGGACTGGCGGTCGGGGCCTCAACCGCTGGATGGCGGCCGCGAAGATCGACAAAGGCAGCGTGATCGGAAGGATCGCACGCTGGGGCACGGTTTCGAAGCGGGCACTCGATCCGCGGTCGGGCAATGCAATCCTGAATCAGCGGGAGAAGATGGCGGGGTTGGGGCCGGAGGAGTTTTCTGCGCACGGGCTGCGGCCTGGACATATCATTGAGGCCGCCAATCGCGGCATTCCACTGCCCGAGGTAATGGAGCAATCGCGTCATCGTTCCGTTCAGCAGGCTTCCAGTTATTACAACAATGCGACACGGCGTAGCGATCGGGCTGCCACCCTGCTATGAGGATAGTACGTGACTGATAACGTTGACTTATCTGGCGTTCTTCACGTTACAAAGAGATGCCCAGCTCCAGACCCTGGTATATTTCTTCCGGACCCCGACCCGCTCCATTCGTTACGTCGCAACCGGGGTCTTCTGGCCATAAGCGGCGCCGGTCGAAGCACCCACCTCCATCTCCATTAGTCGCTCGGCGGCGAAATCGATCGTCTCACGCAAAATATCGGCGTCGGGGGTCTTCTCTACGAGCGTGCGCAGGTTCATCATCACATCGGTCATCGGTGGTTCCTCCAATCAGGTTGGTGTGAGCAACCCGACTGTACCGGAGAACTTCGATGACCGCCGCTTCGGCGCGATTGAAAGCGCGCTCCCGAGCGGCTTCGTTACCGCCAAACTACACCACTCGGCGGGACACGACCCTCCTCCACTGCAAACGCACTGGTTAAATTCTCTGTCGCCTGCCGCGGGTTATCGCCGAATGGCCGTTTTTGTCTGGCAGGCATCCGCCGAAAGAGCCGCCCGCATGAAAGAATTCTCGATGACCACCTTTAATCCGATGGACCCTGTACACGCAGCAGCAAGAGCCTTCAGAGACGCTGTGAACGCGATATTTGACGCGAGGTTTGGCCTCCAGCCTGATCAATTCCATCGGCACGCCAATCGCTTGAAGAGACGCGCGATCGACCGGATGCGGGAAGAGTTGGCGCAAAGTCACGAGACGATAGACGGAATTCATAGCGCCGCCTTTCAGCTTGTTAACGGCGAAGCCAACGCAGATCCGGTCGCTCGCCAGAAGCTCGAGAACGCGCTGGTCGGTGCCGTCGAACTCGCTTTGATCGAGGATGGCCTTACGACCAGATGACCGCTCGCCCCTTCGCAACGTCAGATTTTGCATCAAAGGCTATTTTCGGCGCCTTGCTGAATGGAGAACCAAGTTGGGCAGCAGAAAAGCGGCCGCAGAAATACTCACCGGTCATTCTCTACGTCGTGATCGATCGGCGGAGATTAGATCGCTGCCCCTTGCAATCAATCTCGCAAGCTTCCCACAGCCTTTCGATCGGGCCTCCCGCAGTTGCCAATCATGAAGGGCCACGCGAGGAGTTTCATTGTATAGCCGAGGCATCCGCCACGTATCTCGGCATCATGCATGGGCGGCGGGGTCCACCAGCCAAGGGTTGGTACGTGTTGTCCGTGGACCGATACGATTTATAGCGACTGCTGCACCAGCCAGTTATCCCAGATTGAACCGAAGCTGTTGTTGTGTTCGACTGCACCGTCTCATCCGGGTCTGCGCAAGATCGGAGGGCTCCGTGGAACGATCGATACGTGTTCGTTTCGGGGTTAAAGGATCGATACCGGTTTGCGCACCGAGCGACGTGCTGCGCTGACAGCGTGATTATCTTTCCTCCCGCCCCGGGTCCCGCCACATCCTTATTGACCGCCGCCGGCAGCGGCGACGGTGAGGCTTGAGCGTAAGTCGAATCGTCAGGCGGAAGGCGTTCCAAGCTCTGGGATGCCCGCTCGATGCGCACCGGCACCGATGTCCAAAGTGGCGGGGCGGAGAGATTGGCGGTCGGGTGAGGATGCTCAACCACGATGAACGTGCTGGCGAGTTTCATCACGACAATGGCAGTTCCAACTACACCTGCCGCCAAGAATGCCATCAACGCCAGCGTCTTCATTCCGTGATCCCCTCCAGTGACAATCTTTCGAAACTGCGCCAACAAACGAGGAGCGGCGCGGTTCGTTCCCTGGCTCGGACTAAGGTCTGAACGAAACCGTGCGCCTGATTTGAAGGACTATGTGAGCGAAGAGTGCCACCGACCGGGGGAGAATCGGCATCTTTCGCGGCAGTTCTGACGATATCACCGCAATATACGCGGTCGCTAACCGTCAGCAGATTGAACGCGGACGCGCGTTATCCAGGCTGACGGGACTAAAGTCCGTATGCTGGAACCGATGTTGCGAAAACGCATTTCCCTCGCAGATCCGATCCCCACGCCGCTCCGGCGCTGGAATCGGACAAATAGGGAGAGAAGTCATGAACTCGAAAATTCTCATCGTTGTGGCCGCCGCCGGTAGCCTTCTAACCGGATCGGCCTTCGCTGCAAACTCGACCGTGACCGGCGCTGCCGGCGGCGCCGTAACGGGTGCTGTCGTTGGCGGCCCTGTCGGTGCCGCTGTCGGCGGTGTTGCAGGCGCCGTCATCGGCACTGCGCTCGCCCCGCCGGAACGGGTTGTCACCTACGTTCAGCAGCAGCCGATGCCTGCTGAAGACGTCGTTGTGCAGGACAAGATCGTCGTCGGCCACGAACTACCGGAATCGGTGGTTGTTACTCCGGTTCCTGACGATCCGTCCTTTGCCTATGCCGTGGTCAACCACCAACGCGTGATTGTGCAGCCGAAGACCCGCAAGGTCGTTCAGATTGTCGAGTGACGACTATGGAGGGGCCCTAGGGCCCCTCCTTCCTGTTCATGGGTGAATAGGTGCGGCGGGCGGCCACCTCTTCCGCCAAAACCTATTGAATTTGCTTGGTTTTTTGGATTTTTTTGTGTTGAAAATACCCGTTATCATGCCGGGTATTTTGCGGGCTTTGGCCCCAAGGCTACACCTTACATCCCTTGGCGTGCTGTTGATTCTGGATGGCCTGAACCTTTCCCTTCTCCACAGCGATATCTCCCGCCTTGTCGGCGCCGGTAAGACTAGAAACTGGCACACCAATCATGAACACGCCGAAGGCATCACCATTTGCTGCATTGTTCTGATCCTTCGACAGCGAGTCGAGCTTTGACTGTTCGGTCTTGAGGTTCGCGGCGAGCGCCGGACATCCATCGTTCTGGTACGCGGCCATAGGAATGTCGGCTGGCTCAATGGCGCCAGGTCGTTTTGCGCAAGAGGCAAGCGAAAGAAGGATAATAGCGGCGGTAAGCAATCTGCGATTCATAGTTGTCCCCAGCGTTGATGCTCGGAAACTAGCTTCAACTATTGCGGCAACGGAAGTGGCAGAAAGGCAACCAAACAAGATAATTGGTTATCGGGCTAAACGGCTCGCCCTGCGGTGTTATTTCGCCTGCTCTTCCCCCACGCCTCAGGGCGCTCCCTGCCGCGCGGTAAGCCGATCGCTCCGCCCGTCGGCATGCCCATCCAGTTGTTGTAGAACAGCCGAACAAGAGGCACCGGGCGCCCTCCGTGGAACTCATCGACCTCGGGCCACCCGGGCACCTTAACGAGCGCCGGCATGCGTTCCTTAACCCACTTGGCGGCGCGCTCCTTGCCGACAATCGCTTCAGCTATTTCAAGGTCGGTAGCGAAGAGCGGCAGGTGGTCGAATGGAGATGCGGACGATACTTGTGCCATAAATTCGACAATAAGCCTTTGATTTCATTAATTTCAGCTTATCGAGCTTAACCATCCTCGACAAGCAAACCTTAACCGGACCGGCGCAAGTTTCCTCCAACTAGAAAAGGAGGCCGACATGACGTACGGCATCATCTTCGTATCGGCACTGACGGCGCTGGTATTTGCCATTGCGGTAGTCGAAAAGGATCCACCAAGTGAAGCGGTGGCGACTCACGGCTGGTCACAGGACAGTCGAGCTCCCATCACCAAACACACAGCCGAATAGAGAAACCGCCGGCTGGTGAGGCCGACGGCGCCTGTTATCGATCTCTTGAAGGCGACTTGAGCTCCTCGCAACGCAACTGGTCACTGCCTGACAGGAACCGCCGTCGATTTCCCATCCTCATATCTTTATGCCGAGGACAGGTACCGTTTGTCTTATGAGGTTTGCAAAGTCCACAGGCAGCGATCCGCGGCCGTTTTCTTTTGTGGTGCATGATTTTCCCCGAACACGGTCGGTGCGCCCCAATGGCGCACGCGCATGTGTCGGAGATGGGAGGGACGAGTTCTCATAAGACATCACATAGCACGATCATGGCCAGCAAAAAACCCACCGGTTGGTAGCCGGTGGGTGCGCTTGTGGTGACGGTGGTGATAAAGGAGCCCGGCCGCGAGGCCGAGCGGCGCGCAGATCGCGCCTTAAAACTGTAGCGGGCGACGGCGTTGTGAAGCCACCGCCACCCGCCCGACCCGACGTGTCCAAGCACCGGGCCGCCCCGCGGGGTTCAGGAAACTGGCTGCAGTACCGATCCGAACACGTGCCTGTAGGGCCGGTCGCCTTTGTCGAAGAGGAAAATCTTATAGACCTCCCTGCCCTTCGCCGAGCGAGAGCGCTCCAGGACGACGGCAGGGGTTGATGCGAATATAACCGTCTGTCCAACGGTGAAGCGGTATGTGGCGACGTAGTTGCGGACGACTCGTCTGCCTAGCAGCGAGCGTGGCAAAAGACTTCTATTGGCGTGGGAAATCGGTGCGTGGACTGTCATGGCGCTCCTCGTTGCGTTAATGCTGTTCATTTGTTACAACACGATACAAAATACATCGACTTTCGACGAATTCAATAACTTTTACATAGGGTTGTAAAAAATGTCTATTACCGCTGCCCAATGCCGCGCCGCGCGTGGCCTCATAGGCTGGTCGCAGGGAGATCTTTGCGAAGCGGCGGACGTCGGTCGGGCTACGCTTGCCAATTTCGAGCTGGAAAAAAGCACTCCTTACGAGCGCACACTCCGTGATGTCCGCGCCGCCCTCGAATCGGCCGGCGTCATGTTCATTGACCAAAACGGCAATGGTCCTGGCGTTCGTCTACGGGATCGAACGAAAGGGACTTGATATTAGGCTGCCGCGGCTATCCTTTGATGCGCGGCACACCAACCGCAGCATTCACCACATCGAGGAGACTTTTGGCTCAACGACAAAGGAGAATGCTATGTGTTCACAAAGACTGAAGGGTTTGGCCAGGGTTCGCAAGCGCCCCGCGACAGGCAAGACCATCTACTACTGCTACGCCTGGCGCGGCGGGCCGCTCTTGCGCAACGATAGCGGCCCAATCCAGCCAGACGATCCGGCACTGCCCGCCGCCCATCAGGAGGCACATGAGCGACGTCGAAATCCCAACTCGACGACCATGGGCGGCCTCAGATTTCAAACTGAAGGCGGCCCTGACAAGGCGCGAATACGATCGCTACCTCGACGATCTCCGCAGCGAATTCGGTAACCTCTCCATCGGCGATCTTGAAGCAAAGGAAACTCGTGTCCGGTTCAAGGCCTGGCGTGATGCCATGAGCGATCGGCCAAGAACAGCGGACTACGCGTGGTCCACGCTGTCCAGGGTACTCTCGTTCGGTAAAGACCGTGGCATTCTTTCCGTCAACATCGCCGAGCGAGGCGGGCGTCTCTATCGCGGCAACCGGCGCGACAAAATATGGAACTCGGCGGATATCAATGCCTTTCTGGCTGTTGCACCTCGCAGTCTTCAGCTCGCGATGCAGCTTGCAATCTGGACTGGCCAACGCAAGGCCGACCTGCTGAAGCTCAAGTGGAGTCAGTGTACTATTGACGTGATCCGCCTGAGGCAGGGCAAGACCGGCGCGCGGGTAGCCATTCCGATAGCCAAGCAACTCCGCGCTGAGCTCGACTTAGAGCCCCACGTCGCCGAGACCGTCCTGACGACAACGCGCTTCAAACGACCGTGGACGTCCGATGGATTCGACACGGCCTGGAAACGGGCGTGCAAAAATGCGGGCATAGAAGATCTGACCTTCCACGACCTGCGGGGGACTGCCGTCACTCGCCTCGCGTTAGCCGGATGCACCGCAGCCGAGATCGGCGCGCTGACCGGACACGCGATGCGTGACGTCGATTTGATTCTAGATGCGCATTACCTCGGCGGGCGCCCTGAACTAGCGCGGCGGGCGATCGAGAAATTGGAAGCCGTCTGAAGAGGAATGATTGCTCCGCATTGCATCACTACGGAACAAAAGCCAACCGGCCTCCATTACCCCTGTGACTTTTAGGAGGAAACAATATGGCTTACGAACCTAACGACCCTAACCGACCAAATCTGAATGATCCGAACCGCCCGGCTTCAGATCCGGAATTCATCCCAACGCAGAGACGATCTGGCATCGCAGCTTGGGTTGCTATCATCGCCATTGTCGCGGTGGCGGCCTTTGCGTGGTCGCAATGGGGTGGCACCGGAATCGACCGCAACACGACCGCTTCCACTACGGCAACTCAACCCGCGCCGGCTACGCCGGCGGCTCCTACTGGCAATACCGCCACACCTGCACCGGCGCCCGCAGCACCTGCCAACAACGGTCAGTAATGTGGCTTCTCGTTGACGCACCATGGGAGCCCGTCGTCCTGCATGACAGCAGACGACGGGCTTTTGCAATCCAATTGAAAAGCCGCCGCATTGCCGCGGACGATCAGCCGCGTTTTTGAGGCTCGTCGCCCTCCCGCCTAGCTAACTCCGCCTCGATCAACTCTCTAACGAATTGTGACCGCCGATTTTTCCCGACCAGCGCGTCGATTCTGGTGCAGGTACCTTCTGGCAATCGCACCAGCACCGCCTCCAGATCGAGCCGCGGCCGCCCCCTTCCTCTACCATTATCGTTGACCATCAGTCGCCCCGATTAACCATTAAGTGACATCACTTATTCCCATATTAAGCGATATCACTTAATCCTCCGTTGATGAGAACAGAGGAGGCTTGATGCTGACACAGCACGGATGGAAGGCGGCCAACGATAACGAGAAAACCTTCGACGCCGCCGCTGACAGCTATCTGAGGATGGGCGGATCGCAGCGCTACGTGGCGCCGGTCGTCGAGTATTTCAGTGGGAGATTGGTGGCGACGATCGTCTCCACCGAGGTGCGGCAGACGGGGATAGAGGTTTTTCCTATCTGCAAGGCTGCCACCATTAATCGGCAGGTGCTGACGCCGGCGAGAGCAATCCTCAACCATGCCCACGAGTTCGGATGGTGCAGCGCGATCCGTGTTCGCTCCTTCAAGATCGAAAAGCCAGTAAAGCTTCCGGCAGTCAACGGCGAGTGGATGAGCAAGTTCATCAGCCAGGCGAACGCCGACGGCCTCTATCACCTGTCCGCCGTCGTCTTCTTTATGCAGGACTGTGCAGCGCGCGTGTCAGAGGCTTGCAACGTCTTGGGCGAACACGTCGATATCAAAAACAAGACGATAAGGCTGGCAAAGACAAAGACCGAAGAACGCGATGGCCTATCTCACGTACGAGTGCGCCTACCGCATCGCCCACCTGCCGATGAAGGACGGCGAGCGGGTTTTCCGCTACTCATCGAGGTGGTCTGTGAACGATCGCATTGCCGCGGTTTGCCGACGGGCGCAAATCGATTACCGGCCGTCGCACACAATAGGCAGACGCACATACGCAACGCGAGCGATCAAGCTTGGCGTCCCGATCAAGGTCGCGATGGACGGCGGCCGCTGGAAAACGCCGGCCGTGTTTCTCGGTTATGTCGACATCGACAATGCAGGTCGGATCGTTGCGGAAAAGATCAATTCGCATCGATATTCGAACCTCTAATTGACTCCGCTCAAAATGAGAACATAATAGGAACTACGGAGGTTTTCATGAGTGATATTGATCGCCCTGCCCTACAGCGCGCGCCCGAGCTGATCGCGCATCGCTGCCATTGTGGTGCCTACGCTGGGTTCGGGTTCTCCGCGCCAAGTCGGCGCCATCAGATGGAATGGTGGTGCTGGGTGCGGGTTTCGGAAAAGTCCGGACAGGATTTCCGGAAATCTCCGGACACAGTTTTCAGTAATTCCCGGACAGTGATTCCGCTAAATCCCGGACAGTTTCCGGCGGCGGTTTGACGGTTGGTTCGCGGCTGC
>NZ_SLZG01000040.1 GCF_004341625.1 Rhizobium sp. BK376 | reverse complement strand
GCCAGCCGCGGGTTAAGGCACTGCTGTCGGACGAGCACTTCTCGGTGGACGGTACCTTGATAGAAGCCTGGGCCAGCATGAAGAGCTTCAAGCCCTTAAACCGCCGCGACGGTACGGCTCGACGAAATTATATCATCCCTTGCCGCTGTCCAGGCATTCTCACGAACGCGGGTTACCGTGCCAGGTAGTTCCACGGCAGAAGCCCGTCAATCTGTTGTTGCTTGTAGCCATTGACGATAGCCGTGAGCGTGCTGGCGAGATATGCAAACGGATCGACGGGGTTGAGGTTGCAGGTCTCGATGAGCGAGGCGGTGGTTCTTGTAGCTGATGGTCGATGAGGTCATCTCACCGAATTATCCGCCACCCGTTAAGTTGCCGACAACGTGACATCGCCCGATCTGGCACTGGATGCCGATAGCGGCGAGATCATCGCTCACGTCATGACCGACCAGGACGCTGGCGACGCTTCACAGCTGGAGGTGCTGCTCGACCAGATCGACACGCCGATCGGCCAGTTCACGGGCGATGGCGCCTATGACGGCAACCCGACCTATGACGCCGTCACCAGGCACAGTGCCGGTGCTGTCGTGGTCATTCCGCCACGCGCCAATGCGGTGGAACGGCCGGACGCCGATCCTTCGAGCCAGCGAGACCGACACATTGCGGCGATCAACACCGCTGGCCGAATGAAGTGGCAGGTCGCGACCGGCTACGGAAAACGATCCCTGGTCGAGACCGCGATCGGTCGTTACAAATCGATCATCGGACACCGGCTGCGGGCGCGCTCATTCGGAGCGCAGCGGACGGAAGTCGCCATCGGCTGCTCGGTCCTCAATCGAATGATGGCATGCGCACGCCCGAAATCCGTCCGCTGCAAGACTGCAACGCCGTAGCTACAGCATCAAAGACGGAATGCCGTTCTTTCAACGACCCGCGCACCAAAGCCCACCGACGTCGTTTGGATTGCAACGCGTTACTACTATAGTTTGTATTGGCTACTTGCATGAACTCTTACCTGGTTGCCAAAACGGGAGGCTGGGACATTTGCTTTGCTCAGAACTGGTGAAAGCACTTGAGGGCGTGAAAAATATGCTAATATGCGAAATTTAGGAACGCTACGTTAACCGGTCATTAACCAACATTTTTTAACCATGCGTATGCTCGGAACCGAATAATAATCTCCGGATACTAAGTACTACTCGCTGATTATGCATGCGTCCGGAGTTTATTCTGTGTCCACGACATGCAGTCGCGGTTTCTCAATATACGGTTCGGCGTTGCGCCATGACTGTGCGACGTTCCTTGGAACGGTCTTCGCTGCAGCGAAACACGTAGCCGCTGGAATTCGAGATTGCTAAATCTTCGTCTTTGCAGGCTGGGCGTCAGCAGCAGCGCAGCAAAAGTGGCCCGCGTCGAGGCGGACAGACGGATCACATGTTCGGCATTCCCGATGGCAGCGTGAGCAGCGGTTATCAGAAACGCGGCACCAAGCCTGGACGAAAGACGGATTTTACGAAGGATCCTGCCGTCATCGCCCGACGGCGGCAAGCGTTGGTGAGCCGGCGTGTCGCCGAGTGATGTGAGCGATCCGGTTGAGAAAGCTAAAGTATATGATTGCGCCCGAGCCATCCGCCGCCGACCGGGCTGCGCAACCCTGACCAGCTCCACCCGGACGGCGGCTCGCGCTTGCGTATCCATAACTATAGAATCTTGCATATTCAGTAACATTGGATAGTATGGCGTCGCGTTTCTAAATTGCTTACTTTGTCTCATCTTTAAATAGCTGTGACAAATCTTTATCATAGACACCCTTGGCATCTTCGTTCGGTTTGGCCGTTGCTCATCTCCCATTGGCTTGCCGCCAGAATAGCTCGTCCATGCGAGGCGCGAAGCAGTTTATCAACGTATGCGGAAGAGTCGCTTTCAAACAGAGCCAGGCATCACGCGGCTGCGACGGCCGTCTGTGCCCGGCGCCGACTGCGCAGACGCTGCAGCTGACCATCGGCAAGGACGCCGATCAGGATCACCGTGCCCATCACCGCAAAATTCAACGAGGAGGGGATACCGAGAAGATTCACCAGGTTCTGAAGTACCTGGATCAGCACAGCCCCGAGTGCCACGCCGAGGATCGATCCTTCGCCGCCACGTAGGGAGCAACCGCCAAGCACCGCGGCGGCGATTCCATAGAGTTCGTAGAATGTCCCGTGGGATGCCGGCGAGATCGAGCGGGTATACATGGCGAAATAAATCGTCGAAACGCCTGCAAGGGCCGAGCATATTACATAGGCCCAGATCGTCATCGTCTTGGCATCGATGCCGGAGTAGCGCGCCGCCTCTTCGTTCTTACCGACGGCGAAAAGGTATCGGCCAAAGACGGAACGATGCAGGAGTACGGCCAAACCGATCGCCACCACGACGAAAGCAATGAAACTATTTGGGATGTTGTAGATGCGCCCGGTGGTGAGCCATTCCAGCGTCGGAAAACTTTGGCCGAAATCGAACCCGGCTGTTGCATCATCCGTATAGAAACGTGCCGCACCGCGGTAAATCAGAAGCCCGCATAGGGTGACCACGAAGGGCTGAAGTCCGGCGCGCGTGATAAGCAGGCCATGGACCAGACCAATCGCGACGCCAGCAGCGATGATGAGGACGCTTGCTAGGATCCAGTTGATTCCGTAAGCCGAAACCGCCGTGATGAAGATAACGCCCAGAAACGCAAAGACTGATCCGATGGACAGGTCGATGCCGCCCGTGATGATCACGAAGGCGACGCCCAGCGAGAACATGCCGTAGAGACCGACCAGGTTAGCGGTGTTCGATAGATTTGCGATCGAGATGAACCTCGGATTGATAAGAGCGACAACCACTCCGATCACCAGGATGAGGATCAACAGACCCAGATCTTTTTTCAGCATGTTTGTTCCTCAGTGTGATCCGCCGACGGCCAGGCGCATGATATTTTGTTCGCTAAGTTCGGCACGTTCGAGTGTTCCGGAAATCGATCCCTCATGCATGACGGCGACCCGGTCGCTGACGCCGATGATTTCTTCCATGTCGCTTGAGATCATTAGGACCGCGATGCCGGTGTCGGCGAGCTTGCGCATGATTGCGTAGATTTCGCTCTTCGAGCCGACATCGATGCCGCGCGTCGGCTCGTCGAGGATCATCAGCTGCGGCTCCATCGACAGCCATTTGCCGAGAATGATCTTCTGCTGATTGCCGCCGGACAACGTACCCGCGATTGCCTCAACGGAATGACTCTTGATGCGGAGCGCGGATCGCTGCTTCTGCGCGCGTTCGCTTTCCTGGTGGGTGTCGATCAATCCTGCCTTGGCGAAGCGTCGGAGGCTGGCGAGCGAAATGTTTTCGCGGATTGACATATCCAGAACCAAGCCAGATGCCTTGCGATCCTCGGGCACGAGATATATGCCGCGTTTTATCGCGTCGGCCGCCGATTTCGGCTGGAATGGCTGGCCCAGTAGTTCAATCGCTCCCGAGCTTGGTCTGTCGATACCAAAGATGACGCGAGCAAGCTCAGTTCTGCCCGCGCCTATCAATCCACTCAGGCCAAGGATCTCACCGCGACGAATATCAAGATCAATGCGGCCGGCTGGATGGGCGGCGGTCGCAAGACCCCTGATCTTAACGAAATCATTGCCCGAACGGATTCCTGGCGGGTTGTAGACTGACGCAAGATCGCGCCCGATCATCAGCCGGATCATCGCTTCTCGTGTGATCTCCGCGCGCTCCAGCTCCCCCACAACCGCCCCATCACGCAGAGCGACGACACGATCAGCGGAGCGTTGTATCTCGGTCAGGCGATGGGTGATGAAGATGACGCTGACACCCGAGGCTTTGAGTTCCGCGACGACGTCGAGAAGACGATCGGTCTCACTGGCTGTCAGACTTGAGGTGGGCTCGTCCATGATGATCAGGCGGGCGTTGAATGATAGGGCCTTGGCGATTTCCAGCATTTGCCGCTGGGCGATCGACAGTTGGGCAACCAGGGTGTCTGGAGAAAAGCTGCAGCCCAGGCGCTGCAGGAGCGGACGCGCCTGTCGCCGCAAAGCCTCGCGGTCGATTAGCTTCAGAAAATTCCCGACGCGCGGCTCTCGGCCGATAAAAATGTTGGCCGCCGCGTCAAGATTCTCAAAGAGATTGAGCTCCTGGTGCACGAAAGCAATGCCGGCGGCAGTCGATTGCGAGACTGTTAAGGCGGTAAAATCCAGTTCCCCGACCGAGATCACACCGCCCGTTGGTTCAACGACGCCACCGAGGATCTTCATTAGCGTGCTTTTGCCGGCACCGTTTTCGCCGATCAGACCCAGAACTTCGCCCGTGCGGACATCGAGACTAACATCCCTTAGGGCTCTGACAGCAACATAGGTCTTGGTGACGTTTTTCAGGGAGAGGAGCAATTGAGACATGGCATACTCTGAGAGCGTGTAATGCGAGCCGCCCGTAGGCGGGCGGCTCAAGAAGCGCATCCCGAGATCGGTTATTTGCCGCTCATCCAGGCTTTGACCTGGTCGGTGAAGGCATCGACATTGCTCTTGTCGATGATCTGCGTCGGGATGATGATCAGGCCATCCTTCGGGATGAAGGACTTGTCGCCTTCGATATAGCGAGCAAGATCCTTCATGCCCTGGTAGCCCCATTCGAAAGGCTGCTGGACAACGGTTCCGGCGATCGCGCCCGACTTGATGCCACCAAGCGTCGCCTGATCGTTGTCGAAGCCGACCACCGTGACCTTGCCGAGCTGGCCTGCCTCCTGAAGAGCCAGATAGATCTGCGGCGTGTTGTAGGCAAAGACGCCGATCATGCAGTTGATGTCACCTCGTGCCGTCAGAATGTCGGCGACGTTGCTCTTGGCGCGGGTCTGGTCCATTTCGTCGGAGCGGACATCGACGATCTCGATCTTGGTGCCCTGGATACCTTCCTTGATGCCTTCGAGGCGCTCATGGGTCAGGTCGGCACCCGGAAGGCCGGCGAAGGCCACGCACTTGCCGCCATCCGGCAGGTTTTTTTTCAGGATTTCGGCGGCTTGCTTTCCGGCGTTGCGGTTGCTGGACCCGATATAGGCAACGCGCTTGCTCTGCGGCGCATCGCTATCAGTCGTGAACAGAAGCGTCTGGCCAGCGATTTTGTTCAAAGCTTCGGTCTGGGTCTTGGGATCGACCGAGCTGATGATAATTCCGGCAGCGCCGCCCGCGACGAGGTCATCCAGTAGCCGGTCCTGCACAGCGGCTGTCGACTGTTCCGGGTATTTGATCTGGACCGTATAGTTGGGCAGCTCGGCCTGGGCCTTCTTCATACCCGCTTCCGCAAGCTTCCAGAAGTCAACGGCGCCGTTTGCCACGAAATAAAGCTGCTTCTTCTCCGCGGCGGATGCCGCCGAGACCATGCCATTTAGCGCAAGTGCGGAAATGACGCCTAACAATAGACCACGTTTCATCGGTTTTCCTCCCATATGATGAAATAGCAAGCCGCCCGGTGGGCTGGCTTTGAGATACGAATAGGATGGCTGCAAATGTGTATCGGCCGCCTCGGAGCACCGGCGCCGACCGCACAAGTTCAGGTAGAATAGGCGCCGCCGTCGGCGAGGATGGCCTGCGCGGTCATGTAGGACGATTCATCAGACGCTAAAAATACGAAGAGCGGCGCGATTTCCCCGGGCAGGCCCTGGCGCCCAAGCGGCACCATCGAGGAGACCTTGGACATTTGCTCGGTTTCGCCGCCCATGAAATCGATGATCGGCTTGTTGAATGCGGTGTCGACCCAGCCGGGACAGATGGTGTTGACGCGAATGTTGTGATGAGCAAGTTCGATCGCCAATGTCGAGGAGAACGAAATCACTGCGCCTTTCGAGGCCGAATAGAGCGTCAGTCCCGGTCCGCCCCGCTTGGCAGCGAGCGACGCAGTGTTGATGATCGAACCCTTGCCGGATTTCTTCAAATGCGGAACCGCGTGTTTGGCGCCGAGAAAGAGGCCTTTGACATTGACTGCGAACAGCCGATCAAACGTCGCCGTATCGAAGTCAAGAATGCTACCGGACATCATCAGGCCGGCGTTCTGTGCCAATACGTCGAGACCGCCGAGCCAGTCGACGGCGTCGCCGATAAGATTTTCGACGCTTGTTTCGTCGGAGACGTCGACGCGCACAAATTTGACCGAGGGACCGAATTCCTCTGCGACCTTTGTGCCGCGCTCGGTATCGATGTCGCCAATCACGACTTTGGCGCCTTCCGCGATGAAGGCCTGGACCGCTGCCTTGCCGATATTGTCGACCGCGCCGGTGATGACGATCCTCTTACTGTCAAGTCGCATGTGTCACTCCTGAACTCCTCGCACCAGACGATCCGGGCCCGATCTGGTTGGCATAATCTTAGCGTGATTATATTTGACGATATTGTCAACAATCCAATTGACAAAAAATTCGAAGCTGTGATCTTTAGGCTAACAGCGAGGTTGAGCATGACAGAAGAATTCGGAATGAAGAAAAATCTGGCCCACTACGGCGACGCGGGCTTCTCGGTTTTTCTTAGGAAAGCGTTCATCAAGGCGATGGGGTATACGGACAACGCCCTTGATCGCCCGATTATCGGCATTGTGGATACGAGTTCCGGATATAATGCCTGCCACCAGAATGTTCCCGATATTATCGAGGCGGTTAGTCGCGGTGTCATGCTGAGCGGCGGCATCCCGATTCCGTTCCCGGTCATTTCGATCCAGGAAAGCTTCTCCCATCCGACCAGCATGTATCTGCGCAACCTGATGGCGATGGATACGGAGGAGATGATCCGCGCTCAGCCAATGGATGCCGTTGTGCTGATCGGCGGCTGCGACAAGACCGTGCCGGCGCTTTTGATGGGGGCCATCAGTGCCAATATCCCGGCGATTATGATCGTCACCGGACCGATGCTGGCTGGCAGCTGGAAAGGCGAGCGCCTCGGCGCGTGCACGGATTGTCGGCGCTTCTGGGCGCGCTATCGCGCGGGCGACATCGGCGAGGCCGATATCCAGGCCGTCAACAATGAACTCGCGCCAACTGTCGGCACCTGCTCGGTGATGGGCACCGCGAGCACGATGGCACTGGCGACAGAAGCCATGGGCTTCATGCTCCCGGGCGCAGCGAGCATTCCCGCCGTCTACGCGGAACGCCGACGCCTTGCCGAGCGGACCGGCGTTCGCGCGGTTGCCATCGCAGCCGAGAAACTGACGCCCGACCAGATCGTTACTCCCCAATCAATCACCAATGCGCTGCGCGTCGTGCTGGCTGCCGGCGGATCGACGAATGCCTTGATCCATCTGACTGCTGTTGCCGGACGGGCCGGTATCAAGATCGATCTCGAAGGCTTTGACGCCATGGGCCGCGAGACGCCGGTTCTTGTCGATCTGAAGCCAACGGGGCAGGGCTATATGGAGGATCTCCACAAGGCGGGCGGTCTGACGCCGATCTTGCGCGAATTGCGCCCCCTGTTGCATCTCGATTGTCTGACCGTCAGCGGACTGACTTTGGGTGAGGAGATCGATCGTGCTCCGGAGGCGTTCAAGCAAGACGTCGTCAAGCCGGTGCTCGACCCGGTTTATCCTTCGGGAGCCATGGCCGTCCTGCGCGGCAATCTTGCCCCCGGCGGTGCTGTGATCAAGCAGGCGGCAGCCGACCAAGGCCTGCTGCAGCACACTGGCCCCGCGGTGGTGTTCGAAAATCTCAAGGATCTCTCGGACCGCATCGACGATCCGAACCTGGACGTGACGGCAAACAGCGTGCTGGTCCTTAAGAATGCCGGCCCGACGGGTGCACCGGGAATGCCCGAGGCTGGCTATCTTCCGATCCCGAAAAAGCTCGCCCAGAAGGGCGTCAAAGACATGGTGCGGATTTCGGATGCGCGCATGAGCGGCACAGCCTTTGGTACCATCGTCCTACACGTTACGCCCGAAACGGCGCAAGGCGGCCCCCTCGGCCTGGTCCAAACCGGCGATATGATCCGGCTGGACACGAAGGCACGGACACTCGACGTGCTCCTCAGCGCGGACGAGCTCGAACGGCGTCGGCAGAACGCACGGGTACCGCAGCCGCAGAACTACCGCGGATACAAGCGCCTCTATACAAATGAAGTCATGCAAGCCGATGGCGGTTGCGACTTCCGCTCGTTCGTGCCTGAACTGACAGCATCTGCGCCGGTCGGGGTCAGTGAGCCTAAGGAAGGCTGAGCAGGCCTCAAGGTGGCGAGGAGGGGGAGATGATGTCCGCGCGACATGACCTAGGTTTGATGGCGGGCGTAACGGACTGCCATCTCCATGTGATTGGAGATGGCAAGAAATTTCCTTATAGCCATGAGCGCGCCTATGAGCCGCCCCACGCGCCACTGGAAGAGCTCATGGCATTTCATGAAACGCATGGCGTGGTATGCGCCGTATTGGTCCAGGTCAGCGTTTACGGCACCGACAACGGCCTGCTTTTAGAAACGCTGCAGCATGACCGAGCGCGCTTTCGCGGGGTCGCAGTGACAGATCCTTATCCTGACGATCGGTTGCTTGCGCAGCTTGCCGATAACGGTGTCGTTGGGCTGAGACTTAATCTCATGCACGGCGGTGGCCCGGATGCAGGCGAAATAGCACGCTATGCCGCTGTCTGTCGTGATGCGGGTTTCCATTTGCAGATCTATGTCGATGGTTTGCTGCTGCCGGAAATGGCGCCGGCCCTTCGGAAAATAGATGTCCCGATTGTTTTCGATCATTTCGGCGGAATACCCGCGTCGATGGGAACGCGGAACGATGGGCCTTTTCAGACACTCGCCGAATTCCTTTCGGATGGCGCATGGGTCAAGCTGTCGGCACCCTATCGGGTGTCGTCGCAGAAGTCCGGATTTCGCGACGTCGTTCCCTTGGCGCGCCGGCTTCTGGAGATTGCCCCTGACCGCTGCGTATGGGGCTCCGACTGGCCGCATGTCGCAACGGCTGTGGCGATCAACTCGTCGGAGTTATTCTCCTTGATGGCCGAAATCGTGGAGGGTCCGACGCAACGCAATGTTGTGTTCTCTGGCAATGCGAAACGGTTATATGGCTTCGATTGACGCAAAATATCCACTATATCGATTTTGAGGTAGCTTCGATCACACTAGAAGGATGACAATGGCGGAAGTCTCGCGGCAAGCGGCAACGGACCGGGTCAGGGAGCTCGTGAATGCTCTTGAGGAACAGATCGTGCTCGGCTGGCTTATGCCGCGCGAGCGGCTGCTGGAAGATAGACTGTCTGAACAGTTCTCTTGCAAGAAGCATGTGGTGCGTGAGGCCTTGTCGGAGCTGGAACGGATGGGTCTCGTTGAGCGCATTCCAAACAAGGGCGCGATGGTACGATTGCTTGGCCCCGATGAAGTTCAGCAGATTTACTCGGTTCGCGAGACGCTCGAAACGTTGGCGGCGCAACAGATATCGTTGCCCGGATCTCCAGAGCTGATTGAACGCCTGACGTCGGTTCAGAACGAGCATAGCGCCGCGATCGAGAGCGGCGACAGCCGCCGCGCGTTTCGGGCGAATATGGAGTTTCATGAAACGCTATTTTCCGCTTGCGGCAACCCCTACCTGGCTGAACTCATTCGCAGTTCTGCCCAGAAAGTCCATGGCGCGCGCTTCTATACGGCCTCGAGCAAAGATCATCTCAATAGGGCGAGAGATGAACATTGGGCCATGATCGCGGCACTTGCCAACGGTGATAGAGAAAGTCTCGTCGATCTCTGCCAAAAGCACATTGGACCATCACGGGATACTTACCTCGAAGCGATTGCCAAGCGACCATTCTCTAATGCCCTAGCGTAGAAATCTGAGGGTGTCAGGACGCCGCCGATGGCACACCGGTTCGATTATCTTCAATCGCGCATACAAAGAAGTCGATTTCGGGAAATCATTTCATAAGCCTTACGCGAGCGGCTGTGGAGGCTTTGGCGCTCGCGCGAAGCATGAGATCCACATCCGCAGGTCGCTGTGGTGATGAGGAATGGAATAAAGCCGACCTTGTCACATAGCGCATACCGAATGAATGATCGTTCGATAAAAACCCCATATTGCCGCCGGAGTATCTCTTCTGAACCTGATCGCCTTCGCTATCGCGATAAGCGTCGAGGTTGTCGTGGCATCTGCTCTGGTGTCCAGCAGCAGTTACGCAAACGTCCAGCACCTATGTGGCTTCGCTTCTTGCTCCTATTCCGGCGACTAGCTGTAGAAGAGGGGCGCGAGCCTCGCAGCTTGAATGAAATTCGGATCATGCAATGGTATGAGCTCGCCACCCGTGTCTGCGGCAATCCGCTTCAGGCGACGAATGCTCTCGATCGCTGCTGCGTCATCCATGCTTGAGCCAAGCACCTCTCGATCAAAATTTTCGAGCAGGTCGGCAACGTCACCGACCAGGATTTTCACGCCTGAGTCCGGCAGACGAACAACGGCGGATTGATGCCCGGGCTGGTGCCCTCGTGTCAGCACCAGATCCAACCCCGGCATCAACTGCGTATCTCCGTCGATGATATTCCATCGTATCGACGGGCTCCCGTATTCGGCGAAGTTGGCGCGGCCGGTGTCGGCGAGCGCCGCTTCATATTCCATTTTCTGAATGGTGACGCGCGCGTTGGGGAAATCACGGAGATGACCGGTATGATCGCCGTGGGCATGGCTCAGAACTATCTCGACGACATCCTTCGGCTCGATGCCGAGTGCTGCAAGCTGCGGCAGGATCTCGTGTTCCCGAAGCACGATGGGGGGCGCCGGAAACTTGTCGTTCACGTAGCGGGCGCGACTTGCGAGCACATCCGAAAGATTTGCGCTGTCGAGGCCGGTATCGAACATCACGAAACCGCGGACCGTTTCCATCAGGTAGCAGCAAATGGGAACTGCCAGAAGGATATTCGGCTGCTCATTACGAATGCAGCCAGATTTCCGGATGATTTCGTAGCCACAAAGGAGAATGTAGAGTTTCCTGACGTCAGTCATGGTCGCGCCGCCCTTCCTGGAATACCGTCATTAACATGTCGGTGAAGATCTCTGCCTTCGCGCCGAAGGCGACATGGCCATTGGGCTCGTTGTTCCCGCGCCGGTTCACGTCGATGACGGTACGGCCGATCGTGTGGATACCCTGCGTCTCGACGACGATGTGGACATGTCTGGTATCGAGAAGATCCGGCCTGACGAGATAGGCCACACAGACGGCATCGTGCACCGGCGCTGCACCGGAGACTTTCATCGGCTGCGTGGCGTCATAGCCCTTGATGCGTTGCGCAATGAAGCGCGAGGCCGCGATCCCGGCGTTGGACCCCAGATCCTCTAGGGCTTTCGCCTGTTCGCTTGTGACCAGGGCCTGAAAGGTGGCATCGAGCGGAACGAGCGTCAGCTTGGCGAAGCCGGCGCTGAAAACGATCGATGCGGCTTCCGGATCGGCCCAGACGTTGAATTCGGCAGCCGGCGTCACATTGCCGGTGTAATGCGCGCCGCCCATGATGACGATCTCGGGAACGTTCTTGACGAAATCCGGGTAGGCGGTGATGGCGGCGGCGATATTGGTCATCGGACCGACAGGCACAAGGACGATATCATCGGTCGCGTTGCGAAATGTCTCGATCAGGAATTCGACGGCGTTCTTGTCCTGTTTTGAACTCACCGCCGGCGGCAGGGGCAGGGTCTTGATGTGGATACCGTCATCCTTCTTCAGTGACCGGGGAACCGGGAAATCAGGTCGGACGAGCGGCCGAGGACAACCCTGATAAACCGGGATATCACCGCGGCCGATGAAATCCAGCGTCCTCAGGGTATTTTCCGTGCAGTACTGGACTTCGACATTGCCGTTGACGGTGGTGACGGCGAGAAGTTCCAGCGCCGGATGCAGCGCCGCCAGCATAATGGCGACCGCATCGTCGGTTCCGGTGTCGACGTCGAGAATGAGTTTGCGCCTCAAGGGTCCGCTCCGCTGATAGAAGGTGTCACGTGTTTATGCTGGCAGCAGGCCTAATCCGGCATGCGTTCCTGCGCGCCGATCGCGGCGAGGCCCGCCCTGGCAATGGCCACGTCCTCATCATCAGGCGCGGAGCCGATGCCGATGCCGCCGACGCAAATCCCGTCGATGATGATCGGAAGACCGCCAGCCATGTTGGTCAGCCGTCCGCCCGAGGCGGAAGCAAGGCTTGGCGCCATCTCGGGGTCGATCTCCGTGGTCGGCCGGCTGTGCGAGGCGGCGCTGGCGGCCTTCGTCGTCGCCGTAAACATCGACAGCAGCTTGGCGCCATCCATTCGGACACAAGCGACGACATTGCAGCCGTCATCGACGACGACGATATCGACTGCCCAACCGATTTCCTTGGCCTTGTCGACAGCCGCATGGATGGCGGCGAGCGCGGCATCATGCGTGAGCTTGAGAGTTGGTTTAGTGAAGGTCATGGGATAGTTCTTTGTTCAAAGGTGCATATTGAGGCCGGAACGAGCTGCGAAGTCGGCCGATGCTCCAGCCGGCTTCGCCGTCTTCAGGAGATTACAGGAACGAGGGATCGAAGATTTGCTTGTAAGGAACCTTCTGGTTGATCATCCCCGAGATGGTGAGGATGCTTTCCAGCTTCGTCCAGGCCTCCTCCGGCATGGAGCCATCCCGTTGCCACATGTCATTGTCGCGAGCGCGCGTCATGATAGCATCGAGATCTTCTTTCGGCAGGGTCGGGAATTCTTCTGCCGCGATTGCACGCATTTCGGCTTCGTTGGAGAAGATCAATTCGAGCGACTTCTTGGTCGCGGCGACGATGGCCTTGGCGAGCTCCGGATCGGCCTTAATCGTCTTTTCCGGAAGATTGACGGTCGTCCATGAGAAGAGGCCGAGTTCCTTTGGCATGCTGGCGAAGGGTTCCTGCCAGATGCCGGATTTGACGCCCTGCGAGATGAACGGTTCGAAGACCATGGCCATATCGGCCTGACCATTTTTCATGGCTGCGATACGGCCGGCGCTTGTTTCGATTTCTAGCATGACGACATCTGTGCGCGGATCGAGACCGTCACGCTTCAGGAGGTAAAGCAGAACCGAGTTATCGGTGGAGCCGCGCGTTCCGACCGCGATCTTCTTGCCTTTGATATTTTCTGCAAACGGTTTGGACGGATCGACTGAAACGCCGGTGCGGGCGCAAACGAATGAGTTGGCGCGGTTTGAAAGCGCGACGACGGCGTTGATTGGTTGGCCGCCTTTGAGATCGGCGAAGGCAATATGTTCAGGTCCGCCGATATAGGCGTCGGCATTGCCCGACTGGACGGCAGCCATTGCCTTACCGCCACCTTCGGATGTGACGAGCTGGATGTCGAGACCGACTTCCTTATAGTAGCCCTTTCGAATCCCGACGTAGAACGGTAGCGAGTCAACGGAGTGGCCCGGCTCTGTAAAGATGAGCTTGCGGGTATCGGCAAGGGCGCTGCGGCCACTTCCGACAAGAGTTGCGGCGGCGAGGCCAGCGGCTCCGCCAAGCACTTGACGACGACTAAATTGAGACATCGCTATTCCCCTTTTTTTGAGATTTGATCGCATGGATGTGTCTGTTATCGGTCAGATTGTTTTAACGCTCTGTCCTTTCATCAACTTGTGCTCAAGCCATGAAACGACGGCGTAAAGCGCGGTTGCAAGAAGAGCCAGGATGATGATGCCGACCCAGATCAGCGCCATGTCGTAGGTCGCCCCGGCATACATGATGATTTTGCCAAGGCCGTACTGGGACGAGATGAACTCGCCAGCAATGGCACCTGCTAACGCGAGGCCGATATTGATGTGTAGCGAGGAGGCAATCCACGGCAGCGAGGAGGGCACGACGATCTTGAAGAAAATGTCCCGGCGGCGGCCACCGAGCGACAGAGTTAGTTTGACGAGATCGTCGTCTACTGCCTTGACCCCTGCATAGGCGGCCAATGCGGTAATGACTGCGGTGAACGCAATAGCCAGCGCGATTTTCGACGAGATGCCGATGCCGAAGATCAGAATGATTAAAGGCCCTAGCGCGATCTTCGGCACGGAATTGAAGACGACGATATATGGTTGAGCGACGGCTGCGGCGTTGACCGACCACCACAGGCTGAGCCCGATCACCGCACCGATTAACGACCCAAGCAGAAAGCCAATGATCGTCGCCTCGAAGGTAAACCACGTGTCCTGGATGATCGTGCCTTGCTTGAACAGGGCAAGTGCGGCCGCAAGAATTCGAGATGGCGAAGACCAGAAGAACGGGTCGATATAGCCCAGCTGTGCGGCCACTTCCCACCCGCCCACCACCCCAACGAAAATGGCGGCCTGGATCAGCCAGACGACCCACGGTTTCCAGTGTTTTTCACCCGATATGACAACGCCTGTCCGCTTCCGGACGCTCTTTATTTCAACGGGCTTCGATGGAATGGGCTGTGCCGGTGCTATGGTCTGCGAAAGGATGTTCTGTGTCATGGGAGGTTTCCTTTTGCTACGCGGCACGGCTGCCGCCGGCGTGGTCGTCCGCAAAGAGCAGATCGAGGCAACGTTGCTTTAAGTTGACGAAATCGGGGGAAGTGACCACGTCGCGATCACGGGGGCGCGGTAACGGCACCTCGAACCTGTCGGCGATACGGCCTGGGCGAGGAGATAGCACGCATATTTCGTCAGAGAGGAAAATGGCCTCATCGACGTCATGGGTGACGAACAGCACGGTCCGGTCGAAATCCCTCCAGAGCGTGAGAAGCCACTCCTGCATGCGAAACCGGGTCTGCGCGTCGAGTGCCGCAAATGGCTCGTCGAGAAGGATGACGTCGTTGTTGCACAGCAGCGTCCGCAGCAGCGCCGCACGCTGGCGCATGCCGCCCGAAAGGCTGTTTGGATAGTGCTTCTTGAATTTGCCAAGCCCGTAGCGGTCCATCAACGGCTCGGCAATTCCCCGGGCAGTTTTGCGATCGGTGCCCTGTATCTCGAGGCCGTAGATCACGTTGTCGAGAATTGTG
Source organism: Rhizobium sp. BK376 (assembly GCF_004341625.1). Lineage (GTDB taxonomy): Bacteria > Pseudomonadota > Alphaproteobacteria > Rhizobiales > Rhizobiaceae > Rhizobium. The sequence continues at coordinate 13,882 of NZ_SLZG01000040.1, read as the reverse complement.
CGCCACGGCAGCAGCAGGTCCTTCTGCAGCATGTAGGAAACGAGACCGGCGCGGCCGGTGATGTCGTCGCCGTCCAATAATACATTGCCTGAAGTTGGCTTCAGCAGGCCGGCGAGTATATTGAATAGTGTCGACTTGCCGCAGCCGGACTGACCGATCAGGCTGACGAACCGCCCTGGCGCAACGTCAAGCGAGATATTCGAAATGGCCTGAATCGTTTGGCCGCCGGCATCAAATCGATGGGAAAGCGTACTCAGTTGAAGCTTCGGCGTAGCTTTGTTGGACACGATGCTAATGGGAGATGTCATGCACTGCCTCCTGGAGCTGAATTGAAAAAGCTGGCGCACAAAGTCCGACGTCTCCAAGGGTTGGAGAGCGTTGGCCATAGAAACGAAGGTTCAAGAATTGGGTCATTGCGTCGGTCCATCTCGTCATGGAGTGACCGTACGCGGCCCCACCGTGCTTCTGAGATCTCCCGGGTTTTTATCCCGCCGTGCAATGGTGCGGATTTCTCCCGCACCAGCAGCAGCTCTCGGTTCTGCGCATCCTCTAATGGAGTGCCGGATCCCTAGCCGCTAAGCTCGACAGTGATAAAAGCAAACCGCGTGCCAAACGCGAAACCCTTGAAAATATGACCATAAGGTAGGCCTCGATGACATTTGACGTTAAATTGTGCATTTATTGAGGCTCTGTATGCAGTTTGATGCGCGCGTGTGCACCTCCATTTCGGTCGTAATTCGATCAGCTTTCGAAATCGACCGCGATGGCATCGACCTCAAAAAGCCAGCGCGGGTCCGCGAGTGCATGCACGTAAAGGAATGTTGAGGTCGCGCGGTGATCGCCAAGAAAATCAGTTCGCAGCAGATTGAAGTCGACCTGCAGCTTTTCCGTCATTTCGACATGCCGGGTGAAATAGAGCCCTGTCCGGACGACGTGTTGTGGGGCCAGTCCAGCGGAGCGAAGAACGCGTCCAACGTTGTCAAAAGCCAGTTTGACCTGTTCCAGCAACCCGTCACCGACACGGCCGTCAACCGAGGCGCCGACTTGGCCGGAAATGTAGAGAAAGCGGCGGACGCGTTGGAACTCGAGTCCCCAACTGAGCGGGCCGACAACCGGGAGAACATCGGAAGGATTGTGAATCTTAAACAAGTTGACCTCGTATGTTGAGCATTGTTGCTTGAAAGAACCTGCCGAAATGGAGGGCAAGGATCAGAGTTCTAGATAGCTTCTAGCCGGCTCGCTGGACGATGATCGAAACGGGGCCGCCTCCAGGGGGGCCCTGGTGTTCGGCGCCTCCTGAAACGTAGATATCCGTCATTCCGACGACGCCGGCGAGAACGCCGCCCACGAAGGCACGGGCGTGCCGCGTGCTCGATATGTCGGAGTCATCAAGCATCGTATGCCTGTTGCCGCGGATCATCCCGGCAGGATCCGCTTCCGCCTTGGCAAGCACGGCGGTGATCGATCCGGCCGGCAGTCTGCTGAGGGCGGCACGGACAGCCTGGGTGTCGATGGCATCCGCCATCACAGCATGATCGATCGAAAGCGGTCCCGACCATCGGGAACTCATCCCGAGAACAATAATCTCGTGGTCACGAAGCTCGACGCCTGAAGAAACGGATGCCCGGTCGGAATAAAGTTCGAAACGATTGCATATATCGGCATCGGCGATGTCTTCTAGATCGAGCTCCCCGAGGGCGACAGCGGCACCGAGGGCGGAGGCGCCGCGTGAATATCCCATCGACTTCAAGGTGTCGCGGGTGATCGGTGTTTCGCCCCTTGCGGCGGCTTCGTTGGCGCGGGCAAGGGTGGTCAGCGGGCATTTTATCTGGACGAAATGGATATCGGCCGGATTGTCTATTCCCGCATCGGCAATTGCCTTGTGTACACCTGCCGCGACCATCTCGACCTGTCCCACTCGACCAAGCAACTCCACCGGCAAATCGTCAGTCCGCGCGGTCCCAATTGCCAAAGCTCGTCCGGCGTCTTCCGGAACTTCGCTGCGGGCAAAGATCGTCCAGTGCGGCGACAAACCTCCTTCCGTGCCTCCAGACATCACAATCGATGCGCTCGGCGCGCCGTAACGGGCAAACAAAGCCTCGAAGCTTTTCGTCGCAAAGCCTCTCGTGAAATCGTTGACGCAGCCGTTGCCTTCAGTCTTGCCGAAAACAGCAACGACACTCTTCGGGTCCAGACCATTCTGTAGCAACGCCTCGACACCCGAGACATCATCGGGACCAGCAGCAGCAACGCGGTAAACTACGGCACGCATGGATGGCATGGAAGGAGACGCTCCTGCTCAAATTTGGATTCATCAGAAAGCCGGCATCTGGCAGATCCACCCTCCTCAACGGGTTGAAACGCTGCTGTATCGGTTTTCTGAAGACGAGTATTTGGTCAGGCGGCACGCGGTACAAGCAGCATTTTCTGAGCCAAGTGTACGGAAATCGGCAACGGTTGCGGCCGCCATCTCCAGATCTTTCAAGAAAAGAGCGCAGCCTTCAACGACTCGGCGAAAACAGCCGCAATGGCTGGCAGCTGTCTGCCTCGCCGCACTCCCAATACGAGTCTCCCCGTCAGTGCTGGATCTGTCAGAGGGCGCGCAACGAGGGTCTCGTTGGTGCAAGCACCGATTTCGATCTGGAAACAGACGGCATCCGAGGCGGCAACGATTATTTCCATGGCCGCAATCGAATTTCCGACCACAACTGGCTGAACATCGACGGTCGTGCCGTCTGCCATGGCATCGAGCAACGTTCGACCGCCAAGGCTGCGGTCGCCTAGAAAGATCGGAAAGGCAAGACATTCCGAAAACCGAAGCGCATCGCGCACCGCAAGCGGGTGACTGCGTGCCATTACCGCGCAGAGCGTCTGGCGGGTCTCCGCCAGCGCATAGAATTTGCGCTCCGCGGGTGGGTTGAAGGCGATGCCGATATCGAACTCCTCGCGCGCGACAGCGCCGATGACTTCCAGACTGCCGGTGACCTTGAACTCGAAGGAAACCTTTGGATGCCGCTGACGGAATATCGCGATCTGGTCGGCGGTCGCCTCGGCCACCGCCTCGATCATCGCGATGCGCACGGCGCCGCGGCGCAATCCCTGCAACTCCTCGATCTGCGACTTGACGACCTGGAAATCCCTGCTGGTGCGCTGGATATGCGCGAGCAGCAGCTCGCCGGCGCTCGTCAGCCGCATTCCGCGCGCCAGGCGGTGGAACAGCGGAACGCCGACGCTGAATTCAAGATCGAGTATCTGGCGGTTGACCGCGGATGCTGCGATATTCAGTACCTCTGCCGCGCCCCTGATCGATCCATGCTTGGCAACCGATGCGAAGTAGACCAGCGAGCGAGATGTAAGTTCTGGCTTCAAACATCCCTCCCCGAGTGGACGAGAGGATTGGGCTGCCTAAGGGCGGCTGCGCCGTGCCGGCTTCGACAGGCACCCATCGGTTTCGATAGTGTCATTCCAATCTCGAATGAACGGAACGATTGAGACCCCGCGTCTCGGCACGCACAATCAGTCCGGCGAGAATAAGCGTCACAAAGTTGCGCAGCCACATCGCTGGTATCTCCATTATCACTTTATCGAAGCACGATATGCACGCCAGCCGCCATGCCGGGTTACGTCCTCGGCACCTTCGACCGCGTAGGCTTCACACGTGAAGCCGGAGACCGAGGAACCGTCGTCCAGCACCACCTTGCCGATGCCGAGGGGAGCTGGAATTTTCTGGACGAAACGGCCAAAGGCATCGGCCGGCAACGCCCACACCTCGATCTCCAGCCCATGACCTTCGTACCCGGGTTCGCGCAGCAGGCCGGGCTTTGGCGGTGTGGTGTTCGGCAACGCAAAGAGACGATAGTCGCCCGCGGTGCGGCCCGTCTTGACCAGCCGCCCGCCCGGAACGGTCAGTTCGTGATTGAGCGGCATACCGGTCAAATGTGCGCCGACAACGGCAATCTCCAGGAAGCCGTCATCCGGCGGCGCAATGCGGCTTGTCTCCGGAATACTGGCCCCCCTGTCGACGCCCATACCGACCGCGGCAGCACGATGCAACGCATCGGCGAGAGGCGCCAGGTCATCGTCGGTAAAGGCAGGAGCGATCAGCGTTACGCCACCTGGCAAGCCATTTTGCCCGAAGCCGGCAGGAACGGCGATTGCTGCGCAATCAAGCAGGTTGACGAAATTCGTGTAACGGCCGAGCCGGCCGTTCAACACGATCGGATCGGCAAGCATGTCTGCAACCCTGTAGGTCGTCGGCGCGGTCGGCAGCAGCAGGAGATCAGCTTTTATCCATTCTGCTTCCGTCTTGCGTCGCAGTTCCTCGAGCTTGTAACGACCATTGAAGGCATCGACAGCGGTCTTGCCCCTGGCGCCTTCGATGATCTTGCGGACCGTGGGATCGAAATCGTCGGCATGGCTGGCCAGAAAATCCTCGACAGCCGCCAGGCGCTCGGCGACCCAGGGGCCGTCATAAAGAAGGGAGGCCGCCTCGCGGAATGGCGCGTAGTCGAAAGGAACGATGGTCGCGCCGAGCGCCCTGGCCTGCTCGATTGCCTGGTCGTAAAGCGCCTCAACGTTGCCGTCGCCGAAGAATTCCCGCTCCGCGCCGTCGAGAACGCCGATGCGCAGGCCGGTGGTCGGAAGAGATGCCCGGTTGGCACGTCGGGAAAAGGCGTCGGCAGCATCGAAGCCCTCAGCAACCCTGCGCACCGCCACTCCATCGCCGACGGTTGTGGCGAAGATGGTTATGCAGTCAACGCTTTTGCAGGCCGGTACTGCACCGGTGTTCGGCAGCAGGCCCGGCGTTGGTTTGATGCCGACAAGGTTGTTGAAGGCGGCCGGTACGCGACCAGAGCCGGCTGTGTCCGTACCGAGCGCGAAGGCTGCAAGCCCGGACGCCACTGTCACGGCAGAGCCGGAACTCGATCCACCGGAGATATAGTCCGCATCAAAGACCGAACGTGGGGCCCCGTGTGGCGAGCGTGTGCCGTTAAGGCCGGTCGCAAACTGGTCGAGATTCGTCTTGCCGATCACGATTGCGCCCGCCGCCCGCAACCTGGCCACGACGGTCGCGTCCTTCTCGGGCTGATAGGCGAAAGCCGGGCAGCCCGCAGTGGTCGGCAGACCCGCCACGTCTATATTGTCCTTGACGGCGAAGGGAACGCCCCAGAGCGGCAGGCTGTTCGGCTTGGGCGCCCGTTCCATCAGCGCGCGCGCTTCCGCCCGCAATGTGTCATCGGGCGTCGGCGTGATGAAGATTGCAGGATCTATCGAGGCGGCACGGCGGGCAATGACGACCTCGACGACGTCGAGCGGGCTGGAGCCTGCCTCGTAGGCTGCGCAAAGGCTTGTCAGGTCAAGAATGGTCGGCAGCATGGTTCAGCATTCCTCCAGAATAACAATGATATCGCCGGCCTTGACGTTTCGTCCGGCCCCGGCCCGCAGGTCACGGACTCGTCCGGACGCATGTGCTGTAACGTTGATTTCCATTTTCATGGACTCGATGATGGCAAGTGTGTCGCCGGCCGCAACCGGTGCACCGGGCTCGACCAGGAGTTTCCAGATATTGCCGGGTACGGCGCTGGCGACACCGAAGCAGCCTTCGGGAATCTCCCCGTCTAGGCTTTCGCCGCCACCTTCGTCGCTGACGAAGCTGTCGAGGCCGGCTTCCTTCCAGCGTTGGCGCTCGGCATCGAAAGCAGCTTGCTGGCTTGCCTTGAACGTCCCGATCGAGGTCTCATTGAGCCGTAATTCCCTCTCATAGCCGGCATAGGAGAATTTCGTCTCCTCGATCCTGACAGGATAACCGCCATGCGGGAAGGCGCTGCGAGCCTCTGCCAGTTCCTTGTGATCAACAGGAAAGAAGCGGATCTGATCGAAGAAATCGAGCAGCCAGGGCTTGCCCTTGGCAAAGACCGGTGTCTGCCGCCAGGTGTTCCAGACTTGGATGGTGCGGCCGAAAAGCTGGTAGCCGCCCGGGCCTTCCATGCCGTAGATGCACATATACGCGCCGCCGATGCCGACGGCATTTTCCGGCGTCCAGGTGCGGGCCGGATTGTATTTGGTCGTCACCAGCCGATGGCGCGGATCGACTGGGGTCGCGACCGGCGCGCCGAGATAGACGTCACCAAGGCCAAGCACGAGGTAACTCGCATCGAAGACGATGTCGCGCACCGCTTGGTCGTCCGCCAAACCGTTGATGCGGCGGATGAACTCGATATTGGACGGGCACCAGGGCGCATTCGGTCGCACGAGCTCCTGGTATTTGCGCATCGCAAGCTCTGCATCCGGATCGTTCCACGACAGCGGCAGATGTATGATGCGGCTCGGCACCTTGACGTCCTGCGCGGCCGGCAGGGTTGCCTCGATCTCGGCGAGAAGGCCGAGCAGACGTTTGCGGGTCAGTGCGGTGCCGTCATAGTGGATCTGCAGTGAGCGGATGCCGGGGGTGAGATCGATGATGCCTGATAGCCGGGCCTGCGAGACAGCCTGCATCAACAGATGCACCCGCAGTCGAAGCGCGATATCGAGGGTCATCGGCCCGTATTCGACGAGCAGATTGTCGTCGCCCTGACGGCGATAGACGACCGAGACCGGCCCGTCGTCGCGCTTGCCGATAATCGGCGAGCCGGCCTCTTCATTTGCGCGATGTACAACCGGGCCGGCCATCGGATCGTCCGGTCGTGTGACCGGGTGGAAACGGATGCGATCGCCCGGCTTGAACTGACCCATCTTCCATTGCTCGTCGCGGGCGATCACCGCCGGGCAGACGAAGCCGCCGAGGCTCGGCCCGTCGGGGCCAAGGATGATCGGCATGTCGCCGGTGAAATCGATCGCGCCGATGGCATAGGCATTGTCATGCAGGTTGGAGGGGTGCAGGCCCGCCTCGCCGCCGTCGCTACGTGCCCATTTCGGCGCCGGGCCGATGAGGCGCACACCGGTGCGGGCACTGTTGAAATGCACCTCGTAACTCGTGGAAAATAGCGTCTCGATGTCGCCGTCCTCGAAGAAATCAGGAGCGCCGTGCGGACCGTAGACGACCCCAACCTCCCATTCGCGCGTCAGTTCCGCCGGTTCGGCTGCCGGTTTCGGCGGCTCGGCAGCGGTCTGACGGGCGAGATGCAGGACGTGGGCGGTCTTCAGCGTGCCGGTGGCATTGCCGCCGAAATGGCCGAGGTCGAACGTGGCGCGCGAGCCAAGCACGACAGGCGCGGAAAAACCGCCGGCGACGGCGAGATAGGCGCGCTGCCCGGGCCCCTCGATGTTGCCGATCGAAAGAACTTGGCCAGCCTGAATGGTGACAGCCGCGCCATGCGGCAGCTTTTCGCCGTCGACGCTCATCACCATTGTCGCGCCGGCTAGCGCGACCACCGTCTCGGTATGGAATTTAAGCACCGGGCCAGACACCGTCAGCTCCAGCGCCGCCACCATGTCGCCATTGCCGACGAGGCGGTTGGCGTGGCGGAAGGAGCGCTCGTCCATCGGCCCGCTCGGCGGCACGCCTACATGCCAGAGGCCGAGGCGGCCGGGCAATTCCTGGATGCTTGATTGCGCACCAGGCGAAAGCACCTCGATGACATCGGGCACGAAGGAAAAATCACGCAGCGCCGTTGTCGCCACCTTTCCACTGGCAAGCAGTTCGGAACCGGCGATGGCGCGGAGATAATCCAGATTGGTCTCGATGCCCGAGATCGAGGTCCCGGCGAGCGCCGTCTTCAGTTTCTCGATGGCCGTGGGGCGATCTTCGGCGGAGACGATCACCTTGGCGAGCATCGGATCGTAAAAGGGCGTCACCTCGGTGCCAGTCTCGATCCAGCCGTCGATACGTGTATCTTCGGGGAAGGCGACCTCCGTCAGGAGACCGGCGCTCGGGCGGAAATCCGCATGCGGCATTTCGGCATACACCCGGACTTCGATGGCGGCGCCTTTTGGCTGCAACGCTTCCGAGCCCGAGAGCACGTCCCCGCCGGCGGCCTGGCGGATCATCCATTCGACGAGATCGATGCCCAAGACGGCCTCCGTCACCGGATGCTCGACCTGCAGGCGGGTATTGACCTCAAGGAAATAGAATTCCTCGCGCTTGGGATCATAGATGAACTCAACGGTGCCGGCCGATTCATAGGAGACGGAAGCGCCCAGATCGACGGCTGCCTTATGCAGTCGCGCCCGGGTCTCTGCGGTAAGCCCGGGGGCCGGGGTTTCCTCAACCACCTTCTGGTTACGACGCTGCAGCGAGCAGTCGCGTTCACCGAGTGCGATCACTTTGCCTTTGCCGTCGCCGAAGATCTGCACCTCGACATGGCGGGCCTCCGCCACGAAGCGCTCGATATAGACGCGCGCGTCGCCGAAGCTCGCTCGCGCCGTGCGCTGCACGCTTTCAAAAGAAGCTCTCAAGCTTTCGGGATCGGCGCAGAGCTGCATGCCGATGCCGCCACCACCGGCTGTGCTTTTCAGCATGACGGGATAGCCGATCGCTTCAGCGGCAGAGAGCGCCTCCTCGGCGCTCTGCAACAGGCCGGTGCCCGGCAACAGCGGCACACCGCTCGCCTTGGCGAGTTCGCGCGCCGTATGCTTGAGGCCGAAAGCGGCAAGATGCTCCGGCCGCGGACCGATAAAGGCGATGCCCTCGGCGGCGAGACGCTCGGCAAAGCCGATGTTCTCCGACAGGAATCCGTAACCGGGATGGACCGCTTCCGCACCCGTCGCCTTGCAGGCGGCGATGACGGCGTCGATATCGAGGTAACTTTCGCTTGCCGGCGCCGGGCCGAGGTGGATGGCTTCGTCGGCCGTTAACGCCGGTCTGGCGAAACGGTCGGCATCGGAATAGACGGCGACGGAGGCGATGCCCATGCGCTTAAGGGTCCCGATGACCCGGATGGCGATTTCGCCGCGATTGGCGATGAGAACTTTGCTGAACATGCTCAATCCTCGCCGTCCCAGATCAGCACCCGGATCGGCGTCGGGTCGAAGCCGTTGCAGGGATTGTTGATCTGTGGGCAGTTGGAGATGACGCAAAGGACATCCATCTCGGCGACGAGCTCGACATAATCGCCGGGCGCGGAAATGCCGTCGACGATCGTCATCTCGCCATTCGGCTTGATCGGCACGTTCATAAAGAAATTGATGTTCGGCACGATGTCGCGCTTGCTCATGCCATGCTTGCTCACTTCGAGGACAAAATTGTCGCGGCAGGCATGCAGGTATTTTGTGCCATGGCCGAAGCGCACCGTATTGCTCTCGCAGGAGCAGGCGCCCGCCGACGTATCATGCCGGCCGCAGCTGTCGGCCATCATCGTCAGCATGACATTGCCTTCGTTCGACATGATCTTCGTGCCGATGCCGACATAGGCGGCACCCTGCATCCGCATTGTGTCCTGATTGGAATAGCGCTCGGAGAAATCGTCGGCGCGGTAGAAGAGCGTGTCGATTGCCTGCTGGCCGTAGCTGTCCTCGATTCGGATGGTCTGGCCCTTGCGGACGATACCGGACCATGGCGCTTCTGCAGCAATCGAATGATCTTGCGCGGCATTTTCGAGATTGCGGGCAGGGGAGGTCTGGATGAAGTTGGTCATGATCGTCTCCTCAGGCCTGCATCCGGGCGTTGTTTTCAAAGCCACGCACGGCTTCGGCGGTCGCTGTGCGGCAGAGATCATCGGCGACCGGGGTGGCGGTCCTGAAGCGGATGATGACGACGGGCTTTGGCTGATAGGTGGGATCGGGATCGAGTGGATGCGGGCAATTGGAAAAGCCGACCAGCATGTCCATCTCCGCGCGTAGCTCTACATAGTCGCCGCTGTTGGAGCGTTTGCCGCGCCAGCCGAAGCCGCCGGCTTCGGCGAGACGAACGGGGGCAAATAGATTGAGGACGCCGGGGAGGTCCCGGCGGTCGAGGCCGAGCTTGCCTGCAACGAGGATCAGGTTGTCGCGCGTGTTGCGTGTCTTTTCGCCCGGATATTTTTCGGCATTCGACGCCGCCGTCGAGCCTCCCATCAGGCAGTCATGGGCGCCGGAGCTATCTTCGATCATCGAGAACATCACGCGCCCCATGTCGGAGAAGACCACACGCCCCTTGCCCAGCGCCGTGGTCCACTGGACCTTGGCGGTATCGACGAGATTGATGCGTTCGCTGGTATCGGCGGCGTTCCAGGCGACCAGCGCAACGGTGGAATTTCCCTCGGCCTGATCGATGCGGATCGCCTCGCCACGAAACAGCTTCGTCGACCAGTACCAGCCGCCTGGAATGGTTTCCTGATGGATGACGGCAGATGCATCAATTGATGGCGCCGGCAGCGGACTTGGGCCGGGCAGGGCCCTGGGTGCAAATTCCAGCCCCCTTTTCTGATGCTCCTCGTAGCGCGCGCGGTTGGCGGCGATCTCTTCGGGCGAGCGTCTCACATGCATCATTGCATCTCTCCTGACGATACCAGGTCGTCCCGGCGGTGCCCCTCGGACGCGACCGGGCCGTCCCGGTCGGGGCTGAAGATCGACGGCTCGCCAGCGAGGCGCGGCGGCCAGATGGAAATGTCCTTGGTGATGGTGGCGCCGTAGCGCTCCTTCTCCTCCGGCCGGTCGCGGCGGCGTTCGAAGGCGATGACGCGGCTGGCGAGCGTAAAGGCCTCACGCATGTCATGCGTCACCATGACGACGGTCATTTGTGTCTCGTGCCAGAGTCGTTTCATCAGCGCATGGATCTCGGCCCGAATGCCGGGATCGAGCGCGCCGAAGGGCTCGTCGAGCAGCAGCACTTTAGGCCTCATGATAAGCGCCTGGGCGAGCGCTAGCCGCTGCTGCATGCCGCCGGAAAGCTGGGCCGGATATTTGCCTTCAGAACCGGAAAGACCGACGTCTGATATCAGCTGGCGCGCTTCCTCGACGGCATTGCGGCGGGCAGAGCCGAAGAGCTTCGCTTTGCAGCGGGCAGCGGAAAACTCTTTGCCGAGAAGCACATTGCCAAGCACGGTCAGATGCGGGAAGACCGAATAGCGCTGGAAGACGACGCCGCGGTCCGGACCCGGCTCGGATGGCAGCGGCTCGCCGTCGAGCAGGATCTTGCCCCTCGAAGGCTGCTCCTGGCCGAGCAGCATGCGCAGAAAGGTACTCTTGCCGCAACCGGAGGGGCCGACGAGGGCAACAAAGGCGCGCGATGCGACCGTTAGTGACACATCCTCCAGCACGATCTGGTCGCCGTATTCCTTCCAGACCTTTTCGATCCTGAGCTCGCTCATGCCTGCTTCTCCAGTTCCGACCAGGGGAAGACGGCGATGCGCAGGCGGTCGAGGACGTAGTTCATGACCACCGCGAGAATGGTGATCCAGACGACATAGGGAAAGATGATATCCATCGAAAGGTAGCGACGGACGAGGAATATGCGATAGCCGAGGCCGGAATCCGACGAGATCGCCTCGGCAGCAATCAGGAACAGCCAGGCCGGGCCGAGCTGCAGTCGCAAGCAGGTGATCAGCCTTGGCACGATTTGCGGCAGTACCACGCGGAGCGCAATCTGCCAGGAGGAGCCGGCAAGCGTCTCGGCTTTGACGATCTGCTCGCGTGGCAATTCGAGTACCTTTAGTGCCAGGTCACGGATCATCGGCGGTGCGACGCCGATGACGATGAGAGCGATCTTCGAGGTTTCGCCGAGCCCCATGACGATAAAGAGGATCGGCAACAGCGCCAGCGGCGGCACCATGGAGATGACCGCGACGAAGGGGGAAAGCAACGCCCTGAGATAGGGCAGCATCCCGATCAGCATGCCGATGACGAGCGCGATCGCTGTGGAGATGCCAAGGCCGGAGAGCAAACGGATGAGACTACCCCCGGTATCCGACCAAAGCAGGTATTCGCCGGTACGCTGATCCGCGACGAAGGCCAGCCGGTTGATCGCATCGGCAAAGCCGGCAAGGCTCGGCAGAAGCTTGTCATTGGCGTTTTCGGCGAGCCGCGCGGCCGAGCCGAAGGCATAGGCGACGACGAGCAGCACGAAAGGCAACAGCGTCAAGGCAAACTGCGCGCCCCGGCTCGGCCTCGTGTTGATCCAACGCATGAGAGATGCTCCGGTTTTAGGGGGAGGGCGGCACGGACAAACCGCGCCGCCTGTTGCGATCAGAGCGAGCCGTCGGCGGCTGACTTCATGTAGGTTTCGGTGAAGCGCAGCTTCACGTTGCCGCTGTCGCCGAGCACCTTGCCGTCAGGCATCTCGATGCCGATGATATCGGCTGACGGCGCGCCGTTGCCCAAGAGGCCCTTTTCGAAGAGGAAGTTGCGCACGAGATCCATCGTCTTCGGCAGGTTCGGCGAAGCGGTGAAGGCGACGGCATCGGCAGGCTTGTCAAAGAGTTCTGTGGCGGCAAGCTGGGATTCGAAGCCGGCAAGATCGGTGCCAGAGGCCGAACCCATGGCCTCGCGGGCTGCCTTGCCATCGGCACTGTCTGCCTTCATCAGGGCTGCCGTCTCATACCAGATGCCGGCAAGTGCCTTGCCGAAATTCGGGTTGTCCTTCAGTACGCCTGTGTTGGCGACCATGAGGTCGATGATCTCACCCGGCACCTGCGAGCTGTCGAAGACCTTCTTTGCCGACGGATCTTCGAGGATGGTCGAGACCAAGGGGTTCCAGGTGACGACAGCGGTGAGATCCGGCGTCTTGTAGGCGGCCACCATATCTGCGTCCGACGTGTTGACCACCTTCACGTCTCTTTCCGTAAGCTTGATGCTTTCAAGGGCGCGGGCGAGCAGATAATGCGAGACGGAAAACTGCACGAGATTGACGTTTTGACCCTTAATGTCAGCAAGGCTGGTCTTGTTCTTGAGGATGACGGCGTCGTTGCCGTTCGAGAAGTCGCCGACGATGACAGCAGTCGTATCGACGCCGCCGGCGGCGGGGATCGACAAGCCATCCATATTGGTCAGCGTTACCGCATCGAAGGCGCCCGCCGTATATTGGTTCATCGACTCGACATAGTCGTTGAACTGGGTGACATCGATCTTGATGCCGTATTTGTCGGCCCACTTCTTGACGATGCCGTGTTCAGCGGCATAGCCCCAGGGCATCCAACCGACATAGATGGACCAAGCGACCTTGAACTCGTTCTTCGGCGCGGCCTCGGCCATGGAGCCCAAGCCCAGCACCAGCGAGGCGGAGAGGACGGTAATGGAGAGAATGTTTGAAAAAGTCTGCATTGAAATTCCCCTTTTGCTTTTCTTCAAAAAGGGATCGGCAACAACCATCGCACCACCAATCCCTTGGCTTACGAGGTCTCCCGGGCTTTTCTCCCGCCGTGCACCCGGCGGGATTTCTCCCCGCCGGTGGTAGCTCTCGGACCAGCACGTTCGAAGAACGCCGGAACCCTAGCCGCCAACTCAACTAAAGTCGATGCAAACTCCGTGCCAATTCTCTAACTCATTCAATCCCCACTCTTCCAAACGCAAAGTGGATACAGTGAAGGAAATGATGTAGTCATTTGCACATAAAACGCGCAAATGCGCGTATCCTATGATTCGGGACCACTCCAGCGGCCAGCGGGCATACTGGAGTCGCGATAGCGGGGCTGACACATGCCCGCACCCGATAACCCGTTCAAACCTATTCGTAGAACCGCTTGCATGAATGGGGCATCGATACATGACTCGGATTGGCGACGAGAAGTGCGCGCCCGAAGTTCTCGCGGGAACTTGCCCGGTTTGCATACCCCAGAGCCTGAGTGAACCGCTAGGGCTATAATATTTCCCCTTCTGAAGGCGCGCCGCATCAGTTGCAGACGCGGACGCTTTCCACGTGATAGCCGTTGTCATATTGGTCTTGGACCGTTTGACGCTGATACCAGCAATGCGGCGAAGGCGTGTAATAGCGAGGGCCGCTGTTTTCGATAGCGGTACCGATAAGACCACC
>NZ_SLZG01000039.1 GCF_004341625.1 Rhizobium sp. BK376 | reverse complement strand
TATCGACGACCTGCTGCCCTTCAACTATAAAAAACAGACCGCATAAGCTGCCGCTTCAAGCCGATTTACGACGTGCACTGAAAAGCGCGCTTACGTCCAGATGGCAGACAACGACCATCGCATTTTCGACTATCTCAAAGTCCCCTTGCCGCATGATGGCGCGATGGCGACCCAAAGGCAACATGGAGCCCCCTAAGCCCCCTTAGATGTGTCGGCTATCCCTCCACTCCTCATCGCTGCAAGGAATGCTCGACGGCTGGGCATGAAGGCTATGCTCTAAGTCAGTGACTTTAAGGACAGATAGCTTGCTACTGTGCTCAGAGCATCCTTTTCGGTCATGCTCGAAGTCGGCTTAAGTCCGCCTCTGAGATGAAGGAGATGATGGGGCTTAGGCAATCAAGCTGTCACTCAGAGGCACCCCAGAAGTACTCCATAGGGGGGAGTTATTTGCCGGCTGGAGGATTGGCTTTTCGACTACCGGCAGTATCCGTCCGGCCTTGCTCTCGCTGACTTTCTGCATCGTCTCAATGGCGAATTCGTTGTGGCCGGCGCCCACCATGATCCCATCGTGCATCGGCAGTGCAGCAATTCCCTTCGAGGCCAACTCTAGGAGTATGCCGACGAGGATTTCGCTCTCGGTTGCCATCAGCTCGAAACCGATATCCGTGTCAAATAGGTGGGCTATCGCGGGGTGAAAGGCTGAGGCCGCCGCCTTGAAGCGCTCCATGCTCCAGCCTTCGGGCAATTCCCGGCTGATGCCCTTCGGAAGCCGCAGCGCCGCCTTTTCCCGGAAGAATAGGGAGGCCATCAAATGCTTCACCACCTTCCGCTGTCCCTCCAAGCCCGGTATCGCATAGAGATCATCGACAGATGGCGAAACCCCAACCCGGCAGTAGGCAAGCTGAACGAACATCGAAACGAAATCCAAATCCGCAACCGGTTCGCCTCCCATCGTCAACAGATAGCGCTTATCCTTCGAGAGGTGCTCCCAGAAGCCCCCATAGAGCCTGCCGTGTCGGTCAAACATCTGACGGTCACCGAGCTTGCCACTTTGGAAGATGCGAAAGACGTGAATAGGCCCCATCGGCTCACCACCAAGCCGAATGTCCGCCGCGTTGAGCATTTCGTTGATAGCGATCATTTCGGCCCGTAATCGATTGGTCCGCTCGTCATCCGTATAGTCAACGAGGACCTTATTGTGTTGCCTGCTGCTGCCGGCCCAGAGTTCGATTGTCTCCCGGCCTTCCGCTTGACGGATATCCGAAAGGCCGACGTTCATTTCATTGATGAGGGCGAGGAGCCGAGGCAACGGTATCACGACGGTTCGCTTCTCCTTAAAGACCGGATCTTGGACGGTAATAAGGTCCGCGTCATGAAGCTGCTCGATCGCCGCTCTCAGGACATCCGCGTTGA
Source organism: Rhizobium sp. BK376 (assembly GCF_004341625.1). Classification (GTDB taxonomy): domain Bacteria; phylum Pseudomonadota; class Alphaproteobacteria; order Rhizobiales; family Rhizobiaceae; genus Rhizobium. The sequence goes on along the minus strand of NZ_SLZG01000039.1, from coordinate 30,085 downwards.
ACCCAGGACGGTCATATCGGCTTCGCTTAAGGTTTCTAAGCGAGACCGCCAAGCCGTCAAACTCTGCCGGATTTAGCGTCACCATGCAAAGATTGGCGGTGAGTGCCGTGATGCAAAGCTTTCGGCGGCCCTCAGCATCAGCTCTGTGTTTCCTTCCGGGCGTGATTTCTAGGGGCGGGGTTAGATCAAAGACAGCATCCACTAGAGCGGCTAGGCCGGGACCGTCAGCGGTGAGCCATGAGTTAAAGTACAGAACATGGGGTTCGTTGTCGGACTCTGCGTGAGGTTTCTGCTTTGGCACGGTCGGTTCCAACATGTGCGTCCCCACCCCCTCTGAGGTGATCAAACGGTGGTGAGGACTTTTCGTTGATTAGGACGCCGCAGCGGCGACTTGGTGGGATGGATGGGGCCCGAAACGTTCGGTCCGCAGCTCGATGATTTCCGGCACGGCAACGCCCGCAAGTTCGCCGCAAGCCTTCTCCAAGACCTCACCCATCTTCCTCAAGACGTGCCCCGAGGACCGTGGATAGACGTGAAGCTCGACAGGTCGCAGGCCTTCGGTCTCCCATTTGCGGTGAGTGCCGCTTGCCAACCTATGGACAGCCTTCGCGGCTTGCACGATGCGGAACTCTCGGACATTGTGGCTCTTCCAGTCGTCTTCGATCAGCGCGGCGACAGCCAGATAGATGACAACCAGCCGCCTAGTGGGAACCTCAGCCGCCCTCACCCGAGCGAACGCCGTCCGGGCACGATATTCAGCAGACTGCCCACGAAGATTCATCGCCGGCTCGGGACGCCCCGCGCCCGCTATCATGTGCTCAAGCTCCCAGTAGGCCGCCTGATAGATGGGGTGGTGGCGACTAGCCTTCAGCCATTCCTCCGCGCTGTGCACATATGGTAGCAATTCGGAAGCCTTGTAGGTGCCGTGCCAGTGCGACCCGTGGCGGGCTTTGTGCTGCATATGGTACCGACAATAACATTGACCGTTAGTCCCCAAGCGCGGCAGCATCTCCCGCCGGCACCCAGGAAGTAGGCACTTAGGCATTTTCAGCTTCCCAGCCGCGAGGCAGGCGAACAGCTGGACCTTCCTTGACCTGTTGTCTTTCCGCGATTGTCCCTATCTTATTCAGTAGGCGATCAATTTTGCGCGCGTCCTCCTTGAAGGCCTTGTAGTCAGCAGTCAGGCTAAATTTTTGCTCGGCTAGACTGGTCGAGGCCCTTATCCATTCGTCTTTGGCTTCGGGCACTTGATGGTGCCCATTGATTCCGCGTTCACGCCAGAGGGGTGCATGGTTGGTTAGATAGATGTCCACGCCCTTGTTCTTTGGCAAAACGCAAAGCCTACTGGCTGGCTCATCGCGTGCATCCCCAACCAAATCGAGAAAATCTACAATGGCGTATGCATAAGGTGTGATAGTGTCACGCCAGCGTCCGTAGCCAGCGATTACTTGGCCTCCATACAGACCGCAGTAAGCCATCAGACTAGCTCCTTGTAGCTTTCCGATTACCTTCGCGTTCAGTTGGAAAATCCGCCATCTCTCTTGTTTGATTTTCAGTTCCATCAATGTCTCCGCTGACTGTGTTGGCATTTGAGTGCAATTTAATCTCATCTCGTGGGCCATCGATTTCCAGTGGTCGGGCGATCGAAATAAAGGGGGTCGAAAAAAACCGCCCCTTAGCCCAACGAGCATGGAGACCCCTGACTACGTGCCGACCTCGGGGCACACCCTTTGGGCCATAGGCAACCCCTAGAGCTCAAGACTCCCCTCCGTCTCCCAACTCGGTTGCACCGAGACGCAGGGAAACGACACGCCCTTCTTCGATAGGGTACGGCGTTGGCAATCAATTGAAGATATCGTAAGAGGAAGCCGAGCGCAGACGCGGCGCTCCGGGGCGTGGAAACCCTGAACTCGGCGGTATGGTCCCCACCGGAAGGGAGATCGATCCTTGACCTTCTCTAGGTCGGGGAGCCTGTGGCGTATGTCCAGGTTCACCGAACTAAAGGCTTCAGGGACCGACCGAGTCGGTTTTCCAACTCCCCGATCAGGGGTCATGGAGGCTATGCTTGCGGGGGCGAACCGCAGGCGATTGCCTTGAAGGAAACCGATATGGCAATCGACACGCATCCTCCCAGCAGCGACAGCCCTCCCTCAACAGGGGCCTCTTCATCTGTACGGCGCTCCTCGATGACACCTAGCAACGTCGTCTTGCTGGCGGCAGTCGGCGTCATTCTCGGGGCTGTGGCGATCTTAAACTTGTCGCCCTTGGGCTCACTGGGGCGCTACCAGTTTTCGCCCACGAATGAGTCCTACATCGTTCGCATGGATACTACGACAGGCGAACTCTCGGTGTGCTATGGATTTAGCACTCGAAAGCCCATTTGCCTACCTTGGGGCCATAACGACCGGCCATTCGCGGAGGCGGTCCAGCCATCCGCACCTCACGGTGATCAGCAATGAGCCGAGCGAACTTTGCCATACTTATATCGTTAGGGGTTGCGATCCTCGCAGGCTGCTCTGATGACACTTTGGCGGAGCGAATGAAGGCCTGCGCCGACTACGTCAACTATGGTGTCTTGCAAAATGGCGAGAAACAGCACTGCCTTGCCGACGAGCAAACCTTTAGAAAAGCCGCAGGCGAACTCGTGGCGGCGGACTTGCAGCAAATCTATCCGGCTTTGGTGAATGATGCGAAAGCCATCTCAGCCTCTGCTACGAAGGCGGACTTAAAGGCCTACCCACCTTTGCCTTCGAGCGTTAAAAACCCCACCTTCTTCGATAATACCGAAGGCACGGCCACGAGTTGGCCCGCAACGGTGGACCTCGAAAACGTGACGTTTAACCCTCCAGACGACACGAACCGACAATGGCAGATTTCCGGCAACCGTGCTGGCAATCCAGGGGAACCTTGGGTGCTTGACCTTGAGGGGTTCGGACCCACGCAGTCCAACCAGATCGAAAACATCTGCGGGCTGCTCGATTCTGCCGCCGCTCCCGGATGCAAAGCCCACGTGTACGTCAGAGATATAGCGGACTCTGGTGGCGACTTAGCGAACTTGGTAGCTGTGGCGATCGAATTGACTCCGCCGCCGAGGGATGAAGCATATCAGACGCTCTTGGGCAATGAGATGGCACGATGGCCTCCAAGGCAAAGCAAGCAGTGAACCCGCTCGTTAGAACCTCAGGCCGCTTCTTTGAGTATCCTGAAGACGCTCGCTCGGCTGATACCTAAAGCGGCCTGAATGTCCGCGACCTTCTTGCCCGCCGCCTTCATGGCAAGCACCTCGTCTGCCTTACTACGAGCCGTTGGTGCTCGACCTTTGTACTTGCCGTCTGCCTTGGCCTTGGCGATCCCTTCGCGCTGCCTCTCCAGCATCAGCTCCCGCTCAAACTCCGCAATAGACCCCAGGAGGTTCAGCATGAGCTTTCCGGTCGGTGTCGAGGTATCCAGATTGAGGGCCAGAATGCGAAGCTCGACGCCCTTGACCTTGAGGGTCTCGGTGATCGCCACAAGGTCTGCCACCGAGCGGGCAAGGCGGTCCAGCTTCGTCACCACCAGCACGTCACCCTCGCGGACAAACTCAAGGGCGCGCTCTAGCTCTGGCCTCTCATTGGCCACCGAAGATAGCTGCTCCTTGAACAGCTTCGTGCAGCCTGCAGCTTCGAGGTCTCGGAGCTGGGCATCAAGGCCAGCCTTCTGGTCGGTGGTGGAAGTACGGGCATAGCCTATCAGTACGGTTGCCATCGCGGTCTCCTCATAGTCTAACATGAACCTTTGACTATGAGATACCATGAGTCTCAAAATGTCAATCACACTCCTGTGAGACTATTTGACGATGCTTTTGGGAGACTCACAAGGGCTTGCCCTATTGAGATTGCCGGAGCTGACGTTACGGAACGATTCAGCTACAACTCTCTGATCCGCGCGGGAGAGGACCCAAAATAATGATCGACAAGAGAGAACTTAAAATCGAGCAGCTCATACCCGAAGCAGAATTCGCCCCGCTCGTGGCGTTGTTTGAATGGGCTCCTTTTTCAACCGCAGACTTCGCTTCGTTGATGAAAACTGAGCGCCCGTCGTGGTGGAAAGAAATTGAGGATCGGTACGGTGCAGGCGGGAAAGGCGCCAAAGTCCGCTACAGTGCGTATTCTTTCTCCTCGCAAGTCTTAAACTACTGGTCTCGACGCGGCCTAGTCGACAAACTTGAGTACAAGACAGCGCCCGAAACCTGGGGAAGCAATGTCGTCCGATACTGGGCGCGAGATCGAAGCCGCATTGCATATATGCTTTTCCCCGATGAGGTTGTTCCCGGTGACGAGCTTTTTGAAGAAGGCGCAACAACGCAAATCTTGGTGAACCGCTATGAGCGTGACCCGGTTGCGCGGCAAAGGTGCATTGACCATCATAAAGCGAGGTGCTCAGTTTGTGAGTTAGACTTCGAAGAGATGTATGGGGAGCGCGGCGCCGGTTTTATCCATGTGCATCATCGGAGATCGCTCGGTGCGCGCGGAGCATCACATAAGGTCGATCCGATCCGCGACTTGGTGCCGGTATGCCCAAACTGTCATGCTATGCTGCATCGAAAGCGTGATGAACTGACAGTCGAGGAACTTCGAGCAATCATTGGAAAATAAATCGAGATAGCACAGGCAGAAAGGCCACCGGGGGGAAATTCTCGCGGGCACTCCCACGAGGTGGCCTCTCGAATGCGTGACCCAAAATTTCTTTAGCGGGCGGTGCCGGTATGCTTGAACTTTTTGGCGAGTTGGTCAGCGACTTTATGGCGGCACACGGGTACGTCCTGTCATCGACGGCGCCAACCACAGGCGTATTAACATTGAGGGCGCTACTTCAGCGTCGGGTTCGGAATGCTCGCGAAATATTGCTAGATGAAATCCGGCATGGCGCGCGAACTATCGAATTCCAAGATGGGGAAGAGGCGGCAGCCATTACCTACCGATACATGCGGGCCGCTCAAGAGGGTGCCGCAAGATTAAACCTTCGCCTGCTTGCGAGAGTGATCGTAGGAAGCGCTGAGGGTCCTGGATTGCATGCCGATGATTTTTTGCGTTGGGCGGATACGCTCGCTGGACTACAGCGGGAAGAGGTCATTGTGCTGGGCGTTATGCAGCGCCTCGAAGCGAGAGAGCCCAGCGCCGTCCCGGAGAGCTCCCCGCTTACACGATATTGGCAGGATTGCTGGCTCACTCTTCTCCAGGAATACAATATGGCGTCCAGCGACGCGACCACCTACGCGGCCTCCCTCATGCGCACCGGCTTGGTTGCCCCGGCAAGTGATGATTTCTTTAGTGGCATTGCTTTCATTGGGACGCGGCGACTGTCAGAGCTCCGGGAGATCATGGCGATTGAGGGGGTCTTAAGGCGGGCAGAGAGCGATACCGGGCTGTAGGCGACAGAAAGGCTCCGATATGCTGCAAATGGGTCCCATGGATGGGCACGGGGGAAATCCGCGCGGGCACTTCTTTGAGGTAGCTTCTCGGATACGTGACCTCAAATTGCTTTGGCCGGATTGCAGGTTTCGATTGAGCCAGAAACACCCGCAGTAGGTGAGACAGATGATTTAAGCCCACTCGTATCGCATTGTGCTGGAAACGTTAAATGCAGCATTGCCCCGGATTCGGATCGCGACGGCATTCTTACTGTGAACGTTGCCTACGGCCTCGCCGAACGGAAAGCGCGACATATCAACGTTGGAGAAATCTAGGCGCTCGACGGTGCTCGCAACCGATATAGCGATATCGCACGCGTAAAACTCACAGTTCTCCAATGCTGCACCACGAAAGAGATTTCCCACCTGCAGTCGTCCATTCTTGCCGTAGACGTAGGCGTCGTTCTTTGTGTGAAAGATATCTTTGATGTCAAGAATACTGTCCGAAAGGGAGTATTGAAGAGCAATCTTGCCGTCGGGCATACGGAAGGTGAATCGATTGGACACAACTGTTAGATCGCCCAATGAAGCACTTTTGGCCAGAAATTCATTTTGATCGATCTCGCACACGACGTTGCCATAGCGGTCGGAAAATGATCCGCTGATAAGTATAGGCTCAAGTGGATTGTCGGTAGGCGCGAAACTCAGGATTGGCACCCCATCCACGAGAATCACGTTCTTGTTTGCTTCAATTAGATTGCCTGCCCAGCTGACACAAAAGTCGTGCTTCAGGGCCGATAGCTTGAATCGGGTGGGCGATTGCGCGGCAGTCCGATGTTTCATGGCAAGCAATATCATATCCGTCGAAAGGATGTGGGCGGTCTTCCGTCGATGGCAAGCATCGCAAAGCAATACGATGTCGTCTGGATCGTGTTCGCGAGCATCGGCAAAAGGGATTCTCAAATGATCGTAATCATAGGGGATTTGACCGCAAACAACGCATCCAAAACTACACGCTTGGCGAACTTGTTTCTTCACGCTGGAAGGAATGTCGCGGCTTAACCCGTAGCGGTTTGTTTCTGACATCTATTTCCAAGCCATCTTTCGTTCGGCTATCGACGACACAACTTACTGAACTCTGGCTGACCAGCCGTGCACGCGTCGTCTTAACAAAGAGTCTCTTGGCCTCAAATAGGTCTGTTGCCGTCATGCCCAACGGGGGAATCTCGCAGCCCCCCACATGACTACCTCGGAGACTTGTGACCCCTTGTATATCTTTGGTGGCTTAAGACGAGCGTCAAGCTGAACCGCCGCCTTCCTCATCGTCCCTTAGCGCCGGAGCGGGTGCCAGCTGTTGAGTCAGCGTCGTTGGGACTCTGAACCGTCTGTGCTGCTTCGTGCCGCGCATCATGGTCACCATTCCGCCTTCGTTGCTGATCGAAACGGAGCCTTGCCTGCCGTGGGCCGCGAGAGACCAAGCGCTGATGAGATCGAGGTTTTCCGGCTCCATGAAGATCTGCAAGGCTGCGATGTCCCCAATGGCCTTGGCGATATGCTCAACTGCATCACGTATGAAATCAGCCATATGGAACAAGTCGTTATCCACTTGGTCGCATATCCAAAGGAGGGCCTCATTCTCCGTCTGCCACTCGACGTTCGACAGGGCAGCCACAACGTTTGATATCCTCGCCTCCACGGAAATACCCCTGTTGCCACCCCGAAGGACCGTAGCACCGCGAACCGGTATCGTGCCGAAGCGCTGCTCTACGATCTTCAGGCCATCCGGCCCATCGCTACCTGTCTCGCCAACCTTCTGCTGGATATGCAGAAAGCCGCCATCACGTGTTGTCCGGTGGATGTCCTTGCAGACAGCAGGCCGGAGACCAACCCGGATTGCGAGCAACACCTTGTCCAGATCACGTACAGCAGGCTTCAGGTTTTCCCAGTAAGCCATTAGGTCCTTTGGGAAGGTCCAATGGGCTTCAATGAATGCTTCAACATGCCGTCGCTGCTCAGCCCTCTTGTTTTGGCTCAAAGCCTTTTCCAAGCTGTCGTTTGCAAAGAAGCCATGTCCGCAGCAGTGGCCTACGGCATAAAGAGCCTTCGATTCGCTGGACCACAGCAGGTGACCCTTGACGTATTTCGGCTTGACCGGGCTGCATATAGGACAGGGCGCGTAGCCGAACTTCTCAAGGACCTGCCGTGAGATGACAAAATCCTGAAGAATCACTTCGATGCCATCGACTGGCGGCTTCTCATGCGTGATGAACGGACAGGTTTCGGGCAGACCCTTCGTCCGTATGTGGTCTAGAAATTGAGACTTTAGATATTCAGGCCTTACATCAAATTCGCGTTTGACCTTTTGGCTCATGTGGTCCTTCCCACTGGCAACCCGACTCGCGGCGGTTGAGAGAATCATTCTCACACGCAATTTTATCATGGCTGACGAATTGATACCAATTGGCAGTCAACACCAAAAGGACAGACAGAGAACATCGGTGAACTCTTGGCCAACCCGGCGGGACAAAGAAAGTACACCGCCCGGCTAGCTGCTCATGCTCCCGCACAATGTCCGCGCCGCGCACTCACGGGGCTATCTTTGATTTGTGTTGTAAACGGGATAGACCCGATGGAGGAGTCACTTTGATAGGTAGCTGGGTACTTCCTGTGGGTACTTTTATGGGTACTTAGGGAAACAGGATGACACTCTAGCGACTTGTTTTTATTGCAGAAAAAAGAATGTAGAGAATTTTGGTGGAGCTAAGCGGGATCGAACCGCTGACCTCTTGCATGCCATGCAAGCGCTCTCCCAGCTGAGCTATAGCCCCATCTGATGGGTCCGGGCGAACCGGTCCTGGGTTCCCTCTGGCGCTTCGTCCGTCGGGTGGCGGCTTATTACTTGTGGTTTTTCAAGATAGCAAGCCGAAAAATATCGGCTCGGGAACTTTTATCGTTTCCCGAGCCGAACATGTATGGATCAGACTTCGTCGTCGTCGCCGGTTACGCCGATGATGCCGCTCATGTCGTCGTCATCGTCATCTTCGTCGGCTTCGAGGAAGGTGTCGTCGTCATCGTCGCCGTCGATTTCGACGTCGTCATCGCCGATGTCGGGGATATCGTCGCCGGCTGCACCGTCCTCGGCATCCTCAAGGGAAACCAGTTCGACTTCGGTGTTCTCGGTATCGACTTCCGCAACCTCGTCTTCTTCCGGAACTTCCTTGGAAGCGGAGGTCTCTTCGAAGAAGGACAAGGGCCAGGACTTGCCGCTATAGGGGGAAACCACCGGATCACGGTTCAGGTCGTAGAACTTCTTGCCGTTATCAGGATCGGTACGCTTAGTTCCAAGTTCCGCTTTCGCCACTGTCAAAGCCTCGTGTATGGCCGAATCAATCTTCGGCAATGCCGACCAAGCCGGCGTTATAGGGGAAATTTATAAGCCGGTCCCCTTAATCGTTGCTGCCCTATCTGTCAAAGCTAAACTTTGCAGCCATGCCGCGCCGCCTATATGATGGGAAAGATGACGGCCGGAAACCTTTGTGTTAACGAGCCGGCTAGCAAGGGAGGGCCGGAGCAGAAAGCATGTATCAGCCGCCGCATTTTCGCGAAACCGATCTCGATATTCAGCATGCGCTGATCCGCGAGAACCCGCTCGGGCTGCTGATCTCCTCAGGCAGCGACGGCCCGGTTGCCAATTCCATTCCTTTTTATCTGAATGCCGGTCTTTCGCCGAAGGGTACGCTGCAGGCGCATGTGGCGAAGGCCAATCCGCAATGGCGCGATATTGCCAGCGGCGCTCCCGTTCTCGTCGTCTTCCAGGGCGTCAACTCCTATGTGACGCCGTCCTGGTATGAGACCAAGCAGGAGACCGGCAAAGTGGTGCCGACCTGGAACTACGCCATCGTCCAGGCGCGCGGCCCGGCGCGGGTGATCGAGGATGCCGCGTGGCTGCGGACACAGATCGAGGCGCTGACGCGCAGCCAAGAAGGCCAGCGGGCTGCACCTTGGGCCGTCGATGACGCGCCTGCCGATTTCATCGCTTCGCAGATCAAGGGGATCATCGGCATCGAAATCGAGATTGCCGAGATCGACGGCAAATGGAAAGTGAGCCAGAACCGCCCGGAAGCCGACCGGAAGGGCGTTGTCCACGGGCTCGAAGATAATAGTGGGGCCACGGGTACCGCCGAGATGGCGGAACTGGTGCGCCGATACGGCAAGCTTGATTGAGCAAGCGGAACGGAATTTTTGACATGATCATTGCCATCGATGGACCGGCGGCCGCCGGAAAGGGAACGCTGTCGCGACGGATTGCCGAGGAATACGGCTTCCATCACCTCGACACCGGTCTCACCTACCGCGCCACCGCAAAGGCGTTGCTCGATGCCGGCCTGCCCTTCGATGATGAAAAAATCGCCGAGGGCATGGCCCTCAAGGTTGATCTTGCCGGGCTCGATCGCAATATACTGTCGAGACACGAGATCGGCGAGGCCGCCTCGAAGATCGCCGTCATGCCGGCCGTTCGCCGGGCGCTTGTGGAAGCGCAGCGCGCCTTTTCAAGGAAGGCCCCGGGCGCGGTGCTGGATGGCCGCGATATCGGCACTGTCGTCTGCCCCGATGCCGTGGTGAAGCTCTATGTCACAGCCTCTGCCGAGGTCAGGGCTAAGCGGCGTTATGACGAGATCATCGCGGGCGGCGGTTCGGCTGATTTTGCAGCGGTCCTGCAGGATGTTAAGATACGCGACGAACGCGACATGGGGCGAGCGGACAGTCCGCTGAAACCCGCTGATGACGCGCACTTGCTTGATACCTCGGAAATGAGTATAGAGGCGGCGTTTCAGGCTGCGAAATCCTTGATAGACGCCGCCCTGAGCCGAAATACCTGAATTGACGCGGCCTTGCGTGCCTCCGGCACGGGCCAACGTTTTTTAAGGCAAGCCTGAAATTCCGTCCCCGCGCCGGATTGCCCTCTGATCAAGAGGGCGGATGGAACTCAGGCCGTTCAACACCAACCCACCGGCGCATTCGTGTCTGATGCCCAGAGCTGGACACGCCAGGAGATTTTATGTCTGTAGCTACCCCCTCCCGTGAGGATTTTGCGGCCCTTCTCGAAGAGTCCTTTGCCAAGAACGATCTGGCAGAAGGCTATGTCACCAAGGGCATCGTAACGGCCATCGAGAAGGACGTTGCCGTTGTCGACGTCGGCCTCAAGGTCGAAGGCCGCATCGCGCTGAAGGAATTCGGTGCGCGCGCCAAGGACGGTTCGCTGAAGCCCGGCGACGAAGTCGAAGTTTATGTCGAGCGCATCGAAAACGCGCTGGGCGAAGCTGTTCTGTCGCGCGAGAAGGCTCGCCGCGAAGAAAGCTGGATCAAGCTCGAAGCCAAGTTCGAAGCTGGCGAGCGCGTTGAAGGTGTGATCTTCAACCAGGTCAAGGGCGGCTTCACCGTCGATCTCGACGGCGCCATCGCCTTCCTGCCGCGTTCGCAGGTCGACATCCGTCCGATCCGCGACGTCACTCCGCTGATGCACAACCCGCAGCCCTTCGAAATCCTCAAGATGGACAAGCGTCGCGGCAACATCGTGGTTTCGCGCCGTACGGTTCTCGAAGAGTCCCGTGCCGAGCAGCGTTCTGAAATCGTCCAGAACCTCGAAGAAGGCCAGGTTGTTGACGGCGTCGTCAAGAACATCACCGATTACGGTGCGTTCGTTGACCTCGGCGGCATCGACGGCCTGCTGCACGTCACCGATATGGCTTGGCGCCGTGTCAACCATCCGTCGGAAATCCTGTCCATCGGCCAGCAGGTCAAGGTTCAGATCATCCGCATCAACCAGGAAACCCACCGTATCTCGCTCGGCATGAAGCAGCTCGAGAGCGATCCGTGGGATGGCATCCAGGCCAAGTATCCGGAAGGCAAGAAGATCTCCGGTACCGTTACGAACATCACCGACTACGGTGCGTTCGTCGAGCTGGAGCCGGGCATCGAAGGCCTCATCCACATTTCGGAAATGTCCTGGACCAAGAAGAACGTACACCCCGGCAAGATCCTGTCCACGAGCCAGGAAGTCGAAGTGGTCGTTCTCGAAGTCGATCCGACCAAGCGCCGTATCTCGCTTGGCCTGAAGCAGACGCTCGAAAATCCGTGGCAGGCATTTGCCCATAACCACCCGGCCGGCGCTGAAGTCGAAGGCGAAGTCAAGAACAAGACCGAATTCGGCCTGTTCATCGGCCTCGACGGCGACGTAGACGGCATGGTGCACCTCTCCGACCTCGACTGGAACCGCCCGGGCGAACAGGTCATCGAGGAGTACAACAAGGGCGACGTGGTCAAGGCTGTCGTTCTCGATGTCGATATCGAGAAGGAACGCATCTCGCTCGGCATCAAGCAGCTCGGCAAGGACGCTGTCGGTGATGCCGCTGCTTCCGGCGAACTGCGCAAGAACGCTGTTGTTTCCTGCGAAGTCATCGCAGTCAACGATGGCGGCATCGAAGTGAAGCTCGTCAACCACGAGGACATCACTTCCTTCATCCGTCGTGCTGACCTGTCGCGTGACCGCGACGAGCAGCGTCCGGAACGCTTCTCGGTTGGCCAGGTTGTTGACGCCCGCGTCACCAACTTCTCCAAGAAGGACCGCAAGATCATGCTGTCCATCAAGGCTCTGGAAATCGCAGAAGAGAAGGAAGCCGTCGCTCAGTTCGGTTCGTCCGACTCCGGCGCTTCGCTCGGCGACATCCTCGGCGCGGCTCTGAAGAACCGCGGCGGCGAATAAGCCTCGCAACGCTTAGAGCGCTTCCGCTTTTCTTCGAATCGCGGAAGTGCTCTATCGCTTTGATTTGACGGAGTTCCGGACGCAAAACCGCGTTACACTTTTGCTGGAATTGCTTTAGAGACAAAAAACCCGCCGGAGCGATCCGGCGGGTTTTTTATTGCCTGCTATGGAAATGATTATTCCGCCGCCATGCGCTGGTAAAAATCATAGGCCTCCTGCTGCAGGCCCGTCAGAGGCGCCGGCATCGGCAAAGCAAGCGGCTCCTGCGCGGCATCCTCTGCCACGACGTCGTCAGCGGAAACCGGAAGCTCGTCGGAGGCATCGGCTGCCCGTTTGGGGGTGTCTTGCGCCTGCTCCTCCGCGTCGTCAGGCTGCTCTTCTTCCCCGGCCCTTTCCCGCCGGCGGCCCTTGCCTTCGGCTTCATCGCTGACAGCCTCGACGCGGTCCACGCCGGATTCATCCTTTTTGCCGACTACATCAGGCGCTGGCGGGTACTGCACGATGGCGAAGGGAACGCCGAGTGGCAATTGCGCCGGCGGCGGAGTGGAAACGGCGGCTGCAGCTGCCTGAGCCGGCGTCAATGGCGTGCCGTCGCTTGGCGGCGGCGGGTAGCCAGAAGAGAAAGGCGCCGCAGCATCGTCAGCGGCCTCATGCCACGCCGGGGCAGGTATATTTGCCAGCGGCAAGGGCAATTCGCCGGCGCTACGGGCAACATCTTGCTGATGTAGTTCGGCAGCATCCAGAACGTCGGCAATCAATGCATTGGCGATAACTGCATTTGCGACTTGCTCGCCCTCGGCCCTGATGCTGTCGATCTCGGGGCCGACAGCCTCCATGGCAAACTGGATGGCCACTTTCAGCCCCTCCTGGACGTCGGCGGCGATCTCCTTGAGTTCCGTGGGCAGGGCATTCTGCATGATCTGCGGATCAAACGTGGCGGCATCCGAAGGCTGATTGTCGGCGACGGCTTCCAATGCTTCGGCAACGCTGGCCGCAACGAATGCCGCCGCCTCCCCGGACGCATCGGCCGACGCCTGAACCGGCTCTTCGCCGACAGATATTGCGGCGGCGATCGGGGGATCGGACACCAGCTCTTCCACCGCATCAGCTTGAAAAGACTGGACGCTGGCCTGTATTTCCTGGGCAATCTGCTTTTCTTCCGCCGGCGCCGCAGATGGATTGGAATTTGTCCGGTCCGATGTCGCGGTTTGCTCGGCGCGAGGCCCTGCGGACGCGGCTTGCGGAGCGGCAGAGGTGGTGGGGTCAGCCTCGGGAGCTGCCGCGGTCTCCTCGCCTTTCGGCAAGCCTTCGTTTTCGCCGTAGGAATCGATAACGGCCTCGGCCACCAGATCGCGGCCTTTGAAGCGCGCGGTCTCCAGATAGGCGATGATATGTGCGGCTTCCGGGCCTGCGGGATCCTTGAGCGCCTGGGCGACGAGCTGCAGGGGAAGCGGTTGGCCCTGCGCCTGCAATTGCTGCTGCACGGTCGCCAATTGCTTCGGGGTAAGCCCCTGAATGACATCGGCAAGCCGCAATGCATGGGCGACATTGCTCTCGTCAGCTTCGGGGGGAGACCCGAGCGATTCACTGACGGAATTCATAATATCCAGCAAGCTCTGGACCATGCTGTCGCGGATCGCCATGAGCATGATGCTCAGTTTGCCTTCCACGGTTGCGCTGGCTGCATGCGATAGCGCCGCAGTCGCGGTCGCGGCGGCGCTGGGACTGGCAACACCCGTGCTGACAGTGACTGCCTGCTTCTGAGAAGCGGCGATTATGTTGGATATGGCTGGGACCGGCTGCAGCATGATGCGCTCCTTTCTCGGCAAGTGACGATGGAAGCAGGTGACATGCGAGCCGCTCATGCGGTCGGTCGCGCTCCAAGGCAGTGTCTACGGCTGCCGGGCGCTTCATGACGCCCGTCGAACGCATGGAATCATTAATGATGATGTAAGAATCGCTTTAAGAAACCCTTAAACGCGAAGAGATCGACGCGGCACGGCATCGGCCGCCGTGGTCGGCTAGAAATACCGGAACCGGCATCGGCGTTTGGTGGAATGCGCCAAATACCTATGTCGCGGGCCCGAAAGCGCCGAGGACCTTCGCAAGTGCGCCTTCGTCGCGGTAGGGAAACGTTCTTCGCACCAGCTCTGGGCTCAGCCGTGGCTGGAGACTGCGCGCCTCGGCCTCGCTGTACTCCCGCCGCGCTTCGTCACCGCGCAGGGCATGAGCTGCGGCGAGCAAGATCAGCGTCCGCCATGACTTGCTCGGGACATTTTCGAAATCCTCGACGGCGGCATCCGGATGGCCTTGCTGAAGCCGGATAATCCCCCTGACGGCCCAGAACCACACGGGCGGATACTTCGACTTCCTGAAGCATTCCCCGATTTCGGTTGCGGCCTTTTGCAAATCACCGGCGTAGTGAAGCAACTCGGCATGATCGGCGCGAATCTCCACATCGCCCGGCGCCAGATCGCGTGCCTTGGCGTAATGGGATTCAGCGCCATCATAGTTTCGCATCGACAGTTGAACCAATGCCGCCGCGTAGTGGGAAAAGGCATGGTTGTTGTCGAGCCGCAAGGCAATGCGCGAGATTTCCTCGGCGCGGTGTAGTCGCTCGATCACTCCTTCTGTGAAGAAGCAATAGCAGAGCGTAATGGCATACATTGCATGCGCGTCGATGAAGGCTGGGGCGAGTTCCGTCGCTCTCTGGAAGAAGCGCTCCGCTTCGGGCAACAGGTGTTTCGCGTCGAGCATCCTGCCGTAAAGAAAATTCTCGTATGCAGACCAGGAAGCCTCCGGCTTCTTCGCAATGGTCTTTGATGCGCTGGAAAGCACCTTGTCGACGACGAGCGAGACAATCTCCGCCGCCGCCGATTCAATGGCGTCGATATCCCAATCCGCGGGAAGATCGAAGGCCCTCGACCAGAGGATTGAAGTAGCCGAGGTGTGCAGGAACCTGACATTCAACCGGAACGGACCCGCCCCATGAACGCTAGTGCTGACCGTGTAGTCGTGGGAACGGGTACCCATTTCGGCGGTCAAAGTAGACGCGACGTCGATCCAATGCCGATCCGAAAGGAATTGTTCGAGGCCGGAAGTTACCAACCCCATGACCTCCTGCTGATGGGGAAGGGCCGAAGACGTGCCCCCAACTCTGACCAGGACTTTTTCCGGCTCCGGCGATCCCACCGGTTCACCACTGCGCAAGGGCTCCGCCTTTGCGATTTCGGCGTGAGGCGGTTGCCAGTGCCAGACGCGAACGGGCCGCTCGATATTCTTCAGGCGTTTTTCCCCGCCCTCGGCGAACTCGCCGCCTATGCGCGCGGCGATCTGGTGGTAGACACCATCGGTGATGCAAATGCCGCCGGGTATCGCGCTTGCCTCAACCCGGGAGGCGACGTTTACTCCGTCACCGAACATATCCGTGCCCTCGACCAGCACGTCGGCAAGGTTGATCCCAATTCTAAGAACGATGCGGGCGCCTTCTCGCTCGCGGCGCGCCAATTCGCCCTGGATCGCCATCGCGCATTCGACTGCCCCGGTGGCGGAATCGAACACCGACAAGGTTCCGTCGCCTATCAGCTTGAATATGCTGCCGCCGTTGCGCTCGATGTTCGGCGCGATTAGGTCAGCCTGCAACGCCTTGATCAGAGCAAGGGTCGCTTCTTCGTCACTCTCCATGAGGCGGGCATAACCAACCACGTCCGTGGCCATGATTGCTGCCAGCCGTCGCTTAACAGGAACGCTCGCCATTCGCCCCCCGAGTGGTTCTGACAGATCGTATCCACGACATCTGGAGAGACTAGCACAGTACCGCCCTTCCGTCTTCGGAAGGGGCGGGCAGACGCGAGCAGGGATGACGCCTTGCTATCCGGCGGTCACTGGGAAAATCTCAGCTATGGGCGAAAATATCCGTTTCCTCCCAGCCGAGCAGATCGAGCTTGGCGCGGGTGGGCAGGAAGGTGAAGCAGGCTTCCGCATGCTCGATGCGGCCATCGCGGACGAGGCGCTCGGTCAGCCGATCGCGAAGCGCGTGCAGATGGAGGACATCGGAAGCTGCATATTCGAGCTGCGCGGGCGAGAGGGTCGCCGCCGCCCAGTCGGAGGATTGCTGTGTCTTGGAAATATCGACATCCAGCATTTCCTTGAGATTGTCCTTCAGGCCGTGGCGGTCGGTATAGGTACGGCTCAGCCGCGAGGCGATCTTCGTGCAGAAGACCGGCGTGGTCGTCACCCCGAAAGTATGAAACAGGACGGCAATATCGAAGCGACCAAAATGAAAGATCTTCTGGCGAGCCGGATCAGCCAGCATGGCGACGAGATTGGGCGCTTCTTTCTGGCCGGCTTCAATGCGGATAACGTCAGCCGTGCCGTCGCCCGGCGACAGCTGGACAACGCATAGCCGATCCCGGCGCGGCACCAATCCCAGCGTCTCGGTATCAATCGCGATGGCGCCGGTATAGCGCGCAGCATCTGCGGCGGAAATGTCGCCTTCGTGATAGCGAATGGTGGCAGCCATGGAACTCTCCAGTCTCGGTCTTCGGATCGATTGCTTGTCTTGCCCGCTATAGCGCACGGAGGCAAACAGCGATACTGCCCAGCGACTTTTCTGGAACGAATAGCTAGCGGGATGAAGGGCGGATGTCCGCCCGCCACATGATTGGCTGCTTCGCGCTTCCGACCACAGTGCCGTCGCTGCCAAATCTCCGGGTTGCGATCAATATTTGCTGCATCTGCGAAATACTTCGCAAAGACTTCCGTCGCACGCATGGAGTAACAGAGCTTAGGCGGAGAGGTTCGCGTTTCGGAGCCGGCAACTGTCTTGAGAAGGACGCCGGCAATGCGTGGCCGCCCTTGGATTTTTAGGGACTGATTCGGCCTCCAAGGTGTTCCCTTACCTTACGGGCTGCCCATTTTCCCGGCATTTTTGGCTGCATGCAACTTTTAGGCTTGCGGTCTGGCGTAGCTCCTCAACCAGCGGGCCATTTCCAGTACAAATGAGGCTCCTAACGGCAATATTTGTTTGAATGCGTCATCATTCCGAAATATAGTTAACATGAAACCGTGAGGGGGAGCTCTGGGGTTTCAATTTCTTCTAGTAACGACCACTCTGTGCGAGGTGATGTCATGGGAGCGCCACGCGTTTTTGTGGGTATGTTCAGTACGTTGATCGTGTTTGCGATAGCGAGCTATTTTATCAACGGATCCTTTATTACGACTTTCTTCGAGACAATCGGGGCTGCAATCCTGTTGCAGGTCGGCTATTTCGCGGTCGTGCTCTTTATGGTCTGGCAAGCGGCCGAAACGCGGCATTCGTTTCTGGAAAGCGAGCAACCGACCAGAACCGGCCTGCCGTCCGACGATATGTCTCGGCCAGCGGTCGGATTTGAGCAATCTCCGCCGATCGGTTCCTGACGGTTTTTTGGCTGCACCAGGTCAAGTCGAAAAGACATGGACGCGACCGTTCCACAGGCGGGCGGCTGTCAGCCTGCCCGTGTGGAAGGCGCCTGTGTCGAGGTTCAGGCGCAGTCCGCGAGCCTTCACTTCCTTTATCGGCGTGTGCCCATGGACAACGAGCTTCGGCAGCGGCTGGACGCTATCGAGGAAACGAGACCTGATGAAGACGAGATCTTCGTCCACCTGCTCTGCGATCGGTACCTCTGGATCGATCCCCGCATGGACGAAGAGCGCATTCGGCGTGTCCAGAAGGATCGGAAGCTCGCGCATAAAAGTCACGTGACTGGCCGGCAGGGATGATCGGATGAATTCATCGAGCTTCTTTTGCGAGGGATACTGGCGCGCAAGATGCGCCGCATCGAGCCCGTAGGAATGCAGCGTGACATCGGCTCCCATGGCGAACCATTGCGAGAGCGATATATCGTCATCGATATAGGAAAGCATTGCCAGCTCATGGTTTCCGGTCAGGCAGACGCGGTCGAAACCCGGCGGGGGCGGCGCCATCAGCCGGCTGATCACTCTCGCAGATGCCGGCCCGCGATCGATGAAATCTCCGAGCATGACGATCAGCTTTCGACCGGGCAGCCGCGACGCGTCGGCGATAATAGTCGCCTCGACTTCAGCCAGGAGATCATGGCGCCCGTGAACGTCGCCGATCACATAGGTCGGGGTTTCCGAATTATCTATATAGGCGCGGCGGCGCGACCGGTCGAACCGGGCAGACAACTGCCTGCGCAATGAATTTCCAGCCATGCAATCCTTTCGCCTCATGCATTCAAGGCCTAAATGCCGCATCTCCAAGGCCCCGCGGAGATGCTATCGGCCTTGCCGAGATGCTGTTAGCAGGATTTATAAGGAAGTGGTAATCCTTTGAGGGCTTGGAATAAATGCGATTTGGGAATGTCTACCAACTATGTTGCAGACAGTGAATCGACGTGAAACGGATGCGTTTTTGCGATAAGGCAATTGCGTCGCTCGCACTTCATCCAAACCGGTATCGAGTATGATCCTGATATCCAAGAAAGCGATGTAATTTCATTTTGATATCCGCCGTGCGGCCAGCAGGTTGAATTTCCATAGCAACGAGAAGTAAATGCGCAAAAGGATCATGATTATCGGCCTTGCCGCTGCCCTGATTGCCCTTGCAAGGCCCGCCTTTGCGCATGCGGAACTCACGACGTCCTCGCCGGCGGACAGGTCTTCAGTCTCCGCATCGCCGACGGAGCTGGATCTCAGCTTCTCGGAGGCCCTCAATCTGAATTTCAGCGGCCTGACGATCACGGGATCGGACAAATCGGCAGTCGAGACCGGCGACCCCATGCTCATGGATGGGGACAAAGTCCTGATCGTGCCGGTGTCGCAAACGCTTTCCGCCGGCGCTTACACCGTCAACTGGCACGTTCTTTCGACCGATGGTCATAAGAGCAGCGGCAGCTACAGCTTTACCGTGACGCCTTGATCACTCCCGACATAGCATATCAGGCGTGCCGTTTTCTGCACGATACATCGCTCATGCTTCTGTGGGGCTGCTCGGCGTTCCTTTCCGTTCTTGCGTCAGCTTCCATATCGAGGCGCGTCTGGCCAAAATTTACGGGCTTTGTGCTGGCAGCCGTAATCGTTGCCATACTGACGACCGCAATTGCCTTGCCTCTGCAAACCGGAATAATCGGTAATGGCTGGGTGGATACGGTCAATCCAGCGACGATTCATGATGTGCTCTTCGACACGACGGCGGGACGGGCATGGCAAGTCCAGGCCGTCACCAACTTTTTTCTCCTCTTGGCATTCCTTGCTCCACGCCACCTGAGGCCGGCAGCACTTGCTCTGACCGCAGGGCTTGGCCTTGCGTCCCTGACATTGACCGGCCACGCAGCGATGCATCAGGGCTGGTTTGGGTTTGCGCATCGCCTCAACGATATCGTCCATCTTCTTGCCGCAGGCAGCTGGTTCGGAGCGCTTGTGCCGCTGCTCCCCATCCTGCGATTGCTTGAGGTAGAGGAATGCAGGCGGGATGCGGGACGCGCACTCAAACGGTTCTCCAATATCGGACACGCAGCGGTCGCCCTGGTCATTCTATCGGGACTGATCAACACGGCGCTGATCCTGGGCCGCTTGCCGACGAACTGGGCTTCTCCCTACCAGGCGATGCTGGCGTTCAAGATTGCCGTCGTCACCTGCATGACGATGCTTGCGATCATCAACCGATATGTCTTCGTCCCGAGGATAGGCCGGCAGCCTCAACGTGCACTGGCCGCAATCCGTACAGGCACGATTGTAGAGATCGCACTTGGCATTGTTGCGATCGCCTGCGTGGCTGTTTTCGGCATGCTGGAGCCTGCTTGAGGGTTGGAGCCACACTCTTGGTCCGCTGGTCGAGAGCTGGGAGCGAAGCCAGCGAACCGCTGTCTCATTTCTGCTCAGACCAACGTCCTATGCCCGGACAGACCTATCTCCCAGAACGCAAATCTTTGGTCCTAATGCCATAGAATTACGCCTTCTCCTGCGCCAGTTTTTTCCGCGCCGGAAGTGGCAGGGTATCTGACCATTTCTGTAGGGCGCGCGGAGAAGATTGATGAACATGGACGGTTTCCTGAAAAACGGCACCATCGCACTGATGCCTGCCGCAGTTCCTCTCCGCGGCGCCGTCGCGGAATTGGCTTCGAGGTAAGAGGCCATGCAGCAAGCCAAGCGAATCCTGGTGACAGGCGGTGCAGGTTTCCTCGGGTCGTTCCTTTGCGAGCGACTTCTGCAGGAAAAGCACGAGGTTATTTGCGTCGATAATTTTTTCACCGGACGGAGAGGCAATGTCGCGCATCTGCTCGACGACAAGTCTTTCGAAATCATCCGTCACGACATCACATTCCCGCTCTATGTAGAGGTCGACGAGATCTACAATCTGGCTTGCCCCGCAAGCCCGGTTCATTATCAGTTCGATCCAGTACAGACGACCAAAACCAGTGTTCATGGCGCGATCAACATGCTGGGCCTTGCCAAGCGGGTCGGCGCAAGGATCCTCCAGGCCTCCACGTCGGAAGTCTATGGAGATCCGGAAATCCATCCCCAACCGGAGGGCTATTGGGGCAAGGTGAACCCGATCGGCCCGCGCTCCTGTTACGACGAGGGAAAGCGATGCGCCGAAACCCTGTTCTTCGATTATTGGCGCCAGCACAGTCTCCGGATCAAGGTCGCGCGGATTTTCAACACATATGGTCCGAGAATGCAGGCCGATGACGGCCGCGTTGTCTCGAACTTCATCGTTCAGGCACTGCAGAACAAGCCGATAACGGTCTATGGCAACGGTGAGCAGACGCGCTCGTTCTGCTACGTCGATGACCTCATCGGCGGCCTGGTTGGCCTGATGGGAACGAAGGACGAGGTTACAGGCCCGATCAATCTCGGCAATCCTGTCGAGTTCACGATGCTCGAGCTTGCCAATCTCGTCATCGAACTCACCGGAAGCCGATCGAAGATAAAATTCCTGCCTCTACCTGCCGATGATCCCAGGCAGCGGCGACCGGATATCGGGCTGGCCACCCGCGAACTCGGCTGGAAGCCCAAAGTTCAGTTACGAGAAGGGCTTGCCAGAACTGTTGCCCATTTTGAAGACCGGCTTTCGCTATGCGCTTCGCAATCGGTCGCCGCGGAATGAAGACTGTCCTCGTCACCGGCGGAGCCGGTTATATCGGATCGCATTGCTGCAAGGCGTTCGCCGAGGCGGGCTGGAAGGTCGTCACCTATGACAATCTTTCGCGCGGCTGGCGCGAGGCGGTCAAATGGGGGCCACTGGTCGAGGGCGACATTGCGGACGCCGAGACAATCGCTGCAGCGCTGCGCCAGTACCGACCGGATGTGGTGGCGCATTTCGCTGCCTATGCCTATGTCGGCGAATCTGTCGAGCGCCCCGAACTCTACTACCGGAACAACAGTTTCGGAACGCTGGTGCTGCTCGAGGAAATGCTGAAGGCAGGGGTCGACAAGCTGATCTTTTCGAGCACCTGCGCTTCCTATGGCATTCCGGTGCAAACGCCGATCGATGAAGAGCATCCACAGTGGCCGATCAATCCTTACGGATGGTCGAAATTCATCATCGAACGGATGATAGACGATCTTTCGCGCGCTCACGGTCTCAACGCTGTCATGCTGCGCTATTTCAATGCGGCAGGCTGCGATCCCGATGGAGAGATCGGCGAACATCATGAGCCTGAGACGCATGTGGTTCCAGTCGCCATAGAGGCGGCGATCCGGTCCGGCCTGGTCTTCACCGTCAATGGCACCGATTTCGATACACCCGACGGAACGGCTGTGCGCGACTATGTCCATGTCAGCGATCTGGCACAGGCGCATGTCCTTGCGGGCAAAATGCTGCTGCAGAGGCCTGGCGTCCATGCCTACAATCTCGGCACGGGCAATGGAACGACGGTAAAGGAATTGGTCGACGCCGTCGGTCGTGCTTGCGGACGTGAGCTTCCGGTTGCCTACGGTCCCCGCAGGCCCGGCGATCCACCGGCTCTCGTCGCTTCGGCCGCCAAGGCTCAGCGGGAGCTTGGATGGGTGCCCACGCAATCCGGCATGGACAGGATCGTCGACACGGCACTTGCCTGGTATCGCAGCCGGATGTGATCCTTACCTGCGGGCTGTTGTCAGAAAATCATCTAGAGCGGCGCCGACCGCCTCGAACGAGAATTTTTCCGTCACCCGCTTTCTGGCTGCCGCACCGAGCCGTGAACGAAGATCTCCGTTGTCTTTCAATCGCGTCAAGGCTTGCGCAATTTCCGCCGGCCTCTCCTTTCCCACCACGAGGCCACCGGAGGCTTCTCCACGCACCAGAATGTCCGGCAAACCTTGCGCATCCGTGGCGATAACAGGAAGGCTGCAGGCCATCGCTTCCAACGGTGCGACCGGCATCCCTTCGATGCGAGAGGCTGTGACATAGGCATCCGCGGCCGAAAGCCAGCGTCGGATCAGAGGCCGATCCGTGGTGTAGGTGGAAAGCCATCGCAAATTCGACAGGCTGCTTTTTCGCAGGAGCTCCGCGAATGCCTCGCTGTCCTGACCGGAGCCGATGATTACCAATTGGCAGGCCGGATCATTGGCGAACTCCGCCCAGGCATTCAAGAGAACATCGAGCCCCTTGCGATGGATATCGATACGTCCGTGATTGAAGACAATGAAGCCGTCCTGCGGCAGGCCAAGGCCGGCTCGCGCCTCACTGCGATCCATCGCTCGCCATTCCTCTGTGTCCAGCGGGTTTGGGATGTTGGCGATATTGAGTGCAATGCGCGGATAGGCGTTGGTGAGGCGCTCCCGCTCCGCAGAAGAAGCGACGATCAGGCCGCGGCAAGCGCGAAGGGAAAGCTGTCTTGCAACGGCTTCGATCCAGGAAAGCGCGCGATCTCCGCCCTGGAAACTGGCATAGAGGGGAACATTTAGCCGGCGCGCCAACCATGCGAGCGCGTCGAAGCGGACATATTCATATTCTTGAGCGAGCAGCACATCGCATCGGGCGCGCGTCAGAATCTCGTGAAACGCCGCAAGCGGTATCGCTGCCCAGCGGCGCAAGCTATGGGCAGCGGGAGAATGGCTGTGCCGAGGCCGCCGTCCCGGCGCAACCCAGATCGACACGCCCGTGCCCGAATGCTCGTAGCACTCGGTTCGGGTTACGCGTTCGGATGCGCAGACGATGATCGGCCTGTGCCCTACCGCCTTTAGCGCGGCTGCATAGCCGAACAGCCAGCCTCCGGTCATCCGCTCGACGAAATCCTGTAGCTCCAGCCCTATCGGCTCGAGAAACTCCTCGATCACATCACCCCATGGAAAGAGGGCGATGACGCGCGGCGCCTGGCGACCGTTCATTTGCGCCAAGCGAAGGCTGTCTCGGTGCCGCTCGTTGTGGGCCGGTGCATCAAATAGCCGATAGCCGTAACCGGAGCCGCCAGAGCATAGAGTACCTTGCGGCGTCGGCGCCCGAGACGGGAAAACGAGATGTCATGGAAGAAGGCCGTGGCGGGGTTGATGAACGTGGCGCGCCGTTCCGGCGGCCTGTCGAAAAGGGCTGTGAGTTCCGGATCGCGGTATCCCCGTCGGACATGGCCCCATTCGCGCATCAGTTCGCTCTCATGCGGACAATGGGGTTTCATGACACTGAAATAGGGATAATGCCATTTCGCTTCAGGAGTTGAGACAAGGACATATCCGCCCGGCCGCACCACCCGTAACGCCTCGCTCGCGGCGCGGCGATCGTCTTCAATATGCTCCAGCACGTCGAACAGAGTAACGATGTCGAAACTGCCATCGTCGAAAGGCAGCGAACATGCATCGCCGCAAATGAAAGTCGATTTCGCCCAGGAAGGCTGATGCGCGGCCAATTCCGGGTCGATGTCAAAGGTGATGATATCAGCATCCGGGTAGAGGATGCTCGCAAGGCCGCTACGGCCGCCACCGATTTCCAGCACCCGTCCCGAACCTGCCGTTTCAGTTGGGGCAATACGATGGATGGCGCGCATCTTCTCCCGATAGAACAGGCCATCCGTCAGACCATTGGGATAAGGGTTCCTGGACAAGAACCGGCCGAGTGGCGCTTTCTTGATCATCGTGCTGTCTCCTTCGCAATGGCAGTGGCTGCGCGCATCGGGACCTGCTGCTTTCTCCAGCCGAAGCGCAGAAAAAACTGCAATCCGGCGAGCCACCCCTTAATTTCCGCGGCCAGAATTCCGAGCCTGCCCGGCGAGCCCTCAAAAAGCGTCTTGAGGAAGGTCTTCGCGAAATGGGCCGGCAGTTGCGTCCAGACGCGCACGATATTGCCGCGATCGCCGAAATTGTCGTGTTGCACGATCAGCGCCGCCACATGACCCTTCATGTAAGCCTTCATCTGCCGCTTGAGCCCCGGCCAATCGCTTCTGTGATGGTGGAAGACGACCGCCCGCGGCTCGTAGAGACACTCCCCGCCGGTCGCCAGCAGCCGGTACCAGAGTTCCGAATCTTCGGAACATCCTGCAGCGCCTGCCCCGAGCCGTTCATCGAACAGGCCGAGCCGCTCGAATACGGATCGCCGAAAGGCCATGTTGGCTCCAGCACCGATCTTCCAGACATGCGCCCCATGCGGCCGGGTCTCTTCGAAGAACTGTCTTCCGAAAGTGCGCGGTATGAAGGTGGTCCCGAAACCGCCCATGGCGAACTCGAAATAGCATTGCGCGCCGGTGTCGAGGCGTGCCGGCAGCACCAGCCCGGTTAGCGCTTCGACATCCCGTTCGGCAAAAGCACGCGCGATCTCGGCGGTCCAGCCGGGATGGACTTCGACGTCGTCGTCGGTGAAGGCAACAATATTCAGCCGGCTTGCACGGATCCCTGCGTTTCTGGCGCGGCTCAGCCCGGCGCGCGGCTCATGCACGTAGCGGATATCAGGAAATTCGGTGCAAACGCTCCTGGCATTGCCGTCTCTGGAATTGTCGACGACGATGATCTCTCCCGGAGTGCCGCGCTGCGCCACTACGCTGCTAAGGCATTCCGCCAGCGCCGGACCCCGATCACGGGTACAGATCACCACGGAAATGTCATCCGCGGCGACTGAAGATGCGGTTGCGAACTCCTCGAGGCTCTCGATCAGATTTTCCGCTTCAAGCGCGGATGCCAACGAGATCGCGGGTTTCGCCCATCCTTCATAGGTGGCTCGCAGCGGCGCGCCGAGCATCACGGCACGCGCTTCCAATTGCCTGGCCGCATATTCGGCGGTGAGCTGGCGCAACAGGGAGATTCCGAAAGGCAGCTCCTCCTGCAGGGATGCGCGCGTTCCAAGCGGCAAGTCCTTCCACCAGAAGACGGACAAAGCCCGCCCACCCGGCGCGCCGGCGTCTGCGTCGGCGATTGCGAGATCGATATGCCTTATGTCGAAGCGCTCCGTCATGGATTGCGCTCCCGGATCGACCGGATGCGGGCAAGCGAGCGATCGTATTCACCCGCAAGGCCGTAGATGCCGCCCCATAGTTCCGCGATGCCGAAGCGCAGGTCTTGGCCACGACGCCGGGCTGCAGCGCGAGCGAGCGCCTTCAACTGATCGAGGAACCACCACCGGACCATAGCGCGATGCCGCGCACGCATTTCACTGTCTGCGCGGTAACTTTTGACGAGGAAGGCCATCATGCCGAGCCCCCAGGTCCAGTATTGTCGCCTGAGCTGCGAGATGGTTTCGCGGTGCTCGTGATAGACCGTGTATTCCGGCTCATAGATCATCGGCCTGCCTGAACGCAGTACACGGTAAAAAATGTCGAGGTCGCCGCCCCCAGGCAATGGCGCGCCCGTATCGAGCGCCTCGTCGAAACCGCCAAGTTCGATCAGCAGCGCACGATCGAAGGCCATGTTGCAGCCGGCGCCGAGAATGCCTGATCCCACCGGGTGCAGCGGATTGTCGAACCGCGCATTGTGGAATTCCCTTCTCGCAAAACCACGGCCAAATCCTCCCCGTCGTTCGAAAAAGATCTGTGCCTCGGTATCGAGCCGATAGGGCAGCACCAGGCCCGTAAAGCCGCCGGCACGGGGATTGTCACGGCACGCCTTGGCAAGGCCTGCGAGCCAATTGCGGTCGACCACCACGTCGTCGTCCAAGTATGCAATGATATCGCCGGTGGCCGCGTGAAGGGCCGCGTTGCGGGCGAAGTCGAGCCCCGGCCTCGGTTCAAAAACATAGCGGACATCCCTAAAACCGGTGACGGCCTCGCGCGTGGCGTTGTCCACCGAGGCATTGTCGACGACGACGATTTCGACTGACGGGAAGGCATGCTCCGCCCGAACCCGATCGAGCGAGCCCAGCAGCCGGGAAAGGCGCTGCGCACGGTCCTTGGTACAGATCGCAATGCTGAGGCTCCGCAGCATCGCGGCCTTTGTCGGCCGTCTCTCTGCAAGTGCTTCTCCCACCTTTGCAGCAAGAACGCGTCCGGCAAAGCGCTGGTCGGCGAGAACCTTCAGCCTGTCGACCGTCAGCACCGATCCGGCGGGCAGCTCGATCATCTCGAATGCGATTAGCCGGCTTTGCCAGCGGACGATGAGGCCGACGCCATTCTGCTCGGTAGAGAGTTCCACCGGTGCCAGAGGTTGCGACAGCTCGATTTCAGCAAGCCTGTAGCTCATCAGCCGATCCCGCCCATGACAGCGCGGTTGAGCTGAAACTCGTGAAGTCTGGAAAAATGACCTTGCCGCTGGAAGAGTTCGCCCGGCGAGCCGGCTTCGATGACGCTCCCCTTCTGCATCACGATGATCTGGTCGGCAGCCTGAACGGTCGAGAGCCTGTGAGCGATCACGACCACGGTCCGGTTATGAGAATATTCATCAAGCGCGAGCTGGAACGCCTGTTCGGTCTCGACATCGAGCGCATTCGTCGCTTCGTCCAGGAGGAGAATGTCGGGATTGCGAAGTATTGTTCGGGCAAGAGCGACGCGCTGCCTTTGTCCACCTGACAGACGCATCCCCTGGTCGCCGACACGTGTCTCGTAGCCACCCGGCAGCTGCCGGATGAAATCATGCGCCCTGGCAATCTCTGCGGCTCTGCGTATCTCGGCCTTGCCGGCTTCCAGGTCGCCATAGGCGATATTGGCAGCGATCGTGTCGTTGAAGAGATGGACCTCCTGAGACATCAGCGACAGGCGCTTGCGCCAGCTGCGGAGATCGAATTCGGGAAGGGACACGCCGTCTGCGAGAACATCGCCTGACGTGGGATCGATAAAGCGGAAAAGGAGCGCCATTATCGTCGACTTGCCAGCTCCCGACTCGCCGACGATCGCCGTGGTCTTGCCTCTTGGAATGCTGAAGGAGACATCTTGCAAAGCGAGCGGCTGATCGGGGGCATAGCGGAAGGAAACATTCCGGAATTCGACGTCGTTGCCGAGCGCGGATACGGGCAGATGCCCCTCAGAGAGAAAAGGCCTTTCCGTCTTGCGCAGAAAATCGTCGACGTCGTCAATGCTACCGGTCAGTCCATCCAGCGCGACCTTCGACTGCAGCAATTCCCGCGTCGGACCTTGAAGCCGGTAGAGCAGAGATAGAAAGGCGGCCAGTGCGGCAATGCCTATATCCGTCGACTGAGCGATGAGAACGAGCGCGCCGATTAATATTGTGATCGAGATTTCCGAAACCGGGCCGGGCGTCGCCCACAGCATGTCGAGTTTCAGAAGACGTTTTCGCACGGTATCCGACGTCTGCCGGAAGCGACTGCGCTCGTAATCCTCCTGAGCGAAGGCGCGGATCAATTGCAGCCCGTTGATGCTTTCCCACATTCTGAGGCCAAACTGCTTGTTTTCTTCGACAACGGCCTTGCCTGTCTCATCGGCGCGGCGCGTCGCCAGACGAATGGCCATGGCGCCAAGGAACAGAAACATCATCGAGACAAGGGTCAGCCGGATGGAAATCAGCAGCATCAGCAGAATGAAGACGGTGAAGGTGCAGAAACAGATCATCAATCGGTAGGCGAGGCTCAAGCCTTGGCTGACCTTCCAGGTGTTGTTGGCGATTGTCGTGATGATGTCCGAACGCTTGTTTTCAACCCGGTAGTCGACGCAGGAACTGATCGTCTGGTCGAAGACCCTTGTTCGCAACCGATGTGCGACAAGACCGTCCACGTATCGGCTCACCCAGGCGTTGACGAAATGGACCGCATTCTTGAGCAGGATGCTGACGCATAAGAGCGCGACCAGAAACGCCGTCAAATGACTTTCGGGGACCGGCATCAGAAGTCGGTCGAAAATCGGCTGCCATCGACCCTGCTGGGGCGCTGCTGCCCCGAGGCTCCGGATCAGGGGGATGAAAAGGAAAAGCCCTGCTCCCTCGAGGACCGCTCCGGCCAATCCAAGCCCGACGATCGTCGGCCCAGCCCAGGCGGGTGCTGCCGCCAGGCGAAACAGCCGTCGCAATTGCTGAAAGACCGGCGCGATCAGCGTCACAGGGTTGTCTCCGCATAAAGAGGCCGGAACTTGTCGTTCCTGTTTCGCAAGCGCTTTACGGGAGCCTTGATCCAATTCGGAACCAGCCGTGCCCGGCAATAGACTTCCAGCATGTGCGGCAGGCAGGAGATTGTCCGCCGTGGCTCCTTTGCGAAGAATCGCCTCAAGAGGTGGCAGCCCTCGAGCGTTCGCCCGCCGACGAAACCTCTGACGGCCAGCCAATGGATCATGTCGAGCAGATGACCGTCGAGATCAGCGCCATATTGAGGATATTTCTCACGATATTCGGCAAGAACGATTTCGCATGACCGCAGCATCTGCATGACGTCGCTGGACATGTTCGTGTTCGTCACGCGGTAACCGACAAGATATTCCGGAATGACGCGAAATTCATAACTCTCCGCAATTCGCAGACACATCAGAAGATCCTCGCAACCTTGGGCGTTGCGCGCCCTCAGCGAAGGCTCGAACCGGCCGGCCTTTTCAAATGCGGAACGACGCAGGAGCATCGAGCTGCCGTTGCCGACGAAATTGTTCCTGCACAGCTGCTGGAGCACGCGTCCTTCAGCGACCGGGCGGTTATCCTTCGAGAACACACGGCTGTCGCCATCGATGAGGGCAAACCAGCAATAGGCCAATCCCGCCGATGAACCGCCTGCCTCCAGCGCCTGCAACTGAAGAGAGATCTTTGACGGAGCCCATAGATCATCAGCATCGACAAAGGCCAGAAATGCCGCGTCGGTCGCAGCAGCGCCATGGTTGCGGGCTGCGGCGACGCCACTGTTCTGCTGTTGAAGTGTCCGAATCCGGCGATCCTGCTTTGCGTAGGCGGCCGCGATCGATGCCGAATTGTCCGACGAGCCATCATCGACGACTATGATCTCAAGGGTTTGATGGGTTTGCCGGCAGATGCTGGCCAGGGTCGCACCGATCGTTCGCTCGGCATTGTACATTGGCACGACAACCGCGACGGTCGCACTTCGCTCGCTCTTCACTCTCAATGCCACCCTTCGCCCTTCGCAGGGGCATCGGCACATCGCGTGCTTTTACGGATGGAAGCGACGACGGGAGTTGCGGCAATCATGCCCGTTTTTGACAACCCCGCCATGCTCATCGAACCACTCCATCGCCAAAAATAGCCGGATACTCCGACGCTTGCATCGACAAGAAGCTGGCGCAGCAGACGTCCAAATCTATGGCACTAGGACCAAAGATTCTTGCCCTCGGACCTGGGTCCATGCTGGTTCAGACGTTGGTCTGATGATGCGTCGCACGATTTGGAGATCGGCAGCATCGCCTTCGCCTTGCTTCCGGCACTCTTCACGGTGGTTTGGGCTTTTAGGTATGGTGCTTGGCCGCTGGGCTATCGTTGCCAGGGAAGATGCCGTCTTGGCGCCAGGGATAGGGGCTGTTTGGAACGCAAAAGCCCGCGGTGGGGCGGGCTATTTATGTGTATTGGTTGCGGGGGCAGGATTTGAACCTGCGGCCTTCAGGTTATGAGCCTGACGAGCTACCGGGCTGCTCCACCCCGCGTCCTCTAGGTAAGCC
>NZ_SLZG01000038.1 GCF_004341625.1 Rhizobium sp. BK376 | reverse complement strand
GCCGCATGGAACAAGCTGATCGATCAACCCTGGAAAATTATGTCCATTGGTCTGCGCGAATGGGCTCATCGGTCATGATCAATGCACGTTGGTATAAGTTGATCAATAGCTTGGACGCAAGATGGATATACAGACCGATCCCAGAAACACCCCTTCATACCTCCAGATTCAAAATGAACGACCTGACGAAGGATGGAAAGTAGCATTCAAAGAGAGACTTCGGGCGGTGAACATCCAGTGGTGCGAGAAGCATCACAAAACCATAGGGGAGCAGAAAAGCTTTATCGAGATCTGGGACAAGATCGAAAGGTTTATCGGCGGCGGCTCGGACGACCATGAACTGGATCTAGCGGCGTCCGATAGGCCTGATTTACAAGCGAAATTGTCGGCCAGTAGATGCGCGTTGCTCACAGCCATGGAGGAGCACACTCGAGTTTTCAAAGAACTCCTCGACGGGAAACTTACATCTGATGAATATGACATTGCGCAGGGTGTCTTGACTGATCTCCTTTCGTACTTGAAGTCGCTGAACGACAAGTTTTTCCAGCTTTTGTCCCTCTGAAGCTTGTGTTTACCAGAATTACCTACGACCGGCCGTGATTGGAATACCTGTTAAACGATTCGGCGAGATAGCGTGAGAATCCTTTGCCAAACTTAATTTTGAATCGCTTAATTTGCTCCGCGGTCTTGTCACCAAGCGAGGTAAAAAAGGACTCGATTAAATCTGCTGCGGCATGCCCGACAATCTCATTAATGTTCACGTCAAATTCAGCCATGTCGACGACCTAAAACAACGAGGTTGGTATTTAGCATAGCGGCAAATCCAAGCGGCTGCCGCATTCGATAAACTCAGTAATGGTTGTAATTGATAAAAAGGCATATCCCGTTCGCGCAGGTGCATACCACATCCAATGTTGGCGTGGGCGGCTCACTCTGTTGCAAGACGGAGGATTCCAGAAGTTGGATGAAAAAGCGCTGAGCTTTAGCCGCGGTCGACAGAGGCCTTCGGCAAATTGACACATCAATTGATTTGTCTTACATTGTCTTGCAGTTTGCCAAATAGGAGAGGCGCTATGACCAAGTCGCTCGGATCGGAATCTGTAACTCTCCGCGTCCCGTCGGACATCGTTGCAAGCATCGAGGCCATCGCTGAAGCAACAGACCGTTCAAGAAGCTACATCATCGTTCGCGCCCTGAAGACATATCTCCTTAACGAAGGAGCGGACGTCTTGGCGGCGGTTCGTGGACGCGATCAGATCGCCGCAGGCGAGTACGAGGACATCGACGACCTCATCGCTGATGTGGACAAAATCGTTGCCGGACAGGCTGCATGACGCGAGTGAAAGTCTCAAAAGACGCAGCCGAGTTCGTCAGGAGTGAGGCTGCCTATCTTCGGCATCGCAACCCGCATGCCGCTAAGGGTTTCGCAGATACTGTCAGACGCGCGAAGGACGTGTTGAAGACCTTTGCCGATGCGGGGAACGTAACGCACGGACTTCAAATCGATGGCGGGCTCACGCTTGTTGTCGACGCCTATCTATTCGACTACATGCGTGAAGATGGTGATGTGAACATCATCGCAGTACGCCATGGTCGAATGCGTCAGCTAACGCCGAACGTCGAGGAAGAACTCGAAGAAGACAGCGACGTGGACGAGTCTTATGACGACTCTTCCAGCACCTTCAAGCTGTAAATCCTACAAGTTCTGCTTTGACCTGTTTCCCGTGCCTTGCTCCGTAATGGGCGAACCAATCGGAACATGTCGCAAGAAGCCTTTTGTGCATTATGCGGGGATACGGCTTGGCGGATGAATGTATCGCCGCGTGTTGCGCTCGTTTCTCCAGCCATGGCGGACGGTCCTCCGCCAAACGAGTTGGAAACAGGCTTTCGCTCATCCCGCCCGTATATCCGAGCAGGGGAGACACATCATGCGTGAACGCCAAATGTGGTTAGCACCTGTACGAAGGGGATAAGCCTTTTGATAAATTATCGTGGCGGTGGGTCAAGATAGGTCTCGGTCCCCATATTGCTCAGGGAAACCTGTTTGAGGGGACGGTTGCCCGTTGGCGGGCCATTGACTGCACACCGAGGTTCTCTCGCAATGTCCTGCCCGCATATTCCTCGCGGAAGAGCCCACGACGTCGCAGCTCCGGTACCACGTGATCAACAAAATCTCCGAGACCACTGGGAAACAAAGGAGCCATGATGTTGAACCCATCAGCCGCGCCAGCGCGGAACCGTTCTTCCATGGCGTCGGCAATCTGTGAGGGCGTCCCCGCGACCTGCCAATGCCCCCTTGCCCCCGCGAAATTACGCGCGACCTCCCGAATGGATAGGTTTTCACGTTTTGCGAGGTCGACGATCAGCTGCTGTCTGCTTTGCATCGCCTGGGTTTCCGGGAGCTCCGGGAGCGGACCGTCCAGTGGATAACCCGACAGGTCCTGAATGCTGAGATAGCTTGCAAGCAATGCCACGCCAACCGCGTCGGGAATAAGCTCCTGTAGCTCGTTGTACTTGGCCTTCGCCTCGGCTTCAGTAGAGCCGACGATCGGGGAGATGCC
This sequence comes from Rhizobium sp. BK376, assembly GCF_004341625.1. GTDB lineage: Bacteria > Pseudomonadota > Alphaproteobacteria > Rhizobiales > Rhizobiaceae > Rhizobium. The sequence goes on along the minus strand of NZ_SLZG01000038.1, from coordinate 30,319 downwards.
GGGTAGGATCTTCATGTCGTCGGGCCTGCGGCCGTATCTTGCAAGTCTCTGTTTGACGTCATCGTAGTAGGCCTTGGCCTCACCCAACGTCTGTGACGCGGCAAACACGACATCTGCCGTCCTGGCCGCCAGCTCCTTGCCGACATCCGAGGCTCCTGCCTGAACCATTATCGGTCGGCCCTGGGGCGACCTTGGCATTTCCAGGATACCGTCCACATTGAAATGCTTCCCTCGGTACGCGACGGGATGGAGCCTTGTTGGATCTACAAAGCCCGAACCGTCCGCAGGAACAAAAGCACCGTCGTCGACCGCTTCCCAGAGCGCGAGTGCGGCATCGGCGAACTCTTCGGCGCGTTCATAGCGTTCGGAATGTCGTCGCAGACCGCTGCTTGCGAAGTTCTCCGCCTCCAGTTCACTCGCCGATGTCACGAGGTTCCACCCTGCCCTTCCCCCGCTCAAAAGATCGATCGAGGCAAAGGTGCGCGCCAGCTGATAAGGATCGTTGTAGGTCGTCGACGCCGTTGCCACGAGCCCGATGTTTGTCGTGTGAACGGCAAGAGCCGCAAGCAAGCTTAGGGGTTCGAAGGCGGTCGAGCGCGCGGCCTGGCTTGCCATCTCTGGATTGCGTTCCCGGATAGCCGCGGCGTCTTCGACGAAGACCATGTCGAATTTCCCACGCTCCGCAATTCGGGCAAGGTCGATGAAATGGTCTATGTCCACTCCCGCGTTCGCGTGAGCATCCGGATGCCGCCAGGATGCGATGTGGTGGCCGCCGGCCATGAGGAACGCGCCCAGTCTCATCTTGCGGTCATTCGTCATTTCGTCTCTCCTGCCTGCTTCGATATTGTCGCAGTGAGTTCGAGCCCCAGTGTCGAACGCAATGTCCCAAGGGAGGCGGAACGAGTACCAAGCCCTAAACCCGTTAGTTTCGGAGCTGTCGTGGAGATGAACCCTTCGACTGCCTGCAGGCTTGGAGGTACGAGGAGGTATCCATCGAGATCGGCTTCCGATGCCAAGCCCCCAAGGGCAGCGGCGATGTCCCCGCCCAGGTCGCCCAGCGGCAAGCCATCCAAACCACCGGGCGCCGTGGCATCACTCCCGCCGGGCGGCGCCTTTGCTGTCGCCATAGACGGCACGATACTGAGTATCAACCGGACGCCCGCCCGGTTGCGGCCTGCCTCCGCAACCGATCGCCATACCGTCTCCGCTTCGCGTCTGGCGGCATCGACGGATGTCGATCGCAGAATGACGACATCAGCGTGCCGCGCAGCAAGCGCTGGATATCCATAATGAAACAGCGCCGCAACGACTGGCGTATCTTGAGGCGAGCGGTTCACGTTCAAAGGACCACGCACCGAAAGATGCGGCCCCTTGTGGTTGAGGACGTGCATTTTTGCTGGGTCGAAGAAGCGACCGTTTTCCTTGTCGTAGATGAAGGCGTCAGCATCCCAGCTACCCCAGAGGCCTTTGACGACATCGACATATTCGAGGTCGCGTTCTCCGTTGGTGCTATCGTCGAGGACGATCCAACCCGACCGTCCGCCATTGATGGTGTCAAGCGAGGCAAAACGACGAGCAAGATTGTAGGCTTCATGCTGGGCCGTCGATGCCGCAGCGAGAAAGCCAATACCGCGAGCGCGAGACGAGAGTGCCGAAAGCAGTGTCGTCGGCTCGAAGGTGGTATTTCCCGAGACGATCGTTTCGGCAGGCCGCTTACCCAAGCGGTCGAACAGCGCCACGAAATCGAACCCTGCATGTCTTGCCTTGTCCACCTGGCGCAGAAGGGCATCGAATCCCAAGTCTGACGTTTGCCCATCGCGCCAGGCACTTTCAGAGAAGCCGAAAGGCGATAGCGCATATCCCCAGTGCAACTTGGACTTCGTCATTCCACCATCCTCATACTGAAAACACCGCGTCGCGGGCCAATCGTCCTATCGGGCGGCCTTCATCGTCTTCAACCAGAAGCACATCCGTGTTCGCCGAAACCATCAGCGAGAGCGCGTCGCGCAAGTTCGCCGTCTTGGTAACTGACAGATGTCCCGTGGCATTGGCGACTTCGGCATCCATCGCGTCAGCCACTGTGAAGAGGCTCAGCCGCTTTATGGCCCTGTCGAGGCCGACGAAGTTGGCGACAAAGTCGTCAGCTGGCTTGGAGAGAATGGTATCCGGCGTGTCGAATTGCACGATCCGCCCTTCACGCATGAGTGCAACGCGATCTCCGAGCTTGATTGCCTCGTCCAGATCGTGTGTCACCAGCACCACCGTCTTTCGAACGCGGTTCAAGATAAGGCGAAACTCGTCCTGAAGCCTTGTTCGGGCGATCGGGTCGATTGCTCCGAACGGCTCGTCCAGCAGCAACACTGGCGGATCAGCTGCCAAGGCGCGAGCCACCCCGATGCGCTGACGCTGGCCGCCGGAAAGCTGGCGAGGATAGCGCTCACGGATACCCTTATCATTCAGGCCTACGAGGTCGAGCATTCTCTCGATCGCCTCATCTGTCTTTGCCTTGCTCCAGCTGAGCAAACTCGGAACCGCCGCAATGTTCTCAGCCACCGTCATGTGGGGAAACAATCCCACGTTCTGGATGACATAACCGATCGTCCGGCGCAGCATGACAGGATCTGCGTTCGTAACATCCTCACCTGCCAGGAATATCCTGCCGGACGTCGGCTCGATCAGACGGTTGATCATCCTCATTGTCGTCGTCTTGCCGCAGCCAGATGGGCCTATGAGCGCCACGGTCTCGCCCTCTTTGACCTCGAGCGACAGTCGGTCGACCGACGCGGGGCCTCCGGACGAATACTGCTTCGTGACGTCTTCCAATCTGATCATTGCGCATTTTCCGGGAAATAGTGACGTTGAGCCAGGGCGAAGACGCATTCCGTGCCCAAAGCCAGGAGAGCAATGGGCACAGCACCGACGAGAAGGCGCGACATATCCATGATGCCAATGCCGGTGGCGATGAAATCACCGAGACCGCCGCCGCCGATAAACGGGGCCAGCGTCGCCCCTGCGATCACTTGGACAGCTGCGGTTCGGATGCCTGCAAAGATTGCCGGCGCGGCCAGGGGAATACGAACCTTTCTCAGCACCTGGCGGCGGCTCATGCCCATGCCGGTGGCCGCTTCAACAGAATCGGGATCCGCATCGCGCAGACCGACGAAGGCGTTGAGGAGGATCGGCGGCAACGCCAGAATGATCAAGGCGACGATGGAGGGCCCCAGGCCGATGCCCAGAAGCGGCATCATGACCGCGAGGATGGCGAGACTCGGGATCGTCCTTAGAGCATTGACGACATTTATGACCGCGAAGGCTGACCGCTCATAGGTGACGAGCAGAAGGGCCAAGGGGAGCGCGATCAGCATTGCCATTACCAGCGACAGGCCTGACATCACCAGATGCTGCCCGAGAGCGCGAAGGAACTGGTCTTGATGTTCCGAAATCCAGACGAGTGCGGTGATGACCATGTCCTGATCCTCACTGCCATTTGGCGAAGATGTGCTCGATCCTCACGAAGAAGAAATCGAACGAGAACGCCAGAAGCGCCGTGAGAATGCCGCCGACCCAGATCTTTTCCGGATACTGCTGGTCGATGCCGATCAAGATAATGGTTCCCAGTCCGCCGCCGTCGATAAAGGCGGCCACGGTGGCGATTCCGACGACGGTCACCAAGGCAATGCGGAGGCCGGAAATGATGAGGGGCATCGCCAGCGGTAGTTCGATCCGCCACAAACGCTTCCAGGGCCCGAACCCCATGCCGTTCGCGGCGTCCAGGACGTCCGGCGACACTCCGCGGAGACCGGTGACGACATTTCGAAGGAGGATCAGAAGGCTGTAGGACGAAAGCCCGATCAGTGCTGGCTTGAACCCGAGACCGACGAATGGAATGAGAAGCGCAAATAGCGCGAGGCTTGGGATGACGAATATGACGTTCGTGACGGTTAATGCGGCCGCATATAGCTTCGGCCGACGTGCGCATACGACGCCCAAGACCAACGCGATCGCCAGGCCGATCAATACAGCCGATACGGAAAGTAGCAGGTGCTGCCACAGCGCAAGCAATATTTCCGGTATGTGCCGGGGAGCCCACTTCAAAGATTTGGCTTTCGATCCTGCAAAATGGTTGAGCGCCCGCCGATTTTGGCGGGCGTTATTATCGAAACGTCACTTACAGATTTTTTTCCTTCAGGAACTCGGCGGCAACATCGGCTGGCTCTTCTTTGTCCCTGTCGACCTTCGCGTTCATCTCGCGCATGTTCTCGTTGTTCAGCAACGGGCTGATTTTGTTAAGAACCTCCGCGATCTTCGGGTGCTTCGCAAGTGCGTCCTGGCGGACGACCGGGACCAGATAGTATGGAGGAAAGAGATGCTTATCGTCTTCGAGCACGACCAGCTTGCTGTCCGAAATCTGCCAGTCCGTCGCAAAGCCGTAGGAGACGTCGAGGTCCTTGCTGGTCAACGCGCTGTACCGGATACCTAGCTTGGCAAAGATCTTGAATTCCTTGAACTGAATGCCGTATGTCTGCTTCATTCCAGGCAGGCCGTCCTTGCGGTCGCCGAAGCCACCTTCGGCGCCGAATGTCAAATCCTTCGACGCGGGACCGAGATCGGTCAGCGTCTTCAGATGATACTTCGCAGCGGTCTCCGGAAGCGTGATGATGGCATAGCCGTTGTTGATTTTCGTCGGCTCGAGCAGCGTGAGCTTCAGGTTCTTCTCGTAGTATTCCTTTACGTCGGAATAGATCTTGTCTGCGGAACCGGAAAGGTCGCCCTTTACGACCGATGCCAGTGCCGTCCCGGTGTACTCCGGGTAGAGATCGATGTCGCCATTGGTTAGCGCTGTGTGGGCCACGAGCGTTGCTCCGAGGTTCAGATGCCGCTCAACCTTGACACCCGCTTTCTCAAGAGCTTGTGCATAGATCTCGGCGACCACGAATTGCTCCGTGAAATTCTTGCTGCCGATTTTTACAGTGTCGGCCGCGAATGTCGCGCCTGATGCCACGAGCGCCGTTGCCAGTGCCAAAGCCCCAATGATTGATTTCGAGAAATCCATTTAAACCCCGCGTGTTAGAAGATGTTCGACACAGTACTTGCCCAGGCGGCGAACGCGCGGTACGAAATTCCAATTAGGACCGCGGGTCCGAATTTCTACTCTACAAACATGACGGACAGAAAAAAAGCGACCCCATGCCGTATGGCCTACAAAGAGGCAGGCAGTATGAGGCGACAGTCCGGTCCTGGATCCCTTTGCGGCGAAGACGCTCAGATGGCACTCGTACTTTTTGCCTTGGGTTCGGAGCCGTCCCTCGGTACCCGTCATCTCAAGGTATCCGAATCCCAAACAGCGCTCCGAGGTATCAATGGCGGTCCCATCAATTCCAAGTACCTGGCCAGGCAGGTATTATTCGCTCCACGAGCGACAGCGATGTGAAAGGCGAAGTCGGCGTTTGATGTCGGTTCGGCTCGCTGGGCCAGGATGCGGAACGCCTCGAAGTCGTCGATCATCTGAGCTTCCTGCGCCGGCGATCTCCGCGCGGCCGCAAGCGCGGCGGCCTCCGCCTCGATCGCGGTTCTGAGCTCTAATGTCTCAATGATTGACGTAGCGGTTTGTATCCTAATTTCTGGGAGGCCTGACTGAGGAGACAAGTCCGCATTATTGTCGAACACGCTGCCCCGGTCGCGGTTGCGGGCCCGCTGCGATCTGGCGCTCAAAGTGTCGACCTTGAGGAGTGGCGTTACGCGCTTGTTCATTTGCCCAGTCCGTATTTCAGCGTTGACCGATTTCTTGAGGGCAAACGGCCCGCAAGGGCCCATGTTGTTGTCGCCGTTACCCCAGAAGTGGAATGACCACGAGACCGGTGACTGCCCCATACAGCACATGCAAGAGGAACGCGAGCCAGACGGGATTGAACCGGACGTGCTTGCGGGCACCCTCCGTTGCGCGGCCGATCAGGAAATGATTGAAGAGCCAGAAAAAAACACCGACCGCTATGCCCGCATAGACGAATCCGATGTCCAACCGCCGAGCGAGTAGTACGGTCGCCAGGCCATATGCCGCCGACAGCACCATGTGAAAGCAAACGCCGACCAGGGTTACCATCCCGAGTTTGCGGGTGTCTCCCGCTTCGGCTCCCATCACAATCCCTCCGATACTATGGGGGCAGAGTCCAGAATCCACCTCCGGTGACCGCGCTGTAAATCATTCCCACGCCCGCGATAGCGACCCCGCCGATGACGCCGGCGAGAGCGGAAAGAAGCAATACCATCCAAAACCCCATTTGTGATCGCCGACACGACCGCAATTGTCGTAGCCGCCTCGCCGGCGGCTCCGAGGTGGGCTAACACTTATCCCCCAATTTGCCATGACGGTGGGTTATCGTTTCTATGGCAGCAGGTGCAGGGAAATCGCTTTTTACTGCCTCAGACCCTGTTTTTGCGCCATGATAGCTCGGCCGACGTCTAAGGAATTTACGCGGTTGCAAGATTGGGGTCTCACGGACTAACTGGCGTTGAGGTCTGCGCTGCGGGCAGCGCCCAGACCGAGGCGAGTTCGAGAAGGCGCTGGAGGAATAATCTTTGACAGAACCAGCCCTTTGTCGATCCGACGATCGTACTCCCACCGTGGCGCAAGCCACATCGTGGCCCCTGATCCCTTCCGACCACGCAAGTCACCAAAATCGGACGCCCACAATGTTTGGGACGCTTTGTGGTTTCTTCAGGATGGCTTCGATTTTCGAGAATGCGGCAGCCCTGACGACGCTTTCACGACGGCGATGTTGATAACGTGCAACGACTTATCGTAAGTCCGGACCGTAACCTTATCAGTGCCTACGAAACCCGGATCGGACCTATAGAGGACGGCAACACCTCGCGTCGTCTTGCCCGCGCAGACGAAGGACGTATTCTTCTTAAAATGGCCATTAGCCAATTGGTAGCTAACCTGGCCATGATCCGGGTAGCCGGGCGTCTCCGGATAAATGTAGCTGGCTGTCGCCGGGGTGCAGCTTTTATCGATGGCCATGGCCATACCGATAAGCGTTTTCTCGCCAGACCTAACGATTACCGAATCTCCTGCCTTCGCATATCCAATAGACATCACTCCGACGCCGGCGAGTACTACCAGCCGGAATATCCTGTCACTGAGCGCGCGCTTCCCGTTACAATTTGTTTTCGTCATTAGCCCCAGACTCTCCGTTCTCCTCGTGAGAGTATTATTAATAAACTAGCCCGGCATACTCGATTCTGAAGTGACCAGCTCCTAAGCCAATGTTCATTGGCGCAGTTTATAGCGCGGCGATCAGGATGAGACGCCGTATTGCCTCATGGGAGAATGCTCCCGGACGGATAGTATATTGCCTCACCAGAATGCTCCCTACGCCCTGCTGAGCTTTGGTAGTTGTTCGTCTTCGCCAGGCTCGATTCCGAATATCATTGTATGTGCGCGATCGCGACGCCAGCCTTTCACCCGTCGTTGCACCGTACGCGTGGTCGCCGGTTTGCCCGAAAGAAGGCTAGCAAGGGAGCCGCCATTCAGACATCAGTGAGCAAAAAGATTATCGCCACGAAACTCCTCGATGCCTTTCAATAGGCATCGGAAAACCTGAGGGTGCCGGAGGAAATGCTAGGAGTCCGATTCCAATTCATCGGAAATGTCCCAGCTTTCTTCAAACGACAATTGCTTGCTGTTCTGCCATTGCACGGACCGCTCGTCTCCCCGCCGAAAGACCAGAAAAAACCATTGTCGGCCCATGACAGCAAAAAGCCATCGATAGCCATCGACATGACCGGAGGTCATGGTCTTCTGGACTTCGTCATACCAGATAGTATCGCAGCCAAACGATCCAACCTGTTCCAGCTGGCGTTTGAGATCATCATCAATTTCGAACTTGGAAAAATCGCAAGGGGTCGCGAGCGCCAACGTGTTGCCGGAGTCTTTAGAATTGGCAGGCATGAGCGTGGCTTCTGTTAACTCGATGTCAAAAGTGTTCGTCAAAAACATCTGGCGGTCAATAAGGCTATCCAGGGGAACTACGGCTCTACTTGAAGCCAATTTCGACTGCCTACCCCGCCAACCCAGGCGACACGGAGTAGGTCAGGGAAGCGCCATGCTCATGATCGGCGGTCCAACAGGTCGGGAAATCGAAGTGCCATCTGGCGATCAAATCGTCCTTCCTGCTGGCACCGGTCACAAAAATCTTGGTGCTTCATCGAACTTTCTTTGATGGGAGAACCATCCGCCCGGGCAGCAGGCCGACATTCAAAAGCAGCGCCGACCAAGGATCCACTCGCCAAAATCGCCACGCTAGCATTGCCAGACTTGGACCGGCTACAGGGAGCCGAGGGCTACTTGAGGGGCTAACCCCACCAAAGGCGATGAGCTTGAAACGACACAGCGGGCAGCCAGATGCCACTCACCGAGCACACCTCAATGCACGCTGGCGCTGCCTACCTGCAGGCTTGCCAAATGAACGAATTTGTCAAACAACGGCGTCTTTCGAAGGTGCCGCCCGCCTAAATCTCCATCCTGCCCGTTCACCACCTCGACTAGACCCAACCAACTGAGGGGACGTACAGCGTTGAGGGCGACATATAGAGTGGCGTTATGCTTCGCCCCAAGTGGCCCGGTGGTTGGAAAAGCGTCGACAGCGACACTCCATTCCGTCAAGTCCGACAGGCTGACCCAATCGCCCAGCCGATTACTGACGACTGTCAAAATATGCCTCACGTCCCATAGGCCAGCCTCAACCACCCGTGGGTCGCCACCGTAGGGATCGCTGTCGAAGAATGCTCGATCGAAAAGCAGAGCTTGGAGCCTGCCGTGTTCTCTGAGAACCGCCATTCCAGCCTTCGTCAGGACGGCTTTCCCCTTGAAGTGTCTGATCAGACGCGCATTCAGGAACATGCTGTGCAATCCGAACAATGGCGGAAAGTCTGGCTCGTTGAGCACCTTGGTCACGGCGTAAAGGTCGGCTGGTTCGTACCCGGGCCAGCGGAATTCCTCAGCCGCCCACTCGACGCACTTCCGATTGAAGTTTGCCATCGACTGAGTGAGCGGTATGCCGCCAAGGTCGTAGGCATAGATAAGGAGTTTCATACCATTCACGCAAAGCGGGCTACCTTTTAGGTCAGACAACGTAAGACCTGCGTTCAATAGGATATGCGGCCCCAGTTTTGACGGTAGTATCATAAGGGGCATAAAGCGGAACGGCGGCCAGATCGTCAAGCGGAAACAATCGGAAAAACGGCCCCGCCGGAGGAACTGCGTCCGCTACTGGACAAATCGACAATATGCTTTTGGCGCGCTAGTCCAGGTTTCGCTAGGCGGCGTGGACAAATTGCAGCGGCGTGCAAATAAATCGTTGTGTGATTTCCGTCACTTGGTTAAATGAGGCATGCCAGCAGCCACACGCTCCTCTTGGAAAACGCTCCCCATCCCAGCAGTGCAAGATCGAATTGATCTTCCACTGCTGTATTCAGACGCCGACGGCGAGAGGATCAGGCTTGGGCACGTCCCGCAGGATATGGACGATGAATGGTTCATATTTTTTGAGAATGGCTGGCTCTATTTTCATCGTTCGTGGACGGGGGCCCGCATTTATGGCGTCCGTCTCGACGGTTCCCCCAATGGTATTCGGGTGATTGATGCGTGGGTCAGCGGGGATAGAGAGCAGTACCGATCTCCCGGCCCTGAACACGATGCACGCCTGATCCAGCAACTCATTTCAGGCCGCCTGCTGTCGTAAGGTCGACACGCTCTGCCAGCCTTAGGCGACCTGTCGTTGATCAAAATGGACCCTGGAGATGCTGGCGAAGGTGACGGGATGCTCCGATTACCTGCCTAGCATATCTTCCGGCAGTCCGAGCGCCTTGCCAACATCGCTCAGTGCGTTCCCCAGCGCCTAGAACATGTAGGGGCAAGCCTGGGAGTCCAGATCAATCGATACCGGGCGACGGAACGTTCGACGCTCTGTTGTGTTTAGCTGGCGAGCGCGGGTTGTGCCAAACGGACGCGACGGTGCAGAAGAACATCGGAATTTTTTTGTTTTCCTCCGATGGCCGACGAAATGGCAGCCGAGCTTCTTATCCGTCCGGCCCGCTCTCACCAGAGGGGACAAAAGAAGATAGCGACCTATAACGTTAATGGCGTGAACGGCAGGCTCGACGTGCTGCTGCGTTGGCTTTCCGAAGATTGCTCTGATGTCGTGTGCCTGCAGGAATTGAAGACGCCCGACGACAAATTTCCCCGAAAAGCTATTGAGCAGGCTGGCTATGGCGCGATCTGGCACGGTCAGAAGAGCTGGAACGGGGTCGCTATACTCGCAAGAGGCGCAGAGCCCCTCCTCACCCGACGAGGTCTACCAGGCGACCCGGACGACACGCACAGTCGTTACATCGAGGCTGCAGTGAACGGTCTTTGATCGGCTGCCTGTATCTTCCAAACGGCAATCCCGTGCCTGGCCCTAAGCGTCCGGTAGATGGGGCTTTGAGATTTCGGGCAAGCACCGAAGTTACGTCGTTAAGTACGGAGTCAATGACGTCGCGAAGGTGGGCCATGGGAAATCTGGCTTCCAGAGCCCCCATCGTTCTCCGTGCTGAATACCAGTCGGTCATTTACGAGCATCAAAATCTATCGTTAAGATTGTACCGCTACGTTTATTCCTCGATCAGCTCGCCGGAGTGCCCTCACCTCATACGGGGAGCCAGGATGCCAAGTGCCACGATCAGGCAAAGCCGGGAACGTGAATGGAGTGAGAGAAAATGGCAGAAGAGCAGAGCCTAAATTCAGTGAAGATATCTCTTATAGATAACTCTGCCTATATTCCCTCAATTCTTCCAGAATATGTTGTTCTCGGATTCCTGGATGAATACATGGGCCGTATAAATCTTGGAGATGACGACTATGTCGAGAGATTCTACCCCGCTGAGGAGCCACTCGTAAAAATATTTGCGGAATATCTAAAGGTATTCGCCATAACTAGAAATATAAAAACTACAATCAAAATAACAATCGGACCGCATGGCCATCACTACGTAACATCAGCCGAGATCGCAAAGTATATTAACGATACTTATGGGGACAATTACATAGATTCGCTCTACAACAACGCTCGGGGAATATCTGAAGCGATGTTTTCTGCACTTTCTGATCCACATCGTGTTCTTCGATACGATAATGAACCAGTTGATTGTCGTTTTTCCTACTTGCTCGGCGCTTACATGCGCTATGGCAGCGGCAACGGATTCCAACTCGCCAATTCTGGCCATAAGATTGATTTAATTATCACTTTTCTTGAGCGACTAGGAGCGAAGTGGGTTTCAAAGGTGTGGAGCGTCGGCGGCGCCCCGAGAATCGGAGTAATTCGGTTTGGCCCCGATGAAGTTCTCGCCCGCTTATTTGGAATAGCGCCATCAGGGTGGGACTTCCCTTGGCTAAAGCACGCTTGTGCGAAAAATAATGCAGCCCCGGCGTAGAGCCGTCGCTCACGGGAAGAGAGACCTAAGACTAAGGTTCGGCGCTCGATTTTGAAGTGACCAACTTCTAACGATGGCGAGCCCTATGGCCCGAATATCACGTCACGACGCCAAGGCGCGGATTGGCGGGCGCTTCGCCCAGTTGGTCGCGCGGCAAGAGCACAGGCCGCGCCCAATCGCGCCGTGCGGTTTCGCTCAAGACCAGGCCATGTCCCGGCCGGTCCGGCGCATAGGCATAGCCGTCGCGGATCTCGATGGGTTCGTCGACGAGATGGTCGAAATTCTGGAACGAGTATTCCAGCCATTCGACCTCCGGCAGCGCGACGGCCATGTGGACACCGATTTCAAGAAACGTGTTGCCGAGGCTGACCGGTATGCCCATGTCGGCGGTGAGCCATCCGATGCGCATGACATCCGAGACCTGGCCGTGAACATTGAGAATATCCGTGCCGTGGGCTTCCAGAAGCAGGCGTTTGCCTTGCAGGTCCAGATACTCGCCCGAATTGATCTGCGTCCAGGATGCGGCATGGCGGAGCGTGCGCAGGCCCTCGTAATCGTGGCGCAGGATCGGATCTTCGACCCAAAGCAAATCGTGGCCGGCGCGGCGGATCGCCTCCAGCTTCATCAGCGCTTCCTTCGATGACCAGCCTTCATTGGCATCGATCATCACTTCGGAACCGACCGGTATGACCTGCTGCAGCAGCTTCAGGCGATGGAGATCGCGTTCGAAATCCGGGTGACCGACCTTGATCTTGAAGGCGCGATAGCCGATCTCGGACGCATGGGCGAAGAGTGCCTGATAGTCATCGTCGGACAGATGAAAGTCGAGGCCGCTGGCATAGGCCTTGACGCGGTCGCGGCGGCTCCCGAGCAAACGGTGCAACGGAAGGCCTGTTTCCTTGGCTGCCAGATCCCAGAGCGCTACCTGCAGCGCCTCGTGAAACGGCAGCGACGTGGCCCGCTGATTGCCGCCGCGCGGACGATTGACCCGATGCACCAGAGCGATCGCCCGCTGGCCCTCGAGACCCGGCCAGACCTCCGCTGCGAAGATGCGCTCGATCTCGGCCTGATCAGGGAGCGGCGAAAAAAGCGTCTGGATAAAGCCAAGCCCAATCTCGCCGCTATCGGAAACCAATTCCAGCGCTGCTACATTCGCATCGTCGGCACGCACCTGGCTATCGCCGATGACGCGGTCGCGGGCGAACTGGAAACGAGTGATACGGAAGGCTGAAATCTTCATCGGGATTGAACTTTGATCTATTAATGTGTTTATCTGATCTATCAGATGTGAAATGTAATATGGCAGACGCGAGAACTGTGCAAGTGGCGAAGAGAACAAAAAACACCAATCGATCCGAGGATGCGGCACCGGCCCGACGCTTGAGCGACGAGGCTTACGACCGGATTCTGGAAGCGCTGTTCGAGCGCCGCGTGCAGGCCGGGGCCTTCGTCTCGCAAAGTGAACTGTCTGAAATCGTTGACGTTCCTGTCGCGCCTTTGCGCGACGCGCTGCGCATGCTGGAAGCGGAAGGCATCCTGAAGATCCATCCCCGCTCCGGCATTCAATTCGTGCGGCCGGGCCTGGAACTGACGCGCTCGACATATCAATTCCGCTCGATCCTCGAACGCGCCGCGATCGAGATTTTTGCCGAACAGGGAGACGAGGCGGAAACCGCAGAGATTTATCGCCGTCACGTGGCACTGATCGCCAGGATCGAGGAAAACGGGCTTGGGCCGGAGGACATTAAGGAGACCGAGGCGCTGGAACGGCTTCTGCACAATGCAGTCATCGCAAGCCTGCGCAATCCGCTGATCGAGACGAGCTATCGGCGCATGCACAACTACCTTCGCCTGCTGAGGCTCGACCGCAAGCTCACGGCCCCGGTTGTCCTGCGCACGCTGCGGGAACATCTCGATATTCTCCTCGCCTGCAAGGCGCGGGATGCAAAGGCTGCAAAGGCTGCGCTCGACGCCCATTTTCAGGCGGCCATGCAACGCAGCCTCGGCTTCATCTGACCATGCTCTGCCTCAATGCATCACCCAGCCGCCGTCGACATTCAGCGTCTGGCCGGTGACGAAGGAGGCTGCATCGGAGGCGAAGAACATCAGCGCGTTGGCAATATCGGCAGGATCGCCGCGCCGCTTGACCGCCTGGTGATCCAGCACGAAACGCGTATAGCCTTCTGGATCGGGGTGGATCTTCTCGGCATCCGTCGGAAACGCGCCCGGTGAAATAGCGTTGACGGTGATGCCATAGGCGCCGAATTCGCGGGCCCAGGCGCGCGAAAGACCGATCAACGCTCCCTTGGACTGCACGTATGGGGACAGATTTGCCCAGCCACCATAGGCCGTGACGCTGGCGATATTGATGATGCGCCCCCAGCCCCTGGCGCGCATATGCGGCAACGCCACCTGCACGCAGACAATGCCGGCATCGACATTGACGCGCTGCACGGCCTGGCTCTCCTCGATCGAGTATTCCTCGAAGGGTTTTGACGGATAAATCGCCGCATTGTTGATGACCACGTCGAACCCGCCAACCTCTTTCGAAATGGCCTCCAGCGACCGGCGAAGCCCAGTGAGATCTGAAAGATCGAGTGCCGCGACCGTGAGGCCCTTCAGTTCCTCCTTGGCGGCCAGCGCCGTCAGGTTGGCGACCTTGTCCGGATTGTTGTCGATCGCGACGACGCGAGCGCCGGCGCGCAGAAAATTCAACGTCGTCTCGGTGCCGAGGCCACCTGCGGCGCCGGTGTAGAGGATGGTCTTGTTCGCCACCGACATCATCGAGGGCATGTCACTCATGACCGGCCTCCGATCGGCAGGTGATTGCCTGATGGCTGCGGGAAGTCTTCCGCCGGCTGCTTGGCCACGCCGACAATACGCTTCTCGCTGGCGGCAATGGCCTCTGCATCGACTAGGATACGGAACGTGCTGTCATAGCGCCGCTCGTCGCTGTGCTCCAGCCAGATGAGTTCGCCGCGCTCGCGCGCCGCGCCATGGCCGGTGACATGATTGGTGGAGGGCTCGATGCCGACAGCATATTGCCCCGCCTGCAGGTTTTGCCATTCGTACATGCAGGGGAATTGGTCCTTGCGCGTCACCACTTCGAAGCCGATGCCCAGTCGGTCGTTGACCAGCGCGACAGGCACCTCGCCGTTTTGATCTGCGGCCATCTCATGCTGCCAGACCTGCTCATGGAAATTCATCTGCGGTGCGGGCATGGTGCGATAGCCAACGCCCTGCTTGCGGTAATCTTCACCCGCATGCGCCGCCCAGACCACATCCTTGATAGGAGCGAGGTAGCGCGAACCTTCCGCAAGCAGGGGATGGCCGGCATTGATGTGATAGCAATACATATGCGGCGTGCGGTAGAAGCCGCGGTTGACCACTTTGTCCGTCAGCTTGATTTCGTTGGTGCCGACCTTGGTCTCGATGCGACGGACGAGCTCCAGATGTTCGCCGAAAACCGCGCCTTGGGTTACTGTCCCCTCGCACCAGAGAAAGCACTCGTCGCCTTCCCAGCGCTCGCCATAGCCGTTGAGCTTGCCGGGGATCGTGCCAATGCGGCCGTGGATCGAGTGGCTGACGGTTTTTCGCGGCCCGTAGACATAATGTTCCGAAGGCTCGTCATACATGAAGAGAATATGGTCGAGGCCACAGGTCACCATCAGGCCGGAGAACGACCGCAACCATGCCAGTCCGCCCTCGCCCTCATATTCGGCGAGACCGGGATGCTTGAAGCCAGCTGGGGAATGCCAGCCGATCGCCATGCCGCGATAGTCGCAATCGGCGATATCGAAGGACCGGTCGATCAATACGGTGAAACGCAGGCCCGTGCCGCTGCGAAACTCTAGCATGCGGATGCCACGCTCGACACCGTCGCCGAGCGTCATCAGCCGCACGCCGGCGAATTGCGACAAGGACCCGGCACTGGCAGCGACGTCGCGGCGCGACTTCGTCTCCCCGTATAGTTCGACCATGATGTCTTTCCTTCTGTCTTTATGGTCCCGCCTGCGGGCACGCAGGCGATAGATGCGATAGAGAGCGGCCGGGCCGCATCAGCCCGGCCACCATAGACTTATAGACCTTGTGCGCGCAGCTTGCCGTCCAGGAATTTCTTGGCACGCGGAACATCCGATTCATCGAGGTGCTCGATGATAATAGGGATATTCGGATGCTTCTGCGCCAGTCGCTTCAGGTAAAGATCATAATTCAACGAGCCGAGGCCAGGTGCCGGCAATTCGATCTCGCCGACGCCACGGAAAGTGTGGCTTTCCAGCGCGTCCTCGTCACCGATATCGGCATGCTTCTCGCTCTTGTCGGAACCGGAGCGCTTGACGTCCTTGGCATGGCCGATCTTGATCTTGTCCGACAGCGTATCGAAGACCTGATTGAGGATCGCATCCATGCGATCGATATTATGGGTCTCGAAATAGTTGGTCGGGTCCATCAGCAGGCCGAGGCCGGGATGATCGACCTGAGCGAACATCTTCACCGTCTCTTCGACCGAGCCGACGACGTTGTTGACATAGGTTTCGAGCAGGAAAACGGCGCCGTGGTCATAGGCGTGCTGAGCGAGGTCGGCGATGACCTTGCGGCATTCCTCGAAGCCTTCTTCAGTCTTGTTCTTCGGGTGATGCACCCAGTCGGACTCCGTGTTGTAGGTCCCCGTTTCGGAGATCACGTAGGGCGTGCCGAGATATTGCGCGTGAGCGATGATTTCCTTGAGATAGCCGACGCGGCGCGCTCGCTCGTCCTTGTCCGGATGAATGATGTTGGTGTAGCCGGAAATGCAGGAGATCGGCAGGTTGTGATCGCGGAAGGTCTCGCGGATGCGGATGCACTTGTCCTTGGTGATCTGGCCGGCAGAGACATCAACATCCTTGAAATGCATGTCGAGCTGCACGGTATTGAAATCGAGCGCGCGGATCTTCTTCGCTGTCTCCTCCAGGCCATATGGGAAATAGCCTGTGAAAATACCTGTCTGCATCATGATGTGGTTCCTCCCTTGGAATTCATGAATTGATCGAGATTTCGCTGAGCTTGATGGCGCGGCCTGCCTCCATGGACCGGTAGCCGGCCTCGACAAGCGCCATCGTCTTGACGTTGTCGGCAACCGAGAGCGCCGGGGCCTCGCCGGTTTTCACGGCATATTGCAGCTGCTCCATGACGCCGATGAAGGCATGCGGAAACCACATGCTTTCCCATGTCGGCGTTACCCATTTGCCGCCGGTCGTCTTGGCTGAGGCGTAGGTCAGCGTCGATGGCGAACCATCCGGCCAGCCGATCGTGCCTTGCGCCACGCCCGCCGTGCCTTCGACACGCCATTTGATATAGAAGTCGCTGTCGAAACCCTCTTCGCGCGGCCCGGCCCAGACATCTTCCATCGACACTGCCAGGACGTTGCCGGGGAATTTCAGCGTCGAGACGGTGATGCCGTCAGTATGCGCGAAGCGCGTGCGCGGATCGGTGCGCGAAACGGTGAATATCTCTTCGGGATCGCCGAAGAGGAAGCGCAGCACGTCGAGGTGATGCACGCCCATATTGGCAAGCGTCAGTCGGTCGTATTCTTCGAGGAAGCCCTGCCAATGCGGGATCGCGCGCATCTCGATCGTGGCCATCACGACATCGCCAAGTTCGCCTTTGTCAAGGATCTGCTTCAAAACGCGCATGGACTGGTCATAGCGCATGTTCTGGTTGACCGAGAGGATCTTGCCTGCCCTGGCGGCCTCGTCGCGCAGCTTTTTCGCTTCGTCCAGCGACAGCGCCAAAGGCTTCTGCGCGAGAATGGCCTTGATGTGCGGCGTCGCGAGCGCCTTGCGGATCAGCGCCGGCTGCTGGTCTGGCGGGAAGGCGATATCGATGATCTCGACATTGGGGTCGGCGATCAGCGCTTCCGGCGTGGCGTGCGTCGTCGGAATCCCCCAACGCTCGGCCACCGCCTTGGCCTTTGCTTCCGTGCGGGAGGCGATCGCGACCACCGGAAAGCCTGCCTCCTTATAGGCGGCGAGATGGCACTCCGCCATGATCATGCCGGCGCCGATGCAGCCGATCTTGAATTCGCGCACGCGCACCGGCGGGTCCGGAATAAATCCCTTGACGTCAGACATAGGTTCCTCCCAATTTTCGAAAATTGATCATCGCCCAAGCGCTCCACCAGCCTGGTCGAAGAAATGTACTTTTGCCGGATTGCAGCTGAGCGCAACGGCACTATCCAGCATCACGTCCGGCTGACCGCGCATCAGAGCCCTCAGCTTCTCCGTCCCGGTATCGAGCGTAACGACGGTGTAGCCGCCGAGCGGTTCGACCTCGAACACCCTTGCCGGCTTGCCGCCATGATCAACCCGCCATGGCTCGACCTTGAGGTCTTCCGGCCGGATGCCGACGCCGGAAACTCCATCCGGCGCCCGACCGAGCGGCAGCAGAATTGTGCCCTCGGCAATCTCCAGCCGCTCGCCCCTGACGGCGGGCATGATGTTCATCATCGGAGCACCGAGGAGCTGCGCGACATATCTCGATGCCGGCGCATCATAGATCTCGACGGGCGTCCCGACCTGACGGATTTCGCCATGCTCCATGATTGCCATGCGATCGGCGATCGACATCGCCTCTTCCTGATCGTGGGTGACATAGATCAGCGTCTGGCCCAATTCGCGCTGGATGCGCTTGAGCTCGACGCGGGTCTCCTCGCGAAGCCGCGCATCAAGCGCCGAGATCGGGTCGTCCATGAGATAGGCGACCGGATCGCGCACCAGCGCCCGGGCAATGGCGACGCGCTGACGCTCGCCGCCGGAAAGCTGCGACGGCGGCTTGTGCAAGAGGTGGCCGATGTGAAGCTTTGCGGCGACAGCATCGACGCGGGCACGGATGGCTGCATCAGGCACCTTGCGCTCCACCAGCGGGAAACGGACATTGTCGCCTGCCGTCATGTGCGGGAACAGCGCCAGATTTTGGAACACCATGGCGACATTGCGCACCGCCGGCGAGACGTGGTTGACCGGCTGGCCTCCAATCAGCACCTCGCCCTCGTCAGGTGTCTCCAGCCCAAGTATCAGCTTCAGGATCGTGGATTTACCTGACAGCGGCGGCCCGAAGAAGCAGAAGAATTCACCGGATTGAATGTCGAAGGACGCATTGGCGACGGCAACCGTCTTGCCGTAGCACTTCGTGACGTTGCGAAAGGAAATGCCGGCCATCTTCACGTCCCCCGGATTGCCATGCCGCTTGCGGCATCGAACAGGCGCACCGAGCCGGGATCAATCGCGATATGTGCCATTTCACGCGCCTGGAGACCAACATCATTGTCGAAGACGGTCTTCACTCGCTGCTCGCCATCGCCGAGATGGACGACTGTGCGCGCGCCGATACGTTCCACGAAGGTCACCGGCAGCGCTAGGCCCCGCCCTGCTTCGGCTACCGCCACTTGCTCCGGCCGGAAACCGTACACGACTTCTTGGCTGCCGTTCCCTCGCGCTACTGCGGCAAGCGCCGGATCCAGCGGCTGCGTGCGTCCGAGCGGGCCGAGATCGACCACGAGGCCGCGATCGGATTCAGCAAGCGTGCCCTTCAGCCGGTTCATGCCCGGCGAGCCGATGAAATCGGCGACGAAGAGGTTGACCGGATTGTTATAGACCTCAAGCGGCGTGCCGACCTGCTGCAGCACGCCGTGATCCATGACCGCAATACGATCCGCCATGGTCATGGCCTCGAGCTGGTCGTGCGTGACATAGACCATGGTCTGCCGGAATTGCCGCTGCAGGTGCTTGAGCTCGGTGCGCATGACGGCGCGAAAGGCCGCATCGACGTTCGACAGCGGCTCGTCGAGCAGGAAGATTGCCGGCTCGACGATGGCCGAGCGGCCGATCGCCAGGCGCTGTAGGATATTGACCGACAGCTTGGCCGACGGCTGCTTGAGCAGCGGCGTCAATTGCAGGAAATCGGCGATCGCCTTCACGCGCCGATCGATCTCCGCCTGCGGGGTACCGCGCACCTTCAATCCATAGGCGAGGTTGTCGTAGACGTTCATGTGCGTGAAAATCGCATAGTTCTGGAAGACGAAGCCGACGCCACGCCGGCCCATCGTGACGCCGTTCATGTCCTTGCCGTCGAAGAGAATCCGGCCTTCGGACGGGTTCTCCATGCCGGCGATCATGTTCATGGTGGTCGACTTGCCGCAGCCGGAAGGGCCGAGCAGCGCCATGAACTCGCCGTCGCGGATTTCGAGATCCATGGTCTTCAGCGCCGTGAAGGCCCCGAAGCGCTTGACGAGATTATTGAGGTGGATCGCGGTCATGCCGTGGCCTCCTTTTTGGCGGCGTTCATCCGGCTGATTGCCAGCGACACGAGGACGGAGAGCACGATGAGGATGACCAGCGCGATGGCGGCGACGTAGCCCCAAATCAGATCCTGCTGGGTGATTTTGTAGATGTAGACGGAAATGGTTTCAGTCGCGACGCCGGGGCCGCCGCCGGTCATGATGTAGAGCGTGTCGAAGATCTTGAAGTTCTCGATGACGCGGATCGCAAGCGCGATGATGATGATGGTCTTCATCTTCGGCAGCACGATCGTGCGGAAGCGCTGCAGCCAGGATGCGCCGAGCAGCGTCGCCGCCCGCATCTGGTCTTCCGGCACGCCAACGAGGCCGGCAAGGAGGATGAGGAACATCAGCGGCGTCCATTGCCATATATCGGCGATCATGACTGCGATCAGCGCAGTCCCCGGGCTCGACAGCCAGGCAACGGTCACCGGTGTGCCCGAGAGCGTCGACAGGATGTCGTTCACCGGACCGCCCGACTGGAAGAGCATGAAGAACATGTAGCCGGCGACCGCGGGCACCACCATCATCGGGATGAGCATGATCGAATAGAAGACGCGCTTGCCGTAAAAATCGTCCATGAAGAGTATGGCAAGGCCGAGGCCGAGCAGGAATTCCGCGGGAACGCAGACGACCATGATCAGTGCCGTGCGGCCGAGCGCGCTCCAGAAGCGCATGTCGACAGCAAGATCGGTATAGTTGGCGAAGGTATTCCACGATTGCCAGGCACGCCACCAGCCGGTGCCGTCGAGCGGCGACCAGTCGGTCATGCTGATATAAAGCTGCATCAGCAGCGGAAACAGCGCGATGAACAGCACCAGGATCTGCGCCGGCAGCGTCAGCATGAAGCCGAGCCGGCGTCCGTCCTCGGCCTGTGCGGTCGATTTTGCGGTTTTGCCGGCCACAGGCAGTTTCTCCTCGGTTGCAAGCACGCTCATTGTTTCAGTGCCCCGAATGTCAGGCCGCGCACCAGATGGCGCTGGATGGCAATGCCCATGATGACGGGTGGCACGGCGGCGATCAGTCCAAGGGCAGCCTTGGCGCCATAGAGCTGGCCGGTCATCGAGGACGATAGCGAGGCCATATAGACCGGGATCGTCACCCATTCGCGCGTCGTCAGGAGCAGCGCGATCAGATAGTCCGACCAGTTGAGGATGAAGACGAACAGCGCCGAGCTGGCGAGCGCCGGACGCATCATCGGCAGCGTGATCTTCATGAAGACGCGAAAGCGCGAGCAGCCTTCGACCAGCGCCGCATCCTCGATCTCGCGCGGCATATCGTCGAAGAAGGTCTTCATGAGCCAGAAGGCAAAAGGCAGGGTGACGATGCCGTAGATCAGCGCGAGGCCCCACCAGCTGTCCATGATGCCGAGAAAGGCCCACATGATCATGACGGGGATCATCACGGCCATCGGCGGAAACAGGCGCAGCTGGATCAGCGCCAGCGGCAGGTTCTGACCCGAACCGAAGCGCGACAGGCCGTAGGCGGCCGACGTTCCGCAGACCATGGCGATCAGCGTGCCGAACACTGCCGACAGCAACGAGGACAGGATCGGCTTGCCCGCCGTCCGGTCCAGCGCGACGATCAGGTCATTCGTCGAGGTGCCGAAGATGAAGCGAAAATTGTCGAGCGTCGGATGCTTCGGCCACCAGGTCAGGTCGGCGCCGCTGGCCGACCATTCGGCAATCGGCTTGAGGGCCATAGACGCCATCCAGAGCGTCGGCACCAGCGTTACGGCAAGCGCGGCCAGGATGGCGCAGTAGCGGAAGATTTCAAAGGGGAGCGAGCGGTTCATGGCACTTGCGATATAGAGTGATGTCGAGATGTCCGGGCGGCGCAATCCCGCCCGGACGTCGAAGGAAGCATCAGCCGGCGATCGGGTCGAGCACGGTCGGCCAGGCCTGCTTGTTGCTCTTGATCGCCTCGATCAGCTTGTCTTCGCCGATGCGGCGGGCGATGCGCGTCCACTGCTTCTCGGTGTCGGCCATGGCAGCCTCGGCGGTCTTCGTCTTCGTCAGCGCCGCGACTAGGTTTTCATCAAGCGCATTGTGGAAGGCGGTGGCGCCGGGATAGTTGATCGAGGGTACGGTGCGGCTGACAGTCTCGCGCACCACGTCCATGTGATAGGCATGATAGGTCTCGCGCACGAGCGGATCGGCAAAATTCGACAGCTGGAACGGATCGAAATAGCCGCCGGGATTGGCCGTCATCCAGGAGTAGATACGGCTGGAACCGAGCCATTGCAGCAGCAGGTAGCACGCTTCCGGGCTCTTGCTCTGCGAAGAGATCGAGGCCGAAAGATTGAGCCAGAGTACCGAGCGGCGCGCGAGCTGGCCGTTGATCTCGCGGCCTGGCGGCAGAGCGGAGCCGACCTTGCCCGTTATCTTCGAACCTTCATTCGACTTGTTGTCGAGGAACTTCGGCAGGTTGGAGAAGGCGCAAGTCATGGCCGCGCCACCGCCGGCGAAATTGCCATATTGCTCCGGCCAGCCCCAGGAGATCGCATCCGGTGAATGGTAGGACAGGGAGTCGATGTATTCCTGCGTCGCCTTGTGGCCATTGTCTGAATTGATCAGCGGCTTGCCGTCATCGCCGAACAGATACTGGTTGGGCGAGGCCATCGAGGTGAAGCGCTGATACCAGTTGGTATAACCCCAGCCCTGATTGCGCAGATCGGTGCAGCCGAACAGCCCCTTGTCGGGACGATGGAAGAAGGCGGCGATCTCGTCGAGCTGCTTGAATGTCGTCGGCGGTGCCAGGGGGTAGCCGTGCTTATCGGCAAAGGCCTTCTTTTCGTTCTCGTCGTTGAAGAGGTCGGTGCGGTAGTTCCAGATCTGGAAATCGCCGTCGAGGGAGACGCCGTAGGTCGAGCCGCGATACTGGTTGAGCAGCGAAACGCCCTTCTGGCCGTTGACATAGCCGCGCTGCGGGTCGTCCCATTCCGGCTTGTGAGCGGCAACGTAATCGTCCATCTTGATGATGCCGCCGGTTTCGGCGAGGTCACCCAGACGGTTCCATTCGACGGCATAGATGTCGAAGGCGCCGCCCTTGGTGGAAATATCCTGCATCGTCTTGGTAAATTCCTGGCCGTTCGGCACGCCGACGACATCCAGGATAATACCGGTCTCTTTCTCCCAAAGTTCCTTGATCGACGGCGCTCCTGCCGGAAACGGCTTGGTGAGCTGACCGATCGAACCGTCGGACAGGCCGAGAACGATCTTTGCCGGCGCCTTGCCGGCGCCCTTCATTTCCTTGATCGCTTCGATCGCCCGGCCTTCCGGCGTATCCGGACCATACTGGTAGCGCTCGGCGCCGTCGAAGCCCGTCGGGCCACCAATCATGCCAGGAGCGAGAGCATCGGCGGCATAGGCACGGCCGGGCCGGATGAATTGCGGCGCAATGCCCGCAGCTGCAGTCAATGCAAGCGCCCGGCCGCCAGTGGCCAGCAGGTCGCGCCGCGACATGCGAAAAATATTCGACATTTCGGTGTTCCTCCCAGTCGGCAGCTTCCTCCTCTGCCGAATGGTGATGATTATTGACGACGGAAATGATCGATGTCAACATCATAACAAATCAATTTACATCATTACCCGTCGAATTCGCCGTCCTTGTTCCCCTTATCAAGATGGCAGAGCGGTTTGCACTGATGGAAAATGATCGCGAAACAAAAGCAAAAGTGCAAAACATTGGGAGCGGCACGCTGCGCCTCTTGCATCCCGGACGATTAGAAATACATCATTTCCCATCATTGCTCTGGAAGGGAATCGGTTTGCGATCGACATTGACGGACATTGCTCGTGAGGCCGGCGTTTCCAGCGCGACGGTCGACCGGGTGTTGAACAATCGCAACGGCGTCAAGGAACGCACCCGCGAGGTCGTGATCGAGACCGCGCGGCGGCTGGGTTATCTAGCTGGCTCAAGCCTGCCCTTTCCTTCTGCGACAAACCAGATCCGGCTTGATTTCGTCCTGCCTGCCGGCACCAATACTTTCATTGCCAATCTTCTCACCCACTTGGAGCGGCAGGCCGAGCACCACAGCGAGCTCGACGTCCATATCCATTCGATCGAGGGGTTCAATCCGGATACGCTGGCACGAACGCTCAACGATCTGCATGGCAAGACGCTGGGGGTCGGCGTGATCGCGCTCGACCATCCGACGGTGCGCGAGGCGATGCGCAATCTTGCCGCATCAGGCGTCTCGATCGTCACCCTCGTCTCCGACATCTTGCATGTGCCGCGCATCGGCTATATCGGCATCGACAATCGTGCAGCAGGACGTCTTGCCGGCTACCTGCTCGGCCGGTTCCTCGCTCGCGGCGTCAAGCGCAAGATCGCGCTCTTTGCCGGCTCACTCTCCTATCGCGGCCATGAGGAGCGCGAGATGGGGTTCCGTCACATTATCGGCGAGGATTTTTCCGACCTTGAAATCGTCGAATTAAGGGAAATCCGTGACGATCGCGAAAGAGCTTATACGGAGGCGCTCGCCCTTCTGAAACGCCATCCCGATCTCGCCGGCATCTACAATATCGGTGCCGGCAATCAGGGCATCGGCCAGGCCCTGCAGGAAACCGGCCGCGCCCGTCAGATCATCTTCGTCGGCCACGAACTGACCGATCACAACAAGGCTTTCCTACTCGACGGCACGGTCGATGCCGTGATCGACCAGAACCCGCGGGTCGAGGCGCGCGAGGCGCTTTCCATGTTGAGCCGGACGATCCAGGGCCTGCCGGGCGACTATCATTCACCGCGACTGCAGGTGATTTTTCGCGAAAACATCCCGGAGAGCTGACGGCCACCAGCCTGGATCGCCGACCTTTCCGCGTTCCATGCCCACGATATTCTATGAGCATCGTGGACTAAAAAGGACAAACCGAACCTTGCCCCTGAAGACGGCGGCAAAATCAGTTCTATCTGATCTTCACGAGCAGCTTGCCGCGATTGGATCCATCGAAGAGTTTCGATAGCGCGTCCGGCGCGTTTTCCAAGCCGTCAATGATGTGCTCGCGATATAGCAGTTCGCCACGCTCCCACCGGCGCATCATATCGGTGTCCGCCTCGTCAAAGCGGTCGAAATGATCCAGGAAGATATAGCCCTTCATCGTGGCGCGATTGATATGCAGTTGCAGCCAGTTCGTAAGTGGCTCAGGCTTCGCGTTATAACGGGACAAGGCGCCGCTCAAAACGATGCGGGCGTTGGTATTCAGGTGCAGCAGGAGTTCGTCCAGCATGGCGCCGCCGACATTGTCGAAAACGACGTCGACACGGTCAGGGCAGAGCACGCTCAGTGCCTTGCCTATGTCAGTGGTCTTGTAATTGATGCAGTCGGCCGCGCCGATCGACTTCACCCATTCGCATTTTTCGTCGTCGCCGGCCAGTCCAATGACGCGGCATCCGGCAGCCTTCAGAAGTTGAACGGCGATGCTTCCAACGCCTCCAGCCGCGGCTGTGACCACGGCCGTCTCGCCGGCTTTCGGCTTGCCTATGTCATTTATGCCGAACCACGCCGTCTGCCCGTTAATGCCGAGGAGATTGAGGCCAAGTTCCAGCGGAGCATTTTCCGGGATTTTCCGGATAAGGGTACCGTCGGTTACCGCATAGTCTTGCCAGCCGAGCATTCCAGATACGGGCGTGCCGACCGGAAATGCCGCATTTCGGGATACGACGACTCGGCCAGCACAAAGCGCGCGCATGACGTCGCCGAGTTCGACGGACGCCTGATAGCTGCGGTTGCCGTTCATGGTTCCCCTGATCCAGGGGTCAAGCGACATCCAGTGGCTTTCAACGAGGAATTCGCCATCGGCCAATTCCGGGACATCCACCGATTGAAGCTCGAACAAATCCCGTGAAGCCGGACTTGTGGGGCTCTCCGGACGCTTTGCCAGAACGAAACGTCGATTTACTGTCGAACCAATGATCGCCATGGCGAACAATCTCCAAAAGAAAGTGAAATTTGAAAATGAATTGCGGGAAGCGGCCGTGGCGTCGCCCTTGCGATAGTCGTTTTTGAGCTCGTCGAGCTTTGCCTTGAGGTCCTCGTCAGTCTGCATTCCGAAGATGCCGGTGCCGATGCAGAGCTCCGAAACCGTCAGCCCGTTCGGCTGAATTTTGTGTATTTCATTGCGGCGTCCTTTCGCAGCCACGCGATCAAGTGGCCGCTGGAAGTCAACTATAGTGATCGCTATATTTGAAAGGGCTGGAAGTCGTCAAGAATTTTTTGTAGTGATCACTATATATGACAGATATCTGAAGGCGGATCTGAGGCATGGCACGTTCGAGGGCATTTGATGTGAATACGGCGATCGAAAAAGCGACGACGCTTTTCTGGCAGAACGGCTACGATCGTACATCGCTCGCCGACCTGACTGCATCGATCGGCATCAAGCCGCCGAGCTTCTATTTCGCTTTCGGCAGCAAGGACGGCCTCTTCAGGCAGGTTCTCGGCCGCTATTATGACACCTATCTCGGCTATGCCGAAGAGGCGCTGAAAGAGCGCACGTCCCGCCGTGTTGCCGAAGTCATGCTTTACCGACTTGCCGAAATTTATACGGACCCGTCCCATCCTCCGGGATGCCTTGCAGTCAGATGTGCAATGTCTGGGTCCCAAACCGGCGAAGCCGGCGACAGCAGGCACTTGGAACTGCGCGCTGCTCGCCGGGCAAGGCTCCGGCAACGATTGGAGGAGGCCGTTGCAAGTGGTGATTTGCCGCCTGAGACGGATCCGGAAGAACTCGCAAAATACCTGCTGACAATCGGGTGGGGCATGGCTGTGGATGCACAATCGGGCACCAGCAGAGAAGACCTATACCGGACCGTCGCCCGCGCTCTTCAAGCTTGGCCCACCTGATATTGGGAACGGCACAAATCCGTTCTACTAAGTGCTTGTATTCTTTGAAAAAGAAAGCGAGGTATGATTCTAATGCCAGGGCAAAAATTGATTCTGCGTCATGATCGTCCTGCGCGCCTGGGCTTCGCATCATACTCGCGCGGCCAGCCTATTGCCATAATAAGCTTCCACGGCGGCTCTCTCCCGAAGCGCTATGCTAGTTCTCCGGCGTTTGGCGCCGATCTTGTCCGAGCCAATCAATTCCAATTCATTGTTGATGTATGTGGAGTGACGAACCTCTCCGGCAATCCTCAAGCGACGCTGAACTTCCGAACTGGAGACGAACGCCTCTCGGAACGAAAAAACGTCTGCAAGAGTAGGATTGCTGGGGAGAAACGCACCTCGCCGAAGTAAGAGGACGCTTGCTTTGCTCAGACCGAGAACCGAAGACACAGATCGGACATCTGCTGGCATATCACAAAAACCTGCCGTCTCAGCTTCGCCTTGAAGCAACTGACTGACCACAGCGAAGTCGCGTACGCGAAGCCTGGCCATCAGAGGCAATTGGCCCGGGACAAGCCAGACTGACAACCGCGCAGACAAGATTGCCGACATAGCTGCAGCTAAGCAGTTCACCCTTCTTCTGGAAAGGGTAGCCAAAACGTCGATCAGCGGCAGTGCCTCAACAGGAGCGTCCTCCTTCACCGCATTCTGAGCCACCCTCACCTCTAGCATCTGTGATGGCGGCGTTGCGGACCGACCCAAATGCTGCTCGATGTCGGGGTCGAGATCCTCGATAACATTCCGAGCAAAGAGATCGACGATAAAGGGCGCTGGTATTCCCGTTCGTGTCGAAAAATCGCTGATAGCCGGGCGGTGTCGAATACGACAGCATCTTGGCCACGCTGTCGCGCGATACGTTGAAATGCTTTGCTGCCTGACGCTGCGTCATCCCTTCGGAAACAGCCAGGCGAACCCTCAAATAAAGTTCCACGGTGTAGATCCCCTGTCCCTCCTGCGATCATTGCAGAAAGGAAATAGGTGGCCGGATTTTACTCCGCCCGCGGCTGGACTATTCCGCCGCTACCGTGGCCGACTTTTCCACCGCCGATCTCAACAGTGGCGCGGATGACGAAATCAGACCAGCGAGGGTGTAGATCCCGGTAGGTCCAGATCCGATGATGGCAATTCGTGGCATGGAGGTCGTTGGGTCCGGAAGCGAGGTTAGAGACTTGAATGGCACCGTTGAGCAACGTCGCTGCGATCGGGTCGTTCCGCTTGCCGGTACTTCAAGTTGATCCCGGCGGTGTCGGAAGAAGCTGCTTGCGGTCCCGCTTCTTGAGCCAGCGGAGAACGCGGATTTCCTCTTCATCCATCCAAGTCAGCAACCGCTCGCTTCTGATCCTCATCTTAACGACCTCCGAAAGCATTCCCGCTTCGAAGTCCTCAAATACGGCGGGATGTATGTAGGATGCACGGCAAACCGATCGTGTGTTGACGAGCCTGGCAGCAACAGAGTCGATTGCTTCGTTGAGTTGGCGAGCGAGCGCTCGTTTCGAGGGAGCCGCGTGCAATGAGGCCAAGGCTTCAACTGCCATGCAAGTTGCGCCCCAGGTACGAAACTGCCGTGAGCTAAAATCCTCACCCGTCGTCTCTTTGATGTAGGAGTTGACGTCGTTCGACGAAATCTGACGGCATCCGCCCTCGTCGCACAGGTACTGAAATAGGTGCTGTCCGGGTAGCTCCTGCAGTTTGCGGACGACATTGGCGATCCTGCGGTCGCTGTGAGCGAGGTTCCATTCCTTGCCCGACTTCCCCTTGAAACGAAATTTGACGCTACCGCCCTCGACCTTGACGTGACGGCTTCGAAGGGTTGTGAGGCCGAAGGACTTGTTTGCTTCGGCGTAGGCCGCGTTCCCGATACGAATATAAAGATTGTCGAGCATCCACACGACCGTGGCGATCGCCTTCTCCATGTTTAGACCGCGCGATCGAAGCCCAGCGTCAACCCTCTCGCGCAGGTCAGGTAATCGTTCCGCGAAATCCCCGAGGCGCTCGAACTTCGCCTTTCCGCGCTCGGCGTGCCAGTCAGCGTGATATCGATACTGCCGCCGTCCCCTGGCGTCCGTTCCGATCGCCTGGAGATGCGAGAACGGATTGGTGGATATTATAACGTTCGTATATGCGGGCGGAATTGCCAGCGAATTCAGGCGAGCGATATCCGAAGTCTCGGTGATCCGTTTACCGTCGGGCTTGTAGTAGAGGAAGCCGTGCGCGCCCATCCTACGGGTGATGCCTGTCTCCAGCCCTGGGATGTAAACAAGGCCAGAAGCAAGCTTGGCCCCGGCTGCGATCGTATCGATTTCGGTAAGGATCTGGTTCATCCTGTTATAATTCAAAGGCAGGTTCCCGGTTCCACAAAGGATGTTCGCGCAGTGGATTGGACCTCGGCTAGCAGATGTCACTCGCCTGACTTAGAAAACTTCTTCTGCCCACTCCAACTGGGTCACCAGTTTCGGTCGGCAGTCGGGCAAGATTCTGACATTGAACCGGCCACTATGCTGCCTGAAGCGCTTGGCTGCTCGCATCGTCAAAGGTATCCGTTTCGGTCATCGCCTTCAGCATTGCGGTCATGTTCTGAAGGTCATACGGTTTGGAAACGAAGCGCGCACGATCGGGCAGCTGCTCTGGCCCGAGACGATGGCCACCCGACGCGATAATGAGCGCGACGTCGTGATGGGTCGAGGACACAATGCGAGCAAGTTCGAGGCCGTTCAGTCCTCCGGGCATGTCGATGTCGGTGATGACTGCAGCGAATGCGGCGTTCGCCAACAACGCGATAGCCTCAAGGGCGTTTCCCGCTTCCATCACGTCGTAGCCCTCGTCGATCAGCGCATCGGCAAGCGCCATCCGGAGCAGAGGTTCATCTTCCACGATAATCACAGTACGTTGATCCATGGCTGTCTCCATTGTCCGCTGCGAGATGAACTCGCGCGCCCAGATCAAGATCGCCCTCGCACACGAATATTTGAGAACAAACTTAATAAAATGCGAACAATGCCGAGGAGGATCAACATGCGGGTCGTTTCCAGCCGGTTGCTCCGTGGCGGCTGGCCCCCTAGTCGTCGCTCCGCTGTTGCCGCGCGGGCCCACCGGCCCCCCTATACTTGCTGCAGAGGCCGGGTCCATCATCTGGATCGATCGGATCACTCACGGCCAGCTTCTCCGCTCGGAGCGTTCTCATTTGCAGCGGGCCAGTCGTTCGAGGGCTCATCGACCTCCTATCCAGCTGTTCCCCAGACGGACGCGAGACGCCAGCTATGGTCTAAGAGCACCGTCTGAGGCGTACCCTTGCAGTCCCAGGCGTCGGTCCGTTCGTTGCTGCAGGACGGCTTGCGGCGACGGCTGCAGGTGCAGTCGCAGATGCGGTTGCAGGCGGAGCCGTTGGCGGCATCGTCGGTGCCATGGTTGAAGCCGGCGTGCCTGAAAAGGATGCCTACTTGTCCGCCGAAGGCATCGGTCGCGGCGGATCGACTGCAACGCTGGGGCTCGGCGACATGGCTCAAGGTCTTGAAACGCTCCTGTGATCCCTACGTGTTTTGTAGGTCTCCAGAGCCTAGCACTACTTTGGCAGATTAACTCTCAGGTAACGATGATCGGCCATCCTTGGCATTCCAACGAGGGTGCATGGGATGGCAGAGCAGCATGTT
>NZ_SLZG01000037.1 GCF_004341625.1 Rhizobium sp. BK376 | reverse complement strand
GACCGTGCAATCACACAGCTGAAGCGAGCGGGTCGAGATATTCCTGATACTCTGTTGAAGCACATCTCGCCGCTCAGTTGGGAGCATATCAACCTAACCGGCACCTACACATGGGATGCCGAACATCAGATGCCGCACGGATTTCGATCGCTTCGTCTGCCAGCCGGGCTGCGGCGGGTCACATAAGTTCTCATTCTGTTCGCCCTTAGCGTACGATTTCGCACTCCTCTTGTTCTTGCCCCGTAGAGTCCCTCCTCGTCCGTCAGAGCGAACGTTGGCGCTGCTTGGTGACAGCTTTATATACCGAGAATGCCCGGGGGAAAAGACAAAACAGCTCCTGCGTGTGAACAGTGCGCAGAAGATTGCTGCGAAAATAGTAAAGAAAGCCTGATTAGATAACAGCTTAAGACGAAGCCGAGCGCCCGTGCCGCCAAGAAATGAGCGACCGGCATTTCAATCTTGGATTGAAAATCGCATAACCTAATTTATGGAACCGGGAGGTCATTTCGCAACTGTTGCTTTTTTCCCTGTAATGACCTTTGTCGCGTCCAGCCAAACAACCTACCGGAGACGATTGATTGGATTCGTCCAGCCAATCGGTCGCCCAGCTCTCGCTTCTCGCGCCGCTCGGCATCTCTGATACTCCACAGGACGGTGTATCCGGCGAGTACCCAGGCAACATGTTCGTCGGCGCTGTAACTCTCGTCTTCATTGACTATCTGCTCGACGCTTCGGTTCAATGGCATCGCGGCCTGGCTATAAAGGCCGCGATCGCAGCTGCTAGCGAAGTCCGCGGGTTGGCGATGAAGCCGATCTTCAGCCTCTACAGCGCCGCGGTAATCTCCGGCCGAGCCGCCGAGGCTGAACATCCGGAACCTGCCATTGGTCGCCTGGACACCCGGGTGACCGAATTCCTCGCGAGGACGCTGTTGTGCGAGAGATCGCGTCCATCTCATCAGAGATGCAGCCGATCATTTACATGTTTTTTGGATGCGGTCAGGATTGAACCAAGGTGGAAGTCACACTTGCGGCATAGCCATACGGCATCGGGCCTTGAATTGTACGAACAGTTCGGTGTCCAAGACCTTCGGCTCGCTGCGATAACGAAGCAGTGCCGGAAGGTTTCGCACAGCCTCAGGCAATGCGCAGACTGCGCAAGGATTCTGCCGGGATTGCCCGTATCAACCTGACGGCGGTGGTATCGTGCGCGGCGCATAAAAAGAGTTACGGATCCGCAGACACCGGCGTTCGACGATCAACAGCAAGTGGACCGAAGCTCCGCTTCGTAGAACGTTTGAAGAGCGGCCATCGAGCCAGTCAGTGCGCGAACCATCTTCCAAGATCGGGCTTGGAGCGACGTCTTTCATCCACTGATCGATCGCTGCCCGTGATCACCTGACTGGCCGAGTTTCCAGAGCCGATCAAGTCCGAACTGCCCGGCGCGCCATCGACACCAAGGTGCGGGCCATTCACACCATCGTGCAATTTCGCGCAGCGTCCCATCAGGCCGATAGTTTCGGCACTGGCAATGTCGGCTAGAGGAGATAACGCATGCAGCGCCTTCAACACAACATGTTCGATCATGCGGATGTTCGCATTCACTACGTGACAGCGGGAATGTCACCGCGGGACGGCCAGGATGTCCGCACAATGGTGCTGCTACACGGTTGGCCGCAAACATGGTGGGAGTGGCGACACATCATAGAGCCGCTTCGTGCCGACGGTTGGTTCGTCGTGGCTCCAGACTACCGGGGAGCAGGCGGATCGTCCAAACCTCAAGCGGGCTACGATAAAATCACGATGGCAAAGGACATCAAAGCGTTGCTCGACCACCTCGGCGCCAGAAAGCGGATCACCGTCGTCAGCCACGACCTCGGTATGCAAGTCGGGTACGCATTTGCGGCACTCTTTCCCGAAGACATCGACCGTCTGGTTGTCATGGAAGCGCCTATCGCCGGTACGACAGGAATGGAGAGCGTCGCCACAACGAAGTTCAGTCAGGCCAAGCTGTGGCACTTCCACCTGCACGGTGCAGCGGGCAACGTGGCCGAGATGCTGATCTGCGGCAACGAATTTGCCTACTTACGCTCCTTCTATCTCAGGCTGTGCGCCAATCCCGACGCAATATCCATCGCTGACGCCGAACGCTATGTCGCCGACTACACCGCGCCAGGAGCCATGAGAGCAGGCCTCGAACTGTTTCGCGCCTTCGAGCAAGACGCCGAAGACAACCGCCGCATTCTCACTGAGAAGGGCAAGCTGAAGATGCCCGTACTTGGACTTGGCGGGACCGCTAGCTTCTTTCTTCCCATCGCGGAGCAGATGCTCCTGGAAGTCGCCGAAAAAGTGACTGTCAGACCCATTGAAGATTGCGGTCACTGGATCGCGGAAGAGCAGCCGGAGCGCCTCCTTCAACAGTTGCGCGAGTTCGTCAGCGAGACAGGTGGCCGATAAAATCAATGTAATTCCGACCGTCTCGTCAATGAACGCGGTACCGATCGCTGATCTCCTTGAAAGTAAAGAAGACCACTGTGAGCACTCGTCCATCCCTTCGGCAGCCGCCGCAGTGCGGTGCCTGTTTGAACCTTAAAAGGAGTTGACCATGCAAGAGAACCAGATCGTCGACGTGAGCACCACGGCGGGCATCAACGCTCCGATCGAGAAGATTGACATCCCAAAATGGTGTTTCGGCATCACCGAGGAGGAATATCTAAGTTGTTCGCCGGCGCATATCGCGGCGGGCTCGACGAAGACTCCGTACGGCAAGCGTGTCGCGATCAACGTCGAGACGATCGGAGGCAGCCTGATGGTCCAGCACTTCATCGAAACGCTGGCAAAGAAGGATCATCTTATTCTCGATTCCGACTCGGACATATTCACTCCTAATGGCAGGACGATGGTTCACGTGCGATGGGAGCTTACCGCCAAGAAGATTGCCGAGGACCGGTGCGAACTCACGACGCACGTCCAGTCCTTCGCAACCGACGAAATGCGCGCGCTCCTGGAGCGCCAGGGAATTCCCTTTGATCTGCTGCGCACTCAAAACCACCCTATCGCGCAAGCGCATAACGACGCAGAGACGCCGCTGTTTGCCGCTAGCATAGGGCGGGCCGCGCTCCGAAACTAGCGCCCCCCGTTCAATCTGGCCATATCTGAGGCAGAACATCCGCCTCAATAGTTGCTGACCTGAATCTCGAAAGCGCCGAAAGACGAACCTCCGGCCCATTCCGGAAGGACTGGCCAATGGGTGGATCCACGCTGCAGTACGAATTCGCCCTTTATCGGGCCACGGGTACAAGCTGCCTAGGTAAATGCCCCGCCCGCAATGCACCTCCGAAAACATCGACCCCGCGAATAGCGGATACGTTTTAAGACGCATATGCGGAACGCTGCTTCGATCGCAATGCGAGCCATTCCGTTCGGGCCATCTACACGATGGCGTACGTTTCGACGTAGCAACAATACCTTAGTATCTGTAACTATAGCCCGTGGTCTAGGCGACACTATAGTATTGTCGCTGCTGAGGATAAATTACTCCAGTATTTCCGGACGCAATTGCAAGTAGCGCAACATTAACGTACGGAGACAACCAATGCTTTTCACCAAACCAATCGATGGATTCCGTCTCGCCTACCGCAAGAATGGCTCAGGTCGGGCCGTCGTCATGATTCATGGCTCGCCCGGCGACGGACACGAATATGACAGGCTTGCCGAGTTAGTCGCGCCTCACGCCATGACGGTCGTTCCGGACCTTCGCGGCTTCGGACTCTCCGACAAGCATCTTGATCGCGGAGACTCCGCCTTATCCAGAGACGGCCAGGCCTCTGCGGTGATTGGCCTTATCGAAGAACTGGGTCTCCGAGACGTAATTCTTGTCGGATACGACATTGGCGGCTTCACCGTTCAGATGGTGGCGCGACTCCGCCCGGACCTCGTCTCCGCGCTCGTTCTGGCACCGCCGCTTCCCGGCGTGGGAAAACGGATTCTCGACGTCAAGGCCGTGAACGAATTCTGGCACGCGACCTTCTTTAGAACCAAGCTTGTCGAGCAGGTCTTCGATGGAAAACCTGACGCCATTCGTGCGTTGCTGAAGGTCCATCTCGACGGCTGGTCTGGTCCCGGTTCTACCGTGACCGACGAGCTGCTCGACCACATGGTCGAAGTCTACTCTCCGCCGGGCGCCTTCACGGCGGGCGTGACCTGGTTCAGGACTATCGAGGGGAATCCAATTTCGGACTACGCTGAAGAAACCATGCCGCAAGCGGGCGAGCGTCTGAACAAGCCGGTTTCCGTGCTGTGGCCCGAACATGATCCACTGTTCCCCACCGCATGGGCTGACCAACTCGACAAATTTTTGAGCAATTTCTCCTTCCGGTTCATGCCCGGAGTCGGACACTTCTCGCCAACGGAGGCACCGCAGTTCTTCCTGCACGAGATCCTAGCGCATCTGTCCGGCGAGTGGCGGGCGGGATCGCAGCATCAAAAGACAACCGCTCTGGCAGTTTGAAGGCATGCGCTGAATGCGATGCGAAAGGATGCTGGATGATAAAGTCCGAGCCGCGACCCGGCTTGGGCGGCGATGAAGAAATCAACAGGAGTTCGGTCAATGGGACGCTATCACGAGCTGGTTGGAGAGCTAATCTCCGAGGCTGTCGCGTTAATCATAATCATCACGTTCGGCTGCTCCGCGGCCGCAATGTATTTCCTTTACGACCCAAGCCCATACAAAACGGCATATTGGGGCCTCTGCATCACTTGGGGTCTTTCAGTGTCGATAGCGATCTACGTTACGGGCGCGGTTTCCGGCACCCATGCGAATCCAGCCGTGACGTTGGCGCTGGCCGTGTTTCGGGGCTTCGCTTGGAAAAAGGTCGTGCCCTATTGGATCGCGCAAGTGGTGGGCGCCTTCATAGGGGCTGCGATCGTATACGGGCTATATTCCTCGGTCATAGACTCCTTCAATGCGACGCAGCACATGGCGCGTGCCGAAGGCGGCGCGTCGGGCGTCTTCTTCACCTCTCCCGGACTGGCGATTACTCCCGCGAGAGCCTTTGTGAACGAGATCACTATCACCGCCTTTCTGGTGTTCGGTATCTTCGCCCTTACGGACGAGTTCAACACGATCGCACCGCGTGCAAACTTCGGTGCGATCGTGATCGGCTTGATCGTCGCCGTCATCGGCGCATCGTCGGGCTACCTGGAGGGATGGGCCTTGAACCCAGCCCGCGATTTTGGTCCACGCGTATTCGCCTGGTTAGCCGGATGGGACAAAGCTGCCTTTCCCGGTGTCGTAGACTACTGGTGGGTGCCGATCGCGGGCCCCTTGATTGGCGGGTTGGTCGGTGGCGGCGCACAGCACCTGCTCATTCGACCTTTCTATCCTCACGAAAAGAAGCTGTCTCTCGAGTCAGCCAAGTGATCCGGGTGGATGGTACCTTGCCCTTGGTCATTTCCAATCGATACGCTGGATCCTAGGTATAACAATCGTCCAAGACACGAGTGCTGCCAGCGACATTCCAGCGGCGACGAAGAAGGCCGGTGTATATGCCCCAGTGGCGTCGACGATCACCCCGGTGAAAATTGGAGCGACGATTCCCGACATGTTGCCGATGCAGTTCTGAAGCCCGATCCACTTCGCAGTTCCAGTCGGTCCTGCGAGTGTCTGGCCGATAGCGTAAAGGTTGAAGCCGCCAAGACCTTGACCGATCGAAGACAGCAGAAGGCCTGCGACCGCAAGCTCCGTATTCCCCGATGCACACATAAGCATGCAGACAATGGCCACGACGCAGGAGGCGCCGATGAAGGTTTTCCGAACTCGATTTGCGCTCCCTCCGGCGGACATCCAGCGATCTGCGATCCAGCCGCCGCACAGCGAAAACAACGCGGACGCGGCATAGACCAGCCCACCGACCAGGGCCATCTGAGGGATAGTAAAGCCTTGAACTTTCACCAGATAGAGCGGAAGCCATGTTGTTATCGTGTAGAACGTATAGTTGCTGGCGAAGTGCCCCATCGCCGCACCCCAAAGTTCCCTGCGAGTGAGTATTTCACGAAAGGTCGGTCCGGATGCGTTTCTGTTTTCGACCAATTCCTCAACGGGCCGTTGTTCAAGCCGCAGCCACGGAACCAGCCACAACAGCGAAGCGAGACCGAACAGTATGAACAGTGGCCGCCATCCGAAATGGGCGATCAAAAGTCCCCCCAAAAAAGTTCCTGCGGCCGGGCCGAGGATAATGCCTGCGCTGACCAGCGCATTTGCGAAGCCGAGCCTTTCCGGCGGGAGGTTTTGAGCCAGCAACTTTGAGGTGGCGGGAAAGCTGGCGCTCTCGCCGATGCCCAGAAGGATACGAAGTGCCAGCAGGCTCACGAAACCGCCAGCGAAGCCAGTCAGTATCGTGGCAATCGACCAGACGATCAACCCGACCACCAGTGCGCGATAGGCGCTAAAAGTCACCACTAGCCAGGCGGCGGCCAATTGATTTGGCACATAAACCCAGAAGAAGGCCGACACAAGAAGTCCGAATTGGGTGTTGGTGAGGTTGAGTTCCTCCTTGATGAGCGGCGCGGCGGTTGCGAGGTTCCCGCGGTCGAGGAAGTTGATGAACATGGCCAGCGCGAGCAGGACACCCACACTTCCGGTGAAAGAGGCCGTCCCACGCGACCCAGCACTCTGCATCGCGATCGGTCTTTCAATCTCGGACTGGCCGTCCTCAGATAGCATCACCTATCTCCCGCTGACGGCATCGCGTTCTCCGATGCCGTCAGAAGCGGTCCCGGCGGCAGGAATGCTGAAGCTGAAAGTGGATCCAGGACCATCGTTCTGTGTCACCCATAGCTGCCCGTCAAGCCCGGCGATTATCGAGCGGCATATCGAAAGTCCGACGCCCATGCCAGTTGCCTTCGTCGTGAAGAATGGCTCGAAAAGACGATCCATGGTCTTGTCCTCGATGCCGATGCCCACATCATGGACGTCGAGTCTTGCCGAGCCATCCAGCTGCACGCTCGTTCTTATAGTAATTTCTCGCGGGCGATCGGTCACGCCGGTCAAAGCCTCGATCGCATTCAGCAGCAAATTGAGGATGACCTGTTGCAGTTGAACGCGGTCTACGCGAATCAAGGGCAACAAGTCGCGATATTCTGTCCGGACGAGTACCTTGGCCTTCTGCAGTTCGCTCGTCGAAAGGACGATCACCTCCTGCGCGGCCTCGTTGAGATTAACAAGTTCCGTAACTGCCGCTTGCTTCTTGATCATGGCCCGCAAGCGATTGATGACGTCGGAGGCTCTGTTGGCGTCTCGTATCGTCCTCTGTATTGTCTCTGCCACGCCAGCAAGGTCCGGAGGGTTCATCGACAACAGGCGCATCCCGGTGTGGCCATTCGTTATAATGCCGGATAGCGGCTGGTTGACCTCGTGCGCTATCGACGCCGTCATCGCGTTGAGAGTGGTGACCCGCGCCACATGGGCCAGATCGCTTTTCACCTCCCGCAGGGCCTCCTCGTTTGCGACCCGTTCAGTAACGTCGCGCACGGATCCTACGAAATCGAGATCGCCGTTGTGAAGCGCACGACCGATGGCATGAACATGCTTGATACGGCCGTCTGGCATCCAGAGACGGTGGTCGCTGTCAAAATCCGCTCCCTGGCGCATGGCGTTTTCGACCATCGCACCTACCGTGGTCCGATCGTCTGGATGGACGCGCTGCAGCGCCAGCTCGATCGAAGCCTTTGTGGTCGGCGGATATTCGAGAATGTCATAAAGCTCGCGCGACCAAAAGAATTCGCCCGAAGCGGCACTCCAGCCGAAACTCCCGGTGTTGCTGATCATCTGCCCTTGGGCAAGGAAGGTCTCGCTCCTCTGCAGACCTTTATAGAGTTTGGCGTTTTCAAGCGAGATCGCCGCCTGGGACGCCAGAAGGTCGATGACGCTCAGTCGCTCCTGCGTAAATGCGCCGGAAGTGAGGTTGTTTTCGAGATAGAGAACACCGATGACTCTGGTTTGTCTAACGATGAGCATGCATAGGATCGATTTGGACCGGTTCCGCGTGATGTAGTCGTCATTCGAATATACGTCGTCGGCGACCGCGTCCTCCAGGATCACGTGCTGCCGGGCCCTGATCGCATATCCCAGTACAGATTGCGGCAGATCGTCCGGCGTCGCGGGAGATTCTCTGACGACGACATCAATTGCTCCGGGCAAAGTTCGAGCTTCTGCGACGACCACCGGGACTTCGTCTTGCATGAGCATGAGCAATCCGCGTTCCGCCCCTGCGTTCTCAAGCACGATATGCATGATCTGGTCGATGAGTTCAGGCAGACGCATTTCTCCGGAAATAGCCTGGGAAGCTCTCACGACCGCCGCCGCGTCCAATTGCTCTCCTAGCGGCGACCGCTGTGAGGCAGGCTTGCG
The DNA here is from genome assembly GCF_004341625.1 of Rhizobium sp. BK376. Lineage (GTDB taxonomy): Bacteria > Pseudomonadota > Alphaproteobacteria > Rhizobiales > Rhizobiaceae > Rhizobium. Next base: position 25,002 of record NZ_SLZG01000037.1, on the reverse strand, counting down.
GGTTGGATAGATGTCATCGGGCTCTACCCCCATCCTTCGCAGAACTGCGCCTGCGCCCCATCGACCATAGGCCTCGCACGCTTTCGACAGGAAATATTCTTGAATTTCTCGAAGGCCACGCGCGCCGTAGGACGCCGCGGCCATTTCGCACGCCAACGCCTCCACTTGTACAAAGCCTTGTTCCCGCGCCAAGTGTATGGCCTTTTCAAACAGAGCTTCGGAATCCGCCTGGCGTCCTTCGAGACGTGCTATTTCCGCTCCGAGAAGAACCGCACGGCATGAAAGATTATCCGGGGAATGCACAGACCAGGCTTCGAGCCGCCGGTGATGTTCTCTGATCCGCTCCAAGGCGTCTGTCGGCGAAACCGCACCGTCGTGGTTCGCGAGGCGTCTGGAATAGGCGATCGCTTTGTAAAAATGATATTCGGCGCCCTCGATATTGGGCCACGGCGTAGTGAGAAGTGTCTTCACGAGCTGGGCGGCTTCGATCGCCGCACCGTAGTCTCCAAGGAATACCAGTGCTTGAAGCCGCCTGCTCCAATAGATGTCCGAGACAGTCTGCGGATGTCGAGCCCACAGCAGGTCGCGTTCGAAATCATCGGCATGAAACTCGGAACCTTCAAGCCCTCTGAAGTCCACAGGGAGCCCGGTCAAAGACCTTGTCAGACGCAACTGTCCAAGGACGAACCCCGCCGCGATCTGGAATTCGGAACCAAGCGCGAACTTGAGCGCATCGATCGCCATCCGATCGACCTCGTCTAAGCTTGTTCCCGACGAGATCGCGTTTCCGACCAGGTTGCTCAGACTATAACCGACGTAGAGGGTGTCGCCGTTACGCTTAGCCTCTTGAAGTCCGATCCGAAGGTACGAACGTCCAACACGCAGGTGCTGTGACCAGGAGCTAACGCCGGTCCCGAAGCTGAAATACGCACGAGCCTTGAAGGTGGTCAGTTCCTTCTTTTCTATCAAATCCAGAGCAAGCCTGCCGAACCGGTACCCGGTTTGGAATTCGGAGTGCTCGGTGATGAGGAAGCGGCCGAACGAAACATATCCGAGTACGGAAGCTGCGCTGTTGCCCTTGCGGATGCTGTATTCGACCATAAGCAAAATGATCAAGTAATGAAGTGTGGTGTTCCCATATAGAGCAGACAAGACCAGCCTGTTCAGCACGTTGATCGTCGCTTCTTCATTCGGGTCGGTCATTATCGGCAGGTCAAGCAGGTCTTCGACCATCCTTCCATTCATCAGATCCGACACACGTGATTTCGCCCTACGTACGTCGTCGTCCGACGGGTCGAGCCGTATGGCAAACCCCGCCGTCTGAAGAAAATCGGCGCCTATCTGCAGGGCACGCTGCGGCCTCATGAGGACGACATACAGATCGACGCGAAGACAGGCGACTGCAGCCTGGTCAATTAACGTCACTGCACGATCGGCTAACAGCTCGAGCCGTTTCTCGGCGCTCGCCGTATCGCCCATGACGAACTCGCACTCGGCCAAAGTCAGCTCGCAATCGAAGGCCATGGCATAGTGGGAGGACCAACGGTCCGGGGGCAGGAGTTCATCGACCTCCCTCAGGTAGGACAGCGCGGCGGCATGTTCCGCAGAATTCTTGGAGAGCTTTGCCGCCACCAAATTCAATTTCGCTACTTGAAGGATTTCGTCAGCGGTCTCGATGGTCTTCCTGCCGCGACTGAACTGTTCTACGACCTTGTATATTCCGGCGTCGGGCTCTTCCAGGCTCGAGTCGGCCAGCAGCAGTCGGCCGATCCTAAGATGCCGCCAGGACCTCATCTCTTCAGGGATCAGCGAATAGGACGCATCCTTGATCCGATCGTGCTCGAATGCGTAGCCGTCATCGGAGCATGCGACCAATTCTGCCCTGGCGGCCTCCCGAAGCAGTTCGTGGAGTTCCTGCACCGTCACCGCGCAAGCGGCGGCCAGAAGCTCGATGTTTGCCGTGGAAGAAAAGCATGAAAGCCAACAGAGAGCGTCTCTCGTTCCGGTGGATAGCTTCTTCAACGTGACGACCATCAGATCTACGATGTTGTCGCTATAGTTTCGGCTACGGATGCCGGGCTCGTCCCAGATCCATCGCCGGTTCGTGCGATCGACGGCCAGCAATCCGTCGTCCTCCAGCGAATGAAGGAATTGAATTGCGAAGAAAGGATTGCCGCCTGTCTTGCCTTGGACCAGGTGCGAAAGCGAACGAGAGTATGCAGGATCGGAGTGCAAGGCGTCGCAAATCATCCGACCGAGATCTTCCTCCTCCAGAGGCTGGAGCGAAACTTCCGTGATCGCCGCTCCTTTCGAACGCAGGGTGGCAAGTTTTTGGATCAGCCGATGGTCGTCGTGTACCTCGTTTTGTCGGTACGTCCCGATGATCAGAACGCTTGCGGGCTCGTCGGCATGGACGAGCAGCTGTTCGACGAGGTCGAGGCTTGCGCGGTCGACCCACTGCAGATCGTCCAGGAACAAAACCAGCGGATGATCCGGCCGTGCGAACAGCCCGACGAAATCTCGCAGAACCGCTTGAAAGCGTCGCGTTGTCTCGGGTGGCGGCAGGTCCGCCGCCGGAGGTGTCGATCCCAGCACGAAACCCAGTTCCGGAACGAGATCCATCACCGGCCGGGCGTTCGCAGCTAGCACCTCCTTAAACTGTCTCGTCCAGCCTTGAACTTCGGCACGGTCTCTGCTCAGGACATTCTTTACGAGAACCTGCAGCGCGGGCGCGACGCAGGCGAGCGGGCTGTTCCGGAGGTGAGCTTCGAATTTTGTGGCAGCAAACAAGATGCCCGCAGGCGCTTGCCGCGATATGAATTCGCGAACAAGAAAGGATTTTCCCGCGCCGGGCTGGCCGCCGACGAGAAACAGCTCCGAGCTTGCGCCCCCCATGATCCGTTCGCAAGCCGATTTCAGCGCGGCCATTTCGACGGATCGTCCGTAAAGCCTTTCCGGGATGACGAGCCTTGCCGGGCCGTCGGATATCCCGAGCGCGAAATCCTCTATGCAGTTTTGCGAAGACCAAGCGTCGAGGCATCTTTGAAGGTCACGCTCCAGTCCAGCTGTGGACTGGTATCGATCGTCGGCAGATTTCGCCAGAAGCTTCTCGACTATCGCGGACAACACGCTCGGCGTCTCGGGGACCCGTTCCTTCACCGAGGGCGGCTGCCGCGCAATATGGCAGTGGATGAGTTCCATCGGCTCCACGGCGTCGAAGGGCGGCGCGCCGGTTAAAAGTTCGAACAGCGTCGCGCCGAGTGAATATAGGTCGCTTCGCACGTCGATGCTTCGGTTAACACGCCCCGTCTGCTCCGGAGACATGTAGGCGAGTGTTCCGGCGATGTACGTGAGAGATCTAGGGGCCTGACGCTGCCGCGCCAATTCGGCCGCCACACCGAAGCCAAGGAGCCACACGTGTCCGGCGTCACCGACGAGAGCATTTTCCGGCTTGACGTCCTTGTGTATCAATCCTTGCTCATGGACTTGACCAAGAGACTGCGAAAGCCCTACCGCGATCCTTAGGAAGAGACCGAGCTCCAGCCTCCGTCCTGGCTGTCTGTCGAGTAGGGCGTCCAACGGAGTGCCACCGGGATCTTCCAAGATGAGAACGTCGGCGTCCCGATGCCTGATGATCTCGAGCGGTCTCGCCGCCCACTTCCGATCGATTTTCCCCGCAATAGAAAACTCGTGTTCGAGTCTGTCCCGTAAGAGGGGATCGAATGGTCGAGACGCAGGTGAAACGGCAAGTACAGGCTTTCGAGTGGTTTTCTCGAAGCCGCGATGCAGGATGAAGTCCGCTCCAACGCGAACTGGTCGCAATTCATAAACTGCCGAGCCTGCAACGGCCCCTTCAGTCGTCATTCGGCACCCGCTTCGACGAAAACCAAACGAGTGACACCTGGTCTGTCGCGACGTTTCGTCACTCGATGCGGAGCCACTCGTCTACTGACTTTGCAAGCCCTCCCGCATCCCGAAGGCGCAACAATTTAGAATCAAAATCCGTCGATCGGCAATATCCGCCGTCGACGGCGTCGTCGATAGAGTCCCGGCGCACGTATATGTCCAGGACTTCGCACCGCTCGTTCCGCGTCGGATAGACATGGTCAATGCGCTCCGACCAAACCGTTACTCAGGCTAGCGAAGCCATGTCGATAACGAACCGGTACCGCACGTCGCTTTTCAGAACGCGATCGAACGCTTCGTTGACTTCCTGAATTTTGATCTTCTCGATTTCGGAAACGATCCTGTGCTTGCCGCAGAAGTCCAACATCTCCTGCGTCTCCTTGATCGACCCGATCAGTGATCCGGCAAGACTCCGGCGTGCCGGGATTAGAGAGAAAGCATGGACCGGGATCGCATGCTCAGGAACGCCGAGCAGTACCATAGTCCCATCGACCTTCAGGAGATTAAGGTAAGCGTTCCAGTCAATTTCCGCGGAGACGGTGCAGAGGACGAGGTCAAAGCTGCGAGCCAGCTTTTCAAACGTGGTGGTGTCGCTAGTCGTGTAGTACTCCTTGGCGCCCAGCTTCAGTCCGTCCTCCTTTTTCGAAAGGGATTGGGAAAGCACCGTTATGTCCGCGCCCATCGCCGAACCGAGCTTAACGCCCATGTGTCCGAGACCGCCCATGCCAATGATGGCGACCTTCTTGCCCGGACCAGCGTGCCAATGCCGAAGGGGCGAATAGAGGGTCACGCCTGCGCACAGAAGCGGAGCTGCGGCGTCGAGCGGAAGATTGTCCGGAATGGACAGGACATATCCCTCCTTGACGACAATATGATCGGAATACCCTCCCTGCGTCGCCGTCTTTCCGTCGGCCTCGACGGCATTGTACGTAAGGACCAGTCCAGGCATGTATTGTTCGTTGTCCAGGTCGCGGGAAGCGCAACCGACGCAACTGTCGACGAAGCAGCCAACGCCGACCCTGTCGCCGACCTTGAACTTCCTGACCTCGGAACCGACTGCGGTAACGACGCCGGCAATCTCGTGGCCCGGCACCATCGGGTAGACCGCGTTCTTCCATTCGTTTCGGGCCGAGTGGATATCGGTGTGGCAGATGCCGACATACTTGATTTCGATGACCACGTCTTCAGGATTGGGATCTCGACGCTCGAATGTAAACGGCGAAAGCGGCTTCGAAGCATCGGTCGCCGCGTACCCTTTTGCGATGGTAGGCATGGAAGTCCTCTTTTCTGCTTGTTAATAGACTGCATTCGACTTTTCACAATGCTCGCAGGAAGTGATCTACAAGCCGCCACCGACGTATGGCGAGGCCTACGCGGTAGAGGTCGATCTTGTGTGCAGGAGCGAGGACACGCACTTGAACTTTGGTATCGGCAATACCTTGGTGTTGTCGTTTAACGAGTCGCTTCACCAACCCAGCAGCGGAAGCCATGCTTCGACTTTTTGCAACGCTGCGCCGTGAGTGATCGGATCGCGATGGATATGGCCTGGTCCGATCTCAGGAGCGCGCGACCGGGAGCGTGAACCCAAAGACCGCGCCAAATCCTGTTTGCGGCCGCATGAAGATCCGACCCCCGTGCGATTCCACGATTGACTTGCTCAAAAACAGCCCGACGCCCATACCGTGAGGCTTGCTTGTGTAATAGGGTTCGAACATGCGCGCCATGTCCTCGGGCCTCAAACCCGGACCATTGTCCTGTACGACAAACTCCGCCTCGCCGTCTCCGGTGAGCCCCGTCACGACCTGCACCGACTTCGGCCGATCGGACACATGTTCCAAGGTCTCGATTGCGTTTTTCAGCATGTTCATCACGACCTGCTGAAGCTGCACGCGATCTCCGCGAACCAGAGGCAGTTCAAGTGCTAGTTCGCTTCGCAAGGCGATCCTGTTGCGTCGAATACTGCTTCGGAGGAGAAGAAGAACCTCGCGCACCGCCCCGTTGAGATCCACCAGAGACATCACTGGAAGCTCCTTCCTAAACAAAGCGCGCAGTCTTTGTACGACCTCGGCGCCTCGGTTGGCATCCCTCAAACCTCTTCTCGCGGCCTCTAACGCTGCAGGAACGTCGGGTGTCTCAGTCGACAGCATCCGCAGGACCGTGCTGGCATTCGCCACCATCCCTGCAAGCGGCTGATTCACCTCGTGCGCAACCGAAGCAGCCATTTCGGCGATGCTCATCGCTCCCGTGAGCCGCGACAACTCCGTCCGAAGCTGATCAAGCATCTCTTCCGCCTGTCTCTGTTGGGTGACATCGCGGACGGCGCCGAGGCATTCCTCCCGACCATCCTCCCGGGTTTCGACTTGGCCGATGAATTTTATATGCCGTATCGAGCCGTCGGTTGCCCTGATGCGAACGTCATGCTCGGCGTTTGCCATTTCCGCCAAGGTCCCGGGCGTCTTGCCGATGAGGGTCGCGACGTCTTCAGGAACTATTCGAGAGAGACACTTTTCGACTGTGATGTTTTCGTTCTCATCGAATTCCAATATCCTCCGAAATTCTGGAGATGCCGTCAGGTCCTTGCCGTCGGTAATCCACGAGAAGGTTCCGGTCCTCCCGATGCGTTCTCCGGCGGCGAGGAGCAAGGCATTGCGGCGCTCCCTCGCCTCGGACTCCTTCCAGCCTGTGATGTTGGCCATTGCTCCGACATAGACCGGATTTTCGCTGTCCTGTTGATTGTGGAGCACGATTCGACAATGGGTCACACGGCCGTCGGGCATCATGAGACGATGCTCCATGTCGATGTCCAGCCCTTTTGCAGAATTTCCAAGGATTGTCGCGGCCACGCGCTCTGCGTCTTCGGGATGCAGCCTGTTCATCGCGAGATCGACCGTCGGAGCGACGTCGGGCGGATATCCCATCTGTCGGTAGGTCTCTTCGGACCATATTATCTCGCCAGTCTTGACGTTCCACCAGGTGCTTCCGGTCGCTGTCAACCGCTGCCCCTGCGCAAGAAATGCTTCATTCCGACGAAGCTCCGCCTCGACCTTCTTGCGTTCTTCGATGTTGATGCATGTTCCGCAGCATCCGAGCAGCCTGCTGTTTGCGTCGAAAGATGGATTCAAACTGCATATGAACCAACGATAGATCCCATCGGCGCCCCTCATCCGCAGCTCACACTGGAGCGCAAGCTTCCTTTTGCCGACCTCGTCGAACAACTGAACGAAGGCGCGGTCGTCATCGGGATGGACAGCGGCACGGATGCCTTCCTTCAATGCCTCCTCAAGCGACAGCCCGACATAGTCGAGATAGAACCGGTTGAAGAACTGCACGATGCCATCGGGCTTCGTAACCCATACTGCGGCGGGAATCGCCTCGACCATAGCGCCGGGATCGAATGGGATTTGCGGTTGGGGTTCTTTCAATCCCGAAAGAGAAGTGTTCGGATCATACTCCCCTCCGGAGCCCTCGTCGGAGTTATCTGGAAGAGACATCGACCCCCCTTGCAATGCATGCCAACTCCGACCTCCCACGGAAATGGGCGGGAAGACATTATACAAAGGTATCGGTCGGCCACTGAGGCGCAAACCTCAGCTTCCTGTTGTCCGGTTCGTCTCGCCTAGCACCATGCGCTGGTACTCCCTGAGCATCGCAGGATCATCGATGGAGCCGTGATGATGGAGTAGCCGCCAGCTTCCGGCAGCAACCACGAAACATCTGGTCGTGCGAATTGCGAGGTCGATACTGCCTGCCGGCGTTTCGCACTTTCCTCGCTCGCGGCCAACAAAGAGGTGCCAATCCGATCCGCCTTGGCTTGTGAAATCATGGAATGCGACATGTACCTTCGCCACGCCGCTGAAGAGCGTCGAATACCCATCTTCAATAGACTTCCACCCTCGTCGTATGCATCCGACTGGATTGTCCATGCTCGGCGCCTCGCCCTCTACCCAGATTGCCTTGAGGCCGACCAGGTCGGCGCGGTTGAACGCGTTGTAGAAGTCAATGAGCGCGTCGAGAGCGGAGTTTCGGTCGGACTTGACTTCGCTCCCGTCGATCTGACTGAGCTGCACATCCATTTTTTCAAATCCTTCCATCATCATTGAACGATAAGAGCTCAAATCATGGCCAAGTGGCGAGTTTCTGACTATTGTGCCTAGACTAGGTGTCGGGAAGCCCCTGAAGCGAGAGCGCGACGAGCCAACGCGTGACGACACCTTTGTACAATGGAAAAATTCGGGCGCTGTTCTCAAAGTGGAAGAGTGTGCGCCGTGAACGAGCCGGCGCGACAACGACTTGAGCGAGCTGAGCGAATTGACCTGGGAAATGCGATCCTTGATGGCGGAGCACGCTACAAATCGATATGCTCGATCCAGAGACCCGTTTTTTGCGGAGGGTTGTGAGTATGATCGACCGCCGAAGTACCGAGGCCGCAAGAAGAGGCCCCGAAGCGCAGCCGTTCCGTCATCTCGCACTTCGCGCGCCGGCCCTTCCAACGCGCCTAGGAGCACCTCTGGAGGCGATAGCAGAATGACGGAACGATTTGTCTGTCTTGTCGACGACGACGACTCCGTACGGGAATCCCTTCCAGTTCTGCTGCGTGTACTCGGGTTCGGTGTCAGATCGTTTGCATCGGCAACCGAGTTTCTTCACTCGCCCGTGGTCGAAGCGACCGAATGCCTCATTCTGGACGTGGCCATGCCGGGCATGACGGGTCCCGAACTACATCGAGAACTCGCCCGGAACGGCATGGATATTCCTGTGCTATTCATAACCGCTCAGAGCGACGCAGGCATTCGCGGACCGCTTATTGAACAGGGCGCCGTCGAATGCCTCTACAAACCATTCAGTGACATTGAGCTAAGCGATGCGCTAGATCTGGTTTTTAAAAAGCCAACAAGGGCGGAATAGAGGGAGCAACACCATGTACAGCATCACCTCAGTCAGCCTCGATCGCACAAGGACGCAATCGACAGGGGCAGCAGACAGACCGCTTGTCGTCGTGATCGATGACGATCTGTCAATCAGAGAGTCGCTCGAGCTGCTGATCTCCTCGGCGGGATGGTCGCCAGCTTTGTTCGCGTCCGCCAAAGAGTTCCTCGATCATTCGCCGACTCGCGACCCAAGCTGCATCGTCCTCGACGTCAACATGCCCGGTCTTACTGGTCTCGATCTTCAACGGATGCTGACGTCCGGTGGAAGAAGGATTCCAATAATCTTCGTCACCGGATTTGGCGACGTTCCGATGACCGTCCGGGCGATGAAGGCCGGCGCCTTCGAGTTTCTAACAAAGCCCATCGATACCGCGGCGCTTCTGGATGCGATAGGGGGTGCCGTAAGAAACAGCGAGACGCTCCATCGCGAAGACGAGGAACTTGCAAACCTTCGCACCAGCTACGGCACGTTGAGCCAACGAGAGCGGGAGGTGATGTCCTGCGTTGTCAAAGGGCTACTCAACAAACAAACCGCTTACAACCTCGGCATCAGCGAAATCACTGTCAAGGCACATCGCGGCCAGATGATGCGAAAAATGGAGGCTCGCTCAGTACCCGAGCTGGTGCATATGGCGTTACGTCTCCAACTTATCGAAGATACCGGAATCAATGGATCATCGATGAGGCGAGACGATGTTGCCTCGCCCTCCCCTGCGACCGGATCCGGGCAATTTCCCGATAGCGGCGCGAGTCACGGCTTGGGATCGAGCAGCGAGATGCCCAACCGCGCGGGTTGAATGGACATCGCCACTCGACATAGAACATGGCCCCGAAACAATTCCCATCATACGTCTTTGGCCACGGGCGACGGTTTTAGGAAATTCCCGTCCGGTAACTTTCAAGATGGTCAGGCCGTCCGCCTGACCATTCGCGCGAGCGCGATGAGGATACAGGCACCGATGAAGCCAGCGATCAGGTAACCGAGCCAGCCGCCGAGGACGATGCCGAACAGAGATAGAAGGAAGTTAGCGACAACGGCGCCGACGATACCTAGGAGGATGTTCATGATGACGCCCATGTTGCTCTTCATGAACATCTCGGCGAGCCAACCCGCGATGCCGCCGATGATGATTGCTGCGATCCAGCCGATACCTGCGTCTTCCATGAAAATTTCCCCCCTACAGGATTGATAGGACATCCGGTCCTCCGGACACAGGCAGTAAAACATCAGCAGCGACAAATAGTTCCGCCGACGTTCGCCCAATTGGATCCGTCGACAGAACAAACTCCAGCTGGCCCAAGTGGACGCCTTTGGTGGAAAGGTCGCCGCCTCAGTAAAGCAGTTCGGGGCGGGAACGAGCTTCGCGAGGTTGAGGCGGCAGTTTGCGATGAGGTGCGAACGCGTGTGTCGTCCGGACACCGACCCGTGCGGGACACGGTTCCCTTGTCCTGACGGACAGAATTTTGCCCGGAACATTCGACTGCTCCACCCGTTCGCTCCCACACCAACCTAGGAGGAGCATTCCATGAGCAATCTGTACAACGAAGGCACACCCAGCGCTGCAGGACGCCGTGCCCGGAGTACCCTGACCGCCTTCTTCGATAGCAGAAGCGACGCCGAGACCGCCATCGACAAACTCAAATCGCAGGTGTCGCTGACGTCCGGCTAATGCCTGGCTACGAGGCCGACGGCGAAGGAGCGGCCACCGCAGGCGAAGGCTCCAAGTTCTGGCCGCGTCTTGGAGATTGGTTCTTCCCTGACGAAGACCGCGACGTTTACGCCGAGGGCCTCCGCCGCGGCGGCTTTCTTGTCTCTGCCTCCGTCGACAAGAACAACTACGAGACGGCGCACGGCATCCTCGACAGCGAGGGCTCTATCGATCTCGACGAGCGGGCAGACCTCTGGCGGGAGGAAGGCTGGACCATGGGAAGCAGCCCGCGAGCCCCCGCATCCCAAGAGGACGTTTTCGAGGCGGATGCGGCTGCGGGCAGCGCTACGGGGGTCGGTCGATACAATCGAAGTGCCCCGGCGATGTCGCCGCGCGTACGCGGATACGAGCTTGCCGAAGATTTGCCGAGCGACGTCGTCGACGACATCATCCCGACGGGCCACCAGCGGGACGTGTCTGAAGGCGACCGGCCTGCTGACGATCGGATGTCGCAGACCCAGTCGATCGACGACGTGAGGCAGAGACAAGTGCTGCCGGGCAACCGCTGAGCCCAGCGACAGCATTCGAACATCCGGCCATGGTCGAACATCGGCGTCGATGAGTTGCGACTCTTGTTGACGGGAGCGGTGTCGGCGGATTTGCCATGGTGTGCGCATGCGTGCCGGCAATTGCGGACTGTCCGGAAGATGCGACATTCTTCCAGACAGTGTCGACAGCGAATGCATCCGGTCCATCGACTTAGGAGCCAGCAATCCGTCGCCGCGATGTTCTCGTGGCGCGTCCACCTGCGCGGGGACGCCGCCCGGAACTCTGCGGCTCTGCGCCATAGAGTCCGACCCGATTGAGGGTGAAGTTCGACAGTTGAAGGTAGATAGATCGAGGCCGCGGCGATCGACCGCCTTTGGTCGGCGACTTTGCGCCCTTTCGCCCCTCCAAAGCTAGCGCCCCATGAGGCCCGCACATTAGCAAAACCACCGATCCGAAGGTATCGGCCGCACCTTCCTTTGTACAATAGCTCGCCCGTCAGATTCGCACGACAGTCCATAATTGCGGAAGCATACCGCGATGATCACCTGAAAGATGAAGACGGCCATGACAACAGCTCCAACATATTCGAACCTTCGCTGCAGACGATCTGGCGAAGGCGGCGCTTGTAGGACAGGGAGGTGAGAGGTGCTTCCCATACTTGCTCTGGCGCTGGGCCCGACCTTCTTCGTCATGCTGCTCGGATACGCGGCCGGGAAAACTGGCCACATCAACAACATGCACGTAGGCGAACTCAATATCATCGTCATGAGCTATTGCCTTCCGGCCTCTCTCTTCGTGGCGACGGCGTCATCGAAATGGGCGGACTTGACAGCACAGTGGCCAATTCTCGTGTCCCTCGCGATCGTCATGATGGGGATTTTCGGCTTTTGGTATCTCTTCCAACGCAAGGCTATGAAGCGGGACTCCAGCGAGGCGGCGCTGCAGGCCCTCGCGGTAGGGCAGCCGAACTTCGCAGCAGCGGCCTTTCCGGTAATCACTGCCTTGTTTGGAGCCGACCACCTGTCGACCATCGCCGTCGGGATCGCAGTTGGAACACTTCTCCCCTCGCCGCTGACACTGGCCCTCCTTGAACTCGACCGCGTCTCCAACACTCGATGCGGTGCCAAGCGCAGCCGTCTCGATCACATCATAGGCGCTTCCGGCCATGCGCTCTCGAAACCGATCGTCCTCGCGCCGGTGTTCGGCACATTGGTAAGCATCGCGGGCTGGCACCTGCCAGAGGTCGTCGCGGCTTCCCTCCGACAGATCGGTATGGCCGCTGGTGGCTTGGGACTGATTGTGACGGGCCTTGTGCTCTCCCAGAGCAGGTTTCGATTGACATTCAACACTGCATTGGGAGTGGCGCTATCCAATATCTTTCAGCCCATTCTGGCCTTCCTCGTCTGCCGGGCCATAGAGGCCCCAGCGGAGATTACGAAGCTCTCGGTCATCATGGCCGCCTTGCCGTCGGGCTTCTTCGGAATCCTGTTCGGCAACACCTATGACCGCATTTCTGAGGAGGCCAACTCCATGATCATCGTGAGCACGATCTTTTCAGCGCTCACGTTGGCAGCAGCGATCGGATGGACATACAGCTACACCGGCTGATGCCCCTCCTTTCCTTTCACACTCAACAAAAGGAGCAAGACAATGGCTAGAAGTATTCTCATCACGGGCGCTGGATCAGGCCTTGGCGCGGGTGCAGCAATCGAGTTGGCGAAGAAGGGCCATACCGTGATCGCGACCGCCGAATCCTGGCCTCAGGTTACCCAGCTTCGCAACAGGGTGGCTGAATTCGATTTGAAAAATCTGACGGTCACGAAACTCAATCTTCTCGACGAATTCGATCTTGCGCATGCGGCGAAGCTCGAGTTCGACGTGCTGGTCAACAACGCTGGCATTGGCGAGGGCGGGCCGATAGCCGAGATCCCGCTGGCGCTGGTCAAGCAGAACTTCGAGGTCAATGTCTTCTCCCTGCTTGATCTCACACAGCGCGTCGTTCGCCGCTGGGTCAAGAGGAAGATCAAGGGCAAAGTCGTATTCATCTCGTCGATCCTCGGGGTTGTCAGCCCGGGGATGCTCGGCTCCTACTCCGCCACCAAACATGCGGTCCAGGCCATCAGCGAGGCCATGCAGGACGAACTGAAGGAATTCGGCATCCAGGTCCAGACAATCAATCCGGGGCCCTATTTCACAGGCTTCAACGAACGAATGGTAGAGTCCGCATATCGCTGGCTCGACGATACCGTCAATTTCACAAGCCGCGCGTCGTATAAGGCCCAGACCGACGCCCTGATCGACAAGCCGGAGATGCGCCTCGATCCCAACGACATGATCGCGAAGATGGTCGAGCTCATTCCCGAGCAGGCCGGTCCGTTCCGGACGATCTTTCCGAAGGACACGGCGGATTGGCACGCCGCTTCGAATATCGCGATGTTGAGCAGAACAATCTGAAAGCTATGACTGCCGTCGCTGCCCGTTTGGGGCGGCAGCTCTCTCCAACATAAGGAGGCGCGAAATGAGCCCACAGCCTGACCTAACAGCAACCGCGAGCCCGTCACGCCGCTCGTTCCTCTTCGGTTCGATGACGATCATCGCGATCGCCGCAGCAAGACCTTCCATTCTTTGGGCCGCGCCGCGGTCAGCGCTCTCTGGAGTGAAGGGTCTGACATTCGACATGCAGGGAACGGTCTTCGACTTCTACGATCCGATGCAGAAGATGGCCGAGAGCGTTGGACGAAAGAATGATCTTCACTCCGGATGGGCGGCCAGCCTTCCCGGAGACTGGAGCGGCGCGGCGCACGACATCATTGTCGACATCTCGGCCGGCCGACGCCAATGGATGTCCAATTCGGACGTCTACCGCGAGTCGCTCGAACCACTTCTCAAGGCCCGGGGGGTCGACGGCGACCTTTCATCCGAGGACCGCGCCCGGCTGATGTCGGTCTGGGGAGAGATGGCACCTTGGCCCGACGTCCTGCCCGGCCTCACCAGGCTCCGCCGAAGATACACGTTGTCCACGCTGACGAACGCGTCAATGGCACAGATGACTGCGTTGGTGAAGGCGGCCAGGCTTCCGTTCGACGAAATCGTTACCGGAGAGTTGAATCACGCATTCAAGCCCGATCCAAAAGTCTACCAGCTCGCGGTGGACTATGTCGGGTTTCGTCCAGACCAGCTTCTCATGGTGTCCGCGCACAAGTGGGATCTTGCTGCTTCGAAAAAGGCTGGCTTTCGAACGGCCTACGTCCCGCGGCCGCTAGAACTCGGACCCGGTCACATCGCAGATAGCAAGCCAGAGGATTTCATCGATGTCATGGCGAAAGACTTCGTCGAACTTGCGGAAAAAATCAGTTGACGGCCGGAGGTGGTCGCGTCGCCGGCGGAGTGACACCACTCGACGATAGACGATCTGCTTCGAGCCGCCCATCCTCTCCGGAATTGTTTCATAACTCGTTGAAGGAGGTCTTTGCATGTCGGGTCAACAAAACAGTATCACCACCGACGAATTGGAAATGAAACTCGAGGTGGTCGTGGTTCCAGTGTCGGACGTCGACAAGGCCAAGGCATTCTATACGGGTCTTGGCTGGAGGCTTGATGCTGATGTTTCCGGGCTCGATGGTTTTAGGGTCGTCCAGGTCACACCGCCCGGTTCGCCCTGCTCGGTGATCTTTGGCTCAAAAGTGACATCCGCCGCCGCCGGCTCCGCTCAAGGGCTGCATCTGATCGTCTCCGACATCGAACGCGCGCGCGCGACCGTGGCCGCGCGGGGAGTTCAAATCAGCGACGTATTCCACGATGTTGGTGGCGTGTTTCATCACCAGGGAGGTGAAGGCCGCATCTCTGGACCACATCCGTCGCGCGACAGTTACGGGTCGTTCGCTTCCTTCAGCGATCCCGATGGAAACGGATGGGTGTTTCAGGAAATCACGGCCAGATTGCCTGGACGGGTGGAAGCGGATCTTACAAGGTTTTCGTCGAAAACCGATCTTGCGGAAGCGCTCAAGCGGGCCGCCGCGGCCCATGGCAAATATGAAGAAGAAAACGGCGGCAAGCACGACGAAGACTGGCCCCACTGGTACGCAGCTTACATGGTAGCCGAGCGGCACGGAGCAACGTCGCCGGGATAAAGCGGCGTCGCTAATCTCAGCCTGAATATGCACCGATACCTTGGTATAATGTATTCTAGGTTGAAAGGACCGTAGCTTTTAGACCGAAGCGACCCCAAAAAGGCTACCAGCCGAGAAAAAAATCCTGGTCGCAGCGGAGTTGCACATGGGAGGTCCAAAGCAATTGATTTCGGTCGTCGACGACGATGTGTCGGTAAGGGAAGCGCTGCCACCGTTGTTGAAATCGTTCGGCTATCAAAGCGAAGCCTTCGAGTCTGCGGAGGATTTCCTCTCGTCCTCCAGAATGACACAGACGGAATGTCTTCTTCTCGACATAACGATGCCGGGCATGTCCGGCCCCGATCTTCAACGTGAACTTGTTCGCAAAGGATACGACATACCTGTCGTCTTCATTACGGCAATCCATGACGATGAGGTGCGCGCACAACTGCTGAAGAAAGGCGCAGTGGATTGCCTTTTCAAGCCTTTCAACGACGATGTGCTTGAAGAGGCGGTGGCAAGAGCCTTGGCCAGGCGTTAGAGGTTCCCCAGCTTCTTGCATATTGTAGGTCCGGTAGACCACTACATCCCCGCTTTCAGGTTCTACCTCTCGCTTAACCCGAACGTCAGCCAAAGGCTTCCGAAGAACATCGGGGAGTATCGTCGAATCGGATCGACGACCGTAGATCCGGCGTGCCTGCATTGCCCATAGGCGTCGATCAAAGAACAAATCGGGCGGGAGGTGTGCGTGAAGCGCCCTATGCTTTCTCACCCCAGACTGCCTGGCTCAACTGGGATGTAAAACTCTTGTCTCCGGGCTGGCCGGGAAGACGTGCGGTCACTTCCTGCAGGGTCCAAGCGTTCCCATCCGGATCCTCGAAGGTCGCATAGGAAGCGTAGCTTTTGCGCTGAGGATTTGGCCCAGGCTCGATACCCACTCCGTTTGCGTGATGGAATATCCCACCGACGTCATGGAAAACTTTCTCGACCTCGACCCCGCGTCGACGCAAATCCTCCACGGCGTTTTCAATGTCGAACACGACGAGATGGAGACCATGGGCGGCTCCGGGCTTGGCCGACGAGATGTTCGTGCCGAACATGATGGAGCAAGCGGAACCCGGCGGAGTAAATTGTACAATTCGATAATCGGAACTCGGCGCGTGATCGATGTCAAGGCGCCATCCAATAGCTCCATAGAAGCGCTTGGACCGCTCGACGTCCGAGACGGGAATGACCATAAGTTCGAGGCTCATCGGCGTAGGCACGCCGATCCCTATGCTTATCGTCGTGCCTTCCTGAAACGTTGCGCTGCTCATTCCTTTCTCCTTCAACAATTTACTTATACCGTCCATCGCGATGATTGACGGTCGAAAGGTAGAGGGCTGGATTCGCGATTGCCATTGCACGAAAGTGTCATCGACATCATTGAATCAACTGGCGAATACGGGGTCCGAGGACGGCATCGCAAGGGTCGGAGCGATAATCCGCCCCCATAGAAGACCGCGTCGACGAGCGATTATCTCGGGGGACAAACAGCGACCGGCACGTTTCCTGGTCGCTTGTCAGATCTTCGTGACGCCCTGCGTCGGATCGCGCTCATTCTGATTTCCCGGTTCTGCACGCGTTCTCGTTATCGCGGGGATCGCAAAGGAGAACGTGGCCCCCGGCCCCGCATTCGCGGCCGCCCAGATCCGCCCGCGATGACTTTCGATGATGGATTTGCTGATCGAAAGGCCAACGCCCATTCCGTGTGTCTTAGTTGTGTAGAAGGCGTTGAACAGTTTCGCCAAAGCATCAGGTTCGACGCCGACCCCTTCGTCGCGCACCGACAAATAGACGCTGTCGTCGGCTGATCCTGTGCTTACCAGCAACGACCGCGGCCGCCCTTCAACCTCCGCCATTGCGTCGGCAGCATTCAGCAACAAGTTGAGTACGACCTGCTGCAACTGCACCCGGTCGCCTTTCACGAGAGGAAGCTCCGTAGCCAGATTGGTCTGAAGGATTATACGGTTACGGAGAAGCTCACGTGATGTCAGCGCGATAACCTCGCGCGCCACCTCGTTCAAGTCGGTCGGCTCCGTCGCCTTCTGCGTCCGCGAAAAGAGCGCGCGAAGCCGATTGATCACCTGAGACGCGCGGTCAGTATCCCTGATCGTACGCCTGATCGTGTCCGAAGCGCCTTCGACGTCCGGGGGAGCCATGGTAAGCATTCGCAACCCCGCGTTCGCGTTCATCATGATGCCCGAGAGCGGCTGGCCGATCTCGTGAGTTATGGACGCCGTAAGGGCTCCGAGCGTCGTCACTCTGGCAAAGTGGGCAAGCTCGGATCGAGCCTCGCTCAGCGCCGCCTCCCCCTTCCTCAACTCCGTCACATCCTGGACGGCGCCGACGTAGAGCAAACCCGCCGCACCGTTCTCATGCACGTGCCCGACAACGTGAACGATCTTGAGTAGTGATGGCGAATACAGAAGTCGAAACTCGCAATCGAATTCGTGGCCGGTCGTCGCATCTGCTATTATCGCTTCGAAGATGGATCGGTCCTCCGGATGAACCTGCTCGACCTTCACTCCGAAGCATTCGCCAGCGAACGGACCTTCGCCAAAAATGCGGGACATCTCCGGCGACCATTGCGTTTGTCTGTCCTCCACCTGCCAGGAAAAACTTCCCGTCTTGCTCAATGTCTGCGCGGTCGACAAATAGCTGTTAGCGCGCAACAACTCTGCCTCGCTTGCCTTCAGAGCGGCTTCCGCCGACTTGCTTTCTGTGACGTCCTGCAGCGCCCCCAGGAAAACCGGCCGGTCCGGGATGCTTTCTATTCTGTGGCCAACCACATGGGCATACCGGACGTCGTCAGCCTCCGTCCGGATCCTGAATACGAGATCGAAGTCCCGGCCTTCGTAGGCACCGCCGATGACGCTGGCCACCGCCTCCATGTCGTCCGGATGAACCGCCCCCCGGATCATATCCATCGTTACGGAAGCGTCGAGATCGAAGCCGAATATGCGTCGAATCTCTTCCGACCAATTGTGCAGGTCGGCATGAACGTCCCAAGTAAAGCTTCCAGTCCTGCTCAGACGCTGGGCTTGTTCCAGGTACCCGTAGGCCTCCGTCAGCTCGGTTTCTCGGGCGCGAAGTGCGAGTTCGGCCTGCTTGATCGCCGTAACATCCTGAACAACGCCCATGAAAATGGGACGGCCGTTTACGTGATCGATAATCTCCGCGAGACCGCGAAGATGCTTTACTGCACCCGAGGGAGTCACGATGCGAAAGGTGAAGTCGGCCGCCGCTCCTTTTGCGCTTCGCTCTATCTGTTCGTCGAAAAAAGCGACGTCGTCAGGATGTACGCGTTCGCGCACCGCCTGGACGGTCGGCCGGGCATCGGGGCTCACCTCCAGTACCCTGTAGAGTTCTTCTGACCAAGTCTGTTCGTCGAGAAGAAGATCTGTCGTGAAGCTTCCGGCTGAACTGATCCGCTCGCCCTGTGCCAATTGTGCGTTCGCGCGACGGAGACGGGCTTCGCTTTCACGAAGTTCCTCGTCCACCTGCGCCCGGTCAATCGCAATACCTATCAGGGTCGTCACTCGATCGACGATCTGTTGCTCCTCCGGCTTCAGCGGACCCAGGGTCCTCCGGAATATGTTCCAAATACCGGATGGTCCTCCGGCTTTCGAAGGAACCGGTATTGCCCAACTTGATTGGAATCCGAATCCCCGGACGACCTCCGACCACTTGGACGCCGACCATCTCGGGTCTTCCGCCACAACAATTTGTTCCTTCGCCCTGCCTTCGTTGGCGGCGGCCGAGGAGGGATCGGCCGACGGATCTATGGTCATCCCTTCGAAGAAGTTCCAAAGTCCATCTCGAATTCCCTTGCTCGCGCCGCCGCCTTCGAACAGCGTCCCGCCGGAGCGGAGTATGAGGACGCCGCATGCCCCGACGCCCAGATCGTCCACGAGATCGCAGACCGCAGCGAGTACCTGTTGCAGTGGCGCACCTAGAGCGACCATCTTCAGGATGCTTACTTCTCCAGCAAGGAGCGCCCTCGCCTGGACGAGTTCATGTACGTCAACCTGAACGGACACGTATCTGACTATGTTTCCCTGAGCATCCTTGGATGGCACCATTTCCGACCCAACCCATCGATAGGTCCCGTCCGCGTGCAGCATGCGGCTCTGGTTCGCCCAGTCCTGCCCCTCGTCGACCAGCAACCGAAGCTTCTCGATGATCATCGGCAGGTCGTCCGGATGATTAACCGTCTGCGGCTCGGTATACTTTCGCAATTGCTCGAGGGACCGGCCATAGAATTCGATAACGCGTTCGTTCACGAATTCCACTTCGAGCGACGGTGTCATGAAGACGATCTGTGTGGGGAGCGTGTCCATGAAACGCCGAAGACGACCATCGGGCAAGTCTTCGGACGTCGTGCGGGCTTCGTCCGAGTAGGTGACCAGCCAGCACCAGTGGGCGCGGCCCGTCGTCCCGCCAATCGGAGAAACCGAGAAGAGGTGCCAACGAAATTCTCCATCGGCTCGTCGAATCCTCGCTTCGATCTTGCCGGGTGATCTGCTCTTGGAAGTCTGTTCCCATTCCCGAAAAAAACGCGCGGAATCGTCGTCATGGATTGCTGCCTGCCATCCAGTGTGAAGTGAATCCGCGTTCGATAAGCCCGTGTAGTCGCACCAGGGACGGTTGACGAACTCGCTTACGCCGTCCGGGTCGGTCACCAATACCATTCCGGGAAGAGCGTGAACGATGCTCTCGAACTTCAAGTCCGCCGCACTTATGTCTGGAGCCATTTTCGAAGCAGTCTCCGTCACTTCGTAGCAAACGGTATTGCGATTGAAAGTTACTCGGCGGCTACTACTTTCATCGTCCTTTTCGAAGCAAGTCAATACTTCGATGTTAAGCCGATCCTACGCGCAGTTGGAACAAATCGCGCTTGTGTTGTCGAGTGCGACACGACACTCCGAAGGAATTGCCCGAATACACTTGCGTATAATAGCCGACGTCTCATCAACTCCTATGCTGATTGCGGTGGGTCGAGAAGCAGATTTGCAAATCGACGGTTCCCGGAAGAGCGCCAGCGTGTTGCCTCGACCGGGATCTCCAAAACAAGGGCACGCTGCGATCGACGAAGGAGCGCGACATGGCGAAGTGGAGATCCGTTGAAACGCCTGAGGAATGCTATTCAAGCTTTCCGGCGTGGGTCGTTTTCCTGGGAATGGCGGCGACCGTGACGACGCTGATATGCCGGGTAGATCTTCAGGCAGCCAGACCAAGCGTGCGCGTTTTCTATCTTTCTGAATCTCCGCAATGGTCGCAAAAGACACCGCTGGCGGCGGATGCGGTGATATCGAAACATACTTTTTCGGTTGCGAGACCGCAGACTGCGTGGGAAACGCGGGCGGCTGGTGACAGCGACATCGGTCAAAGCGGAACGGCGGTCACCTCTCCCCGATCTGCACGCACCTCCCGGGTAAAAAGGCCGCTCGCGCCCTTGCATCCATTGGCGAGCCAATCAGCGGATTAATTTTCGGAGCGTTTCGTTTGAGAAAAGCTGCCGGATCAGGAGAGAAAATATGATTTGTGAAATCATTTGGCAGCCGTCGCTCGACAAGGGCGGCCGGCGCAGAGATTGGAGCGTTGCATGACGACGAAAAGGAAACCTCGGGTGGCGAGGGCGTCGGCACTATGCGGGCGCTCCAGCTTACGTCTCCTCGTCATCGCCCGCTACACAGAATGCATAAGTAGGCTATCGCGAGCGGCATACAGTATCGACCGTGATGACCTCGGTGCCAATCTGGCGGAAATAGCATACTGTATGGAAGAGCTTTCTGACGAGATCGCTAAACAAGAGCACGGCATCCTCATTTTGCGGCGGGCTGGATGCCTTATCGGAACCGTGGAGGCCCTTATTGAACGGGTGAAGAAAGCTGCGGTGGTCCATTAACGCTTGCTCGTGCACGAGCAGCGCTGCCACCGCGTCATTGGTCGCGCATCGGCCGCCTGAGCGACGCCCAGTCAAGAGAGACGTCGACGAGCCCATTGCGGCTCTTTCAAAAATGCCTTTTCAAATCCGGCGCTTGTTTTTTGCAAGGCGTTTCCAGGTCAGCGAAGGTGCAAGCGGAACACCGCCTCATCGACCTTCTTCTCCCAATCAGAGAAGGCGGCCGGATCAAACGGTGTCGGAGATATGCAGACGAAACGTCCGAAAACCTAGATTTCGCCTTTCAAAGCCCGTTCATACCGTGCCTTCTCGGAGGCGCTCAGGTTGAAGCGGTTTTCGACGCGGCCCGCTACTATGATATCGGCGTCGCACAGCCTGCCCACGATCGCGGCGGCGTCCGATCCCGTCAGACCCGTGCTGTCGGCGATCTCTCCAAGGGACGGACCGGGTTGCTTCTTAAGAATCCCGACCAACATCTGCGACGGCGTCAGTTGCGGCTTCAGATCGAAGTGCCCCCATTCGGAGCCGCTCCTCGTCGCGGCGATGGCGTGCGACAATCTCACCGGCTGCCCAGTCACCGAGTTCGCCCATCAACTGCAGGACTTTTCTCGCACTCTCGGCGGGGGCGCCAGAAAGATCGCATTCAGCGACATGGTAGGTCCACGTGCGGTTACTGCGAGCCCTACGCTACCAACCACGTGTCCTACGAAAGAGACCAGGCGTTCCAGGAGGAGGTCCGAAAAGCTGCCCTAACATTGTTCGAGGCAGTTGCCGCATACCGGGAGGGGCGACAGGTAGCAGCAGGTTCAGACCCAAAGCAGCCTAGGCAGAAGTAGCAGGGCACGCCTGCGTCATCACGCTCTTGGCGCAGGATTCTCCCGCGCTGCGGAGGAGACACAATTCGCATCGCTAAGGCGCAGTACCGAGGTTAATCGGCGCCAGGAGGTCTGGGCACGGTGTTCTTCTGGGGTCGCGGCAGTCCGTCGTTTATGTCAGGAACGGAAGCTGCTCGCCAACGTATCCGTGAACCGTGGGTGGATACAGTTCAGGACGGTCCATCGCACCGAGCACGAAGAAAATCTGCTCCTCCAGGCGAGCGTCGACATAGGCGATGGGTGCGCCGCAAGCCGAGCAGAAGCTTCTTTGAACGGGATGATTTCCGTAGGATGCTCCCCTGCTCCCGTGAAAACGGACATTGTCGGTCAGGAATCCAACGAATGCCGAGAGCGGCGCACCGCTGGCCCGTCGGCAGTCACTGCAATGACAGTATGTTGCGCAAATCGGCTCCCCACCTGCTTCGAACCTGACTGCACCACATCGACATCCTCCCGTGTGTGTTGGGCTCATGTTTACGCTCCTGGCATTTTCCATTTCCCTCAGTTGAAAGGCTGGGTTGCCACGGGTCATTCACGCCCGAGAAAGCTTGAGCATCCCACGAGGGACAGCCGGATTGCGCCCCTCCCTTCGTGACACGGCATACTCTATGGCGCTATTTACCGCATGAGGATCGTACGGCTTTGGCAGGATCCCGATCGCAGATTTCGAGTCGATGACTGCTTCGGGGTTTCCTGTGGTGAATATGACCGTCACGCCCCTTTCATGAAGATGGTCTGCTATCGCAGGCCCGGTGACCCCATCCCGCAGCCGTACGTCAACAAGCGCGACGTCCGCATCGGAACCGACAGCCTTGGCATCGTCGAGCGTTCCGACCGGACCGAGGATATAGTGACCCAAAGAGCGCACAGCGTCCTCGACATCCATTGCGATCAGAAATTCGTCTTCGACTATAAGAATTCTCATCATTGAATCCGGTTGGCCCATACGGGTGAAGATAGCTTGCTGCGAATTTAAACAAGCAGATGACCTTAATTAGACATCCTTAAGGTAACGAAGCGAAGTTCTGCCCGCCCGAAACTATGGTCGGACGATCAATGCCGATAGCGATTAGGCCAGTGGCATCCTGAACGAGAAGCACGTCTCCATCTCGTCCGACCTCACGTCGATTGTACCGCCATGCGCTTTGGCAATCTCCGAGGCGATGTACAGCCCGAGACCGAGTCCCTGTGTGTCAGACGCCGCGTCGCCGCGGCGGAATGGCTGGAAGAGCTTTCCGACCGTTTCGGGAGCGATCGGCGCGCCGCCGTTTATCACGCAGATCTCAAGATGCCCGCCCTCGATCTCCGCTTTGATGCGCACGGGCTGGTCCTCGGCACCATGAGTCACCGCATTCGAAGCCAGATTGGAAAACATCTGCGCGATCCGGAGAAGGTCGACGGCCACCGGAGATGGGAGATCGATATCGAGGACAATCTAGCGATCAGGATTGGCGATCCGCAGCTGGTCGACGACTTCGCGAAGCGTCTTGCCAAGATCGTGTTCCTGCAAATCCAGCGAGATTCCGGCGCCGAGCCGAGCGCGGGCGAGATCAAGAACGTTGTCGACGAGCGCGCTCATTCGGCCGATACTCGATTTCATGAGACCGAGCATCAGGGGGCTGCGCTCAGTCCATCCCTGTCTCATCAAGCTGGACCTCCCGGCGTCGATGGCGGCGAGAGGATTGCGTAGGTCATGACCCAGCACTGCAATGAACTGCTCGCGATGCTCGGACAGCTCCTTCTCGCGTTCAAGCGCGCGTTGCGTCGCCGTGAGCCTGTCGTCGGCGTCGAGATGATGAGCGATGAGTTCCGCGAATAGCTTGAAGGCACCAAGCACCTCGGGATTGTTCAGCTTTGCGGGATTGGCGTCGATGGCGCAGTGCGTTCCGAAGAAGCGCCCATCGGCAAGGATGATGGGCATCGAGATATAGCTTCGAAGTCCGTAGATTCGAGGCGTGTGATGGTTCCGGTAAACCGGGTCTTCTTGTGCATCGTCGATGACAATCACCTGCCGATGATCGCGGATCTCGTTGCAGAGCGTGCTTTCGATCGGCAGCTCGTCGCCCGGCTGAAGCCCGAAACCGACGGGATCGAGCACCTGACAGGCGATCCATCTGGATGTCGTCACCCGAGCCACCGCGGCGAATCCCATCCCGGTCATGCTAAGCACGACGTTCAGAATCGTCGGCACGGCCGCTATTCCTTGAACTCTTTCAATGTCACGATCGAGATTATCGGCACTGCCGGGCAGCTTGTCGGGGGGCCTGGGCGCGGCTTCGGCAAGGGTGCGGAGCGCCGCGCGTCTTTTCGATAGCGGTTGCCGCAGCCCCTGCGAGGGCCTCAAGAACGTCTACTTCCCACTGGGCAGGCGTGAGGGACGTGACCAGTAGGCACCGATCGCGCCGATCGGATCTTCGATCCGGACAGGGGCCATCGCGACGGCCCGCACGAAGGTGTCCGGCATAGAGTTCGCCTGGAATACGCGAGTCCTTCGATATGTCAGGGACAACCACCGTTTGGCGATTCATCGACCAGCCGCTTATGCACGCCGAGGCAGGAAACTTGTGGCCCTTCCAGGGGCCGCTCGCGTCTTCCTCGATATAATGGCAGTAGTCGCCGTCCCGGCGGATGATGGCAATTCCCTCACAGCCGATGAGGGAGCGGGCTGCCATGCGAATTGTCTCGACGACCTGCTCCGGTGTCTCGGCTCGTCCCATTGCCGCGATCGCCTTTGTCAGACTGGCCAACGGCGTGGGATAATTTCCATCGGGCTGACCTTGAAGGTCGCTGCCATTTAAAGCGGACTTGCCTAACTCCGGCTGGGGCAAGAGCAGACTATCTCTCAGCCGTTCGCGTCCTTTGAGTCTGCGAACGATACCATGAAGATAGCGCATGCCCGCGGCAAGTCCACCTGTCCTTACTTCGCATGCATTATGTGCGGATTCGATCGTGGTCGA
Source organism: Rhizobium sp. BK376 (assembly GCF_004341625.1). Lineage (GTDB taxonomy): Bacteria > Pseudomonadota > Alphaproteobacteria > Rhizobiales > Rhizobiaceae > Rhizobium. The sequence goes on along the minus strand of NZ_SLZG01000037.1, from coordinate 82 downwards.
GTAGCTATGCCATTCGGCTTCGCCCTCACAGATCCGGGCGGGCGGATTTCCCGCACCCGGCTCTTCCCGAGAGTAACCCGCG
>NZ_SLZG01000036.1 GCF_004341625.1 Rhizobium sp. BK376 | reverse complement strand
GGCGTGAGCAATGATTTCAGCGGGAAAGCGATGGCGGCGATAGAGGGGATCACGGTCTGTCATAGGCCGTCATCGCACATCGAATTCCAGCTTTTCGTTAAATTGACAATGCCTGGCAACCCTGCCGCCGCCCTTATCCGCTCCAATCATTTCAACGCCTTGCGCAACATCGAACAGGCTACCCTCTGGAACACCGCCTGTATTTCCCTCTCATCGCACAATCGGCAGGTCCGTACTGCCCCTTCGCGAAACGATTCTAGGCGGGATTTGCCCACCGATCGAATCCGTAGAGCCGTTCGGGATTATCGACGAAGATCTGCTGCTGTAATTCGGCGCCATGGATCCAGCTTGCGGACATGTCCAGAAGATCGGCATCATCGGGCATCGGTACCGGGATGGACGGATGGGGCCAATCCGTGCCCGAAACGAGCTGCTTGGGATTTGCGTCGATCAACGCTTCCACAAACGGCCTGACGTCTCCATAAGGCGTGGTCTTCATTGCCGTGACCCTGTAGGCACCTGTGAGCTTTACCCAGGCGTTGCCATCGCGAACAAGCGATATCAAGGCCTGAAAGCCTTTGTCGGCAACACCTTTTTGAGCCGGAACATGGCCAAGATGATCGAACACAACCGCAATATCCAAGCGGCGAACCAGCCCTCTTAGATCTTCAATCTGAGAGACGTCAGCGAGAAACTGCAGATGCCAGCCGAGGCCCCGGATTTTTCCGGCGAGAGTGCTTGCGGCTTCCAGCGCAAGGCCCGCAGCAAAGACAAGGTTGACCCTGACGCCGCGCACGCCGCTTTCGTGCAGCGCCTCCAGTTCCCCGTCGGAGGTACCAGGGTCAAGCACGAGGACCGCCCGCGACGGGATGCGGCTTTCGCGCAGGAAGGACAGTGTGCGTCTATTGTCCAGACCGTAGACGCTCGGTTGCACAATGACGGCCCGCGAGAAGCCAAGCGTATCGGCAAGCGTCTGATAGTCGTCAATCGAGGCATCGGGTGGCGTGTAGCTGCGGCCGGACGCATAGGGGAACCGGTCTTCCGACCCAAAGACGTGAAAGTGGCAATCAACGGCGCCTGGTGGCAGCTCGCGAAGAGGACGGCCTTTGATCGGCAGAGCCGGGGCGCATTCGGGGATGGTCATCGGTGGTTCTCCCGTGCAAACGCCGCAGCCGGAGGCCGCGGCGTGAAGTGAGGATTGCGTGTGGGCCGTTGATGGTCAGGGCTGAACGGTCGCCGTGACCTTGCTGAGCTTGTAGAGATCCGCCGGCGCTTCGCACTTGTTGCAGTTCACTTCCGGAACATTCGGTGCTTCCGTCACAATGTTGGCCGGCAGCGGCTGGATTGTCGCGCCGGGGGTCGGCGTGCCGTTCAGCGCCGATGCCAGCGACAGCTCGGGGTACAGGACAGGATCGAAGATTTCGGTATTGAAGGAATCCGGCACCAGGTCTGGCTTGAACGCGTTGCAGCCGTCCTCAAACTTGTCACCGGCGCAGACCTTCACCTGATCGGCAGGGACCCACGGCAGAGGTGTCTGGATATTGTGCACCGTCACCTTGCGCTTGCCGGTAAGCTCTTCCATCATCAGCTTGAAGGCAAGCGCTGAAACCGTGATCGGGTCGCCGGACGAAATCCCGTCGAGGCCACGCTTGCGAAGCTCCGGATCGGCCAATGCAAGGCGGAAGCCGTTGGTATTTTCGCCGGTAACCGGCACTAGCTTCTGCATATTGGCGGCAATCATCGCCTTGACTGCGCCGTCTTCACCGTTTTGCGCAAAGATCGCGTCCACATCCGGATGTGCTGCGAGCGCCTTGGCCGTTTCCTGCTGCGTCGTCTGGCTGCTCCACATGCCGTTGTATTCGGCGACGACCTTGATGCCGGGGTACTTGTTGAACACGCTCATCGCGCCGTCATAGTTCATCTTGTCGACGGAATTGCCCGGCACGCCGCGCACGACGAAGACATTGCCCTTGCCGTTCAGCTTGTTGACGATCCATTGCGCGGTGTTCTGCGGAAAACCAGCGGTGATATAGCTGACCGTGCGGGCGCATGGCTCTGTCACGGTTGCACTGTAGGTATAGACGAGAACCTTCTTCTCGCAAGCTTGATGGATCGCGCGATTAAGGCCTGTCGCGGAAATCGGGAAGGTGATGATGGCGTCTGCACCGGCAGAAACCATGCTTTGATACGCCGAAGCCTGCGCCTGAACGTCCGTGCCGGAGATCACGGTCTTCAGATCGACCATCTTGTCGTAGGGCGGCGTTGCTGCGAGCGCCTTGATGAGGTTCGACGTTTCTGTCTGATAGCCATTGCCGCTGTAGCTCATGCTCAGATAGATCTTGAATTTCTTGTCCTGTGCATCGGCAGAGCCGTGAGATACGAGCCCCGCAAGCGCCGCGAACGCGGCGACCATCGCGAAGCGTTTCCTGCTTTTCATTCGATCGGTCATTTTCCTCTCCCTTGAATGCCCGTGATCAGGCGGTTGTTCGGTACAAGCCGAATTGCTATTTCTTCCCGGCATCGGGCAGGTTGCGCTTCAAAAGCACCCGCAGATCGTCACGCAGAAGAACCAGCGCGACGAAAATAACCGCGCCGTAAATGATGGTCCGCCATCCCTCGGCGATACCGAGGGAGGAGACGATGGTTGAAAGAGTGGTCAGCAGGATCGCGCCCGCCGCAGCGCCAAGATAAATCCCCCGACCGCCGACAATCGAGGTTCCGCCGATGACAACGGCGGCAACGGAGGGCAGAAGATAGCTTTGTCCCATCGTCAGGGTGACGCCGGTGACATAACCGACCAGCAGCATCCCGGCGAGGCCGGCGCTGGCGCCGCTGATCGCATAGGTGAGGATCGTCAGCCTGCGCACCGGCAGACCGGCCACATATGCGGCGATCGGATTGGTCCCCAAAGCATAGAGCTTGCGGCCGAAACTGGTCCTGACCTGCAGAAACCATCCGCCGAGAACAACGAGAAACATCAGGTAGAGCATCGGTACGCCGACGGCGGTATGGGCGAAAAGCGACGACAGATACGGCGAGGCCGCGCCGCTTGGCGTTCCCTGGGTGAAGCCGAGTGTTGCGCCATAGAGAATGATCCCCATGGCCAGGGTCATGATGAACGGCGGAACGCCGAGAAGGCTTATGCCGATGCCGCTGCAGGCGCCGATCGCGCCGGTAAGCAGCAGGACAGCCGGCATGCCCCAGATCAGCGCCGTCCCGGAATTGCCGATCCAGCTAAAGGTCAGAACGCCGCCAAGCGTCACCATGGAAGCGACGCTGAGATCGAGCCCGCCGATGAGGATGACCATCTGCTGACCGAAGGCGACCACCATCACGAAGCTCGAAATCAGAAGGATTGCTTCGATCTGCGCGAGGCTGCCGAAGCCTGGGCCGAGCACGCGCGATGCGGCGATGAGGACGATCGAAACGCCGAAGAGCACGATCGCGTTGCGGACATCCCGGTCCAGACGAAAACCCTTGCTTTTTCCCGCGTCGCCACGGGTATCGACCGGCCGGCCACTCTTGTTGTCCAGAGTTTCCTGGCTCATGCGTGGCCCTCCCGGTTCGATGAAATGCGCGCGGAGATGGCGGCGATCACGACGGCGATGATCATGACAGCGCCTTGGAAGATGCCCGTGTAGAAAGACGATACGCCGGTCGAAAACAGCACTTTCTGAAGAAGCGTCAGCGTCAGTGCGCCGAGCATCGAGCCGGCAATGCCGCCACGTCCCCCTGAGAAGGACGTTCCTCCGAGCGCAATCGCGGCAAAGACCAAAAGCAGGTAGGGATCGCCGACATTGGGCGTGCCGGTTGCGGTGAGGGCTGTCAGCATGAAACCGGCAAGCCCGTAGCAGACGCCGGCGAGCGCATAGGCGATGACTTTCGTGCGGGCGGCGGGCACGCCGGCCAGAACCGCGGCGGTTTCATCGGCGCCGATCGCATAAAGCCCGACACCCCAATTGGTGCGCAGAAGTAAGACCCAGATGAGATAGACGACGATCGCAATCGCCAGCGCAACCGGAATGACGCCCGCCAACTGGTCGGTGAGGGCGTAGATCATGAAGTCCGACACGCTGCCGCCCGGTGCATCGAGAATAAGGAGTGCGGCACCTGAGCAGACGATCATCGAAGACAGCGTCAGAGCGATCGACTGGAGGTTCAAATAGGCAATCAACACGCCGTTGACGGCACCAAGCAGGCCACCGACAATCACCGCGATCGCGAGCCCGCCAAGCGCGCCGAACGGCCCGTCGCCGGCATAGACCGCGACGAGCACGTTGGTCAGCGAAACGACGCCCGCGACCGAAAGATCAAAGCCGCGTGTCAGCACCACGAGCGTCCCGCCAGCCGCGGCCAGCGCCAGAGGCAGACTGTTGTTGAAAATATCGGTGAGCACGGACTGGGTCAGCGCATCGTTCTGGGTGCCGGCGAAGATTGCAAACAGCACTGCCAGCAATGCGATGATGACTGACGTGCCATCCCCGAAAAGGCGCCGATACCAGGGGTCAGGCCGAAGCATATTCATGTCCACACTCAATGGCCTGTCCTCTGTCCTGTTGCCAAGGCGACGAGGCGGGGCTCGGAAAGCTCATCGCCCGGAACCTCGTCGGCAACACGGCCGCGATAGATGACGACGCAGCGATCGGCGAGATGAACGAGCTCCGAAAGCTCGGTCGAGTAGACCAGCGCCGAGCCGCCCTTCTGAACAAAATCCCTGATGACGCCGTAGATGACGGCTTTCGTACCGACGTCGACGCCGCGCGTCGGATCAAACAGCACCAGGTTGCGGGCGCCGGAAGCGACGACACGCCCGATCAGCGCCTTCTGTTGGTTGCCGCCGGAGAGCTCGCCGATCTTCAGCTTCAGATAACGTTCCGCCAGATCGACGCGCCTGGCTTCATCGGCGACAATCTGGCGCTCGCGCGCCCGGTTCATCACACCGAAGCGACTGAGCATGCGTAGAAGCGAGAGAGAGATGTTGGTATCCGTTCGCAACCCCAGGAAGACGCCTTCCGTCTTGCGTTCCTCCGGTACGAAACCAATGCCAGCTTTGACGGCCGCAGCGGGAGAAACAAGAATGGCACGATCGCCATCGATCGTGACTTCGCCGCTATCAATTTTTGTCAGGCCCGCCAGCATCCGAAAAAGATCGCGCTGGCCTTGACCCTCAAGGGCCGCAATGCCGACAATTTCTCCGCGACGCACATCGAGACTCACGTCCTGGACATTTCCGCCGGCAAGTTTCTTGACGGACACCGCGACAGGATTGGCGGTTACCGAAACACCGGCGCTGTTTGGTTTGTGGGCGCGCACCGCAGAGCCGACCATCATTTCGAAAATGCGGTCATCCTCGACACCCTTCAGCGAGACGGTCTCTATGCTTTCGCCGTTGCGCAGTATGGTGCCGCGGCGGCATAGGCGACGCACTTCGGAGAGGCGATGCGAAATGTAGAGCACGCCGGTTCCCATGGCAGTCACGCGCTCAAGGATCTCGAAGAGCCATTTCGGCTCGGCGAGAGCGGCTGTCGGCTCGTCGAGAACCAGGAGCTTCGGCTTGCGGCTGACCGCCCGCATGATTTCGATACGCTGCTTTTCGGCAAGCGAGAGCGACCGGATCGGCAGGTCGGGATGAATATGCGAAAGGCCGTATTCAGCGAGTATCTGCGAGGCACGTTCACGGCTGTCGCGTGCCGAGTTCAGGCCGAGCGCTCCCTTGACCTGATGAGGCAGCATGAGATTCTGTGCCACCGTGAGGTTCGGCAGCAGGCTGAGCTCCTGGAAAGCGGTGGAAACGCCGGCCGCGCGGGCATCCATGGGAGCGCGGGGCGCAAAATCGGCGCCGTCGAGTTTCAGAACACCCTTGTCGGGGCTAACGATACCGCTCAAGACCTTGACGATGGTGGATTTCCCGGCGCCATTCTCGCCCAGAATGGCATGGATTTCGCCCGGCTCGATATCAAGGGAAACGCGGCGGACCGCGATCGTCGCTCCGTACGCCTTGGAGATGCCCTGCATGACCAGCGTGGGTCGAACGGATACCGCGGAAGATATTGCACTTGAGTTCAACATGTCGGCCCTGCCCTATCGTCCTTGGCCATGGCGCCGCCCCTATGAATTGTAGACGCCGCCATCGATCACGATGGACTGGGCGGTCATGTAGGAGGATTCGTCGGAGGCCAGATAAATGAAGAGCGGCGCAATCTCCGCCGAACTTGCCTGTCGGCCAAGCGGAACCAGGGCCGCGATCTTGGCTTCCTGTGCGGTCTGGCCGCCCATGAAGTCGATAGCCGGCCTATTGAATGCGGTGTCGACCCAGCCCGGGCAAACGGCGTTGACACGGATATTGTCCGGCGCAAGCTCCACCGCAAGCGCCGTGGTAAAGGCGACGACGGCGCCCTTCGATGCCGAATAGGCCACAAGCCCAGGGCCACCGCGCTTGCCGGCCAGGGACGACGTATTGATGATCGAGCCCTTGCCCGATGCTTTCAGATGCGGGATCGCATATTTGGCACCCAGGAACTGCGCGCGAGCATTGACGGTGAACAGTGCATCCCAACGCGTAACGTCGAAATCGACGATCTGGCCGGAATGCTGGACCCCGGCATTCTGGACGAGTACGTCCAACCCGCCCAGGCGAGCGACGGCCGTCTCGATGAATGCCTTGATGTCCGCCTCGGACGAGAGATCCACTTTGATGAAGCTGACGGCCTCTCCAAGCTCCTGAACGAGTGCGGCGCCAGCTTGCTCATCACGATCACCGACGACGACCCGCGCGCCCTCGGCCACAAAGCCGACGACCGCCTCTTTGCCGATATTGGCCACGGCGCCGGTAATGATGATGCGCTTGCCGTTCAAACGTGCTGTCATATCAGTCAATCCTCTTCGCCTTTACTGCCTGTCGAGCGCTATCGCGGTCGGTTTCGTGACCACCGGCTTGCTGTCGACGGATCGCAGGAATGCCGTGATGGCGGCGTTGCAGACATCCGGCTGCTCGATGGTGGGCATGTGAGCCGCATCTGCGACACAGAGAAACTCGGCGCCGGGGATCGCATCGGCGATCCGCTTGACCATATCGAGCGGCGTCGACAGGTCGAGTTCGCCCGCAATCACCAATGTTGGGATGCGAATGCCACCGATGACGCTCGACAGCGTCATATCGCGGATCGCGGCGGCGCATCCGGCATAGCCATCCTGTGTGGTCCGCAACACCATTTCGCGCATATCGTCCATGACGTCTGGATGAGCTCGGCGGAAGTCGGGCGTGAACCAGCGGTCGATTGTCGCCTCGACCTGCGGCGGGACCCCATGGTCGCGAACGGCCGTAACGCGGGTTTCCCAGGCCTCTTTCCGACCGTTGCTCGATGTCGCGCAAAGCGTCAGGCTTCGCAGGCGAGAAGGATCGTGTGCGCCGAGATATTGACCGACCATCGCGCCGAGCGAACACCCGACGAAATGTGCGCTGTCGATGCCGAGATCGGCGAGAAGCGCCATGATGTCGTCGGCAAGCAGGCCGAGGGAATAATCGCCCGGCGTGGTTTCGCTGTCGCCATGGCCGCGCATGTCGTAGCACAGCACTCGGTAGGCTTGCGAGAATTCATCGACCTGCGGAGCCCACATCGTGGTGTCCGCCGCCAACCCGTTTGCCAGCAGCGCAACGGGAGCACCTTCCGGCCCGGTCAACGACCAGGCTATCCTCACTCCGTTGATGACTGAAAATGACGGCATGTGTTCCTCCGCAGGTCGCTGCGCCTGCATGCCGGCATTAGATATATTTTCATATACACAATTGTCAATAATATTTTCTACGGTCTATATTGCGACTATGGCTTGATTTTTCGCGTGCATAAAACCGAAGACCTGGGGCATTGAATTCCCCTTCAGTCTAGATATGCAGACACGCTGACGACGCAGGAGAAAAAACTTGGGCAGCAAAACCGACGTACAGATCAACAAGGTGGTGGAAGCGATCAAAGCCGACATCATCATCGGTCGCCTGCGTCCACGCGAACATCTGGTCGAAGATGACATCATGGCGAAGTTCGATGCTTCGCGGCACATTGTCCGGACGGTCCTTGCCAATCTCGAACAGATGGGTCTGATCACGCGCCGTCCCAATAAAGGCGCTGTCGTCCGTGACTTTTCCGTGCAGCAGGTGGAAGAGATTTACGATGTACGCGTCATCCTTCAGGCGGAAGCGGCGCGACGGTTGCCTATGCCGGCCGATCCGGAGACGATTGCTGATCTGAACGCGATCCACGCGCAATACTGCACGGCGCTCGACGCCGGCAGGCTGATCGACGTCAACATCCTGAACGATGCCTTCCATCGTCGTATCTGGCAGACCTGCCCGAACAAATATCTGGCGGATACGATCGAAAGGCTCTGGGTGGAAACGACGGGCATCCGCTGGTATGGTGTCGGCGACATGGCGCTTCTTTCCCATTCCCGCAGCGATCACCAGCGCATGATCGAGCAGTTGCAGGCAGGTGACCGTAACGGTTTCGTAGCCCTGGCCGTCGATCATATATTGCCGCCGCTAGAGGCCTTCCGGCGCGCGCATGGCGTGACTGCGCCAACGCCTGCCGCTAACGACATTCCGCAATCAAAGGTGCCCTGATGAAACCGACCTATGATCTGCTGGTTCAGGGTAACAACCTGCGCCTGAAGGATGATTTCCTGGGCATGTCCAACGTGACGCTGATCGGGAGCAAAAGCGGCCCGATCCTGTTCGATACCGGTGGGTACGTCTCCCGGCTCGGACTTCTAAAGGCGCTCGCCGCGCGTGGACTGACACCAGCCGACATTCCCGTCGTCTTTCTCTCGCATCTGCATTTCGATCATGCCCACAATGTCGATCTGTTCTCCCACGCCCGCTTCATCGTCAGCCAGAGGGAATGGGACTATGTCGAAAACCCGCATCAGAACGACCTGCTGGTCCCCTGGGGCATCCGAGAACAACTGTCGAAGTCCCGGATTGATTTCATCGAAGGTGAAGGGCTGATAGACGAGGGCATCAGCTTCTTTCCCGCACCCGGCCACACGCCCGGCTGCTACGCGATCGAGCTTGATACCGGCGATCGAGGCACCGTGATCATCGCCGGAGATGCGATCAAATATGCCAAGGAGGCGATCATCGGCGCCTGCGACATGGCCTTTGACACGATCGAGAACGGTACCCGCACCATCGAGCGGATTCTCGATCGGGCCGACCGCATCATGCCCGGACATTTCCCGGAACTCGTCAAACAGGCGAACGGCGCTTTCAGCTGGAATGATGCTGCGCCCTTCGACCTTTTGATCCGCTAGCTTGAACCGAAGGACAATCCATGACCCAAGATCCAGTTACGATTTCCTATGGCCGCGGCCATCTCGGCATTGCCCTTCCCGCACAGGCAAGAGCGACGATCATCCGCAAGCAGCAGCTGCCGAAACTGCCCGATCAACAGGCAGCCGTGATTGCGTCTTTCGATGCGCCGGTGGCATCGCCGACGCTGGCTGAGCTTGCTCGCGGCCGCAAGAGTGCCTGCATTCTCATCTGCGATATTACCCGACCGGTTCCCAACAAGCTCTTCCTGCGGCCGATGATCGAGACCATGTGGTCCTCGGGCATTCCGAAGGACAAGATCGTGGTGCTGGTCGCAACCGGCCTGCATCGCCCCAACCTCGGTGACGAGCTGGCCGAACTCGTCGGCGATCCCTGGGTGCTGGACAATGTCCGCGTCGAAAATCACTACGCTCGCGACGAGGCAGCCCATATCGACCTCGGCGTCACGAAGACCCGCCGCACACCGGTCAAACTCGACCGGATGTTCGTCGAGGCGGACCTGCGCATCGCCACAGGACTGGTGGAACCGCATTTCATGGCCGGCTGGTCGGGTGGACGCAAGGTCATCGCGCCCGGTGTCGCCCATCACGAAACGATCCGCACCTTCCACTCGGCTCGCTTCATGGAAGATCCGCTGGCGGTCCAGTGCAATCTCATCGGCAATCCCCTGCACGAGGAACAGCTCGAGATCGTCCGCATGCTGGGCGAAGTCTATGCCGTGAACACCGTGCTCGATGAGGACCGTGATCTTGTCTGCGTCACCTTCGGCGAGATCATTGCCAGCCATCAGGCCACCGTCGATTTCGTCAGCGCCTCAACCAGCATCGCCTTCGGCCGGAAATTTTCGACCGTCGTCACCTCGTCGGCCGGCTATCCGCTCGACAAGACCTATTACCAGACGATCAAAGGCATGGTGACGCCGCTCGACATCCTGAAGGCGGGAGGCACGCTGATCATCGCCTCGGAATGTTCCGAGGGCTTTGGTTCGCCGGAATTTCGCGAGGCGCAGGCTCGGTTGGTCGACCTCGGGCCGGATCGGTTTCTCGCCACGCTGACGGCGAAGACCCTTGCGGAGATCGATGAGTGGCAGACGGAGATGCAGCTCAAACCCATGCGCCTCGGCAAAGTCGAGCTCTATACAACTGGGCTTTCCGGCGATGACCGACGCCTGACCGGCGTGGACATGATCGACGACCTTTCCGACGCCATTGGGCGCAGCATCGCCAGAAGCGGTGATCCAGATATCGCCATCATCCCTGAAGGGCCCTATGTCGTGCCGCGTTTTGCCGCCTGATGCATTCGATTTGTCATCTGGCCATTGGTGATCCGGAGGCACCGCATGCTTGAAGTTCATCTCGATCCGGTTGGCGGCATTGCCGGCGACATGTTCGTTGCCGCCCTTGTGGATTTCAGGCCGGATTTCGAAACGGGTTGATAGCGGCTCTGTCGCTTTGCCCGTTGATCGATAAGGTCGACACGGCGGTGGAAAGCCACAATGACAGTGTCCTGACCGGGCGTCGCTTCACCGTTCGCCGCAGTGGCCGGCGGGCGGAAGAGCGGCCCGCGGATGCTCATCATCACGATCATACGCACGCCGACTGGAACCTGATCCGCGAAGCGCTCGTCACCTCTACGCTCGACCGCGAGACGGTCAGGCACGCGATCGGCATCTTCACGCATCTGGCCGAGGCAGAAGCGCGGGTGCATGGTGTTGCTCCCGACCATGTGCGTTTCCATGAGGTTGGCGCCTGGGATTCGATTGCCGATATCGTTGCCGCAGCCTGGCTGATTGCCAGGATCAATGCTGACAGATGGACGGTCGGCCCCCTGCCGCTCGGCTCCGGCCGGATACGCACCGCCCATGGCCTGCTGCCCGTCCCAGCACCGGCAACCACCCTGCTTCTGGAGGGCTTTGCAACCATCGACGACGGCATTGCCGGCGAGCGGGTGACACCGACGGGGGCGGCGATCCTGCGTCACCTCTGCGACCCGTTCGAGACCGTGCGTGCTCCGCGGCGGCTGATCGCTTCGGCCCACGGTTTCGGCACGAAACGCCTACCCGGCATCAGCAACTGTGTCCGCCTCGTCGCCTTCGAAACGCTTCTCCCGCCGATGCCACAGGATCAGGTCGCCGTGCTCGAATGCGAGATCGACGACCAGACCGGCGAGGATATGGCGCAGGCAATCGACAATTTGCGCAGCCGCAAGGGCGTGCTCGATATCGTACAGATGCCGGTCTTCGGCAAGAAGGGCCGGATGATGGTGCATCTGCGCATCCTCGCCGAGCCCGCAGCCCGCGACACCATACTTGCAGACATCTTCGATGAGACCACCACCATCGGCATCCGCCACTTTCTGAGCGAGCGCACCATTCTGCCGCGGCAGGCAGATACGATCGAAGCCGATGGCCGTACCCTGCGCCTGAAGCGCGTCGAACACCCGTCGGGTCGCACGGCCAAATTGGAGGCCGACGATCTCAAAGACACCAGGACGAGTGCGGCACGCACGCGACTGCGCCGGCTCGCCGAAGACCGCATCACGGAGGACAAGGAATGACGCAGACGCCGGAACAGAAGCTGAAAACCGTGTTGTCGTCTCTGCAGGACTCGGCGGTTGCCGTCAGCGGCAGCGTCGATTCCATGACGCTTGCCGTCATCGCCAACCGCCTGCTCGGCCGGAACCATGTGACGATGATGCATGCCGTCTCGCCCGCCGTGCCGGCGGAAGCGACCGAGCGGGTCCACCACTTTGCAGGGATCGAAGGCTGGGACCTTCGCATCCTCGATGCCGGCGAATTTGCCGACGACAACTATATCGCCAATCCGGTCAACCGCTGCTTCTTCTGCAAGGCCAATCTTTACAGCTCGATCGCCAGCATCTCGGACCGCCAGGTCCTGTCGGGCGCCAATACGGACGATCTTAGCGAATATCGCCTTGGTCTCGATGCGGCCCGCAATCATGGCGTCCGTCATCCCTATCTCGAAGGCGGCATCGACAAGAAGGATGTGCGCGCGCTCGCCCGTGCGCTCGGTCTTGCGGAAGTCGCCATCGGCTGCTCGGTCCTCAATAGAATGATGGCATGCGCACGCCCGAAATCCGTCCGCTGCAAGACTGCAACGCCGTAGCAACAGCATCAAAGACGAAATGCCGTTCCTTCAACGACCCGCGCACCAAAGCCCTCCGAACGGAACCCTAACCCCGGAAAGTCTCGACGCCCCTTTAGCAATATCGACGAAACCTCTTGAACAAGTCGCCTCACGAGGAGATGTCCAGCCTGCTATGCTCCGGGGTCCTTTCGCCGGGAAACTGGCGGCGTGCCGAAGATCATACGGCGAAATGCGAACCAGGCCATTTCCGACCCCAAGCGCAACAAGCGCAGATCGCATGCCGCGAACCGCACGCCGATCCCGGCATTGCCGGGCAGCACGCTGGCGGCGGCGTATAGGCCGGACATACCGGTCAGCTGTGCTGAAAGGTCCAACGCAATCCGCCCAAGCGTCTCCGGCGGCAGGGACATGATCGCCAGCATCGTGCCGAAGGCCTTGTAGCGCGAGGGCTGCAAGCGGCCCGGTCCACCTATGCTCATTCGGTCGATCAAGACCGGCTCGTCCTCCTGCAGATAAAGGGCCGTCGTCGCTTCAAGCGCGCGGAAAGGCCGGTTGCGCCGGTCCGGATCGTGCGATGTGAAGGCATCGGCGACGATCGCCATTCCGCCCGGTGCGCAATCAATATTGACGCGCTGAACGAGTGCCGCACCCGGAAAAAGAATGCGCGGTTCCGGCAGATATTCGAGATAGGCGCCACGGGCGATACCGATGTTGACTGTTTCATACGCGGTCAGGCCGTTGTCGGCACGATGCACGGAGGTTGCGCCCTGCGTCGTGACATGCGCCGCCGCCCCCTCTTCGAGGCGCAGATGCTGCCGCAAATGATCCTCGCCGTGGAAGGCGCCGCTGCTGCTCTGGGCGATGACCGTCAGCATATGGGCGGGAACGGGATCGAGACGAAACGTTCGCGTTATGACGAACGGCCAGCTGAAGATCCGCCGGTCGAGAACCGTGCGGTCCCCTCGCCTGACGAAGCCCAGGTCGAATTGCAAGGGGGGAACCGGATATGCCGTGCTCACGATCGAAATAGCACCTCGCGCTCGATCACGTCGACCACCGCATCGATACCCTCGCCGCGCCGGCAGTTCGTCATCAAAACCGCGCGGTTGTCGCGAACTGCCAGCGCTTCGTCATACATCCTTCCGATATCGACGCCGACATGCGGCGCAAGATCGGTCTTGTTGACGATCAGCACATCCGAGCGGATGACACCCGGACCACGTTTTCGCGGTATGTCGTCACCGCCGCCGACATCGATGACGAACATCCAGAAATCCGTCAGGTCGCGCGAAAAGGTGGAGGCGAGATTGTCGCCGCCGCTTTCGAGCAGGATCAGCTCAAGGCCGGGAAAGCGCCGTTCCAGCTCGTCGGCTGCCTCGATATTAAGCGTCGGGTCCTCGCGGATAACGGTGTGCGGGCACGCTCCAGCCTCGACGGCCGAGACCCGTGCCGGATCGATGAGGCCAGAACGGCGGATGCGTTCGGCATCCTCGGCGGTGACGAGATCGTTGGTGATGACGGCGATGTCGATGCCCCGCGCCATGAGGGCGGGAATGAGCCGTTCGACCAGTGCCGTCTTGCCGGAGCCGACCGGGCCACCGATGCCGACCCGAGCCGCCGAGATACGTGGCGTTGCCTGTTGAGCCTCAGTCATCGCAGCATATACCTCCTTGCCAACGGCACTTTGGTAGCTGGCTGGCACATCAACAACTCGCCGTCGGCACGCACTTCGAAGGTCTGCGGATCGACCTCGACAAAGGGCATGGAGGCATTGCGGACCATGTCGGTCTTGCGCAATTGCCGGACATTCTTGATCTGCACGGATTGCTTGACCAGACCGAGTTTCCTGCCGACATCGGCCTCCACCGCAAGCTTGGAGACGAAATTGACGCCCAGGTGCTGCGGCGCCGATCCGAGCGCGCCCCACATGCGCTTCTGGATCATCGGTTCCGCAACGCCGAGGCTTCCGTTGCCATCGCCCATCGCCGCCCAGACGATGAAGCCGCTCTTGATCACCATGTAGGGTTTTATGCCGAACGAAGCGCGCGGCCAGAGAACCAGATCGGCCATCTTGCCGACCTCGATCGAGCCGACATGATCGCCTATGCCGACAGCGATGGCCGGATTGATGGTGAGTTTGGCGATGTACCGCTTGATGCGCTCGTTGTCGGCGGTTTGGGTCGTCTCCTCCGGCAGGCGCCCGATCCGCTCCTTCATCACGCTCGCCAGCTGCCAGCAATTGGCGACGTTCTCAGCGAGCCGCCCCATGCCCTGCGTATCCGTGCCGAAGATCGAGATGGCGCCCATGTCATGCAGGAAGTCTTCCGCCGCCATCGACTGGGCCCGAACGCGGGCCTCGCCGAACACCACATCCTCCGGCGTGTTGTAGTTCAGCTGGTGCGCGATCATCGTCATCGGCACGCCCTCCTCCATCCCGTAGGAGGTAAAGGGATTGGTGGGATTGGTCGAGGACGGGATGACGTTGTCGTAGGAGACGACTTTCAAGAGGTCGGGCGCATGCCCGCCGCCGGCCCCTTCGACGTGATACATATGGATGGTGCGGCCGTCGATGGCGGCAATCGTGTCCTCGCAGAAGCCGAATTCGTTGATGGAATCGGTGTGCAGATGGACCGCGAAATCGTTCCGGTCGGCAGCAACCAGACTTTGGTCGATGACAGCCGGCGCGGCGCCGAAATCCTCGTGGATCTTGACGGACATGCCGCCGGCCGCAACGGACTCCTCGACGGCTTCTGGGCTTGAGGCTCCGCGCCCGAACAAAGCATAGTTCAGCGGGGAGAATTCCGCCGCCTGCAGGAAGCGGCCGAAAGTCGTCGTGCTGCCGCTGCCGACGTCGAACAGCGGGCCTGGACCGTTGCCGATCATCGTCGTCGTGCCGCCGGCAAGCGCGTGATCGGATTGCTCCGGAGAGCCGAGGTGAGCATGGGCTTCGATCGCGCCGGCCGTGACGATAAAGTTGGCGCCTGATACCGGCGATGTCGTCTGTCCGACAATCATATCAGGGTGGACGTTGGGCATGACATCCGGATTGCCGGCCTTGCCGATGCCGACGATGCGGCCGTCGCGAATGCCGATATCGGCCTTGATGATCCCCGCCATAGCGTCGATAATCGTGGCATTCTTGATGACGATATCCAGGATTTTGTCGGACGATGTGCGATAACCGTTGATGCCCTCGCTGTCTCGGAGGTTTTTGCCGGCGCCGATCAGAAGTTCGTGGCCATAAGTGGTGAAATCATGCTCGATCTCGGCAAAGAGGCAGGTATCCGCCAGCCGGACAAGGTCGCCCTTGGTTGGGCCGTAGAGATCGGCATAGGCGCGTCGGCTGATCCTGGACATGGTTCTACGCTCCCAGATAGCCGCGCGTGCGGGCAAGTTCGAGTGCTCTTTCCTTCGTGCCTGGTTCGTCCAAAGGGCCGTTGACCAGGCCGGCGGCGCCCCGGATGACACGATCGCCCTCGATTGGGATGAGTCTCACCGTCTTTCCGGCGCCCGGTTCGAAGCGAATACCGGTTCCGGCCGGCCGGTCGATCTTCATGCCGTAGGCCGCCGCTCGGTCAAAATCCAAGGCTTTGTTGACCTCGAAGAAGTGGGTGTGGCTGCGCACCTGCACATCACGGTCACCCGTGTTCACGACATCGATCGATATCACCGGCAATTCGGTGAACATCTCGATGTCGGCGGCTGGCGAAATGATCTGGCCGGGAACGATGTCGTCGAGAAGCGGCTGGGTTCCGGGCGAGATCGGCTCGAACAGCGCGACGACCTTCGTGCCTTCCGCGAAAAGGCATTCGATATAGAGCATGGTCACCATTTCGGCGACGCCAGGCTCGACATCGTCGGTCGTCAGCATTTGGCCGGCGAGATTGCGGATTTCCGCATAAGGAAGGCCGCGCCGGGCGGCCAGCATCACCTCGTCGGTGAGGAACGCGACGGCTTCGGGATGGCTGAGGCGAATTCCGAGCGAGCGGTTGCGCCGCGCCATCTCGGCGGCGGTGAAGATCGTCAGGCGATCCATTTCGGTTGGGGAGAGGTTCATCATGGCGGCTACCTCTGCATCAGGTGGAAAACATGCGGACATGCCGCGATGGGCCGCGAGACACGGCAATGTCGATCAACGGCGTGAAGCTCGATGGCTGCACATCATCGAGCACCGGCGAAGCGAGCAGGTCGGCGAGGGTTTCGCGGGCCGACCCAATGCTTTGCTGCGCCTCGACATGCCCGATGATCCCGAGCCTGACGCCCGCACTGACAAGCCCTGTGACAAGGGTCCAGCCGGACAGCAACTGGGCTTCCGCGATGCCCAAGCCGGCGTCCCGATAGACGAGGGCTTGGCAGATGGGCAGATGCCCTAAACGGGGATCACCGGCGATCATCGTGCGATAGCCCGACGATAGTGACCCTCCCAGTCTTGCCGAGACCCCAAGCAACGCCCGACCGGCCCGATGCGAACCGTCACGCATCTGCGCTGAAGGTGTGGCGGCTTCGGCATAGCGATCCACGGCGGCGACCGCGGCGAAATTCGGCGCCCGGAACGCCCGGATCAGCAAAGGCCGGTCCATCGTGTTCCAACGGAAGAACAAATGCTCGAAAATGAGATCGCCTAGCCCTGCCTGCCCTGACAGCAACCCGTCCTGCGCCAGACCTTCGAGCCCCCAGGAAAAGGCGAAACCTCCCGCCGGATAAGCGCTATCGCCATATTGCAGAAGTGCCAGCGCTGCCTTGGTGTCAAACATTGGCGTGTTCCATCAGATCGCCGGCTTCGAGCAGCGGCATGATCCGCTCACGATAGCTTTGCAGGGGACCGTCCAGCAAAATCAGCAGATCGTCGTCTTCGAAGCGTACGCGCCAATGGAGGTTTCCGGCATTCCAACCCAGCTTCAACGCTGCCGCCGCATTCGCCGGACGAAGCCGCCAAACGGCTTGTTCGCCGAAGCGCACGATAATGGCTCGCTCCGGCTCAAGATAAAGAATGGCGCCGTCGAAGAGCTCTTCGTTGCGGTCGAGGCTGATGGCGCAATCCGTGCCGCGATCGGTCGGCAGACGGAAACGCTTGCGACCGGCATCAGAGGGCGGCACGAATAGAAGTTCGATGCCGTTGCGATGTTCCAAATCGTGCAGCGCCGCGCGGTAAGCGGCGTCCCTCTCCTTGCCGATAATGCCGTGAAGCCTCAGCATTCGCTTCTCCGTCGTTGACCTCTTCTGCGCGCGTCAATGCGTGTTGAATACCTTCTGATAGGCCGCAAGCGCCGCTCTGTGGGCTGCTATCTCCTCGGGCGTCGGCTTGGCCGGATTTGCCGCCGCCGGCAGGCTGCCGAATTTCATCAGGCAGGCCATGAGCAGCATGCGGGCCTTGGTGGAAGTCAGGTTCAGGCCGGCGATGCTGGTCGGTTCGGGGTCAGCGAAACCCTCCGGATAGCCGCGCCCGACCCGCACCACCGGCAGGCCGGAAAAGCTTGCCCGGCGCAACATCGCGGTGCGCAGCTCGGATGTCGCCGCGCCATAGGGCACGAGCCCTTCGACCACGAACCCGGCCAGTTTTCCGCTGGTGAGCTTGTGCTTGATCAGGAAATCGAGATCGGCCTCAGCCGCCGGATCGTCGCCGAACATTTCCGCCGCATAGCCGCCGTCCTTGACGATCGAAACGGAGGGTATGGCGTCGGCGAGCAGTTTGCCGGTGCCGTCCTTGACCGGGATGTCAATGGTGCCAATGCCCTCCGGACCGAGCTTTGACGCCTTCACCATTGCCGGAAGCCGGGTGAGGTTCACATCCGACTTGGCGGTGTGCTTATAGGCCGGAACATACATGATATAGGGCGCACCGGCGTGGGTGATCTGACCCATGATGCCGCCGTGGCCGCCGGTTGCGACATAGCCGCCCGGCCGGGCATCGACCTTGGCAACTTCGCGCGCCGCGAAAAACTGCTGCTCCTGAAGGACAATCGTGCCGACGCGATTGTTGCCCGCGCCGTCATCCCAGATGCGCGATTCGATATAAGTCACCGAATCCACGATATTGGCCGGACCGTCGTTGCTGACCTGTCCCTGCGGCCGTTGCGCCGCGTTGCAGGCGATCGGCAGATTGGTATCGATCAGCAGATTGAACCAATAGGCGGTCTCTTCGACCTGCGGGCTGCCCTGCGTCCAGATGGCGCCGTCATATTTGCCCGACGACATGATCGCCTGAACGTCATTGGTGATCTTCGCAAGCATCGGCCGAGGCGGCGCTTTCGCCAGGTGATAGGGCTTGTAGGCAAAGAAATCCCAGCCAAGTCTCTCAGTGGCGACATCACCTTCGCCCGTGTCCGCGCGATCGGCCGAGGCAAGCCCCTTGGTGAAACCTCCAGGTGGAGCGACGCGATAGAAATCCACTTCGGCGCGGCCGCCGATCATGTTGACCTTGCCGTCGACGCCAATCGACAGGCGGTCTATCTCTTCGAAGCTTCGCGAGCCATCGGGAAAGAAACCTTGCCGCGATAGCGGGCTGCCAGGGGCCGTCGCTTCTTCTTCCCAAGGCGCTCCATCCTTCTGCATCGCCATGTAAGGCAACGGATAGAGGCCATCCTCCGGCGTCAGCTCGATTTCGTAGACCGGTTTGTCGCCGGCACTTTTGCGTTCGCGGCTGAAATTTCCCTCCGAGTCGATATAGCCGTCGGGATCGGCATAGAGCTCGGCGGTGTCGGCCTCCAGCGGGTGCGCGGAGAACTGTTCGACATAAACTTTGACCGGTGCCGCCAGGCGCTGCGCCCGGAGCGCGTCGAATGTCGATATGCTGCCGTCATTGCCAAGCAACGGGGCCAAGCCCTTGCGCAATCTGGCTTTGTTGGAGGTGACAAGCGGCGGCGTATTCTGAATCGTGGCCGTCGGCCCCGCCATGTGCGCAATGCGGATCTTGCTCATAACGAAGTGCTCCCTTTATCCATCATGAAAAGTTCTTCTTGTGCATCATCATGTGCACACCCTTGGAGCCGTTGACGGTCTGGGTGACGTGAAGGTCCCCTGCCAGGCTGCACAGCATGTAGGCGTCGGCGTGCGACAGGCCGCGCTTTTCGCCGAGAAGCGCGATCATGTCGCGCAACGCCTTGATGGCGCATTGGTCGAGGTCGGGGTCCATGCCCATGGTGATGTGGTGGCTCGCCGTCTCCGCCCGTGGGTAGGTGAATGTCAGATCGTCCCGCACGATGAATTCGAATGTGCCGCGCAACGCGGTCTCGATCGCGGTGACGCAGACCTCGCCGTCACCCTGGCAACCGTGACCGTCGCCACACGAAAACAGGCCGCCTTCCACGAACACCGGCAGATAAAGTGTCGTGCCTGCCACAAGTTCCTTATTGTCGAGATTGCCGCCTGTCGCTTGCGGCGCGATGGAGCTTATCCGACCCCAGCCCTTCGGAGGGGCAAGGCCCATGACGCCGAAGAAAGGCGCGAGCTCCAGCTCCAGCCCCCAGGGCATCGTGCCGACGTTGCGCTCCTTATCAAGAGGAATGTTGACGATGCGCGGTTCATCGTAATCGTGCGGCAATGTTCCCAGCAGCGGCAGGATCAGATTGAAGCCCCAGTCCTGGAGCAGCGACACCTCATGGATGCGCACCTCGAGGACGTTGCCGGGCTTCGCGCCTTCGACATAGACCGGTCCGGTGAGGATATGCGGGCCTTCAGGCTTCAAGCCCGCGTGAATGTCCGTAAGCTCCGGCGGGATGAAAAACCTCTCCGGATCGGGAAGCACATTTGGGGGGCCTGTCACTGTATCGATGGTGACGATATCGCCGCTTGCGACCTTCAGAGCCGGTTTTTGCGTCGCGTCGAAATAGCCCCAGTGACAGCTTTCCACGCTGGGTTTGAGGTGATGTTTGCCCAATGCCCGTCTCCCGTTGCCTGCAGATATGCTCAGAACGCGCCGCACTCCATGACCGGCAGCCTACGCGACACAACCTAATAGTCAATATGGCAAATAATGAAATCAAAAATATTGCATAATAAGATAATGCAAAGCATTAAAATCTATGCAAAATATAGATAAACCAAATACTTAGACCAGCAATCGAAAGGGCTTAAATAGCCGAAATTTCGATCTATTGTTAAACCTGCCGTGTGTTCGTGGAAGCTAAAATCGTGAGACGATCCGCCTTCACAAAGGTGCGCAATCGCGGCGATCAAACCAATTGGGTACCACGCCTCATGTCGGAAACCAGCTGGCCGGCGCGGGTGCTGATCTTGAAGCAACGAACCATGTGTCCGCTCGCATCCGATATCGCCGCCGGCACGGCGGCCAGGCATTCGGGGGTGGCGTAGGGACAACGCGGGGCGAAGCTGCAGCCGTCGGGCAGATTGCGCAGATCGGGCGGTGTGCCAGGAATGGCTTCGAGCGGTTCGCCCCGGGCTTGGTCCTTCACCGTCGAGGTCAACATCGCCTTGGTGTAGGGATGCTGGGGGTTCAACAGAACGTCCCTCGCCTCGCCATATTCGATGATGCGGCCGGCATACATGACCGCCACGTTGTCGGCGATCTGCGCGGCGACGCCGAGATCATGCGTCACGAAGATCATCGACATACCCATCTCCCGCTGCAGGCGCCGCAACAGCACCAGCACCTGGATTTGCACGGAGGCATCGAGAGCCGTCGTCGGCTCGTCGGCAAGCAACAGGCTCGGCCGGCAGGACAGCGCCACCGCGATCATGGCGCGCTGACGCAGGCCGCCGGACAATTCGTGCGGAAACGCCTTCAACCGGCGTTCCGGCGAAGGAACGCGCACCAGTTCCAGCAACTCCAGCGCCCGCGCCCAGGCGGCCTTCCGGTCGATCTTTTCGTGGCGCATCACTGTTTCGGCGATCTGATCGCCGATCGTGTAAAGCGGGTCCAGCGCCGTCATCGGCTCCTGAAAGATCATCGAGATGGTCGCACCGCGCAGCTCGGACATGGTCCGTTCGCTGACCTTGGTGATGTCATGCTCTCCGACCTTCATCGTGCCTTCGATGACTGTCCGTTTCTTCGGATGCAGCCTGAGCAGCGAGCGCATCATCACCGATTTGCCCGAGCCGGATTCACCGATGATGCAGAGCACCTTTCCGCGTTCGAGATCGAACGACACGCCGTTGACCGCCTTGACGGTGGCGTCGCGGCTGACGAAGCGCACCCGTAGATCCTCGATATGGACGAAGGCATCCTCGGGGGCGGGATGCGGTTTGGCTGATGCCAGATCGAGAGGTTTCATTTGGCTCATGTCCTGTCTCCTTGTGCTGGCCTTATGCATCGAGGATCGCCGCCGGGGCGCGTGTATGGCCCGAACCTGCATGGACCATGTAACAAGCCGCCAGGTGCTGGTCTGGAGTTGCCCTCAGCGCATCGCCCAGGGCCGGCGCCTTGGACATGCAGATGTCTTCGACATAGGGGCAGCGGGTGTGGAAGCGGCATCCTGAAGGCGGGTTAACGGGATTGGGCGGGTCGCCCGCCAATGGCGCGCTATCCACCCGTTCGGCAGGATCCATGCTCAGCCGGCACTCCAGCAGGGCGCGCGTATAGGGATGCTTCGGATCGTCATAGACCTTGCCGACCGGGCCGATCTCCACGACCTGCCCGAGATACATCACAAGCACCCTGTCGGAGATGTAGCGCACTACATGCAGATCGTGGGAAATGAAAATATAGGTGAGGTTGAGCTGTTCCTTGAGGTCGCCAAGCAGGTTGAGCACCTGAGCCTCGACCGACTTGTCGAGCGCCGAGACGGCTTCATCGAGGATCAGCAGCCGGGGATCGAGCGCCAGCGCGCGAGCGATATTGACGCGCTGTTTCTGGCCGCCGGAAAGCTCGTGTGGGTAGCGCTGGCCGAAAAGCTGCGGACGCAGCCCGACCTTCTCCAACAGGGATCGCGCCTGCCGCTTGGCTTCCTTGGCGGAGGCGCCCTGAACCTTCGGCCCGTAGGCGATCGATTGCTCGATCGGCAGACGCGGGTTCAATGAGGAATAGCTATCCTGAAACACCATCTGCATCGAGCGTCGGTGGCCGTCGAGCGAAACGCCGCGCTGGTCCCCCACCGGATCGCCGTCGAGGATCAGACGGCCGTCGTCCTTGCCGATGAGATACATCAGTAGGCGGGCAAGCGTGGATTTCCCGCATCCGGATTCTCCGACAATGCCGAGCGTTTCGCGCTTGAGCACGTAGAAGGAAATATCGTCCACGGCCTTGACCTCGGCCACCTTGCGATTGAGCAAGCCGGCGCGGATCGGGAAATATTTCCGGATATTTTCGACGATCAGCATGGGCTGCGCCGGACCGCCGCGATCGCGTGGATCGACGTCGGATTGGGCGGGTTCCAGTTCTTGGATCAGATCGGTCATTGGCATGTCCCCGCGGTCAAGACTTGACGTCCATGGCCTGACGCAGGCCATCACTGACGAGATTGAAGACGATTGAGGTGACGAGAATGGCAACGCCCGGTATGGCGCTGATCAGCGGCTGCACGTAGATCGACTGGCGGAGCGTGGAGAGCATCAGGCCCCAGTCCGCTGTTGGCGGCGATACGCCCAGTCCAAGGAACGACAGGCCCGATGCCAGGATGATGGAGACGGATACCAGCGTCGATGCGTAGACCAGCACTGGCGACATGACATTCACCAGCACATGGGTGAAGAGGATGGAGATGGTCGATGCGCCGCTAGCGCGTGCCGCATCGACGAAGTCCATGCTACGGACCTGGCTGGTCGCGGTCTCGGCGACGCGACACAGCGGCGGCAGCAGAACGACCGTCAGCGTCAGCAGCTGATTGGTGATGCCGCCGCCCAAACTGCCGGAGATCGCCACGGCAAGCAGCACCGACGGGAAGGCGAAGAACACGTCCATGGTGCGCATGATCACCATGTTGACCTTGCCGCCATAATAGCCGGCCACAACACCCAGTAGACCGCCGACAATCGTCGCCAGCGCCACCGGCAGGATGCCCATGGTCAGCGACACCCTGCCACCATAGAGCAGGCGGCTCAGCATATCGCGCCCCTGCTCGTCCGTGCCGAGAAGGAAGTTGCGATAGCCGATCGGCTTCAGGCGAAACGCCATGCTTGACTTCAAAGGATCCATCGGCGACAGCAACGGCGCGAAGATCGCGGACAGAACGATCAGGATGATCACGACCATGCAGAACAGCGTGACATAGTCATAGCGCAAACGCTGCCAGACGCTGCCCCAATAGCTGCGCACATGGACGACAGGTTGTCCCTGGGTTTCAGGGAAGGACATGGAATTGACTGGAACATCAGACATCGGCCGCCTCCGTCAGTTGCGTTTGATGCGGGGATCGATCACCGACTGGGTAAGATCGACGACCAGGTTGATGAGCACGAAGGCGGTGGCAAGGACGAGGATCGTTCCCTGCAGCAACGGGATATCGCGGCTGAGGATGGCCTTGTTCAGCAGGAAGCCGGTGCCGGGCCAGGTGAAGACTGTCTCGACCAGCACGGAACCGCCGATCAGGTAGCCGAGCTGGAGGCCGAGCATCGCGATCGCCTGGGGCATGATGTTGCGGATGGCGTGCAGCATGATGCTGGTTTGGCTGAGCCCCTTGGCCCGCAGCGTCTGGATGAAATCCTGATTGAGGATTTCGGCGAGCGACGAGCGTGTCGTTCGCGTCATGATGCCAAGCGGCGGCAAGGCGAGCGCGATGATCGGCATGACCGCGAACTGGAAATCGTGCCAACTGAAGTAGTTGAAGCCTTGCGATCCCCCCGCCCCCATGCCGGTTGCCGGAAGCCAGAACAGATCGACGGCGAAGACGATGACAAGAACGACGCCGAGCCAGAATGGCGGCACGCTGATGCCGAAGACCGCGACGGCGATGATAAGCTTGTCGATGAAGCTGCCCGACTTGTAGGCCGCGATGGCGCCCATGATCGTTGAGAGAACGAAGGCTAGCACCACGGAAATCAGCGCAATAACAATCGTATTGCCGAAAGCGCGGACGACTTCGCTCGCCACCGGCGCATTGTCGGAGATCGACATGCCGAGATTGCCGGCGAGAACTTTGCCCAGCCAGATGAAATATTGGATCGGCAGAGGCTGGTCGAGGCCGTAGGCAGCCCGGAGCCTGTCGGCATCCGCCTGCGATGCCGTCGGCGACAGCAGGTTCTGGATGGGATCGCCCGGAGCGATGTGCACCAGCGCAAAACAGATGACCGTGACACCGAACAGGATCGGAACCGTCAGGATGAGGCGCCGAAGCGCGTACAGCCACATCGTATCTCTCCATAATCATTCTGGCAGCATGTTGCCACAAAGCCTGAAAGCGATACGGGCGCCTGAGCGCCCGTATCCGGTCATGCATCGATCAAGGTGCGACGACGATCGGCGTCAGATCCTGGAACCAGCTCTGGGCCTGAACGAAGCCCGAGAGTTTCGGGGACAGTGCGCGCGGATTGAGATCGTGAACGATGTAGAGTTCCGACGCATCCGCAACGACCGTTTCGTTCATCTTGGTCAGCAGCGCGTTGCGTTTGACCGGATCGAATTCGCCGAGCGCTTCGGTGCCGAGCTTGTCCACGTCAGGGTTCGAATAGGAACCCCAGTTGCAGCAGGACGGCGGCCCATACTGCGTCATCCACTTCTTCAGGATGCCCTGAACCGGATCGATCGGCGCCATGGAGAAGTTGATGGCGTTGTAGGGCGAACCCTTGCCGCCCGACAGAAACACGCCGATCAGGGCGTTCCAGTCCATGGGAACGAGATCGACCTGGAAGCCGACGGCCTCCAGCTGCTCCTTGACCAATTCATTCATCGGCAAGGGCTGCATTTGCCCGGAGCCGGAGGTGGATATGCCGACCTTGATGGCGCACGGTGAGCAACCGGCTTCCTTGAGAAGCTCCTTGGCCTTATCGGGATCGAAGTCGTATTTCGTCGGATTGCCGTACCAAGGCTGCGTGGTGATCAGCGTTTCGTCGGCGGCGACGGCAACGCCGTCGAGCATATCCACCATGTCTTGCCGGTTCATGGCATAGTTGGCAGCTTGACGAACCCGCTTGTCATTGAAGGGGGGCGTGTCGGTGCGCAGCAGATAATCCCAATTGTGGGGATAGGGCACGGTGATGATCTTCATGCCGGCGGACTTCAGGCGCGGAATGGTGTCCGGCGATGGCGCTTCCACGAAATCGACCTGTCCGGAGAGAAGTGCCGCGGCGCGCGTGGAGGCCTCGGGCATCGGCAGGAGCACGAGGCGATCATGCTTCGGCACGCGCTTCGGATCCCAGTAATTGGCGTTCTTGACGAGCTCGAGGCGCTCATGCGGAACGACGCGATCGAACTTGTAGGGTCCGGTGCCGGAGGGCGCTGCCGCGAACTTGTTATAGTCGTAGCCGTCGGCTTTGACCGCGCAATCCGAAATCATGTAGAGCATCGCCATCTCATAGGGGAACAGCGAGCTCGGTGTCTTAGTGGTGATGGCGATGGTATAGTCGTCGAGCTTGGCCACATTGTCGACGTTGACGACATAGGTGCCCATCTGGCCAACCTGGCGAGCGTTGAACTGCGGTGCCTTCGGATCCATCACGCGCGCGAAGTTCCAGATCGCCGAATCGGCGTTCCAGGTGCAACCGTCATGATATTTGACGCCCTGGCGCAGATGGAAGATCCAGCGCTTATTGTTCGCGGGATCAACCACCCAGCTCGTTGCCAGGCCGGGCACGATGTCGGCGGCCTTATCTGAACTGGACAGATCCCACAGCGCGAGCGTGTCGTAGAGCGTATAGCCGGCAAAACGATAGCCCTCATAGCCCTGGTCCGGCGCGCCGGTCCAGTCCGGAATATCGGCGGCCGTCATGGCAACGCGAAGGACTGACTCCGCTGCGTAAGTGTGTGCGGCAGAGCCCGCCACGGTAAACGCGGCCACTACGGCGGCCGCGACGATCCCTCGCATTCCAAATAGTTTCATGGTGCTTTTCTCCTGTAGGCAGGTGCGCCAACGCACTGGACCCATTCTGCTCTGCAAGGGTCGTGCCAAGCGTCCATGCCCAAACAGGAAGAAATAAAATTCACCATTAAAATATTCAAATGAAAAGCTTTTAAGAGATTCGATTGTCATGACAGGTGACGTCACACTCTGATAAATTGTTTCTTTTCAATTATTTGATTGCGCAATTCCCGCCGTCTTAACGCGCAAAAAAAGTGCAACATGCACAATATTTGTTCTTCAATATTATCATTTGCAATTATCTCTTTTTCTATTATTTTGCCGGAATTCAAGAGGAGCGAGACCGATGCCGGAATCCAAACTTTCCCCAGAAATCGCAGAGATCGAACGCCGCTTTCTCAATGCCGGAGTGGTCCCGCCCGCCGACCGCGCCCGGGGCGCCTATGAGAATGCGGAAGGGCTGCTCGCCGCCTTGCACTGGCTGCGTCCGCAACGCGCGGCGGCGGCCGAGCCGTCGAATACGTTCAGCTTGGTTGGAAAGGATTGACGTCTATGAGCATCGCGGTTCCACTTCATGAACTGTCTATTGCCGAAGCGAGCGCGGCCTTGCGCGCCGGCGAAATCAGCTCTCGCATGCTCACGGAGAACGCGCTTCAGCGGATTTTCGGGCTCGATCCGGCAATTTCCGCTTTTGTGCTGGTGACAGCGGATCGGGCGCTTGCCGACGCGGAGAAGGCCGATGCCGCGTTCGCAGCCGGGATCGATAGGGGTCCCATGCAGGGCATTCCCTACGCCATGAAGGATATATACGATACGGCGGGTATCCGTACCACCGGCCACTCGAACCTGCTGCGCGACAATGTGCCTGCCACCGACAGCGCCGTGCAGGAAAAGCTGGCGGCCGGCGGCGGCGTGCTGCTGGGCAAGGTCGGCACTTTCGAATTCGCGATCGGCGGACCAAGCTTCGACCTACCGTTTCCACCGGCCCGCAACCCCTGGAATACCGACCATTTCACCGGCGGCTCCTCCTCCGGCTCGGCTGCGGCCGTTGCCGCCGGCATGGTCCGCATGGCGATGGGCTCCGATACGGGTGGCTCGATCCGCGGGCCCGCCGCCTATTGCGGCACCGTCGGTCTGAAGCCGACCTATGGCCGGGTATCGCGGCGCGGCGTCTTCCCGCTCGCCTATTCGCTCGATCATTGCGGCCCGCTGGCGTGGTCGGTGGAAGATGCGGCGCTCACCATGCAGGTCATTGGCGGTTACGACCCGCTCGATCCCGCCTCGGCAAAGCTGCCGGTGCCAGACTTCACGGAGAAACTGAACCGAGACCTCTCTGGCCTGCGAATCGGCTATACGCGCAAGTTCTATATCGAAAACCCCTTCCTGACGGCAGAGGCAACGGCAGCGCTTGACGCGGCGGCCCAGCAGATGGCGGCACTCGGAGCTGTTGTCGATGAGGTCGACATGCCGCCCTTCGAGCAGTTCGATGCCTGCTGCCGGGTGATCATGTTCTCGGAAGCCTATGCTATCCACGAGACGGACCTGAAGGTGCGGCCGCATGCCTATGGCCGCTACGGATACCAGCGGCTGATTTCCGGCGCCGTGCTTTCGGCGGCTGATTATGTCCAGGCGCAGAGGCTGCGTCGGGAGTTGACCGCCTTTGTCAACGACAACCTATTGTCCAGGCACGATGCGCTGCTCGCTCCGAATGCCCTGAGCACGGCCGCTCCCTTCTCGGATTTTGGTCCGGATGCCAGCCGCTGGGGCGGCATGTTGACCGGGCCGTTCAATGTGACCGGCAATCCTGCCCTGGCGCTGCCGATCGGCTTCGGTGCCAACGGCCTGCCCCTCAGCGCCCAAATCGTCGGCAGGCCTTTCGATGAGCCAACCGTGTTGCAGATCGGTTCGGCCTATGAGGCCGCCGTCGGCGTCACCAAAATCCGTCCCAGCATGCCGCAAGCGGCAAAGGCTGCTTGAGAAGGTTCGCGACATTGTCCCTCGACGAAAATCTGCACTACGCATCCCTGCTTGAAATCTCGACCTTGATCGCTTCGGGCGAACTGTCGCCGCTGGCCATCACCCAATACATGCTTGAACGCATCGCCAAGGTGGATCCGGCACTGCATTCCTATCTTTCCGTTACGGCTGAAAATGCTCTGATCGAGGCGGAGGCGGCAGGGAAGGAAATCGAATCCGGGCGATATCGCGGGCCGTTGCATGGCGTGCCGATCGCCATCAAGGACCTGTTCCACACCAAGGGCGTCGCTTCGACCTTCGGGACGCTCGCCTACAAGGATTTCGTCTCGGACGAGGATGCGACGATCGTACGGCGGTTGCGCGCGAGCGGCGCCATCATCCTTGGGCGGCTTCATCTCCATGAGGGTGCCTTTGGGGAGCACCACCCTGCCCTGGCCAGATGCCTGAACCCTTGGAACAAGGACTATTGGCCAGGCGGCTCCTCGTCGGGCTCGGGGGCCGCGACGGCTGCCGGGCTCTGCTTCGGCAGCCTGGGCACCGATACCGGCGGATCGATCCGTTTTCCGTCGGCGGCCAATGGTGTGACCGGCCTCAAGCCAACCTGGGGGCGGACCAGTCGCTACGGCGTCTTCCCACTGGCCGGATCGCTCGACACCATCGGCCCGATGACCCGCGATGCGGCTGACGCTGCGGCCATGTTCAGCGCCTTTGCCGGCCCCGATCCACTCGACCCGACCAGCCTTTCGGCAGCGGTTCCCGACTATCTCGGCGCGCTGGACGGCATATTGGGAGCACGAGGTTTTCGCATCGGCGTGGACGAAACCTATCTCCAGGCCGGGGTCGACAGCGAAACAACGCAGGCGATCGGTAATGCGATAGAAGTGTTCCGGCAGCTCGACGCCATCCTTGTGCCGGTCAAAGTGCCTGATCGGCTCGATGCGACATCGGCCCAGATCACCATCACCGATGTCGAAACGGCCCAGTTTCATAAGAGCGTCTACGAGGCCGACAAGTCGCGCTTCGGACCGCAATTGGCGGCCGCGATCGAACGTGGTTTCGGCTATGACCCGATGGCGGTGTCGAAAGCCTACATCGATCGGGACCGCTTCAAGGGCGAGTTGAGCCGGATGTTTGCCGGCATCGACGCGCTGATCTCTCCGGTCTACCCGGTGACCGGTATTCCCTATGGCCGCATGGACGAGTTTCTGTCCGATCTGCACCGGCTGCTCGGCTACACATCGCCCTTCAATGTCTCGGGCAGCCCCAGCATCACCATGCCTTGCGGCATGGCCTCGATCGGCGTGCCGCTCGGCCTGCAATTGATCGGCCCGCATTTGTCGGAAGCGTCGCTTCTCAAGGCGGCCCATGCCTACCAGCAGGCCACCGACTGGCACACCCGCCGCCCCAATCTTTGATCTCGAACCATGGAGCCCGCAACCATGTCCCTTGACGATATCCATTATCAGCCGCTGACCGTCGTTGCGGAACATATCCGCAAGCGCGACATCTCGCCGGTGGAGGTGACCGAGGCGATCCTGTCGCGCATCCAGAAACTCGATCCGGGTCTCAAGGCCTATACGACCGTGACCGCCGATCTGGCGATGAAACAGGCGCGGACCGCCGAAGCCGAAATCACCAAAGGAATCTATCGCGGCCCAATGCATGGCGTGCCGATCGCGGTCAAGGATCTGTGCTTCACCAAAGGCATAACCACGACGGGCGGCATGACGATCTATGCGGATTTCAAGCCCGATCACGATGCCACCGTCGTCACCAAGCTGGCTGAGGCCGGGGCGGTACTCCTCGGCAAATTGCATATGACCGAGGGGGCGACGCTCGAGCATCACCCCGATATGCCGGAGCCGGTCAATCCGTGGAAAAGTGATCTGTGGACCGGCGTTTCCTCCTCGGGATCAGGCGTTTCGACAGCCGCCGGCATGGCCTATGCCGCCATCGGCTCGGACACGGGCGGCTCGATCCGCTTCCCGTCCGCCTGTAACGGATTGACAGGTGTCAAGCCGACCTGGGGCCGGATCAGCCGCTACGGCATCTTCGATCTCGCCGCCACCTTCGATCATCTCGGGCCGATGGCGCGCTCTGCCGCCGACGCCGCGGCCATGTTGCAGGCCCTGGCGGGATGGGATGCCAAGGATACCACTTCGTTGCCGACACCCGTTCCCAACTATCTCGACGAACTGGACGGCGTCTATGGCGCTCGCGGCGTCAAGCTCGGCGTCGACTGGGATTATGTGGCTGATGACGCCGACCCGCTGACCATCGGATTAATCAAGGACGCGATCGCCACCCTGGGCGAAATCGGCGCCCTGACGCAGGAGGTCAAGTTCCCCTCCACCGACATGCTGCTGAAATACGCCATGCCGATGACCATGGCGGAAATGGCGGCCCATCACGACAAGACCTACCCTTCGCAGAAGGAAAAGTACGGCCACTGGATCACCACCGGCATGGAGACCGGCCGCAACGCCAATCCTGTCGATATCGGCAAGGGCATCATCGAACGTTACAAGTTCCGGGGCGCGGTGGTCAGCATGTTCACCGATATCGACGTGTTCATCATGCCGGTCTTCCGCCTGGGAACGCCGACCTGGACGGAGGTTCGCGCCGCCGTCGCGGAAGATTTCAACATCATCGGCAAATTCACCTCGCCTTTCAACGCCAGCGGTATCCCGACCGTGACGCTTCCTTGCGGCTTTACCGCCGATGGTCGCCCGGTCGCCCTGCAACTGGCAGGAGTTCACGGTTCGGAGGCAATGCTGCTTAAAGTGGCCCACGCTTATCAGCAGGCAACAGACTGGCACACGCGGCGTCCGCCCGGGTTGTGAACTCCCACGGACAGGCCGTTCAGACAGATGTTGAAAATGCCGGAGGCCCGCTATCAACCAATAGCGGGCCTCCGGCCGAACCATTTCAAAATCGACGTTTTTACTGGATGAGCTCGCGCAGCAGGTTGCGCAATTCTGCAGCCCCTTCCGAGTCGAGCAGTTCGACAAGCCGCTGTTCCTGGGCCGTCGAGATTCCGCGCAGGCGCTTGAACAGCACCTTGCCCGCCGGAGCCGTCAAAATGAGCACGCGCCGGCGATCATGCGGATCGGGAGACCGGTAAACCAGGCCTTCGGCCACCATCCGGTCGACGATCTTCGTCAGGGTCGCCGGTTCGACGAGGGATTGCTCGGCAATCTCGCCCATGGCGCAGGGTTCGCCTGCGTCGAGCACTTCGAGAATTCTGAACTGATCGATCGGAACTCCGCCCGGGCGCAGCCTCTCTTCCAATTCGCTTTCAAGCTGGCGGTTCACGCTCGCGATCATATAGGCGAGCTGATCCTTCATATGTTTTGCGGCCATACTCCCTCCCATTGTCGGTTCTTCATTAGTTGCAATTTCTACAAATTCCGATCGCTGATCGCATCCGCCATGATCGTCTCATCGATATGGCTCGACCGATATCGAAGGAATCAACACCGCCGACTGGCGTTTGGATACCAGAGGGACTTTCCTTTGACAATATTTCAAATTCAACAAATTTGGAGTGTTGGCCACACGCATCACCCGATCGGGCAGGATCGGGAGAAGGATGGAAGCCGCGGCGCCGGAGCGAAAGCCCTCCTGTGGTGAGGCGCAGCTAGGGAGTCAGCGCGGCAACGACCTGCAGAGTGACGCCATCCGCACGCCCCATGTAGACGGAAGGCCATTGACCGACCGGCTTGCCTCCAAGCCAATGCCGTGCCTTTGGCCGCGACATCGGCTGGTGCAGATGGTTGGCTAGAACACGGCTGTCGCGCGTTTGCAGATTTCCTGCAAGACCGGCGATGACATGGAGCCCCTCATAGAACCCGACGCTTGCCGCCGATACCGGCGGTGCGAACTCGCCGAATGCGCTGTGATAGAGCTCCAGAAAATGATCGTTCGAACGCGAATGATGATCGGCAAAATAGCTTGCCGCCGTAAAGAGGTTGTTCGAGGCGTCGGAGCCGATACCGCAGATGATGGTCTCATCCACGATCAAGCCGAAGCGAAGCATCTTTTCGTCAAGGCCGGCGGCCGCGAATGCCCGGTTGAATTCGACCGCGCTCAGGCCCACCAACGCCTGAATGACCACCTGCGCGCCGCTTTGGGCGATCTGCCGAAGCAGATCCGTATAATCGTCTATCTTGGTCGGCACGATCGCCTGGCCGACCAGGTGAGTGCGCTGCGCGCGCATCAGCCACTGCGTAGTCGCCAGCGCCATGTGCGGCCAGATATAATCGTTGCCGACGAAGAAATAACGCTCCGCATGTTTTTCGCTCCGAAGCCATTGCAGGGCCGGCGCCATCAGTTCCTGATCCGTACTGCCGATGGCGACCGTCGAAGGACCGCAGGCGATCCCCTCATATTGCGGCGTATAGATATAGGGCACCGTGCTTGCGACGCGCTCGCTGACGGCATCGCGGATGTTGCTGGGATGACCGCCGACGATCGCATCGACGCCGTCGATCTCGACAAGCGTATCGACGGCGGTCAGGGCCTCGCTCACGGAGAAACCGCAATCCCCGAAGACGATCTCGATTTCCTCGCCCAGAATGCCGCCGGCGGCATTGATCTCCGCCGCACCCACCACCGCAGCCGCGTCCATTGCTGGCGCCCATATGCCCGCGACACCGCTTCGGGCATGCAACAAGCCGATTTTCATGCGTTCACCCTTTCCATGAGCCGGTGCCGGCGAAGCGCGGACTTTCGTCCGTTACAACATTTGAAAGAGAAAGCGTTTGCCCAATAGGACGGGACACCATGCAACGCAGCAACCGCTGATGTCAAACGATTGATGTATATTTCATCGAAAATCATTTCTGCACAAATACTAGGCAAAATGATACCAAAATATAGACTTGTAAATTTGATATTTTCATATTTGATTATATCAGCTCGTAAGAAGGAGTTTGTCATGCATGCAATTTCCATCCCGCAGCATGTTGTTGAGCGCGGTCGCAAGCAGCGCGGCGGCAAGGAGCATATTTTCGATGTGCTCGACATAAGCAAGGTTGCCCATGTGATCGTCGACCTCCAGAAAGGCTTCGTTGCCGAAGGCGCTCCGGTCGAAGTCCCGTTGACGCGTGAGATCTTCGATAACGTCAACGCCATTTCGCAGGCCGTGCGCGACGGCGGCGGGCTCAATGTCTTCCTGCGCTACACCTACGATCCGCACGAGCAGCTGCCGTGGAACGTCTGGTTCGAAAACTACATGGACGACAGGCAATTTGCCCTGATGAAAGAAGCCTTCGCCCGCGGCGCTGACGACTGGCAACTGTCGAGCGAGCTCGACGTTGCCGCCGGCGATCTGATCGTCGATAAGACGCGATTCTCGGCACTCATTCCAGGCACCTGCGATCTGGACCAGCAGCTCAAGGCCCACGGCATTGACACGCTGATCATCACGGGGACGCTGACGAATTGCTGCTGCGAGAGTACGGCGCGTGATGCGCTGCAGATGGGCTACAATGTGATTTTCCTGACGGACGCCAACGCCACGCTGAGCGATGAGGAACATAACGCGACACTGATCAGCATGGCCGCGATTTTTGCCGATGTTGTGGACACCGGCCACCTACTTGCCCTGATCGACAAGTCCGTCAAGCTGAAAGCCGCAGCATAGAGTTCCGCCGGTCCGGCTGACGGATACCGGATCGCCAATTTTCCCATTCCCGCCCTAAATTTTGGAGCAGCATCGCATGAACGCCTTGGTCGAAACCGCCTTGGACCCCGAAATTGAGCTGATGGAACTGACGATCGCAGATGTCCGGCAGGCTTTCGATCAAGGCAGCTACACATCCGAAGCGCTGACGAAGGCGTATCTGAAGCGCATCGAGCGTTACGAGCCCTATTATAACGCCTTCACGTTCATGAACCCGACAGCGCTCGCAGACGCAAAAGCGGCCGATCAGCGGCGCAGTGCCGGCAAGACGCTCGGCCCCCTCGACGGCATTCCGGTCGTCGTCAAGGAAGCCATGGATTTTGCCGGCCTTCCATCTACCGGCGGCTGGGCGCCGCTTTCCAGCGCGGCTGGCGGCTTCGACCTCATACCAGAGCACGACGCTCCTGTCGTCGCCAGACTGAAGGCTGCTGGAGCGATCATCCTCGGCAAGACGAATATCCCAGCCTTCAGCCATGACGGCACCCGCGCCAATACGAGCTGGGACGGACCGACCTTCAACGCAGTTCATCGCGCTATCGCTCCTGGCGCCAGCTCGAGCGGCACGGCGGCGGCCGTCTCCGGGAATTTTGCCCTGGTCGGGCTTGCGGAGGAGACTGGCGGCTCGATCCAGAATCCGGCGGCTGCGCAGAGCCTCGTCAGTGTCAAGCCGACCTTTGCGCTCGTCCCCAATAGCGGCGTCACACCGCTTGCCGGATCGACCCGCGATGTGGTCGGACCGCACGCCCGCACGGTCACCGATGCGGCGCTGCTTCTGAATGTCATCGCCGGCTATACTGCGGAGGATGCCAAGACCGTTGCCGCCATCGGCAACGTTCCCGAAGCTGGTTATGCAAGCAAACTCAGCCCGACCGCCCTGAAGGGCGCGCGCGTCGGTCTTTATGGCGAGGGCTGGCGCGGCGATGCGCTGTCGCCGGAGGCCCTGGCGCTCTATCTGGCTGCTGTCGACGACATCAGGGCGCGTGGAGCGATAACTGTCGATGACCCTTTCCGGGGCAGCGACTTCGCAAGCCTCGCCGACAAAACCGAGCGCTTCGACGCACGGGGGATGGAATCCCTGGCTTACGATTTCGACAATTATCTGCGCCGCATGGGACCGTCCGCCGCCGCGAATTCGCTGCAAGAGCTGCAGAAGATGCTGAAGGTCGATCCATTTGCCGATGACGATCTCCTCGGCAGGCACGCAAAACTGATGCCCATTCTCAGGAAGTCGCTGGAAAACCCAGCAATCGTCCCCGATTTGGGCGAATTCCTTACCGCGCGCCAACGCTATCTGAAGACGTTCAACGCGGTGATGGCGCAATACGGCCTCGACCTGCTGGCATTCCCGCAATCCTCGGCCGAGCTCCCCGGTATATTCGAAGAGAAGGAATATCCGTCCACCACCGTCTCGGAGATCAACATAGCCGGCCTGCCGGGCGTTACTGTTCCCGCCGGGCAATATAAGAACGGCGCTCCCTTCAGCCTGATACTGATTGGCCGCATGTGGTCGGAAGCCGACCTACTAGCTTACGCCTATGATTACGAACAGGCCACCCACCGCAGGATCGTCCCGCAATTGGAAGAGAACGTCTACGAGAGAGTTTGAGGACCTAGACTAAATGTTCGCCTGGGGACGGGGTGACCCGTCTCACATTATGCAGGTATCGAGGGTTGCGAGAGCGATGCCCTCGTAGAGCCTCATGCATAGGAGACGGGCCATGGACGAGACTATCACATATGTCGGATTGGATGTTCACAAAGAGACGATCGCGGTGGCGCTCGCTGACGGCGGTGGGCGCGGTGACGTGCGCTCGTTTGGCCAGATCGTCAATACACCAACGGCCTTGGCCCGCATGCTGGCCAAGCTTTCGCAGCCAGGCCGGACTTTGAAGTTTTGCTACGAAGCAGGACCTTGCGGCTACGGCATTCAGCGGCAACTATCTGCCGCAGGTCATGACTGTGTGGTCGTCGCCCCTTCTTTGATCCCGCGCAAACCAGGCGATCGCATCAAGACAGACCGTCGGGATGCCAACAATCTGGCAAGACTTCATCGCGCTGGGGAACTGAGCGCTGTTTGGATACCAGATACAGCCCATGAAGCGATGCGTGATCTGGTCCGGGCAAGGCTTGCCGCTGTGCGCAGCTTGCGGCAAGCGCGCCAGCAGCTCAGCGGATTTCTGCTTGGTCATGGCGTTGGTGCGCGGATCGTTAATGGCGTTTTCGTAGGTGATCGGCAATCGCAATAACCGGTCTTCGTGACAATGCCTTTCAAGCACAATGCCTCCCGCCGCCATCGCATTGGCAAGATGAAGTTC
>NZ_SLZG01000035.1 GCF_004341625.1 Rhizobium sp. BK376 | reverse complement strand
CTCTTTCTTCTCATCTTCAATTGTCAAATAACAGACCAGTAAAACCAGTCAAAATCTTCCCCGACGAGACAACCGCATTCCTGCAACCATCCCTCCACCAAACCGTCGTTTCTATCGAAACTCCAGAGCGAAGCAGTTCGTCGCCAGCAGCGCCGCCGCCCTCGTCAGTGATCGGGCTTATAAAGAGATCGTCGTAAACTCGTCAATGGGGAAAAACGAAATGCCGATAAATTTCGTATAAAGTACTGAATATGCAGGAAAATGTGTCCTGTGGATTTTTGCAGAGGCAGGTCTCGTAGTTCGATCACATAGAAAGCGCCAATGGTCCGCTTCCTGAAATCCTTGTGGCCTCACCTTTTAGGCAATCGCGAGTTTGTTTGAGTGGCGGCATTGACTTCAAGAGTGGGGACGATGCGGTCGCGCGGATTGAAGCCAAGCGGCGAAAGTCGAGCAGGTAGTCCCCGACGACAAGGTAAGCCTCCGGTGATCGGTAAGCCGTGCATGACGTTTCTCTATCTCGAGAACTTTTGCAAGGTCTGTCTGGCGGTCTTCATAGCCAGCCGCGAGCTTGCGCGCGGACATGGGATTCTGACGGCGAATATAATTGGCCGCTTCTTTCGAAGGTCGAACCGTGATCTTGCCACCTTTCCAGCAATGATGTGCTCCATGTCAGCAAAAACATCGCCCATGTCTTCGTTGCCTCCGGTCTCGATCTAGGCGGGGCCCCGGATGGACACAAGGGCGTCAGCTCCCTCGTTCATCAGGCAGCTCCGTAGCGCGCGAACGACGATGTAGCTGCGGGATTTGTCCGTGGCTTCGGCAATGGTCGCGATTTCCGCGAGGACATCGGAAGGTACGCGCGGGGTGTGGAGGGCCGGTCACGCCAGTCCGTTTTGCATCCTGCCCATGGATACCGTTTCCGGTCCTGGTAGTCAGCGATGGGGATCGCGCTTTGACTGTAGCGCCAGAAACCGCTCAATCATGGCGTTGACCTGGTCGGGGACCTCCAACTGGCAGAAATGACCGGATCCAACGACTTGACCGTAAGCGAGACCAGGCACCAGTTGCCGCAGACGCTCGACATCGCACCTTGGCTGCGGCTCGCTTGCTGCGATGTAGAGGGCAGCACAAGCCAGCCTCAACCCTTCGGATGCGGGGTCGTGGTCGCGCAAGCCTTCAAATGCGGAGATCATGACATGTTGCGGCACTGATGTCATATCCTCCAGGATATGGGCAAGTCGTCCCCTGTCGTCCGTTGGGATCGCAAGCGCGTTCGACACATAGGAAGTAAGGGCCTCACGATAGCCGGAGCCTTCGAGTTCGCGGAGGAACGGTTCCATCGCAGCGCGAGACGCGGCAGGCCTCGTAACGGCACTGTCGATCATGACAACCCCAGCCGCCAGGTCAGGCCGTCGGCGGCCCACCTCATAGGCGACATTGCCCCCCATGCTATGGCCGATGAAGTACGCCTTTGCCATCCCCAATTCATCGCAGAGCCAGCCGACATCGTCTGCAAAAACCTCCATGGAGTAGCTCTGCCGCGGTTGCGCGCTTTGCCCATGCCCACGCAGATCCACAGCCATCACACGATAATCGAGCGATTGAAATCGGCTGATCTGGGGGCCGAAATAGCTATGG
Organism: Rhizobium sp. BK376; assembly: GCF_004341625.1. Lineage (GTDB taxonomy): Bacteria > Pseudomonadota > Alphaproteobacteria > Rhizobiales > Rhizobiaceae > Rhizobium. The sequence continues at coordinate 37,490 of NZ_SLZG01000035.1, read as the reverse complement.
TCACAACACCACCCGTGGATAAATACCAGATTGGGGTCGCCTACTTCGGTGGACCGGAAGGAGAGTTTTATTCCGTTGCGTTGAAGTGAATGCATAGACTTTGCTCCTAATCATTCACCGCTCGGACTTGAGGCGACCGACGTACTATCCGCTCAGCAAGCTCTCCCCTCGGACCTTCAACGAGCGATGCCATTTGCTCACAATCGACTGGCGCCATTGGCAGCAACAGTTCTAGAGGGGAAATCATTCGGCGTCTCCTAGCTAGTTCGGAGATATCGAGCGAATATACGGCGTCTTTGCGGGGCAAGAATATTGAACGAGGTGCCGATGAAATCGTCGCGCGGTCGGCTCAGCGATATATCGATCGGCTCGGCGTTGGCGTCTGACGTGCAACCAGGTTCATGGCCTTTCGACCTTTCAAGATGCTCTTCCCCGTTTCAAAAACCGGCGAATACCTTGTTAGCCGATGGCGATTTCGCCAAGGTTGCCGGCCACCCACGGCCAAGCCGCCCAACCGTTGTCGCCGCGCAATCATGAATAGTCTCGCGATCCCGCCCCCATTCCAAAGTCGACCAACAGATCGGGGAGAGCGTTCTCGTAATCAGGTTTGGGGCTAACTTGGGAGCCTGTCCGTGGCAGACTGGAAGACTGGGCTAGCACACAATTGGTAAGAGGATGGTTGATATCAGCAAGCGGCCACTGGATCAGATCCATAGTGTATGAGATTTGCCCGTCGGAACCCAAAGCCGGCATCGAGCCGGCTTTGAGAGATCGCCCGCACCAGAGGGGATGACACGGGCGATCATTGGAGCCTCGCTTGGGAGGAGAAAACAGGCTCCGTCAAATATTTACTTGGCCGCGATGTTTCCGACTTTGGCGCGGTGGATGTGATTGCGAGAACTGTATTTCGAAGAGAACCTTCTACTGGGCAGGCGACATCTCCTTGAAGAGATTTCCGGGCTGAGAATAGTCGTCGTCGCCTATCAATGATGATGTGACAAGGTGAGTGGCTCAAGGCGCGATCCGACTGCGCCTCTAGGCTGCTGCCAGCTCATGCTCTCGAGCTGCTTTGCTTCGATAGCCCGCGAGGGTGGCGATATCCTGCGTCAGGGGCATGGATATTCCCTGAAGTTCGGCCAGTTCGATGACGGCGCCGCATATCGCTGCCAGCTCGAGAGGTTGCCCGCGCTCGAAATCCTGGAGCATGGATGTTTTGAAATCGCCCTTGCTGGCGCCCATCGCCAAGAGCGCATCCGGATCGAGCTCCATCCGGGCGCCGTATGAGGCCGCTATCAACAGCCCTTCTTCAAGCAGTTTCCGCGTGATACGCGACAGTGACGGGTGGGCGCATATATCGCGCAACGTTGCGCCAGAAAGCACCGAAAGTGGGTTGCAGATCAAATTGGCAATGACCTTTGACCAAAGGGGATCGCGGATCCGATCGCTTACGCGGGTAGCAATTCCGGAGAAATTCAGAACTGCAGCGGCTTGTTCGACCCTTGCGGTGATACGATGATCGATCTCGCCGATCACCATATTGAGTGGATTGAGACTGCGAGCGAGCCCCGGCTCCAACCGCTCAGCCGTAATGGTCGTGACGGCGCCAATAACCTGGGACGAAGGCAATAGCTGTTTGAGGCGGCCGTCGGGATCCACGGATCGCACGGTCCGGCCGGCATGTCTTCCGCCCTCGTTCTCGAAATACCACCACGGAATTCCGTTGATCACAGGAACAATCAGCGTTTCCGGACCGATCAGGCGCGCGATTTCAGAGGCAAGTTCCGGCAGATCATGCGCCTTGGAGCAGAGAAACAGGATGTCGGCCGGCGCTAGCTCCATTGGTTTCCCAGCTGCCACCTTGGCCGCATGAGCGCCCTCGGCATCGATCAAGCGGACCCCGCTATTCTTGATCGCCGCAAGGCTCGGTCCGCGTGCAACCACGCTGACCGGATAAGCGCCAAGCGCCAGGCGCGTCGCCAATGTCAGGCCGATAGCACCGGCGCCAGCGATGCAGATCCGAGGCTTCGGAGCGGCGCTATCGTCATTAGAAATTTCAAACGGCATATTTATCTCCACGCATCTTCAGATCGATGTCCCGCATCGAGGCATGTGGGGGCCAGAGATTCGGGCGGGCGGCCATCAAAAAGCTTTCGCCGCACAAGCAGCTGTAACGCCGTGCCAACGACGTCGTTGAGATCTCTATGGAGCTGCTGTTAATCGTCGATTTCATTCGAAGATCGCTTTCTTGCATTTGTAATTTGGGCAGCGACCTGAAGACGTCCAAACCACTCGAAATCAGATCACACCAACGAAGCCTAGCCACCGGGAACCCAGGCCTATCGAGACGCGTCAAAAGCCAGCATGACACCATTGTTACAGCTGTAACCGTTGACCCGGTTTTGGAAACGGAGCTGCAATGCGGCTGCCATAGTCACGGCCTTGTGAAGTCATGTGTTGGCTCGCCTCCCAAAGGTGCGTTGCCTGCAGGACTGGCCGGGTGGAGAAGGAGAAGCGGAGTTTCGGCTGCTTCCTTGAAGGGAAATCGTGATGGAGCACAGCAGGCGGGCCATCTACAGATGAGGGGTCTCAACATTGTCTTCAGATCTAATCTGCGACCACTCGGCGTGATCTTCGCCGCCAGTCTGGTCTGGATCCTTGCTGTCGCTGTTGCCGCCCAAGAGAGCGCGTCAAACAAAGGAGCCAATCAAGAGCCGATAACGCCGTTGGAAAATCCGCCTGCGCTTGATCCGTCGAAAGTCGCGCTCGGAGAGAGCCTCTTTAAAGATCCCATCCTGTCGGGAAAGAACAATCTTGCATGCTCATCGTGCCATGATCTCAACACCGGCGGCGCCATCCATGTGCAAAGAACTGTTGGACATGATGGTCAAATGCACCGGTTCAACACCCCGACGATTTTCAATGCGGCGAACAATTATCGTCTTGGATGGCTTGGACGTTTCACAACGCTTGAAGCGCAGAACGAGGCGGGATTGCTCGATCCGAACCTGATGGCAAGCAATTGGGACGATCTCATTTCGAAGCTCAACGCATCCAAGAACTACAATGCTCAATTCGAAAAAGTCTACGGTCACGAGGCCCGGCGCGTCGACGTCCTCGATGCTCTGGCCACCTTTCAGCGCTCGCTGGTGACGCCTAATTCCCGTTTCGATCGTTATCTGCGTGGGAATGCGGCCGCGCTTTCACCTGAAGAACTGAGGGGATACGAGCTTTTCAAGAGTTACGGATGCACGTCCTGCCATCAGGGTACAAATGTCGGCGGAAATCTTTTTGAAAAATTCGGAATATTTGATGCGCCGCCTTCCCCTGCGGGCACGACCGACGAAAGCGATCTCGGTCGGTGGACCGTCACTCATGCAGAACAGGACAAAGGCGTGTTCCGCGTTCCAAGTTTGAGAAACGTCGCCGTCACCGCCCCGTACTTCCATGATGGCCGTACAGCGAGCCTTCCTGAAGCTGTGGCCATCATGGCTCGTGTCCAGCTCGGGCATGCTGCATCCAATGATGACATTTCCGCCTTCGTTGCATTCCTGAAGACCCTGACGGGAGAGTACAAAGGGCGTCCATTGGATGCTTCCGCCCCATCGGCTGCTCAGTAGCAGGCGATGTTGCCTGCGCATCAGGGGGTACAGGCTCCAGTATCGGAAACAATATGATGGGGGCGGCATAGCGAGAAGCTGCAATAGATCCTACATGCGCAAGAACTGAATTTGCTTCGAAACACTGTTGAAACTCAGAATGGATGCAGACAAAAAACACCGCTTCCGCAGGATTATCGACGGTCCCTGGGCCATAGTCGGCGTCATTCTGTGTGCGATATTTTTTGCTCTCCTGGCTGTTGGGCGCGGCCCCGACAGGAAGACCCTCGACGCCGTAATTCCTGCTCTCCACGCGATCGAACGGAGCGATTCTGCTCTCCAGCGTGACGTGCTCCAGGCGCGCGACGGATTATTGAACAACTACGATCCTCTGGTCGGGTCGGTCGTTCAGCTTCATGAGATGCTCAACCGGCTGAGATCTCTTTCGACAGATACCGATGACCAACAACGATTGGCCGTGCCTCTCGAACGATTGTCCTTGGCGATCCAGCAAAGCGAGACGCTGGTCGAACAGTTCAAAACGACAAACGCGATTCTGCGGAATTCGCAGAGTATTTTCGGCAAAATTCTGAGCGACCTCTACAAAAGCCGCGAAGCTGAAAGACAAAATTTTCCGGCTGCCTGGGATCAGCTTAGCCATTTGATGATGCAGTTTCAGACGCATCCTGACGTCGATTTATCGCAACAGATCAGCACTATTTTGCAGCAGACATCGTCAACGAACGAGGCCATCGAGGCGAAGCTAGAGGCATTGGCCAAGCACGGCCATATGGTCCTTGCGACATTGCCGGTCGTCGACGATGTGGTTGTCGCTATCCAGAATTCCGAGGTTTCGGCTCGTGCGCAGGATCTGCAAAACCAATATCTCGCGGATTATAGCGAGAGCACCGTCCGCGCGACGTGGAGCCGGCTCTTCCTCGGAACGATCGCGATCGTGCTTTGCCTCTATATATTACTCCTCGTCAACCGCCTTCGCCTTCAAACCAATCGACTGGCCCGTCGTCTGGATTTCGAGAATACGAGAAACGAGATTAAGACGAATTTCGACAGTGTTTCCTCGTCCGACTGGGCCGACGCAATTCAGCGATCCCTGGGGGTTCTTGCGCGGTATTTTGATGCCAAGCGTTATGAAATGCTGTTTTTTAACATCGAGACGGGCGAGATCGAGGAGAAATACGAAAACATTCCTGGGGACGCCAGGTCAGACAGTCTCATACCCGAATTCCTCGCCGACCTGCGTCGCCATCTCGCCAATCCGAAACGCAACCGCTTTTTCTGCAGGAGCCTGCAGTCGCAAGGCGAGCTTGTCTTCACGCGGGATGCAATGAGCGCCGGTGCCATCGTCCAAGGCGAAATATCGGAACGCGATGCCGCGATGGTCATTTTTGAATATGCCGAATCCAGGCCGAAGGCGAGCGCCGACGAGGTCGAATTAATGCAGAGCGCTATTGATGCCTTGATTCAAAGCATCGATCGCGTTCGCAAGCGGCAGGAGAGAGACACACTCGAACAGCGCCTGAAGCATGCCGAAAGGCTTCAGGCCGTGGGTACGCTTGCGGCCGGCATTGCCCATGAGTTCAACAACATACTCGGATCGATGCTTGGTTATGGAGAAATGGCGCTACAGATACTGCGACGGCCATCGACCACGCGGCACTATGTGCAGGAGATTGTCGCGGCCGGCGAGCGAGCACGGTTGATCATCGACCAAATTCTGACCCTCAGCCGCAAGCGCGAGAGAACGAGCCAGCCTTTCGATGTCGTCGAAGCGGTATCCAGCATCTTGCCTATGCTGAAAGTCTCGCTGACGGATGCTTTTCAGATCACCTCACGCCTTGTCGACAAGCCCGCCGTCATCCTCGGCAATCCGATAGAAATCCAGCAGATCGTCATGAACCTCTGCAAGAACGCAGCGGAGGCGTCGGACGAGACCGGAAGGATCGAAATCGAGGTCGCGTCTTTGGAGTTGCGGTCGAGGCGGCTGCTCTCACATGGTGTGCTGTCCGCCGGCAGCTACATCCGCCTGGCCATTGCCGACAATGGCGCAGGCATTCCCGAGGCCGTTCTGTCGCATATTTTCGAACCGTTCTTTACGACAAAATCGCGTAGCGGCGGCACCGGTCTTGGTCTCGCAGCCGTGCACGGAAATGTTCAGGCGCTTGCCGGGCATATCAATGTTGAAAGCGAAGTTGGCAGGGGGACGCGCTTTGATCTCTATTTCCCTGCCAGCCTCCAGCCAGCGGTTCCTCTGCGCCAGTTTTTCAATGACGAATCCGTTCCGTTTGGAAACGGGGAAATCGTCATCCTGCTGGAAAAGGAGCATTCCCTTCTGATGATGCATGAGGAGAAGGTCGCAGCGCTTGGATACGAGCCAGTCGGCTTTTCCACGCTTGCGCAGCTTTTGGAGTGGCTCGCCAAGAGTGATCAGCAGCCGGACCTTGCAATTATCGACGTTGCGTCTCTGGAGGAGTCAGTAAGGCTTGTGGACCTGGAACGCAGTCTTGCCGGCCTGCCGTTGCTGCTCGTGAAAGACCAGTATCGGACCGGCCCGATGAGCGAACACAATCTGAGACGCCTGGGCGCTTTGCGCAAACCCTTGAACTCCAGAAGCCTTGCTCATGCGATCCATCAGAAAATGGCGGCCGGCGACAACGCGCAACCGGATCAACTCCAAGCCGCCGGCCGCTATGCGGGAAAGGTGGGGTAACGAGGCAGATGGTTTCTGACTGGCGACGGTTCTCGAAGCGGCGATAAATGCTTCTCGGATTTCGTTTGTAACCAAATTCCGCCGGCGTGAAGCGCTCATGTAGTTTTTCCATCCTATCAGAACGACCGTATTGTCGATGGCGTTCGGCAAACATGGTTTGTCGCGATCTTCATGAGGCATGGAGGAACAGGTGCATATTTCATTGGGTAAGAGCCTTTTTTTTCTCCGCAGAACGAAGCTGCAGAAATGAAGAAACTGACTATTCAGGATTTTCGTCTGCTCGGTCTGGCGGCTCTTGGCGGGGCCTTAGAATTTTATGATTTCATAATTTTCATTTTTTTTACGCCTGTCATCGGCAAGCTGTTTTTTCCGCCGGGTACGCCCGACTGGCTATCAATTATCCAGACGTTCGGTATCTTTGGAGCCGGCTATCTCGTTCGTCCTCTCGGGGGCATAGCGCTCGCGCATTTTGGCGATCTGTTTGGGCGTAAACGTATCTTCGCCTTTTCAATCCTGCTGATGACGCTTTCCACGATCGGCATGGCCTTGCTGCCAACTTATGCCTCGGTTGGAGTTGCAGCGCCAATCCTGCTTGTCCTCATGCGCCTCATTCAAGGTGCGGCCATTGGCAGTGAGGTGCCGGGAGCGTGGATTTTTGTTGCCGAACACGTCTCTTCCTACAGGGTCGGCTTCGGTTGCGGTTTCCTCTGTTCCGGCTTGACGCTTGGTATCCTGCTGGGTGCGTCCGTTGCGGCTGCCATAAATGGCCTGTTCACAGCCGATGAAATGCTTGTCTATGCCTGGCGCATTCCATTCTTCCTCGGTGGCTTGTTCGGCTTGGTTGCGGTGCATCTACGCCGCTGGCTTCATGAAACGCCGGTCTTTTCTGAAATGGAAAGAAATCATCTGCTGGTCCTGGAATTGCCCTTGCGCGTCGTCCTGCGCGACTACACCCGGAGCATCATTGTCTCGCTGCTGCTGACCTGGTTCCTGTCTGCAGGCATCGTCGTCACGACGCTGATGACGTCAACGCTTCTGCAGCAGTTGTACGGCTATTCCGCTGAGCAGTCGCTGGCTGCTACGAGTTTTGGGACTGTCTTCGTTATCGTGGGCGCTATCGGGGCAGGCACTCTGATCGACAGAGTTGGTCCAAAACCAGTCTTTGTAGGAGGCAGTATTTTCTTCGGTCTTTCCACGTTCACCTTCTACAGCTTCGCGGGGGTATCGATGTCGGTTGCGCTCGGACTCTATGCCGTGATGGGCCTGTCGGTGGGCCTGACCGGTGGAGTTCCCTACGTGATGGTGCGTGCGTTTCCCGCTCGCGTCCGCTTTACCGGCGTCTCCTTCTCCTACAATGTCGCCTATGCTGTCTTTGGTGGCCTGACGCCGATCACTGTGGCCTCGCTCTTGTCGTTCAGCCCGATGGCGCATGCCTATTATCTTCTCTTCATTGCAGCCCTTACTCTCGCTGTCGGCCTCTATCTCTTCAGGACGGGCGACAGGATGGAGTTTCCCGCAGGGATCGAAGAGAGGGACACTCTGACCCGCCAACAGCAGTGACTGCTCGCAGCTTTTATCGAAACCGTATCAGCGTTTCTCGTAGCCGGTCCTCGAGAACACGCCCGCCCGACGTCGTTTACATCGTGCGGGCAATTTCCGGCATGATCGTTATTCGATGATCAAAACCGCGGCAGATCGAAGATGCCGGGCTCTTTCCAGCTGTCCCGAAAATCGGAGGCTGCTGTGGTGATATCGGTCAAGCCTATGTCTCTCTGTATATGAGGCGGCAGGTTCAACCCGCTCGCGAGCGGAGCCTTTCGCGCCCCACGCCACGAAGCAAAGACCGTTCGCCGCCGCGTAAGGATCGAAAAATACCGATGACCGATGGCCTGAACAAAATTGGCCCGTCGGCGACGAGTTTGCGGGACCGAAGGCAGCAGGTGAGTTGTTGGAAACTGACGCATAATAGGTGGCTCCTACGATGCGCCGAGGCTGGGTCCGAAGAATGTCGCAACCACGGCGCAATGCATTTCCGTTGGGATTCGGACGGAGCCAAGCTGATGCCTTAGAAATGCAAGGCGATATCAGGATCAGGGTAAGTCGTTTCAACTGTAAGGCAGCTACTACAGGTGAAAACGGCCGCGAAGCAGCGCCGCGGTTGAGTAGTTTTAAAGCGATGCCATGAAATTTAAGATGCTGCCCGCCTATGCTGTTCGACGTTGACTTCGGCATCGAAATAGTAGCCGACACCCCGCTCGGTCTTGATCAGGCCCGGATTCGAAGCATCGGTTTCAAGCTTACGCCGCAACCGCAGGATCAACACGTCGATGCTTCGGTCATAGACTTCTTCTTCATGAACTCTGCTTGCGGCCAGCAATTGTTCGCGTGACAGCACCTGTTGCGGCGATTCGAGAAATGCCACGAGGAGATTGAATTCGCCGGCCGTCAGTTTCACCTCGTCGCCCGCATCGGAGAAGAGGCGCCTCTGCTTGAGGCTGAGAGTCCAGTTGCTGAACACATAGGATCTTCTATCCTTCTCGACGGCGCGCTTCGGCCTCTCGCGCAACACCGCCCTGACACGCGCAAGAAATTCGCGCATGGAGAACGGCTTGGTCACATAATCTGCGGCACCGAGCTCAAGGCCGACGACCTTGTCGGCCTCCTCGAGCCTGTCGCCGCTGATCACGATGATGCGGGCATCCGAAGTTCTCGCCAGCATATTGACGATCTCCAACCCATCCTCATGGCCAAGATTGAGATCGACCACCACCAAATCCACTGTGTCGCTGCTAAGGACCCGGGCCATTTGCTGGCTGTCACTCACCGCACTTACGGCAAAGGCATGTTGCGTAAGATAATCAACCAATAGATTTCGAATGGACGGATCGTCGTCGACTACTAAGACGTGTTTCACACTGTTCACCTGCTATGGCTGTCATAGAGAACGCATATTGATTGGGACCAAAAACACAACCTTTGCCCCGCGGTTTCTCTAAGACGCTCTACACGCTATCGCCGGATTTCAGAAATCCGGAAATCGGTTACAGATGTAATGTCGCGCCAGGCCGGCACAAGGCGTCGATCTAAATGCGCCTTGTTGCCCTCTAAAGGGTAGCCCGGAGCAGAGGCGCTAGGGCGCTCCGACTCCGGGCTGCTGTTCACGTGATATGGCCTCTATTGAAGAGCCAGTTAGCAGACGAAAGGTCTAGTGACGGCGCGCAACCCGTGTCTGGGTTACGATGGCAAGCTTGTCCATTCTCAAGCCGACCGAGCCATTGGCGGTCTGGTTGACGATCCTCAGAATTTCACTGCGGGTGTCGATGGCAGCGAACTCCGCAGCCATCATGATGGCGTTCGACCGGTAGTTCGGCTGATCTAGTACAGCGCGAATGGTCGTTCGCAGTTGCTGCGGCGTCGGGTGGTTGCTCCTCAGATCGATGCCGACACCGGACCAGGCCACCCGCGCATTCACGTCGGCCTTGTCTTCAGTCAATCCGGCGGTAACCAGAGGAATTCCGAGGCTCAAGGCCTGGTTGACGCTGCCATAGCCGCCATTGGTTACCAGCACGTCGACCTTGGGAAGCAGCCATTCAAATGGCAGGTAGCTTGCGAGGCGCGCATTGGCAGGTATTGGACCCGGAATAGCTTCGACTGGGCGACCACCCGCCGTTGCAACCACAAGCACGTCGGGTTCTTTTGCGAGCGCCGCAAGGGTCGGAGCGAGCAGCAGATTGAAATCGTGGTTTGCCACCGTTCCCTGGGTCACCAGGACGACCTTGCGCGAGCCGTCCAGCTCACGCGCCCAGAGTGGAATAGGGGCCTGGTTCGGAATGAAAGGCAGGGCTCCGACGAAATTGACCGAGGGCGGAATCTCGCGAGGATATTCAAAGCCGGGAACGGATAGCTGCATATAGGAATCGGCAAGCTCCACGACTGAATCGAGGAAAGGTGCCGAGAGCGGGCCGACGCCGAGCTCCGCCAGGTGCAGATTCGCGCGGCGGGCTACGGGCAGATCGACAAGCTTTTCCTGCTCTTGCGCGATCGCCGCGTATTGTTCTCGCTGCGCCTTCGTCGCTGCGGGCGGCAAGCCCATGAAATGCGGCGCCTTGTCGTCACGGCGCCAGTGCAGGATCGAGGTGCCGCAGAGAGCGATCGGCGGCCTTTTCGACCGCGGCCCTAGCAGCATTGGCAGGACACCGAAGAACATGTCGTCTCCAATAATGACATCGGCCGGGAAGTCCCGCAGGACCTGGTTCAGGCTCTTGGACTGGGCGGGGATCGTGTCGACGAAGATACGTTCCATGGCTATCCGTAGCCATTCGGGACCGGGCGGGATGAGCTTCAATTCAGGAGCATGCGAATGAATGTCGGCCGGATCAAGGTCGGCGTCAAAGGAAAGGGCACGGAATTCTGCTGAGATGCCTTCAATGCGTCCGCGAAAGGCGGAGCCGGACAAGACAAGGACCTGATGGCCTTCCGCCATCAGGATTCGGCCGATTGCAAGCAGTGGGTTCAGGTGACCCGTTGCGGGCGTCGAGGCAATGAGAATTTTCATGAGATTCAATCGCTCTGATTGTTGAAACACAGCCCTTTGCCTCGACCGGAACAAGTCCGGCTCAGCGACCCGAGCACGGCGAGAGTGTGCGACTACTATTACGCTTCAGCTTCAGAGCAGGGCTGAATGGCTACGGTTGAAATCTGGAATGCCTGGATGGGAATTGCGCGAAGCCACTCCCCCAGCTTCAGGTCCGCTCTGCTACAGCCGTAACCGACTTTTCCAGGTTCGAAATGGTCCTGTAGCCCGATGCCAGCAGGCTCTCTCGGTCAACACCTGACAGTTAGTGGAGAGCGCAAATGCAATTGGAAAGAAAGCCGACACGCACCAGCAACGACACAGAAAATCACCGTCTGCGTGGAGGGGAAGGACAGCCGGTGAATCTTGTCGAGATGTCCCCACTCACGTTCAAACCGGAACCGCCTAAGGTCGATAGCGATCGCAGAGGCTGGCTCGAGGCGGCCATGTCCGGGATGATATCCGGCATCATGGACAGTTTCGCGTTCTGCAGTGCTGGCATGTATCCGGAAGTCTATCATTCGCTCGTTGCCGAAGGACACATCCCCGGGCACGATCAGGGCCGACTGGCTGCCCCACAGATCAGCATACTTGAAAACGCGATCTTTCCATTTCCCGGAAGCCGCGACGGATTTCCCAATAGATCCACCGCGAAGGTAAGCTTCGGCAATTCGCAGCAGGAAGGAGGCGCCGCGGAACGTCCGGCCGAGCTCGATGCACACGCGGGAACGGACCCGGCCAGCAGCACCGCGACCGGTCGGGGATCATCGATCCTGTCGATGCTTGCCTCGCCCTGGCGCGTATTGACCCATGCCTCCGAGATCCGGCGGATGCGCATGGCGCTAGAGGCACTCGACGATCGCACCCTGAAGGATATCGGGCTGTCGCGTTGCAGTATCGATGCCGTTGTTACACGCGGGCGGCTTCCGGACTAATGCTTCCGCTTCTCTGATACCGGGGGCGTCCGGACCCGGCCGCCGCAATGTCGACAAGAGGCGGCCAATTGGGCCCTCTATTGGCCCCCGAAAATCACCATGATGCGCTTGCGTGTTGATTTCCGCCAAGTTTTTATCCGCACCCCAAGCGGGGCATTTCGCAGCGGAAATCAACAAACAGCCCACGTTTAGGTCGATGGGCCGAGAGATCGCGTTGCTGCCGCTTCGGCGACAGCCCCGGTCTGCCTCCGTCTCGTTGCGAGGCTGCTGAGCTTTTCGAGATAGAGATAGACGACGGGTGTGGTGTAGAGAGTCATCACCTGGCTAATGATAAGACCTCCCACGATGGCGTAGCCGAGTGGCTGGCGGAGTTCGGAGCCGGTACCGTGGCCGAGCATCAATGGTATGCCGGCCAAAAGAGCGGCGGCGGTCGTCATGATAATCGGCCGGAAGCGCAGGAGGCACGCTTGTCGAATGGCGTCTTCCGGTGACAACCCAGACTCACGCTGCGCGGCGATCGCAAAATCCACGATCATGATGCCGTTCTTCTTCACGATGCCGATCAGAAGGATTACGCCGATAAGGGCTATGACGGTGAAATCGAACCCGAACAGCCAGAGCATCGCCAGCGCACCCAGGCCCGCAGACGGAAGGGTTGAAAGAATGGTCAACGGGTGGAAGTAGCTTTCGTAGAGCACGCCGAGGATGAGATAGATGACGATGATCGCAGCCAGTACCAGCACCGGCTCGCTTGCGAGCGAGGTCTGGTATGCCTGCGCATTGCCCTGGAACGTGCCGATAAGCGTGGCCGGTTTGCCCATCGTGGTTTCGGCCTGGCCGATTGCGGCGACCGCCTGGCTGAGCGCTACTCCCTTGGAGAGATTGAAGGAGAGCGTCACTGAAGGAAACTGGCTCTGGTGATTGACCGCCAGGACAGCGGTCGGTTCCGTGGTCTGCTTTACCAGGAGGTTGAGCGGTACCTGTTCGCCGGTAAGCGGCGACTTGATGTAGAGCCCGTCGATCGCCCGGGGAGAATTCTGGAATTCCGGGGCCAGCTCGAGCACGACATGATAGCTGTTCAGGTCGGTAAAATACTGCGTGACCTGCCGTTGGCCGAATGCGTCATAGAGCGTGTTGTCGATCGTCTGAGGCGGAATGCCGAACCGTGAGGCCTGGTCGCGGTCGATCTCAAGCGTGACCGTGGCACCCCCATTCTGCTGATCGGTGGCGACATCGGCGAGTTCCGGCAGGGTCTTGAATTTCGCAAGCAGGTTTCCCGCCCACTCGTTCAGCTCGTCCGCATTGCCGTCTTGCAGCGTATATTGAAACTGGGTTGCAGAACTGCGTCCGCCGACATTCACATTCTGTGCCGCCTGAAGAAAGAGCTGAGCGCCCTGCATCTGGGCAAGTTTAGGCCGCAGCCGGTTGATAATTTCCGTGGCGGATGCGTCACGCTCACCAAGGGGCTTGAGCGTGATGAACATGCGGCTGGTATTGACGGTGAGACCAGGCCCTGCCCCCACCTGCATGCCGACGGTCGCCACACCAGGATCGCTGCCAACGATGCGTCCAGCTTCTATCTGGAGGCGAGACATTTCGGCAAACGAGATGTCCTGAGATGCTTCGAGGACCCCGGTAACAAGACCGGTGTCCTGCGTTGGAAAGAAGCCCTTGGGGATCTCGACGAAGACGAAGGCCGTTGCGACCAGCGACGCGAGGAAGGTCAGAAATGTTATCCGATGATGGCGCAACGCTACGTCGAGCGTTTGACGATAGCCCGCGAGCAGGTAATCGAAGCCATGTTCGAAGGCCATGTAGAGCCGCCCATGACCTGACTTCTCCTCCGGCTTCAGAAAGCGGGAGCTCATCATTGGCGTGATGGTGAGGGAGATCAGCGCTGAAACGACGATCGTCATGGTAACGGTGATCGCGAACTCACGAAACAGCTCGCCCACGATACCGCCCATCAGGAGTAGCGGAATGAAGACGGCGACGAGCGAAATGCTGATCGAGATGATGGTGAAGCCGATCTCCTGTGCGCCGTCTATGGCCGCCTGTCGCGGTGTCTTTCCCATTTCCATGTGTCGATGGATGTTCTCGATCATGACGATCGCGTCGTCGACCACAAAACCAACCGCGATACTGAGGCCCATCAGCGACAGGTTGTCCAGGCTGAAGCCGGCGACGTACATGAGTGCCAATGTTGCCAGCAGGGCCAGCGGCACTGTGACACTTGGAATGGCTGTTGCCCAGAAGCTTCTGAGGAAAATAAAGATGACCATGACGACAAGTGCGATGGTGATCACCAGCGTGGTTTCCACGTCGAGAACGGAGGCGCGAATAGTAGTCGTCCGATCACTCAGTACGGAAAAGCGGATGGCGGCCGGCGCGATGGCTTCAAGCTGAGGTAGCTCCGCCTTGATCTGGTCGACGGTGTCGATGACGTTCGCGCCTGGAAGTTTGAAGATCGGCAACAGGATTGCCCGCTTTCCGTCTGCCCATGCAGCCAACTGCGTATTTTCCGCGCCGTCAACCGCCTTGCCGACATCGCCGATGCGGATCGGCGCCCCATTCTTGTAGGCAATGACCGCATCATTCCATGGAGCTGCCTTCAACAACTGATCGTTGTCGTAGATCGTGAAGGTTCGCTGGGCGCCCTGCACCGTACCCTTCGGCGCGTTGCTTGTAATGCCTGTGACCGCAGTGCGGATGTCTTCGAGAGAGAGGCCCAGCTCAGCAATTTTCTGAGGATCGATCTGGATGCGAACCGCAGGCTTCTGCTGGCCAAATATCAGGACCTGGGATACCCCGTTGAGTTGGCTGATGTGCTGGGCAAGCACGCTCTCTGCAAAATCATCAACCGCCGTCAGCGGCATCGTATCCGATGTCAGCGCGAGAACCATGATTGGTGGATCTGCGGGATTTACCTTTCGATAGGTCGGCGGCGAAGGAAGCCCCGTCGGCAGTTGTCCGCCCGCCGCGTTGATCGCCGTCTGAACGTCCTGCGCAGCACTGTCGACGTTGCGGGAAAGGTCAAACTGAAGCGTGATCGAGCTATTTCCCAGCGTGCTCGTCGAGGTCATCTGCGACACGCCCGGGATTTGGCCGAACTGTCGTTCGAGCGGCTGGGTAACCGATGACGCGATCGTCTTGGGGTCTGCCCCGGGCAATTGCGTCGACACCTGGATAGTCGGGAAGTCGACTTGCGGGAGAGGTGCTACCGGCAGCAGCGGATAGGACGCCAGGCCTATGGCGAAGAGCCCTGCCATGAACAGCGAGGTTGCGATCGGCCTTTGGATGAACCACGACGAAATGGACATGATCTTAATCCTTCTGCGCGGTTGTGGACGAGGTCGCTGCCGCGACCGACACCCGGGTTCCCTGTTCCAGGCGATACTGCCCTGCGGTGACGACGCTCTCCGTGCCCTTAAGGCCGGTTTCGATGACGGCGCTGCCATCGTCTATTGGGCCTGCGGTGACTTTTTGCGCCGCGACGGCGCCATTGCTTCCGACTACGTAGACGAAGTATCCATCAGGACCTCTCTGGAGGGCTGAAGACGGCACCGTAAGTGCACTGCGAAGAACCTTCTCGCGGACCCGAAGCCTGATGAACTGGCCCGGCCACAACGCCCCGTCCGAATTCTCGAAAGTGGATTTAATCCGCAGCGTCCCGCTGGTCTGGTCGATCTCGTTATCGATGAGCGAGAGCGTCCCGGTGGCAAGGACCGAACGCTGATCCATAGACAAGGCGGCCACTTCGACCGGGCCAGCCTTCAGAGCATCCCGCACTTCGCCGAGATCATCCTCGCGCAGCGTCGAAATGACCGAGATCGGCCGCGTCTGGGTGACGGTCACGATGCCCGACGTGTCGGTAGTGTGGATCTGGTTACCCACGTCGACCAGCCGTATGCCGGTGCGACCGTCGATCGGAGACCTGATCTGAGTGTAGGAAAGCGAGACGCTCGCAGACTCCTTTGCAGCCTGATCCTCGGCAAGTTGGGCATTGAAGCCAGCCACCGCGCTTTGTTGTGTCTCGACGGTCTCGGCCGTTGTCACATTCTGCTTCTCAAGGGTTTGGTCTTTCGAAAGCAGGTATTGGGCGTTGGTGAGATTTGCCTGGTCTTGCTGAATCTTGGCAACGGCCTGGTCCAGGGCTGCCTGGAAGGGTCTGGGGTCGATGACAGCCAGCAGGTCGCCCTTCTTGACCTCCTGACCTTCTTGAAACAACACGCTCTGCAGCTCGCCGTCGACACGCGCCTTGATCGAGACCGTATTGAACGCCTGAACTGTTCCGAGTCCTTCCAGATAGACCGGAACGTCCCTTGTCTGCGGTCTCCTCGCCTGGACGGGAATCGATGGAACGGCATGAGTCTCGGCGGCATCTGCTTTTCGAACAGTGGTCGTCGAATACCAGAGCGAGACCCAGATAGCCGTGCCGGAAAAGACCGCCACCATGCAAACCACCGAGAGCGCCACAACTGTCGATCGGGAACGCTTTACGGCCTCATGCGGGTTTTCAAAATCGTTCATGGCAAATCTCCAGAGCGCGGGTTAAAGATCTTACTTGCCGAAGGGGCGAGACAAAGCCTGGCGAATACAGTCCGCGACACCGCTGTCGACTTCTGCGTCATCCTTCGAGGGATCGTTATGAGCCCGACGGGGCCGGATTCCGAAGGGCATGGCGATGATGATGGCGGTGGTTTTCGCGACTTCGCCGCTGCCAGCAGCTACATCTTCCGACTGGCAAACGATGCCGCGAGATTCACCGGTCGGAATGACGATTTTCTGCTTTTCCTTTGACATGGCCGTTCTCCTTGGCTGTATTGTGAAGAGAGGTTAGGCCTGTCATGCACGGGTCGCATCTATACACAGGTTTAGCTGGGCATGGACATTGGCGCTATAACCGGCCCTGCTTCGACGCGCCGCGGAGGCATTGATTGTGGTGTGAAAAATACCACGGGTTGAGATACGGGCTTTCCCGATCGGGTGCAGGTGCGGGGACTCTGATGTGCTGGCTGAGCGTGCCGGCGGATACCACCAGCCTGCTCAATTTGCCCGGCGCCGCGCGGAGATGATCGTCGTCGCTCTTGCCTCGGCTATATCGACCTAAGCTTGCATGCGAGGTGGGCCGGTTAGACGATTGCGGACTCCAGGCAATCGATGAGGCTGCCGATGTCGACCGGCTTCCCGAGAAATGCCAAGGCGCCGCCATTCATCGCAGCCGAACGTGTTCTTTCATCCCTATAAGATGTCATGAAGATCATGGGGGGGCGGTGCGGCTCCTCGTTAAGCTTGGCTTGCAGCTCGATCCCGCTAAGGCCCTGCATCTTGACGTCGGCCAAGATGCAGCCGATCGCCTCTCGCGGTTCGTAAGCCAGGAACTCTTCGGCAGAGGCGAACAGAAGGCTCTCATGCCCTAGGGATTTGACAAGATCGTCAAGCGCTTCACGGATGGCTTGGTCATCGTCGACGATCGCGACTAAGGATGAATGGGACACAATATTCAACTTTCCTTGTTATTTCCACCCAGCGCATTGCGGGCCGGATGTACTGCCGGAGCGCTCGACGACTCGCACTATTGAGCGAACTTCTCCGTGACGCGCACCAGGTCAGCGACTGACCGCACCTGCATCTTGCGCATGACGTTTCCTCTGTGGAGTTTTACCGTGATCTCGCTTATCCCGAGTTTGTGGGCGATCTGCTTGTTCATCATTCCTTGCACGACCGCGGCCATGACTTCCCGTTCCCGAGGGGTCAGCGTATCGACACGGTCGGCTATGGCCTGCACCTGCTCCTGCTCCCGCATGTGCTTCGCATTGTGCTCGATGGCCGCAGTGACTGCATCCAGGAGATCCTGGTCTCTAAACGGCTTGGCAAGAAAATCTACGGCGCCCGCTTTCATCGCCCTCACGCTCATCGGAATGTCCCCGTAGCCGGTCATGAACACGATCGGCATCGTGCTGCCACCGCTTTCGAGTTGAGACTGGAAGTCCAAACCATTGACGCCCGGCAATCTGACATCCAGCACGATGCAGCCGGGCCTGCGAAAATCGGCGCGGCGCAGGAAGTCTGCAGGGCTTTCGAATGCGAGCGCTTCAAAATGCATCGAACGGAAGAGATCCTCGAGGGATTCTCGCATCGATACATCGTCATCGACGATGTAGACGATGGGCTCGCGGTTCTGTTGCTTCGTTTCCCGGGCGCTAGGCATTGGCAACCTCCACTGGCAGTCTGATCTCGAAGACGGCACCACCTTCGGGATGATTTGAACCCACCAACGAGCCGCCGCGTGCCTCTATCGTACTCCGGCAAATCGAAAGACCCATGCCCATTCCGCTTTCCTTCGTCGTGTAGAAAGGAAAAAACAGCTTCTCCAAAGTATCTGCGCTAAGGCCAGGACCAGTGTCCCGCACTGTGATCGCAACGACTTTCGCATTGTCGGCTGCGTCCAGCGCAATGGTTATCCGCCTGTTTTCCGATCGAGCTGCGCTCATCGCCTGAACGGCATTGGCGATTAGATTTATCATCACCTGCTGCATCTCGATCTTCACGGAAGAAATGGATGGAACGCGAGCAATCTGGACTATTTCGACGGTGGTTCGCTCTTTCTCCAGTTCATGTTCCATAAGAGCGAGGGTATCTCTGACAAGGGCGCTTAAATCGACCTGTTCGATACCTTCCTGGGACTGGGACAACAAAGACCGCGTGTTGTGAATGATTGAGCTTGCCCGCTGGCTGTCCCGGATCATCCGTTCTGCCGACCGTCTTGCTGCCGCGAGATCGGGAGGATCGCGATCGAGCCATCTCAGCAGAGTCTGAGAATTAACAACGATTGCGCCAAGCGGCTGATTCAGCTCATGCGCCAAAGAGGCGGACATCACGCCGACGGTTGCAGCCCTCGCCGCCCGGGTCAGTTCGGCCTGAGCTTCAACAAGAGCTTTGCGAGCCTGCTCGCGTTGTGTAATATCGACCATGCTGACGACCACGCGGTTAAACGCAGCGGGATCGTCCGGGAAGCTGATGCTGAGCAACACGAGCTTCGTCTCGCCGGCTTCAGCCGTTATCTCCGCCATGCCCTCAAAAAAACTCGCGCCATCGAATATCGCCTGCAAGACATCCAGGAAGGCTTCATTCGCTGGCGAAATAAAGTGGGACATGACGCCTGGGGAATTGCTGCCTGCACGCCGTCCAAGAAGGTCAACGGCCGCGTCGTTTGCGGCCACGACGCCGATCATCGCGATGCATTGCGGAATGACCTCCGGGTGAGTGCGGATATAGTCACGCAAGTCGGTTACGCCTTCCTCCTTGAGGCCAACTATATAGGCGCGTACCCGCGAATAATCTCGCTCCCAGAGCGCGACGCGGGTCATATCGAAGATAGAACGATAGCGGCGCTCGCTCTCGCGAAGCGCGGCATTGGTCATGAGTATATTCGTTCGAGCCCGGTCATTTCGCAGGAGGAGTGCAGCCGTCACGCAGAGTGCCGCCAGTGCTACCGTCAAACGCAGCGCTGTCTGCAGATCCGGGTCGAGCCCATGGGTCAACAGATAGGACAGAATCGACAGGCCGATGCACAATCCCGTCGCAACCAGCAAACCAGTCCTTGTCGTCGCCTCTGCCGAGAGCAACAAAACGATCACATATAGAACAGCAATCGCGCCCTCGATCTTCGTGTAGGTGTCAATGCTGAAGATTGCTGCCGCGGCGGCAAGCGCGATCACCCCGAAGACAAGGCCATGTTTGCTTCCTGCATGTCGTTCCAACCAGACATTTTTCTTTTCCGACATTGATTTAGTCCCACCTTGTGCGGGCAAGATACCGTGTTCCGAATTCGACCGAACCTATACAATGATTTAGGTCGCCTCGACGCAACTCACATCGATCGAACGCTGCCCCTGCGCATGCGAACCTTCGCGGGGCCGCCACAGTGGTTGTCAGCGTGCTCGCCCCCTATGCACCACGTCAACTTGAAAGTTGTAGTGACGCGTGAGTTTCGGGTTTGCTATTTCTCAAACCTCGGTTTCACCTCCAACATGCGCGGCCACTGCTCAAAAAAAGAGACTGCCTTTCTGGTGAAGGCAGCCTCTGGCGGATTGGCCATCCGCAGGTTCGGTGGAGGGGAAAACACCGAACAGTATTGTAGCTTGTCGCTACAGGCCTCATCGGGGGACTATCGAGGCACGCGAATAACCTAGCGCGGAACATTTGGCGGGATAACTATACATAGGTTTGGGGTCGCATGGACCCTCTGCTTATGGCTCACCTATGCCGTGGTTCCGCCCTACACATGCTCTAGAAGCCGACGGTGCCGCAGTAATTGCGATCACGTTGACAATTTGCAGCAGTTTCAAGGTCTGCGCGAACATAGTCGCGCAGATATGATCGACCTCGCAGGTCACGGAGGCAGGTCGTGAATGAAAATCAGAACTGCGGCCAACAAGCGCGGCCGCCCCCCAAAAAATCGGTCTAAGGCTGCAACACTGCTCATGATATCCCATACTTAACGCTATAAGGTCCCACGGTCGTTGAAGACCTGCTTGATGTCGAGCGCGCCTGGCGAGATTCACCGAAGGAGTGATCAACATTCGGCAACCCAGAAAATGCGGGGGCGGGTTGTCTCAGGGAAGATGAGCCTTACTGTGCCATATCTGCTCACCGAGGAATCCCCGGTTTTCGGTAACGAAGTTCTTCTCGGCGTTACTTGCGGATTGTGCGGGCAGGTATCGAAGATGCTCCCCCATGACGCGGCGGCCCGCGTTCGAACGCATTTTCGACATGCAACGAAGAGCCGCTCGGCGCTGAGGGCCTGCCCGTTTTGATCAACACCGGACGAACGTTGCGAACGGCGTTCAAGCTGAAACGCGCGATCGGAATGGTCGCCGTGGATCGTACAAAACAGCAATACTTCCCGTCCGGGATGATTTTGCAGCCTACGCCCGCTTTCTTCCCGATCGGTAAGGATAATATTGCAAATCGAAAAAACTTCCTGTCCGGTAAGCCGTCCTTGGAGATGCTCGATGCTCAGGTCCGCACGTGATTTCGGAGCCGCCATCAAGGAAAAGCGCAAAATTCTCGGCTGGAGGCAAACCGAACTGGCTAGTCGTTCGAGCACGGGCGAACGGTTGTTGAACTCGAATCCGGCAAACCAAGCTGCCAGCTCGAAAAGGCGCTGATTGTCGCCCGTACTGTGGGTATCGAGATCGGAGACCTGAAAGCAGCCCAGGTGTCGAATGCGTCTTCGGAAGACGACCTTGGCTTCCTGCCGACCTTTGGGGATGGTCGATGACTTCAATCTACTACGAGGCCTTCCCACTCGAAGACTTCCGCATCGAAGGAGCTACTCCGCTGCCTTCCCAATCGTATCGGCCATGTAGGCGCCACGGCTGCCCATCAGGAGAGGCTTGCCCGTGGTCGTGTCGATTTCAGTCTGATGCTCCAACTCTGCATTCAGTTCAGCACCGACGATGAGGATCGTCACCGAGAGCCAGGTCCACATGAGAAGTCCGATCAATGCCCCCAGCGTCCCGTATGTGGCATTGTAGTTCGCGAAACGATCAAGATAGATGGCGAAGGCGATCGACATGGCGAACCAGCCGACCGTGGTCGTCACCGCGCCCCAGGTCATCCATCGAAGTCGAGGCGGTTCGCGGCTCGGCGCGAAGCGATAAATCGCCATCACAGCGCAGAAGGCGCAGATAAAAAGCAGAGGCCACCTGGATATCAGGACAGCATCCGCCTGAAACCGATCGAGCCAAATATAGGAGAAGATCAGTGGGAGCACCGCCGCGGTCGCGACCAGAATTCCAACCGACACGATTGCGCAAAGGGTGAATACGAGCGCGATCAGATTGCGCTTCACGAAACCGCGCTTTTCAGTCTCCTCGTAGGCTACGTTCATCGCATCGAAGATGGCCAAGGCTCCATTGTGCGTGCTCCAGAGCGCGACGGCGAGACCGACCCCGAAGGCAATGCTGAGCGCACCTTGCTGGCGATGCGCGAGGGCCTGGATCTGATCGGCAACGAGGTCGAACGCGCCCGGCGGGAGCAGTGCCGCCAAATCCCTCAGATGTTCGGAAATGGTCAGGGGATCGGCGACGAGGGCGTAAAGCGACACCAGCGCTGCAAGAGCCGGAAAGAGCGCCAGCAGCAAATAGAAGGTGACGCCGGCCGCGATCAGCGTCACCCGGTCATCAGAGACCTCGTTCCAGACACGCATAACGACGTCGCGGAGGCCTTGTGCCGGGAGCTGTTCGGGAACCGCGACATACCGACCGTGGGGATCATCGCGTCTCCCCTCGCCGGGCGGACGCTGCATCAGCCCATCCGGATCGCTTGAAAGTGCGACCAGCCATGCGAGCGTGGCGATCGATACCAATGCCAGCGGTCCCCACAGGCCCAGTCCACCGGAAAGCTTCGTCATCCAGCAACCTCCGTTCATTTCTCAATGAACGTCCGGACGACCGAAAAGATGCGGTCGCCCGAAGAGCTATTTGCGGGCCGGAGCGAAATCGGATTCTAAGGGCCTTCGGTCTTTCTGACGCTCTGGCGCACGGACTGTTCACCCGTCGTGATTTCGACCTCGGCCGGATCCCCGGCCGATCGCGGTCGAACGCCTCTCGCTGCGAAATCGCCGCTTTCTCCGGCACCTTGGAGCAAGGCGGTCTGGTCGCGGTCGTCCTCGCCGTTCTCGTCGCTCTCGGCTGAATTGCCGAGTTCCTTCGATGCCTGAAGCCAGTGACGCACGTCCTGACGCTCCGGTCGGCCCTCACTTTCCCATATCTCGTAAGCGCGGTGCCGAATGCGCTCCTGCAGGTCGGTTCCCATCGTCTGTCGCCCCTTCTACATGCTCACCTTGGCGGTATCGCCCATGTCTGGCCGAGCATTCGTCAGCGCAGCCGCGGCCATCTTGATGTAGCTGACGACGGTACCGGGACTGTCCCAGTATTCCGCGAAGGACGGCGTCACCTTCAGGATGCGAATGGAGGAATCGTCGGCGCTTTCCCACCAGGCCCTGGCCGGGGTCGCCCAGAGCTCGTGGATCTTCTCGCGATCGTTTTCGATCTCGGCGGTTCCCGAAATCGACACGTATTTCTGACCGCGACTGTCTGCAAAGGCGAGGCAGACGCTGGGGTTGCGCTCCACCTCGTCGTCCTTGTGGCTCGATGCGTCGGTCAGAAAATAGAACGCATTCTCCAGTCTTTCGACATAGGCCGCCATCGGACGGGCGCGGATGTCCCTGCCCGTTGCGGTCGACAGCATGCAGAAGCCGATGCGCTCCGCAAGATCCCATACTTTTCCGACATCATCTTCCGTCTTGGCCATGACAGGTCTCCTATTCGGTTCCACAGCGCGCCCAAAGACGCGTGCTCTTGTGTTCACAACAGCTTGTCGAGGGTGATGGGCAGGTCGCGGATGCGCCTGCCGGTCGCGTTGTAGACCGCGTTGGCGACCGCGGCCGCCACGCCCGTTATGCCGATTTCGCCGATGCCGCGCGCGCCCATCGGCGCCTGCGGATCGGGGGCATCGGTGTAGAGGATATCGATATTGGGGACATCCATCTGCACCGGCACGTGATAGTCGGCGAGCGAGGCGTTGACGATGCGGCCGGACCGCTCATCGAAGTTCGTCTCCTCCGTCAGCGCCAGCCCGATACCCATGATGATGCCGCCCTTGAACTGGCTCGTTGCCGTCTTGGCATTGACGATATGGCCGGCATCGAAGGAGCCGAGGAAGCGCGATACACGCGTCTCGCCGGTGATCTCGCTAACGCGCACCTCGCAGAACTGCGCTCCGTAGGAATGCATGGAGAAGGCCTCCATCTCGGCGGGCGGCGGCGCTTCGCCGACGCAGCAAAGTTCATCACGACCGGATCGCTGCAGGATCGACCTGTAGGTCTCGAAGCGCGCGGGATCGTCGCGGTGGCCGATGCCTTCGTCGCGCGGCTCGACATCGGCAAGCGAAAGGCCGGCGAGCGGCGAAGCATTGCCCGCGAGCTTGATGAGTTCCTCGATGAAGACCTCCGTTGCCGCAATGATCGCGCCGCCGATTGAAGCTGTCTGCGTCGAGCCGCCGGCAATCACGCCGCGCGGCAAGGTGCTGTCGCCATATTCGAATGCGACGTGCCCGATCGGCACCCCGAGACGGGCGGCGATATGCTGCGCCTGTGCCGTCGCGGTTCCCATTCCCATGTCATGCACCGCCGTCGAGACCGTGACCCTGCCGTCCGATGTCAGCCGGATGCGGGCCGCACCACCGGGGAAGCGGTGATAGGGATAGGTCGCCGTGGCGCAGCCCATGCCCATCAGCCATTCGCCTTCGCGCCGCGCCCGCGGCGTCCGGCTTCGCCTATTCCAGCCGAATTTTTCCGCGCCCCTCTCATAGGCTTCCATCAGATGGCGGGAGGAAAACGGCTTACCGCTGGTCGGATCCTTCTCCGGCTCGATGCGGCGGCGCAGATCGATCGGATCAATGCCGAGCTTGTCGGCGAGTTCGTCGACCGCACTTTCCAGCGCGAATGTACCGACGGATTCGCCAGGCGCCCGCATAAAGGTGTTCGCCAGCATGTCCATATCTGCGACCTCCTGCGCGAGGCGGAAGGTCTTCGCCGTGTAGAGATGGCGGGCGGGAAAGGTGAACTGCTCCGGGCAGGAATTGTGCAACGTCATCGCCACGATGCCGGAGTGGATCAGCGCATCGAGCCTGCCGTCGGCCTTTGCACCGAGCGCGACGCGCTGCTCGGTGACCGTCCGCCCGCCTACGACCCGGAAGACGCCCTCGCGCGATAGCATGATGCGGACTGGTCGTTTTGCGAGCTTGGCCGCGGCGCAGGCAAGGATCTGGTGATCCCAAAGACACTTGCCGCCAAAGCCGCCACCGACATAGGGCGACGTCAGGTGCACATTTTTTTCGTCGATACCGAAAATATCGGCGAGCTGCCCCGTTGTCAGGTCGATCATCTGCGTGGCGTCGTGAACCCGGAGCGCGTCACCGTCCCAGGCAACGGTCGCGCCGTGCAGTTCGATCGCATTGTGATTGTGCCGGGGCGTACCGTAGATTTGGTCGATCTTCACCTCGGATGCCTTCAAGGCTGCTTCCGCATCGCCGATTTCAAGGATCGGCGGCTGACCGAGTAGCGTTTCGAGCTGCCGCGGCATCTTCTTGGCCTCCTCGAAGATCGTCACGGCAGGCAGCGTCGCATATTCGACCTTAATCAGCGAGGCGGCATAGTCGGCCTGTTCCTGGGTTTCTCCGAGGACGAGAGCCACCGGCTGACCGTTCCAATGGATTTCATCATTCTGCATGACGGGAAGGTCGCTGGCGCCCGCTGCCGTCGGCGAGGACATCATCAGCGACGGCGCCTTCATGCGCGGAGCATTGTGGTAGGTCATGACGAGCGTAACACCGGACGCCCTTTCAGCCGCGCCCGTCTCAAGTCTCATGATGCGACCCCGCGCGATCGTGCTGAAGACGAGTGCGGCATAGCAGATATTCTTGTAGGGAAACTCCGCGGCGAAGCGCGCCTTGCCCTGCACCTTGAGTTGCCCGTCGACACGGGAGACCGGCTTGCCGAGCGCGCCATGCTTGCGCAGCAGCGGATCGGGGGTGATCGCCGGCTGCCAGCGGCCAGATGTCGGTTTGCGGGGCTCGGGTTGCACACTCATTCGCCCTCTCCTTTCAACTCGTTGAGAACGGCGACGATCGTCCGTTTTGCCAGCTCGATCTTGAACTTGTTGTCGCGAAGGCCGACGGCGGAGGCAAGTTCGGCTTCTGCCGCTGCACGGAAGCTTTCCGGTCCAGCCAACTGGCCTCTCAGCGCCTCTTCGGCCTTCAACGCCCGCCAAGGCTTTTGGGCGACGCCGCCCAGCGCCAGCCGCGCGTCGCGCACCAAACCATTCTCATCGATATCGAGAGCGGCAGCGACGGAAACCAGGGCGAAGGCATAGCTCGCACGATCCCGAACCTTGCGATAGGTCGAACGGCGCGCGAAGGCGAGCGGTGGAATTTCGATCGCGGTGATCAACTCGTTCGGTAGCAGTTCGGTTTCGACGTCGGGGCGATCGCCCGGGAGGCGATGGAGATCGAGAAGCGGCAGGATGCGTTGGTTTGCTGGTCCGTCTGCAGCACCTTCGAGGTGGATCTTCGCATCGAGGGCGGCAAGCGCCACGCACATGTCGGACGGGTGGGTCGCGATACAGGCGGGCGACGCGCCGAGGATCGCATGATAGCGGTTGAAGCCTTCCTGGGCGTCGCAGCCAGCACCCTGCTGCCGCTTGTTGCAGTGCGCGGCATTGTCATAGAAGTAGCGGCAGCGAGTGCGCTGCAGGATATTGCCGCCTATTGTCGCCATATTGCGGATCTGCGCGCTGGCGCCGGCGAGAATCGCCCGCGTCAGCAAAGGAAACGTGGAGCGCACATCGGGGTGGGCGGCAAGCGCGGTGTTCTTTGCCGCCGCTCCGACGAGGAGGCTACCGTCGTCGCGTGGCTCGATATCGCCCGGCAGATGGGTGACGTCGATGAGCATGTCCGGCTGTTCGACGGTCTCGCGCATGAGATCGACAAGATTGGTGCCACCGCCGAGATATCTCGCGGCAGCCGCGCCATTCGCCAGCCGGATAGCGGCCGAGGCATCGGCCGCCTGTTCAAAGGTGAAAGGGTTCATGCGCTGGCCCTCCTCTTTTTCGACTCGGCGGGTTGCTCGATCAGCACCTCGGAGATCGCCTCGATGATGCCGTTATAGGCGCCGCAGCGACACAGATTGCCGCTCATGCGTTCGCGCAACTCCGTTTCATCAAGCGTAATGCTCGCTGTCGTCAGATCCCTGGTGACCACGCTTGGAATATTGCGCTGGGCTTCGTCCAACATCCCGATGGCGGAGCAGAGCTGGCCCGGCGTGCAGTAGCCGCACTGGAAGCCGTCATGCTCGACAAATGCTTCCTGAAGCGGATGGAGGTTGCCGTTCGCGGCAAGGCCTTCGACCGTGATAATGTTGCGGCCCTGATACTGGGCCGCCAGCGCCAGGCAGGAATTGATGCGCTCACCATCCACCAGCACAGTGCAGGCGCCGCATGCGCCCTGATCGCAGCCTTTCTTCGTTCCGGTCAGACCGAGATGATTCCGGAGCAGATCAAGAAGGGAGGTTCGGATATCGGCGGAGACAGTCGCTGCCTCGCCATTCACGAAAAAGTCCATGAGGGCCTCCGTGGCTTTCTGGCTTATTGGGGGGATGTCCCGCGCGGCTCGCGCATGAGCAATCGCATGGGGGAGCGCAGGCCGAGATGGCGCCGCTATCGCGGCGCCGAAGCGGTCAATTCACCGCGAACCACTGGCTGCGGACTTCGTCCGCGTTCTTCGACAGGTGGACATGGGCGTCGACATGGTCGACCCAGTCGAGTGGTATCAGGTGGTGTTTGCCGTCCTCGGAATCTGTTCTGGTGAGTTTGATGCGGGACGTGCCATCCATGTGGTCGACTGTGCCGACATGCCGGCCATCAGCGGCCCGGACTTCCATATGTTCGCGGATCTCGTCGGAATTGATCATTGTCGTCTTCCTCATTGTGGGAACAGATCCATAACTTCCCGCGAACCACACAGTTCCAACGGCAGCGAACTATTGGGCAGTCTTGTTGGACTGCACCGGCCTGATCGTGGCTGCCGAGATATCGCCTTCGAGAAGGCCGCGTTCGAGATCTCGTCTACCGCGCTCGATCTCGATCACGGTGTAGAGCCTGTCGTCCCGGAACGCGCTTGCATTCGCTGTGGTAACGTCATCGGCTGGAGCAGCATTGATTTCCATGAAGTCCAGTTCGCGGCTCGCAGCGACGATGCGGGCGTCTCCTGATGTTCGCGCCGCCACGAGGACCACGCCGTGGTTCGGGGCGTTCTGCCACCTCGGATCGTCGACTGCCGCGATCGGTTCGAGCCGAAAGACTGACAGAGGCTCGCCAAGGGAGTTGGTCGAGCCGACCGTTTGAGCATCCAAAATTTGCGCTCTGCTCTCAACAGAGCGTCCGAATGTGTTTGGACTGGTGCCATTGTTGACATCGCCGGTCCCGGCTTTCGATACATTGGACATCGCTTCCTCCATTTATGAAGCAAACGGCAGATCGACTGAACAGTTCCCCGTGAAGCTGCGGAACAATTTCCTTTGGACGCTCGTTCGGCAGCGCGGAAGAACGATGCAGGATCCGATGACCAATCTCTACAATGAAAGTGCTCCTGCCTATTCGGGCGGCCGTGCCGGGAGCACGCTGACCGCCTTCTTCGACTCTCGCGGTGATGCGGAGCAGGCGATCGATCGCCTGACGGAAGCTGGGGTGAGCCAAGTTCGCTTGATGCCGCGCCCAGAAGCCAACCCGATCGTCACTGCTGACCTCGGCCTTTTCGTCGTCGGACTCGTAGCCAAAGGACTGGCTGTTTACCGCCGAGGATCGCGCAGTCTACGCCGAAGGACTGCGCCGCGGCGGGTTCCTTGTTTCAGCCACAGTCGATGACGCGACCTATGAGATCGCCCATGACATCCTCGACGAGCACGGTGCAATCGACATGGACGAACGCGCGGAACAATGGCGCAGCGACGGCTGGAACGCGCCGACGACCACCGACGCCCTTTCGACGAGGGCATATGGCCCCTCGATCCAGGAGCGGGAATTCGAAGACCACGATCGCAGCGCACAGGCCGCCAAGCTCCAGGAAGATGCCTTCGAAGCGGAGGCCGCTACCCGCGACTCCTTCCCGATCGATGACGAGCTGCGCGACGATGTCCTTCCGACCGGACATCAGCGAACGGTCGAGGACGAAGCGGATCCCGCCACCCGTGAGGCCAAGCAAAGCCAGGACATGGACAGCATGCGTCAGGAGCAGAGTTTCCAACGCGGCCGCTAGGACATGCCGCTTCGCCGATCGCCGAACAACATGGCCTCGCCTTCAGCGGGGCCTTTTCGTCATGCGAGAACCTCATGAGGATCGCCAGCTACAACGTCAACGGCATCAACGGGCGACTGAACGTTCTGCTTCGCTGGCCGAAGGAAGACGTGCCGGATGTCGTCTGCCTGCAGGAACTGAAGACGGAGGATGCGAACTTCCCGCGAAAGGAGATCGAGCGGGCGGGCTACGGGGCGATCTGGCAGGGCCAGAAGTCGTGGAACGGCGTCGAAGGGATCCGCACCGATCCTCCCCCGGCGATCCCGACGACAGTCATAGCCGCTACATCGAGTCCGCGGTCAATGGCCTGTTGATCGGCTGTCTCTATCTGCCGAACGGAAATCCCGCGCCGGGGCCGAAGTTTGTCTACAAGCTCCGCTGGTTTCGACGTCTGCATGCCTATGCGGCCGAGTTGCTCGACTTGAAGGTCCCTGCCTTGCTGGTCGGCGACTTCAATGTCATGCGGACGTCGACGTCGACAAGCCCGAACGCTGGCGTGACGGCGCGCCGTTTCGGCCGGAAGTCCGCAAGGCCTACGCCGACCTCGTGGCGCAGGGGTGGACGGACGCCGTCCGCCATCTTCATCCGGAGGAACGCATTTATACCTTCTGGAAATATTGGCGAAATTCATTCGAGCGCGAGGCAGGACTGAGGATCGACCATTTCCTGCTTAGTCCGGCTGTAGTGGGCTGGCTCAAGTCCGCCAGCGTCCGTAGGGAACCTCGAAGCTAGGAGCACACAAGCGATCACGCCCCCGTCATGATCGAAATCGACTTGGAGCGCGACATCGGTTAGCCAAGGTCCGTTGGCACCATCGAACGTGAAACTGGGTTCTTGGGGCGGCTCGAATTGTTACATGGCAACCTTTTTCGTTGGCGGCGCTGTCGGAGGCACTTCGCTTTTCTTCTTGGGCTTTTCCGACGCGATCTGCTCAACCTCAACTTCGGCTGCCCGCTCGGTTGCCTCGAGCTGGTCTTCAGCGTGCTGCCAGTGATCGAGATGTCGCCCTTCCGGCCGTCCCTCACCTTCCCACAGCTAATAGGCTCGCTCGCGCCGTGCCTGCTCGTTGTCGTTCATCGACGTCTCCTCCTGTGTCTGGCAAGAATAATTCCCAACGGGCAAACCAGTTCCAGAAGCACGGGCACATTCAAGCTCAGAGCGTGAAGACGTGCCAGCACTTCACAAGGGAACGATGAGCGGTTCAAGTCATTTCCCTGTCGATGAAGAACTCGAGGCTATACCTACAGCTATCGGAAAGAGCCGTCGTACTGGCGGGCCACAGACTTGTTCTGTTGGCGGCAATGCTGTCGACCGTCATGTGGTGCGTTGGCGGAGTGTTTCTGGGTCTTCCGACGCGATGGTATTTGCTGACAAACGTGTTCGGGACAATGACAACGCTTTTCGTGCTCCTGATCATGCAGCATTCGCAGAACCGCGACATGCATGCGCTGCAGGTGAAGGCAGATGAGCTGATACGATCCAGCGAGGCACGCAACCACCTGATCGGAGTCGAGCAGCTTCAAGAAGCGGATCTGCTGCTGCTGATTGGAGACCGTCAAGCAGATCGGTAACAAAGGGCGAATCTCGTGGCGCGGCCAATCAGTTTGCTTGAAAGGCGGGATGACATGAACCTGATGAACACTGATATCATTCACGGGCCTGACGGATGGAACGTTGAATTCGTCGGCGACGATGGTGATGCCGTATCCGTCCACGTCAGCGATGATCACGCATCGGATGCCGACGAAGCTCTTGAACGGGCAAAGGCCATGATGATCCAGTTCACCGCTTTCGGCACGAGAGGTGGCGGCCGGAGCCTCAACCGCTACGACACCGCAAGCAATGGGAACTTCGATGAGGAGCCGCATCTGTTCGACACATCGCATTGAGCCGTCGGCAAAACCCGGCCCGTTGCTCGAAAGCGACACCCCGCCCTGGAATTAGACGGAATGCTTGCTTTAATGAAGAACAAACTAATATGACGGCAAAGGCCTGCTACGGTTAAGGCGGATCCTTGAGTGATAGCTCGGATCGGGAAGCCGAGGCCGCGGGGACCGTGTCTCGGCTTCTTCCACTTCAGACCCATTCGTTGTTGAAGGCCAACGCGGCCACAGAGATAGTCTTCCCTTCCACGTCGCGGACTGTCACCGACATTAACACCCGGTCCTGCTCACGCAGTTCGTCACGAGCTACGTCGAGGAGGATCTTGGCGACATGCCTTGCGATATCCCCTCTTGTTTCAAGCTCGAGGCCGCAATCGTCCGTAGTTGGCCCGTCGCCGTTGTGCAGGTCGAAGAAATATCTCTTCACGCCGGCGCCCCCTCAGGCGCTTCCGCCTTCTCGTCGGCAACCTCGGCAACGCATTCGGCCTTCTCCGCCAGCGTCTTGCTCATCTTTCGGAGAGATTCTTCATCAAGCTTTTCGATGCCGACGAACTTGTTCTGGGCCTGCGAGGAAAGGATCAGTTCGTCGAGCTTGGCCTGAAGCGCCTTGCCGTCGCGGTTCTGCGAGTTCTGCAAGACAAAGACCATCAGGAAGGTGACGATCGTCGTCGATGTGTTGATGACCAGCTGCCAGGTTTCGGAATAATTGAAGAACGGTCCGGAAACCGCCCAGACGAGGACAAGGACAACCGCCATCACGAAGGTCGCGGGCTTGCCGGAGAGATCGGCGATCTTCGTTGCGAATTTGGAAAACAGGGAGTTCATGACGGGATGTCCTGCTGGAGGGAAACAATCCTTAACGCGTGCAATGGTAGCGGGGTTCCCCAAAATACGTCGGCGAAAACAGGCCGGAGAAAATCGCCCCAGCCTGCCTCGATTTCGGCTACAGACGATTGGTCCGGTATCGTTCGCGCTCGGCCGCAATCTGTTCCGGCGTGTACGGATCGGCCGTTTCGTCGAAGCGTGTCCAGCCCTGCTCGGCGTAGCTGGCCCGACGTGCTGCGATGTCGACACGCGGCGAACTATTGAGGATCGCTTCAGCGGACGCGACGCGGCTCTCGTCGACCCGTGCGGTTATGACCGAGCCGCCGCGGCGGATGCCTTCGGCATATAAATTGGCATCCTCTTCCGGCACTCCGGATTCAACCATGGCGCCGACAATGCCGCCAACGGCGCCGCCTGCAACCGCGCCTGCGACTGCTCCTGCCGCCGTCGCCGCAAGCCATCCGGCAGCGACAACCGGGCCGACTCCGGGGATCGCAAGCATCCCGAGGCCAGCCAGAAGCCCGCCTGCCCCGCCGGCCACGGCTCCAATGCCAGCGCCTGTGCCAGCACCGTCAGCCGCATGGGTACCTTGGCCTTCCACATCGACGCCGTTGGTTTTGTTGGTGACGATGCTGATGTCATCCGAAGAGACGCCGGCGTCTTCCAGCGCTTTCACGGCAGCCTTGGCGTCGCTGTAGCTGTCATAAAGTCCAGTGATCGTTTTCATAGAAATTTCCTCCGTGTTCAAGTTACTTGGCCATCGTCACATTGCCCTGGAAGTCCAGGGCGACATTTGCCTGCTTGCCGTCCTTGGTCGCGGTTGCACGCCAGACGCCCTGGTCGTCGAGCTTCAGCCCGGTGACGTCCTTGTAGCCTGCTTCTTCGAGATGGGACTTGGCCTGTGCTTCCGTGAAGCTGTTTTTGCCAGCGACGGGAGCTCCTGGGTTCTGTTCGGTTTTGACTGCCGGGGTGGTCTGCGACGTGCTCGGCGTTTCGCTCTGGGCGAAGGCTCCGGATGCCGAGAGAAGCAGGACTGCGGATAAGGTTGCTATTTTTTTCATTGGTGTTTCCTCGTGTTGAGTGAGACTGAAACATACGAAAACGCTAGAGGTTCCAATCATTTATTTGTGCGGCTCTGGCCTTGGAAACGGCGCACGGCGCACTATCGACGTAAGGCGGCGACGGGATTGGTTCGCCTGAAATAGCGCCGCCGGATTGGTCCCAGGCAGGCCAGCGCGTCTTCGTCACGTGACACGAGCAAAGACAGCGTATAGTGTTCTCAGACCCCTGAGGAACGCTGTTGTTCGCGCCCATTCTTTTGCTTGAAGACCAGCCGTTCATCGCCTTGGATCTCGAAGAGGTTCTCGATGAAAGCGGACACCCCAACCATGTAACGTTCACCACGTGCGTGGAAGCCAGCGAATGGCTTGAAGTCAACACGCCCTCCCTGGCGATTGTTGATCCCCGCCTGTCGGATGGAATGTGCACGGTCGTGGTTCGGCGCCTGAGCGAACTGGCGGTCCCTTTCATCGTCTACTCGGGCGAGGGCGAATCCCTTCGAGCGGCAGAGCCAGCATTTGCGAGCGGGCATCTGCTGGGAAAACCGGCGTTGCCGGACGAGATGATCGCAGCCGTGACGCGTGCGCTCAATCCGGTGTAACGTCCGGGCGGCGACGCAAGCCGGAACACGCGACGGAAATTTTAGGAGGCTATTCGGCGAGGAGATCCAATGCTCGATGAACGAGTTCGGCGGAGGCATCGAAATAACCGGCGGCTGGCGCCTCGTGCTCACGAGCGACCTTTTCGCGGAACGCTTCCAGCCGCTTCGATCGTCGATCTTTCGCCGCTTTCGACGCCAGGGCGCTGAACTGCACGCTCTTCCTGATCTCCAGCAAGACCTGATCGCGCTGGTGCACGGTCAAGACCGAAACCGGCTTCGGACCGGCTGCTTCGATGAACCGAGCCATGCGCAAGTCTCCTGATTCGCCACTCAACGAATCACTTGCCGGGTCGTTTGAGTGCAGATCCACCCGTGATGTCGAATGGCTACTCCCCTTCCCCGGAGCGCCGCCGGGGATCGACGATTGCCGATGCCTCGCCGCTCCTTCTGTTCAAGGGTGGGGAAATTCATTCTATTTTCAGGGAAGTAATGGATTATGGAAGGACGCATAGCCGGGTGCCCGACCGATGTTTCGACGATACGTCAAAGATTACGATCTCCCGCTCCTCGGCGATGATATGGACCTCTGCCAGAAGGTCTTCGATATGGTCCGAGACCAGCTGGATATCGAACGCGGGAGCGAGCTTGAAAGCGAGCTGGCGACGAACATCATTCAATTCTAGAAGCAGGGCATAAGGACAGAAGCGCAGCTTCTGATCATGGCGCGGACATCGGCGATTTCCTAATCTCAGACGCTTGCCAGACGTCGGAAATCAGCGCGAATTGCGTTGACGCTCGGGCCATCCGATCCCATCTGCTTGAACATGCCCAAGACGAAGACGAAAAAGAACGAAAGCGATTATCCCGAATTGATGAAGGAGTGGCAGCTTCCGGTGACCGCGACACTTGGATCTGCAGTCCGGGTCAAAGGAATCCTGCAGGAAATCCGCTCCCGGCTACCCTCCGCCGTCAGAAAGTCGCTGGACATGGAGACAGGAGCACTCATCCTGGTCATGCCTGAAACGTCCAAAACAGCGTTCCGCGCGATCTCGGCGACGGTCTCCAAGGCGCTGGAGGACATTGCCGACCTTCCTGTCATCCCTCGGGAGATCGAGGATATCCTTACGATGTCGAGTTCGGAGAGGAAACGCTGGCTGGAGGACGGGCGTCTTCGTAGCGCTGGAACGCGAACGGTCAGACTTCAAGGCCGGGCAAGACGGATCACGTTTCACGTCTTCGATCCTCGTGTTATCGAAGACCTGCTGGATCGGGGCGCTGTCGACGAATGGCGGGTGGAGGACGCGGCGGCAAGGGCGGAAAATCGCAGGCGCGCCGCATACCAGGCGAAGCTGACGCGTTCGCTTAGGAAGAAGAAGGCGAAACGGGCTGAACAGGAAGCTGGTGACGTCCCTACGGGGTTGAAGGGATGGGACGAGTTCGGGAGCGATGGCCTGCTGCGCTAGTTGAAGACTGGTTTCCTTCGAGGCCCACCGTCCGCATGAGAGCCGTTGTTCGGCTTCGTCATCAATGGTCCAGAAATGCGACAAGCTAGGAACCACAATAGGTTTGGGAATGTCCCAAACGATGGGAAGTCCCGACTAGGGGAAATTCCGGCTCTTCACCTTCAGCGTGTCGATGTGCAGATCCGGAATAAAGATGTCCCGAGGCTGCGGTGAGTGAACACGATCCGTGATCATACGCAAGTCGTGAGGATAACTGATTGCGCCCTTGGCTCCGGGTCGCGGAGACCTGCCTGACACGAACTGCTATATTCATCGTTCCAAACCCGTCGCGCGAAATCTGGAGGTCGCTTCTGACTGGTTCTAGGAAAATTTTACTAAAGGCGCATGCCTTTTCGGTTGCGAGCGCACCATTGTGCTCTCGACCCCTCCCCGGGACTCGGGCGATTTGACCAGAAGCCGACGATAGGTTTTGTGTAACAATCCGCCGCACGGACAACTCAGGAAAAAAGATGCGCTCGGATATGATACTGCGCAAGTTAGTGGAGGCAGGATCGTCAGATCTCAGCGCGACTCAGGAGGTAGTCAAGACCGCCAACTCGAAACCATTTATAGGCGTATCCCTCCAGACAGAGGCAATGCTTGCCATTCTTGTCCGCTCTGCTGTCGGTTCCGTCGGCGATGTCGATAAGGATGTTGTCCTCCTCACTGCCACCAGCATCGATCTTTACCTCGACGGGATTGGCGTTGAAATTGTGCACTATCAGGACGGAGTTGTTTCGCCAATCATATTTGATTGCCAAGACGCCGCTTTGATCGGCGTTCACGGGTCGATAGTCGCCCCAGCCGATTTCCGGCGCCTCTTTTCGCATCCGGATCAGCCGTTCCATCCAGTTCAACATGGATTCCGGATTCTTTCTTTGGTGCGCCACATTAATATGCTCGTAGCCATACGGGCCGCCGGAAATCACCCGCAGGACCGAAGCAGTGCTTTTGGTAAATCCCGCCTGAGGCTCTGTTGACCATTGCATCGGAGTGCGTGCGCATTGACGCTCGGGAAGCGAGAGGTCGTCGCCCATACCGATTTCGTCGCCGTACCGAAGCACAGGCGTGCCAGGCAACGAAAACATCAGACTATACGCCATTCTTATGCGATCTTCGTTGCCGTCCATCATCGGCGCGAAACGGCGTCTGATACCCCGATCATAGAGTTGCATGTCCTTGTCCGGTCCAAAGGCGGCAAAGACCTGGTTTCGCTGCCGCTCGCTCAGTCGCCCGAGATCAAGTTCATCATGATTTCTCAGGAAAAGTCCCCATTGCGCTGTTTGAGGCCGGGTACGGGTTTCGTCCAGAGCTTTAACGAGAGGTTGGCAGTCGGCACTGGCAAGCGCGTAAAACAGCGTCTGATTGACCTGAAAATTGAACATCATATGCATCCGGTCGCCGTCCTCACCGAAATAGTCCATGTCTGTCTTCGGCAGGACGTTTGCTTCAGCCAAAATGATGGAGTCCCCTTGCCGCCATTGCAGGAATTCCCGAAATGTCCTCAGCATCTCGAACTGCTCCTGAGGACGGGAGACGTCGGCCCCTTTCTTTGCGATTACGAAAGGGACGGCATCCATGCGGAAGCCCGAAACTCCGAGCTGAATCCAGAATCCCATAATCTTCAGGATTTCGGCCTGCACATGGGGGTTCGCCGTGTTGAGATCTGGTTGGAAATCGTAGAATCGATGAAAAAAGTATGCCTTAGCCTCCCTATCATAGGTCCAGGTCGTCTTTTGGACCCCGGGAAAGACCATTCCTTGATTTGCACCATCCGGCTTCTCTTTCGACCACACATACCAGTCCCGATAACGGGAACCTGGGTCCCGTCGCGCTTCCTGAAACCAAGGATGTTCGTCGGACGTATGATTGACGACAAGATCGATCAAAACCCTGATGCCGCGTTGCTTGGCACCATGGGTGAACTCGACGAAATCGCCAAGTGTCCCATAGCGTGGATCGACGTTGTAATAGTCGGACACGTCGTAGCCGCCGTCCCTGCCGGGCGATGTCTGGAAGGGCATGAGCCAGATCGCGCTCACGCCAAGTCCGGCGAGATAGTCCAAGCGACGGGCCAGGCCTTGAAAATCGCCGATCCCGTCTCCGTTTGCATCCATGAAGGATTCAACGGACAGGCAATAGATGACGGCGTTCTTATACCAAAGATCGTTGATCATGTCCCCTCCGGTCGACGGACCGAAGCGCAACCACCCAAGGTGCCGAATTGTTCCGAAGCGCGTCTTAACGGAATCTCTCGGAATCTAGCCTGGAACCATTGCTAGGTGCGATGGCTACAGCTTTTGGACCAAGCCGTGTCAACCCATGCAACGGAGATGGGGAAACCACCTTCAGGGGTTTTAATCAGGTCTCAATGAAGACGAAAGACCGATCGGCGGTTTCCAGAAGCGTGTCCGCTACGCTCCCATATGAAAGCCCGTTGCCTGCGCGTTTGCTGACACCGAGTAGGATAAGATTGAAGCGCCCTCTCCTCGCATGTGTGATGATAGCAAGTTCGGGAGAAGCGTCCTACCGCTACCTGTATTTTGGGCAGAAGCAATCCAAGCACGGAGGGACCGAGGAGTATGCCACCTATCATTTGACCTGCGATGGAAGTCTGTCCGATGCAAAACAAGGCTTCGCAGAGAAGTCTGCCGATAGCGACCAGAATGATGATCTGGACAAGGAACAATGCTTCGGAGGGACCCGAGGCTTTTCGCTCCGCTGCAACGGCGGCGTTTGAAGAGACGAGGAAACAGATCGCTCCGCATGACAGAAGATCGTGTCCATTGGAGTGGTGTAGCTGACGGCTGATTGCCGTGCTTTCCGACGTCGGGTCGGAGGGGATGTCAGCGTGCCACAGCGGGCAGA
>NZ_SLZG01000034.1 GCF_004341625.1 Rhizobium sp. BK376 | reverse complement strand
TGCACCACATGTCTTTGCGCCAAGGCTTGAGATGGTTCTCAGCCAGCCGGCGACGCACGGTCTCCGAGGACAACTCGTCGTGATCGGTGAGCCGGCTCGTGGCACAACGCATTTTTGAAACTTGTCAACCAGCCATGAATCGTCAGCC
Source organism: Rhizobium sp. BK376 (assembly GCF_004341625.1). Taxonomy (GTDB): domain Bacteria; phylum Pseudomonadota; class Alphaproteobacteria; order Rhizobiales; family Rhizobiaceae; genus Rhizobium. Next base: position 42,115 of record NZ_SLZG01000034.1, on the reverse strand, counting down.
AGGCAAGTGCGCACTTTTGACCAGATCAGCCTTACGCTTTGCCGTTTCCAGTCCGATCTCAATAAATGTCCGGGCGTGCTTTGCGAGAGACACGTTGTCGGTCCAAAGATTTCGCCAGATGGCCGTCTTGAGAGACAGCTCTTTATCGACAATCGTAGTCGAAAACGACTCGAAGGTGACGTAATCGCTCCAACCGATAGCAATAAGACCGTCAAATATCGCGGCGAAATCGATGTTGCCTGTTCCGAGGTAGCCGCGGTGGCTTTCACCGATATGAACGTATCCAATCTTATCAGCTGCATGGCGGATCGCCAGGCCAACGTCAGCCTCCTCAATATTCATATGAAACGTATCGAGGTGCAGTAGGACGTTCGAGGCTCCAGTGTCCCTGATATAGGCCATGCCTTGTGCGGCCGTGTTCAGCATATTGCTTTCGAAGCGATTGACGATCTCAAGATTAAGGGTGACGCCGGATGCCTTGGCTCGATCGGCAACTTTCGTCAGGGCGGAGACACTGGTGTCCCAGGCTCTTCTCGTCGGTGCTTGTTCTTGCTTCCCGTGCGCCGAACTAAGGATGCCTGCGAGTTTCGTGCCGCCTAGATCCCGAACAAGTCCGACTGCCCTGTCTAGGATATCTTCGCCATTTCGTACGACCGATGGGTCTGTGCTCGATATATCCCCCTCCGGTGGAAGTCCCATGCTGATTGCAACATCAAGGCCGAGCTCTTGTAGTCTGCCGGCGAGCCACTTCACGTCCACTTGCTGAGGATCAAGATAGGAAAACTCGATCAGCTTGTATCCAAGCTCATGGGTGCGGGTAAGAGCTCTTTCCAGCTCATCTCTAGATGAACCTGCGCTCCAGACGAATGAATGAACACCGATTTTGGACATGTGACGACCGTTCCTTGCTTGCAGTCAGAGTTTGAGGGCCCGCTACAGAAAATTACGCTGAGCGGGTCCCTCGTTTAGGAGGCTCTTAGCGAGCTGCTGTCCAACCCTTGTAATCCTTGATGTTGTCAGCCGTGATCAACTTCGGATCGAGGAGTACCGTCGGCTCTGCGGGCTTTTTGCCGTTCAAGACGTCGACAGCCATCTTCAGGGAGTCGCCGGCCATGGTGTACGGATCCTGCGAGGCGGACGCCTTGATCATCGACTTGCCGCTGGCAAGCGACTTTTCTATATCTGGTGCGCCGTCGACCGAGGTGATGAAGAATTCATTGCGGTTCAGCTGCTTGGCAGCCAGTTCCGCGCCAATACCGGTCGGATCGTTGATCGCAAAAACGGCGTCGATCTTGTCGAAACGTGTCAGGAGACCCTGCATTACTGCGAGGCCACCGTCGCGCGAACCTTGACCGTTCTGATCGTCGGACAGGATCTTGATGTCAGGGCTTTTCGCCAAGACAGCCTTGCAGCCCTGGACCCGGTCAATGATAGACGACGAGGCCGGCCCATTTATTATGACGACGTTGCCCTTACCCTTAAGCTGATCGACGATGTATTGGCAGGCTTCCCCGCCAGCCTTGATGTTGTTGGTCATCACGGTAACGTCAGCGCCCGGTGCGGAAACGTCGAACGCGGCAACGATAACGCCAGCGGCCTGGGCCTTCTTCACGGCGGGTGCGATCGCCTTGGCATCGACGGCGTTCAGCATGATGATATCGACGCCAGCTGCGATGAAGCTATCTATCTGCGAAACCTGCTTGTTCAGGTCATAGTCGGCTGATACCGAGGTCACTTGAACATTCGGATTTATCTTCTTGGCGCTGTCTTCGATACCCTTGATCGTCGCGACAAAGAATGGGTTGCCGAGAAGGCCAACCGAGATCCCGATCTTTTGGAGATCTTTGGCGGCTGCAGGCATCGCAATCGCCGCCGCGAGTGCCGTTCCCATAAGAAGCTTGGAAATCATACGCATATTTTCCTCCTTTGTGGTGGCACTCCCGGCGCACCCCTGTTTCCGGTAAGATTCCGGTCTCTTCAGTCGCACCTCACGTGCGGCTAAGCCCTTTCAACCGATAGCGGTCGAGCGCTACGGCGATGATGATGACAAGTCCTTTGACGATGTACTGCCAGATGTCGGACACGCCGACGAGAATGAGGCCATTGGAGAGCACCGCGATGATGAGCGCTCCGATCAACGTGCCCCAGATTGAGCCGACACCCCCGACGAAGCTGGTCCCGCCAAGGATTACGGCTGCAATGGCGTCGAGTTCATAAGCCTGGCCGAGTTGAAGACCATTCGCGGCGTAGAGGCGAGCAGCTGACATCACACCGCCGAGGCCGGACAAAAGGCCGGACATGGAGTAGACGAACAGCAGGACCAGCGGGACCTTGATGCCGGTCAGTCGGGCGGCTTCGACGTTGCCACCAACGGCATAGATCCAGGTTCCCAGAACGGTGCGTTTCAGCACGAACCACGAAATGACGATCGTCAACAGCGCGATGATCGCAAGCCACGGAACGCCAAAGAAACTTCCGTTTCCAATGAAATCGAACGGCAGGTCTGGGTTGAAGACCGTCGTGTCATTGCCGAGCAGGCGAGCGATGCCGCGCATCGCAGTCAACGACCCGAGGGTGACAATAAATGGCGGCAACTTGAGGAATGCGATGATCCCGCCATTGACGATGCCGCAGGCAAGACCAACGGCGATCGCTGCTGGAATACCGAGCATTCCGACATCTGGAACGAGTGAGACGATGACGCCGATCATGGCGGAAGCTGCAAGGATCGAACCGACCGAAAGATCTATGCCTCCGGTGAGAATGACGAACGTCATGCCTGCGGCGAGCACTGTATTGATGGACGCCTGCTGCATGACAATCGACAGGTTGTTGACGCTCAAAAAGCGGCCACTCAGCAAATGAAATCCGATCGCCAGGATCACCAGGACTGGAAGCATCCCAAGCGCGGTGAGTGTCGATCGAAACCGACTTTTAGTAACCTTGGGCTGCTCAGCGGAAGTTGCGGTCATGATCTCATCCCGTCTTTTGTAATTTCGTGTAGGCTCACGCGACTTCGGCGGCCGAACCCGTCGAAAAGGCCATGATCGCCTCTTGGGTAATAGGTTGATCTGCTGAACCGGTGATAGTTCCCGCGATGCGCCCCTCTCTCATGACCAACACGCGATCAGCGATGCCAATGATTTCAGGCAGGTCGCTGGAAATCACGACGATGGCGATGCCGGTGTGAGCGAGTTCGTCAATGATGCGATATATTTCGGACTTGGCGCCGACGTCGACGCCGCGCGTGGGTTCGTCGAAAATGATGGCACGCGGTTTCGTTTCCAGCAGGCGAGCGATCAATGTCTTCTGTTGATTGCCACCTGACAGTGCGCCGACATTGATGCTCGCGCTTTGTGTTCTGATCGATAGGGAAGAAATCGCGTGCGCTGCCCTGGCTTTTGCGGCCGCAAAGTTCAACACACCCCCTCTCGACGCATCCTTACCAATGACGCCGATGTTGATGTTCTCGTTGATGGTCATATCGAGAAAAAGACCAAGACCTTTGCGGTCTTCCGTCAGGTACGCGATGCCGGCGTCCATCGCATCTCTCGGCCCGGTGATCGTCAGCTCCCGTCCGTCGAGGGAAACGGTACCGGATGTCTTTTGATCGGCCCCAAAGATCAGCCGCGCGAGCTCGGTTCGGCCGGAGCCAACGAGACCGGCAACACCGAGCACTTCTCCGGCGTGTGCATCGAACGAGCAACCATGCACCCGCCGTCCGTCGCCGATATTGCTCACCGACAGGACGGTCTTAGCTTGTCCATCGGACGTTCGATGCTCTTTCTTGTAAAAGGACGATAGGTCGCGACCAACCATCATCGATACAAGTTTTGATGCCGAAAGCTCGCTGCGATCCAAGGTGCCGACGTAGGCGCTGTCACGAAGTACGCTTACGCGGTCAGCGAGTTGGTAGATTTCTTCCATGCGGTGGCTGATATAGATAATAGCAATGCCTTGCGACTTCAGTCCGGCGATGACTTCAAAGAGCCGGTCAGTCTCCCGAGAGGTCAGCGATGTCGTTGGTTCATCCATGACGATAATCCGCGCATTCGTCGTCAATGCCCGCGCGATCTCGACCATCTGCCGCTCACCGAGGGAGAGGTTGGCCACAAGCTGAGTAGGGCCAAACTCAATACCAAGGCGTTTCAAGATCGGTCCGGCGAGCTCTCTTGTGGTCTTCTGGTCGAGCACGCCATATCGCGCCGGCTCTGCTCCAAGAAACAGGTTCTGAGCGACGGTAAGGTTGGGCGCGAGCGATAATTCCTGATAGATAACTGAAATACCGCCCGCTTTGGCGCGGATCGGATCACCGGTTACGATCGGGTGCCCGTCGATTAGAATAGTGCCGCCGGGATCGGCCTTATATGCACCCGATAGCACCTTCATCAACGTGGATTTGCCAGCCCCGTTCTCACCCATGAGCGCGTGAACTTCACCAGCGTGAACGGCCAACGACACGTTTGATAGAGCTTTCGCGTTGCCGAAGGTCTTGCTGATATTCCGCATCTCGAGAACGGGTGCGCCGACAACGGCCTCGCTCATTGTCGTTTTCATGCCAGAAGCTCCTTCTTCTCAGCTTCGCCCTGCCGAGCCTGATCAATCTCGATCAAACCTCGCCACGCCCGCCGATAAGCATCCAGGCCAAACACGTCCGCCGAAGCCACAGCCTTTGTCTCGTCGGGAAAAGGCTTTCCGCCAATCTGCTCGAACACCAGAGCAGCAGCACCAAACGCGCTGCCCTCGGCATTAGCGCTCGTAAAGACAGCTTGTCCGGGACGCAGTGCCGCAAGCAGACCAGCAAACAGGCCGGTCTTAACGAGACCGCCGTCAATAACGATCGGGTTGCTTGAGCGGATCAAGTCAAGCGAATGATCGGTCATCAGCACGACATAGATAAGTGCTGCCGCCGCCCGCTCCTCATCACTTGGCTCAGGGCCAACGAAACGACCTTCAGCGCCCGGAAACGGCCCGCCCGGGGCGAACGAGGGGAGAGCAAATATGCCTTTTGCGATGACCGAGGAAATGGATTGGGAAGATATCGATTTCGACCAGCCAAATCTCGCGATGTCGAACTCGCGCCCTCCCATGAAGCGGATCGTTGGCGCTGGCCGATGCTCCACTGTGACGTTCGCAAGCATGTCTCGTGTTTTGTCCAGCGCACTTAGCGGGCACGACGAATTGAAGATGACTACCCAAGTGCCGGTTGAGACGAGTGTGAAATCTGTAAAACCGAGCGATCGGTAGTAGTGGAGAGCCGAATTACTATCATGAACGCCATTATGGACCGCGATGTCTGCAACCGCTCCGCCTTCAAGCTCGATATGATACGTACCGAGCTGCTCACCAGCCTTCGCGAAACCGGGCATCTTGTCCCGCCAACCCTGGCGATCCACCAAGCTACTGAAGTCGTCTGCCAAGGGGGCCCACAGATGGGAGTGACAGCCGAGATAAGAAACCTCAGAAGCCTTTCGACCCGAGAACCGCCAAGACCAAAATTGCGGATAGGAGAGGATCGTATCCGTATTGTCGACGAGTGCAGGGTCTCTCTCTTTCAGCCACAGAATATGTCGCCCGTAATTGAAACCAAGAGGCAGGATTGGCGAATAGGTTTCCGAGTAGTCCGGTATGAGCGCGTCGATCTTCCGCGCGATCTCGAGCGGTGGTTCTTGCTCGTAATCAAGGATGGGATGGGAAAGTTCGTTTCCGGCCACGAGTGCGAAGGTGCAGCCGTGCCCTGAGAACATAACTCTACCGACATCGTGATCCGCGACGGCGGACGCCAATGCGCTGCGCATCCACTCAAACAGCGCAGCGTCGTCCAGGACGCGAATGCCATTGCTATCGTGCCATCGTGGTTTCGTGCGGCTCTGATCCAGTACGCGTCCCTCAGGCGACAGCACAAACAGCTTCGAGTTTGTCTTTCCCAGATCAAAAACGGCAATTGCAGCGCGGGCGGTCAATTCTGTCCTCCCACGGTCGCAATCATAATAGTGATACCAGCGTCTTCGAGCATTTTCGCTCCGGTGTCGGAAAGCCCATCGTCAATGACGATCGTCCCGATCCGCGACAACGGCAACACGATGTTGCGAGGCTGAATTGAGAGTTTACGACTGTCGGCAAGAAGGATGATCTCGTCGGCGCATTCACTCAGTTCTCTGATCGCCTTGGTCAGCAAGGGGTGGGATTCAAGTAGACCATCACTACTGATCCCTTGGGTTCCAACGAAGAAACGCGACGCAAAAAAGCTCGGAACGCCACCCGACGGGTCGTGGACAATTCCCGGCTCACGGTACAGCTCACCGCCGGCGAGTGTCAGGTGACAACTACCATGCTCGCCAAGATAGGCGGCCAGCGGCATCGAATTTGTATAAAGGCGGACATTGCGTCGCGCCAGTTTGATGCCGAGTTGATAACAGGTTGAACCAGCATGCACGATGATGGAGTCACCATCACGCACCAGGCCTGCGGCAAGTTCGGCAATAGCTCGCTTTGCTTCAACAGCAATGTCCCGGTTTTCGTCATAGGGCTTGGCCGAAAGCCGCGTCGCGCCGCCTGCCTCATTGGCCGAGATCCCGCCGTAGACTTTTCGCGCTTTGCCAATCTCGTGAAGCTTGTCGATATCACGACGAATGGTCGCGGGAGATACGCCCAAGCGTTCCTGCAGGTCACGAACACTCGCGAACGGCGTCTCACGCAACAGATCTGTGATCATCCGGTGACGATCGGAGTCGTTCAACGTAGCCTCCCACTGGCGCTTCTCCCTGCGCCTTTGATTAACAATAATCACAATGGAGCTCATCTAGCAAGATATTAGATGCAGAAACTTCATCATTGACGATATATGATCACGTTTATAGGATTGGGCGGAAAGTTTGATCACCCAACCCCGGGTGGCTTCCGCATGCGAATGAACAGGAGGAGGAAGCGCTAAAATGACCACCATTGGCGATATCACCGAGACTAAGGAGTTCGCGCGGTTTCTCCAGCTTTCAAATCAGGTCGGGTCGGACATCCTGAAGACGCAAGGAGCCGGAGGTAACACATCGATTAAAGCGGAAGGGGTGATGTGGGTGAAAGCGTCAGGGACATGGCTCGCCCATGCCGGGGAGCGCGACATCATGGTTCCTGTTGTCGTCGACCCGTTGGTGGACGCATTGCGTCAAGGCGATCCGAGGGCCGAGAAGTCAATTGACTTCGTTGTCGCGGATCTCAACACCAGTGGCTTACGCCCTTCAATTGAAACGAGTTTTCATGCCGCGCTGATCAATTCGGTAGTAGCCCACTATCACTGCGTGAACACAATCGCCTTATCCGTACTGGAGCGTCGTGAGGAACTGCTGGCCGAAAGGATGGCCAGGATACCCGACTTGCCTTGGACCACGATACCTTATCGTCGACCCGGAACACCGCTTGCGCTCGAAATTGACAAGGTTGCTAAGGCTCGGCCAGTGGTGCTCACACTCTTCAATCACGGAATCATTGTTTGTGGTGACAATGTCGAGCAAGTTGCCGACAGAGTGGAACAGGTGGCGGCGGCTTTGTCGATCACACCCAGGAAAACACCCGATCCCGACATGACGGCCCTTGCCGCGATCGCGGAAGGGTCAGATTATCACCCTGCCTCGGATGCAGGCAGCCATAAGACCGCCCTCTGCCCCATCAGTATGGCTTTCGCACTTGGCGGTTCGATGTACCCTGACCATGTAATCTTCCTAGGCACGAAGATCGGGGTCCTCGACGATGATCGGTCGGCGATCGAGTTTGCTCAAAGTTACGCAGACAAAGGGGAAGAGGCGCCCAAAATTATACTCGTCCCCGGCGTCGGCGTCTTGCTCTCGGGAACTTTGACGCAAGGTGGCGAAGCGATGGCGCGATGCCTAGCCGAAGTTGTAACCCGTATTCCTGAAGGGGAGAAAGTGAGCTATCTCACTGCCGAGCAGGAATACGAATTGACGCACTGGGAGGCCGAACAATATCGGCAAGCGCTCGATCGTAAAGCAGCGGGAATGACAGCCTGATGGCAATTTCCGAAGAAGCGATTGCCATCGGTCTGGACATTGGAACCTCTGGCGCCCGGGCAGTCGCGGTGAATGCCGCTGGTGAAGCAATCGCTTTGACCGAAGCGCGATTTAATAATCCTCACGAAGCTCGCCGGCCCGATGTATGGTGGGAACGTATATCTCACTGCCTGGAGGAATTGTCGCGGACTACCGATTTAGGTGCCGTTGAAGGCATAGCCGTTGACGGCACCTCTGGCACTGTTTTGTCGCTTGACAGACATGGTCAGGCCCTGGGCGAAGTCCTGATGTACAATGATCCTTGTCCGGACGATGACATCGTACGGCGGATCGCTGCGACAGCGCCCTCAGACAGCCCGGCGCGAGGATCCAATTCCGGCCTTGCTCGCTCGATTTACCTGTCGCGAGCGCCAGGTGCCTGCCACGTTGTCCATCAGGCGGACTGGATCTTGATGAAGCTTGGTCAACCGTCGATGGTGTCGGATGAGAACAATGCCTTGAAGTCAGGATATGATCTCCAGCGACAAATGTGGCCGGAGTGGGTCGAGCTCGCGGGAATGGACGTTGGTAAGTTTCCATCCGTCAAGCCCGCTGGGGAGCGACTTACGGAAATTGAGGGATACGCCAGGACAATGGGCGTTCCTGCATCATGCCATTTTCACGCTGGAACAACAGACGGCTGTGCGTCCTTTCTTGCGACCGGGGCTTCGGAAATCGGGGATGGCGTTACAGCGCTTGGCTCAACGATTGTGCTCAAGCTCGCATCTGATCGGCCAATCAACGCGCCGGAATATGGTGTCTATGCTCACCGTGTCCTCGATTTCTGGCTCATAGGTGGAGCATCCAACAGTGGCGGAGCCGTCATTCGCTTCCTCGTCGGCGATGAACGTCTTTCAGAATTGACGGAGCGCCTTCGCCCGGATCGGCCGACGGGTCTCGACTATTACCCCTTGTTGAAACCCGGCGAGCGATTTCCAATAAACGATCCCACCTACCCTCCTCGCCTTACACCAAGACCGCATGACGATGCGGAATTCTTTCAAGCTATTTTGGAAGGCATGACCGAGATTGAGCGTTTGGGGTACGCGCGTCTTCGATCGCTTGGCGGGCCTCAGTTGCGAAGCATTCGAACTGTCGGCGGTGGAGCCAAGAACCAGGTCTGGGCTAGAATGAGAGCCGAAGCTCTCGGGATCGATCTGGTGCAGCCAAAGTCGGCCGACGCCGCCGTCGGGACTGCCTCTCTGATTTTGGCAAGGCGAAGGACAGCCGAGTGATAACCGTTCCGCGAATAACTCTCGATGCGCTTATCGAGTTATACGACGTGTTCTTCATTGACCAGTTCGGGGTCCTCCGGGACGATCGCGGTGCCTACGACGGCTCAACCTCGGCATTGCAACGGGTGAAAGATGCGGGCAAGACTGTTGTGATCCTTTCCAATTCGGGCCGAAGCGGAGAATACAACGCGAAACGCCTCGTTAAGCTGGGGTTTTCGGCATCGAGCTTTGATCATTTCGTGACATCCGGGGACGTCGCCTTTTCGATTCTGTCCGCGGCGGATTCACCGATCAAGTCAGGGGCTCTATGTTTCACGATCTCGAGTGGCGATGATACCAACCTTGCGGAACGGTTGGGTTTGAAGGTCGCCAAGACGGCATTGGAAGCGGACTTACTGGTGATATCGGGCAGCGAGGCCGAACGCATTTCGATGGATGACTATCGGCAGCTCCTTCAACCTGCGGCGCAGCGGCAGCTGCCGTGTTTTTGCACGAATCCTGACATTCATAAACTTGTGGGTGGATCGATCGCTCCAGGCGCTGGCAGTATCGCCAAGCTCTATGAGTCACTCGGCGGCGACGTCCGATGGCTCGGGAAGCCGTATCGCGAAATATATGATTTCGCCCTCACGCTGGCATCCGCAGCCGACCGTCGGCAGGTCGTCTGTATCGGTGACAGTCTTGAGCACGATATTCTTGGCGCACAAGGCGTGGGGCTTGCATCCGTCCTTGTCCAGACGGGTGTGTTGTCTTCTTCCACGGAGGCAGAAAGGCAGGATCTGTTTCTGTCCGTGGCGACCCCAACATATCTCTTGAGTGCTTTTCGCTAGAACTGACTGATCTGACCGAAGGCTTCAGCATAGGCTTGCCTTGCCCAGCCGCGGCTGAGTCCCATGCCAATTTTTGGCCCTCTTTGGCTAGTTCCTAATCGCAAGAGCTACGAGATCGATGCCGTCCCACACGACGGCGACAATGATCTCGGCGAAATCGAATTTTGCAGCAAGCTGCTGCAAAATTGGCTGGCGGTCGCGCGACTATCTTGCCGGGATCGGCACGTCGCTATAGAGCTACGCGGATCTGGTGCAAATCACTTCTGCGAGCTCGTGGCTCACTGATCCGGATGCGTTCCCAGACCCACTCTCACCGATCTTTGTCCTTACCGTTCGCTGACCTCCTCACACGCCGACGATCCGTCCTCGCCGCAGCTCAGCGCATGCTAAGCCGCGGCGAGACCGGAATCCCTGTAATTCTCATTCTTCGTCATCATCGCCCAGATTGACCGAGCCATTTTGTTTGCGAGAGCGATCGCAACAAGCATGCGAGGTTTGCGCTCCAGCATGCGTGCCAGCCATGCGTTCTCGGGCGGAGCTTTGCGGCTTGCCCATCGGATCACCGTCATCGCCCCGATAATAACAAGCCGTCGGATGTCGCGCTGGCCCATCTTGGACGTTCGGCCTAGCACTTGCTTCCCACCGCTCGAATGCTGTTTAGGCGCCAAGCCGAGCCAAGCGGCAAAGGCTCGCCCCTTTCGGAATGTTGTCGTCGTGGGAGCGAAGGCCTCGATGGCCATGGCGGTGATCGGCCCCATCCCGGGCATGGGCATCAATCGGGTTGTGTTCTCAGAGCGTTTTGCTTCCGACCTGAGCGCTTTCTCCAAACTGGCAATTCGACGTCGCACTCGGAGATCCTCTACCGGATGCATTCGAGCGCGCGGTGCTTCGAATTCGATCTATCGACGCAGACATGCATGGCCTGGCGCGACTGCCACATCAAGGAACCCTTCGGCCTGAACTCGGCTCGGGCATGGGTCAGGTCACAAGGAATCAGGCTGTGTTTTATTTTGAGGTTGATGATGCGATCGGTTCCTTCGCATCCTGGCGGTCTTCTTCGGGCGACAGGACGACAGACGTTATATGCTGATGCGCATGTCCTCACAAAGTCCGACTCCATAAGGGTCGGCGCCGAGCTCTGGGACTGCTGCGCGAGCGCGTAATGTCTACATCGGGAGATTGGTCTGCGGGACCGGAATGATCAGGTTTCGACGAGGTCCTCTTTGTCCATCGATGTCTGCTGGTCGGAGAGAGCCTCCCTCAGCGCCAACTCCGCCATGGCCAGAGCGGCATCACGGGTCCGGGCAGCGGCAATGAAGCGGCCATTGTGGCAAAAGCTCGCGCCCGCTATGCCACAAGCCGCCTCCAGATCATCGCCAGTAAGTCCTGCCCAGGCTGCCGGCAGATCGGCCCGCAGTTCGAACCCCTCATCCGCGCGGCGGATACCGGTCAGGCACCAGTCCTTTTCCCGCGGATGGACGACAAATAGCAAGTGGTCGGCGCCGGACTTCACAACAGCCGGACGGAACGGCATGCCGATCGGAAGCTCCAGTACGCGCCCTTCTCCCGTATTCAAGATTGCCTGGAGCACAAGTTTCTCGGCCCGCGATTTTGCGGCGATTTGGGCAATCTTTGCCTCAACGAAACACCGGGCGACGGCGAGCGCCGCATGAAACGCGCGATCGTCGGCCTCAACGTCGGGCTCGTCGAAAACCGGTTTTAACGTTTCCAGAAGAGCCGGCAGCGTGAGCCCTGCCAGCGGCCCTGCCGTTGCGGGGCTGAGGGCGCCATTATCGACCAGATCGATGGGCAGGACGAAGCCGGCATCGAAAGAGCCATGGATCGCCTCGATATCCTCTCTGGGAAGGCCCGAAGCGACCAGATAATCGTGACCATAATGTTTCCAGATCAATCCGAACGAACTGTAAGGCTGGCCATCGTCGCGCAACGGCGCGCCGCGCTGATGATGATCGAAGATGTGCGCTGCTGCATCGTAGACGCCGCCCACATCATAGACGATGCGATCCTGGGCTGGGGATGTCCATTCCCGTTCTCGGCTACGGATCAGACGCGCCCGTGGGAAAAGTCGGGTCAAGATGACGCTGGACAGCAATTCGTCGGCATGGAAGCCACCGGAATGGGTTACGAGAAAATCTGGGATCATGCCGGGACGCACTCTGTTGTCTGAAGAGAATATGCTGATGGTCTGCACCAGATAGCCCTTGTCGGGCACGACCTCAACCCAAAACGGCCCAGTCAGACAGAGGAGGCAGCTTTCGACTCGCTCAAGGTCCGCATTTTCCTGCTGGCAGGCTATCGACTTTGTGCACGTCGAAGGAGGCTTACGCCCGTTACCAGACACTCGCGCGCCGAGGCAAGACAGGAGCGATTTCATCGAGGCTCCCTTCATTATTTTGGCTTCATGAGCCCCGACGACAGCGGTGGGGACGTTTTTCGTGCACGTCTCCGCGCTAGCCGGTGACGCAACTGAGCATCTTGCGGAAAGGCTTTTGTCGCGGATCGAACGGGTGCTCAGGCTAAGGCTATGTATTGCTCCTGAACGGACTCGAACGGCATTCCGAGCCCCGGCTTCGGTCTCCTCGGCAGCGAGATCGTCCATGGGAATACAGTTTATCTCAGCCGACGAGTATTGGATTGGGCTTAGCGAAGTGGCAGGCAGCGCGCTGGCCGGGCGCAACTTCAGTAAGGGGTGGCCGCTCGGTGCGACAAATGTCCTTGGCGAGCGGACAGCGTGTATGAAAGGCACAACCTGACGGCATATTGGTCGGGCTAGGAACGTCACCTTCCAGAATTATGCGCCGGCTCTTCTTATCTGGATCAGGCTCGGGCGCCGCCGACAGCAGCGCCTGGGTGTAGGGGTGCTGGCGCGCGCCATAGACCGATTTTTTTGGTCCGATCTCGACGATGCGGCCGAGATACATCACCGCGACACGATCGGCGATGTGACGGACAACGGCAAGGTCGTGCGCGATGAACAGAAAGGAAAAGCCCTTCTGCTCCTGGAGATCCTGCATCAGATTGATGATCTGCGCCTGAACCGATACGTCGAGGGCGGAGACAGGCTCGTCGGCCACGATGAAGCTCGGATCGACGGAAATTGCCCGAGCGATGCCGATGCGCTGCCGTTGGCCGCCGGAAAACTGACGCGGGTAGCGATCCATGAATTGTGGCGGCAGGCCAACCTGGGTGAGTAGCTCGGCAACACGATCCCGCCGCTCCTTGCTAGACTTCACCAGCCCGAATGCATCGAGCGGCTCGGCGATGATCTGGGCGATCGATCGCCGCGGGCTAAGCGAACCGTAAGGGTCCTGGAACACCATCTGCGCCTTGCGGCGAACATCATGCATACCATGGCGCGAAAGGGCAGTGATATCCTGCCCGTCATACTCGAGCTTGCCGCTCGTGGGGTCGATCAATCTTAGAAGCAGCCGCCCGAGCGTCGATTTTCCGCAGCCGGATTCGCCGACCAGTGCCAGGGTCTCCCCGCGCATGATTTCAAAGCTGACATCGTCGACGGCGCGAACAACTTCCCTTGCCTTACCGAAAGAGACTGGGCCACCGTCCGAAAACACTTTGCTTACGCCTTCCGCGCGCAGGATCGCATTCACTGGACGGTCTCCTTCTTCCTGTTCCCGGACAAAGCATCGGCCGTTACCCAGCACGCAGCCCGATGCGAGGAGCCGAAGGAAAACATTGGCGGCACCTCCGTCGCGCACTTGTCGGCACGCAGCGGACAACGCGAATAGAAGGGGCAGCCGGTCTTTATCGTCCCTGCCGGCGGCACCGAACCCGGTATCTGGAAGAGCCGCGCGCGATCATCGTCGACTCGCGGAATGGATTGCAGCAGCGCGCGCGTGTAGGGATGGCTTGGAGAGCGAAAGATCGAGCGCACATCCGCATCCTCGACGACACGACCGGCATACATAACGATGACGCGTTCGCAGACGTCGGCGATCACGCCAAGATCATGCGAGATCAGGAGGACGGCCGTATTTAATGTCTTGCGGATCTTGTGCATGAGATCCAGCACTTGCGCCTGGATCGTAACGTCGAGCGCCGTTGTGGGCTCATCCGCAATCAGAAGTTTCGGACTGCAGGCGACGGCCATGGCGATCATGACGCGCTGGCGCATCCCGCCCGAAAACTGGTGCGGGTAGGCATCGAGCCTCCCTTCCGGGTTGGGGATGCCGACAAGCTTCAACAGCTCGATCGTCCGGGCTCGCCGCTCGCTTCCGCCAAGCGACGAATGCAGCATGATCGCTTCGCCGATCTGTTTTCCAATGGTCATGACCGGATTGAGCGAGCTCATCGGCTCCTGGAAGATCATCGCAATGTCGCGGCCCCGTATCTCGGGCATTTTTGAGGCCGGAAGATCGAGCAGGTTGACCCCGTTGAATTCGACGCTGCCCTCGGCGATGCGACAAGGTGGTTCGGGGACAAGGCGCATGATCGATAGCGAGGTCATGGATTTTCCCGATCCCGATTCACCGACAATGCCGACAGCGCCGCCGGCTTCGATCTCAAAGCTGACGCCGTCGATGATCCGGATCGCCCCGTCCTTTGCACCAACATCGACCGCGAGATTTTCGACTTTCAGCAAGGGAGCATTCATTGCGCCGTCTCCGGGTCCAGAATATCGCGAACGGCGTCGCCGAGAAGGTTGAACGCCAGCACGACGCAGGTGATGGCAAAGCCGGCGCTGATGATCGGCCAGGACGAGCCGAACATATTATTGAGCCCATCACGGATGATGTTGCCCCAGCTCGGATTTGGCGGTTGGGTGCCGATGCCGAGAAAGCTCAAGGCGGCTTCGAGACGGATCGCGGATGCGACCCACAGTGTCATCAGCACCACAATCGGTGCGGCAATGTTCGGTATGATGTGTCGAAAGATGATTAGCGGCGTGCCGACGCCGGCGGCAACCGCGGCCTCGATGAACGGTTCCTGTTTGACCGAAAGCGTGGATGCACGGGAAACGCGAGCAAAGCCGGGAATGAAGGCGACGGTGATGACGGCAACGATATTCCAGAATCCGCCGCCAAGAACGGCTGCGATGATGATAGCCAGAAGCAGCTCCGGAAAGGCCAGCAACATATCGACAACGCGCGAGATGAGGCGGTCGACCGTGCCGCCGAAATAGCCAGCGGTGACCCCAAGCGTCGTCCCGAAGATTGCCGCGAGAATTGGCGAAACGAGACCGAAGATCAGCGAGTTGCGTGAGCCGAAAATCATGCGGGACAGAACGTCGCGACCGAACTGATCTGTTCCGAGCCAATGTTGGGCCGAGGGTCCCTTGTTGATCGCAAGGAAGCTCTGCGCGAGGGGATCGTAAGGTGCGATGAAGGGAGCAAGCACGGCGACTACAAGAAATACCAAAACGAGTAAAATGGCGAAAATCGTCGACCACCGGCCGAACAGGAAATGGCGAAGATTGTCGGAAAGCCGAGGAGCCGGCGCAATTTCGATGACGTTGCGGTCGAT
The DNA here is from genome assembly GCF_004341625.1 of Rhizobium sp. BK376. Lineage (GTDB taxonomy): Bacteria > Pseudomonadota > Alphaproteobacteria > Rhizobiales > Rhizobiaceae > Rhizobium. The sequence continues at coordinate 26,488 of NZ_SLZG01000034.1, read as the reverse complement.
GGATAGGCTCATGACTTGACCCTCACTCTCGGATCGACGGCAATGTAGAGGAGGTCCATCGCCAGGTTGACGAGAACGACGAACATCGCAAAGACGATGATGCCGCCCTGGATTACCGCGTAGTCGCGTTCCGCGATGGCATTGATCAGCAGCTTGCCGATGCCGGGCCGATTGAAGACCATCTCGATGGCTACCGAGCCGGAAAGGGTCGTAAGCAGACTGAGGCCCATACCCGTTGTCAGCGGCAGCAGGGCATTTCGCAATCCATGGCGATAGATGACGCGCGTCTCGCGGGCGCCCTTCGCGCGGGCGGTCCTGACATAATCTTTGCCCAGCACTTCCAGCAGCGAAGTCCGGGTCAGCCTGCCGATGAAGGCAGCCTTGACCAGGGCAAGCGTCAGCGCAGGGAGAAAGTCATGATACAGGCGATCGAGAAACCCGGTGCCGCCGCCATTGATCGGGAACCATCCGAGATTGAGGGCGAAGACGATCAGCAGCAGCGCGCCGAGATAGAAATCGGGAATGGCGTAGCCGAGTAGCGAGAAAGCGCGCATGCCGGAGTCCGGCGCACGGTTGCGATGCGTTGCCGCCAACACCCCGAAGGGCACGCCGACCACGGTTCCCATGATCATCGCCACGATCGTCAGTTCGATCGTGTAAGGCAGATTATAGGCGATAAGGCCGAGCACCGATTGATTGGTCATCATCGACTTTCCAAAATCGAGCCGACAGGCATTGATGACGAACTGGATGTATTGCAGCCAAAGCGGCGCGCTCAGCCCCATTTTCTCGCGGAATGCCGCAAGCTGGTCGGCAGTCGCCATATCGCCCAGCGCTGCGATTGCCGGATCGCCGGGCAGTATCCGCATCGCGATGAAGACAAGCGTCAGGACCAACAGGACGGTGGGTATGGCGTCCAACAGTCTGAGCAGTAAATATCGAGCCATGCTTCTCTTTTCCTCCCATCACCGTTCGAAAGCCCCTCCGCTTTCTCGTGGTGAACCGAAATTGTTGCCGGTCCCATGGCGGGCTCGTTCCCATTGCCCGCCTTGCAAGCCCCTATTCCTGAAGCGCCGTGTAGTAGGGTTCATTGGCGAGATCGTCGTTCAATCCCGGCGAGAGCACCGCCTGCCCCCCTCTCCTCGCGCTGATGAAATACTGCAGGTGAAATCTGGAATTGGTGTAGTCACCAGGTATCACGCCGGCATATCCGCGACCATTGCGGCTCATGGTAGTCGCCTTCCAGCGTTCCGCCTGATTGATATGACGATAGTGCAGCACCGGCGCTTCATCCCCGTCGCCGGCGACATGAACCATAAAGGGCTGCCCCGCCGCAAAGCGTGGCGCCGCCTCGACATTCATCGCCTCCCCAACGACTGGCTTATGGGCAGTGAGCGCGGCAATTGCTGCATCGATTTCCCTATTTGCTTCAACGGTTTCATATTTGCCGCCGCCGCGCAGCGATTCCAGATCCAGGATCTCCGCGCGCATCTCCGGCAGGCGCGATTGCCAGGAGCCGCGTAGCCAGGATTGGGGACCGAATGTCAAATCGTCGTGATACAGGTCGCGCGAGACATTTGCCGCTGTCTCCCAGGCCATGACCGATCGGCGGGCATGATCGAGAACCGGTTCAAGCAGCCGGGTGACCTTAGTCGCGACGAACAGCTCCGCCCAACAGGACGCGCGGAATTTCTCCGCAAAGAAGCGCGCTATTGCACCGCAGATTTCGACATCGGCAAGAATTCGCTGGACCGCAGGCTTTGCGAACGCCGCGGTGCCTTTGGCCGCCAGCACGGCCTGCTCGCAGCCCTTGGCCATCGTCTCAAGCCAGTCGGCGACATCGAGTGGTGTGTAGCGATGTGATGGTTTCCCAATCAATAGCAACTCTGCATATTCGCGCGGGTTGGCAAAAAGCGCAGAATCGAAAGTCGGTGCGTTGCCGAAGCGGACGGGTCCATCCATGTCGAAGCCGTAGGCCCTTTGGCCGGTACCCTCTATCAGCGGCAGGTTGGTGTAGATCTCGGGCCAATAGTGATTGTTCGAAGCGGATGGGCCATGCGTCAGGCTGATCAGCGGCAACACCCGGCTCGCCCATGAAAGTCCGGTCGCGCATGCCTCGGTAGCATCGCCACATTCATGCTGGAGATAGCGCATCCAGCTTTCTCGGGGCGCATCGGGAAAGTAAAGCAGCCGGCCCCAGACCCGGTACTGATACTCATACTTCTGCCAATCATATCGGGTCGGCAGGCCATGCTTTTGGTAATTGAACCGGCCGCCCGGGATACCCGTGCCCATCCGGCCCTTGAAGCTCTGTGGCTCGCACCACTCGACCCCGTCGGACCCCGCAAACATCGAGCTTTTGCCATAGCCGGCGGCAAAGGCTGGATCGCCCCAAAGCAGGACTCGCTGCGTGCCGGCCCAGATGCGATAGATAACCTTATAATCCTTATCCTTGGTAAGCAGATCGCCGTAGCTGTAGCGCAGGAACTTGCGGGATCCCTCACTCAGCTTTTCGCGTTCGCTGCGGGCGACTTCAGGCGGATATTCCCGGTCGCGAATAGTGGACTGGTGGTATGGCGGCCCCATATGCTCAGCGAGATATTTCGGCGACGCGGCAAAGGGCATCCCGGATTCGCGGGCGATTTGCAGCATGGTATGGTCGAGGCCCTTGCCATGCATGTCGATCTCGATTGGGCGCCCGACCACGGCAACACCGGCAAAGGCTTCGCGCCAGAAACCATATTCGCCCTCCGCGATGCCGCCTTCGACATGAACACGAAACGTCAGGCCGGTTATCTCGGGCACTTCGCGCAGCAGCTGCGTCAGCGCGTCTCGGCAATAGGGCGCCAGATTGTCGTTCGTAACACCGCGAACGGTGTAGTTGGCGCGCGGTACATCGTTGAAATCATAACGCTGTGTCCACAGGGCCAGCTGGAATTCGAGGCCTCGCGCGGCGGCTTCGCGAGCGATGAATTTCAACATGTCGAGATTGGTGTCTCGCTCCTCGCGGGGAAGCTCGCGCACATCGACATCGTAGCCCGGAACGTCAATCAGGAAGGGGTACGGGAAATAGAAATAGACGTCGGTAATCCAGGGGTTGTGATAGGGATAATTGTATCCCATCCCCAGTGTCAGCGAGAAGCGGTTGAAGCGGTTCGACGCCAGCATGGTAAGATAATCCCGCCATTGCTGCCGGTCGTAGAACCAGACCTTGTCCTCTTCTTCGCTACAGAAGAGCTTCGCCATGCTGCGAATGCGTGCGGCCGGCGTTTCGACAACGGGAAATGATCCGGAAAATAGATCCTGGTCGCCAGAGAAGCGAGCGCGGTCCGCCAGTTCGGTGAGCGCATAGACCAAGCCACGACTATCCGAGCCCCACACCAGGATGCGATCGTCGAGGCGGTGTATCGCAAAGGATTCGGCAGACGTCGGCAAGGTGGGGATATATCCAGCCATCCGGTCGACATCCGCAACCGCCTCCACCACGAACTCGCGTCCGGCCGCGGCCGCGATCTCGGCGGGAATGTCCCGGCGGACGAGAACCTGCGCCAATTCTTTCGCGGCCCAGCGGACTGGCGCGGCACTGAACCTCGGATCATTCTCCGGCAATAAAATAGTAACAGCTGAAATTGTCGTCATTGATGTACCGTCCTTGCGAAATCCGGTCCTCGACTTGCGAAGACGTTGCGTAAGCGCGATTCTCCTGTCCGCCGAAGAAATGACCTTCGGCGGCGTCTGGCATATCGGTCGTCATCCTATCGGTGGCGTATCACGCCGTAATCTTGGCTTTCGTCATCCGCCAATGTGCGTAGCCGGACTTCATCTCATATCCGAGATCGCAGTTCGGGGAGCGGACGAGCATGTAGCCGTTGTCGCAGACCGGCAGCAGCGGCATGTCCTGCAGGAACTTGACCTCGATTTCCTGGACCAGCTTGATGCGGTTATTGATATCGGGCTCGTCCATCGCCTTTTGCAGCAGAACGTCGATGCCGGGAATGACGGCGCCGTAATGACTGAAGTTCGCGCCGCCGGTTCCGTCGGACTTGACCTCCGCCGCCTTGCTGAGTTGCTGCAGGATCGCCTGGGTCGGAACGGGCGGATAAGCGGAGGACATCTGGTAGAGCGTATTGGTGTCGTTGCCCTGATCCGCGTGGAAGGCCGTGTGGTCCTTGATGTTCAGCTTCATATCGATACCGCCGACGCGAAGCTGCTGCTGAATGATCAGCATGATGGACTGGTAGTCCTCGCGTTGAGACGTATCGGTCGTGAAACTGAAGCCCTTTGGAAAGCCGGCTTCAGTCAGCAATTGCTTGGCCTTGTCGGGGTTGAAGTCGTAGCGAACGTCCGCCGGGATCGTATCGGCATTGAACCCGCCAAGGTAGGAAGTGGGGTTGATGCCGTAGGTCCTGAGGCCGAAGGGTGCTTGGGCAGCCCCGATCTCATCGCGATTGATGAGGTAGGCCATTGCCTGCCGCACCTTGAGACTATCGAACGGCTTTACCTTCATGTTCATTGAGATTGTAAAGATACTGCCGGGCGAGGACACATCGAAATGAAAGCCCGCACCGCGTTGTTGGATGGATGGCACCCAGCCGGGGGCACGTACACCCTCGATCATGTGAACGTCGCCGGAAAACAGCGCAAGCGTCCGCGCAGTCGTGTCGGCAATGAAGAGGATCTGCATGTTGGGGGTCGCCGGCGGCCCGCCGAAATAATCTGGATTGGCCGCAAGCTTTATCCCTTGCGACGGATCGGCCTCGACGCTCACAAGCTGATAGGGTCCGGTGCCGATCGCATCGCGGTCGAACCCCTTCCCTTTTTCCTGCACCGCCTTGCGTGAAACAATGCTGGCGGAAGCGTGGGTCAGCGGACCGATCGGAAGAAGCGGGTCGGGCTGCTTGAGTGTAAAGATGACAGTGTAAGGACCGTCGACCTTCACTTCGGCGATATTGGTGTAAAGAACATGGTTCGGCGTGACTTCCGTTGTCGAGAGCAGCCGATCGAAGGTGAACTTGACGTCGTCGGACGTCATCTCACCGTAATTCTTGTGAAACTTCACACCTTGACGAAGTTTGAACGTCCAGGTCTTTGCATCCGGCGCCATTGTCCAGCTTTCGGCCAGACTTGGCTGGACCTCCGCCATGCTGGAAGGAAAATGCCCCAGTGGCGTGTCGATCAGTGTATCGAAAATATGGATGATGCCCCACTCATCGGCGCCTTGAATATAAGCGGCAGGATCGATATTGCGCAGGCCACGGGCCGCAAAAGCCAGGCGCAGCTGGGTGGCGTTTTGTGCTGCTGCTGGCATGGCAAAATTAGCAGCCACCCCAGCGCCAGCCAAGACAGCGGCGGAACGGTTCATGAATGTACGTCTGGTCAGTGTCACGCTCGAAATCCTCCTTTATCGAGGCGTCGCATCTCTTCCCTGAAATTTTTATTGATTTTTATTGACTTAGGTGAGTTGACGAGCAACGCAAAGGTACGGTAGCGCTACCAAGAAATGTCGTCAAGCGCATTTCGAGTGTCTCTGACGAATTTCATAAACCGGCTTTGAACGCGGACTGGGCTGCTTTAGAATTGAGCGGCGAGCAGCAACGAGGGGTCTGCGGGAGTATTTGGGGGATGAATTTGCGTAGTCGCCGGACCGATGGACGTCCTACAATCGCCGACGTCGCGCGCCGAGCCGGTGTGGGCGCCATAACCGTTTCACGCGCGTTGCGTGATCCGAGCCAAGTCTCTGAAGCACTGAGGCGTACCATCGACGATGCCGTTCGCGAACTGAACTACGTTCCGAATCTGAACGCTCGTGCGCTCGCTTCGATCCGCACGGATATCGTCGGCGTGCTCGTTCCTTCCCTGACGCAGAACATCTTTTCGGACGTGCTGAGAGGCGTCTATGACGGCGCCGATGGCAGCAGCCTGCAGATACAGGTCGGCAATACCCACTATAGCGAGGACGAAGAGGAGCGCCTGATCGGGCAGATGCTGCGGCAGAAGCCGGCCGGGATGATCATCTCCGGTACCGATCAAAATCCGAGATCCCGCGCGATGTTGGAGAGCGCCGGCTGCCCGGTCATCCAAATTATGGATATCACCGATGATCCGATCGATACCGTCATTGGCTTCTCCCACTACGAGGCAGGTCGGGCGATCGCGCGGCATTTGATCGATGCAGGCTATCGACACATCGGTTTTCTGAGCGGTTGGATGAATAGCCGTTCTCTTGGGCGTCTTGCCGGTTTGACGGATACGCTGAAGGAAGCGGGCATGTACAACCCGAAACTGATTACCCCCATTGTGACGGGCGAACCCGTGCATGAGCGCAAAAGTCCGGGTAAGACGAGCTTTGCCACGCCGGTTGGTGCTCGCAAGCTGCTGAGCAATCTTTTGGAAGCCGAGCCACGCATGGATGCCGTTTTCTGTAACAACGACGTAATGGCGCTTGGGGTTTTGTTCGAATGCCTGAAACGCGGTATCCGTGTACCAGAGGATTTCGGCATTGCCGGCTTTAACGACTTCGACATCATGGCTGCGGCGCATCCGTCGCTCAGTAGCGTGTACAGCCCACGCTGGGAGTCGGGCTATGAGGCCGTGTTGGCCATGCGGCGCCGGCTGGATGGCGATGAAAGTGGCCCAAGGATTGTCGATCTGGGTTATCGGGTTATGGCGCGGGGCAGTACCGACCGTGCTGGCCGACTGACGTCAGCTGAGCTTTAGAGAAGCCGGTTTCTGTACCCAAAATGGCGAGCTGTCCACACGTGGTCTGCCGTTAGCGTCGAAAGATAGTCGTTGACGGCTTTTTACGGTAGCGCTACCATCAATGCATGATGACTTGGTTCGTGACCGGAAATGCCGACGCCCCTTGGGGCCTTCGGCCAAGCCAAGCCATCGCTCGGGAGGAAATTCAATCGATGGAAACATGGCAGGCGCTCGGCCTTCAGGAACGGGTGTGCCCGCCATTTGTCCGCAAGCCATTCGGCAGGAGTGATGGTATTTATGGAGGAGAAAGATCTTCACGGTCGCGTCCAGTCCGTCGAGCGCGCCATGATGTTGCTGGAAGTTCTGGGGGAGGATGACGAGGGCAATCGGCTGACCGATCTCGTCAGCCGCACCGGTCTGGCACCTTCAACGGTACATAGGATCTTGACCACGCTGGAGCAGCGCCAGTTCATTCAATTCAACCCGACAGACCGGCTCTGGCATATCGGACGCCAGACCTTCGCTATCGGCTCGGCTTTTGCTCGGCAGCGCAGTTTCGCGGCCCCCGCCCTGCCCTTCCTGCGTCGTCTGCGCGACCAGACGCACGAGACGGCCAATCTCGGCGTTGTGGAAGACGGCGAGATGGTATTGATCAATCAGGTCGAAAGCCGCGAAATCGCTCGCGCTATCAATCGCCTCGGCGGTCGTGTACCAATGCCGGCTTCCGGCATGGGCAAGGCCATTCTTGCCTCTTATGCTTCGGACGATGTGACGAGGGTGCTGTCCCGTTGCGGCTTGCGCCGCTTCACCCGCAACTCGCTGACACGCCGCGCAGCGCTTGAGGCGCAGCTCGAAGATATTCGTGAGAACGGATATGCTATCGACGATGAGGAATTCGTCACCGGCCTACGCTGCATCGCCGCGGCGGTCTACAATTACCAAGGGGAAAGCGTCTGCGCCATTTCCATTTCGGGCCTGCCGTCGCGCATCCCGATGGCACGAGTTCCGGCGCTCGGCCGGCTTGTGGTCGAAGCGGCACGCGAACTGACGATCGCGCTGGGCGGTGCGGTGCCGGGATAGAGCTATACCATCTCGATGCGCGGCTGAATATTTGCGCCATATGCCTTGATTCCACGAAGTTGGGCCTCGTCTGCAAGCTGCGCGAGGCCTCCGAATTTTAAGTCAATGCACCGAAACAGACGGACCTCCGGCAAGGTCCATCCGTCCTTCGTGGATTGGCGAATTACCTCGCCCAATCGATCACCACGACTTCGTGGTCCAGCACCTCGCCGACGTCGATGACGATCTCGTTGCCCTCCGATTTTGCTGCGACTTTCCGGCCGCTTACCCGCAGCGAAACACCTACGGGCTGGCTGTCGCCGGAGGTTTTTCGCAACCGCACGGTGACCGGCCCGATGGGAAGCAATTCGTTCTGCCGGCCCGGTACACGGGACGTCAAAATCCGGTTGTTGAGATGGATGATGGCTCGATTGTACTGACTGTAGAGCGTTGCGGTGACGAAGCCGTGGGTTCCTTCCAGGCTCAGAAGCGAACGATCGCCGAGCATCCAGCGGGCGGCATTGGCAATCAGCTTTGCATGTTCGAACTGTTCGTCGCGGGCGTAGCAGCGATCGAGATCCGCAACGAACCAGACGAACTTGCCGCCATTCTTCGTCTCGCGCACGGTAATGGCCGGCAGATCGGAATAGGGCTGGCGCATCCAGGAGGTTTCCGGCGGATAGATCGGAAAATCCGGAATGTAGGTTGCCAGCACCGTCACATCGTCGTCGACGCTCACCACCGGTAGATAGCCGCCGAAGGGCAGGGTATCGGTTCCGTCGAGACCGGCAAGGACCGGATGGCGCGTGCCATCCGCTGCCGGCGCCGTCTTGTCCTTGGGGCCGTGTACCTTGGCGCGAAGCTCGGGAGACAGGCGCAGATAGGTGTGGCGACTGCTGGTTTCGATATCCGGATTGGCCACATCCTGTGCACCTCGGCTGCCGCCCTTCGCGTGGACGCCGAAGAGTTTGGCCAGCGCGAAATCGGCGCGCTTGTCCCCATATTCGCTGTAGAGGCTCGCTTCCGACGAGGCGATCACCGATCCGCCCTGTGCAGCAAAGGCCTCGACGGCAGCGACCTGCGCATCCGACATGGCAGCGAGGTTCGGCAGAATCAGCACGCCAAAGCGGCCGGCCGCCTTGCCGATATCGTTTGCATGGACGGGAAGGTAGGTGATGGCGGCCCGATCGAGCGCCCGCGTCGTGCCGCGGTAGGGGTTCATCGTGCGGTCGTTGGCCTTGTCCTGACCGTGGAAATCGTGATTGTCCTGCGACCAGACGACGCCGACATCGGCCTGCGGCTTGCGATTGACGAGGATATCCTGATTGGCCTCGTGCCAGGTGAAGATCGGCTCGGCGGTGTTGTACTGACGCCGGTCTTCGTGCAGCGAACCGATATGATGCCACCAGGGCTGGATGCCGCCGGCAAAAGCAGAGGACGACCATAGGCGCACCTCGGCGGGCGGCATGCTGGCGAGACGGAAAGCGGGAGAGCCGAGCTGATATTGCGGCGTGCTTTCCGGAATGAGCTTGTCCCAGCCGCCGACTTCGTGCAGCCGCTTGCCGGCTTCCGTGTTGTCCTCGAAACCGTCGATCGTATTACGGCGCTGATGGTCAAGCATAACGATCGGGCTGCGAGCGAGGATCGACGGCAGATCGATGAAGCGATTGCTGTTGTTCAGCACGTCGCCGCTGATCATTCCCATCCAGGCGCAATGCTCGCCACCCGCCTTGGTCGTGACCTTGTTGTTGAATTCCCACAGGTCCGTGCGTCGCTTGTAGTTCCAGCGGATCCAGAGGCGGTAGTTTTCATCGGCCCAATCATGGCGGCGCGGCAGCTCTACCCCGGACCATTCGCGGAACTGCTTCGTGCAGTGCTGGCAATAGCAGATGTTCTTGCGGGGAATGCCGGCCCAGCTGTTGTCGGCAAAGCCGTCGGGCTGGCTGCGGCCGATGATCTCCTCCGTGATTTTGGGGAGGTATTCGCTGTAATAGGGCGAGTTGATGCAGGTGATGTATTTGTCGGCCTGACGATAGGGCTTGCCGTCGATGTCGATGCAGATCCAGTCCGGGTGGGCGCGATAGAAGTCCTCGGCGACCCGGTTCGAATCCATGCGGGCGATGACCTTGAGTCCTTCTTCGCGGGCTGCCTTGACGATCTCGCCATAGAGGTCGCGCTCGCCGAGGGTTTCGGCGCGGTGATGCAGCGGAAACGCTGAAGGATAATAGGCGACAATGCCGCCGGCATTGATGATCACGCCCTGGACGCGCGTCTTGCGCCAATGCTCCCGCCACCATTGCTCGTCATAGCGCGCCGGGTCGATTTCGACGAGATTCGTCTGGGCCCAGCGAAGCGCCGTCTTGTACCAGGGTTCCAATGCCATGGATATCACTCACTCATGTCTCGGTTGATCTGCGGCGCCAAACTAGGAGGATTCCGCTGGCAGTTGTCTGCCTTTGCGCGAGAATTCCACGATGCGGAAAAGCGTCCGCAAACCATTCGATACCGGTTCGGGAATGTGATCAAAGATTCCCATGCACACAGTGCTGGGCGTCGGGAGGAGATGACGCCCACAGTCTGGACGGCCCAAAGGAGGGGACCGATATCATGGCCAAGATCAAGACCGCGGACGCGTTGGCGACATTTGCAGACAAGGGCGAAATCAGCCGCCGCAGCCTGCTGATCGGTGCAGCGATACTTGCCGGAAGCGGGTTTCTGCCCGAAATGGCGCGCGCCCAGGAAGCAGCCGAGATGCTCGTCGCATGGTGGGGCTCCGATGACCGCCATCAGAAGACGCTGAAGCTTCTGAAGCTGTTCGAATCCAAGCATTCCGGTCTTAAGATGGATGCGCAATATGGCGGTCTCATCGGATATCAAGACAAGATCTCCACGCAGTTCGCCGGTGGCAGCGCCCCCGATATCATGCAGATTTCCGACAATCGCGAGGCGCTGATCGCCTCCGGCCGTCTACTGCAGCTCGACGATGCCATCAGCAATGGTAAGATCGATCTCGCCGACGCCAACAAGAGCGTCGTCGAAACGATCAAGGTCGGCGGCAAACTTTACAGCATTCCGTGGGGTCTTGCCTGCGGCTGCTACTTCCTGGATACGAAGGCTTTCCAGGACGCCAACGTCGCGCTGCCAGGACCGGACTGGAACTGGGATCAATATGCTCAAAAGGCCAAGGCGATCACAAAGGCAAGCGGCGGCAAGGTCTACGGTTCCGCCGATATCTGGGCGCCGGCCGGCACGCGTTCTCTCTATCCCTTCGAATTCTTCCTGCGCCAGCGCGGCAAATCCACCTTCACGACAGACGGCCAGCTTGGTTTCGAGCAGGCGGAACTGACGGAGTGGTTCACCTTCTGGGACGATCTGCGCAAGGCGGGCGGCGTTCCCCCGGCCGACATCACCGCGGCCGAAGCTGGCTATGAAAGTTCGCCGATCATCACGGGCAAGGCCGCGATGTATCCGGTCAACAGCTCGATCGCATCGTCGCTGCAGGCCCTGACGAAGAACAAGCTCGTCTGCGCCGTCGTGCCGAACGGCATCAACAGCAAATCGCTGTCAGGCCCGACAGTCGGTGCCTTCATCAACGCCAGCCTGCAGGTGTTCGTTAACGGCACTTCGAAGCAAAAGGATCTGGCGATCGACTTCCTGAATTTCATCACCAACGATCCAGATGCAGCCAAGATCCAATTGATGGCGCGCGGGGTGCCACTCTCGGCAAAGGTCGCGCAATCGATCCTGCCGGACGTTTCGCCGGTCGAGCAGAGCATGGCCAACGTGATCAAGTACACGCAGGACCATGCCGCAGGTCCAGGCATCACCTGGCCGACGACCGGCGGGCAGGTGCAGGAGCTGATGCAGCGGTCGCATCAGGCCGTCGCCTTCGGTCAGGGCAGCGTGGCCGACACCGTCAGCAAGTTCTTCGACGAAGCCGGGATCATTCTAAACTGATGTCATCCTCCCAACATCAGAGCAGCCTGCAGGCGGCGCGTGACAAGGCGCCGTCTGCACCGCTCGCCTCATCCGCTCAAAGCGAGCGTCCACGGCGCAGAAGGCAGCTCGGCGACAATAGCTGGGGCTATCTTTTCCTGACGCCCTGGGTCATCGGCATGCTGCTGTTTCTGGCCGGCCCGACTTTGGTGTCGTTCTATCTCTCCTTCACCAATTTCAACCTTCTCAATCCGCCGAAATGGATCGGCGTGATGAATTATGTCCGGCTTTTCACAATGGATAGCCGCTACCTCACCTCGCTGAGGGTGACATTCACCTATGTCGCTTTCGCCGTGCCGCTCAATCTAGCCTTCGCGCTGGCGCTCGCCATGCTCCTGAATTCCAGGATCAGGGGCCTCGGGCTTTATCGGGCCATCTATTACGTCCCGTCGCTGCTCGGCGGCAGTGTGGCGATCGCCATTTTGTGGCGCCAGGTTTTCGGGCCCAGCGGCATCGTATCCCAGATTCTCGCAGTCTTCGGTGTTCCCGGAACGAGCTGGGTGTCCTCTCCTGGCACGGCGCTCTGGACGCTGATCATCCTGCATGTCTGGCAGTTCGGCTCGCCGATGATCATCTTCCTCGCCGGGCTGAAGCAGATCCCGAAGGAGCTCTACGAAGCGGCTGTGGTCGACGGCGCCGGCCGCTGGCAGCAATTCTGGATGATCACCGTGCCGATGCTGACGCCCGTCATCTTCTTCAACCTGATCCTGCAGATCATCAATTCGTTCCAGGCCTTTACGCCCGCCTTCATCGTCAGCGGCGGCACCGGCGGACCGCTCGATTCCACGCTTTTTTATACTCTCTACCTTTACCTGCAGGGCTTCGGAAACTTCCGCATGGGCTATGCCTCGGCCATGGGCTGGGTGCTGCTCATCATCATCGGCGTCTTCACTGCGCTCGCATTTTTCTCCAGCAAGTACTGGGTCCACTACGAGGACGAGAGGTAGTCGAGATGGCAAGCCTTGCCGCAAGTCCGATCAAAACCAGGCGCAGACGCAGGGACCTGCGATGGCTGCTGCATGTTGTCCTCATCGCCGGCGCGTTCCTGATGCTCTATCCGCTGCTGTGGATGATCGGCAGCTCGTTCAAACCGGAAGGGGAGATCTTCTCCAACCTCAACCCGATCCCGGCGAGCCTCGATTTCTCGAACTACATCAAGGGCTGGACGCTCGGGACCGGCACGTCGTTTTCGACCTTTTTTCTCAATTCCTTCATCGTCTGCCTCGGTGCGATCGTCGGTAATCTCTTCTCCTGTTCACTTGCCGCCTACGCTTTCGCCCGCGTCAATTTCCGGTTCAAGGGTATCCTTTTTGCCCTGATGATCGGCACGCTGATGCTGCCGTTCCATGTGACCGTCGTGCCGCAATACATCATTTTCAACGCACTCGGCTGGATCAACACCTTCCTCCCGCTGATCGTGCCGAAGTTCTTTGCCGTCGACGCGTTCTTCATCTTTCTGATGGTGCAGTTCATCCGCGGCATACCGATGGAGCTCGAGCAGGCGGCAATGGTGGATGGCTGCAATCGCTTCCAGATCTTCCTTTTGATCATCCTACCGTTGATGGCGCCGGCGCTGGTGACGACCACGATCTTCACGTTCATCTGGACGTGGAACGACTTCTTCTCGCAGCTGCTCTATCTGAACGCCGAGAAGAACTACACGGTTTCACTCGGCCTCAGGCAATTTCTCGATGCGTCGGGGCAATCCTCCTGGGGGGCGATGTTTGCCATGACGACCCTGTCGCTGGGACCGGTCTTCCTCGTCTTCCTGTTTTTCCAGAAGCGCCTTGTCGAAGGCATCGCCACCACGGGCCTCAAGGGCTGACGGGGCTGAAATCATGACGGAGAAGAGCAATGACTGAGCGTTTGGTGGCAGTCCAGGTCGGCGCGGTGTCCTTCATGGATGAAGGCGTCGGCACGGTGTTGGACACGGTGCAGGAAAAGGCAGGCGTCAACGCATTGTTCCTTGCCACGCCCACCTGGAGCCGTGCGACCGGCGGACGGGCGGAGCCGGGTCGAAACTTTCCGGATCATGGTGTCACGGAATATGAGCGCGACTGGCGCGGCGGCAATTATGCGACCATCCATCCGCAATATTACGCCAACACCATTCTCGGGCCTGCCGGGCGGGCGCCGGAATATCAGGATTGGGATATGCTTGAAACCGTCATCCCGGAAGCGAAACGGCGCGGCTTGCGCAGCTTCGCGATGATCGACGAAAGCAGCCATGCACGGCATTTGCGCAGCTATCCGAATTTCCTCAAGTGCCTGGAAGTGGACATTTGGAACAAGCCAGCGCGGCGTCCCTGTTTCAACAACCCCGATTATCGAAACTGGCATCTCGGGCTCATCGAGGACTACATCAAGAGCTACGAACTCGACGGCATCATGTGGTCTTCGGAGCGCCCCAGCCCGCTCGATCGGCTGATCCAGGAGCCGACGCGCCAGGGGCTCGGTTTGATCACCTGCTATTGCAGCCATTGCAAGGCGCTCGGTGCCGAACGTGGGATCAGCTGGCGACGCGCCCAGGAGGGTTACCGCAAGCTGGTGCTCTGGAACGCCGACATCGCTCGCGGCGCTGTCCCTCCCGACGGCGCCTTCGTGACCTTCTGGCGGCTGCTTCTGACCTATCCCGAACTACTGTCCTGGCAATCGCTGTGGGCGGATGGGCAACATCAGATATATCGAGATATCTTTGGTACCGTGCGTGCCTTCAGGCCGGAGATGAAGGTCGGCTGGAATATGCCGCAGAACATCACATTCAGCCCGTTCTATCGCGCCAGCCAGAATTACGCCGACCTCAGTCACATCGCCGACTTCCTGAAGATATCGACCTATGACAACGCGGCCGGTCCGCGCTTCCATACCTTCATCGCCGGTATCAGCCGGACCATTTTCGGCGACGCAGATCCGGAGCTGGTCTACCCGTTGATGCTGAAGATATTGGGGCTCGACGAGGCACCTTATCAGGAGCTGCCGAAGACCGGATTTTCGGCCGATTATATCAGGCGGGAAACCAAACGGGCGCTGGTCGGCGGCGAGGGCCGGTGCGTCGTCTATGCCGGCATCGACGTCGACATTCCTGTCGGCCAGCCGGAGGAAGCGGAGATTGCCGGGCCGGTGCTCGGCGATGCCAGCATGATCGATGCCGACGACACCTCCGGTCCTGACTTGACGCGAACCACGCCCGGTCGGGTCAAGGCCGCAGTGCTTGCAGCCTTCGAAGGCGGGGCGAGCGGTGTCGTGCTCGGCAGAAAATATTCGGAAATGCGCCTCGACAATTTGACCGGGGTTCGCGCCGCACTGACCGAACTCAATTGAAGTTGCGTGGCTTGAGGGGTGTGAACCCCGACAGTGATATTGGAGAGATCGATGCAGAAAATAGCTCTTGGCAGAACCGGTTTGCAGGTATCGCGCATTGCGCTCGGAGGATACCCCTTCGGTGGGCTCAACCGCGCCAACAATTGGGACCCCTGGTCCGAGGAAGGGCGAAAGTCGGCAATCGCCACGATCAATCACGCTATCGACCGCGGCATCAACTACATCGACACAGCGCCCGGTTATGGTGAAGGGAATAGCGAGCGGCTGATCGGCGAAGTCATGAAGACACGCCGCGACGAATGCGTGCTTGCCACCAAGGTTCGCTGGGAAGGCCTGGGCAAGGCTGAGGTCGTTGCAAGCGTCCACGACAGTCTGAAGCGCCTCAATACCGACCGCCTCGATATCGTGCAGTTCCACGGCGGCATGTTTTCGGCCGAGGAATACGAGCATATCGTCAAGGGTGGACCGCTGGAAGGGCTGCTGGAAGTGCAGCAGAAGGGCGAGATCGGCTTCATCGGGCTGACGGCGGAAGAGCCATGGACGGCACGTCAATTCCTGAAGCACAAGGAATTCGACGTCTACCAGCTTGCCTATAACTTCATCTATCAATCGGCTGCCCGGCATATCCTCAACGAGACGAAGGCAGAGAATGTCGGCGTCGTCACCATGCGGACGATGACATCGGGCATCTTCCAGCGCGGCGCGCGCTATCTCGCGCCTGAATGGCAGGAGGCCAAGGACCTTTTCCAGGTCTGCCTCGAATTCGTGCTGTCCGACAGCCGTGTCCACTCAGCCATCGTCGGCATGCGCTGGCCGCAGGAGGTGGATCTCAACGTCAAGCTGTTCGACGAATTCCATCCGCCGTTCGATTTCGCGCAGCTGCCGCGCATGACGGTCGACGTCTATCGCGCGGAGGATGCCGAATGACACCGACGGGACGCACACAGGCGAGCCGGCGATGAGCGGCGGTCCTTCGATCATCGACGCCTATGCCCATGTCGGCATGCCGCGTTTCCAGAGCGTCGAGGACTATCAAGCCGAGATGGCGCGAGCCGGTATCGGCCGCGCCGTGTTGTGCTCCTTCGACAGCAGCCCGGATCTTTTAGCCATACACGCGGCGATGAGCCGGGCGCCGGAATCCTATCGTGGTCTCGGCGTCCCCCTTGGCCATGACCGGGCGGAGATGGAGGCTGCGGTTCGCGCCCAGCTTGCCGCGGGCTTCAGCGGGCTTCGGTTGACCGACGAGGATGTGGTCGAACGACCATGGTTGCTCGACGCGCTCGCTGCTGCCGATCGTATTGCCATCGTATGTGGACAGCCGTCGTCCGAGCGCACCGCGCGGGCGCTGCTTGCCAATTTCGAGCGCAATCCGGACGCCGTTGTGATCGGCGGACATTTCGCTGGCGTGGGCGATCCCAAGCTTCTTGCCGGCGGCCCGGCGGCCGAGTTGTTCGCCCATCCCCGTTTTCACGTCGTCTTTTCCCGACACGGCGGTTTTGCCGCTTCCGCGGTTCTCGCCTGGGCCGAGGCCGTCGTCGCCGAGACTGGATGGCTCCGCATCCTGTGGGGGTCGGAATCGCCGCTCATATACTGGCGAACCGAAACCATGGGTGAGGCCATCGACTGGGTCGATCGGCTTTCGCCGACCGCGGACGAGCGGGCGGCATTCCATGGCGGTAACACGGAACGGCTCTATTTCAGCCGGCCGGTTAGGGTGGCGCCGCTCGACCTGCCCTTCGATCCCTTCTCGCGCGCTCGGTCTTTCCCGGCAACGATCCTTGCGAACGGCTTGCCAATGGATCAGTCGATCGCGGGGCGACTGGTGCATGCCTGGCTTGCCGAAGGCGGTAAGGGAAATCTCGGCGCCTTCGTGGAACGACTGATGGACCGGAGCCTGCCGCCGTCGGAAGGCGTTTGAAAGCGAATATGCATTCTCGATAGTCTTAAAAAGAGGCGCAAATGGCCACGGTCGAAATCCGCAATATGTTGAAGAGTTACGGCTCGCTCCAGGTGATCCACGGGATCTCACTTGGGATCGAGGATGGCGAGTTTGTGGCTTTCGTCGGGCCCTCCGGATGTGGAAAGTCGACCTTGCTGCGCATGATCGCCGGCTTGGAGGAGATTACCGGTGGTGAGCTCGAGATCGGCAATCGGGTGGTCAACGATCTCGCTCCGAAGGAACGCGATATCGCCATGGTGTTCCAGAATTACGCGCTCTACCCGCATATGACCGTTGCCAAGAACATGGGCTTTTCGCTGCGACTGCAGGGCGTGTCGAAGGCGGAGATAGACGAAAAAGTCCGGCACGCGGCCGAAATCCTTGGATTGACCCATCTTCTCGATCGTCATCCGCGCCATCTGTCCGGAGGCCAGCGGCAGCGCGTCGCCATGGGCCGCGCGATTGTCCGCGATCCGCAAGTCTTCCTGTTCGATGAGCCGCTCTCCAATCTCGATGCTAAGCTGCGCGTGCAGATGCGCAGCGAAATCAAAGCGTTGCATCAGCGTCTTAAGACGACGACGGTCTATGTGACGCATGATCAGGTGGAGGCGATGACCCTTGCGGACAAGATCGTCGTCATGAACGGCGGCCGGGTCGAGCAGGCCGGGCCGCCGCTGGAACTTTACGATAAGCCGAAGACCCTGTTCGTCGCCGGCTTCATCGGTTCGCCTGCCATGAATTTGCTGCAGGGAGAGGTCCGCGCCGGCGATGTCCCCTGGTTGGCGATGGAGGACGGCTTGCTATTGCCACTTCCGAAAGTGCCGGGGCTGCAGCCCGGGCGCAAGATCACCTTCGGTTTTCGACCGGAGCATATTCTGATCGATCCGGCCGGTATAGAAACCAAGGTTCTCGTCGTCGAGCCCACTGGTTCCGAAACACAGGTCAGTGCTCGCGCCGGCCAGCACACGATCATGGCCGTCTTCCGCGACCGCGTCGATCTCAGGCCCGACCAGAAGGTACCGTTCCTGCCCGATCTTACCAGAGCGCATATGTTCGATACCGCAAGTGGCGGACGATTTGGTTAGCTTGCCGGCAACCGAAGCGTCACGCGGGATCGACTGCGCGATAACAATTAAATCGAGAGATCGTGACTTGGTTTGCCGGTGACGAGGGTCCGCAACGTCCTGTCGCCAATCGCATCCTTGCCTTTGACGAAAGTGTAGCTCTTGTATTGGGGGCAATTGACGACAGAGGGAAAAGAAAGCGGACGGCCACGCAGCGGTCTCAATACCACCATTGCAGCCATCGCCTGGGCGAACGAGTGTGTCGTCGTACTGACATGAGCAAGACTTCCGCGGCATCGAGATATTCAACCAGATGGCTAAGCGAATGGCTACTTGCTCTTGAACAACGGCATCGAACCGTCGACCCTGACATTGCCGGGGCCATAACCTCGTAAAGCGCGGAGTCGGCCTTGTAGGATATAGTCTTTCCAGCTATATTACCGGGAATAACCAGGAGGGCACAATGTCTAGCTCCCAGACCCGCGCGATTCAAAACTACAGGGCCCGCTTGAGTGACCGCGGGCTCGCTCGTTTCGAGGTACTCGGCCGCGACGCTGATCGTGACCTCATCAGGCTGCTAGCACGCCGGTTGGCGGAAAATAGCCCAGAATCAGCCAGATTACGCGCAGCGGTGAATGAGACGATTAATGGTGAACCACCCCAAAAAGGGGGAATTCTCGCAGCACTCCGCCGCTCGCCGCTTGTTGGCGCGGACCTCGATATCGCTCGTCATCGCGAGGAAGGTCGTGAGATCGATCTTTAATGCGCTACCTTCTCGATACCAATATCCTGAGCAACATCACCAAACCAGAGCCATCAGTTGAATTGATGACATGGATGGCTGATCAGACTGATGAAGATCTTTTTATCGCTTCGCTCACTGTGGCTGAAGTCCACAAGGGGATCTTGGAAAAGCCCGCCGGCAAGAAGCGAACTTCTCTCGAGAACTGGTTTGCCGGTGAAGAGGGGCCGCAGCGTCTTTTTGCCAATCGTATCCTCCCCTTTGACGAAACGGCAGCCCTCATATGGGCACGATTGATGGCCGAGGGAAAAGCAAGCGGACGCCCCCGCAGCGGCCTTGATACTATCATCGCCGCCACGGCCCAAGCGAATGGATGTATTGTCGTTACCGACAATGAGAAAGATTTTTACGGCATAGAAATGCTCAATCCGCTTCGCGCCGGCGATGGCTAAGGCACCCCGACTTGCTCTTGATGTTGGAGTGGACGGCCCCGAACGGCATCAAAATGTGCCAGAATGAGCTGTTGAGATCTCAATCGGAGGGGCCGCCCATGGACAAGATTATTCGTATTGGCATGGATACGTCAAAGCATGTTTTTCAGTTGCATGGCGTGAATGGTGAAGAGAAGCCGGTCTTGCGTAAGAAAATGCGACGAAAGGAGATGATCGATTTCTTCACGACCTGCCCGCCAACTTTGGTCGCGATCGAGGCCTGTGGTGGTTCGCATCATTGGGCGCGGCTGCTCGCCTCATTCGGGCATTAGGTAAAAATGATCGCGCCACAACTTGCTAAGCCCTACGTCAAACGGAACAAGAACGACGCGGCCGATGCTCAAGGGCTCTGCGAGGCAATGAGCCGCCCAACGATGCGGTTTGTTCCGGTTAAGACAGTTGCTGAACAAGCGGCACTCATGCTGATCAGCGTCCATACTCGCCTCATAGCCAACCGCACCCAACTCGCCAACGCTATCCGGGGTTACGCCAATGAGTTCGGTGTCTCCGCAGCCAAGGGGCTGGCACATATCCCTTTGCTGCTTGAAAGGATACAAGCCGATGGAACTGTGCCAGAGCTTGCACAGGAACTGTTCATGAGCCAGGCCGAGGAATACGCTGAACTGGAAAGGAAGATTGCAGACGTTGAGGCCAAGGTAAAGGCCTGGCAGCGTAACAACGAACGCAGCATGCGTCTCAACATCATTCCCGGCATTGGCCCAATCGGTTCGGCTCTTCTAATCATGAAGACACCGGCTCCGGAGCTGTTCCAATCTGGCCGCCAGTTCGCAGCCTGGATCGGGTTGACGCCAAAAGATCACTCGACCGGCGGCAAGCTGCGGCTCGGTGGTATCACGCGGGCCGGTGATGAAGCTCTGCGGGCCGTCTTGGTGGCTGGAGCAACGCCTGTCATTCATCACGCGCGGCGATCCGGTAAGGCTTCTCCATGGTTGGCGGAACTGCTCACGCGAAAGCCGCCCAAATTGGCAGCTGTCGCACTCGCTAACAAGATGGCGCGCATAGCCTGGAAGCTCATGGTCTCGGGAGAGACATACGCCGCACAATCAGGATCAACCTTGACCGGATGCGCCGCATGAATTTTTGGGAGCAAAAGCCCGGGGCACCCTGATCTTCGCCACGTCTTTGTGTTACTACAACTTGCAAGATAATAGCAGATAGTGTGATCGATCGATCCGAGACACAGGATGCACCGTATATCCCTTTGGCCCTTCAAGGCCGCCTTGATGTTTGGGACCTGTGTTGCGGAAACCATCTTGGCCAGCGTTCATGTGCGAACGCAACAACAGGCCGGACAAATGGACGCAAGCGATCAGATCAAATTATCTCAAATATCTTGCGAGTCAGGGGCCGTCCACATAAGGGATGTGAACCCACGACCACGACAATGCTTCGTCTTCATCCGTGATCCGACTGCAGACCCGCTCCACATCCGCCAACACGATATCTCCTCCAGCGATAATCGAAGCGCATGCGGCTACATCCGACGCATCAACAGCTCAAATTCGTATGGCCTCGCCGTCACCATCCTGTCTCTTCTGATAAGCGTCTCGTCTACCCAACCGGGATGACACATCAGCACTGCCCCATGTGGTGGCACATTCTCTATTAGGTGAAGGACATCGGAAAACTTGCTCGGCTTTCCCCAATCGTAAAAACCAACAAGTGGTCCACGCACGACGTATCCTGCGGCCGTCATCTGTCGATCAAAGCCATTAGCGAGCATACGAACAACAGCAACCTTCGTCTTCGTCCGAGTGCCGCTCGCCAAAGCGATCGCGGGGGCACCTCTCAACCAAGGCAGGCGATTATCGTGCCTGAGCCTGTCTTTGCGCGTTTCCAACCAGCGGCGCACAATCGGGGTAAAATGTACATGCTGGTGACCGTCAATGAAATCCGGAAGCTTGCCGATGCCTTCGATAAAGAGCTGCAGTTGCGCGTCGAGCTCTGCTTCAATCTTGTCGCGACGAAGGGTGCTAAATAGGTTAGATATCAAGAAGCGCCGAAGCTTTGGCATGGGTTCGTGATCTCCCCATACTGAGGCAGGCCTAAAGTCTGTCAAGGTAAGATGTAATCCGATCTGTGTTTTGGATCTTGAGGCCTGTTGGCGTAATAAGTTCGCCTGCGCCATCCATTCCGGAAAGAGAGTCATGCATGACGTACCATCGATCGCCTCGCAACCCATAAGCATCCTGATTGCACCGTCGACTGTGGGTGAGAGACCATAGTCATCAGCGATGATTTTGATGATCCGGCCGTTCATTGTATCGGCCCTGATCGGTGAATACGCCTTACGATATAAAGTGGCCGATCCTTCACTTCCGCGATCGTCACCCAGATGTATTCGCCCAGCAGCCCGAGAAGTGCGAGATTGAAACCGCCGAGGACGGAAATCGAGGCCATCAGGCTCGGGTAACCTGGAACATCCGTGCCAAAAAGCAGAACCTTAATGATGAGTTCACTTCCATAAACCATCCCAGCGCAGCCGATGATTACGCCGATCGCTGACATAATCCGAAGCGGCACGGCAGAAAATGAGGTAATGCCTTCTAGGGAAAGGGCAGCCAGGGCGAGCTTGGACCATTTAGTCTTCCCGGCCGCCCGTGGATCAGGGGTGTAGAGAATACCTTTCTGGCGAAAACCCATCCAAGCATAGAGACCTTTGTTGAAGCGCCGCTTATCACGGATGGTCAGGAGAGCATTTGCTGCTTCACGGCGCATGACGCGGAAATCCCCAGCGTTTTCGGGGATGACGAAACGCTGGCCGCCATTGATCAGCCGGTAAAAGAGTTTGGCACCAAAGGCTCTCGACCATGATTCCTGCAAGCGGTCAGCACGTATTGAATAAACGACATCAAGATCGGGGTCGGCAAGCAAGGTGTTGATAATATCGATACAAACCTCATAAGGATGCTGCAGATCGGCATCAATCATAAGAACGTAATCGCCGCGGCTTTCCTCGACGCCTGAAACGAGAGCAATTTCCTTGCCGAAGTTGCGGCTGAGCTCGACAATCCGCCAATCGCCTTCGAGCACCTGGCGGTAACGGGCAATGCTGCCATCAGTGCTGCCGTCGTCAACCAGCACGACCTCAACATTAAGGCCAAAGCGTTGGCGAACGTCAAGGGACATGGATTTCACGAACCGCGCGAAGGCCTCAGCGGTGTCCCGCTCGTTTAGGAAAGGCGATATGACGGACAACAGTGGCATTGTTTGTAATACCCGAAAAAGCGGTTGGGCGAGAAAAACGAAACGCTGAAACCGAAATCCTGCTTTAGCAGGTTGCGCGCATGGTCCATGCGGTCGACAACGCGGTTCTGATAGACGTTGAATACGGAGAACGGCCTACTGGACACCTGGCGCTCCGTTGCTGATGTAGAGCGCATAGTTTTTGTCTTCCGATAGGAAGCTGAGGGTGCTTCCGAAACGCGTGTCGAGCGCATCCCTATCGGCCTTGCGCACCAATACGCCGTCGCCAGCAGTGAGCCATTTGGAAAGATCGTCCATTGACTTGATCTTTGTGACCTCACCCTTGCTGTAAAATTCGGAAGAGAAACTGCGACCTCGCAATATCGCGAGGCGACCTCTATCCTGGTAGACGGCAACGAGCCTGTCTTCGGTTGGAAGCAACGTA
Organism: Rhizobium sp. BK376; assembly: GCF_004341625.1. GTDB lineage: Bacteria > Pseudomonadota > Alphaproteobacteria > Rhizobiales > Rhizobiaceae > Rhizobium. The sequence continues at coordinate 3,525 of NZ_SLZG01000034.1, read as the reverse complement.
CGCGTACCGTCAAAAATAGAGATACTGATCAGACCGACTGTGAACACCGTGATTTCAGCCAGTCCCAACTTGAGCCAGAAACCTCCCGGGATTCTCATCCGGGTCCATAGAATGACAGCAAGTATCGCCGCGGCAGGAATGCCAGGGAGAACATAGGCGATAAGGATGTTCGCCGCCGCAGTGAAAAACACCAGCGGCGTCAGCGCGAACAACAGCAGGTATAGATGAAGGCCCTCATCGTCGAAAATGGGTGTCTTTCGATACCGCCAGAGCAAAACGGGCAGCAGCGGACTCCAGGGCAAAGTGGCGATGATCCAGAAAAGCCATATCGTACCCTTGGCATGTTCGCGCCCTGAGCCGTAAAGATCGCCCTTCCAACCGGGCACCAAGAAGCGCTCGATATGTTCCCCTATCAAGAAGTACCGCAGGTATCCGGGCGTAGCTATTTCTGCTGCTGCATACCAGGGTAAGACCAATGCTAGGCACAGGATTGTTCCGCCGATCCAGGGCAGTCGCGTCAGTATTTGCCAGTCGCGCCGCCATATCATCCAGAGCGCGATGGGCGTCATTGTCAGAACTACCGCAATGGGACCTTTGGCAAGAAGCCCGATAGCAAGCCCGAGAAAAAATAGCCACCCCCAGGAACGGCTGCCCTTCAGACCATTGTAGAAGCCGGCCATGCTCGCAACAACGCCGAGCGTCAACACCATGTCGGTTTGTACGAAAGCCGCGGAGAAAAAGAATACGCCGGTGCTAGCTGTCACCAAAGTGGCGACAATGGAGGATCTGGGATCACTGACACTTCGCGTCCAGCGCCACACGATCACCAGGGTCAAAATGGTTGAGAATAATATGCCTATGCGTGCAGCAAACGGCGAGGAACCAAACGCTTCAATACCGATCGCCGCGAGCCAGGTATGCAGCGGCGGCTTCGCCCAGAAAGGAATACCATAATCGAATTGGGGCGTAATCCAGTTGCCGGTGTCGACCATGATTCGGGCGATCTCGGCGTAGCGCGCCTCGGTGGGATCGGTAAGGGGAACCCAGATCATCGCCAGTAGGCGAATAGCGAACAGAAGGAACAACCCCGAGACCAGAGCTCGGTTAGAGGTCATATTGTGTTGCTTTCAAAAGTCGCTCGGCAGCGGGGGGATTGGTCAGCAGGCGGAAGTGCCTGTCATGTCGGGATTCAACATTGGGGATAGTCACGCAGCTCGCGGAGCTTTTGCTGGTTTGCAAGGTCAAAGCCTTCAATCGTCAATTCGTCCCAAGATAGCGGCCCTGCCGTCAACTTCCGTGCGGTTTAAAACCCATCGCATGGGAGGCTGACATCAAACTGAAGAGAATGGATCAGACTCTCAGCAAATGGAGTTAGGACGCGGATTGGAATTTTATCCACAGCGTCACCGTCAGCGGCGGCGAAATCTTGCGCGGCCACGACGATACTGCATCGCGCGGTTCGTGCTTTCTTTCGCATCGGGGCCAACCGGCGGCTTCGAATACCACCTGGGGCCCTACAGTCTCCCGCAGTCTGGCTTTCGTCTTTCTTCATTTTCTTATCCGGACGCATCGCGGGCGGCCTTTCATCTCTATCCTTCCCGCGTTTTGCGCGCCAACTTCGGACGGGCGCGCCTGCCAACTTTAGCATATCGACAATCTCGATAGCAGGCGCCGCGAAGCCTGCCTTGCGACCGACGGCTCGCGTTGCGCAGCCGGCGCGGCAAGGCGACTGAATGAGTCGCCTTGGTGCTTGGAGCGGCTGCCGCCGTAAGGTATTAGCATTCGAAATATGCTTGTGATGAAGATGTCGAGATTAGCCAACCCTGCAAACCTGCGTGTAGCGATGTCGGGAGGCTTTACAGCCTCGCTCGCCTTTCGACATGTCGGGTTTGCCTTTGGCAGAGGCTGTGCTGCATCAATTCCTTAACCAGTTATCACCATATTTGACGGACAAGACACCATTACTAGTCAGATATGACTACATTTCGAGCGCCATCGCCATTTGGTCATTCACGAAGGCTTGCCCATAGTCGCGGGGCAGCGCACCCGAGATACCGACCTGGCGCAGAGCTTCTCGCCATCCATCCGAAATACGCCGCGCCGCGATGCGGATCATCTCCCGCGCCTTGGGTTCGGAGAGCTCAAAAAACATGCAAGCTTCCAACGCGAGATTGATCGACCGGTCATGGGCGCCGCCCTCTAGGATCGCGGTCTCAAGATGAGGGCTTCGATCCGGCGCCGGATTCACGTCAAACACCGGCGACAGCCGCCATTGGCCAGCACCCACATACAGGAAACCATGGTTCTTCAGATGATCGTCCTTGTTGGACACTAGGATGGTGAAGACCATACGCTGATAGAGTTCGCGGAAGTCGGCTACGGGGTCTGATGAATAAGACCGCATGAAATCGTTGATCTCGGTATAAGAACCCAACTCTGTCCCCGTCTTGCCGAGTGCGGTGCGCGCGGAGATGTAGGGAATCCGTGTCGCCCCGCGCCGATCAAACCGATGGATCAGCGCAACCGGGAACGGCGTGTCCGCCAGTTCCAATCTTGTCGCGGGCGTGCGGATAGGGCGTCGATCTGCACCTCCTGAGTAACCGGGAAAAGACACTGCTGGTTGACGCCCTTAAAGATCTCTATCAGCTGCCAGAGCTGCTTGCCCAGTTGAAGCTGGCGCGAAGTTCGTACTTCTACCATCGAGCCCGTGCAAAGGTGGCAGACAAATACCTCGCTATACGTCGCAGCATCACTGAAATCTTCGAGCTCAACCATCGCGGCTACGGCTACCGCAGGCTAAGGCGTCGCTGGCCAGGCAGCGCGTCACGATCTCTGAGAAGGTTGTGCAGCGGTTGATGAAACAGGAAAGCTTGGTCGTTGCCAAGCCAAGGCGTCGTTGGTACGGTTCCTATCTTGGCGAGATCAGTCCGGCGCCCGAGAACCTCATTAATCGCGACTTCCAGGCCGCGGCCCCCCGAACGAGAAGCGGCTAACCGACATCACCGAGTTCCAGATCCCGGCCGGCAAGGTATATCTTTCGCCCATCATCGACTGCTTCGACGGACTGGTCATCAGTTGGTCCCTCTGGGTGCATCCAGATGCGGAGCTCGTCAACGCTATGCTGGATGCAGCCATCCAGACGGTGGTCGATACGAACGACCGGCTTGTCGTCCACTCCGATCGTGGCGCTCAATATCGCTGGCCAGGCTGGCTCTCGAGGATCGCGGATGCCAACCTCACTCGCTCGATGTCTCGCAAGAGGTGCTCACCTGACAACGCGGCGTGCGAAGGCTTCTTTGGACGGCTGAAAACGGAATTGTTCTATCCGCGAGACTAGAAGACCACAACAATTGAGCAATTCGTTGAGGTCGTTGATTCCTGCATCCGCTGGTACAACGAAAAACGGATTAAGATCTCCCTTGGTTCTCTCAGAGTCTGACTCGAAAAGGGTTCAACGATAGCAATATCTTGCGAGCCGCCGCGTAAGGATGCGGATATGGGCGATGGTTATCCAGGCTTCGGCTG
>NZ_SLZG01000033.1 GCF_004341625.1 Rhizobium sp. BK376 | reverse complement strand
GTCCAGGCCATCGTGAACTCCTTCGAATCTTGAACAAATCCGACGGAATCACATCCTACTGAAATCACTCAACTCTTTTTCGGTCAGGCTCTTAGCGGTAACCGATGTTCCGCTGCCACAGGAACTCCAGGCGCCATCTTTCGCACATATTGCCTTCAGTGGCCATTCGCAACCGACAACTCTGATCAAACCTACGTTAGCTCACCGTCGACGCAAAGATCGACGCCCGTTATGAAGCTGGAGTCCTCGGACGCCAGGAAGAGCGCCGCCGTCGCGATCTCCCCAGGGCGCCCGAAACGCCCAACGGCACCATGGTGGCCGTGGCATCCTTCCATTCCTGCGGTGCTTGGCACGTAACGGCACGGGCGGGGCCCCGATGGTGCCGGCTGCGTGAACGGTGTATCAATCGCTCCCGGACTGATCACATTGACCCGAATGTTGCGGTCCTTAAGCTCCATCGTCCAACTGCGCGCAAATTGCACGCACGGCAGCTTTGCTGGCACTGTGCAGAAAGACTGCTCAAGTCGTCGCCGCAGGGCAACGGCACCACAAGAGCTTGAGAAGAACGGCCACGGCGGTCAGACAGCAAGTCGAAAACGTCGCTGGATGATCTCCTCACCCCTGGATCTCGAAAAAATCCGAACATCCTCCAGGCGGGTGAAGCTGAGGCGCGTAAGGATCGCCGCCGAAGCGACGTTGTCGTCCGCACACCCAGCTCGCAAAGAGGTCAGGCCGACATCCGACAGCGAACCGGACTAGCCGCTCTGCAGCCCCCTGGCCAAACCCGCGTCCCCATACTTCTTCATCGAGCCAATAGCCGATTTCGCCCTGTCGTTCGGATACGTCGAAGACGTCACAGATGCCGATCAAATGGCCATCAAGAATAATAGCCAGCCGATAGGCGGATCCCGTGCGCCACTCCTCGGCGTGACCCGCGAACCAGTTGGTCATTTTCGCGATGTCAGGCGGGATTGTTGCCGACGCGAGATTGCGGGCGACCTCGTGATTGGATCTGATCTCAATCGCGCGTTCGACATCGGCTGGGGCCGTTGCACGCAGCACGAGGTGTTCGGTGTACAGGCGAATAGAACTATCAAAGCTCACTGTCTGCATCACCTTTCGCCTCCATTCCTGACCGCTTTCGGCACTAAAAGCGGTCAGGGCTCCAAAGCAGCTAAGCTAACGCAATGTCGCAAAATTTTCACGCATGCTGGTTATCTGATGTAAGTGAAATCTCCGATAGTTCTCGCTCCGCATGACGCGAACTGGGCCGCTCTGTTTCAAGCGGAACGAGTCGCTATGGAGAGAGTGAATCAGCTATGGTTCAAGGCAATCCACCATATCGGCAGTACGTCCATTGCGGGTATCGCCGCTAAGCCAATCATCGACATTCTCGTCGCGCTTGAGGATGATGAATGCGGCCGTGCCTGCGCCGAGGCAATGCAGGAATTGGGCTATGAGTATCGCGCCGATGGAGGCATTCCTGGACGCCACTATTACCGAAAGGGCAATCCACGTACCCATCATGTTCACATGTGGGTAGAGAGCCACCCGGACATCGAAAGGCATCTGCGTTTTAGGAACTACCTCAGATCGCATCCGGACGAGGCGCGCGCTTACGAAGTGTTAAAACGCGAACTGGCGAAGCGCTTTGTATCGGACACCCTTTCGTATTCCCACGCAAAGACCGAATTCTGTGAACGAATTGACATACTCGCGCAGAGCAAAACATAAAGACTATTCCGGCAATATCGCGTCAACAGCGGAGGGTGCTGAAGCGCGCCCTAAAGGAACTGATCCATTACGAGAGTGTGTCACGCTAGGGTCTCGTCTAGCCAGTTAAACACACGCAGGTCTCTCAGCCCGTATCCTGCTGGCTCGCAGTGTAGATCCGCCCCATCGGATGCCGAGAATGGGACCAGTGTCTTGGGGCAAGTCAGGAGATCGTAGAGCCGACGCGACTGCCCGGGCCAGAACGCCTCGTTAGCTGGCTCGGTGATCAGCATCGGGCATTCAATCTTTCCGATCACCTCAGTGAGATCATATTCCATCGTCGCTTTGAAAACGTCGAAGTACGATGTCGACCCATAGGGCCGCATGCGGAAGGCCAGGGAATTCTTGGTCGCCGGGTCCAGCATCCTGTTCATGTAGCCATCGAACTCATCCTTGCGCCCAGCCTTCAGGAGTTCCATCATCGGCGGCGGCAAAGTGGCAGTCCATGAAGCGGAAACGTCGATGACGCCCGGATCAGCGATGGCGGCTGCGATCCTTTTTTCAAAAGCGACCGCGCGCGGCACCCAGTATCCACCCTGGCTGATGCCCTGAACAGCGATCCTCTTCGGATCGACGCCGTCACGGCTGAGCGCAAAGTCGACGACTGGGGTGAGGACATGTTCCCAATCCGGCCGGAAGCTCAAGCCCTGCTTCCACAGCGCGTAGCCTTGCCCAGGCCCATCGAAAGTCAGGCAGTCGTAGCCCCGGACTGTCGCTCCGGCCGCTCCAAGCATCCACATGTCGAGAGCGGAGCCATCGCTTCCATTGACAAGGATCAGCAGCGGGCGCTTCTCGCGGCTGCTCTTTCCACGAAAATAGAACCCGCGCAGAGCGATGCCTTCATATGGAATACTAACCTGTTCGATCGGCGGATCGAAAAGAGAGATCGACGTTAGCCAGCAATCGTCCATCAAGTGCCATGCAGTCGTGATACGTGTCGGATCGCCTGTGCCGTCCGCGAAATAGGTGGCGCTGTCATAGTAGTTCTGCGCCCAAAGATACGCTTGCCGGGCGCTTTCGACATGTCCCCCTTTTTCCGAATCCTCGGCCAAGGCGCGGGCTTCATCTCCCGCCGCGATCATAGCCTGGTACGCGCTCTCGAAGTTGCCGTCCTCGATTTGCTTGATGAGATAGAGCACCTTGCCGACGTTTCCGCCCTGGTGATAGGCGCGCCCGAGGCTGGTCAGAAGCACGAACTCGAAGGCGGAGTTCTTGAAGAAATAGCTCGTTTGATGAGGCGCTAAGGGGGTTGTTGGCAGGTTGGTTGATTGCCGAGCAACCCCCTGGGCTTCGGCAGTGGTCGTTCTTACACTCATTCCCGCCCCCATCCCGGCAGCGATCATTCCGAGACCAAACTGCTTTCTGGTAAGTCTCATCGATGCCCCCGAATACCTGCCACACGGATGTTAAAGAGCTTTGCTAGTTTAACAACTCAGCAAACCACAGGTTAGGTCCACTAGAGCAGTCTGATTGGTGCGAAGCGCCTCGGCACTCAGCCGACATCAGCGGAATAGGGCGGCGTTTCGATTATCGAGATCAACCGAAATGTTTCGCACCACAGCAACATGCCAGGGCGATAGACTCCTGCCCGCTCGAAATACTCGCGGTGCGAGGTCCGCCAATTGCCGAGGCTTAAATCTCCCTCTCCTTCCCGTGCTGCAAAGTCTTGGTTGACCTGATCAAACGCCATTTGCTCAATCGAGATTGTCTCCAACACGGCTCTGGGACGATCGCTGCCATCACAGACAACAGATCGGCAACCGACTTCCGTCTGCTTTCCTTCCTCGACAGACCAGCACGTCGCGGTCTTCATACCGCGTAAAACGAGATCGAGTAACCGATCAGCAAGAACTGGTTCGTCGCCAAAAGCAAAGCGATCCAGCGTTTCCCATTCGTTTTCCCATGAGCATCCCGAACGCTGCTTCTCGCCGATCATATGCAACCTCAGTCAAATCCGCGGCCTTGCCCACTCAATCTCTTTCCACCACGTGGATCGCCGTTGGTGCCTAGCTTTTGCGCTCATTGGTCAAAGCCTCAAGTGCCCTCTTGATCCCGGCGCGGGCATTTTCGTTTCTCTGAACCATCAGCGAAATGGCCGCATCCGATGCTTTGTCAGGATGGCCGGCCTCGAAGGGAGGTGATGGATCGTATTCGATCCCGAGCTGAATGGCCTGAGCGACGTCCTGCCCGGCAAGTTCGGCCACAATGCTGAATGCGAAATCAATACCAGCCGTGACGCCGCCGGAGGTGAAAACGTTGCCGTCCCGTACGACACGTGCTTTTTCGCGGACCGCACCAGTCAGAGGGAGAAGGTCGGCATAGGCCCAATGCGTCGTCGCCCGACGTCCCTTCAACAACCCGGCAGCACCTAGAAGGAACGAACCGACGCACACCGCGGTGATATAGCTAGCTTGGCTGCCTTGCCGACGAATGAAATCGACTGTCTCCAAATCCGCCAAGGCGTCCACCACACCCGCTCCGCCGGGAACACAGATTAGATCAAGCGGTGGACAATTCTGGAACGTGCAAGTGGGCAGGAAGCCAAGACCACGATCACTGGATACAGGCTGCATAGTCTTCGCGACAACGTGGGTCCTTGCATGCGAAGACTTGCTCGTCGCTGAAAGCGACGGAGGCGTGCCAAGCCTGCTCAGAACTTCAAAGGGACCAGTGAAATCAAGCTGTGTGATGCCTGGAAAAATCAGAAAGCCGATGTTGAATTCGGACATGTGCCCCTCCCCGCTTGGCGCGGAGACAGCCTCGCACACCTGCACCGTTCGCGCCAGCAACGATGCGCCAGCACCGCACAGTGCGGCCGGAGCAACATATTTCATTTTGAGACATCTCGAAAAGCGCCAACAACACTCATCGACCAGCCTTGGAGGCGCCGGATCATTACCGCGACCGAACAGACTGGAGATTGATGATGCACTTCCGACTTGATCCCTTCTCGAAGTGCCTGATGCCGAGCGGATCTAGAATGTGCTCCGGACGTTGAACGCCTGTGGGCTCGATTACGCGGCAGCAGGCGGGATCAACTTTGCGGTTGCCTCTCCGAAATCCATCCTCTCGGTACTCGGTTACTGCTGGCAGGCCCCGAACGCACAGCGGCTCATGGTAACCCTTTAGGTCCTAGCCGAAAGGAGACGGGATTGTCAGGCAACGTTGCCATTTCCAAAGCATTACCCGCACGATATGTCGATGCTCTCGGGTTGGCGCAGACGCCTCGTCCAACTTCGACTAATCGTGGTCATCCAATCCCTGGAACCAACGTTCGAGATCGGAACCACCTGCTTCCAGCTCGGCGTGCCGTGAGTTGCCATTCGCACCCACCTGTTTGCGCAAGGCGGATGGAGGATAGCCAAACTCGCTTACGAACGAGCGTCGGAAGTTTCGTTCATCTGTCAGACCCCGCCCCTTCGCAATGTCGGCTAGCGATCGTGATGCGTGTTTGCCTGAAAGGATGTCGCTGCGAACTGCGCGCAGTCGTGTTCGTTTGATGACGCTTGCGATATTCGTGGTGTCGCCCATGACCCGATAAAGCTTCGAACGCGACATGGCGAACTCGCGACAAATGAGGTCAGGGCCAAGGTCCGGATCGGCCAGCCGTTGCGCCATATAGCGTCGTATCGATCGAACGAGATCTTCCGTTGTTTCGACTCTCGGGAGCGCCGGGGTCGCCCCGCCGAGGCACGTAGCCAGAAACACAAGGCTCGCACGTGCCGCACACGTGGTCTCCCGCGGTGAAACTGATTCCGACAGCCTATCGAGCGACCGCAGGAGCCCACCTATCAGAATCGCCTGAGTTGATTCGGGCTGGAGCACGCGAGCGTCGAACCTCGGCGACCAAGCCATGTATTTGTCGAGTATGGCCCGAGGAATAATCAATGCCAACCACTCGGCTTCTTCTTGCAGAATCACATCCATCGGCGAAGCCAGTCGCGAGATCACGACCGCTCCTGCACCCGCCATGACCCTGCGACCGGCAACCTCTCCGGCAATTCGACCGCTCTCGGTCAAATTGATCATGACGTGATCTCGGCTGACGTTGCGTGCCATCTGCCTGTCGCGCACGTAACGAAACTCGCCGGATCGCACTCGCATAGTGCGTAAATCACCAAGAGCGAGGGAGGTGAAGTAGCCGGTGAACGTTTCCGGGTCGGGAATATGTACCTTGCCTGCAGCGCTCATCAGGTCTTGCCATAAGGCGAGCCGCTCAGCGGGGCTCGTGTTGTTCCGATCGAGTTGGAGAAACATATGGCGAGGCGTCGAAGACATGAGTCCATTGTCCACTTAACAGGGCAAATCATCCTATTCGCGCAGAAAAAATAGATCAACTTGCCCGGTCATTCTCTTTGGGATTGACGACGTACACTTCGAGTGGAAACCGTCACCCTAGCTCGTCGCGAAGTGTCGAAAGCATCCATGAAGTCCACCCTCCTAGCCCCCTCTTCAAAACGGCAACAACGAGAAGTACCGCTTATCTTGTTGCATTTTTCTCACCCGCTTTCATCCTCACCGGCCGAAATCGCAACGTCTCGGGGACACCGCGATACTGCAGCGCGTATCTGACCGAAACAACGATGGTCGAGGAGCCTGATATCAAAATGTCGAGCCTTTCCGGCTATGAGACACACGAGGGGTTGTCGGTGCGCGTGGAGATTTTTCAAATCGCCGGCACCGACCATTGGTGGCTGGAGGTCATCGATACGAACGGGCGTCTGACGCGGTGGGACGCACCGTTTGCGTCGGAAAAGGACGCCTATCTCGAATTTTGCGCGACTGTTGTCATCGAGGGGATGAGGGAGTTTACACAATGACGGTCTATGGAGCGCCCGACGTTCACCTCCGCCGCGCAGTCGGGGCACTCGACGACAGCTCGACAACGCCTTCTGCCAACGATGTCTTGCGATATCGGATCGAAACCCGGCGAACCTGGTTCGGTCGATGGTTTTACATCATTCATCTCACGGAGCACCGAAGCCTCCCTAGTCGAAAATTCAAGACGCAAGAACAAGCGCTCAGCGAGGCTCGCGAGATGCTCTCTTACATGCGATAGCGGGCAACGCTGCGACGACGATACTGATGGCCGTGGCCTCAGTCCGTCCGACGCTTGAGTGTCAAACGAACTCTCTGAAAGGTCTACCCCTATGGGCAAAGCCGATAAAGCCCCATCAAATGGAGGCCCGTTTTGGTGCGCCAACGCGCTGTGGATATCTTCGCATTCGTCACGTTTGTCGGCATGCTGACAATTGGCTATGCCACCCCATGTTCGCGCCCGCCGGTAACGTGTGTCTTTGCCGTGTAGAGAACGACGGAACCTGATCCCCAAGATTTCCTTGAACGCGCCGGCGCAGCGGTACCTCGCTGCCCCTGAGGCATAAACGACCACGGGCGGTCGCATGGCCCTGACCATTCGCGGCGTCAGCAAGCCGGTGACCCTCAACGTCACGCTCAACAAGGCCGGCGTCCATCCGATGACCAAGTACGATGCGGTAGGCTTTGATGCCACGGCGACATTCAAGCGCTCGGATTTCGGTATCGAGACCTATCTTCCCTATATCGGCGATGAACTCAGCGTCGATATCTCTACGGAAGCTCACGCAACAAAGTAATCGTGGCAGGCAGGCGCTTCCAATTAAGCCTCTGCCGGTTCACTTTAAAGAGCGAGCGGGTGTGCAAGCGACCTCTATGTGCACGCCCACTGAAGCTGGACGACGAGAACGGCGAAAGGGCCTTTGGAACACCTCAGGCTGGAAGCGCCCAGCCGATCAGCAATTCTGAGCCAGCATGTCACGGCTGAAGGGCTCCAACGCCCCGTCCCGAACACGATTGGCCCGATCGGGTTTGGGGATCATGGCGCGGCTGCCAATCGCACTGGTCGAAGCACTTTACGCAGTCAGCCGTCAGTCGAGATGGTCACAGATTTCCACGCCTCGATCTCCTGCTTGAGGCGGTCTATACGGTCCGAGACGTGCTGCAGCGCATCGCTTCCGAGTAAAAGCTGCGGTGGAGGATTGTCAGAATCTATCAGATTCAAAACAACTGACGCTAGCTTCTCAGGGTCACCGAGCTGCTTGCCGCTCTTTTCCTGGCGGGTGCGCCGGATTGGATCGAACAGCGTATCGTAATCCGCAATGGACCTCTCCGTGCGGATCATCGAGCGGCCGGCCCAATCCGTTCGGAAGGAGCCGGGGCAGAGCGCGGAGACATGCACGCCAAATGGTGCCATCTCCGATCGCATGACTTCCGAAATGCCCTGCAGCGCAAACTTGCTGCCGCAATAGTAGGCAATGCCGGGCATGGTGATCATCCCACCCATTGATGTGACATTCACGATGAAGCCGCGACGCCGCTCCCGGAAGCGCGGCAGGAAGGCCTTGGCGACCGCAACGGCTCCGAAGACATTCACGTCGAACTGGCGCCGCATCTCTTCGAGCGATGACTCTTCAAGGATCCCTTCGTGGCCATAGCCGGCATTGTTGATCAGAACATGGACAGGTCCGTGGTCGTTCTCTACCTGGTCGACAACGTCGGGTATCCGGTCGAATTCGGTAACATCGCAGAGGACGGAATGGACCGCCGGAAGCCGTTCCGCAAGGCTTGTCCGCGATGCCTCGGAGCGGACGGTGCCCACGACCGTGTGGCCCTGGTTGCTTGCTGCGGAAGCGATGGCAAGACCGAAGCCCGAATTGGCGCCGGTAATGAAGAAGGTCTTGTGAGACATGTTTGACTTCTCTTCTTGATTGGTTGGGCCTTGACTAATAATCTTGGAATACGGATGCATCGATTGCAAAAACTATCAAAGGCTTGCCAATTTCTATGAATATGGAAAGCAATTATACGAAGCGCCAGGAGCTGGTGGAGCTGGCCGGGCGCCTTGCGCCACATCAGGGATACAATCCGACAGGGCTTCATGGCGTCCGCATCCTCAGGACCAGCGCGGTGCTTCATGATGTTCCTGTGCTCTATAGGCCGGGAGCGGTCTTCGTACTGCAGGGCCGCAAGCAGGGCATGCTGGAAGGCGAAGTCTATCTCTACGACGAGGAGCATTATCTGGCGGTGTCGGTGCCTGTTCCATTCCGCATGGAATCCGTTGCCAGTGCGGAGCGCCCCCTGCTTGCGGTCTATGTCGAGTTCGATATGACGTTGGCTGCCGAGATCGCCTCAAAAGTCCAGGTGCGCAATCCGGGACCGTCGGCCGCCAAGGCTAAAAGTCTGATGTCCAGTAGAATGGCGCCCGCGATCGAGGACGTCGTGCTACGCCTGCTAAAAGCGCTCGCCGATCCGGTCGAGGCTGCCTTGTTGGGCGCGGGCATTTTGCACGAATTGCATTATCGGGTTCTCGTCGGCCCGCAGGGCGCCGCGATGATTTCCGCATTGCAGCAGAGGGGCACGTCGGGGAAAATCGTGCAAAGCCTCGCCCGGCTGCGCGAGACCTATTGCTTAGAGATCTCGGTTGCTGCGCTGGCCAATGAAGCGGGCATGAGCGTTCCGTCCTTTCACGCGCATTTCAAGGCGCTGACAGGCAGCAGCCCGATGCAATACGTCAAGGCCATGCGACTTCACGAAGCACGATTGATGATGGCGCGCCAGGACAGGACCATAGCAGAGGTTGCTCTGTCCGTTGGTTATGTCAGCCCTGCCCAGTTCAGCCGTGATTTCAAACGCCTCTTCCGCCGGACTGCATCGCAGGAGGCGAATTGGGTCCGTCAGCACCTCGGAGAGCTTGCCGCGGGGTAACGACACAACCATTTGGCCATCCGAGATCGAGGACGCCAGATGCGGATTGCCTGCGGAACCTGTCGACTTATTGAACCAGCTTTGAAATATGCGGTTCGGGCGGCTCAGCGGCGACGTGACCCCTGGAGGTCAAGCCGGCAATGACCGCGAGAACTGCGACCGCCAGGTAGATTGCGGTCCCTTTGGGTTTTCGGTCCGCTATGCAATGCCTCGTCGACTCCAGCGAGCGCGAACGTTCAGACATCTTGATCCTTTCGCCTTGGAAGGCGCCTGTGTAACCGATCAATGACAGCTAATAAACGTCCAGATTCTCTTGGCTCCATTGCAAATGGCGAATACCAGTGGATTTCATCGATCATCGCCGCGCCAGCTCCATCCCTGGCCTACCGCCTGGATTTGCTTGGTCTCTTCGGCTTCGCAATCAATCCCTCGCGCTCCATTTGCTTCCGCATCGCCTTCCGGGCGCGACGCACGGACTCTGCCTTCTGGCGCGCCCGCTTCTCGGATGGCTTTTCGTAATGTTCGCGCTCACGCATTTCGCGGATGAGACCCTCGCGCTGCATTTTCTTCTTCAGAACACGAATGGCCTGCTCGACATTGTTGTCGCGTACATCTACTCGCAAGTTTGTCCCCAAAGTTCGTGGTGAAAACACGTCGGCGATACTGTCAATTTTGCCGTCTTATGCAAGCGGATACTGGCTGACGCCAGCCTAAACTCGAAGTCGTCGCGCGATTGACCGCGCCTTGACATTCCGCGAGTAGCGGACATCGCTCATTCCGGATTGCATCAGCCCATGTCACGCTTGCTGTCACGCGACGCCACATCGCTTTCGTGCTTAAGTCGCCGCCGCAACGACAACCGTCTTGCTTGGACATTTTTCTTGTCGGGGACGTTTCGATGAAGAAGGGCCTGATCGGTATTGCTATCTTAATCGCCGCCGGCTGGGGTGCTGTCGGATTTGTAGCCTTCGCCCACGTCCTGTGACGATGCGGCCGGTCAACTTTCAGCTGCCGCTCGTCATTTGGCTAGAAGGTCCAACGCTTGGTACACCAGCTTCGACGATCGATCCGAATAGTCCGCGGCGATCGTCTCGTGCTCGCGGTCGATCCTGTCGCCAAGCGACTCCAGGCTTTTCCATCGCCGATCTTTTGCAGCCCGCGATGCAAGCGCGGTAAAGTGCAGGCTTCTGCTGATTTCCAACAGCACCTGGTCGCGCTGGTTCACAGACAGCGTTGAAAACGGCTTGGGGCCGGTCGGTTCGATGAACTGAGCCATAACGCTACTCCGATGGGTGGGCAGCTCCTCTGCAGCACATGCATGCCTCACGATATTGAAGTTGCTCGTGCACTCTCCCACATATCAGGCAATCCTAAAAGATGGTCGTCATGGTAAGCAGGCTCAGAAAGACTCTGACCGTGCAGGAGCGCGCGGCAGCATTCGAACACACCAACAAGGTCGCGGTTGACGCCGTTCAAGAAGAACGCCGTCTCCGCGAGGAGAAGAATGAACGGCTCCGCAAGCTACGGCTTGCCGCAGTTCGAAATACCCCCCTGAAATAAGACCCGGTTTTCGCCAGGTCCGATATCCCCATTCGGAGATTCAAATGGATCAATTCTCTACGAAATTGACCACGGCTGCTTCGCGTCGTCGGCAAGCACGCCTGGCCAGAGGCTATACCCTTGAAGAACTTGCAATCACGACCGGATTGACGGTCGCCGAGATCGCAGCGGCGGAAGAGCCGGGCAATGAGGCGCCCGAGCAGCATGTCGTCCGGATCGAACACGTGCTTTATTAGAAAACAGCCTCTTCGGAGGTCGCCGCCCAGGGAAACGACGGGCGATGTCGACCAGCTTTCGGATGCAATCAATTTCTGCTGTTCAGAAGTTCTCTCAGTCGGTGCTGATCCGTGACGCCGATCTGAAACCAGGTCAGAAGCTCGCGAGCGGCTTCCTTTGCTTCTCCGCCTGATGGATCGACCATCCGTTCACGGCAATAGTCCCTGATGAGAGACTGGACCATGGAGAACTCTTCCGGTCCAAGCGGCTGCCCGCCGCGGCTGTCGAATGCCTGAAACATCGCACTCTCCTCGCATGAGCGTTCATGCATGGAAAAAACCATATGCCTATCGTGCGACGTCGCAATTGCATTTGACATACGCTGGATCACAAAGGTGAGAGACAGACATGGAGGGCGACCGCCGTCCATACTTCGCGCGCGGCAGGCAGGGGCCGATCCCTTTTAAGAAAGATCATCGGCCGCAGCTGAATCGAACGCCGCTAGCGAAACTTCGGCTGCTTCGACGTGTGGTTCGCATGTATCTCATGGAGAGGCGCGTGGCTGCCGAGCAACTTGCGAAGCTTGCGCTCCTCATCCGGCGAGATGCCCAACCTCCGGCAATGATCGGAGACGCTATGGTCCTTGGGGCCGGGTGTGTGGACGTGGCGATTGTCCTTCGAATGCGACATGACTTCATCCTCCTGACGAGCAAACTCCCGCCGAGAATAGTTATTTCAGTACTAACTAAAATTCAACAGCGCTTCATGAGTGAGATCACACCGGATATAGGGGATCACCCTCCCGCTCCATGCAGAGGAGCACCGACATCTCTCTCCTTCGGTGCCCCTGCCCTGAAGCGTGATCCGAGAGGGCGCCATCCGGTTGCAGTGGTTATCGGGTCGCTTCGAGCCTAGGCAACAGAATGGCGAGCAGTCCCGCGATCGGAAAAACGGAGCAAATTTTATAGACGCTCTCGATCCCGATGCTGTCGGACAGGCCTCCCAGAAAAGCGGCAGCCACGCCACCGATAGCGAAATTGAGGCCGTAGAACATGCCGCCGATCAGGCCGATCCTCTTGGGGACCAGGTCCATGGCATAGATCATGATCGATGCGAACGCGCTTGCCATGATCAGATTGATCACCACAGTGAGAACGCCCGTCCAGAACAGGTCTGCATAGGGCAGCAGCAGCGTGAAGGGCAGCGGCCCGAGCACCGAAATCCAGATTATTCGGTAACGACCGATCCTATCGCCGACAATGCCACCCAGAAGAACTCCGGCGGCCGACGAAATGAAGAACACGAACAGCATGATTTGCGACGTCGGGACCGACACCCCGAAGCGGTCGATGAGATAGAACGTATAGAAAGAGCGGAAGCTTTCCAGGTAGGACAGCTTTGACGTCATCAAAAGCGTCAGTACTGCGAGGCCAATGATAACCGTCTTTCGCGGGTACTCGGATCGAGCATGCCGACCATTCTTGCTGCGGGCCTCGAACTGCGACTGGATCGACCAATATTGCCGCGCACTCCAGGTTAGCAGCATCATCGCCAGCAGAACCATCGCCGTGAAGAAGACCAGGCTGTGCCGCCCGTTTGAGACGATGAAGATCGCAGCACACAGCGGACCGAGAGCGCCGCCGACCTGTCCGCCCACCTGGAAAATCCCCTGTGCCAAGCCCTGCCTTCCACCGGAGGCGTATCGCGCCGCGCGCGTCGCCTCGGGATGGAAAATGGATGACCCGACGCCAACCAAAGTGACCGAAGCGAGGATCGACACGTAGGACGACGCATAGGCGAGGCTCACAAGACCAGCGAGCGTGAACGCCATTCCAAAAACGGCGGAATAAGGCATCGGACGTCGATCAGTGTAAAGACCGATCGCGGGCTGAAACAAAGCTCCGGCAATCTGAAAGACAAGGGTAATGACACCGATCTGGACGAAGTCGAGTGCGAATTCGGTTTTCAGGATCGGATAGACCGCCGGGATCAACGATTGGATCGTGTCATTGCAGAGATGCGATAGGCCCAGTGCAGCCAAGACCGAAAGATAGACCCTGGGACGTGAAGAGATTTGAGCGTCCGCAGGTCCGGTCGCGCTGGGAGTCGTCGCTGTCATTGCTTGATCCGAAGGTTGGGATAGTGCCGAGGCTTACACTGGCCCCAGCGCGATTTGGCCGAACATCAGCTTTTGCATATTTACGTTTGCTCTACAATCGATCAACGTCAGGTCGATGTTTCAGGCATTCTTGTCGTCGCGAGCGTCATGGTGGGCGCATTCAGCTTCGCCGGCTGCCCCTGCTGAAACTACCTCATTGACCTGATTGCGGCCTGGCGGAGGTCTCTGTCTTCACTTTCAGCATATCAATGTGGCGATGGATATCTTTGATTAACCTAAAGCCCCCTACCCTTCAGCCTGTTGTAAGCGATTCCTGAAGGGAGACTTCGATGTCCGACGAGGCACGCGAGGCTGAGGGCTCGGCCGTTCATACCGACCATTTTTGCGAATATCCCGGATGCAGCAAATGGGGCGCACATGGCTACGACGTGCACCCTGCCGGAACCCAGTGGTTTTGCTATGAGCATCGTTGGATGGACTACAAATTGGGCAAAGGCCCGCGCACGTTCTTTGAAGAAGAGGCCGCAGGCATTGACGCGATCATGATCGAACCCCGCGCGATCGGCAGCAGGTGATTTAGCTGACCGCAGGGCCTCCAGATCGATCGCGAGGCTAGAAACGCCGACGCGACTGCGCCCGATTGCGGTTTAGAGTCCAGCCACTATATTTCCCTAAGGCACACAGACAGCAAAGGAGGTTGCCTATGTCATCGCGGGACGCCTGATCCAGGAATACCAAGATTTCTGCCTTTCCAAAGGCATTGATTTCACACGCATACAATCCGTACGGCCGCACGATAACACCACGCTCTTCTGCAGCGCCGGGATGCAGCAGTACAAATCCCTCTTCTCCGATCCCTCCCATAGTGGAACCGTCGCCAACAGCCAGGCCTGCCTGCGCATGGGTGACCTCGACGATATCGGCGACGGAACGCACTTCCTCCACTTCACCATGCTCGGGCTTTTCTCGTTCAGGGAAATGACTGTTGGTAACGCCATCGACTTCTGGCTTGAGTTTCTAGGAAGCCTTGGCCTCGTGCCTGACCATGTCACGATCCATCCGGACCGTTTGGAAGAATGGAGCGGGCTCTATTGTAGTCGCGTCCCCATCGTCCCAGATGACAAATGCACCTGGAGCGACGGCAGCATCAGCGGATATTGCACCGAGTTCTACAAGGACGGCATCGAGATCGGGAACATCGTCAATCCGCTTGGGACCTGCATCGACGTCGGCTTCGGTGCTGAACGCCTCGACATGATCCTGAATGGCACGCCGCCCGCCGACGCCCTTGCCACGCTGCGCGAAACCGTCATGACGACAGTGGAAAGCGGCTACCACCCGGGAAACAAGGAGCAAGGATACGTGTTGCGAAAGCTCCTTCGCCGCATCCACGTGATGGGCGGAACGCTGGACCATCCCTATTTTGACCAGGAAGTCGAGCGGCAGGAACGATTGCGATCCAAGTATCTGCGCCTTCGGAGCAAATATCTCCGCATGAGCCCGCAATGGTGGTTCGATACCCACGGGATCGATGTTGCCGACATGCAGGCAGTTGCCGGGACATAGCCTCATCGACGGTCGGGGCGGCAAAAGAGGTCATCTGAACGGCCTCTTTCGCCGTTTCGAGCGGGATCCGGCGATTAGAAATTCTCTTGCGGACTGATGTCTCGAGACTCCCAGTGCCATTCCACGTTGCCGGGTACAAAGCCTATTCTGCTATTTCGCCGTCCCAGGCGGCGCCTGGATCCCGAATTCGGGGTGAAAGGATCCATATCCTCTTCAAATGCGTCGAAGCTTTCCCGCCAACGCGGGTCGACCGGATGACCGGAAGTGAGCATCTGTCGATATTGTTGTTCAAGGAATTTGCGTTTTCTTGCGCTGATCATACACACACATAATAATTTGGCCGGCCGCCGGTAGAGCAGCAGCCGGATTCTAGAATTCACCCGTGTTTTGAGACGGACGGCAGAGGGCGGTCCAATATCCAAGGTGCTGCGAGTTTGCAATTCCCGCTGACAGGCAATGGTCTCGCCGCCATCCGGCATCCCACCGAGATTCAACGCGCCGCGATCGCCTGACGTTTACATCCATGGCGCTGTGGCTTAGGCAGGGCCGAAATCGAGCCCCCAAGGATACCAACATGCTGATCAAGCAGAGCGACTATCATCGGATATATCGTGTCATCAACAGCCTGCTGATCAACGAGAACGCCAATCCCGCGACTGCATCGATGTATTTCTCGACATTCGGCGCATTCATTCTCGGACATCACTTCAAGATCGAGGCGAAGCCGAGAGGCGGGCTCGCGGCATATAATCTGGGCGGAAAGCGCATACTCTTTGCCGATCATCGCGAAGATGGTTACGTCACCGGGGCGGGCGAGAATTTCCATTGCTGGGTCGAGGCCGACGGATGGGCGATCGATTTCATGGCACCAGCCTTCCCCAAAAGCGCGCCGGACCTGAGGCTTCCTTCAAAAATGTTCCAGCGGCCGCTGTCATCAATGGCCTCGTCGATCAACGATCTTGGTCGGTCCGGGGATTTCTTTTACAACGCCGAGCCGGACGCCATGGCCGAGCGCTTTGCAGCCTGGCGCAAGAACCCGATGATCGGTGACCTCGCCACCGTAGCGACGAACTGGTTTCGGACTTCACCGAAGCAGATGAAGACGGCGATCTCCGTTCGCGATCAATACGGAAACGAGAAGAGCGTGCCTCTGGTTGGCAACCTGTTGGCAGGCGTCTGGTCATAACGGCGCGATCGGCAACGGCCGAAAATCAGGGGCCAGAATTGGGGGATTGTGTTTTCGACAGAAATCCTTTGATTAAACGATTAGCTAGCCGCGTTAGCACTGCAATTCGTTGCAGCCACCCCTCCCCGGCTTTCACGGCTAGCTGGCCCCCGCCCGCGCCAATTCGTTGAGCAGTATTCGCTTTCCTTGCCACTTTGCTTTCCGTAGTTTGGCAGGAATCGCATCGTGGGGGATGTTGTCTAAATGCCGTTGGATTTTAACGCGGAGCTTCACGCGCGCCCTTCGATTTACTTCGATGGTCCGGCCTTCGTCGAGCATATTGCGGTCATGCCGGAGAAAGCCGCAGCCAATTTCCATCATGGTTTTCACGACTCCCGCTCGAACGATGGCGATCTCTCAATTCGCGTTGAACGACACACCGAATTCCTAACCGTCACCTGCCTGCGAAAGCTGGATGGTGAAGCCGGGGCATGGCCGACATCGCGACTGTCGGAGGACGATGTTGCCGCCTTGACCGGGATCGCTGCACCGAGCTTCGTCTGCCGGGTGGGGATCCTTGTCATGGGTGATGCCCCCACGAGGTTGGGTCCGGTCCTTGCCTCGTTCGACTTTGGCGACTCCGCCGCGTCCACGATAGGGGGCGGTTCGGCCGTGGTTTGCTCGGATTTCCGCGTGCGCTCCGACCGCTCAAGTCGAATTCTGTTATTCAACAGGGACCTGAACGCACATCGATTGGGAAGAATGGTCCGGCGCATTTTCGAGATCGAAACCTATCGATCGATGGCTTTGCTCGGCCTGCCGGAAGCCCACCGGCTTGCTCCACTTATCCGCACCTATGACGAAACACTCGTAGAGCTGACCAACCGAAACCTCGTCATACCGCCGGATGGACACAAGCAACTCCTGGCGGACATTACGCTTCTCGCCTCCCAGATCATCTCGGCTGCGGCCGAGACCCGCAATCGGTTTGGCGCAACGGCGGCCTATGCCAAGATCGTCGATGAACGGATCGCCTTGCTGCGCGAGACACATGTTCCCGGGTTTCAGCGCTTCGGAACTTTCGTCGACAGGAGATTCAAGCCCGCTGTTCGAACCTGCGAGGCGACGGCGCTCCGCCTTGATCAACTATCTCAAGCGACGAGCCATCTGATCAATTTGCTCCAGACCCGCATACAGGTCGAGATCGAGCACCAGAACGCGATCCAGATTCAAGCGATGGCCGAACGGGCGGCAACGCAAGTGAAGATACAGCGTGCCGTCGAAGGTTTTTCGATCATCGCGATCAGCTATTACCTGCTGAACCTGCTGAAAGTCGTGTTCGAGACCGCCGATCATGCGGGATATCATATCAGCCCGCTGGTGATGCTGGTGTCGATTCCTATCGTCATCGGTGCCGTGTGCATGGCAATATTGCGGGTGAAACACGCGCTGAAGGCCGAAGCATAGGCCGGGGCAGGCTCGACATGCTGTTGCGCTGGCTTGCCGAAGACCATCCGAATGTCATGCGCAATGCGCACATCATTCAGCGGCGCGGGCTACCTCGGCGCCGCGACGATCTACCTCGGCACGCAGGCGAGGCAGAGCATGGGGATATTCACGCTGGATGAAGTCGATCAGTTTTTCGCGGATCTCGCAGCGCAGGTCGAAGGTTTTGCCGGAATTGAAGGAAGACGCCAGGATACGGATTTCCATGACGCTATCCTTGAAATCGGTCACCGCGACGTTGACGACGCGCCGGTCCCATCGAGGAGAGGCATTGACGATTTCCTCGACCTTCCTGCGGACCGCTTCCACGGGAATGCTGTAGTCCAGGTAGATCATGACCGTTCCGATGAGAGCGGAGCTTTCCCTGGTCCAGTTCTGAAACGGATTCTCGATGAAATAGCTGAGCGGCAGAACCAGACGCCTCCAGTCCCAGAGCTTCACGACGACGTAGGTCGACGTGATCTCCTCGACGTTCCCCCATTCGCCTTCGACTAGCAGCGCATCATCGATGCGGATCGGCTGGGTGATTGCTAGCTGTATACCCGCAAACAGGTTTTTCAGGACCGGCTGCAGCGCCAGGCCGACGACGATGCCAGCAGCGCCGGCGGAAGCGAGCAGACTGACCCCATATTGGCGGACTTCGTCGAACGTCATCAGCATCGCCGCCAGCGCGATCGTAATGATCAGGAGATCGACGATCCGTTCCATGATGCGCGACTGCGTTACATGCTTGCGCGCCAGAAGATTGTCTTCGGCGTCCAGCTTGAACCGCCTCAGATAGACCGTCATCCAGATATGCTTTGCGGTCTTTGTCATCCAGGCAAGTGCCGCGATGAAGCAAATCACCAACACATGACGCACTATGGAAGCCTGGAGATCGGTCAGCGGTGAAACCGAAACGGCAAAGGCAAGCGCGGCGAGAACGATGGCGAAGCGGGCCGGTCGCTTGGTGCGCGCCACGAGCGAGCGCCAGAACAGGTCCCACTCGGCCACGACCCGTGCCAGCACATTGTAAAAGATCCGATGCGCGACAAACCCTATGGCAATCGCGCAGACGATGAGCACCAAGCTGATCGCCCATTCCGGCAACCACGTGATGCGTTCTTCCAGCTCAACGAAGAAGTCCTTCATAGGAACATGAGCTAGGGTGCAGTGCACCGATGGAAAGTGCAGCGCCAGCGCGCGGTTTCATTTTGACGTCGCGCTAGGCCCGGCCAACGGTTTGGGAGAAGGTCATGCGGCCAGGGATTATCCCCTCGTCGACCCGACTACGTGTGCTTCGGCCAGGTGTCCGAAAGCTTATAGCCGCCGGGGAAAGGATCGGACGGATCGAGCATCAGTTGCGATGTCCCGCTGATCCAGGCCCGGCCGGTGATCGACGGAACGATAGCCTTCTGGTCGGCGATGGTCGTTTCCTTGACGATTTTGCCGACAAACTTCGTGCCGATGATCGAAATGCCGGTCAGGCTTTCGCCTTCCTTCAGTTCGCCACGGGCGTTCAGAATAGCCATGCGAGCCGATACGGCGGTGCCCGTCGGCGAGCGGTCGATCTTCCCGGGCTGAATGGCGACGACCGACTTGGCAGTCAACTCGCCACCTTCATGGTAGGGCTTGCCCGGTAAAAGGCAGAAGGAAATATGGTTCCAGCCTGTATCTTCCGGATGAGAAAAGCCGAGCTGCCGGTTTGCAGCATTGGTGATCTTGATCCCGGTTTCGGCGATCAGACGCGCGTTCTCGGGGATGAGGTCTATCCCGACCTGTTCCGGATCGACCACCACGAAACTGTCGCCACCATAGGCGGTGTCCACTTTCAAAGTTCCGATATCAGGCACGTCAAGGCTGGCATCGAGCTTCTGAGCAAAGCTCTTGACGTTGGTGACGGTGATCCGCTCTGCCTTGCCATTCCGGCATTCGGCTTCGACCTCGACCAGCCCGGCGGGAGCTTCCAGAACCATCCTCGTCACCGGTTCCGTCATCGCAATGATTCCGCTATCGAGTAGCACCGTCGAAACGCAGATCGAATTCGATCCGGACATCGGCGGAGTGTCCTCCGGTTCCATGATGATCCAGCCCATCTGGGCTTTCGGGTTCTTCGGCGGGACCAAAAGATTGACGTGGCGGAAGACCCCTCCCCGCGGCTCGTTGAGCACGAAGTTCCTCAAGGTTTTATCGGCGGCGATCCAGCGCGACTGTTCCCAGATCGTATCGCCTGGAGGAGGCGCGACGCCGCCAACGATCACATCGCCGACCTCGCCTTCGGCATGGCACGTAACCACATGTATGATTTTGGACGAGCGCATTTTCTTTCCTTGCCGCCATTCGATCGGCGCGATTGTGGCAGGTTCGGCGAACTTGAGGAAGCGGCGTGATCGAGATGACTACGGGTGATGATGATTGTCAGCGCGTCAGCGTGTAGGAATCCAACCGATCGCGCAGCCAGTCGCCGATAATGCAGACCGAAATGGTCGTGGCGAAGATGACGAAGCCCGGCATGACGGACATCCACCAGGCATTGAGCAGATAGGTCCGCCCCTGGCCGAGCATCTGGCCGAGCGAGGTCAACGGCGGCTGGACGTCGAGGCCGAGGAAGGACAAGGCCGTCTCCAGGATGATGGTGCGGGGAAAATTCAGCGTCAGATGGACGACGAGGGCGCCGGCGATATTGGGGAGGATCTGGCCGATATAGATGCGCGGCGAGGAAGCTCCGATCATCTGCATGGATTGCACATAGCCGCTTTCCTCGGCGCTGAGGATCAGGCCGCGGGCGAGCCGTGCGTACCGTTCCCAGCCATCCAGGCCTACGAGGGGTCAGCCGCACGAGCTCGAGAAATCTCCCCTAGCGGATCAGGTTGCGCAGTAGATGCTTTGGGTATTGGCGTCAGGAACAGTGATTTCGAATCCGGTAAGAAGGGCCTCGATCCGTGGCTATGCCTCGTGATCCCGCGGATTTAGGAGTGTGATCCCCATGCCACCTCGTCCAAGGGCAAGATATGTCCCGAAAAGGACTCGAAGACGATATTCTCAAGCCAGTTGCGCAGCAACTTTTCTGCGGCGGGCGAACGGGAATTGAAATATGCGGAACCATGCCGCCCTGCCTGATGAGACGATGCTGCTGAGGCGATGCAACTCAATAGAATTGAATGCTCGAAATGATCACGCAGTTGGAAGTATTTATTCGCTTTCCGCCCCGGACATCTTTAAACCTGAAGACGTAATCCTTACCTCATTCATCGTTATGTCTATCAAGGCAACACCGATGTGAGAACACTCACGACCTGCGGCGTCCCGGCGGGGGACCTGGGACGCGCTGCAACTTTCCCAAACATTGAGCAGATCTGTCGTCCGACATTGTCATGCTGCGTCGAACGCTGAGGTGCGCAATCTCCCCGTCTTATGAAACACCAACCGGGCGGTTGTCGGGTGGACGAACCCGTACGCCTATAGGACAGAAAAGATGGAAGCCCTACAATATCTTAGTGCGATGGAATGGAAGGCAATCGCGATCGCCGTTGCGGTCGTGGTGTTGGTAATCCTGTTTCGATGGAGCGGCGTGGTCCGCTATATCCCCAATGACCGGCTCGGCATCCTCGAAAAACTCTGGAGCTTTCGCGGCTCCGTTCGCAACGGCTTCATTGCGCTCAACGGCGAGGCTGGTTTTCAGCCGGAAGTCGTGCGCGGCGGCCTGCATCTCTTCATGCCGTTTCAGTATTCGATGCACCGTGCCAATCTCGTGACGATCCCCCAAGGTCAGATCGGCTATGTCTTCGCCCGCGACGGCGTTCCGCTACCTCCGACCCAAACGCTTGCCTCCAATGTCGAAGCCGACGACTTTCAGGACGTGCGCGGCTTTCTGACGAAGGGTGGCCAGAAGGGACCGCAGCGCAAGATTCTGCGCGAAGGAACCTATGCCATCAATCTCGCGCAGTTCATCGTATTGACCGCGCAATCAACGCATTCCATCAATCTTAGCGCTTCCGAACAGAGATTGTTCGAGGATATGTCGCAGCTCATCACGGAGCGGAACGGCTTCGAACCTGTTGTCATTCACAATGCCGAGGACATGATCGGCATCGTCACCATCCATGACGGTCCGGCGCTGCCGGTGGGAGAAATCATCGCGCCGACCGTCGCCGACGATCCCAAGGATCCGAACTTCCACAACAATTTCCAGGATCCGGAAAAGTTTCTTAATGCCGGCGGTTATCGCGGCCGGCAGTTGCAGGTTCTTGCCGACGGCAGTTATTTCCTCAATCGCATCTTCGCGACCGTGGAACTGGTCGAGAAAACGATCGTCGAGGTCGGCACGGTAGGCGTCGTGGTCTCTTATACAGGCCAGCGCGGCGCCGATATTTCCGGCCAGTCCTATCGCCACGGCGAGCTGGTGGAAACCGGTGCACGAGGCGTCTGGTCGACACCGCTGCTGCCAGGCAAATATGCCTTCAATACCTATGCCGGCAATATCGTCATCGTGCCCACCACCAACTTCGTTCTCAAATGGACCAAGGAGCAGTTCGGTGAGCACCGGCTCGACGAAAACCTATCCGAAGTCTCGCTGATCACCAAGGACGCCTTCGAGCCGATGCTTCCGCTCTCGGTCGTCGTGCATATCGACTATATGAAGGCGCCGCTGGTCGTACAGCGTTTCGGGGACATCAAGCGGCTGGTCGAGCAGACACTCGATCCGATGGTCTCGGCCTATTTCAAGAATATTGCCCAAACCAAGACCTTGATCCAGCTGCTGCAGGAGCGCAGCGAAATCCAACGCAAATCGGGCGAGGAAATGCGGGAGAAATTCGCCTCCTACAGCCTTGAACTCCAGGAGGTGCTCATCGGCACGCCGCGCGCCAGCCAGGGCCAGAACAGCATCGAGCAGATCCTGATCCAGCTGCGCGAGCGCCAGATCGCCGTCGAGAAGGTCGAGACCTACAAGCTGCAGGAGGTAGCCGCCGTCCAGGAGCGCACCTTGCGCGAAAAGCAGGCGCTCGCCGAGCAGCAGACCCAGATCACCACATCGGCGCTCGCTATCGAAATCAGCGAGAACGAGGGCAAGGCGCAGCTCGCCCGTACTCGCCAGCAGGCGGAAACCATTCAGGTTACCGCGAAGGCGGAAGCCGAAAAGGTGCGCCTTGCCGGCCTCGGCGAGGCCGACCGGATCAAGGCCATCGCGCTTGCCGACGCCGAACGCATCAAGGCGACCGGTTTTGCGGATGCCGAAAAGACACGCGCCGTTGGTCTGGCGGAAGCCGAAGCCACTGAGAAAAAGGTCGCAGCCTTCGGTGGCCCGGACTACCAGCTCAACTCGCAGGTCCTCATGCGCTTCGCCGAAGCGATCGAAAACGGCAGGCTGCCGCTTGTCCCGCAAATCCAGGTCGGAGGTGCCGGCGGCGAGAAGGGCGCAAGCAATGGGCTCGTGGAAATGATGCTGTCGATGCTGGTGGCAGATCGCCTCGGGCACCGGAACGGCGCGGCTGCCGTATCGGCTCCGGTGGAATAGGATTAGCGGTGGATGGGCCGGTTATCCCGGCCCACGTCGCATCTGCCATCCGCCTACGCGGAGACGATTCCTCACAAATCAAGGGATGAAGGCAACTGTCGTGCGGCTCTTGTCTGCCGGAGATCGATGATCAATCGTAGGGTGACCAGCATTGTCGACGAGGTCCGCCATAGGGCAAATAGGTGTTATCCCATTCGCGATAGGACGCATAGCGGTCGTAGCACCATTGCACATGTGCCGCCGGGAGACGCGGCGGTAATGGCGGCGGCGGGGCCACCGCGACCACTCCTGCCGCCACGCCGGCGACAAAGGCGGTCGCTGGGAACCAGTAGCCGTTATAGTAACGATAGCCCGGCCGAAAGCCGTAGACCCCTCTGTATCCATTGTAGTAATAGAAGCCGCCGGCCGCATAGAAGCCGCGACGAAAATAGACCTCCGTCACTTTCCCCGTGCCGACGACGACGTTCGGCATCAGTGGCAGTGGGGTCGCCTCGGCGGGCCGCATTAAGGTAGCCAGCGTCAACAGAGCCGCGCCGGTCATCATTGAAACTTTCATCATCGTGATGGTCCTGATCCTGTCCAAAATACGAGACGTGCCCGTTACCGGCGCAACGACCGCAATTCTCTCAGCGAGAGTGCCTGGTCGCCATCGGCATCGGCCTTGATCAACCCGTCGGGGATGAAGCTGGCGAATTCGTCACGCGAGATCTTTCCGTCGCCATTTCTGTCCATCATGGCTTTACGCAGCTGCAGATCGGCGAGTTGCATACCGGCGCCGGCGCCCTTTGCAGACTTCGCGCTCTCGACCGCCGCCTGGATCTCCTGCGGATCGAGAATGCCGTTGCGATTGACATCCAGCCGATCAAACAGTCTCGCTCTCGCCGCTTCGATCTCGCTGAATTCGAGCTTGTGGTCGCCGTTCGTGTCCAGTTCGCGAAACATGTCCCGCGCACGCTCCCGATCGGAGGCCATCGCACTGCAGCTCGCAAGCAACAGCGATCCAAGGATTGCGATCGTTCTTCTCATTCTCGTCTCCATTGCGAAGAGAGGCGGCCCACCACGGTCCGTCTTTCCGCAAGCCTCTACGCAGCGCCGGTCTTGCTCCTACGCGCGGCGACCGAACTTTGACCGGCGGGGAAGCCGAGGCTGCCGAAATGTCGGGCGGGATTCTTTTTGATGACGACGTAGGAGGAGCGGCGGGATGACGTATCGGCAGATGAGGTCGCCGACGGAGCGGCCAAACCGATAGGAAGGATTGTTATCATGAGGACTTCGACCATCCTCGCGGCGCTGCTCATCGGGTTCGCGCCGCTTAGCGCCCACGCGCAGGACGCAACCGGCGATCGCATCTTCCGAGCGGCCGATACCAATGGTGACGGCGTGATCTCGAAAGAGGAGGCTCTTGCCGCCCGCCAGCACCTGTTTTCCAGGCTCGACCGCAATGGCGACGGCGTGATCGACCAGGATGAAATCGACGGCGCAAGCGACGCCATCATGGCGCGGGCGGAGGCGGCAGAAGCAAGGCTCAGCATTGCGATGCGGCGTCTGGATACCAATGGCGACGGCAAGGTTTCGGCCGACGAGTTCTTAGCCGACATGTCTCTTTTCGATCTCGCCGACCGGAACGGCGATGGCAAGATCACTCCGGATGAAGCCGTCCTCGTCCACAATCTCTTTGCGGATCGGCACCGCTGATCCGCAGGAGTCTCAAACGAAGGAGCTCCAAACATGCTGACCCATTTCAAATTCTCTCATCTCTTGCTCGCTACGATTCTCGTCGTTTCGACCGCGGGGTCGGCCGGTGCCGAGGAATGGACGAGGACGACGGCAGCGGGCGGCCAGATTAGTCGAAGCGTGACCAATGAGGGCAACGGCGTCTATTCGGGCATGACGACGCGGACCGGCGCCAAGGGCGGCAGCTATACCTCCAGCTCCAGCTGTGGGGCGGGCATTGTGACACGCTGCTCCAGGAGCTATTCCGGTGTCACCGCAAATGGCAAGACCTTTTCCGGCCAGCGGCTGTCGGCGCATGGACCATTCCGGACACGGTCCGTGGGCAGTTTTACTGGTCCCGGCGGTCGGCACTGGGTTGGTTTTCGCCGTTTTCGCCGTTAAAGCCGAGGAATCTGTCGTCGTGGAAAGACCGATGCAACGCGAAGACGATGACCTGATGGCGCGGATTGCGGCTGGCAGTCAGCGATCGCTTGCAGAGCTTATTGCCCGCCACGGCCGCGGCCTGCAAAGCTTTGCCGCACGCTATCTCGGCAATTCCAGCGATGCGGAGGATGTCGTGCAGGACGTGTTCGTGACCGCTTGGAAAAATGCCAGCCGCTACGATCCGCAAAAGGCACGCGTCTCGACATGGCTCTACAAGATTGCTGCCAACCGCTGTATCGACCAGCGCCGGAGGCGATTCCTGCGCAATTTCATCTGGCTCGACGATCTTGAAAGCGATCCGGCGTCGGAAGCGCCCGATGCCGAAGCAAGGGTTGCGGACCGGCAGGAATTGTCGACCGTGCGCGACGGCATCGCTGCGCTTCCGCAGCGGCAGCGCATGGCGTTGCTCTTGAAGGTGGTGGCGGATCTTGACGTCCCGGCCATTGCCGAGGTCATGGGTACCAGTATTGGCTCGGCCGAACAGTTGCTCGTCCGCGCCCGCCGCGGTCTGCGGGATCATGTGGCGGCCTCCGACGGCCGCGAAAGGAACGTGTGATGACAGAGGACGAATTCAAGCAACTGACGCTTCGCTTTGGCAACGACGTTGCGGAATGGCCGGCGCCCTACCGGCAGCAGGCGCTTTTTCTGCTCGCGGGAACGCATGATTTGCCTGATCGAGACGAGGCTCTCGATCACCTGGTTCTGGAAGCGGCGCTGAACAATGTCGACGAGCGGCGCATGGCAACCCAGGTACTCGCGCGCATCGACGCCGACCACGACCGGAGGCTCGGCACGCGGCTTTCCACTTTTCTGCTGCGGCCGGCAGCGATCACGGCGTGCAGCACACTGCTCGTCCTGGCTCTCGCGGCTGGCGGCTATCAGCTAGCGGCCTCCGAGGGTGATGCTTTCGACGCGAAGCTGCTGGCGCTGGCAACGGGTGCGCCGGCAAGCGCCGAGTTTCTTGACCTTTCCACCCATGACGGCATGGAGAATGCGCTATGACGCGGCGATCGATCTGGACGGTGGTCCTCATCCTGCTCGGCCTTTCGGTCGCGCTGAACGTATTCCTGGTCGGCTATGCCGCTCACGGCCTGCGTGAAGGCGCATCAGCCGGCAGCCTCGTCGATAGCGTCGCCAGCATCTATCCGCCCGATGTGAGGCAGGAATTTCGCCGCGTCATGCGCGAAAACCGGCCGCGCACCTTCGCGGCGCTGCGGGACCTCCGCCGTGCCCGCGCCGGTCTGGCGTCTGCGATGGCCGCCTCGCCCCTCGACGAGGCGGCGATCCAAGCCTCGATGAAGCAGGTCCGCGACTCGACCGACAATCTGCAGGCCGTCATACAGGATTATCTGCTGACGGCGCTGAAGCGCAGCAAGAGCAAATCTGCGTCCTGAAAAGTTCGAACTGTAGTCTCTTTGCAGACGATCGGGTCGCTTAATCTGCGAATTCTACCTTCTTTTCAGTATCATCGGACGTCTCCGACGCCGAGTGTGCAGACGCCTTTGCCCGAAGTCGGCTTGCATCACGGGCGGGCGGAAGTCCAAATAGGCGTGCGTATTCCCGACTGAATTGAGACGCGCTTTCGTAGCCGACGGCGAAAGCGACGCCAGCGGCGTCGCCCGGGGTCTCCAGAAGGCGTCGACGCGCCTCATGAAGGCGAAACCGTTTTTGATATTGAATGGGTGTCATTGTCGTCGCCGCCTTGAAATGGCGGTGGAACACCGAGATGCTCATCCCTGTCATCTGCGCCAGGTCTTCGACCTTGAATGGTTCCGTAAAGTGGTCGCGAATCCAGGCGAGTGCCCGCCTGACTTGAGATTGGCGCCCGTCGACCTGTGCGATCTGCCGAAATTTCGCGCCTTGAGGTCCCTGCAACAGCCGAAACAGGATCTCTCGCTCGATCAGGGGTGCCATGATGGAAATTTCGTCCGGTCTGTCGAGAAGCCGCAGCATTCGTAGAAAGGCGTCTTCGAGTTGCGGATCGGACGGACTGACGCCAAGGCCACACAGGAATTCCGGATCGTCCATTTCCGGCATTTCGATCACCAGGTCGGCAATCTGGCGAGGATGAAAATTGAATGAGACGCCGAGAAAGGGTTTCACGTGGCTTGCTTCGGAAATTCTGCCGAAGACAGGTACCTCGATAGAGGCGACGAAGTAGCTGCCCGTCGCATAGTGCAAGACATTCTCGCCGCAGGTGATCGCCTTTGCTCCCTGGAGTACCAGACACATGATGGGTTCCGTCATGCCCGCGGTCGGCTCGGTTGTCCGTTCTGCATACATCAGACCGACACGAGGAATCGCAGTCGGCGTGCGATTGCCGCGCGAATGCCGTTTGACCAGATACTTCAGTTCGTCGCCGTTTTCCATGGGTGTTAAATTGTAACGGGCTCCAATCTGCGCAAGGCTTTCGGCAGGATCGGGCAAGAGTCCGGTAGTATTTGGCACGCGATGGGCGGGCCGGTATCTCATATTGGCGGGGCAATCAGAATGGAGAACGATCGTGTCGAAGAATGTATTGATCACCGGTGCCAACAAGAGCATCGGCTTTGAAACCGCCCGGCGGCTCGGAGAAATGGGTTATCGCGTATGGCTCGGTGCGCGCGATTTTGGCCGCGGCGAGGCAGCGGCACAGGCACTGCGTGCACTCGGGCATGATGTGCGCTTCATCGAGATCGCTGTCGAAGACGATGCAAGCGTGAATGCCGCCGCCGAACGCATTCGCGGGGAAGATGGAAAGCTGGATGCTCTCGTCAACAATGCGGGCATTCCGGGGACCTTCGTTGGTCCGACGGAGCAGACCGTGGAGGATATCCGTCAGGTCTATGAGATCAACGTGTTCGGACCAATCCGCATCATACAAGCGCTCCTGCCGTTGCTCAAAGCCGCCGGGTCCGCAAATGTCGTCAACGTCAGCAGTGAACTGGGTTCGCTCGGTGCCCTGACTGATCCGAAAAGCGAATTTTATGGGGTCAATAGTCTCGGATACAACAGCTCGAAGACGGCCCTGAACGCAGTAACAGTGTCATTTTCCAAGGCGCTTGCGTCGTTCGGCATCACGGTCAATAGCGCGGATCCGGGATACACGAAGACGGACTTCAACGGCAACACGGGCTACCGCACGGTCGAGCAGGCGGCGGAGATCATCGTCCAGCTTGTGGCCTCAAGCGATGGTCGGACGGCGACCTTCATCAATGACAAGGGCGTATTATCCTGGTGAGCTTCACACAATCGGTGGGGCGCGGCGATGCTGCGCCCCACGCCCGAGACGCCCGTTTACCTTGGTGGACCTGAAGGACGCAGGCAAGACACCGAACAGCATCTTTCACATCCCAATTTTTCCACCGAGTTCATCCTCGATGTGAGCCCTGATAATTTCGTCAAAGGATCCATCGGTCGTAAACCCCAGGGCGCGTGCGCGCGTAGCGTCGAAATCGCGCGGCCAACCGCTGACGATCCGCAATACGGTTTCATCCGATTGACGGCGGATCAATCCGGCCGCCTTGTCGCCGGCGATCCGCCGCAGGGCGGCAATCTGATCACCGACCGTGGCGGAAACGCCCGGCATGTTGAGATTTCGCAGCGGGCCGACCGCCTCAAGGTCGATAGTCGCTGCATGCACCAGAAATCCGATGGCGCTGCGCGGGCTGGCGAACCAGTGGCGGACATGCTCGGAAACCGGCAATATCGCCTCCTGCCCGATCAATGGTTCGCGAAGAATGCTTGAGAAGAAGCCCGAGGCTGCCTTGTTCGGCTTGCCGGGACGCACGCAGATGGTCGGCAACCGGATGCCGATGCCGTCGAAGATGCCGCGCCGGCTGTAATCCGCCAACAACAGCTCTCCTATCGTCTTCTGGGTGCCGTAGCTCGTCTGCGGGGTCTGATGAAACTCGTCGCCGATCCTGTCGGGAAATGGAGCGCCGAAGACGGCGAGCGATGAGGCAAAGACGAGCCGCGGCCGGTAGGGCTCGCGAAGTCCCGCCAGACGGATTGCCTCGAAGAGATTGCGTGTGCCTTCCAGATTGATGCGGTAGCCTTTGTCGAAATCAGCCTCGGCCTCTCCCGATACGATCGCGGCCAGATGAAAAATGACATCAGGCCGCGCGGCGATAAGCGTCTCGACCTCCGCAGGAACCGTTATATCTGCGGCGGCGGTCTCGACGCGAACGTGACTGGCATAGATCCCGGGAGGACGGACCACATCCGTCAGCTTCAGCGACGTCATCTCGGCCGGTCCGATGCTGCCATCAGATAAAAGTCGATCGGCGAGCTTGCCCCCGATCATCCCGGCTGCGCCGGTTACCAGAACATGCACAATTGCCTCACTGTAAAATTGGGCTCGTCGCAGTGACCCGGGCGATCGGAATGTCGGCGACGATGGCGTCAGGCCATCGCCACCTTGAGCGTATTCTCCCGGGTATTTCCGAGCTCCCTCAGGGAGGCCATCGCGGCCGTCACACCGCCTGCCTGATGTGGGATGCCGGCCAGATCCAGTCCCATCTCGATGCCGGACAGCGCCGCCATCAGGGTCAATTCGTTACATTCTCCGAGATGGCCGATGCGAAACACCTTGCCGGCAAGTTTGGAAAGCCCTGCACCCAGCGACATGTTGAATTTATCGAGCACGATCTTTCGAAATCTGTCGGCATCGTGTCCATCAGGCAAAAGCACGGCCGTCAGCACCGGCGAGTAGTCCAGCGGCTCCTGGCAGAGGACCTCAAGCCCCCAGGCGCGAACGGCGGCGCGGGTTGCGGCCGCAAGGCGCTGATGCCGGTCAAAGACGGCGTCGAGGCCCTCCTCCAGCAGCAAAGCGATTGCTTCGCGCAGCCCGTAAAGCAGGTTGGTTGACGGCGTATAGGGAAACGAGCCGCCAGCATTCGCCTTCAGCATATCCTCCCAATCCCAATAGGAGCGCGGCAGCTTGTTGCTCTTCGAGGCAGCGAGTGCCTTCTTCGAGACCGCCGTGAAGCCGAGGCCCGGTGGCAGCATCAGGCCTTTTTGCGAGCAGCTGACGGTCACGTCGACATTCCATTCATCGTGCTTGTATTCGCACGAGCCGAGCGAGGAGATGGTATCCACCATCAGAAGAGCGGGATGATGCGCCTGATCCATAGTCTTCCGAACGTCGGCGATGCGGCTGGTCGCGCCCGTCGAGGTCTCGTTGTGGACGACCATCACGGCCTTGATCGCGTGCGCGCGATCCTCGGCAAGGCGGGCTTCTACGACGGAAGGATCAACGCCGTGACGCCAGTCTCCATCGACGAAGTCGACCTCGAGCCCCCATCGAGCGGCCATTTGCCGCCATTGCGTCGCGAAATGACCGGTCTCGACCATGAGAACCCGGTCTCCTGGCGATAGGGTATTGACGATGGCCGCCTCCCAGGCGCCCGTGCCCGACGACGGATAGATGATGACGGGTCCGGACGTCTTGAAGATCGACTTGCACCCGTCCAGGACTTCGCGTCCAAGCTTTTGAAATTCCGGACCGCGATGGTCGATTACCGGCATACCGATGGCCCGCAGCACGCGCTCGGGCACCGGGCTCGGTCCAGGAATCTGCAGGAAATGACGACCTTGGCTGTTCATGTGAAAATCCTCCCTGCCATCCTATGGTCAACGCGACGGCTGACGGCAATATTGCATTCATTTTTTGCCGTTGCAATATCACAGATGAATTCCGTATGCCGGCATCGCCTCTCGACATAATGCAGATCCTGTCCTATGCATGAGGGACAATGACCAACATCCAACCGTCGCTCAAACCAGCTTCCGGCCTTTCAGAGCGCGCGCCGAGCCCCGACGCGGCAGATGCCGAGTCGTCCTTGGCCGGGCAATCGCTGCACGGCGAAGTCCTGTGCCGATTGCGCGATTATATTATCGAAGGCCATCTTAAGGATGGTGCGCGCGTTCCCGAGCGGGAACTCTGCGACCTCTTCGGAGTGTCGAGAACGCCCTTGCGGGAGGCGCTGAAGGTGCTGGCCTCCGAGGGTTTCGTTGAACTGCTGCCCAACCGCGGCGCACGCGTGAAGGGACTTGATGCCAATGAATTGCGCGAGCTTTTCGATGTTATGGGCGGGTTCGAATCGCTGGCCGGCCGGCTCGCCTGCGAAAATATCTCTGCGGACGAGATCAATGAAATCGAACAGATCCACTACGAGATGTACGGCTATTATCTGCGCCGCGAGTTGGACGGATATTTCCGCTGCAATCAGGCGATCCACCGGCGCATCGTCGAGATCGCCGGCAACAAGATCCTGACCGCCACCTATTTCAGCTTCGGCAACCGCATCCGCCGGGTCCGCTATATTGCCAATCTCGACCAGCATCACGACAGGTGGAGCGAGGCGATGCGGGAGCACGAAGCCATCCTCGATGCGCTGCGTCGCAAGGCAGGTCGCGAGCTCAGCGACATTTTATTCAATCACCTTCGCAACAAGCGCTATGCGGTGTTCGAGCATCTCGGTTTTTCGAATTCGGCGGAGTGATCTGCCCATTCATAGACAATCGTCGCAATTGGCTGAAGATTGCAGCAAGCCTGAATCGATGATGCATCCATATTTTGAATTCAAAACTTTTGCCTTGCGTGTAAAATTTAATTCGATACATTGATTTTCAGAGGCCGGGTACAATCGCAATTGGTGATTTTGCCATCCGAGTAGGAGCGGATTGGTCTTTGGAACGACCAGGAGGAGTCGGTTTCGCGGCAAGCGAGGCCGAGATGGTCGCAGCTTGGAGGCGGCTATTCAGCTGCCGCAGCATGGAGCAAAAACCAGGGAGGAGAATTCGATGAAATCGAACTATAGCGTCGTTTTGTTAGCCTGCACCTTTATGAGCGGACTGGCGATTGCGGGAAGCACGCACGCCGAGGATGGGTATCCGTCGCGCCAGATCCGCCTGATTGTCCCGTCGCTTCCCGGCGGCAACGAGGACTTCGTTGCCCGCAAGGTCGCGACCATACTCAGCCAGCGACTGGGGCAACCGATCGTCGTCGAAAACAACACCGGCGCAGACGGCGCCATCGGCACCACGATGATCGCCCAGGCAAAGCCGGACGGCTATACGATAGGGATCGGCACACCCGGTACGCTGTCGACCAACAAGCTGCTGCAGCCCGACCTCCCCTATGATCCGAAGACGGATTTCGAAGCCATCACCATGGCGATCCACACGCCGGAAATTCTTGTCATCAATCCAAGCCTGCCGGTGAAGACGGTGGCTGAACTCATCAGTTACGCCAAGGCGCATCCGGGCGAATTGAAAGTCGGTAATGGCGGTCTGGGCTCGTCGCAATTCGTCGCCTCGATGCTGTTTCAGAAGCTGACCGGAACCAAGATGGTCGAGGTCGCCTACAAGAGCGGCGCGGCCCCGGTTCCTGACCTGGTTGCCGGTCGTATCCAAGTATTCATGACAGGCCCGCTCGCTCTTTTGCCCTTCATCAAGAGTGGTCAGCTGCGGGCACTGGGTGTCGGCGCCGACGAACGGCTGACCGAACTGCCTGATGTACCGACCCTCAAGGAAGCCGGCGTCGATGGATTTGATTTCTCGAGCTGGTATGGTTTCGTCGCGCCGAAGGGAACGCCCAAGGACATCATCGACAAGCTCAACCAGAATATCGTCGATATCCTGACCAAGGATCCGGTCAAGACCGATCTGAATAAGATCGACGACATCATTGCCGCCGACACGCCCGACCATTTCCACCAGATGATCGAGGAAGAATTCAAGATCGACAGCGCCGTTCTCGCCAAGGCGCCATCCGAGAACTGATACTGCGACGAGCCGGGATCGCCGATCCAAGTCGCCGCTCGACGCCTTGAATCAAACCCGGCTCCTCCGGACTGAAACGACCATGTCCCAGCAAGGCTTTCCCTGTCGCGGAAGCAGTGGATGGGCTCACGGGAGCGATTGATCGATGAAGCAGCATATAAAGGACTACATTGGCGGCGGCCTCATGTTCCTGATAGGGATCGCCGCCATCATCCAGAGCATCCAGTATAAGGTCGGGTCGCTGTCGGAAATGGGCTCGGGCTTCTTTCCGGCTGCGCTTGGGGTCGTTCTGGCGTTGATCGGAATCGCGATCGCATTGCGAGGCAGAAACGACAGTATCGGCGAGACGATCAACCAGATGACGGCTCCCGCGTCGCGCCCACAGTGGCGGGGGTGGATCTGCATTCTGCTCAGCGTCATCGCGTTCGTTGTGTTTGGCGAATATGGCGGCCTGGTGCCGGCCACTTTCGCAAGCGTATTCATCGCGGCTCTCGGTGATCGCCAGAATTCGCTGCTCAATGCACTCGTCGTGGCGCTCGGCATGGTCGTCGTCGCAACCGTCGTCTTCTGGTGGGCGCTGCAAGTGCAGTTTCCTCTCTTTAGCTGGGGTTGACCATGATCCAGTCGCTTCTCGATCTCTCTCACGGCTTTAGCGTCGCGCTCGAGCCTCACAATCTCCTCTGGTCGTTCGTCGGTGTCCTCATCGGTAACCTCATCGGCGTGTTGCCCGGTCTGGGGCCGCTTTCGGCCATGTCGATCCTGTTGCCGTTGACTTATGTCATGTCGCCGATCCCGGCGATCCTGATGTTGGCGGGCATCTTCTATGGTTCGCAATATGGCGGGGCGATCGGAGCTATCCTTCTCAATCTGCCCTGCCATCCGCCACATGCCGTCACCTGTCTCGATGGCTATCCAATGACAAAGCAGGGTAAGGGCGGCGTCGCGCTCG
The DNA here is from genome assembly GCF_004341625.1 of Rhizobium sp. BK376. Taxonomy (GTDB): domain Bacteria; phylum Pseudomonadota; class Alphaproteobacteria; order Rhizobiales; family Rhizobiaceae; genus Rhizobium. The sequence goes on along the minus strand of NZ_SLZG01000033.1, from coordinate 10,672 downwards.
GCATTACCATGCTCTGCTCGTTCTTCGCCGCATCGATCGGCATCATCGTGATGGTCTTTGCCTCTCCGTTGCTGGTCAGCGTCGCCTTCAAGTTCGGGCCGGCGGAGATTTTCTCCATCATGCTGCTCGGCTTGATCTGCGGTGGGACGATGGCACGCGGAACACCCTTGAAAGGTGTGGCAATGACCACGCTGGGATTGCTGATCGGCATGGTCGGGACCGACATCAACACGGGCACGATGCGCTTCACATTCGGTTTTCCGATGCTGTTTAGCGGTGTGCAACTGGTCGCACTCGCGCTCGGCCTTTTCGGCGTTGCAGAATTTCTTCGCAATATCAACAATATGGAGGTCATAACCACAGGCAAGCTGTCAATGCGTGATATGCGCCCGAGCATGGCGGATCTGAAGCAGGCCTTTTTCCCGATGCTGCGGGGAACCCTGGTCGGCACGTTGTTCGGCGCCATGCCCGGAACGGGAGCGACGATTACGACATTCATCGCCTATGCTCTCGAGAAGCGGGTATCGAGAACGCCCGAGCGTTTCGGCAAGGGTGCTCTGGAGGGGGTCGCCGCCCCTGAAGCGTCCTCGCATTCAAAGACGCAGATCGACTTTATTCCAACCATGAGCCTTGGCATCCCGGGCGATCCGGTCATGGCTCTCATTCTTGGCGGGCTGCTCGTTCAAGGCATCCAGCCGGGGCCGCAATTGATCACCGAACATGCGGATTTGTTCTGGGGGCTGATTGCGAGCTTCTGGGTCGGCAATGTCTTCCTCATTCTACTCAATGTACCTTTGATCGGAGTCTGGGTCAGGCTCTTGCGGGTTCCTTACCGCTATCTCTTTCCGGTTGCTATGTTCTTCATCTACATCGGCGTCTACAGCACCAACAACAGCCTGTTCGAAGTGAACGAGGTCCTGGTATTCGGTGTCGCCGGCGCAATTCTCATGGCCCTGGACTTTCCGATCTCGCCGATCCTGCTTGGTTATGTGCTTGGGCCGCTCATCGAGGAAAACTTCCGTCGCGCGCTTGAGATTTCCGGTGGCAACTTCCTGACCTTCATCGAAGGACCGATCAGTGCGACGGTGCTGGCGATTGCCCTGTTTCTCGTGCTCGCGCAGCTGTTCTTCTGGATGCGCTCGCTGCGCCATTCCGTTTCTGTGGCCAAGCCAGCTGAATAGCTGGCTTGGCCACGGATATCGGAGCGTCGAGATAATGGCGGCTGGCAGGCTTGCCACCTCAGTGTCGTGAGGTCACCGATCCGCCGCGAATGAGCCGGGGAAGATAAGGTCCCGCGACGGGGGCGTCGTCCTCGTTGACCCGCGCTGCGATATAGTCCAGCGCACCGCGGCCACATTCATCAAGAGCGATATCGACCCGCGTCAATTTCGGCGTGCTCCATTCGCCGAGCATCGAGCCGCCGATGCTTACGACCGAGACATCGTCCGGCACCGTCCGCCCCGTCGCTTCGACGGCATGCAGGACGTTGGCGGACGTCGCGCTCGAGACGGCGACAATGCCGGTGATATCGGGATCGGCATCAAACAGATGACCAACGGACGAAATGGCCCATTCGGCTCCAGAGCCGCTATCTGCGATTCGATAATCGACGCCGCTCTTGGAAAAGACCGATCTAATGCCGCTCAGACGCTGCTCGACGACCCTGTTCTGGATTGCGCCCGTCAAAATCCCGATGCGACGATGGCCATGCCCGACGAGATCGGTGGCCGCGATCCTGCCCGCCTCCTCATTATCGATACAGAAGGCCGGAACGGGAATGTCGCGGGGGCTGAGCGTGGTAATGACGACCCCGCTCCTTTCCATCCGGTCGAGCAGATCCAGCAGTTCTCCGTTGTGGCTGAATTGGTCGAAACCACCTCCCGCCAGAATGAGGCCGGCGACGCGATGCTCCCACAGGCGCCGGCAATAATCGAGTTCGAGCATCGGATCGCGCTGCATGTTGCAGACCATCACCAACATCTTGTTGGTCGCCTCGCCGTGCTTGGTGACCGCCTCGGCGATTTCGCCGTAATAGGGATCGAGCATATTCCCGACGACCAGGCCAACCAGGGCCGGAGCGCCGGCCCTCAACGTTCGGGCCATGACGTTCGGGACATAGGCCAGTTCGGCTGCGGCTTGCAGCACGCGTTTCTTAAGCTCTTCGTCGACCGGCCAATCCTGCTGCCGCATCACCCTACCCGCCGTACTCACGGAAACGCCCGCCACGCGCGCTATGTCGGCAAGCGTCGGTGCATTTCCTTTTCTGGCGTTGTCTCGTCCCACTCGGTCTGCTCCCGCGTTTGCCATTCCGGTTCGACTCTTAGCTGCTAACCCGTCGCGATCAAACGGGGCTCGATCGCCTTGTATCTTATCCCAGTCGCTGCGGCCAAATGAACCTTGACAAACAAATTCAACTGAGACAACGTTGTCTTATTCAAGATAACGTTGTCTGGAACAGAAATAAACAATTTTCTCTTCCCAATGTTCTTTGCAAGGTCGTGCCCGTCCAATGATCCGAACAATGATCGGGCGCGGCGCCTTCATCTCATAAAGGCAACTCGAGAGGAGCGAACATGCCCATTAAGATGAATAAGGAAAAGCAGGTCGTGCGTAAGGATGTTCTCGTCGTCGGCGGCGGAACAGCCGGCTTCGTGGCGGCGATCGCGGCCGCGCGGAATGGCGCCAGCGTTCTGCTTCTCGAAGCGCACGATCACCTCGGCGGAACGCATTCCGGCGGCATGGTGATGATGATCCGCTCGATGCGCCACATGCGGGCGCCCAGTACGTTTCAGGAAAAGAAGCTCATGGTCACCGGCTATGAAAGCTCTTTCGAAGACGAGCAGCTGGTCCGCTCGATCGCCCAGGAATATATCGACCGCATGCTCGCCATCGGTTCCGCATGGGGTCAAAAAGGTCAGGCCGCCACCCGCCAGATGTTCGACCCGGAAATTGCCAAGTGGGTCATCGAGCAGATGGTTCAGGAGGCGGGCGTCGAGGTCTGGCTGAATACACAGGCAAGCGACGTACTGATGGATGGCAACAGGATCGTCGGCGTCACCGTCGAAAGCCTGCACGACAGCATCGAAATCCATGCAGGCGTCACCATCGACACGACGGGTGACGGAGAGATCGCCGCTGCGGCCGGCGCGCAATATGAAATGGGATCGCCCGAAGACGGCAAGCATCAGCCGCTCAGCCTGTATTTCGCCATCGGCGGCGTCAATCTCGACAAGACGCTCGCCTATATGCGCGAGCATCCGGATGAATTCGGCCGGGACTACGTCGAAAAGTCGCTGCAGCTTCACAGCGAACAAAAGCCCTTCACCATGATTGCCTTCAAGGAGCAGATCCGCAAGGCGCTCGCCAACGGCGAATACCCCATTCCCTATGGGCTGAAGACCGTTGATCCCGATGCCATCATGTATGTGACGCGCACCATGTTCCGCAACGGCAAATTCCGCTACGACTTCACCTATCACAACATGGACATGGCCTATAACATCGACGGGACCGACCGCGTCGAGATGTCGAAGGCGACACTGGCAATGCGCGAACTAGCCAATAAGATGGCGATCTTTTATCGCAAATATGTTCCCGGCTACGAAGATTCCTATCTTGCCTATACAGCCCAATCCGTCGGCGTTCGCGATACGCGTCGCATCGTATGCGACTACACCCTGACGGATGACGACGTGTTGAACGGCAGGACCTTCGAGGACGGTATTGGACGCTACGGCAGCGTCATGGATGTACATGACAAGTCGGGCAAGAAGTCGGTCAGCCTGGTCGCGGTCGGCGGCTCCGGCTGGTTCCATATTCCCTTCCGCAGCCTTATTCCGAAGGGCATCGAAAATCTCCTGGTGGCCGGTCGCTGCATTTCTGCCGAATACAACGCACTCGGCAGTGTCCGCTCCCAGGCCGCCAGCATGGTGACGGGACAAGCAGTCGGCACGGCGGCAGCTCTGTCTGTCAAAGGTAACGGCACACCGCGCGAACTGCCGATGAGCAAGTTGCAAAGCGTCCTGTCCTCCCAGGATCAGATCATCTAGGTCACGCGCAGGACTGGACGGACCCGCACCCTGCACGGGCCCGTCCAGCTCAACAACGTCGCAGGCGGTTTTCGGAAGGCCGCCTCTTGAGGAAACCACGTCCATGTCCGAGGTGCTGACAGATCCGAACATAGTCTGCGATTCTAGCGGGACAAATTCGATCGGACGAAACAGCCAGGAATTGAACATTCCAAACAACGGAATAGCACATCCGTTCAAGCAGGCTTTCCGCGCCCTTGCCTCGGGGATCGCCATCATCACCTTTGATGCCGGTTCCGACGTCCATGGTTTCACCGCGACATCGCTGACATCGGTTTCAATGGATCCGCCTCTTGCCTTGTTCTGCGTTGCCAACCAATCGAGAAGCAGGCTCTACCTCGAACCGGGTCGGAAGGTTGGTTTTTCGTTTCTTGGCGAAGATCAAGCGGAGCAGGCCCGATTTTTCGCTTCCAACCGGCCATTCGGCGAATGTGGGCAGATAAAAATAGACCGAGTAGCCGGAGCACCTGTGGTGGCCGGCTCGATGGCCGTTATCTCAGCGGCCGTCGAAACCCTTATACCTGCCGGCGACCACATCATATGCGTCTGCGCTCTGCATGAGGCCAATTCGGCCGCGGACAAGGCACCGCTGCTCTACCATTCCGGCAAGTATAACGGTCTCGCTCGCATTGCATGACGTTTTTCTACGGCATGCAACGCGCCTGCTTCCGATCTGAGGCAACCTCCTGCTGGCATCGGTTGCCAGAAGGGCTTACTCTCCCGACGCTCGACGAGCCGCTCGTACCTGCCTGCTTTTCCAAATCTCTGACGATTGGGGCTACGAGGCATGACAATTGGAAGGATCATGACCACCCTTCCAAGGCCTAGAGCCAAGGAGGGAGTTAAAGCCTGCGGTCATTTCGCGGTCACTGTTGCACTCATGACATCCCGGACTATATCCATTCGATCGGGCAGTTGTTTTACGGAGTTTGCTTTGGCAGTCGCGTTCACAAAAGAGGAAAGTGCGGAAACCGCGGCGGAAACGCAGCTTCCGGACCGCGCGATTTCCTCCCATCCCAACCTGGTCACTGAAGAAGGATGGAAGGCGTTGAACGTTGCGATGCAGGACGCTCGCGAACAGTACCAAGCCGCAAATGCTATTGACGATGTGAATGAGAGGCGGCGTCAATCGGCGGTCCCGCTTCGTGATCTGCGCTATTTCTCCGAGCGTGTTCGAAGCGCTGAGGTGATAGCAAAGCCGGCGTCAAACGAGACTGTCGCCTTCGGCAGCACCGTCACCTTCAACCGTGATGACGGGCGCGTGCAGACTTATCGTATCGTTGGAGAAGACGAAGCCGAACCCAAGCAGGGAACGATCTCCTATGTTTCACCTGTTGCTCGCTCGCTTGCCGGCAAATCGGTCGGTGACTTCGTCGTGGTCGGCGAAAATGAGCTGGAGATCATCTCGATCGCTTAGCATTTAGCAGCCCGGAAGTGACGGTATTCGCGGCGACTTGGGTCGGCGGGCCGTTATGCTTCGCTGTTGGATGCCGGTTCGGTTCTCCATCACCGCCCCTTTCTTGTGCTTCTCACCGATCGGAGACCGGAAAAGGCTCGCGCCACGCTTCGAGCTCGTTCAATCGATCGTGCCACTGCATGATGTGGCCGAATTCATCGAGCGGTAGTTGCGACGAGGCAGCATAGGGCAGTGCCGCCGCCAGCGCGAAATCGGCAACGCTGACGCTCTCTGCGACGACGTAGCGGCGTTCGGCCAGATGGTCATTCAATACCCGAGCATACAATCTAAGATTGTTTTCGGCATCTTCCACGACTTTCCGATCGGGCGCCTGCCCGAAGAGCGGCTTGATCTCTTTTTCGAACCAGAGTTCAGCACCGTACCGCGTGAAATGGTTCGCGTCCCAGCTCAACCAACGCATCACGTCGATCTGGCGCTCGTCGTGAGGCCAGAAGTCCGCGCCGACACTGTCGGAAAGGCGACACATGATCGCGTTTGCTTCCCAAAGCGTTTTCTCCCCATCCCGCAAGACCGGAACCTTGCCATTCGGGTTGAGCGCCAGAAATTCCGTCGTCCTCTGTTCCCCACGGCCGAGATCGATCCGAACAAACTCGACGTCCGCATTCAGAAATCGGGCGGCCGCACAGGCTTTTCTCGGATTGAGCGTTTCGCAATAAAAGAGCTTCATCGGCGCCGTCATGGTTTGCTTGCTCCGCTAAAATCGGTGTCCAGGAACCGTGCCAACCGCTCAAAGCTCTCGGTCCAACCACCTTCATGACCGTCTCGAGAGGCTACGCTCTCGAAGAATGCCTGGTGGAATCTCATCTGAGTAGCGCCATCCTTCTCCGTGAGATCGACAGTGACGACCGTTTCCGGGCTGCGCTCCCCGTTCGCGAGCTCCCAGGCATGGGTAAAGACAAGCCGGCGAGGTGGAAGCACTTCCAGATATTTGCCGCTGACCCAATGTTCCTCACCGTTTGGGCAATCAGACAGGCCCGGTGATTGCCGCCGGGGCGGACATCGAGCTGGTCTCCCTTCGCCGTGAAGCCCTTCGGCCCGGCCCAGTGCAGCATGCATTCCGGTTCGGTCCACGCTTTGAACACCAGATCTCGGGGAGCAGCGAAGATTCGCAGAATAAGAAGTTCATGTCTTTCTTGGCGATTACCGGTCAGCATTGTCATCACCTTTCCCTTTAAGTTCAGAAAGATAGGTATCCAGGCGATCAAAGCTCTGATCCCAGAACCCACGATAGCGTTCCACCCAATCGGCGATCTCCTTCAACGGCCCCGCCTCGATCCTGCAGGGGCGCAGCTGGGCCGACCGACCGCGCGTAATCAGCCCCGCTGTTTCAAGAACCTTGAGATGGCGGGAAATTGCCGGAAGACTGATGTCGAACGGCGCGGCGAGCTCATTGACCGTCGCTTCGCCCTCGGCAAGCCGCATGACGATTGCGCGGCGCGTCGGGTCGGCCAAGGCAGCAAAGGTTTCGTTCAGTCGATCCATCATATTTAGCCATTAAGTTATTTAACATACTTGTTAAATAACAAGCGAGGCGCGATCTGTCAATCGGGAGTTTTGACCGCCGTGCCCCCTTGGCCGGCAACCACGCAAGTCTCCATGGAGAAACTCCCCTTGCTCGTCCACGCGAGATCGGTCAGCAACCAAGGCGAGAAGAACAACTCGGAGCTGGAGCAGACGCTTTGGGACCACGGCTTATCGTCTCGCTTCGCTGCAAGCGTCCCGACGCCAGTCTGTTGCTATCGTGGCGACGCCAGCGGTATCGGAAACGGCTCGCCGGCGACGTGCTGCTGTCTCGGATGACGCATTGGGCGATATTAGCTATTGGCCAGGTGGCCCCATATATTGCAACCGATACGGAAATTCACGCAATTGGAGCCACACGAAAAGACCGGGCCGCTCGAAGGCGGCCCGGCCTCAATATTGACAGTGCCGCGTCTAGTTCAGGACATCCACGATGCGATGTGTTTGCGGATCGACGATGACACGGCGCTTATTGACGATCGTATAAGCGTAGCCGTCGCTATCAGGAACGGTGTGAACGACAACAGCGCCCGGCAACGTATCACCGACTGCAATGTCACCATCATAGACGATCGACGGGATGCTCTGCTGTGTCACATAGGTCCGCACGTCACCCGGCACGACGACCGTAGAGCCGGTCGGCTGTGGATTGGTAACGATCACGCTCTGCTGGGCAAATACAGGGGCCGAAAGAGCAAACATCATAACGGCTGTGGTCAAAACATTTTTCATCTCTACCTCCGTTGGCGCACACCCTAAGAACCCGCGCGAGCGAGGATGGTTCCCGCAAAGGTCCATCAGCGCATGCGTGCAATCGGCCTTTTGATTGCAGATCGACTGCGGTCAGAATGCCCTGTTCATGTCGTCAGCTCGATCAGATGGCGTTTCGAGGAAGAGGCAGCAGAGCAGGAACAGAAAGCCGTTTTGGCTCGTTTCTCCGCGACATTCACGAGGGGTATCGTCATTTATGGCAACGAAGATGATGAGTGCGCGGGCCTTTCCATGGGCATTGTCGCTGGCTTCCTGCACTTTCATCACCTGTGATGTGGCGTTCGCCGCCGGGGGCAAATCAGCCGGTCCCTCCGAGGCGTTGTTCCTCGTCCAGATCATTGTTCTCGTCGTCGTCGGCAGGCTGCTCGGCGAAGCCATGGTCCGTCTCGGCCAGCCCTCGATCATGGGGCAGATCATCGGCGGCATTATCCTTGGACCGTCGGTGTTCGGTCTGCTGGCGCCAGCAGCTCAGTCGGCGCTGTTCCCGCAGCTGGATACGCAAAAGTCAATGGCCGATGCGGTGGCGCAGCTCGGCATTCTTTTCCTGCTCTTGCTGGCTGGCATGGAAACAGACCTGGCCCTCGCACTTCGATTGCGGCGAGCCGCCGCAGGTGTGTCATTGACCGGCATCGCAGTCCCCTTTGCGCTAGGTTTTGGCCTTGGCGAGCTCATCCCATCGAGCCTGCTTCCCAACCCCGACACGAGACTGGTGACATCGCTCTTCCTAGGCACCGCCCTTTCGATCTCGTCCGTGAAAATCGTTGCGTCGGTCGTTCGGGAAATGGATTTCATGCGGCGCAATATCGGCCAGCTCATCGTGGCTTCAGCCATTATCGATGACACGCTCGGTTGGGTGATCATCGCGGTGACGTTCGGCCTTGCCAAGAACGGTGCAGTCGATCTTGCCACCCTGGCGCAAAGCGTGATCGGCACCGTCCTCTTCATGACTTTCAGTTTCACGATCGGCCGCCGCATCGTCTTTGAGATCATTCGCTGGACAAACGACAAGTTCAAAAGTGACCTGCCTGTTTTAAGCGCCATCATCGCGATCATGGGCGGTATGGCGATTGTCACTGATGCCATCGGCGTCCACACGGTGCTCGGGGCCTTTGTGGCGGGTATCCTGGTCGGGCAGTCGCCCATTCTGACCCGACAGATCGAGGGTCAGCTGCGCGCCCTGACAACTGCACTGTTCATGCCGGTATTTTTCGGGCTTACGGGACTTCAAACCGATCTCAGCGTTCTCGGCGATCCATCGACTTTGCTTCTCGCCGTCGGGCTCATCCTGATTGCCAGCCTCGGAAAATTCGGCGGAGCGTTTGCCGGCGCCAGGCTCAGTGGTTTTTCCAACCCGGAAGCGATTGCACTCGGATGCGGCATGAATGCCCGCGGCTCAACCGAAGTCATTGTTGCGTCGATCGGCCTCTCCGTTGGTGTTTTGGACGAACGCCTGTTTTCCGTGATTGTCGCGATGGCGGTGGTCACCACAATGGCCATGCCGCCGACATTGCGCTGGGCGCTGGCGAGACTTCCAATGCGTGAGGAGGAAAAGGACCGTCTCGAGCTGGAAGCCTTCGAAGAGAAGAGCTTTCTGTCCAGATTCGAACGCATCCTGCTCGCCATCGATCACTCCGCCTCGAGCGAATTGGCCGCAAGGATATCCGGTCACTTCGCAGCCGTCAGAAAGATGCCTGTCACTGTCCTCGATGTTCTGGCAGAAGACGAGAGCGAAGGCCCCGATGCCAGTGCTGAAAAATCCGCGGACAGCCGCGCCCACGAGATCAGCGAACGCGTTCAATCGAGCGCGGAAAAGGCGGCGGAAGCTCAAGCGGAGACAAAGGAACCCGGTGAGGATGACATTATCCATGTCTCCGTGAAAAAGAGGGATGGTGATCTCAGGGAAGTGCTTTCCGAGAGCGCCGAAAAGGGACATGACATCATGTTCGTCGGAATTGAGCCGACAACCGGCGAGCGGGGCGGCTACAGCCCTCGGCTTGCCGCAATGATCTCGGCATTCAAGGGCACATCGGCAATCGTCGCTGCCCGCGGTCGTCTGCCCGATGACGATCAGCAGCTGCGGATTCTCGTCCCTGTCAGCGGGACCGAGCGGTCGATGAAGGCCGCGGAATTCGCCTTTGTCGTTGGGAAAGCGAGTGGCGCCGATATCACTGCCGTCTATTTTCGTGACCCCAGCCTGGCAGCATCGCCTTCGAGAGTGAGCGATACGAGCAACGCCCATCGTGCCGCCTTTCATCAGCTCGACCAGATCGCGTCATTCTATGACGTCGAGGTGGAAAAAGTCGCATCCCAGGGTTCGTCGCCGGAGCTTGCAATTCTTAAACATGCGCGCAACGGGCGATTTAATCTGATTGTCCTTGGCGTCAGCAAGCGTGCCGGTGACAATCTATCTTACGGTGCAGTCGCAGATACGCTTCTGGAGACGGCCGATCGTTCTGTCGTTTTTATTGAGACCTGATGGCAGACCCCATTCCGTGAAGATGAGTTCGCCGATCGCCGGCACAAGGGATCGCCCCAAAAGGCAAGGCCGCCGGATTTCTCCAGCGGCCCCTTAATTGTTTCGTGCTGAAATCGCCTTGAGTGTTCTGCGTGATTAAGCCGCCCTGCGTCTCTGCTGCGGCGCCTGAGCAGCACCGCTGCCATTGTTGACGCGGAAGCCGCGGATGAGGTCGAGGAGGTCCTCGGTATCGGCTGCAAGCGTTTCTGCCGATGCGGTGGTCTCTTCGGCCATGGCGGCGTTCTGCTGGGTTGCGGCATCGAGCTGGTTCATCGACGACGAGATCGAGCGCAGCGTGGT
>NZ_SLZG01000032.1 GCF_004341625.1 Rhizobium sp. BK376 | reverse complement strand
AAGACGGCGGATTACTATCAAGCACGCCGAAAGGGCCGCTGAAAAAGCATCGTCAAGGCTCGTCTTCGAGCCATCTAGCGAGGATCGGCTGAAAAATTAGCGCTATTTCCGCACCTTGCTAAGTGAGATTCGTCTCATCCTGATCGCCGCGCTATAATGGAATGATTGCTCGCGTTGCGAGATAGAGCAACGACCGCCGCCGACAATACGCAAAGAGGCAAAGTCCGACCTGTCCCGAGCGCCTCATCCATCCCGGCTCTTTTCCTTCGCGTGCTATGAGCCGGTCGGCCGGTCTCTGCGGGTCTCCACCCTCAGCGAGCCTACCGGGAGCGGGCCTAACAATTCTTCCTCTGGCTTGGTAAGGTCAATCCACGCCTTCCAACCTAGCGGATGAAGAACGACGACCTGGCGATTGTGAACAGGCTCTACATCCGGCCCCGACTCCGTTGTCAACATCGTGAACGCCGCAGGCTGGCCTTTGCGGCTGGGCCGCCAGATCGCGGCGATCGCCATCATGGGCGCGCTCACGAGCGCAAAACGGTGTTTGGCCTTCGAGTATTTCCTCCCCGTATACGCAAAGAACGCGCTGGCCGGAATCAGACACCGATGGCTGTCGCCGAAGTGCTTCCGCTCCGATCGAAGGTTGAACACGGGACCGCGCGTTCGGGTTGGGGGAAACCCGAACTTCATCTGCGTCAGCTCCACGATATTATCGCCGGCAGCACGGATGACCGGGGCCATCTCGCCGATCTTGATGTCGTTGGCAGCCGGCATATCCAGTTCCGATTGGTGGGTGGGGATGCCAAGCGCGAGATCCTGCATCACCTTGCAGTATTGGGTGTAGCTGATGTGTTGTTCGTACTCGGTACACATGGGACAAGCCTACTGCTCGGGAATCGTTCCAGAAGACCGCTATGAGAGCGGGCCGTCGACTGCGCTGATGCTTAAGCGGCAAGCTCGGATACTGTTGGCCGCACCTCTAGCGCGAGCGGTAATCGGATGCGTCTTGCAATAGGTTAACTCCAGGGTCCGCAGTCATCAACCCATATGTCGGCTGCCTCCCGAACCGGCCTTACCTGCCGCACCTCATCGGTTATTTAGAGATGACTTATGGCTGAGGTCTTGCTGTTCCACCATGCTCAAGCAAGGGCTGACCCCTGGTGTGTGCGCGTCCGCCGGTGTCTTGCGGGCCGGCGGTCACATCGTGCACACGCCGGACCTGTTCGACGGACGGACGTTCCAGAGTATCGACGAGGGTCTCGCCTACATCGGTAGAATCGGATTCGACGAAATGCGGGAGCGCGGAGTCCGCGTCGCCAACGAACTTCCCCCTGAGCTCGTCTACGCGGGGTTCTCCTTCGGTGTGCTACCGGCGCAGAAGCTTGCACAGACACGTCCCGGAGCCCGCGGAGCCCTGCTCTTCAAATCTTGCCTGCCGATCACTGGCGAATGGGCCTTCGTTCCCTGGCCTGACGGCGTTGCGACGCTAATCCACGGTATGGACAATGGGGCGACATCGACGCCGCCCGCGAGATTGTGGAGAAGGTCGAGAACGCAGCACCTACTTCGCCGACAGCTCGCTCCCGTCGTACGACGCGGATGCGACCGCGTTACTAACCATCCGAGTGGTTGAGTTCCTGAATCGCGTCTGAATCATGCTGGAGATTGCGGAGACCCTGCTCGCCTCCGTGTATCCGTTCGGACGTCCGGCGCGGCTCTTTGGGTCGCCCTTTCCTCGCTCAACGCCGAGGTCAGCGGGCAAAAACCGCAGCGCCTGCTCGCTTCCAGCTGCGATGCTCTGAACGTCCTGGGGACGACCGGCGAAGAGACTTCCCTGTCGGTGAAAACCCGGCGCTCGCTGATGGAGGTCGCCGCCTCAGAGCTTCCCAGTGACGGGCTTATGGTGGGGATCGGCGCGGCGGCGCCATCGGATGTCGTCGAGCTAGCGTCGGCTGCCGCAGAGTCCGGCTACGCCGCAGCGCTGGTTCTCGGCACCCCATCCCTCGCCTGAACCATGCAGGACAGTCAGCGAATATGGCAAAAAGGGCTGTCACGGTGATTGCCAACCAAGCAGGAAGACGCAGGAGTATAGGGACAGGAAGACAAAATACACATCGGTGCATTTGGAGAACGGTTTTGCGGCATTGCAATAGTCAACAATGCGTCGCAATATAGCTACTACATATCTCTGCAGTTAGGTTCCGTGCGATGAGGATTTGCATCTATAAGTCGGAAAAAGCACCTGACCTCACCCTCCTGCTGCGAGAAGGATTGCCGCTCCCGCTCGATACCAAGATCGACAAGTGGACCAAAATCAAGGTAGTCACTGATGGGGAAATGAGAGCAGACCTTTTGATTGAGATTGGTGGCACCGGATATGCGGTAGTTCGGCTTGGCGCGCCTAGACAACATTAGGCGGTAACACCCGCCTTGCTGCCGCGTTGTCACCAAGCAACAGTTGCCTCGCGGGGCTTTCTCTCCTGAAAACGCGCATATCTGGCACTCACGAGCTGATCAGCGGCCAAACGTTCGCTTTGGATTCCAATAGCGGTCACCGCATATTGTTGACGTGATAGCGCCCAGACGCTGCAACACTACTGTCCAGCACACACCACTTCGTCCCGAAGTGGGCTCCCTCATTGAGAAACGTCAGGAACGCTTTGACATTCGGATTGGCGCGGAGGCTGCCCTGGAGGCCGATCGCCTGGAACGCAGGCGAAACCCGCTTGCAGAAAATCGCGACCGAAGACGGGTCGTGAGCGGACCACGCGCCAACAAGATCGTTCGCAAGAAGAAATACTGAGAGTTTTTCGCGTTTGCGACAGTGCTCATCGGCGTTAGCCCGATCCACCGCTTTGGTGAATTGGCTGGCCTGCGGTCACCACGTCAGGCTCTAGGGTTGCGATAGCGGTCAAGAAGAACCTGCAAACAGCCGGTCCCACTTGAAAAGGTTACTTCTTTGAACAACCGCGACATGAGGCGCGGTCGCAATCCTTGCCTCTCATCGATGAGGAGAAATGACATCCTCTTTATCTCGATCGTGATCACGCCTGCAGCGTCATGCCGACGATAATTCCCCGAATCGATCGCATGGAATCCGTTTTCCACCGCCCATGCGGCTATCATATCCGCGTTCATCAAGGTCCTGCTTTTGGAGATGCGGACGTCCTTCCCTAGTTGTCCCACTCGTGCAAATTGCTTTGCGTTGCTAGGGTTACCGTAACTGAAACGCCCAAATCCAGCCAAATCCGTCGAAGGTTACAGTTCCGGCTTTGGTGTTGCTAGAAAGACTCGCAGCAATCGGTATGGCTCCGCCGTACCCCACGTTGATTTGCTCTTGAACGGAGTCGAACCGGCGACAGGCTGATCAAAATTGCCTGTTTGATTTGCTCCAGATTGAAAGGCGGCTTCTACCCGTCACCACGAACACGTTCCGGTTCGAGCCGGATCCGACGCGATCAAAGCGGCGGCGAGCCCTGTGGTCGCAGGCGCCCTTTTCGCTGCACCCTACCGCATTTGGCCTTTGGTCATCTGCGCGGCACATCACCTACGACATGCTGATGTTGCTGCAATTTCGACACTACAAGCCACCCGAGGAAAACTGACCAAGCAATATTCCAAGCGGGCAACCCAAAAGGCTTCGGCCGCTGCGATGTTCCACCGTGGAGGCCAGCCTCATTCGCCACAATCAAAGGCTCCTAACAGTCTGTCGCGGCGCGGCGTCAGACTACGACGAGGCCCTTGCCAGGGTCAATCAAGGCCTCTTCCGCAATTTTGGTGCAGGTTGTGATAGTCCCCCCTGTCGAACCAATATTGCTGCTGGCCTGCGTCCACGCTCGGGCCAGCACCTTCCTTTTCAGGAGGCTGTATCCGGAACGTCCGTACATCTGACGCTTGATCATCTTGGGTCGATTGATTTTCCCCTCGACCGGGCTGGTGCTCTAGGGCTCCGTGTGGCTTTCACTGCCTCAAGACCACGTTCGATCCCCGCAGCAAATGACGCCAGTTACTTTATGGGCTTGTTCGCAACCGGCGTGAATCCGCTACCTGCACCAAAGTTGTTGAGAACCCAAACAAAGTGAGTTTCGAGTTAATGGGTGTGGCTTGTCCATTCACAGCCGCGCACCGGTGACCTTGTCAAAAAGATGAATCCTGTCGAAAACAGGGGTGATCTGTAGCTGGTCCCCCGGCTGTACCCGTATACGGTCGCGCGAAAGCATCACGACATCCAGCGAACCGACTTTGGTGATCAGCAGAGTTTCAGGTCCCGTCGGTTCCACGATCCTCACCGAGGCGAGAACAGATCCGGTGCCAATCAAAACATCTTCCGGCCGCAACCCATAGACGACCGATTTCCCTACGAGCTCGTGACGGCTTTCGGGCAGGGGAAGATCGACCTTGTCGTCAGTCCTTAGCACAGGGCGGCCATCTACGAGCTTCACAGTTCCGGGGAAGAGATTCATTGCCGGCGAACCGATAAAGGTCGCGACAAAGACATTCGCCGGCCGGTCGTAGAGATCAAGCGGCGCACCCATCTGCTCTATCCGACCGTTCTGCATCACGACGATCTGGTCCGCCATTGTCATCGCCTCGATCTGATCATGTGTTACATAGATCGTCGTGGTGCGGAGCCTCTGGTGCAACTCCTTGATCTCGCTTCGCATCTGCACGCGAAGTTTAGCATCTAGATTGGAAAGCGGTTCATCGAACAGAAAGACCTTCGGATCGCGCACGATCGCCCGACCCATGGCGACCCGTTGGCGCTGTCCGCCGGAAAGCTGGCGCGGATAGCGCTCCAGCAGCGCATCCAGGCCGAGAATGTTCGAGGCACGATTGACGGCGGTATCAATCAACGGCTTGGCCGTGCGCTTGAGGCGCAGGGAGAAGCTCATATTCTCCGTCACCGTCATATGCGGATAGAGCGCGTAGTTCTGAAAAACCATGGCGATGTCGCGATCCCTAGAGGCGACATCATTGACCACCTGGCCGCCGACGCGGATTTCCCCCTCCGTTATGCTTTCGAGACCGGCAATCATCCGAAGCAAAGTCGATTTTCCGCAGCCGGACGGACCGACGAGTACGACGAACTGACCATCGGCAATATCGATATCGACGCCGCGAACGACCTCCGTATTTTCGAAGATCTTCTGGACGTTGGAAATTTCAACGCGAGCCATTGCGCACTAACCTCACTTCTATTGTTTCAGTCCGGAGCCCGCGACGCTCTTGATGAAGTATCGCTGCATGAAGGCGTAGACGAGAACGATGGGCGCGAGCGCCATGGTCGCTGCCGTCATCAGCATTGGGATGTCGGTGCCGTAGCGGTCGTCCTGCAGCAGCGCGAGGCCCAGCGACATGGTGCGCATGTTCTCGCCATTGGTGATGACCAGCGGCCAGAGAAGGTTGTCCCATTCGCCGAGGAACCGCAGGATCGCCAGCGAGACCAAGGCCGGGACATGCATCGGCACGATGATCTGGAACAGGATGCGCAGTTCGCCGGCGCCATCCATGCGCGCGGCATCGATCAGTTCGTCCGGCGTTCCTGAAAAAGCCTGGCGCATCAGAAAGATACCGAAGCTGCTGATGGCCGCCGGGATGATCAGCCCGGCATAGGAATCTAGCCAACCTAAATTGCGTACCAGAATATACTGCGGAACTAGGATGACGATAAAGGGAACCATCATCGTCGCCATGATGATCCCGAAGACGAGATCCCGTCCGGGAAAGCGGTATTTCGCGAGCGCGTAGCCGCAGAGCGTCGAAAAAAACAGGTCGAGAAGCGTCACCGACGTCGCAACAATGACGCTGTTCATGAAATAACGAAAGAAATTGATACGATCGAGAACGTGCTGGATATTTTCCTTCAGCAGAGGATGTGGGGGTATCCACCAGAGCGGCTTGTCGAAGACATCCTCATGCGACTTGAGCGCCGTGATCACCATCCACACCAGCGGGGTGACGATGAGACCGCAAGCGACGATCAGGATCAGATGTATGATCCAGTTGCCGCGATCGAGATGGGATCGCTTCGCCGGTCGCCGGACACGCGTCGCGGCAGCGCTGTTTTCGAGGGGAGTATCGCTCATGCCTGCGGCCTTAGAACACGGAATTGAATGATCGTCAGGACGAGGAGTGCCGCAAACATCACGACGGCCATGGCCGAGGCGTAGCCCATGCGATTGAAACCGAAGGCGACATCATAGATCAGATAGGGCAGCACCTTGGTCGCATTGGCCGGGCCACCGCTCGTCAGTGAGTAAAACAGGCTGAAGGCCTGCGACGCGCGGATGATGGAGATGACCGATACGAACAGGATGAAGGGCTTCAGCAGCGGCAGGGTGATATTGCGGAAGATCGCCCAATTCCCCGCCCCGTCCATGCGGGCCGCCTCGTAATAGGAAGAGGGAATTGCCTGCAAGCCGGCCAGGAAAATGACCATGTAGTAGCCGATATTCTTCCAAACGCTAACGATAAGGATCGCCGGCATGGCGAGATTGCGGTTGTTCAGCCATTGAACGCCACCAATGCCGAAGGGCTCGGTAAACATCAGATAAAGACCTGAAGTCGGCGCATAGACCACGCGCCAGATCATCGCGACCGCCACCATCGTCAGCACGGCGGGCGCAAAGATGATCGCCTGATAGAGACCGCGCGCCTTGATCTTGCGGTCGAGAAGCAGCGCGAGGCCAAGTGAAATCGGCAGCTCGAAAATGATCAAGACGAAGGTGTAATAGATAGTCACCATGGCCGAATTCAGGAACGACCGGTCCGAGAAAAGCCTGACATAGTTGCCCAGCCCGATGAATTTCGGCGGACTGATCAGATCCCACGATGTCAGGCTGACATAGAAAGCGTTGCAGACGGGATAGATGACGAAGACCGCGAAAAACAAGACGGAGGGCAGGACCATGAGCCAAGCCGTCCCCGCATAGGGATATTCCTTGCGCAATCGCGAACGAAGCTCACGGGGCGATAGGCTGCGTCGCTGCTTCTTCGTTGTGGACACCGGTTCACCCATGGGTCGCCCCCTATATTCCTTGGCCATGCTGTACGAAAAAATGCGGCACAGGCATGTCAGCTCTGGAGCAGATTATCGATGTCGCTTGCCAGATCCGGCACCACCGCATCCGGTTTGTCGCCATTGGCTGAGATGCGGTCGTAGGCCTGGGCGACGGCGGTTGCGAGCTCATTGAAGCGATGGGTACGCGGCAGGGGAACGCCGATTTCGAGATCGTCGAAGAAGACGCTGCCATAACCTAAAGCTTTGACCGCATCCGTCGTCCGGAATCCTTTCCACGGCAGGACGTAATGTGCCTTGCTGAACCAGATATCCCGGCTTTCGGGACGCTGCGTCATGTAGGCGACGAACTGCCACGACTCCTTTTGAACCTGTGATTTGGCGCTGACCATATATACCCAGGGGTTCAGGCGGGTCGCCGGCTTGTCGCCCTTGAACTGCGGCAGGCGGGCAACGCCATAGATACCGTCCTTGTAGGTGACTTTCGGAAACTTGGCCTCGACGGACGGTGCGAGCCAGAGACCGGAATTCATCATTGCCACGCGGCCGGAGCCGAAGTCGTCAACCGGATCGATGGTCGGCGCAAGACCGAGCGCGCTGATGCGATTGTCGCCGTGGAACGTGTCGTAGAGATATTGGAAAGCGGCCATGCCGGCGTCATTGCTGAAGCCGTTGCCGTCACCTGCTGCATTCAGGAAATCGACGCCCTTCTGCGGAAGCAGAGTGCCCCAATAGTAGAAATGCGAGGAGATGCTGCGTGCCATCCAGCCCCAGCCGGCGCGGGTCACGGTGCCGTTGCTATCGGTCTTGGTGAGTTTCCTGCCCATTTCCATGACCTCATCCCAAGTCTGCGGCGGCTTTTCGGGATCAAGGCCGGCTTCCTTGAAGAAGTCCTTGCGGTAGTACATGGAGATGGAGGCAAGATCCATCGGCACCGCGTAGAGAACGCCGTCGACGATGAAGCCGTCGAGCACACCGGGCTCGAAAGCATCGACCAATTCCTGCTGCGTCTTGAAGCCGAAGGCGGTGTAATCCACCGGCGCGACCAGCTTGCGATAGACATAGTTCGTCACATTGTTGTCGCCGACGGAGACAAGGTCAGGGCCGCCTTCGCCGCCACCGGCCCATGCCGTCAGGATTTTCAACTCGTTCTGGTTGGTCTCGAAATCCTCGTGGATGACCTGGATGCCGGTTTCCTTCAGGAAGCCGGGGACCATGATCTTGTTCACGATTTCCACACGTGTCTGATAGTTGTGACCCCAGTAGGTAAGTCCCTTGCCAGATTGCGCGAAGGTCGAGCGCAGGCCCTGCGAATAGAGCGCCACGGCGGCCGTGGATGCACCCATGGTCTTGATCACAGAACGACGTGAAATTTTCATGCTTCTGTTCCCTTTATCTTTATTTGGTCAAGTCCGGTTTATCTGCCGACGGCGTAGCTCATCCGGCGCGGATCGGCAGCACCGTACAGCACCGCAGATCGGTGATGGCGCTCGACCGCGCAAATGCCGCCGGCCAGCGATGCCCGCAACGGCCAAGCCTCGACACGGTGCCCCCGGCTGCGCAAATCCGCGCCAATGGCATGTTCGAGCCCTTCTTCGACCCGCACCATCTTTGGCTCCATGAAATGCGGATCCTCGGTTGTCGGCACGCCGTAGCTTGCCCATCGCGGATGTTCGCAGGCGGCCTGCAAGTTCATGCCGCGATCGATATGATTGACGAGGAATTGCAGCATGGCCTGCGTCTGTACCT
Source organism: Rhizobium sp. BK376 (assembly GCF_004341625.1). GTDB lineage: Bacteria > Pseudomonadota > Alphaproteobacteria > Rhizobiales > Rhizobiaceae > Rhizobium. The sequence goes on along the minus strand of NZ_SLZG01000032.1, from coordinate 38,046 downwards.
CGCCGCCGGGCGTGCCAAAGACCATCAATCCATCGTCGCTCAGCATCAGGCCCGGGTTTGGCGTCAGGCGCGGCCTCTTGCCGGGCGCCACGCAATTGGCATCCTGAGGATCGAGCGATGCCTGCAGTCCCCGATCGGAGATGCCGAAACCAAGCTCCGGCACGATCGGCGTCACCAGCATGGTGCTGTCGCTCGGCGTCGCCGCGAAGGCGTTGCCATCGGCATCGACGACGCAGACGAAGGTGGTGTCCGGACTGGCCGATCCCTGAACCGGATCGTGGGGAACATCGTTCGCCCGGGATGGCGCGATCAGCCCGGCCAGTCTTTGGGCGTGCTCCTCGGACAACAGACGCTCGATCGGAACATCGACGAAGCGCGGATCGCCGTAATGTCGGTTGCGGTCACCCAGGGCCAGCTTGACGATCTCGATCAGCGTGTGGGCAAGGTCGGCCTCGTTGAGTGCGGCCAGATCAAAACGCGCGCCGAGGTTCAGCATCTGCAGCACCGCCGGCCCCTGCGACCACGGCCCGCAAGCGTAGAACCGCCGGCCGCGATACGAGGTGGAAACGGGCGGTTCTTCCCGGGCGACGAAAGCGGCCATGTCCGAGGCGCGAACGAAGCCGCCGACCTGGCGCGAAAAGCGATCGACCGCCTGGGCAATATCGCCTTTGTAGAAGCAGTCGCGAGCGGCCCGTATGCCGTCTTCGCGGCTGCCGCCCGCTGATCTCTCGGCCGCGACAAGACGCTTCAGCGTATCGGCCAAGCCGGACTGGCGGATCACGTCGCCTTCGACCGGCAGATGGCCTTCCGGCATGTAGATTGCCCGGTTGTCGGGAAAGTCCGCCCAGGCGGCTTGCGAGATCGAAACATTGTAGCAGAGGAAATAATGCGCCGGAAAACCGTTCTCAGCGAGATCGATCGCCGGGGCGAGCGCCTCGGCGGCAGACAGCGTGCCGTAGCGTTCAAGCCCCGTCAGCCAGGAGCCGACCGCCGCCGGCACGACCCAGCGCTGTGGACTGACTGGAATGCGACCATTGCCGGCCTTGCTCACGGCGTCGAGCGTTGCAAGCTCCGGCCATTGGCCAATGCCGGCGATCGTCGTCACTTTCTTCCGCTCAGTGGAGTAAAGCATGATCGGAGCGACGCCGCCCAGATTGGCCATGTCCGGATGCACGACATTCAGCGCGAAACCGGCGGCAACGCCGGCATCGATGGCATTTCCTCCAGCCTCGAGAATATTGAAGCCGGCCAGCGCCGCAAGCGGATGACCCGCCGAAACCATGTGGCGGTTTCCGAGCAGCAATGGGCGCGAAGTCCTTGCATCGGCCAGATTCATCCAAATTCCCTTGCGTTTAGAAATGGGATGATGCGAAAAGCACGAAAATTGTCGCGCCGACTTTTTTAATCCATTAATTGGATTTAATCATGTCACGGTCGGAATGCAACAAGAATCTGACGAAGTGTCGCCGAAGGAGCCACTATGTTGTTTGGTACGAACCTCGATCGCACGCAGCGTTTCAACCGCCGTGTCGTCCTGGAGACGATACGGCTGAACGGCCCGCTGTCGCGCGCCGAAGTCGCTCGCCTGACAGGGCTCTCGGCTCAGACCGTGACCAACATCATCGACCAGTTCAAACCGGATGGGCTGCTGATCGAAAAGGCGCGCAAGACCGGCGGGCGCGGCCAGCCGCCGATCGATCTCGTCATCAATCCCTCGGGAGCCTTTTCGTTCGGCATCTCCTTCGATCATCGTCGTCTGGTCGTCGTTCTGCTCAATCTTGGCGGCGAGGTGCAGGCGGAAATCGAGTTGCCCGTGACGCATCCGACACCCGCCGTCGTCCTGCCGCTGATAGAGGCGGCGGTGAATGAACTGATCAACAAGGCCAAGGTACCTCGTGAGCGCATATGGGGTGCGGGCGTCGTCATGCCGGTGCTGGTGTCGGAGGGGAATCCGACCGTGCTCGGTCCCAGCTCCGTTCCGGACTGGCTGGATTTCCCTGTCGTCGAGAACCTGAAGCAGCGGCTCAACATGCCGATTTTTCTCGACAATGATGCGACGGCCGGCGCGCTCGGCGAACTTCTGTTTGGCGCGGGCCGGCAATTCTCGGATTTTTTCTACATCTATCTCGGCGTCGGCCTCGGCGGCGGCATTATCATTTCCAGTCACCCCTATCGCGGGGCATTCGGGATGTCGGGAGAGCTGGGACACATCATCAGCGTTCCGAACGGGAGGCTTTGCTCCTGCGGCAACAGAGGGTGTCTGGAACGTTATGTTTCGCTTTCCGCCGCTTTCGCGGATTTGACAGGCGAACCGGAGAGCCTGAAATCCATCGACCTCGACCGTCTCTACAAGGCGTTCGAAGATGAGGAACCAAAGCTGGTCGCATGGCTGGACGAGGCCGCCGACCATCTGCGCAACGCGTTGGTGACGATCGAAAACCTCTTCGATCCGCAGGTCGTCATTCTCGGCGGCCCCGTTCCCGATTCCATCCTCGATGGGCTGATCGCCAGGATCAAGCCCTCGCTGATCAGTGTCAGCAGCCAGCACAACAATGCATCCGGCCGGCTGCTGAAATCGGAAAGCGGCCTCGACACGCGTGTCCTCGGGGCGGCATCGCTGGCGATCTTCGACAGCATGACCCCTGATTTCTCCGTCCTCAAAAAAGAACGAGCCGAAGGCGGCTGAGAACCTATTTTGGAGCGACTGTATCGGCGGCCAGCGAGGCGACGCCGACCAATCCGGCATCATTGCCGCATTCGGCGCCGATGACCCTGGTTTTTTTCAGCAGCAGCGGCCAGACGTAAGACGTCAGATGCGAGCGGATCGGCTCAAGGAGCGCCTCACCCGCCGCAGCCACGCCGCCGCCGATGACGCACGCATCCAGGCTTAGTGAATTGATCAGCGCCGACAGCACTTGCGCGATGACGCGGGCGATCTCGTCAACGGTTTGGCGCGCCAGCTGGTCTTCAGCGATGCGCGCAAACAGTTCCGGCACGCTTTCAACAGACCTGTCTTTGCAAAGACCGTTATATCGCTCGATGAAAGCGGCCGCGCAGGCCAGCTTTTCGAATGTCTGCGGCATTCCCGGTCGGGTCTCACCTAAGACGGTTGCGCCGATCTCCGGCGGTTCGCCGCGCGAGCCGGTGACGACATTGCCATCGATCGAGACGGCACCCCCGACGCCCGTGCCGATCGTTAAAAGCGCGAACCGTCCGACATTGCGCCCCGCACCGAAACGCTGCTCGCCAAAGGTTGCGGCAACGCCGTCATTTTCCAGATGTACGGGCCGGCCCGTCTTCTCGAAAAGAGCCAGAGCGAGCGGGCCTTGTCGAAGCGCCGGTACGTTGGCGCCGCCGTCGGCAAGCATGCCTGTCTCGCGGTCGACAAAGCCGGGCATGCAGACGCCGATCGCCGTCGCCAGCTCTCGCGTTTCTGATTCAAGCGTATCGCATATCCTAGCGAATACGCTGATGAGCTCTTCAAAAGAAAGGCTTCTGTCGAAAGGCAAGGTCTGTCGTGCCAAAATCCGACCATGTTCAGCTACCGCACCAGCCTTGATCGCCGTCCCACCGATATCGATACCCAGAATCATCGGCTTCACCGCGCAAAGGTCTTGATGGCGAGCGCCCTGGAAAGTCCCGGGTAGCGCATCTCGTCCGGAACCATGTTCTGCCGCAGCGCCAGATCGACCGCAAGCCGCTGGAACGGAATGACGGCAGCGACCGCGTCAAAGGGGGCGATCGCGATACGGTCCGCGAGCAGCCAGTCATATGGCGAGGCAGTGGTGGTCAGATTCAGGAGGGCGACATGAACGTTTCGATCCCCCATCACGCTTGCAACGTTGAACGCTTCTTCTCGGCTTTCGATGGAATCAGCGATCATAATGACCAGGCTTTCGGTCGTTGCGCCGTGCAATCGGCCGTGCAGCAGCTCTTCGGGCTCGAAGGCGGCGGTCGGAAGTCCGGCGATCTCGGCGATCTTAAGCGACGCTTCCATCGCGACACCCAGAAATCGACCGGTTCCGGAAATGGCGATGTAATTGGGAACGTCCCGGTCTTGCAGCAGTTCGGAGGTCGCGGACGCTGACATCTCCAGCAGGGCATCGACGTCGGCCGCGGTGGTTGACGGGACGTCGCGGTCGGCAAGTTTCAGCGCGAACGCGAGGCAAGCCGCGACGCTGGCGGTAAAGCCTTTCGTCTTCGGCCCGATCGGTTCGTCGCCGATCGGGAGGTGGATCGTGCTCGATCCATAGCCGCCGATGGGGCTTGTCGGATCAGCCGTGATGACAATGCTGTGCCACCCGCGCTCCTGCGCTTTCGTGACCGCTTCGACGGATGTCGTGCTCCTGCCGCTTTGCGAAAGAACGACGACAAGCGGGTGCCCATAGATATCGTCAATCGTCTTGAGAAAGACGGCGGGATTGATGACCTCGACGGCACGGCGAAGGCATGCCTGCATGAAAGCCCGCACGATGGTCAGCGCATTCAGCGAGGAACCGGAACCGATGAGAATAACGCGATCGAAGGTTGGAATATTCTCGGCTGCTGCTGCAATGCTTTCATGGTTCAGGGCGTTTTCGATCACCTGACCCTGTTCCGACATGTAGACTTCGATCGACATTGCGTCTCCTGGACTCGCCGGCCGCCCCCGGGACGATGCCACCAGCAGCGCGATGAACTATTTAATCTATTTATTGGATTTAATTGAAAGTGTCGGGTAATTCAAGCCAATGTTCATGACCCGGCAAAATCGACAGGACGGAGGATGCGATGGTGAAAGTTCACGAGCTAAGGGCTGGGCCAATGCAGGCTCGCATCAGCGACCGCGGCGCCGAATTGCAGGATCTTCGCCTCGATGACTGGAATCTGCTTTGGACACCGGACATCTCTGTCTGGCCCGAAACTGCGCCTTTTCTTTTTCCCGTGGTCGGGCGGACCAGCGATGATAACATCAAGGTTGATGGCCGAGCCTATCCGATGCCGATGCATGGTTTTGCGCGCGCCAGCATTTTTGAAACCATAGCGAAGAGCCAAGATAGCTGCACATTGGAACTCGTTTCCAATGCGGAGACGAGGCGGCATTATCCCTATGAATTTGTGTTTCGGATAAACTATATGCTGTCGGAAACCAATCTCTCTATCATGGCCGAGATCGAGAATAGCGGCGCTGCCAGCATGCCGTTCAGCCTCGGCTTCCATCCGGGGTTTTCCTGGCCGCTGCGCCGGGATCAACCGAAGGACGGACACGTTCTGATCTTCAGCGATGACGAATGGCTGGACTATACGCGACCGGTCAATCGCCAGATTGGTCCCGATCGCCACCGTCTTCCGCTTGATGAGGGCGCGCTTCGGCTGCGGGAGCAGCTTTTCGCCGATGGCGGCTTGGCGTTTCTGAATTCTCGCAGTCGTTCGCTGCGATTTCAGACGCAGGATGGTTCGGCGGGAATAAAGCTGGATTTCCCCGATATGCCGCAACTGATCCTCTGGATGAAGCCGGGCAGCGATTTTCTCTGTATTGAGCCCTGCCTCGGTTATGCCGATCCCGTTGATTTTGCCGGAGATTTCTCGCAAAAGCCTGGCGTGACGATTATTGCGCCAAACGAATCGAAACAGTTGACGATAAAGATGTCGTCCTGGCTTCGGTAAGGCCTATGGCGCCCTTTGCGGGCGCCGTAGGCTTGTGCCTCAGAGCGCCAGATCCGGCTTCAGCACCGGGCGAGCGCTGAGATTGGCATGGCGGTAGCCGTGGCCTTGGGCATAGACGAGTACACCGTCCTTGTAGACAAACTTCGGCGTATTCATTGCCGCAATGTCTTCCGTTGCATTGCCGCTGACGACTAGGACGTCAGCGGCCTTCGCTTCCTCAAGAGTGCCGGTGATATTTTGAACGCCGCAGATTTCGGCCGCTATTCCGGTTGCCGAGCGGATGACATCGACGGGCGACATCCCGGCCTTGACCATCAGATCCATTTCGTCTGCGAAGTCGCCGACCGGGTTATAGAGGGTAGTTGCGTCGGTACCGAAGACGATGCGCACGCCGGCTGCCACCGCTTTTCGCAGGCTTTCGAAATGTGGGGCCAGCAATGGCCGTGATTTTTCCACAACGAAGGCTGCTTCACCGCCCGCAGGGCCGCGGGAAATGATCCGCGGATAAACCGAAATCGTCGGGCACAGCGCGACATTGCGCTTCAGCATCAGGTCGATCGCACGATCGTCCAGGAAGACGCCATGTTCGATCGTGTCGACGCCGGCTTCGACGGCATTGATGATACCCTGGGTCGCCAGGGCGTGTGCGGCGGCCGGTTTGCCAGCCTTGTGCGCCTCTTCGACCGCTGCACGGATTTCCTCCACGCCGAGTTGGACAGAGGTTGGTAGTTCTCCCGGCGTACCGGCGCCGCCGGTGGCCATGACCTTGATGACATCGGCTCCGGCCTTGAGCTGCTCGCGGGCGAGATGGCGGACACCATCGATGCCGTCGGCTTCAGCGCTGAGATTTGCCCAGCCGTGGCCACCCGTCATGCAGATGGCCTTGCCACTGACCAGATACCGCGGCCCGACCACGTATCCTTCGTTGATCGCTTTTTTCAAGCCGAAGACAGCATTGGTCTGTGCACCGAGATCGCGCATCGTCGTAACGCCCGCGCGCAACGCGGATTGTGCATAGTTGGCGCCCCAGAGGGCAGCGGCTCCTTCAGAAAGGCACAACATCTGCGGTTCGTGGAAGACGTGCATGTGGGTGTCGATCACACCTGGCGTCACCGTACATCCGGTCGTGTCTATCACCTCGCCCGGAAGATCCGAACTCAGGTCAGACACTGCCCCGACACGACCGATCTTTCCATCAATGATTTCGACAAAGCCCTGATGAATTACCGCGTCGCCGATACCGCGATAGATCGTACCGCCCTTTAGAATGATTGGGTTCGCCATTTGTCCATATCCACATTAATCCAACAAATGGATTTATTGACACCGGCGAGGCGATGTCAATAAATATCCCGGAGGTCATGATTTCTTGCATGGAAGACCTGCCAAGAAATCATGAACGTCCCGAAGTGGAAGGCGACTGGAGGGCGGCGGCGTCTTTCAACTGTGACAAGTTCACGGCTGCCGACCTCGCCTGGAAATGTTTGGCGAGCAGTAGGAATAAGGAGCAAGGTGAAACTTGAGAGCTTGATGTCTACTATGGAACGTCAGCGTATCGCTATGATGCTCTGATTTTGCACGTTTTCGAGCAAATGATCCGCACGCGATAAAAGCTAGCGGCGGCCCTCGCGTGCCGTCGACCAGAACTGTTTTGCTCGCCGAGTTTTTCTGTCAGGGACGTTGAGAATACCTCATCTCGATTGCGGCCATCGTTCTTTGCGGAGTAAAGCGGCATGTCTGACGATGCCAGCAGTGTGGCGGTCTCAGGGACCCTGTGCGTGGGCAATTCCTGCGAGAACTCAACTTTGATGAATTGTCCACCGCCCAGATCGATTGGGGTCAATTTCTCAGTTCGCCCGACATCATCCCAGCCGGCATCCTCGGTGCCACCACGAAAAGCGGTCCAAACCATCATTCAAAAAGAAAATTTCAATCTGTCAGAGGAGGAGGCTGCATGCCGGGCCACCAGGGGCAGCAGCCTTGATGAACTCAAGAAACTTCTGAACCTTAAACGTTCGATGCAGATCGACATGCGTGACCAGCCAAATATCGGAGATCCAATCGCCGCGCGAAGGCAGAATTTCCACAAGCTCTCCCCGAGACTGCCCAACAAAAGTAGGCAAAAAACCAAGTCCAGCGCCTGCAATAACCGCGTCATACACGGCCCGGGTGTCAGTTGCCCGGTAGCTGATGCAGCGCGAGGGCACTGCAGTCGAGAGCCAGCGGTAAACCGGAGCACGTGAACCGGCCGGGTTATCCGGGGCCACAAAATGATGAGAAGTTAGGTCGCTTTCATCTACCGGAATGCCCCATCGATCTACGTAGTGCTTCGAGGCATATTCCTCGCAATCGCGGCTCCCCTCAGAGATATGGTGCGTCATGAAAATCGATCTCGAGCTGCTGCGCGCGACCGAATATGCCGCTGAGGCGCGTTCTCTCGGCAGCGTCGAGGGTTTCACCCGCCTTGTCGAGCACATTGCGCAGCCAGATTGCCTGCGCTTCGAATTCGGGCGCGGCATGCAGATCAATCCATTCTTTCAAAAGCGGATCGCTAATCGTGCAGAGGCTGGCTACCTTGCACCAGGTCCAGTACATCCACTCGGCCGCGAACATGGCGACGACGGTGTCAAGGAAACCACCGTCGCGCGCGATCGCTAGCATTCCATCGCGGAAGGCGGCGACCTCCGGCCTGTCGGCGTCATAGGCCGAGGGATCAATGCCCCGAACCGCGAACGTCTTCTCGAAATAGGCGATCTGGTGATTGGCAAGCGCATCAAGAACACCGATCAGCCAGCGCTTGTGTTCGATCACTACCGCTTTCGCGGTGGCGAAAGCAAAGATCGAGATTGCCGTATCGACGAAGGCTCCCTCGAAGACCAGGTAACGCTCGAAGACGGATTTCGTCAGACGATCGGCCTTAATGTCCTCAACGAAGCGGTGGTTGACCATTGCTTCGAAGACGGCGGCATTCTCGAATAGGATTTGTTGCGAAAGGCTTTCCGTCATACGCTTCAGGCCTCCAGTGCCGGCTTGGCGGCCTCAAGGAAGGCCGTGACACGAGCAACCTCGACCGGCTTCCACCAGACGCCGTCTTCCTTCAGCGACGAGGCAACGATGACTCCGTTGGTCCGCTTCAGGATCTCGACGATATTGCCGCTGGTCACGCCGGAGCCGACGAGAAGCGGCAAATGGGTCGCAGCACCGATCTCCTCGATCTCCTCGATCGTCGCGGAATTACCGGTGCGCTGGCCGGTGGCGATGACGACATCCGCGTCGAAGAAGACGAGGTCGCGGGTCAATTCCTCGATGGTCCGGTCGGCGGTGATCGCATGGGCCCCGTGTTTGACATGGCTGTCGGCGAAGACCTTGACGTGTTCCGCGCGCAGCAGCGAGCGATAGCGCATGGCTTCGGCGGCACGGCCTTCCATGAAGCCCTCGTTGGCGACATAGGCGTTGGCCCATTGGTTGACGCGGATGAAGCGCGCGCCGCCCGCCATGGCGATGGCGAAAGCCGGAATGGGCGCGTTGGCAAGCACGTTGATTCCCAGGGGAGCATCGAGCGCACGGACGATGCGATCGGTGACGACGGACATGAACGCCGCGGTTTCGTGGCCGATATCATCGGGCTTCGAGAACGGGATATCACCGTGATTTTCGATGATGAGGCCATGGATCCCGTTCTTGATTAATGCCTCGGCATCACGCATGCATGCATCATAGATCGTGTCCATGCTGGCGCTCTTGTAGCGCGGCGCGCCTGGGAACGGCGGGCAATGGACCATGCCGATCAATGCCTTGTCTCTGCCGAATATTTCCCGTATGGCGCTTGAAGCCTTGTCGGATATGTCCTGCATCTTTTTTCCTTTTCAGTGAAAGCTCATCATGCGTGTGTATGTGATCGGCAACGTCGCCGTCGACGAAACCATCTCAGTTACGACGATGCCGGAAGCCGGCGCGTCCATCTTTGGCCGTGAGGAAAGTCGCGACCTTGGCGGCAAGGGCGCCAACCAGGCGGTCGTCATCGGTCGCTGCGGCCTGGCGACATCCTTTGTGACAGCGATCGGCGAGGATTTCCGCGGCGAGACCATTCGCGAGCAACTGGCAAGCGAGCCGGTCGAGGCCCGACTTTTGCAGTTCCCCGACGCCTCCAGCGATTTCTCCATCATCTTCACGACGCCCGATGGCGAAAACGCCATCGTCACCACCACCCGATCGGCCGAGGCAATGACGCTTGCCGCAGCGCTCGACGCCCTTTCGGCAGCACAGGCTGGCGATATCGTCGTCATGCAGGGCAATCTGTCGGAAGAGGTGACACGCGGCCTCCTTGCCGATGCCAAGCGACGCGGGATTGTCACGGCATTCAATCCGTCGCCGTTGCGCCCGTATTTTTCCGAACTCTGGCCTCTTGTCGACATGGCATTCCTCAATAAGGGCGAAGCGCTGAGCCTCACCGGAGCATCCGGCGCGGCCGCAGCGGCGCGTTTGTTGGCGGCGGGTGTCTGCCAGGTTGTGCTCACCGCAGGCGGCGAAGGCGCGTTGCTGGCGGAAGCCAAAGGCACTGTCACGGTTCCCTCCGCCCCCGCTTCGGTCATCGACACGACGGGAGCCGGTGACACGTTCATGGCTGTTGCCATCGCTTCCGCCGCGCGCCGGACGGGTCGGCTGGACGAAAGGGCGATCAGCGATGCCGCCCGTGCTTCCGCCGTAACAGTCAGCCGTCGGGGAACACGATCCGCCTTCCCCACGAGTGCCGAACTCGCCGAAATCCTTTCCGGCTGAAACGCTCAGCTCATCCTGGTCAACCAGCCGAGCACATTCTTCCAGAGACGCCCATAGCCTTCCCATTCGCAGAAGGCCGGCGACAGCCAGTGTGGGCCGATATCCGAGGTCCAGGCGGCCGTACGACCTTTGCCGAAGGCGCCGACGACAAGGAGCGGATGTCCGCCCTGATCCTCCGGCACGCGGGCGATCACCTCCACATCCGGCCTGTCGCGCACTTCCACTTCATTGACGCCCAGCAGGAAGGGCCATTCGCCTATCATGCCGGCAACGGTCGGATGGTCCGGCTTGATGATCGAGGCAATCGATCCCTCCGGCATCTCGACGCGGTCGTCATAGGGAAGGCAGGTGACGGGCAGCACGTCTTCGACCGGCGTGCGTCGCCAGCGCGCCTTGCCGTCGATCCCCTGGAAGGAGAAATAGCCGCCGATCATCATCAGCGCCCCACCCTTTTCCACCCAAGCCTTGATCAGCCGGAGGCGGTTCGGCACGGTCTTCGAATGCAGCCAGACATCCGGCGGCAGAAGGAGAGAATTTGCTCCGATATCCGAGAGGATGATGGCGTCATAGGCTTCTAGCCCGGCCATGTCGAAGGGGAATTTCTCGACCGCCTCGTGAGCCGTCATGTAGGTCAGCTCGAATTCGCTGCCTTTCAGCGCCTTGACCAGCGGCTCGGCGCCAAGGTGAAAGGTCACGCTACCGAACTGGTCGAACCCTTTGTAGTGCGTGGCGGAACTCACCCAGCTTTCGCCGACGAGAAGAACTTTCTTTGTCATGGTCTTTCCATTCATTTTGAGGAGGCGTGCTTTGCCTCGAAAACCGATCGCGGATTGTCGCGCATGAGGATGTCAAGGCTGGCGTCGTCGAGACCATGCCGCTTGAGCCGCGGCAGGAAGTGACGGAGGATATAGCCGTAGCCGTTGCCGCCGTAATGCTTCAGCATCATTTTGAGGAAGACGTCATGCGACAGCAGGATGCGGTCGCGATGTCCCCTCTCGATGAGCTCGACGATTGCATGCGCCGCCTGGTCGTCGCTCGGGCATTGCACCTGCTGATCGGCATAAAAGAAATCCATACCGATCATGTCGTATTCGATGAAGGCGCCGCGCGCCGCAAGCTCGCTCTGATAGGCAAGGTCGTCATGCGACGGGTTCATATGGCAAAGCACTGTGTGCCTGAGGTCGGCCCCCTCTGAAGCGACGATATCCAACACCTGATGACCAAGCCGGAACCAGCCGGGTAGATGCACCATCACCGGCAGGCCGGTGCGCACCTGCGCTTGCGCAGCACCCCGCAGCGACTTCTTTTCCTCATCGGTAAAGTCGGACGATACGCCGATCTCGCCGATCAAACCGATCTTCACATCGGTTCCCTCAGCGCCACGAAGTGCTTCGGCAACAATTTCGTCCGCAATCGCCTCGACGCTCATCGACGCGACCTTGGCCGGATGCGAGGAGCCGAGATAGAAGCCCGCACCCATGATGATGTTTAGGCCGGTCTTTTCCGAAATGCGTGCCAGCGCGCGGGGATCGCGGCCAATTCCCTGGCAGGTCGGCTCGATCACAGTCTTGCCACCTTGATTGGCGAAATCGGCAAGCTCCTTGATCGCCAGCACTTCGTCGTCGAGCGTGATGTTATGCTTGTTGACGAAGGGATCCTGATGCAACTCGCTCAGGATTTCCATGCAGACGAAGCCGTCCGCCAGATATTGACGCTCCGGCGTCTTGGGCGCATGCCACCAGCAACGGCAATCGTTGAGAATGTGCTCGTGCATCAGCGTCACGCCAAGGCTGTCGACGGACACAGGCCCGCGAACGGTCATGACCTTGCCGGAGCCGAGATGCCCTTCCGAAAGTTCGCTTGCCATGTCAGTCTCGCTTTTTCGCGCCGAATCGGAAGTTCGTGGTGAAGATCCGTGTGTTGAGCCAAATGGCGATCAGGATGATCGCGCCGGTGACGATCTCCGTGAAGAACGGCGAAATGTGCATCAGGATTAGGCCATTGCCGATGACGGCGATGGTCAGAGTGCCAAGCACCGTGCCGATCATCGTGCCGCGTCCTCCGGTCAGCGATGTGCCGCCGAGGACGACGGCCGCAATCACCTGCAGCTCGAAGCCGACGGCGGCATTCGACGAGCCGGAGCCGAGACGGGCGGCCGTCAGGATGCCGGCAATGCCGCAGGCAATGCCCGACACCATATAGACGGACGCGACGATCCATTTGGCCGGCATGCCGACACGCCGCGCGGCCTCCAGATTGGAGCCGACCGCGATGATCTGCCGGCCGTATTTGGTGTAGGTGACAATGACGACGCCGAGGGCGGCAACAACTATGGCGACGATTGCCGGAAACGGGATCGACAGGATCTCGCCGCGTCCGAGAAAGAAGAAGCCGGGCAGATTGTTAATCGGGATCGAATAGCCCTGCGTCAGGTAGAGCGCCACGCCGCGCAGGATAGAGAGGCCCGCCAACGTGACGATGAAGGCCGGTATGCCCTGATAGGCGACGAACCAGCCTTGCAACAGCCCGACCACACCGCCGAATATAAGCATCCCGATAACGACAAGCGGCCATGGCGCACCCGTCGCAAGGATGATCGCCGCGACGGCGTTGATGAGCGCGACGGCCGAGCCGACCGAAAGATCGATGCCGCCGGTCACAATCACCAGCGTCATGGCGATCGCGACGACAAGGATAGGCGCTGCCTGGCGGATGATGTTCAGGATGTTTCCGAGCGTCATGAACGTCGTTGTCATCGCCGAGAAAAACAGCAGGCAGACGATGAAGAAGACGGCGATCGACAGGACCTGCGCATGTTCGGCAAGGAAGTCGGCGAATGGATGGCCCTTTGAGCGTTCAGTGTAGACGGTCAATGTCTTTCGCCTCCGACGATGAGCTTCACCAGATCTTCGAGGTTGGTCTCGGCGATGTTGCGTTCGGCGACCTTGGTTCCCTCGTACATGACTGCGATGCGATCACAGACGCGGAAAAGGTCCTGCAGGCGGTGCGTGATGAGGACGACAGAGACGCCTTTTGCCTTCACTCGATTGATGAGCGCAAGCACAGCCTCGACTTCGGCCACGGCAAGCGCCGAGGTCGGCTCATCCATGATGAGGACCTTTGGATTGAAGGACGCCGCCCGGGCGATCGCAATTGCCTGGCGCTGACCGCCGGACAGCTTTTCCACCTTCGCAGAGAGCCTGGGAATACGGATCTCCAGCGCGTCCAGCATCTTGCGGGCTTCCGCGATCATGCGCGAGTGATCGAGGAACGGTCCCTTGGTGAGCTCGCGACCAAGAAAGAGGTTGCCGACAACGTCGACATGGTCGCACAGGCTCAGATCCTGGAACACCATCTCGATATGCCGGTTGCGTGCATCCGCCGGACCCGACAGGCGCACGACGTCGCCATTTACGGCGATGGTCCCGTCATCGGGGATATAGGTTCCCGAAATGACCTTGGTCAGCGTCGACTTGCCCGCGGCATTGTCGCCGACCAGGCCAAGGCACTCGCCGGGATAGAGGTCGAGATCGACGCCGCGAAGCGCCTGATGGGATCCAAAGACCTTGCGGATACCCCGAAGGGATATTGCGGGTACGCTACCCCGCGCGCCGCCGGGCTGCCGGGGACCGTTCGGGTCCCCGGCGCCGGCAGCAGCGACTGGCTGCTGATCGGATATCATTTGAACATCGCACGATAGGGGTCGACATTGGCCTTGGTGACGATCGTGATCGGGATCGAAATCGTCTTTTCGACCGAGCCGCCGGCGGAGAGCTTGGCAAGGCTTTCGACCGCTGCCTTGCCTTCGCCAGCCGGATCCTGCTGGACCACGGCAACGACAAAGCCGCTGTCGATGGCGGAGATCGCCTGCGCTGTCAGATCCCAACCGAAGATCTTGATCGAATCCTGCTTGCCCTGGCTCTGAACCGCGGCGATGGCGCCGAGCAGAGCCGGCTCGCCGGTGGCATAGATGGTCGTCATGTCGGGATTGCCGGTTATCAGGTTTTCAGCGGCGGAAAGCGCGTTGTCCTGGATATTCTGGCCATCGACGACGCCGGCGGTGGTGATGCCGTCATTACCCTTAATGGCGTTTTCAAAACCCTTCTGGCGCAAATTCTGGATGAAGGAATTAAGCGCGCCGACGACACCGACCTTCGCTTTACCGCCCATGTTCTTTTTGACGTAATCGACGAAATAGGCGCCGATGTCGCCGCCGGCCTTGCCGTTGTCGACGCCGATCTGCGCCTTTTGCGGACCGTCCGGGAGGACGGCGTCGATGGCGACGACCGGAATGCCGGCCTTCGCGGCTTCGTTGACGGCAGGCATGATGCCATTGACATCGATGGCAACGACGATCAGGCCGTCCACCTTCTGCTGGATATAGGTCTCAATTGCGCTGTTCTGCGCCGAAGCGTCATTGTTGGCATTGAAGATGACCAGCTTGTCGCCGGAGGCGTCAGCCGCCTTCTGCGCGCCGGCATTGATCTGGTTGAAGAAGAGCGCCTGCTGATTGATCTGCACGAGCGCGTAGGTCTTGCCCTGTGCATGCGCAAGTGACGTGGTCATGCCGAAGCCGAGCAAGGCGGTCGTCATGGCAAGCGCGGCACCGAATGTTCTGCGTCTGATGGATTTCATGTTCCTCTTGTCCTCTGTTTGGTTTTTGACGTTGCAGTTTTATTGTTTCGCCGGCGGTGCAACGGAATTTCGCACGACGATTTCTACGGGCAGGAGTTCTTCCGTCGCGAGCGACTGTTCATCCTGCCAATTGGTTTCAACGAGCATCGCGAGAGCCCGCCGCCCCAGCCTGCGCACCGGCTGGTGGATCGCGGTCAGCGGCGGAGCGAAGAGGTGAAGGGGACTGACATCGTCGAAACCGACGACGGAAACATCCGCTGGAATGGATACTCCCTGTGCCCGCAGAACTTCGATTAGCCCGATGGCGATTTCGTCCGAGCCTGCAAAGATCGCCGTGGTGGGCATCCCTTCGGCGATGAAGCGGTGGGCTGCCTCGCGCCCGAAGTCCACTGTATATTCGCCACCATAGCGGATAACCTCCGCCTTGCCGCCGTAGCGATCCGACATCGCGCGCTGAAGGCCGCGAAAACGCCGTTGCGTGCTGATCATCTCTTCCGCGCCACCGAGGTAGAGAGCGCGGTGATGGCCGAATTCTGCCAGATGGCGTCCGGCGAGGTAGCCGCCCTGCTCATTGTCGCAGAAAAGTTTCGGTACATTTGCGAGCGGCACGTCCTCGTCGACTACGATGACTTTGCCGGTGCGATTGATCAGCGTCGCCAGTTCTCCGTCGTCAGGATGGTTGGTAATGAAGACCAACCCATCGACATGGTTGCGCTCGATCAGGCTGAGGTAGGCAATCTCGCGACCCGGTCGGTTGAGCGTCGCATAGAGCGAAACGGCCAGGCCGTTCGTGTCCGCTTCCGCTTCGACGGCAGCGACGAAGGTTGCGAAGAAGGGATTGGCTATATCGGGCACGACAAGGCCGATCGTGTCGCTGCGGCCGCGACTGAGACGCCGCGCGTGCGGATTGGGCTGGTAGTGAAGGTCCCGGATTGCCGTCTCGATCCGCTCTCGGGTAGCCGCAGGCAGATCAAGTGTGCCGTTCAGCATGCGCGAAACCGTAGTGACAGACACGCCAGCCGCCGTTGCCACATCCTTCAGACTTGTCACTTTTTTGCCAAGCATACCAGATCAGCCATAGTAAAGCGCTTTAGTAAACCGATTTACCTAGCTTTCTTTACAAATCGCCGCCTGTCAACAACGCCCTTGCACGAATCGTGGGCGAAAATCGTTTCAGATTGTTTTTTATGCGATTTCTCTCCGGGTCGGACGCTCGACTCGGGCAATTGATCGGCGCTCCGCCGGTCGCTTTTGGCATTATCAGAGAAAGGTTTAATGCCAGCCGCGCTTCCGGTCCAGCGCGTTGAGCACGAGAAGATCATCAATGTTGGGCAACATCTCTCGACTGAGCGAGGGCTCGCCGCCGCGACAGTGGGGGTCATAAGCTTCTGTCGCTCCGATTTCTCCAGGTGGGGTGTCCTGCCACGCAGAGATCGTTGTATCGGTTAACAAATGTTCCGAGGATGTCGTGGCAAATCCCTCTAACTTGCTTTCTTCTGGACATCTGGAATCTAACTTTGTCGCCGCCTGAAAGGAGGATGCAGGGCCACATCGCGATAGCAACGGCCTTAGCCGTCTTTTGTTTTTACAAGGTGACGCGATGTTGACTGGGAGGCTTTTAATTCGTTTCACCGTAGAAGCTGATTACAGATCAGGGCGGCCATGCCACGTGGGAGCCGAGCCGAACACAGGTTACTCTGATAGTGGTCCTGTCGGGGTAGCAGAGGATCGAATGGCCGTCCTCACCCGCAAACGTCTCGTGGAGACGCCACCGCCAAAGAAAGTTGTGCTGTATGGCTTCGATAGGTTTTCACGTTGAAGTCTCGCCACTAAGCTGGCGGAGTCCAAACTTCGGGATGACCGACAATCGCTCCCGAGAAGTCCGAAAGGAGCACGCAAGAGATAAAGAAGGTTTGGACAGTCAGCCGCGGGCCGATATTGGCATTGGCAACACCCCTTGACGTCGAGAAGGCGCAAAGCATCAACGCGCTGCTGTCGCGGCCAGCAACCATCCTTCCGGCGGCATTGTCAATTTAACTAAAAGCTGGAATTCGATGTGCGATGACGGCCTATGACAGACCGTGATCCCCTCTATCGCCGCCATCGCTTTCCCGCTGAAATCATTGCTCACGCCGTTTGGCTGTATTTCCGGTTTCCTCTCAGCCTGCGGATGGTCGAGGACTTGCTGGCGGCTCGAGGGATCATTGTCTCCCATCAGACAGTTCGGCTGTGGGCGGAGAAATTTGGGCGAACTTTCGCCAATGAGATCCGCGGCCGCTCCTCCGGTCGGCTCGGCGATAAATGGCACCTCGATGAAGCCGTGGTTGCGATCGGTGGAAAAGAAGCATTGGCTGTGGCGCGCTGTGGATCAGGACGGGTTCGTCTTGGAGGTTCTTGTGCAAAGCCGCCGAAATGCCAAGGCAGCCAAGCGTCTGATACGCAAGCTTTTGAAGGGCCAGGGCCGAGAGCCGCGGGTGATGATCACCGATAAGCTTCGATCTTACGACGCCGCAAAGCGCCAGATCATGCCCGGCGTTGAGCATCGCTCCCACAAAGGGTTGAACAATCGGGCGGAGAATTCTCACCAACCAGTCCGGCGGCGAGAGCGGGTCATGAAGCGCTTCAAGTCACCGCGACATTTACAACGCTTTGTCTCCATCCACGACCCGATTGCCAACCTGTTCCACATCCCCCGTCACGACATCCCCTCCAGCCATCATCGCGAATTGCGTTCAGCGGCGATGAACCTGTGGGCGAAAATTGCCCGAGCATGACCGATGAACTCTGCCCGCGCCATGGTTTGGCCTCGTTGCCGTTAAGTTTACGATGCCGCGGGCATCGCTTCATTCGGTTCGGCTTATTCTGGCATTAGCGCTTGCCAGAAACGGCTTGAAGGCTGCGGCGATCTTCGCAAGAAAGCCCTTGCTGAACGATCCCAGCACTTCCGCATTCGGATCGAAGTAGAATGAGGCTTCCGCCAGATCGTGATTGAATTCCGACACGGTGATCCAAGCATCTTTCCATTCACGAATGCCGGCGCGGCGGCATTCGAGCTGTGGAATCTCCAAGGCTGTCTGGTCAGAGCGAGGCGGCGTTCCCGAAATGGCCAGCAGAATGAGGTTCGTCTGATTCCCCTTGGGAATCGCAAGAACCATGCAAACGGGTCGGCTTTTTCGCCCTTCCGTTTCTCCTTTGTCGCGTTGCCACGCCCAGAGATAGGGGTATCGGATTACGGAACCATTGGCCGGGACGTCAGCCATTGGCATCCCGCCCTTCCTCTATCAGCCGGTCAAGCTCGGGAAGGATCATTGCCGCGAGATCTGCGGGAGCTTCGTTCGGACCATAAACCCGGCGCAGATCACCTCGGCTTTTCAAAGCTTCAAATTCGTCGTAGGTCATAAGGACATATCTTGGTTTGCGATGCTGCGTGATCGCGACGGGCTGGCGGTCTGCCGCCATGGTCACCGTCTTGATGTCTCGCAGCAATTCGACGGTCGAGAATTTTTCCATCATCACGCTTCCTTCAATTAATGCGAAATATACAAATTATTTGACTATTTCGCAAGCCCCGGGAAGCACTGCTACGTGCAATCGTGCTTGTAGCGGCAGGTCTCGAAAAGCTTGACGATGATTTTGAGGCGGGGATTGTTCATAGGATGACCTGAAGGCTGGATTGATCCGCGAAGCGGCTTTCTGGTCCTACGTGTGAATCGGCTCCGAACATTCACCCCGCTGACATCCGCGACAACCTCAACCCGCCGATCAGAGAAGCGCAGGCCGGGATTTCGGGAGTTCTCGACACGCTAAGGGTGGACTAAAGGTAGCCGCAGGAGCCTCGGCATCGCGGCCCGAAGGGGAGGCGAGATCACTGCCGCCCGCACGTTCCGTGTTGATACCGGGCTCAATCGGACTGCGATGGGTTGTGAGGATCCATGATAGGAAGCTGCACTCTCTGCCGAGCAGCGGCCATTTGCTCGTACTCCCTCAGGAGGCGCAAAGCCGCTGTGTGAACCGGCTTTAAACAATGACCCCGTTGCGTCCCCCCTCAACAATTTGATATTTATAGGAAAATCGAAATGACCATGGGGTCATGGGCGACGCCGGACGTGGCTGCTTCTTTCTCCAGGAAATCGAATATATTTCAATGATTTATGTCCCATATCCACGGGGTCGTCTTTGGATGCTTTTTCACATCATGAAGGGCTTCAAGTCAGCCCGACATCTCCAACGTTTCGTTTCAACTCATGACCCGGTCGCCAACCTTTTTCACATTCCACGCCACGAGATTTCATCAGACCATCATCGAGAACTTAGAACCGAAGCCATGCAGATGTGGAACGAAATCGCACGCCTGCAAACCGCATAAGCGAAAGCCGCGCGCAACATTTTTGATCAGTGTGGGTTAACTTTACGGTGCCCATTGCGCTATTGGAAAGCAATGGTGCAGATGTCAGCAGGGCCATAAAGGCGATGTCATCGACTGCAGCCTGGAGCCCGGCCGCAACGCATTTGGCGAATGGCATGATTGCCGGCAATTTCGCGGCTCAGGACGGAATTCAACACCATCATCTTATCCTCTCGTTCTTTGCTATCGGAACCAGGGCTCACGTCCGTTGGACGTTGAAATAGAAGGAAGGCGCACTCGTCGGTAGTCCACGGAGGTTCGCAGGAAAGACGCTGCCGCATGTTGCCATCATGGCTGGCGTGATGAAAGCGAAACCATCGATCGAATCCATGAAAGCCCCTCAGCTGGGCCGACGGCCAATATGTGCGACGCTATTCGTAGGCCGTTAAAAAAAACTTGAAAGTGCCTCGCTTTGCGCATCATCAGGTTAGATTTTGCGACTTCTTTCCGATGCTGCGACCAGAGGCGCGGCAGCCCCGCCGTCCGCTGGAGGGATGCGCCCCGCGGTTGTTGCATCTGTGTCCGCTTTTTCCTCTCCCCCACTGTTCCGCAGGCTCAATTAACGATCGCACTTCCATCATCTGATGGTGACCATCTTTCGGGACGTAAAAACAGCGGGCCGGCGCCTGAGCACGGACGCATTCGAGCGCGAAAGAGAATCTCACATTCCGGCAAATTCTAACCGTTGATGCTCATCTTGGTCTCGTCTTAGCAAAAACATCCGTTTTAATACATCAATTTTATAGACAAAATGGCTTCTATCGATTTTGAAGGGGAGCCCCCATGCCGCAAACCACATCCAATCAGATTGCTATCGGCACGAAAGCGGCAGATTTCCTCCTGCCGGATGCAGAAGGGGCACTGCATCGTCTCTCTGATTTCGAGGACGGCAAGGCCCTGTTGGTCGCCTTCATCTCCAATCGCTGTCCCTTCGTGCTGCTGCTTCGCGAGCAATTCGCGGCTTTTGCCCGGGAGTATGCGCCGAAGGGACTGCGGGTCGTCGCGATCAACAGCAATGATGCCGAGGCGCATCCGGAAGAATCGCTTGTCCGGATTGGCGAAGAGGTCCGCAATGTGGGATACGAGTTTCCGCACCTGAAAGATGTCTCGCAGGATGTCGCAAAGACCTATGGCGCGGCCTGTACACCGGACTTCTTCCTGTTCGACGCTGACGTCAAGCTCGCCTATCACGGCCAGTTTGACGATGCCCGCCCGGGCAACGGCAAGCCGGTGACCGGCGCGGACCTGCGGGCGGCTGTCGATGCCGTCCTGAACGCAGGCAAGCCTACCGAGCAGCAGACGCCCTCGATCGGCTGCAACATCAAATGGCAGCCGGGCAACGAACCTTCCTGGTTCCCGAAAGCTGCCTAATCCTTTCCGGCGGCGGCTCACCCGTCGCTTCTCTGCTCCCTCAGCAACCAGCAAGCAGTCCCCCAATGTCTTTGAAGCGTAAGGATTTGTCCGGCGATCTCCTGCATCTGCAGGCGGATGTTCTCGTCATCGGTGGTGGCCCCTCCGGTGCGTGGGCAGCGCTTGCCGCGGCCGAAGCAGGTGCCAACGTCGTATTGGCCGACAAGGGATACTTCGGCACCAGCGGCGCAACCGCACCCTCCAATACCGGTACATGGTTCGTTCCGCCTAGCGAGGATCGGCAACTGACAGTCGAGAGGCGCTGGCAACGAACCGGCGGCCTTGCGGATCAACGCTGGATGCTGCGCTGCGTCGATCGGGCCTATGAAAACCTTTTGAAGCTGTCCGAATGGGGCTATCCGTTCCCGAGCGAGGACGATGGCAAGCTCTATATCGCCAATCTTCGCGGCCCGGACTACATGTCCTTCATGCGCCGCCGGGTGCTCCGCGCTGGCGTGACCGTACTTGATCATCACCCCGCACTCGAACTGCTGTCCGATGGGGAAGCAGTCACAGGCGCTGCCGGCATCGACAGGCAACGCGGCCGTGACTGGCGCGTGGACACAGGCGCCGTTGTGCTGGCGACCGGAGGCTGCGCTTTCGGTGAGCGCATTCTCGGCGCAACGACGCTCACCGGTGACGGCCTGCTGATGGCCGCCGAGGCGGGTGCCAGCCTCTCCGGGATGGAGTTCACCGGTAAATATACGCTAGCGCCACATGGTTCTTCGCTGAACAAGGGGCTGCCCTTTCGATGGGCGCGCTTCTTCCGGGAGGACGGCACGCCGATCCTCGATAACAATGGCGAACATCTCTCGAACGGTATCGGCGAACGCGAGAAGGAGATCGTCGGCGCGATGATCGATGCTCCGGTCTTTGCCAAGCTTGATATGGCAGAGCCTGCCTTGCAGGATTGGCTGCGTCGGGGCCAGCCGAATTGTTTCACGCCCTATGACCGCATGGGCATCGATCCCTTCAGCGATCTCTTCCGCGTCACCTTCAAGGCGGAGGGAACCGTGCGCGGCACGGGCGGCATACGTATAGCCACCTGCGACTGCGGTACCGATGTCACCGGCCTCTATGTTGCCGGCGATGCGGCGAGCCGTGAAAACCTGACGGGTGGCGTCTCCGGCGGCGGCGGGCCGAATTCCTCCTGGGCGATCGCCAGCGGCTGGTGGTCCGGACAAGGCGCCGCGGCCCATGCCCGGCGCCACGAGACCAAGGCGTTTCGCCGCGCGTCCCACCCACTGGGTCAGGCTGGATTGCGGCCGGCGGCAAGCGCGAAAGCTGGCGTCGGCGCCAAAGAAATCATCGATGCGGTCCGCTCGGAAGTCATCCCGCTCGAGAAGAACTATTTCAGAGACGGCAGCCGGCTGCAGGCCAGCCGCGACTGCCTCGATAACCTCTGGAGCGACGTCCGCGATCATCTCTCCGGCGACAACAATGATCGCCTGCGCAGCCGTGAGGCCGCAAGCATCGTGGCCGCCGGCCGATGGTCGGTAACCGCGGCACTCACTCGCCAGGAGAGCCGCGGCATGCATCGACGAACCGATATAAAAAACAGCGATCCCGCCTTGGCACGTCGCCTGGTGCTTTCAGGCGTAGATGCGATCACCATCGGCAGTGAGGCCGACCAGGACCACAGGGAGCTGGCATCATGATCGAGATCGTATCGGAAGCCCGCTGCATCGAATGCGATATCTGCGTCAAAGTCTGCCCGGCCAATGTCTTCGACGCCACCGATACGGTTCCCGTCATCGCCCGGCAGGACGACTGCCAGACCTGCTATCTCTGCGAAATCTACTGCCCGACCGACGCTCTCTATGTCGCCGAACAAGCCGACGGTCCGACCGGAATCCGTGAGTCTGAAGTCGAGGAGCGCGGCCTTTTCGGCATCTATGCCCGTGAACTTGGCTGGAAACGAGGGAAACCCGGCGGTACGGAATATGACCCCACACATCGTCTCCGCGTCGCCCAAGTCTAGGAAGGAGGAACAGCCATGGACCGCATCATCGTTTCCGATGTCAGCAAGACCTTTCAACTGAAAGCCGGCCAGCATGTCATGATCGACGGGCGGCCCTCCGATCGCGTGACTGTCCTCGATGGCATTGATCTGACGATTCAAAAGGGCGAGTTCGTGACCCTTGTCGGCCCGAGCGGCAGTGGCAAATCGGTTCTGCTCGACATCATCGGCGGCCTCAGCCAGGCGAGCGGCGGTGTCGTTCGCCTTGATGGCGACGTCATCGTCAAGCCCGACCCCAAAACCGGATACGTCTTCCAGCAATACGCCTTGTTTCCCTGGCGCACGGCGCTTGCCAACATCGAATATGCCCTCGAAGTGCGCGGCGTCGGCAAGGCCGAACGCAACGAACGCGCGCGGCACTTCCTGGCTCTCTTCGGCCTCTCCGATTTCGCCGATCGCTATCCGAACCAGCTCTCCGGCGGCATGCAGCAGCGCGTGGCAATCGCCCGCGCGCTCGCGACCGAGCCGCAGGTGCTGTTGATGGACGAGCCTTTCGCCGCCCTCGACGCGCAGACACGCGACACCCTGCAGAGCGAACTTCTGAAAATCTGGGAAAAGATCAACACGACCGTGATCTTCGTTACCCATTCCATCGATGAGGCCATCTATCTCGCCGATCGCATCGTCGTGATGACGGCTCGGCCAGGTCGGGTGAAGCAGATCATCGACGTCGATCTGGCGCGCCCGCGCGATAGCAGTATCCGCGCCTCCGACGCGTTCAACGCCTATCGCGCAGAGGTTTGGGAAGCCCTGCGTGACGAGGTCGACAAAGCGCAACGCGAAAGCGGCCTTGCCGCCCTCGCCCATTGAATTCGGGATTGATTGATATGGCTTATGTCAGCGACAAGACGGGTTTTGCCGGCAATCTGCGGTCGCGCCTCGATCGCTCCACTGGCCGTTCAACGCCGCAGAAAGCGGGGAAGCCGCGACAGATCCCCGGCTATCTCTACGGGCTGCCGCTACTCGTCGCCTTCTTCGGTCTTTGGGAGATCGCGCCCCGCGCCGGTTGGCTGAACCGGATATTCTTCCCGCCGCTGAGCGAAGTCTGCGTGGCCTGGTGGGCGATGGTTCTCGACGGCACGCTGATCGACAACATCAGCATCAGCCTGCAGCGGGCAGCCGGAGGCTTTGCACTTGCAGTTGTCGTCGCCATACCGCTCGGATTCCTGATGGGTCGCTATCCAACCTTCGAGAAGGTATCGGACCTGCTCGTCCAGACACTGCGCAATACATCGCAATTCGCGCTGCTGCCCGTCTTCATCCTGCTGCTTGGGATCGGGGAAGCATCGAAGATTGCAGTCACCTTCTATTCCTCGATCTTCTTTCTGCTGGTCAACACCATTGCCGGCGTCAAATCGGTCGATCCGCTGCTGATCAAGGCGGCCCGCTCGATGGGCACATCCGACCTCAATCTCTTTCGCAAGGTCATCTTGCCGGCAAGCATCCCCTCGATCGTGTCGGGGATGAAGCTTGCGGTCAAATCTTCGATCTTCGCCGTCATCGGCGCCGAAATGCTTGCGGCCAAATCCGGCCTCGGTTTCCTCATCCAGCAATCGCAACTGATGATGCAGACCGCGGACATGTACGCCGGCATCCTGACGATGACGGCGATCGGGCTTCTCGTGAACTATCTCCTGGTCTGGTTCGAGCGCTGGGCAACCGCGTGGAAGAGCCACTCCGATCATTCCACCTTCTGATTTCAGGGACCGCAACATGGCTATTTCTCTCAATCGACGCACCTTCCTCCAGGCCGTCGCCGCAGCGCCCCTCGCGCTCTCGATATCGAGCCGCGCCGTCATGGCTGAGGACAAGCCTTCAGTAATCAGGATCGGCAGCACAGCGCCTGGCCATCTGAAATTCATCCTTGCCCGCCATAACGGCGCCTTCGACCAGGAATTTGCAAAAGACGGCATCAAGGTAGAGCTCGTCGTCTTCACCAATGGCGGTTCCGAGGCGACGACGGCTCTTGCGACGGGGGCGATCGAAGTCACCTATACCGGCAACAACCCGGCGCTGCGGGTTGCCGCCTCGGGCGCCGACGTCAAGGCCCTCGGCCTGTCGAGCTTCACCAAAGCGGATGGTTCTGCAATCATCGTTCGTGCTGACGCACCGTTCCAGACCGTCGCCGATCTCAAGGGCAAGAAGGTTGCCTATCTCTTCGGCACAGTGCGTCATTCGATCTTCAGCAAGGCGCTTCACGCCGTCGGACTGACGACCAACGACGTCGATTCCCTCAATCTTGCTTTCGATGCCTCCGGCCCGGCACTTGTGCGAGGAGACGTGGACGCGATCGTCGAGACCGAGGATGTGGCTGCAAAGCTGGTCGAGGCCGGGCAGGCCCGCGTTCTGCTCGATGCGAACGATCATCCGGAATGGTCGGCACCCTATATCATCTCTGTCAATGGCGAGTTCGCCCGCAAATATCCCGATATCCTGACCCGGCTGCTGAAAGTCGACATCGAGCTTGCTCGCTGGGCCGACGCCCATCCTGACGAGACGATCAAGATATTCGCGGAGGAAACCAAGTCCTCGGAAAAGGCTGTGCGCAAGACCTACGCCGACGGGCATTTCTATCAGGATCCGCGCATCACGGATGCGGCCATCCAGTCGCTAAAGAGCGAAGAAGCCTTCATGTCCGAGGCGAAGCTGCTGAAGGGCTCGGTCAAATATGACAACTGGATCGACCAGAGCTATCTCGACAAGGCCTATAAGCTGGTGGATGGGGCCTAACTCCCCGTCTAAGCCGTTGCGCCAGCATTCGGCGAAACGCTGGTCACCTCGCGGGCCTGATGGGGTCCGACGTTCTAGGACTGTTTGAGCGATGTACGCAGGGTATAGAGGCCGGCTCTGAAGACTGATTGATGTTAGGTCCAGCGAAGGAGAAGTCCTAGCTCTTGAAGAGATATGAACCCATGCCCCGAAGCTTACCGCACAATACTAGACTTCTGGCAACTCCTCGTGCAGAGCTTGTAGCAAGTCCTGGACAAACAAGCCGGCTTCCGGACTCAGTTGACGCCCTGCAGGTACACAACACGTAAGGAGGCTGTAGCGAGCAATGGTATCTTTCAGAGGCACATAAACGAGTCGCGGATCCCGATTGGCAAAGGCCCCGCGTAACCGGGTCTGGATTGAGATAGCGACATCCGCAGCGACTGCATCCCGCATGGTCACAAATGAATTGGTCGACAACACAACGCGAGGTCGGATGCGCGAAGCGATCTGAATCTGGTTGAGGATGCCGCGCAGATTATCGCCTTCGATCGGCAGAGCAAGCGGGTATTGTGCGCATTCGCCGAGGGTGGTGTGCGCCCTGCCCGCGAGCGGGTGGTCGACGGGCACTAACACCGAGGAACTCATCTGGAATTCTGCAAGGCTGCGAAAGCCGACACGTACTGGCAGGTCGAAACACAGTCCGACATCGACTTGGTTTTCCACGAGAGCATCTATCAACCGCCGACGATCGAGAATTTGCATCTCGACTCGGATATTGGGCTGCCGGCGGCTGAAATCGCGCAGAAAAATCGAAAAGATATCCTGAGCGAGAGCGTCTGTCGTTGCGACGCTCACTTTTCCGCTGGCCGCACCGCGAATGCCCTCGATCTCCTGAAGGGCAACTCCGATCTGGTGCATCGCAAGCCGAACGCGATACAGCAGCAGCTCGCCGGCCGAGGTCAGTTTAACGCCGTCCCGCCGACGGCCGCGAACCAGCAGGTCCACGTTCAGTTGCTTTTCAAGCAAACCAATCTGTCGGTGAATGGCGGAAGCCGCTATGCCAATCTGTTCCGATGCGCCACGGAAGGAACCCGCCTCGGCGACGGCAAAAAAATAGCGGATCGCCGGCGAATTGACGAAATCGAAACGCATCGAAGGGGGAACTGCCATCCGCAGCGCTACTCTTTTCCAAAGTTGAAGGACAGCAAAATTAGAACACGAGAAATCCCGATAGCAATCGAATACCGAAGTCAAAGTCGCGCGTCGATCGACAATCAATTTACTGTTGTAATTAGAACGCGACGCCACGCTGAAACTGATGTATGCCAGCTTAAAAGATAATCGTTTCAATAGGCAAATGCATAAAGTTTCAGCTAGAAAGTTTTTGCCGGAAGCCAGTTTGTTGTTCTCACTTTGAGAAAATACCCCGATCATATCTGTAATAGACAACGGCACGGCTTTTGCCTCTATTCCTCTCTAAAGCGACAGGAAATCGAGATGCCCGGCTGCGGCTCGGAGCGGCTCGCAAGAAGCAAAACAGGGGATAGACCGGCCATCGGCGGGCTTTATTCGAATTCATCCTGAGCAGATCTCACCTGGCGGAGTCACCGACCCGCCAACGGACAGACGTCGGCTTGCCGGTCAGGTTGCCTGCGTGCCCAATGATGATGCCATGGAAGGAAGCGCAATGTCCGAAACAGAAAGCCGTCAGATGCATCTTGCGGTTCTCCTGCATCCGCTCGGCCCGCATCCCGCGACATGGCGCGCGGCCCGCAGCCCGGCGACGGCAGCCACGAGCTTTGCCCACTATGCCGAGCTGGTCCAGACTGCCGAACGGGCAAAATTCGATTTCGTCTTTTTTGCCGACGCCCTGGCACTCCGTAACCTTGATCCGGCAAAAATCAGGCGCTCTCCGCATTTCATCAACAATCTGGAACCGCTGACGCTGCTGGGCGCGCTGGCGCCGATAACCTCGCATATTGGTCTCGCCGGTACCGTTTCAACCACATATGTCGAACCCTACAATGTCGCTCGGCAATTCGCCTCGCTCGACCATATCAGCGGCGGCCGCACGGCATGGAACGTGGTGACCTCGACCAGCGTGACCGCCCCCTTGAACTTCGGTCAGCCGACGCAGGCCGCACATGCCGATCGCTACAGACGAGCGCGGGAATTCGTCGAAGTCGTCACAGGCCTGTGGGACAGCTGGGACGACGATGCCTTCGTCGCCGATACCGAGAACGCAGTCTACTTCGATCCGGTCAAATGCCATATCCTTGACCACAGGGGCGAGCTATTTACCGTTCGCGGTCCGCTCAATATTGCCAGGCCGCCGCAGGGCCACCCCGTCATTATCCAGGCCGGCGGTTCGGAGGCCGGCAAGATCCTGGCCGCCGAGACGGCAGAGGTTATCTTCACCAACGAAAAATCGGTCCAGAAAGCGCGCGAGTTCTATTCCGACGTCAAGTCCCGGCTTCCCGCATTTGGCCGCTCGACGGATGAATTGAAGATCCTGCCCGCTGCTCATCTTATGGTCGGCCGGACCACCCAGGAAGCCAAGAAAAAACTCGCGGCCTACAACGATCTGCTGCACCTCGACGTGGCGCGTGAGGTCGTGGAAGACGCGATGGGGGCGATCGACCTGTCCGACCTGCCTATGGATCAGCCCTTCCCGTTGGAGAGACTGCCGAAATCGGTGAATGGCGGGACGACATATTTCGCCGCGCTGGTCGACATGATCACCAATGAAAAACCGAGCTTCGGCGAGCTCTGCCAGCGGTTTGCCAGTAGCCGCGTCGGCGATGTGCTGGCCGGCAACCCAGTGGAAATCGCGGATCACCTCGAACATTGGTTCCGCAGCGGAGCGGCTGACGGCTTCATGTTCGTGCCCCTGCATCCTGAACAGGACCTAACGGATTTCGCCGATTTGGTCGTGCCGGAGCTCCAGCGGCGCGGACTATTCCGGAGCAAGTATGAAAGCGACACTTTGAGGGGCCATCTCGGCCTGAAACGGCCGACGGTCGGCCAGCGTGCCGATGTTTCCCCCTTCCGTTCCGCCGCCGGTGAAAAGCGATGACCGCGAATCCACAGTCTCCCAGTCCATTGCGGCCGTTTCGGGCGGAGCGCCCTGCCGCCGTCACAATGACTGCCCTACAGGACGAGCTCGCAGCAGAGGCCAAGCGATGAATTCAGGCATAGCAATCGCCTCATTTTCCGCCGTCACACCGCTTGGAGGGACGGAGACCGGCATGGAAAGAACTGCCAACGGTCTTGACTGTTGCTCCCTCGTCAAAAGCTTCACCGGCGCTGCCGCGCCGGTGCTGAAAAATGTGTCGCTGTCGATCCGCGAAAACGAGTTCTTTACACTGCTGGGTCCCAGCGGCTGTGGGAAGACGACATTGCTTCGTCTTATCGCCGGCCTTGAAGTGCAGGATTCCGGTACGATAGATGTGGCGGGCGTTCGCGTCGACGCAATGCCGCCATTCAATCGTCCGGTAAACACAGTCTTCCAGAGCTATGCGATCTTTCCGCATATGACGGTGGCACAGAACATTGCATTCGGATTGGAGGCCCGCCGCCGACCGCGGACTGAGATCGCGGCCAAGGTCGCGCAGATGCTTTCGCTTGTGCGGCTGGACGGCATGGGCAACCGCCGACCCCGGCAGCTTTCGGGCGGCCAGCAGCAACGCGTCGCGCTTGCCCGCGCGCTTGCCAATCAACCCAAGCTGCTGCTCCTGGACGAGCCACTCTCCGCGCTCGACCTCAAGCTGCGCACGGAAATGCAGCTGGAATTGAAGCGCATCCAGTCCGAGCTCGGCATCACCTTCATCTTCGTGACGCACGACCAGCACGAAGCTCTGGCGATGTCCGACAGGATCGCCGTTATGTCCAACGGTCAAATCCTCCAGATCGGTACG
Organism: Rhizobium sp. BK376; assembly: GCF_004341625.1. Taxonomy (GTDB): domain Bacteria; phylum Pseudomonadota; class Alphaproteobacteria; order Rhizobiales; family Rhizobiaceae; genus Rhizobium. The sequence goes on along the minus strand of NZ_SLZG01000032.1, from coordinate 8,522 downwards.
CCCCAGCAGATCTATGAGACACCGGCCAACCGTTTCGTGGCGGAGTTCATCGGTGAGACCAATCTCATGGATGCCACGCGGCTGAGCCAAGGAAAGTTTCGGTTGGCGTCAGGCGTGGTGCTGGATGCCGAGGGATCCGCTCAGGACGCCGCTATCGTCACGCTCGCTATCCGCCCCGAACACGCCGCAATCACCGAGCCGAGGAATGCGGGCATGAGAGGCATTGTGCGGGACGTCGCCTACCTCGGCGCAGATCGATTGTATTATGTTGAGCTCGACGGTGGCCTTATCTTCCGTATCCGCGAGACGAACCACGACTGGGGCGCCCAGACAGCGAGTAAAGGCGCGCGTGTCGGCGTAGCTCTTCGCCCGCGTTCGGTGAGGGTGCTGTCATGATTGCGACAAATCGCAGCCTCGCGCTGGTGAGCCCCGCCATTCTGCTTCTCATCGTCCTGCTGGCCCTGCCCTTGGCAATCATCGTGGTGATTTCCTTTTGCGGCCGCACGGATAGCGGCGCAGTCATCTGGGGAAGCTTCGATACGTCGGCCTATACCAGCCTGGTTTTCGACCGCGACTTCCTGACCGATGCGCTCGTTTGGAACACCGACTATCTCGCGATCCTGCGCCGCTCCATCGTTTTGGCGGCGATGACGGCCGTCATCACGTTTATCATCGGCTTTCCGACCGCTTTGTGGATCTCGCAGCAGCCCGCAGACAGGCGCAATCTCATCCTGCTCCTGATCACCGTTCCCTTTTGGGCCAACCAGCTCGTGCGTATCTATTCCTGGATGATCCTGCTGCGCACGGGCGGCGTGTTCGACACGCTGGCGCATTGGGTTGGTCTCACCGACGGCTCTCTCAATCTGCTCTACACGCCATTTGCAACCGGGATCGGCCTCGTCTACTCGAACCTGCCCTACATGATCCTACCGATCTATGTGAGCCTGGAAAAGCTCGACCGGCGCTATATCGAAGCGTCCTTCGATCTCGGCGCCGGCCGCCTGCTTACGGTGCGCCGCATCTTGTTGCCCCTGTCGCTGCCGGGCATCATCGGCGGGTTCATATTGGTCTTCGTGCCGAGCCTCGGTTCCTTCATCGCGCCGGAACTGCTGGGCGGCGCCAAGACGGCGATGATCGCCAACCTGATCCAGGACCAATTCGGCGAGCTGCGCAATTGGCCCTTCGGCGCGGCTCTGTCGGTTGCGTTGCTCGCGATGGTCTTCGGATCCCTTGCAATCCGCTCGCTGCTGGCGCGCAGACTGTGGGCGATGTCATGACCGGTACGCCCTGGCAATTCAGAGGCATCGGCATCGTCTCCGTCGCCGTCTTCATCTTCCTTTATCTGCCGATTGTCACACTTGTCGTACTTTCCTTCAGCAATGGCGACTCCGCCGCCGGTGGGCTGCAGCACGGAATGAGCCTCAGGTGGTATCGAGCCCTGCTCACCAACGAGGAAATCCAGCGTGTGCTGCGCAATTCTGTGACCGTCGGTGCTATCTCGACCGTACTGGCGACGATCATCGCCACCATGGCCGCCCTCGGTCTCAGCCAAGGCGGCTTTCGCGGTCAACGTGAAGTGGAAGGGGCGATCGTGGTCCCGCTGGTCATTCCGGAAATCGTGCTCGGCGTTTCCCTGTTGGTGTTGTTCGTCGCTGCTGGTGTGTCTCCGGGGCTCGCGACGATATCGATCGCCCATGTCGTACTGATCCTACCGGTCGCCTATGTGCCGATCAGAGCACGGCTGCAGGGGCTCGACCCAGCGCTCTTCGAGGCAGCTTCTGATCTCTACGCGTCGCCATCTCTGACCTTCCGGCGCATCACGCTGCCGCTCATCGGTCCAGGCATTGCTGCCGGCGCACTGCTCGCCTTCATCGGCTCCTTCAGCGACGTCGTGGTCTCTTATTTCGTCTCCGGACCCGGGTCGACGACATTGCCGGTCTACGCCCTCAGCATGGTTCGCGTCGGCGTCACCCCCTTGATCAACGCGGTCTCGACGCTGCTGCTCATCGCACCGACTGCGATCCTCATCATCGCCCACTTCTTCAACCGCTCCCAAGAAAAACGCATGGAGGCACTTGCATGACATTGAAATCTATTCTCTCGAAGGCCTGCTTGCTGACGGCCTTTGTCACGGCCAGCTTAGCGCACGGGGCGGCCGCTGCGGACGACAAGGTTCTCTACCTCTTCAACTGGGCCGACTACACAGCGCCCGATCTCATCAAGCGTTTCAGCGCCGAGACCGGCATCAAGGTCATCATCGATACCTACGATTCCAACGGCGCCCTGCTTGCCAAACTCGAGGGCGGCGCCGGCGGATACGATGTCGCGGCCCCCTCTCAGACGACATTAAAGGGATTGATCGATGCCGGCGCGCTTTTGAAATTCGATGCGAAGACGCTTCCGAACTTCAAGAATGTCGCAGCCCCGTTCGATTCCATCGACAGCGACCCGGGCCGCCAATATTCGATACCCTACACCTGGGGCATGGATAGCTTTGCCTATAACAGTGCCAAGGTGCCTGGCGGCAAGCTGGACGACAGCTGGAAGTCGCTCTTCGACCCCGCGCCCGACATGGTCGGCAAGATTTCGATGGTCAAGCCGGATGCGCTTTATTACGCGGCAGCTCTCTATCTCGGTGTCGAGCGTTGCACAGAAAATCCGGAAGACGCCAAGAAGATCCTCGACGTGCTGCAAAAACAGAAGGTTGCCGTCAAAACCTATGTCGAAAACGGCGGCGCGCGCGAACAGCTCGCCAACGGCGAGGTAGCGGCAGCCATGATCGGCAACGGCTCCTATCATCGCGCGCTGAAGGATGCGTCGTCGCTGGTCTTCGTCTACCCGAAGGAGGGTGTCAGCGTCTGGTATGACAATTTCGTCATTCCCGCAAAAGCACCCCATGTCGAGAATGCCAAGATATTTCTGAACTGGATGATGGATCCGAAGAATGCGGCCGAGGCTGCGAACTACACCAGCGACAATGTCAGCATCAGGGGCGCTGGACCGTTCCTGAAGCCGGAATTACGGGATGATCCCGCCGTCAACGTGCCCGACAATATGTCCGACCGCCTAAAGCCGATGGCGCAGTGCTCGGCAAAAGCCAATGACCTGCGCGGCCGCGTCTGGGCGAGCCTGGCCCGGTGACATCAGCACAGGCTGCGGGAGGATCCTGCCCGCAGCCACCTCCAATCAGAAAAAAAACGCTTATCAAGGAGAGAAACATGCTTTCCCGCCGACCTCTCGTGCTGGCACCGATCCTGGGCTCCCCGGCCTTTTCTTGGCGCAACGGACGCGCGCAGACGTCGGGGGATCTCGACATCTCGCTCTTTGTGAAGCTCGCGCAGACGGCCGAGCGCGGCAAGCTCGACGCCATATTCCTCGGCGACAGCTTCGGAATCAAGGATGACAAGGCCGGACTGAAGGGCATGGAAGGGTCGGGCTCGGCCCTGATCTTCGAATCGATCACCCTCGTCGGCGCACTTGCCATGGCGACAAAGCGGATCGGGCTCGCCGCCACCGTTTCGACTAGCTATAACCATCCCTTCAGCATCGCCCGGCAGATCGCCTCGATCGACCATATGAGCGGCGGACGCATGGGCTGGAACGTCGTCACCTCAGCATTCGATGCGGAGGCACAGAATTTCGGGCTGCCTGCCAAGCAGACGAGCGAACAACGCTACGAACGCGCCAGGGAATTCGTCGATGTCGTCCTCGATCTCTGGGACAGCTGGGAAGACGAGGCCATCATCCGCGATCGGGCCAGCGGACGATTTTTCGATTCCGCAAAGGTTCATCGCCTCAATCATGAGGGCAGGAATTTCAACGTTCGCGGTCCCTTGAACGTTTCTCGCTCCCCTCAGGGGCGACCGGTGATGTTTCAGGCGGGCACATCGGAAGCCGGGTACGATATTGCGGCCGAGCTCTCGGACGCCATGTACGTCAAGGCGCCGACATTCGAAGCGGGCAAAGCCTTTTATGAGCATGTGAAGGCGAAGCTGCCGAAATTCGGACGCAGCGATGACGAGCTGTCTCTGATGCCGGGCCTGACTGTAGTGACCGGGACGTCGGAGAAGGATGCCCGGGACAAATTCATGGCATCGATCGAGACCTTGCGCGATGAGGAAGGCCTGATGCTGATTAAGCAGCTGCTTGGCGGCTTGGACCTGTCGCCCTACCCCGTCGACGAGCCGATACCACAGCTGCCGCACATCGACGCTGCGATGAAGGCAGCGCGCATGGTCTTTGAACGCCGCGGCCGGCGTATGACCACGCGGGAACTCATGGGCAATCTGGCGGCTAATCTCGGCCATCTCATGATGTTCGGAACGCCGGGCGAAGTGGCAGCGGAAATGATCCGCTGGCGGGACGAACGTGCCGCCGACGGCTTTATCCTCATGTCCTATTACCTCCCAGACGGCCTTGAGGAATTCGTCGATCATGTTGTTCCCGAGCTGCAGGAACGGGGCGCCTTTCGCACCGAATACGAAGGCCAGACCTTTCGCGAGCATCTCGGTCTGGCGCGGCCGGCCAACCGCTTTCGGCAGCGATCGATGGAGCGCGTTTAGCCAATGATCGACGCCTTCACGTTCAAGCTCGGCATGCGGCGGCTCGCGGCCGGCGTCTGCATCGTCACGACGCTCGATGAGGAAATCCCGCACGGTCTCGTCGCGACATCCGTAAACTCGGTCTGCGCCGAGCCGCGCCCTTCGCTGCTCGTTTGCGTCAATCGATCCGCATCTGCCCATGATCGCATTCTGAACGCCAGTTCCTTCTGCGTGAATGTGCTGAGCGATGGCGACGACGATCTGGCGGATCGCTTTGCAGCCGCCGATCGCGCTCGCCGTTTCGAGAGCGACCGGTGGACATCGCTACTCACCGGGGCCCCAGCTCTCGAAGCATCGCTTGCAAGCTTCGATTGCCGCCTGACGCAGACCGCAGTAATCCATTCTCATACGATTATGATTGGGGAGGTCTTGGATATTCGGCTCTGGCGTGACGATATCGCGCCACTCGTCTACATCAATGGACATTTTGATAGACTAGGGGTCGGGGGATAGTGCTGACCACCGGCACTAACGTTTTGGCGACGACGTTGATGAGTTTGCCGTCTATCGACGGACTACCGTCTAGCGGAACATGGGGCAACCCGGATTGCCAGCACGGAAACGGACGATCCCCGCGATCGTAGCAAATCGCTGCCGGCCCCATAATCAAAAAGGCCCGAGCATAAGCGGCTCGGGCCAATGGTCTGTGCGACACAGCACGGGAGGAGAATGCTGCGGCTATCCTTGAAATTAAGCTCCGATGGTTAACGATTGGTAAATGCTCTAGGAGGAGCACGCTGGGAATGTTGACGAGAAAGGCGCGGCGCTGTTAGCGCTGCCGCTTCGGGTCGCCCAAACGCATAGCCCTGAAGAACATCGGCGCCCAGCTCCGCCAATATTGAGGCATGCTCCATCGTTTCAACGCCCTCTGCTACGACAGTTATATCCAGCGCTCTGGCGATATCGATAAGTGAACTGATCAGCCGCCGTTGGGTTTTACTCCCAAGCACCGGATTGACGAGGTGGCGATCGATCTTAACTCGGTCGGGTCGCAGTTCGACCAAACCAATCAACGAAGCATGTCCCGAACCGAGATCATCTATTTCGATTTCAACGCCGAGCTGACGAATAAGCGCGATATTCTCCTTGACCTGAGTGCTTAGCGTGTCGAGGAAAATCGTCTCGATGAGTTCAAAGCTTATCTGACCTGGCGGTATAGCAACGGACCGCAGTCTGTCGGGAAGCCCTGGATCCGCCAAACGGGCCGCCGACAGGTTGACGGATACGCGGGGCACTTTGAGCCCAGAGAGTTCCCATCGCTTGATGTCAAACAGAACACGATGGAGGATGGCGTCATCAATAGATACCATCAACCCATTCGCGACTGCTACGGGAAGAAAGGCGGCAGGCGTTATCACGCCGTTACGGCTGTCCCAACGCGCCAATGCCTCCAATCCACAAATTGAGAAAGTGCGCGCCTCGACTTGCACCTGATAATAGGGCACGATTTCACCGAGGTCCGCGGCATTGCGCAGGTCCTGAAGCAGCTGTTTTTCCTCGCTGAGCTTTTCTGCCAGGGACGGGGAGAATATCTCATCACGATTGCGGCCATCGTTCTTTGCGGCGTAAAGCGCTATGTCCGACGATGCCAGCAGTGTGGCGATCTCAGGACCCTGAGCGTGGGCAATTCCTGCCGAGAATTCAACTTTGATGGGCTGTCCATCACCCAGATCAATTGGCCTAGAAAGTCGCTGCCGAACCAACTCAAGCAAAGTTCCGGCCCGTTGGACATCGCCTTGCGGCGAAAGGATAGCAAATTCATCGCCTCCCAGACGAGCGGCAATCTCATCCCCGGCTACAACGCTGGCCAATATCGAACCAACGTGCCGGAGGACAGCATCACCTCTTGCGTGGCCGAACCGATCGTTAATCTCCTTGAAGCGGTCGATATCGATATGACAAAGAGCCGCAGTATCGAAGGCACCTGTGGCGAGTCTCGTGAATGTTTCGTCAAAGGCGCGACGGTTGGTCAAGCCCGTGAGATAATCGTGCTCGGCGGCGAATTTGGCTTCGGCTCTGCTCTTCTCCGCAGCCTCGCGCTCATAGGCCAATTGTTCGTTGCGTAGCACATCCTCCGTGATGTCCCATTCCGCGCCGATAAAGCATTCCTCACCTTTGCCGTCGACAAAGTACTTGGCCCGAGAACGGACGTGTCGTATCTCACCATTGGGTCTGATGATGCGAAACTGAGAGGCGTAATCACTCTTATTGGCGATTGCATCTTCGAAGATCGCCCTCGCCAGCGGGCAATCCTCGGGATGAACACTGTCGAGCCAGACAACATCGAGTTCGCCCTTTTTGACGCCGTACAATCGTTGCAGCTGTTCGTCCCAACGAGTCTGGTTTAACCGCAGGTTATGCTGCCAGATACCAATCCCTGACGCCTCCAGCGCCACGTCCAGCTGCCGTAAAAGGTCCTCAAGCTCGTTATTTGTCCACGCGAGTTTGCTGCGCATATCGTTCCCCTGCCAACGATTATCGCCGGCACTGATTATGAAAAACTAAATCAGGAAAGGAAAATGCTGCTCTCACGCAGGAATTTAACGGCCAACAGCCTCGGACTCACTTCCGGATCTTGTTGGTGCGGTTGCGTAGCCGCGGATTGATCCTTTTTGCTGTCTTAAAACAAGGCCGATGACGGCATCGTGCTAACACTGTCCGAGAACGACTATTTGTAAGAGCGGACTTTCGGTTCGAGAGCTGGCAAGCTTCGGCGACGCGGTATTGGAGCTTATGTTGCTCGATCGCGGTGAAACGAAGTGCCGTTCCGTCCGCCGCTACCAAGCTTTCCATGTCTTTTTCGAGCGCATCCGGTCATCAACGCCCCGCGACAGGCGGCCGGCAAGCAGATCGAAACGGCGGTCGGCGATGTCCGCGATCAGACGTGCAGCACGCGAAGGCTCGACGTTGACGCCATCGTCTTCATCATACGTCCCCTGAAGGCAACAAAATCACGGCCTTCTTTACAATCACCTGAACAGGTGATGCCGGAGAGCGTGTGCTGGCCTATGAAATGCCGCTTCAACCGGTGAAATTCAGGCAACAGTTCGCTGGGCAGTTCGATTATGTCGGCGCAATAGCCGGGAACATCGTCTATCAGGCGCCGAACGGACGAGGGAGCTTTCTTAGTCCAGGCAGAATGCGGGATCTCAACTCGTTACCTACAGGAATATGCGCACAACCCTTACGCTCGCGCCTACGCGAGGGTCAGACCTGGTGACGTCGTGCTGGGGAACAGCATGGTTGATCTGGCGGCTGTTGAACCTTCTCCCTTCTACAGCGACATTTGCAAACCGGAGAACATCCACAACCAGTTGTTCACGCCGCATGCCGGCTTGCACGAGCCCGGAGGAATCGGAGGTGTCGGGCTTTTCCTTTCCCGTTGTCAGGACGACAATGCTACGGAATCGCTGAAGCGGCTAAAGCAACTCGCCCCGCACATTGAACGCGCCATTGATCTGTCCTTACATATTAGACGCGTCGGCCCCGAGAGATCGCGCGATTGCCAGTTTCTCCTCCGAGCTCGCGCCGGCGATAACCGAACGCGCGCCGGCGTGCCTGGCAAGCTGTACCAGCAGGGAGCCAACGCCGCCGCTTGCAGCATTGACGAGAACAGACTTGCCATCGGGATATGCGCGACGGGTGAGATGAAGCGCCGTCAACCCCTGCACCATCAAGGCCGTTGCGTCCTCAAAGGAAGGCTCGTCTGGCAGGGGAACGACTGAGGCCGCGTTCGTCGCAACGAATTCCGCGTAGCCTCCAGCGGCGGTCCCGGTGGCAAACAGCGGGACCGCCACACGCATGCCCAGCAGCGATTGGTCGGTGCCCGATCCAACATCCTCGACAATGCCTGAGACCTCGACGCCGGGGACCATCGGGAGGTCAGGTGTGACAGCGTAGCGGTCGGCACGCATCAGCACT
>NZ_SLZG01000031.1 GCF_004341625.1 Rhizobium sp. BK376 | reverse complement strand
TTTTGACCGAGCCGGATCTCGTCGACAAATGTGCTGGTATCATCCTCAACAAGGTCGATACCGAAAAGATGAAGCTGTACCGGACCTATGGCTCAGGTGAATACTATTACTCGCGATACACGTCATACTACCACGAAGCGTGATCACACTCGCAAACCTAGATATACTGATTGCTGGAAAACTAGAGCCGGCAGTTCTCCTCTAGCCAGACCTGCTAACTGTTGCTTTCAATGAGACGTAACGGAGTGGATGCCGTCTCCCGACGGCGTCGCAGTGCCAAAGTAAAGTATCAAAGACTCAGTCATGGCGGTCGGGCCCCGCCGACAGGCGGCAGCCTGCCGACCCACGTCGGCCCGTCGGCCAGACCGCCAACGCCGGCAAAATAGATCACCTCATCGCGGACTTCATCGCCGCACTGCAAGTCAGCGGACGGTATGCGATTTCCTCCAGAGCGTGTTTGAACTGCCACGGCCTAGCGGGACAATCTGGGCGCTTTGCTGCCCTGCGGTGACCATCAAACGGTCAAGCAACGGATGTACGGACACACAAACCGGACCTTCCGGGGCCCGATCAAGCGGCACGACCTTTAGGAGTTTCGCTTCAGTAACCGCGCACCAGGGCCATTTTTCAGCGGAAATAGGCAGCGAAGGACATTAGGTTGGTTGCTGCAGTTTGATTGTCGAAATTGCCAAATCTATTATCTCTTGTCCAATTGCGTCTTGTTGAAATCGACTGCTCATCTTTTCAGCGTTTTCCCGAAACCGATCTAGAAGGCCTAACTCTGAAATTACTTTACCTAGCGCCTCTACCAATGCTTCAACATCGCCGGGTGGGTACAGAAGTCCATTATATCCATCTTTGACGTACTCAGGAATTCCTCCTGTCTTTGAACCAATTACAGGCAGGCCGAGAGTGATCGCATGAATAACAACGCCGGGGGAGTTTTCTCGCCATTCGGATGGTATGCAGAGCACATCACTACCGACCATAGAATCCGCCACCTCCTGCTGTGTCACCTTTCCCTTAAAGCTACACCACGCGAAGCCACCATACTGGTCCCGATAGATACCCTCTTCCGGTCCTTCGCCGAGTAAGGTCAGATGGACATCATACTTGGAGTGAAGTGTAGAAACAGCTTTCAATAGAGTATCAACGCCCTTCGTTCGATGCATGCGTCCTACATACAAAATCCGCAAAACGTTACTTGAAGTTCGTGAGACCGTTGGCGTCGGATACTTATTAGCATTCATTATCGACTTGCGGCTTGGAAAATTATGAGACGAAAATTGGACTACAGTGTCTAAAGCGTACTGCGACGGGGCACACAGACTAAGTCGCTTCACGCTTGAGATTTTTCTTTGACGAAAGCCGCCCACAACCCTGCAAGGCATGCAAAGCCTTTCACAGCTCTTCCCGTCGCGATACATATCGGATCGCGCGCAAATCATGTTAAAATCATGAATAAAGACGATACTGGGAATATCTCTGGAAGAAATCTCATCGAAACAGTTATAACCAATTCCCGGCACAACACGCGCAAAAACAATGTCAGGCTTGAAATGGTCGAGCGCGCGGGCCATGTTGATTTTATTTCTGGGATCGAGGTGATCTTGTAACTGCCATTGAACTTTTCTAATTTTATTTGCCGCGCTTTGCTTGTTGAGCGTATGTGGACGAGGAAACCTCATACGATATATTGTTATCCCGTCTATAACCTCCCCAAATAACTCCTCTTCTTCGGCGGCGCATGCCGTCACAACAGAAACTACGTGTCCTTGATCGCGTAACCATCGAACAGAATTAAGCGACGAAACCTCAGCGCCGCCGAAAGTGTGTGGGAAGAAGATAGAAACAATAGTAAGAATCCGCATCTTTAAATCCAGGTATGTTATGCATAATTTGAGCTTGGTCTGAGTTCACTCAGCGTCAACACCTGATAAGAGTTCCCAGAGCTGTAAAGAAGATCGGTCCCAGCTCATTTCCTCAGCTCTAATTGCCCCTGCAATAATTAAACGACGTCTAAGCGCTTCATCGTGCACGATTCTATTCAATCCATCTGCGATCTCGTCCTCGTTGAGCGGATTCACGAGTAGCGCAGCGCCGTTGGCAATTTCCGGCATGCAGGATAGATTCGACGTTAGAACTGGCACGTTCGATGCCATGCCTTCAAGCAACGGCAGGCCAAATCCCTCATACAAGGAAACAAAAGCTACCGCATAAGCGCTCCTATATAACTCGGGCATCGACTCGTCCGGAACGCGCCCCAGAAAGCGCAATTTTTCCGACGCGTTATATGTAGCAGCAATTGAGGTAAGGTCGACATTGGAGGATCCAGTCAACCATAATTCAACGCCGAGAGCTGGCAAACGTGATTTGCCATATGCAGCCACTAACCGACCAAGATTTTTATAGTTTCGATGATTCCCAGGATAAAGTACGTACGGTGGGGCGTCGGCCAGCCGACTTCCATTGGGACTAAAGCGAGCATCGACTCCATTGTAGATGACATTTACTTTGCGTTCATCGACACCGGACCATTCGACAAATTCGTCGCGAGCTGTCCGGGACACGCAGATGATGGAAGCACAATGTGGATAAAGCCGCTTTAGGATTTCTTCATAGTACAATTTCTTCAGTCTTCCGTAGTGATGGAGATGCGACAGATCGTGCACTGTGACAACGCATTTACCGATCGCTCGAACCGGGGGAACAAATCCGGGGTTCCAGAACACAACGTCCTGACCACGAAATTTATTGATGCTGTTTCCTATGTGCCAAGGGGCCAGAGGGTCTGCAACAGAGCCTTTTATCGACAGCTCTGAGTACGCGATTTCTGAGGGCTTCCGTTTCAGATGCTCCGTGTAAACCTGGCCGATGCCGGTATTGCTTGGCCATCTCGGATCTGTCAGAATAATTCGACTCAAATTTAACCTCGATTATGCTGCGTTGGCCAACAATAGTCCTGCTAGTACTATTCGGAGAGCTTCTCGTCACATTCTCCAAAGATTCCTCGCCGGATTTAATAAATCGATATCGGGTAATAGAGTTCCGCTTTCGACGTATATTCATAAACAAGATGCCGAAAACTCCAATAATCCAGCATTACGATCACTCTAAGCATATCTGAGGCCAGAAGCAAATACGGGAACATGTCATCCGGAACCACGAAATAATCTTTTTCAGACAGCTGTGTCGGGCGCCTCCCGCTAAGGCCGACGGAACACAATTTTCCACGCCGGCGCTGGCGGCCTCTGAATATAACCCCGAAAACGCTTCCGGAACTTCCCGTTACACTCTGTTTAAAAACCGCGCAACGCGCCTAATATGGACATGCGACGGAAATAATTCGTAATTCTACTTGGTTATAGACACCGAATAAGCCAATATACCCCCAATGCATACCGCCGCAAACTCATCAGTTTCGTATCTCTCGTGTTTTGTCGCCACGACACCGTTTATACTGACAATGGCGATTTTATAAATTTGGATTTCATTTTGGAAATACTTGGCGTTGCGAAGAGCGGCAACGGAAATTTTCGATAGTAGCGAATTAGGCTCTTAAAATGCATTCTAGCGGATTTTCCGAACATGCTGCGCGCGCTTGAGCGCTGATGGTCATGCACGATAGCCGCACCTGGTATGCAGACAACCGCGTAGCCGGATGCCCAGAGCCTAGCACAAAGGTCCACATCTTCCATATAAAGGAAGTATCCTTCGTCCATCTTGCCGATGTGCTCAAATGAGGCCTTGCGGATCACCATTCCTGTTCCCATAACCCAGTCGGCCTCGAAGGCGTGAGAATTTTCCCAGAAATCTGTCATCAAATGCTTGCGCAGGATTTCGGGATACATTCTCGCAAGAGTGGGTGACCTCCGAATGAGAATGTCAGATATAGTGTAGAAGCGACGTGAAGGGTATTGCCTTGTCAAATCGGGATTGAGCAAGTCCAGTCCTACGAGACCGACGCGTTCGTGTTTATTCAAGTAGTCGATAACCTGGGGTATTGGATTATCGTAGAAATATGTATCCGGATTCAAGACAACAACATACTGATGCACACATCGGTCTACCCCAGCATTAACTCCCGCGCTATAGCCCCGGTTGGATTTCAGCGCGATAAAGGTAATGTCAGGAAAAGCCCCCCTGATAATCGCTTCTGATGCATCCTGAGAGAAGTTGTCGACAACCACGATCGAGCGCGCATCACAAACACCGTGCTCAAGAAGGGACGCCACGCACTTCTGGGTGAGCTGTGGTGTCTTGTAGTTCACAATTACGACATTGATACACATCAGATTTTGACTGCCTCTCTATAATTTCTAAAGGTATTACATACTTTAACTCGTCGGGCGGCAGCGCTCAATGCGAGTTTCTGACTTGTATTGATGCGAATAAGTCTTGAGATGGGGGTGTCAATAAATGACGATCGCTGGGACATTCCCATTACTGAATATCAATCGCCACGATCACGCCATAGTCATTTCTTGTGCGTAATCCTTCACGCGTGACGGTCTCAATCCCATTCTTTGTCTGAGACAGTACATGTACTTCATACGCAGCATCGAGAGAAAACGCTTCTTCCGCGTAAATGAGTCTTAATGCCGAATCACAATTTATGAATGCAGGCACCTGAAACTGGCCTCTCCGTACTCGATACAATAGCCCGCCAAGAACTTCGGTATTCGCGCCATTTATGTTTAACAAGACGCTGTTGATATCTTCCGTCTTGATTCCCTGGATATATAAAGGTGAGCCGTTATTTACAATTCTAATCCCCTTGCCTTCAGTATTAAACTGTCTAAGTGTCACGGGGGCCTTGCCAGACAATTCTATACGCTGAGCTGCAGTATTTTCACTGACAACGGCACCACCAAATTCCTGTCGCCTAAACAATCCGGCACCTCCTGCTATGTCAGATAGGTACAGTCGATCGGGCGAGGCATGGTCAACCATGAATGGCACACTGCCCTCCGTCTCGATGGCAAGCCTCATAATCCAAAGCGGCTTTCTGCGAGTGGTTTGTGTAGTGAAAATCGACGATAGCGATACAGAAGTATGAACAACCGAGAATAAGCCATCTATGATGTCGACATCGTCACCAATGTCGATTGTCTCGGATACGCGGTACGTGCCACTCGGGATAAATATAAACCGGTTTCCAGATTGAAAGGCCTTTCTAAATGCGTCTGTTGAATCAAAGCTGAGGTCCGACTTTGCGCCAAACTCAGCGATAGATGTCCACGTCTGCTCGTCTGTCTCGGGTGGATCGGCAAAATCGGTCGCGCCTTCGAACCATTCTTTACCAATGACCCCGTCGGTCGATTTGTCACCAATTCCGTCGCTATTGACCACCTCCCACGATCCCTCAACGGCAAGCTTGTGCACGGCAAATGTGCCAGCATTCTCGACCGCCTTCCGGCCCGTTCCTGCGATTCGGCACATCAAGCCTGCAATCATCCCGCCGGACAATGCGTTCACAATACCGACCCCGGATAAACTTGTAATCGAAACACTATCCAACGAGAGCACATTGCCCTTGTTGAGAATTCCGACCTCCTTAACCCCCCGAATGTCAACGCCGACGAAGGTCATCGAATATTGCGTATTTGATATGCTTATGCCCCCTCGAAAATTCAGAATTTGAACATTCTTGATAAGACCAGGTCCGCACCACTTTCGATCCATAGTGATGCCAAAATGACCCTCGTCGTCACATTCAAGGGATACGTTTCTCACCGCCGCAAGGTTATTACCCAAAAAATCGATTCCAACCGCGCCCTTGTTATTACCGCCGATACTAATGGTCAGATCTTGAACGAAATTTCCAAAGGCTTCATTTCCCTCACCGGCACCGCGGTAGTCTCGCCCACCTTCAGTCGGACCGGTTCGGGTAAAAACTAAACCAGAAGAAGTTTGGATCACCGGCTTAGGCGCCTCGGGGCTGCCAAAGCCCGCGCAAGCGTCCGGGACGCGGATCGTCGTTTTGCCAGTTCCATCGCCAAACAAACATAAATGCGGTTGATAATTTCCTGCAGAATCTCTTCGAACGATCGTATCCGTAACTATGTAAATGCCCGCCGGAAAGTATATAATGCGCGAAAGCCATGGATGTTCTCGGGTGAAAGGGTAGACTTTGCCGACAGCACGTAGAATAGCAGCAGTATCATCCGTTTTTCCATCGCCTTTTGCTCCATAGTCCTTGACGTTGATGACTCTTGATGAGGAGGGAAAACGTTGGGGTCGCAATTTGCCGCCCGCATTTATCCGCTGCGTTTGTCTAGATCCCGATGATTCGATCGGCGCAGCGCGGCTGGCGTTAGACCATTTGGCTGCCGACGCCAGCAGGGTTGCCAGAATAAGCTTTCGCCGCGAAAGCATCACACCGAAAGCAAGTTTCATTCTAGGTACTCCCATGAAGAATCGAGATCTCCGACCACGTCTGGAGGAGTGTCGTTGACGATCAGTTACCTTTGCGAAATCCGCCCGAACGCGTGTTGAAGAGTTGGGAAAATTATTCTTTCTCTAACAACGAACGAACTCAAACCGCACGCCAGTAGAAGAATGAAATAAACTATAAAAATAACAGGTAAATTGACGACCACCGCGAAATACTCCACGATCCTAGCGATCAATAGCCCGCAGATAATTGCAATCACACCAAGTGTGATCAGTCCCCCCATCATACGAAATGGATTTCCAAAAATCCTATCATAAACCCAAGGACAAATTATCAAGAAATACAGGGCATTAGCGCACGCCCAGGTACCTGCCGCAGTTACAGGACTGCCGTAGTGCGCCGCAATGAGATAGCATGGAATTATCGCCGTCAGCATTGCCACATGCGCAAAAAAGTGGATTTTCAGATTTCCGCTAGCATATTGTAGATAGTAAGAGAAAGAATGTACCGAAACGAAAAAGTTGCCAACAGAATACAACGCCATTATGGGCGCGGCCCAGAAAATTGAAGAGTTTCCATGTGTCCAGACTGAGAGCAGATCAGTCCCAAATAAAGTCATCATAGCGATTACCGGTATTGAGATAACGGCCAAAATGTGTGATGCGGTAACGTATAATTTTTCGCCGGCATGCTTGTCACCAGCCGCAAACAATTTCGTCATCCGTGGAAGGATTGCTTGATTAAACGGCGCATTTATTGCGCCCAAGGCGCTGGCGGCTGTAACAGCGAGTGAGTATGCTCCATATTCCTTCAACGTAAGCGTTGAAGACATTAAGAGCTTGTCAAATTGTGTCAAAAAAACCCATATCGTTCCAGATATGCCAATTGCAAGCGTCGCACCCAGCTTATCTCCAACCGATCGCCAATGAATTTTTCGCTCTCCTTGCGCCCTCGGCATCAGACGCCGTGAGATTGCAACCAAGGTGAAAATTTCCACCAGCGAGACAACGAGCTGATACACAAAGAAAGACACCGGGGAATTGCTTATATAGCGCAGTATAAGAATTATCGCCAAAAAGCGGGCACTGGAAAATGCTATGTTGAGCAACGCGAGAACTGTTTGCTTTTCATACCCATTCACAATCGCTTTATAATAACCAGATGTCCACCTTATGGGTATGATAATCGCCATCAATTGAAGAGAGCTTATAACTTCATAGCTTGGCAGAGTTTCTGCCTTTAGCCAGTCGGTCGCCGCCCATCCAGCGCCCCATAAGAGGACGATAGCTGCAACGGAAGCAACTCCCCAAAATATGATCTCGCACGCACTTAGGTAGTTCCGGAGTCCCGTAGCTGAACCCTCCCCCCCCCGAAATATCGCAATTTCTCGCATGACGGTAGGGGTCATCCCCACGTCCAAGAGAACGAACCAAGCGGTCAACATCGTGAAAAAGCCGACTAGCCCATAGGCTTCTTTTCCCATATATTGCAAGTAAACAGGTGCCATCAAAAAACCGACGCCCATTACATAGAACTGGGCCACCATGTTAAATGCGATATTTACCCTAATTGCATCACCAATTACGAATTTACCAACTCTCACCGCCACTTCCTTTAGTCAGGTTAATCTAAAATCGTTTGATGAAGCCGTGAAATATACCTAAGGAGAAACTCTTGATTTTATCCGATTTGTTCTCGTCGATTAAGAAAATCAACAACGCGATCCTTGCTATGTAAACTAGCTGCATTAAACAATCCCGCGGCCTAAATCTCCAATACTCTCTTATCAAAAATAGGTTATTTCTCGCTATATAGTATTTTCTCATTGGAGGATGATTTTGGCTGGTAATTTTTTTCCCTAGGAAATATCTTGAAATAGGTGTCCCTATACTATGCCTCATCTGCGGCTCCAGTATAAAGAATATATCAATATTGTGACGGGCTGCCCGCCAGCAATATTCTTTATCAACTGCATCAATAAAATAATTCTCCTTAAAATATCCCAATTTGCTAAATATGCTACTCTTATAAACACTGCCCGAGGTAATAGCCTCGCTAACCTTCTGTACAGATCCGATG
This sequence comes from Rhizobium sp. BK376, assembly GCF_004341625.1. Lineage (GTDB taxonomy): Bacteria > Pseudomonadota > Alphaproteobacteria > Rhizobiales > Rhizobiaceae > Rhizobium. Next base: position 38,831 of record NZ_SLZG01000031.1, on the reverse strand, counting down.
CTTGCGTCACCCATTGAATGCCTCGGATCATTTTTGTTCTCAAGGTAATAATTGCACGCCAATATACCGGCGCTCTCGGGAACTACATCAATGGCAGCCTCAACCGCCCCCCGGTACGTATTGAACAGAATGCTGTCTTGGTCAAAGCAGGCAATCCAGTCTGCGTTCTTTGTCTTGGCAGCCACGATGCCGGCATTGAGTGCGGCGGCAATCCCTTTGTTTTCTCCATTCGCAATGATTGCTAACGGCCCGGCGAGCCTTGACAAAGCTTCAAAAAATTCACTGCTACTGCCGTTATCAACGACAATTGTTTCATCAAAAATGCGGCAAAGATTCTCAATTCTCGCCACGACACCAGTATCCGCACGAAATGTTACCATTACAGCCGCGAGTTTTTTATTCATACCTGACCTTATTTTAGGTGATGCTCTAGCAATTTGGTGATTCACATCGAAAATTTAGATAAGAGATGCTTCGATCACTGCTCTCGGATCAATGGGCAATCAAATGCTTTGCCGACGGATAGACGGGTTACTTATACGATTGTGAATTAAGGGACAACGTCTCGAGATCACATTCTAGTTGCCTGGTTGCTGTCATCAAATATTAGGATAAGCGCGGTAGATGAATGCCGCACAATTATTGGTTCGGAATCGTCGCGAGCTTGCTACTCCCCGTTCCCCCGGTATCATTTTCATCTGGAGTTGATGTTGGCGCAAATCGCACGATTTCCATAACTAAAATTTTGCTACAGTGAGATGATACCTCAATTCGATTGGAGTATCTCGCCTCCCGCCGCGTGTTGATTCAATGTTTCCTTGATCGCTGTTGCTTGTTCTTGCGCAATAAGCTAAGGAGTTGCTCAATTCATGCTTGTTAAGGTTGCGGATGGATTAGATTTGGCAATCTCAGTAAGATGTATTTAAGCGCACTGCGACCAAAACGATAATGGATCTCTCTATGAAATTCGAAAGGCTTTCCATCCCCGACGTTGTCTTGATCAAACCGAGTAAATTCGGGGATACGAGGGGATACTTTATGGAAACGTATCGGCAGGATCTATTTGCTGAGCAGATCGGTCCAATGACGTTCTTGCAGGACAATCAGTCAAAGTCTGTGGAGGCCGGCACAGTTCGCGGGCTTCACTTCCAACTGGACCCTATGTCACAGGGCAAGCTTGTGCGCTGCATAGCCGGGGCGCTGCTTGACGTTGCAGTCGATATCCGCAAAGGCTCACCGACGTACGGCAAGTGGGTGTCTGCAGAGCTGACCTGCGATAACGGTTTGCAACTATGGGTGCCGCCGGGGTTTGCGCACGGCTTCTGCACTTTAGTGGCAAACACTGAAATCAGCTATAAGGTAACGAATTACTACAGTCCGGAGAATGACCGGGGCTTGCGTTGGGATGACCCAATCATTGCGATAGATTGGCCAGTAAAATCGGAAGATGCCGTGCTTTCAACTAAGGACGCAGAGCAGCCTTCTTTGTCCGCGCTGGGGGATTGCTTTTTTTACCATTGATAGATCCCTGACTACTCGACTACATGCAATATATTCATCTTTGGATAAGTGGGTCTCATGAGAGTTATTGTGACAGGAGGCGCCGGCTTCATCGGGTCGGCTGTTGTTCGCCATCTCGTTCTTGATAAAGGGTACGAGGTCCTGAATATCGACAAACTGACCTATGCTGGCACGCTAACGTCGCTCACGGCTGTCGATAACAAACCCAATTATCACTTTCTGCGGGCAGACATAGTTGATCGTATTGCGATTGAATCCGCCTTTGAAGCTTTCCAACCGGATCGCGTCATGCATTTAGCTGCTGAAAGTCACGTCGATCGCTCAATTACCGGCGCCAGGGATTTTGTCGAAACAAACGTTCTCGGCAGCTTTACAATGTTGGAATGCGCGCGGCATTACTGGTCGGCCCAGCCTGAACAACGCAAAGCCAACTTTCGTTTCCTACATGTATCTACGGACGAGGTGTATGGGTCACTCGGGTCAGAAGGGCTTTTTACAGAGGAGACGCCCTACGATCCTAGCTCTCCTTATTCGGCTTCGAAGGCCGCTTCCGATCACCTTGCGAAAGCTTGGGCACGCACGTACGGCATGCCTGTTGTGGTGTCAAATTGCTCAAACAATTATGGCCCGTATCATTTCCCAGAAAAGCTTATCCCGCTAATGATTCTGAATCTCCTGGAGGGCAGGCCCCTGCCCGTGTATGGGAATGGCTCCAACATACGCGATTGGCTCTATGTCGAGGATCATGCTCGCGCACTCGATGTGATAGCGGAGCGTGGCCTGGTCGGCGAGACCTACAATGTGGGTGGCCGCAATGAACGGCGTAACATAGATGTGGTTACCCGAATTTGCACGCTGATGAACGAGATCCGGCCTCGGGTCGACGACTATAGACAGCTGATCACCTATGTGGCGGATCGTCCGGGTCACGATGCGCGCTATGCGATTGATGCCACCAAGCTGGAGAGCGAGCTTGGCTGGAAGGCGCAGGAAAATTTCGATAGCGGGATTGAGAAGACTGTTCATTGGTATCTGGACAATGAATGGTGGTGGGCTCCGCTGCGTAAGGGCTATGACGGCGGGCGACTCGGCCTTCTGTCGGCAAAGCAGGCGACAAGTTGATGGGCGTCGGTATCCGCAAAAGACTCGTCGTTACCGGCCTCCAAGGCCAGGTTGTTCGATGCCTGGCGGATCGTGGTACTTTGAGCGGCATGTTCGAGGTCATCGCGCTTGGCCGTCCTTGCCTCGACCTTTCGCAGCCCGAAACTATTTTTCGTGCTATCGAGGCATCAACACCTGATGTCCTAATTTCTGCTGCCGCTTACACCGCCGTCGATCAAGCCGAGGCTGAGCCTGCGCTGGCACAACAGATCAACGGCACCGCCGCCGGCAAACTGGCCAAATCAGCTGCAGAATTGAATGTGCCGATCATCCATCTGTCGACAGACTATGTCTTCGACGGCAACAAGGATGGGCCGTATGTCGAGACGGATCCGGTCGCGCCGCTTGGCGTCTACGGCCGCTCAAAGCTTTCTGGTGAAGAGGCAGTTGCTGCAGCGACGTACAATCATGCTATCCTGCGCACCGCCTGGGTCTATAGTCCTTACGGCAAGAACTTTCTGAAGACGATGCTGCGGCTGGCGGAGACACGCGATACTATCAATGTCGTGGCTGACCAGATCGGCAATCCGACATCGGCAGAGGATATTGCCGATGGCCTTCTCACGGTCGCCGGCAATTTGCTTGAGCGGTCGGATGAGGCCTTGCGTGGCACATTCCACATAGCGGGCGCGGGCAACGCCAGTTGGGCAGAGTTTGCCGCCGAGATCTTCGCAAATGCCAGAGCGCTCGGCGCGCCTTTTGCTGAAGTCTTACCCATTCCATCTTCCGCCTACCCCACACCGACCAAGCGGCCCGCCAATTCGCAGCTCGATTGTGACAAGCTCGCAGCCGCGCATGGCGTTCGCCTACCCGCTTGGCAAGCATCAACTGCAAAAGTGGTAGCAAAGCTTCTATCAAAGTGTCCGTAATTACCGGACATACAACTCGTATAGTTTTTCAGACGAAAGTGTGGGGTTTGTGATGAAGGGAATTATTCTAGCGGGCGGCAGCGGTACACGACTGCATCCCATGACGCTGGTAATGTCAAAGCAGCTGATGCCGATATATGACAAGCCAATGATTTACTATCCGCTATCGACGCTAATGCTGGCGGGTATCCAAGACATCCTGATTATTTCGACGCCGCACGATCTTCCTAATTTCAGAAAATTAATGGGAGACGGTTCGCAGTGGGGTATCAACCTTTCTTATGCTGAGCAGCCCAGTCCGGATGGGTTGGCGCAAGCCTATATCATCGGCGCCGACTTCATTGACGGGCAGCCTTCCTGTCTTATTCTAGGCGACAACATCTACTACGGTCACGGGATCACTGAAACGTTCGAACACGCGATTAGCAACCTCGATGGAGCAACAGTCTTTGCATATCGGGTGGCCGATCCAGAGCGCTACGGCGTCGTGGAGTTCGATGACAAGATGAAGGCCATTTCTATTGAAGAAAAGCCGATCAAGCCCAAGTCACACTATGCTGTCACCGGACTCTATTTCTACGACCATAACGTGGTCGATATCGCTGCAAATCTCAAGCCATCGGCTCGTGGCGAACTGGAGATAACCGATGTCAATAAGCAATATCTCGATCGCGGCAGGCTGAACGTTGAGATACTTGGTCGGGGATATGCGTGGTTCGATACTGGCACACCTGACAGCCTGCTGGGCGCCGCTGAATTTGTAGCAACGCTTGAACGGCGCCAGGAAGTCAAGATTAGCTGCCCCGAGGAAATCGCCTTCGCAAAGGGCTTCATTGATTGTCAGAATCTTGAAAGACTCGCCGCGAATTACGGGAAAAGTGCCTACGGAGCCTATCTAAGAGGGTTGTTGAGGGACAGGGCTTAAGCTGTGCAGCCACGGCTGGTTCATCCAGTATAGTGGTATAATAGTGTTCCACAGCCTGATCTGGAGGGATGTGCCATAGAATAAAGAAGTCGTCGTGCGAGATGCACTTCATCTGGTTTGTTTCTTTGGCCAGCTGCGTTCAAAACGTTCACCGTTATTCTTCAGAAAAGCTATCTATGCTATATTCTATTCAGATTTATCGCGCGTTGGCTGCGTCCGCCGTAGTTGTATTCCACCTGAACCCTCGTGTTCTTCCGCTCGGATGGGTCGGTGTTGACATGTTTTTTGTCGTATCCGGCCTGATTATGGGAACGGTAGGCTTGAAGGAACAGCCGCGAGAATTTCTGTCGAAGCGCCTTATAAGAATTGTTCCATTATATTGGGCTGCAACGATGGCGATTGCGCTTCTGGCTTTGACGACCACCGCCTTCAACACCTACAAATTTCATTGGGACGACCTGCTGAGGTCGCTTCTGTTTTTCCCCTTTGTTGGTTATAACGGCTTGATCCAGCCAATCATTCGTCCGGGTTGGACCCTTAATTTTGAGATGTTTTTTTACGTAACATTTGCGATCGGGTTGTCGTTCAAGAAGCCGTTGATTGTTTGCTTCACGGCAATCACGTCGCTCTGTATTCTGGGGTATGTGTTTTCGCCGCTCGCAGCCCCCCTTCAATTGTGGACTGCCCCGCTGATGATCGAATTCCTATTGGGACTTCTTATTTCGCAAATTCGATTTGGCGACAGGATAAAAGTCGCATTAGCCGTCACCGCCCTCGGAATACTCTTTTTGATCATCGGGTTTTCTGTCGGTGAGAACGAAAACAACATCGGCATAGCACGTGTTATTACCTTCGGTTTTCCGTTTGCGCTCCTGATGCTCGGCTCTACGGCTTTGGAGCGGGCCGGTGTTTGGCCACGAATCCCATTGCTTGAACATCTAGGGGACATTTCTTATTCGTTATATCTCCTTCACGCGACAGTTCTGGCCGCAACAGTACGATTTGCAGGGAATGGTTTAGTGGGTCAGACAATGGGCATATTGCTCTCGATCGGCGTCGCAGAAGCCAGCTTTCGCTTTTTTGAGAGACCATCACGCAAGTATCTGCAAGAGTTTTTAAGACCGAGGAGTCGGCCGCTGCCAGCGTAGAATGCGTGAATAAAAACATTGTCCGCCGCCTGCCTGAATGTGAGAAGTCCAAGGTGACGCCCCTGCAACAGGCCCAAAGGTTAAGATCGCGTGACACCAATTCTGTGCCCTGATCCACCCTTATCGTCTTCAGATAGACTATCTCCTGGCATACCGGTTTCAAGGTTTGCACAACATCTTCACGGCATGGCCCGACAGCCGCCGGGAGGAAGGCGCACTGGAACGCCTTGGTGCTCAGACACGAGATAAGACCAAAGGGCGTTCCGGAACGGAGCGGTGTCATCTCGCAATGGGCATAACGCAGACGTTTGGCCAAGAACGCTGACCTTAAGCAGATCGGATGCCATTAATCGAAGATCACTTCAACAATGGGCAGAGAGAAAAGCTCTCGGGTCGCGAGCGGCCCTATTAAAGGTCATCACAATCGTTTAAAAGGTGTCTATAAGAGGCGTGCAATTGTTTGGGCAAAAGGAGTTTTCTATGCATGCCGATTGGAAGTCGTCTAAGAGTTTAGACGGGACTATTAGCTAGATATATTATTTTCCCCCAATGACTGCGCCGCATGGATTGACGAGCGCTTTATCAACTCCCTACCATCTACAAAATACTAAGTGGCTTAATATCTATGGAAGAAAATCTTGGTGGTATAACGCTGGTTACCGTCACTTATGGCGATAGATTAGTGTTCCTGTCTAGTTTGCTGAACAGAGCTTTCAACACCGAAGGCATTGAGAACGCTATTATTGTCGACAACGGCTCTCGATCGGATTTATCGCTCCTCGAAGCTGAATGGGGCAACAGAATAAAATTTGTGAAAATGGGAGGGAACACAGGCTCTGCGGCCGGATATGGGGCCGGAATTGAAGCGGCGTTAAAGACTGACGCTCGCTTTTTACTATTGATGGACGATGACAATGCGCCTGCCGAAGGATCGACCTTTATCCTCTTTCGGGAACTTATCCGCTTAAGAAGCGAAGTAGGCAACTGCAGTGCAGCTGTCTCGGGCTTCCGCGCGGGCCGCTCGACTCACCTTAAGCGCGGTAGAGCGGCATTTCCAGCTCATTCAAATTTCATGGGATTTCATATCAAAGATCTCCCTTATAAGATATTGCGCTACTTTGACTCCAAATCCAAAGTCTCAGATCCGCCTAGCGAAACCATACAGGTACCATATGCACCATATGGTGGGCTTCTCGCCGGGCGGGAGGTTTTTGAAAAGAATGGTTTGCCTAAAAAGGATTTTGTACTGTATGCGGACGATTGGGAGTACACCCTGCGTTTTACAAGATCAGGAGGAATAATATCGGTTGTCACAAACGCACCGATAGACGATTTGGAGCAATCCTGGTTTGAGGGAGGGCGCCGGGAGAGCATATTTAAACAAAGCCTGACAAAGGGTGCGGATTTTCGGCTGTATTATACATTTAGAAATCACGTTTGGATCAATGTGAATATGCAAAAATCTTCACCGTTACTCTACAGGATAAATAAATGGATGTTTATCTCGATAATATATGTTTATGCGGTTTATCTAAATCAATTTCCCAGATATTACTTGATTAGGCGCGCTATACGTGACGGTGAACTCGAAAAGTTAGGAATTGATAGCGAATTTCGCCTCTCGTGACCTCGCCGACAATACGCCGGTAATGCGTGTTGCTTGCGCCCCGGAGGAAGAAACTCTATGACGTTTCCAGACCTGACCCCGAGTAAAATGGACACATTCCAGTGAGAGCGCCGCTCTGGCTATTTCGTAAACGTCAAAGGGTCGCTGCCCGAACGCGAATTATGTTAATGTCAGTCGGTGTTTGAGGTCATTCACTTTGGTTATGTATAGGCCAGTTACATCTGTATTTCTGCTGTGGGCACAAGGAAGCACGCATTGATCGGGCATGGCCGTCGTTCCAGCTTTTTCAGCAAGCTATTGGATGAAGATCGGTTGGCCGCTTTTCTCGCTGGAGCCTTTCTTTTTATAATCGTCTTGACGCTTCTGTTCTTCGGATCCGTTGGCACGGCACCATTTTCCGTTGTCTCCAGTCTGATGTTTGCACTCAGCCTGCCGAATGCCTTCGTTTTCGGCGAGCCGCGCCATACGCGGGCACCATTCAACCTAGCCCTTTTCATCCTTCTGGTCTTGGCGCTCTGGACCTTTGTCCAGACGCTGAATTTGTCGTCGTTACTGCCTTCGGACACGGTCTGGCGGAATGCGCGAGGGCTGGTCGGAACGCAGAACGTCAGCATCTCGGCATCCCCAGCCGATACGCTGGAGGCTTTGCTGAGGATAGCCATGCCGTTGGTGACCTTCATTAACGCCCTGCTGCTTTGCTCGTCAGATGACCGATCACGCACTATGCTTGTCGGCCTCGGGCTGATCGGCGGTTTTGTCAGTCTCTTCGGGCTGCTGCAGTTCATTATGTCGCCCGCAACTCTGGTTGTTGTAGACAAGGAATTCTATCTCGACAGCCTAACCGGCGTCTTCGTTAACCGCAACACGGCGGCAACCTTTCTCGGTGCGACCGTTCTCATCATCTTGGTCCTTACCTGGGAGAAGTTGCAAAGCGTTAACGTTCGGCGCGCCATCGTGCAGATGCAGGATTGGCGCTCGCCACGTGGCGGTGGAATGGGCCGCGCGATTATCTATCTGATCCTGCTGGGAGCGTCGGTTACCGCCCTTCTGCTGACAAAGTCTCGCGCCGGTGTTGCGAGTACCTTCGTCGCGCTGCTTTTTCTGGTACCATTCTTAGCCGCCAACTGGACGCGGCAGCGGGCTACAGATTTCGGCCGATCAACCACGCCTGGCTGGCAGAAGCTGTTGAGCCGAGCGGTCGCTATCGCGGTAGTGCTTATCGCCTTTTTCATCTTTGCTGGGCAGGTGCTGTTGCGCGCGCAAGTCAGGGGAACTGACGACGGCCGGTTCTGCGTTCTGCCCAATATACTCAAGATGCTTTCCGACCACTATTGGATCGGGACCGGCCCTGCGACCTTTCGATGGATGTTCCCCGCCTATCGGGACCCCGGCTGTGGTATCTTGGGCGTGTGGGACCGCGCCCATGACGTCTACCTTGAAGGCAGCCTTGCGTTCGGCATCGTCTTCCCGATCTTGCTAATCGTTGCCCTTGTCGCCCTCTTTATCTTCCTGCGCGAAGGATTGAGGACCCGTAAGAGGATGCGGCATTATCCAGCCCTCGGCTTCGCCATGCTGGTTCTTGTCGGCTTGCATTCTGCTATCGACTTCTCCCTCCAGATACCTGGCTTTGCGGTCTTCTTTGCAGCGCTGATGGCACCAGTGATATCGCTCTCTCTCGGCAGGCGGTCGCAGTTAACGAGGCAGCGCCAACCCGACCGCGGCAACTAACCAGAAGATCGTCGCAAACCTATCCATCAACCAGTCTCGTCTATAAAGAAAAGCGTGGTTCAATCGAGATCGAGCTAACCGTCGCTCACGATAAGATCCTCGTGGACATCCAGACGGGATGCAGCCGCGCCGGTGGCTGATCAGCCGCCCGCTGATCGCGGACCAAGCATTGACCGGGAGCTTTGTCCGCATCGAATTCCGTCAGGCTCGATCTTACAATGTCTATCTCAGCGGCTCTCCACGGGGGCCCGAGCTGGCCGCCGCATTTCCGTCAGATAGCTGATCGCCTGGGCCGACAAAAGCGAGACCGCGGTTATGAAAGCGAGATAGAGGAATATGTAGAGGGGCGGCGAGAGCGGAAAGCTCCCCGCAAAATGATCATAAATCTCCGTAAACCCGCGATGGCACACATAGATCGGATAGGAAAGATAGCCGAGGAAGATACAGATCGGCTGAAACTTTCTCGGCACTTCGAGACGCGCACCTGCGATGACGATCAAGGGTGACAGCAGGATACAGAAGCCCAGCGCAAATCTTAGGGACTGGGTCGGCGCAAGTAGCATTGCGCAGAGGAATGCCACGGGCAGAAATGCAAGGTAGGAAAAATGCGGCCTGGTGGAGGCATGCATCCGGTAGATCACGATGCCCATGGTGAAGGAGAAGAGGACGCGGAACAGGCCGCCGTCCACCGATTTCCATTCCCATCCAAGATCGAGCGATCTGTGAAAAAACACCGAGGCAACAAGCAAGCCGAGCGAACACGCAACGACTGCAAGGAGATGTCGCATTCTCAGGCGAACCAGCAGCATTGCAAAGAGGAGATTGACAAGAAGTTCCCAGAAGAGCGACCAGGCCGGCCCGTTGAGCGGGTATAAAGGAAGCAATTGGTCGATCGGTCTGGTCAGGAAGGTCGGGGACGGCAACATTGCAAGCGTCGTTGCAATGTTGGCAATAAAGTCCGCAACGCCGAAACTGTTGGATTTCCAGAAGAATAGAAACTGGCCGAGCCCGTATATGCTGCCGAGGAGAAACAGCGGATAGAGACGGCGATATCGCGCCTTCATGAAAGCCGTGACGGTCATGCCATCGAGGATTTTCTCGCCATAGGCCCTGGCAATGACGAAACCGCTGAGAACATAGAAGAAATCGACCGCGACATAGGCTGATGGCGCATAGGGACGGTCGAGATGATAGATGACGACTGCGAAGGCGGCCAGGCCACGCATCGCGTCCAGCGCGGCATAGCGATGGCTTCGTTCCCGAACGACCATCGTCCGATCATGCTCCGCCGAGACCAGAGTGGCATTCATCGGGCAAATCCCCTTCCGTCCTTGAGCTTGCGCTGAAAAATCCTCAGCCGATTTCCTGCTGGCGATTGAATTGCTCGACGGGATGGGATGCGCGAGCGGCGACGGCACTGTCGATCGGCTTGCCGAAGAACTCTCGGCGAAGCCCATCTCCCAGCATGTGAACCCGCATCAGGTCGCGGATCAGACGGCGAGGGTGGCGAATGACCGATTTGTTCAGAAAGTGCGTTCTGAGCAGATCCGACGATTTGCTGTGCGCACCGCTGTGGCCAACACGATAGATTGCGCCCCGGAAGGGCAGCGAACCCAGCGGAGTGCCCGCCTCTGCGAGGATGTTGGCGATGCGGACATGGCTGCCGAGCATGGATTTGATGAAGGTCTCTTCGGCATCCGCGAAGGTTTCGGGCAGGCGGTATAGATCCGAGCGCACGATCAGGGACGTGCCGCAAAGCTTCGCGAACTCGTTGGTCTGCAGGAGGAAGCGTGCACCCTCGCTCCAGAGAAAACCGAGGTCGATCTTCCAGCCGTTCGCGTCGGAATGCCGTGACACGTAGTCGACGATATTCGAGCTGACGAAATCGTCGTCGTCCACGATCATGAAGAAGCGCGAGTTGCGCGCGGCAAGCATGCCGTTCAGAACCCGACGACCCTTGTCCAAACGGAATGCGTCGTAGACCAGTTCGCGATCGGCACTTGCCATGTCATGCAACTGGTTCGGCGGAAAGGTCACGCGCTCGACTGAAAACTGCGGTGGTAGCGGCGGCAGGTCCGCACCTTCGTTTGCAACGACGATACCGCGCCAGTCTCCGTTGGACTGCCCGGCAATCGAGGCCATGGTCTGCGACAGCCGTGCTTTCAGGGCGCCCCAGTCGCTGGCGTTCGCCTGATGCCGAACCGGAATTATGAACGTAACCAGAGCCATATCGGTCTCTCCAAATGGTTGGAACTTGCCTTCTGTCGAATTTGCCACTGTCTGGGCCATGCTGGAATCTTCGCTGCCGGCATGTCACGCGGCTTGCGGCGTTGGTCTTCGCCGCCCCGCAAGAACTGTTTGCACGAGGAAGAAAGCCCGCTCCCGGCAAAGGCAGGCAATCAGCCCCGTATAGGCGATTGCTCCTGCCAGGACCTCGACAGCAAGCCGCCAGGCCGACGGCCAGTCGGACAGAAGCGTGGAGAGGCCGAGAACGACGACGAGCATGCCCAGATAGGACGCTGTCGGTCTGAGGAACTGCCCGAAATATTCGCCGACACTGAGCGAAATCAGCCGCGATACCATCCATAGGGTCACCGGCCAGAGCATAAGAACTTCGATCATGAGCGCCATGACGATTGTCGTGACGCCATAGGGATAGAGCAGGAACACCGTGGCAATCGTTACGATGTTGCGCGCCAGCTGGTAGTAGAACCACCAATCGGATTTGCCCTGGCTGGTGATCAGCGACGCCTGAACGATGCCGATGCCGCTCATCAGCCCGATGACGCAGAAGAATCTCACCGGCCATATGGCCGAAACCCAATGCTGCCCGAAGATCAGCGGTATAGCGTCGTCGGCAACGGCCGCCAGCCCCATGAACGCGGGGAACGAGACGAGCGAGCAGCCGAATGTGGCCATCAGGAATGCTTCCCTGACCTTGGCCTGATCATTCTGCAGCGAAGACAGCAGGGCGTGGGACACGGAGGTGAGGCCGCCGGCAACGACATTGTTGATCATTTCGAAGAGGCGGCGGGAGAAATTGTAGATGCCGAGCGCTGCCGGGCTGACCAGCGTACCGATGATCAACTGATCGAGGTTCATGGTCTGCAGAAAGCGATTGCCCGACGCAAACACGCCATAGTGCAGAAGCTCGCGAAGGCTTGAATATTTAACGCGGAAACCCGGCAGCCAGCGCGCGCCCCAGAAGGCCGCGACGCAGCCGGCCGCCGGTGCCGCAATCTGCGCGATCGCCAATGCCCAAAGGCCGAAACCGGCCATGATCAGGGCAAGGCAGATGACCGCCGAAACGCAGGTCGCAATTCCCGTTCGAACCGCCGCAAGATGAAAGGACATCGTCCGGCCGATGAGAGCATTGGGAACGATACTCATCATGTCGAAGAAGATCCTGAGCGCCAGGATCATCAGGATGGCTGCTATTTCGGCATGGCCGACAGCGTGGGCGAGGAAAGACGATCCGAGAAACAGGACGCCGTAGAGCAAGGCTGCCGAGACGAAGGAAAGCCAAAACACCGTGTCCAGATGGCTGCGGCGAATGCTCTGCTGCTGGATCAGCGCTTCGCCGAAGGCCGTCGGGCCGAAACCGGAGGCAAAGCTGACGATGCTGTAGGCGAGCGCCACGAGACCGAAATCCTGCGGCTGCAGATAGCGCGAGGTGACAATGAAGACGAGGCTGTTCAAGGCCGTCGGTATCAACGTGTCCAATGCAGACCAGAAGGCGCCTCGCAGAGCAGCCCGCGACCGGTTCTCACTGAGATGTTCGAAGACGATGTCGTCCGTCGGAGGCACGCGTTCTTCTCGTAACAATACCAATGGCTCACCCAATTCCTTCGTTCATTCACGCTGATTTTCCGGCCGCAGCCGGTCGATTCCGGTCAGGCATCGACCTTGGTTTCGGCCTTGGGCGGCAGCGTTTCATGGGTGTAGTAGCTGACATATTTCTGGCGATAGCGTTCCGTGCCGCCGAAATCGCTGTAGCGGGTCAGCTCGGACATATCCGTCTTGTTGAGGATCACGCCGAGGATCTTCGAGTTGATCTGCGGCTCCTGCTCGAGGAGGTCCTTGACCATGCCGATCGGCGTGCCACCCCATTCGGCGACGAAGATGAAGGCGTCGATCTGCGGCGCGAATGCCTTGGCATCGATAACAGGCGCAAGCGGCGCCAGGTCGACGACGATGTAATCGAACATCTTGCGGGCGTTCTCCATCAGGGAGAGCATGCCGGGAGAGGAGAGCAGTTCGCTCGTGTGCAGCAGGTGATCGCGCAAGACGACGGGAAGGATCGCAAGCTTTGTGTGCGGATCGACCTTCACGGCGCTCGCCCATGGAACCTCGCCGAGGGCTGCCTCGACCAGACCCACCTGCGGCGGCGATTTCAGCATTCGTGTCAGACCCGGATTGCGCAAGTCGGCGTCGATCAGCAGCGTGCGCTTGCCGCTGGAGGCAAGCAGCGCCGCAAAGTTCGCGGCGGTTGTCGACTTGCCTTCGCCCGGCAGCGTCGAGACAACGCCGATCACCCGGTCCGAGCGGCCCTGCAGCATGACGTCGCTGGCGAGCTTTGCGTTGCGGAGCGTTTCGGCAAAGATCGAGCGCGGCGCCTCGACGGCGATCCGCATGATCCGCTGGAAGGCCACGCCCTCCGGCTCAGGTGAGGTTGCAAGGGCAGGGCCGGTTGGCTTTCGCCTCCACGTCCACAGGCCGGCCTTGCGATTGATCGGGCGTCCGAGCAGCGGCAGATAGCCGAGGAATTTGAGGCTGAGATTGGTCCTGACGTCGGCCTCCACGCGGAAGAACCGATCGCGGAACTCCTGGAAGCCGGCAAAGGCGCCGCCCGCCATCAGGCCAAGCACGGCCGAAAGCGCAAGCACCATTGTCTTTTTCGGGCTCGACGGCGCAGTCGGGACACCTGCTTCGGAAATCACGCGCGCCTTGGCGATCGGGAAGGACCGCTGCTGCGTCGCCTCTTCGAAGCGGCCGAGATAGGATTCATAGAGCGTCTTCAGTGCCGTCGCCTTCTGGTTCAGCTCGTTGAGATGAACGACCGACTTGTTGGCCTCGGAATTCTTGCCGACGACCTTGTCGATGTTGTCGTGCAGCGAGGATTCCCGTGAGCGTGCAACGTCGTATTCGTTCTTGTAGCTCGCGGTCAGCTGCTGCAGTTCCTGATAGATCTGGCGCGTGATGTCCTGGCGTTCCGCCCTCAGGGCGACCGCCTGCGGGTGATCGGCGCCGAAATTCTGCGTTACGTCCTGCTCGCGCTTCTGAACCGAGAGATACTTGGTCCTCAGGTCCTGGAGGACCGAATTGTCGGTCTGGCTGGAAGAGATCGTCGCGTTGTTGACGGCGTTGTCCGGTCCTTGATCGATGATGCTCTTGAACTGGTTGTAGCGGGCCGAGGCACTGGCCGTATCCGCTTGGGCGATGATCAGCTGCTTGTTGAGATCGGCAAGCTGCTGTTCGGACATCAGCTCGCCGCCGGTTGACGTCAGGCCGTTGTCAGCCTTGTATTTTTCAACCTCGAGAGAGGCCTGCTGCGAGCGCTGGCGCAGATCGTTCAGTCGCTCCTGCAGCCAGACGGAAGCACGTTCCGTCGCATCGAAATTGGCGTTCAGCTGGTCCGTCAGATAGGCGTCGGAATAGGCACGCGTGATTTTCGCAGCAAGCTGCGGATCGGTCGAACGGAAGGAGACTGAGATGACCGAGCTTCGGGCAACACGCTCTACCGCGAGATTGTCCTGCAGAACCGAGGCCGCCTTCTGGCGACGACCTTCACGGGCATCAGCCTCCGATACCGGCGGACCACCCGCAGTGAAGGCACTTGTCATCAGCTTTATGCCCGATTTGAACAGCGCCATCGGCGAGGCTGGCGGGTTGAGGATGGTATCGTTGTCGCTAAGGCCGATGGTATCGGTCACGCGAAGCGCCATTTCGTTGGACTTCAGGATTTCGACCGCGCTCGATATTTCCATGTCCGCCTGCTGGGCGCTGGCGGCCGGCGATGGCTGATCCTCCGCGTATTTCGACATATTTTCGTCGAGCAGGATTTGCGTTGCCGATGTGTAAACCGACGTGGCGAACAGCAGGTAGACGGCAGCAAGGACCACGAAGATGACAACACCGGCGATGATTGTCCGGGCGCGCCGGATCAGCACCGCCATCAACTTGTCGAGGTCGATGAAAGCATCCGATCCTTCCGCCTTTGGGAGGGCGGTGTGAAAGGTGAAATTTTTCTGGTTCATGACTGCCGCCTTGTCCGGAGAAGTCTTGGTTGATCTTCGGAATCAGATCCCGAGGCCGGGCAATCGCTGCGATCGCCCGACCTCGGCATGAATGGCTTTACGCGGCCCTGACTTGGGGCTCGTGTGTCAACACCATGTGCTTGATCGAGTCGTAGACGAGGTCGCCGATATCTGCCCTTGCCAAGGCGAAGGCGACATTGGCTTCGATGAAGCCCTGCTTCGAGCCGCAATCGAACGTCCTGCCTTCATAGGCCTGCGCGTGGAAAGCTTGGGCCTGCGACAGGCGCAACATGCCGTCGGTCAACTGGATCTCGTTGCCGGCGCCGCGCTCCTGGTTTGCCAGGATGTCGAAGATCTCGGGCTGCAGAATATAGCGCCCATTGAGGTAGAAATTCGACGGTGCCTGCGACGGCTGCGGCTTTTCGACCATCTGGGTGACGGCAAAGCCATGGGAAACGGGTGCGCCCTTGCCAACGATGCCGTATTTCGACGTTTCTTCGGGGTCGCATTCCTCGACCGCAACAATGTTGCCGCCGACTTCACTGTACAGATCCATCAGGCCGGTCATGCAGCCGCGTGCGCCGTAGCAGACCATGTCGGGCAGGAGCAGGGCGAACGGCTCGTTGCCGATCAGGTCGCGCGCGCACCAGACGGCATGGCCGAGACCAAGCGGCGATTGCTGGCGGGTGAAGCTGATGGAGCCGGCCGTCGGCAGAATACGCTCCAGCTCGGAAACCTGCACGGTCTTGCCGGCGCGGTGAAGATTGGAGATCAGTTCCGGAGTGTCGTCGAAATGGTCTTCGATGGCCGACTTGTTGCGGCTCGTCACGAAGACGATGTGCTCGATGCCGGCCTCGATGGCCTCATCGACAGCATATTGCACGACCGGGCGGTCGACGATCGTCAGCATTTCCTTCGGCATCGCCTTTGTGGCGGGCAGGAAACGCGTTCCGTTGCCTGCGACCGGGATGACGGCTTTTCTGACTTTGTTGGTACGGTCCATGGCTCTATCCTTTGTTAGAGTGAGGGCCTTTGCCCATGCTGGGGAGTGCTGCCGAGGAAGCGGCAGCGGCTTCGTTTCTGCGCCGGAAAAACGCCGCAAAACGTTTCAGGCGCGCGACGATCGGCATGCTCAGATGCCTGACCGCGCGGGGATTGCTGAAGGCGTTCTTGAGCACGCCGACAGGGGATTTGCTCTTGATGCTCTGGACAAGATTGAGAAACGACCTTGCCTCCCGAAGGCTTCGGGCGCGCCGCCGCTGTGCGGCCAGAGCCTCTGCATCCAGTGTGTGCGAGCCAAGAAAACGCTTATCGGCCTCGATCATCGCGTCGACATGGTGGATTTCCAGCACGCGGGAGATCGAGCCCTTGCGGATGTAATAGATGTAGCCGGCCATCGGCTCGACGACGCACCGGCCGCCATCGGCCAATGCCGAGGCGAGAAAGATGTAATCCTCACCGATCTTCAGATTTTCGTCGAAACGTAGCCCATGGCTCTCGATGAAGGCGCGCTCGAAGATCGGCTTCATGTATCCGAAATTATGCTCGGAACGGAAGATCACGTTAGAGGTGATGAAGTCCGCGAGCGACATTTCCGGCAGGCGGGCCAGCTTGTCGTCCGGAAACATCGTATAGTATTCATCGGCGTTCTCGCGGACGACGTCGAGGTTGTCGACCGCTATCTTCGCTTCCGCTTTTTCTGCTCTGGCGATCATGCGGGCCAGTCGATCCGGCCGCATGGCGTCATCGGAATCAAGCACGGCAACCCACCGCCCGGTCGCCACGTCGAGACCCGCGTTACGGGCGGCACTCGGTCCGCCGTTCCGGGGAAGGGCGACCACTCGCACGCGCGGATCGCCATGGTTCTCAGCGAGCGAGCGCGTTCCGTCCGTCGAGCAATCGTCGACGACGATGACTTCCATGCTGACGCCGCCCTGGCCGAGCGCGCTGTCGATGGCGCGTTCCAGCGTGTCCTCGGCATTGTAGGCAGCGATGATAAAGCTGACGTCGGGTATGAATTCGCTCATTGCGCCGTCGTCTCCAGCGTGCCGTATTGTTCGATCTCGCGTACGCCCATCAGCCCGCTGACCACACCGGCATGCATGATGCCGCGCAGGCCATAGCGGTAACGCTGGATGGGCATGAAGGCGCAGGCGCCGGCAGCGGCGAAACAATAGGCGGCCTTGGAGGCAGCCACCGCGACCTTTTTCATTCGCGCCGACGACTGTTCCTGAAGAAGCCTGCCATGCGTCTGCCCGAAGCGGAAACGGCGCTTGGCAAGCCAGCCCAATTGCGCGCGCTTTTCCGGCACCGGCTCCAGAACCCAGGCATCACGGGCAAAGGCGATACGTCCGCCGGCCTGTTCCATGTGCGTGAAGAATTCGGTGTCTTCGCCGCCACTGCGGCCAAGGGCCAGATTGAACCTACGTCCGAGCAGCGACAGTGCATTGCGTCGCAGGAGCACATTGCAGGTATAGCCGGTGACGATGCGCCCGCCGACCCACACGGGTCTGGTGGAATGAAAATCTCCGCTCCGCATCCAGCCAGGCGCCGTATTCGGGTAAACTGCACGCACCGGGCCAAGCACGGCGTCGGCGCCTGTTTCATCGGCGGTGGCAAGCAGTTCTGCAAGCCAGTCCTCGGACGCGGTCTCATCGTCATCGATGAAGGCGACGAAGTGGCCGCTGGCATTGTCGAGGCAGGCATTGCGGGCGATCGAAATGTTCGAGGCCGGGCAATGGACATAGACGATCTCGAACGGGATCGCCGAACGCATTGCCTCCACGCGTTCGCGCGCGCTGGGCGTCACGTCGTTGTCGGCCACGATGATCCTGATGGCAACGCCCATGGGGATCGAAAGCATCGCCAGCGATAGCAGGGTCTGGTCCAGCTCGCTGCGCCGATAGGTGCAGACGGCAATATCGACCTTGATCGGCTTTCGGCCGGATGTCTGTGCCGACTGCGTCACGAGGCGATCCTTCTGTTGCGGAAGTTCAGGAGTTCAAGCCAGAAACCTGCCGACCACGCAAAATGCATGACCATCGCAGACACGGCGGCGAGCGGGCCGTAAGGATTTCTCTGTCCAAGCGCGATCCAGAAGCCGTAGCCGACGCAGGCAAATGCCCAGAGCCCGACGGGGATCACGGCAATCCAGTTGAGGATCGCCAGAAACGCACCGACGAAGAGCGGAACGACGGCAAGCGGCAGCATCTGGCGGATGCTCGGCATGCTGCGATGCTTGAGGATGTTGCGCGCGCGGCCGCGGCCATATCCGACATACTGCTTGAAGAGCGTGCTGACGCTTGAACGGGGATAATAGGTCATCGCCGTCTTGTCGGTCAGCCAGATGCCGTAGCCGGCCTTCTTCAGGCGATAGTCGAGCTCGGCGTCTTCGTTATGGCTGAAGGTCTCGTCATAGCCGCCCACAGCTTCGAAGGCGGAGACGCGCATCAGGGCATGGTGGCCATGATTGGCCCAATGCCCCTTGGCGCCCTCCCGGTGTTTCGAGCCGCCATTCCCCAACTTGGAGTTCTGCGCGACCGCGGTCGCCTTCTGGAACAGGCTGAAACCCATCGTATGCATGGCGACGACCACGGAATCCGCCTCGGTTTCGAGGGCTTCCTCAACCAGGTTCTGGCAGTAATCCAGCGGATAGTCGCCATGCGCGTCGATACGGATGAGATAGTCGTAGCCCTGGCCGAGTTCCTTGACCGCAAGATTGACGGCGGCACTCTGCAGCCGCTTCGGATTGTCGAGCAGCATGACCCGCGGATCGGCAGCAGCGATTTCCCGCACGATCTCACGCATCCCATCGGTGCTTCCGCCATCGACGACGACGATCTGCGCGTCGAGGTCGCGAAGGGCCTGTTCAAGCTTCGCAATCAGCGGCTCGATATGCTTTGCCTCGTTGAGGCATGGAATGATGATCAAGCTGCGCACGTCTGAACGAGCATCGGTCTTCATAGCAGTCCGCCTTTGTTGCCATGCGGTTGGGAGACGGCCTCGGGGAGGATTGAGGGCCGGGTTGCTGGGGTGAGTGAACTCAGGCGCTGCACCAGCGCCAGGCATTCCGAACGGTCGGTAATCCAGTTGCTGCGATCCTGGGCTGCAACGGCTGCAAACAGGTCGAGATAATCTTGTTCGGTCATGCCACCCATGACCTCGGCAAGATGGTCTGCGGTCGCCGTCTTGAGCGGCAGGCCGATCTTGCGGGTGGCGAGGAAGCGCGCGGTTTCGGTGCCGCTCATGGCGATCGGCACGGCGCCGTAAAGACAACCTTCGTAGAGCCGGTTCGGCAACAGCCAGTTCGAATTCTGGCCTTCCTCGAAGAAATCGATCGCCCAGGAAAACTGGACCTCGTTGTAGATCTGCGCGAGTTCCTCGGGATTCCTGTAGGGACCGTGGAAGGTCATGTGTGGTTCGTTGGAGACAAAGCCATCGAAATCGTCGAATTCCGAGCGCGCCGGACGTCCGCGCAGGACGATTTCGAAGCGCCCTTCCATCCGCCGCGAAAATTCCGAAAGGAGTGCCAGCGATTTGCGGCAGCGCAGGGCGCCGAACCAGCCGATTTTCCAGGGCTTGCCAGCTTCTGGCGCTCGGCTCCGAGGCATGTCGCCTTCGCTGTCTTCGCCAAGTGCCAGGACCTTGTTTTCAAGCAGCATGATCGGCAGTTCGAGGCCGGACAGGCGACGGAAGTAATGCTCGACGAAAGCAGGCGAGCTTGTCAGAAGCAGACGCGCATTGGCGCCGAGATATCGTTCCACTGCCCGAATTGTCTTACCGGCCGCATCCTTGCGCAGCAGCAGACGGTGAATGTCGAGGCATTCGTAGGCAATCGGGATATTGCCGCCGAATTGTGAGGCCGCACGGTTTGCGACCGCCAGCATTTCGAGATTGCGGGCGATGATGACGTCGGGCCGATCGACGGATGCAAGCGTTGCGCCCAGCCGAAAAAGCGACTTCGCGATTGCGCTCATTCTCTGGCCGAAACGGCCGTCATGCGTGCGGCCAAGCTCGATCGGCATGATGCCCTGGACGGCAGCGAGCTCGTTCTGATCACGACGAAAGCCGGCAAGCGTCACTCGTGCACCACCCATTTGCAACGTCAGAACCCGGCGGCGCACTGCCGGGTCGGCTAGATCGTGGACGAAATAAAGTACATGCAGCATCAAAGCTTCCGTTTTCGTACAGGCCGGGGCCTGGGCGTGAACTCGATGAAATTGCGTCAACAAATTCCATTTGACCGCGGGATTCCCCCGCGTTCGAAGCAAGGCGTCAATTTAAAGCGCAGGCTATGGATTCAGCGAACTGGCATTTGTCGCCCATCGCGGTGAAGGCGATGCGATCGATTTGCATCATGGTCGGTTCTGTGTAGGCGAACTTGCCCATCCAGTCGCTCAGCGTGTCCGTGCCCCAGAGGCTCAGGAAAATCTTTTGTGCGTGGCTTGGGATCTTCGACGGGTCCGTGACTTCCTGTACGAGCTTGCCGTTCAGGTAGTAGCGCAGCCGGTCCTTCTCCCATACGAAGGCATAGTCGTTGAAGCCCTGGTTCGCACCGCCGGCAACGGGAACCAGCTTTTCGTTGCCGCCCTTGCCGCCGATATACTGGTTGACCTGCACCTGGTTCGGGTTCTTGCCCAGCGTTTCGAAATCGATCTCGTCGTGGGGCTTCTTGTCGGTTGGGCCGATATAGCTGAAGAAAGCGGAATTCAGGCCGGAACCAGTCGCGGTCTTGATCCGCGCCTCATAGGTGCCGTAGCCGTAACGCTTGGTCGTCTGGATCTCGCCGCAGGCATAGTTGCGCTCTCCGGTCTTGCCTTCGGCGAAATGCAGCTCCAGGATTCCATCCTTCACATCCACCTGCTTCTTGGACCAGGTGCAGTTCTGGTGCGGACCATTGTTCCAGCCATCAGAGACGTACCAGAAGCCGTTGTTGATCCTGTCGAAGTTCTCGACGAATGACGTTCCATTGGCCTGATCTTCCTGCGCAGTGGCGGCAAGGGGGGCCAGGACGGCGCCCGAAAGGGCGAGCGAACTTAGGCAAAGTTTAAGCGCATGGGCGAGGGTCGTCGTCATGTGTCACCTTTGCTGAAGGGAGAAACGATGGCCGCCATCGGCGACACTGGAAGCTGGGGGACGTCTTCTGGTTGCACTACTTTGGCGCGCGAGCTTGCCGCCCGCACGAAAGAAGAATTGATAGGCGCCGTGCCATCGACCGGCGCTAAACGCGTCAAAAATAAATTTGGCGAAACGTCTTCATCAACGTTCACGATGTCAGTCACCCCTATTGGGCTACGCCTCCCTTAGTAGCCGTTTCAACCAGAGCAGACTTGAGCCCGCACGCTTAAGCTAGGGCGTTTTGGCGGAAGAAAATATGGCACTGCAGCAAAAAATGGTGCGAATCCCGATTCGGAACGCCTATATGCATCATTATTGGAATTGCAAAATGCGGACGGTCGATAGCCCGAAAGTATGAGAAAATGCTTATGCGGCAATGCGTTCAAGCATAATCGAATATAATCATGAACTGTCCTTACGGAAGCTTTTGAGGTGCGCAAGTTTTTTTGGGATGATGAAGATTTTTTGCGCGACGCGGCAGTCGGCATGCTCAAAAGTGGACAGATTGTGGCAGAAACGCAACCCATGGAAGAATTAGCGGGGTGTCATCCTGGGCAGATTGGTTGTGTCGATGACGTTGCTTCCGGCTCGGGGATTTCGCTCAGGCGATCCGGCGGCTAAAATCGATCCGATGACAAATTTCAGCCCGAATGTGCCGGTCAAGGATAAATCTCCCAACCGGCATTGTTCGGAATCGATTTCACGCTAGGTGAGGGACGGCATCGGGTCGTCCATCTTCAACTCAGAAAAGGACCAGCAACTGAGACTGCCGAAAGCGCACGGCCGCGACCTCATCTAGGAGACTGCAAACTCTTTCTTGAAACACGCAGGGGCGAAAAAATGGCGACGTTTACAATTATCATCCCCTTCTACCAAAAGCAGGCTGGCATACTGCAGCGGGCACTGACATCCGTATCCAGCCAAACCTTCCAGGATTTCGACGTTATCATCGTCGATGACGAATCTCCCTTACCTCCCGACCAGGATCTTGCTGCACTGACAAACGAGGAGCGGGCGCGCATCACCGTCATCAAGCAGAAGAACGCCGGTCCGGGCGGCGCACGCAATACCGGGCTCGACAATGTGCCGGCGGATACGCGGTATGTCGCGCTCCTCGATTCCGATGACGTCTGGACGCCGCAGCATCTACAGAACGCTCTGGATAGCCTGACAAGCTTCGACGGCGACTGCTATTGGGCATCGATCCATGGCGGCGAGGAATTCTACTATCACTTCAGCATGGCCGAGCTTGCCAAGTCCGAGGAGGTCGTCCGCCTGTCGCAGGCGCCGCTGTTGATGGAGATCCCAAACATCGCCAGCGTCATGCTGAAGAACTGGAGCTTCCTGCACCTCTCCTGCATGGTGATCGGCAGGCCGCTCTTCGAGAAGATCAGGTTCGAGGCCGAATTGCGGTTGGCGGCGGAAGATGTGCTATTCTTCTGCGATTGCATGATGGCGGCCAAGCGCGTCCTTCTTTGCGATGAGGCAGGAGCCCTGCGCGGCGAAGGGATCAACATCTTTCACAGCATCGATAACGATTCTCCGCAATTCGTGCGCCAGCAGTTCAATACTTGGATAGCACTCGATACACTTGAGACGCGCTTCTCCCGGCGGCCCGGCGATGTGGCATCGATCCGCTCCTACAAGGATACCGCCCGCAGGCAGGCTCTCTGGAGCCAGATGCGGCAGGTGAAACACCGCAGGCTGCCGCAGTTTGGCCTGCTGGCAAAATGGGCATGGCGCGATCCAGGCATCCTGCAGAGCGCCGTACAACTTGCTGTGGGCAAACTCTCCCGGTAGCCTTCGCACCTGCAGCATGCAGGCGAAGGTCAAACACAATCCCGACGCGGCAAAAGCCGCGTCTTGCCTCCCTTAAAATCAATGGAGACATGAATGAAGCCATTCTACTGGGAATCCGATCACGGTAATTTCGGTGACGATCTCAATCTCTGGCTCTGGGACTTTCTGCTCCCCGGCCTTCGCGACGTGCGTCACGACACCATGCTTGTCGGCGTCGGCACTGTTCTCAACAAGGCGCTTCTTCCCGAAGGCATCCACAAACTCGTGATCGGCAGCGGCTTCGGCTACGGCGCGCTTCCCGATATGAGCAACGCGGCCGAATGGGACATACGCTGCGTGCGCGGGCCGCTCACGGCGGAGAAGGTCGGTCTGCCCGCGGAAAAGGGCATCATCGATCCGGCAGTGATGGTCACTGACATGCCGGAATTCCAGAACCTGTCGAAGAACGGCCGGCGCACATTCATTCCCCATTGGGAATCTGCTGTCGCCGGCCTCTGGCCGGAGATCTGCAAGACTGTCGGCCTTTCCTATCTCGATCCGCGCGGCGAAGCGAAGGCGGTCATCCGTGAGATAGCGCAATCGGAACTGATCGTCGCTGAATCGATGCACGGCGCCATCCTTGCCGATGCATTTCGCGTGCCGTGGATTGCGGTCAGCACTTCGCGTTCGATCAACAGCTTCAAATGGAACGACTGGGCGCGGACCGTCGGCGTCACCTATGCGCCGAAACACGTTCCGGTCTCCACCCGTGCGGAAGCGATCATCAAGGGCGCGCGCTTCTGGGGCATGGATTTCGACCATACGGATCCGCCTGTAGACGATCCGAACAAGCGTCACTTCGACGAGACCGTGCTTGTGGCCGAGCCGAAGCAGACTTCGTTGAGGTCTATGGCGAAGCAGGCGCTTGCTGCTCCTTCAGCGCTCGCTCTCTGGCAGGCGAGCAAGGCAAAGCCGCAGCTCAGCGCCGACTCGGTGCTGGCAAGCCGCAAGCAGATGCTTCTCGATGTCATCGGAACGGTTCGGCGCGACTATTTCTGACGCGCCGTAACCGTCTCTAAGTTAGAGCGGGATGTGAACCGAAAGCCGCACACACTTTTCGGCATCCCGCTCTGGCTCTCAGCCTTCGGCGGGTGCCTGTAGGAGATAGCGAAGCCCCTTGGGGCCTGCTGTCGCCACGGGCACTCCGTTCTTGCGGAAGCGTTCGGTCTTGTCCTGGAAGATGCCGCCGGCAATCGCCGGCACGGCGCCGAGATTTGCCAGCGAATAGGCGAGTGCCGCGCCCGGCCCGGATTTCGATTTGAGGTCGAGGAAGTGCCGCAGCTCGTAGCGGCCCCGGATGTGCCGCTCATGCCGACGGATCGCTTCGGCGGCTTCCGGCGATAATGGTGAGCTTGAAAGGATGGCGCGGTCGGCTTCGTAAAGCCGGCGCAGATCCTCGGTCCTGTGGCTGCCGCTCAGCGAGTTTCCGCGCACGACGGCGCCATAACCGCAGCTATGTATGATCTTGTAGCGCGCGCCTCTCGCGAGCGCCCGGACGTAGAGATCGTAATCCTCGCCCAGCCTCAGGCTCTCGTTGTAGCGAAGGCCATGCGCATCGAGGAAGGATCGGCGCATGATCGGCTTCAGGAAGCCGATCTCGCCGCGCCGCACACCTTTGCGCGTGATGTTGCCCTCCACGAAGGCGACGAGATCAAGGAAAAGCGGCTGCGGATGGAAATGGTCGAGCTTGGTGTGGGCGCTCGGCACGGTCTCGGCCTCAACGAAGGCGATATTGTCGGCGACAAAATCCCAATCATCTGCCTGAAGCATCGGCTTGAAGCGACCGGGAAAGAAGAAGTCGTCGGCATCAAGAATGGCGATGAGCGGAGACCTGGAAATCTCGATCGCATGATTGCGCGCGCCGGCAGGTCCGCGATTCTTTTCGAATTCAACGACGACAAGCCGACCCGTTCCATCATCGGCGTCTCGCGCCGCCTGCGCGGTCCTGTCCGATGAGCCGTCATCGATGACAACCACTTCGGCGACTTCTGTTTCCCGCAATGCGGAGGCAATTGCGAGTTCGATCGTATCCGCCGCGTTCTTGGCCGCGATGATGACGCATACGTTGTTTGCTGCCGTCTCTGTCACGTCAACCTCCATCGTTCAGGTCAACGACTTAGGACAGGATGCCTCACAGGACAACCTCAGACCGGCTCACAAGATGTTACGAGGACAATGAAATCCGAAGAGACCGCCGCTTGCAGCTGGATCAGCGATTAAGCGGCTCTGAACGGTTCATATTGGAAGTCGGCAAGCCCACGGACGTGTCGTCGGTATGGCCGACGCCCATCGTCTTGCCGTCACCAAGCCGCGCCCTGCGCGCCTTGGTTTCTTTCCAGGAGAGATAGAGAACTCCCAGAAAATAGCCTACCTGCAGCAAAATGGCGCAGATAATCGTCTCAATAAGCGTTCTTGGGAGCGATTGTGTCAGAAAATAGGTCGCGACGGCAAAGGCGAGAAGGGCGCCAATCATGCTTGCAAAAACGCGTGGTGCGTACATGACATTACCTCGCGCGGCCCTACGCTGCGAAAAACTCATCGGAGTCCGTGCTCCTCAAGTTAGGCCCTTAAAACCAATATATTTTAAGAGGGCTGTGAATTCAACCAACTGACGAAAGTCTTTTGCAGATGGTCGCCAGTCTATTAAAACCTTCTGTGGTGATTTAGGTTCCGACGAAAGTCGGAGGCGGGAGGGAATATAGTCCCATCGACCTCAGCAGAATAAATCGTTTAACCATGCCGTCATCTACTTTTGCGTGTTTTTATGGCGTCATCGCACGTTTTCGCGCGAATAAAAATACCACAGGGATATGGGCCGTTTTTTCGCTCTTGGGTTGTTGAGGGCCCAAAATATGCGTTGGGACGCCTCCCTGGAACAATAGGTCGCGCTGGCAGCGAAACTATCCCGCGCTAGCTTGGGCCTATCTGGAAGACCTATGCTGATATCGAGGAGGAGATGGCATGGCAAAAGTGGTGGTGATCGGAGCGACCGGGCACGTGGGCACCTATCTGGTTCCGAGGCTCGTCGAGGCGGGACATGATGTCGTCACGGTCAGCCGCGGCCAAGCAAAACCCTACCTGCCGCATCAGGGTTGGTCCGCCGTCGAGCAGCGGCAGATGGACCGCGAGACAATGGAGAAATCTGGCGAGTTTGGCCCCGCCATCCGCGCCCTCAAGCCCGAGATCGTCGTCGACATGATCTGCTTCAAGCTGGAAAGCGCTCGGAATCTCGTGGAAGCCCTGTCGGGGCATGTCGGCCATTTCCTGCACACCGGCACCATCTGGACCCATGGTCATTCGACCGTCGTGCCGACGCCGGAGGACGCGCCCAAGCGCCCATTCGGTGAGTACGGAACGCAAAAGGCAGCGATCGAGACCTATCTCCTTGAACAGGCGCGACACAAGGGCTTTCCGGCGACCCTCATTCATCCCGGCCATATCGTCGGTCCCGGCTGGGCGCCTCTCAATCCCGCCGGCAATTTCAACAACTCGGTGTTTTCGACCCTGGCGCGGGGAGACCTGCTCGCTCTCCCCAATTTCGGTCTCGAGACAGTGCATCACGTTCATGCCGACGATGTCGCGGCCATGTTCATGGGTGCGATCGCCAACTGGAGCGCGTCGATCGGCGAGAGTTTTCATGCGGTTTCCAGCGGAGCCCTGACCTTGAGAGGATATGCCGAGGCGATGTCGCGCTGGTTCGGGCGGGAGCCAAACCTTGAATTTCTGCCTTACGAGAAATGGGCTGAAAGCCAGTCGCCGGAGGACGCAAAGGCGACATGGGAGCATATCGCCCGCAGCCCGAACTGCTCGATCGCCAAGGCGCAGCGTCTCCTCGGCTATGCGCCGCGCTATACTTCGCTGCAGGCGGTCCAGGAGGCCGTCACCTGGCTGATGGCGAACGGGATGGTCAAAGCCTGATCCTTCCCGTTCGCGCGTCGTAGCGCAGAGCCGGCTGCTCGGTCAGTGGTCAGCGCACGATGCGCACGCACATCGGCGTTCCGACTTCGATTGCCTGGCCGGTATCGGCAAGCGCACCGGTCTGGACATCCCGCTCGAAAATCGAAATCCGGTCGGCATTCTGGTTCGCGCAGAACAGATGGCGGCCGGAGGGCGTCAGGGCCAGATTGCGTGGTGTCGCGCCGCCACAGGGAAAGAAACCGACGTGAGAAAGCTTGCCGTTCTCCGGATCTGTTTCGAAAACCACGATGCTGTCGTGACCGCGGTTGGAGCCATAGAGAAAACGCCCGTCCGGCGAGATCTGGATATCGGCACAGTGATTTTTCGATCTTGCCTCTTCGGGAACGGCCGGCTGGGCATCGGCTGCGGTCAGCACGCCACTCTTCGCATCGATTGTGAAACTGGCAATCGTTGAATCCAGTTCGTTCATGACAAAGAGGAGTTGCCCGTTTGGATGCAAGGCCACATGACGCGGTCCGGCACCGGGCGCGGTCTTGGTGTCCGCGAGCTCTTCCAGCGTGCCGTCGGCCGACAGTCGGTAGGAGGCGAGGCTGTCCGTTCCGAGATCGGCGAGGATGACGATATTGCCGGCAATCTCGGTGATGCTGTGTGCGTGGCTTCGTTCCTGCCGGTCGGTATTCGGTCCGGTTCCCTCGCGGGCAACGCTCGATATCGGTGGCGTCAGCCCGCCGTCACCTCTTAGCCCGTAGACGATGGCCGCCTGATCGGGGCCGCCCGAACCCATGCCGTAGTTGACGACAAGCAGCTTGCGATTGTCGCGCGTAACGGCATTCTGGGCGGTGATGCTGCCAAGCGACGGCTGCATATTGATGTAGTCGAGCGTGCCGGCTTCGCGGTCGAAACGGAAGGCGCTTACGAGACCTTCCTTCCAGCCGAAGACTTCGGAATTTGCATAGACGTAATTGCCGCTCGCATCGACGGAGAGGAAGGTCGGATTCTCGATATCGGGAACATTGGCCAGCCTCTCGAGGGCAAGCGTGTCCTCGTCAAAGCTGTAGACCGAAAGACCGTCGCCGTTGGCACCCTGGAAATATGGCGCCGCACGGTTGAGAGTTCCGACAAAAACCAGATATTTCAGGCCCATTACACTCCTCCAAAAATCGCTATTCAAATCGTATGCACTGCCTGAACCTCGGCGAAAATACGACGTTTCGCGATATAATCACGGCCTATGAAGGAAGCCACAGCTTTCGGCTCCCACTTGTCAAAATAATCCATATGTGAAAATACTCTTCACATAAGAAGATGAGGTAGGAGGAAATCGGGAATGGCAGGGGGTCGACTTCGTCGACGCTTGTCAGGCACCGAGATGCCCGCGCGAGGCGGGCCAACATATGGAGGAGAGTGGATATGAAGAGAATGATGAGCGGCGTGATGGCCGCAACGGCGGTGCTGGCGATGATAGCGCACGCCCATGCTGCAGATGTGGCTTCCGTCGTCGGCGCCCTGCCGGATCCGCTCAAGGCACAATACGACGGCGCGCCTCAGAAGATCCTGCCCTCGGCCTGGGACAACTGGACCCCGCCACCGAAGCCCTGGAAATGGTGCCACTCGGAATCCTACCAGGGCAATCCCTGGCGCGTGACAGTCACCAAGGAGCTGAAGCGCCTCGTCGATGGCCTGATCGCCGACGGTACCGTATCCAGCTTCGAAGTCTCCGACAGCAACAACGATGTGAGCCAGCAGATCAACCAGATCCGCGCCTTCATCGACAAGAAGTGCTCGATCATCACCTCGATCCCGGGTTCCGCCACGGCGCTGGACGATGCTGTCGCCGCTGCTGCCAAGGCCGGCATTCCCTTCATCACGGCCGCAGGCTCGGTCACCAGCCCTGATGCCATCAATGTCGACAGCAACTATGCCCGCTGGGGCTACGACATGATGTCCGCCATCAACAAGTCGCTGCCGTCAGGCGGCAATGTGTTGATGGTCGAAGGCATTGCCGGCCATCCGATCGTCGCCCAGGAGCGCCAGGGTGCCGACAAGGCGCTGAAAGAGGACAAGGGCCTGAAGGTCTCGCGCAGCGTCAACGGCAACTGGACGGCCAATGTGACGAAGACCGTCGTCCTGCAGGCGATCGCGACCAACCCGGCCCAGATCGATGCCGTTTGGTCGACGGGCAGCGAAAGCCGCGTGATTGCCGAAGCCTTCGCCCAGGCAGGTCGCCCGGCACCGCTGATCACGGGTTCCTTGACCGGCGATGCGCTCGGCTACTGGAAGGCCAATCCGGACAAGTACCGCTTCGAAGGCCATGCGCTGCTGCCGCACTGGACCGCCCAGACGCTCTTCCGTGTCGCGGCGCGCATGCTCGATGGCCAGAAGCCGAAGCTGAACACGCTGATGATCCCGATCCCGGCGGTGCATGAAGCCGATCTCGGCAAGTGGTACAAGGACTGCATGACGCCGGATGCCGTCTCTGTCTTCCCGGTTCCGCCGACCGATCCGATGCCGGAAGATCTGCTGGACGCCTATTTCACGGGCGCCAAGCCGACCATCGGCTGGGATTACTCGAAGACGCCGGACGCTTGCGCCAAGTGATGTGGTAGCAGGTGATCTGATAAAGTGACGAAGCCGGATCGCAGCCGATGGGTTGCGATCCCCTTTATTCATGAGTGAGACATGCTGGATATTGAAAACGTCTCCAAGCGCTATGGCGAGACGGTGGCCCTTTCGGACGCCACGATCGCTTTTCGCCAGGGGACGGTGCATACGATCCTCGGCGAAAACGGCTCGGGAAAAAGCACGATGGTGAAGCTGCTGTCGGGCATCGTCGAGCCGGATGGCGGCACCATGCGCCTCGATGGCAAACCCTTGAGTGGCAAGGCGCCGGCCGATTTCCAGGCCGTCGGCTTCGCGACCGTGTTCCAGGAGGTGCTGATTGCGCCCGATCGAACGGTGACGGACAATATTCTTCTCGGTCTCGACAGTCCTTTCAAGCGCCGTATCCGGCGCGACAAGCGCCGCGAAACCGCCGCCGCCGCGCTCGGTCGTTTCGCGATAACCGACGTTCCGCTCGATGCGCCCGCAGGCTCGCTGCCGCTTGCTGCGCAGCAGCTCATCGTGCTTGCCCGCGCCGTGGTGCGCAGGCCGCGCGTTCTCATCCTCGACGAGGTGACGGCGGCGCTCGACTATGCGGATCGTGAATCCGTCTTCCGGCTCATGCGTCAGCTGGCCGGCGAGGGCGCTTTGCTGCTTTTCATCACGCACCGCATGGATGAGGTCATGTCCCTTTCCGATCGGATTTCGATCCTGCGCGGCGGCAGGGTGGTGAAGACCGAAGATTGCGGCGTCTCGACACCTGCCGAACTGCTGAAGGCCATGGCGCCCCAGACCGCAGCGGAGCTTTTCCATGCCTGACGCCATGACGCTCGAAACCAGAGGCATTGTGATCGGGCAGGGGGCTGCGCCGATCTCGCAAATGATCCGTCCGGGCGAAATCGTCGGGCTGGCCGGTCTTGACGGTCATGGGCAGGAGCGCTTCCTTGAAGTGCTTGCCGGCCTTCGCGAGCCCGTCTCCGGTGAGGTTATGCTCGACAAGGCCGGCCGGCAGACGAAGATCAACGGCTTTCGCAAGGCAGTGGCAAACGGTGTCGCCTACCTGCCGCGCGACCGACGCGCGACGGGGATCTTCCCAACCCAGTCGGTGCTCGACAATTTCGCCATCTCGACTGTCGGCCGCGATTCCTTGCTTGGGTTGATCAGCATGAAGAGCCGGCGCCGCCGATACGATGTCTATCGCGAAAAGCTGTCCATTTCTGCGCCCAGGCCGGATGCGGCGATCACCACGCTTTCGGGCGGCAACCAGCAAAAGGTGCTCTTGGCCCGTGCCTTGGCGCTGGAGCCTGACGTCCTCCTGCTCAACGACCCGACACGCGGCGTCGATGTCGCGACGCGTCATGTTCTTTATGATGTCTTCCGCGAACTGGCGCGGGAGGGAATGGCGCTGGTCATCCTGTCGAGCGAGATCGAGGAAATCCTGGTTCTCTGCGGACGCGTTCTGGTCTTCCGCGAAAACGAAGTGACGGCGGAAATGACGGGAGAGGCCATGACCACGGACAATGTCATTTCAGCCATGTTCAGGCGGGCCGCATGACGATGGCATCACCTTCTAAAACGTCAGCCATCCTGCGCAGCGCCGGCTTTGCCGTTGTCCTGCTCGTGGTGCTTCTGGTCATCAACCTCTTTCTCAATCCGGCGCGCTTCGCGCCGTCTGCCTGGGGAACCCTGATCGGCCTCGCAGCCCCTCTGATCGGGGCAGCGCTCGCCTCCGCGCCGGTCATTCTTGGCGGTCGCGGCGGCATCGACATATCGGTCGGTCCGCTGATGGGCTTCGTCAACGCCATCGTCATTGAGGCGTTGTTTCTCTCCGCCGGCATTTCCTCGCCCTTCGTCCTCGTTCCGGCAGCGCTTCTCGTCGGGGCTCTAATCGGGGCAATCAACGGCTTCATGACAACAGTCATCCGCATCCAGCCGATCGTCGCGACGCTCGGCACCTATCTGGTGCTGTCAGGTGTTACGCTGACGATCCTTCCCGCTCCGGTTGGCCCTGCGCCCGACTGGCTGAAGGCCATGGCCGGCACTTATTCGATCTTGCCGCTGGCCGTCATTGCCATAGCCTGGTGGCTGATCCGTCGTCTTCCCTATTACGATCTCCTGATGGCGATCGGCAGCGACGACCGCGCCGCCTATACCGCCGGCGTCGATGTCACGCGCGTTCGTTTCATCGCCTATGTGATAACAGGTGTCTTTGCCGGTGTCGCAGGGCTGATGCTGACGGCGCTCATCGGCTCGGCCGATCCCAATATCGGCCAGACCTATACGTTGATTGCCATTGCGGCGGTCGCGCTTGGCGGCGTCAGCCTTGCGGGCGGCCGCGGCGGGCTGATCGGTGCGGCGATCGGCGCGATCGATATTTTCCTGCTGCAGAGCGTGCTGACCTCCTTCAACGTCTCGACCTATGTCCTGCAGATTGCCTACGGCGCCATTCTGGTCGCAGCCGTCATCCTGACGGCGGTGCAGGAACGCGCGGTTAAGGGGAGGGCGTGATGATCCGTTTCAAAAGTTTC
Organism: Rhizobium sp. BK376; assembly: GCF_004341625.1. Classification (GTDB taxonomy): domain Bacteria; phylum Pseudomonadota; class Alphaproteobacteria; order Rhizobiales; family Rhizobiaceae; genus Rhizobium. The sequence continues at coordinate 6,595 of NZ_SLZG01000031.1, read as the reverse complement.
CTCGCCAGCACCGGCGGACGCATCTTCGGTGCCTTCGTCATCGCGGCACTCCTGCACCTCGTCGGCACGATCCTCATTCCCGGCTATTCCTCGTCCTTCGCGATCCGGGCGATGCTGGTCATCGCTTCGCTGTTGGCGGTCGCCTGCGTGGGGCAGACGCTGGTCGTCATCCTCGGTGGCATCGATCTTTCCATTCCCTTCGTCATCGGCTTTGCCAATGTCGTGGCAGCGCAGCTCTATGGCGAGCAGTGGAATTTCGCCCTGGTTTGCCTGCTGGTGGCGGTCATCGCGTTGCTGATTGGTGCGTTCAACGGCTACGTCTCGCGCAAGCTGGAGATTCATCCGCTCATCGTAACGCTTGGATCCGGGATGATCGTGCAGGGCGCGGTCCTCCTCTGGACGGCTGGCTTCCCCTCGGGCTCCGCACCGCAGGCCGTGTCCGATTTTGTCTCCATCGGCGGCTCCGTCGGGCCTCTGCCCTTCCCATGGCTCATCCCGGCGCTTGTCGCGCTCGCCGCTGTGATCATTCTGGTGCTATCGAGATCGCCTTATGGGCGTCGGCTCTATGCGCTCGGCAGCAATCCGGGAGCAGCGCCCCTCGCGCTCATCGATCCAGTCAGGATGTGGGTGATCACTTTTGCGATCAGCGCCTTCTTTGCGGCGGTCGCCGGCGTGCTTCTGCTCGGCTTTACCGGCTCTGCCTATGGTGATGTCGGCCAGCCCTATCTCTTCCAGACCATTGCTGCTGTTGTCGTCGGCGGTGCTGCGCTTGTCGGCGGCCGCGGCAGTTATCTCGGCACAATTGCCGGCGTGCTTGTTCTAACCGAGATCAACACGCTGCTGATCGGCATGGGCTTCCAGCCCGCCGCGGTTCAGGCAGCCCTTGGCCTCATCATTGTCATCCTCGTGTCGCTCTATGGACGCGAACGGCATATTCGCACGACGATCTGAGTCGAAGGAGGCCCCGTCGACTCCTGCGCTGGCTGGTTGTGGATCAACCTATTCAATCAGAAAAAGTCTTGTTTTACAGTATGTTGCCATATCATCGAGATGAGATGGTGCCGGTATCTGGTATCTGTAACGGGCGCCAAATCGTGGTAATCCCGGTACAATCCGGGCAATACTTCAGGAGCCCAGATTCGCATGCTGTTGCACGAATTCCGCACGGTCAAGCTCCGCCTTTAGGCGAGCGTAGATCAGAACCAGGGCTGACCCGACCTTTGACGGATACCATGCAGGCGGCATCTACCGTCAATTCAAGGTCAACCCTGCTCATTCAGTCCACTTCAATCCTCCGTTTTATCGAAGGGTGCAATTGACATGCGTCTACAGGAAACCAGGTTTGAGCGATCCCAGCGCTCCAGCTCCTCAGTTGGATAGAGGATCGCTTTGCCGATTTTAATGAATGACGGCCCGATCCTCTTCGATCATCCCTAATCCACCTCTTGGCTGGTGGGCAAAGAAGGCTGCGGGGAAGAAGGTCAAGCAAACGCCGCTGCCGAAAGCCAAGGCAGGGAGTGCCCATGGGATTACAATTGCCAATGCGGATCTGAGCCGCGAAGCCGCCGCACTTGCGGGCGTGCGCGAACAGGCGCGTATCCTTGCGTCTGAAGGTGATGATAGCCAGGCAACCCCGCCGCACCCGATCATCGAGCGGACGCTCGCGGGCCTCAGAAAAGCGAAGCCATCCGATATCGGTATCGTTGTTGCTGACGGGCCTGGGCTCATCAAGTGTGAGGTGGCATCGTTGTCGATCGACCGCCTTGCGATCGCGCTGCCGCGGATTATCCGGGCAGCATCACTCCAGGGCTTTGAGCTCGTCGCAGGCGAGGGCTTGGCGAAGTTCAAATCCAAAACTGAGACTGTCGGCTTCTCAATCGCAGAATCGATCAGGCGAGAAAAGCATGTTCTGACGGATGCTGAGCGAGCCAAGGAGGAGGCTTGGGAACGAAAAAGGGATCGTGCGGCACGGCGTAACTCTTGGGATGACCTATTCTCCGACAGGCCTCGCTTTCCGGAATGGGACCATCATCCGACCGGCCAGCTCTCGTTTGAGTTCGAGCAGGTGTATGTTTTCCGGGGGGGGGCGCGCCGCGCCGCAGTTTCCGCGACGCCAAGGTTCAGCGGCTGGAGAATATGGCCAGCGACATCGCTGTAGGCCTTGCAGTGCTTGCTGCGGCGAAAACTGAAGAACGGCTCAGGCGGGAGGTAGAGCAGCGGAGGATTGAGGAGGAGCGTCGTCGCCGCGAACTAGCTGCGCGCGTCAAACACATTCAGGATCGCCGCACCACCGGACTGAGCGCGCTTCTCTCCGAACTTGATGAACTGGACCGACTACGTCGTCTCATCGCCATGCTCACCGAAGAGGTTTCGGCCGAACCGAGCCCCAGATTGTCGGCGTTTCTGGCTTGGACCACAGAGCACTTGACGCGGCGCGAGGCTCGCTTGTCTCCGCGGGCGATCGAGGATCGCTTCGAGGCGGAGCGCCTATTTGGTGACGATGACGATCACGGCTTCACGCCCTCGCGGTGGTAGGCTGGCGAGAGTGAGGAAGTCTCGATAGGTTATTGATGGCGCGGCAGGCGAGGTCCGATGCTTTTGGCCGCAGGCGGGTCGTCTGGCGCTTTGTCGCGCTGCGGGAACGGCAGAGTTCGACGCAACGCGTGATATCGCCTCTCGATTTCTTCCTGCTGGGCCGGTGGAAGATCGGCCATGACTTCGTCGATCGTGCGAGGCATGCGGGTTGCTTTCGTTGAAGTGCCGAGAGGTGGATACGAATTAGCCCGGCGATTTCTTGGGATCGGCAGCACGCGGATAAGTCCGCTCTTCTTGAAATTGACCGTCGACCTTCTGGATCTTGATCGATCCTCCATCCTTGCCGACAGCCTTCTCGAGGGCGCCGCCTTTGGTCGCATCAGATTTGGTGTCGAAACTCGCCGCAGGACGACTCGCGCCATCTTTGGTCAAATCCCAGCGATCTTTCTTCTCGTTATGCGTAAGCGTGAATTTCGGCAGGTTGGCCATTTCCTCCTCCAGGTTCGTTGTGTCTTGGTGGTTTGAATATTGCGCGTTTATGCCTACCATTGATGGGTCGAAAATACGAATTCTCGAACTTGTCTCGCGGTTTGGACTCGTGCTATTTTAGCCCACTAATGGTAGGTCAAAAGAACGAAAAGATAAACCAACTTCATCGCCTGCTCCCTGAGGGGCTGGTGGTTGACACCGCTTGGCTGGAAAAGCACGGCTACCGTCGGCAGTGGCGCGAAAAGTATGTGGCGCAGGGCTGGCTCGAAGGTGTCGTTCGTGGCGTCTATCAGCGGCCAACCGGTAACGCTGATCAGGCGATAGCCTGGCAGCGCGTGATCATCTCGCTCCAACGACTTCTGGATAAATCCGTGCACGTCGGTGGCCGCAGTGCCCTCGAGCTACAAGGCCTGACGCACTACCTCCGCTTTTCGGGCAAGCCAGAAATCCATCTGTATGCCTATGGCAGTCTGCCTGGCTGGGTAGAGCGGATACCGACCGACGCTCAGTTCGTCGAACATAAGGCAGACAGGCTCTTTGATGCCGAGGCACCTGGAAGGATGCGCCTGGCATGGGGACACTGGGGGTGGGAGCTTGATGTCTCCGCGCCGGAGCGAGCATTTTGCGAGCTTCTCGACCTGCTCCCATCCCGGGAGACCTTCCATCAAGCGGACGTCCTAATGGAGTCGGTTCGCACTCTAAGCCCGAAGCGGGTTCAGGCCGTGCTGGAAGCGTGCCGCAGCGTGAAGGTGAAGCGGCTGTTCCTCTGGTTCGCCGAGCGGCACGCTCATCCATGGTTCGGCCGGCTCGATCTCAAACGTATCGACCTCGGTCGTGGCAAGCGCCAGATCGTGGTCGGCGGTCGGCTGGACAGCAAGTATCAGATCACTGTGCCGGAGACACTCGATGCCGGCGTCTGAAGCCTATCGCGCGCAAGTCAGCCTCCTCGTTCGAGTTCTCCCGCTCGTTGCAGAGGAGAACGTCTTTGCATTGAAGGGTGGCACGGCCATCAATCTTTTCGTTCGAGACCTTCCACGTCTGTCGGTCGATATCGATCTGACTTATCTGCCGGTCGAAGATCGCGCGACTTCTCTCGCCAATATCGATGCCGCCATACGACGGATTGCTGCCCGAATAGCCGAGAATGTACCGCGCAGCCGCACCCAGGCCGTGCCGCTGCACAGCGAAGGCGCTGCAACAAAGGTGCTGGTTACCTCCGACGGTGTGCAGATCAAGATCGAGGTGACGCCTGTCATTCGTGGCTGCGTCTATTCTCCCGAGACACGGGCGGTTTGCGACCGGGTCGAAGAGCTCTTCGGATATGCCGAGGTGCCCGTTGTGTCCTTCCCGGACCTCTACGCCGGCAAGATCGTCGCCGCTTTGGATCGGCAGCATCCGCGAGACTTGTTCGATGTCAGGGATCTGCTCGCGAATGAGGGAATATCCGATGAGCTGCGGCGTGCCTTCATAGTCTACATCCTGAGCCACAACAGGCCGATGGGCGAGGTCTTGGCGCCGACGCGCAAGGACTTGCGCCACGAGTTTGATGCGGGGTTTGCCGGCATGACGGAAGAGCCCGTGACCCTGGAGGCGCTGTACGATGCTCGTGAAGCTCTAATCGCCGAGGTCGTTGGCAAGATGCCTGCCGAGCACCGGCGCTTTCTTCTCTCCTTCAAGGCCGGCGAGCCAGACTGGGACTTGCTAGGCGTGCCTGGAGCCGCGGACTTGCCGGCGGTGCGCTGGAAGGTCGACAACTTGGCCAAACTTTCGGAGGGCCGGCGCGAAAAGCTGTTGTCTGATCTCAGGCGGGTGCTCACGACATGAGGCACGGTGGACGCGTGAGGAACGCCGAAGTGAAAAGGAACAAGACGACGACGATCTGTAAGCTATGGTCCGCAGTAGTTGGCTCTCGGGCTGCGGCACTGACAACGTGGATTGCCAGAACGTCGGCGCTTCAAAACACAGCCGAGCTGAGAGGCTAGACCATGGTCCGTCTCTTCGTCGGCGTTACGGACAAGGTCTGGTTCGATCAGTTGAGCGCCTCTGTTCCACATGACGAAGTGAATTTCTGGCAACCCAGCGGGACGACGCAGTTTCGGGCGCTTCAGCCCGGCGAACTATTCCTCTTCAAGCTGCATTCGCCAAACAACTTCATCGTTGGCGGCGGCATCTTCGGTCACGCGTCAATCGCGCCGCTGTCTCTGGCCTGGGAAGCCTTTGGCCTTTAGAATGCCGTTTCCAGTCGCTCTGAAATGCGGGCGCGAATTGCGAGCTATCGCCGCGATCCGATTGCCCTGGACGATCGACAGGATCCCGTCATCGGTTGTCGGATACTGACCCAGCCGTTCTTTTGGCCGAAAGAGCTCTGGCTGCCTGTTCCGGAGAGCTGGTCGCCAAACATCGTGACCGGTAAGGGATTCAACGCGAAGGAAGGGGATGGGCAATATCTATGGTCCGCAGTCACAGATCGATTGAACTCGGTTCCTGAGATTCGCAATACAGAGCCGATCATGGCTGAGCGCTTCGGCAATCCGACGCTGATCAAGCCGAGATTAGGGCAGGGCGCGTTTCGCCTGACGATCACCGATAACTATGAACGCCGTTGCGCTGTCTCGGGTGAAAAGACCCTGCCGATCTCAGGCGATCGCTGTTCGCTTTGTAGTGTTTGCCACAATAAGCGCCCTCATCGCCAAAATGATGTCTCAAAAGACAGGTGTTGCGATCGTGGGAAGTATTTTGCTGGCGGGCGTCACGATTGGTTTGCGTGAGTTCGTCATGCGGACGCAAGTAGCGGAACCTAATCTTATAGCGGGGGTCGCAGGCTCGGTATGGGGGGCAGCGCTCGCGCATGGCATGAGGAGGAACCTTTTTTGAGGTCCTATAAGTTTGACCAAAGTGGGTGGGCGACCGCTGCCAGTCGGGAGCGTCCGCCGAAGGAGGGGTCTGTCCTCGCCAAGAATTGAGAGCTCTGAGGTAGGCGGCGGTGGCGCAAATGGTTCAAGATCAGACCTAAGAGCCTGACCGAAAAAGAGTTGAGTGATTTCAGTAGGATGTGATTCCGTCGGATTTGTTCAAGATTCGAAGGAGTTCACGATGGCCTGGACCGAAACCACTCGGCGGCAATATGTTCGTAAATCATCCCGCTATGCAAGCGACCTGACGGATCGGGAATGGGGAATGATCGCGCCGTTCATGCCTGAAGCACGACGTCTGGGCCGCCCGCGCACGACGAACTTGCGCGAGGTTGTGAACGCGATCCTCTACCTTGCCTCGGCGGGCTGCCAATGGCGGATGCTGCCAAAGGATTTCCCGCCCTTCACGACCGTGCAGGGTTATTTCTATGAATGGCGAGCAATGGGCTTATGGACGCGGATCAACCATTACCTCGTCATGGATGCACGGGAATTGGACGGGCGTGAAGCGATCGTGCCCCAGGAGATGGTGTAACTGGCGGGAGATAGCAAAGCCGAGTGCCTGCGCGCTTCTCGTTGCGCTGTAGCGGGTGATCGGCTTTGCGGGCGGCCATCAGTGTTTTCCGCTAGGGTCGGGTTGTTCAAGACCAACCTGACGG
>NZ_SLZG01000030.1 GCF_004341625.1 Rhizobium sp. BK376 | reverse complement strand
GCGTCGGCTGGATGTTCACCCTGACGGCCACCGCTTATAATTTGGTGAGGCTACCAAAGCTGCTGGCGACGGCATGATCGCGCCCGTAATCCGCCGAGAGAGGGGGGATTACGGCAGAATGGGCCGACAAGGCCGCTGAAAAAGCATCGTCAAGGCTCGTCTTCGAGCCATCTAGCGAGGATCGGCTGAAAAATTAGCGCTATTTCCGCACCTTGTTAAAAGTGACTGTGTGTAGCCACCCTATGTATCTGTGCATCAATTCGGGCATCCGCCTGCCACATTGCACCGCTTCTGTTCACTTCTGTTCACGTCTGATCGCGGCAAATATATCGCCAGTGATCTGCCGCGATCGGAGGGCTCCTGTCGGATTACACCGTCATCGCTTTGGTTCCGCCTGCTGAGCCTGTGAGGCCACGTAGTACTCGAACTAAACGCTCGACAGCTTTCATGTTAGACTGCGGTGCATTGACCCACCGCCCCGAGTGACAACCATGGCAGCAGCAGACAAACCGCCTCGGGCGGGAGCACAACAGAAACCTCGCCACAAATTCAATCCCAAGCGGGACGCGAAGCCACAGGTACTCGCCGAGGCCAATCGCACCGTCTTCCGGATTGCTTCAGCAGTCATAGTAGCTTTTCTCGTCATCGTCGCCGTTCAGGTATTCTGGTAACGGACACAGTGTGAGCGAGAATTTCTTCGCACTGAAAGACCACCCTTGGCCGATATCGTTGAAAAATTCACCGGCCGGTCTGCTCATCCGCCATTTCTGTCTTCGAGCGGAGAAGGTATGCGGTAGAGGTCCGCGCGGTTGAGGGCAACGAAATCACTTCGTGTGGGGATGGAATTTTGATGACGCCCACCACCAACTTTGTCGCAGAGCTATACCGGGCCGCCAATGAAATCGATCGGTTGACGACCGTCGAGAAGCGTCGCCTGCTGGTTAGAGCGGCACACACCATTGTCGACATGGAGGAACTGCTCGGGAATGTCGCCGATCACAGATCACATAGACTTGCTACCGAACTGCTGGCGCTCTCCGACATGGTGCTTGACGGTGTATGGGACGTATTGATTTCCCACGGCTTCCTGGAGGCCGCTGACGCAATCCGACGGTTGAAGATTCTCGCAGACAGCGAATGATAACCGAAAGTGCTGGTCCGCTTGCGACGCATATAGCGCGGGATGCCGAAGGCCAGATCAATCGGTGCCAGACGATGGAACGTTCGGCGCTGTCTTGTGTTTAGCTGGCGAGCGCGGGCTGTGCCAAACGGACGCGACGGTGCAGAAGAACATCGGAGTTTTTCCGTTTTCCTCCGATGGCCAACGAAGCGGCAGTCGAGCTTCTTACCCGTCCACCCGCTCTCACCAGAGGGGCACATTGAAGATTGCGACCTATAACGTGAATGGCGTGAACGGCAGGCTCGACGTCCTGCTGCGCTGGCTTGCCGAAGATCGTCCTGATGTCGTGTGCCTGCAGGAATTAAAGACGCCGGACGACAGATTTCCCCGAAAGGCCATCGAGCAGGTTGGCTACGGCGCGATCTGGCACGGTCAGAAGAGCTGGAACGGCGTTGCGATCCTTGCAAGAGACGCGGAACCTCTTCTCACTCGGCGAGGTCTCCCGGGCGACCCTGACGACACGCACAGTCGTTACATCGAGGCTGCGGTGAACGGTCTCCTGATTGGCTGCCTTTATCTTCCAAATGGTAACCCCGCGCCCGGCCCGAAATTCGGCTACAAGCTTCGTTGGTTCGAGCGCCTGCAGCACTATGCGCGTGAACTTCTGGACCTCGACGTGCCCGCCATGCTGGTGGGTGATTTCAATGTCATGCCGACCAATCTCGACGTCTATGCGCCTGAACGATGGAGAGACGACGCCCTGTTCCGCCCAGAGGTGCGCGAGGCATATGCCGCGCTCGTTGCCCAGGGATGGACGGACGCGATCCGCCACCTGCATCCGGATGAGCGCATCTATACGTTCTGGAAATATTTCCGGAACGCGTTCGCCCGAGACGCCGGACTGCGGATCGACCATTTCCTATTGTCGCCGACCGTCGCCGAGTGGCTCGTATCGGCCACGGTTCGAAGGGAAGTCCGCAGCTGGGAGCATACGAGCGACCACGCTCCCGTCATCATCGAACTTGATCACGTTTAAGCCCGGAGTCCGAGTTCTGAAGCGAATCGAATGAGCCAGCCAAATTTGTTGACTCCTCCAATAATGAGAACATAATAAGAACAAACGATAGGAGGTATCTCAATGACCGACCAAATCGACGAGGACCCGATCGGCTTTCTGCTGGATGTTTTGCGGCAAACGCGGTCACAGATGCGTGTGAGCGAGATGCTGTCCGGTCAGGTCCTGATGCGTCTAGCAATGTTGACGGAAGACCCGAAGGGCTTTGTGGGCGAAGTGACGTTCAACATAGAACGCGATCTGAAATTCGTGGCGTCGGAAGTCGAGCCAGACGACAAGTTCAATGCGGCTGAGATTGAAGGATCGCTCGATTATCTTGCGCAGCTGCGCAGCGTCTTCGACAGTGCCATTGAAGCTGCAAGGACCCAAAGACAATGAGCGATATCGACCGACAGCCTGCTCAGCACGCTCCGGCCCCGATTGCCCATCGTTGCCACTGTGGAGATTGGGCGGGCTTCGGTTTTTCTCCCCCAGGCCGCCGTCAGGAAATGCAGTGGTGGTGCTGGAAACACTACCTCCACCGCGATGCAGACACACGCCTTGAGACCGGGATGGTAGCCGAGTTGTTGGCGTCCTGACGGCGACGTCAGTTATAGGGAAAGGAGTAGAGCGATGGATGTGATTTCGGAGCCGACGATCACAGGCGGCGAATTGCGTATTTCCCAGGAAGACATTGTCTCCCTCAGAAGACTGGTATCGTTTGTCCAGGATCATTGCGCGGACGAGGAATCCGATGGATCGAGATATAAGTCGACGGAGTTGATGGAACTTCTCTTCCATGCATCGGGAGCCGTTGATCAATTCTTTGATCCTCCCGAACAAGGGATCGGCCTTTACTATCTACCCGCTTGCAAGTCGAACAAACTGCGCCGCGCTCACCATAAATTGCGGGCTGTCGTTTCTGGCAAGGGCAACGTCCGATGCTTCAAGACCGCGCTTTATATCAACGAGGACTCCGTATCGATCGGTGAGATGCAAATCGCATACATGGCCTCAGGAAAAGCTTGGGGCATGGCCATTTATGATCTAGCGACCTGCGAGGCGACGACACCTGTCGTCCATGTACGAGGCAGCGATTTGGAGGATGCCGCGAAGAAGATTTACGATCTGCTTGACCTGGGAAGGGTCGATATTCTCGAAGTGGAGGATCAGGCCGAGAGAGCCCGGCCCCAAATCCTGCAAAACTAAAGTCACGGGAGCCGCCAGGACGCGTTCCGAGAAGGACGACGCAAACTCGCCGTTCGCGTAACCAGCTAACGCTTTGACTTTCGCCAGCCCGCAGCTCGCGCATCGGCCTCGGAACAGAACCATTGCTCGCCGTATTCCGGTGAAATCCTCGTCTCGGCGTAATACTTCTGCCCTGGCACATGATAAATGCGCTCGCCGGTGTCGATACTAATATTGCCTTTGATGTCGCATTTCGGATCGACAACCTCACGAGCTCCGACCGGAACCCCCGTCGGTATCAGCACATATCCGCCAGAACCCAAAAAGGCGACCGCAGACGATATGACAACCAGTCCCGCAAACTTCGACATTTCTACCTCCGCGACAAATCAAAGGTAGCATGTGCAACTTTCGGACCCATAACCAGAATCGCTAAAATTCTAGGCTCGCCCATACCTATGGATAGTTGAGGCGCTTCTAAACAATGGTTATAGTTTCTTTTGCAATGTGAGCTAAGCTTCCCAAATCCCGACCACGGAATTGACCACCAATGCTGAAGACCGTCTTGTCCATCGCCCTCGCCGCAATTGCCGTTGTAATCTTTGCGCAAGGCGTGGTTAGGATGACGTATCGTGCTTGGCGTTATGGTCATCTTGCTCCTTTGTTCGAGCGCGGCAGTGAGTAACCACGCTCTGTGACTACGAGGCAGCCCCTGCGTATATGGTGCCCGCTTTCAGCTTATTGGCTCATCGAGATCCTTCAAATCCCCACCCATCGAGAGAGCCAAGCCTCCCACCGCATTTCCTTTTCGGGGTCATTGCTGGCTTGCCCGTTGCGATCGCGTGAGCGAACGTGTCGTGCTCGGCGTTAGTCAGGACTGGCACCGCATATTCTTGGGAGAAAAAAATGGACTTGGCAAAAATTCGAGACAACCACCAGCAGAAGCTCAAGGAATATGAGCAGCAGCTTCGGCATATGGAGGAGAACGAGACGAAGCACTTCCGACAGGAAGGCAACGGCCCGCTCGCCGACATCACCGAAGAAATCAAGGCTGAATACCACAGGCATATACAGACCTATGCAGCCATCATTGCCGAGATCGACGCCATCCTCGGCGTCTAGACTGAATGTTGCCCACTTTCGCGCCGTTTGATGAGGCTTGTGCTCCCTGAGCGCGCTGTCGTGTATCTCACGTCGGTCGGGAGGCCGAAATACCCGCGCCCTTACAGGACAGCTAAACGGCGGACATATGAACAGTCGGATTCTAATCCCTGGGATTATTGATTCTCGAAGGTCGCATCGCCACATCAGATCCGCCACCGATAGGAGGTTGCGATGAAAACCAAGATTTACGCTGCCGTGTTTGCGCTTATAGTCCTGGCTCCCGCCATAGCTTTTGCGAGCAAGATCATTGGCAATGGCTAGCCGATGGGCCGCCCTGCGCTTGAAGCAGCCGCAGGCCAGGGGTTGAACCTGGTCGTTGGTGATTGTGAACCACGCGACCGATCGTCTGTCCTGCCTGTGTAAATGGTGTCGAGCACCGCTCACAGCCGTGCCGTGAGAGATGTCAATCTTTCAGCATCTTGCTGTAGGGAACCGCCACGCGTCGAACCGCAAACAGGGCACTTGAAGAGCATATCTTTGGTCCAGTTCGACCATTGAAACATTGGAAGGGCTACAGAATGAGAGTGCAACTATCGCGCAAGCCACTTGCACTTTGGCTTTGCCGGTTCGCTTTCAGCGCCGCGGTTGCCGTATCTCTCGCGGCGTGCGTCGGTAACCAGTACGGGACACCTAATGCGTCACCGGAGACTGGTGGCCAGCACGGACCGGGATCACGCTAGTCGGCAATAAGTCCGGCATTGTGCCTTTCGGCGAGTGTCTAGGCGATGATCGCTTGCAGCATCTCGAAGTCGACTTCTTCGATGTCTCCGGAAACATCACTCAAGGGGTGCGCTCTGAACCAGTCGTCTGCCGCACGAACGCGACTGCCGTATGGTTCCGGATACGCGCCAAGGCGCAATACCCACTCGCGGACCGTCTCCCGATCCATTTTGCCGCTCTTGTATCGAGCAAGGACGGTTTTAGCGGATGCAACAAGATCGTCACTTTTAGCCATTCATCTGCATTCCGAACAACCCACTATTGCCGTCCCTTGCCAGGACCGCACCTAAATCTGAACGGTCACGTGATCTCGTGACAGCGAGTGACGTCAATCTGCCGCCCGACCCCGTGCTAGGATCACAGCAGTCGCGTTCCTTGTGATGTGTATAGCATCACATTCGTCAATCAAGTGCCGCAGTCTCGGAGATGGCCCGCCAAATGGACGCGGCCCCATCGGGCGTCGTTATAACACCATCCACCCAACATCTGAGGATTTCAGCCTCTTAGCCATTGGCCAATCGCGAAGCGTCTACAACTGCTTGCCAGAGCCGACTACGCCGACTAGTTTTTCACCACGGCACATAGCCCAACTGAGAGAAGGTTTCTTGCACATCGGATATCTCAGACAGATTGGCAACCGACACCGACTCCCAATCTCCTTCGTCGTTCTATTACTGTGGGCCGCAATCTTGGCGACCAGCGTCCAGATTACCGCAGGCGATCAACGGTCCGTGGTACAGCTTGTCAGCCAAGGTGTAGTTTGGCCCATCGTCATGGCGGTTTTGTTCCTTGCCGCCATCCTGGTCTCCTTTAGGTGGACGGACATTGGGTTCGAGCCCTTCCAAATTGCGTCGACGCTACGGTTGATGTGGTTGCCGCTTCTTTATCTCATTACCTTTAGCGGCATCGTGATCGTTCTCGGTCTGCCGCCCCTTCAAAAACTCGTTTTTATCGTCATCAATACAATCTTCGTCGGGATTTCCGAGGAAGTAATGTTTCGAGGCATCCTTTTCAGCGGGCTGCGTTCTCGATTCCGGTTTTGGCCATCGATATGGCTCAGTTGTGGGATCTTCGGACTGATCCATGTCCTCAACGCGGTCCAGACAGGTAATTGGACGGCGTCAACGCTTCAGGCAATTGCCGCATTTCAAACAGGTCTCATCTTGATGGCGCTTCGCGTGCGAACGGGATCGCTGTATCCGGTCATCATGTTGCACGCAGTATGGGACTGCCTCCCGCTGCTGATTGCGACGCACGTCGCCAATGGCGTGAATGAGGATCAGCCCCTCCCCGCGTATGCCTACCTTGCGCCGCTGTTCGTAACGCCAAATTTTTTATATGCCCTTTATTTGCTTCGAGCGAAGGGGCTGGCAAAGGTCCGCCACGTGGAATCCCGTGGCGGATTGCTCGGTCGTGGCGCCTGACAAGCATTGATCGCCAGGCGACGGAAACGGGTGTTTCCCTTGGTCCGCGGCCTCAAATTGGCCTCTGGAAAGCTTGTCGTTCCAATTTCCGGAAGTTCTTCGGCATCTGGCGAAAATCGCAACTTTCGCAGACCATGTCGTTGATTTTCGCCAGTCTCGATTGCTCCAAATCATCGGTTGATAACGCGCGCTAACCCATTGACATTAGATTCAATTTTGATTCGGAACGAATCACTTGAGCCGCCGTTGAGTCGCTTTGGGTTGCGATTCGGAGGGACGGATATGACAGGCCAGCGGGCGCAGTGGAAAGGTTTCCTGAAAATCGGCGAGGTTTCATTCGGTGTGGCCCTCTATACGGCCGCATCGACGTCCGAACGCATCACCTTCAACACCATTAACAAGGCGACCGGGAACCGGGTGAACCGCGTTTTTGTTGACAGCGAGACTGACGACGTGGTGCCGCGCGAAGCCCAGACAAAAGGCTTCGAAATCGACAGCGGTCGGTACATCATGATCGATCCGGAAGAGATCACCGCGATGATCCCGGAGAGCAACAAGACGCTCGATGTCGGTGCCTTCATTCCATGCTCCGACGTCGATGACCTCTACTTTGACAAGCCGTACTACCTGACACCGGATAAGATTGGCGGCGACGCCTTCACCGCGCTTCGAGACGGTATGAAGAAGGCGAATGTCGCCGCTATAGCCCGCACCGTTCTCTTCAGACGCTTGCGAACCGTCCTCATTCGCCCCCATGGCAAGGGCCTGATCGCGACGACACTGAACTTCGACTACGAAGTCCGGTCGTCGGCCAAGGCTTTCGAGAGCATGCCGAAGATCAAGTTGCAAGGCGAGATGCTCGATCTCGCCAAGCATATCATCGGCACGAAGATGGGTGAATTCAATCCAGCCGAGTTCGAGGATCAATATGAGGCCGCCGTCGCCGAGCTTGTAAAGGCGAAGATCGAGGGGAAGGCTCTTCCAAAGAAAAAGCCGGTTAAAGTCTCCGAACCGAACGATCTGCTCAAGGCTCTCCGCGAAAGCGCTGGAATGCTGGGTGGTGGACCCGACAAACCGAAGCGCACAGCCGCGAATGCGAACGCAGGTTCCGCCCGCGAGAAGGCTCGCCGGACGTCGCCCAGGTCCGCAACTGGTGCCGCGTCGCAGCGCAAGGCAAGCTGAGGAGGTTGGACCATGGCACCGCGCCCATACTGGAAAGGCTATCTCAAGCTATCGCTGGTCACCTGCCCCGTCGCCATGACGCCCGCGACGAGCGAAAACGAGAAGGTCCGGTTCCACACGCTCAACAAGGAGACCGGCAACCGGGTGGTTTCCCAGTACATCGACTCCGTCACTGGCAAGCGGGTGAAGGAGGAAAACGAAGCCAAAGGCTATGCACGCGGCGAGAACGACTACGTCATCTTGACCGATGACGACCTCGACACCGTGGCGTTGGATACCGTCAGGACGATCGACATAGGCACCTTTGTCCCCAGGAAGAGTATTGAATCGGTCTACCTTGAGAAGGCTCACTACCTGATGCCTGACGACCCGATCGGCCAGGAGGCGTTCGCCGTCATTCGAGACGCAATGGCTGCAGACAACGTCTTTGGTTTCTCGAAGCTGGTCATGGGCCGCCGGGAACGCGCGGTGGTTCTTGAACCTCGTGGCGAAGGCATCGTTCTCTGGACCCTCAGGTTCGGCAACGAAGTCCGCCCGGAGGACGCCTACTTCGAAGATATCGACGAGGAGTCCGATCCGGAGTTTGCGCCGCTCGTCCAGCAACTCATCAAGCAGAAAACCAAGCGGTGGTCGCCAACCATGGTGACCGATCCGATCCAGGAGGGTCTACTCGCCGTCATCGAGGAGAAGAAGAAGGCCCTCAAGCCGAGAAAGACCGCGAAGGGCAAGAAAGAGCCTGTGCCCGCGTCAAACGTGATCAACATCATGGACGCTCTGCGCAAGAGCGTCGAAGCTGAGCTGAAGAGCAAGAAGGGAGCAGCGCGATGACCGACATTTCTCTCATCGAATTGGAGCTCTGCAAGCCTGCTCCATTCATCTTTGGCGAAAACGGCCACGTTGCCGTGACCGACGGCGAGACCGTCTGGATTGTCGTCGTCACACAGGAAGCGATGATGGCGACGGCCAATCCCCCCGATGCGTCGCTCAAACGGCTCGCGCGATATGCCAGGCACTACCGGGACATGGCTGCTGCCGCGAGCCGGCGTGGTGAAGACTACAACGGCAAGGTCTGGATTTTCGAAAAGGATGTCCTAGCGTTTCCAAAGGCACGGTCGTTCGAACGGCCGGGACGACACGGAAGACAGCCTACCAGGGTTGCTGACAAGACAGGTATCAGGCCATGACCCGGCCGAGCCTTCGCAAGTTTTCTCCCATATCCGTGAAGCTCGGCCCCCAGAGCCAGACAGTCTCGACGGTGATGGAAATCGCCAAGCTCATACTCGATGAGCGCTGGCCGCTGTTGAGTGGGTCGGCGCAGAGTGCCCTGCGCATGGCGATCGTCACTTGCTTCAACGATGAAATGACACCGAAGCAAGTGAGGGATCGGTTTATTGGGGCGGCGAATGAGGCCCAGGTCGAGATTGTCGAACTCCCCCCACTCAAGCCTCGCGCGGTGAGGCAACCTCGCGTTCTGCCAGGTCGAAGCCGTTCGGCTTCTATTTCGCGTGGTGGACGATTGCAGAAAATGGGTGGATAGTCAGTGATTGTCCGCAGCTCCCCACGAGGTGGCTACACGATCATTCCGCCATTCGAGATTGGCGGAGCCAGAGACGATGTGCTGATCCGACGCTCGTCCGTTCCCTTTAGATAGGCAACCCCACCAGCAGACAGTCCCCACCCCTGCATCCGAGTCTATTGGCTGTCATTTGACTTTGAAATCGATGGTCTCTCTCACCGCACCGTCAACGGAGAACACGACGTTGTAGTCGCCAACGGGCCACCCGTTATTCGGCTAGCTCAGTGCTGAATCGATTACATTCGCAAGGATCACATGGAGCGAGACCTCGTCGATCTTGTAGTTCGGCGGAGCGGCTCCACCAGTGTCGACGGCGATCCACGACACAACGACAGTCGAGCCCGACTTCACCGCGTCCGTCATGTGGGCCTGGACGAAAATCTTGGGCGTATCCGTCGTGAACGTCGCTTCGGACTCTTTCGCATCTTTGGTTGACGATAGAATGACGTTCTCGAAGCCATCTCCCCAGGCGGAGACCGCGTTGACTATGACGAAGCCCAGCGCCATGGCCCATAATGTGGTAGGAAGTCGTTGCATTGCCATGAGCCCTTCAGTTGTGAACGGACGCCAACGATAACGGTAAGCATCTGAACGGAAGCATAAAACAAGTGAAATGTGAGCGGTCCATTTATGTGCTGTTTTCGCAATATTGGCAGTGCTTTGATCTTGGCCCTAGTTCGCTATCGCGGCGGGTGACGAACAAACGGGGCTCGCCCAGTCATCGATTGATGACTGGGCGAGGACCATCTCTAAGTCACCGCGAGGAAGCGGCCATCCTCGCCTCTGTCGTCAGGCGGTTGTGAAAGCGAGCAAATCCTAGTTGATTTGCGCCGCGTTGGTTGTCGGCATTCCGTGCGGGAAGCCAGGGTAGGATTTCAGTTGAGCGCCCTCGACCAACCCGGCCGACATCTTGCCCGTTGTCGCAAAGGGACGACTTGGTCGTCTTCTCCGTGCATGACGAGGGTGGGTACCTTGATCCGCTTGAGGTCGTCGGTAAAATCAGTCTCAGAGAAGGCTGCGATACCCTTATAATGTGCGAGGGCGCTTCCCATCATGCCCTGTCTCCACCAGTTCTGCCGAACGGCTTCACTGACCTTCGCGCCTTCCCGGTTATAGCCGAAGAACGGCATCGTGAAGTCGTGGAAGAACTGAGCTCGATTGGTCGCTGTCTGTTCGCGGACGTAATCGAAGACATCCATCGGCACGCCGTCGGGGTTGGCGGCGGTCTTCGCCATGATTGGGGCAACGGCGCTGATGAGAACAGCTTTCGCGACCCGGCCTGGTTTTGCCCGCGCTACGTACCGTGCTACCTCGCCGCCACCCGTCGAATGACCGACATGAATGGCATTTTTCAGATCGAGTGCATCGGTCAACCCGACGACATCGGCGACATAAGTGTCCATGTCATGCCCTACACCGGTCTGCGTCGAACGGCCGTGCCCGCGGCGGTCGTGGGCAATTACTCTGAAGCCCTTCTCGACAAAGAACATCATTTGAGCGTCCCAGTCATCAGAACTCAGAGGCCATCCGTGGTGGAACATGATCGCCTGGGCCTCCTTCGAGCCCCAATCCTTGTAGAAGATTTCGGTGTTGTCGCTGGTCGTGATCGCCGGCATCTGCGTTGCTCCGCCTTGAATGGAATGTCGAACCCTGTTGGTTCATCGCGCCGGATCGTTGTTGCTCCGACCCACCGAAAGATGCAGCTATCGAAATAGAAACATTGGCATCATATCGTTTCCAAAAATGGCAAAGCGACTTCCTGATCTTGAAGCATGGGCGATCTTTGCGAAGACCGCCGAACTTTGCTCCTTCTCGCGCGCCGCAGATGAGCTCGGCCTCTCGAACCCGACGGTGTCAAAGGCGATCGCACGCCTCGAAGCCAGGCTCGGCTTCTCTTTGTTTGCACGAACGTCGCGCCGCATCTCGTTGACCGAGGCTGGCCGGACTTCTCTTGAACGAGCTCAAAGGATGCTAGATGAAGCATGGGCTCTGGAGGACGAAGCAGGGGAACACTCGATCCGACCCCGGGGACTGGTCCGGATAAGCGCGCCACTCTCGTTCGGCGCGGCATACCTTAGCGCAACGCTCCCATCGCTGCTTCAAACAAACCCCGAAATAACGCTGGATTTCCAACTCAATGACCGCAAGGTCGACCTAATCGGTGAGGGTTTCGATCTCGCCCTCCGCATCGCCACACTGGAGGATTCGTCGCTGCTGGCCCGCCGGCTGGCAACAGTTCGAATCTTGCTCGTGGGCGCGCCCTCTTATTTCGAACGATTTGGCCGCCCGTCACGGCCCACCGACCTCTCGTCCCATTGCGCCCTTGCCTACACCGGGGCGGCGATGAAAAGAGTTTGGAGATTTGCACACCCAACCCTCGGCGTTGAGGAAGTCGAACCGCCAGTGCGGATATGGTCCGACAACGTCGACATGCTCAACCCAGCGCTGGTCGCCGGTCAGGACGTGGCCTTGCAGCCAAAGTTTATGATCTGGCCAGAGCTGAAGTCGAAAGAGCTGGAAATAGCCATGCCCAAATGGTCAGTTCCGACTCTCGGCCTCTACCTCTTGACCCCGCCAAGCTTCAGACGCCCGCTACGCGTCCAGATGGTTATTGACCATTTAGTGCGAGCATTGACCGGCGCTCCATGGGAGGGAAATTAGGATTCGCGGAGCAAAGCCACCGACAGGATCAGGCAAGAATTAGGAAGGTCTGTTTCTAGCGGTCAGCGGGCCTACAGCGCTAGAAAAAGGGCCGTGGTGCAGCTTGCTCCACTACAGTTCACGGGACAAAAACAATGAAAACTTGGTTTATCACCGGGGCCAGCCGTGGCCTCGGGATGGAAGTCGCGCGCGCCGCTCTCGATGTCGGCGACACGGTAGTCGCCACCGCCCGCAATCCGGGGCAGATCAAAGATGCGCTGCCGGGCTACGGCGACCGACTGCAGGCTCTCGCTCTGGATGTAACCGACCCAGCTGCCATAGATGCTACGGTGGGCGAAGCGAATCGGAAGCTTGGCAGTATCGATGTCTTGGTCAACAATGCCGGCTACGGGCAACTCGGCGCATTCGAGGAGATCGAGCGGACCACGCTCGCGCAGCAATTCGCAACGAATGTCTTCGGCGTCTTCGACGTGACACGCGCGGTGTTGCCGATCATGCGTGCCCAGCGATCCGGGCATATCATCACGATATCGTCCATTGCCGGCATAGAAGGCTTCGCCGGGTCGTCGGTCTACTGCTCGACGAAGCATGCCGTCTCGGGTTGGTCGGAAGGCCTTGGTCGTGAAGTCGCACCGTTTGGCATCAAGGTCAGCTGCGTCTATCCCGGGCGCTTTCGGACGGACTTCCTCGATGGCAGTTCTGTCCGGTTCGGCCAGATTTCCATCGAAGACTATCATATGTTTTCGTCGCAACGACGACAGGACCTTGAAGCAAACAACCATCAGCAAATCGGCGACCCTGTCAAATTCGGGGCTACGATCCTCTCGCTGGTCAACATGGCAGACCCACCTGCCCGGCTCGCGACCGGATCGGACGCTTATGCGGTGCTCAGTAAGGCGGCCAAGTCTCTTGAGGCCAACGCTGAAGAATGGAAAGGGTTGACCTTGTCGACCGACTTCCCAAATTGAACGCCACTCCGCTAATCACAGATCGTTCAATGGAAAGTTGATATCAATTGAGCAACCTCGGCATCAGTATGGAACCGGTTATGGATGCCGAGGCTTCCGAGGCGATCCGCCGCCGAATGGTCTCGATATTCGTGCGCCACTTCGATGGCGAAGGGTCCACAGAAACAGCGGTCCCCGGCTTGTCCCTTCATCGGCGCATGTCCATGGCCGCGCCGGCATCGTTCCTGTACGAACCGTCACTTGCCTTAATCGTTAGAGGCGAGAAGCGAGTCATCCTTGGACACGAGACCTACCGTTACGATCAGGCGCACTTCCTGCTCACTGCGCTCGACCTGCCCACAGTGGTCCAAGTCCTGAATGCCACGCAAACGGACCCGTATATTTCGATCAAGCAGGTCATCGACCTGGAGCTGGCGCGCGAACTGATCGCCGAAGTCGATCAGTTGAGATATTCGACGACGGCCAATGAGCCAGCTTTGGCGGTCGGACCTGTGACCGCGCAATTGCTGAACGCCGCGCTCCGCCTACTTGAACTGGTTGATCGACCGCAGGATATTCCAATTCTCTCCCGTTCGATCCAAAGGGAAATCATCTACCGCGCGTTGGTCAGTCCCGTCGGCGCTCGACTTCGACAGGTAGTGGAAGTCGGAACGCAGACGAACCGGGTTTCGGCGGCAGTCAGGTGGCTGCGTGATCACTTCCAGCAGCCATTTCGCGTCGAGCAACTTGCGGAAATCGCGGGACTCGGGGAATCCACCCTGCATCACCATTTCCGCGCTCTGACAGCGATGAGCCCGCTTCAGTACCAAAAGCACCTGCGCTTGCACGAAGCTCGTCGCCTGATGATCACCGAACGGCTGGACGCGGGAAGTGCCGCGTTGCGTGTGGGCTACGAGAGTGCCACCCAGTTTAACAGGGAATACCGACGCCTCTTCGGTGTGCCTCCCAAAACCGACATCCGTGCGATCCTTGCTGTCGCTTAGAGTGCCTGCGGTTTGATCGCTACGACCTTGCAAGGCGTGGCTTCATCCATGCGCTAGACACCTACCGCAAAAACGGGATCGAACCCTGTATTTTCGCCTGGATACCCCTCGGATTAGATGGTGTTCTTGTTGGTGGCCTCGGTCGTCGTCGCGTCCAACGGCACGTCAATCCTGGTCTACGTGCATCCCGATGCCGCCGGCCACCTAGCGCAGGTCGCGGCCTTTCTTCGTAGCCGCCGCTGGGCCGGCCTTGTGCTCGCAAGGCACGAATTCGCCGCCTTCGGCATTCCCATAGGAGCGGGGCCGGCCTTTGCCGTTTCCATGCTTGCGACGGCACAGCCGAACGCCTTTGGGGTCGCCGGTACCAGCATCGCCGCAAGGCGGGCCGGCGACAAGGACGACACGATCGGCGCCGGCCAGCACGGCGGGCTCGGAGATTTCGAGCAGATGCCGTTTCTCATGGCCGCCGGCCGGGGGGTCGAGACCGGCGGCCAGCGCATCGAGAGCGCCAGCGTCCTAGACCTTGCTCCCACCATTTTGTCCCATCTGGGCAAGAATGGCGCCTCGATGGACGGCAATCCTCTGCACCGGAACCTCCCGGAAGGACAGAGCTGATGGCGGCGATCGAAATTGACGCCGTGTCGAGAGGCTACGGCGACACCATTGTTCTCAAGGGCGTCTCGTTGACCATTTGCGACGGCGGGTTTCTGACGCTGATCGGCACTTCCGGCTGCGGAAAGCGGCCGGACGGATCGTAGGGGCGGATAAAGCACTTGTCTGATATTCGGAACGACGGGTGCTTGACGGCACTTTCGGCATGCCGCTCTCCATCTTCAGACCAAGGGCGCTTCGTTTCTACGCCGCGCAAGATCCCACTAAGTCCTAAACCGAAAGCCAGCCCTGGCGGTCTCCCCACTCTCCCTTTCGCGGACGAAGAGATTAGCCCTAAGGAAATCCGCCAACGAACGGCCTTCCGGCGACAGGCGCGACCGCCCCTTGACGAGAGCAAGCTCCGACGACGGCTGAGGATCGAAACCGTCTGCGGCATCGAGCGGGCGATGTTCCGGCAAAACCGCATCCGACGGCAAGAGGCTGATGCCAAGGCCGGAAGCGACCGCAGCCTGCACGCCCATCAGACCCTGGCTCGTATAGGCAATACGCCAGCGCCTTCCGCTTTGCTCGAT
Organism: Rhizobium sp. BK376; assembly: GCF_004341625.1. Lineage (GTDB taxonomy): Bacteria > Pseudomonadota > Alphaproteobacteria > Rhizobiales > Rhizobiaceae > Rhizobium. The sequence continues at coordinate 32,348 of NZ_SLZG01000030.1, read as the reverse complement.
AAAGCGGATCGCCCGCTCGCGATAGATGCAACCGACAGGAAAGACAGCGAGCGGAACCGGATCATCCCTGACCGGACGGTCCATGCTTTCGACCCAGACCAGCTCCTCTGTCCAACTCGCCAGACAAGCCCCTTCGTCGGGTTCGCGCTTAATCAGCGCAAGATCGATCTCGTCAGCATGAAGAAGGCGACGAAGTTCGACACTCCATCCGCTGACGGTATCAAGCCTGACATGCGGCGACGCTGAGGAAAAGCCAGAGAGGAGATCGATAAGTCTGCGGCCCGCAAAATCCTCGGGAACGCCGAGCCTGACGGTCTTTGGAGCAGCGGGCTTGCGCATGATGTCGGTTGCTTCCTCGGCGGTTGCCAAAATGCGACGCGCATAGCTCAGGAGAACTTCGCCCTCCTCGGTCGTCTGGATGCCGCCGGTCGACCTGTCGCGGAGGAGCAGGCTGTGACCGATGTTGGCCTCGAGCTTCTTGATCTGCTGGCTGACGGTCGACTGGGTGAGATGGACGCGGTCGCCTGCTCGCGTGAAACCGCCTGCATCAACGACCGCGGCAAAGGTTCGCAACAGATCCAGATCGAAAGGAAAGCTCATTCATTTTCACACTGAACATGATGGGGACATTTAATTTCTCAATGACCTCATTGTTTGTCAATATCAGCTAAATCATGGAGAGACGGGATGACACTTCCAGGAAACAAACCAGGCTGGCTAACCTTCGATTGCTACGGGACATTGATCCAATGGGATGAAGGGCTGCTTGCTGCCATGGATGCGATGTTGTCGGCAAAGGGTCGGGACATCGACCAGTCGGCATTCATTGCTGTTTATGATCGCTACGAGCACGAACTTGAGCAGCAAAAGCCACACCGGCCGTTCCGCCAGGTGACAGCACATGCACTTGAGCTGGCGATGGCGGAATTCGGACTGCCATTCGATCCCGCCGACGCCGATCTCGTGACATCCTCGATCGGTCGAATGCCGCCCTTTCCTGAAGTAGTGGAAACGCTGGGCAGGCTGAAGGCGGCCGGTTTCCGGCTTGCCATTATCTCAAATACGGATGACGCGATCATTGCCGGCAATGTCGCCCAGCTCGGCGGCGCCATCGACCGCGTCATCACCGCAGAGCAAACCGAGGCCTATAAGCCTTCGCCACAGATTTTCCGACAGGCCTGGAAAACACTTGGTATCGGCGTCGATGACCTCGTGCATATCTGCGCAAGCCCACATCTTGACCTTGCCGCGGCGCGCGAACTGGGATTTCGTGCAATCTGGGTCGATCGCGGCACGGGACGCAAACCGCTCAGCGACTACCGCCCCAACGAGATCGTGCCGATGCTCGACAAGGTGCCTGACCTGTTTGCCGAAAACGGCTGGATGTGAAGAATGCGAAATGGAGACAAGACATGGCTCATGAACTGAACCTTTCGAGGGGCCAGCCGGCCATATTGCGAAACTTGCCACTTGATACGGACGAGATCCAGCAGGCCCGCGTCGATCTGGCGGCCTGCCTTAGAATGGCGGCGCGGCTCGGGCTCGAGGAAGGCATCTGCAATCATTTCTCTGCCGTCGTACCCGGCCATCCGGATCTGTTCCTCGTCAACAGGCTGGGCTGGGCCTTTCAAGAAGCAACCGCCTCTTCGCTGCTGATCTGCGATTTCGAGGGCAATGTCATTGTCGGTGACGGTGTGCCCGAAGCGACGGCCTTCTTCATTCATGGCCGCCTTCACAAGATGTCCCCGCGCGTAGGTGCGGCTTTCCATACGCATATGCCGAATGCAACGGCGCTCAGCATGGTCGAGGGCGCTCCCTTCGTCTGGGCTGGCCAGACGGCGCTGAAATTCTACGGCCGTGTTGCTGTCGACGAGAATTATAACGGACTGGCGCTCGACGAACGCGAGGGCGATCGGATCGCTGCTGTGCTCGGCGGCAAAGATATCCTGTTCATGAAAAACCATGGCGTCATGGTCTGCGCGCCTAACATCGCTGAAGCCTTTGATGATCTCTATTACCTGGAGCGTGCCGCAGAGGTTCAGCTCAAGGCGATGAGCACCGGGCGCCGACTGCTGCCGGTCACCGACGAGATCGCCGAACAGGCGGCAAGGCAAATGCGCCAAGGCGATCCGGAGAGCGCGCGCCTCCACCTTGAAAGCATCAAGCGCGTTCTCGACCGCCAGGCGCCTGAGTATCGAAGCTGATACTGCCGCAACGGCGAGTTGAGCGGGTGACGCGTCCGATGTCACGCCGTGTGCTTCTCTTTGAGGCGGACGTCGCGACGATTATCCACTCGATGGATCCAACCTCTATTTTTCCGTACAAAGAGCGCCCCATGCAGCGTCTTTCCGGGGCCTTCGTCGATGCGCTCTACAAGCGCATCGAACGGACCGACCCGTCCTGACGAAGAAACGCCGCGTTCCGTGAACTTCCTCGCAGGGTCGCGTATATCTGGGTTGCGTGGCTGATATTCAAGAACATGGCAGGAAATGAGGACATCTGCTGCCGACGCTATGCGCGTCTTGACGTCGTCATCATCGTCGAGCGCTTCATGTTTTGCGCGCCACCCGAGGTCGCGCTCACGCGCCGAGACCAGACGGAAAGGTTCAGCCGGGCCGTTCGCGTTTCCGCTTGCGCTCCTTTCACCGGACCGCACCAAAGCGCTATTTTTAATCGCACGATCCTTCGGAGCCGGTTGCATGGACACGCTGCTTTTCTGTTTCATCGAATGCGCTCCGGTCATTTCCAAGTGGAACGCACGGGGGTCATTTCTCGATGGAACTCAACAGAGCGAGGACCATGCAAAAGTCCAGTGAGAAGAGCCCAAATTTCTCTGGATTTTCCTTTACCCGACCTAGGCCTTCCGCCAGGGTGTCGTCTGCGCCCGAGGCACTCTTTCTGGGTAACATCCTAAAACCCTTTGCAAGCGCTTAACGCCATGCCTGGCCTCTTCCCTACGCCTCCATCAAAGTCAAAGCGAGATCGTCAGACCGCCGTGTGGCGATGGTGAGTTTATGCACCGCGATTGTCCACCTCACCCACTGAGCTGGAGGAACACGGGTCGTCCCCGAAAGATGAAGACCGGAACGAAGGCTACGGAATTCGATCATACGCTCGTCCGGAAACCGTGTGCCTGTGGCAGCCGCCATTCATGAAAAGTTCAGTTTGGGTGGGTTACGGAACTGCAATGTTTCGCAGAATGACCATCGCCACGCCAATCTTCTTGTCTTTTCAGACGAGCATTCGGCTATGCTGGTCATTTAACCCAAGCTTCGCATTGCGAGGCACAATCGTAAATTTTGGATGCCATGAACATTGAAATCATAGACGACGTGCCCGCGACAGCAACGCCGACGCAACCTGTCGATCCTTATCAGGGAATCAGAGGTGCGCTGTTGTCCAATGGCGAGTTGACAGATGAGGCGCGTCAGCTTGCCAAGACGCATGAGCTCAATGTCGCCAGCTTTCAGAATTTTGAATTTTATCAGAGGCATCGCGAGAACGAGGCTGAAATCCTGCGCGTTTATCGCGCTGCCGCAGCTGATGTGGACGCAGGCGAACCGATTATTTCCGCGGCCGAATGGCTGCTCGACAACCACTATATCGTCGAAGAGGCCATCCAGGAGGTGCGGAGGGATTTTCCGCGGAAATTCTTTAGCGAATTGCGCACGATCGTGATCGATGGTGTTTCCATTCCGCGGACACTGGCGCTCGCCTGGCTCTATGCCGTCCACTCGCACAGCAATGTCAGCCGTGCGGGCCTTGCGGCTGTCGTTGATGGTTTCCAGGACGCCGAGACGTTGCGGATCGGCGAGCTTTGGGCGTTGCCCTCGTTGGTGCGCTACGTTCTGATCGACAATCTGCGCCGCGTTGGGACCCTTATCGACGCCAGCCGCCAGATGCGGAAGAAGGCGAACGAACTTGCCGACCAAATCACGGCAGCGACGGGCAAGGCTTCGGATCTGCTCGGGCACAACAGCGCGCTCGTTTCTGATCCGACCTTCGTAACACAGCTTCATTACCGCTTGCGCAATGCGATCGAGCCCATGGATGAGGCGCTTGCCTGGCTGGAAGCGAAGCTCACTGAGGCCGGCACAGACATACAGGCCGTCGTGAACCTGGAGCAAAGCCGCCTGGCGGGCGGCAATGCGATGATGGGAAGCATTATTCGCAGCCTTCGCGAGATCAACGATACGGACTGGTCGACCTGGGTCGAAGAGGTCAGCAAGGTCGACATGCTGCTTCTGACCGAGACCGACTATCCACAACTGGATCCCGGTTCGCGCAATGGCTACCGCAGGCAGATCGAAAGGCTTGCCAAGCGCAGCGGCAAGTCGGAAATGGAAATCGCCCAGGCCGCCGTCCGACTGACCAAATCCGCCGATGCGGAACCTGCCGATCTGTTTTCGCCCGAGCGCAATGTCGGCTACTATTTCGTCGGCGCCGGCCGTCGCATACTTGAAGCAACCGTCGGCTACCGGACGCCAGTCAGCCAATATCTGTTGCGCGCAATGCAGCGCATGAACTGGCTGGCGATCGCCGTGCCGGTGCTCTGCCTGACGTTGATCGCGCTGATTTTTGTCGGCTGGGCCATGACGCAGTCGGGAACGGCCCTTTCCATCACGGTCGCCTTGCTTGTGTTGCTGACACTTCCCGCGTCCGAAGGCGCGACGGGTCTGTTTAATTTCGTGGTCACGAATTTCGTCAGGCCGGAACGGCTGATCGGATACGAGTTCAAGGAAGGCATTCCGGACGATGCCCGCACGCTGGTGACGATCCCTTCCCTGATCGGCAACCGCAACCATGTCGACGAGCTCGTCCGCAACCTCGAAGTCCACTATCTCGCCAATCCGCTCGGCGAACTCTATTTCGCGCTGCTGACCGACTGGCCGGACAGCAAGGTCGAGCAATCGCAGGCCGATCTGGACGTTCTTGACTATGCCCGCAGCGAGATCGCAGACCTCTCGGCCCGCTATGCGCAGGACGGCAAGACCCGTTTTTATCTCCTGCACCGCCGCCGCCTCTATAGTGAGGGCGAAGGCGTCTGGATGGGCTGGGAGCGCAAGCGCGGCAAGCTGCACGAACTCAACAGGCTGCTGCGCGGCGATCGCGACACCACGACCTTCCTGCCCGGCGCCGATATCGTTCCTGAGGGCATCCAGTACGTCATGACGCTGGATTCCGACACGCGCCTCGTGCGCGATACGGTCACCAAGCTCGTCGGCAAGCTCTATCACCCGATCAACCGCCCGGTGCTCGATCCGGAAAGCCGGAGGGTCGTCAGCGGCTATGGCGTGCTGCAGCCGCGCGTCACGCCTTCGCTCACGACCGGCAAGGATGCATCGGTCTTCCAGCGCATCTTCTCCGTCAACCGCGGTCTTGACCCTTACGTCTTTGCGGTCTCGGACGTCTATCAGGACCTGACCGGCGAAGGCACCTTCACCGGCAAGGGCCTCTATCACGTCGATGCCTTCGAGAAATCCCTTGAGGGCAAGATCGAAGAGAACTCGGTTCTGAGCCACGACCTTCTCGAAGGCTCGATGGCGCGCTGCGCACTCGTGACCGACGCCGAGCTCGTCGAAGACTTCCCGACCCGCTATGAAGTCGAAGTGTCACGCCAGCATCGCTGGGCGCGCGGCGACTGGCAGCTTCTGCCTTATATCTTCAAGCCCGAGCGCGGTGTGACCGAACTCGGTCGCTGGAAGATGTTTGACAACCTGCGCCGTTCCTTGACGCCGATCGCCTGGTTCTTCGCGTCGCTGCTCGGCTGGGCCTGGCTGAACCCGCTCGGCGCGCTTCTCTGGCAGATGCTGCTGATCTTCAGCCTGTTCGTGGCGCCGACACTGTCGCTGATCAACGGCATCATTCCACGCACCAGCGATATCGTCGCCAGAGCCCATCTCCATACCGTCTTGACGGATATACGCGGCGCCAATGCCCAGGTTGCGTTGCGCATCGTCTTCATCGCCGACATGGCATGGGTGATGGCGGATGCGATCGTCCGCTCTGTGTATCGCCTTCTGGTCAGCCGCAAGCTGATGCTGCAGTGGCGCACGGCCGCCAGCGCCCAGGCCGTTGCCCAGAAGACGATCCTCGGCCATTACCGCGTCATGTGGCACGCCCCCGCACTTGGCGTGATCGCCGTTTTCTTGGCCGCCTTGCCGGGTGACAGCGCCTATCTCGTCGGCATCCCCTTCGCGCTGCTCTGGATCCTGTCGCCGGCCGTTGCCTGGTATGTCAGCCAGTCCGCGGAGACCGAAGACCGCCTGGACGTCCCCGAACAGGTCGCCAGCGATCTGCGCAAGATCGCGCGTCGGACCTGGCGCTACTTCGACCAGTTCGTCATCCCGAGCCAGCACTTTCTGCCGCCGGACAACGTCCAGCAGACGCCGCATGCGGTCGTTGCGATCCGTACGTCTCCGACGAATGTCGGTGTTTACCTCCTCTCCGTCGTTTCGGCGCGTCATTTTGGATGGATTTCGTTCGAAAACGCCGTCACCCGCATCGAACAGACGCTCGCAACCGTCGATCGCCTGGAGAAGTATCGCGGCCATCTGTTCAACTGGTATCACACCGATACCTTGAAGCCGCTCGGACGCAAGTATGTCTCCGCGGTCGACAGCGGCAATCTTGCCGGCCATCTGATCGCCGTATCGTCGGCCTGTCGCAGGTGGGCGGAAGCGCCCTTGGCGCATACGCGCGGCAATCTCGATGGCCTCGGCGACGTTGCAGATATCCTGCGCGAGGTCCTTGCCGAGCTTCCGCAGGAAGACGAGGCGATCCGCGCCATCAAGGCTCGCCTCGTCGAGCTGATCGCCGGCTTCAAGACCGCGCTGGAGACGGCCAAGGGGCATGACGCATCCTCTGCGCAAGTGACCCGCTTTACCGAGCTTGCCACGGACATCGAGCGGCTGGCGCGAGACCTCGATCGTGATGTCAAGACCGGTCGCAGCAGCGAAGTCGTGCGCTGGGCAAACAGCCTTGTCCTGACATGCCGCGCTCATCTTTCGGATGGCGACGTTGATGCGGCGAAGGCTGAAGAGATCCGCACGCGGTTGCTCGCCGTTGCCGATCGCGCGCGCGACACCGCCTTCGCCATGGATTTCAGCTTCCTCTACCGTCCCGAACGCCGGCTGTTGTCGATCGGCTTCCGCGTCGAAACCGAAGAGGTGGATGCCGCCTGCTACGACATGCTCGCCTCCGAGGCCCGCCTGACCAGCCTCTTTGCAGTCGCCAAGGGCGATCTGCCGACCGAGCACTGGTACAAGCTAGGCCGCCATGTCGTCGCCGTCGGTTCGCGCGGCGCGCTGGTCTCCTGGTCCGGCTCGATGTTCGAGTATCTGATGCCGCCGCTCGTCATGCAGGAGCGCCAGGGCGGTATTCTCAACCAGACGAACAATCTGATCGTTCAGGAACAGATGAATTATGCGCGCCGGCTCGGCACGCCCTGGGGCATCTCGGAAGCGGCTTTCAACGCCAGCGACCACCAGATGAATTATCAGTATAGCAATTTCGGCGTTCCGACGCTCGGCCTGAAGCGCGGTCTTGGCCAGAACGCCGTCATCGCGCCCTATGCCTCGATCCTCGCCAGCCAGTTTGCGCCTCAAGCGGCACTCGAAAATCTCAACCGGCTGCGGGAACTCGGTGCGCTCGGCATGTACGGCTTCCACGATGCCGTCGACTTCACACCGAGCCGCGTGCCCGAGGGCAAGAAGTGCGCTGTCGTCTACAATTACTATGCGCACCATCACGGCATGTCGATTGCCGCAGTCGCCAATGTCGTCTTCGACGGCCTGCTGCGTGAACTGTTCCACGCCGATCCCGTGATCGAAGCTGCCGAGCTGCTGCTGCAGGAAAAGGCACCCCGTGACGTGCCGAAGATGACCGCAAAGCACGAGACTGACGCGGTCGCCATGGTCCAGGGCGACCTCATGCGTCCCGAAGTTCGTCGGGTGGAAGATCCGGCATCGCGTGAACGCGACATCGTCCTTCTCTCCAACGGCCGCCTTTCGACCATGCTGACGGCAACCGGTTCGGGCTATTCGCGTTGGAACGGGCTTTCCGTCTCGCGCTGGCGTGCCGATCCGACCGAGGATCGTTGGGGCAGCTTCATCTTCCTGCGCGACGCCTCGTCCAATGAATGGTGGTCCACGACGGCCGAGCCACGCTCGATTGCCAACGAAAATACGCGCACGAGCTTCAGCGACGATCGCGCCGAGTTCTCCAAGACCGTCGGAAACCTGACGAGCGACCTCGAGGTCTTCATCGCCAGCGATCATGATGCCGAAGGCCGGCGCCTGACGCTGACCAATACGGGCACGGAAGATCGGCTGATCGAAGTCACCTCCTACATGGAGCCCGTGGCTGCGCATGACGGCGTCGATACCGGTCACCCGGCTTTCGCGCGCATGTTCCTGAAGACGGATATCAGCGAAAAGGATCATACGATCTTCGTCGAGCGCCAGAAACGCGAGCTGACCGATCCCCAGATCGTGATCGCTCACCTTGTCGTCGACGACGGCGATTCCGCCTCCGCCACGCAGTTCGAGACCGATCGCATGCGTTTCCTCGGCCGCGGCAGAAGCCTGACCGAAGCAGCCGCATTCGATCCGGGCGCGACCTTGTCGGGATCCGACGGTTTCACGATGGATGCCTGCGTATCGCTGCGGCGTGTCGTGCGCGTTCCGGCGGGCGAAAAGGTTTCCCTCACCTTCTGGACGATCGCTGCTGCGACCCGCAGCGAACTCGAGACGGCAGCGGCCCATTATCGCAAACCGGACGTTTTCACCCAGGAACTCGTTCAGGCCTGGACGCGCACGCAAAACCAGCTGCGCCAGGTCGGAATCAACTCGAAAGAGGCCGCGATCTACCAGCGACTGGCCCGCTACCTCGTCTATCCGGAAATGGCGATGCGCGCAGATGCAGCTGCCGTTCGCCGCGGTCTTCAGCCGCAATCGGTCCTCTGGGCTGCGACACTATCCGGCGATGCGCCGCTGATAACATTGCGGATCACCGATGAGCTTGGCACAGACCTCTTGAAGGAACTGCTGCGCGCGCAAGGCTTCCTGCAGTCACGCGGCGTGGAAATCGACCTCGTCATCTTCAACGAGCAGACCGGCACGCCTGCACAGGATATGCAGCGCACGATCGACCAGCTCTGCGACGCGGCCCGACACACGAGCGAGATCGCCGGCATCCAGCGCAACATCTATACGCTGCGCAAGGACATGACCGAGCCACGCACCTATGAGGCCATTCTTGCGGCATCGCGGATCGTGTTGCTCGGACGCGATGGAAACCTGCGAGAGCAGCTTGAGCACGCGCTGACGATTTCGGGCTCTCCAGCCGTTCTCGGCCAATGGGGCGATTCCACGCTGGTCCCCCGGATGAGGCGCGAAGAGACCGCTTCTTCGACCGTCGACGGCGCCGACCTGGCGTTCTGGAATGGATATGGCGGCTTTACGCAGGACGGACGCGAATATGTCATCCGTCTTTCCGGGGGCGAGCCGACACCGCATCCGTGGATCAACGTGATCTCGAACGGGAAATTCGGTTTCGGCGTTTCGGCGGAAGGTGCTGCATTCACCTGGGGCCAGAATTCCCGCGACCATCTGTTGACGCCGTGGACCAACGATGTCGTCATCAATCGACCGGGCGAAGCATTCTATCTACGCGACCTCGACCGCGCGGCGACGATCGTACCCTATGCCGCACTGGCCCAGGACGCCTCGACGCGCTTCGAAGCACGTCACGGTCTTGGCTATTCGGTCTTTTCGACCGAGCAGGAAGAGATCGCGCTGACAGTGACGCAGACGATCGACGCCGAGCGGCCGATCAAGCTGACGCAATTGCGCATCAGCAACAAGTCGTCCGAGCCGCGCAATCTGCGTCTCTACGGCTACGCCGAGTGGATTCTCGGAAGCCATCCGACCAAGACCAAGCCGTTTATCCTGTCCGAATACGACCAGGGCTCCGGTGCGATCTTCGCGACCAACCCCTTCAGCGTCGATTTTTCCTCGCGTGTGGCAACGTTCGCGGCAAGCGAGACGGCAACCAGCGTTTCGGGCAGCCGGCGGGAATTCGTCGGGCGCCACGGCACGATGCAACAGCCGCGTGCAGCATCGGGCGGCATCGTCCTCTCCGATTCGATTGAACCCGATGGTGATCCGGCCGCCGCCATGGCCTTCGACCTCACGCTTGTCGCTGGCGAGACCCGTGAAATCGTCTTCTATATGAGCGACACGGGCTCCACGGAGGAAGCGAGAGCGCTCGTCGCGGAGCTGCGCGGTGAAAGCTTCGATGACGTCATCAACCGGACGAAGGCCTTCTGGGCCGACTTCACGGGCAAGGTCCACATTACCACACCGGATCGCAGCCTCGATTTCCTGGTGAACACCTGGCTGCCATACCAGACGCTGAGCTGCCGTATCATGGCCCGCACGGCCTTCTATCAGGCGAGCGGCGCCTGGGGCTTCCGCGACCAGTTGCAGGATTCGCTGGCCTTCCTCAGCCACTCTCCGCAATATGCGCGCAACCAGATCCGCAATGCCGGACGACGCCAGTTCGTCGAAGGCGACTTCCAGCATTGGTGGCTGGACGATAGCGGCGCGGGCGTGCGCACCAACATCTCCGACGATGTCGTCTGGTTTGCCTATGCGCTCGACCAGTATCAAACCGCGACCGGAGATCGCTCGATCCTCGACGAGACGCTCCCCTTCATCGAAGGAGCCGAGCTTAGTGCCGGTCAGCACGATGCGTTTTTCCAGCCGCGCATTTCGGCCGAGAATGCCTCGCTCTACGAGCATGCCGCACGCGGTCTCGACCTTGCGATCAAGCGGACCGGGGCGAACGGATTGCCGCTGATGCTGGCGGGCGACTGGTGTGACAAGATGAATCGCGTCGGCGTCGAAGGACGAGGCGAGAGCGTATGGCTCGCCTGGTTCCTGCTTGGCACGCTGAGCCGCTTCGTCGGGATTGCCGAAGAGCGCGGCGACACCCAACGCGTCAACCGGTGGTCCGACCATGTCAGGATCTTGAAGCAGGCGGTCGAAGCGGCCGGATGGGATGGCGAATACTATCGCCGCGGCTTCTTCGACGACGGAACGCCGCTCGGATCCAGCACATCCGATCAATGTATAATCGATTCCATGCCTCAATCCTGGAGCGTCTTGTCAGGACAGGGCGATGCGGAGCGCAGCACTCGCGCGATGAACGCGACGCTGGAGAAGCTCGCCGACGAGGACGGACAGCTGGTTCGGCTGCTGACGCCGCCCTTTGTCAATCCGGCACACGATCCTGGAAATATCGCTGCCTATCCCCCGGGCGTGCGCGAAAATGGCGGCCAATACACGCATCCGGCGACGTGGGTGGTCATGGCACTTGCGCGCATGGGACGGCCGGACGACGCTTGGCGCTGCTTCCAGATGCTCAACCCGATTCAGCACGCGCTGGATAAGGATGCGTCGGAAGTCTATCGGATCGAACCCTATGTCGTTGCCGGTGACATCTATGGCGAAGGAGCGTTGAAGGGGCGCGGCGGGTGGAGCTGGTATACCGGCTCGGCCGGCTGGCTCTACAGGGCTGCGCTGGAAGGCATTCTGGGCATTCGGATCGAGCAAGGTGTCCTGTTCGTCGAGCCCAATCTGCCTCGCGACTGGAGCGGCTTCGAAGCGAAAATCCAGCTCGAAGGCAAAGAGCATCATATCGCTGTATCTAAACCCGTCGACAATGCCGGCCCGGTGGTTCTCATCGACGGAGAGGAAATGAAGCGGATTGATGGGGGACCCCGTCTGAACTGATGCATGACCGGTTTCATGCGTATTAGGCGGGCGGCGGATTTATCTGCCGCCTCGTCGAAAACGAAATTCACTCGATCGGCTCGCGAGGCAGGATAGGTTGAAACGGGGAGTGATGGATGTCGGAAAATCTCGAGCTAATGGGTGACATCGCTTCCCCGGTTTCGATTTTTCCGACCTGGTCCGATCTTCAGTGGAACCCGACCAGGGCGGCGGCAGGTCGATCAAATCCGTCCACTGGCTGACGATCCTGGGCAAGGATATTCTCGAGCGCCTGGGCGGACACGAGACGCTCACAACAGCGCTCGGGCCGCATTGCTAAACGTATTCCCGCAATGGCGGGATCGTAATCCGGGCCGGCGATCAGCCCCGGTTCGGGGACGTAACGCAAGGCATTGTGCTCGACGACTACCGCCGGGCTGCCGAGGCCCTGAAGTCCGTCCGCTTCGAATCCTGTCGCCGCGCGTTCGACCCCGGAAGCGATGAAGCACACCCAGCGCTGGCTGACGCGTTTCGATTAATATTGTCCGCGTTAGAAATTCCCGAAGAGTGAACCGAGCACAATGACCACCACAAGGGCAAGGAGGGCTCCCACGACGGCCGCCATGACGATGTCGAGGTATCCTTCCCTGTGGGTTACGCCGCATACGGAAAGCAGCGTTACCACCGCACCGTTATGGGGCAGACTGTCGAGCGTACCTGAGCCGATGACGGCGACACGGTGCATCAATGCCGGATCCATGCCGATTGTGGCTGCGATTTTCATGTAGGTGGGGCCGAGTGCATCAAGCGCGATGGTGAGGCCGCCGGAGGCGGAACCGGTAAGCGCGGCCAGAATGTTGGTCGCCACCGCCAGCGACACCAGCGGGCCACCGCCGATGGAAAGCACCCATGCGCGCACATCCGCGAATACCGGCAGCGCAGCGATGACGGCGCCGAAGCCGACAAGGCTCGCCACCGACAGGATCGGCAGGACCGAGGCGTTGGCGCCGGCCGTCATGGTCGCGCGCAAGGCCGGTATGCTGCGAAAATTGATCGCGATGACGGTGATGATGGCGGCGAGCAGCGCGACGATCACCGACCAGACGCCTCCGACCGCCGAGACGCTCGTTTCGCCCCATTGGGGCAAAGCGAGGAACGAGGTATCTATGCGCGGCAGGACAATAAAGGACATCAGCAGGTTGATGATGATCACCACGATGACGGGCAGCGCCGCGAGCACGATGGGCGGACCTTTGGCCGCCTCCTGGCTGTGGTGAACCTCCACCGGGTCGAATTCGCGCGCAGTGGTGGCTCGCTCCCGCACGATCGGATCATCCGCCGCAGCTTCCGCCGATTCAGTCGCGAGCGCAACCGAGGGACCGAAGCCCTCTCCGTTCGCGCGCGCCAAAACCTCTCTCCGCTTCAGCCACCACATGCCGAAGCCCAGCATGATGACCGAAGCGATGACGCCAAGCCCGGGTGCCGCGAAGGGGGTGGTGCCGAAGAACGGCATCGGAATGGCGTTCTGGATGGATGGCGTGCCCGGCATCGCCGACATGGTGAAAGTGGAGGTGCCGAGCGCGATGGCTGCCGGCATCAACCGGCGCGGCACGCCCGCCTCGGCGAACAGTGCTATGCCCATGGGCGCCAGCACGAAGAATGCGACGAACAGGCTCACTCCTCCATAGGTGACAATGGCGCCGGCCAGCACCACGGCGAGGATCGCGCGCTCCGCTCCGAGCTTTTGCGTCATGAAATTGGCGATCGAGGATACAGAGCCTGAATCTTCCATCAGCTTGCCGAACAGCGCACCAAGCAGGAATAGCGGAAAGAACTGTGCAATGAAGTCCGCCGCATTGCGCATGAAGGTCTGCGTCCAGCTTGCGAGCAGCGGTTCGCCGGAAAAGGCGGCTGCGATCAGGCCCGCAAGCGGCGCGAGGATCAGGATGCTCGCCCCCCGGAAAGCGAAAAAGATAAGGACGGCGAGACCGACGAGGATGCCAAGAAGCCCCATGGCTCAAACCCCTTCCAGGAGCACGTCGAGGTCGATCGAGGATTGGACGCCAAGCATATGGCCATGCCTGTCGAGGAATACCTCGGCGCTGTTGCGTCCCTCCTCCTTGAGCATGGAGAGGAAGTCCCATTCCGCATTGAGCTTGGAAGAGTAGCCGAGCGTCGCCATCAGCGGGTTCGGCACCATGTGGACGCGCATTTTCGCCCATGCGGCTCCTTCGGCGCTGCCGGGGTCGGCCACCTTGCGCAGGAGGGCGATCATGCGCAACTCCTTGAGGGCCACGGCATTGAACGAGACCTCGTTGAGCCGGTTCATGATCTCCGCCGCCGTCTGTGGCGTGCCGGGGCGCTCGACAGGATTTATCGGGACGAGAATGGTGTCGTCGGATTTCAGCTCGCGCACCAGTGGCGTAAGCGTTGGATTTCCCGAATACCCCCCGTCCCAGTAGTGCTCGCCATCGATCTCGATGGCCTGAAAGAGGGTCGGCAGACAGGCCGAGGCGAGGAGCACGTCCGGCGAGATCTCCGAATTGCGGAACACCCGGCCACGTCCAGTGCGCACGTTGGTGGCAGTGATGAAGAGGCGGATGGGTGATGTCTTAAGCCGGTCGAAGTCGATCTCTTCCTCAAGGATACGCCTCAGCGGGTTCACGTTGGCGGGATTGAGGTCGTATGGAGAGAAAAGACGGGAGATGACGTCCATGCCGATGAACATGGGCGATGTATCCATGGTCCAGCGGCCGAGCATCCGGTCCAGCGGACTGCGCTGGAAAGGAGAGAAGCGAGCGGCATCCGAGACTGCCCGCCAGTAGCGGTCGAGCGCTTCGCGCGCGCCTTCCGGCCCGCCATGGGCGAAGCCGTCCGCCAATACCGCCGCGTTCATGGCCCCGGCAGACGTGCCGGAAATGCCCTCGATGCTCAGCCAGCTTTCCTCAAGCAGCCGGTCGAGCACGCCCCAGGTAAAGGCACCATGGGCGCCGCCGCCTTGCAGCGCCAGGTCCACGAGGAGGAGGGAGCGGTCCATATCACGCAGCCCTGATCATCTTTTTCCGCCCTCTGATATGAGAAATCGAATAGGTTGAGTGAGTTCTGGCACAAATCAAGCGATCCGAAGGGGCCGGATAACACTCGGGGCGTGCCCTGAGGTGGTGGCCTAATCCATGATATCGTACCCGCCGTCGATGTATATCGTATCGCCGGTGGTCAATCTTGCCCGCTCCACGTCGCGCTGCCTGCCAACAGCCATATCCGCTGTTGGTACACGCAGCATGACGAAACGGTTGCAGCGCATGTATCTTACGGTAGCATACGCGGAGCTTCAGTTCGGGGTGTCTGATGGGAACCGGGGTACCTCGCCGGTTGACATGCGTTCAATTTCGGACGGCCTATGGTCGGACAATGATCTCAATCCCCGCGCCTATCTGGCTCTCCGAGGATCAGTTTTGCCTTTTCGTCAGGCTTTCCCGTTGCTCCGGCGTCAGTGGTCTGATCTTTTCGCCGCGCAGCATCAAAAACAATTTGGCGGTCTCTTCCAGCTCCTCGGTGGCATATTGTGCCTCGCGCAGCGATTTTCCGGCAACGACCGGACCGTGATTGGCGAGCAGAACAGCATGGCTGTCCCTCGCCTTTTCCCGTACCGCCTCAGCCAGGGCTGCGTCACCCGGTGGAAAATACGGCGCCAACGGTAGCTTGCCGACCCGCATGACATAATAGGCGGTCAGTGGTGGCAGCAGATCGTCGGGATCAAGACCATCGATAAGGCTGACGGCAACAGCATGCGTCGAATGCAGATGCACGACTGCGCCGGTGGCCTTGCGTTCGCAATACATGCACTGATGCAGGAAGGCTTCCTTGGTCGGCTTGTCGCCGCCAATATGAACCCCTTCGGCAGAAAATTTCGACAAGCGCTCCGGATCAAGCGCGCCCAGCGAGGCGTTGGTGGGCGTCATCAAGAGATCGCCGTTCGACAATCTCGCGCTGATGTTTCCGGTTGAGCCGAACGTAAAGCAGCGGTCGAACAGCGATTTGCCGACCTCGACGATCTCGTCGCGCAGGCGCATTTCCTCAGACAGTGTCGCCGTCATTTCAAGAGCTCCCAGGCTTTGATGAAGAAGTCAGGCGCGCCGAAATTGCCGGATTTGAGCGCCAGGGCCATTGGCTGTTCGTCCCCCATCGTCAGCGTCCAGGGGACACCCGGATCAATCTCCGGGCCAATATAAAGGGCCGAGGGCTTGAGCGCGCCGACGACTGCTCCCGAGGTCTCACCGCCAGCGACAATCAGCCGCCTTACACCCTTCAGCCTCAGCTCCGTAGCGGTCTTGGCGAGGAAATCTTCCACCAACTCGCCGGCTTTCTGTCTTCCGAGAACCTCTTGTGCCGCGCGCACCTCCTGAGGATCGGCACTCGAATAGATCAAAGGCGTGTGCTTATCCTGAGCAATTGCCCACTCTACCACCTTGTCAACGGCAATGCGCCCATTGGCAATGTCGATCGGGTCGAGCTTCAATGCCGGTTGTCCGGCGCTGATCACAGCCTTGATCTGGGCCCGCGTCGCCTCGGAACAGGATCCGGCGAGGATCGCTGCCCTGCCGGGAGGCGAAGGAAAGTGAACGACGCCAGCCCGGGATGACAGGAGCCCTCGTCGACGGAAATTCTCCGGCAGGCCGATCGCAATGCCGGAGCCACCGGTTATCAATGGCAGCTCGGCCGCCGCCTCGCCGATGGCACGCAAATCCTGGTCCGAGAGCGCGTCGATGATCAACGCCTGCTCGCCCCGCGCGCGTGCATTTGCGAAAGCTTGCCTGATGGTATCGGCTCCGCGTGCGACGACGTCATGGGCGACCAGGCCGACCTTCATTTTCGACTGGGCGGCCATGAGCCGGACGAGCGAACTGTCGGTCATAGGCGTCAGGGGGTGATTGCGCATCGGGCTTTCCGAGAGCAACTGGTCGCCGACGAAGAGATGTCCCTTGTAGATCGTCCGGCCATTTGCAGGGAAAGCCGGGCATACGATGGTCAGGTCGGTGCCCAGCTCCTTTACGAGCGCGTCGCTGACCGGACCGATGTTACCCTCTGCAGTGGAATCGAATGTCGAGCAATATTTGAAGATGAATTGCTGTGCTCCTGCAGCTTTCAGCCATGCGAATGCGTCGAGCGCCATCGCCACCGCTTCCGAAGCTGGATTGGTTCGGGACTTCAGTGCAACGACGACCGCATCGACATTACCGGGATCAAACGCTGGCGACGGCACGCCCACCGTCTGGATGGTCCGCATTCCCTCACGCGAGAGCATCAAGGCAAGGTCGGTTGCCCCCGTGAGATCGTCGGCGATTGCGCCCAGCAACATGTCGTTCTCCTGCTTGTAGGGAACGAGCGCCCTAGGCGGTCGCCCCTTCGATGATGGAAAATCCGGTATCGATGACTCTCGGCGGATCGCTGCGCTCTGCGCTTTCGAGCAGGTGCTCGACCGCGGCTTTGCCGATGGCGAAGCGATTGGAAAGAACGGTCGACAGCGGCTTGGGAAGCGCCTGACCAATCTCCAGGCCGTTGAAGCCGAAGAGGGCGAGCTTGTCCGGCACGGGAATGTCGGCTGCCAGGCAGTGCATGAAGCCGCCGACCGCCATGTCGTCGTTGGAAAAGGCGACCGCCTCGATATCGGCGCCGTCAACGAGAAGGCGCGCCAGTGCCTCGCGTCCTGACAGGGCGGAACTCGGCCCGTCGATCCTGTTTTCTGCGACCAGATCCAGCCCCTTTTCGCTGAGGCCCTCGCACAGGCCGAGGTAGCGGGCGTGAGAGCGGCGGTCGGCAAGCCAGTCGTGGCCGACATAGGCGATCTTCGAATAGCCGCGCTGCATCAGATGGCGGGCAATCGCCCTTCCCGCCTCGCGATTGGAAAGACCGACGGCAAGATCGATCGGCCGATTGTCGATGTCCATCAACTCGGCGATGCGAACTTTGCTCGCTTCCAACATTCCCCGCGCCGCATCGGTATGTTCGAGCCCTGTCGTGACGATCGCGGCTGGTTGCCAGGCGAGCAGTGAGGAAATGAGCTGCTGTTCCTTGACGAGGCCATAATCGGTGACGCCGATCATCGGCTGGTAGGGGGTGCCTGCAAGACCGGCGTGGATCCCGTGCAGCACCTCGGCAAACACGATATTCGACAGCGACGGAAGGATCACCCCGATTATCATCGAGGAAGACGACGCCAGCGAGCCGGCCGCGCGGTTAGGCACGTAGCCGAGCTTTTCGATCGCCTCGTTGACGCGTTGCCTGGTCTCGGCTGCAATGAAACCCTTGTTGCGAACGACCCGCGACGCCGTGTTTTCGCTGACATTGGCCAGCCGCGCGACATCTGCGAGCTTCGGCGTCCCTGTCGGTGTCAAAGCTTCCACTTCCTCAATAATCCGCCGATCCATCGCAAAATGCGTCACGGTGTCGTCCATATCTCAGCGCTAACATATTTTCCTTGATCCCATCAAGAGGATATGGTTTGAAAGTGATGTTAGCGCTGAGATAATCTCAAGTGTCCTTGTTTCGACGAATAAGAAAGGGGTTGCCGGAATGGTGCACCAATTGACTGTTGCTGTTGTCGGTCTCGGCTCCATGGGGCTCGGAATGGCGCGCTCGGCACTTCGAGCGGGGTTCACGGTGCGCGGCTTCGACATCAATCCGAATGCCCTGCATGCGCTTGAGACGGATGGCGGCGTCGCGACGACCGCGCCAAGAGATGCCGCAAATGGGGCCGACATCGCGGTGGTCGTTGTCGTCAATGCGGCTCAGACCGAAACGGTGCTCTTCGGGGATGACGGCATCGTCTCTTCCATGAGGCCCGGGAGCGTGATCGTTTCCTGCGCGACGATTTCGCCCGCCGAGGCGAAAGAATTCGCGTCACGCGTCGAGGAAGCCGGTCTGCTCTATCTGGACGGTCCGATCAGTGGCGGCTCGAAGAAGGCTGCCTTAGGTGAACTGACGTTCATGGCCTCCGGATCGCCTCACGCCTTCTCGGCTGCTCGTCCTGCCCTCGATGCGATGGCTGGGACGGTTTATGAACTCGGGGATAAACCGGGCATTGGCTCCTCATTCAAGATCGTCAACCAGTTGCTGGCCGGCGTCCATATTGCTGCTGCCTGTGAGGCAATCACCTTTGCCAAGAGCCTTGATCTCGATATTTCGCGCGTTTTCGATGTGATAACGAAATCGGCAGGCAACAGCTGGATGTTCGAGAACCGCATACCGCATGTCCTTGCCGGCGACTACGCGCCGCACAGCGCGGTGTCGATCTTCACCAAGGACCTCGGCATTGTTTCCGATATCGGGCGCAAGCAGAAATTTCCCCTACCGATCACGGCTGCCGCATTGCAATTGTTCGTCATGACCGAAGCAGCAGGCATGGGGCGAGATGATGACAGCTCGGTCGCCAGGCTGCTCGCCAAGATCACCGGGCTTGAACTGCCAGGAATGTCGGAGGAGATCTGAGAATGCCGAAGTTCGCTGCCAATTTGTCGATGATGTTTACCGAGCGCCCGTTTCTTGAGCGGTTCCAAGCGGCGGCCAGTGCCGGCTTCACCGCCGTCGAATACCTCTTTCCCTATGATCATCCTGCGGAGTTGATCACCGAAACACTTGCCGCTGCGGGGCTGAAACAAGCGCTTTTCAACATGCCTCCCGGCAACTGGGCTGCAGGCGACCGCGGTCTCGCCAGCCTCCCGGATCGCCGCGAAGAATTCGCCACGGCGCTTTCGACGTCGATTTCCTACGGCAAGGCCATCGGGACGCCACTTCTGCACATGATGGCAGGCAACGCCCCATGGGACGATCCCCTGGCGGCGGCATGTTATCGCGACAACCTGCAACGGGCAGCGGACGCCACGGCGGCAGCGGGCATCGGCCTCGTCATCGAACCGATCAACGGGCGCGATATGCCGGGCTACTTCCTCAATCACTTCGAGCGCGCACTGAGGCTGATTGATGATCTCGGCCACCCGAATGTGCGCCTGCAATTCGACATCTATCACCGCCAGATCCTGCACGGCGATGTCCTTATGGCTTTGAGGAGGATGGCGCCGAAAATCGGTCATATCCAGATCGCGGCGGTCCCGACACGCAACGAACCGACGACGGGCGAACTCAACGACAGCGTTATCCTCGCTGACATCGATGCGATTGGCTACCAAGGCTATGTGGGATGCGAATACCGGCCGGCCGGGATCACAGAGGAAGGGCTCGGCTGGATGAAGTCGATTTGATCAACCGTGGCCGCTCGCGATGGGATTGCTCCCCGGCAAGTTTGACCAAGTCAAGCTTCGGACGATGACGTGCGCAGCTCGGACGCGGCCTGGCTGCGCCTCGGATGGATCTAGGCCATCTCGCCCAACACCCTCCCAATCCCCGGCTTCCGAAACACGAAGCAGGCTCAGGAGAACACCGAAGCACTTCCCAAGGGACCGCTCTCGCCTGCGACGATGACGGAACAAAAGACATTACTCGGGTCGTGATGGACCGCGAGGGGTACTATTTTCCGCCGGCATTTCGCGACTGCTGATCGGCAGGCATGGACGCGTTTTCCGGAGATCCGCCTGATCGGCAACAATCGAGGCCGCCTCCTTCAGCAAGACGTCCTATGCATTCTTGCGCATGACGAGATCAACCGGCGCCGGCAATCTTGATGACGCCAAGCGTCCCTGAGCTCCCGCTCCATGCTTTTTCGAGAGCCCGCTGCATCTCTGTTTTGATCGATTGAGGGATGTGTCGGCGCAATCCGGAATCTCTTTGAATTTTTTATTCTGTGCTGTCGAATAATGAATTCTCCGTTCGACTCCTTTGGGTGCACTGGAGGAAACCAAATGAAATTGCATTTCAGCAGAAACCCAAATCCGCGCCTCGCAGTCGCGGTAGCGCGCCTTTTGGACACGGAGATCGAGTTCCAGTTCGCCGAGCCAATGGCCCCAGGCCAATCGGAGCGATATCGTCCGCCCAATCCAAACCTTCTTTTGCCGATCCTGGAGCATGCGTCGGCGCGCACTTTGGGAAACCGATGCGATTGCTTGCTGGCTATCACGGCACGCCGGCTCGAACTTCTGGCGAACTGACGAAGACGAACCGGAAATGATCCGCTGGATCAGTTGGGCGAAAGAGAACTTCATGAAGGCATGTGACATCGTCCACTGGGAGCGCGGCACAAAACCGCGCTACGGGATCGGGCCCTGTGACGACACGATGGTTGAAGAGGGTCTGGGCCAATTCCACAAGGCGGCAGCGATTCTCGAAAGAGAACTTTCCGATCAGCCGTGGCTTCTGGGCGACATGATATCTTTTGCCGATTTTCGTATGGCGACCTTTTTGCCCTTTAACGACACGGCGCGCCTCCCCATCGCGGAATACCCCTCCATACAACGCTGGTCTGATCGACTAAACCGGATCGACGCCTGGAGGGACCCGTTCAAGAAATTGCATGCCCCCGATCTGCCCCCTCTTCCCATTTGACACGAACCTGCAGGAAATGTCCGCTCAGGAAACCCCTTCCCGGTCTGGCCGGCACTCTGTACCGGTGGCAGTTGGATCTATGTTGGATGAATTGAAGGGCGGTGGTGCATCTGGCCAAAAGCTCCACCCTCGCCTGATCTGTCATTGGTTTCTTGAGCGTCCTAATTTTGAAGTTGCAGGGTGTAACGTGTATGTCGACGCTCCCCGATGCGCGTGAGGGCGCCAATCTCTACAAGTTGCTGCAGGTCGCGTGTCGCCGTTGCCCGAGATGTGGCTGTGATCGAAATATAGTTCTCCGCACTCAGCCCGCCTTTGAAGCCTGCAATACCTTCCTTGAAGATGCGCGCGATGACCTTTTCTTGCCGGTCATTAAACCGGCCCCGGAATCGGTCATAAAACTTTGCCTTTTGAATGAAGAAGGTAATTCGCCCGATGGTTGTTTGCTGGGCTTCAAGGATTGTCTGTGAAAAATAGATGATCCACCCGGTGATATCGAGTGTTTTCTGATGACGTTCCAATTCCAAATAGTAGGCTTTTCGACTCTTCTCGATCGTGAAAGCGAGGGAAATCAAGCTTGGCTGTCCGATGTTTTGAGCCAAGGACTTCTCGGCTAAAGCTCGGCCAATTCGCCCGTTGCCGTCCTCAAAAGGATGTATGCTCTCGAAATAGAGATGTCCGATGGCCGCGCGCGTCAATGCCTGCAGCGGGAACTGCCCATCTGGTCCGGATCGATTGAACCACGCAACGAAATGCTCCATCTCTGTGCCTACCTGACGGGATGCGGGCGCTTCGAAGTGGATTACCGGCTTGTCCAGCCGACCTGACACTATCTGCATTGCATCTGCATGACTGCGATAGGCGCCTATCGTGTCGATATGCCGATTTCCGGCCATCAGCATCGACTGCCAGCGGAAAAGCTCCTCGTGGTGCAATTCAGCAGCCCAATTTTGATAGACATCTGCCATCATCTCCGCGATCCCACGCTCCTGGGGTCGAACTGGCCGATCATCTGTATCGAGTCCAAACTGTCGACGCAGCGACGACTGGACGCTTGCGCGATCGAGGAATTCGCCTTCAATCTCAGAGGTTTTAATAGCCTCGTCGCTCAACAACTCTATTCGGAGCTGACGACCATCGTCCTCGTTGAAATGCCGAACTGCACCGATTACCTCACCGGATGACTGCAGAAATTTCTGCTCCATGGAGGCCATGCTCTCAGCATCGTATTTGAAATTTGGCCAATCGGCGTGCTGCCAGTTCCACTGCATGAGTTATAGATACCTTTTCTATAACTCAAAAATACAGCTCTTAATGAGGTATTACAAGCTTCTCTATTGCTCAGTCGACAGCCGACGCTTGCTCTTCGAGTGGATCAACCGCATGGCGACGAAGCAATGACCTAAGCGATATTTACGAGTCACCCGGCTCATTGATGGAAGCACGCGATCTTTCAGGAGCAGTGTTGACCTCACCATGACCACCGTGGCCAGGCGCACTGGCGATCAGTCTCATTGCGCCGGCCAACAGCAGAATGGAGGCGGGCAGGACCAGCGCGTTCCACTGGAGCATCTGATCTGTCTCGGCCACGAGCGTGGCAAAATGGACCACGAGATAAAGTATGATCATCTGGATGAAGAGGTTTTTGAGTTCGGCAACGCTGTCGATAATCATCCAGCCTGGCAGTGCAGCGCGTTGCTTCGGCGACAGATCAACAAGAAAACCAAGCGCGATGGCGCAGCCGAAGATGACGAGGACGATGGCAAACAGCAGCTTATCCGTCGCTCGCATAACGGCCGCAATGACTGCAAGATCCGGGTCGGTCCTTACATATGCGAAGGCATGCCATAGTGTCAGAAGTCCTTCCCAGAACATCAAAGCCGCAGCCGCGATGACGCCTATGGATGCAAGCGCCATGACGAAGCGCAACTTCAGCAGGAGGTATATCATGTTTTCTCCAATCGAGCTTCATGCTTCCCGGCGGCGCTGCCGTCATGGCTGAACACCAGCAATCTGCAGCTCCGATCGACTAAGAGCCGCCTGGGCAAAGGCAATGACGGCACGGAAATCGAAGCGATCGTTTGCAGCAAGAGTGGCGAGGACAGCATTGTCGAACAACTGCTGCCCAGCTGAGCTTACGATCGCACATCACAAAAACAAGCCGGTTGAAAATCTCCGACGACGTCAACTGAAAGTAAATACGGCAGAGGCGGGTTGGGTGTTCTTATGAAGACGTTGACCGATAGGAGATGGAGGACACCATCTTCCAGCATCTGGTTGAAATTATTGACGACCCATCTCACCTCCTTCTCCTGGCCCCCAGAGCTCAGCCGGGAAAATCTTTGGGGAATCCAACGAGATACGCGCGTAACCGAGAAGCTTTTTTGCCCGAACAAGGGCAGGAAACGACAGGCGGCGCTTTCTCCGAAACGGCCGTCCAGGCCGCTTCCAAACTGCCCCACATCCGGTCCACATCTACAAGGCTCCGACTCCAACAATAGGGCCATCGCTGACGGCTTGCCGATTTCAACGACTAGCAGTAGTATTTGAATATATACTAATTTTCCGCGTCAGACTGTTTCCATACGTGTCGACTTGAGAAATATCTCGGTTCAGGTGGAGACTGGTCGATGAAAGTGCGACGTCGGATTCGATCGGTATGCCTCATAATATTATCGGCCACGTTGATGTCCGCACCGAAGAGCGCCACAGCAGAGGCCGGGCCTTCCGTGGGCGTCTTCAATGTTCCGGTTCAAGATGTTTCGCCGACGCATGAATTCGTCGGTCGCGTGGAGGCGGTCAATTCCGTCGATATCCGTTCACGGATCGAAGGCTTTCTGGACGAACGTCTTTTTGACGAAGGTCAACTGGTCAAAAAGGATCAGGATCTTTTCCTGATGGACAAACGATCACTCGAGATATCGCTGGCGGACGCCAAGGCAGCGCTTGCGAGCGCCCAGGCGACCTTGGACGACGCCCAACGCCGCGTTGCTAGAAATCAGTCGCTGACCGGCCAGACCGTAACGCGCGCGACGTTGGAAGAAAGCCAAGCGGCGGTTGAGACCGGGCAGGCAAACCTGTCGTCGGCACAAACACGCGTTGACCAGGCCGAGCTCAATCTCAGCTACGCCCGAATAACCTCGCCGATCGACGGCCGCATCGGGGCAGCGGAACTGTCTGTGGGAAGCTTCGTCAGCGGCAGTTCGACGGCGCTTGCGCGGGTCGTCGAGATCGATCCGATCCGCGTGGTATTTTCCGTGAGCGACAAATCCATCCTTGAACTGCGCGCGGCGGCCGGTGATATCGGCAAGGAGGAACTCGCCAGCCGCTATCGGCCCACGCTGCGGCTCTCGAACGGCCAGCCGTACAAGCAGCCGGGAAAAATCGAATTCTTCGGCAATGAAATCGACCCGGCGACGGGAACGCTTCCGATTCGAACGCTGTTTCCCAATCCGGATGCCCTTCTTATTCCAGGCCAGTTCGTCACCGTCCTCATATCGGAGGCGGAAAAGACGCTGCGCCCGGTTGTGCCGTTGGGGGCAGTGCAGCAGGATCGTGAAGGCAAGTTCGTCCTGTTGGTCAACGAGAAGAATGCCGTCGAGCTGCGACGAATAAAGGTCTCCCAACAGGTCGGCGGCAATTGGGCAGTGGACGATGGCCTGAAAGGCGGTGAAAAACTGATAGTCGAGGGCTTTCAGAACGTCTCTGAAGGCGTGGTCATCAATCCCGTTGACGTCTCTCCAACCGATAGCAGCGTGCTTTCGCTCGCGCCCACCGCATCGCAATCAGGCTCAGCGCAATGAACATATCGGCGCACTTCATTGCCAGGCCGAGATTCGCGATGGTCATCGCAATCGTGATGATGATCGCGGGCGGAGTCTCACTCCTCCTGATCCCAGTCGCGCAGTTTCCGCAGATCACGCCGCCTGAAGTGCAGGTGACGGCGAGCTATCCCGGGGCGAATGCAAGCGTCATGACCGACAGTGTCGCGGCACCGATCGAGGATCAGGTGAACGGCGTCGACAACATGCTCTACATGTCGTCATCGAGTACCAATAACGGCACCTATAGCCTGACGGTGACATTCGCGGCGGGCACGGATCCGGACATTGCACAGGTCAACGTGCAAAACCGCGTGGCGCTGGCATCGCCGCGACTACCCGCCGCCGTCACCCAGACAGGTGTCTCGGTCAGAACTCGTTCGTCCAGCATGCTGCTCGGCTTTGCGATTTATTCGCCGAAAGGCACCAAGGACGACGTCTTCATCAGCAATTACGCGATGATCAACATAAGGGACGCGATCGCGCGTCTGCCGGGCGTTGGCGAGGCGAGCGTGTTTGGTCCGGCCTACAGCATTCGTATCTGGATGAACCCCGATCGCATGCAGGCTCTCGGCGTCACTGCCTCGGACCTCACCGCCGCCATCCAGGCCCAGAACGCGCAGGCGTCGGCCGGTCAACTGGGCTCTCCCCCGTCGCCCGCCGGCCAGCAGCTGCAGTTGACGGTCATGGCGCGCGGAAGGCTTGCTGATGCAACGGAGTTCGGCGACATCATCATCCGCACCAACAAGGATGGAGCGATCGTTCATCTCCGTGATGTCGCACGTGTCGAACTAGGCGCGGAATCCTACGATACGACGTCGACCCTGAACGGCAAGCCCAGCGCGACGGTCGTCGTTTATCAATCGGCCGATGCCAATGCGCTGGCCGTATCGAACGCCGTTCTTGGCGAACTGGAGACCTTGTCGAAACAGTTTCCCGATGATGTCGCATATACGGTCGTCTTCGATACGACCGCTTTCGTTCGACAAACGATCCATGAGATTTTCGTCACGCTTGCGATCACCTTCGCGCTCGTCGTGGCCGTTGTGTTTTTATTCCTGCAGGACTGGCGTGCGACGATTATCCCGACGCTGACGATACCCGTTTCCCTGGTCGGTGGCTTCGCCGTGCTCTACCTCATGGGCTATTCGGCGAATACGATCACACTTTTCGCCATGATACTCGCAATCAGCCTGGTTGTTGATGATGCGATCATCGTGGTGGAAAACGTGCAGCGCATCATGAGCGAGGCCGGTGTCGACGTGCGCGAGGCGACGTTGCGCACCATGAGCCAGGTCACGGGGCCGATCGTCGCCACGACCCTGGTGCTGGCCGCCCTCTTCGTGCCCGTTGCCTTCCTCGCCGGCATAACCGGTGAACTTTACCGGCAGTTCGCGGTTACCATTCTAATCACCATCACCTTCTCGACGATCAATGCGCTGACGCTCAGTCCAGCGCTCTGCGTCCTGATCCTACGGCCGGCGCAGGCGGGCCGGTCGCGAATTTTCGGCAAGATAAACGCGGGGCTCGATGCATCGAGACGGTTTTACCTACGTTTGCTGGCGGTATTCGCCCGCAGGATTGCCCTTAGCCTGCTGGTTCTTGCCGTGATCGTGGTCGGCATCTTCGGCTTCTATCGCATTCTGCCCGTGGGCTTTGTGCCATCTGAAGACCAGGGCTATCTGTTCATGAATGTGCAATTGCCGGATTCCGCGTCCCTGGAGCGCACGCAGCAGACGATCGCGACAGTCACCTCCGTGCTTCAGCGGACACCAGGCGTTGCCAATACCATCGCCATCGCCGGAACGAGCATGATCGGTGGTGGTGGCTCGAATTCCGCAATGGTCATCTCGGCGCTGAAGCCGTGGAGCGAGCGCGGCTCGGATCAGAGCGTCTTTGCGATCATGAACCGGCTGCGTGGGGAGTTCAGCAGGATTTCTTCCGCGTCGATCGTGCCCTTCAATCCGCCAGCGATACCCGGTCTCGGCACGACCGGCGGCTTCGACTTCCGCCTCCAGGCTCGTGCCGGGCAAAGCCAGGAAGAACTCGCCGAAGTGATGCGCGGCTTGATCATCGCGGCCAATCAGACAAAGCAACTGACAGGCGTCTTCAGCACGTTTTCGGCAGACGCGCCGCAGATCTATCTAGACATCGATCGCCGCCGTGCCGAGCTTTTCGGCGTTTCTCCGGCGACGATCTTCAGCGCGCTGCAAGCGCATCACGGATCGGCCTATGTCGATGACTTCAACATATTCTCGCGTGTTTACCAGGTTCGCATTCAGGATGAACCGAATTTCCGGACGCGCATCGAAGACATCCAGCGGCTGAGGGTGCGAAGCCAGTCGGGCGACCTGGTTCCGCTGCAGGGAATGGTCTCCATCTCGACCATCTACGGGCCGAACTCGGTCAACCGCTACAATCTTTTCCCCTCCGCCGCAATCAACGGGCAGGCTGCGCCAGGAGCGAGCACCGGGGACGCCCTCGACGCCATGGAAACGCTTGCCGCCGAAAAGCTGCCGCCAGGCTTCGGATTTCAATGGACGGGACTGGCTCTTCAGGAAAAGCAAGCTGGCGGACAGACCATCATCATCCTGATCATGGGGATCATTTTCACCTATCTGTTCCTCGTTGCCCAATATGAAAGCTGGAGTGTCCCGCTGGCGGTGATGATGTCTGTAACAGTCGCAGTTCTCGGAGCCTTGGCCGGCCTGGCGATCGGCGGCATCGATCTTAACATCTACGCGCAGATCGGCCTGCTGCTGCTGATCGGGCTGGCAGCAAAGAACGCCATCCTCATCGTGGAATTCGCCAAGGAGCGCCGGGAAGAAGGCTTCAGCGTCATGGAAGCGGCAACCGAGGGAACGTCGCAGCGCTTCAGGCCGGTATTGATGACGGCAATGGCATCCATATTGGGCGTGGTGCCACTGGTGGTGGCGACCGGTGCGGGAGCAGGCAGCCGCCAGGCAATCGGCGTAACCGTCCTTGGCGGACTGTTGCTCGGAACGATCGTGGGCCTTCTCATCATTCCGCTGCTTTATATCTTCGTTCAGACAGTGAGGGAGATCGTCAAGCTGAGACTGTTCGGGGCCGCGCACCCGCAGCCGAACACCGGAACCACCGCGGCACCCCCTTCGGACAAGGGGATGCTCGGGTGAAACGACGCCGGATTTCGACCGCATTTCGAACCCCGGAGCCACCGGGCGGCGGCCTCTTTGACACTCCTCAATGAGATTTCGAGTTCGCTTGATATCTTCAGCCAAGCTCACATAGTTCGTGAGTGACCGAACACCGCACAAAAGGGCGTGCTATCCTTGCTGAGCGTCCCTAGATACGGGGGTCGGCGGCACTGGGAGGATGATTTCGGAGGCGACCTTCCAGTCCTTCGCGATCTTCTTCCAATTGATGATCATCAGGAAGGGTTTTGGGGTCCCGTCCTGTCCAGCATAGGACACGGTAATATTCATTGGAGCGTAGGACTCGGCGATATCCGGAGTCAGCCCGACGACCTTGAGTTTGGACAGATCGGGTGTCAGCACGACAGGGCCGGAGGCCGCAATGTCATGCAGTTTCTGATCGATCGCATCGTTGCCCCAGAAGCCTGCCCAGTTGCCTTCGGATGGTATGGCGCTCTTTGCGACCAGAAGAGCGGAAGGCGACTGCCAAAACATCGTGTGCAGGCCCTTGATGTCGTGCTTGTTCGCCAGTTCCATGAGCTTGCTGAAGCGTGCTTCGATCGTGTCGATGGTGCGGGCGTCCAGTGGGTCCTGGTTGGTTGCCGAAGCGACGGTCGCGAAGCCTGGAAAGACGGTTGCCAAAGTGAAGGCGGCGGCAAGGAGCATTTTCTGCATTGGATATCCTCTGTTAGAATTGATGTGCCTGCTGGATGACGACCGCCGGTTAAGACGACCGTCCCGTCTCCGGCCTCAAGCCTGCTTCTTGGCGATGTTTGCGGCTCCCCAAAGCGAGCCGACGTTGACCCGATTGGGATAGAGCTGCAGCATTGCGTCATAGAGTTCGCGGGCGGTCTTTGTTGCCTCGTTCAAGCGATTGAAGTCGCGGATATATTGCCGCGTCTCATTGATGATGCATGGATCGTCAGGATTTTCCGGCACCTTGTGCCCTGCGATAACCGTGCGGGGAGCAAGGCCGTCGAGCCGATCCAGCGCCGAAATCCATTCGACCCGGCTTTCGGTCGTGGTTTCGCCGAGATAGAGGTGAACGCCGTTATAGACGACGTCACCGCCGACGATCAGCCCCGCCGACGGAACATAGAGGCATGTCGACACCGCCGTATCGGTCCGCCCGGCGTTCATTGCCACAAGCTTGTGCCCTTCCAGCTCCAGTTCATTGTTGTCCAGCGGTTCGGCCGCAAGCAGCCGGTCGGGGATCTGACCTGGAAACAGCCTGCGCCAGAAGTTCTCGACCGAGGCCGGCGACAGATGCTCGTGCATGGCCTCGACCACGGCTGGCGTTGCGACGGCCCTGGCATTCGGAAAGCGTTCGAGGAGTGGCGCCAGTCCAAAGAAGTGATCGCCATGCCCGTGAGTGATGTAGATGGCCGTCAGATTTTTGCCAGTAGCGGCCACCCAATCCGACAGCGTCTGTGTCTGTTCGGTAGTAAGGAAGGTGTCGACCAGGATGGCGTCGCGTTCGCCGTAGATCAGCGTTGATGAATTCGCCACCCACATCAGCTCTTCGTGGCCGGGCGGTACATCGCGGCTCAGACCTGACCGCTTGATGTTGAGCGTGCTCCAGGAAAGTCCATCATCTAAGGCTGAGGTCATGTTTTTCTCCATAATTTGAGAAGGATGGATTATCGCGTCGAATGGCGCGGATCCGGCTGCGCAGTTATGCGTCGGGCAGGGTGAGATGATCCGCGCCAAAAGGCATTTCTTGACACAGGCTTACGGGGTGCTAATAATCATGAGGTGACCGGTCAGAATTAATTAGTCAAGGATGTATTGAATGAAATCTTCGTCAACTGGCCGAAGGGGTCCAAAACCGAAGCTTGGGACGCGCGACAATCTCGTTCAGGCGGGTTTGGGGATGTTTCACACCGACGGATATGCCGCGACGGGTGTTCAGGGCATTGCCGAGAGTGTCGGCGTCCCCAAGGGATCGTTCTACAATCACTTCGCCAGCAAAGAGGTTTTCGGCGTCGAAGTCCTCGACGCCTATTTTGATCGCAATGAGGACAAGCTGCGCAGCATGCTTTGCGATGCGTCAATTGCCCCACTCGCCCGTTTGGCCGGTTATTTTGACGACAGGATCGAGGCATTCAGGGCGGCTGGCTTCGTGAGAGGGTGTCTGCTCGGAAATATCAGCGCCGAGGTCGCCGACCACAGCGTCCTCATGCGCGAGCGGCTTGCGATGCATTTTGGATCGTGGACGCGGTTTTTCGAGCACTGTATCGCACAGGCACAGGATGAAGGAGCGATCAGTCGTGGCCTGCCAGCGGCGCTTCTGGCCCGCTTTGTGTTGAACAGTTGGGAGGGCGCATTGCTGCGCATGCGGGCTGAAAAGCGCGATGAGCCTCTTCTCGACTTCAAGACGACCATATTCGATCTTGTCCTGAAACAGCGCGCCGATCTCTGATCCGAAAATCAATCCAGTCCGACCTCGTATGTGCCAGGAACCCATATGGGCCAGCGGCCATGCTGCCGGACGTGTTGGCCACCTTCGTTGCAGCCGGACCATTGCTCGTTCAACAGCGCAAGGATCGAGAGGCGGCGGAGCGCGAGCGCCAACTGGCTGATCAGCGCCTCTATGGCGCGGCTATCAAAGACGAGCGCCATCTCCCTCCGTTTGCGATCGGGAAAAAGGGGCGTTTTCTAATCGTCGTATCGAATACCCTTTCCCGCAAGAGCCTCTTCGACCGCATGGCGAAGCCACTGTATTTCGCGAAGCATCTGCTCCGAGGATAACTTGAATTGATCGCGCACTACCTCAAGCAGGATATTGCCGCGTGCGTTAAGAGTATGAAGAGGTTTGGTTTCATTAAGGGGTTCGTCCACCATTTCTATCACCCGCTGGCCTTAGCTTTGATCGCCGTCCTCATCCTTGGAATGCAAAGCGTGCAGGTCTTCCCTCAACCGAACGGGCAAATCCATCTTCTCATGCAAGATGCTCATCATACCGAGATCGCCGTTGTCCAGTTCGCGGAAGAAAACGTAGTGATGTTCATATCGGCTGAAAAAGGCCTTCCTCGTCACATCGGAAGGCACCGCCAACTTCTGAGGAAGTTTCCGCCAGACTAGGCGGCTTTTGCAAAGACGCTCAAGGTGAGAATGCAGGCCACGGATATAGGTATCAGCTTGTCCTTCGCCCCATCTATCGGACGTATCACGCCAAATCCTGTCCTGTGCGGCGTCCGCACGAGGATAAAAGCGATATCCCGCCATGGTTAAAGGCGCTTGTTACGGCGAATAACGTCTTCGGCAGAGACCGCGATGAATTCGCTGTCTTTAGCCTGCATTGCGGGCGCCAGTTCTTTTTGCAAGGCTTCCCACGCCTCGTCCCGCGTTTGCAAGTCGCGGCGGATCAAGGCGCGAATATACTCGCTGGCATTTTCGTATAGCCCATCATCGCCAATTTGCTGCTGGATATGATCCTGCAATGCACCACTGACTTTGACGTGAATGCTACCCGAAGCCATGCGTTTATCCTTTCGTTCTCTTTTAAGTATGGGTGCGGTAGCAAATATTGTCAATATTCTCCACAAAACTCCGTATTTCGAATAAATCCGCTGCGCCAGGGATAACGGCTGTTTGGAACGCAAAAGCCCGCCGTGGGGCGGGCTATTTCTGTGTATTGGTTGCGGGGGCAGGATTTGAACCTGCGGCCTTCAGGTTATGAGCCTGACGAGCTACCGGGCTGCTCCACCCCGCGCCAGCGCAAATCGCTATGCGATTTGTCGCGATCCCGATAAACCGCAAAGCGGTTTGTCGGACTGCCGGGGCGACTGCTTTGCAGTCGCTCCCGTTCAACGTTTCCGTATTCTGCGCCAAGCCAATTGCTTGAGCAATTGGCTCATGGCTTTCTCAGGCCCAAAGCAAAAAGGCCGCTTTTAAGCGGCCCTTTGATCGGCTTTGGGCCGTTTTCGCTCAGAGAAGATTATTTGTTTTCGCATGCAGCTTTCGAAGCCTTACGGCTTCGGCGCATGCGTTTGTTGCGTTTGGCAGACCTGGCAGCGACCTACTCTCCCGCGTCTTAAGACGAAGTACCATGGGCGCAGGGGCGTTTCACGGCCGTGTTCGGA
>NZ_SLZG01000029.1 GCF_004341625.1 Rhizobium sp. BK376 | reverse complement strand
TCCTCAATGCGGGCCTGGAGCCAGTCGCTTGCGCGACGCGTCGCATCATATTTGGAATTAAGCTTGTCGACGAGATAGGCATCGGCGATCGCACCCGCGATCTGGGCGGCAAGATCGGGTGATGGCGATGTATAGCTGACGGAAAGAACGTAAGTGCGGCCCACTCTGTCAACCTGCATATTGCTGCCGAGCGTCGTCGCCGCGTCCTCACGCCTATCTGCATCGCTTTCTGCGGATGCGTCGCTGTCGGCGAACCAGGACTTGAAATCGAGAAGCCGTCTCAAGACGCTGAGCGGTGACGCAGACGGGGCCGTGAAGACCGGATTGTCGAGCAACTTCAGCTTGTCGACGACGGCAAGAGCGATCGTATCGGACTTTATCAGCTCCACCTGGCTGAGAATCGATCCTTCGTCGTCCGTGAAGTCCCCTACGCTCAGCGTGGAGACCTGGTTGGCAACATCGCTGTTGTCCTTATCGATGAGTAGGTTCGTAACGGCTGTATATTGAGGTACCGCCGTAAAAACATAGATCAGTCCGAGAGCAAAAAAGACGACCGCAGCAGCCGCAACGACGCGCCATTGGCGCCTTGCGACAGCTATCAGCTTATCGAAATCAATAAACTCTGACGGGGCGTCGTCATCCCATTGCGCATCGGTTCTCGAAACCTTGTCGGGTGATAACATATGCCCTCGCAATTTATTTGCGGTCAGATCTTACGATCACTCGATATCAGGTGCCCGTCGGGCTGACACTCGGCGACGTCACGAATGTTGAAAAGTTCTGGGTGGTTGAGGATCGGTTGGTCGATCCACCACCACCGCCGTTGAATCCGGCCGGTGCAGCCGTCCCCGTTGCAGCGTCTCCGGCTGCCGCACCGGAACCGCCGTTCGTCGCGCCGCCGCCGCCGATACCGCCTGCTCCACCGCCGGCTCCGCCGCCCGCACCAGCCCCACCGAGGGCAGCGGTCTGAACGTCGTTCGAGGCGGCCAGGAATGCGGTCACCACGTCGGCCAGATTGGAAGCTGCAACCTTCTGCTGGATTTCAGCGGCATATTGCGGGTTGGATGCCACGCAGGCGCGGGCCGCGCGGGCAAGTCCAGCACCGATCGCAGCCTTCTGATCCTTGTTTGCAGCATTGGCAAGCGCAATCAAGGCATCAATCGAGTTGCTGCTCGAACCGGCCAGGGCGCGTGCACGCGTCGCAAGCGGCAGGCCACCCGTCGGATAGGTTGCCAGCAACGCGGGAGGATTGGCGAGGAACGAGGCGACTTCATCGGGGCTCAACGCGGCCGGGGCCTGGAAGCAGGCGCCACCGGCAGCCGGTGCAGCAGCTGTCGTCGTCGGCGCGGCCGGTGCAGGGGCCGCGGCGGGTGCGGCAGGAGCAGTCGGCGCAGGAGAAGCGGCCTGGGCAAATGCACCCGTTGCGCCAAAAGATACAATAGCGGCAGCCAAAGCAGCTCCGAGGCCGGCATTGCGCGCCTTCTCAAATTTTGCCATCGGTGGTCTCCATCCAAAGAATTAGTTAATGTTAAGTAAAGAACTACACGACGAAACTATTTAGTTCAATCGGCCTGTCCTATTCCTCTTCGGTTATGATTAACCTCCGAGGATATTCAAATCATCAATTGAGATCTCTGATTGAATCTCGTGTCGAGACTGTATCGGATGTTGTGCCGGCCGCGGTTGATGTAATGGCATTGGCGATATCGAGGAACTTCAGGAGTTCGACGGAGCCGGAATTGCCGCTGTAGAGGATGTCCTTGTCGGCGAGCGCGAACTTCTGGGCGGCGAAGAAGCCGGACGGGTCGCGCAGGTTGGCGCGGAAGACGACCGGGATCTTGTCGGATTGGAAGGCGGAGGTGTTGACGTTCATCGCCTGCAGGATCTTGCGGTCGACATTGCGGTAGAGCAGCACCTGGGCCGGGTTCGCCTGGTCGTCCCTCAACCCGCCCGCCTTGGCGATGCCTTCGGCCAGCGACAGGTCGGTATCCTCGAAGTCGAAGCGGCCATTCTGGCCGTTGGCGCCGAAGGCGACGAAGGTGCGGCGCTGATGGTCGGCAAAGACCGTGTCGTCAGGTGCGACATAGATGTTTTCCGACGGGTTCTTCAGCAGCGTCTCGTAAGGCACGGTCGCCGTCTTGCCGCGGCGCTGCAGCGTGATGTTGGTCTCGATGCCTGCCGTCTTCAGGCCGCCGGCCTGCGACAGGACGTCGAGCACGCGCTCGCCGGACGAATTGAGCTCGACGCGGGTCGGCGTCGTCACGTCGCCCAAAACCGCCACCTGGCTGGAATTGCTTGTCACCGTGGTGATGACGACCTGCGGCTCGATGGCGCGGTTGGACAGCTTGTCCTCGATGTCGCGCTCGACCTCCTCCTTCAGGCGGCCTGCCGCCTGGATCCGTCCGGCATAGGGCACGCTGATCGTGCCGGTCCGGTCGATCGTCTGGTTCGGCAGGGTGATGAAGTTGCCCGGACGGCTGCCGGCATCAGACGGAATGAACAGGCCGCCCGACTGGGCTTCGAAGATCGAGACCTGGACAACGTCGCCATAACCGAGCGGAATGTCCGGCGGGCCGCCCTTGCCGCCGCCAAAACTCTGCTTCAGCGAGGTCGCGGCCTTCTCGTCGAAATATTTCAGCATATTCTGGCTGAGGTCGACCAGGACATAGTCGATGCCGGCCTTGCGGTCCTTGGTGGTGACCTTGACGGCGGCATGGTTGTCGATGGCTTTTTCATCGGGGCCGGAGCGCGGCAGGTAAGTACATCCCGACAACAACATCGCAGCAAAGGCAATGCAGCCGATCGGCTTCAAAATGTTTTTGTTCATATACCGCCCACTCGATGATCCCCGAAGGGCACTTGTCCCTCCGACGCAGCAATTATCAGAGTTGCCTGAAGAATTCGAGAAGGTTTTCCCAAAGCAAACTCAAGAGAATCCTCAACTGTTGCGCCGCAGCAACACTAAGGGAAAAAGAATTAAATTGCAAAAGTCACAAGTATGTCGAGTTGGCAATGAATATCGCCGAAAAAATATCGTTTCTAACAGACCATTTTTGGCCCGATGCTCATTTTTCAGATCCACGCACCGTTTTTGAGCACGTATTTTGTTATATTAGGGATATTTAAATTAGTTTATTCTTCCCCTTCCTGGAGAGGGCATTATTGCTGAAGTCATCTCGGTCGAGAGCAATTGATTCCGAAGTAACGCCCGAGAGAGCAAGCAAACTCAGAAAAAACGATACGACGATGTATTGCGTCGGTTGGTCACGACAGCGATCGAAAGGTCACTCGCCGGAATTCGTGACACGTGATTCAGGGTGCAATCTGCGCTGGATCGCCTAAGCTCGCTCGGCGAGCAGCTGGGGCGATGACGAGTTCTCACTGAGCCCCATGCCATCTTCAGCTGCTATCAAGGCCTATCGAATGGAGTCTATTGGACCATGGATAATCTTCTGAATATTCCCGTAAGGCGGCCCGACGGCCAGGAGACGACGCTCAGCGAATACCGTGGACGCGTCATGCTGGTCGTCAACGTGGCGTCGAAATGCGGGCTGACGGTGCAATATGAAGGGCTGGAAAAGCTCTATGAAGACAAGCGCGATCAGGGTCTGGTTATTCTTGCCTTTCCCGCCAATGACTTCAAAGGCCAGGAACCGGGCACCGACGAAGAAATCGTCGATTTCTGCACCAGCACCTATGACGTGCAGTTTCCGATCTTTTCGAAGATCTCGGTCAAGGGCAGCGACAAGCATCCGCTCTATCATGCATTGACGCAGACCATGCCCGCGGCCACGGGGGAAGGCCCGATGCGGCAGCGGCTGAAAGACCACGGTATCGATACCGGCACATCCAGCGAGATCCTTTGGAATTTCGAGAAATTCCTGATCGGCCGGGATGGCAGCGTCGCAGCACGCTTCGCCCCCGACGTGACGGCTGAAGATCCGCGGCTGATTGCCGGCATCGACAGGGAACTGGCGCGGGCCATCTGATACGATGCGGGCTCCTTGCCCGCATCGCCAAACGCCCATTCCTCTCAGGTAAACCAGTCGCCAGAATATTTATCTGCGGCTCATTCGCTGCCTTCCAGCCACTTCACCTGCTCCGGTGTCAGCTTGATATCCAGCGCCGACAGGCTGTCTTCCAGTTCGGCGATCGTGCGCGGGCCAATCAGCGGAATGACGGGGAATGGCTGGGCGACGACATAGGCGAGCGCAACGTGAATGGGGCTTCGGCCAAGTTTCTCGGCCAGCTCGATCGCCCTTTCCCGCCGTGCAAAGTTCCGATCCGAATACCAGACGCGCACCAACTCCTCGTCATCGAGTTTGTCGCGACCGGCGCGGTCCGTGAAGAAGCCTCGACCCTGGCTCGACCATGCGAAGTTGGGCATCTGGTTGGCATTGAGCCAGACCTTCCAGCTATCGTCAGAAGCGGCAACGCAACCGGCCCAGATCGGATCGAGCATTTCTGCAAGCGCGAAATTGTTGGACAGCGCTCCCGGCGCGGTTTTTCCGTTCTTCGCTGCATAGGCGATTGCCTCGTCCATGCGCTCGCGCGTCCAGTTCGATCCGCCGACGGGGCCGCGAATGCGCCCTGCCCTTACCTCCGCATCCATGGCGTCGACGAATTCGCCAACCGGGACGTCGGTGTTGTCGCGATGCATGAAATAGATGTCGACATAGTCCGTCTTCAGGCGGTTCAGCGACTGATCAAGCTGCTTTGCGATCATATCGGGATAGCAGAGCGGCGAATGAACGCCCTTGCCGATCAGCACGATTTCTTCACGCGGCACCGCGCGGCTGGTGTGCCAATCGCCGAAGATGCTCTCCGTCTTGCCGGCGCCATAGACGTAAGCAGTGTCGAAGAGATTGCCGCCGGCCTCGTAGAAGGCATCCAGCGTCAGCGATGCCGATGCGAAATTCGGGAAGAATTCGAAGCCGAGGGCCACCATCGACGCCGGCTTGGAAACGCCCGGAATCTGGCGCATCGGAACGGATTTTCCGAGCGAAACCTTCGCGCCGGCAAGATTTACCGTCCGCCGAGTCGCCTTCTCAACCTCGTATTCAAGGCCGACGGAGGCGCGCCATTGATCGAGCACACGCAGGTTGCCGATCGAATCCGCCCAGCTCATGCCGGGAGACGTGAACTCCGTCCGACCGGCCCTTATCGCATCGCCTGCCGCATCGACCTCGAAGGAATAGAGCCAGCCTTTTTCCTCGACGTCGATCGTTTGCGGCTCGCTGTTCGGCTTGATCACCTCGATCTTGCCGGTACCGCCCTTGTGGCCGGAAGCAAACCAGAAGTCCTTCACCTCCAGGCGTCCTTCCGAGCCGATGATGCGAAGCGTGTTGTCCTGGTTCGCCATGATCGAGCAGGAGACCTCGGCAATGATGCCGTTCGGAAATTTAAGGACGGCGGACGCCCATTCGTCGACGCCCGTCTGGCCGAGATGCGCAACGCCCGAAACCTTTTCCGGCTCAAGGAATGGCTTGCCGTCGACCGCACCGGCAATCAGCCGCGCCATCGACACCGGGTAGCCGCCGACATCAAGAATGCCGCCGCCGGCCGTGTCATTGGCGAAAAGCCGATGTTCCGGCCGCACGTTTCCCATGTTGAAGCCGAAGGAGGAGCGGATGATGCGCACCTGCCCGATGATGCCGCTTCGAACCAGCTCGATCAGCTTTGCGGTCTGGGGGTGGACACGATACATGAACGCCTCGCCGGCAAAGACGCCGGCTTTCCTGGCTTCGTGGTAGATCGCAGTTGTGTCGTAGGCCGAAAGCGCGATCGGCTTTTCGACCAGAATGTGCTTGCCGGCTCGCGCCGCCTTGATCGCCCATTCCGCATGGCCCGTATGGGGCGTTGCGATGTAGATCGCCTCCACTTCGCTGTCGGCGAGCAAGGCGTCGTAGCCATTGACGATACGGGCGCCTGGAAAACCCTCGGCTAGGCCAGGCTTTTGCGGATTGCGCGTTGCAATCGCAACCAGCTTGCCGGTGCGCGAATGCGCTATGCCATCAGCAAATGTCTTGGCAATCGTTCCCGGCCCGATGATGCCCCAGCGAATGGGATTGGTTGAACGCATGGGAGGTTCCTTTCATGATTCTATCGGTTCTGAAATGAAGGCGTTAGCGTAGGCGGTTGCCCGCGCTGTCGAAGAGGAAGGAGCGGCGGGCGGCGAGCGCGACGGTCAGCGTGTCCCGGTTGGACGCGTTGCGGGATTCCTCCCGCTCGATGACAATCTGCTCGCCTCCGGCGATGTTGGCGTAAATGTAGCTGGTGCTGCCGAGATGCTCGGCGACGTCGACGGCAACCATCAGGTCGACGTCGCCCTTTCCAGCGTCGAGAAAATGCTCCGGGCGGACTCCGAGCACGACCTTGTCCCCGATCTTGGGGGCGGCCCCCTGCAAGGGTATCGTCAGCCGGACATCGCGTTGGCTTGCCAGGGCGATCAAGACGCCATTCGCGTTGACCTCGACGACCTCCGCACCGATGAAGTTCATCTTCGGCGAGCCGACGAAACCGGCAACGAACTGATTGGCCGGATTGTCATAGAGATCGAGCGGCGCGCCGATCTGCTCGATATTGCCGCTTCTGAGCACCACGATCTTGTCGGCAAGCGTCATCGCCTCCGTCTGATCGTGCGTCACGTAGATCATCGTCGTGCCGAGCGTCTTGTGCAGTTTCGATATTTCGACACGCATCTGGACGCGCAATTCGGCGTCGAGATTGGACAGTGGTTCATCGAAGAGGAAGACCTTGGGCTCGCGCACGATGGCGCGGCCGATCGCGACACGCTGGCGCTGGCCGCCCGACAGCTGTTTCGGCCGCCGGTTCATCAGTTCCTTGATCTGGAGGATATCCGAGACGTGGCGTACGCGGCGATTCGTGTCCGCCTTGGGATTGCCGTTCATGCGCAGGCCGAAGCTCAGATTTTGCTCGACAGTCAGATGCGGATAGAGCGCATAGGATTGGAACACCATGGCGATACCCCGATCGGCCGGCTCCACATCGTTGACGGTCTTGCCGTCGATCTTAATCTCGCCGCCGGAGATATCTTCGAGCCCCGCAATCATGCGCAAAAGCGTGGATTTCCCGCAGCCGGAAGGGCCGACGAAGACAACGAATTCGCCGTCCGCGACCTCCAGGCTGGCGCCATGGATGATCTCGAATGCGCCATAGCGCTTGACGACATTCTTCAGTGACAGTCCTGCCATCAGGCGTTCTCCAAATTATTTGATTGCGCCGGCCGCGATGCCGGCGATGAAGTGGCGTTGCAGGAGGACGAAGACCACGAGGATCGGGGCCGTGAGCATGACGGCACCCGCCATGATCCCGCCCCAGGAAACCTTGGTGAGCCCGATCAGTGTTCCGAGCGCCACCGGCGCCGTCATCATCCCGGGCTTCGAGTTGATCAGCAGCGGCCAGAGATAGTTGTTCCAGGACACCAGGAAGAGGATGATGGCGAGTGCTGCCATGGTCGGTCGGGCAAGCGGCAGGGCAATGCGCAGGAAGATCTGCCATTCCTTGACGCCTTCGACGCGAGCGGCATCGAAAAGCTCACCCGGCATCATCGAGAAGGCCTGGCGCATGAAGAGCACGCCGAGTGAATTGAAGAGCGGTGGGACAATGAGCGCGATCCAGGTATTGGCGAGATGGAACTGCCGCGCAACCATGATGAACTGCGGAATGACCACGACGAAATAAGGAAGCGTGATCGTTCCAAGGATGATGGCAAGGACGATGGACTGGCCATAAAAGCGATAGCGCGCTAGGGCCCAGCCCGCCATCGAGGTCAGCAACACCGAGAGCACCGTGTAGATGACCGCCACGACGATCGATATCGTCAGCGCGCCGACGAAATCGGTATCGGCTTGCAGGTTCGCCACATTCGCGAAGAAATTCGTCGATGGAATGAGCACGATGTCAGGGCTGAAAATGCCGTTGTCG
Organism: Rhizobium sp. BK376; assembly: GCF_004341625.1. Lineage (GTDB taxonomy): Bacteria > Pseudomonadota > Alphaproteobacteria > Rhizobiales > Rhizobiaceae > Rhizobium. Next base: position 41,914 of record NZ_SLZG01000029.1, on the reverse strand, counting down.
GGCATGGTCGAGAAGACGAACATCATCCAGAGCGGAAACAGCCAGATGATGGCAAGCGGCGTCAGCGCCGCATGCAGCGCGATCGAGCGCATCAGAGTGGATCGGGACTTTGATTTCATTTCGGTTCGCGCCCCAGCCAGAGATTGAGAAGAGAGATCGCGACCGCCAGCGCCGTCATCGTATAGGCGATAGCGGAGGCATAGCCGAAGTTCAGCGAATAGAAGCCCTGGCGGTAAAGCAACAGGCCGAGCGTTTCCGTGCCGCCGCCGGGACCGCCGCGATTGGTGATCAGGAAGGGCTCGGTGAAGAGCTGCATCGTGCCGATGACGGAGAGGACCACGCAGAAGAGGATGATCGGCTTCAGCAGTGGCAGCGTGATGTAGAAGAACTGCTTGACCTTGCTGACGCGATCGAGTGTTGCCGCCTCGTAGACGTCTTCCGGAATGGATTGCAGGCCTGACAGGATGATGATGGCGTTATAGCCCGACCAGCGCCAGGTGACCGCGATGATCAGCAGCGCCATGGCGGCAGGGGTCTCGGCAAACCAGGAGACAGGTCCGACGCCGATGCCACCGAGCAGCTTGTTGATGATGCCGAAATCGATGTTGAACATCAGCCGGAAGACGGCAGCATAGGCCACTTCACCAACGACAACAGGCGCGAAGAATGCGAAGCGGAAAATCGCCCGCGCTTTCAGAAGCGGCGAGTTCAGAAGAACGGCCATGACGGTTGCGATCGCGATCATGACCGGGACCTGGATGACAAGGATGATCAGCGTGTTCTGCAGCGCGTTGTAGAAGGCGGGATCTTCGAAGAGACGGCCCCAATTTGCCGAGAAGCTGTATTTCCATGGATTGATGCGCGTGTTCTGAAACGAGATCAGAAACGAATTGATGATCGGCCAGACCCAGAAGGTGGCGAAAATCAAAAGATAGGGCGCAAGGAACGTATAGGCGCTCCTGTTCTGCAGCCGCATGAACGTCTCCTCCTATTTCCCATGAATGCACGGCCCGAAGGCCCCCCCTTGCTCTCCCACCAGCGTCAAGGGGGAACCGGGCGCCATCAAACGCCCGGTCCATTCATTCACTGGGCGATCGGCAGACCCGTGGCGGAAGCGATCTGCTTGGCAGCATCGTCCAGCGCGGCCTTGGCATCCGGATAGCCGCCGGCGAAGAACTTCGTCTGTGCCGTCTTCAGGATGGAATCGGCATCGGTCTGGAAGGCCGTGCCGCGGCTCGGATGGATGTTCGGCAGCGTCGAGAGAATATCGGCCCAGACCTTCTGGTTGCCCCAGTAGGGCTGCGGCTGGTCGACGAAGGGATCCTTGACGGCGCTGAGCAGCGACGGCACAAGACCGAAGGACTTGAGCATGGCGACCTGCCCCTCATTAGTGCCGAGTGCATATTGCAGATATTTCCAGGCGGCTTCCTTGTTCTTGGAGTTGCTGGCGATGGCGAGCGAAGAACCACCGAGATTGGCCGCGTGTGCGCCGTCTGCCGTCATGCTGGGCATCAGGTAGACCCCCCATTTGCCGGCAAGATCAGGCGAATTCGAGCGGACCGAACCTTCGTACCAGCCGCCATACAGCTGGCTCGCAACCTTCCCTGCGGTGTTGGACTGAATCTTTTCTTCCCAGTTCGCTGCCGTCAACGTGCCGGCATCCTTCATCTCCTTCACCTTCTGAAGGGCGGCGACGCATGCGGGCTGGTTGATGGTGATGTTCTGGCCGTCGGTCGAGAAATAGCCGCAGCCCTGCTCGTTCGACAGCATGCGGAACCACTCGCTGTCACCGTTAAAATCGGCCTGGGACATGACGACGCCGGGGTTGGCCGCGGAAATCTTCTTTCCGGCCGCGATGAAATCATCCCAGGTCTTGATCGTCGCCGGATCGACGCCGGCCTTTTCATAAAAGTCGCGGCGGTAGAAAACGGCAACAGGACCGGAATCCCAAGGCATCGCATAGGCAACGTCACCTATCTCCAGCTCGGTGCGCTTGAAGTCCGGGAATTGCTTCTGGATATCCGCGTTGTAGCCGAGATCCTTCAGATTGGTGAAGCAGTCGGGGAAGCGGTTCCAGAAAATCTCGGCCTCGAAATTCTCGACCGTGACGATGTCGGGCAGACCGTCGCCGCCGGCTGCACAGGCGGCCAGCATCTTGTCGAAGACCTGCTGGTTGCCGAGATCCTGCACGTCGACCTTGATATCAGGATATTGCTTGTTGAAGCCCTCCAGCGTCGATTTCAGCGCCGACGCAGCGACATTCCAGCTCCAGATCGTCAGATTTGCCTGCTGCGCGAACGCGGAGCCTGAGACACACAGTGCGACGAGCGTCGTCGCACCAAGAAGTTTGAAGCGCATTGAAAATCCTCCCTTTTCAATTGCCGTCCCTTAGCGAACCCGCGTAGACTATCTGCAAGGGAGCGGCTGTCTCCTAAAAAGGGAACATCGAGTTGGCGGAAAGTAAGGTCTCGCAGAGAGCTATCTATCAACCGGGAGCAAGCAGCATCGAAGGCCTTCCAACGGCGCTGCAAATGTTTCACGCCCACCCGCCGGTCATGGTCATGCCCCACTGGCATGCGCAGGTCGAGGTCAATTATCTCATCGAGGGCACGGTGCATTACCAGATGAATGGCCACGAACTGCGTCTCAACGCGGGCGACATGTGCCTTTTCTGGGGTGGCCAGCCGCATCAGATGGACGAATCGTCCGACGATTCGCTCTATGCCGGCGCCCATCTGCCGCTCGTCTATTTTTTCCGCCTGCGCCTGCCCGACAGCATTTCCAGCCGGCTGATGAGAGGCGAGACGCTGCTGACCTCAGCCACCGATGCCGCGGACAACGAAAACTTTGCGCGCTGGTTTCGCTATGTCCGCTCAAACGATCCTGCCAAGGGGAAACATGCGGTCGACGAATTGCTGCTTCGCCTGGAACGGATCGCCTTCGAGCCCTATACGATGCTGCCGGACATGAGCAACAGCAGGCTCAGGGATCAGCCGCAACCTCATGCTTCCCGCAGCATCGCGCGGATCTGCGATTTCATCGCGGCCAATTTTCTCCAGGACATCGATTCGATCGATATCGCGCGGGCAGCGGATCTGCATCCGAAATACGCAATGAACCTCTTCAAGAAATCGACCGGAATGACGCTCAACAAATATGTCAACCTGCTCAGGCTATCCCATGCCCAGGCACTTCTCATGGGTGATGACGTAAACGTGCTGCAGGTTGCGATGGACAGCGGCTTCGGCTCGATCAGCGCCTTCAACAAATCCTTCCGTCACATCGCCGGCATGTCGCCTTCGGATTTCCGCCGTGATATCCGTATCGTCACGACCATGCCGACGATATTGTCCTGATTTCACCTTTCATCCTTGCGCGCGCCCCAGGGCACATCTTTTGACAGGAGTTGCCCCATGCGACGTTTTTCCGCCTGCATCGAATGGCTGTTTGCAGAGGATAACGATGCATTTGCCGACCGTATCCGCAAAGCACGGGAGATGGGGCTCGACGCCGTCGAATTCTGGCGCTGGACCAACAAGGATCTCGATGCGGTTGAGGCAGCAGTCGCCGAAGGCGGCATTGCCGTTACCGGTATCGTGGCGGAGCCCATGATCGCGCTGACCAACCCGGCCAATCGCGAGCCATGGCTGGAGGGGTTGCGGCAGTCGATCTCGGCCGCTCAACGCCTTGACGCGAAGGTCCTTATTGCCCAGGCGGGGGACGATCAACCCGGCCTATCGCGCGAGGAGCAGAGAGAGGCGCTGGTTACCGCCTTGCGCGACGCAGCCGATATTCTTGAAGGCTCCGGCATCCGCCTCGGAGTCGAGCCTCTCAACACGAAGATCGATCATATCGGCTATTTCCTGTCGTCGACGGAAGAAGGGCTCGACATCGTCGATGAGGTCGGCCGTCCGGAAATCGGCATCGTCTACGATATCTACCATTCTGCCGTCATGGACGAGCGCACCGAGGAGGTTGTTGCCGGCCGCGTCGATCGTATCGCCCATGTCCACATCGCCGATCATCCCGGCCGAAACGAGCCAGGAACCGGCGACATCGATCTCGCCGATCGACTGAACTGGCTTTTCGCCCACGGCTATGACGGCCGGATCGGCCTCGAATACCGGCCGACGAAATCCGGCTCGAGGCCGATCCTCGATGTGATCGCCTCACTACAGGGCTAAAGATGCACGGCGGGACTGGATGTGACAGTCAAAGATGGCTGTCAAAATCCACATGGCTATGCAGGACGCGCACTACGTCAAAGACGCCCTCCGTCATTTTGTAGAAAATGACGTGGGAGCCGACCTGATAACGACGGTAACCCGGACGGACCTCATCGGCTGACCGGCCTATCCTCGGATCGGCGGCGATGATCTGGATCGCCGACCAGATGCCACGAAGATAGATTTCCGCCTGCGCCAGATTCCAGCGTTCGGCCGTGTAATCCCAAAACCCCTCCAGGTCACGCTGTGCGCGAGGGGAAACGATGTAGCTCGTCACGGCTTAGGCACGCCCTCGTCGCGCTTGCGCGCGATAAAGGCCTCAAAATCAAACGGCGACGAAGGGCCGCTGTTCTCCCCTTCGATCAGGGCGGCGCGGTAACGTCGCCAGCTTGGCTTCGCGCTCTTCCAGCAGGCGTAGACCCGCGCGAACGACATCTGTGGCAGAGCTGTAGCGCCCCTTTTCCACATGGCCGGCTACAAAGCTGGTAAAATGATCGCCAAGGCTGACGGACGTGTTCTTATTCATGGCACACCTCTTCCACGGCCGTACCAAACTTTGGTATTTGTTCCAAGGGATGAAGCCCGACAGACAGACTTCCGCTAGCCGATCGCCCGCTCCTGGACCCGACCTTCGGTCGTCGCATCGAAGACATGGATCTTTGCGGGATCGATCGCCAGTCCGATCAAATCACCGGCGTGGATATTGCCGCGTCCGGTTTCGACGATCGTCAGTTCAGGCTGGGTGTCCGCTGTGATGAAGGTCGAGGACCCCGTCGATTCGACGAAGGCGACGCGGACGTCGAATGTCCCCTGCCCCGGCGCCACGATCGCCATGTGTTCAGGACGCATGCCGGCAAGCACTTTCTGGCCGGGCTGCAGCGTCCGGGCGAGCGGCAGCACCTTGCGCTCTTTGCCGAAATCGAGAAGCAGGCTCGCCCCACCCTCCGCCACGACTGAAGGCACGAAGTTCATGGCCGGTGAGCCGATGAAGCCTGCCACGAACTTGTTGGCCGGCCGATCGTAGAGCTCGAGCGGTGCGCCCTGCTGTTCGATGACGCCGTCGCGCATGACGACGACATGGTCGGCCATCGTCATCGCCTCGATCTGGTCGTGCGTCACATAGACCGACGTCGCATGCAACCGTTCATGCAGCGCCCGGATTTCCTTGCGCATCGAAACGCGCAGCGCGGCGTCGAGATTGGACAGCGGCTCGTCGAACAGGAAGGCCTTGGGGTTTCGAATAATGGCGCGCCCCATGGCGACGCGCTGACGCTGGCCGCCAGAGAGTTGCCGAGGATAGCGATCCAGCAGACCCGTCAAGCCGGCGATCCTGGCAACCTCCTCAGCCTTGCGCTTCGCCTCGGGCTTCGGGATCTTGCGCATCCGCAGCGAGTAAGTGAGGTTCTGCTCGACTGTCATATGCGGGTAGAGCGCATAGGACTGGAACACCATGGCAATATCGCGCATGCGTGGAGGGACGTCGTTCATCACGTCGCCGGCAATCTTCAGCGTCCCGCCGGTAATTTTTTCCAGCCCTGCAAGAGAGCGCAGCAGAGTGGACTTGCCGCATCCGGACGGACCGACCAGCGCCACGAATGTACCCTTGGCAATCGAAAGGTTGATGTTCTTGAGGGCGTGGTAGGCACCGTAATGCTTCTCGATTCCGGAGAGTTCGATCTGGATATCCTGGTTCATGCCGAAAACCTTGCTGGTCCCAGACCGGGACCGATGAAGTGGCCATGGGTGAAAAATATCGTCACTTGACTGCTCCGGCGGCAATGCCGCGCGCCAGCGTGCGCTGGAAGATCAGGAAGAAGATCACAGTCGGTATGATGCCCAGGAAAGCCGCCGAGGCCTGCAGTACCGGGTCGGACATGTTCTGACCGCGGGTGAGGCCCATGGCGACCGAGACCGTCTGATTGTTGTTGGAGACCAGCATGACAAGCGGAATCAGGAATTCGTTCCAGGTCCAGATGAAGAAGAACGTTCCCAAGACCATAAGCGTTGGCCGCAGGACCGGGACGACGACGAACCACAGCGTCTTCCAGTGGGTCGAGCCATCCATCTCGGCGGCTTCGAGGATTTCCTTGGGGAATGTGCTCAGCACGGTCGAGAGCAGGTAAGTCCCGAAAGCGCTTTGCAGGACCGCGAAAATAATGATGACGGAAAGCTGCGTGTCGTAGAGGCCGGTCGCTTTCGCCATGTAGTAAAGCGGGTAGATGATCGATTCCTGCGGGACCATGATACCGAGGAGGAAAACCACCAGAATCAAGCGCGAGCCCGGCACCTTGCCGATTCCAATCGCATAGGCATTGAACAGGCTGATCAATACCCCCAGCACCGAAACACCAAGGCTGATCATCACGCTGTTGATGAGCTTGCGGCTGAAATCAGATGCCGTCCAGAATTTTTCAACCGCCGTGAGATCGATCGACCGGGGAATGGAAAGCGGTCCGCCGACGGCATATTCGGCGCTCGCCTTGACGGCATTGATCAGCGCAAGAAAAAACGGAAAAAGCGTGAAGGCAAGGAGCAGGATAAGGATGGCCAACACCACCCATCGCATGGGATCGCGGCGAATGCGATGAGCTGCCGCCGTCGCCCGGACCTTGGTCGTACCGTCGCTGAGAACTGAATCGGCCATATTCTACTCCTTCGGCTCGCGCTGGCTCTGGAAGCGCAGAAAAATCATCGCCAGAACGATTGTCAGGGTCGTCTGCACGACCGCAATCGCTGCCGCATAGCCGACGCGCTGTGTGGTGAAGAAGTGATAGTAGGTCAGGTAGGAAGGCACGAGCGTGGCGTTGTCAGGCCCGCCGGCGGTGATGACAAAGATTGGCGCAAAGACCTTGAGCGCTGCGATCAGCGTGGTCAGCACAACGACAAAAATCTCAGGCGCCAGCAGCGGAATGGTGATCGTCAACAGCCGGCTCCACCAGCTTGCACCGTCAAGCTCGGCAGCCTCGTAGAGAGAAGGATCGATGCGCGAAAGACCGGCCATGAACACCACCAGACAATAGCCGACCTGTATCCAGACAATGACGAGCGAGACTGAAGCAAGCGCGTAAGTCGCATCGCCGATCCAGTTCTGGGCGAGATTACCGAGGCCGATGGCCTTCAGGGTGATATTGACGACGCCGACGGGATTGAGAATCCACCCCCAGAGCACACCCGCGACCGTCACGGGCAGAATCTGCGGCAGATAAAAACCAGCCCTGAAAAAGCTCGAGACCCATTCCCCGAACTCGTCCCTGACATAGTCGAATAGCAGAGCGGCAAGCACCAGGCCGATGCAAACGGGTATGACCGTCATCGAGACGATGAACAGCAGCGTGTGATACATCGATCCCCAAAATTGATCGTCCGTCAACAGGCGCTGATAGTTCTGCAAGCCGACCGGTCGCGGGGTTCCAACGCCCTTCCATGCCGTGAAGCTCAGCCCCAGATTGGCAAGCTGCGGTATGAGCACGATCAGAACAAAGCCGATCACTCCTGGGATCAGATAAAGACTATAGCTTAGTGAACTGTCGCCCGATCGCTGACTGGATAATGCCATATCATTCTTCCTTCAGCCTTCCATGGGGGCTGCGCGTAGACGCGCAGCCCAGCGGCTTGAGATGGCGCTACTGATTTTCCTGCGCGTCGTCGTAGGCCTTCTTGATCTGTTCGACGAACTGCTCCGCGGTCACACTACCCTGGAAGAGGCCGGTGTCTTTCTGATTGAGCACGTCATAGTAGCCGGGGACAGGCCAGTCAGGGTAGAAACCAAGGCCGCTCTTGTCAGAGATTTGCTTGAAAACCGCAGCGGCGTTCTTGCCGATGGGATTGGTGATCGCGGAAGGATCAGCGGCGATAGGAACACCGCCGGCATTGGCGAGTGCGGCCTGGTACTTCGGCGACAGGGTCAGGCTGATCCATTCGGCTGCAAGATCAGGATTCTTGCTCGCCTTGGGAACGACCCAGAGATTGCCCGTCGAACCGACCGAATATTTCGGCGTTGGAATGACGAACTGACCCCATTTGAAGTCCTTGATGGTCGAGGCGAAAGTGCCGAGATTCCATGTGCCCGAGACATACATCGGCGCCTTGCCGGAGGTGAAGAGCAGAGCCGCGTCCGGGTCCTTCATGCCCGTCGAGTCCTTGCTGATGTAGCCCTTGCTCACCCAGTCCACGAGTGTCTGAGCTGCATAGAGATAGGGCGCGCCGTCGAGCGGAGCCTTCAAACCCTGATAATTCTGGATCCACGCGTCATCGGCCTTGGTATAGGCGAGAGAGGCAAGCAAATGCTGGCCACTGGTGTCGATGGCGCCAAGCGCCAGAGGCGTGAGACCTTTCTGCTTGAAGGCTTCCATGGCCGCGACCCACTCTTCGAGCGTCGTCGGCGGCTTAAGGCCCGCTTTTTCGAACATGTCGATGTTGTAAAAGCACGACACATATTCGCCGTAGACAGGGATGCCCCAGACGGGGCCGGAGCCATAGATACCCTTTTCGTCATAGTGGCTGAGGACAAGATTGCCTTTATTCAGGATCTTGTCCCAGCCTTCCTTCTTCACATAGTCGTCCAGACTGGTCAGCAATCCCTGGCTTGCAACCAAGCCAGCCGTCGCATTGCCCTTGTTGTATTCGAGAACGTCGGGCGCCTGGTCGGAATTGAGGATCATGCCGCCGGACGCCTGCAACTGCTGAAAGGTCTTCTGCTCGAAGCTGACAGTGACATCCGGATGTTTTGTTTTGAACTCGTCGAGCGCCTCTTTCCAGACAATGCCCTGGGCCGTCGTCGGCTCCTCAAACCACCAGATCTTGAAGGTTTTCTGTTGGGCATGGGCGACGGTGGACATTAGCATCGAAACGCCGACGACCAACGCGAGTCTTGATATCGCTTTCATACTTTCCTCCCAAAAAGGCGGCCGCGCCGCAAAAAGCTTTAATGTTCGCGCGCCGCGCCGAGCCTCCTCGCCCGAACGCGGCACGATAGGTCACTCAATCCGGGTCGGCAACAAAATCCCCGCCCCGGGCATGCTTCAAATGGTTGAGTGCGTGGACTTGGCCGGTCATCTCAAGCGCATCGCGATAAACCGGATCATGCCAGCCTTCGATATCGATCGAACCGGACCAGCCGGCCATGCGAAGTTCGGAAATGACATCCGTCCAGTTGGTGTCGCCGAAGCCCGGCGTGCGCATAAGAACGAACTTTTCCTTGCCGAAGATGCCGTGCTCCTTGATGACGTCCCAACGGATCGTCGCGTCCTTGCCGTGGACGTGAAAAATCTTCGATGTCCATTTGCGGATCTGCGGCAGCGGATCGATCAGGTAGACCATCTGGTGGCAGGGTTCCCATTCGAGGCCGAGATTGTCGTCAGGCGTCTCGTTGAACATCAGTTCCCAGGCATCGGGATTGTGGGCGATGTTCCAATCGCCGGTCGCCCAGTTGCCGTCCATGGCGCAGTTTTCGAAGGCGATCCTGATGCCCTTGTCGGCAGCGCGCTTGGCAAGCTCGCTCCAGATCTGCTTGTAGCGCGGCAGGCTGTCGGTCAGCGGCTTGTTGCGCACGCGGCCGGTGAAGCCGGCAACGCAGGTCGCGCCGAAATGATGGGCGTTGTCGATGCAGTCCTTCCAGCCCTGCAGCGTCTGCAGGTCCATTGCGGTTTCTTCAAGCGGATTGCCGAACATGCCGAGCGTCGAAATGGTGATGTCGCGATTGCCGATGGCATCGACGCAACGCTTGCCGAGTTCGGCAAGGTTCTGGCCGTTGGTCGTCTGCCAGAAGAAGGGCTCGAAGCTTTCGAAGCCGAGGTCTGCGATCTTGGAGATGCGCGCGGCGGCATCTTCGCTGCTCGCCTTGACCATGGTGCCGATACGGATGGCTTTTGCGGGGTTTGTCATATCGTCTAGTCCCTATGCTGAAATCTCTATGCGCTTGCGGGTCTTGGCGCTTTCGATAGCGCCGAGCACCATGGCGAGGCTGCGAATATTGTCGCGGCTCTCCGTCTCCGGCCGCTTGCCGGTCCGGATCGCGTCGATAAAGGAGACAATGACGCTGGCATGACCATGGGTTTCCTGGTCATGCTCGGGGCCTGGAACCTCAATCGGCGTGAAACCGGGCAGCAGGCCGGGCTCGTTGCCGGCAACGGCTGCCTCGAAGGTTTCCTCGCCGTCCCAGGTCAACATGCCCTTGGATCCGGTGATGCGCCACTGGCTCTCCCAGCTCGTGCGCTTGCCTTCCGCACACCAGGAGCCGCGATAGGTGAAGACGACATCGTCGGCGAATTCGAAGATCGCGTCGGCGGAGGCACCATGCTTGTACCAGGAACCGACAGGGTTCTTTTCGACGCAATAGACGGCAAGCGGCGCCTTGTTGGCGACGAAACGGGCCGCATCAAAGGTGTGGATCGCCATGTCGAGCAGCAGGACATTGTCCATTTCCTCGCGGAAACCGCCAAAATGCGGACCAAGGAAGAAGTCGCAATGAATGCCGGTCAGCTCGCCGATAACACCACTTTCGACGAAGCGGCGCAGGCGGCGAATGCCTGAAATGAAACGGCGATTCTGGATGATGGCGTGAACCTTGCCGGCTTCCGCGGCAAGATCGATAAGGGCAGCGCCCTCGGCAAGCGAGGTCGCCATCGGCTTTTCGCTGAGCACATGGCAGCCGGCCTTCAGCGCCGTGGAGACGACAGTGTAGCGGGCCGCGGGAACGACGATATCGAAAACGAGATCAGCCTTGGTCGCGGCAATGACCTGGGCAAGGTCGGAGCCGATCACGGCGCCCTCGAGACCGAACTCCTTGGCGAGGGTTTCCGCCGTCGCCCGGTTCAGGTCGACCAGGCCGACAATAGCGATTGAACCTGCGAGATCAGGGTTGGACGCGATGGCTCGCAACCAACCTTTGGACATAGCTCCGCACCCGCACAGAATGGCACTAAATTTCACGATTTCCTCCTGAGGATGATGCCAACTCCTCGTGACATGCACCCCGTAAACGTTTACGATACTATGCGGAAAGAATTTCCTGTGTCAATGAGGAGAAGTAGGGAAATTGGAAAGCGGAGGAAAACGGGCGCCGATGAAGGGCATTCGCCAGCTTGCGGAGCATCTCGACATATCGATCGGCACCGTGTCGCGGGCGCTGAACGGCAAGCCTGATGTCAACGAGGAGACGCGCAGACGAGTCCTGGCGGCGGCCGAAGAATTGGGCTACGTCGCCAACCAGTCCGGCCGCAGCCTGCGGCAGGGCACGACAAACGTCATCGGCCTGATGATCGAATCCTCGAAGGAAACGGTAGAAAACAGCGACAACTTCTTTCTCGGCCTGACCGGCGGATTGCAGAGCGTGCTTGCCCGCCATCAGCTCGACCTCATCATGCTCCCCTGCCCCAGCGACGAGGATCCGCACGAATATCTGAAACGCATGGTCGCCCGTCGGGTCGTCGACGCGATGATTATCTCGGCCACACAGCGCACCGACAAACGTATCGATCTCTTGTCGAAGACGAAAATTCCCTTCGTCACGCTCGGGCGGAGTCTTTCCGGCAGCAACTATCCCTGGATCGACCTCGACTTTGATGGCGTCGCGAATTGCGCCGTCGATCGGCTCGTCGCTCAAGGCCATCGACGGATCGCGATTTCGGCTCCGTCAAATGACATCAACCTTGGCTTCATCTTCCTGGATGGCTACCGCAGCGCGCTTAAACGCCACGGCATTCCCTTTGACCCCTCCCTCGTGATCCGGGTCAAATCGAGCGAACAAGGCGGATACCAGGCAGGTCACGAGCTTCTGTTGCTGAAAGAGCGACCCACCGCCGTCATTCTCATCTATGAGCTTATGGCAATCGGCCTTTATCGCAGGCTGATGGAAGCCGGCGTCATTCCCGGTCGCGATCTCGCCGTCATCGGCTTTCGCGAAGAACCCCGCGCAAAGTTTCTCCAGCCGGCGCTGACCTGCTTTCGCATGTCGTTGCGCGATCTTGGCGTCGATCTTGCCGAAACCCTGCTCGCCGCGATGCCGGCCTACAGCCATTTCTATCCCGATGGCGCCCGCAGCAAGATCTGGCCGCTGGAACTCGTGCCCGGTGAAAGCGATGCCTTCCGCCTTTGAACGGCGATAGCGGCCTTATTCGGCGCGCAGCGGCGGCCCGAGGAATTCGACGGCCCAGCGTTTACCGAAATCATTCAACAACGCCCTGTCCGGGACGCCGTCGCGCATCACATCGCCGAGCTGCGTGAAGAATGCCGTCGCATCCAATCCGGGCAGGATCAGAATGAACTGCTGCGCCGGAGCGTCCGTCACATTGACGAAGGCATGCGCAGCGCCGCTAGGGGCCGTGACCACATCGCCTGCGTCAGCATAAAAGCGACGCCCATCGACTTCGAACAGATAGCGTCCGGTGAGCACGCGAAACACTTCCGTCTCGGCATGACGATGCAGAGGCGGCCCAAAGCCGGGAGCATTTGTCGTCTCGATGACGGTCAGCGCCGCATCGGATGCATCTGGCGGAAGTCTGACGCGAAGATCGAGGCCGATCGCAGGAATGTGCAAGGCATCCTCCTGCTTTGAATGCCAGGGGCTGAAAGCCATTGAAATCTCCCGATGATCGCTACTCAACGCCCGTTTTGCGCGGCGCGGGTTCCTTATGAACATATCAACACAGGGAAGGTCGCGACAAGACAGATAGGAGCTGTGCATCCGGGTCGATTGCCCATCCTCCATCAAGTGGCATATGTACAAGCCCTGAGCATTCGAAGTCTCCCGCCCGCCGAACCTCTCAAGCGGACTGGAAAATACCCAAATTCCCCTGCCTCGCGCGACAGGGTTCAACAGTTGGATGAGCTGACATGATTGATTTAAGGGATGTGAGAATCGGCGTTATCGGCCTCGGCTATGTGGGTCTGCCGCTGGCCGTCTACGTGGCGCGCTATTTCCCTGTCGTGGGTTTCGACATCAACACCCAGCGAATCCTCGAATTGAAGAGCGGCGACGACCGGACCCGGGAAGTGACCGGCGAGGAATTTGCCGCGGCTGAAAAGCTGACCTTCTCCGCCGATATCGAAGACCTCAGATCCTGCAATTTCTACATCGTGACGGTTCCAACCCCGATCAACAATGCCTTGCAGCCCGATCTGACGGCGCTGCACAAGGCGTCGGCGACGGTTGGAAAGGTCATCGGCCGCGGCGACATCGTCGTTTACGAATCGACCGTTTATCCCGGGGCGACGGAAGAGGTCTGCGTCCCCATCATCGAAGGCGCCTCGGGTTTGGTCTTCAACCGGGATTTCTTTGCCGGCTATTCTCCGGAGCGGATCAATCCCGGCGACGCCAACCACAGGCTCCCAAATATCATGAAGGTGACTTCAGGCTCGACGCCTGAGGCAGCCGAGCTGATAGATGCCGTCTATGCCACGGTCATATCCGCCGGAACGCATAGGGCGAGCTCCATTCGCGTTGCCGAGGCTGCGAAAGTCATCGAAAATATCCAGCGGGACGTCAATATCGCCCTCGTCAACGAGCTTGCGCAGCTCTTCAAAGAGATGGGCATCGAGAGCCGTGAAGTGCTCGCCGCCGCAGGCACGAAATGGAATTTCCATCGCTATTCGCCGGGCCTTGTCGGGGGACACTGCATTGGCGTCGATCCCTACTACCTGACGCACAAGGCCCAGACGATCGGCTTTCACCCGGAGATGATCCTCGCCGGACGTCGCATTAACGACCACATGGCACAATGGGTGGCCTTCGACATCATCAAGCTCATGCTCTCGCGCAAGCTGGAAGTCGGGAAGTCCCGCATCCTTGTCATGGGCTTCACCTTCAAGGAGAACTGCCCTGACATCCGCAACACCAAGGTCGCCGACCTGGTGCGCGAGCTTGCGCATATGGCGAATGAAGTCGTCGTGTACGATCCGTTCGCAGACCCCCACGAAGTCGAAGCCGAGTATGGCATCAGGATCGAGAACGAGTTGCCGGCGGGTGAATTTGAAGCCGTGGCACTTGCAGTTCGCCACGACGTGATCTCCGAGATGGGCGAAGAGAACATCCGGTCCTTCCTCGTCCCTGACGGCGTCATCTACGATCTGAAGGCAATTCTTCCGGTCGAGGACAGCGATGCGCGCCTTTAGCGCGCAAAGCCGCCGTAAGTCGCCCCGGTCACTCCAGGGTAGAGCGCTATTGCCACGTCGTTCATCGTCTTATAATAAAACTTGATTTTCTGAAGAAGGTTTAAGCCGCGATCGATGCGGCGGGACGAAGACGACATGACTTTTCAGCCGAGGATGCAAAACAAGATCGAGGGGTTTTCCGTTATCGGAGGGCTTCACCGCAGAGAGTGGAACGGCATCGTTGCGGATGTCTGGAACGTCAATTGCGCCTCCTATGCCGGCGGCTACTATGTCGCCAACGATCCGCGCCTGTTCATCCTGCTCGATTCCCGCGGCGCAGGACGCAGCAGCGTGAAACTGTCGCCGCGCTCCAAGGGCATGATCCAGGACCGCGAACGGCAGAGGATTTCGTATATTCCGGCGGGAACGGAAGTCTGGGCGGATCTTGTCGACATCGATTTCGTCCGCCATCTCGACATTCACTTCGATGTCGAAACCATCCGTCGGCGGCTGATGGACGATATTGATCCGGCCCGCCTGAACAGCCCGAAGCTGCTGTTTTCCGATCCCCGTTTCTTTGCGCTTGCCGAACTGATCGCAACCGAGTGCGAAAACCCGCAGCCGCTGCATGACCTCTATGGCGACGGTCTCTGCCTGTCGCTGCTCATCGATATTCTTGGCCTGCTGCAATCGGCGCCACGCAAGCGCAGCAAGCTTGCTTCCTGGCAATTGCGGCGCGCCACCGATTTCATCGAGGAAAACTGCATGCGCAGCATTCGCCTCGAGGAACTGGCGTCGCTGACCGGGCTCTCGCAATCGCATTTCAGCCATGCCTTCAAGGCCTCCACCGGCTTGCCACCGCATCAATGGCAGATGCGGGCGCGGCTGGAACGGGCCAAGCAATTGCTTCTGAACGACAACACGCCGTTGACGGTCATAGCGGCGGAAACCGGATTTGCCGATCAGGCGCATTTTACGCGGGTCTTTCGCAAAAATGTCGGGATCACCCCGGCCAGCTGGAAAAAGAGCCAGGTGGCATGAGTGCAACAGTTTTGGAGCAATTGCCGAGGTCACCGACAATTGCCCAAAAACATTCAAAACGCCCCGATCGAGACAAGCCCTAATCTTAAATATGAGTTAAACGCTCACCTTATTGAATTACTGATCGCTGCGCTCCTCTGAGAAGCGTGGCGACGAGCGTTGGGGTGACTTTGGAAATGCAGAATCGGAACGGTAGAGCATCGATACGGATCGCTCTGGAAGCGGGCGTGGCCATCGCCGCATTGATCTTCGCGGCACCTGTCATGGCGCAGGAGCAACCGACGCAATTGAAGCCGCTGATTGTTCAGGGCAGCCAGGGCGGAAAGGCAGGCCAGACAACCGATGCCACCGTCGAAAAGGACGGCACGGCGCCGGTCAGGGGCTACGTCGCCAAGAAGACCACGGCGGGATCGAAGGCGGACATCGCCGTGAAAGACCTGCCGCAATCCGTCTCCATCATCGGCCGTGACGAAATGGAAGACCGCGGCATCACCAACAAGGTCGACGAAACCCTGCGCTATACGCCGGGCGTCTTCACGCAGCCCTTCGGCGACGACGGCGACACCGACTGGTTCTACATTCGCGGCTTCGACGCAACGCAGAACGGCGTCTTTCTCGACGGCTTGACGCTTCACAGCTACGCCTTCGGTGGCTTCCAGATAGACCCTTTCGCGCTCGAGCGCGTCGAGGCTCTGAAGGGACCCTCCTCCGTCACCTATGGCGGTTCCAACCCCGGCGGCCTGATCAACATGGTCCGCAAGCAGCCGACGGACGAGCCCTCCTACTATACCGAGATCGGCATCAACAATATCGGCAACGCCTTTGCCGGCTTCGACTTTTCCGGCAAGCTCAGCGCCGACGGCGTCTATAGCTATCGCCTGACCGGCAAGATCGCCGGAGGTGACACTTACAGCGACTACACGCACGATTTGCGCGGCTTCATCATGCCGCAGCTGACGATCTCGCCGGACGATTCCACCAAGCTGACCGTCTATAGCTATGTCAGCGGTCTCGACGAAATCCACAGCGGCAACGGCTTCTTCCCCTATGTCGGCACCGTTGTCGCCGCGCCGTTCGGCAAGATCGACCGCAAGGCCTTCTATGGCGAGCCCGATGACGACAAGCTCAGATACAACCAGCAGCTCTACGGCTATTCCTTTAGCCACGATTTCGACAATGGCTGGACCTTTACGTCGGATACGCGATACGGCCACCTGAACAAGAGCGAGCACGGGCCATATCTGAACGGATATACCAACGGCGATCCTCTCGACCCGTCCTATAGCGACCCCGACTTCCTGATGAACCGCATCGGCTTCTACGAGCGTTCGGTAGTCGATACGCTGTCGACCGACAACCGCCTGCAGACGGATTTCGATACAGGCCCGGTCAGCCACAACTTCATGGTCGGGGCCGACTATTCGCTCTACCGGCTGGATGAAATCCAGGCCGTTCCGCAATGGCCTGCTGCCGATACCCCGATCAGCGCGACGCATCCGGTCTACGGCCTGCCGCAGCCGCCAAACGTTCCCTATCTCAACCAGGTCATTACCCAGCAGCAGCTCGGCATCTACGCTCAGGATCAGATGCGCTTCGGCGACGGATGGCTGGTGACCCTCAACGGCCGCTACGACTTTGTCAACACCGACATGGATTCCAAGCTTAGCGGCGTCTCCGGTTACGACTACAACGACCATGCCGCCAGCGGGCGTGCGGGCCTTGCTTACGACTTCGGCAACGGCGTTACGCCCTATGTCAGCGTCAGCACCTTCTTCCTGCCGCTCGTCGGTAACTCCGAAAGCGGCGCACCGCTCGTGCCTGAAAAGGGCCAGCAATATGAAGCCGGCATCAAGTATGAGCCGACCTTCATCGACGGCCTCTTCACCGCCTCGATCTTCCAGATCGACCGCAAGAACGTCGCCCTGACCGACCCTGCCACCTTCCTGCAACGCCAGCTCGGAGAGGTACGTTCGCGCGGTGTCGAGTTGGAAGGCAAGGTCAATCTCGACGACAACTGGAAGATGCTCAGCTCCTATTCCTATACGGATCTGACGGTGACCGAGGACCAGGACTCGTCCATCGTCGGCAACTCGCCCTACCTCGTGCCCAACTCGACCGCTTCGCTATGGCTGCAATATGCGGTCAACGACGGTCCGCTTGAAGGCCTGAGCGTCGGCGGCGGTGTTCGCTACCAGGGCAAGTCCTGGGCGGACCAGGCCAATACGCTGCGCGTTCCTTCCGCCACTCTCTTCGATGCCGGCATCAAATACGAGAAGAAGGGCTGGGGCGCTTCGCTCAACGTCTCGAACATTTTCGACAAGGAATATGTCTCGGGTTGCCAGACCGCCAACGATTGCGCCTACGGCGAGGCGCGCATGATCACCTTCAAGCTCAGCACGAAATGGTAAGTTGAGAAAAAAGGTATACTTTCAATTTCGACTGTGACAAAGGATGGGAGAGGCCGCTGCCTCTCCCATCCGCAATCAAAGGCAGACTGAAGCAGTGTCCTCCAATCTTATCGAACTGACCGGCATCGGCTATCTCGCCGGCACGAAGCGCATCCTCTCCGGGATCGATCTCAAGCTCGAGGCTGGCAGGATATACGGACTGGTCGGGCCGAACGGCTCCGGCAAGAGCACGCTTCTGAAGATCATTGCCCGGCAAATTGTGCCGACGGAGGGCAGCATTACGCTCAACTCCAAGCCGCTCGCCGCCTGGGCCAACAGGGAATTTGCTAGAAACATCGCCTATATGCCGCAGTTCACTCCGGCGACAGACGGGATGACGGTTCGCGAACTGGTGGCGCTGGGGCGCTTCCCCTGGCACGGCACGCTTGGCCGCTTCAGCAGCGCCGACAAGGCGGCAGTCGCCGAGGCGATCGAACGCACGGAACTCCTCGATTTTGCCGATCGCAGCGTCGCCAACATGTCGGGCGGCGAACGGCAGCGCGCCTGGATCGCCATGATGCTGGCGCAGGATGCCCGCTGCCTGCTGCTGGACGAGCCGACCTCCGCACTCGATCTCGCCCATCAGGCCTCGGTTCTGTCGCTTGTCCATTCGCTGAGCCAGGAGCGCGGGCTGATGATCGTCATCGTTCTTCACGACGTCAACCTGGCGGCGCGCTACTGCGACCACATCATCGCGCTGAACCGCGGCACGATCACGGCCGAGGGAGAGCCGGATGCGATCATGACCGCGGACAAACTTCGCGAGATCTTCGGCGTCGGCATGGGCGTCTTCCCGCATCCGGTTCGCAACGAGCCAGTGAGCTACCTGCTGTGATGTCTTTGATCGACAGGCCCCTCTCCCGCCGGCGATTTCTGGCTCTGGCGTCCACGCTTGCGGTATCCGGTGCGTTCGAGGCGAAAGCGGCCGACGCCAATCTCCGCGTTGCAACCTTCGATTGGGCGATCCTCGAAACTTTGCTGGCACTCGGTGCCAATCTCGTTGCCGGCACCGAACTGCTGCAGTTCCGCGATGTCGCCGTCACGCCTGCCGTCCCTTCATCCGTTGCAGATCTCGGCCTGCGCGGCACGCCGAATTTCGAGGCCCTGCGCGATGCGAGGCTGGATCTGGTCTTCAATTCGAGCTTTTACGCCTGGGCAGATGATCGCATCCGCCTTATCGCGCCTGTCGAGAGCCACAGCATCTACATTGCCGGCAAGAGCCCCTATGAGCTTGCGGAACAGATGACCCTGGCGATCGGCGACAGGCTCGGTCTTGCATCCGGCCGAGCATTGGTCGACGGTCTCAGCGATAAGCTGACAGTCTATCGGAGCCGGTTCGCAAAAGGCGATCACCGCCCGATCCTGCCGATCAATCTTGGTGATGCGCGTCATTTCCGGGCCTTCGGCTCCGACAGCATGTTTGGCGAAGTGTTTGCGCGCACGGGGCTGACCAACGCGTGGCCTGATCTCACCAGCTATTCGGCAACCGCGCCTGTCGGCATCGAGCGGCTGGCGAGCATGACTGACGCCTGGATCGTCCTCATTCCGCCGCATCCGGCCGATGCCTATGCCGAACTGCAGGCAAGCGCCTTCTGGAACGCTCTGCCGCCTGTTCGTGACGGACGGGTGCTGGTGCTCGGCTCGATCAATCCCTATGGCGCGCTGCCGGCCGCAATGCGCTTTGCCGATCTGCTTGCGGAGGGGCTGAGCCATGGATGGAACAGTTAGCCGGCTCCGCGTCCCCGCCGGATCTTCGCTGATACCGGCAGGGCTTGCGCTTCTGACGCTATGCGTCCTTGCCCTCGGCGCTACCATCGCCCTGCGTCCGCAATTACCCGGCGGCGGCACTGACATCGCGACACTCGACAACATTCTGCTCTGGGACAGCCTTCTGCCCCGCGGGGCAATCGCGCTGATCGCCGGCGGCGCGATTGGCCTATCAGGCGTGCTGCTACAACGGGTCTTGCGCAATCCGATCGCCGACGCCTCGACACTCGGCATTGCCGCAGGCGCGCAATTGGCGCTCACGGTTTCGATCGGTTTCTTTCCTGTTCTGCTCGGTTTCTCGCGCGAACTCGTGGCCTTCGCCGGTGGGCTGATCGTTCTCGGGCTCGTCATCGCATTGAGCTGGCGCCGCGGGCTCGAGCCGATCACGGTCGCCCTATCGGGCATGGTGATGACCCTCATCGCAGCCGCATTGAGCGTAACCATTGTCCTCGCGCGCGGCGAATACGCCATGTCGATCTACATCTGGGGCGCCGGCGCCCTCAACCAGCAGAGCTGGAGCGGCGTCATCGCGCTCGCCCCGCAGCTTGCGATCGGGCTCGCTGCCGCCGGCCTGCTACTGAGGCCACTCGCTATCATGGGGCTCGACGACGGAGGCGCGAGGAGCCTGGGTGTTGCCCTGCACTCTACCCGCTTTGCGATCCTGGCGCTTGCCGTCTGGCTTTCTGCCGCAGTCACCGCCGAAGTCGGCATCATCGGCTTCCTCGGATTTGCGGCACCGACAATTGCCCGGCTCGCCGGCGCGCGACGCACAGGGCAATTGCTGATCGCCGCGCCAGTCACCGGCGCTGGATTGTTGCTGCTCACAGATTGCGCCGTTCAGCTGCTGTCTCCCGGCTTTGTCGATCTTGCCCCGGCCGGCGCTGCGACAGCGCTGCTCGGCGGTCCGCTGTTGATCTTCTTATTGCCGCGATTGCATTCGGCGATGGCTGTGCAAAATCCATCTGCACCCTACCGGCGGAGACCTTTGCGATCCCCGGGGCGAATCCTCGTCCTCATGCTTCTCGCGGCATTTGCCCTCTTCCTCCTGTCGCTTGCAGTGGGCCGCACGTCGGCTGGGTGGCAGATCGCCATGGGGCAGCCGCTGACCGACCTCCTGCCGTTCCGCCTGCCCCGCACGGTGGTTGCGGCCGCTGCCGGCGCGATGCTGGCGGCCGCGGGCTTCCTCCTGCAGCGACTGACGGGTAATCCGCTCGCCAGCCCCGAGGTCCTGGGCGTCAGCTCAGGCGGTGGTGTTGGATTGACGGCCGCGCTGTTTCTGTTTGCCTTTCCTTCCCCGACGATCATGCTGATCGCCATGGCGCTCGGGGCGCTTGTCGCCATTCTCGTAATCCTGGCGATCAGCGCCCGCAGCGGCTTCGGACCGGAGCGGCTGCTGATGGCGGGCGTCGCGATCGGGGCGCTATCGATGGCGACAGTCACGATCGTACTCTCCCGAGGCGACATGCGCGGCTATATCCTGCTCACCTGGATGTCCGGCTCAACCGATCGCGTCGGCCGTTACGAGGCCTGGACCGCAGCAGTTGCCGCGCTGGTGTTGATCGCACCGCTTCCCATCCTGAGCCGCTGGCTTTCCATCCTGCCGCTCGGTGGCTCCGCCGCCGGCGCCGTTGGGCTTGGTGTCACAAGCAGCCGCCTCGTGCTCGCTATTCTCGCCGCGCTGCTCACCGCGATCCCGTCATTCCTCATCGGGCCGCTCAGCCTGACGGGACTGATCGCGCCGCATCTGGCGCGCCTCATCGGCTTTCACCGCCCGCAGCATCAGCTGGCTGCCAGCCTGCTTCTCGGCGGCATCCTGCTTGTTATCGCCGACTGGTTGTCGCGTGTGGCGATCTACCCCTACCAAATTCCGGTCGGCCTGTTTGCCGCACTGATCGGCGGGCCGTACCTCATCTGGCACCTCACACGCAAGGAGACGTCGCAATGACCATCGGATTTACTGCATCCGGCTTCGCAACCCATCCGAATTGCGAGCGCGTGCTGGACCATATCTGCGGCCGCCTCGGCGACCACGTGACGGTGACGAAATCGACGACCGGCGCCCAGCTGGAAACGGCGATCGGCTCCATCAACATGGCGATCTCGTCCGGCCGGATCTTTGTCGACATCCGATGCCCGACCGCAGCTATGCTCTTTACCATCAGGAGCATGATGGCGGAGCAGTTGTATAGTGCCGCCGACGAGGAGCCTCTCGAACTCCACTGGGCGGATGGCCCGCAGGCCTCCCGCATCCCTGACTTCCGCGAGGTCGCGGTCGTCGGGGCGCGCATGATCACGCCGCATATGCGCCGCGTCACCGTCGCGACACATGACGCGCAGCATTTCAGCGATGGTGGCCTGCATGTTCGCCTGCTCATCCCGCCGACGGGTCGCGAACCGGTCTGGCCTCATACCGAACCGGATGGCCGCATCCACTGGCCGAAGGGCGAGGATGCGCTCACCATTCGCGCCTACACGATCCGCAACATCGATCTCGTCCGCGGCCATCTCGAAATCGATTTCGTCATCCATGAAGGCGACAACGTGCCCGGGGCATCCTGGGCCCTGAATGCCAGGGCAGGCGACCGGGTGGGGCTCATGGGGCCTGGCGGTGGCGGCGCTCCCGACGCGCAAGACATCTTCCTTGCAGGCGACGAAACAGCGCTTCCCGCCATCGCCCGCATCATGGCCGCGGCCCCCTCAACCGCCAATCTCCGGATACTCGTTGAGGTCGAGGATCAGGCCGAGGAGCAGGAACTCGCCTGCAGGGCGAAATATGCCGTGACATGGGTTCACCGGAACGGCCGCCCGGCGGGCACGACGGGGTCCTTGCGAACGCCGTCAGACAGATCGTCCGTAGCGCCGATGCGCCCGGCTATGTCTGGGCCGCCTGCGAACAATCGGAAGCGCGCTCCATCCGCAATTTCATGCGCAACGAAAGCGGCTATGACCGCAACAGCTTCAGCATTGCCGCCTATTGGCAACGTGACCCAAGCTAAAAATGCCAGCGCTGAGAAAGCGCCGGCCGGGAACCCTTCGTCCCTTTTTAATTTCTGCCTCTGCTGCTATTCGTCTGTGACAGAGAAGGACCGGGGATCAGATCGATGAACGACAACGTCATCAAATTTCAGAAGCGAAAGCCGCCGAGGAAGCAGCGCCCGCTGATGCGCAAGATGATCATCATCGTGACAGTCATTGCCGTTTTTGCCCTCGCGTGGCTCTATTTCAAGCTGGTCGGCTGACCGGCCCTGCGCTTGGCGCGTTCGTGGAAGATCGAACCGATGAAATCCAGGCTCGTGCGGGCTGCAAGCAGCGCGGTGACGCCTGAGGGATCATAGGGCGGCGACACCTCGACAAAATCGACGCCGACGACATCGAAGCGCGTGGCAACCTCCCGAAGCAGGTCCTTGGCCTCGTAATAGGTGAAGCCGCCGTGACTGATCGTTGCGGTACCCGGCGCGATCGACGGATCGAAGCTGTCGATGTCGATCGAGACATAGACGCGTTCACCATCCGGGATGTGAGCCAAGGCGGCCTTTGCGCCAATCGAGCGGAATTTGCGTAACGGTACGATGTTGGTGCCGTAGGCCTTCGCAGCCTCGTAGTCCTTCTTGCTGACGGAGGCCATATTGTGTGGCCCGAGCGTGGTGATGCCCTTCACATGCGCCATTTCGGACGCGCGGCGCATCGGGCTGCCATGACCCCAGCTGATCCCATTGCGCTCGTCGATGAAGTCGAAATGGGCATCTAGATGAACAATATGAATCGGCTTCTCGTTCGAATAGGCCGCGACCGTCGCCATTGTGATGGCGTGATCCCCACCCAGGATGTAGGGCATTACCTTGGCGTCAAGCAAGGCGCGAACGGCCTGTTCGGCATTGGCAAGGCTGCGTTTGGTATCGGCATAGATCACGTCGCTGTCGCCGGCGTCGACGATCTTCACCTCCTCGGCCGTGAGATAGGTGACCTCGTCCTCGAAATCGAAAACACCTTCCTTGCCGAAGCCATGAAACATCGAGACTTCGCGGATGGAGCGAGGCCCGAAGCGCGTGCCGACACGGTAGCTTGAGGCCGTGTCGATCGGAATGCCGAGGATGGCGACATCTGCGCCATCCAGCTTGTCCCAATCCTCGCAGGCGGGCTGGCCGGCGAAAGTGGCAAGACCGACGAAAGGGAGATCCATGCGATCAGGCGTGTTGCGGCTTTTCGGGGTGTTCGACATCAGAGTTTCCTTTCCGGCGCGGGGCCTTGGCCACCGGCGGATTAATCCAACTTCAGCAGATTTCGTCGGTAACGCCTTCGCGCTCATAGGCACGGCGCACGGCGGGGAGCGCCGTCATCCGGTCGAGAAGCTTGGCGACATGCGGACGGCTACGAGGCGGCTTGGCCATCGGGCGAGCCCAGCGCGCCAGCATCACGAGGTAGAAATCGACCGCGCTGAAGGTGCGACCGAGAATATACGGACCGTTTGCCCCGAGATGATCCTCGATCACATCGAGGAAATTGCTCGCGCGCGCCTCGGCGCCGCGCCGGATAACGTCTATGGCAGCGGCATCGTCACCGCCGACACGTTCCGGATACTGCCAGACCATCAGCTCTTCCTGCAGGGAGTTGGTCAGGAAAATGAGCCACTGATAGAATTTGGCGCGATCAGGCGCTCCGAATTTAGGAGCAAGACCGGCCTGCGGATGCGTGTCGATAAGATGAAGAACGATGGCAGCGGCTTCGTTGACTATAAGATCGCCATCTTCCAGAGCGGGAATGCGACCATTCGGGTTTATCTCCAGATATTCCGGCGATTTCTGCGCATTTTTTGCTCGATCGACGAACATCAATTCATAGGATTCCCCAATCTCTTCGAGAATCATATGCGGTGCCGCGTTTGCATTTTCGGGGTAATAGTACAGTTTATACATGATCTACCTTCCTCTTCGTTTTCGACTTGAGAAAGAATAGATCTTTGCTACCTTGGCCACAATTTCGTTCAGCCAGCATATCTGGCCAAAGGACCGGCAGATTTGGCCGTGTTCGACCTGAGAAGGGATCTTGAACGGTGAACGCGCAGCATCAGCCAAGGCGCATCGTGATCGTCGTGCCGCCCAATGCCCAATCGCTTGATGTTTCCGGGCCGTTCGATGCCTTTCTGGAGGCCAATCGGCAGTCGCCGGGCGAGGCGGCGCTCTACGATGTGCGACTGCTGTCGACGACGCCGGAGCGGGTCGTCAAGGCGGGCGGGATGTCGCTTGTCACCGACGGGTCCATCTTCGATCCGGATTTTTCCGCCGACACACTTCTGGTCGCGGGCACTCCTGATTACGCACAGGCCTATTCCAGCGACCAACTGCATGCATGGCTTCGCCAGCGCGTGCCGCAGACGCGCCGCCATGGATCCGTGTGCACCGGCGCGTTTTTTCTTGCCGCCGCGGGGTTGCTCGATGACCTGAATGCCACGACCCACTGGCAGCATGCCACGGAATTGGCCGAGAGATTTCCCGCAATCAAGGTCGTCCCCGACCAGATATTCGTAGAGGACGGTGCTCTCTATACGTCCGCCGGGGTCACGGCGGGCATCGACCTGGCATTGAAGCTCATCGAGGATGACCATGGACGCGAGCTGGCGCTGATGGTGGCGCGCCGGCTGGTCGTCTTTCTGAAACGGCCTGGCGGACAGTCACAATTCAGCGCCCATCTGGCAGCGCAGGTCGCGACCGAGGGCAGAATACAGGCTGTACAGCATTGGGCGCTCGACCATCTCTCGCTTGATCTCAGCCTGACGGTCCTTGCCGAGCGGGCAGCGATGAGCGTCCGCAATTTCACGCGGGTCTTTCAAGGCGAAACCGGAACCACGCCCGCGGATTTTGTCGAGCTCGCACGCGTCGATGCGGCTCGTCGGCTGCTCGAAGACACGGATACACCTTTGCAGCGGGTTGCCTCCCGCTGCGGTTTCTCAAGTCCCGAAACAATGCGGCGCGCGTTCAGAAAACGCCTCGGCACCGGCCCGCATGAATATCGCGAGCGGTTCCGAAGGTGATGCTGCGCGGCGCGGCTTAACTATTGTTTCCCTTCAACGCAGCGATGATTGCGTCGGTAACCTCAGCCGTGTTCGCGCTGCCGCCCAAATCCGGGCTCAGATGCTCACGGCGGCTTGTGACGACCTCAATTGCGTTCATGAGTGTGCGTGCTGCAGCTGGTTCACCGAGATGCTCGAGCATCAGGCTTGCCGTCCAGAACGAGCCAAGCGGATTGGCAATTCCCTTCCCCATGATGTCGAAGGCAGAGCCGTGAATGGGCTCGAACATCGACGGCCGGTGCCGCGAAGGATCGATATTGGCTGTCGAGCCGATACCAAGCGAACCGCCGAGCGCCGCTGCGAGATCCGACAGGATGTCGGCATGGAGGTTCGTTGCAAGCACGGTATCGATGCTTCCGGGCTTGTTGACCATGCGCTGCGTCATCGCATCGACCAGCATCCAGTCGACCGTGAGATCCGGATAGTCGCGGATCACTTCGCGCACCACCTCATCCCACAGCACCATGCCGTGGCGCTGCGCGTTCGATTTGGTCACCACGGTAAGCAGCTTGCGCGGGCGCCCCGATGCCAGATCGCAGGCGAAGCGCGCGATGCGCTCAATCCCCGTTCTGGTGAAGACGGCAACGTCCATGCCGACTTCGATCGGAAGACCACGATGCGCCCGCCCTCCGACGCCGGCATACTCGCCCTCGCTGTTTTCACGGACAATGACCCAGTCGATCTGCTGGCCGAGTTCCGGCCGCAGTGGACCGACAAGGCCCGGCAGCAGGCGCGTCGGGCGAACGTTGGCAAACTGATCGAAGCCCTGGCAGATCGCCAGGCGCAGACCCCAAAGGGTAATGTCATCAGGCAGGTTCGGATCGCCCACCGCGCCGAAATAGATCGCGTCGGCACCGGCGATCTGGGCAAGCCCGTCTTCCGGCATCATCCGGCCATTGCGCCGATAGTAATCCGAACCCCAGTCGAAACGCTTGAACGCAAAGGACAAGTCGGACTGCACCGTCGCCAGCGCCTCCAGGACGCGAACGCCGGCTTCCACGACCTCCGTTCCGATCCCGTCGCCGCCGATGACGGCAATATTATGTGCGGACATGTTCGATTTCCTCCTGAAAGCGTGAGCGCCCTGTCTCTATAGCCCGATCTCAGCCGATCTTTGCAACAAGGCCCATAAGCCGCTCGATGGATGGCTGCCGCTCGAGTTCATGAACGAGCGTGATCACCTCTTCCGCGGCATCGCGCTTCAACCCGGCATGGCCGGCATTCTCGCGAAACTTCTCGGCGACTTCGTCGTAGCTCATCGGGTTTGCCGGGCTTCCCTTGCCGAAATCGGCTTCGCCATGGATGACGCGGCCATCGTTCAAAGTGATGTCGATGATCGTGGTCATCTTGTGGTAGCCGGCCTTTTCAGCCTTCTCGTCGACGACGAAATCGACCTTTTCGATCATCGCCTTGACGTCGGGGCGCTGTGTGGTGGCGTCGGTGAATTCACCGAGGCCG
Organism: Rhizobium sp. BK376; assembly: GCF_004341625.1. Taxonomy (GTDB): domain Bacteria; phylum Pseudomonadota; class Alphaproteobacteria; order Rhizobiales; family Rhizobiaceae; genus Rhizobium. The sequence goes on along the minus strand of NZ_SLZG01000029.1, from coordinate 14,819 downwards.
GCGCGACCGTCCAGCAGCAGGATCGCCATGCAGAATTCCATCGAGAATTTCGCCTGCAGTTCATCCTGCGGGCGATGATGGATCAGCGCGTTCGGCATATTGGAATTCGTTCCGACGCGAACATGCTTCACGTCAGCGGCCTTGATTCCATATTCGCGAATGAGGCGCGCCATCTCGGTCATGCCGGGATGCGTCAGCGAGCCCGACGGATGCGGCTTGATCGAAATGCCGGGGTTCGAGAAGGTCCAGGGACTCCCGAGGCGATGGTAGATGGCGTCGATATCGTAGCCGCCGCCGGCGGCATTGAAGAAGCCGCGCGGCGCCTCGAGGATCTTGTCCGTCGCCGTCCAGCCATGCGAGGCGAACTGCGCTGCGGCAACGCCGCTTTCGGAGGAGCGGCCGGCATGGAACGGCTTCGTCATCGTGCCGAAATTCTCGCGAAGGCCAGCGGACTGGCTGCCGGCGATGGACAGGGCGCGCGCAGTTGCTTCGGCGTCGAGCTTCATCAGCGCGGAGGCGGCAGCCGCTGCGGCGAAGGTTCCGCAGGTTGCCGTCGCATGGAAACCGGTCTGGTAGTGGCGCGGAGCGATCGCTTCGGCAATCTTGCACTCGACCTCGACGCCAAGATGGTAGGCGAGCATGACGTCGGCCCCTGAAGCCTTGGCCACTTCGCCCATTGCGAGCGCGGCCGGCAACGCCGGGGCAGTCGGGTGGGTCAAGAGACCATAGACGCGGTCCGCTGCCACGGCGAGCTGGGTGTCGTCGTAGTCGTCGGCGTGAATTCCGACGCCGTTGGCAAAGGCGGCGAAGCGCGGTGCGACCTTGCGGTTCATCCCGATCACGGTCGCGACACCGCTCTGAAGGCCCAGTTCATCAAGATGGCGAAGGACGATCGCGCCGCTATGGGCCACCGCACCTGAAAGCGCGAGCCCGATACCATCGAGGATGTGCTTCTTCCCAAGCTCAACGACATCCTCTGGCAGATCCTTGACCTTGGCATCGGCAACGAAGGCAGCAACGTATTTCGTAAGGCCCTTATCCACCGTCTTGTCCATGAGCTTATTCCTCCATCATTTGCGCGGCCGCCGGTTCATCGGCTCTCGACAGGAATAAATAAAGAAGGAGCAACGGTTAACTGTCAACAATTTTTTGTCGACAAAAGACAATGCTCGTTCGTCCCGCCATGTCGATTTCGATTTTGGGGCTGATGGAGCTGTAAGCGATGGGCGCCGCGCCGGCACCGGCTTACCAGAATCACTGCGCCGGAGCCATGAAAAGCTCCGGCGTGCGTCGTGCGTGCGATACCTGCCCGATGTTGAGGATCAGCTCGCCATATAGAGCGAAATGATCGTCGCGATCTGATCCTGGCTCAAGGACTTCATCTGCGTATCCATCAGGGTGTCCAGCTGGTCCCGCGACAGATGCGTAATATCGCCAGTGGACAGGCCCGTCAGACCGGCCGAACTGAAGGATGCGATATCCTGAGTGGAGAAGCCCGCCAGCTGATCCGTGGTCAGTGCCGCCACCTGCGTTGACGATAGGCCGCCGACCTGGCCTGACGTCAGAGCCTGGGCCTGCGCCGTCGTCAGCGATGCGATGGCGGCCGTGCTCAGACCCGAGATGGCACCCGTGCCCATGGCAGCGATATCTGACGTAGTGAACTGCGCAAGGTCGTCCGTGCTGAGAGCCAAAAGCTGCACGGTGGTCAGGGCGCCGATCTGCGTCGTTGACAGTGCTGCGATCTGACCCGTGCTCATATGGATAACCTGACCGAAGCTCAATCCGCTGATCTGGCCCGTCGACAGAGCCGCAATCTCGTCGTCAGAAAGGGACTCGATAACCGCATCGGACAGCCCCCTTATGGATGACGGGTTGATCGACTGGAGTTCCTTGGTCGAGAACCCCTTGACGTCATCCGTCGACAGACCCGCCAGCCCCGCCGCGCTTAGGGCGGCGATCTGACTGGTGGAAAGCGCATTGATCTGATCTGCGCTCAACGCTGCGACCTGATCGCTGCTCAGGCCGGCAATGACCGACGTGCCCAAGCCAGCGATCTGGGAGGCGGAAAGTGACGTGATGAATTCCGTAGGCAGCCCCGTTATGGCATTGGAGTTGAGCGCTGCAAGTCTTGTGCTGGAGAAGCTGTTCAAATCCTGCGCCGACAGTCCCTCCACGCCAAGCGAAGTCAGCGCGTTAAGCTGCTTGGTGGAAAACGATCCGATCTGATCGACACTCAAGGCTGCGACCTGATCGCTGCCCAGGCCGCCGATACCATTTGTGCTCAAGGCAGCGATCTGACTGTTCGACAGAGCTTCGATATCCGCCGTATTCAGTGCCGCGACCTGGGCGCCACCGAGAGCGGCGATCTGGGCTGTCGTCAGGGCGCCCACCTGATCCGTACTCAAAGCGGCGATCTGCACACTCGTCAGGCCGGAAATGCCCGCCGTGCCAAGACCGGCGATCTGGTCAGGCGAAAGTGCGGCAAGCGTGTCCGTGGACAGGCCCGATATCGCTTTGGAACTGATCGCGGCGATATCGGCACCGGAGAAGGCCGCGAGATCGTCGGTTCCCAGCGCCGCGATCTGACCAGAGTTGAGCGCGGCGACCTGGGCTGTCGTCAGGGCTTCGACCTGATCGGTGCTCAAGACGGCGATCTGATTGGTTGTGAGGCCGGAAATGCCCGATGTGCCGAGGGCGGCGATCTGCGCTTGCGAAAGAGCAACAATCGTGTCCGTGGACAGGCCCGATATCGCATTGGAATTGATGGCTGCGATATCGCTCGGCGAGAAAACCCCCAGATCATCGGTTCCCAGAGCAGCGATCTGCGTGGAATTCAACGCGCCGACCTGGGCGTTCGTCAGGGCTTCGACCTGTTCGGTGGTCAGCGCGCCAACCTGGTCCGCCGTCAGGCCTGCTATGCCATTCGTGCCCATGGCGGCGATCTGGTTGGCGGAAAGAGCCGCTATTTCGTCTGTTCCAAGTGCTGCAACCTGCTTGGAGCCGAATGCACCGACCTGAGCGTTCGTCAAATCTCCGATCTGCGCGGTGCCCAATGCGGCGACCTGATCGGTGGAAAGGCCGGCGATGGCGGCTGTTGACAAGGCGCCGATCTCATCATCGGTCAAGGACGCTATGCTATCGGTGGACAGGCCCGATATCGCGCTTGAGTTGATCGCCGCGATATCCTGCAACGAGAAGGCCGCGATGTCGTCCGAGCCCAAGGCAGAAATCTGCGTCGAGGTGAGAGCGGCGACCTGCGCCGTCGTCAGCGCTGCGATCTGGTCGGAGTTCAACTCCGCCATCTGGTCGGTGGAAAGCCCGGCAATGGCACCCGTGCTGAAGGCGGCAATCTGATCGGTGGAAAGCGCTGCGATGTCGGCCGCTCCCAAGCCCGAAACCTGTTTGGAGGTCAGCGTGTGAATCTGGGCCGTCGACAAAGCTTCGATCTGAGCCGGCTTCAAGGCGGCAAGCTGCGTGCTCGACAGGCCGGCAATGCCAGCTGCACTGAGTGCGGCGATCTGATCCGTCGTGAAGGCGGCCAGCGCATCCGTCGACAAGCCTGCTACGGCGCTTGAGCTGAGCGCGGCAATATCCTTTGTCGAAAGGGCCGCGACGCCCTCCGGGCTGAGGGATGCAAGCTGCTTGGACGTCAACGCGGCAAGCTGGGCTGGCGTCAAGGCTCCGGTCTGTTGCGTGCTCATGGCAGCAACCTGCGCAGCCGTCAGGCCCGACGCCGCGTTCACGCTCAAGGCGGCAATCTGCGCCGTCGACAGGGCCGCGACGTCGTTCGTGCTCAGGGCGCCGATCTGCGCCGAATTCATCGCCGCGACCTGCTTGGTAGACAAGGCGCTGATCTGATTGCTGCTCAATACCGCCGCCTGCTTGGCGGAAAGGCCCGGGATGGCGGCTGCGCTAAGGGCCCCGATCTGAGCCGACGAGAGGCCCGCTATGATATCCGTGGAGAGCCCGGATATGGCGTTCGAACCAATCGCCGCGAGGTCCTGCGTCGAGAACATTGCCACATCGTCCGCGCCCAAAGCAGCAAGCTGCGTGGAGCTCAGGGCACCCACCTCGGCAGGCGTGAGCGCCTGGATCTGGCTGGCGCTGAAGGCCGCAATCTGGTTGGTCGAAAGACCCGCAATGGCCGATGTGCTGAAGGCGGCAATCTGGTTCGTCGACAGGACAGCGACCGCGTCCGTCGACAGACCCGAAACGGCATTCGGATTAAGCGCTGCAATATCGGCCGTTGAGAGCGCGGCAACGTCGTCTGTGCTAAGGGCCGAAAGCTGTTTGGAACCGAGCGCGCCGAGCTGCGCTGCAGTCAGGGCCCCGACTTGGTCAGTGCTCAGGGCCGCGATCTGGGTGGTTGTCAGGCCAGCTATCCCGGCCGTGCTGAGAGCGGCGATCTGTGCCGTCGTGAGAGCGGCGATCGTATCCGTAGACAGGCCCGCTACGGCGCTCGCGTTGAGTGCCGCAATATCCTTCGTCGAAAGCGCTGCGATGACATCCGTTCCGAGCACCGCAAGCTGCTTCGAGTTAAGTGCGCCGAGCTGGGCTGCCGTCAGGGCGTCCGCCTGCTGAGTGCTTAGAGCACCAACCTGCGCTGTCGTCATGCCGGAAACGGCACCCGCGCTCAGGGCGGCAATCTGCGCCGTCGACAGGGCCGCGACGTCGTCCGTGCTCAAGGCGGCGATCTGTGCCGAACTCAGCGCCGCAACCTGCTTGGTCGACAGCATGTCGATCTGACCGGTGCTCAGAACAGCAGCCTGCTTCGTGGATAAGCCCGAGATGGCGGCCGCGCTAAGGGCGGCGATCTGGTCCGACGAGAGGCCTGCTATGATATCAGTGGAAAGCCCGGATATGGCGTTAGACCCGATCGCCGCGAGATCTTGCGTCGAGAGCAGTGCCACATCGTCCGTATCCAGGGCTGAGAGCTGTGTCGAACTGAGGGCGCCCACCTCGGCAGGCGTGAGCGCCTGGATCTGGCTGCTATCGAGGGCGGCAATCTGTTTGGTCGAGAGGCCCACGATGGCGGACGTGCTGAAGGCGACGATCTGACCGGTCGACAGGACCGCGATCGCGTCCGGGCTCAAGGCAGCCGCCTGTGTCGAACTCAACGCCGCAATCTGCTTGGTGGACAAGGCTGCCACCTCGTCAGTGCTCAATGCATTGATCTGGTCCGTCGTCAGGCCTGCGATCGCAGTGGTGCTGAGGGCCGAAAGCTGGTCCGCAGAAAGTGCTGCAATAACGCCTGTGCTCAGGCCCGATATCGCCTTTGAGTTGATTGCAGCGATATCGGCTGTCGAGAACGTCGCTATGTCGTCCGCGCCCAACGATCCCAGCTGCGCGGAACTCAACGCAGAAACCTGGGACGGGGTCAGCGCTTCAACCTGCGCAGCGGACAAGGCGCCGATTTGATCGGTCGTTAGGGCCGCAATCGCGCTTGCACTCAAAGCTGCAATCTGGTCGGAAGAAAGCGCCGCAATGGCGCCAGTTCCCAGACCCGGCACGCCTTTGGCGCCGATCGCAGCAATATCGGCAGTCGAGAACATCGCCAAATCGACCGCACTCAAGGCGCCGATCTGATTGGAAGAAAGTGCTGCGATCTGCTTTGTCGATAGCGCTGCGGCCTGGTCGGTGCGCAGAGCGGCGATCTGATCGGATGACAGGCCTGCAATTGCGCTCGTGCCCAAAGCGGCGATCTGGTCAGGCGAGAGAGCCGCAATGTCATCGAGCCCCAAGGCTGCTGCCTGCGCAGAACTCAGCGCCGCGAGCTCGCCGGTAGACAATGAGGCAACCTGGTCGGTCCGCAGGGCGGCGATCTGGCTGGGTGTCAGGCCCGTGATTGCGCTGGTGCTCAAGGCGGCGATCTGGGCAGCAGAAAGGGCCGCGATGGCCGCTGAACTGAGGCCCGCAGCTGCCTTGGTGGTGATCGCCGCCATATCGTCAGTCGAGAACGTCGCTATGTCGTCGGCTCCCAGTGCCGCAAGCTGGGTGGAACTGAGCGACTTCACCTGCGCGGCGGATAGCGCCCCCACCTGCGCGGTGGACATGGCATCGATCTGATCGGTCCTCAGAGCAATGATCGCCCCGGTCGCCAAAGCCGTAATCTGTGCGACCGAAAGAGCCGCGATGGCCGCCGAGCTAAGGCCCGCCACTCCGTTGGAGCTGAGTGCAGCCATTGCCGTCGTCGAGAGGGCATGAATATCGTCCATATTCAGGGCGGCTACCTGCGCCGAGCTGAGTACCGCAACCTGCTTGGTGGACAGGGCCGCGACCTGGCTCGTTTTCAGAGCGGCGATCTGATCGGACGTCAGGCCGCTGATGCCGGCCGCGCTGAGGGCAGCGATCTGGTCTGTCGAAAGACCGGCAATGTCAGCGGTGGTCAGAACGGCGACCTGTGCCGCGCTAAGCGCGCCAAGCTGCGCGCTGGACAACGCGTTGATCTGATTAAAGCTCAGGGCTACGACCTGAGTGGTCGACAGGCCGCCGATCGTGGAATTGCTCAGGGCGGCGAGCTGAGCCGCGGAAAGGGCTGCGATCGCATCCGTGCTCAGGCCCGATACGGCCTTCGCAGCGATTGCCGCTATATCGGAAGTCGAGAAGGTCGCAAGGTCGGTCGGACTAAGGGCGGCGAGCTGCGACGAGTTCAGCGCGGCAACCTGCGTGGACGTCAGCGCCGCTACCTGGGCCGGGGACAACCCGGCCAGCTGATCGGACCGCAGGCCCGTGATCGCGCTTGTGTTCAGGGCGGCAATCTGCGCTGCGGAGAACGCGGCAATTTCGTCCACCGTCATGAACGCGATCTGATTTGGCTTAAGCGCACCGACCTGGGCTGTCGTGAGGGAGGCGACCTGTGCGGCGGAAAACGAGGCGACCTGTGCCGTCGTCAAGGCAGCAACTCCCGCCGTGCTCAAAGCCGCGACCTGCGCGCCCGAGAGTGCGCCGAGTTGGTCTGTCGTTAGCCGCCCGACCGTGCTCGCATTCAGCGCGGCGACCTGCGCCGTCGACAACGCTGCAATATCGCTCGTGGACAATCCGGCTGCTGCCGCAAAACCGATCATTGCCATGTCGGCGGTCGAGAAAGTGGCGATGTCTTCCGTCCCCAGCGCCGCAAGCTGCGTGGAGCTCAACGCCTTTACCTGGGTGCTCGTCAACGCCTCCACCTGGGCGGTGGACATGGCGCCGAGCTGGTCAGTCGTCAGGCTCGCGATCGCTCCGGTGCTCAAGGCGGCAACCTGCGCCGTCGACAGCGCGGAAATATCATCTGCTCCCATGACCGCAAGCTGCGGTGCCTTGAGGGCGACAACCTGGGACGTGGTCAGGGCTCCAATCTGTTTGGTGGACAGGGCCGTGACCTGGTCGGTCGTCAGGCCCACAATCGCCGTCGCGCTCATAGCCGCAACCTGCGCAGTTGTCAGGGCCGCAATGATGTCAGTGCTCAGGCCCGTTATGGCCCTGACATTGATGGCTGCCATATCGGCCGTCGAGAAAGTCGCGATATCGTCGGCTCCAAACGCCGCAATCTGAGTGGAGCTCAGAGCCTTCACCTGGCTGCTCGTCAATGCGCCAACCTGCGCGGTGGACATGGCACCCAGCTGGTCGGGCGTCAGGCTTGCAACCGCTGCCGTGCTTAGGGCAGCAACCTGCGCTGTCGTCAGGGCGGAAATATCATCCGCTCCCATGACCGCAATCTGCGTCACCTTGAGAGCGCCGATCTGAGCCGTCGTCAGGGCTAAAACCTGTTGAGTGGACATGGCCGCAAGCTGGCCAGACGTCATACCGGCAAGGGTACTCGTGTTCAGGGCAGCGATCTGCGCAGTAGACAGCGCCGCGATAGCGTCAGTGCCCAGACCCAATACGGCCCTGGCGGTGATCGCTGCCATATCGGCGGTCGAGAAAGTGGCGATGTCTTCCACGCCCAGTGCCGCAATCTGCGTGGAGCTCAGCGACTTCACCTGCAAGGACGACAAGGCCTGGACCTGATCGGTGGACATGGCATCGAGCTGGCGGGACGTCAGACCCGCGACCGTTGCCGTATTCAGGGCAGCAACCTGTGCAGTCGACAGCGCGGCAATATCATCCGTACTCACACCCGCAAGCTGCGCCGCCTTGAGTGTGCCGATCTGAGCCGTTGTCAGGGCTGCGAATTGGTCGGTGGAGAGACTGGCAATCTGATTGGTCGTCAGGCCGAAGAATGCGCTTGTGCTGAGAGCCGCCATTTGCTGTGGCGTAAGCACCGCGATGGCGCTCGTCGACAGGCCCGGTATGGCTCTGTAGCTGATCGCCGCCATATCGGCGGCCGAGAAGCCGGCGAGATCGTCCGTGCTCAGAGCAGCGAGTTGCGAGCAGCTGAGGGCAGCCACCTGAGCGGGCGTCAAGGCTTCCGCCTGGTTTGCTGAAAGCGAGCCCACCTGCGCGGTCGTAAGCCCGGTAATCTGGCTCGTATTCAAGCTCCCGATTGCGAATTTGCTCAGGACGGCCAGTTGATTGAAGGTGAGACCGTCGATCGCGTTTCGGGAGATCGCGCCCAGCTGCTGAGAATTGAGGACCGCGACATCGTCCGTGCTCAACGCAGCGACCTGGTCGGACGTCAACGCGTTGATCTGATTCGTGAACAACGAGGCCACATCATCCGTCGTCCACTTGGCAATATCGGCCGTCGAAAGAAGCCTGATCTGACTAGGAGTCTGGGAAGAAACGATCGTGGTCATGCATCAAAACCCTTACGTTCATCAAAACAGCAGCGGCCGGCGCGGCTGTCCAATCGGGCTTTGAAGAAGCCATCAACTATCCAGACCCGCCGTCTAATAAGGCAGGCGTACCCATACTGGCTTGCCCGAAGCTGGAGGTTGACAAGGTTCCAGGCGCTCCTCTCACGCTTGTAGAAATCGGAAGTTCTCGCCACCTTGTTTGGGCGACTTTCCTGTAGGATTAGGGACGCGTTATCGCTTGGGTTTTGTTCAGATTTTGAGCCGTATCTAAGATCGTCGACGCACTGGATTGAACCCAGCGGCTTGATCAACAGGTTTTAAGATACGCAGCTCGATGCCTCGCGCCGCATCCTCATTTTCCCGACTCGGGAATCGCGTCAGGTTTCCCAGCGTTCATCGAGAACCCTGGATGAGAACGGCGGTCTCAGCCACAACAACTACCTGCGATGAAAGACCGGCTGGCGCTTTTCCCTAAAGGCAAGCCTCCCCTCCGCAGCATCAGCCGTTGCAAAGCAGATCGTCTGCAGATCGCGTTCGTATTCGATCGCCTTTTCGATTGGCATGGAGACCGCTGCCTTGAGATTGAGCTTGGCCGTTTCGGCGGCGATCGGCGCACGAGATGCAATGACGGCGGCAAGCGCGCGGGCGCGGGGCAGCAGTTCGGCCAGAGGCACAACCTCGCTGACGAGATTCCATTGCAGCGCCCTTTCCGCAGAGATCGGATCACCGGTCATCAGCATCAAGGCGGCATTGGAGGCGCCGATCGAGTGGGAGAGATGCGCAGCCATGCCGCCGCCGCCGATCCAGCCGAGTTTTATCTCTGGCGCGGCGAACTGCGCGTTTTCGGACGCGATGCGGATATCGCAGGACATCGCCGTCTCAAGACCGCCGCCGAAGGCATATCCGTTGACCGCGCAGATCGTCGGTTTCAGCAGGGCGCGGAAGGCGTCGCAATAGTCGGGACGATTGCGGAATTGCCAAGGCGTCTCATAGGTATCGAGCTCGCGGATATCGGAGCCGGCGCAAAAGGCGCGCTCGCCGGCGCCCGTCAGAATCACGCAGCGGATCGTATCGCTGTCATTGCAGGTCTTGACCGCCTCGACGATCGCATCGGCCATCTCAGGCGTCACGGCATTCAGCTTTTGCGGGCGATTGAGGGTGATCGTGGCGATCGCGCCATCAATGGTAAATTGGATGTCCTCGGTCATGACAAATCCTATCTTTCGCTGCCGGCGATGCGGTGCTCTGCATAAAGTTTCTGAAGGGCTTCAATGACGCCTTCCGCATCGGCCTTTTCGTCGAAAGACCGGCGCAGCAATGCCGAAGCCTTGGTCTGGAAAGCGATGTAGCCATTGTGGCGAGGCCGGACATAGGCGGCCTCCAGCGTCTCGGCCGTGTTCCCGTAGAAACCGCCCCAGCGCGCATTGACCCCGGCATCATGCCAGGCGGCGCGCCGGGACGGCTGGCCCTCATGGCCAGGGATGAACCTGATCTGGGCTTCTGCATCCATCAGCCCAAGCAAATGCTCCTTCAGCGCAGGTGTGACGGAGCAGCGACGGGAAATGCCGATGCCGGTACCGCCCAGCGTGGAGCCCGGCCGCCCGTCAACGGTCCGTCGCGGCGCATTGTAAAAAGCGATGGGCTGCCCCCGTTCCGGGGCTGCGTAGTTGACGTAGCCGTAAATCAGCGGGCACAGGATGACATCGTCATGGGTGGCCATGTGGCCGAGAATGCCGATGGGATTCTTCTCACGCACAGACGAGAGGCTGCGGCCCGCAAGATCGACCATGAGATCATAGACGGCGCGGCCGGTTGCGGCAGAGACCAGGATATCCGGATCAGCCTCTGCCGGCGGCTCGCCAAAGGCTGAGGCAATCGACAGAAAGGAAAGGATAGCGTGGGGGCCGGCAAGCGATAGCGCTACCTTGCCTGTAGATGCAGAAAGGCTCGCGACCTCCTCCCAGGTAACCGGAACGGTGCCTTCCAACAGGTCGCTGCGGCAGGCCATCACCTGTGTCGCGGCATCGAGCGGCAGTGCCCAATGCGCGCCGGCAAAGCGGTAGCTCGCGAGCGAGGGGCCGATACTGTTCTTCTCCAACTGCGTAATGACGTCGGCACCGAACACGTCTTCCAGGGGCAGCAGACAATCACCCGCAACGGCCTCGCCGACATGCGGATGGTCGAGAACAACCAGATCGTAGCGGCTGCAGAGATCGGCGATCGGATGGGATTCGAAGCCCTCCAAAGGCTGCTTCTCCCATGTGATCGACAACCCGCTTTCCGCTAGCGCCGGAAGACGGGAGGCCGCCGCGAGTGCATTATAGCCCCGCGGATGGTCCCAGGTCAGGGCCTTGAGGCGCTGCATATCACAGCTCTCCCGAGGCAATCGCGCCGGCGCGCTCCAGTGCCTCGATCTTTTCCGCATCATAGCCGGCTTCCGCCAGAATTTCGCGGGTATGCTGGCCGGTGATCGGGGCGCCGCGTTCAACGGTCGATGGCGTCTTCGAGAAGCGGATGGGGAAGCCCGGCGTCTTCACCAGCCCTTCCGTCGGATGCTGATACTCGACGAAAGTGCCGTTGTGCTTGATCTGCTCGTCCTCCACGAGATCGGCATAGCCATAGACCGGGCCGCACCAGATATCGGCGGCGCGCATCAGCTCCAGCCATTCGGCCGAGGTCTTCGTCTTCAGCCGTTCGCGGGTCTTCGCAAAGATTTCGTCCCGCCGACCCCAGGTGTCGATCTCGTCGACCATGGTGAGGAAACTGTCCTCGCCGATCACCTCCCCAAGCGTCTTCAGCTTCGGGAAGGCGACGATGATGAAGCCGTCGCTGGTGGAAAAGGCACCGTATGGCGAGCGGATATAGACATGCGCATGCGGCTCGGCCGAGCGCTTCTGCGGCTTGTGGCCAACGGTAAAGACCGAAAGCTCCTGCATCTGGATCGTGGTGATCGCATCCAGCATATTGACCTGCACGAGCTGACCCTCGTCGGTGCGCTCGCGGTGGAAAAGCGCCGCCAGAGCGCCCTCGAAGGCGGTATACGCGGTGATTGCATCAACGAGATATTGCCCGGCCGCCGTGGGCGCTTCCCCCTCACGGCCGGCCGAGAGCATGGCGCCGGACATGCCCTGCAGCACGAGATCCTGTCCCGGCCGGTTCACATAGGGCCCGTCCTCGCCGTAGCCGGACATGGAAACATAGACCAGCCTTGGATTGATCGCCGACAACGACTCGTAGTCGACGCCGAGACGCTTGGCGACGCCAGGGCGGTAGTTCTGCAGGAAGACGTCGGCGGTCTTGACGAGATCGAGCAGCACCTGCTTGCCATCAGGCGACTTCAGGTCGATGGCGAGCGACCGCTTGTTGCGGTTGAGCGAGAGGAAGGAGACATTGACCTTATTGCCTTCCGCACCGCCGGCCGCGACATGCCTCTGCCACTCACCGGTCACAGGCTCGACCTTCACCACATCAGCGCCGAGATCGCCCAGTCTCTGCGCGGCGAAGGGGCCCGCCATCGCGATCGAACAATCCAGCACGCGTATGCCCGACAGAATGGCCATGACAATCACTCCTCCACAAGAGTTCCCATTTTTATTGTCGCCAACTTACGCTTTTCAATGAGAATGTACAGAGTGAGCGCTAACATTTTAATGCAAATCTTGATGACTCGCTGCGGCGTAAATCACGCTCTGCGCTTGTCGAAGAGAGAAGTTTTGAAGGAGGCTCAGCCGCTCTCGCGGATCATCAGCTTGAAGCCGACGTCGACGGATTTTTGTTCGGAAACAACGCCCTGCATACCCTCAAGTAACAGCCTGCCGGCCTGCCGTCCGATTTCGTCGGAGGGAACGAAGACCGTCGTCAGGGATGGATTGAGCTGCTTGGACAACTCAAAATCGCCAAAGCCTGTCATGGCGAGCGCATGCGGCACCGCAATTCCAAGCCGCGCGCTTTCAAGCAACGCGCCGGAAGCAAGCACGTCGCTTGAAAACATGATGGCATCGGCATCGGGGTAGTGTTCACGCGTCTGCCGCAAAAGAACGGCGCCGGACGCCATTTCCAGCGGAAGCTCTGTCGAGACGTGCAACCGTATCTCCTCGTCCGGATATCGTTCTGTCATGGCAGCCACGAACCCGTCTCGGCGTTCGGTCGCACGGCTGTCGCCTTTTCGCAGGACACCGCTGAAAACGATTTGGCGGCGGCCGCTTCTCGCGAGATGATCGACCATTTCGGCGATGGCCGCCCTGTTGGAGAAACCAACCAGCCGATCCAGCGGTTTCGGCGTCAAATCCCAGCCTTCGACGATCGGGATACGCGCACGTTTCAGCAGCGCAACGCTGTTGCGGCTGTGGTGGGTGCCGATGATAAAAATGCCGTCCGGGCGACGGCCGAGAAGGCTGCGGATAACCTCCTCCTCGCGATCCGCCCGATAGTCGGTGTAGCCAAGAAAGATCTGGTAGCCTGCGCTGTGCAGGACCTCGGAAAAATGCTGGATCGTCTCGGCGAAGATCGATGCCGACAGCGTCGGGATGATCGCGGCAACCATATTGCTGCGCGCGGAGGCGAGATGGCTGGCGGCGAGATTGTGCACGTAATGCGTCTTTTCGATCGCTTCCTGGATCTGCTGGCCGGTGTCGGCGGCTACCGTTTCAGGAAAACGCAGATAGCGCGAAACGGTCTGCATCGATACGCCCGCGGTAGCCGCCACCTCGGCCATGGTAACGCCCGTACCCTTTCGTCTGGTCTTTCGGGCGCGAACCGGTATCTCCGTCACGCGATCTCCTCATAAAGCTATGACTTTCTTTAAGTAGAAGGCAGCGCCCGACAGTGTCAAAGCAAAATCAAAGCCGGCACGCCGTTTCCAATAACGATCAGCGAAGAGCAAAGGGCGCGCAGGCGGAGTAGAGCGAGGCATTGATGGGATGGGCGAGCGAAACGACATTGCGTTCGACGATCGACGGAGTTGCCGCGCCGATCAGCACCGAAGCGACAACGGGGCTTTGCAGCGGAAACCGCATGGCGACTGCGGGCAGATCGACGCCTGCCCCATTGACCAGTGACTGAATTTTGCCGACGCGATCGCGAATATCGGCCGAGGCCTCGACGTAATCGAAATACGCACCGGGCGCCGGGCCTGTCGCAAGGATGCCGGAATTGAAGACACCGCCAGCCACCAAGGACGTTCCGCGCTCTGCGCAGAGCGGCAGCAGCTTTTCTTCCGCCCGCCGATCAAGCAACGTATAGCGCCCGGCAATCAGAATGCAGTCGAGATGCGTGCGCTCGAGGATATCCAAACAGATCGCGACCTCATTGACGCCAATGCCCCAGCCCTTGATCACGCCGCTGTCGCGAAGCTCGTTCATGGCAGCGATGCCTGACCCTGTGAATTCCCGCTAGAGAGCCAGTATGAGAGTCCCCAGGTTCCCGGGGTAAAACCTCTGGATTCCCGTGTTTGAAATACCGCGATTTAAATTCGCACGCCCTATCATAGACTTAGATTGTGGTTTTAAATCGGCTTGAGGCGCCCGCCACGATGACAAGCCGCGTCCAAAACTGACGTAATCGGGGTCTCCTAGTGACAAAACGCGTCCGAGATTTGCCGCCTGGTGTTAAACCATAGTCGTCGCAGGGGCGCGAGGTACGCACTAAATACCGTGCGCTTTCGTTTGCGCCGACGGGAAAACGACCTCAGAATCAGAGGAGTGTTTGGAGTTGCGAGGCCAATCGGTGGAACAGGTAAGTTTCATATTGATGCGGGAAGATATCGATAATATCTGCGCTTGGATCAGTGAGGGAGCCTCGCTGCCGCAAAGCATTGTCTCGAAAGGCCGTACATCTCCGAGTACATCACCAGCGAGCAAGCGGACGAACTTGCCGTTTTGAGAATTGCTTTAGTGACGGCGCTTTCTGAAGCTAGTCGCTGCCGGGCTTAGCGCCCAAATTGTTCGCGGCAATCATCGCTGCCTTCCTGGCATCAGTCATTTACGCCTATGCCTCCGCCGAACCACATTTAATACCAGCGAGCGCTGTTTCCGACTCTCCGAGGGATTCCAATTTTGCGACGAATCTGAATCGATGGTGCAAACTGGAGGTTTGCGATGGGTTCAG
>NZ_SLZG01000028.1 GCF_004341625.1 Rhizobium sp. BK376 | reverse complement strand
CCGGTCCCGCGAGGAAAAGACCCTGCGGCTTCGCGAAGCACGGCTGGCAAAAGAAGTGCACGACCGTGCGACAGCGACAGCCTCGCTGCTCGCCCAACGAGCGAAAACCCGCTGACCTCTTCGGCAACACAATCCAAGGACAAACGTTTGAAGAACGCTAGAAACAATGAACTCTCCGATCGCCGCACGGCATCAGCGGATGCAAAGACTGCTCTCCTGAATGCCTATCGCACTGCAAAGACCGCGGCGGAGCTAACCAACTTGGCAAGGCAGGCGGAACGTATGGCCATCGCTGGCGCCAGGGAAGAGCGGCGCCTTGAGCGCGAACGGGTGAAGCTCGAGGAGTCGGAGCGCCTGGTGACCGAGGCAGCCGAACAGCAGGCCGCCATGGCGGCTGCAGCCCGAGCCGAGACTGAAGCGCGCGATGCTCGCGAGAAAAACCGCATCGCACGCGTGGTCGAGGACGAGGCGGCGCGAAAGGCTGAACGCGATCGGCGCTACGCCAATCGCAAAGCAAGACAGGCTTAGGTTCCTGGATCGGCGACACACGTGACCGATCAAACACTCCAGGCTGGTTGACGCGGAATTGCCGTATGAGCGACCAGGCCTTTCCGGGATGGCATATGCCATCTCGTCTCACAGGAGTTTCCATGACAGAAAATACGGGTGAGCTACAGGCAATCAATACGGCCTGGCAGATTGCGATGCAGGAAATCCTGAGGATGGTCATTCGGGACATGTATCATGCGGACGGGGAGCAGGCCTTTATGGACCACATCAAGCGCATTGAAGAGGGAGCGGTCGACAGCATTTATACAGACCTGCGGCTGCGCGGAACGGACGAATGGACTGAGGTGCTCGTTAAAGAAAAGGCGAGCAACTTCGTCACGACGCTGCTGACATCCTTCACATTTGACCGGGCCTGACGCGAAGTCATGGGCCATCTCAAGGCCCTGACGTCTCTCGTATTTCTAGCTCAGGATCATCCTAATGTCGGTACCGGCGCGGTCCCGGCCGTGACGCCTTTTCTGAAAGGGCGATCCATCTTCAGGGTAAGGCAAGCCGTCCTCGCTCAGTACCATCGGTTTGTCTGTCCGGTTGGCGTAGACGTTTGCCTCAGACGAATTTCCTAATTGTCGGGCCGGAGGTTCGATATGGTTCAAGCGCGACGAACCTCGATCCTTGCAAGCAGGCTGCTTGGCCCGGCTGAACTACGCTTTTTGCGGCTTGCCGATGAACTCAACAAGGATCTGACGCCAGCCGGACGGCGCCGGCTCTACGGTGCCCTGCGAAAATTGCCGAATGGTGCTCACAAGTTCCAACTCGGAAGGTTGGAACTGGATCTCGCACAAATTGACACCGATCTTAAAGACCGAATGGCGAGACTTGAGGCGGTGAGAGACGGGATTGACAGCAAGGGCGACCGAGGCGAGGCGGTTATCCGCGGTACGACGGTCGCGGCGCATCTGATCGCTGCTTTGGCACGCGACCAGGCTGTTGATGCGATTCTCACGGATTTTCCCTCCCTGACGCGCGACCAGATCGATGCGGCCGTCGAGTATGCCAAGGCTTATCCGAAGCGAGGGCGTCCGTACCCAACGAAGAGCCTGAAAACCACTTTGGCCGCTTTAGCCGACGTTGGTGCGTTCGATGACGACGGTGACTTAGGCGACGTCGAGCCAAGGCCCATTCCGTGACGTTCTATCTATTGGATGAAAATGTCCTCCGTGAATTGAAGCACGGTGGGCACGAAAATGTGCATCGGTGCGACTGAGTGTGGCGCCACGCTGTTCGAAAAACGTCGGGGAGCCGAGGCCCTGATGAAGCGGGAGCCAGAACGCGCGCACAGGATTCTTGATGGCATCGAAGCGCTCGAGAAATCATTCTCTGATCGCATCATTCCGATTGATGGGCCAATCGTGGCGAAATGGACACGCCTGCTCGGCACAAAAACAAAGACCGTTGGGACATTGCTCTGGTGGCGACGGCACGCGTCCACGGTCTCGTGGTTGTGACGCGAAACGTCTCCGATTTCGCGGGACGTGGGGTACGGATCCTCAATCCGTTCAAGTCGCCTCCCGAGATTCTGGATACTTAGGGGATGGCGGCCATACATTGGCAACACCTAGATCAATCGTTGCATAGATGCCAAGCGCTACTACCTCTTATGCGATCAAGCGATGAGAGCAGGAATGGATTCGCAACTCGATATGTTTTCGAAGGCCCCGCTTCCGAGTGAGGAAAAGGCGATCCCACGCGTGGCGCTGCGTCAACGCCCGCAATCCAGCGCGCTCTCCGATGAAGACATGGCGCGGAAGCGGAGCTGTCACGTTGTTCGTGGCTTAACGGTTGACGGATAATCGGACGTGATGAGCACGCCGATCATCAGCTACAAGAACCCCGTTTATTCCGGGCAAGGACTGACCGATAGCTTATGGCCGAGAGTTATTTCAAGTGCGACCCGCTTGACGTCCACAACGCGGGCTAAATCCGGACGGCCTCGTCAGCGTGTCATGTCTTTCCCATCCCGAACCCGTCCCTTGAAGCGGGGCGGGAACACCAATTCGGCCGCTTCCTCGGCATCTCTCAGAAGCGTCTTACGCGGCGCACCTAACTGCGTATGCATCGTCGGCCCACGGGTGGTGACAGAAAAGTTAGACGGGATCTCTCCCGTGCTGATCCCATTGCAGAAACGGCGTTCCACCAGCGCTACGGCCCCGACGGCGGCGTCCGTCGGGAACTGCCTGACCTCAGCGTCATCCACGAGGGGCGCGACGCACACCATCAGACATCCCGGCACGGACCCTTCCACGGCGTCCCTCAGGAAGCCGGCGATCGCGTCACGAAGAGCCGACGGCGAGAAGAGCGCCTTCGCCGCGCCGGCGCCCTTCCGCTCAGCATAGGCACGAAGGACGCGCAGGAAGAGCGTCCGCTTATCCCCGAAGACAGAATACAGGCCTTGCGTCCCACACCCATGCCCGCGATGAGATCGTCGATCGCGACCATCGTAGCTTTTCGACCAGGAGATCTGCGTCGCTTTGCCCAGCGCTTCGCCTTCGTCGAAGTTTCGCGGCCGCCCGCGCGATCTATTCGAATTATATAGCTGTTCGAAAAATATTTCTTTTTTCTTTATAGAAGTATATCCGAATTTGACACACAGCCCAGACGATCCGCTGCGGTAGTTGTCTTGGATGGTGGGACTGACCGTAGCCAATCCAGAGATCTCAACCACCGCAGCGTCAGCTTTTACCGGGTCGGAATCTCGTAGACCTTGCCGCGCCACGGCGCCTGATCAATCTGGTCGAGCGCCATCACGTAGAGGGTCTTTTCATCCGGCCCGAAGGCGAAGTTCGGCATCGACGGGGACGGAACGGAAAGCGTCCGCAGCAGCTTTGCGTTCGCGTCCACGACTATGATTTTGCCGGGTGCGTCGAGCGATCGGGGACTTTGTCCAATGTACATGTCACCCTTACTGTCGATCTTCACGCCATCAGGCCAAATATGCGGTGCGCCCGGAAACAGATCGTCGAGGCGAAGGAAAACTCGTCTGTTTTCCAACGATCCGTCCTC
The DNA here is from genome assembly GCF_004341625.1 of Rhizobium sp. BK376. Classification (GTDB taxonomy): domain Bacteria; phylum Pseudomonadota; class Alphaproteobacteria; order Rhizobiales; family Rhizobiaceae; genus Rhizobium. Next base: position 53,987 of record NZ_SLZG01000028.1, on the reverse strand, counting down.
GCGAACATCGAATTCAATCAGACGATTGTCTTCGGTTTCGATGAGATACAGGATCTTGCCGTCGTTCGACAAAACGAGACCATTGGCGTTGTGCAGGTTGTCGGCGACCTTGGTCACCACGCCATCTGGCCCAATGTAATAGGCCGACGCATCGATCAAGGGACCGCCTTTTCCTGAACCGGTGAAATAGACACCGCCCTTTTTGTCCGGCGCGAAATCGTTCGGCCCGATGAAGGGGTGACCATCCCGATCCTGCGTATAGGGTTGTAGTGTTTTCCCGTCTGCCGAAATGTGCCCGATCGAATTGGAATCGTAGCAGGTGACCAGGAATTCGCCTTTGGTATTTGGTAGGACGGCCGAGGGGCCGCAACCATCTTGCTTCCAGAAGATGTCGTTCTTTTTCCCGTCCCAGGTCGTAACGGTTTGGCGGCCATATTCAACGTAGTAAAGTTTGTCATGATACCAGATCGGGCCCTCGGGGAACCAGGCGTCCGAATTGATGACCTTGACATCGTCTGCCGCAGCGCCGGTCGAAATCATCATGATCGCGAGCAGTCCAAAAACTATTGATCTCATTTTACCCTCTGAAGATGCTGCTTGTTTTCGATCCAGGGTTTGCCGGCTCACTATGGGAGACGCGAGGCGCAAAGCTTGTGGTCCGAAAGCTGCTTATGGCGATTATACGGGCAATGTACCCATAACCAGGGTTTCTGGCCAAGCAACGCTATCCCCGTAACACGAGGACGCAACGGCCTGCCTCGACGTACTTCATGCGTCATGCGACATTCTGTGAGATGAAAAAGAGGATGGTGGCAAGGATGCGCAGCTACTGCGTAACACATTGGCGGGTGGCAATTCGAATGGCTGTCATGGGCACGCCACTCTAAGCTGATGCGTCGCTCAGAGCGAACAACCGGTCAGAAATGCTTTTCCCGGCTTCGCCCTTCCGCGGGAGAATTTCATTGCCTCTCCCGTTGGATGAGATCCTCCAGCCGCGTCGCGATCTCAAGCAGGTTGCGGTCGGATCCCGAGATGGCTGACAATAGCATGCCCACCGATTTGTCGCCTCTCGCGGTGACACACGGAAGAGACTGAAGCTCTACAGCGGCGATATCGCCGCTTGCATGTCGCGATAGCGATGGTCTCGCGACGCTCGCGAGCTTCTCGTCTTTAAAAGCGGCGTAGCGCTAAGCGCAGGACGACTGCTTCGCGCCTTCATTTCGGCCATTTAGCTTGGCTGCACGAATTGCCAAGAGCAGAGATTGATGCCGGACAATCTATAAGCACAGCAACAAGCCTCTATCTTTCTCAATGGTCAACTGCTCCCTCTCGAGCATTGACCTCAATCTCCCGGTAGTTTCAGCCTTAATCCCTGCTGCGACCGGGATCGTTGGGGGCATAACGCTCTCCTGCAATGCGATCCGGCGCGAAAATGCGATTTAGATAGGCAATCTCGTCGCGGCTCAAGGCGACGTTTGTCGCAGCAAGGTTCTCGCGCACATATTCGACGCGCTTGGTACCTGGGATTGGCACGATGTCGAAGGGCTGGGCCAGGAGCCAGGCGAGCGCGAGTTGGCCAGGACAGCAGTGCTTGCTCTTGGCCAGCGCCGTGAGCACCTCGACGGGGGCAAGGTTGGCGGCGAGGTTTTCGGCCGAAAAGCGCGGATCGGTGATCCGGAAATCTCCTTTGGCGAAGCGCGTCTTGGCACTGACCGCGCCGGTCAACATGGATCGCCCGAGTGGGCTGAATGGCACGAAGGTGATGCCCAGCTCACGACAGGCGGGCAGGATTTCCGCCTCGACGCCACGCTCCCACAGCGAATATTCGGACTGTAGTGCCGTTATGGGGTGAACCCCATGGGCCTGGCGTAGCTGGGCCACGGTTACTTCGCTGAGGCCGATGGCGCGCACTTTGCCCTGATCGACAAGCCGGGCCATGGCCCCGACCGTATCCTCGACCGGCACGTTCGGATCCAGGCGATGGGCATAATAGAGGTCGATGACCTCGACATCGAGACGGCGCAGGCTCGCCTCGCAGGCGGAGATGACATAATCGGGGTGTCCGTCGATGCGCACGCTCTTGCCGTCATCGGTGAGCCTGACGGCGAATTTGGTGGCCAGCACCACCTGGTCGCGGCGCCCGGCGATGGCTCCGCCAATCAATTGCTCATTGTGTCCGAAGCCGCGGTTTTCGGCGCCCACCAGCATATTGGCGGCGCCATAGATATCCGAGGTGTCGATGAAGTCGACGCCCAAATCCAGGGCCTCGCGGATGGTTACGGCCGACTGCGCGTCATCGGCCTCACCATAAAATTGTGACATGCCCATGCAGCCCAGCCCGACTGGACGGACGACCAGATCGGAATGGCCCAGCAGGACACGGGCCGATCCGGCAATATCATCGGAAGTGAAGGTCATTTCGGTTGCTTCCTCGCAGATGCAGCACACAGCCAGTGCAAACCCGGCCGTTGGCCCTTACCATCTCATCTAGGAGAAATTGATCGTCGCAACAATTGCGATAAAACAGATTTCAGAGTAACGGAAACTGAGATAATGCGACCAGCCAAGCTCCTCGAACTCGAAGCCATACTGGCGATATCCCGCCGAGGCAGTTTTCGCGCCGCGGCTCGGGACCTGGGCATTTCTCCCACCGCCATCGGCAATGCTGTGGCCGGGCTCGAGGATGAACTGGGGGTCAGGCTTTTCGAAAGGACCACCCGGCGGGTAGGCCTGACGGCGGCCGGCCATGACCTCGTGCGCGCCATCGCTCCGGCCCTGTCCGATATCCACGCCGCTACCGAAGCCGCCCGTAGCCACCGCGGCAGTCCGAAAGGCACATTGCGGATCAACTGCTCGATCGCCGGCGGGCATCAGATTCTCGTTCCCTTCATCGTCGAATTCATCCGCCGCTATCCCGACGTGAAGGTCGATATCGTGACCGAGGGGCGCTTGGTGGATATCGTGCAGGCGGGCTTCGATGCCGGGGTGCGCATAGCGAGCGCTGTTCCGCCCAACATGACCATCGTTCCTCTGGGCCAGAGGCTGCGTTACCGGGTGGTTGGATCGCCGAACTATTTCAAAACCCGTCCGCGCCCGGTTCATCCCAATGAGCTAGGTGAGCATGATTGCATCCGCATCCGTTGGCCGAGCGGGGCACCCTATGAATGGGAGTTCGAGAAAGATGGGGAAGCCATGCAGGTCAATGCGCCCTGGTCGCTCAGTCTCGACAATCATGGCTTGATCGCCCGCGCGGCCTTGGCGGGGGTGGGCCTTGCCTATGTCGCCGAAGCCGAAATTGCCGACTATGTCGCCTCCGGGCGGCTTGTTCCGGTTCTGAGCGACTGGATGCCGCCCAGTCCGGGCTTCTGCCTCTACTTTCCCGAGCGCCGCCCGACTGTTGGATTTGCTAGCGTGCTGGCGCAGGTGATAGCGGAACTGGGCGGCTGAGGCGATTGATGCCGGTCAGACCTGGGTCAGCCCGCCATCGACACACAGGTCGATGCCGGTGATGAAGCTGGAATCCTCGGAGGCCAGAAACAACGCGGCCGTGGCGATTTCGCGCGGACGACCGAAGCGCCCGAGCGGTACCATGGCCGTCATCGCATCTTTCCAACCCTGCGGCGCGGGCTGGGTGAACGGGGTATCGATCGGGCCAGGACTGATGACATTGACGCGGATGGCGCGATCCTTAAGCTCCATCGTCCAGCCGCGGGCGAAGGCCCGGACGGCCGCCTTGCTGGCGCTATAGACGCTGGCGCCTGGCATGCCCTTCAAATGCGCGATGGAACTGTTGAGGATGATCGATCCACCGTCGCGAAACAGTGGCAGGGCCTTTTGCACCGTGAACAGCACGGCCTTTACGTTGACGTCGAAGGTGCGATCGACCAGTTCGGGCGATACGCTTGCCACGGGCTCGCCCATATGCCCGGCGCCGGCACTGGCAAACAGCACGTCGATATGGCCCTTCTCGGCCTTGACGGTGGCAAACAGGCGATCGAGATCGGCAGGGTCGGATACATCTGAATGCCGGTGACGTTTTCTCCAATATAGGCGACGGCTGCATCGACCACATCCTGGCGCCGGCCGGTCACGAAGACATAGGCTCCTTCCTCGACGAAGACTTTTGCCGTTTCCAATGCCATGCCGGAGGTTCCCCCGGTAATGACGGCGACTTTTCCACTCAATCTGGACAATTTGGCCTCTTTCGCTGGTTGCATGCCCGGCAATGGCCGGGAATGCCCTTACTTACGGGCTGGGTGGCGATTTCCAATTCAGCTAGAACGAATAGCTTGAATTCCATTCTGGAATATCAGTCTTCTTTTTTATTCCGATTCATGTTCTTTCTGGTTTGATATCGGCGAATGGAGACGGCAAATTGGACCAGCTCAAAAGGATGCGGCTGTTCGTGCGCACCGTGGAAACCGAAAGCTTTTCACGCGCCGGCAAGGCGGAGAGTGTGGCGCAGTCAACCGTCAGCAAAGAAGTCGCGGCATTGGAAGCCCACTTGGGCACATTGCTGATCCGGCGCAGTTCGCGCGGACTGAGCGTGACCGACAAGGGCCGGGAATTCTACGACTTCGCCATCGGTATGCTCAGCGATCTGGAAACGGCGGAGGCGAGCATACGCTCGGGGGAGGTCTCTGCCAGGGGTCGGCTGCGGGTGACGTGCTCGCCGGTGTTTTCCAATCGGCTGATAGCGCCACGCCTGCCGGCTCTGTTTGCCAGTTATCCGGACCTGACGATCGATCTGGAGGTTTCGGAGCGCTATGTTAGCCTGATCGAGGACGGTGTCGACGTTGCTATTCGCATTGGCGAGTTGCCCGATTCCGGCCTGCTCGCGCGTCAGATCGGCTGCGTGGAGGCCGCGGTGGTCGCTTCCCCTGCCTACCTTGCAGAGCATGGCACACCGGCCAACCTCGATGACCTGACAAACCATAGCTGCCTGCCGTTCACCTTCCAGGGCAATTCCAAGACCTGGAAATTCCAAGGTCCCGAAGGTCCGGTGGTCGTGCCACCTTTCGGTCCGCTCCGCACCAACGACCCTGAAAGCGTCCATGCGGCAGTGCTGGCAGGGATGGGCTTGGCCCAGGGGCCGAGTTGGATGTTTGCCGACGACATCGAGGCCGGCAGGCTGGTGTCAGTGTTGGAGGGCTATAGGCCGCGGCTCTATCCAATACAGGCCGTCAGTTCCACGACGCGCCGTATGACGGGGGCGATCAAGGTCTTCGTTGATTTCGTCGCCGGCCTGCTCAAAGACGAGCCGCACCTGCGCTTGCGATAGTCTACGCAAATCGCACATGGACCATTTGAGTTCTCCTTCGGCCACCAAAGTCAAAATCGGACCTTCGTCCGAGATCAAGAAATTCGATCTGCCTGCGATGGTGGTCCAGATGGCTCTGGTTTTGGTTGTTCAATTGAGCGGCTTTACGCCCGCATGCCCGTCATAAACGCCATTGTGGCATGCACCTCGAAACGGACATTGCTGTTGTCACACTGCCTCTGTGCCATAGGGCGGCGGTCGCCATTGCGCACGGCTTGAACATATTCAAGCCGTGTCCAGGCTATGTCAGCCCCATGTGTCGGTCATCGTCTCGACGAGATGATCTATCAAGGCGCGGACCCTTGTCGCCACCTGTTGCTGCGATGGGTAGACGATCTGAACTGGCAGACTTCCCGCGTCGCGCCCATCGAAGATCTGGATCAAGCTCCCGTCAGATAGCGCCCTGCGGGCATAAAGTGCCGGGGTCTGGGCAATGCCGATTCCAGCTATGGCGGCGTCAATCATGGCCTCGCCGTTGGTGAACGTGGCCACAGCGTTGCGGGTGTCCAGTTTGATCTCACGTCGTCCCGAACTATACGCGATAGGGCGCGTGCGACCATTACCGGTCACGAAGGCCAGAAGACGATGATCCTTTAGATCTTCGATCTGAGTAGGCATACCGGCTATCTCGGCATATCGAGGAGAAATGAAAGTGCCGAGACGGATCTGGCCGAGCGGCCTGACGATCATACCGGAATCGCTCAGTTGGCCGACACGGATCGCCATGTCGACGCCTTCGGCGATCAGGTTGATGTAGTTGTCGTGCATACGAAGCTCGACCTTCAGCTTCGGGTGCCTTTGCATGAAGGTCGCAAGATGAGTCATGAAGTGCGCGCGACCAAGTGTAGTCGGCATGTCTATGCGCACTACACCTGTCAGTCCGCCGGGCTCGCTCCGGACAATTGCTTGCATGTCATCCAGTTCGGCGAGCCAGTTTCTGGCCCGTCCATAGAACTCCGTACCTTCGTCCGTCAGAGACACGTTACGGGTGGTGCGATGCAGTAGGCGGCCCCCCAGTCTCTGCTCGAGTTTGCGCACCGATTTCGAAACAGCGGATGGCGCCTGTCCAAGGGTTTCGGCAGCGCGTACGAAGCTCAACGTTTCCGCAACGCGTAAGAATTCTTCAAGGCCAACGACTCTGCTCAGCAAGCGCTCATCATTCTTCATGGAGAAATAGTCTCTTCTTGTTTCTGATGTTTATAGCTGGTTTTGCCTGTAATAAAACAGGGAAATCGAACGTTAAAAACAAAGGATCTCATCATGAAGGCTGTCATCGCAACCGAGCAGGGCGGAACCGACGTCCTGAAGCTTACCGAGGTTCCAACCCCACAGGCCCAAGCTGGACAGGTCAGAGTGCGGATCATGGCCAGTGGCCTCAACCCTATCGACACGAAGGTGCGCAAAGCCCGCCTGCCGATGACGCCCCGCGAGTTCCCGGCCATCCTGCAGACCGACTTCGCCGGAGTTGTCGACCAGGTGGGGGCAGGGGTCAGCAAGTTCAACGTCGGGGATGAGGTCTTCGGCTTTGCTGGTGGCTTCAGCGGCCCGAATGGAGACGTGCCCGGAAGCCTAGCCGAATATGCTGTGTATGATGCGGCCTTCTTAGCCCGAAAGCCCGCCAATCTCGATTTCCGAGCCGCAGCGGCAATTCCGCTCGTGGCGAGTACCGCTTGGAAGGCGTTGTTCGACAAGGCCCGTGTCACCCCGGAAAGCAGGGTCCTGATCACGGGCGGAGCGGGGGGCGTGGGACACATGGCTGTTCAAATGGCTGCGGCCGCAGGTGCCCACGTCGTTGCCGTTACCCGCTCGGCTGAAAGTGCGGAGGTCGCCATGGCGTCGGGCGCGCGGGCATGCGTCGATCTTTCGAGGGCAGCGGCTGCTGACATCGTTTCGACGCACACGCAGGGGCGCGGCTTCGATGTGATCTTCGATACTGTGGGTGGAGCGGCCCTAGATGCGGCATTCCAGATGATCAAGCCTGCCGGAGATATTGTCACCGTCGTCGGAGCCGCATCACACAATCTGGCGCCGCTCTATCTCAAGGGCGCCAATCTGCACATGGTCCTGGTGTTGTTGCCGATTATGTACGGCGTGGGCATAGAGCGGCACGCCGAGATTATGGAGATCATCACCGCCATGGCCGAGCAGGGGAGATTGACGCCGCGCCTGGACAGCGAGCCGTTCGGCCTTGCCGACGTCGCCGCTGCGCACGCGAAGTATGAGGCAGGTCAGGCAAAGGGCAAGATCGTGATTGACATTTCTAGTTGAGATTCGGCGCGGCCATATGGCCGCCAAATGCTCCCGGTCCTCTACGCTAGCATCATTTCGTCGGCACGCACCGAACTGGACTGGCTGAGCGCTTCGAAACTTGCCGCAGCTAGGCCACCGTCGGTGCCTGAAAGGCGCCTGCTGGAAGCGTCCTCATGCCGGACATTCGAGAGCAAGTAGCTGCCCGGGCACGCAGATTCGGCGCGAACATATTGGCCTGACGACGGGGTCGGCGGTTGCGGCTGCCTGAAGCCGCTTGTCTCTTGTCCACAAGGCTGCGCGGTGGTCAAGCAGGACCGATGCCAGCAGATGGACAACCGTATAGCCGATACCCATGCTGAAAATGCTATGGCGGTCGATCACCATCATGACTTCGTCGTGCGTGGCTGCCAAAAAAAGCGATGATCCTGCCGCGATTTCTGAAGCTGCCGAGGGCCAGTTCGCCGATTACGGCTGGGTGGCAAAGCAGACGGTCCTCCTCGATAATCGTGCGCCACTCGGTATCGCCTTGACGAAAATAATCAATCCAGATGGAGGTGTCCGCTAATATCACTTCGCCGCCGCGTTCCGGCGGCGTGGGACTGCCTCGGCATCGGGCATGGTTCCTCCAAGCGCAATGAGACGCCTTCCCGACTCAACGTGAACAAGAGTTTGCAGCGCTTGACGAATCCCGCTGTTGCCTCAACCACCCGTGCTCTCTCGCACCTTCACTTCGAAACCGAGATCGATCCGCTCTCCCCCCGGGCGGCTGCTAGCTTGGATTGCGGAAAGCACCTTTTCGGCGGCGAGCCTGCCTGTCTCGTAGCGTCGGGAGGCGATCGACGACAGCGAAGGAGAGGCACAGGCGGCAAACTCCAGATCGTGAAAGCCGATGACAGATATATCGCTTGGTATGCCGATGCCGCGTTTGCGGCATTCCTGCATGGCGCCGAGCGCGAGATTGTCATCGGTGCAAAAGATCGCTTCCGGGATGTTGCCGCGTTTCAGCATTTCAGCGCAAAGCGTCGAGCCGAGCGCTATGGCGCTGTGGCGTGGCTTCTGCTTTACCAGTTCGAAACCCTCGAAGCCGGCCTCGCGCATCGCCCGGTGATAACCTTCGAGGCGTGATTGGGATCGATGATCGAGATTGCCGGTCAGAAAGGCAATCCGTTTGAAACCGCGCTTGATCAGATGCTGCGTCGCTGCCTGTCCGGCGCTCTCCTGCGACATGCCGATATTGATATCGATCGGATCCTGCGAAAGTTCGAAAGTTTCGACGACAGGGAGGTTCGCATGCTCAAGCAATTGGCGGGCATGGGCGGTGTGGTGAATGCCGGCGATGATGATTGCTTCGACCCGCTGGCCGAGCAGAGCCTTGATGGCGTTTTCCTCCTCGATCTCGGAATAGCGGCTGTTGACGACGACGACCTGAAAGCCGGCATCGACCAGCACCTCATGCAGCGCCAGCAGATATTCGGCAAAGATGACATTGTAGAGTGTCGGAACGATCACGCCGATTGTATGTGTGCGAGCCGAAGCCAGCCTGCTTGCGGCGACATTCGGAACATAGCCGAGCTCCTTGACAGCGGCGTTGACGCGCTGCCGAAGCGGCTCGGAGACAGCATCGGGTTTACGCAACACCCGGGACACCGTGATCGGGCTGACACCGGCGAAACTTGCAACATCGTCCAATGTTACACGGCGCATGGAATAATTTTCCCCAAAATTCTATATTGCTGCAGTAGCGAATAGAATAAATATAGTTATGCCATAGTTGACAGCGCTAGCAAATAGAAATTGACAGCGCTGTCTACTATGATACATTTTTATTGTTCCGGATGTGGATGGGAATGGAGCCGTCCGGACCAAGCAAGCATGCCAATCAATTCATATTGGAGGGGCGGACTTGGTCCGCTCGAGGAGGAGGACATCCATGCTTAAGAGATTGAAGGCAAAGCCCATCGGGCGCGCGTGCCTTTCCGTGACCATGCTCGCTCTGCTCTGCACCGCAGCCAATGCCGCGCCGAAGGTCGTTTCCGGTCCGGCGGCCGACCCGAAATGCATGACGCCCTGGGCATCCGACACGCAGTTCCTGCAGTTTCCGAAGAAGGAAGGACCCTACCGGATCGCGCTTGCCAACGGCTACATCGCCAATACCTGGCGCATCCAGATGGTGCAGACGGCCAAGGCCTATGCTGCACAGCCTGATGTCAAAGCGAAGTTGAAGGAATTCAAGGTCGTCTCGACGGGTGAGGACGTTCCGGCCCAGATCTCCGCTATCAACAACTTCATCGACGCTGGCTACGACGCCGTCGTCGTCGATGCGCAGAATCCGACAGCCTTCGGCCCGGTCATCAAGCGCGCCAAGGAAGCCGGCGTCGTGCTCGTCGCCTTCGACAACACGCTCGACACCAAGGAGGCGATCAATGTCAACGTCGATCAGAAGGGCCTCGGCGTGATCTGGGGCGACTGGCTGGTCAAGCATATGCCGAATGGCGGCAAGGTACTGGAAGTGCGGGGCGTTGCCGGCACCTCGGTCGATACCGACCGCCACGACGGCATCAAGGAGACACTGGCTGCATCCGGCAAGAAGTTCAGCGTGACCGAAGTTGTCGGCAAATGGGATGACGGCGTTGCCCAGAAGGCAACGGCTGATGCGATCGCGACGAACCGTCCGTTCGACGGCGTCACTGCACAGGGTGGCGACACAGGCGTCGTCCAGGCCATGATCGATGCCAAGCATCCCTTCGTTCCCTTTGGCGGCGAGACGGAGAACGGCTTCCGCAAGTTCTGCGCCGCACATGCCGGTGACGGCTTGAAGTGCACCTCGGCCGGCACCGGCCCGGCTCAGGTCGCCGTTGCGATCAAGACCGCGATTGCAGCACTTGAAGGCCAGGTGATCCCACAGGCGATCAAGCTTCCGACGGCGCTGGTTTCCGATCCGGACTTCAAGGAAGGTCAGGATTATTATCCGAAGCAATCCGACAACTTCTTCGTCGGCAACTCCTTCCCGACCTGCGGCATCAACTTCACCGCCCAAGAGATCATGGGGCAGAGCAAGGAAAATCAGTAGTCCATTTCATCTGCCATGGTGGCTGCGGGCGTTTTCGCCCGCCGCACTGTCTTCATATGACTGCGGGAGATGGACGCTTGAACCTATCTGAACCCCTTTTCCGGATGGACGGCATATCCAAGCGATATGGCGGTGTTGTCGCCTTGAAGGACGCCAGCATCTCGATCCGGTCAGGTGCCATTCATGCCGTTCTGGGAGAAAACGGCGCCGGCAAGTCGACACTGATCAAGATCATGGCTGGCGTGGTTGCGCCCGACGAGGGGCGAATGCTGCTCGATGGCCGGGAGGTCTCTTTCCCAACGCCTGCTGCAGCGATGGCATCAGGCATCGTCTGCGTTTTCCAGGAACTATCGCTGATCCCGGATCTTTCGGTCGCCGACAATATCGTCATCAGCAATCCGCCGCTGCGTTTCGGCATGATCAACAGGCGCAGGCAGCGTGCCATCGCGCAGGAAGCGCTAGCGCGCGCTGGAGCGTCGGACATCCACCCGTCGTCGCTCGTGAAGGACCTACCGCTATCGCGCCGCCAGATGGTCGAGATCGCCAAGGCGCTTGCTCGCAGGCCACGTCTCTTGATCCTCGACGAGGCAACCTCCGCGTTGACTCAGTCCGATGTCGAGAAGGTGTTTGGCGTGCTGAAGCGGCTGCGTGCCGAAGGCATGGCGCTCATCTATATCTCGCATCGGATGCATGAGATCGCCGCGCTGGCGGATGATTGTACGGTGTTCCGCAATGGCCGCAGCATTGAATCCTATCCGGCCGCAACCAAGACCGATCAGCAGGTGGTCGAGCTGATGATTGGCCGCGAATATACCAACGTGTTCCCGCCTAAACCCTCTGACATGGCCAACCGCGCGCCCGTGCTGTCCTGCAAGAATCTGTCTTGGGCCGATCGCCTTTCCAATATCAGCTTCGATATCCGCCCGGGCGAGATTATCGGCATCGGCGGGCTGGACGGGCAAGGTCAGCGCGAATTGCTGCTGGCACTCTTCGGCGTGCTTCGAGATCTCAACGGGACGATCAATGTCGCCGGCCAACCGGCCATGTTCAAGAGCCCCAAGGAAGCGAAATCGGGAGAAACCTCGGTCGCGCTGATCCCGGAGGATCGCAAGACAGAGGGGCTGATGCTGCCGATGACGGTGCGCGAAAATCTTTCCATTGCAGCACTTGGCAGCGTCTCGAAGAGCGGGATCATCGACCGCGCGGCCGAAGAGGAGCGGATCGACGAACTCGTGAAACTGCTAGCGATCAAGGCGACAACAATTGACATGCCCGTCGGCGCGCTCTCGGGCGGCAACCAGCAGAAGGTCGTTATCGCAAAATGGCTGATGAACCGGCCGAAGATCATTCTCCTCAACGATCCGACCCGTGGCATCGACGTCGGCACCAAGCAGGAGATCTACGCCTTGTTGCGCAGGCTCGCGGATGCCGGCGCAGCGATCCTCTTCTATTCCACGGATTACGACGAGCTGATCGGCTGCTGCGACCGGGTGCTGGTTATGTATGACGGCAGCATCGTGCGCACACTCCAGGGCAGCGAGATCAACGAACGCGAACTGATCGGCAGTGCGCTCAACGTCAATGCGCATGCAGAGGAACAAAGGATCGGACAATGAACAAGACGTCTCCCGGCGACTGGCGGTTCTGGTATGCGCAGCACAAGGGCACGCTTCTGGCCGCTGTGCTCTTCGTGGTGATGTTCATCGTCTATGTCAGCAACCATCCGGCAGGCTTTACACCGAACGTCGTGCAGACCGCTGCCAACAAGGCGACGCTTCTCGCCTTCGTCGCCATGGCGCAATGTTTCGTCGTCATCACCGCGGGCATCGATCTTTCGGCAGGCATGATCCTGGTCCTGTGCAATTGCCTTGCGTCCTGGCTTGTCGTCGGCTCGCCGCTGCAGACGGGAATCGGCGTCATCGCAGTTCTTCTGGCTGGCCTTGCCTGCGGCTTGCTGAACGGTCTGATCATCATCTTCGGCCGGCTTCAGCCGATCGTGACGACGATCGCGACCAGCGCCATCTTCTTCGGCCTGGCGCTTCTGCTACGGCCGTCACCCGGTGGGTCGGTCAACGAGGATCTGGCGGACGCCTTTACCTCGAAGCTTTTTGGTGTGATCCCGGCGAGCCTCGTCGTCCTGGCACTGACGATCCTGATTATCTGGGTGCCGTTCAGCCGGTCGGTCCTGGGTCGCGCGGCATATGCGGCGGGGTCGTCCGAAACGGCCGCGTTCATGTCCGGCGTGCCGATCAAACGGGCAAAACTTGCCGCCTATGCGCTGGGCGGCCTGCTATCGGCGATTGGCGGGCTCTATCTCACCTTCTTTTCGTATACGGGGGAGGCTGCCTTCGCGAGCGGCAATGCCTATACGCTTTATTCGATCGCGGCTGTCGTGCTCGGCGGCGTGTCGTTGGCCGGCGGTAGGGGGAACGCGATCGGCGCCGTCTTCGGGGCGCTCGCCTTCCGCACGATCGGCGATCTGCTTTTCGTCTTCGATCTCGATCCGCTCTGGCAGCCGCTCTTCCAGGGCATCGTGCTGTTGGTGGCAATCAGCATCGGCTCCATCGGATTGGCGCGCGTGCGCAACAGGCTGGAATGGTTTCAATGAGTGAGGATGCATCCGCCATGCGGCAATCCCTGATCCCCGCCCGCCTGCGCGGTATCGATCCGGCCGTCGCGATCGCCTTCGGCTGCATCATCCTGCTGCTGCTCGGCGGTTCGCTTTATTCGCGCAATTTCCTATCTCCAGACTATCTGCTGCAGCAGCTGAAGGTCGCCTCCTTCCTCGGCGTCATCGCGACGGGCATGATGATGGTGATCTTGCTCGGGCAGATCGATCTTTCCGTGCCGTGGGTCGTGACGGCAGGCGCGATGATGGCCTGTGCGGCGACGGCCTACGGGACAGCGGGGTCGGCTTTCGCCATTCCCTTCGGTATTCTCTGCGGTGCCGTGATCGGCGCCTTCAACGGCGCAGCCGTCGCCTATCTGCGCATTCCATCGATGATTATCACGCTCGCAACAAATGCCGTCGTTCAGGGCCTAATGGTCGTCTATACTGGCGGTTTCTCGCCACAGGATTCCGCTTCTCCGGCCATGCGCTTCATCTCGACGGGCTATGTCATCCCCTCGGTGCCGAACGGCGTGATCGTCTGGCTCATCATCGGCATTTCGGCAATCTTTCTCTTAACGCGGACGACCTTCGGTCGCTCCCTCTATGCGATCGGCAATCGCGAGCGCGCCGCCTATATGTCTGGAATCGATACCCGCCGCGTCACCATGCTCGCCTTTGTGATATCGGGCGCACTCAGCGCGCTTGGCGGCGTCCTACTTGCCGGCTATGCGTCCAAAGCCTCACAGTCGATGGGAGACGCCTATCTGTTGCCGTCGATCGCGGCGGTCGTTCTCGGGGGCACCCATGTGCTGGGCGGCAAGGGCTCCTACCTCGGAACAATCGCCGGCGTCGTCCTGATCACACTGCTGCAATCGATCCTGTCGGTCATGCAGATCGAGGAGGCTGGGCGACAGCTGATCTACGGCGTAGTGATCATCTGCATGCTGCTGCTCTACGGCCGGCAGAAGCTGGCATGATCCCCCCGATCGGGGTCTCGATTGGGCCGGGAGAAATGCGTCCACTCGTATTGAAGACAGCTCGAGTGCAAGACCGCGGGCCAGCGCCTCAAAGGCTGGATCGATGGGGATCCGCAGCACTGAGGACGTCGACGGTCGCTCGCTGAGGAAGCCAGAGGTCAAGGTCCTGCGTTCGCAGATCCGGGCCGCATTGGCGATACACACTCGGGTTTCGGATCGCATACCACACTTAAGTGATTGCAAACTCTTAGTGATCTCATAATAGTTCCTACGATTGAATCAAATAATAGCTATGTGTTAGTCATGGGGAATGAAGTGCCACCAGCTCGGCTCTCCTCAAGAAGCAGCTGAAGGCTCGGCCGAAACCCGCGCATGAGGTGCGTTCGCGAAATAGCGGTCGTGTCGAATCCCGCCGGGCCTGTTTCACGTCGTGCCGAGGTGGTTGGTGGCATCTTCCCGAACCCGCAGAATGCGGTCGATCAGGCCCCATTCCAATGCCTCTTCTGCCGTCATGAAGCGATCGCGGTCCATGGCCTGCCCGAATTCTTCGTAGGTGCGACCGCAATGCTCGGCGTAAAGCCGTGTCATGCGATGCTTGGTCTTCTGCATTTCCTCTGCATGGATCAGCATGTCAGATGCCTGTCCCCGGAACCCGCCCAGCCGCTGATGAACATGGATGCTGGCGTTGGGAAGCGCAGTGCGTTCGCCCGGATGGCCGGACATCAGCAGCAACGAGTTCATCGAGCGGGCGGTTCCCATGCACAGTGTATGCACCGGGGCGTGAATGTAACGCATCGTATCGTACATCGCGAGACGGCTGGTTACGACGCCACCTGGGGAATTGATGTAGAGATGGATCGGCCTTTTGCGATCGAACTGTTGGACGGCTATTGGGGATCAATTGAAGCGAAGCACGGCCGGCCCGCTGCTGTTCGACTGGGAGCATGCTCCTCTCGATCGCATCGCCCGGCACTTCCACCCGCTCGGGCAGGACCACAAGCAACAGAAATATGCTCTTGGCTATTTGATCGGCAATCTCGGCATTGAGATTGCGGGGCCGGCGAGGATGCCAAGGAAAAGCTGAACCAGATCGTGAAGCGCCGGGATCGCCACTGAGAGCGCGATCCTTCAAAGCGCAACGGACCGACGTCGCCATCGGCTGCGCCGTCCTTCGTCGCATGCTCGCGTGCACACGACCGAAATCCGTTCGTTGCATGACAACCAGCGCCTAAACGACGGCATCAAAGATCAGAGTCCGAAAATACCACGATCCCCGCACCAACGCTCTCACGGATCATTCCGTTGACAGAACCCGAGTTTGAAAACCCGTCAGGCCTGCACGCCAACCCCGAGCAAGGCTTCTCCCTCGTTTACGGACAGGCTTGACATGCGGTAAAGAATGAAACCATCATTTTCCGATGTGATCCGCGCCAGCGTCTCACCGAAAACGTTTCTGATCTCGCCGAGCAAATCGCCGTTCGAAATTGTCTCCGAAAGCTCCTTGTTGGAATACCAGAGCCCCGAAACCGGAGCGGTCGGAACCCACATGGTGCATACCTTCATCGGTTCGTCCGTCGCCGGCTTTGGCGCCTCATTGATCATGCCGATGTGCTTCATGACACGTCGAATGCCGTCCAACATCATGCCGACTGTGGTCTCGTTCCATAGACCATTTCCGCTGATCTCTGGCAAGATACTGGGAACGCCGACGCCATAGGCGCCGTTGATGCTGTTACCGGGTCGCGCAGATGCGACAGCGACCGGCAGACCAAAGGCTTCGGCCATCGCCTTCGACTTTTCGCAGGCGCCGGGGAAGATGGTGAACGGCGCCAGGCTTTCGTCGAGGTCGCCGCCGTGCAGATCCATATAGGCATCGACTTTCGGATAGACCTCGCTCACCAGCCAATGCGCTAGGCGCTCGCCGAGCGTACCGTCTGGATTGCCGGGGAACATACGATTCAGGTTCTTTCCGTCCTGCGGCATGATGTAGATGCTGCGCTTGCTGAAGCCCTCGACATTCAGGATAGGCAGGATGACGAGCGTGCCCTTGATCTCCTCAGGCTTCGTCTGGATCATCCGGACCGCAGCCTCGATGGAGCAGAATTCCGATGCGTGAACGCCGGCGGTTATCAGCAGGGTTGGCCCGCTCTGTGCCCCCTCGATAATGGCAAACGGGATTTCAAGGTCTTGGACGGGCTTGATATAACCGAATTTGGTCCTCGATTGACCCGTTTTGAAGACTGGTAAACTTGCCATGGAAAAATCCTCTGCTTGAATATTGGCGGCCTGAGCTAGCCTGCAAAATGGCAGGCAGCCCAGTGATTGGGACGAACTTCCCGAAGCTTCGGCACGTCTTTCGAGCAGACAGCCGTGGCCATCCAGCAACGGGTACGGAAGGGGCAGCCGGAAGGTGGGTTAAGGGGGCTGGGGACATCGCCGTGAAGTACAATGCGATCCTTGCCGCTTGTCTCCTTCGTTCCGGGTATCGCCGACAGCAATGCCTGCGTGTAGGGCATCCTGGGGTCAGCATAGAGGTCTTCGGCGGATCCGACTTCGACCAGCTTGCCGAGATACATGACGCCGACACGATCGCTGAAATACTCGATCACCGACAGATCGTGAGCGATGAACAGGTATGTCAGGCCGAATTCCTTCTGCAAATCGGCCAGCAGGTTCAGGACTTGCGCCTGTACGGAGACATCGAGCGCCGAGACCGGCTCGTCGGCCAGGACGAATTTCGGCCGCAACGCCAGGGCGCGGGCGATGCCGATGCGTTGGCGCTGGCCGCCGCTGAATTCATGCGGATAGCGGTCGAGATGCTCCTTGCGCAGGCCGACTACCTCGATCAGGGATTCGACCCGCTCATTGCGTTCGTCGCGGCCCATGCCCTGGATTGTCAGACCCTCGGCGATGATACTGCGGATGGTCATCCGCGGATCCAGGCTTCCATGGGGATCCTGGAAGATCATCTGCATATTCCGCCGCAGCGCCTTGAGCCGGGAGGGAGAGGCTGCGAGCACATTCTCTCCCTCGAACAGAACCTCGCCGGATTGCGACCGTTCAAGCCGCATGATCGAGCGGCCGAGCGTCGATTTTCCGCAGCCGGATTCACCGACGAGACCGAAGGTCTCACCCCGGCGGATACTGAAGGAAACGTCGTCCAGTGCCTTCACCCAATCGGTCTTCTGGCTGAGCACGCCGCTCCGACTGGGATAATGTGTCTTCAGGTTCCGCACTTCGAGTAGGACATCGTCGGAGACGCTTCTCTGGATCGGGGGGGCCTGGTCTTGCGCCGGTACGGTCATGGCATCCTCATTTCTCGGCACATCAATAAAGCCAGCAGGCGACCAGCCGGCCGTCGCCGCAATCCTTCATATCCGGCATTTGCGAACAGGCAGGCATTGCCCGGGAGCATCGCGGTTGGAAGGGGCAGCCCGACGGCATATGGAGCGGACTGGGTACCGCCCCGCCGATCGCACTGAGCCGATGCCCGCGCATCCTGGGGTCGGGAATGGATGAGAGAAGACCGACGGTATAGGGATGCTTCGGATCATCGGTCACCTGGCCAACCGTTCCCTTCTCCATGACCTTGCCGGCATACATCACCACGACATCCTCGCACATTTCCCGGACGACGCCGATATCGTGGGTGATCAACAGAACTGCGGTATTGATGCGCTGACGCAGGTCCTTGATAAGGTCTAGGATTTGCGCCTGAATGGTAACATCGAGCGCCGTAGTCGGCTCATCGAGGATGAGCAGATCCGGCTCGTTTGCGAGCGCGATGGCGATAGTCACGCGCTGTCGCATGCCGCCGCTCAGGCGATGCGGATATTCGTGGACCCGGCGTTCCGGCGCGGGAATTCCGACGAGCCGGAATAGCTCGATCGCACGCTCCATGGCCTCCCGCTGGCTGATTGGCCGATGCGCCTGCAATGCCTCGACCATCTGCGCGCCGACGGTATAGACGGGATTGAGCGCAGTCATCGGATCCTGAAAGACCAGACAGATCTCGCGTCCGCGCATGCTGCGGATTTCGCGTTCGCGAAAGGTGACGATATCTCTTCCCTTGAAGAGGATCTGCCCGCCGGCAACGAAACCCGGCGGCTCGATCAGCCGCATGATCGACAGCGACGTGACGCTCTTGCCCGAACCCGACTCGCCGACGATTCCCAGGCTGGCGCCGACGGCAAGACCGAAGCTTACACCGTTCACGGCCTTCACTGTGCCTCGCGACGTCCTGAAATGCGTCTGCAAGTCCCGAACCTTGAGGAGTGGAGCGGTATCAGCATTCCGCTCGGCATTGGCGCTCAACATCATACTCTCCGAAATAATGACACGGTTCCATCCGTGCCGGCTGGTCGAAATAAGAGGCTTGCGGGCGCCAGGATCGCGCCCGCGCCTTTCTCCTATTGCGCCCGGCTGCGGACCTTTCCGCCCTGAATGACGAGCTTGAGATCGCGAAGCGCGCCGAGATTGTCGAGCGGGTTGCCGCCAACGACAATGACATCGGCCGCCAGTCCCTTCGTCAGGGTTCCGACCTTGTCGTCGATGCCGATGACCTTGGCCGCAAAACCGGTTCCAGAGACGATCGCTTCCATTGTCGTCATGCCGCCTCGATGCATGAGCTCAAGCTCGAGCGGCAGTCCCTCGAAAGGAGTGAAGCGCCAGCCGGCATCCGTGCCTGCCACGAAGGACACGCCGGCGTCCCGCAGCTTGCGGAACTGAGAGAGGTTGTCGTCCAGCATCCTGATCCAGCGTTCGAGGAAAGCGTCCTCCGTCGGCGTGCGATCCTTCTTCGCCGTCATGATCTCGACGACGGAGCCGCCAACCGCTAGCGTGCTCGTAACCGGAATGCCTGATTTGCCAAGCTTTTCCGCGACTTCAGGGACGTATTTCTGGTTACCCTTGGAGTCGGTGATGAAGCCGGCATGCTCGATCTGGTCGACGCCGGCGTCGATCGCATAGTCGATGGAGTCCGCGCACAGGCAATGCACGGCGATCTTGCGGTCGAGCGCATGTGCCTCATCCGCCAGAGCGCGCATCTCCTCACGGTTATAGGCCGGCCGCCACGAGAGCGTGTTGACAGTCCCGCCGCCGCTTCCCATGACCTTGATGAAATTGGCGCCGATCTTCGCCATTTGGCGAACCTTCAGTCGCAGCCCGTCGATGCCGTCGGCCTCACCGCCAAAATACCAGGTGTGGCCACCGGTGATGGTAATCGGCTGGCCACAGGAGAGGATGCGTGGGCCTACGCCATGACCAAGTTCCAGCGCGCGCTGGAGATTGATGACGGTGGTGCCCGAGGCGCCGAGATCGCGCACCGTGGTTATGCCAGCGGCAAGCGCGCGTTGTGCCGTAAACGCGGAGGTGGCCACAAGGACCCCCTCCGGTTCGCGAACAACTGTCTCCAGCAACGTGCCGTCACCGGGCATGTTGAGGTGCACATGGGTGTCGATCATCCCCGGCATGATGGTGCAGCCGGGAAAATCGAGAATTTCGGCATCAGGCGAGACGACTGAATCGGGCGCTTGACTGGGATAGACACCGACAACCTTGCCCTCTTCGATAACGAGGACGGCATTCTCAACGACCGCGGAGCCGGTTCCGTCGATCAGCCTGTCTGCACGGATAAGAGTAGTCATCTCAAGAACTCCTTGCGTTTACGCAACAATCACTCAGTCGGCGAGCGAGGCCGGCAAGAGGTATTCAAAGCCGCCGCCCGAATAGGTGACGCCCGTCAGTTTCTTGGAGGTCATGACAAGATCGATGTTCTGGCGGATCGGCATGATCACGGCCTGATCCATCAGTGTCTTCTGCACCTGATGATAGATATCGACGCGCTTCGCCGGATCCGCTTCCTGCTGTCCCTGGCTAATCAGCTGCGACAGCGCCGGATCGGAATATTTGCTCCAGTTGAAATACTGCCCCGGCAGGAACCAGAAATGCAGCGCATCCGGGTCGACCGCGATATATTGCAGCGGCGTGATCGACATGTCGCCGTTGATATTGGCGTTCAACCATGCCGGAACCGCAAGCTGTTGAACCTGGACATCCATCCCGACCTTGCGCAGATAGCCCTGCATCGCCTGGGCGAGCAGAGGATAGGAAGGAACGGTCGAGATCGCATTGATGGTGAAGGCGAGCCGCTTGCCGTCCTTTTCCCAGAAATCGCCGTTCTTCGTCCAGCCGCCGTCCTTCAGCGTCGCCTCGGCCTTGGCCGGATCGTAGGGATAGGCATTTTCAAGAGATGCATCGTAGGCGGTCATGCCCTGCTGCAGCGGCGTGTTGCTCGGCGGGAAGACGCCGGCCTCGGCGAGCTGGATGACACCCTTCTTGTCGATGGCGTACATGATCGCCTTGCGCACGGCGATATCGCTGGTGGGGAATTTCGAGGCGTTGATTGGCGCGAAAATGCCCATGCCGCTGATCGGCACTGGCAGCGCACCATAAGTTCCCGCCTTCTTAAAAGCGTTCCAATAAACGCCGGGCGTCTCCTGCATCAGCTGCGACTGGCCGCTCTGGAACTGGCTGACGCGCGCCTGCGAATTCGGAACGATCTGGAAGGTCACCTCGGCGATATCGGCCGGGCCGGCGTGCTTCACCGCTTCCGGTCCCCAATTATAGGCATCGTAGCGCTTCAGGACGACGCGCTGATCCGGTTGGTAGCTGACGAATTCGAAGGGGCCGGTGCCGGTCGGATGAAGGCCGAGATCCTTGCCATACTGCGCAATGGCTTTCGGCGACTGGATACCCATGTAGGGTTCGCCAAGCTGCGCCAGGAAGGGAGCATAGGGGGTCGTGCAGGTGAACTGCACGGTATATTTGTCGACGGCCGTTGCTGTCGTGCAGGGACCGAGGAGACCGATCGATATTTTCGACTGCGTATCCTTGCTGGTAATGTATTTTACGTTGGCGACGACGGCGTCGGCATCAAACTGCGTGCCGTCATGGAAGGTCACGCCCTGTCGAAGGGTAAACGTATAGGTCTTGCCGTCATTGGAGACGGCCCATTTCGTCGCGAGATGCGGGGTGATCTGAAAATCGGGTGTCAGCCAGACGAGCGTGTCGAAGATGTTGGCATCGATCGGACCGACGTCGCGGGCGCCGGTCGTTGCCGGGTTGAGTGAATCGACCGGCTCCGCCCAGCCGATGGTCAATTTGGCGTTCTTGTTGGGCGCCGCGGTTTGCGCATTCGCGGTGACGGCGAAAGCAAGGCTCCCGGCTGCAACGAAGGTCGTCATCAGTTTTTTCATTTGCTCACACCTCTTTATAATTGTCGAATAATTGCTGGTTGATCGAAAGCTGTGGTTCTGTGCGCTCACCTCCTGGCAAGCGTCGGATCGAGTTCGTCACGCAAGCCGTCGCCGATCAGGTTGACGCCAATGACGAAGAGACAGAGGAAGATGCCGGGGAAGACGGTGATCCACCATGCGAGCGTGATGTAGGTCTGGCCGTCATTGAGGATGGCGCCCCATTCCGGCGTCGGCGGCTGCACGCCGAGACCGATGAAGCCAAGGGCGGTGATCCACAGGGCCGCGATGCCGAGCCAGGTCGTGGTCAGCACGATGATGCCAGACATGACGTTCGGAAGGATATGCCGCATGATGATCCAGCCGTGACCGGATCCGAGCGTGGTCGCTGCGTCGACGAAGGGCAGATGTCGCACCTCTGCCGAGGCACCTTCGACCAGTCGCGCATAGATCGGCACCAGTACCACCGCGATGGCGATCACGCCGTTTATCAGGCCCGGCCCCAGGATGGCGGTGACCGCGAGCGCGAGTAGAATGCCGGGAAATGCCAGGAACAGGTCCACGATACGCATGATCGTGAAGCCGACAACGCCGCCGAAATAGCCGGCGACCAGGCCGATGGCGGTGCCGGCAACGCCGCAAATAGTCACCACCAGCAGGCTCGACAGCATGGTGACGCGACCGCCATAGAGGACGCGAGAGAGCATGTCTCGGCCAAACGCGTCTGCGCCCATCAGATGGTCCATCGACGGTGGGGAGAAGGTCGCCATCGGATCCTGGGCATTGGGATCGATCGAGGTCAGCAGAGGAGCGCCAGCCACCAGAAAGATAAGGACGATGCAGATAATCGACCCGATCAGCAGGCTCGGATGGCTGAAGGCCTTTGCGATCGTCCTAATTCGGGAGAGCTTTGGAGAGATTGCTTCCGCTGCGTTGCTGGTGGCTGGCGGCTGGCTCTGATGGGACATGTTCGCGTCTATGCTCATCGTCGTTTCTCCGCCTATCGGTTCGCTATTCGAGGGTCGAGGACCGGGTAGAGAAGGTCGACGATGAAATTCGTCAGCGCATAGATGATGGCGATGATCAGAACGACGGCCTGGACCGTCAGATAGTCCTTGGCGAGAATGGACTGTACGAGGAGCCGGCCGATCCCGGGGCGGGAAAATACCGTCTCGATGATCACCGTGCCCGAGAGAAGCTGGCCAACCTGTATCCCGACAATGGTCAGGATCGGCAGCAGTGCGTTGCGAAGGATATGGCGAAAAAAGACCCGCAACCGCGTCAAGCCCTTCGCGCGAGCGGTTATGACGTGGCGCTGGACCTGTGCGGCGATGATGCTGGATCGGACGAAACGGGCATTGAAGCCGATCGAGCCCAGGGCCAGCGTGATAGACGGCAATACCAGCCCCTTGAGCGACGTTCCGCCGACGACGTCGAACCACGGAATGGTGACGGCGAAGGCGAGGATGAGAAGCAGCCCGAGCCAGAAGCTCGGGATCGACATGAAGGTCAATGCAATACCCATTACGGCGGTATCGGCGGCGCGATTGCGCCTTAGTGCGGCAATGACACCGAAGATGAGGCCGAAGATCACTGAGAGGCCGAGGCCGGCGATGGTCAGCTGGATGGTGGCGGGGAAATTATCGGCTAGCAGAGAGCTCACCGACTGCTGGTAGCCATAGGAATAGCCGAAATCGCCCTGGAAGACGTTGGATATCCAAAGCCAATATTGGACGATCAGCGGCTTATCGAGGCCGAGCTGTGTACGCAACCGCTCCACGACCGTCGGATCGCTGGCATTGGTCCCGAGCAAAGTTATGACCGGATCACCAGGAATGAGGCGGATGATCATGAAGACAACGACACTGATGCCGAAGGCCAGTGCCACGATCGCAATAACGCGTCTCAGGACATAGCTCGTCATGATTTTGAGCCCTTCGATGCGGATTGGCCCGCAAGCTCCCGACCGGCCGCAAGCGTTGCGATCTTCGGCCGCAAATTCCGGTGCGGCGTCCTTTCCTCCAGAGCATGGGCTGCGTCCAAAATGGTATTCTCCTGAAGGGCAGAACCGGCAAACTGAATGCCGGTCGGCAGACAACCCTCTCCAAGGCCGTTGATGATCGATACCGTGGGCGTGCCCGCCAGAACGCCGGCCAGATTGAGCGGCCGCCGACCCGAGGCACGGGGAAGGCCGTATTCGAAATCCTTGTCGATATCGGACGCAAGTGCTCCGAGCGAAGGGGCGAGAAGCGCATCGTACTGGCCGGCGATCTTTGCAAAGCTCTCGGCAATCACACGCCTGATCCGCTGCGCCCGGATGTAATCGTGAGCAGGGAGAACGGCGGCGGCCATTCTGAGTCCGGCGGCCTTAAGGGCAGTTAATTCCACCGTGCGGCCCGCGGCAACGAAATCGTCGAACGCCGCATAGGCTTCGGCTGCTGTCACCACCTGCGCGACTTCGGCGTAGGGGAAATCCGGCAGACTGACTTCTTCAACCGTGCCGATGTCCGCAAGCGTATGCAACGAATTGCGGAAATTGGCCTCGACGTCCGGATGAGCGCCTTCGCAGCATCCTTCCACGACACCGAAGCGGAAGCCACGCTTGCGCCTTTGGCGATCGTGATACCGATAGCTGCGCTTAAGGCTGGAAGGATCGTTGACGTCATGCCCGGCGATGGCCTCGAGCACGAGCCCGCAATCTTCTGCGCTCCGGCACATGGGGCCGAGGCGATCGAGCGTCCAGCAAAGCGTCATCGCACCAAGGCGGCTGACACGGCCATAGGTCGCCCGCAATCCGGCCGTGCCGGTGACAGCGGACGGGAAAAGGATGGAGCCGCTCGTATCGCTGCCGATCGCGAATGGGACCACGCCGGATGCGACAGCGGCGGCTGGACCGCTGGAAGAGCCGCTGGTCCAGCGGCTGGGATTCCAGGGGTTTGCCGTAGCGCCGGTCAGCGAGGCGTTCGGGTTGTTATATCCCATGCCGCCGGCGATCTCGACCGTCGCAAGCTTGGCCACGAGGATCGCGCCGGCGTCGCGAAGCTTTCGTGTAACGGTCGCCTCCTGCGCGAAGGTCTGATCCCGAAAAGGTTCGGCTCCCCAGGTGGTCGGCGCACCGACTGCGGCGATAATATCCTTCAAGCCATAGGGAATGCCATGCAGCGGACCGCGGTCGAGACCGCCTTTCAATTCGGCTTCCGCGAGCATTGCCTCACGGAGCGCTGTTTCTTCCATGATAGTGACGACCGCTCGCAAGGGTTGCGCGATGTGTTCAAGGCGAGAGAGACAAAGCTTCGCGAGTTCAACGGGTGAAAGCTCTCCGGCCCTCAATAGTCGTCCCAATTCACTGATCGAGAGAAACGCAATCTCGTCATCGGTCATCGTTCAGGCCCGGATATAGCTGAATGGAAAACGCCGGTTCCATCGCGTTGGTCAGCGCAAAACGGTGAAGCTTTTCAGTGTTCGCAATCTGCGCCTCGAGATTTGCAGCAATTTCGCGCAATTGGCCGTCATCGAGACCTTCCGGATGCAGCAGAGAGACCGCCTTGGCCAGTGTCTCGGCAATCCGCGTTCGGTCGCCTTCATGCATCTGGGGGTAATGGCTGGCCGCCTCCGGCAAGGGAGGTTCGGTGAGAACAGGAGACATGGGAGTTCCTATAAGCCACACGGACTGTATTAATCTGCTGTTACAATTTCATGGGTAAGAAAGTGTGTCAACGCCGATTAAGCCATAAATTGATTCTGAAGACGACAGAATCCAATCTATACGCGACCTCAAAAACCTTCAGTCCGTTATAGTTGAGAGAACGGTTTGGAGGGCTGCTCGATTATATTAGTACAGTTCATGGGGATGCCGGAAAACGACCGAAACCCTGCGGGTCTTTGCCCGCAGCTTGGTGAACTGCGATAGCGGCCAAAAGCGCTTCTTCAGTCCAAGATTGTCCCGCAAGGTGCCCCTTGAAATTCCTGGAAGGAGTGAACCAATTTTGATTGGTTCAATTGATTGCATATCCTGATCGCCCGTCAAACGCTTTTTTGTGCAATTTTGCATTCGCACAATTATTATGCGTTGCGATTAAATCCTCGCCTTGGTTTGCCTTCAGGAGGCGCATCGTCGTTCTGATGCGTTGAGGAAATCGTCAGCCCGAGGTCGTTTGTTCACGCCCTGCAGACGGATCAGCCCGTCGGGGACGGGGACGACGCCGTCGACATTTTTCTTGGCTGACCATAGCGACTTATAGTAGTAAAGGAGGATAATCGGCGTGTCCGCAAGTAGATGGTGGTCGCCGCGAATAGAGCTTGGCCCGTTCGCTGGCATCGGTCGTCTGCCATGCCTGCATCAGGATCTTGTCGAGATCGGCGTTGCAATAATGCCCCCAGTTCAGGTATCCGTCGCAGGTGATCCAGGGGCTGATATTGCCATCGGGATCCGGTCGTCCGCTCCAGATCGCCATGGAGGCCTGATATTTCCGGCGTCCGAGTTTACGGCGAGCGTCGAGGATTCCAGCGTCTGAATTTTGCCGTTGAAGCCGCCTCCGATGCCATCGACTGAATCATCTGGCCGATCTGCTCCAGCGTCGGGCTATTGGCGACGGAAGCGTGAAGGACGGGCTCGGCGTCCCTGTCTGCGCCAGCAGCGCCTTCTGCTTTTCGACGTCTCGCCGCATGAGGTGCGCCTTGTCATAGAACTGCATTCCGACAGGTTCTGTCTGGCTTGCCGGCACGAACAGGCCCTCATAGGTCACCTGGTTGAGGGCGTCGAGGTCCAGCGAAAGCTCGAATGCCTGGCCCACCCGGGATCCATGCCCAGAGGATTTCTGCGCCGTGTCGCCCTGATTGACGTTAATGGAAATTAGGTCGAAAGCCGTCGAAGGCCTCTTGGATGACCCTCAGACGGGCATCGCCAGCGACGGTCGCCATATCGCTCGGCGAAAGCCGCTGGATCAAGTCTGGATTCGCCCGAGCGTAGACGGATGAGCCGGACGCTATCGTCCGGGATCATGCGGTAGGCCACGGAATGCGGCGAGATGGGGGCGGCGTTCCAATAGCGATCGAACCGCTTCAACGTGAGTGATCCTGCGAAACGCGATCGGCGAATTCGAAGGGACCGCCGCGGTTGGGAGCACGCTGACGAGCGGCGCGTACGCCTGGTTCAGCTTGATGGGACAGTCGAGGGATCGACGGCATTGCGACGGGCTTCAGCTCGAATTTCCGCCAGGAGATAGGATCATTGCGCTACCGATCGAGGTTGATCCCGCCGCGTTCATCGACGCGCCGTCCCGAAAAAAACGTGGTCTCGAAACTTAGGCGTGAGCGTCAGATTGTCGGGCGACCAGCTCCAGTGGTCGAGAACCGCGGCTGAAGCTTTCCATCCGGGGTGATGTCGACCAGCTTGTCACATAAGCCGCAAGGACCAAGAAATTCACGTCAGGGCTACTAGCATGCGCGTTCGGATTTGCACAGACCAGGGCGCGGCCTGGTTTTTAGGAATAACGGAGAAATGAATTTTGGAATTTCCTTATTAAAGGCTTGGATATCTGGCACGCCATTTGCGTGACCCACGGGCACGTCCCGAAATTTGGCTTTTGACACGCCGTTCCGTTTTACTTGGCAGGACGGTTTGTCGACCAATGCGCGGACGTATGACGTGCATATCTTGCGTACGACGATGGGGCAGGGCAGCCGCTGTTATTGCCCGCGGCAAAACCAAGCGCCGGCTCCTGTCAAGACCATATTCAGCCAGCAATTAGGAGAGCGTAATGAGATTTTCTTATCTGCTTCCAATCATGGGAGCGATGCTGCTTGCGAGCGGCGCCTCGGCCAGCGAATTGAAGATCGGCCTTCAGGACGATCTCGACGGCCTCGACCCCGCGCGCTCGCGCACCTTCGTCGGCGAAGTCGTTTTTGAATCGCTGTGCGACAGCTTGGTCGCGGTCGGCGCGGATCTGGAAGCGAAGCCCGAGCTTGTGGAAAAATGGTCGTGGAGTGCCGACAAAACCGAACTGACGATGACGCTGCTGCCCAATCTCAAGTTTCACGACGAAAAGCCGATCGATGCCGCAGCCGTCAAAGCCAATCTAGACCGAGCGCGAACCATGCCGGACAGCATGCGCAAATCGGAGCTGCAATCGGTCGTCAGCGTTGATGTTCTCGATAATCTGAGCTTTAAAATCAAGCTGAAGCAGCCCGATCCCACCTTGCTGCCGCAGCTGTCGAACCGCGCCGGGATGATGCTTTCGCCAGCCAGCTTCGACAGCGCCGTCACCGCGCCGGTGTGCTCCGGCCCCTATAAGTTCGTGACGCGCCAGCAGAACTACAGCATCACGCTGGAGAAATTCGCGGACTATCGCAATGCCGCCGACTACCATTTCGACAAGGTGACCTTCATGATCATGCCCGATACGACGGTGCGCCTCGCGAACCTGAAATCGGGCGGGCTCGACATGCTAGAACGGCTGGCGCCGACGGATATTCCCTCGGTGAAGAGCGATCCGACACTGCAGCTCGCGCAGATCACCAGCGTCGGCTATCAGGGCATCACCATCAATGTCGGCAATGGCAACCGCGCCAGCGGGCCGCTGGCAAAGGACAAGCGCGTGCGCCAGGCGCTGGAGCTGGCGATCGACCGCAACGTCATCAACGATGTCGTCGGCGCGGGCACGTTCGAACCGGCGCAGCAGCCATTCACACCGATCAGCCCCTATCACGACACGGCGTTTCCCGTCACCACACGCGATGTCGCGAAAGCCAAGGCACTGCTGAAGGAGGCTGGGGTCGACCGCGTCTCGTTCGAACTGATGTTTGCCAATTCGACGACCAGCGAGCAGATCGCCGAGATGATCCAGGCGATGGCCGCGGAGGCAGGCTTCGATATCAAGCTCCACGCGGTCGAGTTCACGACGATGCTGCAGCAGGCGCAGCAGGGCAATTTCGATGCGTTGCTCACCGGTTGGTCGGGCCGCTACGATCCAGACGGCAATATCCACGACTTCGTCGTCTGCAAGGCCGGGCTCAATTATGCAGGGCTTTGCAACGATCAGGTCGACAAGGATCTGAACCAGGCTAAGGTGACGCCTGATTTCGATGCGCGCAAGAAGCTCTATGATGATGCTCAATCCGTCCTGCAGGACGAATTGCCGATCATCTATCTCTACCATCAGCCGTGGCCCTTCGTACTCTCGAAGGATATCAAGGGCTTCACGCCTCTGCCGACCGGATTGATCAGCCTCAAGGGCGTCACCAAGGGGGCGTGAAAGCCGGTCTCAAGATGGAGAAAAAGGAGCCGGGAATCCTCCGGCTCCAGCGGTCAGCCGCGATCCACGAGGTTCTTCGCCATCATCATATGGACGCCCTTGCAGCCGTTGACGGTCTGGGTGATCCTGAGATCGCCGGCGAGGCTGCAGAGCGTATAGGCATCCTCGCGCGACAGGCCGCCCTTGTGTCCCAGCAACGTGATCATATCGCGCAGCGCCATCACCGCGCACTGGTCGAGATCGGGGTCCATGCCCATGGTAATGTAGTGGGTCGGCGTTTCCGCCTGCGGATAGGTGAGTTCCAGATCGTCGCGGACGATCATCTCGAAGGTGCCGCTGAGGGCGGTCTCGATCGCCGTGATGCAGACCTCGCCATCGCCCTGCGCGCCATGTCCGTCGCCGCAGGAAAATAGCGCGCCCTCGTTGAAGACAGGAAGGTAAAGCGTTGTTCCTGCGACCAATTCCTTGTTGTCGATATTGCCGGCATGCGCGCGTGGCATAATTGAGGAAATGCGGCCCCAATTGGCGGGCGGCGCGACGCCCATCACGCCGAAGAAGGGCGCGAGCGGCAGATCAAGGCCCCAGGGCAGGCGGGCGACGCCCGCTTCGGCATCGAGGGGAATGTTCAACAGCCGTGCCGTCTCGAAGTCGTAGGGTAGCGTTCCGGCGAGCGGCCGGATCACGTTATATCCCCAGTCCTGTCGAAGCCGGACATCCTTGATCCGTACTTCCAGTACATGGCCGGGCTTCGCGCCGAGTACCGCAATCGGACCGGTCAGAATATGCCCCGGCATTTCCTGTCTGCTCCTCGCGTGAATATCAAGAAGCTCCGGCGGGATATGAAAATCACCCTTCGGCAGCACATCGGGGCCACCCGAGACGGTCTCGATGGTGACGGTATCGCCGCTGTCGATGGTCAGGGCTGGCGGCTGGGCGGGGTCGAAAAAGCCCCAGGCGCAGTTTTCGGGCGAAGCATGCAAGGTATGAAACATAATAATAAATCCTCGATTTTCGCGCAGGCCGGTGAGCCTGCCGGCCTGAGCGGCCAAGATCCTTAAGGTGCGGCAGACGACCGCTGATGTAGTCATGCAATCGCGATGCCATTCGCCGGCTTAAGCGCCATTTTAGTCTGCCGGGAGGGGAAGCTTGTCGCGCAGTCGATCAAAAGCAGGTATCGCCTGCAGCGGCGTCATTCAGGACTTACAAACGTCTGGATGCAGAAGCGAGCGGCGTTGGTGCGCTGCGGCCGCGATAGCTTCGGCGATTCCAGCATCCGGGCAGGGGTCATTGT
The DNA here is from genome assembly GCF_004341625.1 of Rhizobium sp. BK376. Taxonomy (GTDB): domain Bacteria; phylum Pseudomonadota; class Alphaproteobacteria; order Rhizobiales; family Rhizobiaceae; genus Rhizobium. The sequence continues at coordinate 23,962 of NZ_SLZG01000028.1, read as the reverse complement.
ACATCAGAACGTGATCCAAAAGCCGTCCTGACATCGTGTCGGGCGATCCGATCCGCGCCAAGGCGAGCGGCATCTCCGGCATATACCAGGCTTTCGCTCGCGCCGAATCTCACTGCCGCCCAGAACATGTTTTTGGGTGCTAAGCCTTCACGTACGGAGTGCTAGACAAGGCGACGACCCGCGCCCGCGCCCGGCCAATCCTGACGCCTGGGAATCGAATTCGGTCCCAATGAGTTGGTCGCCGCACTGTCCCCCGGTGAGCGGCAGATGGTCGAAATCGCAAGAGCGCTGACGACCAACGCCCGTATCATCGTCATGGACGAGCCGACGACGTCACCGACGTCTCGCGAGACGGATCGCCTGTTCGAAGTCATCGCCGGGTTGAAGGCGCAGGGTGCCATCATCTACATCAACCATCGCATGGAGGAGATCTATCAGCTTGCCGACCGTGTCAGCGTCCTGCGCGACAGCAGCTACGTCGGTACTCTCGATCGCCAGGATCTCTCCGCGTCCAAACTGGTCTCGATGATGGTCGGTCGCGGCCTTTCCTCCGTGCTCTCAAACGGCCTCATTCTCGTCGGCGTCTCCGACATCTGGCAGTACATCATCAAAGGGCTCGTCATCATCGTCGCCGTGACGCTCGACCGTTACAGGCTAAAAGGACTTAGCCGTACATGACATACGGCTCAGGGGACCGGAATCTGCCGGAAAACTGGGTGCGCCGGGAGCGTCACCAACATGGAGGAATAATATGCGTGCACTTTCGAAACTGCTTGTCGGCACCGCACTCGCGGCCGCCATCGCGATGCCTGCTGCCGCCAAGGGCTTGAACAAGATCGGCATCTCTGTCGGCCCGTTCGGCAACCCGTTCTTCGTCGCGACCATCAAGGGCATCGGGGACAGCGCCAAGAAGATCAATCCGAATGTTCAGGTCACATCCGTATCGGCCGACTATGACCTCAACAAGCAGGTCTCGCAGATCGACAGCTTCATCGCAGCAGGCGTCGACATCATCATGCTGAGGGCCTTCTGACTCGCTTCGACAAGATTGACGCGGTCTTCGCGATCGACGACCCGACGGGCATTGGTGCGGAGCTCGCCGCAAAGCAAGTGCCGAAACGAGTTCTTCATCACATCGGTCGACGGCGCGCCCGACATCGAGAAGTCGCTGGCAAGCGGCAAGTCGATGATCAAGGCGTCCGCTTCACAGGACCCATACACAATGGCCGGCGACTCCCTGAAGATGGCCGTCGACGTTCTGAACGGCAAGAAGCTGTCCGAGCCGACCGTTCTGCTCGATCCGAAGCTGATCACTGCGGACAACATCAAGGACTACAAGGGCCGGACTGCTGCTCGATAAGGGCGCCGCACGGAAAGGACCCGCTTGGTCGCGGGCCCCGATCTCTATCTGAACGAAAGGATTGGTCGTCACATGTCGAAAATCGGTGCTCACTCGTTTGTCTGGAGCGCAGGCTCGTCCAAGAGCTGGGCCACAAACTGATCGAGTTCTCGTATCTCGATCCAAAGCAGGTCGACGTGAAATGGCTCGCAGAACGCATCAAGGAGCTCAATCTCGATGTGGCGATCAGCATGGGACTACCTCCGGAAGGCGACATCTCGAGTGCGGACGCGCCTATCATAGCCAATGGCCAGGACATCCTCGACCGGGCAGTGGCCCTGGTGCGCGACCTTGGCGGCACTAAATTGGCCGGGATCCTGAGCTCGGCCCACGGCAAACAGGAACAGGCGTTGACGAGGCAGGCGTGGGATATCAGTGTCTCCGCCCTGTCGAAGGTAGCGGACCGGGCAAGGGCGTCCGGCGTCACGCTTTAATCTTGAGATCGTCAATCGCTTCGAAAGTAACGTGCTGAACATGGCCGCACAGGGTATGCAATATATGACGGACACGGGCGCTTCTAATGTCTTTCTTCGCCCTTATACGTTCTATATGAATATCGAGGAGGCGGACGTCGGGCTTGTTCCGTCATGCAGCCGACAAGATTGGCTATGTTCATATCGGCGAAAGCCACCGTGGCTATCTCGGGACTGACAACATCAATTTCGCAGCAATTTTTGATGCGCCCGTCGCCATCGGCTGGCAAGCATTATTAGGGCAGGAAGCCCGAGCTTTGAGAAACCTGCCAGCGCCGCCGGAAGGTTTGCGGCAAGCGACGGGCCTTCAGGCAGGAAGATCAGAGACAGCAATAGTCTGCGCCAGAGGCAGAACGAAATGGCGTCTTCATGGCGAAGTCGAGCGGGCGCGGTGGGTTTCCGTGTGTGCGACAGGTGAAATCGGGTGGGGTCATCCAAGCCGATTTCCCTTGATCTGCCGCATGGCCTCGAGGAAATCATCGCCAGCAGCGCGAACGTGACGCCTAGCAGCGTCTGCTGCAACCGTTGGGTCACCAGCCTCAAATGCTGCGAGAATGGCGCGGTGTTCCTCGATCCTGGCCCGCATTCGATATGGAATCGAGGGCAGGCGCCGACGGAAGGACTCCAGCAAATCTGCATATCGTTCCAGGACTTCAATGGCCTCTGTATTGGGATCGGAGCGGAAGATCAGATCGTGGAACTTCGAATTGGCAGATTCAACTATGTCTGCATTTTCGTCGCGTACGGCAATCTCGAAGTCCAGTTGCACCCCCTTCAGCTCTTCGATCATCGCAGATGTGCAATATCTGCAAAATCTTTCGACCAGAAGCGGCTCCAAGAGCGCGCGGATCTCAAAAATATTGCGCACAAAGCTTTCATCAAGGATGCGGACGCTGGCCCCTCGATTGGGGCTGATAAGTATGAAGCCTTCACCCTGGAGTTGGTTCAGCGCGTCGCGGACCGGTTGGGGGCTGGTATTGTACCGTTTGATGAGCTCGCCGACGACAAGCCGTTGTCCTGGCTTGAAAAAGGATGACGTAATGTCAGCGCGAATGAGATCGCGCAACGTATCATAATGCGTCGCGGACTTTTCTTTGGCCATGCCCTCGAACGGCGGAGCGGGTTCGTCGCGATTTGTCCTAAGCGTGTTCTCTTCAATGTCCATCTGCGTTCTCTGCTTTCTGCCGATATTCGCACAATCATCAACTCCGATCTACCGCATACAATATCGAAAATCGTCTGTTGATTTTATAAAATAGTCGGATAATTTTGGATAAAGACGCACGTTGAGGTATGGCCGTGAAAAATCGAACACCGAAGGCGATCAGGATAGAAACATTCCTGGTGGGAAGGCCCTGGAACAATCTTCTAATTGTCAGAATCACGGCGGACAACGGCCTGACCGGCCTGGGTGAAGGCACCATGCAATGGCAGGCGAAGACTGTCGAAACGGCGGCGGTCACTCTCTTCCGCCGCTACGTCATTGGCAATTCTGTTTTTGAGATCGAGCGTCTCGTCCAGGCGATGTATCGCAACGAATATGCTCGCGGGGGACCTGTTCTGAACAGTGCCATCGCAGCAATTGAAATGGCCCTGTGGGACATCTGCGGAAAGCATTTGGGGCGGCCGGTCCACGATCTGCTTGGCGGAAGGGTGCGCGACTCGATGCCGGCATACGCCAACGGATGGACGGGAGCGGGAAAGGATCCTGACGACCTACACGGCGCAGCCCGCGAAGTTGTCGCCCAGGGGTTTACAGCACTTAAATTCGATCCCTTCTGGGCCCTCGGCCGAGATCCTGCGACGGCGGATATCCGACGTGGCATGGAGAAGGTCGCGATTGTACGTGACGCTGTTGGTCCGGACGTAGATATCCTCGTCGACGGGCACGGGCGCTTTAGCGTCGGCACCGCAATCGACGTCGGTCGCAGGCTGGCGGACTACGATGTCTATTGGTTCGAAGAGCCTGTCGACCCCGAAAACGCCCAGGCACTTGCGAAGGTCGGCCGGTCCATACCCGTCCGCCTTGCCACCGGCGAAAGATGCTATTCCCGTTACCACGTGCCGCAATTACTCGCGGCGTCCGAGGTTGCTATCCTACAGCCAGATCCAATCCAGGTCGGTGGGATACTCGAATCGCGCAAGATTGCGGCCATAGCAGATTCGGCATACGTCACTGTCTCTTTTCATTCCCCATTCGGGCCTGTCGCGACGGCCGCCGCGCTGCAGATCGACGCATGCACGACAAATGTTTGGAAGCAGGAATCGTTTAGCGCTTTCGATGTGCCCTGGCGACAGCAGCTGGTGAGAAATTGTCCGATGCCCAACGACGGGTCCTATGCGATCTCATCTGAACCGGGGCTAGGTGGGATCGAACTCAACGATGAAGTCGCACGCGAACATCCTTATCGGGAAGAGGGGCTCGAATCGATGTGGCAAGAGAATGGCGGCATGACCGCGTGGTTGGACACGTTGATGTGACGCAAAAAGCAGCTGCGAAAATCGGCTTCCGCCGTCGTTAGGAGGCAGAAGGGCGTTTCCGCGACGACCTTCGCGATCGAACAGCAATGCTGACGTTCTTGCAAGCTGTGGAGGAGGATCGCCGTTGGCGGCCTGTCGCAGTTCCGGGCCTTTGGAGAACACTGGAAAGGGGAGGAGTTTAAATGGAGAACGTCAACCTTGCGCCATCGCGATGGCTCAGAATCGCACCGGTCGTGTTCGTCGTCTACAGCGTCGCGATCGTAGATCGGGCCAATTATGGCTTTGGATCCGCCGCGGGCATGGCGAAGGACCTGGGCATTACGGATAACGCAAATTCGTTTCTGGGGGCGTTGTTTTTCCTAGGCAATTTCCTCTTTCAGATACCAGCCGCGCACTATGCCACGCGCTACAGCGCTAGAAAACTGATCTTCTGGAGCATGGTTCTGTGGGGGCTACTTGCTGCTGGCACCGGCCTCATCACCAATTTGTCGTTGTTGTTTGCCGATCGATTCCTGCTGGGCGTCGTTGAGAGTGCTGTTTTCCCAGGCACGCTGATTTTTTTGAGCCATTGGTTCACCAAAAAAGAGCGGTCACGCGCAAATAGCATCATGATCCTTGGCAATCCGATTACTCTTCTTTGGATGTCGATTTTATCGGGTTATCTCGTCGATCAATTCGGGTGGCGGGCGATGTTCGTGATCGAGGGTGTGCCAGCAGTTATTCTGGCGGCCGTTTGGCTCTATGCTGTCAACGATCATCCTGCCCAGGCGAGTTGGCTCTCACCCAAGGAGCGCGAGGATCTGGAGAATGCCTTTGCTGAAGAGCAAGGCGAAATCGAGCCCGTCCGCAACTACCGTGAAGCGCTTGCCAAGCCAACGGTATGGGTCCTCGCCTTCCAGTACATGTTCTGGAGCGTCGGCGCGAACGGGTTGGTCATTTGGTTGCCCGCCATTTTGAAAGGCGGTTCCAACTACGGCATGACCGAGATTGGTTGGCTTAGTTCCGTGCCTTATGTGCTTGGTGCAATCCTGATGTTCTCTGGCTCGACATGGTCAGACAAGGTCCAGAAACGGCGCCCCTTCATTTGGCCGTTTCAAATGTTGGCAGCAGCCGGTTTTCTTGTCTCCTATTTGTCTGGAAACTCGCATTTTTGGCTTGCCTATATTGCGATCGTTCTCGCGGCAGGAGCGCTCTATGTCCCGTATGGACCGTTCTTCGCCACTATTCCCGAAATCCTGCCTCGGAATGTCGCGGGAGGAGCGTTGGCACTGATCAACAGTGTCGGGATACTGGGCGCTTTTGTGGGCGCGTATTTCATCGGTTATCTCAACGCGATAACAGGGGGGCCTGATGCATCGTTTCTCCTTTTATCCGGATCGCTTCTCGTTGCCTCCTTGCTCGGTGTGATGACGAAAAGCTTTGAAGCCGGCTGGCAGAGTGGCAATCGAGCGAGAGCATACTGATGCGCAATGAACAATGCCGAGCGTTTTTGGGAAGGCATTCTCCATGGCCCTTGCCATTCGGGACCCAATGCGCCGATCACCCCGAGCCGTCTAATCTTAAACCATTCCAAAAGTAGATACCGATGAAAATTGCTAAGATTGAATGCTTCACCCCGAGGGTAGGCCACCGCAACCAGCTTCTCGTCAAGGTTACCGTTGAAAATGGCATCTATGGCTGGGGCGAATCCGGATTAACGGGTCGCGAGCATGCGGTTGTCGGTGCGATCAGACACTACAGTGAATTTCTTCTGGGCCGCGACGTCAGGCGAGCTGGTGCGCTATGGCAGGAGATGTACCGCAGCCAGTATTTCGAAGGCGGACGCGTTTTGTCAGCGGCAATCGGCGCGCTGGATATCGCCTTCCACGATGTTCGCGCGAAGGCATTGAGTGTCCCGGTGTTCGACCTGCTGGGTGGAAAGCAGCGTGACCTTGTTCCCGCTTTCGCAACGGCGCCCGCCGATCCTGGTCCCGAAATGGTCGAGCAGGCCAAAATACTCATGAACGCCGGCTGGACCTGCATTCGGTTTGTGCCATGGGGACAACATTCGACGGACATCTTCGAGCCACGGGAATCAATCGCGCGCACAGCTCCGTGGATGGTCAAGGTGAGAGAGGAACTTGGGCCGGCAGCGGTATTGGGGATAGATTATCACCACCGACTGAGCGTTGCGGAAGCTGCATCCTTCTGTCAGAAAATGCCAAGCGGGACGCTGGACTTCATCGAGGAGCCGATACGGGATGAGACGCCGGAGGCCTATGAGGCATTGCGGCGAATGACGGATATCCCCTTCGCGATTGGCGAAGAGTTTTCATCCAAATGGCAATTTCTTCCTTACATCGAGCGGGACATCCATCAATTCAATCGACTGGATATTTGCAACGTCGGAGGCTTCACCGAAGCGATGAAGGTCGCGGGATGGAGCGAAGCCCATTATGTCGACCTCATGCCGCACAATCCCCTTGGCCCAATCTGTACAGCTGCGACCGTCCATCTTGCTGCCGCTGTCTCAAATTTCTCCTGGCTCGAATGCCGCTCTTCGCCGGTCGAGCAGCTGGGATTCGACGCAACGGAGCTCTTTCCCGAACAGGTTCGTCTCCAGGGCAGCAATTATAAGGTTCCGGACCGCCCGGGGCTTGGCATTGAGGTCAATGAAGATGCCCTGAGAAAACTGGACTTTCAGTTTTTCGAGCCGCCGCACCTTCGGCGCCGGGATGGAAGCTTTACAAACTGGTAATCACAATAAACTTTGGGAGGAGGATATATGTCCATATCGGCTACGCTCGCGGCCCCGAGCCGAACACGCTTTGTCATAACCGCGCTATTATTTCTGACGGGGGTCATTAATTATCTGGATCGGACGAATCTATCCATCACAGCCCCAAATCTTTCAGGAGAATTAAAGATTGATCCTGTGACCATGGGCTGGCTCTTTTCGGCTTTTGGCTGGACATACACGGCGATGCAAATTCCAGGGGGATGGATAGCGGACCGGGTTCATCCGAGAGTGGTCTACCCACTGACCATTCTGGTCTGGTCGATCGCGACGCTGAGCCTTGGTTTCGTCGCAGGCATCGTCAGTCTCTTTATTCTCCGGTTGCTCGTCGGCGTTTTCGAGGCTCCAAGCTACATCGTCAACAACAGAATCGTCACCACCTGGTTCCCGGAGCGGGAGCGCGCTAGCACAATTGGCATTTACATCTCAGCGCAGTATGTCGGACTTGGGTTTCTGACACCTGTGCTAATTTGGATAGAAGCCGCCTATGGTTGGCGTTCCGTCTTCGTTCTAACTGGTATTCTTGGCATCATAGCAGCCGTGCTCTGGGCTACGATCTACCGCGACCCACACCAATTCCGCGGAACGAATGACGCCGAGCTTGATCTGATTAAATCCGGCGGCGGCGTTCCAGAGCTAAGCTCCCGTCTTCAATCCGAGCAGGCGCACCGAAAGACATTCTCGTGGACCGATCTGAAGATCGTTTTGAGCAAGAAAAAGCTTTGGGGAATTTATATTGGCCAATTTAGCTACCTTGCTTCAGCGAATTTTTTCCTGACGTGGTTTCCCACCTATTTGGTTCAATACCGACACCTCGATTTCATCAAAGCAGGTTTCTACGCTTCGGTGCCATTTCTCGCCGGATTTGCAGGCGTTCTTGTTTCAGGATTCATTTCTGATGCGCTCTTGCGTGGCGGCTTTACCCTCAGTTCTTCTCGCAAAATCCCAGTTCTTACCGGAATTGCTCTTTCGGTTCTGATCGTCGGCGCGCAGTTCGTCGAGAGCCCAGCTCTGATCATTCTTTTTCTAGCAGTGGCTTTTTTTGGTACCGGAATGGCCTCGATCACCTGGTCATACGTGTCAGCTCTCGCACCGGAGCGGTTAATCGGATTGACTGGCGGGGTCTTCAATCTGTTCGGGGGCCTTTCGAGTATCGTTATTCCGATCGCGATCGGCTATCTGGTTCAGGGCGGCAGCTTTGCGCCGGCATTGGCACTTTGTTCGATTCTGGCGATCATTGCGGCATTGTCCTACATTTTCCTTGTGGGACGCATGGACAGGGTTGTCGAGTAAGCTCGGCGGGCGCCAATCAGGTTTTTAACGAAAGTCCGTGATCCAGCTACAGGCGCGGTCCCCGATAATGAAGCCAGATACCTGCTATCGGACGCCGAGCGTTCAACAAGGCGCTTAAGGCGATCTTGAATGGCCGTCGGAGGCGATGAGGAGCCAGGTTGCAATAAAAGGTCAGTCATCGATCCGTGGCAACATTCTGAGCCTGCTGCCGGAAAACCTCGTCGCCGATTTGGCCTGACAGGACCAACCGCTGATGTCACACGGGGGTGGTAACCCGACCTCCGTGCCATAGCGTGTTGGTAGCAATTTAGCCGTGGGCTGGATCGCGCGATGGGATGGTCCTCGCAGCCAAGATTGTGCGCCTACAAGTCTGTGCAACTAGTGGCGAGCGTTGCGTCGGCGCGCGTGCGGCATGGCAACCGCAAACTGTTCACCGAGAGTGGGTAGGCCAAGTCCGTTGCTGAACAGGCCTCTTCGAGGTGATCGCGCGTGCACGACGCAAGCTTGGCCGGCGTGCTGACGCTCGACGGCCGCAAAACCGATCCGGCCATTGGCACAGCCGCGATCTCGATGGCGCGAGAGAGACCGGCATCGCTATGAGGCCTTCGCATCAGTGATCAAAAGTGTTGGAGCCTCCTCTCCACGATCCGGGCAAGCAAGCTTGCTCCGATAGGCAGAATGCCGTCATCGAGCATGAAGCCCGGATTGTGTACGGGAACCTCGCCGGCGTGGCCGATGGTGCAGTAGACACCCGGAACAGCGTGAAGCATGTCAGCAAAGTCTTCGCTGCCCATGACGGGCTTCGTTTTCAGATACACTTGACTGTCTCCCACGACATCGCGCGCGGCTTCCATATAGGCCTCAACAAGGCTTTCCGTGTTTATCAACACATCGAAGACATTCCGAATATCGACCTCGATTTCGACCTCGAACGATGCCGCGAGACCTTCTGCGATCGATCGAATGCGGCTGCGGATGAGTTCATTCACCGCGTTGTCCAGAAATCGCACGGTGCCAGAAACTACCGCTTCCTCCGGTACCACATTATAGGCGCTGCCCGAGTGGATCTGAGTGACCGATACGACAGCCTGCTTGAGCGGGCTGATATTGCGACTGACCACCGTCTGCAGCGCCTGAACCAGAGCCGTAGCGACGATGATCGGATCGCGCGAGTGCTCGGGCATGGCGCCATGGCTGCCGCGACCGCGAATGCGTAAATCGAAGAAATCCGCGCCGGCCATCGCCGGGCCTGGTTTGATACCAACGCGATAGGGGTCATCATTCGGCGCATTGTGCAGGCCATAGATTTCATCACAGGGAAAACGCTCGAACAAGCCATCGGCGAGCATGGCACGAGCTCCACCACACCCCTCCTCGCCTGGCTGGAAAATAAAAACTGCGGTACCAGCGAAATTGCGTGTTTCCGCGAGGTAGCGTGCAGCACCAAGCAGCATCGTCGTGTGGCCGTCATGCCCGCATCCATGGAACCGACCCGGGTATCTCGACGCATAGGCCAGGTTGGTGCGTTCCTCCATCGGCAGGGCGTCCATGTCGGCCCGCAGGCCAATGCGGCGACCGCCGCCGAGATCGCCCTTCAGGATGCCGACCACACCGGTCCGGCCGATGCCACGATGCACTTCGATACCCCATTCTTCAAGCCGTTTGGCAACGATCCCGGAGGTACGCACTTCTTCAAAGCCGATTTCCGGATGTTGGTGGATATCACGGCGGATAGCAGTCAAGTCTTCGGCGTAAGCGCCGATGCGTTCGATGACGGGCATGTGGGAAACCTCGGTAAGCAAAAAAAGTATCGATCTTGCGCAGTCGGTGCCAGCCGATGGACGGCACCGATGCGACCACTAGGGACAAGGAGGGTTGTTCAGAGCGACCCGGAGCTTATTTCGGCCCGGAGGGAAGACCCGCGTAGGAAATCGCCAAACGAGCCGGATCGGGGGACCAATCACTGCCGCCCAAGAGCAAGCGTTCTGGCTTTCCACTGACGTCGAAGCTGCGCCGGACGGGCTCGCCGTGGCTTGCGAAGCCATTCGCAAGGACGATCTTTCCTTCGTTTGAACTTAATATTTCCAGTTCGGCCTCATCCGTGAACGGCTTCAGTCCTCCAGGATTGCCGACGAAGACCTTGTCGCCCATGGGCACAAGGTCTATGGCCGTCCACAGCGTCCACCAACGGCTGGCCCAGTCGGCAAGCCTTTCGATAGGGGAGCCGTGGATGCTGAAGCGGTCCATGATGGATACGATGCCTTCCAGCCAGGCATTGGCGGGTCCGTCGACTGAATTCGTAACCACCGATAAGGTGACGCCCCATTCAGGTATAGTGGCCGTCCGGCTGATGAAGCCCGGGAAAGACCCCGCGTGGCCAATGAGCGCATGGCCTCCCGCATCCATCAGCATCGTACCGAGGCCGTAGTAACGCGGCTCGGAACTGTGTGGCACCTGCCAATGGCGGCGACCCATTTCGCGCCTGCTTGCTTTCGAAAGCAGGCTTGTCTCCGTGGCCGGATCAAGGCTTGAAAAGAAACGGGCAAGATCGGCAGCAGTGCTTACGAAACCGGTTGCAGCGGCCAGCGCAAAGGTTGGTTGATGCCCGTCGATCGCACCGCGGCCAAACGGCAGGCGACCACTATGACCAAAGGCAAGTGGCGTCCCATCTGCTAGAGGCATATCCGGCGTGGTGTGTTTAAGGCCTGACGCTATAACGACCTCGCGCATGATCCAATCGATGTAGGCTTCGTCGGTGATTGCCTCGATAAGGAAACCCAGGAGGCCAAAACCGAGATTGGAATATTTGAAGCGAGTGTTGGCGTCGATCGTCAGCGGGAGTGCCAGTTCCTCCCGTAGGGCTGCGGCGTCGAAGAACGGCGCAGTCACCTGCCAATGGGATGATAGGCGTCCGTCGCGCATGATGCCGCCGGAATGGGAAAGCAGCTGGCTTATTGTCGTGTCCGCAACCGTCGGATCGAGATCCTTGATATAGAGGCCTATGCGATCGTCCAGATGTAGACGGCCGGCCTCCTGCAGCATCATGATGCCGACAGCGGTAAAGGTCTTGGAGTGAGAGGCGACACGGAAACGATGCTCTGTTCCTAGCGCTTCGCCGGTCCTTAGATCAGCTACGCCAAAAGCTTTGTCGAAGATGACTTCGCCCTTCTTTGCCACCGCAACCGCGCAGCCAGGCTGCTCGGCCTGCTGCATTTGAAAGTCAATCCACCTGCCTGCGTAGGCGAGGGCGGCATCGAGCCATTCTGTCATGGGGTTACTCCCTGTCTTTCAGTGTTTCATTTCTTGGATGCTTCGGTGGCTGCTGGTACCGCGCTCATCGCTGTTTCTCCAGTCGCCCAGCAGGCGACCCTGTGCCCACCTTCCCCCATAGCCATAGGCGGTTCGGCCTCCACGCAACGGGCGAAGGCCAGTGGGCAGCGGGTGCGGAAGCGGCAACCGGTCGGAAGATGGGCCGGATCCGGTGGGTCGGCGAGGCGCAGTACGGGATCGTCGCGGCGGCCAATATCGATCGAAGGGACAGCAGCCAGAAGCGCGCGCGTATAGGGGTGACGCGGATCGGAGAACAACTGGCGAGTGGGGGCAATCTCGACGATCCGACCGTAGTACATGACGGCGACGCGGTCGGCGATATACTCGACAACCGCAAGATTATGCGACACGAACAAGAGGGCCAGCTGGAATTCGGCTTTCAGATCGCTGAGGAGATTGAGGATCTGTGCCTGTACCGATACGTCGAGCGCAGAGACCGGTTCGTCACAAACAATCAGGCTGGGCTTGAGGATAAGGGCGCGGGCAATCCCGATGCGTTGCAATTGACCGCCTGAAAGCTCATGGGGATAGCGAAAGCGATGCTCCGGCCGAAGACCCACCTTACGGAAGATGTCAGCGACCGCATCGTCCCGTTCGGAAGGGTCGAGCATTTCCTGGATATCCAGTGCCATGCGCACGGAGGAGCCGACCGTGCGGCGCGGATCAAAACAGCTGCGCGGGTTCTGGAAGATCAGCTGGGCAAAGCGCCGTTGCTGCTTCAATTCCTCGGGCCGAAGTGCGAAGAGATCCTGATTTCGGAACAGTACCTGGCCTTCACTTGGTTTCTGGAGCGCGATGACCGTGCGACCGAGCGTGCTCTTGCCGCAACCGGATTCACCAACGAGGCCCAGCGTCTCGCCGCGGTCGAGTGTCAGGCTGACGCCATCGACGGCGTTGATATGGCCGGCGATACCACCGAACAGACCCTTGCGCACGGGATAGCGGACATGGAGCCCGTCGACCCTAAGAAGCGGAGGGATACTCATACGCGGTCCTCCACTACGGTCGCGATGGGAAGGGCCTCCTCCGCTTGAGGCAGCGCCCAGCAACGGGCAGAATGGCGCTCGCCAATCGATGTGAAGGGAGGCGGAGCGGTCATGCATGCATCAAGTTCGAGTTTTGCGCGCCGTTCGCAGCGCGGGGCGAAGGCGCAGCCGGGCATGGGACGGCTCAAGTCAGGAATGCTGCCGGGAATGTCTTTGAGCCTCTGGCCAGCAAGCTGGCCGAGCCGCGGGGCAGCATCGAGAAGACCACGCGCATAGGGGTGCTCAGGCCTGGTCAGCATCACGGACACGGGACCTTCTTCTACGATCCGACCGGCATACATGACGGCGACACGATCGGCGAGACGAGCAACCACGCCCAGATCATGTGTGACGAGCAGCAACGACGTCCCGAAATCGCGGCAGCTGTCACGCAGGAGTTCAAGAATCTGCGCCTGGATCGTCACATCCAGCGCCGTGGTCGGCTCATCTGCTATCAGGAGCCTGGGCCTCAGCGCCAGGGCGATAGCGATCATGACGCGCTGCGCCTGTCCGCCAGATAGTTGATGCGGATAGGCAAGAGCCTTTTCTTCGGGCGCCGGGATGCCGACGGAACGAAGGAGTGTCACGGCCTTATCCCATGCGGCTTTGCGACTAATTCTCTCCTGTCGTCGAAGCGGCTCGGCCACCTGCCAGCCAATGCGGCGAACCGGGTTGAGGCTACCTTGCGGCTGTTGGAAGATCATCCCGATATCGCGGCCGCGCCATGTTGAGAGCTCGCGTTTCGACATCGTCAGAACATCTCTGCCAGCGAAGAAGACTTGCCCCTGGGTTATTCGGCCCGGAGACTGGATGAGCCGGAGGATCGAAAGCGCAAGCACGGATTTCCCGGAACCTGACTCTCCGACCAAACCGATGATCTCGCCGGCCGCTATCGTCAGGTCGACACTCTGGACGGCCTTGATCGCACCTCGAGCTGAAGTGAATTGGGTTTGCAGTCCTCTGATAGTGAGCAGGGGAGGCGAGGTAGTTTGCAATTGATGTTGCTCCATGCGTCAATTCCTCGGATCAAGCACGTCGCGCAACCCGTTGCCCAGAATGTTCATCCCAAAAATGGAAACGAACAGAGCCAGACCGGGAGCTGCAACTGCCCACCAAGCAGAGAACAGATAGGTTCGCGAATTGACGAGCATCGCCCCCCATTCGGGCGCCGGTGGCTGGGTGCCGAGTCCTGCAAAGGAGAGTGCCGATGCGATGAGCGCCGACAGTGGCGTTGCAAATGCGAAATAGACGATCAGTGGCGACAATACGTTCGGCAGGACGGTGCCGAACAGGATCTCCATCTCGTTTGCGCCCAGCGCGCGGACGCTGGTCACATAATCTTCGCGCTTGACCGTCAGCACGGTACTGCGCACGAGACGAGCATATCCTGGGATACCGGCTATGCCGACCGCTACCATGCCGGTCCATAGACTGGGCCCGAGGATAGCGACTACGACCAGGACCATGAGGATATATGGAAAGGCGAGCAATATATCGATCGTGCGCATGATGATACCGTCGGTCATCGGCGAGCCTGCTCCGGCAAGGAGGCCGAGGAATGTGCCAGCCGTTGCCGAAATCGACGACGTCACCGCGCAAATCAGTAGAAAATACCGTGTTCCATAGATGATGCGGCTGAGCAGGTCGCGCCCGACCTCGTCAGTGCCGATCCAATGGTCGAAACCTGGCGGCTTCAAGCGATGGACAGGGTCGATCTTGAAGGGATCATGGGGGGCGATCCACGGAGCGAAGATCGCAAGCAGTACGACAAGCAAGACGATCGAGCCGCCGACAACCGTCGCCCGGCTGTGGAGAAGACGACCTGTGATTATGCGCCAGCGCGGAACAACCACAACCAAGGGCTCTTCGAAGGAGAGGGCCGTCATGACACAAGCTCCACACGCGGATCGAGCCAGGCATAGAGAATGTCTGCCACAAGGTTGATGATGAGATAGGTCGCGGCACTGATCAGGATGATCGCCTGCGTCAGGGCGAAATCCCTCCACTGGATGGCGTTGACCGCCAGTTCTCCTATGCCGTGCCAGGAGAAAATCGTTTCCACGATGAAGGCGCCGCCGAGCAGATTACCGATTTGCAAGCCGACGACCGTCAACACGACAATGAGCGCGTTCGGCAGCGCATGACGGAAAATCAGTGCCATTTCGCTTTGACCGCGCGCCCGCGCCGCCTGAATGTAATCGCGTCGCAAGACGTCGATCATACTGCTGCGCGCCACCTGTGAAAGGGGGGCCGCCTCAATGATGCCAAGCGCGAAGGCCGGAAGCAGAATAGCGATCGGTCCGTGCGGAACTACGGGCAACACCCTCAGCCATACCGAAAAGACGAGAATCAACAGCAGACCGAAGAAGAATGCCGGCATCGAGATGCCAAACAAGCCGATCGTCGTCGCAGTCACATCCAACCAGGTGTTGCGGCGGGCGGCCGCAAGGATACCCGTCGTAAGACCAAGGATGAGTGCAATCGCCAGCGCAAATCCGGTAAGCAGAATCGTGTTGACATAGCGATAACCGATCTCGTCGATCACTGGTCGGCGCAATCGGATCGACTGGCCGAGATCGCCGTGCAACAGATCCTTCACGTAGAAGAAGAATTGCTGGTACCAGGGCAAATCCAGGTGATACTTCGCTCTGAGCGTTGCGATTGCCTGCGCAGCGTCCTTTCCGGATAATTGGCCCTGATACATGGCGGTGACGGCGTCCGTCGGGATCAGGGCCTTCATCAGGAAGGTGATCAGCAAAATCGCGGTGATCACCGGGACCAGCAGCAGCAGACGTTTGAGAACGTACTGCATCATGGCTGACTATCCTGCGATCTGGAGATCGGATGCATAGAGCCGTCCAAGGAAATCGAGGCGATAGCCTTGAAGCTCGCTGCGCACGACGGTGATCGGCCAGTCCGTCAGGAGCGGGATGATCAGGCGATCCTCAAGAATGGCCTTTTGCGCATCGCTGACGAATTGCATGCGTTTGACGGGATCGAGTGCGGTGTCGGACGCATCCAATGCATTGTCGATTGCGGCATTGGCCGGCAGCAACTGCCTGTGTCCTGGAGAGCGGAACAGCTGGGACATGACGTTGGGATCTGACCAGGTCCAGCGATTGAGATCCATGTCCCAATCCGGTTTGAGAAGCCCGGGATAGAATGTTCCCCAATCTGCGGTGCCGACATCGACTTGAATACCGACATCGGCGAGATTTGCCTGGATGACAGCCAGTGCCCGTTCAGTGGTACTGTCGGCATAGCTGCGCACGGTGAACTTGGCGATCGTGCCTCCCTTTGCACGGATCCCACCATTTTCCTTCCAACCGGCAGCATCGAGAAGCTCCTTGGCCTTTTCGGCGTCGTAAGGCGTCCCGTATTTCTGCGCGACGACGTCATCGTAGCCGGGAATACCTCTCGACAGTGGCCCCAGAGCAACCTTGCCGTTGCCGCCGAACGCAGCGGCTAGGACCGCCTGACGGTCGATCGCATAGCTGATTGCTTCCCGGACGGCCTTGTCGTCGAATGGAGGCTTCTTGTAGTCGAACTCCATGAACATCAGGTTCTTGGCGTTCTGATCGTTGATGATGTGATATTGAGAATCGCCTTGAAGGGGCTGCACGGCATCCGCCGTCAGCTGCCCGGCCTGCAGTTCACCGGTCTGCAGCGCGGAGGCGACGACGCCTTCCTCAGCCAGCACGTTCAATATGACACGGTCCAGATAGGCCGGGCCCTGGTTCTTGGCATCGGGGCGATATTGCTTGAAGTCGGGGTACCGAACGAGTTCGATGCTGGTCCCAGGCACCCAATTGCTGAACATGAACGGTCCCGTGCCGACGGGATGACGCGCGTAAGCCGATCCAGCCGCCTTGACGGCCGCCGGAGAATTGAAGCCGAAGTAGGACATGCCAAGCAAATTGACGAACGGCGCGAAAGGCCTTGAGAAGGAGAAGACGACGGTCATGTCGTCGGGGGTCTCCACGCTTTCAAGCGCGCTGATCATTGCCTTCGATGGTGAAGCACTGTTCGGATCGAGGACGGTGTCGAAGTGGAATTTTACCGCCGCAGCGTCGAAGGGTGTGCCGTCGTGAAATGTCTTTCCGCTTTTGAGCTTGAAGGTGATGACCTTTCCATCCGCACTCGGCTCCCAGGATTGCGCAAGCCACGGCTGAGCTTGCCCCTTCTCATCGAGATACACGAGTGATTCAAGCAGGTAGTTTCCGAGAACATCGCTCACGACCAGCGAGATGCTCTGCACATTATAAAGGCCCTCCGGATCGATCGGCAGGCGCATGCGGCCTACTTTTTCATCTTTTGCAAAGGAGCGGCCCGAATTGGCCAGCGCAAGCGCGGCGAGCGCCGTTGCTGATGCAAGCGTGAATTGACGACGGTTCAGCATGGAAGTTCCCCTTTTTTATTGAGGGAATGTTTTTCCGCAACGCTCTTTGTTCGAAAAGAGCACCACGCCCTCTAATCCGAATGATTACTCGGATTTGCGCGCACTGCAAGAGAATATTTTTGCAGTGCAAATTTCTTGCCAAAATGGCATTACGACCAATCAGAAGAGTTCACAGCACGGAGAGACCAGCGTGGGGGACAAGCGCACTCCTGTTCAGGTGCGATCGCGCAAGATCAAGGCGACGATTATGGAAGCAGCGCATGAGGTGATGCGCGAGCGGGGCATCCGCGCGATCACCACCAATGCGATTGCGGAACGGGCCGGCATCAAAGTCGGCTCCATCTATGACTATTTTCCAAACAAGGAGGCAGTCATCGCCGAGATCTATGAGGAAAAACTGACCCAGGTGCGCAGCTTTCTGGAAGCCGGATCCGAGAGAATCGAACGCGAGAATTGGCGCAACCAGCTTGGCGAGCTGTTGCGCGAGACCTGGGCATATCAACTGGGAATCGGGCTTGACCGCACGATCGTTGACGCCTCGTATTATTATGAGGACCTGTTGCGTATCGCCCGCGCTCATTCGCAGCTTTTCGCCACGAATTACGTTCGACTTCTCAAACGCCTTGGGTCGTCATGGTCGGACGACCAGCTCTTTGATCTCGGCATAAGTCTTTATACGTTGGTCAATGCCACCTGGAGTTACTGGCGGCTGACCGAAACGCAGTGCGATATCGCCATCGAGCGGCAAGTCCTATTGACCATCACGCTTATGGAGCCGGCAGTTGGAGGCCATCGGTAGACCTGTGCGGCGTGATAGTTTGCTTGAATGCGGCAACCAGCGCGCATCGCTCTCGACCAATCAATAAAGCGTCCTCTCATACTCTCTTTCGAGATCGTTATCTATTTTGAGCATCTCATTCTCGTCGCTGGGCGCGCCGGTTGTTTCGTCCAAAATGATCTTCATCAGTGATGGCATATCGGTGCGATCGTGGAAACGGTTGGGGCTCCACAGGCGAGAGCGCCGAAATGCCTTGGCGCAATGCATGAAGACCTCACGCACTTCCGCCACAATGGTGAGCTTGGGCGCGCGATCATTTGCAATCATGCTCTTCAAAAGCTCAGGGTCATTCATCAGCGTCGCGCGTCCGTTCACGCGCAGTGTGCCGTCGAATCCTGGAATGATAAACAATAATCCAACGGTCGGATTGGCGAGAATATTGACGAGCGTGTCGAGGCGATTATTGCCGGGACGGATGACGCAAGAACCGAAAGGCTTTTGCATGCGATTGCGAAGCCACCTGAAGGCCTTGTCGTGATGAAGGTGACTTCGAAGACAGCTATGCGTTCGAACCCTTCTTCACTGAAGCAGTGGAGGGAAAGCTGATCGGCTATACACCGGCCTCGGCGTAGTCCACCTTCTATCGAATCTACCTGAGGCCAGAAGGCTGGCGCGCTTGGTATGGAAAGAAAGCCCTCTTTGGCGGAGCGCATCGCCGCCTTCTTCCATTTTTGAATCTACATCGTGTGATTGCCCCATTGTAACCAAGGCAATAATGGGGCTCGCCTTACTTTTTCGAGCAGGGGGATAAGCGAGCCCCGTGTCCCTTGTTGGGAGGACCACATAGGTTTGGACGGAGGGGAGCGATATTGCAACCCTGAAACAATAGGGTTTTCTATTGTCGTGCCTACCCGCCTGATAAAGGCGAGGCCAATCAACTTACGATTCCAGATGGGCCTCAATAACTTCCCTTGCCAGCTCAACGGCTCCGGTGTCGTCATTGGCCTCGGACTCTTCAAGCAGAAGGAGAGCCGTTTCATAAACGTTTGTCTCGTCCGCGTCCGAGAAAATGCCTTTGGCTTTCAGTACCCCGATAAGGGCCAACAGCAATGCCGACGATGAAAGCGCCATCGCGGAGGTGCTCAGCAGCTTTGGTGTGTCGGACAACTTCAGTCTCCATTTTGATGCACGGGAGACGAGTATTCCTCGCAAAGCTAGATGCCAAGCGAATGAAAGATTCATAATTAAGCGTTAAGGTTTACGATGGATCAGCCGCAAGCTGCCCTAAACAAGCTATACTGCGCCAAGGAAAGGGCGAAAGCGCTTCTGCGGCTTTCGGCGGCGGGCATAAGTTGCGATAGTGGTCAACCGAGTCGTCGCTTCTCATTTCCATGCCGTGTCTCCCCCGTTGCGGAACATGGCACGTGGAGATGCCGCAGCCTAACAACGATCACCCCCGCCCTTACCCAAGGGTGGGGTCGGGCAATTCCCCGGCGTATATCTACAATTTGAAAGCTTCGAACACCTCGAAAACCAAGGCGGCGATGCAAGCCGTTCAGGCCGGAACCCGGAATGCCCCTTTATCCATGACCTTGGTCATAGCGTCACGGCCGGCCAGTCAGCTGAAGGCACGAGCCAGATGGCAATGAAAGGGCCGATCCCGCGCCTGTCTGCGAAGCTTAACCTTGGCGGCTTCGTCGCCGCAGCCAATAACGCCTTCAACTTCCACAACGGTTTCTCCGGGGCGGCTGGCGGGGCCGGCATTACGCAGCTTACGAACGCTGATGGTCGGCTAGTGGCGGCTGGCTCAATGGCTATTCAGGGCGTTGAGGCTTCCGGTGGCGTTGCGCTGGGTGCGCCTGACGCGACAGGAACGCTGGATATCACCTTCACCGACCAGATCACCGAATTTGATATCTACTCGACGCAGAATACCGGTCACGCCAGTTATTATTACAGCGTGGATGGAGGCGCTCTGACGAAGATCGATGGAGTGACAGCCAACGCCACGCCGACACGCATCTTTGGCGTTGAGGCTCGAGATGGAAGCCGCAAGGAAATCTCCTGCCGAAACCTCGCCATCTCCGGCATCCAGTCAGCCAGCATGTTGACGGATAGCCAGGCCTGTACCCACCGATCGATGGATAAGGCACTTGCTGGCGACCTGTCGTTTATCATGCGCATCATTGACGATGTGCGGGCAGCGACGGCAATCGCCACCACGAAGGCCAACATCAAGGCCAAGGCTCAAGACGCTTTGCTTTCGGGTGACTGCATCCTCGTTATGGAGCACTTCGTCAACGATAGCTCTGGAAACATGGCGCAATGGCTGGATTATCGGACCCCGCTCTACCAGATCGCTGACGAGCTCGAAATTCCTCTGATCGACATGGGCACGAAGTGGGGTTCATTCGCGGTCGCCAATGCTGCCGGCAAGATGAGCGATACGCTCCATCCGAGTTTCCTCGGCTAGGATGACTATGGCGCCACCTTTGCTGCCGTTGTCCGTTGGGCCTTCTCTGGCGTCTACAGCGAGGTGTTTTCGTAACCAAGCCGACCAGCACTGACAAAAATCGAGCTCTTATCGACTAGCTTAGAATCGCCCTGTATTCATACCGTCCGCTTCGAAGAAGTCTGCGCTCGGCATCCGTGAAAATCAGCCAGACGCCATTTACATCTCTGACCGGCCACCTGACATACACGTGCTCCCAATCTGTCACTGCAGGATCGAACATCGCGACAGCGCCAATCGACAATCTGCGAGCAAGTCTCATAGGAGAACTCTTTCTTAATTTACGAATTCGCTAATAAAATCGCAGAAGCGCTCGAAAGTCACCTTAACGGTGGGTAACCATTCTCAAATGGTCAACGGCCGATTAATGACGCCCCGAGACGCACCCCTTCAATGCTATTGGTAAGTTTTCGGGGAAGCCTTACTCACCCAAACGGGGGTAAGTTGAGCCATGTCAACGCGCCTCCGCTATCTCTTGCTTGCTTTTACGTTTTCGATTGCCGTTTGGGCCGGAATAATCGCGATCGGTGTTAGGCTGGTCGGGAGTTTTGCGCCGGGCATTGATAGCGGGAATGTCGCGAGCACTCGGCCAGTAAACTCATCCCATCCTAACCATGGGAGACAGCAAACTACTCTGCCAAGTGGGCTCGAAAGTAGGCCCGGCAGCTAAACGCGCAAGCTAAAAAATAAATTATGTAAGCAGAAATCATTCCCACAAACACCATCGGGTGCTCTGGCTTCCCCGGCCTCTGAACTGGAATTGTTGCCATCACGATGCCCCACATTGCGACATTGCTGCGTATCAGCACGAAACGTGTTCTGCAATGCGTTGGTGGTAGATCTTGTGCTGCTGGTTAACCCCCCTCCTAACCAAGGCCTCCTGATCGCCATGCCGTTAGTTCAATTCGCCGGACTAAACATCTTGTCTTGTAGCCAGTTCAGCGCATCACGCCAGTTAGGCTTGGCGCGCATCCCAGCGCGAGCGCGCCCAAGCGCCGTAAGTTCGAGGATCTCGGCCGCGCTGCCTAGACCACCTGACGGGATCTCGATCAAAAGGCCGAGAGCCTGCGCTTTGTCGATAAGGGTTCGTGGGAAAGGTTCACCACCTTCGTAACGCATATCGCCTCCCATCGACGCGATCTCCGTCAGCATTTTGTGAATGTCGATATCTAGTGGATTGGGCACTAAAATACGCTCCAGTTCTTATTCGTCTTCACCGTGCACGCTTATAGCCTAAATGGCAAACACTCACCCCGCCCTCCTAAAAACTGCCTTTGACGCTCGGGTCGAAGTTGCGATAATCGTGGCGACAGGATAGCAGATATCCATGAACTTCCTTCGTGTCGTCGCCTTTGCGCTCATACTGCTAACACTGCTTGGTGCGGCCTTGGTACGCATCCACATTGATCCCGTGCTCGGTTACTGGGCAATCGGCTTTCGCTTTGTCGTGTTTGCTGCAATTAGCGCGGTCATTGCCAAGATTGTGCCGGGGAAGGCGACAGTTGCCATTGTTGCAAGCATTTTTCTTGCGGGTGGCGCAGTCGGACTACGTGATTTCTTCATGGGATCGCAGGTTGCCGGACTGAATTTGATCGCAGCAGTAACTGGATCGGTTTGGGGCGCGGCAATGGCCCATGGAGTGAGAAAGAACTTTCTCTAATCCCCCTAACCAAGGGTGGGGGTGAGCGCTGCCCGAAAAGAGAGCCCCAAGGAAGCGAGGGGCTCAATAGGAAAGGCATATGACGATCGTATTTTAGCATCGCCATATTCTACTTCAAGAGCTGGGATAGGCTATAAGCGTTGGCGCTCAATTGAGACTCAGCTGATCGCCGCAGTCCGCGCCAGAATGAGCAACTGCGTCTCGTCGCGTGCACCTGGTTTATAGAAATGTATGATTGAGGTGGCGATAACCTCTTCCTTTTCGCTTCCTCGCGCGATGCTCAACGCTTCGCGGACAATGTCAAATACCTTCTGACAGTGATCGAGATCCTCCGAGAAGAGCGGAAGATCAGATGAACGAATATATCGCCTCAACATGTCGGCCCCGCGCCGAGCGTGTATCGGGGCCGATGGCTTCTGAAGCTCTAACAGATAGGATATTCGGCTTGAGTCCCTGCCTCGACATCACAGGTTTGATGAAGAGGCGCTGCGCTTCGAGTTGATGATAAACGTGGTCATGTGAGAACAGCCACAAGCATCAATGAAAGGAAGCGCAGCATGAAGTATTTTGCAGGCCTTGACGTCTCGTTGCAAGAGACATCGGTATGTGTCGTTGATGAGACCGGTCGGATTTGCCGGGAGATGAAAGTCGTCACGCACCCGGACGATCTGGTCCTGGCGTTAAAGAACCTGGGCTGGGAATTTGTCCGCATCGGGCTGGAAGCCGGCCCGATGTCGCAGTGGCTATATAGTGGCCTGGTTGAGGCGGAGCTGCCGACAGTCTGCATCGAAACCCGTCATGCGAAAGCCTTTCTCAAAGCGCAGGTCAACAAGACGGACCGCAACGATGCTCGCGGTATTGCCCAGATGATGCGAGTGAACCTCTTTCGTCCCGTGCACGTCAAGACGCTGACCAGTCAAAAACCCCGCGCTCTTCTGACAGCTCGTAAGCTGCTCCAGGAGAAGGCGCTCGCGTTTGAGAACGATATTCGTGGGCTGCTGCGTAACTTCGGCCTTAAGGTGGGCATTGCCAGGGTGGGTAAATTCGAAAACGGCATTACCGAACTCGTGGAGGCTATTCCCGATCTCAAGGAGATCATCGCTCCCCTGCTTGACGCCCGCCAAAAACTCCGGGAGGAGTTCTCGCGGTTGCACCGGAAGGTCCTCGACATCGCCCGGGATGATGTCACCTGCAAGCGGTTGATGACGATACCCGGAATAGGTCCGGTGATCTCACTCGCTTACATCTGCACCATCGACAGTCCCGCTCGGTTTGTGCACTCACGAGCGGTGGGACCTGCTTTGGGGCTGACACCGGCTGTCAATCAATCGGGAGAAAGCAAGAGGATCGGCCGGGTCTCAGCCGCCGGCGATGCGATCATGCGCGGGCTACTTTACGAGGCGGCACAGGTCCTGCTGACACGGGGGAAGAAATGGTCCTGGCTGAAGGCTTGGGCGATGAATGTTGCCAAACGCCGCGGTCTTCGAAAGGCCATTGTCGCTCTTGCTCGGAGACTTGCGGTGATCATGCATCGGATGTGGGGCGATGGCGCCGAGTTCCGGTGGACCCGCGACAACGACGTGGCGAAAGCCGCATGATCGGAAACAACGGGAGACAATAAAGTTCTGCCAGCCGGTGGAAAGATGTCCTTCGTGGACGGTGGACAAGGTGAGTTCGGCCGCAGCCTTGCTTCAACTGCAGCATATCGCAGGAAGAGCGCTTAACAGATTGAACCGCCTTGGTGTCAGTACCGGAGCAATACTCCCCAATAGTGCCGTTTGAATCTTCCCCAGGTGCTGCGGCCGCTGGTCTTCCGGGGCGCGCCCCGGAAGACCA
>NZ_SLZG01000027.1 GCF_004341625.1 Rhizobium sp. BK376 | reverse complement strand
AAGCAAATATCGACGGTGGATATATGGACCAACCGCCGCACCTTGTCAACTTTTAGTTTTCAGGACAAGCAGATTCAGCATATGGTTGCAGTCTCAAACTTTACATCTGGCCGTGATCCTTGTGACCCGTTTTGTCAGCAAGGTCAAAATTAGCCGGACTGTCCTGAGCCTCCCTGATGCGATATCTTTGGCGAGCATTGAAGAACCGCCTTGTGACCTGCCGTGTCAATTAAGTGTGGTGCTGATCCACAGTAGACGTGCTACGGTATGTCAGAGCGTCCGTCTAGGTTTGCGTTGGCGGCGTTCCTGCCGAGTGATGGCTCGCTGCGCGAGTTTTCGGCCCCTGAGGGCCATTTCCATGTCAAAAGAACCGATTGCTCATTTTGAAGCGGCGAGCACGCTTGCCGTGGTGGTCTCGTCGAACGAGCCGTTGCTTTTCTTGTCCGCAGACCAGAAGGTTATTGCAGCCAGCACGTCGTTCTGCCGGACCTTTGAGATCGATCCAGCGACAATTCCCGGCAGAGCGCTCAGTGAGCTTGGAAACGGCGAATGGGCAATGCCAAAACTCGCTTCGCTGCTGAAGGCGACAGCGTCCGGGAGTGCCAGGATCAAAGCCTACGAGATCGACCTCAAACGGTCTGAGCGGAAGACACGTCAGTTGATCGTCAATGCGCAGGTTCTCGACGACGGCAACAAGGACCATACCCGGCTCCTGGTGGCCATCACCGACGTGACTGACGCGCGTGCCGAAGCAAAACAGAAAGACGATCTCGTCCGGGAGAAGGCAATCCTGATACAGGAAGTCCAGCACCGGGTGGCAAACAGTCTTCAGATTATCGCGAGCGTCCTTATGCAAAGCGCTCGTCGGATGCAGTCAGAGGAAGCACGCGGACATCTTCACGATGCCCATAACCGGGTCATGTCGATCGCGGCCGTGCAGAAGCAACTCTCAACATCATCTGGCGGCATCGTCGAGCTTCGCAGCTATTTCACGCAACTTTGCGAGAGCCTCGGCGCATCGATGATTGCCGATGAGGATCGGCTCTCGATTTCGGTGACGGTTGACGACAGCGCCGTTGAAGCGGACGTGTCCATAAGCCTGGGGCTGATCGTGACGGAATTGGTGATCAATGCTCTGAAGCACGCCTTCGCCCAGCAGGAGACGGGCAGGATCGTGATCGACTATCGCTCGGACCGCACTGACTGGACCCTCACGGTGACCGACAACGGCGTCGGCATGCCAGCCGGCAGCGATGCACCCAAGGCTGGCCTCGGCACCGGTATCGTCGAGGCGCTTGCCAGGAATTTGCGGGGCGAGATTAACTTGTCTGATGCAAACCCAGGCACGGCCGTGAGGATCAGTCATCGCGGCGACGCCGACCGCCGAACCAGAATTCCGGCGGCGGCATAGGAACCGATCACTCGCTGAAACGCTAATCCGAGCCCGGCTTTCCAGGCTCACACGAAAATCGAGTGGCATATGTTTAATGGCAAGGCAGTCGTGCTGGTGGTCGAAGACAGCGCTATCATTCGAATGGGCGCCGTCGACCTGGTGCAATCTGCGGGCTACGAGGCGCTTGAGGCGAGCAATGCCGACGAGGCAATTCGAATCCTGGAATCGAGAGCCGATATCGACCTGGTGTTCACCGACGTGCAGATGCCGGGAACGATGGACGGGATCAAGCTATCCCACTACATCCGCGATCGATGGCCGCCGGTGAAGTTGATTGTTGCTTCGGGCATGGCGATCCTCGAAGAGAGCAGCCTTCCCAAGGGGAGCCGGTTCTTCTCAAAGCCCTACAACAACCATGCCATAGCAGATGCAATGGCCGGCATGCTTTCGGGCGACTTTAGGATTCCCACCGCATAAGGAGCCGCCTCACCTGCCGAAGCTGTCTTGTGCTAAATTCTTGTATAGCTGGTGAGAAAAGAGACCGGCGAGGAACAAGGCAGACATGTCAATTCAGCGTACGAGCTTTTACGTCCTTCTGGCGCTTGTGACGATCGCGTTCATCTGGCTGCTTATTCCCTATTACAGCGCTGTCTTTTGGGCCGTTATCCTGGCAATCATTTTCTTTCCGGTGCACAAGCGACTGGAGCATTTGTTAGGAGGCCGCCGCGGCATCGCCGCCCTGCTGACGGTGTTGATGTGCATATGCCTCGTTATCGTGCCGGCAATGATCATTCTCGGGTCACTTATCCAGGAAGGAACCAGCCTTTACCAACGGATCAGCAGCAACGAAATCGATCTCAATGGATATCTGGTCCGGATCCAGAATGCCCTGCCCGCCTTTATCGAAAACTGGCTGACCTCACTAAAGCTCGGCGGTTTTTCGGAATTGGGCGCGAACATTTCGTCGGGCGTCGTGCAGGCAAGCCGGTCGATCGGCGGCAGCGTGCTCAGCTTTGGTCAAAATACCCTGCAGTTCTTCATCAGCTTCGGCATCATGCTGTACCTGCTTTTCTTCCTGTTCAGAGATGGCGCTGACCTCAGCGGCAAGATCCGGCATGCCATCCCGTTGAGCGACGATTATACGCGGCAGTTTCTCGACAAGTTTTCTGCTGTCGTGCGCGCTACCGTCAAGGGAAACATCATCATCGCGATCGTCCAGGGCACGATCGGCGGCGTGGCATTCTGGGCTCTGGGTGTAGAGGCCGCTCTGTTATGGGGCGTGACGATGACGTTCCTGTCGATGCTGCCTGCTATCGGAGCGGCGCTCGTATGGGGTCCGGCTGCTATCTGGTTGGTCCTCGTGGGAGCCTGGCTGAAAGCAGCGATCCTCGTTCTCATCGGTATCTTCGTTATCGGGCTGATCGACAATCTGCTGCGCCCGCCGTTGGTCGGCAAGGGAACGAGACTGCCCGACTACGTCGTGCTGATCTCGACAGTCGGCGGCATCTCCCTGTTCGGCATCAACGGCTTCGTCATCGGCCCCCTGATCGCCGCTTTGTTTATCGCCGCATGGTCGATTTTCGCCGAACAGCGCAATGCTGAGAGATCAAAGTCCAAAGTATTGAGTGAGGATTCATCGGCTTCCCGGCACTTTAAAGCAGGACGAGAGTGATGAAGGCAGGTGATGGGACGAGCTTGCGAGCCTGTCTATAGGCGCGATGGCGCGTTTCTACACCGACGCCCAGACAACTGGAAGCAATACCACAAATCCGCATCCACCATCGCACGATCTATTGCTACCGCCATGCGGTGATCTCAGGCCTCCCCGGCCTTTGCCGGCATGTCTTCAGTTACCACTATGATTTCGGGGATGGCTGGCGACACACAGTTGCGGTCGAGCAGTTCTTGACGCTCGCCGCTACGCCCAAACACGGGAGCTGTGTCGCCGGGGAAAGGGCGCGACCGCCCGAAGATGTTGGTGGCGTATCGGGATATGAGCGTTTCCTGGAGATCATCGCCGATCGGGAAGATCCAGAATATGCTGAAACCATTCGGTGGTGCGGTGGCTACTTTGATCCGGAATGGTTCGACCTTTCGATCGCGGACAAAGATCTGCGCAATGCTCTACGCTCGAAAGTCAAACGGCGTCTGTATCAACCGAAGCCGAAAGTTGCCTCGAAGAACTAAGTTTGAGCGAGTTGTAGGTAGGACGCCTTGAAGGGAACCGAACCAGCGACCACGCGGACACAAAGCCATCCGCTTCGAATTTCTCGACAGCGGCTCGAGGGGTGGCCTGCGTTCTTGGAAATCCAAACTCCCAACGGGCGATTGGGTCGCCCAAGGAACAGATCAGAGGTGGCAGAAGCAGGCCCCATGCGGGCATGCTTCGAACAATGTGACGGTACCTTTGCAGATCTTCGTGTCAGCTCATTTACCAAATCGTTCGTCTACGAACTTACGCCGGTACTGAAATGCACCGATACTCGGCCGTAAGCTGTGTCGTGGTGTGACTGAAGTCCGTCCTGCGTGAACGGCGCCCCAGAAAAATTCTGAACGCAAATAGCCCTTCCCCCTTGACGATAGGATTCCGCAAGAGCTTAATGCAAACGTTCTCAGAGAACGTTTGCTGAGAACGTTTCCAATGGATCTCCGCGTTCATTGGGTCGGGAGGAATGCCGTGTCAACATTGAATGCAATGGCGCCGAGCCCGGCGTCGGGGGAGACTGTCGCCCTGCTGTCGGAGGGACTAACCAAGTCCTACGGCGCCACGGTGGCGCTGGAATCGGCTGACATTGCCCTGAAAGCGGGCGAGGTCCACGCGTTGCTTGGCGAAAATGGCGCAGGCAAATCGACCCTGGTCAAGATCATTACGGGCGCCGTTACCGCCAATCGCGGCCGGATGCTGCTGCATGGCGCTCCCTTCGCGCCGGCGTCCATCAACGAAGCACGCAGCTTTGGCGTAGCGACGGCATTCCAGGAACTAAGCTTGATACCGAACCTGTCGGTCGCACAGAACTTGCTGTTGCCGCGACTTCCCAAGACGGCGGGAGGCCTGGTTTCGCATCGTGAAACGATCCGACAGGCAACGGACGTTCTCGCGCACTACGAGCTTTCGCGCATCGATCCCTCTGCCGAAATGGCAAGCGTGCCGATGGCGGATCGTCAACGTCTGGAGATCGTGCGGGCACTCAAGAATGCAGAACGTGTTCTGGTTCTCGACGAACCAACGGCCGCGCTGGCGGAAACTGATTGGCTTTTTGGTGAAATCGCCAAGGTAACCGCCAAGGGTGTCGCGGTCCTCTATATATCGCATCGGCTCGCAGAGGTTCGTGAAATCTGCCAAAGCGCCACCGTGCTTCGAAACGGTCGCACAATTGCAACCGTTTCCCTCAAGGACGCAAGCGACGACAATATATTCGAGATGATGGTTGGCCGACCGGTGTCCCATCAACGACCGGCTCGGCGCTTGGCCACGGCCTTGAGACCAGCTCCGAGAATCGATGTCGAGGATCTGTCTGGTTCCATGCTTGGCGGCGTTTCCTTCGGCATCGAGCCCGGGGAGATCGTCGGCGTCGCGGCGCTGGAGGGTCAGGGACAACGCTCGCTATTCCGGATACTGTGCGGCCTGCAGCCGCCATCCAGCGGAACGATCCGCATCGATGGCAAGACACGGTCCTATTCGTCGCCACGGCAGGCGCTCAAAGCGGGATCGGGCATCGCCTATCTGCCTGAAGAGCGCAAGACTGAGGGCATCCTCGCGGGTCTGACGGCAGCAACGAACGTCGTTCTCCCCGTTCTACCGAGGCTTTCGGCGGCTGGTGTTATCGCCCGTGGCGCAGAGCCGAGGCTGGCGAAGGAGGAGGCCGCCAAGGTCGACATGAACGAGCGTTATCTCTCGTTTGCGATCGGCGATCTGTCGGGGGGCAATCAGCAGAAGGCCCTGATCGCGCGCACTTTTGCCAGTGGCGCGCAAACTCTGCTGCTTTTCGATCCCACACGCGGCGTGGATGTCGGCACGAAACAGTCGATCTACAACGCGATCCGGGCCTTCGCGCAGGAGGGCGGCGCGGTCCTCTTCTACTCATCGGAACTGCCGGAGATCGTTCAGCTCGCTGACCGGTGTCTGGTTCTCTATCAGGGCAAGGTCGTCAAGACGTTTGAAGGCGATGCGATCGTTGAGCGCCAGATCGTTGCAGCGATGATCGGCCATGGCGAAGAGCCCCGGAGGGCAAACAGATGAGCGGTTCGGTCCATTCCGGCAATCGCCGGCCGCTCGCCTCCTACATCAAGGGCTCGGTCCTGATCTGCATTCTGTACTTCCTGCTTTACGCAGCCTATGTCGCGCAGCAGCCCCGGGCGCTCAATGCCGGCGCGATCGCCAATCTCGTCAACAACACCGTCCCGCTTGCGCTGGCTGCGGCCGGACAGGCCTTCGTCGTCATCGTCAAGGGGTTCGATCTGTCGCTCGCCGGTGTCGTCTCGGTCACCAATGTGGTGATGGCGGTCTATCCGCTGGAGGGACCGGGCGGCGCCTTCGCATCCCTGATTATCTGCCTTGCCATCGGTGCTGTCGTGGGGGCGATAAATGGCTGGCTCGTCGCCTATCTACGTATCCAGTCGATAGCGGCGACGCTTGCGACGATGATCGTCTGCAAGGGTGTGGCCCTCGTCATTCTCGACGCGCCAGGCGGGTCGGTGGCCGAATGGGTCAGCGATGAACTGACCGATCGTCTCTTCAATCTCCCGGTTTCGGGAATGATCCTCGCACTCGTCGTAGTTGTCTGGCTTCTCGTGCGCCGGACGGATCTCGGCATTTCCATGTATGCGATCGGCGCCGATGAGACCGCCGCGGCTCTGTCCGGCGTGAATGTCAGATGGGTGCGCTTCATGGCTTTCGTCAGCGCGGGAATGCTCTTCGGACTTGCAGGCTATATGCTGAGCGCGCAGACGGCAACCGGAAGCCCGACCGCAGGTGACCCTCTGCTGATGCTGTCCTTTGCGGCGGTTGCGCTCGGTGGAACCTCGCTTTCGGGCGGCAAGGGTGGTCTCTTCGCTTCGATCGTCGGGGCAGCCACGCTCACGCTCCTTCAAAAGCTTCTGTTTTCGAGTGGCGTTTCATCCTTCTACACCGGGATCTTTCAAGGTGCCGTCCTCATCCTCGCGGTCGTCTTCAGCGGCCTGCTGTCACACTTCGCAATCGGGAGGAAGGCATGACGACGGCTCCCCAATCCAACGCCGATTTCGGCTCCGTCGCCGACAAGCGTGCGAGCAGCACAGTCAGCAGGGAAACTATCAGCGCGGTAACCGTGACGGTACTGTGCATCCTCATGCTTTTCGGCTCACGCTTCATCAGTCCCGGCCTTGGGTCCTGGGCGCAGGTGGAGACCGTCCTGGTACTCGGGTCCTTCCTCGTGGTTCTCTGCTTCGGGCAAGGCGTTGTCGTCTTGACCGGAGGTCTCGATCTTTCGCTTCCATCGCTGATCACGCTCGGAGGAATTTTATCGACCGGCCTGGTGGGCGATCACAACCCGGCGCAGCTGTTGCTCTTGCCTGTCGTGCTTCTGGCATGCGGTGCGGTCGGTCTCATGACGGGACTGGGCGTCGTTTTCCTGCGGGTGCCGCCCTTCATCATGAGCATGGCCGTTGCGATCATCGTCGCGTCCGCCGCGCTCGGATTCACCGAAGGCACGCCGCGTGGCGCCGCCCCGGAATCTCTTCAGGCGCTGATGAAGGGCGATCTGTTTGGCTTGAAGTGGTCGATCATCTTTCTGATCGGCTTCGTGATCTTCGGCTGGCTCGTGCAGAGCCGGACGGTCCTGGGGCGCTACATGTATGCGGTTGGAACCAACGTCGAAGCTGCCAGGATCGCTGGCGTCCCGGTCAATGTCGCCCGCATCCTTCCCTATGTGATCAGCGCCATCTGCTCGGGCTTTGTCGGAATGATGCTTGTTGGCTATTCCAACGGCGCAACACTTCGCATGGGTGACGACTACTTGCTGCCGTCGATTGCGGCGGTCGTCATCGGCGGATCGTCCATCCTCGGTGGTCGCGGAACGTTTCTCGGAACCGTCAGCGGAGCAATCCTGCTGACCACGCTTGGAACCATCATTTCAGCCATCGGCCTCAGCTTCGGCCTGAGGAGCATCATCGAAGGATTCATCATTCTCGTCGCCCTGCTTCTTCTGCGCGACGAGATTTTCGAGCGGTTGCGCGCGATCCGCAGGACGTAACGCGTCAAGGGGAAGCCGCCCCAAATCCAATCATCAACGGAGGAGTGAAACATGAAAAGCAAGTTTTCGCGTGGCGTTGCAACGGCCTTGGGCCTGCTGGCAGCAGCCGGCATGTGGACCGCTGACGCGCATGCGGCAGACAAGAAGCTCAAGATCTATCTGAGCCTGAGCTATTCGGGCAACGCCTGGCAGTCGGAAGCCGCCAATATCGTCAAGGCGCTCGCAGCCACGCCGCCCTACAATGACCAAGTCGAGTTGAAGGAGGTCATTTCCGGCACCGACCCGCAGGCGCAAATCTCCGCCTATGAAAGCATGATCGACGATGGGGCCGACGGCATCATCAGCTTCCCGATTTCCTCGACCGCGCTGAACCGCACGATCAAGCGCGGTTGCGACCAAGGCACGCTATTCTTCATGTACGACGCGACGGTGACCGAAAAGTGCGCCTATAACGTCAGCTACGTGACTGCCGGCTTCGGGGAAAATTCGGCGCAGGCACTGGTCAACGCGCTGGGCGGCAAGGGTAACATCTTCCTCAGCCGCGGCGTCCCGGGCAACTCGGTCGACAAGCGCCACACGGATGGCGCGATGAGTGTCTTCAACAAATATCCGGGTATCAAGGTCGTTGCCGAATATTATTCCTACTGGGACGACCGGACGACACAGCAGGAAACCGCCAAGGCTCTTGCCGCCCATCCCGAAGTTGACGGTATCTGGGCCCAGGCCGGTGAATACGGTGCGATCCAGGCTCTCCTCGACAAGGGCGGAAAGCTCGTCCCGGTCACCGGCGAAAACTCCAATGGCTTCCGCCTGGCGCTCGCCGATCCCGCTATGAAGGCGAAGGGGCTGACCGGTGTTTCGGCCGGCTCTCCGCCGGCGACGGCCGGCTATGCCTTCAAGGTGATGATGGAAGTCCTGCAGAAGAAGCGTGACCTGAAGCCGGAAAACATCGAATATCCGCTGCCGTGGGTACCGGCCGACAAGGTCAAGCTTTGCAAGGGCGATAAGTTCGAGGACGGTTGCAACGCTTTCCCGGCTGACAAGGTGCCGTCCTCCTTCGTCACGGAAGTTCTCAACCCAGAACTTCTGCCGGAACTGTCCATCCAGTCTGCGCTTAATGGGACGCCGACGCCAGGTGCCACGATCCAGCCGCTGCCGAAGGACATCAAGAAGGCACCGGATGCTCCCGGGATCAATTGCGACAAATGCGAGGCTCCAGCCGACCAGTACAAGCTCACCAAGATCGACGCCACGGTGAACTAACAAAACCGATGATGCCGGTCTCAGGGTCGGCATCATCGCCCCCGACGACCCGAACAACTGGATAAACCTGGAATTGAAAGTAGTGTGCGTGGAATCGATGGATCGTCCATCAGAATAAACCGCACGGAGATTGAAGTGAAAAGGCCCGAAAAACAGTCACTTGCGAAGAAGCGCATTACCGTGAAGGACGTTGCCCGGGAACTGGGGATGTCAGTCTCGACGGTATCGCGCGCATTCTACCCGGACGCTGTTGTTGCGGACGCCACGCGAGAGGTCGTGCTCGAAAAGGCACGCTCCATGGGCTACAAGCCCAACCCCTATGCGCAAAGCCTGATCACCAAGCGGACGCGGATTGTTGGCGTTGTCGTTGCCGATCTCAGCAACCCGTTCTATCCGGAAGTTATGACGCGGCTCACGGCCGATCTGCAGCGCGAAGGGATGAACGTGATGCTGGTCGCCGCACGCGAAACGGGCGAAGTCGATGCGGCGGTCCATGTTCTCTTGTCCTATCAGCCCGATCTCGTGGTCATTGTTGCCGCGCCCATGTCGACCCACGCGATCGCCGAGTGCGAAAATGCCGGAAGCCCGTGTATCTTCTTCAATCGCCTGGCGGGGGCGGAAAGCCAGCATGGCGTGACGTGCGACAACGTGCTTGGCGGCGCCATGGTAGCGGATTATCTTGCTGATCTGGGGCATACCCGGCTTGCCTATGTTTCTGCCTTTCCCGATGCATCGACCAACGTTGAACGCGGACGTGGCTTCACCGATCGGGCGTTGGCCAGAGGATTGTCCGGTCCGATCGTCATCGAAGCCGGAAGCTTCACCTATGAGGCCGGATTTCAGGCCGCGCTCAACGCGCGAAAACTTGAAACCCTGCCCGATGCCGTTTTTTGTGCAAACGATATCGTCGGCATCGGTTTTGCGGACGGCCTCCGTTCGACGGGCCTGTCGATTCCCGCCGATCTCTCTGTCGTCGGCTTCGACGATGTCTCCATGGCCGCCTGGCCATCCCATTCATTGACCACCGTGCAACAGCCGATCGACCAGATGCTGGCGGTCACGGTCGATCTTGCGACGAAATTGTCTTCCTCGCCGCGTCTTCCGCCCCAGATCCATCGGATCGCGCCGGGAGCCCTCGTCGAGCGTCAGAGCACCAGAGCGCGGGGTTACGCATCATGACATCGCGTGGAAATGCGAAACAATTCGAGCGGTTGGCAATCCTCCACCGTCCCGATTGCGCCCTGCTTCAAGAAGGCACCGAACCGCCCGCCGATCCGCAAGCGGGGCTCGCCGGACTGATAAGCGACCATCTGGTGGACTATGCCGTCGAGGTTCGTCCCATTTACGAAGCGCTTCGCAGGGTCGTCGGCCAGATCGCCGGTCTCCTGATCCTGGCGCAGTTGACGCGGCGCGCCGAAGTGCTGGAATTGCCCGAACTTCTGGCCTGCCAAGCCCGGTGCGAGGAGGCAGAGGAGCGCCTTAGAGCACTGACCGAAAAACGCGGCGTTCCTGCAGCGCATGTGCGGGCGCTGGATACGTGCCACCGATTGTGCCGGGCTATTCTCGATTTCTTTCCGCAATGGCGACGCAGCATGGATCCAGATGGCGAATTTGCTCTGATGGAAGAACGCCTGCGGGCCGCATATCAGCATCTGTCGGCGAGCTCCTGGGACAAGGGCGGCCTTGCGATGATCGATTTCCGGAACGCCTGCTGTTCCTGCGAGACACAGATTTCCAAAAACTGACACGATACGGAGGAGTACGACATGGCGGACTATTCGATCTGGGTATGCGAATATTCATATGTGGCGAAATACCACAAAAGCGGCGTGATCTACGGCGCCCATAACCAGGGATATGTGAAGCTTCCCTATTGCTACGTCGTGATCAAGGGCAAAGGCCACACGATCATGGTCGATGTCGGCTACAACAACAAGGAATATGGCAAACATCTCGGCGACAAGTTCGCAGTCGAAAACTGGCGCTCGCCGAGGGATGTTCTGGCAAAGGTCGGAGTAAAACCCGAAGACGTCGATCATTGCTTCATCACACATTGCCACTTCGACCATTTCGGCAATGTCGAGGATTTTCCGAACGCAACATTCTACGTCCAGGAACGCGAGATCTCCAAGTGGGTCTGGGCGATGTCGCTGCCTGATCGCATGCGCTGGATGATGACGGCGGTCGATCCGGGCGACATCGTGCGTGGCGTCGCGCTTGCAAGGGATCGGCGCCTTGTTACCGTTGACGGAGCACGCGAAAACGTCCTGCCGGGCATCGACCTGCATGTCGCGTATGACAGCCATACCTACGGCTCCATGTGGGTGAAAGTGCGAAACGATGGCAAGCCCAATTCCGATGACACCTGGGTGTTGGCGGGCGACCTGGTCTATGTGTTCGACAACCTGAAGGGTGCCGGCCCGGCCGTCGATCTCGACGACATCTATCTACCCGTTGGTTTGGCGGTCGGAAGCCAGACAAACCTCGTTCTTGCGACCGAGGAGATGCTCTCCCATGTCGACTATGAGGTGCGCCGCGTCATCCCCGTTCACGAGGAACGCCTTCGGGACGCATTTCCGTCCCATGTTGCCGAAGATGGCCTGCGCATCACCGAGATCTGCCTTGCCGATGGCGAGGAAACAAGGATCAAAGCCTGATGAGCGGCGGAAAGGTAGCAATCGTTGGTGCAGGGCTGGTCGGCTCGGCGTGGGCGTTGGTCTTCGCTCGCTCAGGCTTCGAGGTTTCGGTTTTCGATCCCTCTAAAGAGGTGTCGGATCGCGTTTTGGGCTGGATGGCTCAGGAGCTTTCGAGCCTGCATGATCTCGGACTTGTCGGCAATGTCGACGAGATATTGTCTCGCGTGACCCTTGCGAAAACGCTGGCCGAAGCTGTCGAAGACGCGATCTACGTTCAGGAATCCGTCTTCGAAACGGTCGAGGCCAAGATCGGGATTTCGATGGACATCGACGCGCTGCTGCCACCCGATGCCTGCGTCGGCTCGTCGTCATCGGGCATTCCGGCCTCCAAGTTCACCGCGGGGTGCCGCAATCGTGAACGCTTCCTGATCGCTCATCCCGTCAACCCGCCGCATCTGGTGCCGGTCGTCGAGCTCGTTCCCGCGCCGTGGACGATACCCAAGGCGGTCGAAACGTGCAGGGCGCTGATGGCGGATATCGGTCAGGTTCCGGTCCAGCTGAAGCGGGAGGTCGACGGCTTCATCCTCAATCGCCTGCAGGGAGCGTTGCTGAACGAGGCATGGGCACTCTACGCGGAAGGCTATGCGGACCTCGCCGACATCGATGCAACCGTGTCGCAAGGACTGGGACTGCGCTGGTCCTTCATGGGGCCTTTCGAAACGATCGATCTCAATGCGCCAGGCGGCATTGCCGATTATGCCCGACGGCTAAGCCCTATGTACCACCAGATGGCGCTCTCCAGACGAGACCCGGCGCCCTGGAGTAGCGAGACGGTCGCCGCCGCCGAGAAGGAACGGCGGCAGAGCCTCAAATCCGAGGACCTCGGCGAGCGTCGCCGCTGGCGCGACCACAAGCTCGCCCAGCTGAGTGCGTTCAAGACACGTGTCTTCGGCAGCGCGAAGGAACCGTCGCAATCCTGATTATCCCCGCTGCGAAGGCGAGAACCTGCTTTCCTCGCAGCATTTTTTGCCATTCATAAGGAGTGACGCAATATGGCAATTCACCATCTGAAGACGGGCAAGCCGGCGACGGAGAGGTCCGAAGACGACGCAAAGGTGCGTGAGACCGTCGAAGCGATCCTCAAGGATATCGAAAAGCGCGGCGATGCGGCCGTTCGTGAACTGGCGGAAAAATTCGATCATTACACGCCGGCATCGTTCAAGCTTTCGCCGGGTGAAATTGAAGCCATCATGAGCCGGGTTTCCACCCGCGACATGGAGGATATCAAGTTCGCGCAAGCACAGGTCAGGAATTTCGCGCAGGCTCAGCGGGATTCGATGCTGGATATTGAAGTCGAACCGCTCCCGGGCGTCATCCTCGGCCATAAGAACATACCCGTGCAGTCGGTCGGCTGCTATATCCCGGGTGGCAAGTTCCCGATGGTCGCTTCCGCCCACATGTCGGTCGCAACCGCGTCGGTTGCCGGCGTTCCGAGCATCCTCGCCGCCACGCCTCCCTTCAAGGGCGAACCCAACCCGGCCGTGATAGCGGCCATTCATCTCGGCGGCGCGCACGAGATCTATGTCCTTGGGGGCATTCAGGCGATCGGCGCGATGGCGCTCGGCACCGAAACGATCAAGCCGGTCGACATGCTGGTCGGTCCTGGAAATGCCTTCGTCGCGGAAGCGAAACGCCAGCTCTACGGCCGTGTGGGCATCGATCTCTTTGCCGGCCCAACGGAGACGATGGTCATCGCGGACGATACCGTCGATTCCGAAATCTGTGCGACCGACCTGCTCGGCCAGGCCGAACACGGCTACAACTCTCCGGCGGTTCTTGTGACTAACAGCCGTAAGCTTGCCGAGGGCACCCTTGCCGAGATCGACAGGCTTTTGAAAATCCTGCCCACCGCTGATACGGCCTCGCGCAGCTGGGAAGATTACGGCGAGGTCATCCTCTGCGATACCCATGACGAGATGCTGGCGGTTGCGAACGATATCGCAAGCGAGCATGTGCAGGTCATGACCGAACGGGACGATTGGTATCTGGAAAATATGCATAGCTACGGCGCCCTGTTCCTTGGACCGCGTACCAACGTTGCCAATGGCGACAAGGTTATCGGTACGAACCACACGCTACCCACGAAGAAGGCCGGCCGCTACACCGGTGGCCTCTGGGTCGGCAAGTTTCTCAAGACCCACAGCTACCAGCGGGTGATCACGGATGAGGCAGCGGCGATGATCGGCGCCTATGGTTCGCGTCTGTGTATGCTCGAGGGCTTTATCGGGCATGCTGAACAATGCAACGTGCGCGTCCGACGCTACGGCGGCCGCAACGTGCCCTACGGCCAGGCTGCCGAATAATGCACAAGGCTATCTTTCGACTGGATGGAAAGCGGGCTCTCGTTACGGGCGCCGGACGCGGCATCGGTCGGGCGGTTGCGATCGCGCTGGCGCAGGAGGGGGCATTCGTCACCTTCTGCGCTCGCAGCCGCAACGAGCTGGAGGAAGCGGTCTCCGAGGTGATCCGGGCCGGAGGGCAAGCCGACCTCTGCGTCGCCGACGTCACGGATATCACCGCCTTTGCAACAGCTGTGGCGGGACATGCGCCCTATGATGTCTTCGTCAACAATGCGGGCATGAACCGGCCGAAGCCTATGGTCGATGTCACCGAGGACGACTTCGATGCGGTCATCGGTCTCAATCTGAGGGCGGCCTATTTTGCGGCACAGACGATGACCAGGACGATGCTCAAAGCCGGGATAGAGGGATCCATCATCAACATCTCGTCGCAGATGGGGCACGTCGGCGCCACCAACCGGTCGCTCTACTGCGCCTCGAAATGGGCGTTGGAAGGTATGACAAAGGCGTTGGCCGTGGAGCTTGGTCCAAGCCGTATCCGCGTCAACACCATCTGTCCCACGTTCGTCGAGACACCGATGACGAAGCCATTTCTGGACAATCCGGCCTTCCGGGAAAGTGTGTTGTCGAAAATCAAGCTTGGACGTTTAGCCCAATTATCCGATGTCGTCGGCGCCGCCATTTTCCTCGCCTCCGAGGCTTCCTTGATGATGACCGGAAGCGCCATTCTACTGGATGGTGGTTGGACTGCGGATTAGATGGCTGGCGCGTAGCTTATGCCAGACGCTGTTGATTTCGGCCACATCAGGATGCCAAGGACGAGAGGTCTTGCTTGCTCTTGAAAGCCCATATGTGGACGGCCGCCCCCAGGTCGCAAGATATTTTGCGATAATTGATCTGAGCGCTTGCGTCCATATGTCCGGCCGGCGATGTCACGTTGTCTGTGGCTTAGGGTTCGCGGATAATGGGGCGGGACGAGCGAACCCACGGTCAGCTATGAGAACCACCGCTTTCCGCCGCAGATCATCGCCCGCGCGGTCTGGCGCTACTTTGGTTCCCTCCCGGTCCGCTCGCAGCGGCGTTGTGGAGTGCGAGCTGGTCAAGGCTGCCCAGCCGATGTTCATTGAAAGCCGCTCTGTGATCTTTTCTAACTTCAGGTATGAGCCGGTGAGTAGGGTTTCGGCGGGATTATCCAATCTGCCATGATGCCTCAGAGCGGTCCGAAGCAATTAAGCGGGTCGTCGGTTCACGATGGTCCTTGGATCCAGCGCCATGTGAAAGAGGGCGCTCATTGCGATAGTTGATGAGCGCTCGATCACTTGCTAAATCGGCGCAGCCGAAGGCCGAAGCCTCCTATGAGCGAACCGCTACGTCTACAATATTTCCCCTTCTGAAGGCGCGCCGCATCAGTTGCAGACGCGGACGCTTTCCACGTGATAGCCGTTGTCATACTGGTCTTGGACCGTTTGACGCTGATACCAGCAATGCGGCGAAGGCGTGTAATAGCGAGGGCCGCTGTTTTCGATAGCGGTACCGATAAGACCACCAACCAGGCCAGCGGCAATGCCCCCGGCAACCAGGCCGCCGTAATCACGGTGATAATGGTGGTGCCACTCAGGCGAAGGGCCGCCCCAGCCGCGATTATCATGCCAGGGCCGACCATAGAATTCCTGCGCGCTGGCAGCGCCAGGGGTCAGTGACAGCGGTGCGACAACCGCAGCGAAGACGAGCGTTGAAAGAACAATTTTCCTGAACATTGTCGTGCTCCAGAAACCGGGTCGGATCAGCGCGCAATGCAAGGATCACTCCGGAATTGGTAACCATTATGGTCCTTGTCGCTGAATGCGGTCTGAACCACTTCTTCAGGCTTCTGACAGGTTTGGCTGTTCGCAAATGGATGACCTGCGCGTCAAATCTTTTTGTGGGCCGTGAATAAAAACGCGCGAGGATCGTTCACTCCCTGAAACGACATGAAACTTCACTCCAAGGGAAAAGATGAGATGACGCGATATCATCAACACGGCCGATCTGAGGTTGTGGCGACGCGCAGGAGGCAGATTCAGCGCCAGCGTGTGAAGGACTTGCTGGTCCCCACCGCGATCTATGGAACGATGGCGCTCGTTGCAGCCTTCATGTTCGGTTCGGCTTTCGGCGCCAGAGCAGCCGCGCTTGCCAATGGCATCGCGGCCGACGGCGCCAAGGTGGTCGCGACCGTACATGGTGAGGGTGCGCAGATCTATCAGTGCCGGGCAAATAACGCTGGCGAATTGCGCTGGCAGTTTCGCGAGCCCGTCGCGACGCTCATCTCCAATGATAAGACGGTCCGGCGCCATTTCGCCGGTCCGTCCTGGGAGTTGGCCGACGGCTCGCGGATCGAGGGAAAGGTGGCGGCACAGGCGCCGGGAGCAACGGAGAAGGACATTCCGGTTCTGCGGCTCGACGTCGTTGCACATGCCGGTGACGGGATTCTTTCCAAGGTCGATACGGTTCAACGGCTCAACACCAGGGGCGGCGTCTTTGCGGGCGCGTGCCAGAGCGCCGGCAGTCTGTATGCCGAGCCATACAGCGCCGACTATGTGTTTCTCAGCCATTGACGAATTTCGGGTCGGACCATTGCTATCGCCTGAGATCTAGACTGCGCAGTTGCCGCCGCGTCAACCGCACTTGTCTCCGAAGACACAGTGTCGCGATCTGAGTGGGAGGCGCGGCGGATCTTGCGACGTTTGGAGTTCCCCTATACGTTCCGGCATGCAAGTTGGCTTAACATGGCCCTGACCGAGATCGGCATCATGCGCCGACAATGTCTTGACCAGCGCATCGACAACTGCAACCGGCTTGAACGTGAGGTTCAGGTGTGAGTAGGCGTTGCGCAGTGACCCCGGTCGTCCCAACGAAAACAATCGTTTATCGTGCCGATCGGCATCGGAACCCTATGCCGATTCACAAAGGAGCATCAGCTGTCGCCTGACGGACCCTAAGTTTACGGTGCCCGAAGGCCTTTTCCGCCGACGATATGGGCGCTGATCCAGGAGCCCACTCCAGCGGCAACCGCAGACAGAAAAGTGCCCCAGCAGAGATCGGCGATCGTGAGGATGGTCGACCAGTTCTTGAGGGTCGCCTGGTTCGTCAGGTCATAAGTTGCATAGGCCGTAAAACCGAGAACAGCGCCGAAGAGAACAGCCATGCGCCACGCCCCCGACAAGAGGCCCGGCCTCACGGCAAGGAAGACGAGACCCGCTGCATAGACCAGATAGAAAGCGATGGCGGGCACCGGCCGAGCGTCCGATATCAACATGTCGCCCATGACGGGCCTATAGAGGCGATCCGCCATGCCGCTGAGCCAAATGGCGTCCAAGCCGCCCAACGTTGACAGTGTCGAGATATAGGCGACGACATAGGCTTTCACGGATACCTCGTATCGCGGCGTCAATTGATGCGCATCCATTCGACGCCCTTGCACAGCAGACCGACAACCACACAGCCCTTCGTCGTCATCCGATCGCCATCGACCGTGACTGTGAGCTTATAGGTCAAGTCGCGCTGGGGATCGAAGGCTGTCCCTGCATAAGTTCCTTTCGAAGCCGGCTTGATGGACATGACGAGCTTGTCACCCTCCTTTTCGCTCGGCGTTCCCGGCTTGATCCAGGTGTTGATGGCGCAGATATCCGAACCACAAGGGCCGATCCTGACTTTCGCGTTTCCGTCGCCACGCGCCCATTGCCCGTCGATGTCCGCGGCGGCGGCAGTTCCCACCATGCCAAGAGTAAAGGCGGCGATCATACAGATGCTCAATCTATTCATGCCATGTCTCCCTGTTTACCTGCCCACATTGGTCATCATGCTCGAGCGTGTAGAGCCCGACATTGATGGTCCCCTCCTCGAAGCCGGCCTCGCAATAGCAGAAGTAGTAGTGCCACAGACGCCTGAACCGCTCGTCGAAACCAAGCGCACCAATAGCGGGCCAATTTGCCTGAAAGCGCGTCCTCCAT
Organism: Rhizobium sp. BK376; assembly: GCF_004341625.1. Taxonomy (GTDB): domain Bacteria; phylum Pseudomonadota; class Alphaproteobacteria; order Rhizobiales; family Rhizobiaceae; genus Rhizobium. The sequence continues at coordinate 41,304 of NZ_SLZG01000027.1, read as the reverse complement.
TCTGCTAATGTCCGGGCATAGGATCGTCCGAAATGCTCGGTTGCGGTGATCCTGAGCCCAACCGCCGCGGCGGATGCCGAAAGTGCGGCATCGGACGGCAAGAAACCTCCCGGGAAGATGTACTTCTGAATAAAATCGGTGGTGCTGCGATAGGTTGCAAAGCGCTTTTCTTCGATAGAGATGATCTGGAGAACGGCTCGGCCGCCGGGCTTCAAGCAGCGTTTCAGCGTCTCAAAGTAACCTGGCCAATAGGCCTCACCCACTGCCTCGAACATTTCGATCGAAACGATGCGATCGAATTGCCCGTGCAGGTCGCGATAATCCCGAAGGTCCAGATCGATCTGCCCTGACACCTCGGAAGCCTCGATGGCATGCCGTGCCCAGTCGAGCTGGGCGGGTGACAGGGTGATTCCCGTCACGATCGCATCCCATTTCTCGGCAAGGTGAAGCGCCAGGGCACCCCAACCGCAGCCAATTTCCAGCACGCTTTCTCCGCCAGACAGCTGGAGTTTTTCTGCGATTGTTTCGAGCTTCTTGCGCTGGGCTGCCTCGAGTGTCGGCGTCGTCTGATCGAAAATTGCGGAGGAATAGAGCATCGATGGATCGAGCCATTCCTTATAGAAGGCATTGCCGAGATCGTAATGTGCTTCGATGTTGCGTCGGCTGCCACGTTTCGTATTGGCGTTCAGAAGATGCTTGGCGCGGTTCAATAGTCGCATCGGTAAGCCGCCCTCTATCGCGGGCGCCAGCGCCTCACTGTTCGTGGCGGCAAAGCGAATGACTGCGGTCAGATCGGAGGTGGTCCAGTCACCCTCGATGAAGCCTTCGGCAAAGCCGATGTCACCGGCAGCGATGACACGACGCAACATCCGCCAGCTCCGGACATCAATCGCGGCTTCGGGACCATGCTGCCGACCACGCTTTTCGATCATCTGACCGGACGGGAGCACAATTCGCAACCGACCGTAGCCAATACCACCGAATAGACGATCGATGACTTTTCCAGCCCAGCCGAGCCGATCAGAAGCCTTCGACAGATCGAGGGGGGCGCGGGAAAATTCGTCAAGCGAGCTCATGCGACTAACCATTTCTTTCGAGAGATGTGCGGGGTGTTGCGGACGATGGTACAACCGAGACGGGCGCTTCTGGTGGGCGTGGGCGCGTCCGCAGCCGGATCCCCTTCATCCTGATTTTCAGCGCCTCCCAATAGATGCCTGCGACAACCTTGAGTGCAAGAAGCGGGATGGAGAGGAAGGCGTGCAACAATGCCTGGTCGGTCAGCGCGATCCGTCTGGCGAGGTGACGGGCCGTTAGAACGAGACCGTCCCTATCGAAGGTATCGATATGGACGGAGAGTGTATCGGCCGGAGCAAGCACCCGGAATTTGTAATGCAGATCCATATCCATGAAAGGCGATACGAAAAACGCTTTGTCGCAGCATTGGACGATCTCGGCTCCATCCATGTGCTCCACCGGGATCATGTAGGCGTGCCGTTCACCGAACGTGTTGTCGACCTCCCAGAGGATGGCTCGGACGCCGGCGTTCTGACCGTAGCAAAAGAAAATGCTGAGCGGATTGAAGGCAAAGCCGAGAACGCGCGGCATGGTGACAAGGCGTATCGGGCCGCCGTCCGGTTCAAGGCCGCATTCCAACATTGAGCGCTCAACCTGGCTGCGCAGGTCTGGACCCGAACGATCACCGCGATCTCTTCGATGGAACGAGAAAAGATTGAAGCGATCGACCGAAAAGAGGCGAAGGCGCCGGTCGAGCTCACCAAGTTCGTCGAGATCGAGCAGAAGAGAAAAAATGCGATAGGCCAGACGATGGTGTTTCGGCCGGTGGCGAACATGCGTGACATGCCCTGGGAAGAGGCCTGAGTGAAGGTGCTTCGTCATGCCATGATCTCGAGTTCTCCGGGGATGCCGAGGTTGCGGATCACCGGTTTGCGCACAATGCGGGCGCTTTCCTGCGCCACCTGCCAGGGCCTGCGCATTCCGCCGAGATCCTCCGCTACGGCCAGCCCGGCTTGTATGCCGTCTTCATGGAAGCCAGATCCAAAATGGGCGCCGCAGAACCAGGTATTGCTTACGCCTTGAAGCGACCAGAGTTCCTGTTGTGCCCGATCGGTACCAAGGTCAAAGACGGGATGCTCGTAGACCTCGCGTCGAACAACGGTTTCAGGGCGAGGTGCGCGTTGAGGATTGAGCGTGACGAAGGTCGGCGGCGCGTCGCCCAAGGGCTGCAGCCGGTTCATCCAATAGGTGATCGATGGATGAACCGGTCCGAGGTCACGTGTGTCGGCAACGTAGTTCCAGCTCGACCATGCGGCCCTTCTTTTCGGCATCAGCGCCATATCGCTGTGGAGCACCGCCTCATTTCGGCAGTAGCGGAAAGCTCCGAGAATACGCCTTTCCTCGGTGCTCGCATCGGCCAGCATTCGCAACGCCTGATCCGCGTGGGTTGCGATGACGACATCGTCGAACAAATGCCGGCCGTCATGCACGTCATTGATCTCGACATGGTCGGCCGCACGACGGATCGTCTTTATAGGCGTCGATAGCCGTATGTGATCGGAGAACCCGGCAGTCATCCGCGCCACATATTCGCGGCTGCCGCCGCGCACCGTGCGCCAGATTGGTCGATTCCACAGTTCAAGCAGACCGTGGTTGCAGCAAAACCTGATGAAATTGGCGGCGGGATAGGCGCCGACCTGTATCGCCGGCGTCGACCAGATCGCCGCCGCCATCGGGTAGAGATGGTCATCGCGGAACGCCTGGCTATAGCCGCCGCGTGTCAGGTAGTCATCGAGAGAGAGGGAGCCCATGCCAGGTAGATCCCCCGGCGCCTGGCGGTAGAACCGCAAGATGTCGCGCATCATTGACCAGAAGCGTCGACTGACGAGGTTGGATTTTTGCGCAAACAGCCCGAGGCTCGTGCCTCCGGAATATTCGAAGGCGCCGTCATCCAGCGAGACCGCAAAGGACATGTCCGAGGGAGATGTCGGGACCTCAAGCACACGAAACAGCGCGCTGAGATTGGGATATGTGACCTCGTTATAGACAATGAAGCCTGTGTCGACCGAGATCGAGCGGCCGGCGCTTTCGAATTCAACCGTGTTGCTGTGTCCTCCCAGTCGATCGGCCGCTTCAAAAACCGTCACATCATGTTGGTTCGACAAAAGCCAGGCAGCGGAAAGCCCGGAGATGCCACTGCCGATCACGGCGATGTTCAGGCGCCGGCCGCCTGCATTGCGATCTCGATAAGCCATGCACGACCTCTCTTAGTGACGGCAACAAGCTGTCTTTCTCGTGAGCATGTACGGGCGGGCGGGACGACTAGTTTCAAGGAGCGGTCGTTTTTCAAGTTTTTATTGGAAAGCTTGAAACTACCTCGGAGCTTCCATCGTAGAGGTGTCGAGGCGCGCAGGAGGCATGCCCAAACAAGAGCGGATGCATGGACCTGCCTTTTCTCATCATCATTGCGGCGTGGCTATCAGTGGCCATGGTTGGCGCCTGGGGCGTGCAGCGCGTGTCGGGCGCGAGCGGATGGATCGACACCATCTGGTCCTTCGCGGTCGGGTCTGGAGGAATTCTGTCGGTGCTTTTCGCCAGCGGTACGCCCGATCGCCGCGTTGCCATCGGAATCCTCGTCGCGGCCTGGGCGCTTCGGCTCGGCGGCCACATCGGCGTACGCACCAGAGGCAGGGGAGAGGATCCACGCTATGCGAGACTGATGGAAGGATGGGGGAAAGATGCCGCCTGGCGGCTTCTTCTGTTGCTGCAGGTCCAGGCATTGGCGGCCTTTATTCTCGTGCTTGCTGTCTATCTCGCCGCAACGCGCGTCGCGAATTTTCCCCGCGTTATCGACCTTGTCGCGATTTTCTTTGCGATCACAGGCTTGATTGGAGAAGCGATATCCGACGCCCAGCTCGGCCGCTTCCGAAAAACGCCACAGGCAAAGACCGAGATCTGCGAGATCGGCTTCTGGCGTTATTCTCGCCACCCCAATTATTTCTTCGAATGGCTTTTCTGGTGCAGCTGGCCAGCCATGGCGATTTCCCCGTCGGGCTGGAGTTGGTTATCGCTTCTCGCTCCGGCCATGATGTACTGGCTGCTCGTTCACGTCTCCGGTCTTCCGCCGCTCGAAGAACACATGCTGCGTTCGCGCGGCGAAAAATTTCGCGCGTTGCAGGGCCGCATCAACGCCTTCTTCCCTGGACCCCGTAAATCATCAACTCGTCATCAAGGACAGTAGCCATGAACATGCTGGCATTCGCCATCAACACTGCAGAGCGCGTGCCGCTGACCGACGCCATGACACTCGCCGGCATAGACTTCCTTTGCGGTCGCAGCAAACATCGATTGGCGACGACCCCGATGGAAACTGAGGCGGCTTTCGTGGACGCAATGTCCCGGTTTCCGATCGCCACTCACACGAATGAGGCAAACCGGCAACATTACGAGGTGCCAGCCGCATTCTTTGCGCTGACACTCGGCGCCCGCCGCAAATACTCCTGCTGCCTTTATCCAACGGAAACGACCACGCTCGATCAGGCCGAGATCCATGCGCTCGCAGAAGCGGTCAAGCACATGGCCATCGAAGATGGCATGAATATTCTCGAACTCGGCTGCGGCTGGGGGTCGCTTTCCCTTTATCTGGCGCAGCAGTTCCCGAATTCGCGCATCACCTCGGTCTCGAACTCGGCCTCGCAGCGGGCATATATACTCGACCTTGCAACCACACGCGGATTGACGAACCTGTCGGTTGTGACAGCCGATATGAACGATTTCTCGACCGGCGAGCGCTACGACCGCGTCGTCTCCGTTGAAATGTTCGAGCACATGGCGAACTGGCGTGGACTGCTCGAACATGTCCGAAGCTGGTTGAAGCCGGACGGCAGATTGTTCCTGCATGTCTTCACGCACAAGAACCGGTCATATCGCTTCGATCATAATGATCCTGCCGACTGGATTGCCCATCATTTCTTCACCGGCGGCATCATGCCGGCCCACGACCTACCGCATCGCTTCGCCGATCTTTTTCAGGTCGAGCAGGAATGGCGCTGGTCGGGCGCGCACTACCGCCGTACCGCACTCGATTGGCTTGAGAACTTCGATAGCGAGATCGACCGGATCAGACCGATTTTTGCCGAGGTCTACGGCAGGGATGCCACACTTTGGCAGCGTCGGTGGCGCTTGTTCTTTCTGGCGACGGCAGGCCTGTTCGGGCACGACGGCGGGGAAGTCTGGGGTATAGGGCATTATCTGATGGCGCCGATTTCCTGATGTCGGCCGCATCTGATACGCCGGATCCGCTTACCCGGGCGAGCGTGACGATCGCCTGGGTGATCTTTGTCAACAAGCCGATCTATCCGCTGTACGTCTGGTATCTGGTCGGCAATGGGGTGATGGCTTCGCTTGGCACATTAGTAGCCGCGCCCTTCTTTCTGGCGATCCCCTATGTCGCCAGGCGTTCGGGTCCTGCGGCCCGGATCATGCTGCCCCTCATCGGCGCGTTCGATACGCTGTTTGAGACCAAGCTGTTCGGACAAGGCTCGGGAACGCAATTGTTTTTTGCCGCTTGCATCATGCTGGCGGCCGTCTCGTTTCATCCGGACGAGAAATGGTGGCAACGAGGCGTCGCGATCATCGTCTTCGCTACCTTTGCGCTGTCACGGATCTATCTGGGTACGCCGCTGCATGTCTGGAGCAACGACGATCTTGGCGTTCTTCTCAACTTGAACAGCTTTGCTTTGGCATGCCTGACGACCTTCATCGCGCTGCGCTTCGCCGGTCAGGGCCGGCGATGGGCCCTGCAAGGGTAGCGTTTTCGCGAGGATACGGTTTAGAAAACGAGGTACATGAATATGCGAAATATCTTCAACTATGGCGCTACTGGAGTGCTTCTTCTCACGTCGCTCCTTGCGGCTACGAGTGCGCTTGCCGAGCCCAGGGTCGTCTCCGTTGGACAGCACCATTACCGCGGAACGTGGTTGGAAATCGCCAGGCATCCGATGTGGCTGACGAATGGCTGCGTTGCCGGCTATTCCACCTATAAGCGCGGCAAGGTGCCAGGCGAGATCACGGTCGAGGACGGATGCCGGGTTGGAACGCCAAAGGGGCGCTTGAAGACCGTACATGGTGTGGGCCGGATCGTCGATTTCGGGAAAACCAACGCGAAAATGCACGTCCAATACGCGTGGCTCATCAATTTCAACTACTGGGTCCTGTATGAGGCTCCAGACAAGTCATGGTTTATCAGCGCCGATCCCAACATGACCAAGCTGTGGATCTATGCACGAGCTGTCCCGTCAAAAGCGAAGCTGAGGACGATGGTTCGCAAAGTCAGCCAACTCGGCTACGACGTTCGCAAGCTCGAGTTCCCCGCCCAATAACGATGGGTCTCATCCATCCTTGAATACATCGCAGATTGGTCTGTTTGAAAAATCACCTGCTTCTTTAGTGGCGCACACTACGTCGACGATCAAGTTCCCGTGATCGCTGAAACTGTCACCGCCTGCGTCTCGTAGATCAGAGCACGCCAAGGAGAATAGTGAGATGGAATCGTTTATCAGGCTGAACGTGATGGACAACCAATATCGCGTATCGAGCATCCCTGCGGAATGGGGACTGCCGGTGGTCATCGAACTCGGCGGCCATAGAAACCTCTTGAGCGTTACGAGCGCGCTCGAGGCTGCAAGCTGTCTCTTGGACGACTGGCCATTAGATGGGAGCGAGGCCATGGAAAACGCTCTGGAAGTTTGTTTTGCAGCCTGTAAAGGGCGCGCGCGGCCGGAGGAGGCACGCCTCGCTTTCCTGCAAGCGGTTAACGAGGCGGAGTTCCGCGTCAGGCCTCATTTCGGGGGACATTGATTTGGAAAACAGACCGAATAGGGTTAACCGGGGTTATCCGTCACATTGCTCGAGGTGGCGCGCGAGCACGGGCCGTTTACGGTCGCGGAGGCTGCCCGGATCACCGATTGCACGCCGTCACACCATCAAGGATCATCCCAAGGGACTCGTGGATCAAGGGCACCTCATCCTGCACGGTGCCGGTCGCGGCGCCTGGTACCTGCTTTCCTGATGAATCGGAATGTCAGGCCCATCCGAAAGGGTTTAGCCCTGGAGGTATTTGAACTGGCGATCCCTTTTAACCACATGATAACAATGCTTTATTGACCTTGCGCCCAAGCGATCTCGCCTTCGTGCGAAAATCATTCGTCTAGACGACCGGCCAAACGCTTCATAAGATCCATTCGTTCATGAAAAATCGCCACGATCAAGGCGGGCGAAACCTTTCGAAACAGGCAAAAGACGAAGTGATGTTCGCATCTCGCCATCCGTAACGAAGGGTGAAGCTCGCTCATATCCTTGAAAGGACATTTGCCCTCGGCAAGGTTTGCGATACCTCGCTCCAAAGCTGAGACGTAGCGGCGTACCTGGGCGGCACTCCATTGAGCACGTGTGTAGCGGATTACCGAACGCAGATCCGATTCCGCCTCTGCGGTAAGAATGTAGGCCGTCAAGCACGGTCCTCGGCAATCTCCTCATCAAGGATCTCACCTACGGTTTTGGTCGACAGTTTTCCGGCGAGCCCGTCATTGATGCGCGTGTTCATCAACGTCTTCAACTCCTCCCAAGCTCGTTCTCCATCAGCGTCACCGGGAAAGAGGCGCTCAAGTGCATACTGCTTGATTGTCTTGCCCTGCAAAGCAGCGAGTGCCTTTAGGCTTTGATGTTGCTGGTCCGTTATATCAATCGTCAATCGGCTCATCCAACTTGTTCCTAAACTGAGAAAACTCACATTACCACATATGTGGTTATGTGGCCACTGCCGCAATACTCCGACGTTCCCAGCGTCGCCTAGACATCTCCTATCTCGAAGAAGATGCCGACCCGCTGTCCGGCTCTCGTAACGAATCGAACCGTCTTCACCTTGCACGCACATCGGAGTTGAAGTGATCTACCAGTGGAGGATCAATTTGCCGACTAACGTTCCCAGCAGTCCGCTCAGCAAGACCCCCAGCGTGTACCAGATTGCGATGAACGGCATGCCATTCTCGATACAGGCCAGCGAATATACCCATCCGCCAATAGCACCACCGCATGCGCCTGCGACGAAGCCAGCGATCCCGGGATCCATTGGAGCCGCGCGACGGAGAAACCACATATTGGCAACAAAGGCCGGAAGGCCGAAGGCAAGGATGAGGAATGGGCAGAATGACGCCGAATATCCGAATATCAGTCCCAGGTAGGATGTCACCGGAGACGTGCCTATCTGGGCGAGGGATAGCAGCAGCATGATCGAGAACGCCACGACCGACACCCGGACGAGCGCGACGATTGATCCTTCCGGTCGTGCAACGCGGTCGAGCGCAACGATGGTCACTGCCATCAGGCTCGCAGTATAGAGGAACTTCACCCAAAAGGCGGCGACGGTGACGTGATGCAGGTGCGGACGAAAGGGCAATGATGTGAGCAATGCGACAACCGCACCCGTTATACCCAGAACGATGACACAGGCAAGCCGTAGCCGCAACGCTTGACGGCCTATCGGGGCAAGATCGCTCACCAGCGTCTCGATGAGATCATCAATTTTCGTCATTGGCAAAGCCCAGTTTCCGTCCTAGCGCGCGCATTCCCCGGTGAATACTGACACGCACCATCGCTTCCGATTCCCCCGTCTCGATCGCCGCCTCTGCAGTGGTTTTTCCGACGATCTTGACCTGCCGCAGGAGGTCCCTCTGTTTGGCGGGCAATTGACCAAGAAGCCGATCGACGTCCAGATGCGCAAACAAGGCCTCTTCGCGAAATTCGGCGGCAATATCGTCTCCCAACACGATTTCGATGCCGCCTCTCCCCGTGGCTCGCAAATGGTCGATCAGCTTGTACTTCGCAATTCTGAAGAACCATGCGGTGAACGGCTTCTCCCGATCATAGGTAATCCGCCGGCTATGGAGTGCCAAAAGCACCTCCTGGACCAGATCCTCTCCATCTCGTTCGGCATTTGATCCGAGGCGCTTGCGGTAAAAGCCCAAAAGCAGATCCCTTAGGATGAAGAGCAAACGCCTGTAAGCTGCTTCATCGCCGTCGAGCGATAAAAGCATCAGACCCTTCAGAACCTGTTCCGATACCGGTTTAGTCATCCACTGACGATCATTCGCTGTTCGGCGTGACTTGTTACATACAGGGCGAGATTTTTTCCCCATCTACCGATCACATCCGCGTGACCTGTGTAACGGATACAGGCCGGTGCCGAATGATGTAACGGATTGCAGGTCGACCGGTGGCGCCGATGAGGCGCCTATCCCAAGGACCCACCTTCCAATGCGATCCCCACACACGCTGTGCCCTTGGCCAGTTGGGAACTATGCATCAGGAGAATGAAAGATGGAGAAAAGAATGTCGCTATCAAACCTGAAAACCGCAGGAGTCGCCCTGGCGCTCAGCGCTCTGGCCACGGTGTCCGCGCATGCCGCCGACAAGGCTCGTGTCCGCGGTATCGTCGAAAGTCTCAGCGGCGATACACTGATGGTCAAGTCGCGCGAAGGCAAGGACGTGACGATTGCGTTGAAGTCCGGATGGGCCGTTAACGGCATCGTCAAAGCCTCCGTCACGGATATCAAGCCCGGCGACTTCGTCGGTATTGCGTCCGTGCCGACCGACTCCGGTGTCAATGGTGCGCTTGAAGTTCTCATCTTCCCGGCCGCAATGAAGGGCACCGGCGAGGGCGATTACGGCTGGGATTTGAAGCCGAAAAGCTCGATGACCAATGCGACGGTTGCGAGCGCGGTCACGTCGGTCAACGGCCCGACCCTGACGCTCACCTACAAGGGCGGCGAGAAGAAGATTTCGATCCCACCGGGAACGCCGGTCGTCACCCTCGGCAACGCGACCAAGGACGACATCAAGGCGGGTGCGGGCGTCATCATCAACGGCACGACGACCGGCGACAACATGGTCGAAACCGATAGGGTTCTGGTCGGCATAGACGGTGTAATTCCGCCGATGTGAGGCAGATGCAATCAAGAGATCTTGATGCGCCCGGTTGCCAATTGCATCCGGGCAATCATCGCCCGTGGCGATAGAGTTGAATTCCATACTAGATCCATCCCAATTGCCGTTTCGCGATGACCCACGATTGATTCGAAATGACTAAATAGTTCATAAGCTTGTTTCTGCGGAACAGGGTCACCGTCAGGCAGAAAGAAGGGTCAAATAAAGACGGGATTCACCAGTTTGAAATGTATCGCCTCCTCCCTCTTGTTCGCTGGCCGCCTTCGCATCCAATGTTCTCAATTCTAATGCCAGAGCCTGGCAAAGCGATCGCAATTGCCGCATCAGGGCCAAGATCAACAGCGTGCCATTCCGAGAACTTCATGCATAACGAGATCGCCCGATGAAACAGACCTTCAATCCGCCCTCGGTTCGCCGTCCGTTCGGCAATTACAATCATGGCCTCCTCGTGCCACCCGGCGCCAGCTTGCTGGTAACGTCGGGCCAGCTCGGCATCGATCTCGAAGATGCGGTGCCGGCGGATGTGACGGCTCAGGCGGAACTTTGTTTCGAGGCAATCAAGGCGATTCTCGCCGAAGCCGACATGAGCTTCGCCGACGTCATCCGGATTTCCGGCTTTGTCACCCGCCGCGAGGATTTCCCGGCCTATATGGCCGTCAGGGATCGCTACACGCTCGATCCGAAGCCGGTTTCGACACTCATCGTCGTCGGCGGTTTCACGCGGGCGGAGTTTCTTGTCGAGGTGGAAGTCACCGCAGCCAAGGTGTTCTGAGCTATCAAGTCGCGGGTCAGAAGCGTTCCATCTGGCTTTTGACCCGGGCGAGAAAGCGCTTGCGTGTCTCTTCGGTCGAACGGTTCATGTCGTAGTGGGCGAGAAAAGTCACGGGCGCGAACGGCTTGATCTGAGCGCGAATAACGCGCTTGACGATCTTCTTCGGTGGATTGCCGGCGACAAAGGCGCGGAAGGGATCGGCGCCGTAGGTCAGTACCGCGGCGACCTTGCGGATATGCTGCAGCTTCGACTTCACCTTACCGTTTACCAACTCGAACGTGACCCCCGGTAGCCAAACGCGATCGAAATAACCTTTCAGGATGGCCGGAAAGCCGAAATTCCAGACCGGCGTGCAGATGACGAGTGCCTCGGCTCTCTGCAGTCGCTCCACATGGGGCTTCACCAGTTCGGTATTGTCCGGGTAGTCGTGGTAGATCAGCCGATCGTGGCGCGAAAGGACAGGATCGAAGCCCTCCGCGTAGAGATTACAGTCATCCACTTCATGACCAGCCTGTCTAAGGCTTTCATTCGTCTGCCTGTGCAACGCGGCTCCGTAGCTTTCCTCGACCGGATGCGAGTGGAGAACCAGAACCCTCATGAAGCCTCCATGAGTGCAGCAAGGCCCGGGAAAAGATAGTTCCTGCCGGCGCTGAAGTCGAAATTCGGATTGTCCCAGGCGATCATCTTGCCCGGATTGAGCAAGCCCTTGGGGTCGGTCTCCTTCTTGAAAGCGAGCTGGACCTTGTCCGTCTGCTTCATGCCGCCTTCTTCCAGCGTATAGCGGTGCGGATTGAAAATCGCGCAGCCATTGTCCTGATGGATCTTGATGATTTCCTCAAGCCGCTCCTCGGTCGTATAGCGTACGAGCGGCAGGCCCGAGCATTGGATCTGACCGTCGAATTTGATGAACTCGAGATGGCCAGGCACCTCATCACCAAAGATTTCCACCATCTTTGCGACCTTTGCCACATGGTCAGGACCAGGATATTGAACCTGCAGATAGGTGACGCCAGGGTCGATCTTCAGCGCACGCAGGGTTGTATGGTTCCAGGCGAGCTCATAAGCGTGCGGGATTCCCTTCATGCTCTCGACCTTGTCTGAACGGAAGGTGATTTCGCCCTTCTGCTGCCGGGTGAAGGCCAGGAACGGCTCCATGGAATGTGGCGCGATCATCAGCGCGACGATCGACTGTCCCTCGCGGATATAGGGTTTGTGGCGGGTAAAATAGTCGTAGGGGATGGGTGCTGCGATGGGCGCGATCTCCTTGACGAGAATGCCGTTGCACTTGGCGAGCCCGTCGGAGAAACGCACGGCATCCATGAAGTCGTCATAGCCGACGAGCACGTCCACCCAGTCATAGGCCGGTGCGAGCGGCATCTCGACCTCGACGATGATGCCGTTGGTGCCATAGGCATGGCTGACCTTGGTCAGATCCCAGCCGGTGAGGTCGAGCACGCGCGGCTCTGCCTCCATGGTGACGACGCGCAGGCGCAGGATGTTGCCGAGGTCGCGGAGCCCGCCCCAGGTGATCGAACCGACGCCGCCCGAGCCGCCGGCGATGAAACCGCCGATCGTCGCCGTCTGCGCCGTCGAGGGGTGGAAGCGCAGCTCCTGGCCAGAATGCGCCTTGGTCTGCTTGTCGAGTTCGGCAATGACGATGCCGGGTTCGCAGATGACGCGGCCGGGATGGATTTCCTTCACCTTGTTCATGGCTGCAAGGTTGAGCACGATGCCACCGGAAAGCGGCATGGCCTGACCGTAGTTGCCGGTGCCGGCGCCGCGCGGGGTGACGGGCACGTCGTGAGCATAGGCAACCTTCAGCGTCTCTATCACCTCCTCCAGAGTCTTCGGGGTGACGACGAGATCGGCGGTGACATTGTCGAGCTGGCGCTTCAATACAGGGGAATACCAATAGAAATCGCGGCTCTTCTGGCGCACCAGCGCCGGATTGTCCTCAACCGCGATACCGTCGAGTTCCTTCTTGATCTGCTGATAATCAGGCATTTGTGCCTCCAAAGATGCTGTCGAGTTCGCGATAGTCCGGCAGGCTCCGATCGATGACTTTACCCTTGCGCAAGACGATGCGGTCGGACTGCGGCCGGGAGAGGAATTCACTCCAGCGCCGCGCGCTGAAGAGCACGAGATCTGCCGGGCGGCCGGCGGCAATGCGGCCGATGTCCGTCCGGCCAAGTATCGAAGCTGGTGTGGTGGTGATGACGCGTGCGGCAGTGTCGATCGGATGATCGAGATGCAGGATGCGTACCGCCTCGCGGAAGACTTCGACCGGGTCGAGGTCGCCATAGGCGTAAAAGGGATCGCGCGTGTTGTCGGACGAGACGGCAGTCGGTACGCCGGCGGCGGCAAGCTCGTGGAACAGCGTCACGCCCCGCCAGCGAGGCGTGCGGCCAGGATGCCGATCCTGCAGATACATGTTGCACATGGGCAGCGACACGACCGAGAGCCCCGCCTTGGCGACGAGCTCGATGGTCTCCATCGCGACCTCCGGCTCCTGCTGGGCGAGCGAGCAGCAATGACCGACCGTCACCCTGCCTTCGAAGCGGTTGCGCAGAACCGCTTCGGCGATCGACTTCAGCGTCAGCACCTCCCGGTCGGCTGTTTCGTCGACATGCAGATCGATGTCGAGCCCGTTCTCGGAGGCGGCGCGCATCAGCTGATCAAGCTGGCCGTGAAGGGCAGGCGTCTTATGCGTCAGTCCGCCCAGCAGTCCGCCGGCATTACGGACGACGGAGACCAGATCCGCGAAATAGGCTTCGTCGGCCATGGCGTCGAGCGGGAAGAGGCAGGCCGCCTGCAGCGCGACGCGATCCTTCCAGTCCTCGCGGACCTCCTTGAATACTTCGAACGAAATGCGGTGTTGGGGCGCCAACGAGTCGAGATGTGTGCGAATCAGGCTGGTGCCGTGAGCATGGGCCGATCTCAGTGAGAATTCCATACGGGCGCGAACATCCGCCGCCGACCAGTTCGTCTCGCGGTCGGCTTTGACAGCCTCCAGCGCGCCTGGAAAACTGCCGTCGGGGTTGGCATGGCGCTCCCAGATATGACCCTTGTCGAGATGAGTATGCATATCCACAAAGGTCGGCCAGACCATGCCGTCTTTCATGTCTGCTCGCGCCAACTCGACCGGTGCCGATCCTGGCGGCAGGATATCGCGGATCAGTCCGTCGGCAATGACGATATCCGCTTTTAACAGGCCCTCCTTTGTCGGTGCTGCATAGCCGCTGAGGGTGATGGCCGGAATGGTGGCGTTGCTGAGCACGAAGCGCGCAGCGTTCGGCGGGGACATGAAGGGATAGGTCATCAGTTTTCCCGCTTGAGGCTGCTCTCGTGCCAGCGATGCAGGCTGAGCCACGAGATGAAGGAGGTGAGCGCAAAGATGGCGACGCCGAGCAGCGACAGCAGAAGCAGGGCGGCAAACAGGCGCGGTATATTCAGCCGGTACTGCGCCTCGAGCAAGCGGAAGGCGAGACCTGAGCCGGCACCCGCCGAACCCGCCGCAAACTCTGCGACGACCGCCGCAATCAGCGCGAGACCACCGCCGATCCTAAGGCCAGTCATGAAATAGGGCTGGGCGGCCGGCAACTTGAGATAAAGCAGGGTCTGCCAGCGTGACGCACCGTAGAGTTCGAAGAGGTTGAGCAGATTGTGATCGACGCTCTTCATGCCCTGCACCATGTTCGACAGGATCGGGAAGAAGGCGACGAGGAAGGCGCAGACCAATAGAGCGACCTGCGTCGACGGCGCGTAGATCAGGATCAGCGGCGAGATGGCGACGATCGGTGTTACCTGCAGGATGACCGCGATCGGATAGAAGGCGATTTCAATCCAGCGCGACTGGACGAGGAAGATCGCAAACCCCACGCCACCGACCAGCGCCAGCATCAGCGCCATGAAGGTGATCTTGGTGGTGACCCAGAGCGCGGGTGCCAGAATGCCCCAATCCTTGAACAGCGATGTGGCGACCGCCGCTGGTCCCGGCAGAATATAGGGCGGTACGCCCGAAATGATCACGGCGAGATACCAGATCAGAATCAGGACGGCGATGACCAGGATCGGGACGGCGATGCGCAATGCCGTCTCGGCATTGCGGCTGCGTGCCTTGGGAAGGACCGAGGCGTTACCCACGCTCATCAATGCTCCTCCCCACCCATGGCTTCGATCAGCGAATTGGAAACCTTCTCGCAGGCCTGCCGATATTCCTCGGAGGTACGATAATGGCCGTCGCGTTTGTGGCTGGTCACCAGTGGGAAATCTGCGTGCACCCGCCCGGGACGTGCCTTCATGACGACGATACGGTTGGAGAGGTAGGCGGATTCGAATACGGAATGGGTGACGAAGATCACGGTGATGCCCGTTTCCTTCCACAGCTTCAGTACGTCGTCATTGAGCTTCTGCCGGGTGATCTCATCGAGGGCCGCGAAGGGCTCGTCCATCAAAAGTAGTTTCGGCTTGGTCACGAGCGCTCGCGCGATCGACACGCGCATTTTCATACCGCCAGAAAGCTCGCGGGGATAGGCGTTGGCGAAATCCTGCAGGCCAACGGTCGCAAGCGCTTCCATGATTGCCGGTTTCGCCGCGCTTCTGGAGATGCGGCGCAGACGCAGTGGCAGGTAAACATTGTCGAAGACGGTCTTCCAGGGCAAAAGCGTCGGCTCCTGGAAGACGAAGCTGATATCGCCTTCCGGCAGGCCACGGGCATTGATGCGTGAGCTTGGCCAGTCGATGCGCCCGCTAGAGGTATCACCAAGCCCGGCGATGATGCGCAACGCCGTCGACTTGCCGCAGCCCGATGGGCCGAGCAGACTGATGAACTCGCCGTTTTCAACCGTCAGCGACATTCCCGACAATGCCAGCGTGCCGCTGGAAAACATCTTCGACACCTGCTCCATGACGACGAGGGGGCGTCTGCGAAGGTCGACCGGGGTTGGGGACACAGTGGGTTGGGTTGAGATCATCAAGCATCTTTTCGGTTGCTGTTTAAGGAGCGGTCGTCCCGGCCGCTGCTAATGCCGCCCCTCGCCCTAGCCCCCTTCCCCGAGGGAAGCGGGGAAGATGTCGCGCCCACTTCGCCTGTCGCACCAGGCGCCAATGGAGCAGATGGGTGCAGCTTTTGCCGTCTCCCCAGCCAGGAGAAGGAGATCTCCTTACTTCTTCAAGGTCATCCCCACACCCTTGCAGACAAACTGCGTGTCAAAGGCCTTCTTGTAATCGGTATCCGGCTGGAAGACCTTGATCTGCACCATCTGCTCAAAGAACTTCTTGTAATGGTCGTCCGTTATGCAGCCGATGCCTTTGGAGAGCGCGTCGCCGGAATCGGCGATGCCGTATTCCTTCATCTTGGCGATGGAATAGGCGATCTGGCCGTCGGTCATGTCAGGATTGTCCTTCTTGATCAGATCGTTGGCCGCTTTGTTGTCGCCGTAGAGATAGTTGTACCAGCCCTCGATCGAGGCGTTGACGAAGCGCTGCACGAGATCGGGCTTGTTGGCGACGGTCGAGACCTGGGCGGTGATCATCGTCGAATAGGCGAGATAGCCGTTGTCGGCGAGCAGGAAGACCTTTGGCTCCCAGCCGGTTTGCTTCTGGATCTCGTAGGGCTCCGAGGTCAGATAGCCCTGCTGGGCGGAATTCTTGTCGGCGATGAAGGGCGCGGAGGAGAAGTTGTACGGCTTGTACTGCTCGTCCTTGAAGCCGGAATAGTTCGCCTTCATCCATTGGAAGAAGTCGACATAGCCATCCTTGCTCAGGAAGATCGTAGGCACCTTGGCGAGATCCTCGAATTTGTCGACGCCGGCATCAGGATGGGCGATCAGCACCTGCGGGTTCTTCTGGAAGATCGCCGCGACATCGACGACCGGGATGCCCTGCTCGACGGCGGCAAGCTCTTCCTGCGGGCCGCCCATATAGAAGTCGATCTTGCCGGACACCAGAAGCGCGCTGTTGGCCGCGTTCGGCCCACCCTGCACGATGGTCACGTCGAGGCCGTATTTCTTGTAGGTGCCATCGGCGACAGCCTGGTAAAAGCCGCCATGTTCGGCCTCTGCCAGCCAGTTCGTGCCGTAGGTCACCTTGTCGAGCGCAGCGGCCGGCTGGGCAGCGGCGGTGGCCGCTATCATCCCCGCTGCGGCAAGAAATGCTTTGAACTTCAATGCATCGAACATGGCAGGCCGTTCCCTCTGGCGCTCTCGGATGCCGCCATCGGCACCCCTTTGGCCGCATTTGAGCGGTTGCCTTGCGCTTTGCAAAGCAGCAAAATTCGTGCGCAGTGATGCCTTTTTGGCATCTCGCGCCCGGCCTGTGCCTATTTTGTGCGGGCCGGCTAAGATTTGAGCAACGGGGAACGGCATGCTGCACTCACGCAGGCTTTTGTACATCAACGAGATCGCGCGCTCGGGCTCGATCCGCAAGGCGGCATCCCGCCTCAACGTCGCCTCCTCGGCGATCAACCGGCAGATCCTGGCGCTGGAAGAAGAGATGGGCGCACCGCTTTTCGAGCGCCTGCCACGTGGCTTGAGGCTGACGGCCGCCGGCGAACTCTGCATAGAGCACATCCGCGAGGTGCTGAAAAATTACGAGCGGCTGGAAGGCCGTATCCGTAGCCTGAAGACGCAGCAGGCCGGCAAGGTGCGCATCGTCACGACGGTTGGCCTTGCCTCAGGCCCCTTGCCTGAAATCATCGCACGGTTTCTGTCGGAACATCCGCGCGTCTTCATCCAGCTCCGCAACGATGCAGGCTCGACGACGGTGGCGCCCGTGCTCTCGGGCGAAGTCGATATCGGCTTGGGCTTTAACATTCCGGCGACGCCGGGCATTCGCACGCTTGGCACCTTCGACATTCCGATCGGCGTCGTGCTGCCGCCTGGCCATCCCCTGATCAGGCCGGGACCGATCAATCTCGCCGATGTCGTCGAGGAGAAGCTGGTTCTCGCCCAGCCCGGCACCAGCCTTCGTGAGGTCATCAACCTCGCCTTCTCGCGGTTGCCGGTTCCCGTCGAGCCTGTGCTTGAGACCAATGCTTCGGAGATGCTGAAGCAGCTCGTCAAATGCGGCACCGGGCTGACGCTACTCAACCCGCTCGACGTCATTACCGAATGCCGCCGCGGCGAACTTGTCTTCCGACCGATCGCGGAGCCGCATGCACGCCATCAGCCTATGAAGCTCGTTGCCCGTGCCCGCGCGCCGCTTGATGCAGCTACCAGCCTCTTCGTGGAGTATCTGCTCGCTGAATTACTCGGCCTTGTCCAGGAACTCGAAGCCAAGGGGCACATCCAGCCGGCCGCCGAGCGGCCTCGTGTCGAGGGCTATTTGACGTAGAGATTGGAGAGCGGATAGCGCTTCAGATCCTGCAGAAGCTCTACGAAGCCGGCGACCTGATGGCGGCAAATCAGCCCGCCCTTTTCCGCCGTGCCGGCCGAGGCATCGCCAACCACGCCGTTCGGATTGAGATCGTGGGCGATCCAGGCGAGTGAGTGCGGCGGCAGAGGCTGCAGGAAGCGCGATTGCTGTTTCATCCACTCCGCTTTCGAGGCGAAATTCTGCGCTTTCTCCATCCGCACCAGCTCGGGACGAAAAGCCAGCATCAGGGATGTCTCCACTTCGCCGCCATGGATGCCATATTGGTTCTCGTGCGAGCTGATCAACCCATCCGGCGTGCCGAAGCGGCTCCATTGCGTGCCGACGACGGCCATCTGGTAGCGTACGCGCAGTTCGCGGGCGACGATGCTCATGATGTCGACATTGCCGCCATGTGAATTGACGATCACCATCTTCCGGACGCCCGCCTCGGCCACCTTCTCGCCGATTGCCGTCCAGACCCCGATCAGCAATTCGGCACTCAGCGAAAGCGTGCCCGGACCATAGACATGCTCATTTGCCTTGCCGATTTCCTGGGTCGGCAGGACGAGAATGTCGAGATCGTCCGGGCGCTGCCGTTTCAGCTCCGACAACATGCCGTTGGCAATGGTCACATCGGTCGCGATCGGCAGATGCGGCCCGTGCTGTTCGGTCGAAGCGATCGGCAGGATGGCGATTGTGGTATCGGGCGAGAGGATAGTGAAATCGTGGGTATTCAACTCGTTCCAGTAAAATGGCGTCGCCATGGCCTTGTCCCTCTCGGTCTGTTCAAGACATGGATACGGCAAGGACGATCCGCGCGAAAAGCATCAATTTGTGCCCGTGCCGCTGCCTTTTTGCGTACATATTAAAGAACGCGTCGAGATGGAAAAATAACCTGCCAGCATCGTCTGCGGTGCCGGCTGCCTGGTTCGGATGAGCCCCAGGTGATCGCCTAGAATTGCGATCCTCTCAGATTTTGGGGCGGTCTGCCAAAGACGTTCTTGATGGGTTCGCAAAAGGCAATGATATCCGAGCTGATTCGTTTCGAGCCAAGTTCAAGAACAGTTCTTACTGCCATACGAAACAAGGAATATTGGCCGAAGCTGTCCAATTAACCTGCCATCGCCACCAGATTTGCTGCCACTTTACCGCGCAGGCTGGCCTGCCTCCATCCGATAATGACGTTGACAAAACCCACCCCGGATTTAGGTTTGGGGCGCGTCGAGCGGCGCTCGAAGGCAACGCACGCAGATCCCAGGAGAAAAGCCCATGACCATTGCGACTAAAACGGGCCTTTTCGAGCTCGGCGACCTTGCGCTGCAGTCGGGCGAAGTGCTGCGCCGCGCGAGCCTGAATTGGAAGACCTATGGTACGCTCTCGCCCGGCCGCGACAACGTCGTCGTCTTTCCCACCAGCTACAGCGCCCAGCACACCGATCAGGAATGGCAGATCGCGCCCGACAAGGTTCTTGATCCTACGCGCTGGTTTATCATAACGCCGGACATGTTCGGCAATGGGTTGTCGTCGAGCCCCTCCAATACGCCGGACTATCCGGACCTTGTGACGACCGCCGACAATGTTCGTGCCCAGAAGCGTTTGCTGGTGGAAGTGTTCGGAATCGAGCACATAGCCTGTGTCTACGGTTTCTCCATGGGAGCGCAACAGGCCTATCATTGGGCGGCGCTCTTTCCCGAAACCGTCGAGCGCGCCATCGTCGTGTGTGGCAGTGCCCGGACGGCGCCCCACAACAAGGTATTTCTGCTGTCGTTGCTCGCAACCCTCGAGGCGGCGCCGGAACACCTTGGCCGTGGCCGTTTTTCGGCAGAGCCCCGCGCGGCGCTGCGTGCCTTTGCCCGCATCTATGCCGGCTGGGCGATGAGCCAGGACTGGTACCGCGCCGGACTGCATTTGAGCAGCACGGATGCCGCGACGCTGGAGGATTTCCTCACCGACAGTTGGGAGCCGGGATTCTCCCGCAGGCCAGCCGCAGATCTATATGCCCAGGCCTGCACCTGGATCGCGTCCGACATCAGCGACAATGAGATGTACCGGGGCGACCTTGTGTCCGCGCTCAATGCGATACGCGCCCGCATGCTGCTCCTGCCAGGGCGAACCGATCTTTACTTCCCCGTTGCCGATAATGCTGCCGATATTCCCCATCTCGTCGACGCCGAGTTGCGGCCGATTCCTTCCATATGGGGCCATCGTGCCGGCAGTCCAAAAAACAACGAAGCCGATCTCGAGTTTCTGCGCCGCGCCGTAGAGGACTGGATGAAATAGTCCGAAGTCGACGTTGTGAGGTTGTCGCTTCGGAATTAAAAAGTTTCACTTTGAGTGGTGGAAAATTGTCGCGGGCGAAACGCTCGGCGCCGTACGCCCTGGGGGCAGTTTCCATGAAGTACCGGTCACCGGAGAATTGTTGGTATTACTAAGGACGGGTTTCCTACCTGCTTTCAGTTCAATGCTTCCTTCTGGCGCTGTCTTTCGACCACCGATTGATCGGACGCACAGCAAAAGTCACTCGATCGGTATAATGATCAACACTGCACACCCCAAAAGCATAAGGCCCATTTTCAAGGGACCGACCGCAGATCCAATCGCCAGCATGACAGCCAGCGTGATGAAGGAGCTAACGCGCACAACACGTTGAGATATTAAGACCAAGTATCCTTCGCTCGATAAGTTGTTGTCAGCTTCGCCCATAGAACAGACCTCTCAAAGAGTTTCTTGATGGCTCACGCGTCGATGGGACCAAGACCATACGCGCTCAGGATCGACGGCGCGGCGGCGTGCCTGCTATCAGCGCTAGAGGTGAAAGATCAGCCAGTTCGCCACCGGTGCCTGCGAGGCGGTTACCAGCACGACGGCCCTCGCCCGGGGTCCCTTCAAGCAGTGCAACCCCTCCTCCAGCGCGTCGAGGCCGCGGGCGATATCGGCCAGAGCCGGGTGCACGTCGTCCGCGACCTCCGGCCTTTCCCTGCCCGAATGCCTGCGGCGGAGGATGTCCTCAGTCATGCGCCACCACGATCGTATATTGGTCTTAAGACGTTCGTCGCAACGGTGTCTCAAGTCTATTCGCGGAAAGTATTTCCCGCGGCACCTGGGTCAACCGCTCCCCGCCGGCCCGGGTGATGAGGACGCTCTCGCTGAACCCGAGACCGGCGGCCGTCGTATAGGCATGGAAGACCATGCCCTGTTCGAGAGGCCAATTGGACGTTGGAAGCAAAACCCGGGAAAAGTCGCTGCTGCGCGCCGTGCGCGTATAGAGGCCGAGCGTATATGCTGTGACGTTCTGATATGTCGGACGCAATCCTTGCGATAAGGCTCCCAGGCGCAGGATCGCATCAACATCGGTGGCTATCGCGCCAGCCTTCATCGCCTCGATTTGCCGGTCCTGCAATGCGATCAATCGGTTTGCGGTCTCCCGCATTGCCAGGGAGGGTTTGCCGATCACGATCGGCCGCATCATTCGGGCGCTATAGTTGCCAACGCGTGGAATGAGTTCGACGTGAAGGATGTCACCTTCCTCTAGGCGGTCCGTTTTGAAGATGCCGTGCAGGAATTCATGGCTGCCGGAAGCCTTCACCACCGGCCCGACCTCTCCGGTGTCCGCTCCTTCCTGCAAGAACATGGCCGACGCCGTTGCTGTAGCGTCGCGGGTTGTCATCCCAGGACGCACCGTTTGCGCAATCGCCAGCATCGTCTTGTCGGCAATCGCCGCGGCCTGCCGCAGCACTGCGATCTCGGCCGCGGATTTCACCCATCGCAGGCTGTCGCTTAGCCCCGGCATCGGCACGATTCGGGCACCGCGACACTCTGTTGCGAGCCTCGCATGTGTTGCCGCACTGTGGCAGGGGGAATGCGTGTCGATCCCGATACGGGCCTTGGCGAAACCGCGGGCGCGGACTTGTTCGGCGATGACCGAACAGGGATCGTCGACATCGGCAAACCCGACGACATCCTCGATCCAGGTCTTTTCCCGGCACGGCGCCTCGTCAAGCGCCCTTAACACGAACCAAGGTTTGCCGTCGCGCGGCAGGAAGGCCGCGCGATACATGGTTTCCGAGACGGTATAACCCGTCAGCCACGCCAATAGTTCGCCGCTGTCGACGAGCAGCACATCGACATCCGCGGACGCCATGGCAAGCCGTGCCTTAGCGATACGCCAGTCATATTCGGCCCGCGCGAACATCGCTCAGGCGGCCTCGCAGATATCGAGGATGGTGAGGATGTAGACGCGTATCATGTCGAGATAGTCGACGATGTCGACGCGTTCGTCAGGCATGGTGTTGTAGCGTCCACCCGGTCCGCAGACGATGCCTTCCATGCCGAGCTCCTTGTAGAGATGGCCGGCGTCCGTGCCGTAGAAGCGTGTCGGTGTGATGGCCCCTGTCGGTTGCTTTTCGCCCCGCACCGCCTCGTAGGCACGATTGATCGCCTTAACGATCCGTGATTCGGGAGTGACCTCGAAAGGCGGCATAAGCGGACGGCCCTCAATCATCTCCGGCACCAGCTTGGCCTTGAGACCAGGGAATCGCTTCTCCAGTTCGGTAAGCTCTGCCCGCAAATCGGCGAGGACGCCTTCTTGGGTTTGACCGGGCGCGTAGCGACAAGAACCCCTCAAACGAACGAAGTCAGCGACCTGTGGCGGCCGCC
Organism: Rhizobium sp. BK376; assembly: GCF_004341625.1. Classification (GTDB taxonomy): domain Bacteria; phylum Pseudomonadota; class Alphaproteobacteria; order Rhizobiales; family Rhizobiaceae; genus Rhizobium. Next base: position 18,506 of record NZ_SLZG01000027.1, on the reverse strand, counting down.
ATTCTTCGAGATTGCGGCCGAGCGCGCCATGGACCACGCCGACATGGCCACGATTAATTGACCGGTGCGTTTCGCTCCTGGCACCGCTGAACGTCATCGCATTGATACGCGGAATGATGTCACAGGCAGCGGCTATCGCATCGACCGATTCTTCCCGCTTGGACAGGTGGCGGGTATCGCCGGTCAGTTCTATGACAAAGGAAAGGGCGGCGGCATGCATGGTGACCGCGACGAGGTCACTCGGCTCGCTGTTGACGAAATAGTCGGCCGTCACGCCGCTGCGAATGGCGGCGAGCGTGCCGACACCACCCTGTAACTCGCCGACGACGAACGTCAGCACGACGTCGCCCTTGAGCTTGACACCCGCGTCCAGTAGGGTCTTTACGGCGCAGAAATAGGCAGCATCACCCGCCTTCATGTTGGAAACGCCGATCCCGTAGATGAACTTATCGTCCACCAGTCCGCCATAGGGATCGACGGTCCATCCCTCGGTTACCGGGTTGGTGTCGAGATGACCGTTGAATAGCAGGCTTTTGCCGCCGCCTGTTCCCTTCAGCCTGCCGATGGCATTGAAGCGCTCGCCGTTGTCGAAGGGCTGCAATTCGGCATCGAGACCGATCGCCGTCATCTCTTCGGCCATCACGCGGGCAAGCTCCCGCTCGCCGTCGGTCTGAGAATGGCTCTTGTGGCGGACCATCTTCGACAGGAAATCGAGACAGGCTTTCTCGTCGATTTGGTCGACAAGGGATTTGGGGTCCATGATCATGCTCCTTACATTACAATATCAGGCTTGAGTGCCCGCAGGTGGCGGCACCGCGTCCAACAGCCGGCGCGTATAGTCGGCGCGCTCCGGACGATCGATTTCCTCGGCCCTGGCGATTTCGATGAGATCGCCGCGATACATCACGGCGATGCGGTGGGCGATCTGGCGGATGAGATTGAGGTCGTGGGTGATGAAGAGATAGGCGGTGTTGCTGGCCTTCTGCAGCTCGAGCAGCAGCTGAATGATCGAGGCCTGGACCGAGACATCCAGCGCCGAGGTAATCTCGTCGCAGATAACCAGTTTCGGTTTGGACGCAAAGGCACGGGCGATCGCGACGCGCTGCTTTTCACCACCCGACAGCTGGTGCGGATAGCGATCGGCGTGGCTGCGCGGCAGCCGGACCTGCTCCAGCATGGTACCGATCTGTTCGGCATTGGACCCGTCCTTTCCGTAAAGTTTTAGCGGCCGCGACAGAATCTCGCCGATCTTCTGGCGCGGGTTGAGCGAGGCATCAGGATGCTGGAAAATGATCTGCACGTCCTTGCGATATTCCGTGCCCATGTCTTGCAGACCGGAGATCGGCTTGCCGGCAAACCAGATCCTGCCGTCAAAACGATTGAGGCCGGTCATCGCCTTGGCAAGCGTGGATTTGCCCGATCCGGACTCGCCGACGATGCCCAGGATTTCACCGGGATTGACCGTGAGGCTGACGGCGCGATTACCGACCGTCCCGCGATGCGCCCTGCCCGTCAGCGCAGATAAGAAAGGCTTTCGGCCATAGCGCACGCTGACATTCTCGACCTTGACCAGCGGCTCTTTGGACGGATCGATCTCGGTCGTCACCAGGCGATGGCGCGGATTGGGAACTGCGGCGATGAGTTCGCGTGTATAGTCGTCCTGCGGGGCCTGGAAAATTTGTGCCGCATCGCCCTTTTCGACAATCACACCGTGACGAATGACGGCAACGCGGCTCGCGGTTCGGGAGACTAGCGCAAGGTCGTGCGAGATGTAGAGGCAGGCAACGCCGGTTTCCGCCTGCAGCGCAATGAAGAGGTCGAGGATCTGCCGCGAGGTGATGACGTCGAGCGCCGTCGTTGGCTCGTCGAAGATAATACATTCGGGATTGCAGGCAAAGGCGGTGGCAATGACGACACGCTGCTTCTCGCCGCCCGAGGCCTCATGCGGCATGCGGTGCATCATGTCTGCCGGTGTCTTCAGACCGACATGCGCCAGCATCGCCTCGCCTTCCTTCCAAGCCTGCGCTTTCGTCAGGCCTCGATGCCGCACCAGCACCTCTGAGAGCTGCCGTCCAAGCGAGAGCGTGGGATTGAGAGACGTGCTCGGGTCCTGAAACACCATGCTGATCCGCCGGCCGCGCAGCTTGTCGATCTCGGCGACAGATTTGGCAGCAAGATCCTCGCCGGCCAGGAGAATGGCGCCGCTGGTCTCGTGCGCATTCTTCGGCAAGTAGCGCATGACGGCCCAGGCAAGCGAGGTCTTGCCCGATCCGGATTCACCGACAAGCCCGAGAATTTCCCCGCGACCGATCGACAGATTGATATCCTTCAGCGCATGGAACCTGCCGCCTGATGTCGCGTAGGCCAGCGAATAGTTGCGGATGTCGAGGGTGGGCATGTTCGTATTCGTCATGGTGCCGTCCTCAGGTTCGCGGGTTGAGAGCGTCGCGCAGGCCGTCACCGAGAAGGTTGAAACCGACAGCGACGATGGCGATGGCAAGGCTCGGCCAGATCAGAATGCCGGCACTGAGATGCATATATTGACGGGCTTCTGACACCATCAGCCCCCATTCGGCTGCCGGCGGCTGGGCTCCGAGCCCAAGGAAGCTCAAGGTGGCAAACAGCATCACGGCGAACGATATCCGGATCGTCATCTCGACGATGATCGGCGCCACCACATTGGGAAGCATTTCGCGCAGGATGATATAGGACGAGCGCTCACCCCTCGCGATCGCCGCGCTGATATAATCCTGCTTGCGGACGGACAGGGCAACGCTGCGGGTAACGCGCGCCATGCTTGGGGCAAACGCGATCGCGACGGCAATCAGCGCATTGGCGGTGCTGGAACCGAGCAGATTGACCACCAGCAGTGCAAACAGGAGGCTCGGAATGGACATGACCGCATCGACCGTCCGCATGATCACTTCATCGGCCCGCCCGCCGAGAAAGGCGGAGGTCGTGCCGATCAGCGCGCCGACCAGCGTGCCCGCGACGGTCGCGAGCACGGCCATACTGATGGTGGCGCGGCCGCCGATCAGCAGGCGGCTGAAGATATCGCGACCATATTGGTCCGTTCCCATCAGGTAATGCACGCTTGACGGCTTATAGCGGGAAAGCGGCGCGAGGTTTTCCGGATCGTGCGGCGCCAAGGACGGTCCGAACAGCACGATGACGAGCGCCAGCAGAACAATAAAGAGGCCGATCGCTCCCTGCGGAGTGCGCAGCAGCCGCTTGAGAAACTCAATCATATTGGATCCTCTTGTCGAGCCAGGCATAGAGGATGTCGGCCACGAAATTGACGATGGAATAGGTGGCCGCCATGATGAGTACGCCCGCCTGGATCGACGGCAGGTCGCGGGTCTGGATCGCCACGATCAGTGCCCGGCCGATGCCAGGAATGGCGAAAATCTCTTCCACAACGATGACGCCCCCGAGCAAATAGCCGACATCGAGCGCCACGACGGTGATCGTTGGCAACAGCGCATTCCTGAGGGCATGGCGTAAAAGCACCGTCATGCCGGACAATCCCTTGATCCTAGCTGCCCGCACATAATCGGTGTGCAGGACATCAACCAGTTCAGAGCGGACCATGCGCGATACATGGGCGATCAGGATGATCGATATGACGCAGACGGGCAGGATCAGATGCTGAATGCCGCCAACAAAATTTTCCGTCAGCGGCACATAGCCGGTCGGCGGCAGCCATTTCAGCCAGTCGCCGACGATCAGGACGGCAACCGTCGCGGTGACGAACTCCGGCAGGGAGATGCCGGCATAGGAAATCAGGCTGACCACCATGTCGGCGATCCGGCCACGCCGCACCGCCGCGATAATGCCGAGCGGAATAGCAAGGATCAGCATCAGGGCGATCGACAGGAAGGCGAGCAGCAGTGACCGGCTGAGTGCTTCAAGCATGACGGGACCGACCGCCTGCCCCGTGCGCAGCGAGGTGCCAAAATTGCCATGCAGGACGCCGCCGAGCCAGCGGCCATATTGCACCCAGACCGGCGCGTTGAGGCCCATGCTTTGACGCAGGGCTTCGAGCGCTTCTTTGGTTGCATTCTCGCCCAGCATGATGACGGCGGCATCGCCCGGCAGAACCTGGGTGATGGCGAAGACGATCAGCGACACGATGAAGAGCGTATAGACGATCATCATCACCCGCTTGAGGATATAATTCGGCGACACTGGTCTTCCTTCCAACGACAAGGACCGGGCGCCTTTCGACGTCCGGTTTGGCGGTAGGCTTTTAGCTGCGCTTCGGCGCCTTGTCGGTCAGCGAGACATAGTCTAGCCGGAAGACCGAGGCGCGCGGATGCACCTGGAAGCCCTCCACCCAGCTGCGCTTGGCGGCGAGAACATCGAAGAAGGACGGGATGATCGACGGCACCTCATCGTTCATCAGCTTCTGCGCCTGGGCGTAGAGGTCCTTGCGCTTGGCTTCGTCCTTCGTGCCGCGGGCGGATGCGATCAGCTTGTCGAAGTCCTTGTTGTTCCAGCGCGTCTCGTCCCAGGCGGCGTCGGAGGTATAGAGCAGCTTGAAGATACCGTCCTCGGTCGGCTGCATGTTGTAGAAGCCGACATAGAAGCTGCCCTTCTTCCAGACCTGCTCGAGATAGGTCGCATGCGGCATCGTCTGGACGTTGATCTTGACGCCAGCTTCCTTGGCCATTTCGCGGAAGGCAACGGCGAGCTGCGTGCGCACCGCCGGCGTGTCGGAGGCAATCAAGGTCGCCTCGAAGCCATCGGGATAGCCGGCATCGGCCAGCAGCTTCTTGGCCTCGTCGATATTCGCCTCGCGCAGCGGCATATCCGAATAGAAATGGTAGGACGCATTGATCGGTGTGTCGTTGCCGGGCGTGCCGAAGCCCTCGGTGACAAAGTCCACCATCGCCTTGCGGTCGACCGTCAAGGCGAGAGCGCGACGCACGCGCCGATCATTGAACGGCTTGGTATCGCAGCCGAAATTGATATTGCAGAACTGACCGGAGGCGACGCGCAGCACGTCGACGCCGTCGCTGCCCTGCATGCGCAGATATTCCGTCGGCTGGACGGTCGACATGACGTCCACGTCGCCGGCGATCATCGCCGACCCCTCGGCGGAGATGTCGGGAAAAACCTGCACTTCGATACGGTCCAGGTAAGGGCGCGCTGGATCATAATAGTTCGGGTTGCGCTCGACGACGATCAGCCGGTCCGGTTCGTAGGACACCAGCTTGAACGGGCCGGTGCCGTTGGCCTCGGTGGACAGCTTCTTGAAGTCGCCGGTTGCGATGGAGGCCGGGATGATGCGGGCATTCGTATAGGCAAGAGCAGCCGGCATGTCGGCATAGGCGCCCGACAGTTTGAAGACGACAGTGCTGGGATCGCCAGCTGTAATATCGGTGATCGGACCGACATTGTTACGGCCCGGCGATGCATTCTTTGGATCGAGGATCGCCTTGAAGGTCGCGACGACGTCGGCCGAGGTCATGGCGGAGCCGTCATGGAACGTGATTCCACTGCGCAGCTTGAAGGTCCATTCGGTCAGGTCGTCGTTGGCACTCCAGCTCTCGGCGAGATCCGGTTCGACCGTCATGTCCACCTTCAGTCGCGTCAGGTTGCTGTAGAGCAGCTCGGTGACCAGATATTCCGGGTTCACGCGCGTCAGCAGCGGATGGATGACGCTGGCAGCCTGGTCGATGGAAATGCGCAGCGTCCCGCCTTTTGTCGGCGCTGCGGCTTGCGCGAAGCTCAGTGAGGGCGCAGCAAGGAAGATGGCCGTGCCGGCAAGAAACCGGCGTCGATTCATTTCAAGCATGTCGATGTTCCCTTTTTCGTTATGGCAGGAGTTCCGGAATGCGATCGGATGCAAACTCTTTTGATAGGTAGGCTAGGATCGTTTTCGCCAGAGCGATGATGTCCGGGCAGGTCGTGTGTTCTTCCGGGCTGTGGATGCAGCTTTCCGGCCGGCCGAGGCCGCTCAGGATCACCTCCTGCATGCCGGTGATCTGCTGGACGTATCCAAAATCAGAACAGCTCGCGGCTCCCCATTTGCGGAAATCATCCGGCCGGTATCCGAAGCCGAGGCAAAGAGCATCCTGCCAGCGCGGCCAATGGGGACCATAGGGATCCGATGTCGGAATGAGATGACCGACCAGTTGAATGTCGATGCCGATATCGGCTATTGCATTTCCGCTTGCCCGAATGATGGTCTCGATTTCGGCGCGGGCCTCTTCATAGCTCTCCTCCGGCGCATAGCGGCGGCTGATCAGGACTTTGACCTCCGCCGGCACCTGGCCGCCACTCGTGCCGCCGTGTATGGCCGAAATCGTCAGTTGCGGCTGAAGCGGTCCCGTGGCGTGCGGCGGAGGCGGCAGCGTCGATTCCCGGCTGGCGATCTCGGGCTTGAGAGCCTGCAGCGCATTCAGGATCGGCAGAGCGCCTTCAATAGCGTTGATGCCGGCGCCTGTACGGTTGCCCTCGCCGGCATGGACGGCATGTCCCTTGATGCTGAGCTGCAGATGGAAAACGCCAAAGCAACCGGCCCAAATGCGCGCCGCCGCCGAGCCATTGAAATTGACGATATGACCCTCCAGCATCCCCTGCTCCGCCAGATGGCGGACGCCAGGATAAAGGCCTCCCTCCTCGTCGGTGCAAAGGAGCAGCATTGGATCATAAGCAAAAGCGACATCGTGTTCCCGCGCTGCCCGAAGAGCCAATAATGACGCGGCGATCGTCCCTTTCATGTCCGCCGCGCCGAGGCCATACAAAGTGTCGCCTTCGCGCGTCAGGCGAAGCGGATTGCGCGTCCATCCGGGTGCGACCGGCACCGTGTCGACGTGATAGTAAAGTCCGCAGACCGGCTTGCCGGTCGCATGCCTCGCGACAAGGTTCGTACGAGGCCCGCTTGCCGGACCACCTTCCACACGCCATAGCGGCTCCGGCACCACCACTCGCCGGCTCTCGAAATCAAGCGGGGCCAGTAATTGTTCCATCAGATCGGCAAAGGCATCGTATCCCTCTCCCGGGGGAAAGGACGTATCGATCGCGACCATGCGCGAAAGATCATCAACTGCGCGCTCGACATCAGCCTCGATCGCCGCCATGGCTCTGGTCAGCTGTGGAGAGAGTGCGGTTTCGTGCCGATCCATCGTCAAGTCCCGGTGCCAGGCGACGAAAGCGTGTCGCCAAGCACATTAATATAAACTATATAGTAATGATGCGAACCTGGCCGCCAAGAGTCAACTCCAAATAAGAGGCAAATCATTGGAGAAAACGCCTATTTCTTCAGCAGATATCGTCCGCGCATCGGACCTCTCGCTCCCTCTTTATGAGGTGGTCAAACGACAGATTTCCGAAGCCATCATGCTGGGCAAATGGGAGGCAGGCACCGTGCTGCCGAGCGAAATCGCACTGTCGCAGCAGTTTGGCGTCGCCGTCGGTACCATCCGAAGGGCGTTGATGGACCTTACCAACGAAGGCTTGCTCACCCGCCGGCGCAAGACCGGGACGGTCGTCACAGGTCGGACGCCGCAGCATAGCCTGCGCTTCTTTTTTCAGTATTTTCGACTGCACGGGCTGGATGGATCACTGCAGCATTCGGTGACGAGAGTCACATCACTTCACCGGGGCACGGCGACGGAAAGCGAATCTGCAAAGCTACAGCTGGCGGTTGGCGAGGGCGTCGTTCGCTTCCATCGCCTCAGAATTGTCGACGACAAGCCGATCATGCACGAGACACTGGTGCTTGCCGAGGCGCGGCTTCCGGGCTTTACCGGGAATAAGGATGAGATCCCACCCCTTTTCTATCTCCACCTGCTCGATCGATATGGTATCCGGATCTCGGCGGTTCGCGAGCAGATTGCGGCCGTTCTTGCTACCGAAGAAGACGTCAAATGGCTTCAGCTTACCTTGCCGACGGCAATCCTGATGATCGATGAGGTCGCCTATGATCAATCGGCAACACCCGTGCTCGCCTCGACGCATCGTGCCACGACCGCCAATCATCGTTACGTGCACGAAATAAAGTAGGCCGAATTCTGAGATGCGAGGCGAACCAGTGCTGCAAATGAACCGACTGCTACACGAACCGTTCAAGACCGCCAAAGCCTTCGAAGGCCCCATTCCTTCTCAAATTCCACCTCGAAGCTCGAACACACATCGGCAGATCCGGGCTCGCGCCAACGCGCCTCCGGCTTGGAAATGATCGACCGCCCTTCGGCAATCGCTTGAAGCGAGACTCGGCGTCCTGTTGATCGACCGCTGGAGCCGACGTTTTCGCGTGACGGAGGTCGGTCACTCCTTTTACAAGCGTTGCAAGGCGATGATTGTGGAAGCCGAACGGGCTGAGGCAAGCGCTCGTATTTTTGCGCGACCACGTCGACACGAACGGGTTCGGTTGTCCAGAGCGCCGGCCCGTTCAAATCGGACAAACGGCTGACGCGATCGCCTTGATCGATGTTTGAGGCGAGACGCGTGGCTCCCGCGATTAATGGAATAACGGCGATGACAGAAGGATCCGGGTTGAGAGTGCGGTCAATGGGACCAAACTTTGATTTTGTTCACCCCGGAAGTGCGCGCTCTATCGTAAAGTTCCAGGTCTGGCCGCTGCAACGCAGCACATGGTGAACAAGTCTGGTGCAGGGCTGGCGAGCAGCCGGGAATCAGCATAGGGCGAACAGACTGCAAGTGGAGTAAACCATGATAGACCCGTCCTTGATTAAGCCACCGAATTGCTATTGGGTGCGGCGCAAGGAGCCAAACGGAGAGGTAGCGGCGTTGCAGATTGTCCAGGTCAGCAACGTGTTTGGGGCGTCGCCCGACTACTGGAGCGTTGCCGTTTTAGGATCGGACCAGCATAGCTCGCTCGCAGAGTTCGAGTTCATCGTGGAAATCACTGCACCGACGCAAGTCGAGCAGATCTAACGGGGCATTTCGCCGGCCGGGCTCCAGTTTTCGACGTTTACGATCGTCCAGACGGCAAACCGGGTGTCTCCGGGGAGTTCCAATCCTGGACGCTTGTGAATTGGTGGGTAGGCGAGCCGATCTCGCAGGGAAAACCCGAGTTCGGATGTCATTCTATTCTCCTTGAGTTGGTACTGTATCGCAACTTTGCGAGCTGGCTAAAGGTAGAACGCGATCGGCGAGCGGCCGCCCCATTTGGTGCAGCTCCGCGGGTGAGCGCTTCTTCACACGACTTCTGACGTAGTTAGACAGCAAGTCGAAAACGACGCTGGACGATCTCTTCATTCCGCGATCTTGAAAAAATCCGGACGTGCTCCAGCCGGGTGAAGCCCAGGCGCGTAAGGATCGCCGCCGAAGCGACGTTGTCGTCCGCGCACCCAGCCCGCAAAGAGATTAGGCCGACATCCTCCGCAGCGAACCGGACCAGCCGTTCTGCGGCTTCAAGGCCGAACCCGCGCCCCCATACCGCTTGGTCGAGCCAGTAGCCGATTTCGCCCTGTCCCTCGGACACGTCGAAGACGTCGCAGATGCCGATCATATGGCCATCGAGTATAATCGCCAGCCGGTAGGCGGAGCCCATGCGCCACTCCTCGGCGTGGCCCGCGAACCAGTTGGTCATTTTCTCAATGTCAGGCGGAATTGTCGCCGACGCGAGATTGCGTGCGACCTCGTGATTGGACCTGATCTCAATGGCGCGTTCGACATCGCGCGGCACCGTCGGACGTAGCACGAGGCGTTCGGTGAACAAGCGGATGGAACTGTTATAGTTCAATGTATGCCTCGCGAGTGGCTTCAGACAAGTTGACGTGGGTATCCCTGTTGTTGCACCATCAGCCCGAACGAAAGGGCCTTGATTGGTTGGACGGCTTCCCTACTTCAAACTATCGCACATCTTGTTTCCCGTGTGCGAGTTGAACTCTCCTCCTCAAGCCCGCTTACGCGGGCTTCTTTTTGTCTTCACCACCGCCAATGCTCAGGAGCACCTCTTCGTCCATCTCCATAGGAATGACCTATCACATTTGGCGCAGTGGTCCTGGCTCCCGAGCGAAACCATTAACTCCTGCTCACCCTCCCCTGAATGTCCTCCCCGCTCCTGCCCCTCGGTTGCTTCCGAAGGCTGGATCGCAACAGAAAAATTCTGTAGTAAAGTGAGGTACGTACATCAATTCAAGTCCTCAACCCGGGCGCCCCTGAACCGTCGGTGTTGCTGTCGCATCAGGGGCTTGCAACGGCAACGGCGTTCTTCGTCGGCGGAATAACCACATCCGCATTGTTGCACAAGCGTGCCGCCAGCAGATCGCGCGTCTGCACACCATAGGCGCCATCGGCTATAGAACGCTCAACAGGGGTTTCAATCTGATCGAGAAGTCCGGCAAGGCGGTCGGATCACGAGGTGGTCTCCTTGCCGATATTGGCACCGGCGCCGGCAAGGATGATGGGCTTGCCGTTCAAATCTACGGTCAGCAACTGTTGTATCGCCTTGCCGGTTTAAAAAGGCCGATCAAGCAATGGGTCGCAGCCAAGGAGCGTTTCATTCAAGAACTCGTCTCGTAGCCGTCCATTGGAGCTTTTGATGAGCGCCTTTTGAATCGGCCTGGAGCTCCGAGAGTTGCTCTATACGCATCATCGAGGATGCGACTTGCAGTTATCTTCGGATTTCGCAAGCCTACCGCTATATCGCGATCGCCGATCCGTCCTTCCGAGCATCGGAACCAGCGTGCAGCACGCCATTGATCGGGGCGATCGCCTGTCCGCCACCCCAAGGCATATCGACCGGCTTGGTCCTATGCCCGCGCTGGGTGAGATCCTTCAAGGTATCCGCTGGAACGGATCGTTCCGCCTCGAATGCTTCGCCAGTGAAAAGCCCGCGCCCCATGTCAATCGACGCCTGGACGTCCATGCCGAAATCGACCACGTTCTGCAGCACCTGGACTTGCCCGACGGGCTGGTAGAAACCATGCATCACCCCGAAAGAGAGGTAGGGCCCTCCATTCTTTGTCGCGAATCCTGGAATGATAGTGTTGAGGGACCGCTTGCGAGGCGCCACCTGGTTGGGATGGCCGTCTTCCAGCGTAAAATTGGCGCCACGGTTCTGAAACAGGACACCGGTCTGCGGGCAGCAGATCGCCGCGCCGAACGATCCGCTGATGGAGTTGATCAGGGAGCAGAAGTTGCCGTGCCGGTCGGCAGTCGTCAGATAGACGGTGTCGGTCGGCCCCTGCGGTAGCGGCGCTACGGCCTGCATGGCCGAACCCAGCTGGATACGGTCACGCAATTCCTCGACGTAGCCGTCGGAAAGGATCATATCGACCGGCACGAGCGCGTGATCCGGGTCGGCGATATACCGGTCCCGAACTTCGGCGGCCAGACGGTATGCCTCGATCTGCAGGTGAAACCGTTCCGGGCCGACTGGATCAAGACACCCGTGCTCGAAGCCTTCGAGGATTTTCAACATCAGCGATGCGACAAGACCCTGTCCGTTCGGAGGGATCTGATGCACGTCCACGTCGCGATAGCGCACCGTCAGCGGCTCGACCCAGGCCGGGCGCCAGTCGGCGAAGTCCTCGAGGCGATGGCACCCGCCTGCCGCATTCAACGACGCGACCATCGACTTTGCCAGATCACCTTCATAAAAGCTCTCGGTCCCTTCTCTGGCGACGATGCGAAGTGTCCGTGCCAGTTGCGGCGTGGAGAATAGTTGGCCCGTCCGAGGAGCTTTTCCGGCTTGAAGAAACAGGCCGGCGGACGACAAGAGCCGGGTAGCCGCTTCCTGCCAGTCGGCAGCCACGCGTTCTGCGACCGGAAATCCGTAAGACGCGCGCTCGATCGCTGGCTGAAGAAGCTCTCCGAGCGACTTCGTACCGAATGTCGACAGAAGTAGTTCCCAAGTTCTGAGAGCACCAGGGATGGTGACGCTGTGAACGCTGTCCTCGTCGATCATCGATAAGCCCTTCGCCCGGAGCCAATCGGCCGAAATACCCGCTGGAGCATGACCGGAACCGTTAATCGCGTGAAGCTTGCGGTCACTCGCATTCCAGACGAAGGCAAAACAATCGCCGCCGATGCCCGTGCTTTGCGGCTCAATGACCCCGAGAAGGGCGCAAGCCGCGATCGCGGCATCGACAGCGTTGCCGCCGTTGCGCAGGATTTCTGCGCCGACAAGGCTTGCTTCCTGATGCGAGGTCGCTATGGCGTATCCGGTTCCGAGCGACGGCGAACGGCCCGGCAGATGAAAGTCACGCATGTTATTTGTTCCTGATATTGCGGCTCATCGCGTTCTCGCAGCCATGTTGCTTGTATGAGAGACCAATTCATGGCGCGACATGCGCTGTTCCAGCCAGTTCTGGAACAGTCCAAGGATGCTGGTGAGGATGAGGTACCAGATTGCGGCAAAGAGGAAGAGTTCGAACGTCTTGAACGTGGCGGAGTTGATGTCCTGCAGCGTGCCGAAGAATTCCCGCACGCCAATGATGCTCAGCAGCGACGTGCCCTTGATCATTAGCGTGAACTCGTTGCCGAGAGGCGGAATGACGACACGCATCGCCTGCGGCAGGACGATCAGGCGAAACGCAAGGAAGGGACGGAATCCGAGAGCGCGGGCGGCATCCATCTGGCCAGATCCCACCGTGCCGATCGCGCTTCGGAAGATCTCGCTCATATAGGCGCCTTCGTTGCACGCAAGTGCAACCAAGGCCGCCTGCATGGGGCCAGATATTGATATCGGGCCGAGGACGATTTCCGGATAGGAATAGAACCCCGCGGCAGCAACGCCGGTGTAGACGAGAAGCAATTGCACCAGAAGCGGCGTGCCGCGCCAAAACCAGACATAGAAGCCCGATAGGAAGCGTAGCACCCGGGACCGCGCCCCTCGCGCAAGCGCGACAATCAACCCGATCACCACGCCGGCCGCCTGGGCGATGATCGAAATATAGATCGTGATCAACATGCCTTCCCAGACTATCGCAGGCGGATTGAACAGGAATTCGAGGAAATAGTGGAAATCCACGTTTGCGCGTCCTTTGCTGCGAGCCCTGGCGGCATGTTCCCGGACAGCCGGACAACATGCCGCTCGCGTCGCTCAGGTCCTTATTTTCCAACAGCCATGGACTCGAAACTCCACGTCTTGACCGTCGCATCGTAGGACCCGTCAGTCAGCGTCGTTTCAAACGCCTTTGCCAGCGCCTCATGCAGGTCGGCGTGAGATTTCAACGTTGCAATACCGGTGAAATACGTGCTCATCTGGGGGCCTGCAAGCTTGAGCTTGCCGGGGTTCTGCCGGTTGTACGCCGCCTCGGTTGCCGTTCCGCCGTAGAAAGCGTCGGCAAGACCGGACAGAAGCTGGACGATGGCATCCGTCGCTTTCGGCAGGGCGACGATGGAGATCGCCGGTTTTCCCTGTTTCACCAGTTCGTCGCTGGCGGCGGTCACTTCCTGGGCATTGACGGAGCCGCGCTCGACCGCCACCTTCTTGCCGGAGAGATCACCAAGGGAGCTGACCGCAAGCGCGCTATCCGCCTTGACGATGATGGCGTTGCCGACATTGGCATAATCGACGAAATCCACGACCTTGCGTCTTTCCGGCTTGTCGAAAAGCGCGGAAATAATGGCATCGCATTGGCCGGCCTGCAGGGCCGGAATGAGGCCGTCGAAGCTGATGTTCTTATAGGACGCCGTAACGCCCATCGCCTTTGCGATCGCATTGCCGACATCGATATCGAACCCGACTGGCTTCATCGTCGCCGAATCCAGAGACAGGAACGGCGGCACCGAAAGGTCGCTGCAGTAGGTCAGCGTCCCCTTGGCCTTAACCTTGTCGGCCAGTCCCGCTGCCCGTGCGCCGCTGCTGGCGAATGCAGCCAACAGGGCCGCACCGATAATGACGGCCGGCATGCGACGGATATTCAAGATGTTTGCGCTCGATTTCATTACGATAGCCCCTCTTTTATATGGTTTGCTTGGATCGCGGTTCCGGCCCGAGGCCGGAAAACATCGATGGCAGTCTCCTCTGTCGGGCAAGCCCGACCGCATGGCCTCATCGCCTTACGGGGCGGCCGAGGATTTTTACCTCCGCATGCGCACGGATTTCGCCATGACGCAGAGCAGTTCGAAGGCGATGGTCGCGCCGGTCAGTGCGGTCAGCCCTGCCACGTCGAAGGGCGGAGCCACTTCCACGACATCTGCGCCAACGATATCCACACCATCGATCAGCCGGACCATTTGCTGCGCTTCGCGCGTGGTAAAGCCGCCGATCTCGGGCGTGCCCGTTCCCGGCGCCATGGACGGGTCGATACTGTCGATATCGAAGGAGACATAGGTGGGGCCATTACCGACGATGCTGCGCGCTTCAGCCATGACGGCCTCGGCCCCGCGAGCGGCGAATTCCTCGATGTAAATGATACGGATGCCCTGTTCCTTTGCCCAGCTGTGTTCACCCGGCTCATAGATCGAGCCGCGTATACCGATCTGGACCACCCGCTTTGGATCCAGAAGGCCCTCCTCTATGGCGCGGCGGAAAGGCGTTCCGTGCGTATAGGGATTGTCGCCGAAATAGGTGTCGTTGGTATCGGAATGGGCATCGAAATGAATAAGCCCGACAGGACGATTGCGGGCGACGGCGCGTAGGGCGGGCAAGGTGGTCAGATGGTCGCCGCCAATGCCAAGCGGCAAGGCGCCCGCCGCAACCACTGCCGCGACGCCGTTTTCGATACGCTTCAATCCATCCGCAAGGTCGATGGGATTGACCGAGAGATCGCCGATGTCGGCCACGCGAACCATCGCGAAGGGCTCGACGCCGGAAACGTGATGCGTGCTGCGCATCAGGCTCGATTGGTTACGTACTTCACGTGGTCCGTGACGCGCACCGGCACGGTTGGTCGTGCCGCCATCCCAAGGAACGCCGAACATGGCGATATCGAGCCCCTCGGCGGAGCCGAGAACCGGCAGGCGCATAAAACTCGCTATGCCGGCAAAACGCGGCACGACGGCGGCATCGACCTGTTGAAGTGGTATATCCATTATCTTCTACTCCAGTCCAAATTCTTCTCGTATCGCTTGTTCGATGCCGAGGACGACGTCATCGAGAAGCCATTGCCCCTTCTCTGCCGTCGAACCTTCGGTGAGCGAGAGCACACCGGAGAGCGGGAGTCCCTGCGGCGGCGCGGGATAACGATCGTAGGGCTTGAAAAGCGCAGGTCCGTCATTGGCGGCGGCCGAAAGATCGACGAGATCAGGGCGCAGGGCCATCATCATCGATGTTTCGATCACGCTGGCATGCTCAAGCTCGATCCCGGGATAGCCATCGGGAAAGACGCGCGCGATCGTTTCCGGGCGCACCATGTCCCAATGGTCGATACGCAGGATGGCGAGAGTATCGTTCGGATCGCGCCCGAGCGTGTCGAGCGCGAGTTCTATGCCCTCGACGCTGCTCCAGATATTCTCGTAATGGCCGTTGACCAGAACGATGCGCCTTGCACCATGCCGATGGAGTTCGCAGACGATATCCCGGACGACGGCCGCATGGGTGGCGGCTGTCAGGTTGAGGGTCCCGGGAAAGGAGCGGCCACCGCCGCTGCGCGGCTGAGACCGGTTGCCGAAAGGAATAGTCGGAGCAACGATAGCACCGATGCGCCTTGCCACCCGTTCGCAGATCGCAGTCGGTAGGACGACATCGACGTTCATTGCCATATGCCGGCCGTGCTGCTCGGTTGCCCCTAAAGGCAACAGGACCGGTTGACCGGCCTCAATGCGTCTGGCGAATTCGGGCCAGGACAATTCGGAGAGAAAAACGCCTTCGTTCATGATCACCTCACAACATCGCCGAGCCACCATTGGCGCCCAGGCATTGTCCGGTAAAGAATGTGCCTCCGGGACCCGCAAGGAAGGCTATTGCGGCGGCCACTTCATCGGAATTGCCGATGCGTCCGAGAGGATGGGCGGTCTCAGCAGCCTTCATTTCCGACGACAGGGTTTCGAAGCCGAGCAGATCCGTGTCGATCGGTCCGGGTGCGACCGCGTTGACAAGGATATCCGGCGCCAGTTCGCGTGCCCAGGACCGGGTGAGGCTGACGATAGCTCCCTTGGTCGCGGCATAGACGGCGAAGTTTTCCCGGCCGACAAAAGCGAGATCGGACGCGACATTGATAATACGCCCGTCGGGCCGCACCGCCTTCAGCGCTTCGCGCGTCACCAGGATCGTGCCTCGGACATTGATGGCAAACTGCAGGTCGATCTGTTCCGTTCCGGTCTCGGCAAGCGTCGATTCGATCATTATACCGGCATTGTTGACGACAATGTCGATGCCGCCGAGTTTCCTGCTTGCTGCCTCGACCGCTTCGATCACAGACGCTTCGTCACCGATATCGCATGGCAGGATCTCAAAAGGCGCTGGCGATGGCACCAGATCGAGGCCGATCACCGCAGCTCCTTGCTGGCTCAGCATAAGCGCGGTCGCCCGACCGATACCGCGAGCAGCACCCGTCACAAGGGCCGTCTTGCCGGACAGGACCTCTACCATGGCACTTCTCCCCGATCGATACCGATTGTCTGTCCGGTGATGTTTGCAGCGAGAGGGGACGCCAGAAACAGATAAGGGCCGATGATGTCGGCCGGGGCCATCAGGCCCGGCAGCGCCTGGGCGCCGACGATGGCCGAAAGCATTTCTTCCTGGTCTGTATTGCTGCGCACCGACATGCGGGCAAGCGAAGCCATTGCCGCATCGGTCCGCACCCAGCCGGGGCAGACGGCATTAACACGAATGCCTTTCGGCCCGAGTTCCCGTGCGAAGGTCTTTGTCAGGCCGATCACGGCGTGCTTTGACGCGACATAGGCGCCAAACAGCGGTTCGGCGACGCGGCCCCAGATGGAGGCGGTATTGATGATGGCGCTTCCACCTGCCATGCGCGGAAGGGCCAACGCAGTTACCCGCGCGGTGCCGAGAACGTTGACCTCCAGGATGCGGCGGAAATCACTTTCGATGGCGGGCGACCATTCCAGGATAGGCGTCATGCGCTCCACGCCCGCATTGTTGATCAGGACGTCCAGGCCTTCGATGTTTTCAAAGGCCGCCGCCAGGGATGCGGCGTCGGCGACATCCGCAACATGCCCCCTTGCACTAAGCTTGGCGGCTACGGATTCGACCGCCGGATCGTCGGCGAGGAGATGGAGCGTCGCGCCGGCCGCATGGAAGGCCTTGGCGACCGCCAGCCCTATGCCGCGGCTCGCGCCGGTGATGGCGATGGTTTTTCCCGAAAAGTCCAGGAGCATCGTGAGGGTCCGTTTTAGAGGGAACCGGCTGAATGAAAAAATCATGGACAGGTTTTCGTTTGAAAACTATCAAAATATTCCAATCGAAGAATTGAAAACCATCAATGTGAAACCATGCGTAGATTGGATAATATAGACTTACGTTTGCTGCGTGTTTTCATGACATTGGTCGATGCGGGAGGATTCGCGGGCGCGCAGATCGCGCTAAACCTTTCCCAGTCCACTCTCAGCACGCATCTGGCGGATCTGGAAAAGCGCCTCGGCGGCCAGCTTTGTATTCGCGGGCGGAAGGCCTTCCGTTTGACGGACCTCGGACAGGCGACTTACGAGGCAGCAACACGGCTTTTCATCGACGTCGAGAATTTCGGCCACAGGGTCGCAGCGGCAAATGGAAGGCTTACGGGACGTCTGCGGCTGGGTATCGTAGATGGCGTCATCACCAGCCGGGAGCTGGGACTCCAACACACCCTTAACCGATTGATGCAGCCGGATATCGATGTCGTCATCGATCTCACGCAGGCGACGCCATTGGAACTGGAAAAAGCCGTCGCGGAAGGCCGTCGCGATGCTGTGATCGGACCTTTTTCGCAACAAGCGCCCGGGATCGTCTACCGCTCGCTGTATCGGGAATTGAACGAACTTTACTGCGGAAAGGGACATCCGTTGTTCGACCGGCCGGACCGCCTTATCGACCAAAGCGACATCGAGCGGGCGAACCTATCGGTTCGCGCCTATCGACAACTAGACGACCTTTACCGGATCGGTCATTCGAAAGTATCCGCTTCCGTCCATCAGATGGAAGCTCAGGCCATGCTTATCCTCTCAGGACACTATATCGGCTTCCTGCCAAAGCATATGGCCGAGATCTGGTCTAATGCCGGGCAGATGCGTGCCATCAAACCCGGACGTTTCGGGTTTCATTCACAGCACTTTCTCGCTTTCCGCCAAAGTGAGGCAGATCGCCCGATCATTCGCGCTTTGCTTGCGGCCTTAGTTTCCTGAGGGCACATGGCGAATTGGGATCAATTTCGACAACGCCAACACATCCTGCAAAATTGAACTCACCGGTTCTACCGTCTCGGAAGCAGCTTGCTCAAGTCGGCAATGATCGATGCGGGTTTCAATGCGACTGGTGCGCTGTTTAGAGACGGGCTTGAGGCCTTTGGCGTACGATGGAATGGTTTGATTTCGTTTCGTCTTGCCGATCGTGTCCATTGGAGTGGTGTAGCTGACGGCTGATTGCCGTGCTTTCCGACGTCGGGTCGGAGGGGATGTCAGCGTGCCACAGCGGGCAGACT
>NZ_SLZG01000026.1 GCF_004341625.1 Rhizobium sp. BK376 | reverse complement strand
CGCCAAAAAATACCCAATTCTCCCCGGCGTCCACCTCGGCATAAGTGGGGAATTTTACTTCGGCACTTCTGGGGAAAATTCACGCGGCATTGACAATTTGCCCGGGGGCCACATTCGTCGCGGCACCTCTGTCGCAACTTACACAATTTGTCACCGACCGCACGCCTCTCGCGCTCACGGATGCTGCTGGACGCTGAGGCCTCCATCCACCGTCAGGTAGGTGGCGTTCATGAAGGGGCATTCGTCCGAGATCATGAAGACCGCGGCGAGTGCGATTTCTTCGGGGGTGGCGATGCGGCCGCCCGGATGAAGTTTCATCGTTTCGGCCTTGGCTGCTTCCGGGTCGGGGAAGCTGTTCCAGTAGTCGATGACCTTCTGCGTCGCGACATAGCCCGGTGCCAGCGCGTTCACCCTCACGCCTTTGCCCGCATATTCGATGCCGAGCGATTTCGTCATGCCGAGAAGCGCGTGCTTGGCGAGCGGATAGGGGAAAGTGTGCGGAATGATGGTGAAGGCATGGGTCGAGGCGATGTTGAGGATCGCGCCGCCGCCCTGCGCGATGATATCGGGGAGCACCGCCCTGCAGCAGTTCCATGCGCCCTTGAGATTGATGTCGAAGCAGCGCTGCCATTCCTCCTCGGACGTTTGCAGCGGCTCGGCAAAGACGTTGACGCCGGCATTGTTGATCAACGCATTAAGTTGACCGATCTCCCTTGCCGCCTGGGCGACGGCTGATGCGACCGCAGCCGCGTCGACGATATTCGCCTCGGCGTGGCCGACCTTTGCGCCTGTTGCCTGGAGGGCGGCGGCCTCAGTGGCCAGCCGCTCCCCGTCCAAATCGATGAGGAAAAGGCTCGCTCCTTCCGCGGCACAGGCCTTGGCGATGGCAAGGCCGATGCCCTGGGCGGCACCGGTCACAAGGATACGCTTGCCGGAGAGCCGGTTCACCATGCTGGCCTCCTACCACTCGGCGACACTGCCATCCTCATGCCTCCAGACGGGGTTTCTCCACCTGTGGCCTTGCTTGGCGCGTTCGATGACATAGGCCTCGTCGACCTCGATGCCGAGGCCGGGGCCTTGCGGGATCGAGACGAAGCCGTCAGCGTATTGGAACACGTCCTTGTTGGAGATGTAGTCGAGGATGTCGTTGCCCTTGTTGTAATGGATGCCGAGGCTCTGTTCCTGGATAAAGGCATTGTAGGAGACGGCGTCGACCTGCAGGCAGGCGGCAAGCGCGATCGGCCCGAGCGGGCAATGCGGGGCAAGCGCCACGTCATAGGCCTCGGCCATGGCGGCGATCTTGCGGCATTCGGTGATGCCGCCGGCATGGGAGAGGTCCGGCTGCAGGATATCGACATAGCCGTCCGAGAGGACATGCTTGAAGTCCCAGCGCGAATAGAGCCGCTCGCCAAGCGCAATCGGCGTCGAGGAATGGTTGGCGATCTCTTTCAGGGCTTCACGGTTTTCCGAAAGCACCGGCTCCTCGATGAACAACAGCTTGTAGGGCTCGAGCTCCTTGGCGAGCACCTTGGCCATCGGCCGGTGGACGCGGCCGTGGAAGTCGACGCCGATGCCGATATGCGGGCCAATCGCCGCGCGGATGGTGGCGATGGTCTCAACCGCCTTTTCCACCTTGTCATAGGTATCGACGATCTGCATCTCCTCGCAGCCGTTGAGCTTGATCGCCTTGAAGCCGCGGGCAACCACATCCTTCGCATTGTTGGCGACGTCGGAGGGGCGGTCGCCGCCGATCCAGCTATAGACCTTGATCTTGTCGCGCACCTGGCCACCGAGCAGCGAATGGATCGGCTGGCCGAGCGCCTTGCCCTTGATGTCCCAGAGCGCTTGATCGATGCCGGCCAAGGCCGACATATGGATGGCACCGCCGCGATAGAAGCCGCCACGGTACATCACGTTCCAGTGATCCTCGATCAGGAACGGATCCTTGCCGATCAGGTAATCCTCTAGCTCGTGGACGGCAGCCTGGACGGTCAGCGCCCTGCCCTCGACCACGGGTTCGCCCCAGCCGACGACGCCCTCGTCGGTCTCGATCTTCAAAAACAGCCAGCGCGGCGGGACAATATAGGTCGTCAGCTTGGTGATCTTCATGGCATGCTTCCGTTTCGGCTTTCAAAGGTGGTGTAATTGTCGGACTTGCAGCCGCGATGGCGACAAGAGGGTGTGTCGATCATATCTCTAGCGCGACCCACCTGGCCTGTCCCTGCCGCCAGCGTCCTTTCCTGCAGTCGGCTCGCGGCCGATCAGCCGCTCGGCCGCGGCAAGGTCGCGCACGGCAAGATCGAGCATGCGGTTGGCAACGTTGCGGGCAGCAGCCCGGTCGCGCAGTCGCAGCGCCTCGACCAGTTCGCCATGCACCACGATCGCCTCCTCGCGGCTGTCGACGGCGACGTTGGAGGCATGCAGCGCATAGGTCAGCGCCGCATGGATGGCGCTCGACAGGCGGCGAAAGACCTGGTTGTGGCTGGCGCCGAGAAGCACGGTGTGGAACATCACGTCGGCTTCGGTGAAACGTTCGGGATCAAGGGCTGAATCGCGCATCTGCCGCCAGGCGTGGTCGAGATCGGCGACCTCGCGGGCGGTCGCCCGCTCGGCAGCATATTCGGCAGCAGCCGGTTCGATGGTGCGGCGGGCCTCGAGGATGCAGCCGAGAATGTCGAAATCGCGGATATAGGGGCCCATCCATTCCAGCACGTCGGCATCGAGGATGTTCCAGTCGTCGCGGTCGCAGACCGTGGTGCCGACCCGCGGCCTGCCGCGCACCATGCCCTTCGATTCCAATATCTTCAGGGATTCGCGGATGACGGTGCGGCTGACACCGTAGATCTCGCAGAGATCATTCTCCCGCGGCAGCGGACTGCCGACGGGATAGCGCTCCGAACAGATGTCCTGCGCAAGCGCTGCCGTCACGTTGCGGCCGACACGCGGACGGCGCACGGGCCCGGGTTGGCTATCCCTGCCGTTGTCCCGATCGACTGAATCCAAATTCAACACTCCCTTTGCGCCGGACATGGTCGAGCAAACACTCGACCCTATCGTCTCCCTGATCAACCATTAAAGCAATCATCATACAAAGGCAATTGACGAGTATGATGATTTGGCTTACTCAACTAATACTGCCTGGGAGAGGCAGCATCTCATTCAAGAGACCTCAAGGGAGAGAGACATGCGCTTTTTCAAAGCAGCCTTTCTGGCTGGTACCGTCGCGATCGTCGCCGCGACCTCCGCATTCGCCGCCGACGTGAAGATCGGCTTCGTCGTCAAGCAGCCGGAAGAGCCCTGGTTCCAGGACGAGTGGAAATTCGCCGACATGGCGGCCAAGGAGAAGGGCTTCACGCTCGTCAAGATCGGCGCTGAAGATGGTGAAAAGGTTCAGTCGGCGATCGACAACCTCGGCGCCCAGGGCGCACAGGGCTTCATCATCTGCACGCCCGACGTCAAGCTCGGCCCCGGCATCGTCGCCAAGGCGGCCGCCAATCAGCTGAAGATGATGACCGTGGACGACCGCCTCGTCGGCGCCGACGGCAAGGCGCTAGAAGATGTCCCGCATATGGGCATTTCGGCAACCAAGATCGGTGAGACTGTCGGTCAGGCGATCGTCGACGAAATGAAGAAGCGCGGCTGGGACATGAAGAATGTCGGCGCGATCCGCGTCTCCTACGACCAGCTTCCGACTGCCGTCGACCGTGTCGAAGGCGCGATTTCCGTCCTGAAGGCAGCCGGCTTCCCGGCCGATAACATCTATAACGCTCCGCAGGACAAGACCGATACGGAAGCCGCGCTCAACGCCGCAACGACCGTCATCAACAAGCATGCCGATGTCAAATACTGGATCGCCTTCGGCCTGAACGACGAAGCAGTGCTCGGCGCGGTGCGCGCGACGGAATCGTCCAACATTCCGGCGGCCAATGTCATCGGCGTCGGCATCGGCGGTGCGGATTCGGCGATCAACGAATTCAAGAAGCCTTCCGCGACCGGCTTCTTCGGAACCGTGATCATCTCGCCGAAGCGTCACGGCTATGAGACCGCGCTCGACATGTACGACTGGATCGCCAACGGCAAGGAGCCGCCGAAGCTGACGCTCACGTCTGGCTCATTGGCACTACGCAACGACTATCAGGACGTTCGCAAGAGCCTCGGCATCGAGTAATTATCCTCCCAGGATGATCATGGCTCGGCGGCATTGCTGCTACCGGGCCTCTTTTTCAGCGGAACGACCATGGCCTTCCTAGAATTCAACGGCATTTCCAAGGGATATCCCGGCGTCAAGGCGCTGTCCGACGTCTCGCTGTCAGTCGAGAAGGGCGCCGTGCACGGCCTGATGGGCGAAAACGGCGCCGGCAAATCGACGCTGATCCGCGTTCTGTCAGGCGACCAGTCCGCCGACAGCGGCACGATCGTCATCGACGGCGAGGAGCAGCGATACAGCTCCGTGCGCGACGCCTTCCACGCCGGCGTCATCGTCATTCACCAGGAATTGCAGCTCGTCCCGGAACTGACGGTTGCCGAAAATCTCTGGCTCGGGCGCTTTCCCGATACTGCCGGCGTCATCAAGAGCAAGGTGCTGGTCGAGACCGTGCGGCAGAAGCTCGCCGATATCGGCATCGATATCGATCCTGTCGCCAAGGTCGCATCGCTGTCGATCGGCGCGCGCCAGATGGTCGAGATCGCCAAGGCTGTGATGCTCGATGCGCGCGTCATCGCGCTTGACGAGCCGACCTCGTCGCTGTCGTCGCGCGAAAGCGAAATCCTCTTCCAGCTCATCGATCGCCTGAAGGCGCGCGGCACCGTCGTTCTCTATGTTTCCCATCGCCTGGATGAGATCTTCCGCCTTTGCGACAGCATGACCGTGCTGCGCGACGGCAAGCTTGCCGCCAACCATTCGTCGATGTCCGAGGTCACGCGCGAGCAGATCATTTCCGAGATGGTCGGCCGCCAGATCAGCAATATCTGGGGCTGGCGCGAGCGGTCGCTCGGCGACACCAGGCTCGACGTCAAGAACCTCTCCGGTCCGAAGCTGAAGACGCCCATCAGCTTTTCCGTGCGCCGCGGCGAGATCCTCGGCTTCTTCGGCCTGATCGGCGCCGGCCGTAGCGAGATGGCGCGTCTTCTCTATGGTGCCGATCATCGCTACCAGGGGTCCGTCTCCATCGACGGTGTGGCAATCGGCCCGAACAGGCCGCGGGCGGCGATCCATGCCGGCATGGTGCTTTGCCCGGAGGACCGCAAGTTCGACGGCATCGTCCAGGGTCGATCGATCGAGGAAAACATCACCATCTCCTCCCGCCGCCACTTTTCCCCTTTCGGCTTCCTCAACATGCGCCGGGAAGCCGAACTTGCGGATCGCTTCATCGCTAAGCTGCGCGTGCGCACGCCTTCGCGCAGGCAGGACATCATCAACCTGTCGGGCGGCAACCAGCAGAAGGTCATTCTCGGGCGCTGGCTGTCGGAACAAGGCATCAAGGTCCTCGTCATCGACGAGCCGACGCGCGGCATCGATGTCGGCGCCAAGTCGGAAATCTACGAAATCCTCTATGAACTGGCCGCCGAGGGCATGGCGATCGTCGTCATTTCCAGCGAGCTGCCGGAGGTCATGGGCATTTCCGACCGCATCATGGTCATGTGCGGCGGCAAGGTGGCCGCCAATATCGCCCGCCCCGATTTCAACGAACACCAGATTCTCACCGCTGCCCTGCCGGATAAAAACGCCGCGGGCATTCTCTGAGCTAGGATATAGTCACGATGACTTCTCTCAAAAAAATCTTCCTGGGCGAACAAGGTCTTGTGATGATCTTTGCCATCGCCTTCGTCATCGTGGCGCTGACGGTCCCGAACTTCCTGACCGAGCGCAACATGCTGGGTTTGCTGCAATCGGTCGTCACGATCGGCATCGTCTCCTGCACGATGATGTTCTGCCTCGCCTCGCGTGACTTCGACCTTTCGGTCGGCTCGACGGTCGCCTTCTGCGGCATGATCGCGGTCATGGCATCCAACGCGACAGGCTCCATCCTGCTCGGCCTCCTGGCAGCGCTCGTCTGCGGTGGGTTCGTCGGCTTCGTCAACGGCGTCGTCATCGCCAAATTCCGCATCAACGCGCTGATCACCACGCTCGCGACCATGCAGATCGTCCGCGGCTTTGCGCTGATCGCCTCCGACGGCCGCGCCGTCGGCATCAACGATCCGAATTTCTACCAGCTGGCGCTCTCCAACTTCCTCGGCATCCCGACACCGATCTGGATCATGGCGATCCTCTTCGTCTTCTTCGGGTTCCTCCTGAACCGCACCGTCTTCGGCAAGAACACGCTGGCAATCGGCGGTAACCCAGAAGCGTCGCGCCTGGCGGGTGTCAACGTCGCCAATATGCGCATCTGGATCTTTGCCGCACAGGGCCTCGTCTGCGCCATCGCCGGCATCTTGCTTGCCTCCCGCATCACATCGGGCCAGCCGAATGCGGCGACGGGCCTTGAGCTTTCGGTCATTTCCGCCTGCGTGCTCGGCGGTGTGTCGCTCGCCGGTGGCCGTGCGGCGATGACCGGCGTCATCGTCGGCGTGCTGATCATGGGCATTGCCGAAAACGTCATGAACCTGCTCAACATCCAGGCCTTCTACCAATATGTCGTGCGCGGCCTGATCCTGCTCATCGCCGTTCTCCTCGACAATCTGCGCTCCACCGCGGTCGGCAGGAGAACGTGACTTCTCCACGATCGAACGGCGAGCGGACACTTCGCAGCAGCGATCTGACTGTTCGCGTCAGCCCGGTCGGCGGCGCCATCCTGTCTGCCGACTACCGTGGCACGCCTTTTCTGGTCGCAGCCGGCGGCCCTGATGCGAGCCTAGCGAGCTTTCCCTTGGTACCCTTCGGCAACCGCATCGAGCACAACAGGATGACGGTCGGCGGGCGGGACTACCGCTTCGCACCGAACAGCAGCGATCCGCTCTATCTGCATGGCGATGGCTGGCTGGCAGAATGGGACATCGAAGTGATGTCGGAAGACCATCTGCAGATGAGTTTTGAGAAGGCTGCCGACGAATGCTCTCCCTATGCCTATCGGGCACAACACACGATCCGTGTTGCCGAAAATGAACTCCACCTCGCACTTTCCGTCGAAAATCTGGGGCGCGATCCCTTTCCCTTCGGTCTCGGCCAGCATCCGTTCTTTCCGCGAACGCCCGACACCATCCTCAAGGCATCGGCGCAGGCCTACTGGAGCGAGCGCGAGGGCCATTTGCCCGACCGGAGACAGAGCATACCGAATGGCCTGGACTTTCGAGACGGAGCCTTGCTCCCGTCGCAATGGGTCAACAATGCCTTCGAAGGCTGGGATGGGAAGGCTGCGATAGCCTGGCCGGAACTCGGCATGCGGCTCCTGCTGGAAGCCGATCCGCTCTTTAACGTCGGCATGATCTACATGCCCATCGACCGGACCGACTTCTTCTGCTTCGAGCCGATGAGCCATCTGCCGAATGGATACAATCTACCTGACCTCGGCCTACCTGACCTCGGCGGATTGCGGCTCTTGGCGCGAGGTGAACGCATGACGGGCGAAATGCGCTTCCGCCTTTCGCCCGCTTAAGATTTTGTCTCTCTAACCTGCGTACGGAATGCTCAGCGAACACCCTGTCGTTCGCCGGTCGCCGTATGCGTGTTGCTCACGAGCGTCAGCTGTGGAGGAGCAGGAACCGGTCTTCCCGGAGGTGGCCCTCGCAGGATCGAGCCGAGATTGGACGCCAGTTCTCCGGCATGCAGCGACAGGCAGGTCGAATGGTGACCCGGCAATTGTATGTGGCGGAAGTTGCTGGCGAGACGCGACCAGACCGTTCCGTCGTAAAGGCCGCATTGCCGCCCGCCACCGTCGCGGCCGGTCGACAGCACAACGACAGGCGTCGTCACCGGCGGCGGCAGGTAGGATGCGATCGCTGCGGTATAGAAGGCCCTGAGATAGGCATTCTTCTCCTGGATCCGACGCTCTGCTGCTGCAGCCTCAGTCTCCTGCTGCACGAGGCGTTTGCGTCGCGTGGCGCGTCGATGGACGATATAGCGAGCCAATCGCGCAATTTCGCCAAATGACAGATGCGTAACGCGGCCAATATCCCAGGCCATGTACATCAAGTCCCCGAAGCGCCGTTGCACGGCCGGGGAGCGTTTCTCCTCGGGAACCAGAACAGATGTCATGAGGCTATATAGCCTACGATAGAACGGCTTCGCGTTCAGCGAGGACGGCTCGATCATGACGATGATCTCGACCTCGTGGCCCATTTCCTTAAGCAGCCGCGCGCACTCGTAAGCGACAAGCGCGCCGTTGCAATAGCCGCCGAGCCGGTAAGGCCCCGACGGCTTGACTGCAAGGACGTCCTTCAGACGCTCGCGCGCCATCCATTCCACGCTCGCGCGCAGATTATTGTCGTGCAGCCCCTGCGGAGCCAGAGCCACGATAGGATAATTGCATTCCGTGGCAAGGCGGCGGACATAAAGGCCGCCCATATCGAAATCACCATGGAAGAGGATCAGCGGATTGCCGCTCGCCTCCATGTTGTAGGACTTGAAAACGTCGCTCTCGTCGGCGCAGGCCCTGCGCCAAAATCTGAGTTTTTCCAAACGTCGGTTTCGTATTTCGTCCTTTGACTCACCCCGATCGGTCATAGGTATTTCCCCCACACTACTTAAAAAACAGCCTCCACTAGAAGCGGCGCCAGATGGAGCGGACGCGTCGTCTTCCGCTTCGAGTGAATGTCCTGCCAGACCCATTCGACCTGGGCAGGCGTCAGGCCTGTCGCTTTAGCCGTCTCATCGGCGTCGATCCCGTTGTTCAATGCGTAGAGGCAAAGATCCATGCGATCGTAGGGAAGCGCGAAGTAGAACTCCTCCTGGGTCTGGGCGAGCGACCAGGTATCCGTCGTCGGCGGGCGCCGGCGGATCTTCTCCGGCACGCCCAGATATTCGGCGAGCTGGTAGACCTGAGACTTGTAGAGATGCGCAATCGGCTTTACGTCGGCGGCGCCATCGCCGTTCTTTACGAAAAAGCCCTGGTCGTATTCCAGCCGGTTCGGCGTGCCGAGAACGGCATAGTTCAACCGGTCAGCGTGATAATATTCCATCTGCTTGCGCGTGCGCTGCTTCATGTTGGTCGCGGCGACGATGCCGAGATAGGCCGAAGCCGGCATGCGGTGGCGGGTCTGGGTGCCGTCGGGCGCCTGCAGAACCAGTGTCGAGATCGCATAGCCTTCGCCGTTGAGCGGGCTGGTGATCGCCACCTTGCAGGCCCAGCCTTCGCCATAAGCCGGCTCGATCTGCCGAATGATGTCGTCGCGGCGACGATAGCAGCCCATGGCCGCAAGCGTAGGCCCGATATCCTCGACCGTGCTGTCGATCGAGTAGGTCTCCGCCAGCTCGCGCCCCAACGCCAGACTATCAGGATCGGAATCATTCTCGGGCATATAGAGCGCGTAGACGTTGCGGGCGCCGAGCGCATGGACGGCAAGTGCCGCGCAGACGCTGGAGTCGATCCCGCCCGACAATCCAAGGACGAGACCACGCCGGCGCATCTTCGTGCGCACCTGGTCTCGCAGCGCTTCCGTTATCCGCGCGACCTCTGCTGCGCAGTCGATCCGCAGCGTTTCGGGCGAGAACTCTCGATGAAGGGCGAGTGGAATCGTGTTCATTCGGCTGGCTCCATTGTTTGTTCGAATTCCTCGGCGGCAAGCCTGCGGCTGACCTTGCCTGTGTCAGTCTTCGGCAGCTCGGTCCGGAAGGAGACCGAACGCGGCACCATGAAATCCTCGAGATTGCGTTGGCAGTGGCGAATAACGAGCTGCTCTGTCAGACCGGGATCGGACGCGACGATGACGGCATGCACGGCCTGGCCAAGGATCGGATCCTGCCGGCCGAACACGACCACTTCGGACACGCCGACACAGGCATGGATGACGGCCTCGACTTCCTTCGGCGCGACCTTTTCACCGCGCGTCTTGATGATGTCGTCCTTGCGGCCGACGAAATAGAGAAAACCGTCGCTGTCGGTGCGGAAGAGGTCGCCGGTGTAAAGCACCTTTTCCCAAGGGTTGAAGCCGGGACGAAGCCTCTGCTTCGTCGCCTCCTCGTTTTCCCAGTAGCCCTGCATCACATGCGGGCCGCGGATCACCAGTTCGCCGACGACTCCAGGAGCGACTTTCTGCCCCTCGTCGTCGACCACATAGGCCTGCGTATTGGGAATGGCGATGCCGACCGAGCCCGGACGGATGTCGAGTTGATCAGGTGGCAGATAGGTGCAGCGCTTGCATTCCGTGAGGCCATACATCGAAAAGACCGTGGCTCCGGGAAAGAGCGCGCGAAGCCGTTCGATATGTTCCGGCGGAAGTGCGGCCGCGGTGTTCGAAATATAACGCAGACCGGGCAGGAAGCCCGGCGCAAGATCGCGCATGCCGAGGATCATCGCGGCCATTGTCGGCACCAGCGGAAAGCCCGTCACCTTCTCGCGGCGCATGGTTTCAAACACGGCCTGCGGGAAAGCGAAGGATTTTTCCAGGACGACCGTGGCGCCCATCTTGATCGCCATCAGGACCTGATAGAGCCCATAGTCGAAGGCGATCGGCAGCACGTTGAGGATGATGTCGTCCGGCGTGTTTTCGAGATAGGTCGTGATCGACGTCGCGGCCGCCTCGATATTGCGATGGGTCATCATCACGCCCTTCGGGCGGCCGGTCGAGCCCGATGTATAGATGAGCATCGCCAGATCGACGTCGATGCCGCCATGCGGGCACGGCACGGCCGGCCCTGCGATACAGTCGGAGAAGCGCGCAGCACCCGCAGGCATCGTCAGCGGCTGGTCGCCGGAAACGATGGCGACTTCCACGGTCGGTGCCTCGGCCATGGCCTGGTCGAGAATGCTAGCGAGCTTGGTCTGGGTGATGACCGCTTTTGCCCGGCAGTTTTGCAGCACATAGGCGAGCTTATCCGCCTTGGTGGACGGATTGATCGGGCTGAAGACGCCCCCGGTCTTCAGGATTGCAAAGATGGAAACAACCGCTTCCCAACAATTGTCCATGAAAATGATGGTCCGATCACCCGGCCGCAAGCCCCTCTCCACTAGGCTGGCGGCCAGGTGATCAGAAAGCGTGTCGAGCGCGGCATAACTCAGCCGCATTTCCCCCGCCACGAGGGCTATCTTGTCACCCATCGACGTGGCGCTGTCCCGCAGGAAAGTCTCGACACGCATTGTCCCCTCCAATGTCCGATTTCAAGCGACGGCGGCGATAGGATCGGCAGCCGATCTCTTGCTCATGATGAAGGTGGCAACCTTCGTGATGGAGTCGAAGTTGGCGGGCAGAATCTCCGCATCCGCGACGGTGACGCCGAAATTGTCTTCGACGAACGACACGAGTTCAAGGATGCCGGTGGAGTCCACGACATCGCTTTCGATCAGCGATGCATCGTCCCCGAGGGCCCTACTCGTGTCTCCAAACAGGAAACTTTCAACAATAAAGGCCCTGATTTGCTCTTTCAGCGGAATCATCATGCGTTCTCCTTTTTAGATCGCTGCTGCCAATTGACGGTCATCCCCCTGGTTGACCGTCCGCTTCGTGAATGCCTCATGCCAGAGCTGCGTGGACAGGATGCCGACAAAGGCGGCGTTGTCCCGGAAGCCATCGGTCTCGCGGCGGCACTTCGCCAGGAGCTTTTCGGCCGCCACAGGATTGAACAGGCCCGTTTCCTCCAGCGCGCGGTGGGAAAACAGCTGCCCGACATAATCAGGCTCGCGGCCGGCAAAGAAGGACCGGCTGTCCGGAGCCCGATAGGGTTGCTTGGTCCGCTGCCCGATCGAAGGCGGCAGCAGATCGGCGACCGCCCGCCGCAGAATATGCTTCTCGACGAAACCCTTGAGCTTCATGCCGGGCGGTATCTTCGCCGCGAATTCCACCAGTCGATGGTCGAGGAACGGGAAGCGGCCTTCGATCCCGTGCGCCATCGACATGCGGTCGCCCTGGCTCGACAGGATGTAGTCGGAAAGCAGGAACTTGGTTTCGAGATACTGGGCCTGATGCAGCGGATGCCAGCGGCCGAAATCCGCAGGCAGGCGCGCAAGAACCTCTTCGGTCGCGTCATATCCGGCCAAAGTCTTTCGCAGGTCCGCTGAGAAGAAGATCTTTGCCGCCGCCGTGCTGCGATAGCGCGGCCGATGCGAGAACAGCGGATCGGAAACGTCCTCGTTGCCGGCGCCGAAGAAGGCGGCAAGGGATTCCGGTGTCTGCTGGCTCAGCCCCGGCAGATAGGGATAGAGGCGGCGGAAAAGCAGCGGCCGCCGCTTCGACCCCGTCTGCCGCGAGCAGAAGCGGCGCACACGGGTCTCCTTGAAAATATCATAGCCGGCGAAAACCTCGTCGGCACCCTCACCCGTCAGCACGACCTTCATGCCTTCTTCGCGAACATGGCGCGCCAGAAGGTGAAGCGGCGCCGGCGCAGTGCGGATGATCGGCTTTTCCGTGTGCTCGATGACGGACGGAAAGATGCCGGCGATTTCATCCGGGCCGCAGGCGACTGCGGAATGATGCGTACCCAGCGCCTTCACCATTTCCTGTTGGAATGGGCTCTCGTCATGCTCGGCGGTGTCGAAGGTGACGGAGAAGGTGCGCAGCCCCGCCGTCGCATAGGGCTTGGCAAGGGCGCAGGTGATGGAGGAATCCAGGCCACCGGACAGATAAGCCCCGACGGGCACGTCTGCGCGCATGCGGATCGCCGTCGCATCGTCGAGCAGCGCCAGCAGCTCTTCCGCGACATCGTCTTCACGGCGAGCCGGCTCAACGTCGGCTTTGTCGGGGAATGAGAGATCCCAATATTGGCGAACCGAAATGCCGTTGCCGTCGACGATCATCAGATGGCCGGCCGGCAGCTCCGATACGCCCTTGAAGATGGTGCGCGGCGGGACCGGCGCCCAGAATGTGAATACCTGGTCCAGCGCGAAAGGATCGATATCGGCCTTGACGCCGGGGACCTCCAGCAGCGCCTTGATCTCAGAGGCGAAGAACAGCATCCCGTCGCGCTGCGTATAGAAGAGCGGGCGCACGCCCATGCGGTCGCGAGCGATGAACATGCGGCGAAGATTGCGATCCCAGATAGCAAAGACGAAATCACCATTGAGAAGATCGACGCAGCCAGGTCCCATTTCCTCATAGAGATGAAGAATGACTTCCGTATCAGACGACGTCCTGAAGCGGCGGCCCTTGGCTTCCAGCGAACGGCGAAGCTCGACATAGTTGAAGATTTCGCCGTTGAAGCTGATGCAGAGGGAGCCGTCCGAATTCGGCATCGGCTGCTGGCCATCCGCCAGACCGACGATCGACAGGCGGCGATGCCCGAAACCTGCGCCATCATCCGTGAAGATGCCGCCTTCGTCGGGGCCGCGATGCAGCAGGGAACCTGCCATGCGGCGCAGAAGCGCAGCCGCTTGCCCGGCTGCCATGCCATCGCCGAAATATCCAAGTATGCCGCACATGATAGTTTCCCCTCGCATGCGGCGGGCCGAAAGGCTCCCGAACTCAACTTGCGCCGCAGCTTCAAAACACCGTTCAAGCTTGTCTAGGCGGGCTTCCGGAAGCAATGGAGCAAAGGGACTACCCCTAGTGGAAGGAGTATCCGGTAACGTTAGGAGCCGAGTGGGTAATCCGCATGCCCCCACAGCGCGACCTTTACGCACCTTGCCTCTAATGGGAACATTCGAGCTGCGCTAACCGCTGGGTATTGAACGGGGGTACGTTTTTACCGCCAGCCGGAGGAGAGGGATAAATATGCCAGACGATCTACAAATGAATGAATCCGGTAACGACATCGGGAACTCCTATTCGACACGACCGACCGAGGCTTTGCCTGCGATGCCCATGAACAGCGAGAAGTTCGTCACCTTCATGAATATGGATTTCGAACTGGGGCCGAGCGTTCTCGTCCCGCGGGCAGAGACCGAGCTGCTGGGCACCGTCTGCGTCGATCGGCTGACCCAGGGTCCCGTTGCACCTGTTGTCGTCGATATGTGCTGCGGCTGCGGCAATCTCGGCATTGCGGTTGCCAATCATATTGCCGATGCCCAGGTATGGGCCTGCGACCTTACGCCGGAGACGGTCGATGTTGCCTGGCGAAACGTCATGCGTTTCGGCCTGCAGGCACGGGTCAGCGTCGTGCAGGGTGATATGTTCGAGAACATCCGCAATATCGGGTTGGAAAACCGGGTGGATCTCGTGCTCTGCAATCCGCCTTACATCTCCAGCAGCCGACTTGAAGCAGATCGCGCCCACCTGCTTGAGAACGAGCCGCGTGAAGCCTTCGACGGTGGGCCTTATGGCATTTCCATCCATCAGAGGCTGATACGCGAGGCGCCGGATTTCCTGAAGCCGGGCGGATGGCTTGCCTTTGAGTTCGGCGAAGGCCAGGAGCGGCAGGCCGCGGCCATGATCTCGCGGGCACGCGTCTACGGCCCGGCGCAGTTCATCCTAGATCCGTCGGGAACGCCACGCGTGGCTCTGGCGATGAAGCTCGCCCCGACCCAATAAGACTGATTTTTGGGACGCAAACAAAAGCCCCTGTTCCTGGAAAGGAACAGGGGCTTTTTTCCAGCTATGGTGGCTGAGCTCTTTAGCCGTGCTGAGTGGACTCACTGAAGCCAGGCTCCGCCATCGCCCAGATCGCTGCCTGGGTGCGGTTCTTGACATCGATCTTTCGCAGGATCGTCTTGATATGAACCTTGACCGTACTCTCGGTAATTTCCAGCCTGCGTGCGATCTGCTTGTTCGACTCTCCGCCCATGACAAGCTTCAGGATCGACTTTTCCCGTGGCGACAGGTTGCGGGCGCTATTGTTGATAGCGCGCACCATCCGTACCGGCGTCACCGGCTGGATGTCCTGCTCCGGAAAGTCGCCGGCTTCCTGTTCGGACGGATCGTCGGCCACCGCGATGGCCGACAGCGATGATTGCGATTGCGGCTGGGACCTGAATTGCGAGTTGGCCTTCAAGGCCGGTACCGCGCGAGACAGGGCTGCAGCCTCCCGGCCCATGCTGTTGGACATGGGCCAGCCTGATATGACCGAGCACTCCTCGGATATGAGCTGCAGAGCCTTGACGAAACTGTCGGCAGAGAGGCTCTTGTGCAGATAGCCCTTTGCCCCGAGTGCAAGGACTGCCGTCGCTTCCTCATGGTCATAGGCATCCGCAAGCACGACGACACGCGCTTTCGGATTGGTCGAGACGATAAGGGCGATGAAATCCCGTAACGTGATGCCGGCAACCGAGCCGATCACGAATACTGGCGAAGATTCCATCTTCGGCAATTCGTAGAAGTCGGTCAGGCTCTCTCCCATCCCGACTACCTCGAATGACGCCGAACCCAGGATCAGTCGCGTTCCCTCACGAAATAAGCGACTGGAATCAAATATATAAGTCGGGGTAAGCATAACAATATTCCCCCTGTCCCCAAAGCCGAAGATAGCTCCTAATTCCGGTATCGGTACATTACTGTACGGAACAGTAAATGCGCGACGGCGCATCAAATCAAGACTTCTTCGCAGTTATCAACGATAATTTTACTATAAATGGTAAATTGGCGTCAATTTACACAGGGTTATTTCACGGCGTATAGCATGATATTCTTATTTTATACTTATATGTCTAAGCACATATAGCTATCGTCGTAATCAGTATTAGTTCATTTGACAGAGCTTCCTTAGGGGTACCCCCTCAGTTTCCTTGCAAAACGCGTCGCACAAATGGTGTCCTGATGCTCGAAAAGCCGGGATGGTCAGCGGTTTGTCCGGCGCCGGCAAGATGACGGGAGCCTGTCGTGAATCAACCACAGAAACTCAGCCACGCCGCCGCGCCGCCGCGAGCCATACCTGCAAGACACCTAACGCAGCGGCAGGGCAGGTTCGGTCAGGTCTTAAAACGCGCCTTCGACGTGTCCGTTTCGCTGGTGCTGCTGTTCCTGGCAGCTCCGCTCTTCGCTGTCGTCGCCGTTCTCGTTTCGCTCGACGGCGGCCCGATCATCTTCAAGCATACCCGCGTCGGAAAAGGGATCACGCCCTTCGGCTGCCTGAAGTTCCGCACCATGATCATCGGCGCGGACAACTGCCTTCAGGAATATCTGGCACATCACCCCGAGGCGAGCGCCGAATGGGCACGTGACCAGAAGCTGGTCTTTGATCCGCGCATCACGCCGATCGGAAAGTTCCTTCGCGCCAGCAGCCTCGACGAGCTGCCGCAGATCATCAACGTGCTGCGGGGCGAGATGAGCCTGGTCGGCCCGAGGCCCGTCACCAATTCGGAGCTCAGCCACTATCAGGAACACGTCAGCGAATATGCAAGCGTGCTGCCCGGCATTACCGGACTGTGGCAGGTCAGTGGCCGCAACGACGTCAGCTATCAGCGCCGCGTCGAACTCGATTGCGAATACGTGCTGAATCGCAACATGCTGCTGGACCTGAAGATCCTGGTTCGCACCGCCGGTGTCATCCTTTCCCGCAAAGGCGCGAGGTGAGCGGCGATGATCAAGGTTCCGTCAATCGAACTCGCCAAGGCTGCCGACAACACGCAGCAACCGGCATCGGGGGTTTCCATCCTGATGTCCACCTACGCCAGAGAAAAGGCGTCCAACCTTGCCGCAAGCCTTGAAAGCCTGCGCATCCAGTCAAGACCGGCCGATCAGATCGTTCTTGTTATCGATGGTCCTGTCGACGGCGAGCAGGAAAAGGTAATCGCAGATTTTGCGGCATTGCAGGCGCCGTGGGAATTCACCGTCCTGCGCCTCGAGCGGAATGGCGGCCTCGCCCGCGCTCTCAATGCAGGCCTTGCGGCCGCCACCATGCCCATCATCATGCGGATGGACAGCGACGACATCTGCCTGCCCGATAGAATCGCCATCGAATGCGATTATCTCGAAGCCAATCCGGAAATCGGACTGGTCACCTCCTGGGCCGAGGAATTCTACGACGAGAGGCCGGATACGCGGCTGCGCGTTGCGCCGACCACCCACGAGGCGATCGTTCAGGCGCTTCGCTGGCGCAACATCATCGTGCACCCGGCGGTTGCCGTGCGAGCAGACCTGCTGCGCGCCGTCGGCGGCTACAACTCGAAATTCGGCTTGCTCGAGGACTATGATCTCTGGATCCGCATGGCGATGTCAGGCGTGCAATTCCACGTCATTCCCAAAGCATTGATCCGGGCAAGGACCGGACTTGGACTGAACGAGCGCCGAGGCGGTTGGCGCTATGTCGTGAACGAAGTTCGCTTCCGGCTGCATTTCTTCAAGGCCGGCTTCCTGACCGTGAACCAGTTCCTGATGGTGACGACGCTCTACACCGGTTTTCGTCTGATTTCAGGACCGATGCGCGGTCGTTTGTATGCATTTGTTCGGAGTTGATACCGCTGAAGGAGGCAAGGGAAAAGCAATGGAGACGAAACGAAATCTAGCTGACTCGGCCCAGCCGATTCCTCTAAGAAGCGCAGCGAACGAAGATCAGCTTCAATCCTCCGAACCGCAAGACAGCGCGCCGGAGCAGCAGCCCAGATACTCGCTCGCCAGGTTTCTTGTCGGCGGCACGGCCGTGCTTGTCATAGCCACCATGGCCTGGCCTTCGCTGCCCCGCGTCTATGAGTCGACCGCCACGCTGGTTCTCAGACCGACCGACATGGAAGGTCAGATGGATGCGCAGGCCATGCGCACGCCTCTGGACGAAAGCTTCATCCTGTCCGATCTCGATGCCTTCAATTCCGTGGCTTTGGCTGAAACGGTCATTGAATCCCACAAGCTCGCCACGGACGATGAGTTCAAGGTGAAGCCCAGCATCACCAACAGGGTGATGCTCAGCCTCTTCGGCGGCATCCTCCCGCCGACCTGGGCTCGCGAGACGCCAGCACCGACGCCGGCGCAGATGATGGCGTCGCAGACGACGCCGGCCTCCTCGCCCAAGGCTGCCAAGTTGCGTGAGAACCTCTGGAACAAGCTCGTCCTCCACCGCAACCGGCAATCCTATACGGTCAATGTCGGTTTCCGTTCGGAGGACCCGCAGAAGGCGGCCGCACTGACGAAGACGCTGGTGTCGGCCTATCTTGACGCGCAGGTCAAGCGCAAGGCCGAGAACCTGGACGACATGAACAAGCTTCTGGAGGACCACGTCGCAGAAGCCAAGGTGCGGGCAGATGCATCCACCGCGGCCATGCAGTCCTTCCTGGAGCAATCCGGATTGATCGACCAGGGCGCACAGATTTCGCTTGAGGCGCAGCTCGGCACGCTCAGCACCGAACTTGCAACCGCAAGAGCCCGCTCGATCGATGCCCGGACCCGCGCCGACAGCCTGACAAAGATGAAGGCTGCCGGAACCCTCGACAGCGCTCCGGAGGTTCTGTCGTCGCCGACCATCCAGCGCCTGAACCAGAGCTTGACCGAAAGCATGTCGCGGGTGGCTGTCATGTCGACGGAATCTCGAAACATCATGCAGCAGGCGCAGGCCGAGCGTGACCGCATCGTCGCCAGCGTCCAGGTGGAAGCTGCCAACTGGGCAGAGCGTGAGAACCTTCTCAGCGGAGAGATCGACAAGATCCGCCAAGATCTCGTCGAACGCCGCAAGGCTGGCCTCCGGCTCGACGAACTGCGTCGGGACGCGGATAACGACACCCAGGTTCTGGCTGACGCGCAAACCCGCCTGAAGCAGCGAGCACCCGCCCTGGAAGCTTTGAAGCCTGATGCGGAAGTTCTGTCACCCCCGACCGTGCCTGACCGGCCTGTTTTCCCGATCCTGCCGCTCTATGCCATGGGCAGCTTGGGTATGGCCTGCATCGCTGGGGCCGGCATGAATTTTTCGGCCGTAAAGCGCGATGCAAAGCGGCTCCTGAAGATATGACTATGCCCTCGGACAGTGCCGCCGTCCGGTGGGCAGGGCCGGGCCTGGC
The DNA here is from genome assembly GCF_004341625.1 of Rhizobium sp. BK376. Lineage (GTDB taxonomy): Bacteria > Pseudomonadota > Alphaproteobacteria > Rhizobiales > Rhizobiaceae > Rhizobium. Next base: position 43,726 of record NZ_SLZG01000026.1, on the reverse strand, counting down.
TGTTGCCATCCCCCTTGCCACTGGCTTCGCCTGGCTCGGCCTTTCTTTCACGCTGGCGCAACAATCCGGCGGAGTAGCGGCCGGCCTACCCTTCGGCCTTCCATTGGGGGCCGGGGTTCTGCTCGTAATCCTGGCGGCCGCGCTCGGCCGCCAGTGGGCCGTCGCCTCGCTTCTCGTCTTCGTCGTGTTCGGCCTGAACCTCAGTCTGCGCACACGCGAATACGGCGATACAGGGCTCGACTGGCAGAATGGAATGAAGCTCACGACCTGGGTGCTGATCCCGGCGATATGCGTCTGCAATTGGCGTCAGATCGTCCATCATCTCCAGGAGCGAACAGTCGCATTGGCTGTTCTCTACGGTCTGATTGCGCTCGCCTCGTCACTCTGGTCGCTGACGCCAGCCTATACGGCCGGCAATGCCGTCGGGCTGCTTGCCTATCTGCTGCTTGCCTGCCTTGCCGTCTCGGTTCTCGGCGTCGCTGCGACCCTGCGTATCTTCACGATCACGCTGGTCTTGTTTGTGGCGCTTGCCCTCGTCTCGGCGTTCCTGCTGCCTGAAATGGCATGGCTGCCGCCTTCGGCGGAGGAGACGGCCTATCGTCTGCGCGGCCTTTCCGGGCATCCGAATGTTCTCGGGGAACAGGCGGCACTCTTGGTTACCTTCGCCGTTCTATCGCGCCGTCAAAAGATTATCGGACCCTGGCTCCTTGCTGCCTCGCTTGTGATTGGCTTTGCGGCACTTGTCGCCACCGATAGCCGCACGACGACGCTCGCCACCATCGCTGCCTGGGCAATTATCGCCTTTCGCGAAAAGCGCCTCTTTACGCCGTTTGCGATCGGCGGGGTCATCGGCGGCCTGATGGTACTCGCCCTGCTCGCAACCGGGCAATTCCCTGACATCAGAGCCTTGCTTGGCCCCCTGGCGAGAAGCGGATCGTCCGCCGAGATCATGACGCTGACCGGTCGAACGGACCTGTGGGCGGTCGGCGCCGATCTGATTGCGCAAAAGCCGCTTCTCGGATGGGGTTTCAACGGCACCGAAGCCCTGATCGTGGGCAGCGTCGGACGCGCCTTCGCCGGCGACCCGGTCAACATGCACAACATGTATATGCAAACGGTCCTCTGCATGGGGATCCTGGGTTCCCTGCCGGCATTCGCCTTTCTTGCAATCCTGGTCGGCCGGATGGTCTCGCGACCCGATGCGACACGCGACCAGATCGTGCTTCTCATCATGATCATCGGGCTAACCGAGGTCAGCATCTTTGCGACGCCGGGCCTGCTGACGCTCGCCTTCTTCTTCGCCCTTGCCCGTGAAACCGGATCCTCAGCCGCGGCCGAGCCGGTCGTTCCCAACTCGACGGAGGTCAGTCGAACATGAATGTCCATCTCAACCGCATTGACCGTCAGCCTTCCCGACGCGGAAGCGGAAGCGTTGACGCTTATCTCGTCGTGCGCAACGAGGCTGACCGCCTTCCCTACATTCTCGAATACCATCGCAAGCTTGGCGTGGACCGTTTCTATATCTGCGACAACAATTCCGAAGACCACACGATGGACTTCCTGCTCTCGCAGAGCGATTGCGTCGTCTATCACACAGCCGATTCCTTCGGAGAAGCCGGCTGTGGCATGAACTGGATCAACGCCATGGTCGAGCGACATGGCGACGGCAACTGGTGCCTGTTCATCGACGCCGACGAATTGTTCGTCTACCCGCATTCCGAGCAGGTTCCGATCCGGCAATTCTGCAATCTGCTGGAAAAGTCCGACCACGAGGGCGTCTTCGCGATCATGGTCGATATGTACGCACAGGGCGCCGTTGCCGACGCGGTCTACAAGCCGGGGACGTCCTTCGTCGACACCTGCCCATTTTTTGACACCGAGTACAGGGTTCGCAACAAGGCCGCACTGCCGTTTTCGAAGCGGTTTCTCAATGTCGAGGCGGTCGGCGGTCCGCGTCTGCGGGTGTTCTATCCCCGCTATCACCGGATGGGCACCTGGCCGATGGCGGTTGCCCGCGCGGTGCGGAACCTTCGTCTCCACCCTCTCGGCAAGGCAATCGGCCTGCAGCGGACCAATATCGGCTCCCTGCCGCCAGACATTACCAAGGTACCGCTGATGCGGGGACGGCCGGGACGCAAGTGGGTCACCAACCATCGGACGGACCCGCTCTCCGTTTCGCCGATCTCAGGCGCGCTGCTGCATTTCAAACTCTTCTCCAATTTCGACGAACGTGCCCGGCACGAGGTCAGCCGCGGCGAGCATTGGGACGCGGGGGTCGAATATCGCCGCTACGTCGAGCTGCTGAACAAGCATCCGGGGAAGGGCTTCATCTGCGAGAAGAGCGAGCGCTACCGTTCGACGGATGATCTCCTGCGTCACGGTATCATTCGGTCAGCGCCGCAGCTCGACGCGCTTGCCGCCGGCAAGGCAACCGTCGGGCCGCCGGTCGCCGTCGCGGTGGCGTCATGACCGCCGCCTTTGCACCCGATAGCGAGCCCGAACGGCCCGCCTTCGCAGCCTCGAGGGCACCGGCTCTCTTCGACAGGCTGAGCATGTCGAAGCGGTGGGCGTGGCTCGGGCAGCCGGCCACCTATGCGATCGGCGCCCTGGTGCTGACGCTCCTCGGCAGCGGTGCGACGTTGATGGCGCCGCGCCTCCTCGACCCGACTGCCTTCGGCACATTCGCATTGCTGACCAGTCTCTTCACCTATGCCGGCCGGGCCGACCTCGGTCTCTCGCAGCTTGCCGACAAGCAGATACCCGGTCGTCAAACGACAGTCGCCGCCCGCGCAGCGCTCGAAATCCTGAACACCTTGTGGGTCGTCGGCATGGTCGTGCTGGCGGCAACGCTGCCGCTGGTGTTTCTGTTGACCGGTGGAGGCGCGACGCTGCCGCTGCTCGGTACCGTGCTTGCGATCGGCGGCGGCATCATGGCGATGATCGCCAATGGTCCCGTCACTCTCTATCGCGCGAGCTCCCGCGTATGGGAATTCACAGTGCTCGCCCTCATCCTGCAGCTCGGCATGACTGTACCACGGCTCGCCGGTCTGATGTTCGGCGGCGTGACCGGTTCGTTTGCCGCACTTGCGGCCTACTATACGCTCTGTGCCTTGCTCTTTGCGCGACCGCTGCCGATGCTGACACAGCGCCCCTCATTCATGTCAATGGCGCGCCTGGCATTGCCGCTCTTTGCCTTCAATGCATCCTGGGTCTTCTATCTCAGCGCCAATCGCTGGGTATCTTCGACATTGTCGTCGCCGCACGATCTCGGGCTCTTTTCCTTCGGTGCCAGTCTCGCCATGATCGGCCTCGGGCTGATGTCGACGATCGCGCAGGTTCGCTATCCCAAGCTGCTCGCACGGATGATCGATCGCTCGCCGCAACGCGATGCCGTCATCATCGAAAGGGAATTGTTGAGGGTGGCCCTCGGGCTCGCCGTCATAGCCCTGGTCTCCATCGTCGCGGCCGGCAGGGTGATCGCATTTGCCTTCCCCGCCTATGAGGAAGCAACGCCGGCAACGATTGCGCTTGCCGTCTCCTGCATACCGCTCGGAACGATGGTGTGGATCGTCCCGATGATCATCGTGCGCTCCACAAGACCGGGCCGCGATGCCCTGATGCTGACCGTCGTCGGGCTTGTGACGCTCGTCGTCGGCATGGCCGCCGGTAACTATTTAGCCGGCATCGAGGGCCAGGCCTGGGGCAATGTCGCCGCCGCGCTGCTGATGCTGGCCGCCATGGCGATCCTCATGTATCGGCTCGGCATGGTGACGCTGATGGCGTGCGGGCGGATCATCGGCGTCCAGGCGCTCATTCTCGCCATCCTTGCTTTCCTGAGCTTTCTTCATCCGGCACAGGCTGCGGGGTCTGATACTGAAGCCGCGGCTCCAGCCGCCGTCTGGAAAACCGTGTTCACCGACGATTTTTCGACGCTCGACCTGCGCTCGAACGGCAAGGGCATGTGGCAGCCGTACTATCCGACAGGCGAGAGGACGAACGCCGGCAACAAGGAACTGGAATATTACGTCGATCCGCGGCCGAACCAGGACAGCACAGCCATCCAGGCTCTCAAGCCCTATTCCGTCGAAAACGGCGTGCTGACCATTCGCGCCAGCGAGATCCCGCAGGATTTGCGCAGCCAGAGCAAGGGTCTACGCTACGCCTCCGGTCTCCTCAACACGGCCGGGCGCTTCTCGTTCACCTACGGTTCTGTGGAAATCCGCGCAAAGGTGCCGGCCGGTCGCGGGCTTTGGCCGGCATTCTGGCTGCTGCCGGAAGATCGGACCTGGCCGCCGGAAATAGATGTCTTCGAGATCCTCGGCCACGAGCCGGGCACTCTGCATGTCACCGCCCATAGCGGTCTCCACATTCCGGCCGGTGCTGGATCCGCCCAAACCGGGCGGGCCATCAGGGTCGGTGATCTTTCCCGCGATTTTCATGTCTACGGGATGACCTGGACGAAAGATAAGATCGTCTGGTCCCTGGACGGAAAACAGGTCTTCAAGGCGGCAACACCCAAGGACCTGAATAAGCCGATGTTCCTTGTCCTCAACCTCGCTGTCGGCGGGTCTTGGCCAGGGTCACCGGATTCGACGACGAAGCTCCCGGCAAGCCTCCTCGTCGATTGGATACGCGTGCGGCAGCCGGATGACGGCAAATCAGACCAAGACAAGGGGATTATACAATGAAAATCATCGGCCTTTCGACCTTGAGCCTTCTCGTGGCTCTGTTCCTACTGCCCCGGCCCGCCCTGTCCGAGGACGGCGCCCTCTATCATCTGGGGCCTGGCGACGTACTGCAGCTCGGCGTCTTCGGTGTTCCCGATTTCGGTCGTCGCGTCACCGTCAACATCGATGGCAGCATTTCCGTGCCGTTCCTTGGCGAGGTCAAGGCGGAAGGGCTTTCGATCCATGACCTGCGCGTAGCGCTGTCGGACGGATTGGTGAAGGACGGCCGCATACAATCCGCTGACGTGACGGTTGAGATGGTCGAATACCGTCCCTTCTATATTTCCGGCGACGTTTCCCGTCCCGGCGCGGTTCCTTATCGCCCCGGCCTGACGGTGCGCCATGCCATCGCGCTTGCCGGCGGCTATGACGCCCTGCGGTTTCGCACCGAAAACCCGCTGATGACGGCGCCTGATCTCAAAAGCGAAAACGAATCCCTGTGGATCGATCTTGCAAGGGCAAGGGCAAGGGCCATCAGCCTGAAGGCGGAACTCAACGCCAGCAACGATATCGATCTCAGCCCCATCTATTCCGCGCCCCTGCAACGCTCGACGCTGGACGAGATCGCGTCCTTCGAACAGAGCGATCTGAAGATGCGGATTGAGAACTATGCAAAGCAGCGTGCCTTCCTGCAAAGCTCGCTGCAATCAGCCGAAGCGACCATCACCGCGCTTGAGGCAACCAGGCAGCGAAATGAAGAGGCCATACAGCTGCAGCAGGACGCCGTCGACCGCATGACCGCGTCCGCAGCAAAGGGTCTCGTCATGGCAACCCGTATCGACGACGAGCGGCATTCTCTCGCTGAAATCCGCAGCCAGCAGGGCGATTCGGAATCCCGGCTGGTCCAGGCCCGTCATGACAGGGATGAAATTGCCCGCAATATCGAAATACAGGACGAGCAGCATCGCGCCCAACTGAACGACAATCTTCGCGACACGACGATCCAGACCGAAAAGCTCGCCGCGCAGATCAAGGCATCCAGCGAAAAGCTGCTTTATACCGGCGCCGTCAAGGCTCAGCTGCGTGGCGGCAGCAATGGCGGTCCGGAATTGGTGATCTATCGCAAGACCAATGGTGAAACGACCCAGATAGCAGCAAAGGAGGACACAGAAATACTGCCCGACGACATGCTGGAAGTGTCCATCCGTCCCGAACAGATGATGGCACCCAACACCCAGTAAAGCATTTCCAGCACAAGGAAACGTTCGGCCGGTCTCGACCGGTCGAACGTGCGTTCAGATGACCGGGGTGATCGCCCTGAGCCCGCATGAATGTCAGGCTGCCAGTTTTGGGCGCTTACGCTTCGACTGCCCTGACTATATTGAGGTCCCTGCCCGACGCGCGTTAACATTAAAAAGATATTTCCGCTGTTGGCGGGCCTTAAAGAAACTTACAAATGGAATGTGTATTGCGATTTACACACAACGGCTTTTATAGATTTGCGGGTTCTGCATAAAGAACTCAAAGCTAATTAGAGTGTTTATATTTGCGGGAACGGACATGAAATTCGGAACCAGCGGTCTGCGCGGTCTGTCGGTCGACCTGAAGGGTCGGGCGTCTGCGGTCTATGCTACGGCTTTTGCAAGACACCTTCTCAAGAGCGGCCTTGCCGCAGCGGGGGATCCAATCCTGGTCGGCCGGGATTTCCGCGATTCCAGCCCCGACATCGCAGCCACCTGCATCGGCGCCCTGGCGCGGGCGGGATTGAAGCCGATCGATTTCGGAACGATCGCAACGCCGGCGCTTGCCCTCTACGGCCTGGAGCTCAAGGCCGCCTCGCTGATGGTCACCGGCTCCCATATCCCCGCTGACCGCAACGGCATCAAATTCTACCGGCCCGACGGTGAGATCGACAAGAACGACGAGCTGGCCATAACGGCCGAGGCGAATGCCATCGGGAACGGTCCGCTGGACGACGCGCCGGCGCAGGCCGAGGACAGGCGCGCTGCGGCCGAAGCATTGTTCTTCGAGCGCAATACCGCCCTGCTGCCGGCTGACAGTCTCGTCGGCCTGACGGTCGGCGTCTACCAGCACAGCACCGTCGCCAGGGACATGATTGGCCTGGTCCTTTCCCATTACGGAGCGCAAGTGGTCGCGCTCGGCCGCTCCGAAAGCTTTATCCCAGTCGACACCGAGGCCGTCTCGCAGGAGACGATCGATCACCTCAAGCGCTGGACCCTTGAGCACAAGCTCGATGCCATCGTTTCGGCCGACGGCGATGGCGACCGCCCGCTCGTTTCGGATGAGACCGGCGAACCGCTGCGCGGCGACCTGCTCGGCCTGATCGCTGCCAATTTTCTCGGCGCCGAAGTCGTGGTCACGCCCGTCACCTCCAATTCCGGCATCGAGGCGGCCGGATCCTATTCAGTGCTTCGCACCAGGGTCGGGTCTCCCTATGTCATCGCCGGCATGGACGAAGCGCTGGCCGCCGGTCGGCAGAACGTCATGGGCTTTGAGGCCAATGGCGGCACGCTGACGGCGAGCCGGTTCATTGTCGAGGGACAGCCGATGCGGGCGCTGCCAACGCGCGACAGCTTCCTTCCGATCCTTGCAACGCTTTATGCAGCGGCCAGCGAACGCCGATCGCTCTCGGCCGTCTCCGCCTCCTATAAGCTGCCGTTCGCTGCGGCCGACCGCCTGGAGAATTTCGCCGTCGAGACCAGCGCCGCGCTGATGGCGCATCTGCGCCAGTCGGACGACAATCTCGCGGGCTTCCTTGCGCCCGTTGGCAAGGTCGCATCCAAGAGCGATATTGACGGCTTGAGGGTGACGCTTGCGGACGGACGCATCATTCACTTCCGCCCATCCGGCAACGCGCCTGAAATGCGCTGCTACGTGGAGGCAAGGGACGAGAACGACGCCAAGGCCTTGCTGAGCCAGGGGCTTGATCTCATCCGCGCCTGGGCGCGTTGAATATCTGATCACTTTAGAAAACGAGAGTTTCAAGGAGTAGGGACATATGGTAGGCAAAATCGTGCCGGTGATCATGGCTGGGGGTAAGGGAACACGGCTGTGGCCGCTCTCTCGCGCCAGCGCGCCGAAGCAGTTCATCCAGTTCATCGGCGACACGACGCTGTTCCAGAACACGCTGACGCGTGTCTCGGATCCCGAGCTGTATGAGGCGCCGATCGTCCTCACCAACGAGGAATTCCGCTTCCTCGTCGCCGAGCAGGCGCGCGAACTCAACATCAAGCTTGCCGGTGTTCTGCTGGAGCCTGTCGCCCGCAACACGGCGGCTGCCGTTGCCGCGGCCGCCACGCTGGTGACGGAACTGTTCGGCAAGGATGCCGTCATGCACGTCCTCGGCTCGGACTACGAGATCGACGCCAGCACGACCTATTTCGACTGCGTTCGCACGGCACGCGATACGGCTGTCGCCGGCAAGCTCGTCACCTTCGGCATCGCGCCGACGGAACCTGCAACCGGCTATGGCTATATCGAGAGCGGCAAGGGCCTTGCGACCGGCGCGCATGTGGTCAAGCGCTTCGTCGAAAAGCCGCCGCTGGAAAAGGCCGAAGCGATGATCGCGGCCGGCGGGTTCTACTGGAATTCCGGCATGTTCATGTTCTCGGCGGACCAGCTTCTGTCCGAGATGAAGGAATATGCACCCGAGGTTGAAAAGGCTGCATCCAAGTCCGTCTCAAAGGCAACGCGCGACCTCGACTTCACCCGTCTCGATGCCGAAGCCTTCGCCAAGAGCCCAGACATATCGATCGACTATGCGCTGATGGAAAAGACGGAAAATGCTGCCGTCGTTCCCTCACCCTTCACATGGTCGGATCTCGGCAGCTGGGATTCCGTCTGGAAGGTCGGCAAGCGCGATGCCGACGGCAACGTGGCCGCCGGCGACACGACGCTGGTCAACACCAAGAACTCGCTGGTCATGACGCATGGCGTGCATCTGGCAGTGCAGGGCCTGGAAGACGTTGCTGTCATCGCCAGCGAAGATGCCGTCTATGTCGGCCATCTGAGGGATAGCCAGGAAGTCGGCAAGCTCGTCAAGCTGCTCGCCGGCCACAAGAAGACGTCCAAGCTCACCGAGACCCATCCGACCTCCTATCGTCCCTGGGGCGGCTATACGTCGGTTCTTAACGGTGATCGTTTCCAGGTGAAGCGCATCTTCGTTCTGCCGGGCAAGAAGCTGTCGCTGCAGAAGCATCACCATCGCTCCGAACACTGGATCGTGGTCAAGGGCACCGCCGAGGTGACCATCGGCGAAAACGTCCAGATGCTGCGCGAAAACGAGTCGGTCTACATCCCGCTCGGTGAAGTGCATCGTCTCGCCAACCCCGGCAAGATCTTGCTCGAACTCATCGAGGTCCAGACCGGTTCCTACCTCGGCGAAGACGACATCATCCGCCTCGTCGACGAGTTCGGCAGAAGCTAAGCTCACCGCCAAAGTCACGCCTTCGGCTTTCACTGAATAAGTCAGATTATTCGAACCAAACCATGGAGATCGATCTGGATTTTCATGGTTTGGTGAAGCCCCATTTTGAACAAATCTTCGGCTTATAAGTCTAAAAAGCTATTCACCTTGTAAAGAATTATGATTACATAATCCGTAAGAATTGGCTGAAGGCGGGCCCCGCATGGGAAATATCATTGCAGCACTGCTGGTTGGCGGATTTGCTACTATCGCCCTCGTCTTACCCTACGGGGTATATGTGGCGATTCTCGTCGCGCCATTCGGAGCAAGCCTGCTTGCGGTCATCGTGGCGGTCGGAAGCATGCTCCTGAAGCATCCGAGCCTTTCGCCCAGGCGCTCCAAGAAAGAACTCCCCGAATTCGATCGCCAGCGAAACTGACTGCTTCTCGTCTTTGGCTTTAACAGAGCCTACGCTGCTGTTTCCATTATGCTTTTCAATGTCGGCGCATCCGCGCCCGACCAAGCGATAAACCCTCCGAGACGCCGGCGCATCTTTTCCTCGTGATTTTGCGCAATATCGGAGAGGCGATGATCCAGAAACGGGTTCGCAAAGCGCTCGAGCGTGGTCGCCACGTATTCCCTCGCCTCATCGGCCATGCCCATCGCAGCAAAGCCGGGTATCACCTCTCTCTCGTAGATCGATCGCAGGTAATCCAGCGTCGACACATCGGAGAGGATTTCCCGTACCATGAGATCTCTGGGCTTGCCTTGTTTGATCCAGCGATTGGCGAGAACCGTATGGCCGAGATTGAGGATGAAGAGCTTCAGCCGTTCGAACGGCCCGATATCCTCGGCAACCACGGTTGCGGGATGGCTGCAGGGCAAGACCTGCCCCTCAACCCGCTGAATGGCCCAAAGCGCATAGGGCTCTGCGACGGCTCCTGCCGGCGACAGCGATTCCGAGACGATCCGGTCGACAAGCGTGTTGCAGAAGATCACCTCTTTTTCGAGCCAACCGTCAAAGAGCGCATCCTGGTACCATCGAGACCCCAGCTCCCTGACGATGCCGCGCAGAACCTCGCCGTTCTTGCTGATCAGTTCGCAGGGCAATATCGTCATCCCGCTTCCCGATAGCCGAAAGCGCGCATGCAGCAGCTTCGTCAGCTTGCCCGGGAAGGACGCAGGAACATCTTCCGGCAGCAGGTCCATCTCGTCAGCGATGTCGTAACCGCGATCGGCGGTGTTGCAGAGAACGAGATCCGCCTCTTCGACGAAGACGCGCTCGACCTCGGCCCAATCGGCAGAAGCGGACAGGGTTCGGCGCACGCTCGTCACCCGCTGGATGCGATCGACCGGTTGACCGTTTTCAATGCCGCGGATGCGGACGGGAAATCCTCCCTCGACTGCTAAGCCTTTCAGGCGTTCGGCACGCTCGGCAGAACCCGTGGTCTGAACGACCGTCACGGGTCCGAGGGCCTCTCCCCTTTCCATGGCTTCGCTGATGAAGAGGTCGGCATGCGCCTGGAGGAAGCGGCTGGTGCCGAACTGCAAGATTGGGGTCTTCACGAGTCGCTTGCCTCTTCGTTTGTATTTTGGGGGATGGACTGCAACAGGGTTTGCCGCGCGGAACTCAGATGCAGGCGGCAGGCCTTGTCGATCCGCTCGTTGTCGCGTGACTGCAGAGCCTCGATATAATCGAGATGTTCGGCGATGGCGCGAGAGTTGCGCTCTCGCGCCATCGCCTTGTTCCATTGATAGTGATAGTGGAAGACGATCGAGATGACATCGTAGAAATCGGCGATGAAGCGGTTTCGAGACGCTCCGTGGATGAGAAGATGGAACTTCTCGTCGAGCTGGGAGAAGTCGCGGTAGCGCTCGTCGAAACCGTCGAGCAGCTCCTGATGTTCGCGCTTGATCGCCGTAAGTGCTGTCCAGGCGGAGTGGTTTGCCGGCAGCTTTCCAAATTCGGATGCAGAGTGCAGCTCGAACATCTCGCGCACATCGGCCAGTTCAAGCGCGAATTCGCGGGTGAACCCTTTCAGGATCCAATGGCTGTTCGGGCGCTTCTCGATCAATCCGAACCTGCTGAACCGGATGAGGAATTCCCGCACGCTCGTCGTCCCGGCACCGATCTCGCGGGCAAGCTCCAACTCGTTGATCTGCATGCCGGGCTGCGCGTCGTCGGAAAGGATGCGCAGCATGAACTGCCGCTCGATGATATCGTGCAGAGAGTTCGTTTCCTCCTCCGGGAAGAGGTCGGCATCGGTCGGTTGCCGCAGCACGATTTTCTGCCGCTTGTTCCAGCGAATGATGCCTGCGTCGCTCAGTCGCATCAGGATAGCGCGCGCCGTGCTGCGGCTGATGCCGAGTTGCGCGGCGATTTCCGGCTCCGACGGAAGGGCGGCATCGGGCGTCAGGAATGCCGCATAGCGGTTGAACGCTTCCTTGAAGAGCGTGTTTTGCCTCGCCATTTTACCCCTCGCTCATGTGATGCGCTCGATTTGGCCGGATGTCCTGATGGCATCGAAAAAGCGGTCAAATCTTGAAAGGACGACACCACGCGCATTGTTATCCAAGCGCTTATTGCCTTCGGCTGTTCTCCCTGTCACGCGCTATATTGCCCGTTGACACCAAAATGTTTATTGTAGATAAAAAACAAAATCAATCCGCGATCGCCAATGAAGTGACCGCGTTCTTAGGGAAGAGGACCGTGAACAGGCAGCCCTGGATCATCCTGTCCGACGGCGACAATGTCGCAGTCGCAATCTCAGCCATCGCGTCGGAGCAGCCGATCGCAAACGGCGTTTTAACCCGCGCCAAGATCGACCCCGGCCACAAGGTTGCCATTCGTGACATCCCGCTCAACACGCCTGTTATCAAATATGGCCAGGCGATCGGGCGCACGACGGCAGAGGTAAAGGCGGGCGATCACGTCCACAGCCACAATCTGCATTTCGAAAACGATCGCCTTTCGGCAACCGAGGCGGCAGCCCCCGAAGCCGCAACGGCGGCGGACAAGACGCGCACCTTCCTGGGCTATCGCCGCGCCGACGGCCGCGCAGCCACCCGCAATTATATCGGCATCATCGCCAGCGTGAACTGTTCCACCACGGTTTGCCGCGCCATCGCGGAAGAGGCAAACCGCACGCTGCTTCCGCACTATGACGGCATCGACGGCTTCGTGCCGATCGTCCATGACCAAGGTTGCGGCATGAGTTCGACCGGCGACGGCATGCACACGCTGCACCGCACGATCGCCGGCTACACCCGCCATGTGAATTTCGGCGGCGTGCTGATGATCGGCCTCGGCTGCGAGGTCAACCAGCTGACGCTTTACGGACAGGCCGGTGCCGGTGCCAGCAAGCGTCATTTCAATATTCAGGACGCGGGCGGGTCACGCCGCGCCGTTGCGCTTGCCATGGGCGTGCTCAAGGAAATCTGCGAAGAGGTAGGTCAGGCTCGCCGCGAACCGATCTCGATCAGCGAGATCATCGTCGGCCTGCAGTGCGGCGGCTCGGACGGCTTTTCAGGTATCACTGCCAATCCGGCGCTGGGCGTAGCCTCCGACCTTCTTGCCGCCGCCGGCGGCACGACCATCCTGTCCGAAACCTCGGAAATCTATGGCGCCGAGCATCTGCTGCGCAATCGTGCCGTCAGTGACGACGTTGCCAAAAAACTCGACGAGAAGATTACCTGGTGGGAGAACTATGTAGCGCTGCATGGCGCTTCGCTGGATAACAACCCTTCTCCGGGCAACAAGCGTGGCGGATTGACGACCATTCTCGAAAAGTCGCTGGGCGCCGTTGCCAAGGGTGGACGCTCGCCGCTGACCGCCGTTTACGGCTATGCCGAGCGCGTCACCGAACACGGCCTCGTCTTCATGGACACGCCAGGCTACGATCCGGTCTCCGCCACAGGCCAGGTGGCTGGCGGCGCCAATATGATCGCCTTTACTACCGGCCGAGGAAGCTGCTTCGGTTCCCGCCCTGCCCCGTCCTTCAAGCTTTCCAGCAACTCCGCGCTTTATAGTGCGATGGAAGAGGACATGGATATCGATTGCGGGACGATCGCCACGGGAGAGGTGACGATCGCGGAAAAGGGCCGCGAGATCTTCGAACTGATCATCGAGATCGCTTCGGGCAAGAAGACCAAGAGCGAGGCCTTTGGCTACGGCGATAACGAATTCGTGCCGTGGCATCTGGGAGCAACGCTCTAGTTTATAAGCGCGGGAGGAAATTTCCGCGTTCAACGATGGATCAGCTCGCTCAGGGAGGAGTGATGCAAAGGCGAAAGATCGGCAGGACGGACCTTGAGGTCACGGAGATCAGCCTGGGCGCTGCGGCGCTGGGCGGTCTCTATCAAGCCTGCCCTCGCGACCAGGCTATGGAGACGCTGCAGGCGGGTTGGGATGGCGGCATCCGCTATTTCGACGTTGCCCCCTGGTATGGTCTCGGCCTCGCGGAGCGCTATGTCGGCGACTTCCTGCGCGCAAAGCCCGAGGACGAATATGTGCTGTCGACCAAGGTCGGCCGGCTTCTGCGGCCAGTTCCGACCGGCACGGTTCCGGACTATAGCTATGTCGATCCGCTCTCTTTCGATGCGGATTATGACTATTCCTATGATGGCATCATGCGCTCGGTGGAATTCAGCTATGCCCGTCTCGGCCTGAACCGCATCGACATTCTCTATGTCCACGATATCGGCGGCTACACGCACGGCAAGGCGCGCAACGCCGCCCATTTGAGGGATTTCCTGGGATCCGGGATTAGGGCACTCGAGGAGCTGAAATCGTCCGGCGCGATCAAGGCCTTCGGCCTCGGCGTCAACGAGGTTCCGGTGTGCCTGGACGTCATGCGCGACGCCGATCTCGACTGCATCCTTATGGCCGGACGCTACACGTTGCTCGACCGGACGGCGGTCGCCGAGCTTCTGCCGCTGTGCGAGAAGAAGGGAACGTCGCTGGTCGTCGGCGGTGTTTTCAACTCAGGTATCCTTGCGACGGGTCCTGTACCCGGATCGCACTTCGATTATCTGCCGGCATCGGAAGCGGTGCTTGCCAAGGTTGCGGCGATGGAGGAAATCGCCCGCCGCCATGGCTTCCCGCTGGCAGCACCCGCCCTGCAATTTCCCCTGCTGCAGAAGATCGTTTCGTCCGTGCTGATCGGAACAGCAAAGGCATCTACCCTTCGCCGCAACATGCAGCTTTTCGAGCCGCGTATTGCCGAGGGCGTTTATGCGGAGTTTGAGGATTTGACCTTGGTCGCGCCGCCGCTTGGCGAGGATGCAGTGCGCGTCTGAGGAATTGAGAGCTATCGGGCCGCCAGGGTCGGCGGCTTGACGGAGGAGGAAACCTGTTCTTGTGCGTGCGGTTTTGGCCGCCCGCATGATGCATGGACAAGCCCTGGGGGCTCCATGGCGCCGGCCGAACGCGTTCAACGGTCCGGTGCGCAGGAGAAGAGCGCATCGAGAGGAGAAAATAAATGAACATCGCGAAATCCATTCTGTCGCGCCGTACCTTTGCAGGTCTCGCAGGCGCCGCAATGCTTGCCACCATGATGCCTGTCTCGTCCTACGCCGCAGACGTGACGATCCCGATCATCGTCAAGGACACGACGTCCTTCTACTGGCAGATCGTGCTCGCTGGCGCCCGCCAGGCCGGCAAGGATCTCGGCGTAAAGGTGCCGGAGCTTGGCGCACAGTCGGAATCCGACATTAACGGCCAGATCAGCATTCTGGAAAATGCCGTCGCCGGCAAGCCGGCCGCCGTCGTCATCTCGCCGACCGAATTCAAGGCACTCGGCAAGCCGGTTGACGAAGCCGCCAAGTCCGTACCTGTCATCGGTATCGACTCGGCTGCCGACTCCAAGTCGTTCAAGTCGTTCCTGACGACCGACAACGTTCAGGGTGGCCGCATCGCCGCCGACGGCCTTGCCGCTGCCGTCAAGGCCGCAACGGGCAAGGAAGAAGGCGAAATCGCCGTCATTACCAGCCTGCCTGGCGTCGGCTCCCTCGACCAGCGTCACCAGGGCTTCATGGAAGAAATCAAGGCCAAGTATCCGGGCTTCAAGGTGGTCGCCGATAAATATGCCGACGGCCAGGCGACGACCGGTCTCAACATGATGACCGACCTGATCACCGCAAACCCGAACCTCGTGGGCGTCTTCGCTTCCAACCTGATCATGGCGCAGGGCGTGGGCCAGGCGATCGCTGAAAACAAGCTCGGCGACAAGATCAAGGTTATCGGCTTCGACAGCGACGACAAGACGATTGGCTTCCTGAAGAACGGCGCCCTCGCCGGCCTCGTGGTGCAGGACCCCTATCGCATGGGCTATGACGGCGTGAAGACCGCCCTTGCCGTCTCGAAGGGTGAGAGCGTACAGGCCAACGTCGACACGGGCGCAAATCTCGTGACCAAGGCCAACATGTCCGATCCCAAGATCGACGCCCTGATCAACCCGAAGGTCAAGTAACGAACGATGCCGTGCTCTTCCAAAGGGCACGGCATTCCCTTTACCTCCGATGTTCTTGGGAGCCGGGCGCATGTTCGGCGAGATAGGAGTATTCCATGGCCAACCTCGAAGAGATCAGTCACCGCCATGATGACAGCGCGGAGCGGACAGAGGCGTCGCGCATTCCGGCAGGTTCGCCCATTCTAGAGCTCAGAGGCCTCCAGAAGAACTACGGCTACGTCCAGGCACTAAAGCCAGCGACCATCACCTTCCTGGCGGGAGAGATTCACGCGATCGTCGGCGAGAACGGCGCTGGGAAGTCTACGCTGATCAAGCTTCTGACCGGTGTCATCCGGCGCACCGCCGGCGAGATTTACTGGTGCGGCCATCCGGTTCAATTGGCAACGCCGAACGAGGCGATCGCAAGGGGCATAAACGCTGTGCATCAGGAAGTGGTGCTCTGCCCCCACCTGACCGTCGCTGCAAACCTCTTTCTCGGCGACGAGATGAACCGCTTCGGTCTGATGCGCAAACGCGACATGGAAAAGGCGGCGCAAACCGTCCTGAACGACCTCGGCTTCGGTCTGCCCGCTGCCGTTCCGCTCAGCTCCCTGACGATCGGCCAGCAGCAGCTGGTCGCAACCGCGCGGGCGGCGATGCGCGGCACGCAATTTCTGATCTTCGATGAGCCGACTGCCTATCTGACGCGGCAGGAATCCGCCCAGTTGTTCAAGCTCATCCGCCGCCTTCAGAGCGAAGGTGTGACTATCGTCTACATCAGCCATCGCATGGAAGAAGTCTTCGAGCTTGCCGATCGCGTCTCCGTACTGCGCGACGGCACCCATGTCGGCACGCGCAACATTTCAGAGACCAATGACGACGAGTTGATCGCGCTGATGATCAATCGCTCGATCGAGCAGATCTATCACAAGGAAGAGATTCCGATTGGCGAAACCCTCCTTGAGGCACGCGGACTGTCCGGTCCTGGCTTCGCGGATGTGTCGCTGAGCGTCCGCGCCGGAGAGATCGTCGGGCTCTACGGGCTGATCGGCGCCGGCCGCAGCGAATTCGCTCTGGGCCTTTATGGACGTCAACCGCTGTCTGCGGGCGAGATCTACTGGCAAGGCAAGAAGGTCGATATCCGTCACGAAAGCGACGCCATGAAGCTCGGCATCGCACTTGCTCCGGAGAGCCGGCGCGACCAGGGGCTCTGCCTCAACCTGCCGATCGGGCTCAACATCAATCTGCCGATCTTCAAGCGGCTCAGCCGCGGCCCCATCATCAACCACGGCGAAGAGGCGGCCAATGCCGACCGGCAGATCAAGGACCTGAGCATCAAGACGCCGAGCCGGCGCGTTCCTGTATCGAGCATGTCGGGCGGCAATCAGCAGAAGGTCGTGATCGGCAAATGGCTGAGCCATGGTGCAAAGCTCTTCATCTTCGACGAGCCGACCGTCGGCGTCGACGTCGGCACCAAGGCGGAAATCTATCGCCTGTTCGCCAAGCTTTTGAAGGATGGAGCAGGCATCATCCTGATCTCGTCCTACCTGCCTGAAGTCTACGAGCTGGCGGATCGGCTGCACGTCTTCCGCGGCGGCCAGCTCGTCGCGAGCCACGACTACCACAAGTCATCGCACGAGGAAGTCCTCGGCGAAGCCATCGGCGTTTGAGACAAATATAATAAGAGGAGGAATTCCATGACAATCAGCTCCGCCGAAAACGCCGCCCCGGCCCCACGCAAAAGGATGAACATTCTCTTCAGCCTGACGCTCGTCGGGCTGCTGCTTTTCCTCTGGCTCCTTCTGGGTGTGTGGACGACTAGCTTCTGGACGCCGCTGAATATCTCGAACCTGCTTCGCCAGGGTTCGATGACGGCAATCCTTGCGGTCGGCCAGACCTTCGTCATCATCACCGCCGGCATCGACCTCTCCGTCGGCGCAATCGTCGGCTTTACCGGCGTCATCATCGCCTGGCTGATCCAGGCCGGCGTGCCGGTCTGGCTATCAATCATCCTCACCTTGCTTCTGGGCGCAGCAATTGGCGCGTTTCACGGCTTTGGCATCGTGAAGATGGGCTTGCCGCCCTTCATCATCACCTTGGCGACGCTGACGGCACTGCGCGGCATCGGCCTTGTGATCACCAATGGGTCGACGATCAGCATCACCAACGACGACTTTACCAATTTCGCAACGGCCAATTTCCTCGGCATTCCGAGCCTGTTCTGGATGGTGATCCTTGTCGCGATCCCCGGCTACATCTTCCTGCATTTGAGCCGCTGGGGCCGCTATCTCTTCTCGGTCGGTTCCAATCGCGAAGCCGCGCGCCTTTCCGGCGTAAAGGTCGATCTCATCATCTACCTCGCCTACATCCTGTCAGCGACCTGTGCCGCCTTCGTCGGCGTATTGCTCGCCTCGCGCATCGGCATCGGCAATGCCACCCAGGCGGACGGCTGGGAACTGCAGGCAATCGCATCGTCGGTTATCGGCGGCACCAGCCTTTTCGGCGCGATCGGTTCGATCCACGGGCCGTTGATTGGCGCCTTCATCCTGGCGACCATAAACAACGGTGCGAACCTTCTGAACGTCAATTCCTTCTGGCAGCGCATCATAACAGGCGCGCTGATCATCCTGATCGTCTATTTCGACCAGCTGCGCCGCCGGCGCATGTGACACCGCGGAACAAACGACAAAGGGACCGGCGGGTAGCCGCCGGTCTCCTAAGCCAGATACCGATCCCGCATTGCTGTCCAATCAGGCAGGCGACGGACGAGAGCGCCGCCAGGATAGCGATTTGAAGACGGTCCGCAGCGGCTTTTCGACCGCCTCATATGCAATGACACCGAAGATCGTGCCGAGAATGGCGGATAGAAGCGTCGCCACGTCAGGCGGCACATTGTGCGAAACCGCAAATTTCGCGATCACCGAGATCGCAAGCGTATGCCAGAGATAGATCGAATAGGACGCGTTGCCGAGATAGGTGAGCGGCCGGATGCTCGGCAATTTGCCTCCGCCTTCGAGAGAAACGATGCCAAGCACGAGCGCGAAGGCAAGCGGGCCGCAGCTGAATTCATTGAAATCCAATTGCAGAAAATAGATCGCCGCAAACCCGCATAGGCCAATGGCGATGAAAGGCAGTCCGAAGCTTCCGTTCGGTATTTTTCCCGTCAGCCACAATTGTGCGAGCACGATGCCGGCGACGAACTCGAATATGATCGGCCGCGTATAGGTGAACCAGACCGGCGATTGAGGGTGGAGCCACAGGCCCAGCCCCACGAGAACGGCAAAGATGCTGCCGATGAACGGCAATTGGAACCGTCGCGGCAAAAAGAGCGCGATCGCAAAGATCGCATAGAAGAACATCTCGAAATTCAACGTCCATCCCTGCACCAGGACAGGCCATATCTCGCCATTGCTCGGCGAACGGACCGGGATGAACAGGAATGACCCGAGAATATGGTCTGCAGTCAGCCTCATGTTCGGAAACAGGCTGACGACTGCGCCGGCGAGCATGATCGCAGTCACGATCCAATAGGAGGGTGCAATACGTTGAATGCGGTCGACAGCGAAGCGCAGGGGCGTTACCGGGCGGCGCGCGCTCATGACCCACATGATGAATCCGCTGATGACGAAGAAGACGTCAACGCCGGCTGCGCCTATCCGGAATTGCCCGCCGGTACGCTCAGCGGCATGAAAAACGACCACCGCAAGAGCTGCGAAAGCGCGCAAATATTGGATCCCGAAAAGGGTTTTCATGCATGATACCACGGCATAATAGGTCGGTTCCCCTGCGCTGCTTTCCGGAACGACGATGTCGGGCGCGATCTTACGATCGAGCCATCTCGATCTGATCGTAATAGGTGATTGACGGGATGTTGGTCTTGGCTCTCGCTACGGTGAGCTTTCCCGCCGTGAAATACAGGAGAAACGAGCCGACGTGATAGGGATTGAGAATATCGATCTCGACGAAGGAGCGCACGAGCAGCAGCGCCGATATTCCGAAGAGAATATAGGATTCGTTGTTTCGCATATCACTCAGCAGCCGCTTCAGATGGCCGAAAAGGGCGACGATCAGCACCAACGCGAGCAAAGTCACACCAATGAGGCCGGTCTCGACGGTGGTCTCGATATAGGTGTTGTGGAAATGAAAGCCCGCGCGTGAGGTGATGAAGAATTCTTCCCACAGGCGCTCCGGCTCACTGAAGCCCTGCACCCAGAAGGCCTGGTAGCCGATGCCGATGAACGGGCTTCGGCTCGCTGCCTCGATGCCCTGCTGCCACAGGTAGGTGCGGCCGGTCAGCGTCGAATCCTTGCCGAAGACGCCGAGAATCGCGTCGACCGCCCCCAGATAGACGCCTGCAACCGCAAGAATGACCAAGGCTGTCGCGCCCGCCGTAAAGAGCAGCTTTCTCTGTTGCGGCGACAGGAAAAGGATGACGCGCATTCCGGTCAGCAATGCCAGCACGGCGGCGGTCGTGATGACAGAGGTCGCAGATTGGCATGCCATAAGGCAATAGGCGGACATCAGGCCGACAATGCCGCAACCGCCCAGCCACAACATACGCCGCTCGCCGAGGATAAAGATGGCGGCAAAGCAGAAGAAGATGCCGAGCGAAGCGTAGAGGCCGAGCTGGTTCTTGGAATCGAACGCACCGACGAAGCTGAAGGTGCCGTCGAGCGCATCGTAGGAATAATATCCGAACAGCAGCGAGTAGATCAGCACCAGTCCGACCCCGGCAACGCCGCCGAGCGTCATGGAGCGGATATCCAGCACGCGCATCGCAATCAGCGCGCAGATGATATGCGTCATATACTGGATGGCGGCACGGGCCGTGACTGGCGGTGCCGCCGACCAGAAGATCGTCAGGCAGGTGAATATGCCAAAGGCAAATATCCAGCCGTATTTTCGATAGTTTCCTAGAACATTGCGATAATCGATGAGGATCAGCGGAAACCAAAGCGCGTAGTAAAGCAGGATCGAGGGTTGCCCGAACCAGCTGGAATAGGCGAAGACGAAAAAGGACAGCGCAAGCGCCACCACCCCATAGGCGAGGTTCTGGCTAGGCTCGACGATGATCGACTTCGCAATCCGCATCTGGGGCCCCCGTCAGCGCATGTAAAGGCCGGAGCTAGCCTTGATCAGGTCGCCCGGGAGAACCTCGGTGTTCTCCTGCGCCGGGATCTCCTTGGTCTGGCCGTCCTGCTCGCGCACGATGCTGTACTCGATGTTCACACCCTTGCCATCCGCGCCCAGATTAGACGCATCGGCAGACTGGGCGACGGCTTCCTGCATCAGTGCCTGGCTGGTGGAGAGCTTCAGCTGCAGGGATTCGAGCTGGGTATCGGTATCCTGCATTTCCTGGGCAAGCTGATTGTCCCAGTCGTTGCGCAGGGTGATCTCGTCCTGATTGGCCTTGCTGATATCCTGCTTGGCCTTCAGCGAGTTCGTGTCGATATCGAGCAGTGCGGCTTCGAGGTCGGCAGCCCGCTGTTCTGCGGTGAGCTTGCGAGCGCTGAGCGCAAGGCCCCGCTCGGCCAGATCTTCCACCTTATCTCGATCTTCCTTGGCAAGGTCGAGTTGGTGGTTCTGCGTATCCGACTTCTTTGCGAGGGTCTCCACCTCGCTCTGAAGCAGGTTCTTGAGATCTTCCAGCGCCTGCGTTTGCAGCTTTAGCCGCTTTTCGCGCGATTGCATCAGGGCCGCCTCGCTCGCCAGCATGTCCGCTGCCTGCGGAAGCGACTGCAATTGCTGCGGCATCTCGATCTGGTCCTTGCCGGACATCTCGGCCTGCAACCTGGCGCGGCGCATCAGCAGCCGGCCCCGCTCGGCCATGTAGACGGCGGCATCGCCCTTGGCGGAGATGAAATCGCGGGCAAAGCGCTGGCCGGCATCGGCCCGACGCAGACCGCCGCCCAGGCTCAATGCCTTGATGACCGTCAGGTTGGGGATATAGGGATATTCGCCGGGGTTTTGGACATCGCCCGACAGGTAGATCGGGCGATATTGCGAAAGCTCGACAGAGGCCGATGGACGGTCCCTGAGGCCGAATTGCTTCTGCAAGCTGAGACCGATCGCATCGGCTACCTCGCCTGGGGTTTTGCCGCCGGCTGACATCTCGCCGATGAACGGCAGCGATATCGAACCGGTCGGACCAACCGTATAGTCGCCGCTGATCGACGACCAGTCGCGGATCGTTCCGTCCGCCGTCTGCCATTCCGCAACGCGGATACGAAGCTTGTCCATGACGCCGAGATGGTACGCGGTGGGAGTTTCCGCGCGAGCAGTCGCCGTCATGGTGCAAAGGCCCAAAAGCAGAAGCGAGGCGCAGCGGACAGATGCACGCGCGCGAGCGGGCTTACCGCGGGGCAGAATTTCGATCATAGAGTTGTCCTGTTTCCAGATGGCGGTTCCACCGGTATCGGGGAAGCCGCAGCTCTCGTTTGTTGCCGACAGCTGGTCGGTCAGTAGCTGCCGCGCGAGAAGCAGACGGCAGGGATCGTCCTTGCAATGATCAGCATGTCACTGCGCAACGACCATGTCGTGACGTAGTGCGTGTCGAAGGCGACGCGCGAAGCGTAGGATACGTCATTGCGGCCGCTAACCTGCCACAGACCGGTCAGACCGGGACGTGACTGCAGGTAGTAGACGGCGGCACCTTCATAGAGCTCAAGCTCTTCCTCGACCACGGGGCGAGGACCGACGATGCTCATTTCGCCGCGAATGATGTTGAAGAGCTGCGGCAGTTCATCAAGGCTGAGCTTGCGCAGGACGGCTCCAACCGCTGTCACGCGCGGATCATCCTGCAGTTTGCGGGTTGCCCGCCACTCTTCCTGGGCCTTGGGATTGGCCTGAAGATAGGCCTGGAGAACACGATCGCCATCGACGACCATCGTCCTGAATTTCAGGCAGCGGAAGGTTTGGCCATTATGGCCGATACGACGGTGGCCATAGAACACAGGCCCCTTGTTAGAGAACTTCACCAGCAGCACGAGCAGGAGGAAGATCGGGCTGATGAATACTAAGGCCAGAGAGGCCACGGTGATATCGAAACTTCGTTTCAGGATTCCCCCTGTTGGGGGGAAGACGCCTGATTCAATCGCGTCGAAGAAAGCCGAATTGGCCGATCGTGTCGCAGACTTCATAGAGGGGACTCCACTTATGTTTGGCGATAGGTCGGGAATGCAGTCGGTCGCTTACGTAGCGCTATGCAACGACGAGTGTATGGTCAGAATTTGTTTTTTTAAGCCAAATTTTGTGGCGGCCACATTTCAGAGGGGGTTTTACAGCCGCGAGATGGGGCAAATGAAGTTAAGCCTTCTCTCATATGCGATTTTTTATTATCCCGAAAAGCGTATTAGAACGACAGGCCGCGACATATCTGTGTCATTTATTGCGACTTCACTGAATGTGAAAGAATAGCCTGTCGTCAAAAGCTTACGGTTCTTCATGGGAAGAACTTGAAATCCGTCCCGAGGCGCAGCTAGGCTACCTCGCTTTTATTAGAAATATTGCAATGCAAAATGATATTGCGGCGCACATTCTGCGCGCCGGTTTGTTCGATCTTTGTAATAAAAGTTGATTAGCACGAATGGATATATCAGGACCCGGAGGCATTTCTCCGGCCCGTGGACATCTTCGTTCCCACGTTTCGCCACAGGAATGAAGGATGTCTCAACGTTTGGGACGGTTCGGTGGCACTCGTGCCACCGAACCTCCGACTCAAAACTCTTCCCAGTCGTCCGTCTTTGACGCAAGTGCCGCGCCACCGGAGCCGACATTGCGAAGCTGCGTCACCGTGCGAGCAGCAGGCTTGGCGCGAACCGGAGCTGGCGTTGCCACAGAAGGCCGCTGAGCCGATATACGGGGCGCAGAGGCACTCGTGCGGAAGCGCTCCATCATTTCAGACAATGCGCCGGTTTCCGATGTCAAGTTCTGGGCGGCCGCGGTGGTTTCCTCGACCATGGCGGCGTTCTGCTGCGTCACCTTGTCCATGTGATCGGCAGAAGAGGCGATTTCCCTCAGGCTGACGGCCTGCTCCTTGGTGCTTGCCGTGATCTGGTTGACGAAGGTGCTCATCTGCGCCACCTCGGCGACGATCTCGTCGAGGGATTTGCCGGATGCCGTCACGAGCTCGACGCCACGCTTCACCTGCGTTGCGGACGTGGAAATCAGCGTCTTGATCTCCTTGGCCGCATCGGCTGAGCGTTGTGCAAGCCCGCGCACTTCCTGGGCCACGACCGCGAAGCCACGACCGGCTTCCCCGGCGCGTGCTGCCTCGACGCCGGCATTCAGCGCCAGAAGGTTGGTCTGGAAGGCGATCTCGTCGATCACGCCGATGATCCGGTTGATCTGCTCGGCGGACCCTTCGATGGCAGCCATCGCGTCGACTGCGCTGGCGACGATCTCGCCGCCACGCTCGGCCTTCTGCTGGGCGGCAGCAGCCACCTGTTGGGCCTGGTCGGCGCCCTTGGCGCTCTCGTTGACCGCCGCCGTCACCTGGCCCAAGGCGGCAACCGTCTCCTCGAGGCTTGCTGCCTGCTGCTCGGTGCGCTTGGCAAGATCGTTGGATCCGCTGGAAATCTCCTGCAGTCCGCCGCGGATCGTTCCGACGGCGCCGACTACAGACCCGATCGCCTGCTCGAGATCGGCGACGCTGCCGTTGAACTTGGCCCGGATCGGCTCGAACTCGGGTGCAACGGTGCCATCCATGCGAACGGTCAAATCACCGGCCGACAGCGCGTTGAACCCATTTTCGATGGCGTAGACGAAGGACCGGAGATCCTCTGCCTTGGAATTATCGATCATGGATTGGCGATCGCGCTGGAGTTCCTGTTCCCGCCGTGCTTCGACCGCTTCATGTTCGAGACGCTTGTTCTCGTTCGCGGCTTCCTTGAAGACCTGCAGCGCGCTCGCCATGGCGCCGATCTCGTCGGAACGACCATAGCCCTTTATTTCAGCGGCAAGGTCCCCGACAGCAAGACGGCCCATCGTATCGGTAAGACCGCGAATGAGCCCCCCCAGGGACCGTGCAAACACGAGGAAGCCGATCAGCGACAGGATCGATACGACGATGGTCGCAGCAATCGTCGTCCAGAACGCCTGGCTCTGTGCCTCCATCAGAGGGGTCACGTTCGAGGCGATCTCAAGCACGCCGACCTTGGTACCGGAAAAATCCGAGAGCGGCACGGCCTCGACGGCAAACGTCTTGTCGCCAACCGTATCGTATTCACGGACGGACTTTCCGTCGAAGGCTGCCTGCAGGTCGTCCGGCGACAAGATGGAATCGCCGGCAAATGTCGAGGCCTGCTTGTCGAACTTGTCACCATTCTTGATGTGCACTGCCACATCGGCATCGATCTTCTTGGCGAGTGGTCCGAAATAGAGATTGGTAAGCTCGGTGCCGACGTCAACGACGCCAACCACTTTGCCGTCCTTCATAACCGGCGCGGTGCCAAACATGCTGAGTGCAACGCGGCCGGGTTCGGTGCCGGCTACGAGCTTGCCCTGGCTGACGGCGGTGGCGATCGTCTTGCGACGGCCGGTGATTGAATCACCGAAGATCTCGGGGGTGTGAATGCGGGCAACGACCACGCCCTTGGCGTCGGTGATGGTGAGCTGCTTCAGACCGCTGGCCGCTGTGATCGCCGGCAGGCTGGCCGAATACCTGGCAATCAGCTTTTCGCGTGCGTTCGACTGGATGAGGTCCGCGACATCGGGCTCGCCTGCCAACGCTAGAGCAAGGGCAGATGCGGCATGCTTTTGCTGGGTCATGTCCGCTTGCAAGACGTCGAGGTCGCTGTCGAGCTCAGCCTGCAGCGCATGCTCGCTCATCTCAGACTGCCGATAGTAGCCGAGACCGCCAATCGCAATGCTGGCGAAAAGCACGGCTGCAAAGCCGTAAGCGGTAATGCGAATCCATAACGGCCGCTTTATCTTCGTCTCATCCATCAAAACCTCTCCTGTCCCAGGCCTCTGCCCGCGCGACAAACCAATTAGTTTTGATAGTATGAAACGAAATCGTTGAATTTTATCTAAATTACCTTCTCCGGCAGTACCCTAGAAATGGGGTATCCGCACGACCCATCTCGCTCAATCGGCGCCGCGGATCGTCTCTTCCAGGGCAAGGCTCGCCTTCGGGAGGTGATCGTCATTGTGACGCACTCCCGAGAGCAAGAAGCCCACCGGCAGTGCGCCGGCGGGAGAAGTGCAAGCCGGCGCGTCCGCATATTCCGGTTAGCAGTAGTCCTTGCTGTCCGCGTAGTCGAACGCACGGGGAGGCGTCCACTGGCGAGGCTTTTCGGCTTCGTCGAACTGGCTCGGCAATCCTATGTCCGGCCCCTCTCCGAAGAGGAACGACAGGCCCCAGGAGATGGCGAAGCGAATAAACTCGTCGGCGCTGCCTTTCGGCACGATGAAGTCCTTGGGCCGGGGAACCTCCACCAGCTTGTAAGGCGGAGCCCTCGCATTGTGGTGCTGGAAGGCCTTGTAGGTGGACTCGATCGAATTCTTGTACCACCCGGATTTCGAGCCACCTCCACCCATGAAAGCTATCAGCGGGCGCATATGGGAAGTCGACAGCTTGCTGATGAACTTTCTCTCATAGTCGGCACTCTGTAAGGCGTCTTCCTGCCAGTTTCGGCCGTCCTTCTGCCGTGCGGTCATGATGACGTACCCAACGAGCCTGCGAATTCTCTGAACGAACTCGGCCAGAGCCGATGGCGCACAGCTTTTCAGCAGATTCTCCAGTGTCACAGCATCGATTTCGGCGGAGGTTCCCTTCGAGAGGGCCGTTCCAATCGCGAAGACACCAAGGGGCTCGACCTTGCCGGAATAGAAGTTGATGCGGCGCTCCCCCCGGGAGTTCAAATAGTTGAACGCGACGCCATCGACCGTGCCGCCGCCAACGTCGAAATAAACATAGATGCCCGGCACGGCTTCGCGGGACATGACGAACGACTGCACCGCCGCAGCAATTTCCGGCACTGCGTGGAAGTCTGTGACCTCGGTCGCGAGGCGTGACTGGGTGAGCCGGTACGAAGGCAGCGCCCGCTGGAGCATTTTCGGCCTTGGCCAACTCATCAAGGACTACCGCTGTGGCATCTCGTTTTGATCTTTTACTTCCCGTGGCAAGATCGCGCTCGGTTAAAAAACGATTGATCAGCAGTTCGGGAACGCCTGCTTTTCGGAGCAACTGGTCTGCTGCCGCCTTTTTAGTCGTCCGTGAAGTATCCGGAAGCGATTGATATTTCGGTTATATTGTACTCTGACCAGTAATCGATATCGCCAGGTATGGTATGTTTTCGATCTGTTTTCTTCCGATTTCAGATTTCGGTTTTGTCAGCCATCGAAGCGTGATTCACTTCCCATATCGCGACGAATCGGAGCTGGTCGATGTCCAAGCCTGTTGAACGACGCGAGACGGGTGAAGGTGATCTGTTCAGATCCCGCCTCGACCAGATCATCGACTTGAAGCACGAACTGGTGCAGTTGGCGCAGACGATCGACTGGTCGTTTCTGGAAGAACGGTTTGGGGAAGTTTATTCGGATGGGCCTGGCATGCCGCCGTTGCCGACCCGGCTGATGGCAGGGCTGGCAATCCTCAAACATTCGTTCAACCTGTCGGATAAGGCAGTCTGCGCTCGCTATCTCGACAGCCCGTACTTTCAATACTTTTGTGGCGAGACGTTCTTCCAGCACACATTGCCCTTCGACCGCTCGTCGCTGACACGCTGGCGCCAGCGCATGGGCGAGGATCCGATAAAGGCGCTTCTCCAGGACAGCCTTGCGGTGGCGGTCAAGAGCGGTGCAATGAAGCCGTCGGACACGCGACAGGTGATCGTCGACACGACCGTTCGGCCCAAGAACGTAATGTTTCCGACCGATGCCAAGCTCATTCACCGAGAACGGGAGCGGCTCGTGCGCGCGGCCAGAAAGGTGGGGCTCGATCTGCGCCAGACCTATGTTCGGCTGGGCAAATTCGTCTTGATCCAGCATCAGCGGTATGCCCATGCCAAACAATTCAAGCGGGCCGGCAAGGCGTTGCGCAAGCTGAAGACGTATCTGGGACGCGTCGTCCGCGATATCGAGCGTCAGATCGCCGGCGACGAGCAACTCAAGGCTATCTTGATCTGGCCTTTCTATCAGGCAAAGACACTCCTGGAGCAGAAGCAGCGTCCGCGCGGCCGCAAGATCTACAGCCTGCATGCCGACGAAGTTGAATGCATCGGAAAGGGAAAGGCCCATCGCCCATATGAATTTGGCGTCAAGGTGTCAGTCGCCACGACATTGAACCGCTCCAAGGGCGGCCCTCCATGCTATGGCGCTACCAGGCAGCCCTTATGCCGAATTGCCTGAGCATGCGAAACCTTCAGGTTATCTGCCTTGCTTTCACTGCCGTGCTTCCGCCAGCGATGCGGCAATTGCAGCGATCGAGCGAAACAGCACGAGCGGATCGTCCTTCGAGGGCGTGAAACCCCGGCGCTGCCAGAACTGAGCCGCTTCGTGATCGACGGCATTGACCATCAATGCGCGCCCGCCGATCAGAGCCGCCGCCTGGACGCAACGCTCAAGGGCATGTTTCAACAGACCTGTGCCGATACCGTGCCCGGCCCATTCCGTGTCGGTGGCAAGCTGGCCGAGAAGAAGACAGGCAACCGGATCGGGCGGTTGCCCGGTCCGGATGGAGCGCCGCATGATCGAAGGGATGACGGCCGTCGGCGCCAGCCCGTAGTACCCGACGACGCGCCTGGATTCGTGAACGACGAGAACCGCTGTGAAGCCCTTTTCCTGATTGGAAAGCGCGCGCGTCTTCAGCCAATGGTCGAGCGTAGACTTGCCGCAGGAAAATTCGGAAACATCATGCGCAGCGGTAAGCGGTTCTGGAGCCGATAAAGCCACAGCTCACCGCTTCGGCTCGTAACCGGACTCCCATGGGGCGGGCCGCTTAAGCACTTCCACGATTTCTGGAATGATCGTCGGCGGATGGGACAGGATCTCCATGAAATCGGCGAACCCTTCGGGGGTCATGCGGATGAGCCCCTGTTCCATGACGATCTCCTCGGCGGCGCGCACAGCCGCGTCCCGCACGAAATCGGTGCGCGACCGGCCGCGCAGGCTTGCCGCACGATCGATCATTGCGACATCCGCTTCAGGCAGACGCATCGAGATCGGATATTCCTTACGTTCGGCGGTGGCGGCCATGACTTATCTCCTTGCAGGCAAGATAATATCTTGTATCGCCAAATGCACTACGGCACCATGAGTTACGTGCAAAGTTTGTCTGTCTCGACAAAGGGCGAACACAGAACGGCCGCCGAGGCGTTCAAATGCGCCAGGAGCCGATTTCGAGGAAATTCCGTAGGTTATTCTACGACGCCAGCGTACGCTTTACTTCGCTGGCACGCTCCATAACGCGTGCATCAGCACAGGCGGACGCCGATCATTTCCTTTCGATTTCAGTTGCTTACGACCGCTTCCGCGCTGATCCTTCAGCTCATGTCCCACGAAGGATGCAAATCGAAGCTGTTCTTCCGACAATCGCGACGCCTCGATCGCCGACCAGCTCCGCATGTGCCGTCTTCAAAATGGTCGGTATGATATCCGATCCTCCAAATGCACAGGAACTCAAGCTCGACGATGTCGCCGCAATATTGAATGCTGGAATAGCTGACAATGCAGATACAATAAAAAGCTTCCAACGCGTTTTGGATATTGAGATTCAAGGTGCTGCGGATGTCCATGCAGACATGCTTGCCAATATCATCCACAAAATGAATCCCGCAGCCGGGGAACGGGCTTTGGCGAAGGAATCGGCGGAGTAGATCGAGATGCGCCGGATGGCGTATAATCTCCCGTTTCATACACTCAAATCAAATAAGGATGCGAGACGCCGCTTGCCGTCGATTTATGTCCAAGCGGGGCTCCACGCGGCCATTAGATGGGACAAGCGCCGACGGCTGACGGGCAATGATTTGTACGATTTCAATCATGCGACCGCTGCACTTGCCCATTGCCGCGCGTTTTTCACGGAACGCCCACTTCATTCCCTCATTTCCGCAAAAAGTATCGCCCTGGACAAACTGTTCGAGTGTCAGATCATTTCGAATAGTGCGGACGCAATCACCTATCTTGAAAGCCTTCAAGAGACGGCTGGCTTGTCCGAAGCAGATGATAGACCGGAATTGCCTCTCCAACGGTTCCCATGCCACCTGATTAAAGTTAAGCTGCCCGAGGATATCGTCGTTCGTTTCAACGTGCGGAGGGAGCGACACTCATTGGCTCGAACGTGATACGCAAATGCGTTCCCGTCGCCTTGGCGAAACGCTCAAGCGTCCTAGCGGAGGGCTTCATCCTCCCACTTTCAAGACGGGCAATGGCGCTCTGCGAAGTGTCCATGCGCCGCGCCAGCTCTTCTTGCGTCAGGCCCGCATTCACCCGTGCCTTGATCACAGCCTCCGCCAGCGCGAACTCCTCTTCGAGCGCGTCATATTCCTTCCGGTAGTCTGCATCCTTCATCCATTCGGCATGAAGATCTTTCATCTTGGTCATTTGACCTCCTTTGCCCGTTCACGGGCCAATTCAAGTTCGCGTTGCGGTGTCTTCTGTGTCTTTTTCACAAACGCCCTGACAATGACGACACGCTTTCCTGTAGCGGTGACATAGATCGCACGAGAAATCCCGCTTGCCGCTTTCACGCGGATTTCCCAGAGCTTGCCTTCGAGGTGTTTCACCGTGTCGTGCGGCAGCCTTTCAGGACCAACGCTCTCTATCAGTGTCGTCACCCAGACCAGCCGTGCGCGTAAGTCTTTCGGAAGTGAGGTAATTTCCTCATCGACGGCGGCATTCAAGGTTTTTCAACGATCCACATGCGGAGAATATATCAAAAATGAGATAATTAGTCCATAGAGATCGGACGGAGCGGCCGGCTGCATGCTGATCAGACTGAGAGCGAGGTTCCGGCAAATCGACAAAGCGCGAGCTGGAACGAGGCCGCAACAGCAGCGGTAGACATTGGCTCGAAGATCACGGGAACGCCACCGCACTTCATCGGGCTCTTGCCTACTTCTTTCTCGACATGCAACATCGACCTTCAGTGCCAAAGAAAGTACCCAGATGACATCCTACGGCAGTACCCTAGAAATGGGGTATCCGCACGCCTCATCTCGCTCAATCGGCGCCGCGGATCGTCTCTTCCAGAGCAAGGCTCGTCTTCATGAGGTGATCGTCGTTGTGACGCACTCCCGAGAGCAAGAAGCCCACCGGCAGTCCGGCCGATCCCTTGCCGCACGGAATGGAAACCCCGCAGAAGTCCAGGAAATTGCCGATCATTGTGTTGCGAAGCGTCTTGAAGTTGGTTTTGACGAAGAGATCATCGTCCTCAAGCAGCGGAGCAGTGAGCGGAGCGACATGGGAAACCGTCGGATGAGCGATGATCTCGTTCGGGCCAATCATGGATTCCACCTCGGCGGTCAGACGCTCGCGCTCGGCAAGCGTCTCGAGGTAATCGACAAGCGTGATCTTCTCGCCCAAGCGCAAGCGCGCAACGACCCGCCGGTCGATCGTGCCCGCGCCAGGTCCCGCAAGGCGTTCGCGATGAAGGGCAAAGGCCTCCGCAGTCACAAGTGGACCACGCTTGCCCATCACCTCGAAGATTTCCGCAAAGGCCGGAATGGGCTGGCGCCTTACCCGCACCCCAGCCTTCTCCAGGCGGGCGATGGTTGCCTCGAATGCGACAACCACTTCCTCTTCGCAATCCTCGAAAACAACCGTCTGCGGGACGACCAGCGATATGTCGGACAGCGCTATGCTGCGAGCGGGCGATGGTGTTGCGCCGCGCATGGCCGCGTCGATCCAGATCGCGTCCTGTACGCTCCGGCACAGCGGCCCGAGTGAATCGAGGCTCGTCGCCAGGGGAAATACGCCCTTCATCGAGTAACGTCCGCGGCTCGCCTTATATCCGACGATCCCGGTGAACGCGGCGGGAATGCGAACGGAACCGCCGGTATCGGTGCCGATCGAGACCGGCACGAGACCGCTGGCGACTGCGGCAGCCGACCCCGACGAAGAGCCGCCCGGCAGGCGTGCCGCGTCCGTCGAAGCCGGATTCCGCGGCGTGCCGTAATGGGGATTGATGCCGAGACCGGAGAAGGCGAACTCGCTCATATTCACCCGGCCGACGGCAACCATGCCCGCCTGCCGCAAAGCCGCAACGACGGCTGCGTCACTCGCAGCGGGCCGGGCATCCGCCAGGATGACGGAACCGGCTGTCGTCGGCATGCCCTCAAGGTCGAACAGGTCCTTCCAGGCGATCGGGATTCCATCGAGCAAACCGAGCGAGCGTCCGGAGCGAATGCGTGCCGAGGCGGCTTCGGCTTCCGCCATCGCCCGTTCGGCTGTCAGGGCGACAAAGATCGATGGATCGTCGTGACGCCTGATTGCATCCAGCGTTTCCTCAGCCAGGGTCCTTGGATCAAGCGCTCCGGCCTGAAGGAGCACCGACAATCCCGCCAGCGAGCGAGGTGGATATCTGTCCGTCATCGATCCATTCCTTTTCTCAACCGCGTTTGGCGATCATGCATTCGTGAAGTCCATTCCGATCGATTTGCCGGAGTAGCGATCGCCGCAACCTTGAGCGAGCCGCTGTCATTTGACAATGATGTCGCGAGCGCAATGTCCTTCCAAACTGCATTCATAAGGATTTTCATCATGAAGCAAGATATTGAAATCAGCGCAGCCGACGGCACGGCGAAGGCCAGCATCTTTCGTTCGGATATCTCGGCAGAGGTTGCCGGGGCAGCGCCGGGCGTCATTCTCTACATGGACGCGATGGGACCGCGGGACTCGCTCTACGGCATGGCCCAGCAGCTTGCGGATGCCGGCTATATCGTCCTCCTGCCTGATCTCTTCTACCGCTTCGGCGCTTACGGCCCGTTCTCAGGAAATTCTTTCTCGAACGAAGCCCACCGCGCGGAAATCCTGAAGATGCTGCATGGTACCAGCCAGGAGATGACGAAAAACGATACGGCCGCGTTTCTCGACGCGCTCGCTTCGGCGGGTGCTCAGGGTCCGGTCGGCACGGTCGGCTATTGCATGGGCGGCGCCCGCGCTCTGACGGCTCTTGCAAGCTACCCTGACCGCGTGGCATCTGCCGCAAGCTTCCATGGCGGCAATCTCGCCAGCGATGCGGAAGACAGCCCGCACCGCCTTGCCGACAAGATGAAGGGCCGGGTCTATATCGGCGTTGCCGGTGTGGACAACAGTTTCCCGCCGGAACAATCCACCCGTCTGGAAGAGGCGCTGCGGACGTCAGGCGTCGACCACGTGATTGAAAACTATGTCGGCATGGCCCATGGCTGGACCGTTCCCGACCATGGCGTCTACAACGAGGCCGGCGCCGACCGCCACTGGAAGCGGCTGCTGACTTTCTTCGACGAAACGCTGAACTGACGGCTTGCTATCGGCCAATCGACCCGCCGCGCCACCGCATCTGGCGCGGCTTTACATTATCCGGCGACACGCCGCGACGCGATGACAAGGCGCCGTTCCCACAGGATCAAGCCAAGGCTTGATCCCACGATCAGCAACGCCCCGGCAAAGACGTTGATGGCCGGAATTTCGGCCCAGATGAGATAGCCATAGAGGAAGGCCCAGACGAGGCCGCTATATTCTATAGGCGCCAGCGTCGAGGCGGGCGCGTAGCGAAAGCCCTCATAGAGGAAATACTGCCCGGCCGCGCTGACGAAGCCCAGCCCGATCATCAGGCACCATCCGAAAAGGTCCGGTGTCTTCCATGTCCACGGCAGCATGATCCCGCACGCAACGACGAAGAAGAAGCTTGTCGCCATCATCTGGTTCAGCGTGCTCTCCGTGCGGCTGACGAGACGAACAAGAATGACGCTCCACGCCCAGCAGAAGCCCGCAAACAGAACCATGCCGGCCGGTATAAGGCTCGGCGCATGCGTCGGGTTTGCGGCAAGGACCACGCCGACAAAGCCGCCGATGCAGGCGAGCCAGCGAACAGGCCCAACCTTCTCGTTGAGGATGAAGATGGACAGCACGACCACCATGACGGGCGCGCAGAAATACATGGTGGTGATTTCGGCCAGCCCCAGATGCCGCGCCGACGAGTAGAAGGCGAGCCAGGCCATGAACATCAATAGCGCACGCAGCAGAAGCGAATTGCGGTGCGGGCTTTTCAGGATAGAAGGATGGCGCTGCCGCCACACCATGAACGCCGCAAAGCCTGTGATGATGATGCTGCGCATGAACAGGATCTGCGGAACTTCATAGTCCGCCACCAGCCATTTGACCACGGCGTCCTGCATCGCAAAAAGGGAGTAGCCGATGCACGCCAAGGCAATGCCGGCGAGCGGGCTCGGAACCTGATCGGTCGGTCGCGAAAACATGGGATGCCTGTGGGGAATAATCGTCTGCAGAAAGCCTCGAATAACAAGAAGCGTGTGGGATGGCAACGATAAAGCCTGACGGCGAACAACACGCTAAGATGAAGTTGGAGTCCCCTCTAATTAAGTTGACAATCTTCTCGTATTTTGACGAGTATCCGCCATCCAAAACGGCCTGCGTTGGGGGGACTTATGTCTAAGCGCGCGTTCATCGGACTTTCGGCTCTTTTCCTTGCAGCTCTTTCCCTAACGGCGCCGTCAGGCGCGATGGCAGCGGAGCCGGCACGCAAGATCGTTACGACCCAGGATGGAGACTATTTCGGTTTCGATCTGAGGACCGAGCAGAATGTCACGCTGGATCAATGCGAGACGAGTTGCAGCGGCGACCATTCCTGTCGGGCCTTCACCTATAATCCGAAGGTGAAGTGGTGCTTCCTGAAATCGGACTTCAACAAGCTCAACAGCTTTACCGGAGCGATTGCCGGCAAGGTGGTCGAGGCCAGCGGCGATCCGGATATCGGCGCGGCTCCCGCCCTACCTTTCATCACGGACAAGATGGTTCAGGACGCCCGCGACGCCAAGGCGAACCTGGCGATGACCGACCAGCAGAAGACGCAAGGCTTGGAGAGCCTGATTGCGCTTGCGCGGATTGAGCTGACCGCCGGCAATATCCAAAATTCGCTGACCGCCTTCAAGGGCGCGCTTGCGATCACGCCCGACGACGGCGATCTCTGGGTCGAGATGGCCCGCGCGATCAACACCGTCTCCAACGACTCCGAGGCGGCCGTCCAGGCCTCGCTGGCGGCGCTCAACGGCTACCAGCTGAGCCGGACCACGCAGAACCGCGCCGACGCACTGGCGGTCATGGCGACCGCCCTGCAGAACTCCCAGAGCTACCGCACAGCACTCAGCGCTTACAAGGCGAGCCTCGCATTGGTGAATTCGAAGACCGTTGCCGCCACCTATAACGATCTGCGCACCCGTCAGGGCTTCCGTGTGATCGGGAACTCGATCGACAATGACAGCGCCACACCCCGCGCCTGCGTCCAGTTCTCCGAGAACCTGGTCAAGAATATCGATTACGCGCCCTTCGTGCTGTTGAACGGTGCAGTACCGAAGGCTGTCGAATCCAAGGACAAGCAGATTTGTGTCGAAGGCCTGACCCATGGCGAGCGCTACAAGCTGTCGCTGCGCGCGGGCCTGCCCTCTTCCGTCGATGAGAGCCTCGAAGGCCAGGTCGACCTTGATCTCTACGTCAAGGATCGTTCGGCTTTGGTGCATTTCACCGGCGACAATTTCGTCCTGCCGTCAGCCGTGCGCCGCGGTATTCCGCTGATCTCGGTCAATGCAACGACGGCCAATCTGAAACTCTATCGCATCGGCGATCGCGGCATCGCGCCGCTTCTGACGAGCTCCCAGTTCCTGACGCAGCTCGACGGCTATAGCGCGCAGCGCATTCAGGACGAGTCCGGCGAGCTGGTCTGGCAGGGCTCGATCGATATCAAGAGCGAACTCAACAAGGATGTCGTGACCAGCTTCCCGGTCGACGAGGCTCTGCCGCAGCGCAAGCCGGGCATCTATGTGCTGACCGCCACGCTGCCGAATGCACCCGGTCAGGAATGGGATTCTCAGGCGACCCAATGGTTTGTCGTGTCCGATATCGGCCTTTCGACCTATGCCGGCACGGATGGGCTCAATGTCTTTGCCCGTTCGCTTGCGACCGCCAAGCCGCTTGCCAATGTCGACCTGCAGCTGCTTGCCAAGAACAACGAAGTGCTCGGCACGGCCAAGACTGATGCAAACGGTCACGCCACCTTCACCGCCGGCCTGATGCGTGGGACCGCATCGCTGACACCGGCCGTCATGACGGCAAAGACCGGTGACGAGGACTACGTCTTCCTGGACATGACCCGCGCCGGTTTCGATCTCTCCGACCGCGGTGTCACCGGGCGCACGGCGCCGGGCGCAATCGACGTCCTCTCCTGGACCGAACGCGGCATCTACCGCGCCGGCGAAACGGTGCATGCGTCAGCGCTTGCCCGCGACACGGCCCAGAATGCGGTCGAGAACCTGCCGCTGACCTTCGTCTTCAACCGTCCTGATGGCGTCGAGGACCGGCGTATCGTCAATAACGGCACGCTCGGCGGCTATACGCTTGATCTGCCCCTGCAGCCCAATGCCATGCGCGGCACCTGGACGATGCAGATCTATACCGACCCCAAGGGAACGGCGATCGGCTCGGCGCAGTTCCTGGTCGATGATTTCGTGCCGGATCGCACCGAATTCGACCTGAAAAGCGACGCCAAAGCGCTCGACGTCGGCACGCCTGTGCCTGTTACGGTCGATGGCCGCTATCTCTATGGCGCACCGGCTGCCGGCCTCAATCTCGAAGGCGAAGTCGTTCTAAAGACGACCCGCCAGAATGCTGATTTCCCCGGCTATCAGTTCGGCCTAGTCGATGAACAGGCCAGCGACGACACCCGCATCCCGCTCGACAATCTCGAGCCGCTCGATGACAACGGTCACGCCACTTTCGATGTCGGGCTGACGGATGTTCCCTCGACAACACAGCTGCTGAACGCCGATGTGACGGTTCGCATGCAGGAGGCCGGCGGCCGGGCCGTCGAGCGATCCCTGACGCTGCCGGTGAAATCGCAAGGCTCTGTCATCGGCATCAAGCCTGAATTCTCCGGTGACCTTGCCGAGAATTCGGTCGGCCACTTCCATGTCATCTCCGTCAACGCCGCGGGCCAGAAGCAGGCCATGTCCGGCCTGAAATGGAAACTCGTCAAGCTGGAACAGAATTACCAGTGGTATCGCGACGGCACCGCCTGGAAATATGAATCCGTCACGACGACCAAGCAGGTCGCAAACGGTTCGGTCGACGTGACCGCCGACGGCGCCGATATTTCTACGCCGGTCGGCTGGGGCCGCTATCAGCT
Source organism: Rhizobium sp. BK376 (assembly GCF_004341625.1). Lineage (GTDB taxonomy): Bacteria > Pseudomonadota > Alphaproteobacteria > Rhizobiales > Rhizobiaceae > Rhizobium. The sequence goes on along the minus strand of NZ_SLZG01000026.1, from coordinate 6,844 downwards.
TTCGGTCGAGACCGGAGCAACCGACGGGCCGACGACAAGCGTGCAGTTCGATGCCGGCTGGTACGTCGCCACATCCTCGACGGAAACTCCCGACGCGCTGGAAATCGGCCTCGACAAGGACACCTATGCGGTCGGCGAGACCGCCAAGCTGAAGGTTTCGCCCCATTTTGCCGGCGAACTGCTGATCAATGTCGGCACCGACAATGTGATTGCGACCGAGACGGCCAGCATTCCCGCCGAGGGTGGTGAAGTCGATATCCCCGTAACGGACAAGTGGGGTGCAGGCGCCTATATCACCGCGACGCTCTTCAGGCCCGGCGAAGCCCAGGAGAGCCGCATGCCGATGCGCGCAATCGGCATCAAGTGGCTGAAGGTCGACCCGGCCGGGCGCAAGCTTGCGATCAAGCTCACGCCGCCGGACAAGACCTTGCCGCGACAGGCGCTGAACATCCCCGTCCAGGTCAGCGGCGCCGGCGTCGGCGAAGAAGCCTATGTCACGGTTGCCGCCGTCGATGTCGGTATTCTCAATCTCACCCGCTACGACGTTCCAAACCCTGATGGCTGGTATTTCGGCCAGCGCCAGCTGGGCCTCGAAATCCGCGATCTCTACGGCCGGTTGATCGACGGCTCGCTCGGCGCGACCGGTCGTCTCAGGACGGGCGGCGACGGCGCAGCACCGGCGCTGAACGGCTCGCCGCCGAAGGAGAAACTCGTTGCCTTCTTCTCCGGCCCCGTGAAGCTTGACGCCGACGGGAAGGCAAATGTCAGCTTTGACATTCCACAGTTCAACGGCACCGTGCGCGTCATGGCCGTCGCCTGGTCAAAGACAGGCGTTGGGCACGCTAGTACTGACGTCATCATCCGCGATCCGGTGGTGGTCACGGCCAGCCTGCCGAAATTCCTGGCACCGGGAGACAAGTCGCAGCTTCTGTTCGAAGTGACCGACACCGATGCACCACCCGGCACCTATCAGCTGCAGGTGTCGAGCAATTCCGACATCAATATCGATCAGGCTGCGGCCTCGCAGACGCTCAATCTCGAAGCCGGCAAGAAGACCTCACTGACCTTGCCGCTGACGGGCGTCCAGCCCGGCGACGGCGCAATCACGGTGCGGCTATCCAATACATCAGGGATGTCGCTTGATCGGTCGCTCGACATCCCGGTGCGTCCGTCCTCTCTACCGGTTGCCGAGCGTCGTCCGCTGACGATCAAGCCCGGCAACAGCCTGACGATCGACGGCAATCTTCTGGCAGACAGCATCCTTCCCGATGCCTCGGTCAGCGTGAATGTGACCCGCGCCGACAGTTTCGATATCCCCTCGCTGCTCATGAGCCTCGACCGTTACCCCTACGGCTGCGCCGAGCAGACGACGAGCCGGGCGATGCCGCTGCTCTACCTCAGCGAACTGTCGAAGAAATCGGGCCTGCCCGATGATCCCGACACGCAGAAGCGGGTGCAGGATGCCATCTACCGCGTCCTCTCTTACCAGTCCTCCACTGGCAGCTTCGGCCTCTGGGCGCCGGGCTCCGGAGACCTCTGGCTCGACGCCTATGTCACCGATTTCCTGACGCGGGCCCGCGAGCAGAAATACACCGTGCCTGACCAGGCCATGGTGCAGGCGCTCGAAAACCTGCAGAACTCGATCGGATACGACAACAGCATCAAGGACAATGGCGAGCAGATCGCCTACGCGATCTACGTCCTTGCCCGCAACAAGAAGGCTGCGATCAGCGATCTGCGCTACTATGCCGACACGATGCTCGCCAGCTTCCCGACGCCGCTTTCCAAGGCGCACCTGGCGGCGGCCCTCGCGCTTTATGGCGATGCCCAACGCTCGCGGACGATCTTCCTCGATGCGCTGCAGATGTCGGAACAGGCGCAGGTGACCAAGGTCAGCTTCGCGCGCTCGGACTATGGCTCGTCGCTGCGCGACGGCGCTGCCGTTCTGGCGCTTGCCGCCGAAAGCCGTCCGGTACCGCCGATCGTGCCGGAACTGACGAAAATCGTCTCCAAGGAATGGCAGCATACGGACTATACCAGCACCCAGGAACAGACCTGGATGCTGCTTGCCGCCCGAGCCCTGCAGGATGGCGACACTGACCTCAAGCTCGACGTCAACGGCGCAGCCCACAGCGGTGCCTACATGGCACGGCTGACCGGTGACGAGTTGCTGCAGCATCCGGTAACCGTGAAGAACGACACCAAGGACCCGGTCTCCGCCATCGTCACCACGCTTGCGGCACCGAAGCAGCCGCTGCCTGCCAGCAGCAACGGCTTCACCATCGAGAAGACCTACTACACGATGGATGGCGAGCAGGCGAACATCAGCCAGGTTCAGCAAAATGAGCGCTATGTTGTCGTCCTCAAGGTCACGATCGCCAACGACTGGCCGACCCGGATGATGATCACCGACCTGCTGCCCGCGGGCTTCGAGATCGACAATCCGAGCATCGTCGACAGTGCCCAGCTCTCGAACTTCGACTGGATCGGCAACACCCATCCGGCCCATGTCGAATTCCGCAACGACCGCTTCGTGGCGGCGATCAACCACGGAACTGCTGACGACAGCGCCGGCAACGACGTGAATTCCAGCGATGACGGCTCGGCAAACAGCGACGATAGCGCCAACAGCAACGACAGCTCCGACGATGCGGATACCGACAGCGTTACGCTCGCCTATGTCGTGCGCGCAGTTACGCCCGGCACCTATGATCAGCCGGGCGCCAACGTCGAGGATATGTACCGGCCTGAATTCTTCGCCCGCACGGCGACGGGCCGCATGGAGGTCACGGCGGCACACTGATGTCGATCTGGCGGAAATTGGCGATTGGAGGCCTGGGCGCGCTGCTTCTTGCAGCGGCCCTCGTCTTCGGTCTTGAGGCGGCCGACAGAGCCTATCCGCCGCCGTTGGACAGGGCGAATGTCGTGTCAGCGGAAGTTCTCGATGCCGACGGACAGTTGCTGCGCGCCTTTGCGACCAGGGATGGACGCTGGCGTCTGAAAACCGATGTCGCGGATGTCGATCCGCAATTCGTCCGGATGCTGGTTGCCTATGAGGACCGGCGTTTTTACGACCACCACGGCATCGACATTTTCGCCTTCGGACGGGCTGCCATTCAGCTGATCAGAAGCGGCCATATCGTCTCGGGCGGATCGACGCTTTCCATGCAGGTCGCCCGACTGATCGAGCCGCGCAGCGGCCGCTCCTTTGCAGCGAAAATCATCCAGATCGCCCGCGCGATCCAGATCGAGCGGCGTCTGAGCAAGGAGCAGATCCTCGATCTCTACCTAACCCATGCACCCTATGGCGGCAATCTCGAAGGCATCCGGGCGGCGAGCCTTGCCTATTTCGGCAAGGAGCCACACCGACTGACGGTCGCCCAATCCGCGCTGCTGGTTGCGCTGCCACAGTTGCCGGAAAAGCGGCGGCCGGACCGCAATCTGGCTGCAGCCGAGGCCGCACGCCGCCGCGTGCTGCAACGCGTCGCCGTCGAAAAAGTGGTGGGCTCCGAAGAAAGCACGCGTGCCGAACTGACGGCGATCCCGACGCGGCGAATGCAGCTGCCTGCCTATGCGGCGCATCTGGCGGAAGCGGCACTGCGCAAGGAGCCAAAGGTCGAGCAACACCGCACGACGCTGCGGCGCTCGATCCAGCAAGGCCTGGAATCCGTTGCCCGCGATGCCGCCGCCAAGCTCAATCCGAAGGTTTCGGTCGCCATGGTGATGGCCGACGCCACGACCGGCGAGATCGTCGGCGAGGTCGGCTCGTCCAATTATTTCGACAATGTCCGCTCCGGCTGGATCGACATGACGCGCGTCAACCGCTCTCCCGGCTCGACGCTGAAGCCGTTCATCTACGGCCTTGCCTTCGAGCAGGGGATGATCTCGCAAGAAACCATCATCGAGGACAAGCCCGCCGACTTCTTCGGCTATCGCCCGAAGAATTTCGACATGACCTATCAGGGCGACGTGACGGTTCGACAGGCGCTTCAGCTCTCGCTCAACGTCCCGGCCGTCCGCCTGCTTGATGCGGTCGGACCGACGCGTCTTCTCGTACGCTTCCGCCGCGCCGAAGTCCGCCCGGCACTGCCGGTCAACGAAATGCCGGGCCTTGCCATCGGCCTTGGCGGTGTCGGTATCACGCTCAAGGATCTGGTGCAGCTCTACGCCGGGCTTGCGAACCGCAGCCAGCCGGTCCGATTGGGCGACGGTATCCAGGAGAAGCCGGGGCTCATCGATGCCGAGCCACTGCTGGAGCCAGTCGCTGCCTGGAATGTCGCCGATATCCTGTCAGGCGTCATTGCGCCCGTTGGCAGCATTCAGCGCGGCATCGCCTACAAGACCGGCACGAGCTACGGCTATCGCGATGCCTGGTCGGTCGGCTATGACGGCCGCTACGTGCTCGGCGTCTGGGTCGGCCGTCCCGACAACGGTGCGGTGCCCGGCCTTGCCGGCTATATGTCCGCAGCGCCCATCCTGTTCCAGGGTTTTGAAAAATCCGGCGTCCCCTTCACGCCGATGCCGCCGGCGCCGAGAGGCGCGGTGCGCATCGCGCAAGCGCAACTGCCGATGAGCCAGAGACGGTTTTCGCTCGATGCCAACGGGCTGTTGTCCGCCTCCGCCCGCGAGCAGGCGCCGCAAATCGTCTATCCGCCCGAAGGCGCGCATGTGGAACTGAGCGATGAGGGCAACGGCTCGATGATGCCGCTGATCCTGAAGCTGCAGGGCGGAAGAGCGCCGTTCCGCTGGCTCGCCAACGGCAAGCCGCTCGCCGATCTCTCCCGAAATCGCATCAGCCAGTGGGTGCCTGACGGTGTCGGCTATTCTACCCTAACGGTGATTGACGCTGCGGGGCGGGCCGCCACCGTCAACGTATTCCTGCAGTAACGATATTGAGGGCCAATCATCAAACCGCTTCAATTTCGATCACTGCAATCGAGCGCCACAGAGTTGGTATATAATGTTTCTTAACTCGTCGCTCGATCAGCCCAGACTGACATACCGGGTAGAGTGTGAAGAGAATCGAGATCCTTTTGACCCCAGTTGCCAACCCCAACAAATGCGGCCGGCCGGTCCAGGGTACCCGAATTCGGCTTTCGGGGGCCATGGGTAATCCTGCGAACACGCAGTCAATTCGTTCTCGAGAAACTCTCGGCAAGTCACTTCCGCGCGCCTTCACGAAGCATGAGCTCGTGATTTGATTAAAGTGCAATGAGAAGACCAATGTGATACAAACTGTCAGATATAGTCCGAGACCTGAAACCGCCCATGAAGCAACGACTTGCCTCGCTTTCGATTTCCCTTGCCAGTGTCGTCATCATCGCCAGTTCATTCCAAAGCCGCTCTGCTTTGGGCCTGGTTGTTGAAGCCTGCAAGATTAACGTTGCCATAACAGGGTCGCCGTACCCGTGTATGAAAGTCGTTCAGGACAAGGATCCCATGTCGTCATACGCCGTGCTTCGCGAGCCAGCTAACAAAGAACGGACGATTCTAGCGCCGCTCGCTGACGTCTCAGGCATCGAAGACCCACGTCTTTTGACGGTTGGCGCGCCAAATTACTTTGAGGATGCCTGGAACGAACGATCAGCGGCGATAAGCTTTCGCGCAATGGGAGTTCCGCCACAGGATTTCGCGCTGGCTATAAACGCCGCCAGTTGGCGCACACAGGATCGGCTTCATGTCCACATTGGCTGCTCGACGCCTCGCTTTCGTACCCTGCTGAAGAGCCATAAGACGGAGATTGGCGGATCCAAATTTACTAAATTGAAAGACAGCGGCTGGTGGGCAAAATTCTATGCCGCGGACAACCTCTCAAAATTGAACCCGTTGAAAGCTGTCGCAGATGGCGTTGATGGAGCCCTGTCAAACATGAAAAACGTTGTCATTGGCGTATTTGCCTCAACCCTTCCGGATGATCAGCAAGGATTTTACATTCTGGCCCGCCTAATCGGAGCAAGCAAATCAAGAGGATCCGCGGAAGATATGATCGATCCCAGTTGCCAATTCTAAACGAACATGTGGCGCGTGGGGGATTGGCGTCGTTAACGCTACAAACCCGTGATCCTCCATCCTTGGTTAGCACGGCAGGTTCGCTGAAGTCTTCAGAAGGCAACGTTTATGGGCGAGTCAGAGCACAAATGTCGGGCATACAGCGATTGGAATTCAGGTTCCCAATCCTTGAGACTGTAATGATCGGCATAGCCCAAAAGGAGTAGTTGACTATATGGGAGGTCATCGGCAAATTGCCGCAACCTGGAGGGATAAATGCAAACGCAATCATTTCATTCCGAAGTTGTTCGTTCAGTCACTTATGATGAGCATACAGAAACCTTGACAATCTACTTTACGAACAGCCGGAACGCCGCTTATTTCGACGTCCCACCAATGGTGGCCGAGCAATTGTTCAATATGCCCGATCCCGCCGAATTCGTTGCGCGGTTTATTGCGTCCTCATACTCACCACTCCAGGTCGGCTGGAAATCTATCTTCCGCCGCCGAAAAGCCGAGATAGCGCCAGAGCGGACCGACGATTGGCTTAAAGAGATTGGGACTTTGCGGTACCGACGGCGTTGAGCGTTTGCTCGCGCACGAAATTAAGATTGCCAGCCTCCCATCTCCCCGACATTCAATGCAAATCTCCAGAACGGCTCAACATTGCGGGCGTCAGACGACGCCGACACAGCGGCAATAGGCGCCATGGCGGACTGCCGGCCCCAACCAAGGGAGCGCCCGTTTATTGCCCTGGTCTAAGAGTCTGACTCGAAAAGGGTTCAACGATAGCAATATCTTGCGAGCCGCCGCGTAAGGATGCGGATATGGGCGATGGTTATCCAGGCTTCGGCTG
>NZ_SLZG01000025.1 GCF_004341625.1 Rhizobium sp. BK376 | reverse complement strand
ATATCGACGACCTGCTGCCCTTCAACTATAAAAAACAGACCGCATAAGCTGCCGCTTCAAGCCGATTTACGACGTGCACTGAAAAGCGCGCTTACGATCAATGCGAACAGCCCGAAGATATGATCACTGGCCCCGCCTGTGTCGGTAAAGTGTTCCTGAATGTCGAGGACCGTGTCCTGGTCGAAGAGCCCATCGAGCACATAGGCCGCCTCGCTCTCGGTCGGACTGATGGGCAAAATGCTGAAGTAGCCGTACTGATCAGACAGATGGCTATAGAATTTCGATCCGGGTTCGCTGCCGTAATGCAAATTGATGTCTCCGCGCTTTGCAGCTCGGTCGCTCGCACGGAAGAATTGGCCATCGGACGATGACGTTGTGCCATTGCCCCACAGGCGGGAATGCGGATGCTGGGTGTGGGCATCGGTGATGCACGCTTGTGCCGCGCGGTAGGTCTCCGATCGAGCATGGAATGTGCGCATCCACCCGATTTGGTGAGCGCTGATCCCCTTGGATGCGCCCGCCATTCGTTTCGGGCCGAGGTTAGTCGCATCGGCCAGTACACCAGCGAGCATGGCAGAGACATTTTTCGGGATGTCGCCGGTGCGAACATGCGTGAAGTGATCCGCAAAGCCGGTCCATTCATGCACTTCCCTTAACAAGTCGGGAACCTCGACCAACGGATACATGTCGCTGATCTCGGCATTCAGTTCCTCGGCTGCCACAGGGACTTCGCCGACGGTTGGTGTGACGATTAGCGTTCCGGCCTCAAGACGAACCCCTTCGAGCTTTCCGGATCGTGCTCTGTACGCGAGACGCTGCAGGTTGAAGTCGAGCATCTGATGCGCTTCGGCAAGCCACTGCGCGCCGTCGCCCTGGACTCCCAAACCGAGACGATCTTCTTCCTTCATCGTGATGAATGTCGACCTCGGCATCAGATGCTCGTCAATTGGCCGGAAAGATCGGCTGCCGTCGACCCAAATGTCCGCAGATCTAAGCCGGTCTCGCAAAACCGCTAGCGTGGCGATCTCGTAGAGACGGCGATCGGGTTTCCCCTGTTCGAAGATATGCCGCCGATCAGTTTGGCTAAGGTGGGTGAGCGGCACGCGATCCGGGAGTGTCCGCCGCTTCTCGGCATAAAGCCTTCTCAGCAGCGCGATTGCTGCGAGAAGCGGGTCGTGGCGATGCGCCGAGCGGAACGTGAAGGCCTGAAGGAACGCACCAATGTATTTGTGGACGGTCGCATATTGCTCGGCTGCTACGGTCAACGGCGGTGCCTCGTTGTCGTCGACCATCGACTCGAGCTCAGGCTTCATCCGAAGCAGCCGGTCCCAGCCAACTCTTTGTTGGCGGATTGCAGTGCGGTGATCGTATCTAGAAACATGCGCAGCGCTTTGGCGGTATTCGCTCTGCAGTCCATCTGTCGCTGCTTCTTTCGATTGTTGGCTTGCGAGAACAACTTGCCCATCAGTTTGATGAACATCGTCACCGCGTCGTCCGTGAGCTTCTGGCAGAGCTTGATGACCTGAGCCACGATCAGAGCGTGGCGACGGCTGGCGTTGAAGTCGTTGGCAAGCCAGGCCGGCGTTGCGTTGCCCTCCCGGATCATCTGGTCCCACCGTCCGGATGACACGCGCGCCTGCAGTTCCGGATCGATCTCCAGCCGCCGCAGAAAAGCTATCCGCTCGGTCAGCCCGACGAGGTTCGACGCAGCCGGCGCTTCTGGCGCCGAACGCAGCCAATGAAATCGCGTCTGGCCGATCGACGGGTCAACCTCTAAGAGCCTATCCAGTGATTGAAGCCTATCGAGTGGGATGTTCTCAATCAGAGTTTTTTCTGCCCGGCGCCGGGCTATGGCACGGCCGGCAAGGCACGATGCGTTCGATCGTATCGATCGCCGGCAGAAGAGCTCCGCGTTCGCGAAACGCGGCGACAGTCGAACTGGCTATCGCAGCACCGTCGTCGGACATGGTCGCCGCTTGAACTGCCGCCAATAGCGCGGCGCGGCGATCTTGCAGCGTCGCGCTTCTCTTATTCAGGTAGACCATTAGCCGCGCCATATGATCCCGACGGGTTTCTTCACGACGTGCATAGAGGGCAAATTCGCCTGGAGCGGCGCCGATCTGATCAGCAACATACTTCAGCATGGCGCGAGGCGGAGTTTCTTCTGCTCCAAGCGCTCGACCGGGGTATCGCATCAGACATAGCTGGATGGCAAAGCCGAGCCGATTGTGATTACGTCTCCGCAGTTCGATCTCCAGGCGATCCGCCAATGACAACGAATAGTGTCGCATTAGGTTGTCGTCGTCGACTGGTATGTCGACAAGCTTCCGGCGATCTTGATCTTTGAGAAGCTTGCGCTTAGCCATCGCCCGACTCCATTCATGACCGATCTGCGTCAAGCGTTGTCGAGTCGGGCCGGACAGAGAAATCAAAACTGGCGCATGTCGATGGCAATCCACAGAGATCGGATGTTGCACATCCGATCTACGGCATCGTTCCGTTTTCGTTCGACCTTAGCGTACGATTTCGGACTGCTCTTGTTCTGACCCCATTGGAGACAGCATCACACCGCCCGTTATGTTATAACATGTCGCATAATGCATTTTATGGAACTGCAGTTGCTCGTTGCCGGACAGGCCCAGGTATATTTGGCTGCCATTATCTACGAAGTGATAGCCATTTTTGCAAGCCTTGACAAGATTCTGATCGCGAACGCTGTCTAGGGCTATGCTTCGAGTGCGCGATCGTCCGCGAGGGTCCCCCTGTCAAAAAATCGCAACGCAGGGAAAACAGCTGGTGTCCGTGCTAGTCTTTCAGCGTTCGACAAACGCGAGGTGGAAATCCGTTCGTTCACTATCAAAAAGTCCTATTTACAGGACACCGCGAACCGAGGAGTTGCTCAGGGCACGCAATGTGCCGTGCCCATGAGCCCGTAATGTATTTAAAGACTACTGTACTTTGCATGAGCCCTAAAGGCGCGCACGCGGATCCCGTCTGCCTACCCTCGCCAGAAGATAGTCCACTTCCGCCTTCGCAGTGGCCGTGAGCAGCTGAGAGGGCTTCCTTTGGATATCGCTGGCGATCACGCCGCGACGCTTCAAGACGTGTTTTCGCACGGCCAGGCCGATCCCCAACTGTTGCTCATACCGGATCAGGGGCAAATGCGCGTCAAAGAGATCGTGTGCTTCGTCCCGCTTGCCCGCAGCAGACAAGCTGACCAATTCCGTCAGCATGTCCGGGAAACCGTATCCGGTCATGGCTCCATCCGCGCCGCGTTCCGGTTCGAAGTCTAGGAACATCCCACCGTTGCCACAAAGGATTGAGAATGGCCGCAGATCCCCTGCCTTCTGCATCGCGCGAAGCCTCGAGATTTTCTCGAGACCCGGCCAATCCTCATGCTTGAGCATAAGGCACGACGGATGGTTCGAAATGATCTTCGCGACGACACCTGGCGACATGACAACGGTAAGTGTGAGCGGATAGTCTTGCAGCACCCACGGCACGTCTTCGCCTACTGCCTCCACAGCACCGGAGAAGTAATTCACGATCTGGTCGTCTGTTCTCAAGGCGGGCGGCGGCGCAATCATCACTCCAGCCGCGCCCATATCCATTGACGAGCGCGCCAGCGACCCCATGGCCGCGAAGCCAGGCGATGAAACTCCAACGATCACGGGTACCTTTGCCCGGGACACAACACGTTTGACAATCGCCTTGCTCTCCCCCGGCTCCAATTTCGGAGCTTCGCCCATAATACCTAGGATCGTAATGCCCGTGCACCCGCTTTCCTGGTAGAAGTCGGTCAGCTTGTCGATCGAGTTGTAATCAATTGATCCGTCGTCGGAAAATGGTGTCGTAGCGATGGCATAGACGCCTTTGGAATCTACATTGAAGCTCATGTCATAGTCCTTATTGGAACCCGATCCAGCGCTCGAAAATAGCTTCGAGCCGCCAGTTTTCGTCAGATACTACTGATCAAACCACCATCCACCCGAATGACCGAGCCTGTGATGTAAGACGCTCGTGGGCTAGCAAGGAACGCGACTGTGTCCCCATATTCTTGCGGGTCGCCATAACGACCCACTGGGATTGTATTGATGCTTTCTTGAATGACATCCTGCACCGGTCGATTTTCACGCTTCGCCTTCTGTTCGTCCAGGAAGTTGATGCGCCCGGTACCGATACGTCCGGGAAGCACGATGTTTGTGGTAATGCCATCTCTACCGACTTCACGCGCCAACGTCTTGGACCACCCGACGAGCGCCAGGCGGAGACTGTTTGACATGCCGAGATTCGGAATGGGTGCGACGACTCCGGAGGACGTCGATGTGATGATACGCCCCCATTTCCGCTCGCGCATCGAGGGCAACAGCGCGTCGGTTACCGCGATTACGGATCTGACCATCATATTGAAATACTTAAGCCATTCGTCCGACGACTGACCCGATACCGGGGTCGGCGGAGGGCCGCCCGTGTTGTTGACAAGGATATCGACAGGACCGAAGGCGGCGCCAATCTGTGCAATCATCGAAGAGATGGAAGTGAGGTCAGAGAGATCACAATGCATGGGCATTCCCTGCCCTCCCGCGGACCTGATGGATTTGCTGATTGCATCCGCACCTTCGGCGTCGATATCGGCAACAATGACCGAGGTACCCTCGCTTGCCAGCGTCTTTGCAATCGCGCTGCCGAGACCGCCGGCAGCGCCGAAGACCAGAGCGGTCTTTCCCTTAAGTTGAAGATCCATGTATCTATCCCAAAATGTTCACAGTGATTGCGGTACTGCGTCGAGACCTGCCAGTCCGAAGCCGCATTCGAGAAGTTGGTAGTCTTGAGTTGCGAGCGCCCTAGCGGAGCAGTTCGTCGGTGTGTTCGCCCAGGCGAGGCGGAAGCTTGGTGGCAATTTCCGGGACATCCGACAACCGAACTGGCGTGCCTATTGTCTCCAGCAGCGAGCCATCGGAGCGAAGTAACTTCATTCGCATTCCTGTAGACGCCATTTGCTCACTCTCGAGCGCTTCCGGAAGGGTTAGGATAGGAGCGCAGAGAATGTCGACGGCCTCGAGCCTTGCTAGCCATTCTCGGGAGGTCATGTCGACGAACCTTCTGCGCAGGGTTCCCTGGATTTCCTCGCGGTGCGCCATCTGAGTTTCGAAAGTGGCGAAACGTGGATTCAACGAGAGATCTTCGAGCTCCAGCGCCTTGCAGATGTCACGAAGGGGAAACTCCTTGAAGGCGCCGACGACGACAATTGGTGTATCTTTGGTTTGAAAGACTCCGGTGAGCGGGAACGTAGCCCAGTTCAAGTCACGTCCGCGCATCATCTGCAAAGTTGCCTCCTGGAGTTGGAGAGCGACCATCGAACTATACAGGTCAACGCTGACTTTCTGGCCCACACCAGTCTTCTCCCGATGGAGCAGAGCAAGCAGAATACCTTGCACTAGATGCATTCCGGCCGTGTAGTCGCAGATGGCGGTCGGGTAGATTGAAATCTCCGCGTCCGGAGCGGGTTTGCGCGCCATCAGCCCGGAGAGTGCTTGGGCGAGAATGTCCTGGCCGCCCTTGTGCCTGAATGGACCCAATGGACCGTAGCCCGTGGCTTCAGCGAAGATCAAACGGGAGTTGCGGATCGAGAGGTCTTCGTAACCCAGCCCAAGGCGCTCCATCACACCAGGACGAAAGTTGGTCACAACGACATCCGCCGTTTCGATGAGCGATTTTACCTGCTCGCGACTGATCGGATCCTTTAGATCCGCGCAAACGCTCTTCTTGTTGCGGTTCAATGCGGAAAAGATTGGATTCTGCCCACCCTCCGGATCGTTTCCGAGAGACCAGCGTGTGAGATCGCCGATCAGTTCCTTTTCGATCTTGATGACCTCGGCCCCGAAATCGCCGAGCATCTGGGTGCACACAGGACCCAGAACCACCTGGCTGAAGTCGATGACCCGTACACCTGACAAGGGAAGGCAGACACCCCCAACCGTTCCAGGAACCTCAAGTTTCTTTAAGGCAAAGCCTGCTGAGGCGACGTTGAAGGCCTCGTTACCCATTCGCCTGTCTCCAAAAGATCAGACGGCGTTCGGCGATCGTCACGACACTGAAGATGAGGATTGCCATCATCGCTGAGCAGAACACGACGGCGTACAGAAGTGCCGACTTGAAATTATAGGTCGCATCGATGATCAGTGCACCTAGCCCATAGCTGGAACCGATCCACTCGGCGACAATCGCGCCGATCACGCAAGTGGTGCTCGAGATTTTCAACGCCGCGAAGAAATACGGAAGAGAACTTTGGACACGAACCTTCCAGAAGATCTCCGAGTTCGTCGCAGACATCAGCCGCATGAGCTCAAGCATTCCATGTGATACATCGCGCAGTCCGCGGACCATGTTCACGAGCATTGGAAAAAAGCAGATGAGTGACGCGATCAATATCTTGGGCACGACCCCATTGCCGAAGATCAGCACGAGTATCGGAGCAATCGCCAGCACGGGGATGGTGTGGAAAAACACGAGAAGCGGATAGAACGCGCGTTCCGCAAAGCGGCTATGGATGAAACAGATCGCAAAGACGATGGCCACCGCGTTTCCGACGAAGAAGCCGAGCAGAGCCTCGAACATGGTCGGACCAATGTTGGTCAGGAGTAGATACCAGTTCTCCCGAAAAGCCTCGGCGACTTGAAGCGGGCTAGGTGCGATATACGACGGCAAGCCGAATACCCGAGCACCGACTTCCCATATGATAAGGATCATAAGGCCCACCACAATGGCGGCAGCATTCCCGCTGATCAGATCTGAAAGGCGAAGAGACCATGATCTAAGTTTGACACTTTCGTCGCCGATGACGGTCATTAGCATTTCTCCAGAAGCTCGCGCAGATGTGCGGCAATTTGAACGAAACCGAGGGTGTCGCGGTCAGCAAGTTTGCGATCCTGACTTAGATCCACGTCGACGACTTCCAGAACGCGCCCTGGACGCGCCGCCATCACGACAACCTTTTGGCCAAGGAAAGCCGCCTCCGCGATGGAATGGGTGACGAACACGATCGTCGTACCCGTCTCCTTCCATATCCGGAGGAGTTCCTCGTTGAGCTTGTCGCGCGTGATTTCATCTAGCGCTCCGAACGGTTCATCCATGAGGAGTACTTTGGGCGCCGTAACAAGCGCCCGCGCGATGGAAACACGCTGGCGTTGACCGCCAGACAGCTCTGACGGGAGCGCGTTTTCCCGTCCTTTCAGACCGACGAGATCGAGTAGCTCCACGGCTTTGTCGCGGCTTGAAGCGGCTCTCCTGCTCCCGATTTCAAGCGGGAGCATGACATTCTCGACGGCCGTTCTCCACGGCAGGAGTGTCGCCTCCTGAAAAACGAATGAGAACGACCGTTCCGCGCGCGCGTTCGCCGGCGGCTTTCCGAAGATCCTGACGTTTCCGCCGCTTGTCGGAACGAGATCGGAGATCGCCCGCAGGAGGGTCGACTTTCCACAGCCCGAAGGCCCGATCATCGTAACGAACGCTCCCTCCGGGATATCCAGAGTAACGGCGGAAACTGCAATTACCTTTCCGGCACCTTCACCGAAGGAAATGCTGACCTTATCGATTGAAATAGCAGGATTCATATCGTGTTTGATCGCCGAAGTGTTCAAGGTGGCTACAAGTCCCATCGGCTCATCCCATCCGAATGGTTTTGGTGGCGCCGAGGACGGCATCTGTCATGATGTCGGCAACAGTCGGAGGCGCCGACTTGAACTGCTTGAGTTCATCAAAGAGCTTGATCTGTTTGTCCCAGTTCGCGGGATCCATCGCACCCCATCCTTCCTGTTTGCTGGTGGAGTTGAAGCTCGCCTTAACGACTGCGCCAACCGCTTCCAGTTCGTCCTTGCGATTGAGATTTGGATAGAGTTCGACCAGCGCATCCACGGCGGCCTCCGGATTGTCGCGCGCAAACTGCCATCCCTTTGCGGTGGCGGATAGGAAGCTCTCGAGAACTTTCTGGTTCTTCCCGATCGTTTCGTCGCTGGCATAGTAGAGATTTGCATAGAGCTGAACTCCGGTGTCCCAGAGCGGGAGCACGATGCGGTCTGGCCCGAGCGCGCTCACCCCGTGAACGTTTGTCTCCCAACCTGTGACGACGTCGGCCTGTCCGGTCAGGACAGGGGTCACATCAGCGCCGGAAACGATGATCTCGACATCCTTCTCAGCGATGTTGTTCAGCGCAAGAACTGCTTTGACGAGGATCACTGCGGTCGCCTGCACGGCGATCCTCTTGCCTACGAGGTCTTGGGCCTTGTGGACTGGAGCGCGGGGAAGTGAAAACAGTGCGAACGGATGACGCTGGAAACCAGCAGCGATAGCCTTGATGGGAATGCCTGCAGCTCTCGCCATCATGATCGGCGGACTTGAGCTATACTGGCCTACTTGAGCCCTTCCCGACGCGACGCTGGCGATGCCGTCGACGTTTGGGCCGCCAGGTGTAATCGTGAGGTTGAGCCCAGCATCCTTGTAGAACCCCCGCTTGAGCGCTGCCGCTTCACCGAGAACACCGTTGCTGCCTAGCCAACCGAGCTGCATGACAATATCGCCCGCGTCGGAAGCAAACACTTGCTTGGCAAGTCCTGCGCTGCACGCCTGAACCGCCGCCGCAGCGGCAACCGTTTGCAAGAACTGACGTCTGTGCATCGGGGTTTCTCCTCACAGTTTGATGGCCATTGTGGCCGTTCCCTTTTTTGGCGCGATCATCCGCGTCAGAGAGAGAGCTTTTCACAAATCAGCTCGATGTGGTGCCATCAATATTCGAACAGGGTGCGCTCGCTTTCGGAGCGCCTATGCGCGTATTTTTAAACGGAGACCTTGCCAATAACCCTGGACCGATCGAAGCTTCGCGATCGGAGAGGGTTCGCTGAACACGCTGAAAGAGAAACCGGAGGAAATCTGAACTGGCATGCACTCAATTGTCCTGAGATACGTCATCGAGGTAGCCAAACAGGGATCAATCCGCAAAGCCGGGCCTGTTTTGAACGTTGCATCCTCTGCGGTGAACCGACAGATCATCAAGCTCGAGGAGGAGCTGGGGGTAAGGTTGTTCGACCGCCTACCGGACGGTGTCGTGCTCACCGCAGCGGGAAAGCTTCTTGTCGATCACGCCAATAGGACGTTGCAGGAATACGAGAAGCTTAGGCCGCAAATCGCAAACGTGCGGGCTCTCCAGGCGGGCAATATTGCGATTTCCTGCATAGACTCGCTTAACATGTCGCTCGTGCCGGAGATCATTCGACGCTACCGGGCGGAGTATCCGAACATCTCGCTCACGATAAGACAGGATCCCGCCAATGAGGTGGTTCACGCTGTTGAGGAGGGTCTCGCCGACATCGGCCTGACATTCACCTGCTTCGAGCGGAATTCGGTGCGTCCGGTGAAGGACATCCGTTCGCCGTTCGGCGTCCTCGTTAACAGTGACCATCCGCTGGTAGGGAACCCTTCCGTTTCGCTGGAGGACATCGCAAGCCATCCGTCGGTGAAGCACTACCACCCTACGGGCCAGAATATGTTTCTCGACGACGTGCTGGCCCGCGAACGCATCCGACTCGATTCGGTAGTCTTCACGAACTCGATGTACGTGGCGAAGATGCTAGTTGAGAACGGAACAGCGCTAGGAATATACATAAAATACGGGTTCTGGGATCTCATCAGAGCGGGGAGAGTCGTATTTCTTCCCCTCGACAACGACACGATGTCGTCATATCGGATCGCAGCTTTCATTCCTTCCAACCGCTTCATCAATGCGGCTGAACAGGCTTTTGTGAAGATCGCCAGTCAGGTTATGGACGAATACGAGGGTGACTGATGCGGCAACCGCCCTCGTACGTTGATCAGGCTGCCGTATAGGCAGTTTTTACGGTCGTATAGAACTCGACGGCGTACCGTCCCTGCTCTCTCGTTCCACAGGATGAGCCTTTCCGGCCTCCGAATGGAACGTGGAAGTCTACGCCCGCCGTTGGCAGGTTTACCATGACCATTCCCGCCTCAGCATTGCGCTTGAAATGCGTGGCGTACTTAAGGCTTGTTGTGCAGATCCCCGCAGACAAGCCGAATTCGGTGTCGTTGGCGATAGCAAGCGCTTCATCGTAGTCCTTGGCTGCGATGACCGAGGCGACTGGTCCGAAAATCTCTTCCCGAGCAATACGCATGTTGCTGCTCACATCGGTGAACAACGCTGGCTGAAGGTAGTGTCCTCGCTTTTCCTGCTTCAGCAGTTCGCCGCCGAATCGCAGACTGGCGCCTTCCTGCTTGCCCAGGCTAATGTAGTTGAGGTCCTGCTCCAGTTGTCGGCTGTCTACAACCGGACCGATCTGCGTTGTTGGGTCAAGCGCGTGCCCCACTTTCAGCGATAGCAATCGCTCGACTACCGCGTCGATAAACTTGCTCCGAATCTGATCCGTCACGATGATGCGGGACGACGCCGTGCACCGCTGGCCTGTCGAGTAGAAAGCGCCGTTCACCGCGCACTCGACGGCGACCGTCAGATCAGCATCGTCCAGAACAATCAGCGGGTTCTTTCCCCCCATCTCGAGCTGGAAGCGTCTCAAGTGCTTCGTGGATTCGCGGGCAACCAACTTACCCGTCCCGACCGAGCCCGTGAAAGACACTGCGTCGATATCCGGAGAGTCGATGATAGTCTGTCCGACCGACGAACCACTCCCCATGACAAGGTTGAATACCCCGCTCGGCACCCCTGCCCGCACTATGATATCAGCCAGTGCCCATGCCGATGCGGGCGTTAGCTCGGCAGGTTTGAAGACAACGCAGTTCCCGTAGGCGAGCGCAGGCGCGATCTTCCATGCGGGTATCGCGATCGGAAAGTTCCAGGGCGTCACCAGTCCTACGACACCAACGGGTTCGCGGGTAATGTCGATCTCGATACCGGACCGAACCGAAGCAATCCGTTCGCCAGGAATTCGAAGAACCTCCCCCGAGAAGAACTCGAACACCTGACCCGCCCGCGTAACTTCGCCGATGCCTTCGGCAATCGTCTTTCCTTCCTCACGCGCGAGCATGGCACCGAGTTCGTCCTTCCTCGCGAAGATCTCGGTGGCCACCCGCTTCAACAGATCATGTCTGACCATAGGATTGCTTCTGGACCAGGCTGGAAAGGCTGCGCGAGCGGCGGCGATTGCCTTCAGAACGTCGTTTGGAGTTGCGACTTGGTAAGTTGCAAACTCGTCGCTGTGATCCGATGGGTTTTCATCGCGCTGATCACGCCGGCCACCGATCCATTCTCCACCCACGAAATTCTTCAACTTCAACATCACTGTTCTCTCCCCTGAAAGCTTGTCACGAGTGGATGGTCCATCTCGCTGCGGTATTTCGGACCCGCGCCACCGGGTTGCCCCCACCCGGTGACTCCTTCCTCGAAAAACTCCCTGTTCACGGCAATGAAGTGCTGGCGATCGGATGGAGTGTCTCTGTCCTCGAAGATTGCGTCCACCGGGCAGACGGACAGACAGAGCCCGCAGGCGATGCACTCGGATGGCTGGATGTACATCATGCGGCCTCCCTCATAGATGCACTCCACAGGGCATGCCACCTGGCATGCGCCGTCCTTCACATCGATACAGGGTTGGGTGATCACATAGGCCATGCCGAGCCCCTAGCCAGCACGACGCGAGGGCTGACCGCCGACTTCGGGCCCCCCGACTACGCCATCGTTGATGAGCTGGCGGATGTTGTCGTCCGAATATCCGATCCCAGCGAGGATGGTCGCCGAATGCTCGCCAAGGCTAGGAGCCCCTCGCGAAACCGCGAAGGATCCCTCCTCCATTCGAAAGGGCGCGCCGATCAAGTTGCCCGAGGGCGTCTCAACGACCGTCGAGTTCTCGATCGTTTGGGGGTGCTGCAGTGCTTGCGCCAAGGTGAGAACTGGCGCGCACAGAATATCCTGTCCCTCGAGGCGCCCGATGGCTTCTTCCGTTGGCATTTCGCGCAACCGACGGCCGATCTCGCCCTGCAGCGCAGACCTGTTCATCTTCATCGAATGGAAATCTGAATACTCGCGCAGCAGCGAAAGATCCCGCATGTCGAGTGCCTTGCAAATGTCCTGTAGTGGGTTTGTCTTGAACGCTCCGACGATAACGACCGCCCCGTCCGCCGTCGGAAAGACCCCGGTCAGCGGATAGGCGGCCCAGTTCAAATCCTCGCTGCGTTGCAACAGGACCGCTGCCTCCTGCATCTGGAGATTCAGCATGGATTCGAACAGCGATACTGAGACCGATTGCCCTCGTCCCGTCTGGACTCTTTGCAGCAGCGCCATGAGGATTGCCTGGACGAGGTGCATACCTGCGGAATAGTCTGCAATTGCAAGCGGGTAGACGGTCAGCGGGTGACTGTCATCAGAACGCCGCGCAATCCCCCCCGTCATTGCCTGGGCAAGGACATCCTGACCGCCCTTGTGCGACAACGGCTTGCCCGGTCCGAACCCACTTCCTTCGGCCGAGATGATCCGCGGATTGAGCGTGGAGATGCGCTCGTATCCGTAGCCGAGCCGTTCGATCACACCCGGGCGGAAGTTGCTTACGACAACGTCAGCGTGACGAACGAGATCATCGATGATCTTGCGGCCGTTTTCGCAATGCAGATCGACCGCGAGCGAAAGCTTGTTTCGGTTCAGGCTCTTGAAGACCGGATTGTTTGCGCCCTCCGGGTCGTTTGGTCTCGACCCTCTGGACAGATCACCGTGTCTCGGGCGCTCGATCTTGATGACGCGTGCTCCGTGATCCGCCAGGATCTGAGTACAACACGGCCCCATCATGACCTGGGTGAAGTCGATTACCGTGACACCGGCCAGTGGCTGGGTGAGTGTGCTATGCATGGCTCGCCCCCTACTCCGCAGCATCGCTTTGGAAGGTGGCATTGGCGGCCGGAAGATCGCCAGGATCGGCCCCCTGGCTCCTCAGCCGCCGCTGCACTTCAACAACATCCACATCGCGTATGCTCGCGGATGCCAGGATTGCGACTGCTGCCGCGGTCCCCGCTGCCTCGCCCATCGCCATGCACGGAGGGATCTCGCGTGAGATACGCTGCGCAGACGGCGTTGCGGAATAATGCCGCCCCGCGACAAGCAACTGATCGATCTTCTTGGGAAGCAATGCGCGGTAGGGATAATAGTAGTCTCGGCCGCGGGCGACTGTATCTGCGTAATGGCGTCGTCCGATTACGTCTTCCTTCGTAACGACATATTCTCCTTCGAGCACACGGGTCTGACGGACGCCGAGTTGCGGAGCCACATCGACGACGAAGGCTTCCTCGAAGCCTGGCATCTTGTCCCGTATGAACGCTACAAGCTCTGCAATCTTCTGACGGCCCTTAGCATCCGCGCTTGTCAGATCCTCGACCGACAACCCGTCGTAGCCGGACATGTGAGGGCAATTGCACCACACAATACCCGGCAGAGGCGTTTTCAGCCACCAACGTTCCCAGGAACCGCCCATGATCCGCTTTGCTTCTCGGTCGAGAGCAGCGAATTCCTCCGGATTTCCATACTCGAACTTTTCGGCCCTCTCGACGTCGACCCCGCCAAGCCGGAAGACCGTTGTCACGATGAACTTGCCATGGGCGAAATCGGCACCCGCAGAAGCCGCAACGTCCAGATCGCCAGTCGCGTCGATCACTATTTTGCCAAGCAGTGCCTGCCGACCTGCCTTCGTCTCGCAGACCACGCCCCTGACGACATTGTTTTCGACGATCGACTTTGAGAACCAGGAATGAAGGCGAAGATTGACACCTGCTTCGTTTACCATCTCGGTCGCGACACGCTTAAAGGCATCCGGGTCGAAAGCCGAAGCGTAACAGATTGGCTGAGGTTTCGAATGTGAATGGAAGTCGTATAAACCCCAGCGCGCCCATTTCTCGAACACCGCTTGATCTGAAGACCATTCCTCGGCTGGCGGCGTAACGCACAGCCCATATTCAGTCATGCGTTTGATCATCTCTGCGCAAATGCCGCGAACGCTAATCTCGGTACCATTGTTCATGTCGTCCAAGACAAGGACCATCCCCCCGGCAGCGAGACCCCCGAGGTGGGCATAGCGCTCCACCAGCGTAACGGACGCCCCGTTGCGAGCTGCGGCGACTGCCGCCGCAATTCCCGATGGGCCGCCGCCGATAACGAGTACATCGGTCGACACGACGACGGGAACAGGACCAGTCGGTTCTTCATAGATATCTTTCTTGAGCATGGTTTCTCCTCCACCTTCTACTCTGTCGGCTCACGGTAAGGTCTCAGTGCGTATGCGAAGGGAGACGCGGCCCCGCCGCTTTCAACTGCAGCCAAGGCAATGGCCGACACACGCAAGGATGTTGTTTCGTTGGCTTTGCTCAGTCAGAGCCAACGGATAAGGATATGGTCTATCGACAGCACCGCTTCGCCCCGCTGGTTCATCACGGTCGTCTGTTCGGTGACACGCCGCATGTTCGGGCGCTGGGAGTCGACTTCCGATTTCGTCACTTCGACTTGGCAGTGGATCGTGTCGCCGATGAACACAGGCTTCCGATAGCGGACCCTGTCGTAGCCATACGAAATCCGCAGCCCCATCGTTAGATCGGTGGTGAATTTCAGACCGATCGCGATCGACAGTGTCAGCGTCCCATGTGCGATGCGCTGTCCATAGGGACTTGCCTTGGCGGCTTCTGCGTCAAGATGGATGGGAAAAAGGTCGCCCGTCTGGCCAGCGTGAACGACAATGTCAGATTCGGTGACGGTGCGTCCCCGTGTCTGGTAAGAGTATCCTACTCGATCACATTCGAAGTCCTGGATGTTGTCCTGCAATGCGCTGCTCCCATACCTTGCATCGTTTGTGATTACAAAGGTACCGAGAGTTTTCGCGGAGGAGCAGCGCAATCATTCGCTCAGGGTGGTGACGAAAATGCAGCGTGCACCCATTGTGGCGAAAGAGTGCGGATCACGTAATTCAACTTACCAGTTGCGCGTTGCGACGGGGGATTCAAACGTGATTCCGTTTCGACTACCGGCTGAAACTACTTGCAGGCGCTAGCCAGATGGCCGGCCTATGACGAAGCTCTGACAACGTAGATTCTGTCGTTCTCCAGGTAAACGGCAACACCCGCGCTGAATTGGTTATCTCCCAAGGCGTCGCCTGGCTATTGAAAAAGAATTTCTGGACCAGCTTCTTGCTGGACGTGATCCGCCCGCGGTTTCGGCAAGCACGGCTCAACAGACGACCTAAAGAAGGCGCGATTGGGGCGTATCCTGAATGCCGATCTCGACGAGCACCTCAACCTCCGGCGCAGCACGAGAAACTCGGCCAATCGGCGGAACGGCTCTGACAAGACCCTTTGTCCCAACGGCTCAAATGATGAAAGGGACGTTTGCAGCCGGCCTTGAAAGGTCGACTGCATAAGGCAGATCTTTAGGCTCTGAGCGCCGCGAATTACCGCGGGACCCCCCGCCTAATTTTCGCCTGCACTTGCCTGTCGAGTTCCCCGTCATAGCAGCAATGCGCTTGTGCGAGGTCTGCGGTCCAATCTCGGAAGAGACACCACCCACCTCCAAACGCGAGCGCACTAATGAAAGAGAATCGCCAAGCTAAGTCGCGCCGGTTCAACCCTTTGATGTCAGAGTATCTCTTGCGATACTTATGACGCAGCGGGGATGTATGGAAGCAAGACATAGTTTTCGCGTCCTTCTCCAAAGTGGATCGTCGTTGTACCGCCAAAAACCTCCGGTGGCCGATCATTCTCATCATCATGAAGAAACGGGCCGCATCCGGTGAACTCGTTCTTCATGTTTGACAAGCGCCCTCCGCTCCCACCCGGATAGACATAATCCTTACCACGAACGCTTAGGGCAAGCCGGTAACCCTTGGGAATAACGATACACGTCGGCCATATCTCGATGTCGAGCTGGTAGATCTGATCTGGCTCAAGTGGCTGCTTTTCATCGTGAGTGTGCCACGGTCTGTAAGGAAGGCTTTTCTTCGGATCGAGCTTACGATGGGACGCTCTAAGCCAACCCTGCGCGATCGGCGTATGCGGATCGAGCGCACCTTGGAACGTTACTTCTTTCATATCTGGTGCAAACACACGCACCACCAGGAATAGGTCAGCGTCCACGGTAGAAGACGAAATCGCCAATCGAGCACCGATGGGGCCCGTGATTTCCGTGTCGCTTTCTGTTGGTTCGGTCAGGAAGGTCAAGCCATCGCCCATCGCATCGAATGACAATTGCTTTTCGACGGCTGATTTGGTGGGTCGAAGTTCGCTCAAGTCAGCGAGATGCAGCTTCTCCCACGATGTCCTCGCCAGAGGCCACTCATTTTCGTAACGCTCAACGAAGCGTTCGCCGGGATGCCGGACCAGCAGTTGAACCCTAGGACGCTCATCCCAGCCATTTTCATGGCCCTTCAGGAAGTGATCAAAGAACTGCTTCTGTATGAAGACCCCACGGTCCGTATAGAAGGGGGCCCAATGAGATCCACCGTGGACCTCCAACCATTTTTGTTCAGAGGCAGCGGCGAGGAACCCTTCGAAATTACCCCGGGCGTGAAGGCCTGCTCCGCCCCAGTTGCCAGCGGATAGAACCGGCACCTTTATTCGATCGGGTTTTGCCGAGCGTTCGAGGTAATAGTCCGTCAGCATCTCACGCGCGAGCATTTCTTCGTGCATGTTCTCCCGGTTTGCGAGCAACTCGTCGTCACTCAGTGTCTCCGGTCCGCAGACCAGCTCCCCCGTTACTCTGCTCCGCCGGCCTCGGTCGCCCACCCCGTGCTGCACGGTCTTGACCTGCATATCCTGCCAATGCTTTCGGAAGGTGCAAAGAATACCTCCATGGCGATTGCCATCGCGGTAATTGTCGTGCCACCCTTCCCAGACGCAGATTGCAGCCAAGTGTGGCGGCTGCGTTCCCGCGGCGCGCCACTGGTTAGCACCGTAGTAGGAAATTCCGTTCAGGCCAACCTTGCCGTTTGACCACGCCTGGCTGCCCGCCCACTCGATGCACTGATAGTAGTCCTGCTGCTCGCGATCATTGTTGTGGCAAAGGTAACCTGGAGAACGTCCCGCACCACGAGAGTCAACCCGGATTACAACATAGCCATCTGGCACCCATTTCTCTGGATCGACTACCTCCCAATTCGCATATTTGTTGGAGGTGTTACTGACAGCATCAGGATCTTCGGCGCACATGCGGTCCCAGGCGGTCTTGTAGCCATCCTCGAAATGTAGTCCTTTACCATACGGGCCATAGGTCATGATGACGGGGTAGGACCCCTCGCCTATCGGGCAAAAAACGTCCGCTCTGAGCACCACCCCATCGTCCATTGCGATCGGCTGATCCCAAATGATTTGCATACCATCTTTGATTTCGGCGACTTCTTGGGCCATTGCTATTCTTCCTCCAGGTTGGATATCCGCTGCCGCTCTTATTTGATTGCCTGCGGATTGATCGGCGAGCCGGCGCCCCCCGGGAGGTGGAGAGGCGGCGCGGAGAAGAAAAACTCATAGATCTTGTCTTCCGCGCAGTCCTGTGCGAGCTCCTTCAAATAGAATATCTCACCCATCGAGATCCCAATTGCCGGGATCACGACCCAGTGCCACGGTTGGTTTGCATCGTTGGTTTCGTTAGGACGAACCTCGCAACCCCAGGTGTCGGAGCAGATAGCGGCAACATCCTTCTCTTTCAGCCAGTAACATGTCTCGAAACCGAAGCCCGGGGCAGATCCGCCAGCGTAGCCGGTCCAATCGCCCTTTGCCAGGCAACGTTCCTGATGGCCGGTTCGTACAATGACGAAATCGCCCTTCCTTATTTCGACTCCCTGCGACGCTGCACATCCATCCAGGTCGTCGCGCGATATTGCATACCCGTCATCGAGGGAATCAACCTGCTTGTAGCGGGCTACATCCAACAGAACGCCCCGGCCGACCATTTTGTCTCGAACGTGTTCGATACCATTCTTCTTGGCGCCCTTGACGTCGACCAAACTTGCATCAAAGCCGTTGTACATCTTGTCGCCCATAAAGATGTGGCACAGTGCATCCCACTGCGTCGACGCCTGGCACGGCATGTTGATGGCATCGTCAGCATACCTCAGATATGGTGCAGGCTCATCTTGATTGCCGAGCACCGCGTCAGTACCGGTGGCAAGCATCGTGTGGATCGGGTTCCATCGGCCACCAAAGAGGCCTGACTGAATTGGCTCCTTCAGGGAGAGACCCAGCGCAAAGACCTTGCCTTTGCGCACCAACCGCGCCGCATCGACGATATTCGCCGGAGTGATATTGTTCAGGGTGCCGATCTGATCGTCCTCCCCCCAACGCCCCCAGTTCGACAATTCCCGAGATGCCGTTTGAATTGCAGTCAGATCAACCTTCATCGCTTCCTCCACTAGGTTGGTTATCGATTGATAACTTACCGAACGAAGACTGTTCAGTCAATACGCTTCGTCAAAGCGCCGATTTCCCCTTGAAACAACCCTTAGTTTGCGGTTAGGTTATCAAAAAATGCCTTCTTTCTGATTTCTGCGAAAAAACTCAATCTTTGTGTTATGTTACGACCTCATCGCTTGGTTATCGGGACAATAAAGTCGACAGAAATCTGCAACGCCGGAGGGACAATGCCTGCGACATCAAAACAAGGCAGACGTGATGAAATCTAAAAATAAGGTGCAACCCTCAATGGGTCTCGGAAAGAAAGCTGAAGTGTTGAAGGTTGACGTCGTTTCGAAGACCCGATCGAAGCCGGTTCGTTCGTCAGAACGCCTCCCGTTCGAACAGCGTCGCGAGATGATCTTGAAAAAAGCCGTCGATGTTTTTGCTGAACGTGGGTTCGACGCAACGACGCGTGACTTGGCGCGTCATCTGGGGACCACCCAGCCTTTGATGTACAAGTATTTCAAGACCAAGGACGATCTGATTGAGGAAGTTTACAAGCGGGTCTTTTTAGATGTCTGGGATACCGCGTGGGATGAGATTTTGGTCGACCGCAGCCGGCCGATAACGGAGCGGCTTATCCGATTCTACAGGAGCTACACCGACGTCATTATGAACCGCGGCTGGATGCGGATCTATCTTTTCGCCGGTCTGAAAAACGTAGGGATTACAAGTTCTTACATCCGCTTGGTGGAAGAGCGCGTCATTCGACGGATTGCAATGGAAATCTGTGCTGCCCACGGCATTCAGATTTCAAAATCCAGCGAGGCGCGTTACATGGAGATAGCTTGGAGCCTACAAGGAAGCATCTTTTACTACGGTGTCAGGAAGTACGCCTACGAATTGGACCCGAGTGTTCCAAGAAGCGTTGTCATTGATGACGTCGTGAATATATTCGTAGCTTCGTGGCCGAAGGAAAACGAAAATTCGAGAGCGTGAGACAGGCGTCATAGATCAGTTGGCTCGCTGCTCCGAGATCCGGCGGACATGAACCGCGCTAAAGTTACTGCAGCGTTCAACATGTGTTCGCGCATCACTCGAGCCGCTTCATCTCCGTCGCCCCGCATGATCGCTCTCAGGATCTCAGCATGCTCTGAATGCGACTTTTCCAGGCGGTCTTCATGTCTGAGTTGGGTTCGTCTGAACGGCATGAGCCGTGATCTCAAGCGCAGAAGCTCTTCAAAAAGAAAGGCGTTGTGTGCGGAGCTGTAGAGCTGCTCGTGAAAGCGAAGATTCGACTCATCGTAGAGGTCAAGGTCCTTGTTTGTAACGGCAATCGCGGCTGCATCATGGATCACACACAAAAGGGCCCGCTCATCTCCTGTGATGCGATGTGTTGCCAACCTTACGCACATTGCCTCCATCTCAGCTGTTACCTCGAACATCTCCATGAGTTTTGGAAGCGTCAACGGAAGGACAATTGCTCCCTTTCGCGGTCGAATTTCGATGAGACCGCTGCTTTCTAGCTGTTTAAGTGCCTCTCGAACCGGCGTGCGAGAGGCTGAGAACTGTATGGCCAGATTGTTTTCATCAAGCACGGTCCCGGGAGCGATATTGCCTGTTGATATGTCGTCCATGAGCGAAACACGGATACGTTGACTTAAGGATCGAATATCCTCGCTTCCCTGCATGACAGCCCTTTCCGTGCGTGAAGTCACGTGTGTGACGTTGAACTCACACTTGATACAGACGTCGACTGACAAAGCCTAGATACTATCAGCGGCGATGCTGCGCGGGCGGACGAACATAATTTGATTGCCGCAATTCAATGCTCTCAGTTTCGACTCGACCGGGTATAATGCCCTTTTTCTTTCGCCCGCTACCTCATCCGTGCTTGGGCAGATGATCGGCGATGTGCGCTGCTACCTCATCAGCCGACGCCCGCCCATCGATTTGGATCAACAGTCCGCGGCTTGCATAAAACTCGGATAATGGCTTCGTCTCGATAGCGAACGTTTGGAGCCTTTTGCGAAAGATCGCCGTATTGTCGTCTTTCCGCGCCTGCGCGCCTGCACTCCCGGCTTCCGTTGCCCGTGCCTGAATGCGATCGAATAACTCTGCTTCGTCAACCGAAAGCTCGATCACCGCCGTAAGACCGTCCGACCCCAGGCGCTGTTCGAGCGTGTTCGCTTGGGCAACAGTACGAGGATAGCCGTCCAGAATAAAGCCGTTCACCGTGTCCGACTGGGCGAGCCTGCCGGCGACGACTGACGATATCGTCTCGTCGTCGATCAACTTGCCGGCACCCATCTTGTCTTCAACCAGTCGACCGAGCTCACTCCCCGCTTTCACCTCAGAGCGCAGAATGTCGCCGGTGGAAAGATGCGGGACGTGGTAGCGCGCAGCAAGCCGCTTGGCTTGTGTTCCCTTGCCCGCGCCGGGAGGACCTAAAAGCACCAATTTCATCTCATACCGTTCCATATTTCATTCATTCGGCATTCGCCCTGTTCTGCCTGTTGGCGATGAGATCGTCGACGACGGCTGGATCGGCCAGCGTCGACGTGTCGCCGAGCGCGCCGAAATCGTCTTCGGCGATCTTGCGCAGAATGCGGCGCATGATCTTGCCTGAGCGTGTTTTCGGCAGGCCCGGAGAGAACTGGATCTTGTCGGGTGAGGCGATCGGGCCGATCTCGGCGCGGACGTGTTTCACCAATTCCTGGCGAAGTGCATCCGTGCCTTCCTGTCCAGCCATCAGCGTCACGTAGCAATAGATACCCTGGCCCTTGATCGCATGCGGATAGCCGACGACAGCAGCTTCCGAGACGAGATTGTGGGACACCAGCGCTGATTCGACTTCCGCCGTGCCGAGACGATGGCCGGAAACGTTGAGCACGTCGTCGACGCGGCCGGTGATCCAGTAATAGCCGTCCGCATCGCGCCGGCAGCCGTCGCCGGTGAAATATTTGCCCTTGTAGGTGGAGAAATAGGTCTGGACGAAGCGCTCATGGTCGCCGTACACGGTGCGCATCTGCCCTGGCCAACTGTCGGCGATGACGAGATTGCCGTCGGCAGCACCTTCGAGAACGTTGCCCTCATTGTCGACCAACTGAGGCTGGACGCCGAAGAAGGGCAAGGTGGCCGAGCCCGGCTTTAGGTCCGTTGCGCCCGGCAGCGGTGTGATCATGTGACCGCCGGTTTCCGTCTGCCACCAGGTATCGACGATCGGGCAGCGCCCGTCACCGACGACATGATAGTACCACTCCCAGGCTTCCGGATTGATCGGTTCGCCAACCGTGCCGAGCAGGCGCAGGCTGGAGCGCGAGGAGCGCTTCACGAACGCGTCGCCGGCGCCCATCAGCGAACGGATCGCGGTCGGCGCTGTGTAGAAGATATTGACCTGATGCTTGTCGATGATCTCCCAGAAGCGCCCCTGGTCCGGGAAGTTCGGCACGCCTTCGAACATCAGCGACGTCGCGCCGTTCGCAAGCGGTCCGTAGACGATGTAGGAATGACCCGTCACCCAGCCGACATCGGCCGTACACCAGTAGACATCGCCATCATGGTAATCGAATGTATATTCATGCGTCATTGCCGCGTAGACGAGATAGCCACCCGTCGTATGCAGCACGCCCTTGGGCTTGCCGGTAGAGCCCGACGTATAGAGAATGAACAGCGGATCCTCGGCCTTCATTTTGACAGGCGGGCATTCGGCCTTCACGGTCGCGACTTCCTGGTGATACCAGAGGTCGCGTCCCGGCGCCCAGCCGGTCTTGCCGCCGGTGCGGCGTACGACCAGAACCTTCTCGACGGTGACATATTGTTTGGCGGCGATGTGGATTGCCGTGTCGGTATTATCCTTGAGCGGGACGGGCTTGCCGCCGCGAAGTCCCTCGTCGCAGGTGATGACGAAGGTCGACTGACAGTCGACGATGCGCCCGGCAAGCGCCTCCGGCGAGAAACCGCCGAAGACCACCGAATGCACGGCGCCAATGCGCGCGCAGGCTAGCATGGCATAGGCGGCTTCGGGAATCATCGGCATATAGATGGTAACACGATCGCCCTTCTTGACGCCGTGCTTCTTCAACACATTCGCCAGCCGGCAGACGTGTTCGTGCAGCTCGTTATAGGTGATCTTCTTGTCGATATAGGGATTGTCGCCTTCCCAGATGATTGCAACCTGCTCGCCGTGCTCGGCCACATGACGGTCGATGCAGTTGTAGGAGACGTTGGTTTCCCCGTCCTCGAACCACTTGATCGAGACATCGCCGACGAAGGAGGTATTTTTGACCTTGGTGTAGGGCTTGAACCAGTCGATGCGCTTGCCATGCTTGCCCCAGAACTTGTCGGGATCCTCGACGCTCTCCTGATACCACGTCTCGTATGTGACCTGATCAATCAGGGCTGCTCTGCGGGACCGCATTCCCTCGGTGTTCGGATATTTCTGCAAACTCACCTCCCCTTTGTTAGCCGCTGAATAGCACGTGTGTATATTTTATGGCAATATATACGTATTTATAAATTCTCTATTGCCGTTATCACGTGTAAATGTATACTTTAAGGATCACATCGGGGATGGCACATGTGGAACGAGCTGAGCAGAAACAAGCGTGATCGACTGGGGCGAGGAGCGAGATTCGCTTCAGGAAAGATGGTAGCTTCTTCGGATGCGACAGCTCTCATGCAGGCGGTAATCGAGCCTGGCGATCGTCTTTGCCTGGAAGGGAACAATCAAAAACAGGCTGACTTTCTCGCCGCGGCGCTTAGCAAAGTCGATCCCGCCTTAGTCCACGGGTTACACATAGTGCAATCCGTGCTGGCTTTACCCGAGCACCTCGACATATTTGAAACCGGCATCGCTTCTCGACTGGATTTCTCCTTCGCCGGCCCGCAGGCAACGCGGTTAGCGCGATTGATACGAAGCGGAAATCTTCAAGTCGGTGCGATCCACACCTATCTCGAACTCTTTGGCCGTTACTTCGTAGATCTGACCCCGAGGGTCGCACTGATCTGCGCTCAGGCTGCTGACAGAGATGGCAACCTTTACACCGGTGGAAACACGGAAGACACACCGGTCATTGTCGAGGCGACAACGTTTCGGCAAGGGGTGGTCATCGCTCAAGTGAATGAAGTGGTCGACGTTCTTCCGCGGGTGGACATTCCTGCTGATTGGATTGACTACGTGGTCCCGAGCCCCAAGCCTCACTACATCGAACCTCTGTTCACGCGCGACCCGGCGCTCATTTCCGAGATCCAGGTCCTGATGGCGATGATGGCGATAAAGGGAATTTACCAAGAGTATGAGGTAAAAAGCCTCAATCATGGCATCGGTTTTGACACCGCAGCGATCGAGCTTCTCCTACCAACTTACGCCGACAGCTTAGGGCTCAAGGGGAAGATCGCGACGCATTGGGCACTGAACCCCCATCCGACGCTCATACCCGCCATCGAAGCTGGCTTCATCCAAAGCGTGCACTCCTTTGGGTCCGAGCTCGGAATGGAAGACTACATCCGCGCGCGTTCTGATGTTTTCTTCACTGGTCCGGACGGCTCGATGCGGTCCAACCGCGCACTCAGCCAGACGGCCGGCCTATATGGCTGCGATCTATTTATCGGCTCGACACTGCAGATTGATCTTGCGGGCAATAGCTCAACGGCCACCCTCGATCGGGTTTCGGGTTTCGGTGGCGCTCCAAACATGGGATCGGACGCCCGCGGGAGGCGGCATGCTTCTCCCGCGTGGTTGAAGGCGGGCCGCGAGGCGACCACCGGTCTCATGCCGCGCGGACGAAAACTGGTAGTCCAGATCGTCGAGTCCTTCCGCGAACATATGGTGCCGGCATTTGTCGAGACACTCGATGCCTGGGAATTGGCGGAGAGTGCCGGTCTGGAGCTCCCCCCGGTGATGATCTACGGCGACGATGTCACACATATTCTCACCGAGGAAGGTATTGCCAACCTGTTGCTTTGCCGCACGCTAGAGGAACGTGAACAAGCGATCCGGGGTGTCGCCGGCTATACGCCGGTTGGGCTGTCACGCGACAAGCGGATGGTGGAAAATCTAAGGGATCGAGGCGTTATCCGCCGTCCGACCGATCTGGGCATTGATGTGTCGCTTGCAACGCGCGATTTGTTGGCAGCGCGATCGATGAAAGACATCGTCCGTGCATCTCACGGGCTTTATCGGCCGCCTGCGCGTTTTAGAAACTGGTGAGGTTGAGATGGAGAAGCTGTTATTTGACTTCACTGCGACGAAGCAATTCGCCGCAGGTTGGAAGCCCGTCCTGTGCGGCGTCGTGAGTTCCGGAAACCTTGAAATCATGGTGGAAGCTGCGGATCTGGGAGGAGCTTGCCGTGTCGAGATTGAAACCTCGGCGTCTGGATTCGCCAAAATATGGGAGGCCGTCCTCACCGACGTGTTCGACCGTTGGAAGATCGGCGATGTATTAGTTTCGATTAATGACGCTGGCGCGACGCCGGCCGTGGTCGCGCTGCGGCTTAACCAGGCGCTGACCGCATATAGCCGAGATCGAAAGTAGGCAAAGAGATGAAGACGAGCTGGTATGAAGCGACGGCCCGCGAGAGGATAGCGGGCCTATTGGATCCGGGAAGTTTCATTGAAATTCTCCCGCCTCAAAGCCGTTTAAGAAGTCCGCATCTGGAACCTCTTGGCTCGCCTGCCGCCTTCGATGATGGGGTGACCGTCGGCAAAGGCATGCTCGACGGCAGATCTATTCTGCTCGCGGCACAAGAAGGCGGCTTCATGGGTGGAGCAGTTGGAGAGGTCCACGGAGCAAAAATCACCGGCTTGCTTGAGCGCGCATTAGACGAACGGCCGGACGGCGTGCTTCTGTTGCTGGAATCTGGAGGGGTGCGACTTCATGAAGCAAATGCCGGCTTGATAGCCGTGTCTGAAATCATGCGGGCTATGCTTAATCTGCGAGCCGCGGCCCTACCCGTTATCGTCTTGGATGGTGGCCGTTACGGTGTTTTCGGCGGAATGGGAATCGCCGCTCGTCTCGCTTCCTACATCGTCATGTCTGAGGAAGGTCGGCTTGGGTTGTCTGGGCCAGAGGTCATCGAGGCAACCGTTGGCGTTGAGGAATTCGACGCCTCAGATCGGCCACTCGTGTGGCGAACCGTAGGTGGCAAGCACCGCTATCTCATAGGCGAGGCATCGGCGCTCGTGTCAGACGAAATTGCTGCCTTTCGTCAGCAAGCGATTTACGGATTGAGCAGTGGCTCTGTCCTTAATCTTGATGAAGTCGAGACGGAACAGATGCGTTTGAAGGACCGCCTTGCCCGATTCGAGGCGTCGCACGACGCATTAGACATGTGGGCGGCACTTGGCGTTCCAAACCCGGACGCCATTCCGCTTTTTGATGTTAAAGAGTTTCATAAGACCGCGGATTCGTTGAGGATTGTGTCGTGATCGTTAAAGATCTTGCTGATCGCCTATTCCCCGATGGTCACTCCATCACTTTCGAAAATGAGTTTTTCTACGGCGCTGGGTCCCTGCAAGAAAAGCAAATCAGCATCATAGGCACTCGCGAGCGTGCGCTTATCGGTGTTGATCTAGCTTTGCGGATCGCGAGTCAGATTGTCGTGGTAATGAGAGACCATCCCGGATCGACAATTCTGCTGTTGATCGACACCGCAGGGCAGAAGATGAGCCGTCGTGATGAACTGTTGGGCCTGAACGGCTATATTGCACATGTCGCAAAATGCCTCGAGGTCGCACGCCGGCGAGGACACAAAATCCTTGGACTCGTATCTGGCGAAGCTGTCAGCGCGGGCTTCCTCTCGACCAGTATGCTTGCAGATGCCTGCTATGCACTGCCCGGCGCGGAAGTTCGGGTAATGAACCTGAAGGCCATGTCCCGCGTCACAAAGATTCCCGTTGAGCGCCTCGAACTCCTTTCGGAGCGCAGCCCTGTCTTTGCGCCCGGAGTCTCAAATTACTTTGCTATGGGCGCTATCGCCGAAATCTGGGACGGTGATCTTTCTACAGCACTCGTTGAAGCACTAGGCGCCGATCTTGGGTCGGCTGATCGTCGTCGACAATACGGAGAGGAGCGGCGTGGCCGATCACTGGCAAAAATAGTCTCGGACCGAGTCCGCTATGATCCGGCCTGATCGCCACCGCTTTATACTTTTGCGCCGCGTTTGGCGGGATCACGTTGTAGCGCCGACCATTTTGGCCCAAGAGCCAGCGGCCGGGGTCATTGAGGATTGGATCGACGCAGGACGGCCTCTCGTTGTGGCGGCGTCGGCTAAATGCGACCGCGAAGGCAGCATTCGCCTCGGAATTGCTACGCCTGACAAAAGACGCTTTGGCATTGTTGTCATGCCCGCTGCAATCGATCGGCTCTTGCCCGAGCTTGAACTTGCTGCGGTGGTTGCTTGTACGCCTCTCTCGTGGCGGATCAAAATCGCCCAAACATTGGAGGTAGCCGCGCAGCAACGATTGACGTTGACGGTATTCGGTTCAGTCGCCTGGACCCATCTGACCGGCGCAACCTATCTGCGGGAAAGCTCCGACCTCGATCTAGTGGTTAGATGCGATCGGACAACAGATATCCTAGGAGCTGCACATGCGCTTTTGTCAGTCGAAGGCTCGCCTCGACTTGATCCTGAACTCTACCTCAGAGGTCGCGGTGGGGTAAATCTCAAGGAGCTCACGATGATGCCCGAACATGTATTGCTGAAACGTCATGGTGGACCGGAGATGGTCGCCGCATCTGCGATTATTCAGGCACTGGGTGTTAGATGAACCTGAACCTCAAAAGCGACTTTGATCATAGGGCCTGCGACCTCTCTCCGATGAGCAGGTCGATCGGGAGGATCGCGATACGAGCATTGTATGGCGAGCTTTCCCTATATCCGAAGCCGGGCCTGGTTAGTCCAATCGACGCCGGCGCACACGCTGACATGGACATCACAACATTCATGCGCAGCCTGTTTTCGTTACGGTCTTATTTCCCCCAGATCGCCGAGGTCGGCGCTCGAGGTCAAGAATTTCCCTCACTGCGGTCTCTGGCCCTCACGGCCGAGAAGCGGATGATGCGCGCCACCGGATCGGTTAACACCCATCGCGGCGCTATATTCAATCTTGGTCTACTCTCTGCCGCTGCTGGTTATTGTCGATCGAAGGGGCTGGCGGCGACTGCGGAGACTGTCTGCAGTACAGTTACGAATTTGTGGGGTTCTGCCATTCTGGCGTCCGCTATCGACGCCCCCGTTTCCAATGGATTGCGGGTGCGCGCGCTGTACGGCGGTACAGGAGCCCGAGAGGCAGCGGCAGCTGGGTTCCCAATTGTCTTGGAGGTGGCGTTACCAGTGTTCAGGACGATGCTGGCGAACGGTTCGACACGCGAAGATGCCTCACTTCAAACGCTGTTTTCTGTGATGGCAGTCCTGCAAGACACCAACATTCTGCACCGCGGGGGCCCGGCTGGACTTTCATTCGTTCAAGACGCCGCGCGTAGCTTCCTATCTCACGGCGGCATCTACGCCACCAACGCACATGACTGGGCGATCGAGCTTCACAAGGAGTTTTCGCGGCGGCGGCTTTCCCCAGGAGGTGCGGCGGATATGTTGGCGTGCACCACCTTTCTCTTTGACATTGAGGCGAGCCAATGAGCGTCGGTATTCTGTGTCCGGGGCAGAACTCTCAATCGGCATCAGCTCTCGATTTTTTGCTCGAGCATCCCGCGGCTCAGCCGGTTTTAGAGGCGTTTTACAGCGTGATGGAAAGGCCTATTGGAGATGTGGTGAGCAGCGAGGACCTCCATCGAAACGCTGTGGCCCAACCGGTCATTTGCGCTATCGAGATGGCCTCGTTTTCAGCGATCGCCCGACCTCGCATTACAGTAAGCTGCATCGCTGGGTACAGTATCGGCGAGCTGGCTGCCTATGGATGCGCTGGTGCGATAGGTACGGCTGATGTCATCAGGCTTGCCGCTCTGCGAGCCGAATTGATGGACAGGGCTTGGGCTGCGCCAAGCGGAATGATGGCTGTCAGAGGAGTGTCTGAACGAGCCCTTGAGAGCATATGCAGGCAAAACGACACATACATCGCCATCTGCAATGGGGTGGATCGGTTCGTAATAGGCGGTGGCATTGATTCTCTGGGTGACGTAGCCCGGACCGTTCAGACAATGGGTGCTCGGACGACTTCGCTGCCGATCGCGATTGCCTCTCACACTCCCTTGATGACGAACGCGGTTGCCCCGTTTCGTCGAGCGCTGGAACAGGTAACATTCCATGCTCCCGCCTTTCCGATCCTTTCCGGTATCGACGGCTCATGGGTCCGGACCAAGGCCGAAGCCTCAGAGAAGCTAGCGAAGCAATTGAACACCCGTATCGACTGGATGACATGTCTCTCAAGCCTGAAGGAGCGCGGCTGCAAGGTACTACTCGAATTACTTCCGGGCACGGACCTGGCAGCGATAGCCCGAGAGCAGCAGCCAGATATTAAATCGCGCTCGTTCGGCGATTTCAGATCTGTCGAGGGTGCGGCCGCATGGTTTATTCGTGCTTCGCAGTGACGGTTCCAAGCGACCGTGGGAAAAGCACTACCGTGTCCAATCGTGCCAAATCGTGATGTGGCGACCGCCAGTCTAGCTGTTGAGTTAGGCGCCCACGGCATTTTTTCACCTGATGGCGAGCATCCAAAATCGGGAAGCTGATCATCGATCACCTTCCCGTTTTTGAACCAATCGTCAATCTGGTACCCGGCGCCCCCTCATGAGGCCAACGCCAGACTCCTGTCTCGGTCGAGCACGACCGCGACATTTTGCGACAACGGAATCTCGACACTCCTGGGAGCACTGACGCGCACTTCAGCCTTTCCGATCGCGACGCGGTAGTCGAGATGACTTCCCATGTTGATTCTTCCGCTCACATGGCCAGACAAGACGTTCTGATCACTGCTCGCCGGCTCTACGCTGAGTGTCGCGTGCTCTGGACGGAAGCTCAATGTAACGTTGGAACCCGGCTCTAGCGCACCGACAGTCGCGCAAGCGATTTCAGCGCCAGGCAAGACGGCAGTTTCGACAAACGCTGCCTTTCCTTGGCACCGCAACACCTTTGCTTCCAGCAGGTTACTCGATCCGATGAAATCGGCAACAAAACGGTTCGCCGGACGGTCGTAGATATCTGAAGGAGAGCCGATCTGCTGAATGTGGCCCCCTCTCATGACGATGACCCTGTCAGATACGACCATGGCCTCTTCCTGATCGTGGGTTACGTAAAGAGATGTGATGCCGAGCTCCGCTTGCAGCCGCCGCAATTCAAGGCGCATAGCCTCACGCAGCTTTGCATCGAGGTTGCTCAGCGGCTCGTCGAAAAGAAGCACCTTTGGCTCATAAACGATTGCCCGAGCAAGCGCGACGCGTTGCTGCTGTCCACCGCTCAACATCGTCGCTGGCCGGTCCAACTGGGCTTCCAGACCAACCTTGGCCAAAACTCGCCGAATGCGCTGATCTCTCTCAGCGCGGCTTAGTTTAAGGTTGTGCAGACCGTAGGCCACATTTTCCGCGACCGACATATGTGGCCAGACCGCGTAAGACTGAAAGACCATGCCAAACTGCCGCCGTTCCGGTGGCAAATGGATGTTATTCGCAGGGTCGGAGACAGGCTCGCCGTCAATGGATATCTTTCCGCCACTGATGGTCTCGAAGCCGGCAATTGCCCTCAGTGAGGTTGTTTTCCCACAACCACTCGGTCCGAGCAACGTCAGAAACTCTCCTTTCGCAAGCGAAAAGCTGACACGGTCCACCGCTTTCATCGCGCCGTAGTTCTTCTCGATGCGGTCGACTTCTAAAAATCCCTTCGTTTCCGCTCCTCTCATTTCACTTCTCCCTGCTTGTTTTCGTGGCGAATTGAAAAATTACAACAACGCCAAGGATGACGAACGATTGCAGCATGGCGTAAGCCGCCGCCTTCCCGCTTGTTGCGTGCTCAAGTAGCTGCCAAAGCGCTACGGAGGTCACTTCCGT
Organism: Rhizobium sp. BK376; assembly: GCF_004341625.1. GTDB lineage: Bacteria > Pseudomonadota > Alphaproteobacteria > Rhizobiales > Rhizobiaceae > Rhizobium. Next base: position 34,893 of record NZ_SLZG01000025.1, on the reverse strand, counting down.
ACCTGGCTTCCAGAGAAGGATGGACATCGGCAACTCTCGAAGAAAGAGGACAAAGAGCAGAACCCAACCAGCCAGGATTCCGGGCCTCAGCAGTGGCAGCGTGACCCGCCGGAAGGTACGGCTGTAAGCCGCGCCACACGAACGCGAGGCCTCTTCAAGTTCGGGAGAAACCGAAAGCATGACGCCGGATACGCTTCGCAGTCCCAGCGGTAGGTCGCGAGAAAGATAGGCGATCAGCATCACGACGAGCGTGCCGTAGAGAGGACTGCGCAGCGATATCAGCAGAAATCCCATGGACAAAACAATACCGGGAATTCCGACCGGTAAGGACGTCACGACATCGATCAGCCGATGACCGGGAAGCCGGCTTCGGTAGATCGTCTGCGCGATGATCACGCTGAGCAGAACACCGACCGTTGCCCCAACAAGGGCCAGAATCAACGAGTTTTCAAAACCGCGTATTGTCACTTCGTTCTCGAAAATAACGTACGTGTAGTTGCTCAATGTGAACTGAGCCCACTTGAATGACCCAAGCCAAATGTTTTGAAAGGACTGAAGGGCTAGGGCGACGAGAGGAAGGACGACTGCGACCAGGCAGAAGGCAATATTCAAGGCGAACCCAAGCCACCGCCAGGATCCAAGCCGTAGCGTCGATGGCCGAAACCCTTTGCCGGTGAGTGTGATGTAGTTGCGGCGAAGGATCATGTGTCTATAGAAGAGCACGCAAACGATCGTTGCCGCCCCTAGCAGGCTTCCAAGGGTAGCCGCCATCCCGTAGTCGGGTTGCGCCCTTTGCAAAACTTCGAAAATCTGCGTACTGACCGTTTCAATGTTTCTGGGAACGCCGATTGTCAACGGAACACCAAACTCGCCTGCCGATGCGACGAACGTCAGGATAACCGAGGACAAGATCGACGGCATCGCCAACGGAAGCGTTACCCGCAACATCGTATAGACTATGCCTCGTCCACATGAACGAGAACTTTCTTCAAGTGAGGGGTCCATCTGCTGCAAGGCCGCGCAGGTCATGATGTAGACGACCGGAGCGAAGAAAATGCCCTGGACCCACATAATCCCAAATAAGCTGTATATGTTGAACGGGTTTGCAGATACCCCTAGAAAGCTATTAACCGCGACGTTGAGCAAACCAACGCGGGGGGCCGTTAGGTACGTCCATGCGATCGCTCCTATGAAGGGCGAAAGGTAGAATGGGATGGTATTGCATACATGCAGCAGTCGCCTCCCCGGGAGATCCGTCCGAGTAACGAACCACGCAAGAGACACGCCCACCAGTGAGGCGAGCAATGTCGTTCCGGTACTGATCAGAATGGTATTCGTGACCGCGTCTAAGAACACGGGCGTCTGGAACGCCCGTGCAAAGTTGCCCAAACCAAGCTCTTTCGTGCCGTCGAGGCCTTCGACCGACAGCGCTTGTTGAAGAATGACGCCCATCGGCAGCAGGATAATGGCGCATACAAAGACGCTGGCCAAGATCTGAACTATGCGATCGCTCGGTATATTCGGCCAAGTTGACCGTTTCCTCTCGATCATCACCTCACTAAGCATAGCCATCACTCCCCGAAGACCCGCCGAAAATCAGAACGCCATTTATCAAGCGCTTCCTGGGTCATGGCGTCCCAGTCGACTGTCACGGTTTTGATCTTATCGACATCAGCGATAAACGGAACAGCGTCATCGGGAACCTTGACTTTTGCGATGGACGAAATTCCTTCCTGTTCGACAAGAATCTCCTGCCCCTTTTCGCTAAATATGAAGTCGGTCCAAAGCTTCCCTGCGTTTGGATGAGGCGCTTTAGCCAGCACTCCACCGTAGCTGCCGGTTGCCACGATACCTTCGCTCGGCCAGCCCATCTTCAAGGGAACTTGGTCACGTACCTGGTAAGCGCGAGGGCCAAAGCCGAAGATCGCAATCGGAAACTCGCCCGACATGACACGGTCCCTGATATCCGTCGATCGAACAACGAAGAAAGGGTCCTGCGCCTTCATCTTTTGCAGCCATTCGTCGGTCCAGACGTTAGCCTGGCGGAGACCGGCGTACTGGTCGAGATAACCAGCTGATTTTCGGGCGTCGCCAATAATGATCTGCCCCTTGTACTTGGGGTCAGCGAGCTGAGCCCAGCTGGTAATGTCTTCACTTACGTAAGCAGGGTTCCACATTACTCCGAAGACGATCACTGACGCGGCCTGGAAGTAGCACCCACCATCCAAGACCTTGGCTTGCTTAAGGAAAACAAGGGTCTTGTAACTCTCGGAGCAATATTCGAGCAAGGCACCTTTCTTCGCCAGTCCTCGCCAGAACGACTCTGAATTCACCGCAACCCAATCGATGGATACCTTGTCGGCCGCCATCTCTTGTCCTACGCGTGCGACCACTCCTGACGAGTCCGCCGTATAACCTTCTATCTGGAAGGAGTCGGGCAACTTGTATGTCTCGCGGAAAGCCTTTTCGAGGACCTTCTGCGTTTCAGGGGCGGTCATATTAGTTGCGTAGGTAAGGTGTCCTTCCTTCACCGCCGCATCGACCAAGCTCTGATCCGCAGAGTACGCCGTGCCTGCGCAGGTTGACGCTGCCATCAAGGCAACCGCGGCTACCCCCCGGAGGCAGCGCGCCATAGTGTGAGAAATTTTCATAACATCCTCCCATTGGTTGTCAGGAACAGTGGTAACGAAACGCCATCGCGGCGCACCTCCTTCGTTATCGATTGATAACTTAGCTCGAATTTTTGGCTTTGGCAAGACGTCACGGGAACTCATGCAACCAGCCCATTACATTCGTCCGCGGCGCGATAACTGGACGCTTAGGAGTACAAATTGCTGGTTTTGGTGTGCAGGCCACTCACCCGGCTGAACCCGTATAAACCGTGGTTATCAGTGCTTCTCACAAGCGAGCACGCCGGTCGTTTTCAGCCGAACAAGACGGCAGAGGCACCTCGATGACAGAACGGAAGCGATGGAAACAACCAACATGCCGTTATGACAGTTCAAGAATCTTCTAAGCCGAAGTGAATCCGTCGCCGTGGCGTCATGCAACGAAACTGTCTTTTGGCCAACGACCGTCATGACGCAGTCCCGTCGGAGACTTCCACGTCGAGGCTCTCACGGGACAGCGAAAAACGCTAAGGGTGCTGGATGGGTCAGATCTGGCTGATGAGCGCTGTAATCGACGTCTTCGCATCACCATAGAACATGCGGGTATTATCCCTATAGAACAGCGGGTTCTCAATGCCGGAATAGCCGGTTCCCTGCCCACGCTTAGAGACGAATACCTGCTTTGCCTTCCAGACTTCGAGAACCGGCATACCTGCGATCGGCGAGTTTGGATCCTCCTGGGCGGCCGGGTTGACGATGTCGTTTGAGCCAATGACGATTGCGACGTCAGTGGCAGGAAAATCGTCGTTGATCTCGTCCATTTCGAGCACGATATCGTAGGGCACCTTGGCTTCGGCAAGCAGCACGTTCATGTGGCCGGGTAGCCGGCCGGCGACCGGATGGATCGCGAAGCGGACCGTCTTGCCGGCGGCGCGCAGCTTGCGGGTCAGCTCGGATACGGCCTGCTGGGCCTGCGCCACCGCCATGCCGTAACCGGGGACGATCACGACGCTGTCGGCATCGTTCAGCGCCGCTGCAACACCATCGGCATCGATGGCGATCTGCTCACCGATGATTTCCATCGCCGGGCCGCTGGTTGCGCCGAACCCGCCAAGAATGACCGAGACGAAGGAGCGGTTCATTGCCTTGCACATGATGTAGGAGAGGATGGCACCCGACGAGCCGACCAGCGCGCCGGTGACGATCAGCAGATCGTTGCCGAGCGTGAAGCCGATCGCGGCGGCAGCCCAACCGGAATAGGAGTTCAGCATCGAGACGACGACGGGCATGTCCGCGCCGCCGATGCCCATGATCAGGTGATAACCAATGAAGAAGGCAAGAAGCATCATCACAATCAGCGCCCCGGCGCTGCCGTCATTGGCATAGACGATAAGCAGGACGAACGAGAGGAGGACCGCGCCGGCATTCAGCATATGGCCGCCTGGCAGTTTCTTCGCCTTTCCGTCCACCTTACCGGCGAGTTTGCCGAAGGCGATGACCGAACCGGTAAAGGTGACGGCACCGATGAAAACGCCGAGAAACACCTCGACCTTCATGATCGCAAGCTCGACCGGTGTCTTGTGGGCGAGGATGCCGGCAAACCCTTCAAGGGTCGCCCGAGCCGTCTCATCCATATCGGCGATGCGTCCCGCCTCGAGGTGGGCGTTGAGGCCGATAAAGACGGCAGCCAGACCGACGAAGGAATGAAGTGCCGCCACGAGCTGCGGCATCTCGGTCATCTGCACCCGCCTTGCGGCGACAGTGCCGAGCAGAGCGCCGGCGATCATCAGCGGGACGATGAGCCAGGTACCGGCGCTTTTGCCGATCTCTAACCCGACGATCTGGGACCCGGAAGCCCGAGATCCGAGAACCTGCGGTCCTAAGGCTGTGGCGATGACGGCAAGCGCCATGCCGGCCATGCCGTACCAGACAGCGCGCTTGGCACGTTCCTGGCCGGAAAGCCCGCCAAGTGACAGGATGAAAAGAACAGCTGCGGAAACATAGGCCGCAGAAGCGATACCGATGGTCAAGATTATTCCCCTTTTGCCAGCTCAGGACTTCTGGAACATGGCGAGCATGCGCCGTGTCACAAGGAACCCGCCGACGATGTTGATCGTGGCGATCAGCACCGAGAGCGCTGAGAGAACCACGACCAGCCAGTTGCCGGAGCCGAGCTGCAGCAGCGCCCCGAGGATGACGATGCCGGAGACGGCGTTGGTCACTGCCATCAGCGGTGTGTGCAGTGAATGCGAGACGTTCCAGATCACCTGGAAACCGATGAAGCAGGAGAGCATGAAGACCACGAAATGGCTCATGAAGCTTTCCGGGGCATAGGCGCCGACAAGAAGCAGCAATGCCGTGCCGGTGAGAAGCAGCAGGCCCTGGTTCCTGGTCTGCGCCCTGAAGGCGGCGACTTCCCGTGTCCGCTTCTCGTCGGGTGTCAGCTCCTTCACCTTCTCCTTGGGCACGCTCGCGGCAATCGCCTTGATTTTGGGCGGCGGCGGCGGATAGGTAACCGCGCCTTCGAAGGTGACAGTCGCGCCGCGGATGACATCGTCTTCCATGTTGTGGAGGAGCTTGCCGTCCTTGCCCGGCGTCAGGTCGGCAATCATGTGGCGTACATTGGTGGCGTAAAGCGTCGAGGCCTGGGCTGCCATGCGGCTCGGGAAGTCGGTATAACCGATCACCACGACACCGTTGTCTGAGACGAACTTCTGGTCGGCGACGGTCAATTCGCAGTTGCCGCCGCGTTCGGCGGCAAGGTCAATGACGACCGAACCCCGCTTCATCGCCGCTACCATGTCGGCGAGCCAGAGCTTTGGTGCATCGCGGCCGGCGATTAGCGCGGTCGTGATGACGATGTCGATCTGGGGAGCGAGTTCACGGAACTTTGTTAGTTGCTTCTCGCGGAATTCCGGCGAGGACGGGGCCGCATAACCGCCAGTCGCTGCACCATCGGCAGCCTGATCGGCAAAATCGAGGTAGACGAACTCGGCGCCCATGCTTTCGATCTGTTCGGCCACTTCGGGCCGCACGTCGAAGGCATAGGTGATGGCGCCGAGCGAGGTCGCTGTGCCGATCGCCGCAAGGCCGGCGACACCGGCGCCGATAACCAGAACCTTAGCTGGCGGCACCTTGCCGGCGGCGGTCACCTGACCAGTGAAGAACCGGCCAAAATGATTGCCGGCCTCGATCACTGCGCGATAGCCCGCGACGTTCGCCATCGACGACAGGGCATCCATTTTCTGCGCGCGCGAGATGCGCGGGACCATGTCCATGGCGATCACATTCACGCCATTCGCACAAGCGACTTCCAGAAGGTCGTTGTTCTGACCCGGATAAAAGAATGAGATCAGCGTCTGTCGATTGCGGTACTGTCCGATCTCGTCGGCGGTGGGGGGACGCACCTTGGCAATCAAATCGCTTGTCGCGATCAGCGCTGTCGTCGTATTGACAACTTCTACGCCCGCCAAACTATAGGCGTCGTCCGAAATGCCGGCCGCTAAGCCAGCTCCAGCCTCAATGAAGCATTCGTGGCCAAGTTTTTGCAGCTGCAATGCGCTCTCGGGCGTCAACGCAACCCGCGCCTCACCCTCGGTTCGCTCTCGCGGGACACCGATTCTCATCTTGAAACCTCGTTCGATGCTAGCCCGCTGTCCAGCCGCCATCCACCATCAGAGCGCTTCCGGTAATCATTGCGGAGGCATCGGAGGCGAGGAAGGTAACCGGTCCCATGATGTCTTCAAGCTCACCAATGCGGCCGAGCTTGATTTTGTCCTGGATCCAGCGGAGCCGCTCAGGATTGGAAAGCGTCTGTTCGGCGAGCGGCGTCCTGATAAACGTCGGGCAGATAGTATTGACCCGAATCCCGTGACAACCCCACTCGATCGCCATAGACTTGGTGAAGCCCTCAATGGCATGCTTGGTGGCGCTATAGACGGCACGATCTATACCGCCGACATGCGCCATTTGGGAGGAAACGTTAATGAGCGAGCCGGGCCGCCCAGCTTCAATAAGGCGTTTGGCGACGGCCCGTGTCAGGAAGTAGGCTCCTCGCAGATTGATCGACGCGACCGCGTCGAAATCCGCGGGAGTTGTGGTCAACGCAGGACCATGCCGCGCAAGGCCCGCGCTGTTGACAAGAATGTCGAAGGCAGGAAGAGACGCGATCGTCTCCTCCAACGCCTCGACGTTTCCGACATCCAGCACGAGAGCGGAGCCGGAAAGACCCAGGGCTTGCAAAGCGCCGACAGTTAGGTCGAGCTTGTCGATTGAACGCGCCGCAAGCGTCACCTTGGCACCCGCCTCGGCGAGTGCGACAGCGGCGGCTTGGCCGATCCCGGAGGAAGCTCCAACCGCGAGCGCGGTCTTGCCGTCCAACCTGAAGGACGGGGTGCGGGGCAACTTTAACGTCATGAGATCACCTAACCTTGTCTTGGCGGCGGCTACTCAGCCGCCGCTCCATATGCAACATTCTTGCCACCATAGCGCCGCACGCGCACGTTCGCTTGCTCGGCATGACCCACGAAACCCTCCAGGATGCAGAGGCGCGAGCAGTATTCCCCGATTCTGGCCGCGGCCTCGTCGGTCAACACCTTCTGATAGGAGTGCGTCTTAAGATACTTTCCGACCCACAAGCCGCCGGTGTAGCGACCAGCTTTTTTGGTCGGAAGCGTATGATTTGTGCCAATCACCTTGTCACCGTTCGCCACATTTGTCCTCGGGCCCAGGAACAACGCCCCGTAGGAATGCATGTTGGCGAGGAACCAATCGTCGCGGTCAGTCATGACCTGTACGTGCTCTGAAGCAATGTCGTTGGCGACTTTGAGCATCTCGCCGTAAGTGTCGCAGAGGATAACCTCGCCGTAGTCACTCCAGCTTCGCGAAGCGGTGTCAGCTGTCGGTAAGATCGCGAGAAGCCTGTCAATTTCCTCAAGTGTGCCTTGGGCAAGCTTGCGAGAGTTTGTAAGCAACACAGCTGGCGAATTGTAGCCATGCTCGGCCTGCCCAAGCAGGTCCGTCGCGCAAAGCTCAGCGTCTACTGTTTCGTCTGCAATCACCATCGTTTCAGTCGGACCCGCAAAGAGATCAATCCCGACGCGACCGTAGAGCTGGCGTTTGGCTTCCGCGACAAAGGCGTTGCCTGGGCCAACCAACATGTCAACAGGCTTGATCGTTTCAGTGCCAAGCGCCAAAGCACCGATCGCTTGAACGCCGCCGAAAACATAGATTTCATGGGCCCCGCCAAGATGCATCGCCGCAATAACGGCAGGGTTTGGCGCCCCTTTGAACGCAGGCGTTGCGGCCGCAATGCGCGGAACGCCGGCAACGGCGGCGGTGACGACCGACATGTGGGCAGAGGCGACCATAGGGAATTTGCCGCCAGGAATATAGCATCCGACCGATTGGACCGGAATATTGCGGTGACCCAAGATGACGCCGGGAAGCGTTTCGACTTCGATATCGAGCATCGAATTTCGTTGTGCCTGCGCAAAATTGCGCACCTGCGCTTGGGCGAACTCGATGTCTGCCATATCACGCGCCGAAACCTTGCTTACGAGGGCTTCGATCTCGCCGGCGGAGAGCCGAAACGATGGTGGTGCGTAATTGTCGAATTTCTCAGACAGTTCCCGAACCGCCGCATCGCCGCGGGTTTCAATGTTCCTCAGGATGTCAGCGACAACGTTGCTGACCTTGGTGTCATCCTCGGAGCGCTCAGATTGAGGTTTGCCGTGCTTAAGGTAGGTAATAGCCATAATGTTCTCCCTTCCGGCACAGAGATTACGGTGCTAAAAGTTCATTGCAAGTTTTCATCGAGAAAGTGAAAAATTTTCAATGCCGCTGACCAACAAGCCTACCGCCAAGCAAGTGGCCCATGCTGCCGGCGTCTCGATTTCAGCTGTCTCACGCGCCTTCAGCCCAAATGCGCCGATCGACCATCAAAAGCGGAAGCGGATATTGGCTGCGGCAGAAGCTATCGGGTACGTCAGCCCTGCCCGAAGAACTGCTGAGATCATCGCAGAGGGGACAATAACCCTTGTCGCAGGCGACCTGTTGAATCCCTTCTACCCCACCGTATTGGATCTTCTGGCACGGCGGGTTCAAGAGAGCGGCCGGCAGCTCGTGGTCTATGCCCTTCCCGCCAACTCCGATGTTGACGCAGCTACAGATCAAATTTTGGCGTCGCGACCATCGGCGGTCATCGTGACCTCGGCACAGCTCACCTCAAAGATGGCACGAGCTTGCCGCCAACATCAGATCAAAGTGGTCCTCCTCAACCGGGTACAAAGAGACATTCGAATTAACGCGGTTGCTTGCGACAACTATCAAGGGGGACGAGATGTCGGCCGACTTTTGCTAGAGCGCGGTCATCGCAAGATTGGATTTATCGGCGGGGTTGCCAATACATCAACGCATGCGGAGCGGGCACGGGGATTTCGTGAGGTCCTTGCCGAAGCAGGGGTGAGAATCCACGCCCAGGCCCTGGGCGACTTCGAATATCCTGGTGGCTACCGAGCCGGACAGGCCTTACTCTCCATGAATGACCCTCCGGGCGCAATTTTCTGCTGCAACGACATCATGGCGCTTGCCTTGATCGACGTTGCTCGCGAACGAGGCATTCGGGTTCCAGACGATCTTGCTGTGGTCGGCTTCGATGACATTCCCATGGCCTCATGGAACGCTTACAGGCTGACGACGGTGAGGCAGCCGGTGGAACTCATGGTACAGGAGGCTCTGAGCCTCATTGATGATCCAAACATCAAGCCGACCGATGACGGCATCACCCGAATGCTCACGGGATCCCTGACACTCAGAAACAGCAGTTGACTCGATTCTCAAAGTTGCGTCGTTCGGTTCGGTGACAGACGGATCGAAACCACGCAGCCGTCCAATGTCCTCTATCGTCAGCTCCGACGCGCCTTCTCCCTTGTAATCTGCTGGACAAAATCGAGGAACGCTCGAACCTTTGCCGGAGGCAGATGGCGCGCCGGATGGTAAGCATAAAGCGGGTAACGTTCATCCGGCCAGTCTTTTAGGATCTGTCTGAGATGACCCGTTTGCAACCATGATTCAAGGCCGATTTCGAGGCTTTGAAAGATCCCTTGACCGGCGACACAGGCCGCGACGGCGGCAGACGGGTCGTCAAAAACAATCCGACCCTCGACTTTCGCCCTGACGATTTCGTCGCCGCGGTGAAATTCCCATGGGAAAGCTCGGCCAGTCTCGGGGTCTCGAAACAGGATCGCTTCATGATTGGCTATCTCTTCGGGTCGCGCCGGAACGCCAAACTTCTCAAGATATGACGGTGCCGCGCAGGTGACGACGCGGACGTCCAGAAGCTTTCTCGCTATCAGCGAGCCGGCGTTAGTCGAGCCAAAGCGGACGGCAACATCAAACCCGCTCATCATGTCGTCACGACCATTGGCTGTCATCAAATCGATCTTCAGATTGGGATATTGTTCGCTAAGGCGAGGTAGCTGAGGCGCCAACACCGTCCTTGCGAACCATGGGTCGATCGAGACACGCAGCCTCCCAGCAACCGCAGCTGCCGATCCCGCGGCGGTCGCGGCCGCTTCTTCGAGACCCGCAACGAGCGGCAAGGCTTGCAGACGAAACAGACGACCCTCTTCGGTCAAGGCGACGGAACGAGGAGTGCGGTCAAAAAGACGCACGCCCATTCTCGTTTCAAGTCGTCCAATCGCCCGGCTGATACCGGAAGGCGTCACCCCCAATACGTCAGCGGCCTTGGCGAAATTGCCGGCGTCGGCAACCGCCAGGAAGACACTCACTCCAGTTAGAAGACGTCCATCAAAGCTCATGCAAATGGTCTCGCATCCCGTGAACACGAATGGTAGTGATTTTTTATCACTTTGATTATGACTATTATGATCTTTTAGCAACGCACATCGCTGTGTTAGCAAATTTCCGTCCGCCTCGAGAAGGCGAGCGGTTTACCAGACCCGCCATACGTCTGGGTTGAAGGTGAAAATCATGAATGAGATGACGAGAAGAGCCGTGCTGACGCGCGGCAGCATGGCGGCTGCGGCGGCCTATCTCGGGGCGACAGCCGTGCAGGCGGCAGCCGGCGAAGCCCCGCGCCGCTCGAATGGAAAATTCAAATCCATCGATGCTGCAATGTCGAAGGCCGTGAGCGACCGCACAGTTGCTGGCGCTGTCGCGATGGCGGCAACGCAGAAGGGCATGATCTATGAAGGTCTCTTCGGCAAGGCAAACCCGGAAGCCGGCGCGCCAATGCAGCCCGACACGGTGTTCTGGCTGCTGTCGATGACCAAGGCGATCACCGCAACGGCATGCATGCAGCTGATCGAGCAGGGCCGGCTCAAGTTGGATGACGACGCATCGAAATATCTGCCGCAGCTGGCCGCACCCAAGGTGCTGGTGGGGTTTGACGCCAACGGTCAGCCGCAACTGCGCCCGGCCAAGAATACGATCAAGGTTCATCACCTGCTGACCCACACCTCCGGTTACACCTATGCGAACTGGAGTGACGTGATACCGCGCTACGAGACGGCCACCGGTTTGCCTGATATCGCAACCTGTGAGAACGCGGCCTTCAATGTACCGCTCGAGTTCGAACCCGGCGAGCGCTGGCAGTACGGCATCAGCATGGACTGGACTGGCAAGCTGGTTGAGGCGGTCAGCGATCAGTCTCTGGAGGTCTATTTCCGGGAGAATATTTTCCAGCCGCTGGGAATGAAGGACTCAGGATTCCTGATCAGCAGCGAACAGAAGCGTCGCGTCGCGACATGCTTCAGCCGTGAGAGCGATGGCGGCTTGAAAGCAATGCCCTTCGAAATGCCTCAGCGTCCCGAATTCTTCATGGGCGGTGGCGGTGCATACAGCACACCCCGTGACTACATGATGTTGCTTCAGGCCCTTCTGCATGGCGGCAAGTTCAACGGGGCAAAGATCCTGAAGCCTGAGACGGTCGCGATGATGATGCAGAACCAGATTGGCGAGCTGAATGTTCGCAAGATGATTTCGTCGGCGCCCGCCTACTCCAACAGCTTTGACCAGTTTCCCGAGCAGAAACACAAATGGGGCTATTCCTTCGACATCAACACCGAAGCCGGCCCACATGGCCGCTCTGCGGGAAGCGTCTCCTGGGCAGGTCTGCTCAACTGCTACTTCTGGATCGATCCGGTTCGCAAAGTGACTGGATCGCTCTTTACCCAGCTTCTCCCCTTCTATGACGACCGTGTGGTCGCTCTCTACGGCGACTTCGAACGCGGGCTCTATGACGGGCTCGCTTAACCTCCCCTCTTTCTGAATGGAAAATCAGACATGTACGCAATAACTGGTATCACCGGAAAAGTCGGCGGCGCACTTGCGCGGACCCTGCTTGAAAACGGCAAGCCCGTGCGGGCAATCGTTCGCGATCGAGCGAAAGGCACTCCCTGGGCCGCTCTCGGCTGCGAGATCGCTATAGCAGAAATGGAAGACGCAAAGGCGCTGTCGGCCGCCTTCACCGGCACCGAAGCTGTGTTCATCCTTCCGCCGTCCGAATTCGATCCGGAGCCCGGCTATCCCGAGGCCCAGAGGGTAATCGATAGTGTCGTCGCGGCACTCAAGGCAGCCCGCCCGAAAAAGGTGCTTTGCCTGTCGACGATCGGCGCTGACGCTAAAGAGGACAATCTGCTCTCTCAGCGCACGATGCTGGAAAAGGCCCTTAACGAACTTGATCTTCCCGTCACCTTCCTGCGGCCTGCATGGTTCATGGAAAACGCGCTTTGGGATGTCGCCACGGCGCGTGACACAGGTGTTCTCTACAGCTTCCTGCAGCCAGCAGACAAGAAGTTCCCGATGATCGCGACGAAGGACATCGGCATCCTGGCATCAGAGTTGATCCAGCAGGACTGGACCGGCAAGCGCGTTGTCGAGCTCGAGGCTGCACAACGCGTTTCGCCGGACGACCTGGCGCATGCGTTCGAAGTCGCACTCAACAGGCCGGTCAAGGTCGAAATTGTCAAACGTGACACCTGGGAGGAGCTGTTCCGCTCTCAGGGGATGAAAAATCCCGTGCCACGCATCCGTATGCTCGATGGCTTCAACGAAAGCTGGATCGAGTTCAAGGATGCCGGTCGCTTCGCGGAAAAGGGAAACACCTTGCTACAGCAGGTCATCAACGCGCTGGTCGCCGGGTACAATACGGACGATCGAGTCTAAGAGAACGATCAGGATGCAGGGGGATTTTTCCGCCTGCATCTGCAGCTTTGTCGTGGAAGGAGAATATCCAATGGACACAATCGAAACTCAAGGTGTGGCGATGCCTCGTCTTGGCCTTGGAACGTTCCGGATGCCCGGTGTTAGTGCGCAGCCGGCAGTCGAAAGCGCGCTTTCGCTCGGATATCGACATATTGATACCGCGGCGATGTATGAGAATGAGGCGGCGGTCGGCACGGCGATCGCAGGCTCCGGTATTCATCGCCGCGAACTCTTCGTCACAACCAAGGTCTGGCACGATCAACTGGCGCCGGAAGCTTTGCAGCGAGCCTTTGCTACAAGCCTCGAAAAGCTGAAGATGGATTATGTCGATCTCTTTCTCGTGCACTGGCCATCGGCAGACATGGACATTGCGGCAACCCTGACCGCGATGGAGCGACTTCGTGAACACGGCTATGCGCGCGCGATCGGCGTTTGCAATTTCAACATGCCGATGATCCGGCGCGCTGTGGAGGAGGTCCAGGTACCGATCGCCGTCCACCAGGTCGAGTACCACCCGTACCTCTCGCAAACACCGATGCTTCAATATCTGCGCTCTAAGGGCATTGCACTGACGGCCTACGCACCGCTGGCCCAGGGACGGGCAGCAAGCGACCAAGTTCTTGAGAACATTGGACGGAAGCACGCTGTCTCGGCGACACAGGTTGCCATCGCATGGCTCCTTGGCCAGGACGGTGTAATCGCAATTCCAAAGGCAGCCAGGGTCGAGAGCCAGAAGAGCAATCTTGAGGCAATGTCGGTACGTCTGGATGAAGAAGACCTCGCGCTGATCGCGGCCTTGCCAAAGGACCAGCGGTTCGTCAATCCGCCTTTCGCCTGCGACTGGAACGCCAGCGACTGATGTTGAGCGACTGTTCATATGAGCGGCGGTAACGCTCAACATGGATCGCAGACTTCTATTTGGGTCAGTCGAATGCTAACAGCTCACTCTTTTGCAGCCAGGAAAACAACGTCTTGGCTGCGCGCCCTCGTATTGCTGGGCGGAACTTCGATAACTTACCTCGCGTGGGCGATCAATGCTCTCGATGAGAGCGAAAGCGTCAGTCCAAACAACATAATCGTACAACTTGATGAGTCCCTGTATCTTGGACTGACGATCACCTTAGGGCTTCTCGGTCTTGGAGCATGGCAGTACGTCGTTCAACGACAAGAGATTGAACGACGGATCATTGCGGAAGGGCGCGCTCGACATCTTGCCTATCACGACAGCCTCACAGGTTTAGGGAACCGTCGCTCGCTGGAAGAAGAGCTCACACGCTGGCTCGCGTGCAAAGGTGATGATCTCACCGGGAGCGCCATCTTGATGTTGGACTTCGACCACTTCAAGAAAATCAATGACGTTCATGGACACGCGACAGGCGATGCGTTCTTGCGGATCGTTTCTACTCGAATGATCCAAGTCGTTCAGTCCGGAGGCAACGTCGGCCGTCTTGGTGGCGACGAATTCGCCGTAATTCTTAAAAAATTCAGCGGCGGGGCTGATCTTGGAATTTTTGTCCGACGACTGATTTCCGCAATTTGCGAACCGATCGACATTGATGGAGTGGTCTTGATCCCAGAAGTTTCGATAGGTGTGGTGGAGATAGAAGGGACCAAGTCATCGAACGACCTTTTGCGGAGGGCTGATTTGGCTCTCTATCGAGCCAAATCGGAGCAGGGAAGCTGCTTCCTGCTTTATGAGCCTTTGATGGAGGAGGATTTTCTTCGCAGGCAAGCGCTCCTTAGAGATCTCAGCCAAGCCCTGATACTCGGACAATTTTGTGTTTTTTACCAGCCGCTGGTAGACAGCGAAAGCGGACGTGCGTCGTCCTACGAAGCGCTGCTAAGATGGAAACATCCAGAGCATGGCCTGATTTCGCCGATGGAATTTGTGCCGCTGGCTGAAGAAACCGGGCTCATATCGTCAATCGGGGAATGGGTGCTTTACCAGGCTTGTCAGGATGCTGTGGCTTGGCCGGAGACAATAAAAGTTTCAGTCAACGTTTCGCCACGGCAGTTCCTGGATGGCTCTTTCCCCTCCACGGTGCAGGCGGCCCTAGCGGCAGCGGGACTCTCGTCAAGCCGTCTGGTGCTTGAAATTACCGAGTCAGTCCTTCTCCACGACAGCGATGCAAATATGGACATCTTGCGGAAAATTCGAGCGGCTGGCGTCGCAATCGCGCTCGACGACTTTGGCACCGGGTTTTCTTCACTCAGCTATCTCCAAAACTTCCCCTTCGACACAGTGAAGATCGACCGCTCGTTCGTGCAGCGCATAGGGACGTCAATGCAATCTGAGAAGATACTCCGAGCCATTATGGAGCTTTTTGCGGCATTAGGAACGCCTGTCACCGTAGAAGGTATAGAGACAGAAGCCCAAAAAGAATGGGTATCGCGTATTGGTTGCCGAGACATGCAGGGATATCTTTTTGACCATCCCCGACCACTTGCTGACATCCGTATGCTGCGTTGAACCAGACTTAAAGCGCCAGCGTAAATCTGTCTTCAATAAAGGTACTACTTCACCGTTCTCTATTCTTAGCGCTTCATAGTGAATAGAGATCCGGTGAAGCTACTCACACGAAGAATATCGGTCCGGCTTCCTTGACCGTTTCCACCAATGAACGAGACATGTTTTCCCCGCCTCGTCCGGTATCCCTGGCAGAATGAATTTGCTGATGGTCCGTCCCACGTCGTCACAATCATCAAGCACACCACCGCTGCGGTGGCGCGGAGGCATACCATATGAACAACCTACCCATCGTCGGAAAGCTCGCTACGCTCATTGCAGCATTCGGTATTTTTACAATCCTTGTCGCCACTTACTCGGTCAGCCAGATATCGAAGATCAACTCAAGCTATACGGAAGTCCTGACGCATGATTCGATTGCAGCACTGGCCCTCGGCAAGGCCGATAAAGCATTTGAGAACAGTCGTGCTGCCATCGGCGACTTGCTGATGTTAACGGACGACGACCTGAACGCAAAGGCGATCGGGGAATTGAGAGATGCGCACGACAGGTTTCTGCGCGAAATGGACACGGCAATCGCGGCAGCATCCGACGACGCCGCCCTGCCACGGCTAAAGGCCAGAGGTCTTGATGTTCTTGACGGTGTCTGCCAAGCGACCGTTAAGGCGGCGATGATCGCGACAGCAGCATCCGACGTTGCAGCTTCACAAGCGACGTTCCTTCGCGATTGCCAACCACGCTTTCCGTCTCTCAGCGCCGAAATTAGCGTCGCAGCCCAGCGTCTTAGCGACATGGTGGAGACCAGAAATCTTGAGCTTTCAGCGGCGTCCCAAGACGCGATCGATGCAACATTCGTCATCATCATCGCAGGCCTCGTCGTGGTGATGACCCTTGCGATATTTGCAGCCAGATCCTCACTTGTCCAACCGATCAAACTACTTGCCGCAACGATGGTGCAACTCGCGAACGGTGATTTGGCTGCGCCCGTTATGAACGCGGAGCGGAGAGACGAGGTCGGGAGCATGGCGAAGGCTGTGCGGATTTTCAAGGACAATGGTATTCGCGCCCGCCAACTTGAGGACGAAGCCCAGTTGTTGCGAGACAAGAACGAGAAGGAGCGTGAAGCCAATGCGACAATCGAACGCGCACGCTCAGAAGAGATGCAGGTGGCAACCGCTCAACTGGCTGAAGGCCTGCAGCGGCTCGCAACGGGGGATCTGACCTTTCAGCTCGCCGAACCGTTCGCTGACGATTTCGAAAGTCTGCGAGCCGACTATAATGCTGCCGTCGCTCAGTTAAGAGAAACACTCGCTAACGTGCAGGATGCAACCGGCTCCATCGATAGCGGGACAACAGAGATCAGCGTCAGTGCTGGTGACCTCTCAAAACGTACAGAGCAACAAGCTGCCTCGCTTGAGCAGACCGCTGCAGCTCTCGACGAAATTACGACAAATGTCGTCAACGCCTCTGATAGGGTAAATGAAGCAAGAAAGCTTGCACAGAAGACAAATGACAGCGCTGCGCGTTCCGGCGTGATCGTCGCCGACGCAGTCACGGCTATGCAAAAGATCGAAACCTCATCGCAACAGATCTCCAACATCATTGGGGTCATCGATGACATCGCATTTCAGACAAACCTTCTTGCGCTCAACGCAGGAGTCGAAGCTGCGCGAGCTGGCGAGGCTGGCAAAGGTTTCGCAGTTGTCGCTCAAGAGGTGCGCGAACTGGCGCAGCGGTCGGCGGTGGCGGCGCGTGAAATCACGAGCCTGATACGCACCTCCACCACGGAAGTCGAGGGAGGGGTGAGACTCGTGAGCCAAACAGGGGTGGCATTGAAGAGTATCGAAAGTAACGTTGTCGAAATAAACCGACACATGGATGCGATCGCAACCTCCGCGAAAGAGCAGGCTGCCGGGCTCTCAGAGGTCAACACGGCGGTCAATCACATGGATCAGGTCACCCAGAGAAACGCAGCAATGGTCGAGGAAAGCAATGCTGCGAGTGCATCCTTGAAGGCCGAGGTTACAACACTTCGAAGGATTGTCTCACGGTTCGACTTAGGGCCTCGATCCGCTAAGCTGGACTCTGATGATGCTTTCGCCTTGTCCCGGCGACCGCGGCTCGCCTTCGCTCGGGGGAGCGCCGCTGACTCCGGTCGCGCTGCGGTTAGCGAGGCATAAAATTTTGATGGAATAGACGTGCCGCTCTCGAAGATGGGAGCGGCACGTGTCTAAGGTGACGAAAAAATACCAATCAGACTAGCTGCTTGGCAAAACGCCGACTATCAAATTCAGCAACTGATCACGGCCTTCGCATCGCAAACTACCTAGCTTTGAGCTGCCATCACAATCGGGTGCTGGTAACTCGATATCCGGCACCGCAGCGCCCATCAAACGCGATGATTTTATCCTTTTCGATCGTCACTCGGTGATCATGAGAACGATCTGACAGGATTTGGAACAGCCACGCCGTCTATTTACGCCGTGGTAGTCGCGCGGCAACACGATATGTGTCCAACCTTTTCGACCGCCAGACGTCGTCGCAATCTCGGCCCCCGTTGGTCCAGATAGGCAATGTGCGCTACGCGAAATTAAACTCACAGCACAACCGCATTGTTGGCGTATAAGTGTTGTTTTAGAACTTTTCATTCTGATTCCCCGTGGGCCCAACGCGGTTCCTGATGCGGGACAATGATTGTTGGTCACTCCTGTAGTGACATAACGGCGTTCGGAACCCGCCGACGGCGGGGATATAGGATTTGGTCAGGAAGCGTTCTTCCGGCCGGGAAGCCCATTACAGCAATCTTCAGGACAATGAACCTGAGATCACGCTCATTCTGAAGGATTGCGCTTGTCCCAAGCGACGTCGCTTTTTGGGCAGGTCAGTACCGACGGAGACGTCACAGAATTTCACACTTTGCCCCCGGATAGGCACCCGACAACCGACAAAACAATCATCAGGATTTTGAGGATACGCGATGGACACCTGTTTTCCTACTCTACGCCCGCTCGGGGTCATTGAAGAGTACTTCTGGCTTTTCGATCATAGTTCCCCGATGCATTTCTGCATCGCTGCGGAGGTGAAAGGGCGGACACGTGTATCCGATTGGCGCGCTGCAGTGGATGCGCTCCAGGCGCGGCACCCAATGCTGTCCGTCTCTATCGACTCCTCGCAGCAGCGGGTTCCCCATTTCTACAGAACGTCCGGCGGCAGGGTTCCTTTGCGGGTTGCTCCGCTAGGAACAACTTGGGAGCGGGAAGTGGAGCGGGAAATCGCCACATTGTTCGATCCGACCGAAGGACCGCTCGCTCGTGTAGTGTTGATACACGAAAGTGAAAAAGTATTCGTCCTCCTTGTCACTCATCACGCCATTTCCGATGGGTTGTCGTCGATCTATATGCTTCGAGATTTGCTGGAGGCACTATCAGGGCAGCAGCTGGCCCCTTATGATTTTCCGCCGTCAATCGACCAGATATTGGGCGCCCCGACTAGACCGACATCAGCGCCCGGCAAGCGGCTGTCGCACGCTCTAGCGGTTGAACGCTTAAAGAAGCCTGTGCACGTAAAGGGCCTAGCCGTTGCGTCCGAAACGACCACCTTGTTGAGGGAGCGCGCACGACGGGAAGGCACGACAATGCACGGGATTATTTGTGCCGCAGCGACTTTGGCAGGGCGCGCCATTGACGCCGCGTGGCGCGATCAAGCCGTCAGCATCTTCTCTCCGGTCAATCTTCGAAAGCTGTTACAGCTAAACGATGAATGTGTTGTCGCTGTCAGCAAGACATCAACCGTGATAGATCCCAAAGCGCCTAGCGACATTTGGGAGATGGCTAGGTCAGTCGCTGCTTCCTTACTTTCGGTGAAGACACTCGAGGGCGGAGCCCCGGTCTTCAGTGCGGTCTATGAAGCAATGTCGACCGACATGGATGAAACTGATGGGGCTCGTTTCAATGCAGACGCCTTCTCCGATACCATGCTCGTGTCCAACTTGGGGCAAGTCCCGTTCTCGTCTTCGATCGGAGAACTGACGATTGAGGCCTTGTGGGCACCTGTGGTTCTTCGAGGCCACGACACGGAGCAAACCATCGGCGTCTCGACGATCAACGGATCGCTTCATCTCGTGCACTCCAGCTGGTACCCACTGCCCGGCTTCTTAGAAGAAATCCAGGCCAGACTGCAAAACGCGTCGCGTTGAAGTCCGGATGACAAACGGCGAATATGCCACCTCCCGCCGGCCGAGCTGTCGGCGGGAAGCGAGCTAGGACCCTGGCAGATGGATGGCCTCGCGCATCGCACCTCGGACAGGCGCGCTCGTTCCGATGTAGAGCTCGGCGGACATCACGCAACCATCTATTCTGAATCGTCAGCGGCCAATAGCGTAAGGCCCGAGTTGCGCGCAATCGTGATCAGTGGCAAGGCGTGCTGCTTCGGCCCCGGAACGATTACGTGCATTTTGTGCCACGGCCATGTTTTGCTTGGTCCATTTTCACGGGCAAGAACTTGTCTCGCGATGGGCGCTTTACTCGAACTCCTATCTGCTCGGGGCCGCTGCGCTACAACCTGATATTGAGCAATGCAGTCAAAGCCTCAAGATCTCATGACCGCGGATCCTCAAGAAGCAGGCCGGTGATCACGCCAGCCGCCCCCCAAACCGCCGCATTTTGACCCTTTACGGGGCTCCTCAAATCAACGTTGCGGCCGAAGCTGTCCATCAACCAGTCAACAAACTCGGCCTTCAACTCCGCAAAATCATCATCGTAAATCTCTGCAAAAAAACCCCCAAGGACAATTGCGGCCGGATCATACATCTCGACCAGATTTCCGAGCCCGACCGAGAGATAATGTCCAAGGGTGCGCATCGATTCAGCGGCGTTCTCATCGCCGGCTCTTGAACGCGAACGAATGTCAAGATGAGTGAGAGCCCCAGCAGCTTCTCTTCCCGCGATCCGCAACCTCTCTGTGTACCGCCGCGCCAGGGTATCTCGACCGACGTAGACTTGCCAGCAGCCTTTCTTTCCACACTCGCATTGCGGCCCATCCGGCTGGACCGTGATGTGGCCCACTTCACCGGCGGCGCCGTGCGCGCCCCGCAGGATATGCCCATTGACCATGACCCCTGCCCCGATCCCTGGCCCGCCAGAAAGATAAATGAAATTCTCCAGCGACCCCAGGGGGCCATAAACCTGCTCTCCTATCGCAGCAAGATTCGCTTCGTTGTCTATGGCGATGATCACATTAGGATGGATCAAATCCCGCAACTCGGCCCGGAGTAGTCGCTGGACGTCTTGGCGACGCCATCCGAGATTCGCGGCTACGAGCAACTGCTTCTTCTCGTCCACGACACCCGGAACTGCTAACCCAATGCCAAGCACCGACGATGGCGAGAGACCCAATTCGTTTAGAGCAGCCCGTATAGTATCACCGACAAGCTGGATACTCTCCCCAAAGGTCATCGCACCGAGGACCCGTTCTACCTTGGAAACGATCCTTTCTCTCCCCGAAAGGTCAGAGACGAGAACTTTCACGTGATCGACGTTAATCTCTGCTCCAACGATGACGCCTTTAGCAGGATTTGGAGATAAAAGTTCCTGAGGACGCCCCACGGGGCCGCGATTCGTGCCGCTCATTCGTATCCAGTTCGTTTCAAGCAATTCGTCAGTCAGGTTTGTGACGGTTGCCTTGTTCAAAGCTGTCAACTTAGTAAGCTGTGCTCTTGAGATTGGACCGGAAAGCACAATCTCTTTCAGGATCACTGCAAGGTTCGCCCGACGCATGCCTTCCCGGTCCATTGTCATCTGCCGGGTTTGTCTTCCCTTTCTGATCAAATTGTCCACATTCATTTCCTTGCCGCCCATACGAAGAGGATATCTGCCTCCTACGGCAGCTCCTCCAGCAGGTCGATTCTACATCGCCAGTCGACGTGAGATACCTGATACCGCGATCATCTGCCAGCAGACAACGACGTCATGCGACCTCGGCGAGGCCGAAACAAAATTATCTCCGCCCGCTTGACTTAGTTTATTCAATCAACTTATCTTCGGAATTGCAAGATGGTTTTGCCAGTCAATCCGAGGTAAAGGCGTGAAGATAAGCGCCACGCATTTGTATGCTGACAAAACTTATCGTAACTGGGAGCACTTGAAATGATCAATTATATTCAGACGCGCCGGGCTTGGCTCGGTTTCGCGGCACCTCTATTTGTCTGCGCCGCGTTTGCCTCGGCCCATGGGGAGGAAGCAGGCAATGGACAAGCCCTCGTTAAAGAAAAGTCGGTGGAGACATATGCCGATTTACCATACACGTCCGTCCTTCCTCTTCCGGAAGGGCCAGTGAACATCGAAGGCAAGAAGAAGATCCTCGTTGGATTTTCCCAGACTTGCTTTACGTTTCCTTATCGCGTCGCCATGCTTGAAAGCGTGCTTGCAGAGGCTAAGCGTCATCCCGATGTCGAAATTATTACCACAGATGCCGGGTGCAACCTATCGAAGCAAAGCAACGATATTGACGACCTATTTGCCAAGGGCGTCGATGCACTGATCGTAAGTCCTCTCGAGGCAAACGGATTGTCTAATGCCGTTCGTCGGGTCATGGACGCCGGAAAGCCCGTGATCGCAATCGACCGAGATATTTATGGTCCCAAAACTCTGTTCATCAGCCAAGACAACATCTCACTTGCCAAGGCAGAAGCCGAGCAGATGATCAGTGACATCGGGGGCAAGGGCAAGATAGCGGAAATTACGGGCCTATCGGGAACTTCCGTAGCAATTGACCGGGGCAAAGGTCTTGCGGAAGCTCTTAAGGAGCATCCGGACGTACAGCTTGTGGCCCGCGGCGACGGAGAATGGGAACGAGAGAAGACGGCCTCGGTGACGGACGATTTTATATCACGGTTTCCGGACCTGAACGCGATCTTCACTCATGGCGAGGACATGGGTTGGGCTGCTGCCCGATCGGTCGCTCGTGCTGGAAAATGTAAGCAGATCGGTGTTTACACCATCGACGCCTCACGGGCCGGCATGCAGTCGGTCGCCGACGGCCAGCTTGCAGGCAATATCGGCTACTCCGCACTGATCGGCGACATTGGCCTTCGCGCGGCGATCTATGCCCTTCGCGGCCAGGAATTCCCGAATGCTGAGAAATATGACCAGCCAGGTCTGAGACTGCGCCTTCCAAACGGCGATCCTGTGACCAAGTCGAACGCGAACGAAGCAATTAAAACGGGCTGGGGCCGTTTCGCACCTCCGTCAAATCCCTGCTGAGGAGTTGCGCAATCATGACTACGGTCATTGAACTGCGCAAAATCTCCAAGGAGTACAGGGGGGTCTATGCCTTGAGCGGCATAGACCTCTCACTCCAAGCCGGCGAGATCCATGCCATCGCCGGCGAGAATGGCGCAGGTAAGAGTACTTTGATCAATATCCTGTCAGGAAGTGTCTCTCCATCATCAGGCGAGCTCTGGCTCCATGACGGCCGCGTCGATTCCTTCGGTCCACGCGAAGCGCTAAGCAAGGGCATAAGCGTGGTCCACCAGGAGTTGACGGCGTGCCCGAGTGTTTCGGTCACTGAAAACGTATTGCTGGGACAGCTTCCCAGCCGGTTCGGCGTTGTGAACTGGCGCGAGGCCAGAAAGCAAGCAAGAGAGGCGCTCGCCCGTCTTAAGATTAATCTCGACGTGGACACGCTCGTCTCCGACCTGTCCCTCGGTCAGAGACAGCTCCTCGAAATCGCTCGGGCTGTGTTCAGGAATGCCAAGATCCTCGTTCTTGACGAGCCATCGGCGATGCTGGGCAAACATGACATTGAGGTCGTTCATCAGACCGTGATGCGTCTGAAGGCCGAAGGTGTCACGGTGGTCTACATCACCCACCATCTTGATGAAGTCTTTAAACTGGCGGACAGGGTAACCGTTCTGCGAGACGGTCGCTGTGTTGGAACATGGCCGACGAAGGAGATGACCGAGCAGCAACTCATCAAGCATATGACGGGCCGAGATGTTGTTCAGACAATTCGCGATGCGAGTACCCCCGGCGCCACAGCGCTGAAAGTGGCGGCTTTGAGCGGCAGGATGTTCGAGAATGTAAGTTTCGAATTGAAGGCAGGCGAGGTGCTCGGGATAGCCGGCGTCGTTGGTTCGGGCAGAAGTGAGCTTGTGCGGGCTGTAGCCGGGTTTGAGAAGCGGATCAGCGGCGATGTGCTATTCTCCAATCAGCTTGTGCGCTCTGGCGACCACAAACACGCACGGAGACTCGGAATGGCGTTCCTTTCGGAGGACCGCAAGACCGACGGACTTCTTCTCGACCGCAGCATCCGAGAGAACGTCTCGCTGGCGGGGATGTTCGGACGGTCACCCATGTCCTGGATCACCCGCGCAAAGGAGAAAGTTCTCGCGATTGAAGCCCTCAAGCCGCTCAAGACGCGATACCAGGACGTCGACCAGCCAGTTCGGGAGCTTTCGGGCGGCAATCAGCAAAAGGTCCTCTTGGCGCGCTGGCTCATTACGAAGCCGAAACTCCTCATTCTTGATGAACCGACACGGGGTGTCGATGTAGGGGCCCGGTCTGACATCTACAAAATCATCCATCAACTCGCCTCGGACGGCGTGGCAGTCCTAGTTGTGTCTAGCGAGATCAATGAGCTGATTCTGATTTGCGACCGCGTGATGGTCATGCGGAAAGGAAGAAGCAGGGCCATGTTGCATCGCCCGCAGATCTCAGAGGACACCATCAGCAGATATGCACTTTCCGAAGACGTGGAGGACAAACCCCTTGCAAACTCAATCTGAAGAACTGCCGGTCGCCAAGAGGCGCTGGCGCGTAAAGGTACCGAAAGGGTCCGTTGTCGGTCTGATAGCACTTCTGCTGTTTTCCTCGCTCGCGTCGGCGCAGTTCCTGACCGAACCCAACCTGCTCAATGTTTCACGCCAAATTGCGATTGTCGGCGTGCTCGCGGTTGGCATGACATTCGTTGTCCTCACATCGGGAATCGATCTGTCGGTCGGTTCCATGATGGCGGTAGTTGCGGTCATCATCGCGCATGTCACCAAGGACTATGGCGCCGCAGCCGGCATTGTCGCAGCAATCTTGTCGGGAGCGTTGCTGGGCGGTGTCAATGGCGTGGGAGTGGCATTTGGACGGATCCAGCCGTTTATCATGACGCTTGGAACGCTTGCAGCCGCGCGCGGATTAGCGTTGATTTTGAGCGGCGGCGAAGCCATTCCGATCGACGCAGACTTTCTGTATGAGCTCGGTAACCGCAAGACGCTGGGTGTCCCAAATCCGACCGTTGTCTTTCTTATCCTGGCCGTCGTTGCCCACTTCATCCTTCGCAACACCGTCTTTGGCCGAGGCGTCTACGCGATCGGATCGAGCGAAGAAGCCGCGCGTCTCAGCGGCATCAACGTCCGCTTCACCAAGCTCGCAGTCTATGTCATTTCGGGTGTTTGCGCAGCGCTCGCAGGCGTCTTGTACGCGTCCCAACTTGGCGTTGGAAGCGGTACTGCAGGCGACGGCTCGGAACTGGACGCGATCGCGGCAACCGTCGTAGGGGGGACTAGCCTTTTCGGCGGACAGGGGACGATTGCCGGCACGTTCGTCGGAGCGGCCATCCTTGGCGTACTCGCAAATATCCTTAATCTCA
Source organism: Rhizobium sp. BK376 (assembly GCF_004341625.1). Lineage (GTDB taxonomy): Bacteria > Pseudomonadota > Alphaproteobacteria > Rhizobiales > Rhizobiaceae > Rhizobium. The sequence continues at coordinate 9,954 of NZ_SLZG01000025.1, read as the reverse complement.
CGGGGGTCGACCCCTTCCTTCAACGCATCGCCAGAGGCGTGCTGATAGTCATTGCGGTACTGCTGCAGGGCCTGGGTCAGCGCAGAAAATAGGTGAAACATGACCATTAATCCTGATCGAGTCCTCCGAGATCTCGAGGAACTTGCCCAATTGACCGGCAATGGTGGCGGGGCGCAGCGATTGTGCTGGACGCCAACCTGGGAGAACGCGCGCATATGGCTGCGCGATAAGGCAGGCCAAGTCGGAATGCAGTCCGACAATGATGAAGCAGGAAATCAGTGGCTTACACTCACGGGCGAAAGCGAGGAAGCCATAGTTGTCGGAAGCCACCTCGATTCGGTAAGTGACGGCGGCAAATACGACGGAGCACTGGGTGTGTTGGCCGGACTTGAGATCGGAAGAGCGCTCGCTGAGACTGGAAAAAGGCAGAGCAAGACGTTTAGGGTAGTGAGTTTTGCAGATGAAGAAGGGGTTCAGTTCGGCCGAAGTCTGATCGGTTCTGGCGCGGTTGCAAATACACTACGTCTTGAGGACATTCGAAAGCTGCGATCACTCAAGGGCGAGAGTGTCGAAGAACTGATCAATGCCTACGGTGCCTCGATTGAAAAGTTTGAGCGCACGGGACGGTGGCTCAAGAATGCGCGAGCCTATGTCGAGTTACATATAGAGCAAGGGCCGGTTCTAGAGCGTCTCGGCAAGCCCCTTGCCGCAGTCAGCGGAACCTATGGTGCTGACCGATACCAGGCCACGTTCAGTGGGCGGTTGGATCACATTGCGGCAAGCCCGATGATCGGCCGCAAGGACGCACTTGTCGCAGCGGCCAGAGTGATCACTCTTGTCCGTGATACGGCACTGCGCTTGGGGGGGGTGGGAAGCGTCGGGCGGTGCGAAGTTACCCCCAATTTCACAACGACAGTGGCGGAAGGCTCCTCCATCATCATCGAGCACGGGCACGACGATCTAGAAGTACTGCAAAGGACAGGTCGCATAGTCAGAAACGCGATACGGCAGATCGCGGCCGAAGAAGGTGTCGATGTCCGGCTTGACGATCTTTGGTCGACGCCACCCGTCAGGTTTGATCCCCATCTGGTATCGATTTTCGAAGAAGTGGTTGGGAACGAGCAAGGCAAGAGCATAACAATCCCAAGTGGACCACTCCACGACGCCGCCGAAGTGGCCGCGGCAGGTATCCCCACGGCTATGCTTTTTGTCAGAAGCCGCGATGGGATCTCTCATTCGCCTGCGGAATTTACGGACGACGACGACATTCGCCAGGCCGTGGTCGCGCTCAACTCGGTGGTCGAGCGCCTGCTCTAGAAGCCATACGTCAATTGATTTTTCGCTCTTCCGGTTCCCGCCGGACGAGGTTGGACATTGCTGCCGAAAGACGGCGCGAATGCCGTTTGTACGTAGCTACGGCTGCGCTTCGAAAAACGCCAACCCGGCGCTCTTAAGATTGCGCCGGGTCAAGTCAGCGGTCGATCAACTTATTTGACGACGTATCCAACGTGCCGCTCCGGTTTTCGCGAGAAGGGCGGCTGCACCATATCAAAAAAATGGAGGGGCAAATGCCCGTCGAACTGAGACATCTCGAATTGCCAGATTTCGGAACACCCACGATAAGACCGGAGATTGCAAAGACCGTTTACGAAGACCGCTTTCATCGATTTTTGACTGCAGTCTGGGCTCGCGGTTTCGATGCGGTGGCCGTTTACGGCGACAGAGAGCATTGCGCCAATATCGCCTATCTCACTGGCTTTGACCCACGCTTCGAGGAAGCGCTGCTTATCGTTGCGAAGGGAAAAAAGCCGGTGCTCTTGACGGGCATAGAGAACCAGGGTGTGGCCCGTAAGTCCGCAATCGAAGCTGAGGTAGTCGTTTATAAGCCCTTCGGTCTGCTCGGTCAGGATCGGACGGACACCAAGTTCCTTCCGGACTATTTGGCAGAAGCTGGGTTGGAGACCGGCTCAAGAATTGCTGCGGTCGGTTGGAAATATTTTACGCAGAAGGAGCATCCCAAGCCTTCGACTTGTCTAGACATACCTTCCTATATTGCCGATGCTCTCCGTGGTTTTGGCCCTGTCGGTAATGCGGCCGATGTCCTCATGGATTCGAGTACTGGCCTTCGAACTCATATTGAGGTCGACGAGATTGCTCAATTTGAGTTCGCGGCAACCCATGGCTCCGAGGCTGTCCGTCGCCTTCTGCGGAACGTCAAGCCCGGCATCACCGAGCTTGAGGCGAGCCAATTACTCGCACCGATCGGCTTGCCTCTCAGCGCACATACACTGCTGACATCGGGCGAGTCCGTGGCGGACGGATTGAGAAGCCCTTCCAGCAAAACGATCCAACGTGGCGACCCGTTTCTGATTGCATTCTCATATGTTGGTGCACTCACAGCGCGTGCCGGCTTCGTTGCGGAAGGTCCAGACGACCTGGATGACAACATTCGAGATTACGTACAGCGTCTTGCAGCTCCCTATTTCGAGACAGTGTGTGATTGGTATTCGACTGTCGGAATCGGCGTCGAGGGTGGCCGCCTTGATGCGCTGGTGCGTGAACGCCTCGGCGATCCCTTCTTCAACGTCCTCCTGAATCCGGGACATCTACTTCACCTTGAGGAGTGGATAAATTCGCCAGTGTATCCGAACAGCGTGGAGACTCTTCACAGTCATTCGGCGCTTCAAATGGACATTATTCCCGCGACAGGATCAGCCTATCAAACGGCGAACGCGGAGGACGGCATTGTGCTTTTGGATGAACGCGGGCGGGCTGAGATTCGGGAAAAATATCCCGATTGCTGGGACAGGATGAGGGCTCGAAGAGAGTTCATGGTCGAGTATCTAGGCATCAGCTTGAGAGAGGAGGTGATGCCGATGAGTAATCTTTGCGGATATCTGACGCCGTTCATACTCGCGCGCAACCTCGCGTTCGTCAGAACATAAGCTTCGCGGTTATCAGGGACGCTCGAGTACATCGGGCGCCCCCATCAAATGTCTAACAAAGGGGAACTCAAGTGATCAGAAGATTACTCGAAGTGGTTGCCGCAGCAGCTTCCTTCTTGCTCGCTGCGGCCGGAACGCAAGCCCATGATCCTGCGAGGGGCGGAACGCTGAATGTCGGCGTCGTTTCCGACCCGGTGACGCTCGACCCCGCGCTCATGGCGTCTTACTTCGAATAATACGAGCAATATCTGATATACGAACCTTCATTGAGGCTATCTCCAGATCTGAAAATGGTCACTGGAATTGCCAGCTAGCTGTTCCTCTTGCGGGGGTGCCAACATGGGTCATTGCGGCTTCACCGCGCTACCTGGCGAAGGATGGCAAGCCGACCGACCGATCAGAATTAGCTGATCATTTCGGATTCAGATTAGACTGGGCGACGCCCCAGTTATCGATAGGAACTCGGGGCAGCGCGCCGGAAGATGAAAGCTAAGACTCCGGCCTGATTTCGATCAATGATACCCCGATGACGATAAGTGCCGTCAAGGCTGCCTTGGGACTTACCTATTTTTCCCAAAGCTCGCATCAAAGACGAAATCTCTAGCGGCGCATTATGCGTTATATTGCCGGACGATGTACTATTGCAATTCGCGTCACGATCATCCCGCGCTCACGCACTGCCTTGCTTGATTGCTTCCGGCGGATCGCTGGCGAGAGCAGCGACGAGGACGAAAAGCATCTGGAACTAGATGATGCGTGACTGGCTTCGCCAAAGATCAACCCCGCCCTCTGTGGCGAGCCGATCTATCGCAGTAAGTTCTTCGGCGGAAAAAGCAACATTCTTCAATGCATCAAGCGAGTCATCGAGTTGTTCAACATTCCTTGCGCCGATCAATGCAGACGTCACCAACGAAGACCGCAATGTCCAGCCGATAGCCATCTGAGCAAGTGTTTGACCGCGTTTTTTTGCGATCTCGTTTAGGCCACGTACCTTTTCGATTACGTCTCCGCTCAGGAGATTTTCACCAAAAGATGTAGAACGCGTAACGCGAGCGTTTGCCGGTATACCATCCAGATACTTTGAAGTCAGAAGCCCTTGAGCTAAGGGAGAGAACGCGATGCAGCCGACGCCAAGGCCGTCAAGTACTGCCAATAACTTGTCCTCGATCCATCTGTTGAGCATTGAGTAAGATGGCTGGTGGATGAGCAGTGTGATGCCTTCGCTTTTCAGGCTTTCAAACGCTGCGCGAGTGCGCTCGGGGCTATAGGAAGATATGCCGACATAGAGTGCTTTTCCCTGTCTGACGATCTGAGCGAGAGCTGCCACTGTTTCCTCCAGTGGGACATCTTCTGACGGCCGGTGTGAGTAAAATATGTCTACGTATTCAATGCCCATGCGATCGAGACTTTGTTCCAGCGAGGCAATCAAGTGCTTCCGCGATCCGCCAGATCCGTAAGGTCCGCCCCACATATCATAGCCGGCCTTTGTCGAAATGAGCAGTTCGTCACGATGTGAGCGAAGATCCAGGTTGAGGATTTTGCCGAAGTTCTCCTCTGCCGAACCATAGGGAGGACCATAATTGTTCGCCAGGTCAAAGTGGGTGACACCACGATCAAATGCTCGACGAATGACTGCTCTTCCTGTCTCGAAAACGTCCGTTCCGCCGAAATTTTGCCAAAGGCCAAGGGAAATAGGAGAGAGCTTTAGCCCGGAAGTTCCGCACCTTCTATACTCGGTTCCTTGATAGCGATCTGGCGCAGGAATGTACATTTGAACCTCCAGTTCTGTTTCGTGGTCAAACTATTAGTGATGCCCAAACCCGTTCAATTTAACCGAATTCATAACGACGATGATTGGGTGGCTTGTCTTGCCTTCGTATCGACTAAACTCTCGCGTCGTGAACTGCCGACTGGCGCACTCCGAGTCGCTCTTAATCGGACTGTACTCGACCGCGTAATGTAGTGATTGGACTATGCATATGCTGCAATGTCATCTCCATCGCCCCGTCTTGACTGCAAGAGCAATCGGTAGATGTTCAGGTGGTGGCATGCGTTCTTCTGTCGCGGGAGAGCAGGACTAGAGCGACCAGCGTGACCACGTAAGGAATCGTGTTTGTCAACTGGTAGGGCACCCCGAACGAGCTCAGCCGCAGTCCCAGTGCGTCGGTGAGACCGAAAAGGAGCGCCGCGGCCGCGGCCCCTAGGGGATTGTCACGCGCCAGCATGATCGCCACAAGAGCAATCCATCCTCGCCCTGCCGTCATGTCTTCGGAGAACAAGGTGACCGCGCCCAAAGAGAGCTGCGCTCCCGCCAGGCCCACAAGTGCTCCAGTTAGGACGACCACGAGGAGCTGAAATCTCATTACATTTATTCCAAGGGTCGTTGCAGCGGCAGTATTCTGGCCGACACCTCTGATGCGAAGCCCTGCGGCGGTTTTGAACAGAACCACGGTGCAGACGATGAGCAGCACCCACGCCAGGTAGGTCAGCGAAGTCTGGTTGCTGAAGGCCCGGCCGTATGATCCTAGAGCCTCGAGGAAGGGCAGCCTGATTTTGGAAAGCGGCGCGATCCGAGGCGAGGTGAATGTCCCACTTACACCGAATATGCTGCGCAGTAGAAAGGCGGTCAGCCCCGACGCCAGCAGATTCATTCCCACGCAGATGACGACTGGGTTGCCTCGCAGATAGGTGGCTCCGCCGCCCAGGATGATGGAGAAGGCCATCGTAGCGACCATCGCAAGAGCGACGCCGCCCAGCTGGCTTCCGGTCACATAGGATCCGAAGACCGCGGCGAAGGCGCCGACGAGCATCTGCCCTTCCAGCGCCATATTGAAGACGCCTGCACGGGAGCAAAGGAGTCCGGCAAGAGCCGCGAGAAGCAACGGCGTCGCGGCCTGAATTGCGGAGAACACAAGAAATGGTGAGATGATGTCAGTCATGGGATTCGTGCTTTCCGGGTTTCAGGGTGAGGACGAGCACGACTGCGGCCTGCATCATCGTCGTGAACACTCTCGGGACGCCGGTAGCGCGCTGCATGGCGAAACCGCCGGTCTGCAGAGCGGAAAAGAATAGCGCCGTAACGATTGAAAGAAGCGGATGCCCGTTACCGACCAGTGCAGCCATCAGTCCTGAGTAGGTATAGCCAGGCGTCAGAAGCGCGCCGTCGATGAAACGGTAGAAACTTCCCAGTACAAGTACGCCACCGACCAGACCTGCGATCGCTCCGCCGGCCGCCATGAGCTGAAGGGTCTGCGCTTCTGTGTTCACGCCCGAATAGAGAGCAAACTTGCTGTTCCTGCCCTGCACCTGAACATGCATTCCGAAGACGGTGAAGCGGTCGATGACGACGACGGCGACACAGATCAACAAGATGAGGATCGCTCCCGCGTTGACCGATCCGCCGAGGAGGCCGAGACGAACTGCTTCAGGCACCTGGACGGTCTGAGCCAGACCAGACCCGACATCGGCCAGCGGTGTGGTCACTAGGTAAGAGGCGACGCCGACAATGGGATAGCTAAGGAGAAGACTTGAGATCAGCAGCGGAATCCGAAACTTTGTCTCCCCCAATGCCGCGACCAGCGCCACTAGCCCTCCGGCAACGATAGCGGCGAGGACTGCGAGCGCCGTCGTAAGAGCGCCCATCTGAGGACCGTAGATCGCGACGAGTGCTGCGACCAGGCCACCGGCGACGAGCTGCCCGTCGCCTCCAAGATTGATGATGCCCGCACGAAGTGGAATGGCAGCCGCCAAGGTCATTCCGACGAGGGGCACGGCCCAGTTGATGGTGTCGCTGAGGCTCTCCGGCGCCAGGCTGCCGTGGATTAAGGACGCCATCGCGACGAACGGGTTCGTGCCCGATCCAGCAAGGATGGCCAGAGCAAGTACCGTTCCAAATACCAGCGCTGCGAGCGCGGCCATCCAACGGTTTCCGAAAACACTAGCGAGCATTTTCGCTTCTCCCTTTTTCCTTGGCGCCAGCCATGTAGAAACCAATCTCGCGTTCATCGGTCCTGCGGGGATCCAACTCGGCGACGAACTTGCCCTCGTACATGACAAGGATCCGATCGCTGAGTGCCAAGATTTCAGGAAGCTCGGATGAGATAAGCAGGATGGCCTTGCCGTTCGTCCGCTCGTCCAGAAGGACGCGGTGTATGTACTCGATCGCGCCGACATCGACGCCTCTGGTCGGCTGCTCCACGACGAGGACCGGAGAGCCGTAGTCCAATTCCCGCGCGACGATCAGCTTTTGAAGATTTCCGCCCGAGAGATTGCCGACCTTCGTCGTGGGTCCCGCAATGGCGACGCTGAAGGCGGAGATCAGTCTCTTGGCCTTTTCACGTAGTGCTGCACGGTCGACGATCCCACGTCGGCTTTGCGGCGCCTTTTCGAGGCTGCCCATGCCGACGTTGATGTCCGCTCCCATGTTCCAGACCGAACCGACGTCGTGACGGTCTTCTGGAATGAACGACAGACCAGTCAGACGGCGCTGTTTCACGGACAGCGCAGTGATGTCCGTGCCGTTGATCCGGATCCTCCCGCTCGCCATCTCTCCGATGCCGGTTATCGCGTTTGCCAATTCCGTCTGCCCATTTCCGGCGACGCCAGCGATGCCGACGATTTCTCCCGAACGCACCGTGAGCGAAAGACCGTCCACCAATGGCTTGGAACTGGGGCCGACGGTCAGCCCTTCAACCACGAGCGCATCATCGCCCAAGTTGGCCGACGGCCGATCGAGATGCTTGCTTACCTCGCGGCCAGTCATTGCGGTGACAATCTCGTCAGCGGTCGTTTCCCTGACGAGCGAACGTTCGGTCACCACGCCCTTTCGCAGGACCGTCACCCGGTCGCACACCGTCATGACTTCGTTAAGTTTGTGAGTGACGAAAACGAGGGCCTTGCCATTGTCGGCGAGCGAACGCATCGTCGCGAGCAGACCGTCTCGCTCTGAGGGCGAGAGAACCGCCGTCGGCTCGTCGAGTATCAGAATGTCAGCGTTCCTGTAGAGCGCTTTGAGAATCTCGACCCGCTGCTGCATTCCAATCGGAAGCTTGCCGACGGTGGCATCTGGGTCAATTGGCAAATTGTGTTGCCTTGCAAGTTCGAGGACCCGTTGACGGGCCTGCCGCCTTGCGATCAGCCCCATGCTGGTCGGCTCCGAACCGAAAGTGATATTCTCCCAAACGGTGAGCGACATGAATAGCTTGAATGACTGATGAACCATGCCGATGCCTGCTGCGATGGCATCCAGCGGAGACGAGAACGACACGTCCTTGCCCTTCAGCTTGATCGTCCCACCTGTCGGCTTTATGAGGCCGAAAAGCATTCCCATCAGCGTGGACTTGCCCGCGCCGTTTTCGCCCATGACTGCATGGACTTCGCCTGCGATGATATCGAGGTTAATGTCCTTGTTGACGACGAGGGCGCCGTATTTCTTGTTAATTCCAACCGCCTGGAGAGCGCACTGCATTCCCGTGTCTCCTCGAATAGTGCGAGTGTCCGCTGCTATCGGTCGTCGGCGCGGATAGAACCGCGCGACAAGACCATGCGGAAACGGAACCGCCAAGATTGGTTGCCGGCTCCGATGACGTCAAGACGATCAGACCGCGGATGCGGTCTTGTCCGCGCTCATGAGTGCGTTCATGAACATCTCGTGATAGCGATCGGTGTCGGCGTCCACAACGATCCGGGCGCCGCCATCCTTCGACGTGTCGGGCTCCGAAAGCGCACGAAGCTTCCGACGGTCAACGACGAGCATCGAGCGGGTGAGTTCACCCTTCGTTTCTACATCCACCGGTAGGTGATGAACCTTTTTGATCAAGGTCGGATCCATCACGAGCGCGAGAAGCAGGCCGACGTGTCCCGCGCATGCCCGGATGCCATAGATCGTCTCATAATAGTCGATGTAGTACGGGAGGACCTTGACCAGATGCTGCACGCCAGGATGCCTGACGCTTTTCATCTTCTCGACATCTTCGTCCGAAATTCGAGCATTCATCGATACGTCTAGCGTCAGGATCGTGAGAGGAAGCTTTGACGTGCAGACGATCTTGGCAGCTTCCGCGTCGCCGTCGACGTTCGCCTCGGCAACAGGACTGGTGTTGCCGGAGGCAGTGATCGCGCCGCCCAGCCAGTAGATCTGGCCGACCATGCGCATCAGTTCCGGGTCGATACGGGTCGCGATCGCGATGTTTGTCAAACGGCCCATTGCGACGATTGTGAGCTCGTCACCATACTTGCGGATCTGCTCAAGCATCCAAATCGCAGCGTAGCCGGGCGTGATTTCGCTCTCGCGATCCTGCTTGCCAAGCGGCCCGCGACCATACTGGCCGTGGACGTGGGCCGCCGGACCGCAGCCCGAAATCAGGGGATCGGTAGCTCCCTTCACGACCGGAATCTTCTTGCCCATCAGCTCGATGATTTCAAGGGCGTGATACGCGCAGTCGATCATTTCGGCGTTGCCAAACGCACTGGTGACACCGATGATTTCGATGTCGTCGGAGAGCATGCCGTGGACGAAGGCCATGGCATCGTCGAGTCCGGTGTCAGAATCGATCAAGACTTTCTTTTTCATGGATATCCTCATTCTCTTTGGATTGGGTCGGTGCGATCGCTACGATCAGACGTAGCGGTTGACGATGTTTTCCAGCAGTTCCTGCTTGCCGGACTTCGGCTGCGGGTTGATGTCCCTGCTTTCGACCCAGTGGGCGATCTCGTCGAGCGAGTATTCGCCACGCAGCAGCTTTTGGCTTTCGGCGGAATCCCAGCCGGCGTAGCGGTCTGCAAGCGGCTGCGACAGGGCCTTGTCTTCGATCATCTTGGCAGCAGCCTTCAGGCCGCGGGCGCAGCAATCCATGCCGCCGATGTGGCCGATCAAGAGATCTGCCGGGTCGAGCGACTGGCGACGCAGCTTCGAATCGAAGTTGGTGCCGCCGTTCTTGAAGCCGCCGCCTGCCAGAACGTGGTAGTAAGCCAGCGCCATTTCCGGAACGTTGTTCGGGAACTGGTCGGT
>NZ_SLZG01000024.1 GCF_004341625.1 Rhizobium sp. BK376 | reverse complement strand
TCAGTCCAACCCATTGTGGTCTCCGTTCGTCCTAAGCAAACAAACAGAATCACAAATGACTGATTTCACTCAACTCTTTTTCGGTCAGGCTCTAAGCTTCCGAAAGGTTATCGTAGGTCTCCGCTATGCTGTTCAAATCAAGCTCCGCGAAACCAAGTAGGTTGTAGAGCTTGCTCGCAACATTCTCGATCGTCTCGCCTTTCACGTGAAGGACCGGGGTTGCCCCGCGCTCACCTTCCTGGAATCTGGCCATGCCCCAAGCGTCGCCAGTGGGCCATAGTGCGATGTGGAGCTCGCCCACCGGGACTGATTCTTCGCATTCGTAGAGGCACGTGGTAAAAAACTGTAGGCCAACCTTGTCGGCCATCTCGGCCAATAATCTTGGATCTGCTTCGTCCCGCTCTTGGGGCTCGGGCCGGGCATGGTAGAGGCCTTTTGCCAGTTCATACTCTGCAACTTCGCTCATGGCTCTTCTCCTTCGAGACGAGGTCGATCAGCATTTGGCTGCCATCCTCGCGTGAGGCCCGTGCTCATTGCCGCCGATACCAATTCAAGCTGATCGTGGAGATGATTGCACTGTGCCAGTATATCCGCGATTGCCGCACGAGCATCGCCCCGGGAAGCTTCAAGGATTTCGTCGACCGGATCGATTTCGGAAATTTCGGCACGGACAGCGGACACGGCTACTCCTTCTGCGGGCAAGCGCAGTTCACGACTTCACATATTGCTGTTGATTGAGGCGTTCTTCCGCCTCTGTGTTCTTATTATGTTCCAGGCTTTGCGAGAGTCAATCCAAAAAATCAGTGCCTACCGAAAGGGCATCAAAGGGTGGCAGATGAGGATTTGAAAATGCCGGTAAAGCTTGAGACATGGCGGGTGAACGTTTGGTAGGTCGCGATTATCGTAGGCGGTATTGCTGACAACGCGGCTTCGGCGGGGTACATCTGGACGATACTCCCCCCGCAAGTATGTTTCGACGTCGAAGCCGAGGCGCGCAAGGATCGGCTCAAAGGTTATCAGGACTCGATCAGCGGCCTGCAGCAACGGGTGGCCCAGATCCCGCCGATCTCGTTTCAGGTCACGCGAGCGATAGAGGCAACCTCGGAAAACAAGAAGGGATCGACGCCGCCAACGATCGGATTGACGGGGTTGTGGAATCCTTCGGCGACAAGCTCGATAACGTTATCGACACCATCAAAGGTTTCCGCGCAGGTTCAGGTCCTGAGTTCGCTCGGATTAGCTCAGAGATGAAATCGGTTGTGATGCTCACTCGTGCCTGCGTCCGCCGTCCGCATAGCGAGCGTCCGATGCAGCGGTCTTGCGCTGCCGCTTCCAGAAGCCGCGCTTGATCTTCTTCAGTTCGCCCCGACCCCATGAGATGAGCCGGCGGCTTCGGCGCAGGAACGCATCATATTCGTCGCCGTTGGTGCAGACTTTGCTGCCCATCATTGGATTGCCTCCCGAGTGCCCTGGCATTGTATCGCAAGAACCCTTTGGAAAACCATGAATGTGCCTCGCCCTCTCCGCTCTTTCGCGTGAACCTCTCCTCGGAGGTAGCGCCGTGTCACTCGCCTACTACGCTCGAAATGCCGCCAATGGCGAACGCGCCCGGCGCCGGATGCGAAAGGAGGGCTGCACGATGAGCGGACAGAAGCTATGGACCGCGGATGAATGCGCGATAATCAGGGACGTTGGGCCTGACTTGGATGCGATCGCTGCGGCTGTCGGATCGCACCCGCGGAGCAATCGCGAGCCAGTGCCGTGCGTGCCGCAGCAGCGCTGCCGGTTATACCGATCGCCAACTTCCCTTCCAGCATCATCGACATGAACGTAGGTTTCAAGAAGACCTTCGAGCTTTTTCCACGTCCTGAAAGCGCAATCCAGAAATGGTCATAATACGCTTGCGGAGCCCCACGCCGATGCGGTACAGGGCCACGCCTTCAGCAAGAGCAAATGGTTCTGGCGGACCTTTACGGACCTGCTTGCTGGACTCCACAAGGACAGACGGTGACCAGGAAACATCGTCTGTTCCTCACACCTCAAATGGCCACGTTCCATTGCCGACTGACACGATCAGAGAGATCCTCACTCAACGCTTGATCATTTTTTCTGCGGCATCCCAGGCCAAAACGAGATCGGCCCTCTGGGATAATACTGGATGTTTTCGCCATTCCCGTTTTTTAGGTGGGGGCGCGTTCCGGGTTTCGCGATAGAATCAATGGCCATTTTGGGCGAGAAGGTGAGGGGAAATCAACACGAGAAAAAACGCTCAATGCACTGTAAATATTGGAAAAAACGATGCTTTTAATGTGGAAATATGGTGGGCGATGAGAGACTCGAACTCCCGACATCCTCGGTGTAAACGAGGCGCTCTACCAACTGAGCTAATCGCCCTCTTGCGCGGTTCAGTCGTTCGCGCTTGCGGTGGCAGTCATCTATGCGGAACCGGGAAAAACTGCAAGGGGTCTCATCCAGATTTTCGCTCTTTTTGTTACAAGGCCGATCGTCTCTGCGATTTCGTCCAGCCGACCGTGGCCGTTATGCGGTTGCTTCCGTTGTCGATGCATCGGCGCAAATCAGTTGATTGAGGCAGGGTTTCGACCGAGGTGAGCAGTTGCTGCGAACACCGGGGTTGACCACTGTCGGCATGACTTCGATTGCGAGATAGCCAGCGTCTTGCGATCGAGAATGACTTGTCCGCCGACTTCATAGCCGGTTCCGTTCTCGGCCACATGCCTCTCAACAACAAAGACGATCGTCGCACGATCGGCGAATTTGGTGAAGTCTACGGGCAGATGCGAAGATCGATGGCGAGGGCGCGGCCGTTGCTCATGATTACACCGCCCCGGGCCCAGCGACTGCAGCGTCGCGCCTCTTGTGAGGAAACACCTGGGCTACCCCGGTTGCGAAGATATCCCGTCGCGTGCAGTTCGTCGCTCGGCGAAGAGAATACGGTGCGGACCTCGGTCGCCTCGGCGCCGTGACGCCCATTTACGCCTCGGCGCAACGCCTGATGGGCGCCGAGCCCAGCGAAGGCGACGACATTTATTCCGTTGGCGTTATGACCTATCTGATAGTGACAGGGCAAAGAACCTTTCGCACCGCCAACGCCTTGGAAGCAAAGACGAATGGAATTTCTTTGGCGCTCCCGGGCGCGTGTCGAAGCGCCAACGCACTGCGCTCCAAAACGCCTTGTCGCCGGGTGACCGCCGACTGCCATTGGACGCATCGGCCGAGCATTTCGCGGATCAATTCATCAAGCCATTGGTCGCCATAGCCAACCAAATCTTGCACGCGTATCGAACTTGTACTGCCGAAAAGTTTCTCTCGAATAGTGTATGTGCCGTAGGTCTTTTGAGCGGCAAGACCAAAGTCTGATGCCGATCCGGACCTAAGCCTAGTCTCGGAACTATTTGAAGTTACGTACATTTTCCCTACAGCTCTGCCCAACCCATGGCGCCACAGGTGGCCAGGGCAGACAACAAAGGAGAATGTTATGAGCATGAAGATCATTGTTACAGCGGCGGCATCGCTTGGTCTCCTGGCCGGCGGCGCATTCGCCCAATCCTCTACTGTCAATGGTGCAGCCGGCGGAGCAGTTACCGGTGCCGTTGTCGGAGGCCCTGTCGGTGCCGCCGTGGGTGGTGTGGCAGGAGCGATCGTCGGTACTGCCATCGATCCGCCGCCGCAGAAGGTTGTCACCTATGTCGAGCAACAACCCATTCCTGATGACGAAGTCGTCGTAAAGGAAAAGGTCGTGGTCGGAGAGCCTCTTCCTGAGAGGGTCGTCGTAACGCCCGTGCCTGAAAACTCGAAATATGCCTATGCGGTCGTCAACCACCAACGGGTGATCGTCCAGCCGACGACGCGCAAGGTCGTTAGGGTCCTCGACTGACGTCGCGGTCCACGGCGAACCCCACCCATCCAAAAAGGAGATGTCCAATGAGAAAGCTCATGGTAGCAGCCGCGATCGCCATGGCGGCGATCACTTCAACCTTCGGCGCAGCGAATGCACAGTCGGTCGTCATCACCGATGATAACGGTCCTCAGTATCATCACCGCTATTATGATCACGATCGCCATTGGGACCGTGACTGGCATCGGCCCCGCTATCAACGGGCTCGCTGCATGACCAAGACGGTGGAAGTCCATCGCAATGGCCACACCATGGTGAAAGAAACGCGGATGTGCCATTAAACCATAGGCAGCATATTCTGCTGAGCGAATGTGGCGGCTACGGATCGTAGTCGCTACGTTCGTTTGTACTGGACTTGGCGAGGCTATCCTGCGATCAAGCGTTGAAACCAAATGCGCTCCCGCCCATAAGGAGCCGCGCTGCAGGGACAGCCAAGGTGCCACTCGGCGCTGATGGCAGGTTCGCTGGCAAAATCATGGAGTACATGATGCGAAAGCGCCGAAGCTGGCTTAGTCACTCGCTCGCAGGTGCCCTTGGATTTGGATTGGCCGTCCTTCCATTGAGTGTTTCGACCATCTCTGGTTCCCCCGGAATGCACCTCCTTTCGGCTCATGCAAAGAGCGGCAATAACGGCAATGGTGGGGGCAACGGCAATGGAAACGGGAACGGCGGCAGCGGGAACGGAAACGGGAATGGGAACGGCAGCAACGGCAACGGGAACGGCAATAACGGGAACGGAAACGGCAATGGCAGCAACAGCAACGGCGGCACTTCCGGCAGCGGAGCGGGCAGCAACGCCGGCGGAAGCTCCAGTTCCAGCTCGTCGGGCACTGCCGGATCGAATAGCGGGTCCAGCAATCAGGGCAGGAGTAGCGTCACCTCAAGCGTAAGCAGCGATGGTTCGATCGACATCCAACATCCGGATGGCTTTACCGAGACTGTCAGTCAGGGAAGCTACATTATGAAGGACCCGAAGGGCAGAACCATCGTCAATCGCCGCGCGAAACCCGACGACATTCGGCGACTTCGGTCACTCGGCCGCTAGCGCAAAGTCATATCGACGGCATCGCGCCAGGCCAACGCCGCTTCGGTTCGATTGGAGATCCCCAGCTTCGACAAAATTTGCGTCATGTGGTGCTTCACGGTCTTTTCCATGAGATCGAGCCTCAGCGCGATCATCTTGTTGCTCAACCCTTCGGCCACAAGCTCGAGAACTTCGCGCTCGCGACCCGTGAGTTGATCGATGCCGGAGGGCTCTTGGTCCGGGGTTGTCAGCGCCTTTGAAAGAACGCGGGCCGACAGGCTCGGATTCACATAACTTTCCCCGGCAGCAACTGAGCGGACGATCTCCGCCAGCGCTTTTGAACCGACACCTTTCAGAGCGTAACCCTTTACGCCCATCGACAGCGCGGCGGACAGGTCGTCGCTCGATTCCGACACCGTGAGCATGATAATTTTCTGCGCAGGCGCGCGCTCGAGGATCGGTCGTATCGCTTCCAGCCCGCCACCCGGCATTGAGATATCGAGCAAGAGGATATCGGGGTGAAAATCGGCGACCAGGCGGATAGCGTCATCCTTGCTTTCGCCTTCGCCGACAACGACAAATTCGTCGTTTTCAGAGAGGCTGCGTGTGACACCCTCCCGGAAAAGCGGATGGTCATCCACCACCGCAAGGCTAATCTTTTCCTTCAATCTCCAACCTCCATTGCGCCAAGCGTCATTCGAACCGTCGTGCCGTTTTGAGAGGTCTCGATCTCAAAGCTTCCGCCGAGGCTCTCCACCCTGTCCCTTAACCCGGCAAGACCAATATTTTCTGGTTGAACGAGGTTCGGATCAAAACCGTTCCCTTCATCCTTCACCATGAGGTCAAGTCGTTGTCCATTTGTCGTGACCTCGACCGCCTGTCCGCGCCCCTCGCCATGGCGGTAGGCGTTGTTCAATGCCTCCTGGACAAATCGGAACACGCAGATCTTTCCTGACGGTGTAAGGCGGGGATCCGCATCAGGCAGTGTCCGCCGCACGATTGTTTCGGTTCGTTCCTCGTGGGCTTTTATCGCGCGCTCCACGATCTCCGAGAGCGATGCGTTTTCAATCTGCGGCAATACCAGACCCCGGCTGATGCTGCGCAGTTCGGTCATTGCATCGGTGAGGCTTCTCTGGATGATTTGCACTTCTTCCTGCCGACGCCCTTTTGTTATTCGTGGGCTGAGCATGATGTCGCTATCCAGCCGCAGGGATGCATAAGCAATCAATTGGGCCGGCCCGTCATGCAGGTCGGCGCCGATCTTTCGCAAATGGCTTTCATTGAGGGCGACGGCGCGCTGCGATGCCCTTTGGAGACGACGGCGAAGCGTCTCGTTCTGGGCAAGCAGATCGGACAGGTCGCTGACCCGCTTTCTAAGCGAATCGCGCTGCACGTCAATCGTGCGGCTGCCGCGAAAGACGATTGCCGACAGTACAAGGAAAAAGGCGAGGGTGGCTCCGGCGACTGCAAGCCAGCTTTGCAATCGGGCCTGGTCCAGGCTCTGTTGAAGCCCGTCGGCGACTTCATAGAACTCTGAAACCGCAACGACCTGGCCGGACCAGGGCTGAAGCACCGGATTATAGATTTCCAGCAGCGGCTTATCCATGGCGCGTTCGGCCTGGCTTTCAGGGTCGACAGCGCGCTCGAAGTTCGAGACCATGTTGCCGCTGAACGCTGTCTGCAGTTTTGGATTGGGCTCGAACCGTTTCCCAACCAGGTTCTTCTCGTTCGAATAAAGCACGGTGCCGTCGCTGCGCCACAGACGGAAGGACATGAGACGCCGGCCGAGAGCGCCTTGATCGAGCGTCTCATCAAGAGCCCGAGCGATTGTATCATCGAGCGGCTGGGCGGAGCGCATGTCGGGGAGCAGTGGTGCGATGACGCTGTCTACGTATTGCGCGGTCGTCGCTGCTGAATTTCGGGTGACGGCGTTTTCGATCGAATGACTGACAAAAATACCGACCGCAAGCATGGCAATGATAGAGACGCACCCGCCCGTGACTAAAAATTGCAACGCAAGCGACTGGGCATTCCAACGTTTCATCCATGCCATGCAAGCCAGCCCGTGCCGCCGGGCCTTTCGCCGGCTATTCCAGAATTAACTTATAGTCCACCGGCAAGACGTCAATGACGGTCGCTTGCCTCGAACTCACGCGACAAAGCGAAAATCATGATCGAGGCTGCGCTGAACCCATCCGAATGTCATCGCCTGCGGTTCCGATCGCCATGGGGCCTTGGTCTCCCTCGTTTAAGACCTCGGTCCGATATCTTCTCGGAGCAGTCACCCTAGATCTTGAAAATGGTGAAACGGAGATCGCAATGACAAAGCTTCTGGTACTGGCGATGCCCTTTGTGCTCATTGGTTTTTGGACTGCGGTCGGGGTGCTGGTCTATTCACTCATGTAAACGATCGGCTGGCCGCTGACGATTTGCGTCGCTCGCGGCCCGCGATCTCGTTATGAATGCCTGTGTTATGTCTGCTTCTCGACCTTTCGAGCTTGGCGCCTGAGTTCAGCGTCGCGCCAAGCTGCATACGAGGACGGGGTGGTCAAAACCTTGGGGGTGTGATCTCGGCCACGAATTCGAAATCCTCAAGCGCATAGTGCTCGTCTGAGCCCAGAGTAGCGACGGTCAGGAATTCCTTCTCCCGGCCAAAGACTGTGGATACCTGGACCACTTCCACGGGGCCGGCGGTGTTTCGCCTTGCCCAATAAAGCCCTTCGGGTTCGAGCAATTCAGTTTCGATATGGGGCATCACGATTCCTTTTCGGCGACCATACTGTCACATTCGCCTTTCAGGCCATCGGACTTCAGTCCGGTATTGCTGAATTAATCTGAAAAGAGCGATGAGGGCTCATCCCGGAGACCGAGGCAACGCCATCGTCCCCGCCATTGATTTATATCGCACTACGATATGTCTTGGTTAAGAACCTGCCGGACCCATCCCGGCATGACATTTGAGGAGGCCTTAATGACTGAACAACATGCGGACTTTGGATGGAAGCTGTCACGGGAGAATACCCAGGCGCTGCTATCCTCCCCATGACAATGGTGGCTTTCCTTCAGAGAGGACTTGCTGCTCACGGACAGGCTTCCGGGGAGGGGATGAGCTGGAGCCAAACTCCTGCGCTAATCGCCGGACAAGGCGGTATTGGCCGAATTCAACCGATCCTGTATTTCCTTGCCAGCCCGAAAAAAAGGGACCCATTTCTCCTCCACGAATACCGACGTGCCGTCTCTTGGATTGCGGCCCGAACGGGATGGGCGGTTGCGAACAGAAAATACCCCGAACCCGCGAAGCTCAACCCGTCCGCCCTGTGCGAGGGTCTCGGCGATTTCCTCGAGGATCGTCTCGACGATCCGTTCCACCTCGTTGTGATAGAGATGAGGGTTTCGACTGGCAATCAGCGCGGCAAGCTCGGACTTTATCACTTGGGACCTCATCGAAAACGCCCGGGGCAGCGGCGAAGGAAGAATATCGAATAGCGGGTTGGGCGGCGCTGATCAACCAGTTGGCGGCGGTGGATTACGGCTGGGTTCAAGCGGCGGAATAGAGGAAGAGGAGGGACAAGGGGTTTGTGGCGGAATAGGAGGCTTGAGAGAGGTTCCGGCCGGTCCGCCATGGAGAAACGACATGGCTCAGGCTATGGAGAAAATTACCCTCAGTGCAGCCCGGGATATCCCGTTCAACAAGCTGGTGCTCAGCCAGCAGAACGTCCGCAAGATCAAGGCGGGCATCTCGATCGAGGACCTGGCGGAAGACATCGCCCATCGCGGTCTGCTGACCAGCCTCAACGTCCGTCCCGAACTCGACGGCGACGGCAACGAGACCGGAATCTATCGTATTCCTGCCGGCGGTCGTCGCTATCGCGCCCTTGAACGCCTGATCGCGCAGAAGCGTCTGGCAAAGACTGCGGGTGTCCCGTGCATCGTCAGTAAGGGCGAGACGCTCGAGGTGGAGGACTCGCTCGCCGAAAACCTTCAGCGCGTCAGCTTGCACCCACTCGATCAATTCCGGGCTTTCCAGACCTTGCGCGAGCAGGGGCTTGGCGAGGAGGAGATCGCGGCACGCTTCTTCGTCTCGGTTGGTACCGTCAGGCGGCGCCTGCGACTGGCCTCCGTCTCACCGCGGCTTCTCGATCTCTATGCCGAAGACGAGATGACGCTCGAACAGATCATGGCGTTCTCGATCACCAACGACCATGTTCGCCAGGAGCAGGTATGGGACGCGATCTCGCGCTCCCATAGCCGGGAGCCCTATTACATCCGCCGACTGCTGACCGAAACCGCAATCCGCGCCAGCGACCGCCGCGCCGTCTATGTCGGCATCGAAGCCTATGAAGCGGCCGGTGGTGTGACCATGCGCGATCTGTTCGAGCAGGATCAGGGCGGATGGCTGCAGGATCCGGCGCTCCTGGAGCAACTCGTGATGGAAAAGCTGAAAGCTGACGCCGAGGCGATCAAGATGAGCGAAGGCTGGAAATGGGTCGAAGCCGCCTTCGATTTTCCCTATGGCCACACATCCGGCCTGCGCCGCTTCTACGGCGAGCAGGCCGAGATGAGGGAAGACGAACTGGCGCGCTGCGACGCCGTCCGTGCCGAGTACGACAAGCTCGACGCAGAATATGCGACGGCGGACGTGTACTCGGCAGCGACCGAACAGAAGCTCGAGGAGCTTGGCAGCGAACTCGACCGGCTCAACGGCCGGCCATATGTGTTCGATCCGCAGGAGGTCGCCCTGGGCGGTCTCTTCGTCTCGCTCGGCGCCAGTGGCGAGCTTAAGATCGAGCGAGGCTTCGTGCTGCCCGAAGATGAACCGAAGGATGAGACCGATCCGCCGGCTGATGTCGGTCACGATCGTGACGATCATGGCAGTGATCTTCCGGTAACCGGCGCCGTCGGCGGCGATGACACCCAACCGGACGACGAGGACGAAACGATCAAGCCGCTTCCGGATCGCCTGATTCTCGATCTCACGGCGGCGCGCACGGTTGCTTTGCGCAATGCGCTCGCGAACGATCCTGTCATCGCCTTTATCGCGGTCCTTTATGCCTTTGTCCTCAAGTCCTTCTACGTCTACGGATCGGATTCTTGCCTGGAGGTGACGCTGCAGAGCGCTCGCTTCACCCAGACGCCGGGGCTCGGCGATACAGTCTGGGCCAAGGAGATCGATCAGCGACACGAAGCCTGGGGCCAGGATCTCCCCAAGGATCCCAATGACCTTTGGGATTTCCTGATCAGGCTCGACGAGGTCAGCCGGCAGGCGCTGTTTGCCCATTGCGCGTCGCTTTCGCTGAACGCGGTGATCGAACCCTGGAACAAGCGCACCCGGGCGATCGCCCACGCTGAGCAGCTGGCCCGCTCTATCGGTTTTGACATGGTGGAAGCTGGGTGGACGCCGACCGTCAACAACTATCTCGGTCGGGTCACAAAGGCCCGAATCCTGCAGGCGGTTCGCGAGGCAAAGGGTCACCAGGCAGCGGAACTGATCGGCCATCTCAAGAGGACAGACATGGCCCGCGAGGCAGAGCGGCTGATGACAGGCAGCAGGTGGTTACCGGAACCGCTTCGCACGACGGTGGTGGTTGGCATCAGCGATCGCGGCGCTGTCGAAGATGACGCCGCCGAGCCCGATCGCGCTGAGACCGTGGAAGTTCAGGACCTGCCGGCATCCCTGCTCGACGCGTCGGAAACATCGCGCGATCAGTCCGGCGAGACCGGTCGTGGGGTCGACGGAGAGCGTTTCGCCGCTGGCGAATAATTTCAAAAGCATAACACCGCGGCCTGACCCGATCGCAATTGCGGTCGGGTCTTCTTTGCAAACAGCCCGGCCATCGCGCCGGGTTTTTCCGTTTCAGGAGGCACTTATGCCCGAATTCACCATCGAGACTACCTATCATCTGCCGGTCTTCCGGCATCGCACCCACGCGGCCGACACACTGGACGCGGCGTGCCGTGCTGCCATCGAGGATGACAGTTGGGATATAGCCGAGAAGGACGTCGATTCCTCCGGTCCAATTCATGTCACCGGCATCTGGAACGGCGCACATGCAGCCTACATGGGTTCGTCAGTCCAGATCCCCCCGCAATTCGACGAACCTGTCCAGCGCCGGGCCCGTCATTTCGAGATCCTGCTCGGTCTGTTGAAGATCCTGTTCGATGATATCAATGCGGCCCGGCGACCGTCGCCTGATTGGCTCGCCCGATCTGCCTGGGCGATCGCTCGAGGAGAAGCCATTCTCGGCGGAGACCCGGATCCCGAAGAGCCGGTCGACCCACCAAAGCCTTCCCACGTCCTGGTCAGGCTGCAGGAGCATCGCGTGCGCGACGCAATCATCGCAGTGCTCGATGTCGACTCGAGCTTTCAGGGTTTAGCACCTGAGGCGGTGACCGACGATGAGGTCCACGCCGCGTGTCTGTCCATCGCAACCACGATGGACCTTTCCGATGCGGTCGGAAGCGCCGAATTGCAGGCGGCGCTCTCGGCGATCCGGTCGGCGCAACGCCGGCTGGCTTCCGATTGATCCGTTTTTTCCCCAGATATTCCTCAACCTCGCCCGGCCATCGCGTCGGGTTTCCGCTTTAAGGAGAAAGCCTATGACCTCTCTCACCTCCAACAGCCCGTCTGCCCGTTCGCCATTTAAGGTCGATATTTCCCGCGGCGAGCGGATCGGCCGCATTTCGTCGGAATGGTTTTCGCGCCCCGACGACGAACGATTCCTGTCGCTGACCGATCTCTACGATACCGTCCGATCCCGAGCCGAGCGCACCCATGCCCGTACGATCGAGAGTGCCGCGATCCGCGTCGACGCAACCCGCGACAACGCCGAACGGCTCGGACTCCTCCTGCCCGGTCAGCGCCAAGCGATTGCACCGACCCACTGGAGCTACGGCCAGCTTTGCAGTCTTGTCGGCGCCCCCGCCACCTATATGCGGCAACTGCCAGCGCCGTTGGCTGCGATCAATCTGCAGCACGGCCTGCTCAATCACCGTGCCGAGCTGGTCAAGACGCTTGAGATGGATGATGGCCGGCTTGAGCTGAGAGCCGTCACTGGACCGGAATACGGCCGCATCTGGGACCACGAACTCGTGTCGGCGGTGATGAGGATCGCCGGTAATGGCACCGGAGACACCATGTGGAAAGTACCGGGCGTTCTCGATTGGACGACGATGACCCACAATCCGTTTGTCGACATCACCAAGGACACGACCACGCTCTATGCCAGCGACCGCGACGTCTTCCTGTTCCTGGTTGACGACACCCATCCGATCGAAGCTGGACGATTGCCGAACGGCGATCCGGACCTTTACTTCCGCGGCTTCTATGCCTGGAACTCGGAGGTCGGATCGAAGACGCTCGGCATTGCCTCGTTCTATCTGCGGGCGGTCTGCGCTAACCGCAACCTGTGGGGCACGGAGAATTTCGAGGAGATCACCATTCGCCATTCGAAGTTTGCCGCACAACGTTTCGCGCATGAAGCAGCACCGGCGCTGAGCAGCTTCGCCAATTCGTCGCCTGCGCCCTTCATCGCCGGCATCAAGGCGGCGCGCGAGCGGATCGTCGCGCGCAACGACGACGACCGGGAGACCTTCCTGCGTCGGCGCGGCCTCTCGAAAGGCGAGACCGGCAGGGTTATCGACCTGGTACTGTCGGAGGAAGGACGGCCGCCGGCATCGATCTTCGATTTCGTACAGGGCATCACCGCGCTGGCGCGCACCAAGACCAATCAGGACACGCGTCTCGAACTCGAAGGCAAGGCGAAGAAGCTGCTCGAGAGCGCCGCCTGACAGGGTCACGCGCGCCTGGCTCAGACCCGGCCGCGCTTGCGAACCCCATCGTCCTCATCCTGCAGCCCGGTCAAGCGCCGGGCATCATTTTGTCTGGAGCACCCAATGGCTATCCCAGATCATGCCCGCACAAACTTCGACACGCTGCTGCCCGCCGCGTCCGACGGCAATCTTGCTCTCATGGAATGCCGCGATGCCGTTACCCGCGAGCCACGTTACGTGCCCTGCGCAGTCGGCCCCAGGGACGGGGAAGACGTCTTCACGCCATTCGGCCATCTTGCCGACGGCAACCCCGACGACGCACGCCGGAGCCAAAAGATCCCGCTGGCTTCATCGTAGGTCCGACGATCTAGGCGCTGACGATCGCCAGCAGACTTCAACGATCACATCCCACGCCTCACGCCGCAAGTTCTCATCCTCCCGAAATTCGGACGAGAGCACTTGGGCAGACCCTATTCCCCCTCTCTTTCGGAGCATCCTTCGATGAATATTATCTCGCATGCTCACACCGTTTCCACCTCTCCGCGTCTCGAGACCAAAACCCGCGCTGGAGCACTTATGGAGGCTGCCGGTCGAATCACATCGCGACTGGAGCAGATCGTCTCCACAGGTGACCTGCGACAGATCATGATCGAGGCCCTCGGCGACAGCGACGCCCGGGGCCTCTGGCTCTGGAAAGACGCCTACGAAGTGACTGAGATCGCCCAGGTCCTGTTTCTGCGCAAATGCCGCGCGGTCGTATCCCGAACCCAGTCTCCCCAGTCGACGCTCGCGATGCTGGCGAAGGTGACCCATAGACGCCGATCCGAGGAGAGCCAGTCCCTGCAGCCGATCCCTCTTGCCGACGTCGCATCTCTTGCAGCCGCAGGGCTTGTTGAGGGATCCTCGATCATGGGGCTTGCGGGCGACATGACGCTCCGCCGCGTGCGCGTCATGAACGAGTTCCGTATAAAACTGACAGGCTTCACCGATGAGATGCGCGACTGGCTGGGGTCGATCGGCCGGTTCTCGGAGATGATCAATTGGAAGCTTCGTTTCTCCGTGCCTGTCACCGATGAGGTTGCGGCTTTCCTGTTCAATCTGATGCTGCTTCGTCGCCTCATCGATGTCGCGCTCCGGTCATGAGAGAGGTCTGCCCATGCTCTCCGCCTCGGATCTGGCGGGCCGTCTCGCGCAGGACGCGGAGGCGGTCTGCCGCCACTACCTTTCTTCAGGCCGTCGGGCTGGCAATTACTGGCTTGTCGGCGATGTCGGCAACAACAAGGGCCGGTCGCTCTACGTGCATCTGGTCGGTCCGCGCGCCGGTCGATGGACCGATTCGGCGACGGGTCAGTTCGGCGATCTGCTCGATCTCGTCCGCGAGACCTGCGGTCTCGTCGATTTCCGTGACGTTGCCGAGGAGGTGCGGCATTTTCTCAGCCTGCCCCAGCCAGAGCGGGTGTTCTCTCACAGGACCGACGCCGGTCATCCCGCGCTGGTCCAACGGCCCACGGCTGAACGGGCGCGGCGTCTGTTTCGGATGACGCAACCTCTGGCCGGCACGCTTGCCGACGCTTATCTGCGCCGGCGCGGTATCCTGCGGGCGTCCACCCATGCGGCGCTGCGGTTCCATCCGTCCTGCTACTATCGCGATCTCGTCATGGGCCGAACGACCAGCTATCCGGCTCTGGTTGCGGTCGTCACCGATGACGCCGGAGTAATTACCGGCGTGCACCGCACCTATTTGTCTCCTGAGCACGACGCTGACGGAGTCGGCAAGGCGAACGTCGACGGTCCGCGCCGCGCGCTCGGCCGGTTGCTCGGTAATGGCGTCCGCTTCCGCTTTCCTGTGAATGCACCTATCCCCGTAATGGCGGCCGGGGAGGGCCTCGAAACCATGCTGTCGCTCTCACACGTGATGCCCGACATGCCGATCGTAGCCGCCCTGACGGCCAATCACCTTGCCGCCTTCCGTTTCCCCTTGGGATGTCATCGCCTCTACATCGGCGCCGACGCGGATGCCGCCGGTCGCCACGGGATCGAGGGATTGAGCCGCAGGGCAAGGGACTGCGGGATTCTGCCGCTGGTGCTGTCGCCGGAGCTCGGCGACTTCAACGAGGATCTGCGCTGGCTGGGTCCCGACCGGCTGACCGCAAGCCTCAGGGCTCAACTCACGCCGGACGATGCGATGGCCTTCCTTCCCTGATGAGGCTTATCGGAAAGGGAGGCGGGATTGCTGCGACGTGGGTGACGGGCGGTCGAGGGCGTCTCCCCCCGTGTTGAGGCGCGCGCCCGCGGGCCTGCCGAGAGGCGACCCTTACCACGCGGGCCTCCGGGCCTTCAGCGGGTCGATCGGGTTTCTTCCCCTGCCTGGCCGTTTTCACGCATCGGCGCTTCCGAAAACCGGTTCCCACTTTTCGGGCCGATGCGATGGCCCGTCATTCCTCGCGGGCCAAGAAACCCTTCTTCCGCCGCCCGGCGCTTCGCTGGGCCGCTGCGCTTTGCTTGCGGTTCCGGCCTCGGACCGCGTGACCAGGTTCGCCGTCAGGCCGCGAGAGGCGCGGCCTACCAGACGGAGACCACCATGGACCTGATCCTTTACTCCGGCGACGACGTCGAGCCCAACCACGCGTCCTCCCCGACCGACCGCTTCATCTACGAAATGCAAGTCCTCGGCTATCGCCCCTTCCAGGACGAGCCCGATCCGCGGCCATTGCCGGAGGAACCGCAGGTCCAGTCATCGATCACCGCCATCTTCGGCGCCCTTGCCGAGATGCTCGGCGACACACGCCTGGAGCCTGATCTCGAAGACCTGTTCTGGTCGGTCCCAAACCTTTTCCATCGCGCCGGTGAGCGCATCCAGCGTGAACTCGACCGCAACGAGGAAGCCCAGCGCACCGGCCAGCGCGAACAGGACGGCTCGGAGGTGAAGAGTGTCGAGCTCGAACGCCTCATCGCCGAGGGCATCACGCTCCTGGAACGCCGCAATGCTTTCGAGTTCATGCGCGACTTCAGTGCCGACCTGTTCGAGGCGCAGACCGGTTCGTCCTGGCGGCCACGCACCGGCTCGAAGGTCAATCACACCAACATGACCGCGGCGATGATCGACAGTCGCGACTTCCTCTCCGCCCGACGTCGCGCCGAGACAGAGGTGCTGATCCCGGCCGGCACAAAGATCGCATTCGCCGGCGGCATGGACTACAACGATCATGAGCGCATCTGGGCCAAGCTCGATCAGGCGCATGCGAAATATCCCGACATGGTATTGCTGCATGGCGGCTCGCCGAAAGGTGCTGAACGGATCGCCGCCTGCTGGGCCGAGGCGCGCCGGGTGACACAGATCACCTTCAAGCCGAACTGGGCCAAACACGCCAAGGCCGCTCCCTTCCGGCGCAATGACGAGATGCTTTCGGTCATGCCTGCCGGACTGATTGCCTTTCCCGGAAATGGCATCACCGGCAATCTTGCCGACAAGGCGCGTCGCCTCGGCATCCCGGTCTGGCAGGCTTCAGGAGACGGCGCGTGAGCGCCGTTTTCCTCGAAAGATGGAAAATATGGAAAACATGGGAAAATAGGTTTTATGGAAACCGTACTGGAAATCATAGCATGAAGCAGTTCACGACAACCGACTTGAACAAACAAATCGGCGATATTACCGATGCGGCAAGCCGCGAGCCGGTCATGCTCACCCGGCACAAGAAGCCGCGTTTCGTGCTGATGAGCTACGAGCATTATGAGCGCATGCGCACCGGGGGCGACCCGCGCCGCGCCTATCATATCTCAGAGATGCCCGCCGAGCATGCAGAACTATTCGACGAGGCGCTCGATCGGCTGGCGCGCGGCGAAGGCTACGACGATGAGCCGTGAATTCCGGCCCGGCGAGGTCATCTCCTATCCGTACCTGTGGGCCTGGCAGCAGCAGCGCGGCGAAACCGAGGGCCGCAAGCAGCGCCCCGTCTGCGTCGTCATTGCCATCCGAAGTGCGACCGACGGAAACACCCATTTGGCCCTACTCGCCATCACGACGCAGCCGCCGCAGGCGGGCCGGATCGCTCCGGAGATCCCCGAAATCGAGCGCAAGCGCGCGGGCCTAAGCGATTTGAAGCGGTGCTGGATCATGGCCGATGAGTACCCTCCTGGTACATCGGGCCCGATCAGGGCATCCTCGGCCGCTTCAGCAAATCCTTCATGGTGAAGATCGCCAGACCGTTTGCCGAGGCGCGCGGCCGAACCGGTCGGGTCAACCGGCTCGAGCGAGACTTGCCATCGCTTCGCGCCGCTTCTTTCCCTTCATGATCCCCGCCGCTCCCTGAACGCGTCTCGCCATGGCGGCTCTCTGCCGCTTTGCTCAATTGGTCGGTTGATCGTGGGCCTTTCGATCGATCTCGATGCCTCGCTTTGCCGCACTCGAAGGCGATATCCCCTCAAATCACGTCTGTCCCGCGGCCCTGCCCCGTAGAACTGCAGCCGCAGCAGAAGGCTGACAATCGGGTGCCACGGCGATCGAAGCCGTCATTGGTGATGAGGCTGGGATCAGAACGGTGCTGATCTATCGCGTCGCATCCGCCTGATTGACGGCGAGCGTTTGTTGACCCGGACACCACCGACGCAGGCCATGAGCGCGGCACTTCGCGCGGCAGCGAACGGCCGCAACAGTGAGGTCTCCTGCGACGTCGCAATCAAAGGACCATTCCCGTTCTTTCTGTCGCCTTTCTAAGGGACCGGCCGCGATCAGCGTCAACCCGCAAGGGGTTTCCCTTCGCTACGCTGCGGTGACGCCTGCGGCGCAGCCCCTTCTTCGGGCGCCATCGGGAATGGTCCCGATGCAAACGAAGGAGACAATCCCATGGCTACCACGATCGCAACGCTCACCGAAAAGACCGACGGCATTCTCGAAGGCGTCTTCGCCACCATCCGGGTGAACGCCCCGATCGCCCTCGTCCCGAACGCCAACAAGGCGAGCGAAGAAGCCCCGGACTACCGCATCATCCACCGCAAGACTGGCTTTGAGATCGGTGCAGGCTGGAACCGCGTCTCCCGCCAGACCGGCGAGGAATACATCTCCACGAAGATCGAAGCGCCCGAGATCGGCGTGATCTTCGGCAACGTCGCCCCGGCCCCCGGCGGCGAACCCGGCAAGAAGGTCATCCTCTGGAACAGCCCGGCCTGAACCGGACCGCCGGCTCCGAAATCGGGGCCGGCGTTCCCCATTCGAAAGGAGGCTGCCATGAGCCGCTACACAATGACCGTCACCAGAACCGCATCCCGCCACTCCGCCCTGGATGCTATCATCGGCTACGACCGTCCGCTTCAGACGTTGTTCCTTCAGCCATTGCCGGACGCCGATGGCGAGGATCTTGAACTCTGGCTTGGCACTGGCTTCCGGGAGTTTGAGACACTGTCGAAACTGCGGGCCGCGGCAGTCGCAAGGGGCTTCGACTTCCTACCCTTGGCATCAGGCGTTCTTCACAATCTGCTGGACGAGCATGCCTTTGAAGCGCGTCACGCGGTGAGCGACACGATCATCGAGGATCTTCTCAACGGGATGTCCTTCCGCTGACGCAGACCCAAAAGGAAACAGCCCGGCACGGCGCCGGGCTGTTTTTTGCTTGGCTGCCAAGATCACTTGTTCAAAGCATCCTTCAGTGCCTTTGCCGGCGTAAAGGCGAGCGTCTTGGCCGCGGCAACCTTGATCGTCGCGCCGGTCGCAGGATTGCGAGCCTCACGTGCCGAAGCCGGGCAGGGAGGTCTCGTTACCGGCCACTGCGGCTTCGGTGATAGAAGCAATTGCCGCCTCGACGATGGCTTTCCCCTGCGCCTTTGTTAGGCTGTGTTCGGTCGCGATCTTGCCGGCAATTTCGTTGGTCGTGGTCATTTTCTTCTCCGCATCGTGTCAGACGCAGAATCCCTAGCATTGAGATTGTCCGTACTTCAGCGCTTGGCCATCGAGCAAGACCTCCAAAGGATCGAGAAGGTTCTGTCCGATATCGACGTCACCAGACGATAGCTTATTGTCGAATACGGTCGCGTCCCCTGGTCGGGGCCGCGGGTTCTCTTCTTTCTGCCGTCCTACTTTACGGCTACTCAGCCCGCCTCAAGGACGAGTGTGGGCCCCCGATTTTGCCTCCGCTCCGTTTCCCTGCGCTCCGACAAAACCGGCACCCCACTCGCCGCCGTTGGCGGTCGCTTCGCGCTCCTTGACCCGGGCTTCGTGTGCACGTCGCCCGTTGACGTCATCAAAAGGAGACGATCAACATGACCACTCTCGATCAAGTCAACGAACTGCGCGCGGAGCTTCGGAGCTGCTTCTTCACCAAAACCGAGCGCGCCATGGCGGAGGCCGAGCTCGCTACCCTTGTCGCTCAGGCGCAAGCTGAGGATGAGCAGTTTGCTCGCGACATCGCACTCTATCCCGCTGACCTCGAATGAGGTGGGCGACAAAACGAGAGGGTTTGCTCCTCTCGTTTTTCCTTCCGTGGGGCAAATCTTCAATTGACTGTCAGGATAACGCCTCGAACCGCGCGAAGCCGTCGACCCGGTGGACCGCCGTGAGATTGAAATCGAACTGGAGCTGGCTTTCGCCGAGTGGCAATGATCTCCGTAGAGCAGGAGGGGGCGATCGACGCCGAGCCGTTCGCCCCTCTGAAGTCCATGCGTGCCGTCACCTGCAATTTCGGTTGCCGTGCTCCGCGCACAGTTTGAACATCGGCTCCTTCCGACGCGGCTGGCGGTCTCATCTTCGCTTTGACGAAAAGGACCTGACAATAGCTGCGTCTGTCAGTTTGCTCCTAGGTCCAGATAGCGTCGAAGGGCGCGCTCGACGATCTCCGAAGGAGATGTCTTTTGCTGAATGGCAAGCATCTTGGTCGCCATGATGACGGAGGCGTCGATGCTGATCCTGAACCGCTCGGGCCTCGGCTCTCCCGATGCGGTTTCATTGTCTGACGCGTTCAGCGATGGCCGGTCCACCGGTTCCGGTGGATTGGGGGAGGGCGCTGTCTCCTTCATCGAGCTCCCGGCTTCGGGATCGGGCTTCGTCTTCCCGGCAGGGGACCCGACGGCGCCGTATGTGTCGCTCTTGCCGATCGATGCGTCGATCAGAGAATCCAGATCGTTCATATTGCGGCGGGAGCGCGGAATGGGTGGCGATTGTGTCATGGATGATCCCGGATCAGGCCGTCCGCTCAATGGTGGAGGTCATGTCGGTGATCAGGCCGATGATATTGTTCTGCGCCTTGGCGACCTGCTCGGCCTTGGATGGATCCCGCGCGATCCCGCTCATTGTGCCGGCGTCCCGCGCAAACTGCTCGTAGACCTTTCGCGCTCGCACGAAGGTGGGCAATGTCGGCAGCTTGTTGTCGCGGATCATGCGCACAGCATCCTGAAACGCCGCCGTGTTGGTGTCGATGCCGTCGACCCGGTTGAGGACCAGGCGAAGCGGCGCGCGTTTCAGATTGGTCTCCGCCCATTCGAACAGCTTGACCGTCTCGACCATCTCCATGACGTTGGCCTTCGTCGGGACGAGAGTGAGATCGCTCGCGACGATTGCAGCTATTAGAAGATCATTCATCGATCCCTGCACGTCGATCAGAATGACGTCGGCGTCGGTGCGCTTCAGGGCGGACTTCAGTTCTTCTGTCTTCGTCACCGCGACGGCTTGCAGCGTCTGTGGCAGGGTACCGGCCTGCTTGCAGCGATTGACCCATTGCAGGCATGATTGCTGTTTCTGGTCGGCATCGACGATCAGGACATTGGTGCCGCTTCTGGCGAGTTCCGATGCGATGAGAAGGCACAGCGTCGATTTGCCGACGCCGCCCTTGGTATGCGCGAATGCGATAATGGTCAACGTATACGATCCATGTTTTCCAAGAGTAAATATATATCAACTTAACAAAATCGGCTGCGTCTGCCAAGGCCCGCAATGGCTTGTAAGCCATGAAGGGCCCGACTGGCTGATTGGGCTGACGCGGTCCTCGTACCCCTTGGGCCGCCGCGATCCCATTGGGCTTCCAAGCCACTCCTGCCACCGCTCGCAGCCGGGCCATCACCGCCCCTGGTGATCCGGATGGTCATACGGCCGCGATGCGCCAAATAGCCCTGAAAGCCACCCGTGGCCCAGCGGCCAGAAGAGCCGGTAGGACCAGTCAGGGACGCCCGACCAGGCAAGGCATTTTGTTCCGTTTGGCCACACCAGCCACCATAGCCAGCAAGGGCCATATAGCCACATAAGCCATTGAAATAATGTATGTATTCTCCATTGTGTGGTTGGCAGGATAGCAGTTTCCGTGATACGAAAACTGAACAGTGCCCGAAGCGGGCGATGAGGCTCTCCCGGCAGTCGCGGGACCGCGACCGGGAGAGAAAAAGGCAAGGCAAGAGGCTATGGCAAAGCGAACCTCCCGACAGAAAGTCGTTCATGTGCGGTTGAGCGAAACGGAGCTTCTGGCGTTCGAGGCGTTCTGCACGGATGCGAAGCTGACTGTCAGCGAGGTGCTGCGTCGTCTCGTGCGGCAGGCCGCAGGGCTCGGTCCGGCATTCGATGACGACCTGAAGGAGATCATGCTCGCCCATGCCGAGGAGTTGCGCCGGGTCTCCGTCAATCTCAACCAGATCGCCCGCATCTTGAACGGCAGCCGGGAGCCGCAATTCGAGGTGCTGCTGGATGGGGTCGGGCGATTGGCCCGGCTGGTCGGGGCGCAGGCAGCGGATATGAAGGATATGTGCGAGGCTGGCCGCACGAAGGCGAAGCTGGAGGTCAAGGCCGATGCTTGACCTTGATGCCTTCATCACGCTGGTGGACGATCTCGAGCGGAAACGCACGGCCCGGCCGGCTGGTCTTGCGAACCCGGGGCTTGGGACGTCCCTTCAGACGCCCGGCCCTGGACGCAAGCGCAGGCGGAAGCAGGCAGACGCCGGCGACAGCGGGTTGCCTGCCGTCGGCGGGCGCCCCTGGACGGGACCGGCCGCGCCGCAAGCGGATCTGCCGGAGGACGAGAGGCGCCGACGCGCCGCCGGCGGTGGAGGGAGGAAGCCATCGGCTGCCGGACCCCGCTTGGAACTAGGGGGCCGCGTTGAGGCTACCCTGGATAGCTCCGGATCGAGTTTGCCCTCCGGTGGTGCGACCGGCGACCGTATTGCGCTTGCCTCCGGCTCCCAGCCTGCTGTCGTGAAGCTCGTGAGCTTTGCAGCCGGACGTGCCCGTGTCGGCAAGCTATTGGCCTATCAGAGCCGCGGCGGTGAACTCACCGTCGAGAACGAGGCCGGCGCTACCTCGCAAGGACGCGACTGGATCGGCCAGCTTTCCGACGAGTGGTCCGAGGGGGACGGGCGTGAGCCCTCGAAAGATGTATTGCGCTTGTCGTTGACGGTCGATGCATCCCGTTTTGCCGATAACGAAGCAGTCGGCAAAGCCCTCAAAACCGCGCTGGCTGGCCACCGCATGGCCTGGCACAGCGCCGCTGCTACCTTGGATGATGGGAGGGAGATCGAGCTGGTGGTGAGCGCGGCGCGCCGCCGGCAGCCCGGGGAGGATAAGGCCGGACGCATCTATGACAACCGGAAATCCTTAGCCGCCCTGGACGACAAGCTGATGGCCGCTTTCGGTCCGGATACGGCGGTTGACGTGCATGGGTTCGCACATGGGGTGGAGGGTGTCGCTCGCTATCTCGGTCAATTGCGGAAGGGCGGTAGCCGACGCGTCACTGTCAGCCGCATGGACAAGGCTGGTCAACCGGCTGGCGAACATATTCTCGACGGGGAAAGTTCTGTTCTCGAGGAGGCGAAGAACTGGAAACGCGATCTGAGATCCCAGGAGCGTCGGGACGTGGCCCATATCGTTCTCAGTGCCCGGCCGGGGACGCCGAAAGACGCCTTTCTCGATGCGGCCCGAGCCATGCTTGCCCGCGAGTTCGCGGGGCATCGCTATCTGTTCACCACCCATGAGGATCGTCGCCATATTCACGTGCATGCGGTGGTGAAGATGCAGTCGGAGACGGGAGAGCGTCTGCATCCGAAGATCGAGGATCTACGACGCTGGCGAAGGACGATCGCCGAAGAGGCGCGCGAGCGCGACATTCCGATGGATGCGGTGAGCCGTTTCGAGCGGGCGAACCCACCGGGCTACAAAATGAAGGACATCCGGCGGGTCGAGCGCGGCGAGGCCACGGAAAGCATGCGGCGCCGGGTCGACGCGGTGCGAAACGGCATCATCCACATCCCCACCCGCGACGTGGGTAAGCGCCATGCGCGGGCCGTCGCAATCGGCTGGAACGGCGAGGCAGAGCGGGTTGCTCCCAGACAGTACCCTCCGGAGCCCCCGCAGCGTCCCGGCATTGTTCGCCTCTATCGGGCGGAGCGGCAGGAAGCGCGTTCCTCGGCGCCGCTGTTTACGCGTGACCGTCATGTCGCCGCACAACGGGTTGTCCGAGACGGCGGGGTGCTTCGTTATATCGATGTCCCCCTCGATGCGGTGCAGACGCTCACGCCGTCCCGACAGGATCCGGAGAATGTCTTCGTCGTGCCCCGGGCGCTTGCCGCGAGAAGCGAGGCGATCGACGTGACAGATCCCGCGCTCGTTCAATATTTCCGCGACCGGGCCACGGTTGCCGTCGCACGGGGGCCCGAAACGGCGGCCGAACAGAACACCATCACCACGAAACCCGCAACGATCAGGGAGCAGGACATGCCGGACCTCAATGTGATGAACAACGCCTTCACGGAGATGGAAACCAGTCTCGACCAGATCGGGCAGAACCTGCCGCCCGAGCGGCTTCTGGAGTTCGACGGGCTGCGCAAGAGTCTGAAGGTCAGCCAGACGAAGATGCTGGAAACACAGACGGGCATCGAGAAGAAGCGCGGCAGCATCGAGGGCGAAACCTATGTGATGCCGGTGCCCCATCAATTTGCGGGCTTCGTCGCGGAGAAGCGTGGAGAGGACGTCCGCTACAACCATCGCAAGACGGATGGCCGGGTGGGCGCCGTTGCCTTCACCGATCGCGGCGACCGCGTCGAGATCGGAAACTGGCGGGACCGTGAAACGGTGCTTGCCGCGATGCAGCTAGGAGCCGAGAAGTGGGGCCCTCTCACCGTCAACGGAACCGACCGCTACAAGTCGCTCGCCGTCGAACTTGCGGCGGAGCATGGATTTAGGCTGACCAATCCTGAGCTGCAGGATGCGCTGGCTGTTGCCCGCGACCGGTTGGCGAGCCAGCGTCCGAAGGAGGCAAGTATCACGGCCGGCACCCGGACGCCCGCTGAGACAGCGGTCGAGGCCCAAAAGGCAAATCCAACTTCAGCCGGGATGCCGACGCCAGAAACTGCCGCGCCATCGAATGCCGAAGAGGCAGCAAAGCCGGCGCCGACCTTTGTCGATACCGGCGACAAGATCAGACTTTCGGATCGCGATCGGGCCGCCATGCTGTCGGCGATGCAGGAGGCTGCGAAGAAATGGAATACGATCGCGGTCACCGGCAGCGACGGGGACAAGGCGCTCGCCGTCGAGCTTGCCGCGGAGCACGGCTTCAGGATCACCAATCCCGAGCTTCAGGACCAGCTGAAGGCAGCGCAGGCGCTGGCCGAGGACCGCCGCGGCCGCGAGGAGGCGCTGGAGCAGCAAAAACTCGGGTTTGTCGACGGTGCGAAGATCGCGCAGGAAACGGAGCCGACGCAGGCTGCATCCGCTTTCGTCGAGGTGCCGAAACTCCCCGTCGACACCGGTGACAAGGTCAAACCCGCTGATCGGGACCGCGGTTCCATGCTAGTTGCCATGCGCGCGGCCTCGGAGAAGTGGGGTGCGATCACCGTCAATGGGACTGATCGCGAGAAGGCCGTTGCCGTGGAATTGGCGGCCGAGCACGGCATTGCCATCAGCAACCCGGAGCTTCAGGATCACGTGAAAGCGGCACAGGCGAAGGTCGAGGACCGCCGGGCTAGGGAAGATGCCCGTGAGCGCAAGCAGCTCGGCTTTGTGGCCGGCACGAGCGAAGCGGTTGCGGGGCCGCGAAGCGATGCAGAGATCGCGCTTGCACTCGAGACCGTCAAGGAAAACACTCGAACCGAGGCGATACGCGAGACCACGCAGGCCGAACGTTCCGAACGCACGAGCGAGCGGCCGTTCGACGGAGGAGGGGACGATCATGCCTATCGGACGAAGGCAGAAGCCGCCGCAGCGCGGCGAGCAGAACGATCAGTCGAGCAGAGTCCGTCTGCGCCGATCCCGGCCGATATCAATCAGTCGCCCGAGATCGAACGCCAGGGGCAGGTGCAGGATGAGCTCTTGTCCGAGAAGGAAGCCAACAAACAGGCCAGGACACCCAAGCAGCGACAAAAGCCCCGTCCGAAACAATAACGGAAGCACATTTTTCCCACATTATCTCGTCGCATCTCAAGCCGGTGCATCCACACACGCACCGGGTTTGCCGGAGGCTCCAACTTCTGGGAAAGTGGAGCGGATATGAGCAAGACGACAGACAAATTTTCACCGGAAGTCCGCGCCCGCGCAGTGCGGATGGTTTTGGATCACCAAGGCGAATATTCCTTGCGATGGGCAGCGGTTTCCTCGATCGCACCAAGATCAGCTGCACGGCGCAGACGCTCAATGAATGGGTGAAGAAGGCCGAAGTGGATGAAGGCTCTGGAGCGGGAGAACCGCGAGCGCGGCAGGCCAATGAGATACCGCGTAAAGTCCGCTTATTTCGCGATGGCGGAGCTCGACCGCCCATTGATACAGTCTGGACGATCTATCTATTTTCGAAGTCGTGGGGGAGCGAAACGAAAAGAGCGCCATAACACCGATTGCGTCGATGTCCTCCGACATGGCGGCTTTTACATGCACTGCTTGTGCTTTGAGAGCCCGCCCTCAAGTCGACTATCCCCTGTAGCTGATCGCATCGACGAAAAGACCGAAAGCCGGCGATCGGTGACGTCGGCTGGGGTAGTAGAAATGATAGCCCGGAAACGGTGGACACCAGTCCTCGAGAACAGGTGTCAGGCTGCCTTCTCGCAGGAATGGCGACATCTGGTCCTCCGGCATGTAGGCCAGTCTCCTCTCAGCTGGATGACGATTCATGTCAACATCGCCGATTGCAAACCTCGAGCATGAACAGGGTTCAAATCTGGACGGGCTAATCTCTCCCCTCTGCCTGCATACAGTCTGAAATGAGTTGGACGGCTCGTTGCATTGAGGGGTTGAGTGCCCGCCCTCTTTGCCAGAGAACGACGTAGTGATATGAGGCGCCTGGCTCGAACAACCGCGTCTGAAGACCAAAGTGACGGTATTCTGTAGCGATCACGCTGTTGGTGATGGAAACACCGATGCCAGCAGAGACGAAACCAGCGTCATGACCATGTGCGTCGTACTCCACGGCGATATCAGGCTCGTTGCCCATGAAGCGCAGCGCGTTGACGTTCATCTGATGGGCCGAAAACTGAGGGTCGATATCAACCAACGCCTCGTCCACCAAATCCTCGACCCTGACGATATCCAATTTTGAGAAGCGGTGGTCTTTGCCGAAAAGACAGACATTAACCGCCTTCGCGACAGGGACATAGTCGAACCGTCTGACGTCAATCGGAAGACGCGATATCGCAATATCCGATCGCCCATCGTGAACCATCTCGGCAATCTCTTGATAATTCGCCGACCTGACCCGAACGCCATGGAACACGCGTTCGCGCCTTAAAGCTTTCACCACCTCAGGCAGCAGCCGCAAACAAAAAGGACCGGGCGCTGCGATAGAGAGCGAGCGGCGATCACTCGATTTAATACCTTCGATTTCTCCGCGGATGCGATCAAGTCCCGTGAACGCCGATTCAACCGACCTGACCAATTCCCAAGCCTGATCGGTCGGCCGCATTTTTCCCTTTTCTCGAACGAAAAGCGCAAAGCCGACGGCCTCTTCCAATTGGCGGATATTTTGGCTGATTGCCGGCTGTGTCACACCCAGCAGTTTGCTCGCAAGCCGCTCGGAACCGGTACGGATGACCTCTCTAAAGACCTGCAGCTGACGGAGTTTGATGCCGGTGCCAGAGAGTTCCATCGATACCTATAAGTTCAGCTTATCGGATATTTCTGAAACTTATAAATTGACCGCGTGATTGTAAAGTATAAAGTTCGATCATAAGCAGAATAACCGGAGGTTAGTTTGATATTGAAACTCGCCTTTGAGTTATTATGCCACAGGAACGCAAGTAGTTCTGTCTGTAATCGCGAGAGATATCGCAAGATGAAAAACAGAATATTGATTAAACAGAGAGTGTGTCAATGTATCACAATTTTATACATGGCTTCATCATCACAGCCTCAGTGTTCAGCGTGTCCGTTGTGTTCGGGACTTTCGCCGGACTGGTGATTGCTGCCGCCAGCATCTCAAATTCGGCTTATGGGCGGATGTTTGCTAAGGCTTTCGTGGCGACCATACGCGGCGTACCCGAGCTCCTCATCATCTTGCTCGCCTACTTCGGCGGCACAGCCGCGATTAGCGCAATTTTCGGCCGATATGTCGAGGTGAATGCTTTTGCGTCCGGCGTTGGTGCGCTGACATTTGTCTTCGCCGGTTACGCCGCAGAAGCATTTCGCGGAGCCCTTAATGCAATACCCAAAGGACAGATCGAAGCCTCTCACTCGCTCGGGCTTTCTCGCTGGCAGTCGTGGCTCTTCGTGATCGTACCGCAGATAATTCCGCTCGCGATCCCTGCCTATACCAACCTGTGCGTCTCGCTCATCAAGGACACGGCGCTCGTTTCCATCGTGGGGCTAAGCGATGTCATGCGCATAGCGTTCGTCGGTGCTGGATCTCAGCATGCACCCTTGCCCTTTTATCTGATGGCCGCAGGAATTTATCTCGCCTGTACGAGCGTTGCTCTCTTTGGCTTCAGACAGCTCGACCGCAAATACCGCCTGGTGCGCCACTCATGATCAACATTGGGGCCATTTCTGAAGCAGGGTCCCTGTTGCCCGGTGGTGTTGTCCTCACGCTACTCCTTACGGTGGCGCCTCTTGCCGCGGGTTTTCTACTCTCTATCCCCTTGGCCCTAATTCGCTCCTCGAAGCCGACAGTATCGTCAACGATCGTTTGGGCCTACACCTACGCGTTCCGCGGCACGCCGCTGCTCGTCCAGCTCTTTCTCGTTTACTACGGGCTGGCACAGTTGCAACTGGTGCGCAATAGCGCCCTCTGGCTACTGTTTCGAGATCCGTTTTGGTGCGCGTTCATCGCCTTCACCTTGAATTCGGCAGCACATACGACCGAAATTCTCGCGGGTGGCTTAAGGGCGATCCCGAAAGGACAGATGGAGGCCGCAACGTCGTTGGGCCTATCAAGGTCGCAAGCATTTTGCCTCATCCAATTCCCATTGGCTTTTCGCATCGTTCTGCCGGCCTACACCAACGAAGTGATCGGCATGCTGAAAGCGAGTTCGCTTGCTAGCACCATCACGCTCCTGGAGGTAACAGGCCTCGCGCGGCAGTTGGTGGCCGCAACCTTTGCCCCCTACGAGGTCTTTATCGTTGCCGGCCTGATCTATCTCGGTTTGACCTTCGTTGTCTCTGGTCTGGCGAGCCGCCTCGAGAGAGCTCTGAACCCGCTCGCGCGCTCGCCTTCGCCTTCCAAGGCATCGAAAACCAACCGTCGTCTCGGGCTGCCGGCCCTGAGAACGGCATCAGACAGGCCGGCCAACAGAACGGGAAACGGAACAAGATGAAAAGTTCGATCCTTGCGATCTCCATGCTTCTATCAATGACCATTGCTGCGGCGGCCGCGCCGCGCCCGATTGCGATCGGTTCTGAGGGCGCGTCGCCGCCCTGGAATCAGATCGGAGACGACGGCAAGCTGGCAGGCTTCGACATCGATGTGGGCAAGGACCTGTGCCGGCGCGCAAATCTCGATTGCCGGTTCGTTGCGCAGGACTGGGATGGTATCATTCCCGCCCTGACCGTCGGGAAGTTCGACGCGATCATGTGTGGCATGGCGATCACCGAGAAACGCAAAAAGTCGATTGCGTTCTCGCGGCCCTATGCAGGAGGTTTCAACCAGATCGTCCTGAGGAAGGAGATCAAGGTCCCGGCTCTGGACACGACCGCCAAGCTCGATCTCACCGAAATCGACGCGTCAAAACAAAAGACTATGGATATCCTCAAACAGGCGTTGAGCGGTCGAACACTCGGCGTTCTCAGGTCGTCGAATTCCGAAGTCGTATTGAAGAGCCTGGTCGGTTCGGACGCGACCATCCGCAGTTACGATTCACAGGATAATCTTCAGCTCGACCTCGCGGCAGGACGCATCGACGGGGGGCTTGCTGACTATTTCACCTGGAAGACGTTCCTGGATGGGCCGAACGGCAAGGAAGCTGCATTCTTTGGTCCGGAGCTGTCCGGAGGCCCATGGGGTCCAGGAGTGGGAATTGGTCTGAGGCAATCCGACGCGGATCTCGTTGCTGTTTTCGACAAGGCAATCGGTGAGGCTCAAGCCGATGGAACTTTGAGCCGCCTCAGCCTGCAATGGTTCGGCCTGGACGTATCTCCACAACCGTAATCTTCGCCACGCCGCCGCCGCAAGCGGCGGCCACCGCCTATTGGGTAGGAATGTTCATGACCATTCAATTCAAATTTATTGCGACCGGCCAATCGCTGATCCATCATGACCTACGCTCGATTGTCGATGATCGTCTCGAGGCGATCAAAGCCATCATCAGAGGGGCGGACGCCTCTTTCACAAACTTCGAAATGACGGTCTTTGGCCGTCATGCAGGGTGGCCGCTGAAGGGCTCCTATTTCAGCTGCGCCAAGCCCGAAGTGCTCGATGCGCTGAAGGACATCGGCTTTTCCATATTGTCGCTGTCCAACAATCACGCCTTCGATCTGGGCCCATCCGGTGTGCTCTCGACCATCGAGGAGGCATCCCGCCGCGGCTTTCTGCATGCCGGCATCGGAAAGGATGAACGCCGCGCATCCAAAGCTGCTTCGGCGTCATTTG
This sequence comes from Rhizobium sp. BK376, assembly GCF_004341625.1. Classification (GTDB taxonomy): domain Bacteria; phylum Pseudomonadota; class Alphaproteobacteria; order Rhizobiales; family Rhizobiaceae; genus Rhizobium. The sequence goes on along the minus strand of NZ_SLZG01000024.1, from coordinate 36,640 downwards.
CGGAGAAGAACGTATCGTTGGTGTCTATGGATGCAGGTCCGGGGCCCGCATTCATGTATGCCGATAACGCGGGGGCACACCGTCCCGCGCGCCCTGGTCTCAACGGCCTGCGGGTCGAACGAAAGTTCGACGTCGACGAAGATACGTTTGCGTTGCTACAGGATGTCAAGAACCGGTTCGGTGTCGCTCATCTCGAGCTTGCAAATTATGCCCAGCCCAACGATCCCGTGCCAACAACGGCGGCAGAGATGGACTTCTTTGGAACGATCTTTCGCAAGGCGTCATCGAATGTGCGGCGTATCAAGTTTGAGCCCGGCAGCGCGATAACGCAGCTTTCCGCGATCAGGAGATCGAAGGCAAAGGGCGAATTCGTCATCGCTTACCTTCATCACCATCATTGGGAACCCGACTGGTGCCAGGTCCCTGGGTGGGTCGAAGAATTCGCACATCTCTGTGTCGACAACGGGGCCTCAATCTTTGTCTGCCACGGTGCCCCGGTGCTACAGGGTGTCGAAATCTACCGGCGCGCGCCGATCTTCTACGGCCTGGGTAATTTCCTGTTTCACACATCCCACGGAGAAACCGAGTGGAGCCCGCGTGAAGTCTGGAAGAGCGTTATCGCCAGCTGTACGTTCAACGCCAGTAACGAGATCGAGACGATTGATTTCCACCCGATCGTCGTCGGTGGCGCGGAGGCTCTCGAAAGCCATGGGCACGGGCGCCTTCAATTCCCGGTTCTCGCGTCTGGTCACCTAGCCGAGGAAATCTTCGACGATCTCGCCGAGCGCTCCGAGGCGTTCGGAACCTTCATCGATCGCGATCGGCCGATCGCGCGTTATCAACGCGCGACCTGATTGCCTTCGCTTATGGCCAATCGACGACAAAGCGGGCTCAGGCCCGCTCTGTCGTTTGTGCGTCGTCGTCCTCGACGAGCGAGTTCACCAGCGCGGCGAACCTGCTACGGACTCGAGGAGACAGATTGAGAACGCTTTCGATGAGGCGCCGCCCCTCGGCAGTCGAAACATAGGCGATCCGTTCGTCGATCTCGTTCACGAAATGGGCATGCGAACCATCGTCCGCTTCTGGCAGGCCCTCAAAGAAGCGGCTGACCGGCGTGTTCAACGACCTCGCCATCAGGTAGAGGGTCGAGGCGCTGACGCGGTTCTTGCCGTTCTCGTATTTTTGAACCTGCTGGAAGCTGACACCAATGCTTTTAGCCAGATCGCTTTGGGTAACATTGGATTGGATGCGCCGGATCCGGATCTGCTGACCGACATGCTTGTCGACCGGATGCGCATCGGCTGACGGCGTCAGCGCGGCGGATATATTTTTGATTTTTGAATTGGATGAATGCACTGCGGATCGCTGGTTCATCGCGAACTCCCCACGAGAGAGTTTCAGGCGGTACGCCCCCGCTTGAAGAACTCACTTAACCCGTGACCGGGAGTTCATAACCGTACACGACGGCCCTGTGGCCTTTAGTTCCGAGGAACCTGGACATACGCCACAGGCTCCCGGACCGAAGGTCAAGGAGTGTGATGCCGTATCGGCCGGCATCAACCGCGTGTAGGGGTTATGAAGCCCCAAGGCAGCGCGTGACTGCCTCGCCAAAGAATCTACACGTTCCGGCTGCGTTTTTCAAGGAAAATTGGCGAAGATTCAAAGGCTTCTATGTTAGAAGCCAAGCGAACATGCAACACTGCACGAGCCCATCGTGCTCAGTTGAAAGCCCACGGGCTACGCATCGTGCTCGCCGCTCCGGTCGTGAGCGCCGCGGAGAGATCGGACCAGAGCGGGTCCTCGGTAAAGCTGCTCAAAGAACCGCAGGCCTCGTCAAAACTCATCGTTCCATAGTGCGACAGCAGGTTTGAAACGTTGCCCCCCTCTGAACGCAATAGGCTGAAGGGCTCCATCTGGTCCGAGATCACCCGGTGACCCCAGGCGCCTGGTCTCCTGTCATGATGCAGAGACCGCAAAAGGTCGTCATCTCGACCACCATCGCTGAGGGCCGAGCAGAATGCATGTCGCATCAGCGGGTAATAGACGGTGTGGCGGCTGCCGCCGAGTACCCTGACTCCAGGCAGGATCGCAATCACCATGAACACGATAAACAGGTTTGGAATGATGCGTCGCCTACCGAGGGCCTCGATCAATCCGTCGGCGGTAAAGGCAATCGCCTTTCCTTCCCGCTCCCACTGCCCTTGGCTTTCCCTCGGTCCCAAAAAGCCGTCGATCAGCGTCATAGGAAAAATCCGGCCGTCGTCGCAGCCCCAGAAAAAATGCGTGCTGTTTTTGAGCCAGTTCCGCCACGGCGTCGAGGCCAGAAGATCGATGTTTTTAAGGGTTGTTGTCGGGAACGCTTTGTCCCGCAGGAACCGGTCACACAGCCATGATTTGGGATCCGCCAGGTGCGCCACCACAAGATCGGCAACGTCATCGTCGTCAAGCTGGAGAAAGTCGATTCCCTCATCAAAATAATTCGCCCACAGTCGCCGATTTCCCGCTTTGATTGCCTCCGCCGCGCACGGAAATTGACCATCTGGCAGGAGGCGAGAGAGCGTGTCTCGTTCATGCGAAAGACCCGGATTGGCGTCGCTCGGTGCGAGTTGGAAATTATAGGACCGGTTTCGTGCCAGGACGCTGTAGGGGATCATCTCGCGGCGGCTTAGACCGAAGACATTGAACGACTGGTCGCCCAATCGTAACCATCCTGGCCCCTTGCGGCTGCGCTCGGCAAATTTCACGGTCGAACACGCGTAGGAAATATAGGAACGACTCTCGCGCCCGCGCAAGCCCATTAAGCTGAACAGATGCGTGAAGAAGGCGTCGGGTTCTATCAGCAAATGCAGATGCGGGCCTGTTTGTAAGACGGGATGGTCTTCGAGCTCCGTGGCCATTTTTTTAGCTGAATTGCGTCCTAGCCCGCTCTGCAGGGCCTTGCTTTCAATCCACCGGCAGAGAAGCTCCCGCGCGTGTGATCGCGACGAGCTCGCAGGCTCCGCACCAACATCGTAAATCGCCGCCGCATAGTCCCGGACGGGCCGGTGCCTGTATGCGCGCAACCATGGAAAAAGATCGAAGATGACGGCCAGTAGCCGCTCGCGATCGATGGGTTGGATGGATGTCTGCGTCATGTTTCTGACAATCCACCCGACCTCGGTTCACTTTTTGGCAGGATCAAGAGGATTGCGCCGACAGCAATCATCAGCAGACCGAAGCATCCGAAAACCACGGAAGGCTTTACGCTGTTTCCCGCAACTGCCACAAAACTGTAGGTAAGTAAGCCAAATCCAACGCAAAGTGTATGGATCTGAGATTTGCCACGGCCCAATGCATCGATCGACACCAGCTCTTGTACGCGCGCGTCGATAAGAATGCGCGAAATATTGTACGTGATGCCGAGCGCGGTCATTTGCAGGAGTGCGAGATTGAGGTCTTGGACGACCAGAAAGATCGCCAGAACGCAGCCCGATGCGGCCAACTGCGCGGCTAAGCTGTGCGAGCGGCGTGTCAGCGTCATCAGATAGGCACACCCCGCTATGGCGCCAGCGGCCCAGAACGCTTCGAGATAGCCGAAAGCCAGGGCTGTGCCCTTCAGATCTTTCATGACAAGCGCCGATCCGAGAACGCTAACCAGCATGCCCATCGCGTAAATGAGCGCGTAGATCACGGCTGCCCCCCGTAAAGGGCCGGCCGGCAAGGCACTCGGCAGCAGCTCTCGCGCCCAGAGGGTCGGGCGATGCATGGTTGGTGCTTGATGACAGGTCGACCTGATCTGGCTGCTTAGCATGGCCCAGAAGGACAGGGCATAGAATCCGAGCGGCAGGACGAACGCGAGGTGATTTGGAAACAGTGCCAGCAGCAGACCGCCGGCGATCGCGGCCAGCAGATTGCCGCCCTGCATGTTCATGTAGGACAGGGAATTGGTCCGAATCAGCCGCCCCGGCGCTGCCATCGATGGGATCATAGCCTGCAGCGCCGTTGTATGGGTGCGGTCAATCACGGCATAGACGACCCAGGAGACGGCAAGAACTGCGACGGGATCGAGATACATCATCCCCGACATCGTCGTGATCATGAGCAGTATGCGTGCTATATCGCAGATCAGGCAGACGATCCGACGCTCGTAGCGATCGGCAATGATCCCGCTGAGGTTTGCGGTGAGAAATTCGGCAATACTTCCGAGCGCGAGTAGAACCGCAATCCATGCGGGGCCATTATCAAAAGCGGCTTCCAGCCAGGCGACAATGACGAAGTATGCATTGCGACCGGTTGCCGATGCAGCAACAGCGGTCATGTAGCGTCGGCGCAGACGAAGTTCTTGTTGTAAACTCATTTCCCGTTGAGCCCATTGCACGTGCTGATCGCTGGCAGGCTAGCGAAGCGGCGGCATTTTAGCTTTCAGGAATTTGATGTTATTTTCCGGCACGGCCCCAAACGGAGCGGTAGACGCTTGGCGATACCCCAAGAGCCTGGGTGAAGGTTGTCGAAAGGTGGCTTGCACTGGCAAAGCCGCAGATAAGCGCAATCTCAGTGACCGGCGACGAGGTCGTTCTCAAAAGCATGCTGGCATGCTCGAGTCTCCTTTGATTGAAATAGGCGTGCGGTGTCACCCCTGTCGACTGCTTGAAGGCGCGGCTGAAATGCGGAAGGCTCATCCCCAGCTCCTGACACAGGCTGGTCAAAGAGACGCGCTCCTCGCTGATATCGTTCAACCGCTCGACGACGCGTCTCAGGGTGTTGGGCGCCAGGCCACCTTTGACCGAACGCTGTCTTTGATTGGCACGTCGCGCGAGATGTCCAAAGATCGTTGTGAGCTGCCCCTCGACAATCAATTCGCTCGCCTGGTCCAAATGAAAAAGTTCGGCCGCGATTTTTCGGGCGGCGAACTGCGCGGCGAGATCATGAAATCCGAGCTCTGGACGCAATCGCTCGACTTTGTGGGGGTCGTCAAAGAAGTTGCCGGCGAACGCTCGATCGACCGTGAGCAGCAAATAGGCTGCACGACTGTCGCCCTCGTCCCAACCACTCCAGCTTCGCCCTGCCGGCACGTAAGTCAGCGACCCCTCGGGCCGGACAACGAAACTCGATCGTCTGCCATCAATAAAATTCTCCCCTGACCTTGCCGCCCCCTCCAGATTAAGGAAAATCGCGTGCGCATTGCCCGAGACTTCAATCTCTTGTCGGGCCAGCCCGATGCGGCGCACGAGTTCTGTTCTGAATCCATGCCATTGCTTTTCCCGGTAAGTGACGATTTCTCCGCTCGATGTTTTCATTTGCTCCCTTTCGAAGGGCGATGCACGTGTCCGCTCCATCTGAAGTTATTTTACCAGAGGTTGCCAATCAAACACCCGTTAACTCTGAGTGGGAATTCAAATCAAATTTCTGAAAGTGCATCAAAATCATGAAAGCGCCGACGCGGAATTAGCGGCCAAGGTGGCGTGGGGGCACACCGCGTTTTACTGCCAGGGGTAGAAGGCACCGCATCTACAGGAAGCGGATGCCTTGGCAAAGCAGAGAGGCCTAAAATCAGGATGGAAGATTTTACTGATTTCATTGCCGAGTGCGATCGCGCCCCTCGGCTGAACGAACTCGCGCCATTTTTTTCGGCAACGGCCGCCGGCCGGTCAGGAATGCCATGGCGGCGACCGGACGTTGATCGACGCCTTTTGCCTCGCGATCCGCTCGTGAAGCGGTTCATCGCGCTGCACGAGCGCCGGCAGGGTCCCTTCGATCAACATTACCTAAGCAGCATCCCATATAGATTCGAGGAAGAGTGCCGGTTGGGGTGCGCAATCCTTCGATATGCCTCGGACCGAAGTGATCCGATCAGTTTGTATTCATTGGGGACCGCCGAAGGGACGATGGCGCGCACGATCAGCGAACTTGCCGACGGATTGGTCGAAACGCTGTCCTGCAGCCCCAATGTCGAAAACGAACGAAGCTTTTTTGCTCATGGTACACCGCCACATGCTAGCTTTTTCTGCGGTCCGTTCCATCACCTGATGCCATCCGCATTTATCGAGAGCGAGGCGCTTCGACATTTTCAGGCCGGCTTCGACATCATCATGGAAGACACGACATTTCAGATGTATTCGCCGAACCGGAAGAAGCAAATTGCCTTTGTTGCGCAGAACCTGAAGCCGGATGGCATTCTTCTGCTCGTTGAAAAATTCAGGCACGGCGACGACAGCGAGTACAAGCGGCGCGAGGACCAAAAAGATTTTGGCTTCAAGGCTCGCTACTTCAGCAGAGTGCAAATCCTCGCCAAGGAAGAGGAGGTACTGACCCAGATGAACGAAAACGAAGTTACGCTCGAGGAGATCACGGCGGTGCTGCGAGATGTCTTTCTCGATTGCTTCGTGACATGGAACAGCGGCAATTTCTATACGCTGGCTGCGAGCAACAGCCCTAACAATCTCAAACGTCTGGTCTCGAAGATGGGGCGACCGGCGCTACCCGCCGAATATACGTATAGCGAGCTGCCGTTTCGCTTGTATGATCGTGTGCGGCTTGCGAGCCCGAGGAAGCCGTCGGACCGCTGAGCCGCATCTAGCGACCGACCAACGCTTTAGTCAATCGTTTGGCTTGTAGAATGAGAGCTGAACGCCCCGCAATTCGTCGTGTTGATCGTGGCTCGTTGGAGGCTTGACTTTGATGAAAACAACGAGGGCATAACGGCATCAACTGGAAGCGATCCGACCATCTGGATCGGTCAGCGGGAATGCGCCTTCGATCTGGTAATTCGAATAAGCGAACAGAGCCTTTCGGCACGACAGGTTCGAGCCGCCCATATGGGATGAGAATAAAACATTTGAATGCGAGCTTTCTCTACAGGTCGGTTCATCCCAGGCGCCTCTTAACCAGTCCAAACTGTATGGAATGGATGCCACGATGCTAGAAATCTTTGCAACCCTAACTCTTGAGGTACCATATGATGGTCTTTCAAGCATCGCAGGCATGGGCTTTGCGCTTGAGCAATTCTCCCACGCTCAAGGATTCTACAGTTTTGGGGAATGGGCGGCCGCACAGTTTCAGAAGGGACGCTCGATAACGGCCTCAGTGGTGAAGTCCGACGAACTCGACACCTCTAGCAAACCCGATCCCTATCGGACGAACTCTGGATTCGGCTATGAGGTAACGGTATGGGTCACCGAGGCCGAATGACTGGTGTTTGGAACTGGCTACATAGCGCGTTAGGCCCGGCGCAACCGCGGCTTGGCCGTAATTATGCGACTACTTCGATACGTCGTCTGCGACCGCAACGCTTTCCGGCGCCTCGAGTATTGGCCGTCCGGTCGCCTTGATATGGACTTTGTCCAGTTCAGCCACTGCATCCGCCCGGATCTGGAGCATCTTCGCCGCGCGTCCCTTCTTCACATTCGGCGTATGGATGCGCAGTAGTACATTGCGGTCTTCAAGGACCTGCGCAAGCAACATGATCTGGGACGGGTGATTGCCGGTGAGCCTGGCGATTGTCGAGACGCTTGGCATATGACCAGCGTCTGCTTCGACGGCAATCGCCGTCACCATGGCGCATTGTCGCATACGGGCCGCACCATTGTCATCCGGGAAGCGCGAGCGGAGGATCGCTCGGCAGAGATCACCCACGGACGTGCCGGCAGAAGATCTTGAAGCGACCTGGGCCATTGCGGCCTGACGCGCTGCCTCGATCTCCGGAGCCTCCTCGACGCCGCGCTCGTACATGGTCAGCGCCGAAATCACCAGTTTCCCGACCAGGATCGGCAGCTTTTCGCCGAGAAGCCCGGCCAGGACTTTGATCCGGTCATGGCCTTCCTTGGGAACGGTAGCGCGGCACTCGACGAGGTCCTCGTCGAGGGTCACGGACCACCACTTCTTCCGTATATCCAGTTTACGAGAACCTGCGATCATCCCCATTCCATCGGCGCGAGCGTTGCTGGTGTCCGTTGTAGTGGAGTTCGATAGGGCACGCCACGCCATTTTCCGAGGCGCCTCCGGAGGGGCCTGGAATTTAGCTTCGATCGGGAAGGGCGCAGCTGGAAATTCAGGGCATCGGCTTTGCGGGCAGGAGCGCGCTATTGGGGTGGGGCAGGTCGGCGAAGGCCCAGAGGCCTTTGCGGGCCTGCTGCGCAATGCCTTCCTCGATGAGATAAGGGAGGTAGACGGGATGGCTCGCATTATCGATGGCAGCAAAAGCAAAACCCTGGGTAATCATCGTGGCGCCGAGATCGAGCATCTTTCCATGGACCTCGCCCGTGCAGATCACCAGCAGGGTGCCCGGCTGCGAGCCCCCGACGGCGATCTGTGCGACGGGCGAGCAGGTCGGTTTCAGGTCGCGGACGAAAGAGGCGAGCATGGCGGTGGATACCGTGCCGCAATCCTGATGCCCGCCCGCTTTATCCGTATAAAACGTGCCTCGCAGGCAGGACTGCACGCCATAGAGCCGGAACCGCTGCCCTACCTGCTGCCAGCTATCGCCCGTCAGGAACGTGACGCCGGTCTGCGGGATCGCAAAGGTTCGATCGGCATTCTCAGCGAGTACGGCTGAAGCGAACACGATGCTCGCGCACAGAACGCCCAGAAAACGACACGGATGGCACATGGCTTATTCGCTCTTCGGCCCGGCCTCGACGGGCAGGCAATCGACACCGTCATTGGCGTTGGTGATGCAACTGACATTGTACCCGGCGCCGGAGATCAGATAGGAGCAGACGCTCGTCCCCGCGCCATCCCTCGTTCCCGGAGCGCTGCAGTCGAGCCCGGATTGAACAAGATTGTAGAGTTTTCCGCCCTTGCCGCAGCCGAACTGACAGGCTTTCAGGATCGAGGACTGCGAGATGACAGCGCAAGTGCCGTTATAACAGATCTGCTGGCCAACTGCGCTGGTGAGGCCGAGCCGGTTGGCCTGGACCCATTCGTTGTTCTCATATTTGTCCCAGGCGGCGACCTGGGCGGAGGGACTGGCGAGGAAATCAGCGGTCGAGCCTGACCAGTAAGATTGCAATGTGCCGCTATCGCAAAATTGGAAGGCGCCGTAGCAGCGCGTGCCGTTGACGGCCGGCGAGGTGCTTGTGAAGCTTCCTTCGCTCTGCGTCACATTCGCGGCATATTCGGCGCAGTCGGCGGGCATGCCGGCCGCCATGAGGCTAACCGCCGATTCGCCTGCAAATGCAAGGGACGCGATGAAACCGAGGATCAAGCCGGCGTTGGCGCTGACGTCGCGGCGTCCGGGCCGCAGCCAGCCAAGGATGGAAAGAGAAGGCGACATGTTCATGGGATGGGCTCCACGTCATACGAGCCGTCGATAGGGTGGCCCCTCTCGTCGACTTCCTTGGTGGCGAGTTTCTTGTAGTTGAGCGACAGCACCGCCGTGCCGCCGAGCGGGAGTTGCGGGTCGGCCATTGTAACGGCCCCAGCACCCGCCTTCTTCAGGACCAAAAGGGCGGTGCACATGCCCTGGATGTTGCAATCGCCGTTGGTCTGGGAGAGCAGCCATTCCCCAGCCGGCGTTGTGAGCCGGGCGGTATAAATCGCCGGCACTTGGCCCATCTGCCGGATGGAGGCGAGATCGTCATCGCTCCAAATGCCGTCAGGATCGTGACGGGCGTCCAGCACCGTCCGCTCCAGCCTCAATGCGTAGCCTTGCTGGGCATAGGCTTGCCTGGCGGGGACGATAATCCCGGAGACAATCCCGGCAAGAATAGCGCCGGCAAACAGAAAACGGTTCGGTTTCATCCCGTTCATTTCCTCAATCTGGAGAGGGAAGTACGGATCGCGCGCAGGAGACCGCTGACGAGATCATCAAGGGCGAGGATCACCTTGTGACCGAAGCTGAAGAGCCGCCGGAGAATTCGATAGGCGCTCCAGACGAGCATGCCGTGGGCAAGAGCGAAGATCACAAGGACGACGAGCGTGTAGAACGGCGCTTCGAGCGGGTGATGGATCACGGCTTCAGCCTCCCGCCGCATCCAGTTCAATCCCCACGATGCCAGTAGCAGGACATTGACCGCGAACCAGAGGAGAACCCAGTATTTTACGCTCCACGGATCGGCTCTCCGGACCGGTTCGTAGATGACGATCCTCTCGTCGCGCATATCGGTCACCTCCTGCGTATAAACTTCACATATATAAAGTTATCTTGCTCAATGGTTCAAGTCGAACCAGAAACGTTGCGCACTCCCGGACGACTGCCTGATATCGAAATAATACGGCTGGCCTCTCACTGGGCGCGGCTGTGAGATCGTCTCGCCACAGCCGCCATCATTGTGCCCGCCGGATCCGCAGATATTGCTCTTAACGCAAAGATCGGGCTCGCTAGTGGAGTGATTGCCGCTATCCGCAGAGCTGTAGCCGACCGAATAACCGGCCGGGCAATCACCATATCGCTCATATCCAGGCGCCTTGGTACCCGCGCTCGAGCAAGTCGGCCACGAGAAGTGCGGCTCCGCCATTTCCGTGATCAACTTGACCATCGGCGGCACGCAATAGGGAATGCCATGCCATGAGGGGTTCACCGCAGCCGCACATAGAAGCACCTGGCAGCCCCATTCTGCATCTGCAGCCTCCACCGGCCCCGAGGGTCTCGCTGTAATCGAAAGAACACCGAGAACGGCGGCCTGCCACTTCCTCATCATAAGTTGCTCCATAGCAATTTCTTGATTGATATTTTGTTTTAACTTTGTATATATGAAATTAACAACACGGGCAACACCATGAATCGTTATCTCCTTCCGATCACATTCATAGCTCTGACAATCGCTACGGCACCGCTGGCCGCCACCGAGATTCGTGCCGTCCCGAACACTCCCACCTGCACCGACGCGGCCGTTAGGCCCGAGGCGATCATGCAGATGATTCGTCAGGAAAGTGCACGTCAGGGCGTCGATACCCGCCTGGCGCTGGCGATCTCCGATCAGGAATCCGGCTTCGGTCGGCACGTCAATTCTCTGAGCGGCGCGCGCGGTCCAATGCAGCTGCTGCCCGCGACCGCAACCCGCTATAGCGTGGCCGACATATGTGACGCCGCTCAAAACATTCGGGGCGGCATTGCCTATCTTAAGGATCTCGGCAGCCTCTTCGGCGGCAACATCTTTCTGACAGTTGCTGCCTACAATGCGGGCGAAGACCGCATCATCCGGTCCGGCGGGGTTCCGCCGATCGCAGAGACGGTCAACTACACCGCGCGTGTCGCCAATGCCTATTATGGCTTCAACAATTCGCTGAAAGGGGGCCGCCGTCACACATCTGCGGCGGCCAGCGCCGATCAACCGGCAGAAGCGACTGCCGGCGTCGATCTTCTCAATGCCGGCTCAGGCTCAGACCAGCCGATACCCGTCAACCAAAACAAAGCAGAGCCCTCTGTCCCCTTCTGGATCGGTGGCTCGGTTCTCTATGTCCAGTAGCACGGAGTGATCCATGAATACCGCCCAACGCACCATGAAGATGCTCGTTTCGCCTCGCAGCCGCTCGGCTGCCATCCACGGCATGGCATTTGCCGGAATCCTGTTCAGTCAGACAGGTCTTGCTTTTGCAGCAGGCGATGTCTTCCAACCGATCCAATCGGTATTTACGACGCTCCTTAACTTCATGACCGGCACCTTCGCGACAACGGCTGCGACAATCGCCTGTGCCGCCGTCGGCTATCTCGCATTGACCAGCCGTATCCCGTGGTCCTGGTGCTTCTCGATCATCGTCGGCATCGCCTTCATCTTCGGAGGTTCCCAGCTCGTCACCACGATGTCCTCGGGGCTTGGGAACTGATGGGCGATCTCGAAAAACCTCAGATCGCACCGCTGGTGATCGCGCTGACGCGTCCCCGGATGATGTGGGGCGTACCCATCGGGCTCTTTGTCGGCGAGTTGATGGTGGTGGTGATGACATTTCTCAACACAAAGAACCTGGCGACCTTCCTGCTTTTCCTGCCGCTGCACGCAGCCGCCTATGTGATGACCGTTCGCGATCCGCACCTGGCCAATGTGGTCAGAATGCGCTTTGCCAAATGCCCCTGGGTACGGAACCGTCACTTCTGGGGCGGCAATTCCTACCAGCCTTGAGGAGAGACGTCATGCAGAACGCCGTCCGCGATGGTCTCCGTTTCGCCGTAGAAATAGCCCGGGAAAAGTCAGTATCGAAACATGTTCCATATCTGCGCCACGTCGATGAGGAAACGTTGCGCACCAAGGAAGGCATGCTGGTCTCGATCATTCGCTTTGACGGCTTCTGCCATCAGACCGCGGACCAGGCCTTCATCGACAACGAAGCCGCCAATCGCAACACGCTGCTGCGCGCTTTATCGGACAGTCGATTCGCGGTCTGTTCTCACATCATCCGCCGGCGCATCCCGCCTGATATCGACGGAACGTTTTCCATCGACTTCTGCAAATCTCTCGATGAGCGCTACATGCAGGCGCTGTCGAATATGCGCATGTATTCGAACGAACTCTATCTTAGCGTCATCCGGCGTGGTTTTCAGGGCAAGGTCGGCCTTGCAGACAACGCGCTGTCCCGGTTCCGGAAGGTAAGCGGCGTCTCCGACCGAGCGCTCGACCTTGAGGCGCGACAGGAATTGCGTGATCATGTTGCCAATATCGTCAAGGGAATGGAAGGTTATGGTGCGCGCCTTCTGAAGGCGACGATGCGCAATGGTAGCGCCTTTTCCGAGCCGCTGGAGTTTCTTGGCCAACTTTTGAGTGGCGGCGTTCCGGTCAAAATGCTTCTGCCCCGAATGCCGCTAGACGAGTATCTGCCGACACGGCGCATCACCTTCGGGCGGCGAATGCTGGAGATGCGGGGTAGCGACGATGCTGACCCACGGTTCGGCGCCATGCTCTCGGTGCGCGAATACCCACCCTATACCGCGGCGGGGATGTTGGACGGGCTCCTGAAGGTTCCGGGTGAGTTCATCGTCAGTCAGAGCTTTGCCCTGCAGGACCGGGCACCGGTCCTGTCCGAAATGGACCGGATTGAGCGTCAGATCAGCGTCTCCGACGAGCGTGGCACCAGCCTAGAAAGTGCAATCTCGATCGCCAAGGACGAGCTGGTCAATGGACGCGCTGTGATGGGCTACCATCATCTCTCCGTCATGGCGCTTGGCAATTCCATCAAGGAGACTGAAGCTTGCTCACAGGCGGTCACGAAGGAACTGCAGAACGCCGGCATGGTGGTGGTTCGCGAAGACCTCAATGCCGAGCCGGCTTTCTGGGCGCAGCTTCCGGGGAATTTCGCCTACATCGCCAGGCGCGCGATCATTTCCTCGCGAAATTTCTGGGGCATGGCCTCCTATCACAATTTTGCACTCGGCAAGCCGCGGGGAAACCATTGGGGGCCGGCGATCTCGCTCCTCCAGACGACGTCGATGACGCCGTATTATTTCAATTTCCACAAGGGCGAGGTCGGCAACTTCATCGTCACCGGACCGACCGGCTCCGGCAAGACCGTGGGCCTGCTCTTCCTGCTCTCGCAGGCGATGCGCACCAGCCCGCAACCGCGCTGCGCCCTGTTCGACAAGGATCGTGGCGGGGAGATTTTCATCCGCGCCTGTGGCGGTCAATACGAGGTGCTGAAGCCCGGCGTCGCGACTGGCTTCAATCCCCTGCAAATCGAGGACACGCCGGAAGCGCGGACCTTCCTCCATGACCTGCTCGCCTATCTCGTGCGGCCGCGCAGCGAAGTCGACAAGCTTTCCGCTGAACAAGAGAAGATCCTGACCGCCGCAGTCGAGCATATCTTCGCAGCGCCCATCCGCGAGCGGCATTTCCGTGATGTCATCCATCTGCTGCGCGGTGCGGAAATGGCCGGCCGGGACGATCTCGCCTCACGGTTCGAGGTCTGGTGCGACACGCATGGCTGGCTCTTCGACAATCCCGTCGATCGTTGGGATGCGGATCGTGGAATCCTTGGGTTCGATCTCACTGCCATTCTCGATGATCCCGAGATCCGCACCGCCGCACTCGGCTACATCTTCTTCCGCATCGGCGGAATGCTCGATGGCGTCCGGCCGATGATGCTCTTCATCGACGAAGGATGGAAGGTGCTCGGCGACGAGAAGGCAGCAAACTTCCTCAACGACCAGCTCAAGACGATCCGCAAAAAGAACGGCATCATCGGGCTTGGAACGCAATCGCCCCGCGACATTACAACGGCGAAGATTGCCCATACGCTGCTCGAGCAGAGCCCAACCAATATCTTCTTCCCGAATCCGAAAGCCGATCGCGACAGCTATATGGGCGCCTTCGGCCTGTCGGAGACCGAATTCGACTGGGTGAAGTCGACCTCGTCCACCAGTCGGCAATTCCTCGTGAAACATGACCACGACAGCGTGATCGCAAGGCTCGATCTCTCCGCACTCCCTGAGTTCATCAAGGTCCTGTCGGGGCGCACCGAAACGGTCGCAGAGTGCGAACGCCTTCGGGAAAAGTTCGGTGACACGCCCGAAGACTGGCTTCCCTATTTCTGCAGCTGGAGGCAAGAATGACCATGCGGCTTCCGCTCACCGCACTTGTCGGCGCGAGCCTGCTTCTCGCACCGGCGCCATCCTTCGCCCAGGTGCCGGTCACCGACGCCCAACGGGAAAAGTCGGAGACCAATACGGCCTTTTGCATGCAGCGCGCGCGGACCTTCAAGCAGGGATCGGTTGCGCCGACGAAGAATATCCATGGCAGCGTCACCATCCAGAGCGACACTGGTGGCATCCGGTCAGTGACCGGCCAGACCGTGACCGGTCAACCGCTGAGCGGCACCACGATCGGCGGCAGTGACTTCGCGCTGTTGCTTGGCGCTGCAAATACGATCCAGGCGATCAAGACGAAGAATGTCGGGCAGGCTGTTGCCTCGCTCGCGGCTGTTGCCGCTGCGATCTCCGCCAATTCGACATCATTTTCGACACAGTCCGGCACGATAGGTCAGGCGACAACGATCAAGGGCGCATTCGAGCAGAACGCCGTCACCCGGCTCACGAATGCGCAGGTCTGGAATCAGGCGATCCAAGCGGTCGGGGCAGCCAATCAGCTTCGCAACCAGCGGCTCCTTGATCTGACTGCGGCCGCCAGCGCGACCGCCAAGGTCATGACCTACGATCCGTCCAAGGTGACGTTGACCAGTCCGCAAAACCAGGAAGGGAACAAATGATGGAGGTCTTGCCCGTTCGCCGGAGCGCCAGCGCGGTACTTTTCGCCCTCTTGATCTTTGCCGGCTCCGGACCAGCGTTTGCCCAGGTCCCTGTCATCGACGAGGCAACGCTGTCACAGGCGAAGGAAACGGCCTCGAACACGGCCGAGATCATGAGCAGCAACAGCGATATCCTCCAGACCGTCAATAAGACGCTTGCCGCCGTCACCGGCAATCGCTCGACCGCGGAGATCGCGGGCACGGCACTCGGCTCAGGCTTCACAATGGGGAATGCACCGGACTTCTCCTCGCTTCTTTCCGGCCAGATGGCCTGGGGCAAGCTCGGCTCCTACGGCACGACGGCCTCAACAATTCTTAACGGTCTCAACCTCGTGAAGACGCTGTCCGGGCAGACGGACAGTGCGAGCTACACGCGCGGCGACAAATCCTATCAGGCGTTGGTCAATACAGCGACCGCGCTGACCGCGGCGATCTCCGGGACCCATGCCGGCACCGAACAGCGGGTCCAAAGCTTCCAGAATGTCGAAAGCCAGATCGGCACAACCACCGACATCAAGGGCTCAATTGACCAGAATTCGCAGGTCCAGACCCAGACGGCGCAAACCGTGAACGAACTGGTTGGCGCGGTCAACGCCGGCAATGCGGCACTCAACGCCCAGCAGATGCAACAGATTGCGGCTGAAGCCGCCATCGCCGAGTTCATGACCTACGACAGCAGCAAAGTGACCCTCACTGGGCAATAGGACACCTCATGCATCGACACCTGTTCGCTCTCGCACTTGGTGCGCTTCTCGCGACCGTTTCAGGCTGTGCCGGCCACAAGGAGCTGAAGGCGCCCTGTTCGGCGCAAATGAGCCCGAGCTTTTTCTCTTCCGCCGCCTATGCCACTGAAGCCGATTGCGGCCCGCTGATCCGTCAGGACGGCGTCACCAAGTTCTGAAAGCCCAGCTCCCATGGCCAATGACATATTCGATACGCTGTTCGGCAAGGTCGACAGCATGGGAACCTCTGCTGTGCAGAGCATGTACGAGCCGCTCGCCACCTATCTCGGCCCGCTCTTCCTTGCCGCGCTCACCGTCTATGTCGTCTGGTGGGGCTACGAGATGCTGTTCGGTCGGGCGCCGATGACAGCGGGCGCTTTTGTCTGGAAGTTCGGTCGCGCCTTCATCGCCTACAGCCTGATCGTTACCTGGGCGACCTACCAGCCGCTGATCGTCACACCGCTCGTCGAAGCCCCGAATGCTGTCGCAACCGTCGTGTGCGAGGCTGCGGGCGGCGAGGGCTGCGGGACGGGCGGGGCTTCGATGGGCCAGAGCCTTTCCGACATCTGGCATGCCGGCATGGCAGGCGCGTCTGCGGTGGCTGCGCAGGGAGGCGTAACTGCCCTCTGGCTTTATTTCGTTGCCGGCGCAATCATCATATTCGTGCTGATCCTGTGCGCGACTGCGGCGGTGATCCTGATCATGGGCAAGATGACCATGTTCATCCTGCTCGGGATCGGTCCGATCGTGATCTGCTGCGCCCTCTTCAACATCACGTCGGGGGTCGTCGACGGCTGGATCCGATCGCTTGCGACCTATTCGCTGCTGCCGATCCTCGTCTACACCGTGCTTGGCCTGATGACGACCCTGCTCGGAAATACCGTGACCGCGCTTCAATCGGGAGAGCCCACACTCGGAACAGTCACCCCCTTCATCTTCATGTGCTTGGCGACAACCCTGATGTTGAAGGAAGTCGTCGGGCTTGCCGCGGCGATCGCAGGCGGCGGCCCACGTATCGACGGTTCCGCGAGCTCCGGATTGCGCAAGATCGCCGCAGGCACCCATCTGGGCGCGACAGACGCATGGCGTGCCAGCCGGGCGTTGTGGGGCGGGTTTCCCGGAGGGACCCCAACCATTTCGGACGGCAGCGCAGCGGCCGCCCAGGTCATGGCGGCGGCGATCAACGCCCGCAAATGATGTCCAGGAGATTTTGAATGGAAGCAGAAGAGAATACGGGTGCGACGACGTCAACGGCGCTTCCGCCCATCGACTCCCGCTACTATCAGGAGGGCGAGCGCTGGGAAATATCCGTCTATCGCTCGGTCGCCGCCTCGCGCGCCGTCTGGCGGGTCGTGGCAATCACGCTCGGCGTTGCTCTCCTCGCCATGATCGGACTGTTATGGGCGACCCTGCCGCTAAAGAGTTTCGACGTCGTCGTGCTCGAAGTCGACAAGACCACCGGCTATGTCGAGGCAAGCCGTCCGCTTTCCGAAGCAGGAGACCTCACCCAGAACGAGGCCGTGACGCGGGCCAATATCGTTCGCTTCATCCGTGCGAGGGAAACCTACGATCCAAAGGGCTTGCGGGATAATTTCGACCTGGCCTCGCTCTATTCGACCGGCAAGGCGGCGCAAGATCTCGCCAATACCTATTCCGGCTCCAATCCCAACAACCCCGTCAAGCTCTATGGCGCGAACACCACGATCTCTGTTGCGATCAAAAGCATCATTTTCCTCAACGAACAGACCGCCGCGGTGCGGTTCTCGACAACCCGAAACGGCCAGACGGGGGCATCTGAAACCGACCATTGGGTCGCCAACGTCCGGTTCAAATACACATCCGAGCCGATGCGCAACGACTGGCGCTTCGACAATCCCTTGGGATTTCAGGTCACCGAATACCGGCGTGATCAGGAAACAGTCAGCTCGACCGAGGATCGCCAGTGATCGAGCATAAGAAATTGATCGCCCAAAAGATAAAGTTGTTTCTCATCGCCACGCTGTTGCTCACTATCGTTGTCTCTCTTGCCAGGGCAGAAAGCCTGCCACAGGCGGTCAAAGCCGATGCGCGGATCCGCACTGTTCCCTTCCAGCAGGACAACATCATCCAGCTCGCCGGGATGATGGGCGTTTCGACCATGATCGTCTTCAACGACGACGAGAAGATCGCAACGGTCGCCATGGGCGACAGCGTCGCGTGGCAGGCCGTGCCCGACCAGTCGCGACAGTACCTGTTCATCAAGCCGCTCGAGCCGAACGCGGTTACGAACATGAATGTCGTGACGTCAAAGCGGGTCTATAACTTCATGCTGACGGGTGCGACGCCCGGCAATACCCGCAATGCCGTCATCAAGCTGCGCTTCGCCTATCCGGACGACGTAGCGAACGCGAGACTCCTGGCCACAGCCAAGGAAATCGCCGCCATGCCGAATATCAAAGCAGCACTCGCCAACTCCGCCGGGCTCAACTACGACTATGGCTACAAAGGTGCTGTCGATAACAGGCCGACCGCCATGTTCGATGACGGCGTCAAGACCTTTTTCCAGTTTTCCGGTGAACTGCCGGCTTTCTTCGCCGTCAAGTCGGACGGCCATGAAAGCCTCGTGAACTTCCGGCGCGAGGGCGACTACATCGTCATCGACAAGGTGGCGGACCAGTGGACCCTGCGCAACGGCGACGTCGCCACTTGTGTCTTCAATCTCAAAAAAACCGGACATCGACAACCCGTCGTCATGGCTGCCGACGACCACTACGGAGGCGGCAATGGCCATTGATTTCGAGGAAGAGGCAAAGATCACCGAAACAGTGGCGCGTCCCACCCGTAGCAAGGGCGGGAAGCTCCTACCCATCCTCCTCGGCTCCGCTGCCCTCGCCATTCTTGGCTACGCCGCCTATGTTTCGTTCGGCGAGCGCGGAACGGGGGCCCGCGATGCGACGCGAGAAGAGTTTAAAACAGCCAGCCGTTCTGGTCATCTGGACCTTGATCCGAGGTCCACGGATCCCAGGCCCACCCCGGAACCGGACGACAACAGACTGGTGATCACTCCACCGCCCGCCGAGGCGGAGCAGAAGGTCCAGCCGGTGGTTATCGCTGCGCCGCCCGTTGACGACGGCGCGGCTCGCCGCGCGGCGGAAGAGCTGGAGCGCGCCAGAAAGGCCGAAGAGCTTCGTCAGGCCCGCCTACGCTCGAACATGCTGGTGGTCGACCAGGCTCAACAGAGAGACGCGGCGGGCTCCCTTATGGGCACGAACGCATCGAACACGACGGCGGATGTCGGGGCGCCAGACGACGATCCGAACCGGAAGTTCGTCGCTGCCATCGGGGCGCAGGATGTAGAGACAGTGAGAGCGACCCGCAACGATCGCATCGATGCGCTGATCCCCCAGGGCACGCTCATCCGCGCCGTCCTCGAAACCGCGATCCAGTCGGATCTTCCCGGCATGGTTCGGGCGGTCATCTCTAGCGACGTGTATTCCTTCGATGGCCGCCGCATCCTGCTGCCGAAGGGCACGATGCTGACCGGCGAATACAAGAGTGGGATCGCCCGCGGCCAGACCCGAGTTTTGATCGTCTGGACACGGGCCCTGCGAGCTGACGGTACTTCGGTTTCGCTCGGCTCCTACGGCGCCGACGATCTTGGCAGGTCTGGCCTGCCGGGTATCGTCGACAAGCACTACCTCGAGCGTTTTGGTGCTGCCGCCGTGCTAAGTCTCGTCGGCGGCGTTTCATCCTTCATTGCCGGCCTCAATACTGATGGCAGCAGTTCGACGTCATCGTCGTCCTCGTCCACTGCGTCCGACGCGCAGACCCAGGCGCAGCAGACCATCTCACAAACCATGGCCGAGATGGCAAACACTGCCTTGAAAGATTCGATCAATATTCCACCGACCATCTATGTCGATCAGGGAACCCAGATCGTCGTCTTCGTGCGCCGCGATCTCGATTTCTCCACGCTCTATCCCGATCCCGTGAAGGAGGCCGTCAATGAGCTTCGCCGCGCCCAGTTTTCCGGAAAGAGGCGCTGAAGGCGCGTCGCTTTGGCAATCCCTTCCGATCTTCTTCCGGCAGGTCGCGCAACCCATTCGCTCCCTGCTGGAGGATCCTGCCGTCATTGAGATCATGTGCAATTGTCCCGGAGAAGTCTGGGTCGAGCGCGCCGACCAGGCAAGAATGGTCCGGCATACGGTAGCTAGCCTCGACGAACGGGCGATCCGCGGCCTCGCCCAGATGATCGCCGGCTCCACCCAGCAAAGTGTCAACGAAGAGACGCCGCTGCTATCGGCAGCCATGCCCCACGGCGAGCGGTTTCAGGCGGTGCTGGCCCCGGTTGCAGCCGCCGGCGGCGCTTTTGCGATCCGCAAGCAGGTCATCCGCGACATAAGCCTCGACGACTATATCGCGCTTGGCGGTTTCGACAGCGTTCGTGTGTCCGGCCCGGCCGGAGCCATCGCCGATCTTTCCGACCTCGACCGCGAGCTGGTCGGGCGTCTGGTCGATCCTTCGCCGACGGCACGGCGCGACTGGTTCCGATTCGCCGTCGAAAACCGCGTCACTCTGCTGATTTCCGGCGGCACCTCCTCGGGCAAGGCCACGTTCTTTAACGGTCTGCTGAAGGATGTCCCGCTCTGGGAACGGCTCATCTCCATCGAGGACACGCGCGAACTCAGGCCGCCCCATCAGAACACGCTGGCGCTGATCGCCTCCAAGGGCGGGCAGGGCAGAGCGAAGACCACCATCCAGGACTGCCTCGAGGCCGCCTTGCGCCTGCGGCCCGATCGCATCTTCATGGGCGAGATTCGCGGTGCGGAAGCGTTCTCGTTCCTGCAGGCAGTCAATACCGGCCATCCCGGTTCGATGTCGACGCTGCATGCCGACAATCCCCTCGGCGCCTATGAGCGTCTGGCGATGGCAACCATGCAGGCTGGCCTTGGCCTTTCCAAGGCCGAGCTTCTCGAATTCGTCCGGTTTGTCGCGCCGGTCGTGGTGCAGATCAGCCGCGATCCGGTCACCATGAAGCGTGGTGTCACGGAGATCTACTTCAACAAATGGTCGGCATCATGAAGCGCTTTGAAAAGATCGTTCTGATCGTCGCCGGTCCATTCCTTGCCGCTGCTGCCCTATTCTTCGCATGGTCCACCAACTATGCGGCGGCCAGCTTCTTCCTCCTAAGAAGCACGACGATGTGGAGGAGTTTTACGACTGACGACCTGTTGATGCCGGTCAAGCAGGCCTGGGTCTACCTGGGAAACCCGAAAGTACGCAGTCTGATCGGCGTGGCCGCGATCGCGACGCTGATCGAGGCAGGCGTCACCACCGGCGGCATTCTGCTTTTGATCTTCCGTCCCTGGGAGGTCCGCCCACCGGGCGAGGGTTCGCGCTTCGCAACGCTGAAGGATCTGGAAAAGAGCGGCCTGACCCAGGGCGACCCCGGAAAATCCATCCTGCTCGGCACCTTCGGCAAGGGTAAGAAGGCTATCGACATCCGCTACAGCGGCGACAGCCATTTCTTCGTCAACGGTCCGTCGCGTTCCGGCAAGGGCAGGGGGTTCGTGATGACAAACCTGCTCGAATATCGGGGCTCGGTGGTCGTTCTCGATGTGAAGCTGGAGAACTTTGCGCTGACCGGCGCGGCCCGCCTCGCGATGGGCCAGAAATGTTTCGTCTTCGCGCCGGGATCAAAGAATTCGCACCGTTGGAACCCATTGGATTTTGTGCGGGACTGGCCGGAGCGCTCGACCGACCTCATCAATCTCGCAACCACCCTACTGCCGATCGGCGAGAAGGAGGAGGGCTACTGGAAGCAGACGGCCCGCGGCCTGATGGCTTCGTTGATCGGCTACGTTCTCGAGTCCAGGACGATGGAGGGGCGGCGGCACCTGCGCTCGGTCCTGCGATTGTTCTCAATGGGCAAGCCATTCTCCGACGTGCTTGAAACAATCATCGCGGGCGAACCCGAGCTGAACGATTTTATCCTCGCCGGTTTCCGGCAGCATCTTGGACGTGACGAGGATCAGCGACCGTCTTTCGAGGGACACATCGTGACAGTGCTCGGGCCTTTCAACAATCTGCTGATGGCCGAGGCCTGTGCGGCGAGCGACTTCGATATCCGCGATCTCAGGCGCAGGCCGTTTTCGTTGTTTATCGCCAGTCCCGTGTCGGATTTCGGGACGGTGGAACCGCTGATCCGTCTCCTGATCCAGCAGATCCACGATGTCATGCTGCGTCGGCTGCCAAGCCCAGAAGAGCCGCACAAGATCCTGATGATGCTCGACGAGTTCTACCAGTTCGAGCGTCTTCCAGAGATCGTCAAACGGGCGCCGTTGGTGGCGGGATACGGTTTGACCATCGCGCTCGTTGCCCAGAACATCCCGCAGATCGACGAGCGTTATGGCCAGAGGACCCGCGATGCCTTGATCGGCAACATGGACATAAAGCTCTTCATTGCCGTTGGCGACGAGACCACCGCGCGTTTCGTCTCCACCCATCTGGGCCGGAAATATGAGGAGCGGGAAGGGTGGGGGCGAAATCGAGGCGTGCTGAGCTCGAAGACGGCATCGCAGGGGCGTTTCGAGCTCGTTCCACTGATGGATCCCGATGCGGTCCAGCGCCTTGATGATGAGAAAACGATCCTGCAGATCCGTAGCGGTTATGGCGCCATTCTCAATAAGATGAACTTCTACACCCAGGACAGGTTCATCGCCCGGCGCCGGCAGGTCGAGGCCTATGCCAGGGATCTGTCCATTCCCGAGATACCGTTGCAGGTGGAATGGCCATTGTTTGAGGCAAGGCCGAGGGCATCAGATCCGGACATGACGCAAAAAGTCGCGCGGTTTGTAACTGTCGGCCCCGATCATGATGATATTGTCCTAATGCGGGCACGTGGGGTCTTTTCCGAGCCCGCGAGCCTCATGCACGCCTATAGACAGGCGATTATCTCGGCTGACGATCAGGCAGTCGCCGACCTCTTATTCCGGCTGAGAACCGCGCCAGACACCATCGGTGCGCTGCATGGCAACCGGAGCAGACTAGACACAACAGCACGCCAAGCCCGCACCGCTGCGCTGGACGCAGTATGGCCCTTGCGAGACGCGATCACCGCCGCGCGGTGGGCCGCGATTGCCGCGCGTCTCGAACGGACTACGAATGGGGCGGAGCTCTACTTTTCTTCAGGAATGCCGCTGCCCGGCGTTCCGATCGCCGAGGAAACCGAAGACGACGAAGACAATCGGCTGCAAGTGTTTTTCCAGGATGGAAGCACCGTCCTCGCCGAGATCGAAGAATTTTTAGGGGATGAGATCGATGCCGGCCGAGCTGGAGACGCGAGCGCGTTGTCGCGTGCACTCACGAATCTCCGGACCCGCTATGAACAATCGATGAGCGAACCGGAAGAGGTGAAGGAATTACGGTTGGCGGATGTCGCGACCGCCAAACAAAGCCCTTGAGCGAAGTCGGAAGGAGAAACCCATGCGCCGGTATCGGATCGACGGGATCGAACTTGCGGAGGACGCGCCGGAACTGGCGGCGGCGCTCGCGGACGCTTTTGCTCGCAAGCTCCGGCCGCTCTGCCTTTGCAGGCCTGATGGCGTTGCAATGTATATCGCCCGCTTCGACGGACAGCATCTTATCAAGCGTATGCCCTCTTCGGGAGGGAGCCATGATCCCTCCTGCGGCGCCTATCAGCCTCCGCACGAGCTGTCCGGGCTGGGCTCCCTGATCGGGGATGCCATTCGGATCGATGAAGAGAAGGGTGTCGCAGCGCTAAGGCTGGATTTTCCGCTGGCAAAGACCGGCTCTCGGCCAGCGCGCGCGGCGGAACCGTCCCTCTCCGATACCGTGAAAAACGCCAGCAAGCGGCTCTCCCTGCGCGCTCTGCTCCATTATCTGTGGCACGAGGGCGAACTGACCGAATGGACGGCCGCCTGGGCGGGCAAGCGAGGCTGGGGTCGCGTGCGCGCCAGCCTGATCGAGGCAGCCCGAAGGATGACCGTCAGCAGCGGGTCGTTCTCCGAGGTTCTGTTCGTGCCGGAGGTGTTTCATCCGGAGGAAAAATCGGCGATCGCGGCCCGGAGGGCAATGACTCTGGGTGTCCTCGCAAACAGCGGAACCGGAAAACGCAAGCTCATGGTTCTTGTCGGGGAGGTCAAGGAGTTTGCCGAGGCGCGAAGCGGCCGCCGCCTGGTCGTCAAGCATATGCCGGATTATCAACTGGTGATCGAGGAAGAAACATGGAAGCGGCTGAAGAAGATCTTTGCCAACGAGTTCGCCTTCTGGAATGCCGATCCGGCCCTTCACATCGTCACCATTTTGACCTTCGGTCTCAACGCGGCTGGGCTCGCTGTGGTCGAGGAGATGGCGCTCATGATCACCACCGAAAACTGGATTCCCTTCGAGACGGCGCACGAACGGCAATTGCTCGAACGCCTGGCTCGCCTGCGCCGTAAAAGCGTGAAAGGTCTGCGCTTCAATTTGTCACCCGACAAGCCGGTGGTCAGCGTCACCCTACCGGAGCCGCGGCCGGATCCCGTTGCAATGTTCATCGTGCCGGCGGATGCCGACGAGGCTTACGAGGTCGCACTCCTTGGTATGATCGATGCGCGGCCGGAAATGCGAACATGGATTTGGCATGTGGGTGAGGGGGACATGCCAATGATGCCGTAAAGGAGTGTCACGCTGACGAGATGCTCCAGTACAATTTCGAGCGAGGTGACTCGGTATATTTGCGATATGAAGACGATAAGATATCGAAACCAGGAGGCCATAATGGTGGCGATGCCTCGGTCGAATATGGAAAGCCGCCCTCGGCCGAGGAGGCAAGACCGGCACGCAGCGAATGGCCCGAGAATTTTGCCGCGTGCTCACCTTGCTAAGATCGCCTCTGGTCCGCAAGCTGACACAACCCAATCGCCATCGCCGTTGGACACTACGCTTTGCACCCTAATGCCCGGACCGGGCGACCATTTTGGTTTCGTACGCATACTCGTCATAGCTGCGTGGCTATCAACGATTTCTAACCACACAAAGTGAGGAAGACCCCGTTAAATGCAAAACGATAGCGACAAACCCGGAAGCCACTTCACGATGATGACTGCTCCGGCGTTGCCTCTACCGAGCCGCCGGCTGCGGGCCGATCCTGCAAGCGCTGTCCGGGCATAGTCTGGCATCCGAAGGATGCGCCGCTGGTGGCGCACCCTCAACGCCAAAAAGCGCAACTTCCCCGATTACTCTGGAATCCAGGTTTCGTTGGTCACACCCTTCGATCCTCCGTAGCTCCAGACCCCTTCCCAATTGCCGTTTGACTGTTCGTAATAGACGGCGATCCCGTACGAGTCCTTGCTGACATATCCAACGGAGATGCCGGTATCATCGGCAGTAGCGTGGCCGGACTCGATGTCATGCCCATCGAAGCGGGAACCCAAGCCGGTGCCAACGGATTCGGTCCCGCCAATATTCCAAACGACTTTATAGGTCGCGCCGGTGCGGTTAATTTTCACAGTACCTGTATAAGTGCTGCCATCATCGGCATTCTTGCCTACGACCTTGAAAGTTCCTGTCGGATCTGCCAGCGCGATACCCGGCAGAATCAAAAGGGTGCATGCAGAAATAATTGTGCGAATATACATATTTCCCTTTCTTTGGATGTGTCGACCCTCATCGACCTGGGAAATATATCAGAAGCACCTTTCTGCACGATGAATCGGCCTTTCCTCTTGCGCCCGCTGGACCATGGAGAACCGCGTGATTTTTTTCTATCTTCATTGAGGAGACTGCCACTTGAGTGTGGCCTTCCGCTGACGGATGTGTCTCGATAGGATCTGTCGTTTTGGCATGTAATCGTAAGAATGCGCCCGTTCCGGCGGGTCACGGAAATCATTCAGTCCGACTGTCGGACCGAACTCTAACCCGCGGCGCTAGGTCGGCTGCTAGAACGCGCCTCGGTTTGTCAATCCGCCGACGTCCTTTCCATCGCGTCTCGTATCTGGTCAATTTTTCCGTTGGTGGCGCCGACACCGAGGATGTTTTTGGCTTCCGAGAGAGCGGCGGGGCTGATGGTGCCTGATTTCGTCGACGACGCCAGGGCTCTCGCCAGCGCCTGATCGCCGAGCGCCGGATCGAGCGCGGAAGGCTCGGTCCCATTGTCGATTTCATAGCGGGCGTAGGCGACGGCATAGGCGGAGATTGCCGTCATCTTGGGATCGGATGAGTTCATATACGCCCGATAGTTCCGATTTAGAGAGTTCAGACCCGCAAGCTGCGCGTGAAGGCTTTTATCCTTCGTCGGCTTTTCCGTCTTTACAGTCTTGGAAGAAGAGTCGTCGTCCGCGTCGTCATTATCCTGGGCGCTTTTTCGAGACTGAAGACTGCCCCGTCCGGAGTTGTCGTTCTGGCTGTGCTGGCTACTATTTCCGTTGCTGCCACCGTTGCCGTTGCTACCACCGTTCCCGTGACCATTTCCGCCACCGTTCCCCCCTCCATTTCCACCATCCTTGGCCAGAGCGACGGTGTCAAACCCGACGATAACGGTCGAGCTGGCGGCGAAAGCGAGGGTGAGGACGGCCACAGATGCCAAGGTAAACCGACGCATAGATTTTCTCCCGTTCGAAGAAGCAAAAGCATGGAAGCGTGTCGTGAACACGCGATCGAATCTGATGTTAAGCTAGGCGACCGATTACCAATTGCACATTGGGCTCCAGTCGGACGCGAGACGGACTAAGGTCCTATGAGTGCATGATGGTTACCCTAGGAAGACACGCGGCCGGCTCACCCCGTTTCCTTCGATGCGGCGGCAAAACCAACTTCGGTGAGCGTATAGAATCCAACGCGATCAGGGTATTTCTTCATCGGGCAGGTTTTGATGAATCCACGAGCAAGAAGCCGTTCCTCGGTATCCGGTCCACAGTTTCGAAGTTCGCCGGTCGGCACTTTCGAATTGCGGCCCTTCCCATACAATTGTCGTAAAACGCCTTTCTCCCGCGCATCCAGAGGTAGACACCGAACTACTTTCGTACGGGCCGGAGCACTTTTTTTAGTCAACTGTCCCGAGGAGTGATGAACTTTCGGATTCGCTTTCGACGCTTCGATAAGCGCTTCAAGGTCCTCGGGAAGAAAGAACATTGCTTTTCCGATGGTGTGATACGCACCCACTCCGCGGGCGCGCTCTCGGAGTGTTCGTTCGGAGATGATTATCCCCTTGGATTGAAATACCGCGACCACCTGGGCAGGCGTCATCACTTCCGAAAGCTTTTCAAACGGGCTGGTCATTCAAATTTTCGCGCATGTTTCGATTGAATCGTTAACTGACTCGCGCATAGCATCTTCGACATGCCCTTAGGATTCAAGGAACGGCCTCGAATTCTTCCGAGGTGCCATGTCCATCTGGATTCGGATACAGCGAAAAGTTTAAATCCCTTGTCGCAATGGTGTGTCGACCAGACGTCCCAGCGGCGAGGGATTTCGATTAAGTCTCAGTAGTTTCCTCGAACGAGTCGGCGGTGAGCTAACCCGCGGTAGTTGCCAAACCAATGGATCAAAGCAGCCGGGATTCGCGCAAACGTCGACCCGGGCCACCAACAATGGATTTTAATATCCAGTTCCGCCATCGCGCACCCTGAGAAAGGGGAGACAAAAAGAACCCCGCACAAGGGCGGGGTAAGAGCAAGCATTCCAGCAGGTGGGCCGGTGGGTAGTCGGCCCGCGCGAAGAATGCCCGCTTTTGGCGAAATTTCAAGTGGCATACTCGCCAACTTGAATTACGGGCGGCGAGCGTTCAGCTGATCGCGGCAGTCCGCGCCAAAATGAGTAACTGCATCTCGTCTCGCAAACCTTGTTTATAGAAATGAATGATTGAGGCCGCGATAACCTCTTCCTTTTCGCTTCCCCGCTCGATGCTCAACTCTTCGCGGACAATATCGAATACCTTCTGGCAACGATCGAGATCCTCCGAAAAGAGCGGAAGATCAGATGGATGAATATATCGCCTCAACATGCCCGCCCCCCGTTACGACAGGTGAGAGTGAGGGGATCGCTGCCACAACGCAATACTTCCCCCGAGGCAGCGACCCTTGGTCCCCTGGCGATAGGAAGAGAAATAGTGCGGGCGGGAGTTCGGAAAATCATCCAGACGAGCTATCGGACCGAAGTCTGGCCATGGGGTGAGGGCCGTGGCTGAGAGCGAGCGAAATGTATTCCTTCCGTTCGCTTATCGTTCTCGATGTCGCGTCTAGGACTAATTTACGGCATTATGGAGCAAGTGCCACAAAGCTCGCCATCTGCGAAACCCAGGATCAAAGAGCAACTGAAAGCCATGGCCATCGAGTCTGGTATTCCTGACATTTCTTGAGAAATAGGTTTGTCAGAGGGTTGTTTGGGTTGATGCGCAGAATGCCATTCCGCATGTCGTCGAACCCAGCTGGAGCATAGACCTCGTTACTCCCGATGCTGATCCCGAATTGCGTGCAGGCGATTAGGTAGCGGTCAATTCCGTCTTCAACTCGCGTCAGCGGCGGACAAGGGGAGCCGAATTTCTGTTGATACCAAAGGTGAACACGGGCCTGGTTCCTGATTTCAACTTTCTCGGCGAGATCGCTAAGCATTTCTCGCGCTCTTTGAATGACGGCGTCTTCTGCTTCCCACGACAGGTCGTTGGCATCGAAGTAGAACACGTCGTAGTCCTTGATAGCCCAGTCTGGCTCGTTCCCGCTTTTGAGATTCCATACGGTTTGAAACAAACAGCCTGCGGTCAGGGTACCCTGAGGCAATCGTAGTTCGGGAAGAACTTCGAGAAGCCAGCGGTTTGTGTGGTTTTTCTTTACCTGTTTGATAAACTGGTGCTCAGTAAATGACATGATTCCAGCGCCTCTATGTTCGCCCAATGTTCCAATCGTTTTGATGATGTGTCAACGTGCTCAGAGCACCGACTCGACTCTGCGGAACAGTCCTAGTAGGGGTCCTCTACCGGGAGTCGAGTCGCTTTGGACGCTCCATGAGGAAGTGGGTTGAAGTGCGTCCCACTTCAACGAAACCATTTCGTCGGTAGAGGCTACCAACTGGGTTCCACAGAAGATATTCAAGCCGAACGGGGAGGTCTTCGTCGTCGGCAAGTTCGAGGCAGTGGGCAAGAATTTTCGAGCCAATGCCGAGGCCCCGAAATGAGTCAATCAGATAGAATTCCCCGAAGCGGACGAACTCTGGTAGCAATTGAAGCGAGAGAGTTCCAATTGGCCGTCCATTCAGCTCGATCTGACAGAATGGCTTCTCGCGCAATCGCTGATCGTGGACTTCGCGCTGGAACTTTTCATCCCATCCCCACTGCTGAATGATGTGAGGACCGAGCGCCTGTTTCTTCGCCTGGAATGAGAACTCGAATTCCTCATCCGTTGGCGTGAGCGTCTGAAATGTCAAATCAGGGGGAAGGTCTGGAACTTTCAT
The DNA here is from genome assembly GCF_004341625.1 of Rhizobium sp. BK376. GTDB lineage: Bacteria > Pseudomonadota > Alphaproteobacteria > Rhizobiales > Rhizobiaceae > Rhizobium. The sequence continues at coordinate 7,346 of NZ_SLZG01000024.1, read as the reverse complement.
AGGATCAGACTACCTTCGAGCGAGCAGCCCGTCACCTCTGTTTTCCACTTATCAACTTCGAGACAAGTGACACCGCCTTGTGGCACTTGCTCCATAATGCCGCTAATTTAGGCATTCTGGGAGGTTTGTAGCGGACAGCGAGAGCTGCCGCAGTCGGAGCCCGCAGAGGGGTACAAAGCGGGCTCCGACGAGGCCGGTAAGTTGTTCTCCAGCGAGAACTAACAACGGCCTGTACAGCCATAGCTCACAGACGCGGGTTATTGCCAATCAATTCCGCGGCGGCTGCCAGCTGGTGGCGCCACCTATGACCAAAAAGAGACCCAAGGAAGCGACGGGCCAACGTCAGTTGTCGGTAATATCATGGGCGACATTGTCGAATTCCCCCGCCGGCTCTTCAATTGCATGCTTCAACAGAATCCGCACGGTGCTGAGCCTCATATCAGCCTCCGCGTCTTCGGAATCTTCTTCCCCAAGTATCGCGAGGGCAGCCTCAAGGCGTTGGTACACTTCAGATTTCGTCAGTTTCATCGTTTCACCTCTCTGTGAAGCAGAATATCGCTATCAAACGGCGAATGTCACAATCAGAGCGGCTGGGTTGATCGGCATCTTTAGCCATATGCATTCCCCGACAACATTCGGCACGCGAGTTTTCCGCTAGACGAGCCAGGCACTCGCGGTGATGCTGGCGGAAACAAGGGCGCCTGGCTCTGCTTGCAAAGGAATACAAGCTATTCCCAACCTGCCGGCGCTCAGATTGTTCCCGAGCATCCGCGCGGGAAGCAAGGGGCGGTGAGCCAGGCTCTCCTCGGGATGGAACAGCGATGATCGAGCCTGGCTCTGCTCACATTGGGATGTAAGCGATAATCAAAGCTCTGCTGGGCGGGAAAGTTCCGTCACCACGTATAGGGGTGGGGCTACCTGAGCCGAAAGCACTTTTCGGCCAGGCGGATCAGTAACAGACTGGTCACAATCCACGCCACGAGATCGATGGGCAACGCTATCAGGTAGTATTTGTTTACGAAGACCGCCGCCACGAAGGTCGCTTTCGCCAAAAGCAGAGCCGGCACGCCGGTCAACGCGAAGATGAGCACACCCCAGAACATCGGCTTGAGATAATCCTCGTACATAGCGGCTCGCCTTGGGCAAGATCTGGTAACTTCTGAATAGTCAGTTCTTAATCTAATACGCGTAGTTTTATCGCTCATAATACAATTTTTCGATGAATAAATACGGTCGACTGCAAGCCACTTCTGGTCGGCCGTGGCCGGAGACGGAGCTGACAGAATGCCATGTTCTCTGCATAAGGTCCGTGTTGCCCTGTGGATGTTGACCATATTGGCGTATTCCGCAACATATTCGTTGATAAATTTGTCTGGCTTTCCCGTTGATTATAGCTCCTTCGCACCTCTGGTGGCGGGAATGGGGCTGGGCGCTGTATTCATCAGCGCCTACTGCTCTGCGAGAGACATGCCGCGGCTTCGAAGCATTGGAGAATGTGCGTTCCTTGGCGTTCTCTTGACGGTGCCAGTCGTTATTTCCACATATCTAGCAGCGTGGATCGCGATGCCTCTGGCAGATGCTAGGCTGTCGCGCATGGACTCTGCACTCGGTTTTTCTTGGTTCGGCTTCATTCATTTTGTGGATTCGGTACCGTGGCTAGCGTTTACGCTCGGAATTGCCTACCAATCATTTGCTTTCCAACTTCTGGGTCTGCCAATATTGCTTGCAGCTATCGGGCGTGCCGAGCGCGCTTATGCCATGGTGGTTTCCTATGCGCTAATTTGTTTTGTCTCTAGCATTATTTCGACTTGGTTCCCTGCGCTGGGGACATACGTCACGTATGGCGTTCATCAGAGAGACCTCCACAATATTGACGCTCACTTCGCATTTTTCTTTCTCGATCAATTCAATGCCGTACGAAATGCCCCACGCTTCCTTTTTACATTTAGCCAGGCTGCGGGCATTGTCACGTTCCCGTCCGTGCACGCTGGTGTAGCCGCTGTTTGCGGCTGGGCAGTTTGGAAAGTGCCGGTGATTAGGTACCCGATTGTGCTGTTGAACGTATTTATGGCCGCTGCGGCAATCTCGAACGCAAACCACTATCTTGTTGATGTCATCGCTGGTGGGTTGATTGCCGCTCTGTGCATCTCATCGGTGAAGGTCCTGGTCAGAGAGGCAGCGCCAACTGTCAAAGGATACGAGTTGTCCCACGCTGAGTAAGCACATTGTTGGCTTTTTTTGAGCGGTCGCCATGAAGAGTCGGCTCACCCACACGCCCAAGTACGGGCATAAGCACCTCGGTTTCTAAAAAGCCGTTAATTTGGTGTCGCCACCCCATCGCATATTCCGTATCCATCCGAGGTAGGCCGCAGGGATCTTTGCGGTCGCGCGTGGTAAGCTTGCGGAATGGAGATCGACGAGGACAAAATCGACGACGCGGTGCTGGCGTTGCTATGGCTGACGCTTCACAACGAGCATTGCGCCTGGAAGGGGTTTGACTGGGCGACGACTGATCGCTTGTATCAGAAGGGCGGGTGATCCGGTGAACAAGTCGAAGTCACTGGTGCTGACGGACGAGGGTCTGCGCCGGTCGGAAGAGCTGTTTCGGAAACTGTTTACGCGGCAGCCGGGATTTCCATCGCCTTGATCGCCTTCCACTCCCAAGGCAAGAGCTCATGCAGGCGGGAGACGGGAAGCGCGGCGATGCGGGCCAGCACGTCGGCAAGCCAGGCCCTTGGATCGATGTCGTTGAGGCGAGCCGTCGTAATCAGGGTCAGCATGATGGCGGCCCGGTCGGCGCCCCGATCGGATCCGGCGAAGCTCCAGTTTTTTCTGCCGCAAGCCACGCCGCGCAGGGCTCTTTCCGCCGCGTTATTCGTCATGCAAATCCTGCCGTCATCGGCGTATCGGGCAAAGTCGGCCCAGCGCGACAGCATGTAGTTGATCGGTTCGATGACCGGTGAGGAGCGTGAGAGGCCCTCCTGTTCCTGGCGCAACCAGGCCTCCAGCTCGATGAGCAGCGGCTTGCTCTTTTCCTGGCGCACGGCAAGCCGCTCCTCGACGCGTCTGCCGTTGATATCGCGCTCGATGGCAAACAACGCGTCGATGCGTTTAACCGCCTCCAACGCCGTCGCCGAGACAGGCCGTGCGCCTTTACCCCGGCGCGCACTGCGAGAGACGTCGGCCAGCTCGAAGAACTTCCGGCGCGCATGGGCAAAGCAGAAAGCCGGCGTCACCGGTATTTGTTTCTTTGTCCGATCGAACAGCGGATTGAAGCCATTGTAGCAGTCAGCCTGCAGGATACCGGTGAACTCGGCCAGATGTCGTTGCGGATGTTCGCCACGCCGGTCGCTGGAGGCGTAGAAGACGGCGGCCGGTGGCGACTGTCCCCCAAAGGGCCTATCGTCGCAAACGTAAGTCCATATGCGGCCGGTGATGCACTGCCCTTTGGCGAGAATCGGGATAGTGGTGTCGTCGCCATGCAATCGCTCGGCTGCAAACACGTGGGTCTCGATGAGATCGAAGAGCGGCTTGACGGCGGCGCTGACGTAGCCAACCTGGTCGGCAAGCGTCTGGGTGGACAGATCAATTCCCTCGCTGCGGAAACGCCGGCTCTGGCGGTTGAGCGGCTGATGCTCGGAGAATTTGTCGAAGACGATAGTGGCGAGAAGGTTGGGGCCGAGAAAGCCGCGCGGCGTGGCATGGAACGGCGCCGGCGCCTGGCTGATGCAGCCGCACTCCCGGCAAGTAAACTTATCCCGGACGGTCTCGACCACCTTGAAGCGGCGTGGGATCTCCTCCAGCGTCTCGGTAGTATCCTCGCCCAGTTTCGACAGCCGTTCGCTACCGCAATGGGTGCAGGCAACAGGTGCTTCAATGATGACGCGCTCGCGTTCGATATTCTCTGGCCAGGGCTTGCGCACCGGTCGCTTGCGAGTGAAGGCACGTACGGCTTGGGTTTTGGCGGCAGACGCCTCTGAAGCGAGCTCGTCCTCGGTAGCGTCTGCGACCAGCTCTTCGAGCTGCAATTCCATCTGGTCGATCAGCCGCTGGGTGCGCTCCCGGCTCGGACCGTGTTTGTCGCGTTCCAACTTGGCGATCAGCAATTGCAGATTGGCGTTGAGCGCCTCGATGCTGGAAAGCTCTGCCTTGGCTTTGGTCGCTTCGGCCTCGGCCTGCAACCGCGCCTCGCGTTCCGCCAGCAGCGCGGCGTGGGCGCTGGCAAGATCGTCAGGAAGGGAAAGCGGCGGTAACGACATGCAAATTTTAGAGCATATTTCCTGAATAAATTCAATGAAGAAGGTACTCAAACCCGTGTCGGACGCCAAGTTTCCTGAGGAGCTCGCCAATCGATTCCGGACAGCAAATAGGAAAGCTGCGCCGGTGTGATCGCCACCGCGCCGCCCTCTGCATTCGGCCAGATAAACCGGCCGCGTTCCAATTTTTTCGTGAACAGGCATGCGCCCTGGCCATCATGCCAGATCAATTTTACCAGATCACCTCGACGGCCCCGGAAGCAGAACAGATGACCGCCCAGAGGGTCATGCTTCAACACTTCCTGCACCCGAAGGGCCAGCGAAGGAAAGCCGCACCGCATATCCGTATGACCCGTCGCCAGCCACACCTTGATCCCCGTTCCCATCGGAAACGGGTTCATCGCAACGTCTCCAGACTACAAATGAGCAGCAGCAGGACGTCCACGTCGACATCCCGACCGACGATCACACGCCGGCCGTTCGCACTCACCACCTCCATGCGACCGGGTGCGGTGACAGAAGGCGGCACAGCGACAGTCGCCGCAGGTGGCGTATTCGTAACATCAGGCTCGGCAACAACGATCGCTGGAACAAATCCGTTCGCCGAGCTGGGGACAAGCCGTCCTTCCCGCGCGGCCCTGCGCCAGGCATTCAACTGCCAGCGCGTGATCCCATGACGCTGCGCCGTGGCCGTCACCTGCCGCGGGCCGTTATAACTCTCAGCCACGATCGCCAGCTTCGCTTCATCCGTGAAACGCCGGCGACGCCCGCTATCGACAATCGCCATCCGGCTAAAACGCCCGGTCAGATCATTTATCCCGTCCATATGTGAAGAACCGTCTATATTGCCGTCTATATAGACAGAGCATCCACACTCTCACTCACTGCACAATGCGGCCCAACTCGGATGCGTACCATATTCCCCAGAGGTGGCGACTTACTCTCAGTCTCTCCAGACAAGCTAGTACATAGGCCGGTGCGCGGTCGGGGAAATTCCCCAGTCGGGTGATGCCCTGAAGCGACAGTAGCAATCGTTCTGAAGTTCTTGGGGCAACCCCGCCCGTGAAAACGAGCCAGGCACTCGGGGTGATGCTGGTGGAAACAAGGGCGCCTGGCTCTGCTTACATGGGGACACGTAAGCATTAATTTAATTTCCAGCGTGAAGGAAAGTTCCCAATCGACTCGACTCTTCGACCGATCTCTGTTGCACTTCGAGACATGACAAAGGTTCCGCGTAAGTCATCCCAACCGCTCCTTCGCAACACCGACGCTCCGCTGCGCAGTCGGCCGCGCAGACCGCTCGATCTGGATCAACCGCAACTTCAATTCGATCCAATGCCCGACAGGATCGAGCCATGCTTAGCGGTGTTGAAGCCAAAAGTGCCGATCGGGCCGGATTGGCTCTACGAGATCAAGTGGGACGGCTATCGGCTAGCGGTGCACGTTGAGCCGAGTAGCGTCCGGATCATCACCCGCGGCGGGCACGACTGGACCGATCGCTTCCCCTCGATTGCCGAAGAGGCGGCCTCGATCGGAACGACGGCTATCCTGGACGGCGAGGCGGTCGTGCTCGATGAGCAGGGCCGATCAGATTTCGGCGCCCTGCAGCAGGCCCTCGGCGGACGGAGCGGAGAGCGTCACGCATCGAAAGCCGTGTTTTTTGCCTTCGATCTGCTTTACTTCGATGGTCATGACGTCTCGTGGATGGACCTGAGCGACCGCCGGCACATGCTTGAAGGTTTGTTGAAGGATCGTGCCGGCGGTATTCGGCTTTCGGAAGAATTCGAAGGCGATGGGCAGGCGCTCTTTGATGCCGCCTGCGAGCACGGCCTGGAAGGTGTCATCGCAAAGCGGCGTGATGCGCCCTACCGATCTGGCCGTCTCGGCGATTGGGTCAAGGTCAAGTGCATCCAGAGCGACAGCTTCTTCATCGTCGGCTATGAGCCGTCGACCGCGGCACTCGGTGGCATCGGCCGGCTGTTGCTGGCCGCTTATCGAGGTGACGAGCTCGTTTATGTCGGCGGGGTAGGGACCGGCTTCAAAGAGCGAGCGACGATCAAGCTCCGCGCCGATCTCGACAGTTTGAAGACGGTGACACCACCGATCAATTTGAAGAGGAAGGGCGTCGTGTGGGTTCAACCGACGCTCATCGCCGAGATCGAGTACCGAGCCTGGACGGATGATGGCAAGCTTCGCCATGCCTCCTACAAGGGGTTGAGGGAAAAACAGGATAACGCGGCGGTTTTTCAGATCGCTAGCGGATGATCCCGTTATGAGCCATCAGCCGATCGTAATAGTCTTCCGTCTTAACGCCGCTACTCGTGGGTCTGTCTCGTAGCCTTGATGTGGCAATAGCCGTTGGCACACACGCGGGCCGTGCCCGCTCCATTGCCAGAAACCTTGTTTCAGACCATTCGCCTCGTAGCGGATGCGCCCGACGGGGATCTGCCGATCCCATCCTTGGAAATCTGTCTTCCAGCTGTCGCGGTCGGCTTCATCCGGCCAAGTCTTGCGCCAACGATAGCGCGGCTCAGGCACTTCACTCATCTCATCTAAGACGCCAAGAGCTCGGCGACCGTACCAGCCCCGCGCTGGGCGTCGGGGTCTTTGTGGGGATAATGAGCCCAGCACTGCGCGCTTCGCAAAAGGTGGACATTGATTCCGCTAAATCCCGGACAGCAGTTTCACTAAAGTCCGGACAGTTTGACGAGGTTGGCCCTCGGCAGCCTGGTTGCCATCAGGGCTGATTGATTTCTCCGTTTTCAGCAGCCGTCAAGAGGGGTGCGTTCTTTTGCTTTCGCATGCTCTCGCCCCGCAGCGTAATGCGATGGGCATTGTGCACGATGCGGTCGAGTATGGCGTCGGCGACGGTGCTATCGGCAATAAGGTCGTGCCAGCTTGCCACGGGGACTTGGGCTGTAATCAGGGTGGATTTTCGCTGATAGCGCTCCTCGACGATTTCGAAGAGGTGGAAGCGCTGCTGATCGGAGAGCGCATGTGTTCCAAAGTCGTCAAGGATGAGGAGCTGGACGCGAGTGAGCTTGTCGATGAGGCGGGGAAAGGAGCCATCGAGGCGGGCAAGCGCGAGAT
>NZ_SLZG01000023.1 GCF_004341625.1 Rhizobium sp. BK376 | reverse complement strand
GCAAAGCCGATCACCCGCTACAGCGCAACGAGAAGCGCGCGGGCACTCGGCTTTGCTATCTCCCGCCAGTTACACCATCTCCTGGGGCACGATCGGGCCGATCTCGGCGACCTTTGTTCCGCCTCGTGTGGATCCATCCTTGGGTCCGAGCGTGAACAGCCAGATCTTGCCTGCAACCTCCGCCGCAAGCGAGGTCGGACCCGCCGCATCCTGCGCATGCTTCAGCGTCGGGAAATTCTCCAGCCGCCAGTACAATGGCCCAGACGGCAGCTCTGTGAGCTTCTTCTCAACCACCGGCTTGATGAAGAATTTGTTTTCTTCGGAAAGTGCGGCTGAAGTCATCAGCGCGAAAGCAGATAGGGAAATCATAAGCGCGCCGATATGGCGTAGGCTGAGGGATCGCAGCTTCATGGTTGGTCCTCCTACGGTTGCTTCGTTGGCGGGCCGCTCGACGGTGGATATGGTGTCCCACGATGCCAATCCAAGGCGATGCGCCGCCCTCCAGTCTCGCAATGTCACGGCATCGCGATTAGCCCCAACAAGCGAAATATCGTTGCTCGAATGTCGTCGAGAAGTCACGAGCGGCAATGTCTCGCCGGCATATCGATGCAGCTCCTCCCTTCGATTGCATTTCCGATCGAACATTCTACCACAGTTTGAGGCCGCGTGACCATGACACGGCTTCGTTCGTAGTATTTTGGCAGATGTGACAGACGATCGGATGGCGGGAAGCGTCTGATCCAGACCATGCGCGCGGCCTCCCCGACCATTTTAACTGGATGCGTACTTGGACTGTCACGCGAAGTTCCTACGCGGGGCGGTGGCGAATTCTATCCGCCTGCACCTCACAACGTCGACTTCGGACTATTTCATCCAGTCCTCTACGGCGCGGCGCAGAAACTCGAGATCGGCTTCGTTGTCTTTTGGACTGCCGGCACGATGGCCCCATATGGAAGGAATCGGCCGCAACTCGGCGTCGACGAGATGGGGAATATCGGCAGCATTGTCAGCTACGGGGAAGTAAAGATCGGTTCGCCCTGGCAGGAGCAGCATGCGGGCGCGTATCGCATTGAGCGCGGACACAAGGTCGCCTTGGTATCTGTCATTGGCGCTGATATCGGAGGCGATCCAGGTACAAGCCTGGGCATATAGATCTGCGGCTGGCCTGCGGGAGAATCCCGGCTCCCAACTGTCGGTGAGGAAATCCTCCAGCGTCGCGGCATCCGTGCTGCTCAAATGCAGTCCGGCGCGGTACCAGTCCTGGCTCATCGCCCAGCCGGCATAGATGCGGGCAAAGGCACGCAGCGCCGCGCGGGGCTCTGCCGAAAAACGGCCACGGCCAAGGTGTTCCGGCGCCGCCTCGTTGTCGGCAGTGAGGAGTGGTATCAGAAGTGCTTGAGCGACTGATTGGAGGAGGGATCATGATCAAAGTGGCCTCACACCGCAAACGCGAAAGACGTATGCTTGCGATTGAGGGAGCTGCATTGCTTTCCCTTGCGCTTGCCTATTCCACACCGGTGCTTGCGGATGGCACTGTCAATACGGGCTATTTCGGTGGAGTTGCCATCAATGGCTATGACCCCGTCGCCTATTTCTTGGATAACAAGGCGGTTAAGGGCTCGGAGAAATATGCCTTCGATTGGCTGGGGACGCCCTGGTACTTTGCCAGCGACGAGCACCGTGAGCTGTTCAAGGAAGATCCGGTGAAATATGCGCCGCAATATGGCGGCTATTGCGCCGCGGAGGTCGCCGGCTCCGGATCGGTCACTGTCAATATCGACCCGGAGGCCTTTGCGATCCTCGACGGTAAGCTATATCTTACATACGACAAAGTGGATACGCAAGATTTTGTGACGCATGCCAGCGAAGCAGTGCCCAAGGCTGAAGCCAATTGGCCAAAAAAGCAGGCCGAGCTTGCGAAGGATGACTATCACTGAGGTGAATGAGGTTTAGTCGGCCGCCGAGAAGTGGAACACCTTGCCCGAGTTGACATAGGTGTAGCCGTCGGTTTCGCCGCTGCGTCTGTAAACAGGGCCGCAATCGGGCCGCCCAAACATATTCTCGCTCTGCTCACACAAGAGGTCCTGATCGACATAGAGCTTCGCTGTGTACATTCGTGTCATGGAGCGAAATCCCGCATTTCCATCTTTTCCGATCTGCAGGATGGCTGGTTGACCGCCGGGTTCGAGTTGGCCTTGTAGCGTGTGGCCAAAAATCAGGGGAGCCAACGCCGCGCCATTTACCCGGTCCTTTTCGTCCGCGGTAAATCCAAACGGCCACTCGGGTAAGCCGGCCTGGCGCAACGCGTCTATGATAAGAGCCAAATCCTGGCCGTTGCGAAAGTGAGCGTAGCTGATCCGCCAGTCCGACAACGACCGTTCATTGAACGTTTCCGAACCGGACAGCAATTGCAAACCGCTCGCAAGCGACGCTTTCGCCTCCGGCAGACGATCGGCACGCGCATAGGCCGCAGCGAGCACTATGCGGAACTCGCTGACCGCCGGTGCGTCGTCGCGCGTGCGTTCGAGGGTCTCGACGGCTCTTGCAGGGTCATCATTCAAAAGGAAGACAAGGCCGGCGACTTCCCGATCAATGGCAGATAGATTGGGGTCGAGCCTCAGCGCAGACTCTACGGCCTCGCTCGCCTCGGCGTGGTTGCCTGCAAACAGCTGAACGTAGCCGAGTGCAATCTGTGCCGCCACATCTCCCGGGCCGAGCGCGACAGCTCGCTCCGCAGAAGCGGTTGCTTCCTCGTAACGGCGATCCACGACTTGCACAATGCCAAGAATAGCGTAGGGCGATGAGAGGTCCGGGTCCAGTTTCAAAGCAAGGCTTGCCTTTTCGTAAGCTCTCCTCCTTGCAAGGGCGCTCTGGATTATGTCGTTGAAGTTAGTGCGCCAGACGTTGACAGACGTGCGCGCGTCAAAAGCAAAGGCCTCAGCGAAAGAGGGGTCCAGCTTTTCCGCCTTTTCATAAAATGCCAACGCTTGTCGTAGCCCCTCGCGCTTGCCGGTGCGCGCTGCCTGCTCGCCTCGCAGGAAGTTATCGTAGGCCTCGAGATTCGCCGTCGGCACCCGCGACAGTCGCATTGCTTCCGTAGCCGAAGGCACTATGCCGAGGGCGCTTACAAGCTCTCGCCGCATATCGTCCTGAATGGCGACGACATCCGCCGCGCTGCGGTCAAAGCGGTTGGCCCAGACACTCTTGCCACTCGTCATGTCGACGAGCTGTACATTGATATGAAGTTGTTCGGCGACCTGCCGAACGCTGCCTTCGACTAGGTAGCGTACGTTCAGCGCACGCGCCGCGTCCACGAGGACGACAGGCTTGTTTTTATAAGCGAACACGGAATCGCGGGCGATGACATCCACGCCGGAGAGTTTGGCGAGGTCGGTGATCAGATCTTCGGTGATGCCATCGGAGACGTAGTCCTCCTTTGGATCGCCGCTGAGGTTGGCAAATGGTAGGATCGCGACCGACGTGCGTTGTGGCAGTGTGGGGTTACGCCACTCGAACTGCCACGCAAAGGCGGATACAACCATCAGCAGCGCTGCAATCCCGATTGCCGACAGGACTATGGTGCGGATACTCGGCCGACGGGACCTTGCTGGAACCTCTCCCGCCTTGCTGGAATCGAGATGAACACGGTAGACCCGAACCCGGTCCGGAATGTTCTTAAGCCGTAGCTCGCCAAGGTTTGTGAAGCCCACGTCAGTCTTGTGAAAGACGTGATCGAATGCGGTGCCCGATATGCATATGCCGCCAGGCTCGGCCAAGCCCTCCAGCCGCGCGGCAACATTGACGCCGTCACCGTAGAGGTCATCGTCCTCGACGATAACATCGCCGAGGTTCACACCGATACGAAAGCGAATTTTCCGCGCTTCAGGGACGGCCGGATCGTGCTCGGTCATCCTTCGTTGGATCGCTGCGGCGCACTGGACTGCATCGACCACGCTGGCAAACTCGACCAGCGCACCGTCTCCCATAAGTTTGATGATATGGCCTCGAAACTCCGCAACGGCAGGGTCAAAAAGCTCGCGCAGGCAAATCTTCAGCCGTTCCAGCGTGCCGACCCCTCATTCCCCATGAGGCTGCTGTAGCCCACTACGTCAGCGGCCAAGATCGCGGTAAGCCGGCGCTCCATATCTCTGCCTTACTCGCTCCACGCTGGGCTCAGGCAATTTTTGCAAGGTAATCCCCTAGAACGCTATTCTCGAATTCCCCATGTGTCCAGACGGTCCATGTCATCGTCGGGGGTTCTCCGCCCTACAGGGCGTGACGTGAGAATCGGCCGGAGCAAGACAAATGCAGGACCATTGGCGGCGGCGAAATAACCGCAATTTTCAACTCACTTGGTCGGCTGTCTTATTGCAACGAGCTCGATTCTCAGTTCGCGGCGGAGTTTGGCTCTGCAGACCTGACTTCCTTGATGTTCGGGCAGGCCGTTCCCAGGTCTGAGTTTCCCCAAGGGTCGTTCTATCTCCAAAGATCCTCCTTCGCCTTCGTCTTTTTTGTGAATTCAATCATATCGCGTCTGCCGAGGTGGCCGCCATTCGGCAGTATGTGCCTCTCATTTCACACCAAGCCAGAAGAGCATCCTTACCTAAAATCCGCCGGCCCAAGGACAATCAGGTTCTTGCGTTTGGACGCGTAAACCCGCACGGCGACCTCAAGTATCCTGGTTCGAATTCTATCGAATGCGGCAAGATAGTCTCGTTCCGATGGGTTTGACTGTGTCGGCTCCATTCTCAGCGCATCAGCTTCTACCAGGAACCGAATTTCAAACATGCCATCGTAGCCCAGAAAGCGAACGCGCTTGGCCGCTTCGTCAAAGCTTCTGGCACTGTTAGGAAAAGTGATTGTCATGGCGGGTCCTCCAGGCCCTAGGCGTTCAAATCGTGCCTACTTTCGATCCCAGCCAGGCAACGGAATCACTCGGTTGTCCCAGCATCCTTGGCCAGGGCTGTTTCGATCTCGTGCGAAGATACGGTTACGCGCTGCCTTCTACCCACGACCGTTGCAATCGCAGGTATTTCGAGCTGAGTGGACGTCCTTCTAAAGACCGGGAACGACAAGCCTTCAATTTCCTCCTCATCGACAATGAGTCTATAGGTGCCAGCCTCAAATGGCTTCACGAACGAGCTCAGCTCAAAGGGATGAGTAAAGGTGATTTCAGTCTCAATGGTGCGTTCCGTCATGGCTGACCTCGAAGGTGATGGGATGCCTATTTGCGTTCGTCGCTAGCAGACCTCGTCCTCTGCCGGATCGAACGACTTCAAATCATGGCTACCAGAGAATGCCTTTCAACGTGACATAGACGATGAAAGCGACGCAGAGTGCGGGCGTGGATTTGACAAGGAATTCGATAACGTGGAAGCGATGCATCGATCGCCCAGAGTTTTTCGATAGATACTGGCTAAAGGCGGAAGACATAACGTCCTCCCTTTTGGGGCTGGGGCACTCTGTGCACCCACACTCTGCAGCGCCCGTTTCAGATGCTGCAGGTAGTCAATATGTGGGGTCGGTGGATAGGACTTGCAATGCTCGAAGAACCCGGCGTTTGGAGCCGTAACATTTCGGACTGTTTGCTGCCTTAGCGATGACGACTCCACCCACAGGTGAGCGTCTTCATTGTCGCCCTCCTCTGCATTGAAAGATCTATAGCGCGCTTTGCCGCCAATGATTTCGGTCTGTCCGTATGCCAGCGCCGTTGCGATTTCAGATTTCAGGTCCCTAAACAATTTGATTGAGACCCAAACGATTTTAAGAAAGGGGGTCGCATCAATCCGTAGCTGTTCATTGCTCGGCGAAAATAACTCTGCCAGATGCTACCAACGCACGAATCTCGCTAGCACTCTCAACATAAGACTGCTAAAACGACTTATCGGGATCGGCCATTCGGCTGCGCTCCCGTCGAGGAACCCAGCAATGACAGAGATAAATTTTCGGCCGTTACACGACCGCGTCGTCGTGCGTCGGATCGCGGCTGAAGCCAAGACCAAGGGCGGCATCATCGTTCCGGACACCGCCAAGGAAAAGCCGCAGGAAGGCGAAATTGTAGCCGTTGGAGCTGGCGCGCGCGATGAGAGCGGCAAGATCGTGCCTCTTGATGTCAAAGCGGGCGACCGCATCCTGTTCGGCAAATGGTCCGGAACCGAGATCAAGTTCAACGGCGAAGACCTGCTGATCATGAAGGAAGCCGATGTGATGGGGGTGATCGCCTGATCTTCGGCCTCATCTTTATTCTTTTCATGACGACCATTGGGCGATCAGCCCGGGAGTTTTTCCATGTCTGCCAAACAAATCAAATTCGGCCGTGATGCGCGCGAACAGCTGCTGCGCGGCGTCGACATTCTTGCTGACGCGGTAAAGGTCACGCTTGGTCCCAAGGGCCGTAACGTCGTGATCGACAAGTCCTTCGGTGCGCCGCGCATCACCAAGGACGGCGTCGCCGTCGCCAAGGAAATCGAACTTGACGACAAGTTCGAAAACATGGGCGCCCAGATGGTCCGCGAAGTGGCGTCGAAGACCAATGACATCGCCGGCGACGGCACCACGACTGCAACCGTTCTCGCCCAGGCGATCGTTCGCGAAGGCGGCAAGGCCGTAGCAGCCGGCATGAACCCGATGGACCTGAAGCGCGGTATCGACCTTGCTGTTGCCGCCGTGGTCAAGGATCTGCTGGCCAAGGCCAAGAAGATCAACACGTCAGAAGAGATCGCACAGGTTGGCACCATTTCTGCCAATGGCGAGAAGGAAATCGGCCAGTATATCGCGGATGCGATGCGGAAGGTCGGCAACGAAGGTGTTATCACCGTCGAAGAAGCCAAGACCGCTGAAACCGAACTCGAGGTCGTCGAAGGCATGCAGTTCGACCGTGGATATCTGAGCCCCTATTTCGTCACCAATGCCGAAAAGATGGTGGCTGAACTGGAAGATGCCTACGTGCTTCTGCACGAAAAGAAGCTTTCCAACCTGCAGGCTATGCTACCGATCCTCGAAGCCGTCATTCAGACCGGCAAGCCACTTCTTATCATTTCCGAAGATGTCGAAGGCGAAGCTCTTGCTACGCTCGTCGTCAACAAGCTGCGCGGTGGCCTGAAGATCGCTGCTGTCAAGGCTCCTGGCTTCGGCGACCGCCGCAAGGCCATGCTCGAAGACATCGCTATCCTCACGGGCGGCACTGTCATCTCCGAAGACCTCGGCATCAAGCTCGAATCCGTAACGCTCGACATGCTCGGCCGTTCGAAGAAGGTTTCGATCTCCAAGGAAAACACCACGATCGTCGACGGCGCTGGCGCCAAGTCCGACATCGAAGGCCGCGTTGCCCAGATCAAGGCTCAGATCGAAGAAACCTCTTCCGATTATGACCGCGAAAAGCTGCAGGAACGCCTTGCCAAGCTCGCTGGTGGCGTCGCCGTCATCCGCGTCGGCGGCTCGACGGAAGTCGAAGTCAAGGAAAAGAAGGACCGCATCGACGACGCTCTGAACGCAACGCGCGCGGCCGTTGAAGAAGGCATCGTGCCTGGCGGCGGAACCGCCCTGCTGCGCGCCTCCGTCGTCCTCGACATCAAGGGTGAGAACGACGACCAGAATGCCGGCGTCAATATTATCCGCAAGGCGCTCCAATCGCTGGTTCGCCAAATCGCCGAAAATTCCGGGGACGAAGGCTCGATCGTCGTCGGCCGTATTCTTGAGAGCGATACCGACAACTCCGGCTATAACGCTCAAACGTCCGAATATGGCGACATGATCGCCATGGGCATCGTCGACCCGGTCAAGGTCGTTCGCACCGCCCTGCAGAACGCAGCTTCGGTTGCTGGGCTTCTAGTGACCACGGAAGCCATGATTGCCGATCTTCCCAGGAAAGATTCTGCAGGAGGCGGGACACCTGATATGGGCGGCATGATGTAAAAAGTCGTTCGGGAAGCTCTGCAGCTGACACAAGGAAGGAGGTTCCGATCAATCGGAGCCTCCGACGTCTGGTTTGAGTCGATTTTGCTGAATAGCTCTGACGTTGCTCAAATTCGATCAATTGCAACTAAGGGCGCAAGCCGACACAAATCCCCGCACCGCCATCGCCCCAAGCTTTCCGCTGAAAGGGAGCCAGTTCCGGTAAACGAAATGGAACAAAAACCCTTATCTCGTTGTTCCATTCTATCAAGCAGGAGACGGCAATGAGCGATGTGATACTGGTCGACTTTCAAACGGTTTGGCGCGTTCCGGTCTTTGTCCGCGGAACGGAAGGCCAAATTGCCGCTATCAGGGGACCGGAGGGCGCCCTTCGGAATCTCAACGAGATGGGCGTGAGCTACGAAAGTACACTACACCGGGCTGCGAAAAGCCGGTGCCTTGCCGCGCTCAAGAGGGCCGGCACTTGCGACGATGCGCGAGATGCATTCGTGGACGCGGTTTTCGAGAGTGGCTCGTTAGTTTAGCTCGCTGATCCTGCTACCCGATCACCATGCTGAGTTGGACGGCCCGGCTCGCGTCTGATGGCGAGGTTGGCGATGGGGCCGTCCGCGATTCGGCTCAATTCCATCTGCTACTCTTTCATTGCCTTATTTCTACCTGTCCGCCGGGCTGGCCAAGCGCGCCATTCTTCGGCAGCGGAGGTGGTAGCAGAGCCACGGCCTCATCTACTGTCGTCGTGATAGCCACCATCGCACCATCATGACACGTACTGTAAGTGAGCGTCGCGGGCAGCGGCAAGGATTGCATGCCGGACGGCGTCCGGCGACGCGTCACCGCGAAACTCCGCGATGATCGCCAACCTTAGATGCGATTGTGCTGAACTTTCCTGCTTCGGCCATTCGTCACTACGATGCAGCTGGGCTGCATCCACGACCCTCGTTAGGACACGATAGCGTCCACCGAGCATTATGCTAACAGGTCGAAAAGTTCGAAGGCTCACTCTCTCCATCACGCAATACCTTTCGAGACTGCAACTCAACGATTTCGTCGCAGGACTCGTTCCGGTTGCTACCGACATCTTCGAGCCGGAGCGGCGGCTCTTTGAACAACGAAGGTAGGACGTCCTCCCATCAACAGCGATGGGAATCGATCCCGCGCAGATCCGGATCACCCCATGAAACCAATCCGCATAATCCGCACTTGTGCTAAAAAATTTAATCCCCACTTAAATTGTTTAAAGGGAACGATATCCAGAGTATAGCAACCGTGTCGTCCCGAACCTCCACCGTCGGCAGTACCCGACTTCAGCATCATCCAGCACGCCAATCTTTCAACGATAGACGCGGCGGCTGGTCGCAAAGGAGATCATCCATGGCCGTCGCTTCGAATGACCACAGCGTCCGAGAACTGAGACTTCGCAAGGTTTGGAACGTCAGCGATTTCGCAAAACGCTTCAGACTGGACCCGTTGGAAGAAAACCGGCTTCTGAAGCTCTTGGGTCCCACCGCGACCGAGCGTCAGCTCCTCATGAATGCTGGGCGCAAACCGCTATAGAAGTTCACCATCAGGGAGGCGTAAGATGAAGAAACTCACGAACAAAGCACAAAGCTATAAAGCCGGTGCAAAAGCGTATTCGCGTAACGACGGCAGTGCCAAGAATCCCCATTCCGAAGGCGCTGAAGGGCATAAGAGCTGGGAGCACGGTTATCTTGACCGACAGAAGCTCAACGCCAATTCAGATGGCGATGCTTCCCGAAAGCGAGCTATGTTGCGTATCGCGCGGATACATTGACCAAAAAGATCAGGCGGCATTTCGCACGGATTGAACATCCGACGCCACCGCATCTCGATCTGGAAGATGTATTTCAATCTTCGAACATTCGAAGATCTCACAACGCAATTCTCCTTAAGCAGCCCACAAGCGGCCCTTCCGGCGAGTCATATGGCATAGCGGCGGTCGGCGCGCCGTGCCGCAAGGAAACTCAGAATAAAGAGGGGGCAAACGAGCGCGGCAGCCCCAATCCGCGAAATGATTGACCAGCGAAACTTCGGTTCTGCCGGCATCAATCGACGTCGTAGTTAATGGTATAGCTGCACGGGATGTCCTTAAGGTAGGCGTCCCGCGACGGATAGGCTACGATTTGGAGTGTCCTTTCGGCTGCCTGAGCGATTTTGTACGTCGATTGAGGGCCACTTGCTTCAAAGAGCGGTAGGCCGCGGGGCAGCTCAACAATCCGCAGTGAGCACGCACCCGGCAGATCGGAAGATAGCTCTATACTGCCTGTCTGACCGCTCACGACATTAAGATTGTACCGAGACGTCCGCGAGCCCGACACCGACCCGATAACGCTTGATTTCAAGCCGCTTGTGGTGATGAGCAAAGTCGCGCCATCCGCCAGAGCGGACGAAAACCACAATGTGATGGGGATGAGAACGGCAAGCGATTTGAGCATTGGCAGTCCTCTTGAAAAAAGACCTACGCGCTTCAATAGGATCGAAGTCAATAGCGTGTAGTTTCCATGCCGAAGGACAATCTACGCTCTAAGGTGGTTTGCGCGTTTGGCTCCCTGTCCTTCATTTGTTTGCCCGCAGCCCAGGCGTGGCAGCCCCATGCTTGCTGGCGCTCAACTGAAACTCAGAGAGAAGCCGTACCGCTTCGTCAACACAATTCGAATACGCTAATCCGCTCGTCTTATGATCGAGGAGGCGGCGATCTATGATCGCCCGCGACAGAGCGAGCAATCGAAGTTGCATCTTGTCGTCGCCAGCGGCCGCTGCTTCCCGTGCCGCAATCTTAATACGAGCGATGAGCGCTTCCAAGATTGCGGAGCGTTGTTCGACCGTCATGTCGGCGGTATTCGGAAGACTGCTCACGCGAAACTCCTCAATCCTAACGGAAAGCCTTCGGAGAAGTTTGTCCTCACCACCCGAACAGTTCGTTGTGCACAATACGAACGCCCCGAACGGAACTCGCGACGGCAGCAGCGCGGAATGCTTCTCTCTTGCCTCGAATTGATCCGGATAGCGTAATGTCGGCGCCTTTCGCAGTGACGGTGATATCGCTCATGTCGAGTGCTGACGTATTGAGGATTCGCAGGACCGCCGCAACAAGGTCGTCCTCTTTCGGAAGCGGCATTGGATTGGAGTAGGCGAGGCGTAGATGCGTTGCTTTGCTCTTCGGCTTTCGACTGTCTCGTGCAGGATGAGCTATCGTACCCGGTCCGGGAGCCGATGCGATTTGCTTTTGATTTGGAAAGTCGGAAGACACAAGGTCCTCCTTTCGGTCAGGGCGAGGGTACCGCCCCCAACCAACAGCGCCCGTTAGAATGGCTGCTGACGTCGGGATCATGCGCCCGCTTTGCAGATCGCGCAATGGGCAGATCGGCTTGCTATGGATGGAGCATCATCTCAGCGAGAGAATTCGCTGCGCAGAGAGGCGGGCACAACAGTTTATAGATAAACCTCGCGCCGGCATTGTAAGGGGGGAACGCTTATCGAGCTGTTCCTTCGGTCGAGCCGCTCGGCGACGACGGCGATTTGACACAAGGTCGGGAGGAAGGATTCGGTTCGATACAGGAAACGACAGTGTCTTGGCGTACAGATCCTGCCGGCCCCCTCGCCTCTTGATCCGAGGTCATCGATCTTCGTTTAGTCGAGGCCAAAGAGCGAACGGACCTCCAGACAGGCCCCGTCTCCTGGGACACAAGCCCGACAGCCATCCGGCCGAAGTTCATAAACCAGACACGACGGCCGAGAGCCAACACTGCCGGCCAAAGCAGAACAAGGCGCGCCGTCGCACCGGGTGACGACGGATGAAACCGGCAGAGCGGACTTCCCGACCAATGGCGGCGGTGTCACCGTTTGGATCCGCAGCGATCAAATCGACGCGCGCGGTCAAAACAAATGTCGCACATAGGACTGTTCCACCTCGAACGGCGCTTGCGTACTGCAGCAAGCGGTCTTGATCGTTTCATGTACGGTCACAGCTTCGAATGCTGAACGAGCCCGCATACAGCGCTGACTATGTCAAACTAGGAATAAAGTTCGACGTATCCGGTTCATCTCTGCCGTTTTGCCCAGCCAGTCGAAGCGATCTTAAAAGCGCAGTCTTTGCTACCCGTTCTTCCGTTTCAACGGTTGTGATCCCGCGAGAGACGATGTCCGTTACAACGCTTTTATCGCCGGGAAACCGACTGGCATACCTGTACGAGGAAATTCTTCCGTTTGTCATGATAGCTCCGCAACGCAGCGTGATCGCTGCTTTCTCCAACATTGACGAGATGCGCTACGCGCACCACCAAGCGATGCGCGTAGCTGCTCACGACCGCGGGTACGCAAACAATCCCAGGGCAATGTATTGTCCAGATTGGCAGTTTACGGTTGGGCTCGCATTATTCTAAGCAGATCGTTGTCACTGCCCATACCTTGGCCATAGTGCTTAAAGCGCATGACGGAGAGGCTTTGGATTTCGCCGTTCATTGCCGGCCGTCGTTCCCTTCTTCGGCCTTGGCCGAAGAAACCGCCGATAATCGAATGTCCTGTTAACTTCTGATGGAGTTGTCGGACTGGACCAAGCATGGCGAGCCCTTTCAGATTGGGGCGAAAGCGTCCCATGCTTCCAAACCGCAGCCGCCCGCAAAAGGTTGGCTCCGACGATCGAAGGGTGCGCTGCTCGGCAGGATATAGCAACCCCTTTCCACTAATCACTTTGATCGCGCCCCCTGGTGACGCATCCCGTTATGCGAACGCGGCGTTATTCCACGGCTCAGGCATCATGCAAAAAGCCTCCTCAACCGAACATTACCAAGCACCGATACCGATGTCGGTAACGGATGGGACCCCGTCCATGACGGCTCAAATAGCGCCCGCACGTCTTTTTCTGCTTGCACTCAAGGTCAAGCCATTTCTGACAAAAACGGAGATCGGCACGGGCGCGTCCCCCAACTTCGCTGATCGCCAAGCCCGATATTCCTGCAGTGGGACGGAACTTATAGGAGCTGGCGAGGTTCTGACTTCACGGTCGTGTGAACCCGGCCAGAGAAAGAGAAAACCCTCAATGAAAAATATGATCCTTGCCGCGGCGCTCGTCGCAGCGTCGGCGCTGGCCGCTGTCGCGCAAACGAATCTTGCGCCCTCCACCGATGCCGGAACTCCCGCAATGACGACGCAGGACACAAAGAACCCGGCTGCGCCGGTCGCAGGCGCGAACAGTTTCACCGAGGCCCAGGCCAAGGACCGCATCGAGAAAGCCGGCTTCTCCGAGATCAAAGACCTCAAGAAAGACCACAGCGGCATCTGGATGGCGGCAGGCATGAAGGACGGCAAGGCCGTCATGGTCGCCCTCGACTACCAGGGCAACGTCGTCGCGAAGTAACGCCCCTTCTCAATTTCTCAAGGATACCTTCATGAAAACCATTACTGGACTTTTTGACGACTACACCGATGCAAGCTCCGCTGTCAGCGCGCTTGAAGCAACTGGCGTCCCGTCGAATGACATCAGCATCATTTCCAACAATGCGGACGACCATTATTCGGACAGGCAGTCTGGTGCTGCGACCGGAGCGGAATCCGGCGCAGGCCTTGGTGCCGTCGTTGGCGGCGCTGGCGGTCTTTTGACCGGGCTCGGCATCATGGCCATTCCAGGCGTCGGTCCTGTGGTTGCAGCGGGCTGGCTTGCGGCGACGGCAGTCGGAGCTGTCGCGGGTGCTGTAGCTGGCGGCGCGGCCGGTGGACTGATCGGAGCGTTGACCGGCTCGGGCGTGTCCGAGGCCGACGCTAACCTTTACGCCGAAGGTGTGCGCCGCGGCGGCTCGCTGGTTACGGCCAAGGTCGACGACGCGCTTGCGCCCGAAGCCGAAGCAATACTGAGGCGTTCGAACTGGGTGGATCCTGCGGAGCGCAGGGCTGCCTATAACCAGGAGGGCTGGACACGCTTCGACGACACGCTCGACCCCTATGGGCCTGAACAGATCGAACAGGAACGCGATCGCTACCGGCGTCCTCCGGCGGCCTGATCGCAATGTGCGGCTGCCTGGAGGCGGCCGTGAACATGACCGGGCATCCCCGGTCCCCGACAAAAACCATCGAACCTAGGGAGCCAATCATGGCCAAGGAAACCAAAACACTCGACGTCCTCTTTCACGACACTTTGAAGGACGTGTATTTCGCCGAACACAAGATCGTTGCCACGCTTCCCAAAATGCACAATGCGGCCAAGAGCAAGCAACTCAAGGAGGCTTTCATCAAGCACCTCGCCGAGACCAAGGTGCACGTCACCCGTCTCGAAGATGTCTTCAAGATCATCGGCAAGAAGCCGGAGCAGAAGACCTGCGACGCGATGATGGGCATCGTCAAGGAAGGCGCCAGCGTCATGGAAGAATACGAAGGGACGCCGGCACTCGACGCTGGCCTTCTTGCGGCAGCCCAGGCGGTCGAACACTATGAGATGTCGCGCTATGGTACCTTGCGCACATGGGCGCTGGAATTGGGCATGAAGGATGCCGCCAAGCTCCTGCAGACTACACTCGACGAGGAACAGGCGACGGATATCGCTCTCACGTCCATTGCAACGAAGGTCGTCAATCAGAATGCCGAAAAGGCAGCCTGATGCGGTCGACGTAGTCCCGCCACTGACACTCCCGTGCACGGTCATCGCTATCACCATCGGTGACCGGCCGAGCCAGTCCAGGCAGCCAACGGAGGAGAATTATTCAATGACCGAATTCCAGGACATCAGGATCGTCGAGTTGAGCGAAGGCGAATCCGGAGCCGCAGAAGGCCCGCTTACGACAATGGTTCTGCAGCTTTCCGCCGATACCCCCGCGGCTTGGTCCGATGCCTTCAACGAGACATGGAAAGGCCGCGCATCCGTGATGAGACGGGCGGCTACGGCTTGCGGAGGCACAATAACATCGGCCTGCATGCCCTACGAGCTGCAGAGCCAAATCACGGAAATGAACAAGATTATAGCCGAGACCAACGCTTTCTATCGACATAGTGTCGAGCAAGCGGCAGCTCGGCAGGATCTCGAGCTCAAGCATTTGAAGGCTACCCTGAAGTACGACTAGGATCGCAAGCGCATCGACGGGGGACAATCTCGGGTTTGTCCTCGTCACCCGATCGTCATTCCCCCATGTCTTATTGAAATGATATCCTGGCTCTGAAACTGTAAGACCGAAGCCTGCAGAAGGAGCGTGCCATGGATGACATCCGAGGAGACGTCGAGGCGATCGGCCGGATGGCCGAGGTTCCCACGATTCTCGAAGTTATCTGCAAGACGACCGGGATGGGGTTTGCCGCAGTCGCCCGGGTGACCGACAGCCGCTGGCTGGCTTGCGCCGTTCTCGACAATGTCGATTTCGGGCTGAAGGCTGGCGGCGAACTCAAGGTTGAGTCGACGATCAGCCATGAGATTCGGCAAAGTCACCATCTCGTCGTGATAGATGACGTTGATGAAATCCCAGAATACCGCGACCATCACACGCCTGCCATCTATGGGCTGAAAAGCTACATTTCCGTACCGATCATTCGTCGCGACGCCAGTTTCTTCGGAACGCTGTGTGCCATCGACCCAGCGCCTCATAAGGTCGACAATCCCGAGACGATCGGGATGTTCCAGCTCTTCGCCAAACTGATTGCCAGCAATCTGGACAGCAACTCGGATCTTGTCCAGGCGCAGGTCGACCTCGCAGAGGAGCGCGAGCTCTCGGTCGTGCGAGAACAGTTTGTCGCAGTCCTTGGCCACGATCTGCGTAATCCGATTGCTTCGGTGATGGCGGGAATCAGGCGCTTGGGTCGGACAGCAGAAATGAGTTCGGAAAGCCGCGACATACTTGGTCTCATGCAGTCGAGCGCGCTCCGCATGCGCGATCTCGTCGACAACGTGCTTGATTTTGCAAGAGCTCGCCTGGGCGATGGTTTGAAGCTTGACGTCGTTGCGCAGGCGTCGCTGCGTCCCGTTCTGGACAATGTCGTCGAGGAGATCCGATCAGTGCATCCGGATCTGGATATCCGTACCAGTTTCGAACTCGATCGCGGCGTCCGCTGCGACCATCCCCGTATGTCTCAGCTTCTTTCGAACCTGATCGACAATGCCGTGACGCACGGCGATCGTACAAAGCCGATCGAGATCGGCGCGACCACGACTGGAGGCCGCCTAGAACTCTGGGTCGCCAACAGTGGCAAGCCGATATCGGAAAAGGTCAAGCCAACCCTGTTTCGGCCATTCTTCCGAGGCGAGGTCATCAGCAGCCAGCAGGGTCTGGGTCTGGGTCTCTATATAGCAAGCGAGATCGCCAGAGTGCATGGCGGAAGACTCTCGGTGAACTCTGACGAGACCGAGACCCGGTTCACATTGACGATGCCCTTATAGTCCAGCCGGCAAGTCTTGACCGGCGGGAACCCTGCGCATGTCAGCCGATATCTCGGGGCTTACTTGGTCCGTTTGGAAAGTGCGTTTTCAATGCCTCAAGGACGGTTTCGGCAGAAAATGGCTTCTGAATGAAACTCGCATTGCTCGGGAGGTCCCCCTCTTTCGGCATCCTCGCCCCGGATGCGACAACCACCTCTATGTTCGGCCACCGATTGGCGACCTTCCTGGCCAGTTCGAAACCGTCAAGGTCCCCGCCTGTCTGCACATCCGTGAAGAGCAGTTGCAGCGAGCTGTACCTTTCAAGAAATTCGAAAGCTTCGTCGGCCGTGGCGGCCTCTACGACATGATATCCAGCGTCGGAAATGAGGTCGGCGGTATCCATCCGTATCAAGGGTTCGTCATCCACGACGAGTGCGATGGGTTTCGCAATGGTGTCGAGTTTCTCGCTATCCATGCTCGGTAACACTATCTGCGAGGGCTTGTTCCAAGCTTTTGATATGATTCCAAAAATAACCGCGAGACTGGTGAGATTGTGGACATCAGGACTATGCCGTGAGCCTGTTCCTGTCGGTTAAAAGAGGCCAAACGTCCCCAGAGGAAACAGGTTTGTCGCGACTCAACGGAGATAGGACCGATCAGCCTTGAGCGTCACAACGCAGACGCCGTCTCCACACACTATTGCCGCTGGCGAAGCGGCCTCAGCACCGCACTATGCCCTCACCTCTGGTCAAGACGCGCTGCAATTTTCGGTTTCCGCGCCGCCGCCTCTTGAAGAACATCAAGACACCATCCATGTACCATCCATATGGATGGAGAACGATATGGCTGACAATGTGTACAGGCTTCGTGAGAAAAACAGTGAGACGGAAAAGATCACGATCAATCTCGGCTATGTCGATCTTGGCCGTGTCGACGTTCTGGTGCAGGAAGGCTTCTATTCAAATCGCAGCGATTTCATACGGACAGCGATCCGCAATCAGCTCGCCAGCGAGGGTGAGGTGGTCAAACAATCCATCATCAGGCAATCGCTGGAACTTGGCTTGAGGGACTATACCAAGGCTGATCTGGAAGCGGTGAAGGCCGCTGGCGAAAAGCTCGAGATCAGGGTGCTTGGACTGGCCCGCATCGCGCCAGATGTCACACCCGAACTCGCGCTCGCGACAATTCACGCAATCACCGTGCTCGGCGCGCTGCACGCCAGTGCGGAACTGAAATCGGCATTGACCGATCGTATTCGCTAGACATAGGCGCGGCCACAAGGACATCAGATGAACAATTTTCTCATTGCCATGAGGCGGGCAACGTCGCTGACGCGAGCTTCGAATCTCGTCGAGGCGACCCGCGTCATCCAGGCTCTGCTTGCTCGCCGTCCAACGGCCGATCCTCGTGCTCCTACGGAACCGGTCACCGCGGACACTCCGCACACGCGTCATTCGAAACCGTTCCAGATAGATCCTGACGCGGAAGTCATCGAGCCTAGAGAAGAGCAAGTACCTGGATCGAGGGAACGGCCTGACGATGTTGGATGTCATCGGCTGCGAAAGCCGCTTGGCGAGACACTCCGCATCTTGCGCGAAGGACGGGCGGGATCGGGAGCATTCTCCTCAATGCCAAGTCTAGGCTTGCCAGGACTGGCGAGACATAGCCCCTCTCCTGCTGTGCCATCTGGCGCGCAATTTCTGGCGCGATCCTATTCCTGCGCTGCCGGCACCCGAGGCTACAAACTCTATATACCAGCATCCGCACGAGGCGAGCCGCGTGGACTGATCGTCATGCTGCACGGCTGCAAACAAAACCCCGAGGACTTCGCGACGGGAACCGGCATGAATGCCGTGGCGGAGACACATGGTCTCCTCGTTGCCTATCCCCACCAGACGGCAACGGACAACGCCTCCTCCTGCTGGAACTGGTTCAGACCGGCGGACCAGAAGCGCGATGCCGGCGAGCCTTCGATCATTGCAGGAATTACCGCGGAGCTCATGGCGGAATTTGACCTCGATCGCCCCCGGGTTTTTGTAGCGGGACTATCGGCAGGCGGCGCGATGGCGGCGGTCATGAGCGAGACATATCCGGAACTCTATAGCGCCGTGGGCATTCATTCCGGATTGGCCTACGGTGCCGCAAACGACGTCATGTCGGCCTTCTCCGTCATGCGAGGCGACGCGGGTGTCGTTTTATCCCACCCGCAACCGCGCCAACGATCCACACCGGGCGTTCGCACGATCGTGTTTCAAGGTGGCGCGGACCGCACCGTGCATCCATCCAATGCCGAGCGGATAGTCTCGATGGCCATTCCGCCGGGTCCACACGCCACAACCCAAACGGAGACCGATCGCTCTGCCGGTAACCGCCCCTATACGAGGAAAATTTTCAGGAACGCGGAAGGGCGACCAACTCTGGAATACTGGCTTGTCGAGGGCGGTGGCCATGCCTGGTCCGGCGGCGATGCGCGCGGATCGTACACCGACCAGCGCGGGCCTTGCGCAACAGACGAGATGGTGCGGTTTTTCCTCGAGTCCGGCGGCCGCTAGACGTGCAATCCCGCGTTCAGCGAGCACGGTTCGGGCGATTTGGCGCTGGGCGACGGAAGCCGGCATTGATACAAAAACTCGGAGCATAGGATCTATTATCCAGGATTTGCGTCAAAGTTCTTAAAGTTGACAAAGGCGTCGATTGGCAAAACTGTGTGGCAGCGAACTCTGCCGTTATTTAAGCAAGAGCGCCGTTATTTTAATAAGCGCCTAGCTTATGCAAGTGCGGTTAATTAACGTGGACCGTTGTCGCAGCGTCAAGCGAGGGCGCCGGAATTCAGGCCAGCTCCTTGAGGCAGACAACTGTGGCAACGAACTTAGCCGCCAACCGACGGGCAATCCTCCAATACGTCATTTCTTAAAACTGCGCTCCTATTCCCGCTCGTCCTCGGCACTGATGCCGCGAGAAAACGAATGAGCATGCCAAAGCAAGACCTTTGAGTTTCGTTTGGGAGTTCAGCGCGTTGTTGAGGTCATGCAATCCGATCATCAGCACCATGGGGTCGAACGAAGAAGACAGAAAGCCGACGGCCTTATAGAAGGCTCGCGCGTCCTCAGAAATTGCATGCACCAGCACGCCGCGGATGCCGAGTATTTCAGCGGCATTGAGCAGGCGCAGGCCTCCATCGCGCACTAACGCCCTTCCAATGCCTCGTCCCTGATAGGATAGATCAATTGCGAGGCGACCAAGCACGGCGACTGGAATTGGATCAGGCATGTCGCGCCGAAAACGGCCAGGTGCTTCCGCCTGCTTTACCGCGCCGGAGGCGAGCGCGTAGTAAGCGATGACCCGGCCTTCCTCGCACACTACGAACGTGCGCGATGCGCCGCCTGATCGATTGGCTCGGGCGCGGCGACGCGGCCAGTCATCCAGTTCGGGGACGCCTGAATTAAATTCGGCCAGTTCATGATGATCGGCCAGTGGTGCCGGCGCGCTGAGGGTCACGCCTCATCCCACGGCGCTGTGGTCGACATGGTGCGTTTCAGACGCTCATTGGGTGCGCGGGCGCATCGAGCCGGGCAAGGTATTCGGCATAGATTTCGGGGCTTACCGCAAAGATGGTACGGTCAAGCATCACCTCCTCAGCGCGACGCTCGGAAGCCTCCAGCATGAAATCCGTGCGCGTCTTACCAAGCAACTCGGCGGCGCGGTCGATCAAGTTGCGGGTCGACGGCTTGATGCGCATATTCAGCGGCACGCTTGCGTCCGGGCTTTTGGTCGTGTGTGAAGCCGGCATAGGAACTCGTGTCTGCACGCACTACGTGGCGTAACGACATCGTCTTTACAAGCATCGTAAAGACGATGTCGTTACGCATCTCGTGCAGTGCCATTTGGTTCAATCACCTTAAAGGATCTAAACCTACAACACCGCTGTCTTGGAAGAAATAAAAGCAGAAAATCGGGGGCCCCGCTGAATCAGTTCGAATGGCCTCGGACCATCCACCTTTCTAGGAGCGCTCACTCGGGCCGGCGTACTCTTTGCCTTGCGCGGCTAGATCATAAATAGGACCCATTCCTTGCACATTCAGATGCATGACCTTCGATCGTGCCCGAGCCATTTCATTCTTATTTTTGGTGACTGTCTTTATCGGTTCCGTCCCTGCGCCGGCTTCCGCGCACCCTCACATTTTCGTGGACGCACAGTTCGAAGCTGTCGCTGGCGCAGACGGCACTTTGAGCGAGGTTCACGATAGATGGCGCTTCGATGAAGTATTCTCTTCGTCCGTGCTGATCGATTTCGACAAGAACCAGAATGACACGCTCGATCCGTCCGAGCTTGAGGCCGTCGCGAAGACCGTGCGGACATCGATGGCGAAATACAATTACTACACAAACATAACCGTCAACGGGAAAGCCGTTGCGCTGACAAAACCCGACATCATTCGCGCAAGCTACGAAAACCAGGCGCTCATCCTGTCGTTTTCGCAAAAGCCGGCGGCGCCGACCAGCCTCAAAGGTCTAACCGTCTTCGGCGTCTACGATCCGACGCTTTACACGGCGCTCGATTTTGCGAGCGACAACGACATCAAGACATCGGGCCCGGGCTTTGCAAGCTGCAAGCGAAAGGTCGTTCGGCCCGGTTCGAAGGAAATCCTGGCCGAGAACCAGGCCATGCTGACGACACTGTTTTTCAACGATCCAACCGGCACGGACTATTCGCAGCTCGTCGCGACCCGGCTGGAAGTGCGCTGCTAAACACGCCGTTCGGGCGTCCCCGGCGCGTTGGGCGTCAGGCTTTCGACCGATTGCAGCGTCAGGCCAAGAGATACTGCACATGGCAGCGGCCGTGGATGGGCGAACGCTCGACATGGGCATCGACCTCGAAGACATCGGCGATCAGCGTCTTGGTGAGAACCTCTTCCGGCGCACCGATCGCCACGAGTTGCCCCTTGTTCAAGACGGCCAACCGGTCGCAGAACATGGCGGCAAGGTTGAGATCGTGCAGAGCGACGATGCAGGTGATGTCGAGCTTCGAAACAAGGCCGAGAATATCCAGCTGATGCTGGATGTCGAGATGATTGGTGGGTTCATCGAGAAGCAGTTCGCTCGGCGTCTGTGCCAGAGCGCGCGCGATATGAACGCGTTGGCGTTCGCCGCCTGATAAAGTGTGCCAAAGCTGTGCGGCCCGCTCTTTCATGCCGACCCGGGCGAGCGCACCCAATACGATCGCATCGTCGCCGGCAGAGGATAAGGGAAGCAATCCGCGATGCGGCGTTCGTCCGAGCCTCGCGACATCCATGACCGTCAGTTGCGTATCTGTTGTTGCGTGTTGTTCGACAAGCGCGACCCGCCGCGCCAAATCGCCTCTCGACAAGTCGGCGATCGAGTGATCGCCTAGTCGGATGACACCGCTCTTGACTTTGCGCAGCCGACCGATAAGCCGCAGCAGGCTCGACTTACCCGAGCCGTTCGGCCCGAGCAGTCCCAGCGTCTTGCCCTTCTCGATTGCCAGGTTGACGCCATCGACGATGACGGTGTTACCCACGGCAAAACTGACGTTGTGGGTCGATATGGTCATGCGGATCTCCGGGCACGGTAGAGAATGGCTGCAAAGGCGGGAGCACCGAAAATGGCAGTCACCACGCCGATTGGCAGGATCTGCTGCGGGATGATGATGCGCGAGATGATGTCAGCGACCACCATGAAGATTGCTCCGGCAAGTGCTGCCGCTGGCAACAGGCGTCCATGGCCCGGCCCAACGATGAAACGGGCGGCATGCGGGATGACGAGTCCCACGAAGCCGATCGAACCCACGATGCTGACAACAGTGGCCGTCATCAGCGCCGTCGCGCCTAGAAGGATCGCCTGCACGCGGCGCACTGGGATGCCCAACGACGCGGCTGCATCCATTCCGAAAACGAAGGCATCGAGCGCCCGCACATGCCAGAAACAGACGAGAAAGCCGACGACTGTGACCGGAGCTGCCAGATAAACATCCGGCCAGCGCACGCCGCTTAACGAGCCGAGCAGCCAGAACATCACGCCGCGGGCTTGCTCGGCATTGGCCGAGGTCGTGACGATATAGGACGTCAACGCATTGAAGAGCTGTGAGCCGGCGACGCCGCAGAGAATGATACGCTCGCCGGTGCCGCCCGCGCCGGCAGCCAGCAGGACCACCAGCGCGAATGCGAGAACGGCGCCAATGAATGCACCGCCCGACAGCGTCAGCTCCCCATAACCGAAACCGAGGATCATGACGGCGACGGCCCCCGTGGACGCGCCTGCGGAAATGCCGAGCAGATAGGGTTCGGCGAGCGGGTTGCGCAGCATTGCCTGCAGCACTGTACCGCTCAACGCGAGCGCCGCGCCGGCGCTGGCCGCCACCAGGGCCCGGCTCAGCCTGTAGTCCCAGACGATCCCCTGATGGATGCGACTGATTTCGAATTCTGCGCCGAACAGGCGATTGGCCACCGCCTCGGCGGTCGTCGAGAGCGGAATGGAAATCTCGCCGATCGACACGGCGAGAGTGATCGCGAAGGCAAGCAGGACGAAGCCAAGGACAAACAACAAAAGGAGCGACCAGACGCCCCGCCTTCCCATATCAAACCGTGTCACTGCGTCAGGCCAAAAGACTTGATAGCGCTCGCCAACTGCTCGATGCCGTCTACGGTACGGATCGATGGGCTCATTGCTTCGGCATCCATCAGAACGATGCGCTTGTCCTTCACTGCCGCCATCTGGCTGGTGACCGGGTCGTGCTCGAGAAAATCGCGCTTCATCTTCGGATTGTCGGCGGCGTAACGACGCCGATCCATATCAGCCATGACGATCACAGCGGGATTAGCCGCGCTGATCGTTTCCCATCCGACGAGCGGCCATTCCTCCTCGGTCGTCACCACATTTGTAGCGCCCAGGGTCTTGAGGAGATAGGCGGGAGCGCTGTTCTTGCCGGCGATGAAGGCGTCGCCATTGACCTCCTTGCTGGCAAACCAGAAGACGATGGGCACCTTCTTCATCTTGACGGATGCGACCGAGGCGACCGCGTCGGCCTCGCGCCTCTTCAGGTCGGCGATCAGTGCGTCGCCACGATCCTTG
Organism: Rhizobium sp. BK376; assembly: GCF_004341625.1. Taxonomy (GTDB): domain Bacteria; phylum Pseudomonadota; class Alphaproteobacteria; order Rhizobiales; family Rhizobiaceae; genus Rhizobium. The sequence goes on along the minus strand of NZ_SLZG01000023.1, from coordinate 45,593 downwards.
ACGTCGAAGATCTCCGAGAGCTCGGCGATTTCCTGATAGATCAGGTCCATGGAGAACAGTTCCTTGCGAACACCGTCGCCGCCATTATCGTTGACCTTGGCGACGCAGTCGGCTGGCGACACATAGGTGTTGATTCCGAGCGCAGAAAACTGCTCGCGCTTTCCGACGGAACCCTGCGGCCCGACATGCCACTCAAATTCCGCAGCGACGAGATCAGGCTCCTGCCCGACCACGGATTCAAAGCTCGGATCGTTGTCGGCCAGACGCCTGATCTTGCTGTTGACGTCGGCAAATTGCGGCAGCACTGGGCTGAACCAGACGGCCGTGCCTACAACCTTGTTTGAAAGACCAAGAGCGTAGAGCACTTCCGTCATGCTCTGGCCGATCGAGACGATCTTCGCAGGCGCCTTGCCGAAGGTAACCTTCAGGCCACAATTGGTGACGGTGAGCGGATATTGCGTGGCCGCGAAAGCGGGCGCGGCGACGAAGGCAAGGCCGCAGGCGACGGCAAGCGATTTTAAAAGCGATGTCATTGGTTGGTTCTCGATGTTTGCAGGAGGAGTTCGGCCCGGTGCGGTTTCAGAGGAAAGGCCGCACGCGAAAATCGGGCATGAGAAATCCAATCGAGGCCGATGGGCATCGCGATAAGCGAAGGGTCAGGTCTGTCATATCTGTTCCTTGTCCGGGCATCCCCGCCCGGCTGATTGGATGACGATTTGACGGCAGGTCTCCTGGCTCACGGATCTTTGCCGTCCATCTGCCTTCCCGCGGTTTTCGCAGTGGCATGGCCTCAAGGGCCCCTGGATGGTCGGCAATCCGCTTACAGTTGCGGGGGCAGCCACGGTCTTGGTCCCACTTTGGGTCGTCCGCACCGTGTTCCCTATTAATCCCCTCAGAGTCATCCTTGGGAAACCGTCGGCATCAGTTAAGGTGAACGACGCCTCGAGGTCAAGACGCTGTCGATTGCATTGGATAGATGGTGTGATACCAGGCAGCGCGGCGCGCTCAGCTGACAAAAGGATCCGCTAGATTTCGCCAATGTTGCGGATGAGTTGGGAGGCATCGACAGGAGGCCTGTCAAGCTCGGTCTCAGAAAGCTGGAAAGGACGATGACGGGGGGGTGGATCGCATCATGGTAATTTCTTTAGTTATGTTATTACATAACACTATTGCCTAAACCTTGTCCCAGTCAAGTCGACTTGCGTGCTTCCGGCGCTGCTGGCGACCATTGCCCCTTGGGGAAACCGGTTAGATGCCCGGCCTACTGCTGATCGTCCCCAAAGAGTGCAAAGGATAGTGAGGCGGCTGCGACACAGCCAGACGGTCAAGCCCGAAACCGATCGAATGCGGTCAAGTGCCGGAAGGGCGGATCGGCTTCCGGATACCGATAGATATCGGAGCGGAGATAATTGAGCTCATCGTCTAGGTCCGCTTCATCAACTTCGATCCACCAGCATTTCGGGCGGCCATCGCTGCCATCGGACCAGCGGTAACCGCGCGCCTTGAGGTGATCCTTCATGTCGAACGGACTGTTTTCGGCAAAGATGCGGACCCGCGACCGCTGGCTTGCCTGATAGAGTTCGGCAAAAGGCGAGCGTGCGTCAGAATTGCTCCCTAGCGAGAGCACCTCAAGCAAAGCGAAGCAATCGTCGATGGCCCGATGGCCTTCATGAAAAAGACCCGCCTGCCCAACGAGATAGCCAAGTTTCGTTCCCTCGAACCCGCGCGACGACCAGTCGATCTCCACGTTGGAGCACGCCCATGCCTTGCCGGAAAACGATGCTGAGAAGGCTTCGCAAAAAGGGCGGTCGAACCGGGCATTGTGCGCGACGATCAGATCCGCAGGATCGATGATGTGCCTCAATGCCAGCATGTCGATAAACTGGCCCGCCACCATTTCACCGGTGATGCCCGTCAGTTTAGTAATTTCGGCGGGAATAGACGTTGTTGGCTGCTGCAAGCCACCGTAAACGCCGGTGACGTCGCCGATCCCACCCTGCTCATCAAACGTGAAGCCTATCGCTCCGATCTCGATGATCTCATCCCTGCGATGATCGAGACCCGTCGTTTCCGTGTCGATAATGACGCCGCGGAGCCGATATTCGGGCCGAATTACTGACGCTATTCCACGCGGCTCGAGTTTTCTTAAGACACGATAGCGACCAGTCGCCGAGAGGTGGGCGACCATGCCCTCTTCGTGGAGGGTAGCCGGCGTCATTCGCTTCGACGAAACGGCGCGAGGAGATCTTGCAGGCGCTTCGACGTCATTGTCGGAAAACATGTCGAATTGTGTGGTCATGCCTCTCAATCTTTGTCGCCGAAAATCGCCAGATATCATGCCGCCACTTTCAAGTCATGACCAGGCTTACTCACCTTGTTGGGATCTGAACCGGCGACACCAAGGCCCAAATCCAAAAACACCCGAAAACAAGCCTTTGAGACCTGGTAGAAACCGTGGAGCAGCAGGGCGGCTTTGTTGCTGTTGCCTTTCGTTTAGTCGAGCCCAAAAGACGAACGTGCCTCCAGACAGGCTCCGTCTCCTGGGACACAGGCCCGGCAGACATCGGGCCGAAGTTCGTAAACCAGACAAGATGTCCGAGAACCAACAATGCCAGCCAAAGCAGAACAACGCGCCCCGTTGCACCGCATCCCCCGCTGATCCTCCGAAACAAAGCGCGCCGGTATAGCGTCGAGCTCCGCATCCGTCTCGGTGGAAAATCTGGGCCAGGCGGGCGAGAACGAGCAGCAAGCACCGCAGGCTTCACAGTCAAAGTCAATTGGGACGGTCATGACCGTGTATTAACGCAATAGCCAGACAATGCTAGGCATCTCATTTCGCAATGCCCTGCTCTTCACTGGATCTGGGACGTGAAGCCGCCACAATGCTGCTGTATAGGTTGAATCTTCCGAGCGCAGTGCTCGTTACAGAGGCTGCCGTCCGATTGCCGGCATAAATTCACAATCTTCCAATCAGCGATTTTAATTGACGCTGTCGAGCGCTGCTCGTGCGCATGGATCCCATGAACCCCAATTCAAAACAACAGTCTACGACAGCCGCAACGCTGTCTGGTCCGCCTCCGCCACGAGCTCAGGCGGCTACCAGGACAAAGACATTTGCCCGAGACGAGCAACGCCGGATCGTTGCCGAGCAGATCGATTTGGCAACTTGCTTTATCAGAACGAGGAGCGCCCGATGGGCCGACATATCATGAACAATCAGCATCTTTCCCGCAGCCAGAGAATTGCTCCTCCTTCGAGGGAACGCCTCTTGGATCGATACCACGAGCACCTTCGGTTTGCCGAGGCAAAGATTTCGACTGGCGACCGCATCGGAGCCGAAAACGATTACCAGCACGCCGAACACTTCTTTCGCAGCGCCGCCGAGGCGCAAGATGCGCATCGCCCATGAACGCCACGACCAGAACTGGCCCGGGCGGCGACAAGACTGAAAGAACCTGGCTCAAAATTCTCTCGACCTACCGAAAGCCGGCGATCGGCCGAAGCCTGTTTGAGCTGTGCGTGAGCTTGGTACCATTCGTGCTTCTCTGGGCGGCAGCCTGGATGGCGATAGACCATGGGTATTGGCTCGGCTTGATCCTTGTTATCCCGGCAGCCGGATTTCTCTTGCGGCTCTTCATGGTGCAGCACGATTGTGGGCATGGCTCGTTCTTCGGAAGGCGTCGGTTCGATGACTGGACGGGTCGCGCAATCGGCATCCTGACACTTACGCCTTACGACTATTGGCGCCGCGCGCATGCCGAACACCACGCCTCGGCCGGCAATCTCGACGAAAGAGGTGTCGGCGATATCGCCACGTTCACCGTTGCCGAATATCGCGCCCTGTCGCGTCTTGGAAAGCTCGGCTACAGGCTATATCGGCATCCGCTTGTCATGTTTGGCATTGGTCCGGCATGGCTTTTCCTGTTCAAGCAGAGACTGCCATTCGGGATGATGCGAGCCGGTGCGCTTCCGTGGATCTCGACGATGGGAACGAACGCGGTCGTTGTGGCACTCGCAGCACTCCTGATATGGGCTGTCGGGATCGTCCCTTTTCTGTTGATCCATCTGCCGATCGTGCTCATCGCCGGTTCGGTCGGTGTGTGGCTGTTTTATATCCAGCACCAATTCGAGGAGACCCACTGGTCCAGGCCCCCGGAATGGACGCTCCAGCATGCGGCCATGCACGGCGCTTCATATTACGATCTCCCGCGGCCTCTGCGTTGGATAACCGCCAATATCGGCATGCATCACATCCACCATATTTCAAGCCGCGTGCCCTTCTACAGGCTGCCGGAAGTGTTGCGCGATTATCCGGAACTTACAAGCGTCAGCCGGATCACCCTCAAAGAGAGCTTGCGCTGCGTAAAATTCATCCTTTGGGACGAGAACTCGCGGCGGCTCGTTTCGCTGAGCGAGGCCAAGAGATGTCCGTAGGAAGATCGCAGCACCATTGGGGCATGGATAGGACTGGCCGCGTTGCGCAGGGTATCGGCGATCCCGTGACCGCCCAACATATCGTCTCGGAAGCCGCCGCGCGGTTTGGCCGGATCGACACTGCCCGAGCGCGTCACTGGTACAGAACGAATGATACGAGACAGTGCGCGCCGAAGGCGAGCAAGTCTTGGGCGCGCCCGGCGTTGATTAGGACAAGTCGGATGCGCCCGCTCGCAAGGAAACAACCTTGGGCACCGTTTCGGGCCGTGATCGAATGGGGTCATCGACGATGCAAAGCGTTGTCCGGGGTACCGGCTCTCTCGAAACGGACTATCTAAACGGCGAGATCGTATGGCTCGGACGGATCCAGCTGGGTGTCGACAGCTAGCGCAGCAGCTATCGATTGCGGGATAAGCAGCTTCTCAAATTCACTGGCAGTTCGCCCTTCTCATTCCACGCATGGCCGTTCTTGATTCGGAAATAGCCATCGCCGGGCCTCAGTGCATAGTCTCCTGTTACGGATAGGTGAGGACACGCCCGAGCGATCGAAACAAGGGCAGCTCTTGTAGGCATCCGTGGTCTGGGAGGAATTCATGTCTATTTTGGCGGCGTCGCTGCGTGGCGCCAAACGGTTTTTTGTGCCCGCAGCCGTGGCAATGGCGGTACTGTCAGCTACGTCAGTCTTTGCTGTCGATGCGCCTCAAGCAAATGTCGGGCGCGAAACGCTTGTCGGTACCTCTTCGCCGGGTCTCGCGAAATTTATGGGCATCCGCTATGCCCAAGCGCCGATCGGCGATCTGCGATGGAAGCCACCCGCCCCGGCCCCGGCGGCAAGCGGAACGGTCGATGCGACCAAACCAGGCAGCGGCTGCCCGCAGGGCAAGAGCCCGTGGGGTGTCCCTTCTTCGAATGAGGATTGCCTTTTTCTCAACGTTACCGTTCCCGCGGACGGCTCCGGCATGCAATTCTGGCAGCGGAAGCCCGTCATGGTGTTCTTCTATGGCGGCGGCTTTACTGGGGGTTCCGGGGATCTCTACAATGCCGACGACCTTGCCAGGGAAAATGATGTCGTCGTCGTTACGGTCAACTATCGTCTTGGCGCGCTCGGCTTCTTTGCCCATCCCGCACTGGATGCGGAAGATCATGCCGTTGCGAATTATGGCCTGCTCGATCAACAGCAGTCTCTTAGATGGGTTCGCGACAACATAGCCTCCTTCGGCGGCAATCCCGACAACGTGACAATTTTCGGCGAGTCGGCCGGAGCGATCGCGATCTACGCGCACATCGTTTCGCCGATGGCTGCCGGCCTTTTCCAGAAGGCGATCATCGAAAGCGGCGCTCCTGCGGACCAGACATTGCAGACGGCGGAGGACCAGGGCAAAACCCTCGCCCAGAAAGTGGGCTGCCCAGTGGATGCCGGCGCGGAGGCGGCCGCCTGTCTTCGCAAGGTACCGGTCGATGCACTCGTTTCTGCGCAGGCAACGCCGATTGCGACGATCATCGACGGGAAGCTCCTGATCGGTCCGATCGCCGACGCTCTCGGGGCCGGACATTACAACCGCGTACCGGTCATCAACGGAACGAACCATGACGAAGGCAATCTGATTGCGGGTTTCATGTTCGATCTGTCGGGGAGCCCGCTTGTCGCAAAGGATTACGAGAAGGCGCTTCAGGGTATCGGATCCTTCATACCGCGTGTCGGCTTTGCCGACGCAGCCATCCCGGCGATATCGAAAACCTATGCTCTTTCGAAGTACAAGGCGCCGGGATTGGCGGCCGCCCAAGTCATCACCGATGGTGTGATCGCCTGCCCCGCGTTCGAGATCAACAAGGTCATGGCAAAATATTCACCGACCTTTGAATATGAGATGGCTGACACCGATGCGCGCTCAATCGTCGCTCCGCCGATCAGCTTTTCCTATCGGGCAGGCCATTTCAGTGAGCTTCAATATCTCTTCGATCTGACCAGCATCACGCTTAAGGGAACGCCCGACATGACGGACGCCCAGAAAGCGCTTGGTAGGCAGATGCGCGCCTATTGGGCAAATTTTGCTCGCGCCGGCAATCCCGATGGAACGGGCCTGCCGGTATGGCCCCGATTCGATGATGGCAAGGCAGGGCCGGTGCAATCCCTTAACAAGCCGACCTCCAGAAGCATCAACAATTTCGCGACAGAACACCAATGCGCCTTCTGGAGAACGGTGGAACGAAAATAGCCAGCGCCGAACGCTCGCGCTCCTTAACTTCTCCAACCCACCTTTAGTCCGTGGTCAAATGGGCAAGGAACGCCGCGGCCGCGGGAGTCAACGAATCGATACTTCGAACGCTGATCATCAATCGCCTCTCGGCCCATTGTTCGTTGAGTGTAAGGACTTTTACACCAAGAGCTTCGGCATAAGAGGTTGCCACACTGTGCGGCACCACGGCTACTCCAAGCCCGGCGGCGACCATGCGGCTGATCGCGTCGAAGCCGGAGGTGCGCGTGCTCATGCGTAGCGTCACGCCAAGATCACTTCCAGCGCGTATGAGCGCGGTGTCGATCGAGCTCCCTTTCGGAGCGCCGATATAGTTGTATTCAACCGTGTCGGCAAAGGTGACGCAATCCTTGCAGGCCAAGGGATGGCTCAGCGGAACGAGCAGCGCGAGACGGTCAGCCCGATAGACAAAGGATGTCAAATCGGTTGGAACGATCACGTCACCGTAAATTCCGATATCGGCGGCATTGTCTGCAATCGCGCGCAATGTCTCAGGCGTCGTGCTTTCTCCCACCTCGACGCGAACTTCGGGATAAAGGGCTAGGAAGGTCTTCAGATCTTCTGGCAGATAGCTCCCCATCGCGGTGGCGTTCGCCTGAACACGGATGGTACCGCGCACGCCGGCGGAGAAATCCTGTAGCTCCGCTTCGAGCTCGGCAACATTACGCATGATAAGGCGGGCGTGATGCAGCAGTGCCGAGCCGGCGGCGGTCAGGAACATGCCGTGCGGCTTGCGCTCGAACAACTTGATGTTGAAATTGAGTTCCAGGTCAGCAAGGCGCTTGCTGATTGCCGAGGCCGCAAGATGTTCGCGCTCAGCCGCCTTAGCCAGGCTCGTTTCTTCAGCCACAGCGATGAAAAGACTAAGTGTAATCAGATCGACACGCGTCAAATGGCCCTCCCCCAGAGCGATGTTCCCCGCGCCTTGCACTGAACGATAGCCAATACAAGAACTTACATCCGAACGATAGCACGCGGCCGGGATCTTCGCCAACGACGCATGCAGCTTCACGAATGGGCAATGGCATCTGTCACAAAGGCGCGACATCATGCAAACCGACTTCAGCCGGTACCGGGGAGCGGCCGGCGAAGACCGAGAATAATGGGAGGAATACATATGCATATCAATCGCCGTCATTTCATTGGCGGGGCTGCGGCAGCTGCTGCAGCAGCGACCATGTCGAAGAACGCCCTTGCCGCGCAGTTTCGCTACAAACTCGGCCACAGCACGCCTGCCGACCATCCCTTCAGCAAACGTCTTGTTGAAGCTTCGAGCGAAATCCTCGAGAAAACCAGCGGCCGTCTAAACATCCAGGTCTTCCCCAACAGTCAGCTCGGCGGCGACAACGATCTTCTATCGCAGGTTCGCAGTGGAGCGGTCGAATTCTTCCCGGCCGCCGGCCTCATTCTTGCCTCCGTTCTGCCTGTGACCGCAATCGACGGCATGGGATTCGCCTTCCCGAACTACGACAAAGTCTGGGAGGCCATGGACGGAGATCTCGGCACCTATGTTCGCGATCAGATTTCCAGCAAGACCAATCTCGTTCCGATGACCAAGATGTGGGATCTTGGCTACCGGCAGGTCACCAATAGCGCGCGGGCGATCAACACAGCCGACGATCTTGCCGGCCTGAAACTTCGCGTGCCAGGCGCTCCGCCCCTCGTCTCCCTGTTCCAAGGCCTCGGCGTTGCTCCGGTCAGTATGCAGTTCGGCGAAATCTATACAGCCCTGCAGACCAAAGTCGTCGATGGTCAGGAAAACCCGCTGTCGCAGATCGATAGCGGCAAGTTCTATGAAGTGCAGAAATACATGTCGCTGACGAACCACGTCTGGGACGGGTTCTGGATCATCGCCAACGGCGCCGCTTGGAAGCGCCTGCCCGAAGATGTTCAGAACATCGCGAACTCGGTCTTCAGCGAAAAAGCGTTGTTGCAGCGCGCCGATCTCGTCACGCTCAACAAGACGCTCATCGACCAGTTGAAGACCAAGGGACTGGCGGTGAACCCGACCGAGCCCGATTCCTTCCGCGCCAAGCTCAAGCAGGCTGGGTTCTACGCCAATTGGCGCAAGCAAATCGGAGATGAGGCCTGGACGCGCCTCGAACATTACACGGGGCCCCTGGGCTGAAGGTAATGTCATACGGCCTTTCGGGCCGTCGCTGATCTGGAGATTGAATTGAAGAATGCTTTCGAAAACCGGCCTGCCGGTCGCCGCCATCGCGTTCGCACCGACGACGGTGTGGTGATCGAAGTACGGGAATGGGGCAATCCCGAAGGACCCGAACTGCTGTTGGTCACGGGCGTTGCGCAAAGCTATCTGTCTTTCGTCAAACAATACTCGGATCCAGAAATGCAGAGGTTCCGTATCATTTCCTTCGATCCGCGCGGGCACGGCCTCTCCGACAAGCCTTTCGGCGACGGGTGGTATCAGCAAGGCAAGCGCTGGTCCGGCGAGGTACAATCCGTCATCGATGCACTCAAGCTCCGCAAGCCAGTCCTCGCCGGCTGGTCGCTTGGCGGGCGGATCGTGCGGCAATATCTGGTCGACTACGGCGATGCGCAGCTGAGCGGCGTCGCCTTCCTGTCCTGTCGGCCGGTCGAAGTGCCTGAGGTTATCGGCGCCGGTAACGCCGTCGTGCAAAAGCTCGATATCGATGACCTCGGCAGCCGGGTGGAGGTCTCGCTGGCGTTCCTTCGCAACTGCTTTGGCGTGCAGCCTTCAGGCGAGGAATTTGCGTTCGCGCTCGCCTACAACATGGTCTGCCCCTTCGAGATCCGCCAGCAGATCGGTAAATGGTGGACCGAGCCGACAATCTCCGAAGCGGCCCTGAAGGCCGTCACCGTCCCAACCCTCATCGTCCATGGTCGTGATGATATTCTGGTCCTCCCAAGCGCCGCGGAAATCACCCACCGACTCGTCCCCCATGCGACCTTGAGCCTTTACGATGGATGCGGGCATTCCGTGTTCTACGAGGCGGCGGAGCGGTTCAACGCCGAATTGACGACGTTTGTGGACGCTTGTTGGGATCCCGCATCCGATACCGCCACGCAGCAGCGTCGGGCAGCGGCAGCGGCAGGCTGAGCCGGGAGGGTACATCCATGGCTGGGGCGAGAACCTTGAGCGGTAAGACAATTGAAAAGCGGGCTGACGAGGATCGGAAGACCGGCATATTGACGGTAGTCGACGAATTCTTCGTCGCGGCCATCTCAGCAGTAGCGGCTTTATTGCTGGCTATCGAGATCGTCGTCCTGTTCCTGGGCATCGTTGCCCGTTACGTCTTCCACCATCCGCTCGTATGGACGGACGAATTCGATTCCATCCTGTTCCTCTGGCTCGGCATGCTCGGCGCCGCGATCGCCTTGCGGCGGTGGGAACATATGCGGATGACCACTTTCGTCTCGATGCTGCCGGCCTCATGGCAGAGCTATCTGTCGGGCTTCGCGCTGGCTGTGGTTATCGCCTTTCTGCTGCTTTTGTTGCCGCCATCCTTCGAGCATGTTCAGACAGAGGCCGGCGTCATTAGCCCCAGTCTCGAAATATCGATGTTCTGGCGGGCGGTCGCCATGCCTGTCGGCATCGGGTTGATGATCGTCTCGGCGATCCTGCGGTTTCGCACCATGCCGCGCATGGTCGCCGTCGTCTCGGTTGTTGCCGTGGTGATTGCGGCTTCCGTGCTTGCCTTTCTGCAACCCTTCTTTCTCGATCTCGATCAGGCCAATCTTGCCATCTTCTTTCTGGTCGGCGTCCCGCTGATGGTCTTTTCGGGCATTCCCATTGCTTTTGCCTTCAGCACCGCGACCTTTGCCTATCTGACGCTCGGAACCTACGTGCCGCCGTCCATCCTGGTTGCACGCCTGGATGCCGGCATGTCGCAATTGCTTCTGCTGGCGATCCCGACATTCGTCTTCCTCGGTCTGCTCATCGAGATGACGGGCATGGCGGAACGGATGATCATCTTCCTGTCAAACCTGCTCGGCCATGTCCGGGGCGGATTGCAATATGTCCTCATCGCGGCGATGTATCTGGTCTCGGGAATTTCAGGCTCGAAGGCTGCCGATATGGCGGCGATTGCACCGGCATTGTTTCCCGAGATGGAAAAGCTCGGAAACGACCGAGACGCCATGACCGCCCTGCTTGCGGCAACCGGCGCGCAGACGGAAACGGTCCCCCCGAGCCTTATCCTGATCGCAGTCGGTTCGGTAACGGGCCTGTCGATTGCGGGATTGTTTACCGCGGGCTTGCTGCCGTCCGCCTTGTTGGGCGTCATGCTCTGCATATTCGTCTGGTTTCGCACCCGCAAGGCGCCGAAGGCGAAGGGACCTGCGGTGAAGCGCAGCTTAATGTGGAAGAGTTTCGTAGTCGCGCTGCCGGCACTTGCGCTGCCATTCGTCATCCGCAGCGCCGTCGTCGAGGGTGTCGCGACAGCCACCGAAGTCTCGACCGTCGGCATCGTCTACGCGCTCATCGTCGGCCTCCTGCTCTACCGGCAATTCGAGTGGAAGCGGCTGATTCCCATGCTGGCTGCGACGGCCTCTCTTTCGGGGGCCATTCTATTCGTAACCGGCGCTGCTACGGCGATGGCATGGGCAATCACCCAGTCGGGCTTCTCTCAGACGCTTGCCGACGCCATTGCGGCAGTTCCGGGCGGCGTGCCGACCTTCATGGCCCTTTCCATCCTGTTGTTTGCAATTCTCGGCAGCGTGCTTGAGGGACTGCCGGCTATCGTGCTTTTCGGACCGTTGATGTTCCCGATTGCCCAAGGCCTAGGTATCAACGACATCTACTACGCGATCGTAGCCATTCTGGCGATGAGCCTTGGTCTGTTCACCCCGCCCTTCGGCGTCGGTTTCTATATCACCTGTGCAATCGGCGGAGCCGATCCCAACAGGGCGATGCGACATCTCTGGCCCTATCTCGCCATACTCACCATCGGCGTGGTGATCATTGCTCTGGTTCCGTGGCTTTCCATAGGCCTCATACAATAGACAGAGCCCACGCCCAGACGCTGTTCGACTATCATTTCAATACGCCAAATTACTAGGTGATTGGTCGCACAGCCAAAAGAGCCGCCTAGAGTAGAACGCGAGCAGCGGTCATTTCACCGGCTTCGTTATGACTAACCCCGTCGTTCGAGCGGCACGAAGGATGGCACGCGGCGTGACGCGCAGCACGAATAATGCGTCATGAAAGGCGCGCTGCGGGGCGTGCGGTTATTGGCCGGGAACAAGTAGTGGCAGCACGAGGGCGACACGTCTTGATCGAGGCGCCTCACTGCGGGGCTCTTGCGGAGATGGCGTGGGGTGCCGCGACCGGAGAATCCGATTTCCTGCTCTGCAAGTTTGACCTCGGCGTCGGCGGTGCGATTGTCCGCGACAGCACCGTTGTACGAGGAGTCAATGGAAGCGCGGCCGAGTTCGGGCATATCGTATGGGATCCGGAGGGTTCCCACACCGATGCCGACGCGGTGCCGAGCGCGGTCGCCGAGCGCCTCCGAAGATGAGCGTTCCGCCAAGCACGACGGCGGCGATGGACTGAAGCAGGTAGGGCTGCCCCAATATTATCTCCTTACGCCACAGCATCCCGCGCTCGTCCTGGAAAAGGCGAGCGGTGCCCACCCCGAAATCTCGCCGCATGGCTACTTCTGTTTGTGCAGCTTGCGATCATAAAAGAGCAGGACGCTGCTGACCGTTGCCGCAAAGATGACCAGCAGCAGCGTTATCGCCATAATGAGATCGATGTTATGCAGCCCTATCGCGTTCATCAGGAGAAAGCCTAGCCCGCTCTGAGAAGCAAACATTTCGCCAAGCAGGGTGCCAATGAGTGTCAACGAAAAGCCGACGCGGAGGCCGGTGAATATTTCCGGAAGCGCGGCGGGAAACAGGACAGAACGAACCATGTCGACCTGACTGAGCTGCATGACTTTGCCCGTCTTGATCAACACCGGGCGAACGTTGCGAACGGCGTTCATGGTGAAAAGGGCGATCGGAATGATGCCGTGAATCGTGCCGAATGCCACCTTCGCCGATATTCCAAGCCCGAAAATGAGGAGCAGGATCGGATAAAGTGTGATCTTGGGAATCGAATAGAATGCGACGAGGATAGGCTCGAAGGTCTGAGCCGCCGAGCGGTTGTAGCCGAGCGTAAATCCGATCGCCAGGCCGGCAAAGATTGCCAGAATCAATGCCATCACGAAGGCCCGCATCGTTTCCCACAGATGCGGCCAAATCATATCCCCGGTAAGCAAGGTGCCGACATAGGTCAGGGTCTGCGCCGGCGAGCGCAGTGCAATATCGCCAACATCCCAGTAAAGCAGCTGCCAGCAAATGAGCACGAGTAGAATGAGGATTGCGGCATTTCGCAGTGCCGTTTGCGAACCAGACATTATCCCTGTCCCCTCCGCCGCATGAGCCGTTTCTCCCAATAAGCAAGGATCGTGTTCACGCTGATCGAAACGAACAGGATCAGGATGATCAACGGATACATGGTGGCGTTATCGAAATTGTTATAGGCAAAGCTGATCTCATATCCCATGCCGCCACGCGACATGATGAACTCGGCACCAATGATGCCGATCAGCGAATAGGCAACTGCGAGCTTGGCCCCGGTCAGCACATAGGGGGCCGCGGACGGCAGCATGATTTTTGCTGCGGTCTCGACGGGTCCCATACAATTGACCCTCGCCGTCTTGAGAAGAACGCGGGGTACGCGATCCAGGCCGTTCAACGTGTTCACTATGATAGCCACGACCGCCAGCATGAAGCCCAGCAATATCTGCGGCGCATCTCCGAGCCCCAGCACAATGATAAGCAACGGATAGAAGGCAAAAACCGGGATCGCATAGTAAGTCGCAAACAGGGGATCGAGGACATCGCGCGCCAGACGGAAGCGGTAGAGAACAACTGCAGTCATAATGCCGATAGCAAGCGCCAGCACGAAGGCAATTGCAGCGTTGGAAAGCGTTTTGACGATCGCGGCGTTTAGGCTGCCGGATGCCAGCATATCAAACAGATCAATGATCATCCGGTGCGGCGGCTGCATCGTTATGACATCGATCGTTCCCGTCAGGCACAGCACTTCGAGCAGGGCAATGAAACCGAGGATGATCATCAAACGATAGATCGCAGGGCGGCTCATCATGCAGCTCCCACTTTGCCCATGGACTTCATCGATTCCGTCCGCAGCGATCGCCAGAGCCGCGCCGTGATTTCGCCGAAGCGATTGTCTTCGACGATGCGACTGTCGCGATCCTTGGACCATCCGGTTTCCACGATGTCCAGCAGTCTTCCCGGCCGTGCCGACATAACGCCGATACGGTCAGCGAGCATCGCGGCCTCGTCCAGTGCATGGGTAATGAGGAATACAGTGGCTCCGGTATGCCGCCAGAGACGCAAGAGCTCGTCGCCCATCAGCAAGCGGGTCTGCTGATCGAGCGCTCCGAAGGGCTCATCGAGGAGGATGAGGCGCGGCTGCATGACCAGGGTGCGAGCTATGCAGACGCGTTGACGCATGCCGCCTGAAAGCTGTGCGGGGTAGCTATCAGCAAAGGCGGCGAGGCCCATCATGTCAAGTGCGCGCGAAACGCGCCCTTCCCTTTCTTCCTGGCTAAGCTTCTTTCGCCGCAACCCGAATTGGATATTATTCCGCACGGTCATCCAGGGGAAGGATGCATCCTCCTGGAAAACCACGCCGACGCCGTCCGGGATGCGGTTGCCGATAGCAACGCCTTCGAATTCGACGCTGCCCTTGCTTGCTGTCGTCAATCCGGCGATCAACTCAAGCATGGTCGACTTGCCGCATCCGGAGGGACCCACGACCGCAAAGAACTCGCCTTTGCGCAAATCGAGGTCGATCGGCCCCATTGCATGCACGATTTCCTTGCTGCCCGAGCGTTGGAATGATTTCTCCGCTGCCCGAAGCGTGACATGTACTGCTGATGTCATTGTATGCCCTTGATGTCATCCGGCAGAAAGCTTGTATCGATCATCTTCGACACGTCGGCATCGCCCGAAATCGCTCCTACCGACTTCTGCAGATCGATCATGCGCTGCAGGCCGGCCATGTGAATGGTGCCTGGTCCCCAGTACGGCATGCCCTGCGTTCGACTGGTCGTAAGGTTGGTAACCGCGGCGCGACCGACAGCGGGATCAAGATTATAGGCCTTGGCGACGATATCGCCGGCCTCATCGGGATGTTGGATCATGAAATCGACTGCTTTGCGGCGCGCGCGGATGACGGCGCGAATAAAATCACCCTTCGCCTTCGCTTGGGATTCCGAGACCACACCGATGACGTTTTCAAGCGGCGGCAAAATATCGGTCGCCTTGGCGACGGGGCGATACTTGTCCTTGAATTTCGACCAAAGCGGCTCGGGAATGGGAGCGATGTCGACCAGATCGGTATCGAGGGCTGCCACGCCTTCGCCAAACCCACCGGTCTTCACAAGTTCCGCATCTTCGGTCTTGAGGCCGCCGGACTGCAGCAGAAGCGTCGCGAGCGCCTGGCTGGTCGAACGCGGATTGGTATAGGCAATCTTCTTGCCTTTCAGATCCTTGACGGTCTTGATCGGCGAGTCCGGCTTTACCGCCCAGACGAATTCGGCAACCGTGCTGACATTGTCGCTGACGATCTTGATGTCAGCGCCCTTCTGGATTGCAGAGACAACGACGCTGGGATTGACTTCACCGTAAGGCACGTCGCCGGCCAACATGTTGCGAAGCGTGGTACCGCCACCGTCGGACGTCACAATACCGGTGACGTTGGCGCCCTCATCTTTGAAATAGCCCTTGGCCATCGCGACGGCAAAGGGCATGCCATTGGCAGAGACGCCATAATTGCTGACGACAAGCTGCTCGGCCCCAGCAGGCGCGGCGAGCATAAGGCCGGTGACCAGAGCGATCACCGGGCCCGACAGACATTGAAAACTCAAACTTGGCATGCACTTTCCTCCCATTGTATTCGATTGCGTCCGATCTTTCCTGTGCGCTGAATGAAAATCTCCTCCGTCAGCCCACTCCCTTCCGAAACTGTCGGCGTTCAGCCGTCCTGTCCGAATTCCGCTTCGATGCTCCGCCATTTGGTCAAGTTGACGGCCACATCCAAAATCTCACGCGCTTGTGTTATTCCCGCGAACGGCTGCAATTGCGTCTTGCCAAGTCCATAGCTGCGCAGATCCTCCAGGCCGGCCCGCATCGCGGCAACGGAACGAAGAAGAATGCTCAACGGGAACGATACCTGGCTGAACCCCATCTGTCCGAGGACAGAGGGAGCAAGCCAAGGTGCGTTACCGCCTTCAAACATTGCCGCAGACAAGAACGCACCCTTGAACGTCTTGCCGACACGCTCGTAGTCGGCATCGGTCCTTAGTCCGGCAATGAAAATGCCGTCGACGCCGAGCGCCAGAAAACGTTCCGCCCGGCGCATTGCCGCATCAAGCCCATAGACGCCGTAGGCATCCGTACGTCCGATGATGAAGGTTTCGGGATTGGTACGTGCGGCGAGCGCCGCGCGGAGCTTTGCCTCGATGACGGCTTCATCGGCTACCGCCGCCGCCTTGTCGGCCCGTTGCTGTTTCCTGTCGCGTTCTTGATCTTCGATGAGCATCCCACTGACGCCGATTGCCTCATAGGCGAGCACCGTGCGCACCGTGCTTTTAACGTCTCCATAGCCGTCGTCAGCATCGGTCAGAAACGGCAGAGTGGATACGTCGGCGATATCCTTTATCCCCTGCGCCATATCGGTGAGGCCAATCAGGCCGATATCCGGATAGGCATGACGCGCGGCCAGCAAAGCAGAGCCGCCGATGGTGAAAGCCTTGAACCCGGCCTCTTCGATCAACCGCGCGGAAAGGGCGTCGTGAGCAAGAGGGGTAATGAGGGGCCGCTCTGAAGCGAGCGCGTGTCGGAACGATTGTCTATTCACGTCGATACCTTGGATGTCAGAGGAGCATGTAGCCAGGGATATTTGGCAAGTCCCTCGGCATGAAACGCAGCAATTTCGTCCGCATAACGAAGAGTAAGGCCGATCTCGTCATCGCCGCGGATGAGCGCGTCACGACGAGATGCGGCTATGCCAAATGGGGTCTGATGGCCTTTTGCATGGATCAAGGTGCCCCCAATAAGATCGACTGAGAAGACCGGATCGCCGCCGCCTTCGGCGGAGAGAGCGAAGCAAGTTTCAAGCTCAGATTTGTCGATGATCCCGGCGACAAGGCCGTTTCGAAATGCGTTCTCGTAAAAAATATCGGCAAAGCTGGGTGCGAAAACGCATTTGATACCAAACTGCACCAACGCCCAGACCGCGGCCTCCCGGGAACTGCCACAGCCGAAATTCTCGCCGCCAAGAAGGATCGACGCGGATCGAAAAGGTTGCTGGTTCAGAACGAATTCCGGACGTTCGTTGCCGGCATCATCATATCGCTGCACGGCAAAGAGACCTTTTCCGAGGTCCGCATGAGCAGTGCGCATCCATGGTATTGGAATGATCGCGTCGGTGTTGATATTCGCGGCTGGCATCGCAGCTGCTATGCCGGAGAAATTGACGAAACCGTTACTCATGACGCCATCACCTTGCGCACATCCGAAATCTTGCCGGCAATCGCAGCCGCGGCGACCATCGCGGGACTGGCGAGATGGGTACGGCTGCGCGGTCCCTGCCTGTTTTCGAAGTTGCGATTTGAGGTCGCAATGCAACGGCTTCCAGGAGGCACAACATCTTCGTTCATGCTCACGCACATCGAACAGCCGGCATCCCGCCACTCGAAACCGGCTTCTTGAAAGACCTTGTGAAGGCCCTTGGCTTCGGCGGCACGCTTGACGGTCATCGAGCCGGGAACGACCATGGCGCGGACACCATGGGCCACCTTGCGGCCGCGCGCGACCGCCGCGGCATCTTCAAGATCAGACAGGCGGGCATTTGTGCATGATCCGATGAAGGCGATGTCGATTGGCAACCCTTCCAACGGCATGCCGGGAGAAAGATCCATGTATCGCATGGAATCGGTGGCCATTTCACGTCGCGCCGCGTCCCTGAAACTTGCGGGATCCGGAACACGTTCACCGATTCCGACAACATCCTGCTGTGTTGTTCCCCAGGTTACCTGAGGTGCAATGCGGGTGGAATCTATCACCAAATCCTTGTCGAAATTGGTTCCTGAGTCGGTGGCAAGCCGACGCCAGTGTGCGATCGCTCGTTCGAGCACATCGCCCCTGGGGGCGTACTCGCGACCCGTGACGTAAGCGATTGTCGCCTCGTCCGGAGCGATCAGACCGAGACGTGCTCCAATCTCGATCGACATGTTGCAGATCGTCAGCCGCGCCTCGATCGGCAAAGCCCTAATTGTGTCGCCGGCATATTCGACGGCATGCCCCTGCCCTGCAGCAATGCCAAACTTACCGATCGCGTGCAGGATCATGTCCTTGGCGGTCACGCCGGCAGGCAAGCGACCGGAAAAGGCGATCCGCATGGTTTTCGGTTTTATCAGTGCCAGCGTCTGTGTCGCAAGAACGTGTTCGACCTCGCTGGTCCCAATGCCGATGCCGAGAGCACCCAATCCACCGGCCGTCGATGTATGGCTGTCGCCACAGACGAGGATCGCGCCGGGCAAAGCCAAGCCGAGTTCGGGGCCGATAACATGGACGATGCCCTGGCGCGGGTCTTCGACGCCGAAATGCCGAATGCGGTTTGCAAAGGCATTTTCCCTCATTAGGGTCAGCAGTTCGCGACCCTGCGGATTGGTCGTTTCGGTGCGCCCCGGCTCCGTCGATATGATATGATCCTGCGTGGCGACGCTTAGTTCGGGATGCCGGACCGGACGCTTCTTGCGCACGAGACCTTCGAAGGCGCGAGCGCTGGTCGTTTCCTGCAGGACGTGACGATCAATGAAAAGCAGGTCCCGACCATCGTCAAAATGTTTGATGAGATGGAACTGCCAGATTTTTTCGAAAAGACTTTGAGCGGACTTATTCATTCATTTGCCAAGGGACAGCGACATCGCCACGCCTATCTCAACGCGCGATCTACTGTGCCGTCCCCGCCTCCTCCCAAGGTTCGGATCAACATTCCGGCCTCGCACCGGCTTGGCATATCCTGATTTTCTTGCATATGAGGATTGCTGCCGGTTACATAAACATGAGAAATCATGGGCTCGGTAGCCAGAATTTAATCATAGTGACCCTAGAAAAAGTCATGGCACAATGACCTTACGCCTTCCACCTTTGAACGCCTTGCGTGCATTTGAGGCTGCAGCCCGCAACGGGAGCCTCACACAAGCCGCGCGGGAGCTATCCGTAACGCAAGGAGCGGTCAGCCGACATGTTTCCCAGCTCGAAGAATGGCTGGGGGTGCCGCTCTTCGTAAGAACGCGGCGTGGAAGCGAATTGACGCCAGAGGGCGACAGCTATTTTCGCGGCATCAGCCCGGTTTTTAAGGAGATTGATCTTCAGACCAAACAGCTGACGAAGAAGCCGGACGCGAACATGCTGAAGTTGAAGCTTCCGCCAACGTTCGCGATTCGCTGGCTCGTGCCGCGGCTTGCGCGGTTTCACGCCCTTAACAGACATATTGACGTGCAGATCACCACATCTCATCAGCCGCCAGACTTTAGCGTCGAGGATATCGATGTCGCCATCGAGTCGGGCTACATTCCAAGCCCGAACGTCAAGCACCACCGATTGTTTGGCGAAGTGCTGCTACCGGTCTGCAGTCCTGGACTGTTTAAAATGTTTCCAAGGCCGCAGCAGCCGTCAGACCTGTCGCAGCATGTTTTACTCTGTTCAATGCACCGACCGAACGACTGGCCCGATTGGCTCAGGGCGGCCAACCTCCCACACATAGATGGAAACAGCGGCCTGAAATTTGAAAATAGCGCCCTGGCATACCAAGCCGCAATCGACGAGCTCGGGATCGTCATGGCGCAATATGCCTTTGTGAAGGACGATCTGCGAACGGGGCGGCTGGTCGAGCCTTTCCAACTTAGGGTGCCAACCGGGCAAGCGTATTGCATCACCTATACGAATCCGCGACCGCCAGCGAAAATCACGACTTTCGAGAACTGGATCACCGCCTTGGCGCGAGAAGAGGACTGGGATGCGCCATCAAATCCGCAGTGAACGATCGCAGGCTCTCTATTTTGGCACGGGGATGTGATGTCGGGGGTACGGCTGGTCAGCCGACTTCAGGCATCAGCAGGAGATGACAGGGAAACCTTGCCCTGGGGAACGACGCCCGAAGACGCAGCGGCGATCACCGGTTGCGTGGAGGTATGGCTGCCGGCGCACACGATTGTCATGCCCAAAAGGCTCAAACCCTTCTCGGGCCCGACGATATGCACGATACCCTGGCGCGGATCGTGGAGACCGAAAACGGTGATGTTGGATTCCTTGGCGTCCCGCGTCAGCGCCTCGATCATCGTTCGGCGTTCGGGGTCGTTGATCGCGGACATTTCATGCGTGTGAGTGGGCACGTAGTGGTCGGCCGTGCCGAAAATACGCTCGGGCGAGCGTGGCTTCAATCCGCGGTCGCGCAGGACCTGGAAGGCCGGTGCGGTAACATCATGAATAAAATGGCGATCGATAAAAACAAGGGCCTGGCCATCATCGCGCGACATAATCCGGTGACTATCCCAGATCTTGTCGTACATCGTCTTCAGCATACCCAAGGCACTGGCCAGCATATTATACTCACTCCCATCACTTTTCGATCAGCCTCCAGGCGCACAGCAACTCATACGAGTAACGCTTCACCGATCTCATCCTCGGAAATGATGATGCATCAGCTTGGCTTGCTTGTGGCGTAGTTTTCGGGAAAGCCACCATCGCGAATGACTATGGCAGAAGCTGATTACGGACAAGCAGGCTGGTTGACATCAAGGGAAGGCGATACGCATCCCGTGTGTTGTCGTCCTTTCTCCGTCGGAGATCCCTTCAGGGACGATTTGACCTGACAGCGTGCCCCGGACGAGGCTACATTTAGACTGGGCCTGCCATGAGATTGGGAGCTTTCCCTTTGCGATGCTTCGACCACACCGGCCCAGTTGCGACGCTGTCCTTGCTTCACCTTCCGACTACAGGCGAATTGCCTTGGCCATTGCGTGGATCATCACGGTGGCAGAGGCTGCACCTGGATCGATATGACCGAGCGACCTCTCGCGAAGTCTAGCTGCGCGCCCCTTGGTCGCGATCATTGAACGCGTGGCGGCGGCACCATTGTCGGCGGAAGCAATGACGGCGCTCCAGAAGGCATCTCCCGTCTTGTCCTCCTCGATCGCATTGGCCGCCGCGTCGGCCGCCGGAAGCCAGACATCCAGCATGGTCTTGTCACCACGCTGCCCTTTTCCACGCTCGGCTATTCCGGAGGATATGCCGCGGATCATGTCGGCACATGCTCTCACGTCCAACTGCGAATGACCGGCCAGCGTCTTCGCCGCGCGACGGAAACCTGTGGAATACAAAGGCCCGGACGATGCGCCAACGGCGTCCAGAAAAGCGTCGGCGGCAGTCGACATGACCTCCGACAAGCTGCTATTACCGAGATCGAGCTTCGACAGAGTTTTGTGAACCGCGGCAAACCCTATCGACATTGTGATGCCGTGGTCTCCGTCACCGATCGCACCGTCCAGCTCCGAAAGACGGTCCTTTTCGTTTTCGATCGCCTTCGAGATCATCTCGAACATCTTGGCCAAACTACTGGCCGGGCTCTCCGACATTCCATCCTCCCTATATCGCAGACTGATTGGCCGCCCGATCAGCACCATCGATGCGGATCAATTGACCCGCAAAGCACTCGTTTCACACGGGTGATGGAGCAGATCCTTCAATTCTTCATCAAGATGAAAAACGGAGATCGACGCTCCAACCATATCCAACGATGTGCAGTAGTGGCCGACCCATTTTGCCTCTATCTCAATCTTCTTGGCCGCGAGCCGCTGGGCGACGCGGCGGTAAAGGATATAGAGTTCCATCATCGGCGTTCCGCCAAAAGAATTGACGAGAACTGCCACTTTTTCGCCGGGCCCTGCTTTCAACTCGGAGAAAATCTTGTCCATGACGGAATCCACGATCTCGTCCGCCGTTCGCATACGTTCGCGTGAAACGCCTGGTTCACCGTGGATGCCCATGCCAATTTCGATATCATCGGGGCCGATCTCGAAATTGCGCCGACGGGTCTGCGGCATGGAGCCAGGCTCGAGCGCAACGCCGATCGTATAGGTGCGTGCATTCGCCTTTCGCGTCACTGCCTCACAAGCATCAAGGGTCAGGCCTCTGTCCGCGGCAGCTCCCGCTATCTTGAAAATGAAGAAGTTACCGGCGACGCCGCGCCTGCCGTCGCGATCCTCCGGTGACGAAGATGCCACATCATCGGTGGTGAGGACCGTCCTTACCGCAATGCCCTTTTCCGCCGCAAGCTCCGCGGCCATCTCGAAATTCATCACGTCACCGGCATAGTTGCCATAAACGAAGAGGACGCCAGCGCCACCTGAGGCGGCGACGGCACAGCGAACAATCGGGTCGGGTGGGGGCGACGAGAAGATATTGCCGACTGCCACGGCATCTGCAAGCCCCTTGCCGACATATCCGGCAAAACAGGGCTCGTGCCCCGCGCCGCCGCCGATCACGAGACCGACTTTGCCCTTTCTCGGGCCATCACGCGCCACCAGTGCTCGGTACGATCCGTCGATCGGTTGGATGTATTCGCCGTGCGCCTTCAGGAAGCCGTCCATCATTTCTTCAATGACGTCATTCGGCTTATTGAGAAATTTCTTCACCTGCGTTCGATAAAAACCCGCCGGCTCTGGCGCTCGTTTCTCCGCCACCCTTGGCTGCGGCTTGTCGTCTACCCCCACAGCGCCATCGGCGCGCAAAATTCCGCGTCCGGTTTCCGCATCGGTGATCAGCACATTGATGTAGCCGCCCCGCAAGGCGGCGAGCAAAGCCGGCACCTTGTCGAAACCACCGGCAACGCCGACGCGCGTTCCGATGCGGCTCAAATTATCAAGGGAGATGCCGACCGTCCGGTCGTCCAGCGGCCCGTGAACCGGCCGGCCTTTTTCGTCGATGAAACGACCGGCGACGACGCCGGCCACGCCATGCGCGAGATAGTGCTGCAACAAGGTCGGCTCGAGCAGGCCGCTTGTATGAATAGTGGAATTTGGGCGCAGCGACGAAATGCCGAAGATGATCCTGTTGGCCTGCTCCAGCGTTGCGAACTGTTCCTTTAGTAACGGTTCGTCCAGAAGCAGCTCGCGCAATGCCCGGGAGGCGACGATGGCGGGCGCAGTAAGGTTGACGCAGCGCGCATCAAGCGTATCGGCGATCTTGGCGGCGCAGAGTTCGGGCGTATAGGCAAAGGTGGCGTTCATACCACCGGTCGCCTGCACGACCGTCATGTCCCGCAGCGCTGCGGGTTTCATATGCTCGCCGACGGAAAGAATCGTTCGGCCCCATGCGACCGCCAGCGTATCTCCAGATTTGAGAAGGCTGGGAAGCGCCTGCGCGCCGGCAACGCCCAGCCGCTCGATCAGAGGTCGGCCGCTTTCGTCGCTCGGCACCACAAGACAATCGACAAGCCCGAAATGGCTCTTGAGCTGCTGGGCAACAGTGAGCGAGGCGAGACGTGCCGGATCCAGCGAAATCCTGACAATGCCCTTCTCGCGAGCGTCTGCGAGATAACTGTTGACGGTGGCCCGCGACACACCCATCGTATCGGCGATCTCGCCCTGGGTCATTCCATCTTCGTAATATAGCCAGCAGGCCCAGACATATGGATCATCCCCGTAGCGCAAGGGCATCGCATCCGTCCGCTCCGCGCCGCCGCTCCCGCTTGTTCCGCCTTTACGCGCCAAAGCCGTCTTGGATGTCATGAATTCGTGGGGCTCCCTCGTTCGTCCGGCCAGAGGATGGAAGCAATGTCAAAGGTTTGCAACCGCCTTCCTTAAAGAAGGCAACGCGTGACCGCATCACTGATGACGCGATCACGCGGTCTTGGGAGACAACGGACGGCATGACGCCGAATTGAGACGATTCACTGAAGCCGGCTGCGGGCTCCAAGTGACAATTCTTTTAGAATGAGGGCACAGGACGTTGCGCCTGCATCGAGAACACCAAGCGAGCGCTCGCCGAGACGGCTGGCGCGTCCGATCTTCGCGACGAGGTTCAGCGTCGAATCACGCCCGGCTTCCGCCGCCTCGACGAGAGCCTGAAGCGCCTCCCCGAAGGATTGGCCCTTGACGTGCGCCGTATCGAATGCCTCAACGGCCGGTATCAGCGCATCCAGCATGGTCTTGTCGCCGACCTTGGCCGAACCGATCGACTGAATACCCTCAAGCCCAGCATGCAGCATGTGGCTATAGGCAGCGGCATCGACCAATGTCACGCCCTGCAGTTTTTCTGCAAATTCGGTGAACATGACGCCGTAAAGCGGCCCCATGGAACCACCGATCTCCGTCATCAGCACAGTGCCGAGCGTATCCAATGCGCTGGCGAGGGAGGCATCTTTTTCCTTGAGCCGTTCGGCGGCCATGCCAAAGCCCTTTGCCATGTTGACGCCATGGTCGCCGTCGCCGATCTTGCCGTCGATCTCGCTCAGATAGGCACGGTTTTCGATGATCCGATCGGCCATGGATAGGACGATCGACCCCGCCGAAGCGTTCTGGAATGTCTGCATGATAATTTCCTCGCCTCAGAATACCATGGTGCATTGCGCATCTGCGTCGAGCAGTGCCTTCAGCTCGTCGTCGAGCGCCATGATCGTGAGCGTCGCCCCGACCATTTCGAGCGATGTGAAATAGTTGCCGACGAACGTCTTGTGAATGACCAGCCCACGCGCGGTGATTTCCCGCTCGATCGTATCATTGAGGATGTAGAGTTCGTTGAGCGGCGTGGCGCCGAGGCCCGAAACCAGAACGGCGACTTCGGTGCCGGCGGCGAGATTGTGGTCCTCCAGCACGAGCTCGCTCATGCTCTTGCCGACCCCATCGGCGCTCTTCAGCGGCTCGACCCTGACGCCCGGTTCGCCATGATGGCCGATGCCGACTTCCATCGTGCCCGGTTCGATCTGGAAATTCGGATGGCCGACGGCCGGCAGAGTGCAGGGGCCAAGGCCCACGCCGACCGAGCGGCAATTGTCGATGGCCTTTTGCGCCGTTGCACGAACCTCTTCGAGACTGGCGCCGGTTGCAGCTTTCGCGCCGCCGACCTTCCACATGAAGATCTCGCCCGCAACGCCGCGCCGCTTCTGGCGTTCTTCCATGGGGGCGGAGCAGACGTCGTCATTGGCCACGACGGTGGCAACCTGGATGCCATCCTTCTCCGCCATCTTGATCGCCATCTTCACGTTCATGTTGTCGCCGGCATAATTGCCGTAGAGGCAGACGACGCCCTTGCCGCCATCCGCTTCCCGCATGGCATCGTAAAAACTCTTGGCGGTCGGGGAAGAGAACAGTTCGCCGACCGCCACCGCGTCCAGCATGTTCCTGCCCGTGTAGCCGACGAAGGCCGGCTCGTGCCCCGATCCGCCGCCGGTGATGATGCCGACCTTGCCTTTGATCGGCGCGTCCTTCGCAACGACAACCCGCGGATTGTCGGCAAGCCGCACCAGATCGGAATGTGCCTTTACGAAGCCTTTGACGGTATCTTCAACGACTTCGTCAGGGTTATTGATGAATCTTTGCATGATGACTCCACAGCTTCAGGCTGGTTTCAGAGGATCGTATAACCGCCGTCGATCAGGAGATCGGCACCGTTGATCATGTCCGCTCCAGCGGACGCAAGAAAGACCGCAGCAGCTGCGACCTCTTCCGGATAGGCAAAGCGGCCGGTGGGAATACGCTTCTTGGCAGCCTCTCCCTTTTCGCCGCTCCAGGCCTTCTTGCCGAGTTCCGTCAGCACGATGGTCGGCGACAAAGTGTTGACGCAGATGCCATGCTTGCCCCATTCGGCGGCGAAAGTTTTCGACATGCCGATGACGCCGAACTTGGATGCGCAATAAGCAACGTGCTCTTCGATCGCGACCGTACCCGCCTGCGAAGCGAGATTGATGATCTTGCCGCCCTTGCCGGCGCCAATCATGACGCGGCCGACAGCCTGGGTCACAAGGAACGTTCCCTTGAGATTGATGTCGATCGTCTTATCCCAATAATCGAGCGGCAAATCCTCGGCCGGAGCAAGGAAGACGACACCGGCGCTGTTAACGGCGATGTCGATGCCGCCGAACGCCGCCACCGCGTCCGAGACTGCCTTATTGACAGACGCCGGATCGGACACATTGCAGACGAACGGCTTGGCTCCACTACCCAGGCGATCCGCCTGGGCGCGTGCCGCATCCTCGTTGATGTCGAGAACGGCCACCCGTGCGCCTTTGGCGGCAAGGGCGGTGGCCACAGCGGCGCCGATACCCGACGCCCCGCCGGTTACCAGAGCCACCTTCCCGGCAAGCGGGAAGTTCAGATCGATATTTGGTGTAGCATCCGTCATGTCGTCAAACCTCGTTGGTGAGCTGGCGCGGGTAAGGCGTCGTCGACGAAGATGACGATCTCCTCCCCCATTTCGACAAAAATCAAATAGCGATCGACAAATGTCAATGAGCAATATTTAATGACGCTCGATTGGACCACGCCCCTGCGCCATCGCAGTGACATTGGCAAATGCCGCAAGAGACTTGCATGTTTGTGCATATATTTTACTGTTTTGCACATATGATCGATCACGCAATGCCCGATCCATCCGTCTAAGACCACTTTTTTGGATCAAAAACCCACCAGTTGCATTTGAGTTCGATCAATCATCGCGCGAAAATGCGACTTCAACAAGAAATCCTTCATTTTTCGATTCACTGAGATTGACATCTTTCAGATCACGGCATCATATGTCACGAACAAATGCGCAATCGGGACACAAATTCCCAATGCGGCTTGCGGAATTTTGAGAATTCCGTGACATGGGAGGAGAAGAATGTCTGGATCGTCGCCCAACCGGGCTGATGCCGGTCTTTTGCTGGATGTGAGCGGGCTCACCAAGTCGTTTCGCGGCGTTGCAGCACTTGTGAACGGACGCTTCAGTCTCCGAGCAGGTTCCGTTCATGCTCTTTGCGGCGGCAATGGCGCCGGCAAATCGACGTTCCTGTCCATCATCATGGGAATCCACCAGCGTGACGGCGGCGTCGTTCGTCTTCGCGGTGAGGAGGTCAGTTTCGCCAATCCTGCGGATGCGCTTGCAGCAGGAATATCGATCATCGAGCAGGAGCTCAGCCCTGTCAGCGGGCTTACCATTGCCGAGAACATCTTCCTCGGCCGTGAGCCGATCACTCGGTTCGGCACAGTCGATTTCGCCACAATGAACAAGCGCGCGAAGGAACTGCTGGATGAACTCGGCTTCGAGCTTCCGCCGCAGACGTCGATGGGGGGCCTGTCGGTCGCCCAGATCCAGCTTGTCGAGATCGCCAAGGCACTCGGCCGCGACGCCGAAATCATCATTATGGATGAGCCGACCTCTGCCGTAGGAGCCGCTGAGGCGGATAATCTGTTCGCGGTGATCCGTCGCCTCAAGGAGCGCGGCAAGGGCATCATTTACGTGTCGCACCGCCTGACCGAAGTCTTCGGTATCGCCGACGACTACACCGTGTTCCGCGACGGTGCCTATGTCGACTCCGGTTCGATGGCAGATCTCAGCCGCAATGATCTGATCCGGATGATCGCCGGGCGTGAGCTTGCCGAGGAATATGTCAAGACCAGCACTCCCTGCGATCGTACCGTCCTGTCGGTCACAGGCCTGCAGCGCCCAGGACGCCTCAGCAATATCGACCTCGATCTGCGGCAGGGGGAAATCCTCGGCCTTTACGGGCTGATGGGCGCCGGCCGCACCGAAATCCTGGAGTGCCTGTTCGGGCTATACAGCGGCTGGACCGGCCGGATCGACATCGACGGCCAGCAGAAAAAGATCGCCACCGTTCAGGATGCGATGGCTGCCGGTTTCGGACTTGTGACTGAAGACCGCAAGCAAAGCGGACTCATCCTGCATTCGAGCGTGCGCAGCAACCTCTCGCTGGCGATTCTGCCGGAGCTCACCAGCTCGATCGGCGTCGTCGACAAGCGACGGGAGACCAGCCTCGCCAAGGAGATGATTGCCAAGTTCCGTATACGCACTGCCTCTGACCAGCTGGCCGTCACCGCTCTTTCCGGCGGCAATCAGCAGAAGGTGGTGATGGGACGCTGGCATTTGACCAAGCCCAAGATTCTCCTGCTGGACGAGCCGACGCGTGGCGTGGACGTCGGCGCAAAGCGCGAAATCTACGCATTGATGTCCGAATTCGCTCAAGGGGGCGGATCGATCATCATGGTTTCCTCCGAAGTCGAGGAAGTCCTCGGCATGTCCGACCGTATCGTGGTGATCAAGGACGGCCAGGTTTCGGGTGTCGTCGGCCGCGCCGACGCCAACCAAGAGACCCTTCTTCACCTGGCGGCTTGAGGCAGGTCACCGGCAGGGCACCCAGAGAACAAAGTGGAATAGGACGATGGATACACAGAACCAAACTGCCAGCAGCAGCCTGAAGGCATCGCCGGCTCCGCTGATCGGCCGCCTTTTAAGAGATTATGGCATCATCATTGCCTTCTTCGTGCTCTGTGGCCTCCTGACGGTCATTTCTCCCTACTTCCTGACATCGCAGAATCTTCTGAACATGCTGCGCCAGTCTTCGATCAACGGGATCCTGGCGATCGGCCTGACTTTCGTGATCTTAACGCGCGGCATAGACCTTTCCGTGGGTTCGGTCGTGGCGCTTGCCGGCATCGTCGGCGCGAGCTTCGCGACGATGTCACCAGTCGCGGGGGTGCCGGGCACGCCTTACCCGGCGCTGGTCTCGATCATCGTCGGCCTTATCATCGGCCTCATCTGCGGCACTGTGTCGGGCATGATCGTAACGCGCTTCCGCGTCCCTTCCTTCGTCGTCACGCTGGGCATGCTCTCCTCTGCGCGAGGGCTCACAATGCTCTATACCGGCGGCAAGCCGGTACCCAGCCTGACACCGGAATTCCGGTGGATGGGCACTGGCCATGTGTTCGGCGTTCCGGCTCCCATCATCGTGCTGCTCGTCGTCTTCGCCGTCTCCTGGTGGGTGCTTAACAAGACGCGCTACGGCCGGCATGTCTACGCGGTCGGCGGCAACCCGCGCGCAGCCAACACGTCTGGTATCCGGGTTTCGCGCATTCGCCTTTCGGTATTCATGATCTCCGGCGTCACGGCGGCACTGGCCGGCCTGCTTTTGGCAGCACGCACCGGATCGGGCCTGACACAGGCCGGCGTCTCCTACGAACTGGATGCCATCGCGGCAGTCGTCATCGGCGGCACAAGCCTTTCCGGCGGCACAGGCTCTGTGACCGGAACCTTGTTTGGGACGCTGATCATCGCCGTCATGAACAACGGGCTCGATCTCCTGGGGGTCGACTCAAACTACCAACAGATCATCAAGGGCCTGATCATCGTTCTGGCCGTCATGATCGACAGCTCTCGCCAAAAAGAGGCCGAGTGAACGGGCAGCAACGCCCACCCCTACCATCCACGCAGCAACCCAACGGGAGGAACCGAAATGAAACTTCTTAAACTTGGCATCGTCAGCGCGCTTGCACTGTCGGCGTTGACCAGCTTCGCGAGCGCCGCAGACCCCATCAAGGTCGGCGTATCGCTCTACGGCCTCAAGGCCGAGTTCATGCAGCTGTGGGCCGCCGCCGTCCAGGAAAGCCCAGCCGTTAAGAGCGGCAAGGTCCAGGTGACCGTGTTCGACGGCCGCTACGATCCGCTGGTCCAGCAGGATCAGTTCTCGACGATGATCAGCCAGAAGTACAACGCAATCATCTTCGCTCCGATCGACGCCGATGCCGGCGCGACTGCCGTCAAGATGGCCCATGACGCGAAAATACCGGTCGTCGGCACGAACACCAAGGCCAACACCGACCTGCTGTCGTCGTATGTCGGCTCTGACGACACGCTGTCGGGCTACATGGAAGCCAAGACCGTGCTCGACAAGATCGGCTGCAAGGGCAACGTCGTCGTCATCCAGGGTCCGATCGGCATCTCCGCACAGATCCAGCGCAGCCAGGGCAACGACAAGGCACTTGCCGAATGCCCGAACGTCAAGGTTCTCGAGACCAAGACCGCCAACTGGTCGCGTGCGGAAGCACAGGCTCTGATGGAAAACTGGCTGACCCGCTACCCGGGCCAGATCAACGGTGTCATTGGCCAGAATGATGAAATGGCGCTCGGCGCGATCGAAGCCATCAAGGGCCAGGGCCTGAATGTCAGCGATTTCGCAATCGCTGGTATCGATGGCATCACTGACGCCCTGCTGGCTGTCAAGGCCGGCGAGATGACCTCCATCCTGCAGGATGCGCGTGCGCAGGCAATGGGCTCGCTCGACGTTGCCGCAAAGCTGGCTGATCCTAGCTATCAGCCGCAGTCGGACGTCTGGAAGCAGTATCCGGACATGCCGTTTGCCGATGGCAAGTCCGCCAACTACAACGTTCCGTGGACTCCCGTCACCGCACAGAACGTCGACGCGTTGCTGAAGTTCCGCAACAAGTAGTGGCTAAATCGGTCGACCCGGACCATCCGGGTCGACCTCCGCAAAAGGTAAAGGCCATGATCGTCATCTTTGGATCTGTCGCGCTCGATCTCGTGACAAATGTTCCCCGCATTCCCTCGCCCGGTGAGTCTCTTGCCTGTCCGAGCTATGCGCTGGTGCCCGGATCGAAGGGCGGCAACCAGGCGCTGGCGGCTGCCCGCTCCGGAGCGAAGGTCGTCCACGTGGCCACGGTTGGACGGGATGAGCATGCCGAACTGGCGACCGCGCTGCTGCGGGCCGAAGGTGTCGACCTCTCGCATGTTGCGCGCTCAGACCGCACAACAGGTCTTTGTCTCGTGACAGTCGCCGCCGATGGTGAGAATACGGTGATTGCCGCAGCCGGCGCCAATCTCGATACCCGGGTGAGCCAGCTTGAAGCGCTCGAATTCGGATCGCAGGACACGCTGGTTCTGCAGATGGAAGTGACACTGCCGGAAAATTTCGCGGCCGTCGCGTTGGCGCGCCGCCGCGGTGCGAGGGTCGTGCTGAACGCCGCCCCCGCACAACGCGTTCCCGAGGAGACGCTGAGAGAGCTCGACGTCCTCGTGGTCAACGAACATGAGGCCATGATCGTCGCAGAGTCCGTCGGCCTTTCCGTAGGCCAGCCGACAGAGGCTGCCGAAGCCCTGCATCGCGCCTATGGCTGCAGCACCATCGTCACGCTCGGTCCCAAGGGAGCGCAGGCATGGCATCAGGGTGCGCATCTGGAAATTCCTGCCCCGAAAGTAACCGCGGTGGATACGACCAGCGCGGGCGACAGTTTCGTCGGAGCATTTGCAGCCGCATTGGACGCGGGAAGCGATTTTGCAACCGCCGTACGGCGGGGTATCGTCGCGGGAAGCCTGGCCTGCACATTGCCAGGGGCGCAGACCTCCATCCCCCGGCTTACCGATATCTTGTCTTTTTCGACCGATTTCTGATACCCCGGCATCCTCTTTCCCCGAGGGATGCAGTCAGATGGCCAAAGCAACGACGATGAATGATTTAGATATCGATCAGTCGACTGAAATAGCAGCGCTTTATTACCTGCAGGAGGTGACGCAGGAGGATCTGGCGCGCCGGTACAACATGTCCCGCTCTCGGATCAGCAGGGTTTTGAAGCGTGCGCGGGAAATGGGGATCGTCAGCATTCAAGTGCGCGCCAACCCCAACCTCGCATGGAAATTCGAGGCAGAGTTCCAGCGGCGCTTCGGCCTGAACAAGCTTCTTGTGGCCATCAATCAGCCCACTGAAGAGGAGCAGCGCAACACCACTGGCGCGTTGGTGGCTGCCTATCTTGACCAGATTCTGACGGATGGCATGACGGTCGCTGTCGGCATGGGACGAAACGTCGCCTCGATCACCGAGGCGCCGAGTTCGGCAACCCCGCGCAAGCTGTTATTCGCGCCCTCGATCGGGGGTTCCGTGCATGGTGCAGCCGCGCTCAATCCGGATCACATCGCCCGCCGTCTCGAGCAGCGCTTCGGCGGACATGCAAAGACGCTCTATGCGCCGGCGATCGTTGCAACGCGCGAGCTGAAGGAAGCACTGTTGCGCAACGAGACGGTCAAGGAGACGCTCGACTGTGCGCGGCGCGCCGATGTCGCGCTGGTCGGACTCGGCGACCTCTCGGAAGACAGCAATCTCATTCGCATGGGTCTTTTCACCCCACAGGAACTCACCCAGGCCCGCGTTGCCGGAACCGTCGGCGATGTGATGGGGCACGATTTCATCTCGATCGACGGCCGCAGCCTTGGCGGCATGATCGAAGGCAGGGTTATAGGTCTCGGCCTTCAGGAATTACGTAACATAAACAACGTGATAGCTATTGCCTCCGAAGCAACGAAGACGGCCATCATCCTGGGGGCGCTGCGGACAGGGG
This sequence comes from Rhizobium sp. BK376, assembly GCF_004341625.1. Lineage (GTDB taxonomy): Bacteria > Pseudomonadota > Alphaproteobacteria > Rhizobiales > Rhizobiaceae > Rhizobium. Next base: position 13,438 of record NZ_SLZG01000023.1, on the reverse strand, counting down.
CGATTAATACGCTGGCGACCTCCCTTGCCAATGCTGCGGCTGTCATCGCTCTCGACGACGCGACCAAAACCTAGCCTGTGCCTGCCGGCTGCGCTGATCGCACACGGAAAGGCGAACTACCGCAAAGGATAATGTGATGCCTCGGTTCTCTGACCCTGCGGACGATTTGGGTGTCGCATACACCCATTTGGAGACCTGCGAGACACATCTTCGCGGCCTGACAGCACCGGAAAGCCCGTTCTGGGATGCTGAGACAAGTTGCATCTGGTTGGTCGACATGTTCGATCCCGCTCTGATCCGCACCGATCCGCAAACCGGCGAAACCGACAGATGGAGAATGCCGGAGGACATAGGCAGTTTCGCGCTCTGCGAGGGGGGGGGCGCGATTGTGGCGTTGCGTAGTGGCGTCTATCTGTTCGACCTTGCCACGGGCACGCTGACTTTGTTTGCAACCCCCGAGCCCGAACGCGCCGGCAACAGGCTGAACGACGGCAAGGCCAGTCCCGAAGGCCGCTTCTGGGTTGGCAGCATGAATCTCTCTGACCCGCGCAGGCCGGACGCTGCGCTCTACCGCATTGATCCTGACGGGCACTGTACCCGCATGATTGACGGTCTTTACACATCCAACGGCCTTGCGTGGTCCGCAGATGGACGACGCATGTTCCACTCCGACAGTCGCGGCCAGCTCCTGCAGGTCTTCGACTACGATCCAGTCGAGGGCAGTCTTTCGAATAACCACATCATCGCCCGCCTCTCGGAAACGGATGGACGACCGGATGGCGGAACCGTCGATAGCCAGGGTTACTATTGGAGCGCGGGAGCTTCAGCCGGCTGCTTGAACAGGTTTTCAGCGACCGGTGACCTCGTTGAAAAAATCAACCTTCCCGTATCGTCTCCCTCGATGATCTGTTTCGGCGGCAAAAGCATGGACCGCATCTTCGTCACGTCGCTAGCGCGGGGTTCGGAAGACGGACGGCTGATATCCTTTCCCGCAAAGATTGCCGGGCTTCATGGTCACCGCTTTCGCCTTGCACCAATAGAAGACAGAGAAGATTTACTCTTACGCAGATTGGCAGAAAGAAAGGCATAATTGCCGGCTTACTCCAATCTCCTTCGGGCCATTGTCGGCAATGGCGATACGCCCGCACAAGCCCTAAACCAAACCGGCTGTTTCGTTCAAGATAGGATGGTTGATGGATGCTCCCCGCGATCTTCATGCCCGCGGTCGACCCATGGCGCTGCGCTCGGTCGGAAAGGATAAAATAAGCAGCTACCGGTTCGCTCGAGCGAACCGGTACACGTCGTCTACGACCGGCCGTTTCGTGTTCGCCAAAGGCTCAAAAGGTCTTGCATGGCGTGGGCGATATGCTCCCTGCAGATACGCTCTGCCAAAGCGCCATCGTTTTTTCGAAACGCCTCAATCAAACGTCGATGCTCTTCCGCAATCTGATGCGGGCGATAGTCACCATAGCCCCATGCCACTCTCATCGTATTGAAAAAGATGCTATGGCGCTGCATGAGCGCCTTGGCCTCCAGATTGGGGCGGATGGCTTTGATCGCATCATGAAGCGCAGCATTCAGCTGAACGAGACGACCAGTGTCCGTCGGCCCCGCGATGGAGAGGGCCCGTTCGTAATCAGATTCAATCTGGTCCAGCAGTTCGATCTGGGCAGGTGTCGCAACGGCGGCCGCCTGGCCGGTGATATAGGATTCCAGGGCGATCCGGATTTCGTTCAAATCCTGTAGGAAGGCTTCGTCGATCACCCTTACCCATGCGCCTCGGTTTGGGTGAATAACCACCCAACCCTCTGCCGCCAACTGCGCCAATGCTTCGCGAATTGGCGCCGGGCTCAGGCGGTAACGGGCTGCGAGATCATTGATTTTCAGGTGGGCGTTCGGCGCAAGATTTCCACGGGCGATGTCTGCACGCATCGCATCGCGGACGCGCTGATAGTTGGGGACGCCAAGGGCGTCGAACTCTCTTTCCATGTTGTCCAGCACCGAAATCTCCCTTTCGTGACTTGCTATACCTCGACACTTGATCTCATTATCGAAAAAAGATTATATATAATCTATAATATGGAGCGAGAGCCGTGAAGATTGAGCGCGTTGAAACTTTTCAGATCCAATGGTCGCCGGATGATCAGCCGGCGATGCGCAGCGCATTTGTGCGCATCCATGCCGACGACGGTCTGGTTGGCATTGGTGAAGCCTCTCCGATGCAAGGGGGGCGTGCGTCCCTTTCCATCATCGACAACGACATAGCATCTACCCTCGTTGGCGCGGATCCCCTGGACCATGCCGTCCTCCAGGACCGGCTCCTCCATCGCCTCGTAAAGCTTGGCCCGGAAGGAGCACTCACCGGCGCCCTGGCGGCAATCGACATTGCGCTGTGGGATCTCAAGGGAAAACTGCTCGGTCAGCCGATCTACAAACTGATCGGGGGGGCCTGGCGGACATCCCTGCCCTTCTATGCCTCGATCGGCCGCAACAGCGTAGGCCAGAGAACAGTTGACGAAGTCTGCCGCATTGTCGAAGCGCGAATGCGCGACAATCCTGCCGCGATCAAGATTCGCTTCGACAATGACCGAACAAAGCTCGATCAAGACATAGCCGGCGACATCGAAAAGGCCCGCGCCGTGCGGCGTCTGGTCGGCGACGATTTTCCGCTCGCTTTCGATGCCAACAACGGTCTTTCCTTCGGAGGTGCCGTTCGCGTTGGCCGGGCCTTGGAAGAGCTCGGATACTGGTGGTTCGAAGAGCCGCTCCAGCACTATCATCCGCGTGAGCTCGGGGCGCTTGCCCAGAAACTCGACATTACCGTGTCAGCCGGCGAACAGAGTTACACTTCAGCCGCAATCGTCGATCTGATTGAATCGGGTGTTCGCATGGTTCAGCCCGACATCGTGAAGATGGGTGGCATCACCGGCCTTCTGCGTTGCGCCGCCCTTTGTCAGGCACATGGCGTCGAACTTGTGCCACACCAGACCCAGCCAACCATAGGACATCTGGCAAACCTTCACGTTTGCGCGACGCAGCTCCATGCCACCAAACCTTGCGAGCTCGACGATCCGAGTTCGCGACGTCACGCAATTTTCGCCAATGCACCGAAACCGATGGACGGCCTGTTCCATTTGCCGACCGCATCAGGGCTGGGGATCGACATCGACGAGACGGCGCTGGAGCAACTGCGGGTGCGCTGAAGCCCTCTCGTCGCGTCCCTGGGGGAGGCGTGGGACGAGAGCCCGCGGCAGAGTGAATCGAAACATATGGGAGATGAGATATGGATGCGGCCCCACCGCCCGACACAAGTACAATCGAACGCCAGACGATGCGAAAGGTCACCTGGAGGTTGGTGCCGATCCTGATGCTCGGCTATTTCTGTGCCAGCCTGGATCGCGCCAATATCGGCATGGCAGCGACAACAATGAGCCCGGCACTGAACTTTTCCAACGCCGAGTTCGGGTTTGGAGCGGGCATTTTCTTCTTCGGCTACCTGCTCGCTGAGATCCCGAGTAACCTGGTCCTCGACCGCTTTGGTGCTCGCGTCTGGTTGACCCGCATCCTTGTGACCTGGGGGATCGTGTCGGCGCTGACAGCCTTTGTGTGGAACGGCTGGAGCTTTTATACCGTTCGCTTCTTCTTGGGACTGGCGGAGGCTGGGTTCTTTCCGGGGGTGCTCATCTATATTACGTGGTGGTTTCCAGCAAGATATCGTAGTCGGGTCGTCGCCTGGTTCATGTCGGCAGGTGTCATTTCGCAGATCCTGGGCCCCCCGATCGGCGGCCTGCTCATGCATCTCGACGGCTATCTTGGACTTGCCGGATGGCAATGGCTATTTGTTGTCGAAGCGGTGCCGTCGATTGTCACCGGAGCCCTTATCCTCTGGCAGTTGACCGACCGTCCCGGCCAAGCCCGCTGGCTGGACAAGAAGTCGCAAGATTGGCTCGAGGCGCGCCTGGCCACGGAACGAGTGCAGCAGGAATCGGTGCAGACCTTCACGCTGAAGGCAGCCTTTAGCAATACGAAGGTATGGCTCCTCACATTCGTGGAACTTGGGCATCAGTATGCCGGCTATGGTCTCGTCTTCTTCATGCCGCTCATCGTCAAAGGCCTCGGTGTCAGCAAGGACTGGATCGGGCCGGTGGCCGCCATCCCCTATATCTTCGGTTTTGTGGCGATGATCTTGTGGGGTTACAGCTCCGACCGCAGCGGCGAGCGCGTCTGGCATGCGAGCTCGACGATGTTCATTGTTGCGGCGGCCATGTTGATCTGTAAATTCGTCGGTGGGGATCACCCGGTCATATTGATGATCGTGCTCACCATCGCTGTCATCGGAAACCAGTCCTTTGCACCATGCTTCTGGTCTATCCCCGGCACGATGCTGACCGGCACGGCCGCCGCCGGCGGGATCGCCATGATCAATGCCGTCGGCAATCTCGGCGGCTGGATCGGGCCTTCGGTCTACGGCGCCGTGCGCGATGCCAGCGGCAGCACCAGCGTTGCGCTGCTCGCCCTGGCGGCAGGACCTCTTCTCGGGGGAATCGTGTTGCTCCTTGTCGGGCATGACAAGCGACTTGAAAGGATAGCGCCGTCGAGTTGAATCACTGACTAATCCAAGTGATCGGCAGCCGGTGATCCTGTGAAGATCATCGGGTTTCCTTCAGCTCTTAGAGATGGTTTGGAGAAGCAGCCGAGATGCCGCCGTTCCCGGCAAGCCGAGATCCCTTACGCTCGACATGTGGTCACTCTCGGGCAGAGCAATCTTGGCCGCTTGCAGTCTCTGTTCCACCAGAAGAGCGGTGAAAGCTTCAGCCTGCTGGTGGAACGGTGCTGTTTCCCTGTCCCCGACCACGATCGTTATTTTCGGCGACGGATCGTACGTGAACGAAATTGGCGAGAAGGCGACGACGTCGTCGTCGGTGATCTCAATCTCTTTCCGGAGGAACGACGTCTGCAAGGGTTTTAGATCGTAGATCCCCCCAAGCAGGAATGCCGAGCGTATTTGTGGCAGTGCAGCATCCCTGCGAAACAGAAATGCGGCAAGATGCGCTCCCGCAGAATGGCCGCTCACCGATGTCAGACGCGGGTCGCCACCGAACTGCTTTATATTGCTTTCCGTCCAAGCCCTCATGCGCAGGATCTGTTCGACGATCGTGCGCATTGTGACGGTCGGCATCAGGGCATAGTCAACGATGACGGCGATCGCTCCCGCTTCCGTGACGGTCCTGGCGACGTAGGAATAGTCATCTTTTGAGAACATTCGCCAATAGCCGCCATGGATAAAGATATGGACAGGCATGCCGGCTGCTGGCCGCGGCGGCAGAAAGAGATCGAGCGTCTCGCCCTGCCCTTCTCCATAGCGAACGTCCGCGACCATCTCAAGCGCTGCGCGAGTGGCGGCGCTTCGGGACACCATCTCCTCCACGATGGAGTCGAAGTTTGCGACATGATCACGCGTGCGAAAAGGATCTGTCTCCGGCATGCTGCCTCCATTAGATGGTGGTTGCGATATACTTGGCTTCCATGAACTCCGCTATCCCATGATGCTGCCCACCCTCACGGCCAAGGCCACTTTGTTTGACGCCTCCAAAGGGAGCCGCTGGATCGGACACAAGTCCGCGATTAAGCGCGACCATTCCCGCCTCGATCTGCCCTGCCACGCGCATGCCGCGCACAGTGTCACGGGTGAAGACGTACGCGGACAATCCGTATTCAGTATCGTTTGCCCGAGCGATAATCTCGTCTTCATCTTCAAAGCGAGACAGCGGGGCAACTGGCCCGAAGATTTCCTCCCGGGCCATCTCCGCATTGGGCGGTACATGCGAGAGGACGGTTGGCAGGTAGTAGAACCCTTTTCGGTTTGCGCGCGCGCCGCCGCAAAGCAGCTCTGCTCCCTTCCTGCGGGCGTCCTCGACGAGCCGGTCAATCTTCGCAACCGCCTTCTCCGTGATCATCGGTCCACAGACCGTCGCTTCATCCAGGCCCGGTCCGACGGTGAGCGCAGACATGCGTTGGGCGAGGCCCGCAGCAAATGCGTCATAGATTCCAGACTGAACGTAGATGCGATTGGCGGCCGTGCATGCCTCGCCGGCATTCCGCATCTTGGCGATCATCGCACCGTCAAGGGCGACATTCAGATCGGCGTCATCAAAGACGATAAACGGCGCATTGCCGCCAAGTTCCATCGAGCAGGAAATTACGTGCTTGGCCGCCTCGCCCAGCAATATCCGCCCGACGCCGGTCGATCCGGTGAAGGAAAGCTTTCTTACCCGCGGGTCCGCCAGTATTGCCGCTGTCAATGAAGAGGGGTCAGAGGTCGTGACGACGTTGACAACACCGGGCGGCACGCCCGCTTCCTCGAACAGCGCGGCGAGTGCGTAGGCTGTCAAGGGCGTTTCGCTCGCTGGCTTGAGTACGACTGTGCAGCCGGCAGCGAGTGCCGGCGCGATCTTTCGCGTTGCCATTGCTGCGGGGAAGTTCCACGGCGTAATCAGAAGGCATATGCCGATCGGCTGATAATCGACAATGATCCTGTTGGCGCCGGATGGGGCTGTAGCGAATTCCCCTGAGATCCGTACGGCCTCTTCGGCGTTCCAGCGGAAGAACTCGGCGGCATAGGAGACTTCGGATCGGGCGTCGCCCAGCGCTTTCCCATTTTCAAGAGAGATCAGACGGGCAAGCGGTTCCAAGCGCGCCTTCATGAGTTCGAAGCACCGTCGCAAGATCTCGGAACGATCGCGTGGAGACGTCTGCCGCCATCTCTTTGCGGCCGTAGACGCGGCCTCCACGGCGCGAATTCCGTCGGCAGGGGTCGCATCGTGGACATGGACAATGATCGTCTCCGTCGCCGGATCGATGACGGCTATGGTTTGCCCTTTTTGCGACGAAAGCCAATCACCGCCAATATAGAGGCCGCGAGTGATGGCACTGAGACGGTCCTGCTCCTCGGCAGTGAGGTTAGGATTGGAAAGGTCCATGATGCACTCCTGTCGATCTTACATTGCCGATGCGGCGAGATTGCCGTGATAGGCCGCTTCGACCAGACGCCTCATCGAGGTCAGATCGAGGGGCCGCGGATTATTGTTGATTAGTCTGCCTATGCCGAGAGCCTGCTGGGCGGTCCATTCGATCTTGTCTGCTTCAAGACCGAGATCTGCTAGCGACCCCGTGATTCCGATCGCCTTAAAAAGCCGCACAACTTCGGATATGGCGGCACCGGCCATTTCCTCCTGCGTTCGGCCTTTGTCTTCCAGCCCGAGAATTCTTGCTATGCTAGCGAATTCGGCAACCGCGACCTTAAGATTGTAAGTCATGACATAGGGTAGGACTGTTGCCACCCCAAGGCCGTGCGCCGTGTGCGTCAACGCGCCGACCGGGTATTGGATAGCGTGGGCCGCCGCCGTCCCGGCCGTTCCGAACGCGCAGCCGGCGGCGAGCGATCCCAGCATGACCTCGCTGCGCGCAACCTCGTCTGCCCCATTGAGAACTGCCTTTTCAAGGCTCCGACCCAATAATCGCATGGCCATCAGAGCAAAATGATCAGTCAACTCGTTCTTGCCGACAAAGACGCGTTCCTGGAACAGCACATGATCCGCCTGTTTTCGCGAGGTTGTGTAGGCTTCGACCGCGTGGGTCAGGGCGTCTGCGCCTGCAATCGCCGTCAGGCCAGGTGGGCATGTCACCGTCAGGTCAGGATCGCAGAGCGCGGTCGTGGCAATGAGATGAGGGCTGGAAATACCAACCTTCAATGTCTTGTCTGGATCGGAAACCACCGCAACTGGCGTTACCTCGGAGCCGGTTCCCGCGGTGGTGGGGACTGCAATCACAGGAAGGATGGGACCAGGAACTTTTAGCTCGCCGTAGTAGTCTTGCAAAGCGCCGCCGTGGCTCAGGAGAAGTGCTGCGCATTTTGCCATGTCCATGCAGCTACCGCCGCCAACGCCGATAACCATTTGGGGATTAAATGAAGCGGCCCCCTCGATACAGGCGGTAACCGAGTCTCGTGGCACATCGGCAAGAACTCGGTCGAATACGTGCACCTTCAGACCTGCCGCACGCAACGCCTGTATCATTGTCTGAAACGTCTCTGTGGCAGCGAAGCGTTCATCGGTGCACACGAACGCCCTCTCGCCGAGCCGCCTTGCGATGGCCGGCAAGGCATGTCGTTGCCCGGCACCGAAGACTATCTCGCGTGGCAGCCTTAGCCCTGCAAAAATCGTCATGTCATTCCCTCCCCTATCGCCCCTCGGCGCGCGCTCGAAACAAGCCAATATCATGTCCGAGATAAAATCGTATATGATATGGGATTGAATTACCCGAAGCATCGTGTTAGTCGTTGGTCCTGTCAAGAGGAAAACCATGCAGAACTCACCCATGCCCGCCCCACTTGTTCGCGCTGGAAGCGGCCCAATTTCACGACCAAATAGCCTTGCGAACGAGGTCTACGAGGCGATCTACGCGCAGCTGATGTCGCTGCAGATGATCCCTGGTTCACGGATCACCGTCGACAGTCTCGTCAAGGAGTTCAACGTCTCTCATACCCCGATCCGCGAGGCTCTGGGACGGCTCGAAGGCGAAGGTCTGGTCGTCAAGACGCATTTGGTCGGATACCGCGCAGCACCGCAGATCAGCCGGCGGCGTTTCGACGAGCTTTACGAATTGCGTCTGCTTCTTGAGCCTGACGCGTCAGCAAAGGCAGCCGCCTTGATGGATGAGGACAAACTCAAAGCACTGCAGGAAGCTGCCGGGGTGATGGCCAGGCGAGAAGGCAAGGATGAGCGACTTCGGTATTCGACGTTCGCCCGTCAGGATGCCGTTTTTCACGACAGGATCATGGAGATCGCTGGCAATGAGCTGATAAGGGAAACTCTTGGCTTCCAGCATACCCACTTCCACATCTTCCGATTGATGTTTCATTCAAGGGTCACTGAAGAGGCGCTCGACGAACACGAAGAGATCCTGGCTGCCTTTGCAAGCGGGAGCTCAGACAAAGCGGCCGCGGCCATGCGGCGTCACATCGAGCAGTCGCGCGACCGTCTTCTCCCCGCGTTCGAATGAGTGTCGTCATGTCCGCCACCACCGTCGAAACAGCAAGCAAACTCTCCATCGTCGGATCGCCGGCGAAGGGCAAGGAGCAGCCGGTCATTCGGGCCGATGGCCTCGTCAAACGCTACGGTCCTGTAACGGTTTTGACGGACGTGGTGATGGACATTCTCCCGGGCGAAATTCACGCGATCATCGGCGAAAACGGTGCCGGCAAATCGACACTGATGCGGCTCCTGGCGGGCTACGTCGAGCCGACTGGCGGCCGTCTTCTCATCGACGGCCAGCCGGTGCATTTTTCAAGACCGCACCAGGCCGAAGCGGCGGGAATTGTTCTCGTCCACCAGGAAATCCTCTTGGCGGAGGCGTTGACCGTGGCGGAAAACCTCTTTCTCGGGCGAGAAGTCACCCGAGGAGGCTTCATCGACGATCGGACCATGAAGCGCCGCACGCGCGAACTCCTTGAAGATATCGGGTGCGACGCATCGCCCTCTGCCTTGGTTCGTGATTTGGCACTCGCTGACCGGCAAATGGTCCAGATTGGACGCGCGCTCCTGGAGGAGCATCGGGTGGTGATCTTCGACGAGCCAACCGCTGTTCTTACCGGGCCCGAAGTCGAACGCCTCATTACGATTATCGAACGTCTGAAGGCACGGGGCATCGCCATTCTCTACATCAGCCACCGTCTTGAGGAAGTCGAAAGACTTGCCGACCGCGTTACGGTTCTGCGCGACGGCAAATTGATCGGAACCTATTGCGGAAAAACGCTCTCCCAGATGGACATGGCCCGTCTGATGGTTGGCCGCGAACTTGCGACGCTCTATCCGCCGAAGGGGGGCGACACCAACGGCGACGTCATCTTCGAGGTACGAGACGCCGTTGTTCCAGGCTACGCCAGGAACGTCTCGTTTGTCGCACGTAAGGGCGAGGTGCTTGGCTTTGCTGGAATGATCGGGTCAGGCCGCACGGAGCTGTTTGAGGGCCTCGTCGGCCTGCGGCCAGCAACCGCCAAGGTCATGCTCAAGGGCGCGCCTGTTCATCTGCGCTCCCAAAGGGAAGCGATCGACGCTGGGATCGGCTATCTGACCGAAGACCGCAAGGGAAAAGGCCTGCTCTTGCAGGAACGCCTTGCGCCGAACTTAACGCTTTCCGCACTAAACCGTCTCAATCCCGGCCTTCATATCCGCCGCCGACGCGAAGATGCGTTGCTCGATGAAGAGGTTGAACACTACGACATCCGGATCAAGAGCCGGCGTGTCAAGGCGGGGCAGCTCTCCGGAGGCAATCAGCAAAAGCTGTTGCTTGCGAAGGTACTGCTCTCCGATCCGGCCATCGTCATCATCGACGAGCCCACACGCGGGATCGATATTGCCAACAAGGCGCAAATCTACGCCTTCATCCAGAAGCTGGTTTCCGAAGGAAAATCCTGCATCGTCATCTCGTCGGAGATGCAGGAACTAATTGGGATCTGCGACAGGATCCTGGTGATGCGGGAGGGGCAGATCAATGGCGAACTGAGCGGCAAGGATATGACCGAGAGCAACATAGCGTTGCTTGCAACGACTGATCGCGGCGGAATGGGAGGACTGTCATGACAATGATTACGAGCCCGGGGGCACTCGGGCGAGAGAGGGCGTGGAGCATCAGCTGGGCCGATACGGGGCCATTTCTCGCGCTCTGTGCTCTCCTCATCATCGGCTTTGCCGTCAACCCAGACTTTCTGGCTGCCACAAATCTCAGCAACGTCATCACACGCAGCGCGTTTATCGCGATCATTGCCGTTGGCGCGACTTTCGTGATCTCATCTGGAGGTCTCGATCTGTCTGTCGGTTCGATGGCCGCCTTTATCACAGGCATCACCATCATGTTCATGAATGCGATGGCACCCACCCTCCAGGGTTGGGCGATCCCCGCAGGCATGGGCGTCGCGCTGATCGTCGGCCTGCTCTGTGGCCTCTTGAACGGCCTCATCGTAACAGTGGGAAAGATCGAGCCATTCATCGCGACACTCGGGACGATGGGAATATTCCGGGCGTTGATCACCTACCTGACGGATGGCGGCACCATCCCGATCGACCGCTCATTGCGGGAAGCCTACCGTCCGGTCTATTTCGGGTCCTTCCTCGGCATTCCTGTTCCGATTGTGATTTCGGTCGCAGCCGCGCTTGTCGCTTCCGTCATCCTTTATCGCTTGAAATACGGGCGTCGCTGCGCGGCCGTGGGTGCGAACGAAGACGTCGCCCGCTACTCCGGCATTTCCATCATCAGCACCCGTACCATCGCCTATGCCATCCAGGGGATCTGCGTTGCGATCGCCGCGATCTGTTACATACCGCGCCTAGGAGCGGCCACGCCAACGACGGGACTGCTTTGGGAGTTGCAGGTCATCACTTCGGTCGTTATCGGCGGAACGGCACTGCGCGGGGGCAAAGGACATATCTGGGGGACGGTTGCCGGTGCGGTTATACTGGAGCTGATCGCCAATCTGATGGTCCTGTCGAACTACGTGTCCGAATACCTCGTGTCGGGGGTACAGGGCGTCATCATCATCATCGCCATGCTCATACAAAGGTTCTCGAAATAGCCTGTGTCCGGACCGCACGGGTACTGATCGCAAACGGTCCACTCTTGGGAGGAGTCAATCAATGTTAGTGAAGAAATGGATGGCGGCGGTCGCACTCGGCTCGCTGCTAACGACAAGCCATGTCCTGGCCGCAGACAAGAAGGAGATCGCGGTCTCCATTCCGGCAGCAGACCATGGCTGGACAGCAGGTGTCGTCTACCATGCCCAGATGGCGGCCAAGGAAATCAATGCCGCGTTCCCCGGTCTTCATGTCACGGTGAAGACGTCGCCATCGGCAAGCGACCAGGTCTCCGCGATCGAGGACCTGTCGGGTTCTGGCAAAATCGATGCGCTTGTTATTCTGCCCTATTCCTCCGAGGAGCTGACCGAGCCGGTCAAAGCGATCAAGGAGAAAGGCACATTTATCACTGTCGTGGACCGCGGCCTGACAGATCCATCCATCCAAGGTCTCTACGTTGCCGGCGACAATATCGCCGTTGGCCGGAACACCGCCAAGTACATGATCGACAAGCTTAGCGGTAAGGGCGACATCGTTGTGCTGCGGGGCATTCCGACGGTCATCGACGACGAGCGCATCAAGGGATTCCAGGATGCGATCAAGGACACCGGCATCAAGGTGCTCGACATGCAGTACGCTCACTGGAACAGTGATGAGGCGTTCAAGTTGATGCAGGACTACCTTGCCAAGTATCCGCATATTGATGCGGTCTGGGCCAATGATGATGACATGCTGCTCGGCGTCCTTGAGGCCATCAAGGAGTCCGGCCGCAAGGACATCAAACTCGCTCTTGGCGGCAATGGCATGAAGGACATTGTCAAGAAGGTTATCGACGGCGACGCAGTGACGCCCGTGGAGACGCCCTACCCCCCGTCGATGATCAAGACGGCGATTTACCTGACGGCGGCTCAGTTCGTCGGACAGGCTCCCGTGCGTGGTGCGGTGAAGCTCGACGCTCCCTTGATCACGCAGGCGAATGCGAAGGAATACTATTTCCCCGATTCACCATTCTAAACAACCACAGTGGGGACGGCGATGCCGTCCTCACATCGACAGTGCAAAGAGGAGGATAGTCGATGCCAGGCAAGAAGATACTAATGCTGACCGGTGAGTTCACCGAAGAATACGAAATCTTTGTTTACCAGCAGGCCATGGAAGCGGTGGGGCACACGGTCCATGTTGTCTGCCCCGACAAAAAGGCCGGCGACCTGATCAAGACGTCGCTGCATGACTTCGAAGGGGACCAGACCTACACCGAAAAGCTCGGTCACTTTGCCCTGATCAACAAGACGTTCGCTGAGGCCGAGACCCAGCTCGGTCAGTATGACGCTGTCTACTGTGCTGGGGGCCGTGGTCCTGAATATATCCGCACCGACAAGCGCATTCAGTCGATTGTCCGCCACTTTCACGAGACGCAAAAGCCGATCTTCACCATCTGCCACGGCGTGCAGATTCTCATCGCGGTGGATGGGGTGGTCCGCGGCAAGAAGGTTGCCGCGCTGGGTGCCTGCGAGCCGGAAGTAACCCTTGCTGGGGGCACCTATATCGACCTGTCGCCGACGGAGGCCTACGTTGACGGCACCATGGTATCCGCAAAGGGCTGGACCGCGCTTGCAGCCTTCATTCGGGAGTGCCTGAAGGTTCTGGGCACTGAAATCCACCATCGTTGAATTGTTCTTGCGGGGATGCTGGCAAATCACCCTTTCCAGCATCCCACTTAGCAGGGTGCGGAAATAGCGCTAATTTTTCCGCCGATCCTCGATAGCTGGGGTGTAGACGGGCCGCGGTGCTACTCTTTCAGCGGCCTTGTC
>NZ_SLZG01000022.1 GCF_004341625.1 Rhizobium sp. BK376 | reverse complement strand
CCCGGACCTTCCGTGTCCGTGAGGATTTGGTTGGCCTCGTCCAGGGTCAGCGAGGGAAATGCCGCAGTCAGCAGATTGCCAGCTTCCGGCGCCATCTTGCCGACCTCCTCTGTGACGCCAAAGTTCTTGGGATAGACGACAGGGAGGCCATAGGTCTGCGCCGGATTGCTGAACCTACCCGTATCGTCCTTGGCGCAGGTGGGGATATCGGCACCGCAATTCGCCTTCAACACCGCGATCAGGTCGGGGCGTGCAGCGGCAAGCGCGGCCGGATAGTCCTTTGACGGGTGCGCTCTTCAGGGTCTGCCCATGATAAGCCGGATCGTTGGCCAGCAGAAGCGCCAGATCATAGGCTGCAAGCATGTCCTCGCGCCGTTGTAAAAGTCTCGATCGTATCGATCGCGACTGCTCAGGGTCCGCAACTTACTTGCGGACCCTTGTTTGCCTCTTAGAAACCCAGTCTGCGCAGGTCGTCGGCGACGAATTGTTGACCAGTCCGGTTCTTGACGCTCGGAAGCTCGGATGCCCTTAGCCGCCATGCGCGCAAGTTTGACAAGTCTTCACCCACGGTCAGACCAGCCGCTTCAGCAAAAGCCAATCCGGAAAAGACCGTAATGTCCGCCATTGAGAAATAGTCGACCGCCACGAAATTTTGGTCTTCCAAAATACCATCAAAATAGCGCATGCCTTGTTCTGCAGTTTGCCGATTTCGCCGAGCCCACTCCGAGCGACCTTCCCATTCCGGGCTCTTGTGGGCCTGCAGTGCCTCACCCAAGCCCGGCGTGCCATAGTGGAAGTACAGACCTACGGGATCTATGAGCATCGACTCTGCACGACGTTGCATCATGTGGATGAGGCCCTTCTCAAGCGGGGTCTTCCCAGTGAACATTGGATCGCCATCCAGATTATCGAGATACTCGGTGATCGCTGTTGCTTCTGAAATGAGTGTTCCGTCATCCAGTTCGAGAACCGGGATCACCCCAGACGGGTTCTTGTTGAGGAATGGCTTCTGCTTGTGCTCCGCAGCGATAAGGTCAACCGGAACGAATTCGACCTTCTTGTCCAGGCCCTTGCCAGACAAAACGATGCGGATGCGAGCGGGGTTGGGAAAGCCAGGCCGATCATAAATTTTCATGCAATATCTCCTTATCAATCAGTTGATAAGTACGTCTAAGCGGGCGACGTGCCGAGGTCAACACCTATCAACTGATTAATAGGTTTTGTTTGCAAGTTTCGTTCGGGAGATTATCTTTGGATGTGATAGAGGGCTTCGATGGACACAAAAAATCAAATCATGACCGTTGCAAAAGCGACAGTTCAATCACACGGCTACAACGCCCTGAATTTTCGCGAAATCGCGAAAGAAGTAGGCGTCACGAGCGCCAGCATTCACTACTATTTTCCAACAAAAGGCGATCTGGGAATGGCCCTTGCCAGTCAGTACGCCGACGAGGCCGATCAGCTTTTGTCTGGCCTCTCACTTGATCCGAAAGACAGCGAGGCAACCGTTGACGCCTATCTCTCCGCCTTCAGATCGGCCCTTCTGAACGACAACAGAATGTGCCTTTGCGGTATCATGCTTGCCGAACGCGACGATTTGCCCATTGAAGTCAAACGGGAAGTAGACCGCTTTACAGTTGTCAACGTCAGTTGGCTGGAGAAACTCGTCGCTCGGCTGGTTCCGGAACTGGCCGCGAGCGATGTTGCCGAGAGAGCATTGGCAATCTTTTCGGCAATCGAGGGGGCGCAACTGGTAGCGAGGGGAAGCGCCGATATCGCAGTCTTCGATCGAACGATTTCGGCCTATCGCAAAGCCGGCCTGCTGCCGTAGATCACGACCCACCAGTCGGCGCATACCGGGAAGAACCATACCTTCCGCATTTGGCTCCAAGGAAGAAAATGGCTTCGCCAGATCCGGCCGTCTAGCTTGCGAGATCGAGCCTGTTTCGCGGATGACAATCCGTCCAATTGTCGCCCCGGACGATACTGGCAAGAGATTCGAGATCCGCAGTGCAGCTTTGTCTGTCAATGGGCACGATGACTTTTGCGTTTGCGAGCGCGTGGAAGGCGCCCGAGACTGTCTCGAGAGGAAGACCCAGGTAGTCAGCGATGTCCTGGCGGAGGATCGGAATTCCGATCGTCGTCATTGACGACTGGTTGCCGCCGCGCTTGCTCGCCAGCATCATCAAAAAACCGCATATGCGTTGAGCGGCCACTTTGTGAGCAAGCAACACAATCTGTTCTTGCGCAGCCGACATCTCGTCGCGAAGTCGCGCGAACAGGCTCGGCCGCAGGCCGGGATCCTGCTCCAACTTTTGCTGCATACTTAAACGCGCGTAGCTGCGAACGCAGGTCGGAATGACCGCTTCCGCCGTATAGAGATATCTATCCTTTGAAGAGACGCCCCCGATCTCGCCGGGAAAGAGAAAGCCGGTAATGGTACGGCGTCCGTCACAGCTCACCCGGACAATGCGCAGCAACCCCTCCACGATCTCGAAAATGTGTGTTGCCGCCTCCCCTTCCCGGAACAGGACGCCTCCTTCGGTCACATTTTCAATGGGCACCTTGTCGAAAAGCGTCGCAAGCGACGGTCCCACGGACGACGAGGTTTCAACGACTTTGTCTCCGCGCTGGATGCTGCCTGTCGAAAACATGTCCATTCCCTCTTTGCCCCGGATGAAAGGAATTGACCGCAGACCTGTTACGGGAGAACGATGACGGCGTTACAAATGGTCTCCGATCGTAACGATGTGTGACCAGAAGACCGATCGCTGATCCCGGAGCAGTGAAGCCATGTCGCTCGCCGCGAGCAAAGATTACAGTCTCCTCGTCGTGGATGATGATCCGCGAATTCGCCAGATGCTTGCCCGCTACTTCGAGGAGGAAGGCTATCGGGTCACCGGTGTCGCGGACGGTACAGCGATGCGCGCCGCGCTCGCCAAGGGCACGTTTGACGCGATCCTTCTCGACCTTGGCCTTCCCGGAGACGACGGGCTGACGCTCGCGCGGGAGATCCGCTCGACCTCCGACATTCCCATCGTGATGCTCACAGGACGCGGCGATGTCATCGACCGGATCGTCGGCCTGGAAGTGGGCGCGGACGACTATATCGCCAAGCCGTTTCATCTACGCGAAGTTCTTGCCCGCGTCCGCTCGGTGATGCGACGGCGCCAGGTGGTTGCGGAAAGCCCCGCAAAGACGGAGGACCGGATCATCGAGTTCGAGGGGCTGACGCTTGACCTCGGGCGCCGCCGGTTGCTGGACCAGGCGCGCTCCGAGATCGAACTGACCACGGGCGAATTCGAAATGCTGGCCGTGCTTGCATCGCATCCCGGCCGCGTGTTTCAGCGTGAGACGCTGATGGACATGACCCGTGGCCGGAACCTTGAGGCCTATGACCGCAGCATCGATGCCCAGATCGCCCGGCTGAGGAAGAAGATCGAGCGTGATCCGAAGAAGCCGGAGCTGGTGAAATCGGTGCGCGGCGTTGGTTATGTCTTTGCGGGCAAGGGCGTGAAAAATCCCTAGCGTCATGCGCTGCGACAGCCGTGTCCACTACACCAGGAGCTGCACCCCAATGTCCGAGCGTCCGATTTCCTCGGAGACAGCCATTCGCTCCCAATTGTCTCCCAGAATCGTCCAGAACCGGATCGAACGGCACGTTGCCGCCCGGGCAAGACAGCTCAGGTAGTCGATGAGCGCTCGCGCCACTCCCCGGTCATCGGCAGCCGACGCAGTCGTAAAGAGCGGGATATCCAGTATCGTCCCAAAGACGTCGTGCTTCTCCAGCCGGCCCACTGCGACCCCTCGTACGATCCCAGCTTCGGTCTTGGCGATCCAGACCCGCCGCTGGCCGCCCCATGGCTTGTCATCGATTGCGGCACAGAACCGTTTCCACTCTTCGAGTGACAGCGTTCTTGCAACCGTCGCGACGACAAGAAAGGCCCTGTCGACGTCACCTGGCTGAAGCGGCTCGACGTGATAGGCGCGGGTTGTCTTCGGTCCTCGAAAAAGCTCGCTCATAGCGTCGCCGTCCCTTTCGCTGGCACGCGCTACCGCGCAATGAAGATGGTCGATGGCGGCTTCGTCGTGAACGTCCGGGTCAGGCCGCCAAACACACGCTCGCGCAGTCTTGAGTGTCCATAGCCGCCCATGACAATGAGATCAGCCGAGATATCGATGGCGTGCTGCGCGAGTACGTCGCCCACCTCTCGCCCGCCGCTCGGCAGCCGATCGACAGTGACAGCGATATCATGTCGTGTCAGATACAGCGCAATGTCCGCGCCGGGCTCTTCTCCATTTCGTCCGCGCGCAGCGTCGGGATCAACCATCGTGACATGAACCGCGTCCGCCCCTGCCATGATGTCGAGCGCTTCTTTTGCCGAACGCCCTGCCTCAAGACTTGAATCCCATGCCAGGAGCACCGTCTTCGGTTTGAGCGTTGCTTTGCCGGGAATCGGGATCATCAGGATCGGACACATTGCATCAAATAGTCCAGCTTCCAGTACCGCCGTCTTGAGCGTGCCATCCGCAAGGACACTGGCACTGGCGAGGATCAGGTCCGCATACCGGGCGCGCTCGCCGATATCGCTCGGCGCCCATTCCACGTCCATCCACTCACCCTCAACGTCGAATGAAATTCCAGCGTTGGAGAGCTTCTCTTTCAGGTCGGTGACCTTGGAAGCGAGGCGTTCGGAAGTTCGCCGATGCTCTTCGAACCAGATCGACGCCGGGGTAATCGCGTAGTCTCCAAGGGGCGAGGTCGCATCGAGCGGGATGACGAGCAAGGTAAGGTGAGCATCCACCTGTCTGCAGAGCTCGACGCAAGATGAAATATCGTCGTTGGTGTGATCCATGCCGACGATGCAAAGAATGGTCTTTATTGTCATAGTCCGTACCCCCTCAAACCGGGCCACATCGCCCTGACGGAGGACTTCTATCCCGAATGCGGGCGGGTCGACTTGATCCTCCTCAAACCGCAGCCAAGAAATCGCCCCACAGGGCTCTGATGCCGACGGGGACCGATTCGGCTCACGCGTAATATGGGCGAAGAACGGGATGTCCCGAAGCCTGCAAGGCAATACTTTTCGATCGGGGGATGTTGACGAGGTTGCCTGAAGAGCGCAATCGCGTGACCCCGGGGGGTGCTTGCAGGGCGTCAACCGGGCCGGATCGAACCGGTGCCAGTGCTCGGATTAGCTGATGACACTGCAGTCCCTGTGCTGGCCCGCGGGCCTGGCGACGGCTTAGGCGAGCACCGACGTCTGCCCCTTCAGCCCGCAAACGGGTTTTGACCTGCCGCAAATGCGAAGCAGCTCAGCTTTGCTAGGATCTTTGTGCCGGATCACTTGCCGCGACATACGTCAAGTGGGTACACTTTGGAAGGATAGGAACCATGTCGAAATTGCGAATTGGATGGAAAGATTGGGTCCTTGTCTGTGATGGAGCCCGTGCGCTTTTTCTTCGAAACGACGGAGATGCGCAGTTGCTCAATCTTGTTGTCGTCGATCACTCCACCATGCATGCCCCGGCAGCCAGGCAGATGGGCACGGACCGTCCCGGCCGTGTCGTTTCATCGGGCGGCACATCGCGCAGCGCTGTCGGGCAATATGATCTCCACCTTGCTGCCGAAGACGAATTCCTGGCCGATGTCGCAAGAAAAATCGATGACCTTGTCGCTGACGGTTCGGTGGGGCGTCTCGTGATCGTGGCACCGCCGAGGCCGCTCGGCCAGCTGCGGGATAGGATTGACATGAAGACGAAGGCAATTGTCGCTGCGGAGATCGCCAAGGACCTGACGAAGCTTCCTATCGATGAGATCGAAACTCATCTTGCGGCTCTTTTCGAATAGATGCCGCCTTGGCAGCCAGCCGGCGATCTCCAAGGCAGTAGCCAGACCATCGCCCGTGGTCGCGATTGCGTGAGCGAGAGCGACCCTGTGACTACATTAGCGATGACATGGCGCCAGGTCAGAACCTCGCCAAGCAGGCATGGCAATCGCCATCGAAAGCATGACGGTCCGTGTCACGGGCGCCACGGCGACACTTGATTCCGCACCCGGCGTCGATCAGATGCGTTCTCCTTGTCCGGCTGCCTTGAAAGCATATCCATGAGGCGCGGCTCGGGCGGGGACCTGCTGGCGCCTATCCATCCCTCCTGTCGAATCTCGGTGCCAATACGGACGTTTGATCCAGATCAAGGCCAGGAGCCGGAAATTGCACATGCTGGCAAAAGAGGTTCGGAGCACGCACTCATGCCTGTTTCAAACTGAGAGTGGCCCTGCGATCGGCGAATTGATGAAATCCGTCGGCGATCATTACGGCTGATGACGCGCGATCTGCACGGCGGTCGGCCTTTGACGAGGCCGATCGGCGCGGGTACCAGCTTTGCGTCCCACGAGAGACGACGCACGGCAGGCCCGACCTGAACGCAGGCCCGAGAAACGCTGCGAGCGATCTTCATCCGCAATGATGCCGGTCGCAGATGCTCTGCACCACAAACGATGACGCCGGCAGGACTACCTGCAGGACGACACGGGGAAGGATCATGAAAGCTTTAGTCTACGAGGGACCTGGCCGAAAGGCCCTGCTCGACAGACCCATGCCACGGGTCACCGTGCCGACGGACGCGATCGTCAAGATGAACCTGACGACGATCTGCGGCACCGATCTGCATATATTGAAGGGCGACGTGCCATCCTGTTTGCCGGGGCGAATTCTCGGGCACGAAGGGGTGGGCGTGATTGACGATGTCGGGACGGACGTCAGCAACTTTAAGATCGGGGATCGCGTCCTCGTTTCCTGTATTTCAGCCTGCGGCAAATGCGAGTATTGCCGGCGCGGCATGTATTCGCATTGCAAGACCGGGGGCTGGATACTGGGCAACACGATCGATGGAACGCAAGCCGAATATGTTCGCATTCCGCTTGCCGATACAAGCCTTTATCCGATCCCGCCGGACGCGGATGAAGAGGCCCTCGTCATGCTGAGCGACATTTTGCCGACCGGTTTTGAATGCGGGGTCCTCAACGGCAAGGTCCAGCCCGGCTCAACGGTCGCAATTGTCGGCTCGGGTCCGATCGGTCTTGCCGCGCTGTTGACGGCACAGTTCTTTTCGCCCGCCGTCGTTATCATGATTGATGTCGATGACAACCGGCTGTCAGTCGCGCAGCGATTTGGAGCCACGCAGATCCTTCGGGCTGACGATGAACGTGCCAGGCAAAAAGTTCTTGATTTCACCGACGGCAAAGGTGTGGACACGGCCATCGAAGCCGTTGGAATTCCCGCGTCCTTCGAATTCTGCCAGGACATCATTGCGCCAGGAGGCACAATTGCGAATATCGGCGTGCATGGCACCAAAGCGGACCTGCATCTCGAACGGCTATGGTCACAAAACATATCGATCACCACAAGGCTGGTCGATACCGTCTCGACACCCACGCTGCTCAAGTCGGTACAGTCCGGCAGGATCAATCCGAAGACCCTGATCACGCACCACTTTGAACTCGATCAAATCGACGAGGCCTACGCGACCTTTTCTGCGGCCGCGACCAGCCATGCTCTCAAAGTCATCATAAGAGCGGCATGAAGCAAGCAGTGCTGTGCGACCGCGGTCGGCAGCGGCGCATTGCCGGTACCTGATGTGACCTTGTAAGACTGGATCACTGGTGATTGGAGCGCCAACAGGCAGGTCGAACCAGCCCGGAGGAAGCCGGAGATGTCGGACTATGCGAGTGGAACAGGATGAGTTTGTTTGAGCGGATCGTTTGCGCCATCGGCCTGAAGTCGCAGGAGCGCGCGCGTCACCTTATCAAGATCTCTAAGGAGCTGCTGTCGCCTGGCGGGACGCTTTACCTTGTGCATGCCCTTGAGGAGTTCCCGGTCAGCTCCGCAGGAAACCCCGCAGGAATCGAGGATCCAAATGCCTCAAAGCTTCTCGCTGCTGCAGAACGCAGTTTGGCGGAGTTGAGCCAACAGCTCTCAGTGCCGGCGGTGCTGCGTGTACGGACGGGCGGCGCGGCACGAACGATCCTCGATGTCGCCGAGGAAATCGATGCGGATCTCATCGTTGTTTCCGCCCACGAGCAGGGCCTTCTTAGCAGGCTTTTCGGATCGACGGCGGACAAGGTCGCCCGCGAGGCACGTTGCTCGATACACATCTGCCGGTAAACCGGGCTCCTCTCATCAAGGGTGGGAAGCGGGACGGTCCGTCATGACGCCGTCTTGCCCTGCGACGCCTGTCGAGACACGTCGTTGACGGCCGAGTTGATACGATTTTCGCGACATATCCGATGAGTGCCCCCTTAACGCAGGGTCTGGCGGACAAAGGCTTCAGCACCGGATTTTCTCCGGCCTAATCGATGGGCGCCGGCCGGTGGGATTTTCAGAGCGCCGCCTTTCTTTCGCAACAGTTTCGCGTCGCCTCGTCCTGGAGAGACAAGCGATCGTGACACCATCCTTTGGCAGGACGGTCAGGAACCCAAAGCAGGCTCAATTTTCAAACGAGCGACCGAACGCGAGCCCAGGTCTGTGCCGCGAAAGCCTGAGCCGCTGCGACTGCCGTTAGCCCTATCTCATCAGATTACGGGCGATTTGCAGCGCCGCCCCATCGGTGGCGTCTCTGCCGTTTGCTGGTTTTCCGGCCGCAAGCCATGATTGGTTCATGACTGCCAGAATATCCTCGTCGGATTGAGCAACTCCTGCTGCCAGAAAGTCTTTTCGGAGCGTGGCGAGGATGTCATTGCGTCTGACGTCGACTGCCGCCCTTCCAAGCTCATCCGAGTATGCCTTGGCCTCTTCGCCGACAAGGGCCAGTTTTTTCGCCGCCCACATGCCGACCAGCTTGTTGCGCCGGACCATTCTCATGACGTCTGTATCTATGCTAGCCATCGAAAATCTCCCTTTTACTCCAGCTGTATTCGAACACGGAAGGCGGGCGCGACAGAACAAGAGTGGGTCACTAAATTGCTGCGACCGCTGCTTCCACCGCCTGATTGACATCGCGACACGTGAAGCGCTCCATTATCTGGAGGCTGACCGCCGTAACCCAGGGCCCAGTTTGCCGTTCAGCTTTTCCATCCTCGCTGGTCTGACACCTGGCCGCGAAAATCGAAGCAAAAATCGAGCTGGCTCGGATCAATGCCCTGGCTAGCCGACCAGGGCGTGGGCTTCGATCAAGCTGGTCGGAGCGGCAGCGCCTCTCCTCTCCTCTCCTCTCCTCTCCTCTCCTCTCCCCTGCAATCTCCAAGACCGGTTGGTCGATCAAGAATGCTGGCATTTGGAATGCCGGTGGTCGTTTTCGAGCTGCCTCCTCAGTAAACGGAAGCCCCGGTCATAAGAAGGCTATATATTTCGGACATCGCAGAGGCGGTCACCCCGACAAGCGCGATCCCCGATACAATCATAAATAGCCAAAGATATGGTTTCAACGCTTCGACCCCAGGGCGCGGCTATGTGTTGCAAAAGCGCTGCAAGGTCGCAATCCTACGTGCGATCGACAGTATTCTAGGTTACCGTCATTGGCAGGCTCGCGGTGCCAGAAGAGCTTTTTCATAACGAGGCTTTCGGTCCCGCCGGTTTTACAGCCTGATAACGGCGATCTGGCCGCCATAGCGTCGTAACCGTGCAATCAGGCATTCGAAGTCGGAAAGAAGCCGCCCGACATAAGATCCGGGCGACCTTTGAAGATCGGAGGAATCGCTGTGGTCAGCGACGTCCAAATCAATAGCTCCTCGCTGTTAACAAAGTGCCTCCCCCGCCCTCGTGCCGGGCGCTTTCAATGAGCGCA
The DNA here is from genome assembly GCF_004341625.1 of Rhizobium sp. BK376. GTDB lineage: Bacteria > Pseudomonadota > Alphaproteobacteria > Rhizobiales > Rhizobiaceae > Rhizobium. Next base: position 70,942 of record NZ_SLZG01000022.1, on the reverse strand, counting down.
TTTGCTGCTTGCCTTCATGGCTGCTTCTGCCTCAGCTTTGGTCTTGTGACCACCGCTCACTTCGATCGTTTTCTTTCCATCCGGCTTCATTTCCGAGACCATGCACGTCTTGCTGTTCGGTGCGTGCTCGACGTAATATTCGGAGGCTGCGACTGCAGAAGACGCAACCATTGCGGCGGCGATTGCACAAAGTTGTATTCTCAACATGGTATTTCTCCGTTGATCACGACGCGTTAGCTTTTCCGAAGAAAGCGGCCCCGGGCTCGGAGCGAGGGGCCGTCGTCATCATGCGAAGGGATCCCACCATCACATGGTGACTGCCTGCGTTTGAGTGCCCACGAGCGCGTGTGGAATTGCCCGTTCGCAGCATCTTGCCATGATGCCGGTTCCTGGAGCCGCGGTCGTTGATCGATGTCAATTTGTCGGCACAGGGCCCATGAGATCCGATCGCCCAGCCAGAGGTCCTTGTCCGTAGGAGGCTCGATGGATTGCAACAAGACGATCACATGGTCGTCTCGCCTTCTCAATCATCATCTCCGTTAATGATTGAGCTCTTCAACGCGCGCTTTCTACCGCTGCACGGAGCAATCGGAAGACTGGCCGGATTGAGTTTGGCACGAAATCCACCTCTTGCTGTTCGTGCTCGTCGTCATCCGTCGGAGACCGATCGGCGCTCAGCAACGGTAACCTCGCGGCCGGCAGTGTGAGTTGGTAAGTTTCCAAAACATCAAACTCACGATATGGTTGTGGCTCTGGATTGGGGGCAATCCAGCGGAAGGCCGCTGCCAGATTTGATGAGCTCTGGCAGCGGCCTTCTTTGTTTCTCGCCCCTCCCCGAGGTAAGTTCGCTCGCTGGGCCGCCGCAAGGCGGGGATTCTTATTGCGTAGAAGAGGAGTGCGCCAATCATCCCTTCCTTTGAAAGCCCGCGTTCCCGTTCGATGCGTGCCGATCGCCGATGTCGTCCAAACGAAGAGTTGACTGCCACTTCATCATTGGGGGTGGGGATGCATCCGATGCAAGATCTCCCGAGCACGGTAGCCGACGTGAAGGTTTGATATCGCGCGGACGGCTTGCGCATAGCGATAAACATGCTTTGTCGCATCGAATGACAGTACCCATAAGATGAGGCTTAGGAGCACCGCGATGATGTAGGTCTGGATTCGCATTCGGCCGGGCGTATCGGCGGATTGCGGCAAAGCTTTAGCGCAGTTGCTCACCATCACTGAAACAACAGCGACACCCGTCGGTTGAACTCCGGGCAGACCGGGATATTTTCGATCGTTGGCAGGAGGAATTCAATGTCGGCGGCTGTACTTGCGATTTTGATAGGTTTCGTGATCTTTGTTTTTGAGCGCTTTCAATTGGGCGTGCAGTGGATCGTCGACGGGCTGATAGCATTGGCTCTCATGGCGGCATGGACCTTTTGGGAAAGCCTTGAAGAACATCGCACCGACGATGAAGATTAGCCCCGCTATTTTCGATAGGGGTACCCCGACAGGACGAGTTGCGCTCCATCAGACCATGAGCCTATCCTAGGCAAAGTTGCCTGGACGGGATCGCCGCCCGTCGTCCAGCGGCCGTAATGAATATCGTTTTGCCTAACCCCGCACAGCCCCAGCCGCGCGGGGTTTCTTTTGCCTTGACACTTTGACGGGCGATCACGGTTCCCGCTGATCGGTTGCGGATCAGGTCAAGCTCTCCTTCCCCGCCTCTTATATTGCACTCCCATTGTCTCGCCGGGATTCGGGCGGCCCATTGCTTTTGAACTGGCTCGTGCCGGTTTACGCCGCTTATCCGCGTCCTCAATCGAGCGACTTCCTGAAGCGCAAAACGCTGATCGACAGCATGGCGATCGCAAAGAGTGCCAGAGCCGCCATCTGCGGCCAAAGTACCGCAAACCCTACGCCCTTCAGGAACACGCCACGGATCACGACCAGAAAATAGCGCAACGGATTGACGAGCGTCAGCCACTGCAGGACGGCAGGCATCGACGATATCGGAAACGCAAATCCCGACAGGATGAAAATCGGATTGAGAATGAAGAAGTTTAAGGAAAAGGCCTGTTGCTGGGTTTGCGATACGGTCGAAAGAAACAGACCGAGCCCTAGAGCCGCAAGCAGGAACAGGCTCGCCCCGACAAGCATGACGAACGGGCTGCCGATGAAGGGCACATCAAACCAAAATACGCCGAGAAGGGCGACAATGAGTATGTCCACGAGGCCGATCATAAAGAACGGGATCGTTTTTCCCAGAATGAATTCGAATGGACGGATCGGCGTGACGAGCACCTGCTCCAGCGTTCCCAGTTCCCGCTCCCGCACAATCGCAAAGGCGGTCAGGCTGATGACCTGCATCAGCGTCAGTGTGCCGATGACGCCGGGAATGAAGAACCATCGATCGTCGAGACTGACGTTGAACCATGGACGCTGTTGCATCGATACGGCGACGAAGGGCGAGACGGCGTTCATTGCGCGAAGGTCTGCAGACCGCTGTGCCTCGAACTGTGCGACGATTTCGCCAACGTAGCCAGCGGCAATCATGGCGGTGTTGGAATTGCTGCCGTCGACGACAACCCCGAGCGGCGCGCCGGAGCCGTCGGCGAGATGCTGACCGAATCCGGCATGGATGATCACGGCAATGACAGCGCGGTCGGTATCGATGTCATGCAAGGCCTCCTTCTCGTCCAGTCCTGAGCGCACGATATCAAAGCGGCCGGCGGCCGAGAAACGTGACACGAGATCCCGGCTTGCCTGGCTACGGTCCAGATCGACGATAGCGGTTGCAACATGGCTGACGTCGAAAGTCGCGGCATAGCCATAGATAATCACCTGCAGGACAAGCGGAACGATCAATCGGAAGATCGCCCAGGGATCGCGCCAAAGTTCAATATACTCCTTGAAGAGCATGACCCGAAGCCGTTCGATCATTGCTAGTCGAGCCTCTTCTTGAAGGCGCGAGCCGCGAGGACGCCGATCACGATTGCAAAAACTGTCAGAGCAGCGACGGGCATGGCAAGATCGGCCAGGCTGCTGCCCTTGAGAAACACGCCCCGCAGGATCGTGATGTAATAGCGGGCATAGACCAGGAAGGTCACGACCTGGATCGCCACCGGCATCTGGTCGATGGGAAAGGTGTAGCCGGACAACATCGTCGTCGGCAGCATCGTCAGGATCAGGGCGATCTGGCTCGCGCCAAGCTGACTGCGAATCCTGACCGACAGGAGGTAGCCGATTCCCAGTATGACAATGGCAAAGAGCGATGTCGTAATGACAAGCGTTGCGACGTTCCCGCGAAACGGCACGTCGAACCAGAATGCCGCAACGATGAGACAGAAACCGGCGTCGACGAGCGCAATGGCGAAATAGGGGAGAAGCTTTCCGAGCATGACCTCGAAGGCTGTCACCGGCGTCGAAATGAGCTGTTCCATGGTGCCGCGCTCCCATTCGCGCGAGATGGTCAGCGAGGTAAGCTGCGCACCGATGGAAGCAAGAATGACGGCGACGACGCCCGGGATGATGAAGTTTCGGCTATCGAGCCCTTCATTGAACCAGACGCGGGTTCTCAAATCGATCGCCTGAACAGGTGCTGTCTCGAGCCCATGGCTTGCCGTCCAGCGCTCCAGAAACGCCGCAGTCAGTTTGGCGACATTGGCCTTTGCATAGCCGCTGGCAATATTGGTCGTGTTCGTATCCGTGCCATCGAAGACGACCTGCATGTCGGAACCTCCGCTCGCGGCGAGCCTGCGGGAAAAGTCGGGGGGAATGGTCAATGCGCCGACACAGGCGCGGCTGTCGATCGCGCTCTTCAGGTGCCGGTCGCTCCCAAGGACCATGACGACGTCGAACCATCCCGATGACGAAAAGCTATCAATCAGCTCCCGGCTGATCTGGCTTCTCTCCTGATCATAGACGCAAAGCTGAACATGCTTGATATCGAGGCTGACGCCATAACCGAGAAGCGCCATCTGCATCAACGGCATCAGCAGGGCGATCGCCAGGCTGCGTGGGTCGCGCCATATCTGCAGCGCTTCCTTGTAGGCGATAGCGAAAAGGCGGCGGCGGTTCACGGAAGCACCTCCCCGTCTCGGCGCGCGACGAGGCGAACGAACACGTCTTCCAGGCTCGGGGTGATGCGGCGGACGCAGCCGGCCCTCGCGGCCAGTCGTTCGAGCTGCAACGAGACCGTCGTTGCGCTGTCGCTGGCTGCCAGTACGTGCAATTTGTCCCCGAAGATGGCAGCGTCGACGACACCGGGAATTGCCTTCACGATCTTTAGCGTCGAGGCCGAAATGGAAGATGCGAGCTCGAACAGTTCACCGTCGAGATGGTGGGCGCGAAGCTCTCCCGGGCTGCCGACCGCGACAAGCCTGCCTGAATTGATGAGCGCGATACGATTGCAATATTCCGCCTCGTCCATGTAGTGGGTCGAAACAAGGATGGTAACGCCTTCGCCCGCAAGGCCGTGAATGAGGTCCCAGAACCGCCGGCGTGCCTGCGGTTCGACACCCGAGGTCGGTTCATCGAGGAACAACACCTTGGGGCGATGCAGGATCGCGCATCCAAGCGCGAGCCGCTGCTTCCAGCCACCCGCAAGGGTTCTGACAAGGACGTCCTCCTTGGCCTCGAGCCCGGCCATTTCCATCGCCGACGTCATCCGTTCGGCAAGCACATCGCGTGCAACACTATACATGCCGGCGAAGAAGCGCAGGTTCTCTTTGACGGTCAGGTCGCCATAAAGCGAGAATTTCTGCGACATGTAGCCGATCTGCGCCCGCAGAGCCTCGGGCTCGCGGGCCACATCATGCCCGGCAACGACCGCAGAACCTGACGTCGGCTTGAGCAATCCGCAGAGCATGCGGATCGTCGTCGATTTCCCGGCTCCGTTGGGTCCGATGAAACCGACGACCTCGCCGCGATTGATTGTCAGGTCCAGCCGGTCGACCGCAACAAAGGGGCCGAAGCTCTTACAGAGCGCCCGGGTGCTGATGACGACAGGATCAGCCAAGGAAAGCGTTGCGGTCATGTCGCCTGTCCCTTGCCGAGCAGGGCGACGAACACGTCCTCGATCGACGGTTCGATCGAGCCGACCTCGGCCGCGATGGCCTGTCGCGCGAGTGCCTCCCGCAGCTCGGGTTCCCTTCTTCGTGCGTCATCGACCCGCACATTGACGCGGTCGCCCATCATCAGCTTTCCCAGGACACCCGGCACCCCCTTGAGCGCGTCGAAGGCACCGCGAACATCGACCGCAGTGACCGAAAGCAAGGCTCCCGGCATCGCTCTTTTGAGCCGGTCCGGCGTATCGCAATGACGGATTTCACCGGCATTCATCAGCGCGAGGCGCGAGCACCGCTCGGCCTCGTCCATGTAGGCGGTGGAAAACACGATGGTCACGCCGCTCTCCCTCAGCCGGTAGAGGATCTCCCAGAACTCGCGCCGGGAAACCGGATCGACGCCGGTGGTCGGCTCGTCCAGCAAGAGCACGTCGGGTGCATGGATCAGCGCGCAGACGAGACCGAGTTTCTGCTTCATGCCCCCGGAAAGCCGGCCTGCAAGCCGTTTCGAAAACGGCGCCATTGCCGCTGCCGAAAGCAGTTCGGCACTTCGGGTGCGCCTGACCGAAGCCGGAATCCCGAAAAGCTCTGCGTAAAAGAAGATGTTTTCTAAGACGGTGAGATCCTCGTAAAGGCCGAAGCGTTGCGGCATGTAGCTGATATGGGGCTTGGCGTGCTCGGGCGCCCGGACAACGTCGATCCCGTCGAGAAAGATCTGACCGGCGTCGGGTGAAAGGACGCCAGCCAGCATCCGCATCGTCGTCGTCTTGCCGGCGCCGTCGGGCCCGACCAGTCCGAAGATTTCCCCCTTTCCGATCGCCAGATCGACGTTTCGGACGGCAGCGATGTCGCCGAAACTGCGCGACAGTCCCTGTGCGGAGACGATGATGTCAGCGGGTAACGTCATTGTCCTGGCGCCACCATGCGAACGGTGGCGTCGGCAGGCATGCCGGGAAGCAGTTCATGGCTCGGATTGTCAATATCGATGCGTACGCGGTAGACCTGCGTTATCCGCTCGGCATGGGTTTCGACCGTTTTTGGGGTAAACTCGGCCTGCGACGAGATGAAGCTTATGCGTCCCTCGTAAACCTTTCCGGGATAGCTATCGGTCGTCACCGTCACACTCTCGCCGAGCCGGACCCTGCCGATATCCGGGCCATTGATGTAGGCTCTGAGCCAGATGTGATCGAGATCGTCGAGGGTGAAGATCGCAACGCCCGGCGCTGCCAGCTGGCCGAGTTCTGCGGCACGCACGGCGATCACCCCGGTGAAGGGCGCCTTCAGCTCTGCAAAAGACAGGGTGGTTCGATCCAGCATAATACGCGCTTGCGCCGCAGCCACATTTTCCTGGGCAAGACGGACATTCGCCTGAGCGACCGCGACCATCGCCTGGTCGCGCGCAAGTGCGGCCGCTGACTGCTGTTGGGCGGTTAGGGCAAGATCCCGCGTCTGCTGCGATACGGCATCGCTCCTCGCCAGCGATTCGGCCCGGGCATACTCCTTCTGCTTTTCCGCAAGATCGAACGTATCGCTGGCAAGAGCATGGCGCGCCGCCTCAAGACTGCTTTCGCTCACCGATACCTGGGCGATCGCCACATTCAGATTCGTCTGGTCGATGTCGACTTGCCGTTGGTAGATGCGATCGTCGACCCTCGCGAGAACGGTTCCTGCAGTCACGACCTTTCCTTCATCAAACGGCAGATCGACGATCGGCGCCTGCACCTGCGTGAAGCTCAAGATGCTCTCGTGGGCTTCGATATTGCCAGAAAGCAAAATCATGTCGGCGGCGGCGGGTGGCCCGAACAGGGCCTGCCTGATCGGTCCGTGAAAAAAGGCGATGGCGCCGATCGCCGCGACCGCTGTCGAACCTGCCAACAGCCATCGCCATCGAAACCTCGGCCTTGTCCGTGATAAAGCCCCCTCTTCCATGCGAGGTGCAGGTGGGGGAGCCTGATCACCGTGGATGGCGGGCTTGCTCTCCAGAGTATCCATAAGGGTCGTTCCGTGCGTTGGGCTGTCTGGCGTTCATCATCCCGCAATCCCTAGCAAACGCAGCCGGGGCCCTCCTTGACCTGCATCAACACAGGCATCAGGCTTTAAGCCTCGCACTCGGCCTTGGCTTTTCGCGTTTCCCGAACAGTCTCGGACGCGCCCTTCGCAGCGTTCCCGGATCGATCGGTCCCGCCACCCCCCTGATCAGTTCGTACTTGACCTGCGTGACCTTGAGGTCGCGGTACCAGTCGACAAGCTCTCCCCAGGGATCGGTGATCTTCGAGAGTCCGGACACGAAGGCAACCACGGTTCCCATTTCCGTGCGACCGGTCAGCACGTAATAGCCGCCAAGGAGAAAAATGCCTGCGTAGCCGAGCTGGGTCATATAGTTCATCAGGAAATTCATCATGAACTTGAGCCGGTAAATCCCCATATTCGTGGAGAAGACCGCGAAGGTGCGCGCCTTCTGCTCGTGGAGGACATTGGCGCTGTCGAATGTCTCGACCAGTCCTTCACTGACGCTTCGCATAAGGGTGATCCTGGTTTCGACCAGCCGATTGATCATCCTTTGGATCACGGGAACGAAAGTGGCTTGTGGAAAGAAGGTCAGTGCGACGACGAGCGTCATGAGCGGCTGGAGGAAGATCATGTAACCGGTCACTGCGACCAGAATACCGCCCTGCAGCAGCGGCTCCGCAACGATCGTTGCCGCGATCCCGCCAACGGGTTCGGCTTCCGACAGCACGATCGACAGTTCGACGCCCGCCAGCGACGGGCTGGTGTCTTTTCCAGCCATTGCCGCGGCCTTGACAAGAAAGAGCTCCCGTAGCCAGCGGATCGCGGCTTCAGCAAGCCAGGTGCGGTAAAGGTTTAGAAGAAGCTTGGCGAGACCCTCGGCAAACGTCACCGCCAGATAGATGAGCACCAGCGAAATAAGATAGGAAAGAGACGCCCCTTCGACCGTATCGTTGACAATGCGCCGCTGAATTTCCAGCGGCGCTGTCCCGCAGGCAAAGGACAGGATCGCAAGCCCGGCAATGGCGATCTGGTGCCTTATGCCTAAAAGCGTGACAAAGGGAAAAATTCCTTTCGGAAGCCCGTTATCCGGCTTCGTCTCATCTAGCCCTGCCTGCAGCTCGACAATGTCCATCGACGCTACCTCCGGACGGAGTTTACGCCGTTTAAGGCTCGCTTCCCGGAGGCATCATCACCATTCCGGAATTGGGTTCGACCCAGACCAGATGATCGATAACCTCCTTCACGCCGGCGATATTTTCGGCCGCGACACGGGCAGCGGCGCGTTCGCGATCGTCGAATATCGTCCCTGACAATTCCGCCACGCCCTTGTTCACGCTCACTCTGACAGAGCCGTTTCCGCTCCAGGGCTGGGCTGAGATCTCTTCGATGATCGCTGCCTCGATCCGCGCATCGGACTGTGCCGACGCATCCGCGGATGCCGTTTTCGCCAGGGCGCGCATGAAATCCGATCGGGAAACGATGCCAACGACTTTGCCGTCAAAAACGACGGGAAGCCGCTTTATGGCGCGCTTTTCCATGATTGCCGCGGCTGTGGCCGTATCGGTCTCCGGCGAGATCGTCTCGACCGGCCACGACATGACCTCCTCGACCTTTCGACCGTGCGAGCGCACATACTCGTCAGCCATCTTCCCGGCGCTGAGGAAGAAGGAAAGCCAGCGCGACCGCCGCTTTTCCGTGCCGAGTTCCCCGCGTCTGAGAAAGTCGCTCTCGGTGATTATGCCGACGAGTTCGCGCCGATCGTTCACAACCGGAAGGCCGCCGATCTGCTTTTCCAGCATCAGTTTCGCCGCATCGGCGAGAAGGGTCGACGTGGTCACGGTCGTCACGGGTGACGTCATGAGGGAACGAATGAGCATTATCATCTCCTGTGTGGTGGCGCCGATGCGGAAGCCACTTAGGCCAGCGCCCGCCTTGATTCGATTTGTTTCATAGTGGCGTGCGATGGCCGCGACTGCCTTGATCAGGGTCAAACGACTTGCCTGCTCGCACGGTGCTTTTCGATGTCGTTCGCCGGACGGCGCGAGAAATCGCACCGTCTTCATCACCGGTGTCGAAACCGGCAGTCACGACGAAGGAATTAGGACATAAACTCTCTCTTTTCCGGCCCCTTTGGACGCGTATATGGCCGCACCCGGGTTTCGCGTACGGAGGCTCAAGGGATCAGCAGCCGGTTGTCGACGTCCTCCACGCCCGATACGCACCAGGCGGCCGCCTCCGCGGCGTCACGCTCGCCATTAGATCCCACTTTCCCTTGCAAGGAAACACGAGTGCCGCTCACCGTCACGCGCACACCTTCCGCCGCAATGTCGGCGTTGCGCTTGAAGGCTGCAACGATACGCTCGGCGATCGCCGTCTTTTCTGGCTGCGGGAGCACCGAAACCAGATTGACGACCCCGACAACGCCGCCAAGACGCCTGACGGCCTCTTCCGCCGCAACCCGCTGAAATTGCCAGGGAACCGCCCCCGATAGCGTCACCCATCCGCTGTCCACCTTCACACGAACGGCGCCCTCCGGCAGCCTCGTATCCCAGGCGATGATATCAAGAGCCCGCGCGGCGATCTGGTCGTCTGAATGCTTTTTCAATTCAGGAAACCGGACCTCAATCTCGCTTGCAATGGCGCGAACGCCGGCAACCCGTCGGGCGGCCTTTTCCGCAGCGAATTTCTGCGCACAGGATCCGACATGCCCAAACAGCGTCGCGATTCCGGCTTCCACGGTGACGCCGATATTGGTCGCATCGATACTCGGTTCGAACTCAAGCTCGGCGATCACGTTTTGCTGGATGTCACGGTCTGCCATTGCTCTTTCCTTTCCAATAGACGGGCCCTTCCAATAGACAAGCCTTCACAATCAACCGATCGGCTAGTGTGAGAGAAACAAGGGAACGTCGGCCGTCTCGATCATCGATCTTGTCACGCCGCCAAACAGTCTTTCCTGTAGTCTGGAGTGCTTGTAGGCACCCATGACGACGAGATCCGCGTTGACGTCCAGAGCGTGCTGGAGCAACGTCTCGTCAATGCGGCGGCCGCTGCTTGCGATGCGATCGACCTCGACGTTGACGCCGTGGCGGGCGAGGAAGCGGGCAATGTCCGCCCCCGGCTCCTCGCCGTTGACGGATGGAGCCGCCAGCGGATCGACCAGAGTTATTGATACCTTTGCGGCCGCTTTCAGAAAGTCCAGCGCCTCACGGACGGCGCGGGATGCAGCATCGCTCGAGTCCCAGGCGATCAGGACGGTGCCAAATGTGCTCGCGACCGGTTTTTGCGTGCGGTTGATAAGGATCGGGGTCGGGGAATGAAACAGGCCGCCGCCCAACGCCCGCTGCCGCAAATCGCCATCCAAAGCGGCCTGCCGCCCAATGAGGACAAGGTCGCTGTAAAGCGCCCTTTCGGCGATCTCGTCCTCCACCCACGCGATCTCCAGCATGGCATTGCTGACGTCATGCGAAAGGCCGGTGCCGGCGAGATACGCGCGCGCGGCCGCCGTGCTTTTTTCCAGATCATCGGCAAACTTGCGCTGCTCCTCGAACCAGCTGTCGGAGTAGACCTCGTATTCGCTGATATAGGAGCTCGGGCTGATCGCCATGAGGAGCGCCGTCAGATGGGCTTCGCGGCTCTGGCAGAACTCTGCCGCCTGCTTCAGGTCCTGCTCACACTGCAGACCGCTCAACACACTGAGAACTGTTTTGATGCTCATTGCTCGTCTCCTGATGAATTCGAAGCAAGTCTACCGATGCTGCGCTACCCTTCCTTGATCTGGCTCAATTCCTCTTTGCCTCCTGGCGATCCGCGACGCTTGTCCGCGGCGACATGAGGCCAGACAGACCGGGATCCTTCCTCACTTCGCCTGCTATCCCGCCGCTAGAGAGCGAAGAGGCCGATAGTGGCAACCGCTATCACCAAGACAGCCAGCCATCCGCAGGCCGTCATCCAGAGTGGTGCGGTCAGGCGCCCCATGATCCTTTGATTTCGCGCAATCATGATCATCAAGGCCATGAGGGGGGCGGCAAGCACGCCGTTGATCACCGCGCTCCAGTAGAGGGCGACCATGGGGTCGATGCCAATGTAGCCGATGGCAAGACTCCCCAGCGTAGACATCGCAATCGCCGCATAAAAGGCTTTCGCCTCTCCCGGTCGGCGGTCCAACCCCTCCTGCCATCTGAAACTTTCCGCCAGCGCATAAGCGCAGGAGCCGGCAAGCACCGGCACCGCCAGAAGACCAGCACCGATGATACCGACGGCAAAGACCGAAAAGGCAAAGACGCCGGCAATCGGCCTCAGCGCTGCGGCCGCCTGCGCGGCGGTGTCGATCTGGGTGATCCCGTTGGCATGGAGCGTGGCAGCGCTCGCGAACATGATGAACAGGGCGATGATGTTGGAAAAGCCCATGCCGACAAGCGTGTCGACCTTGATGCGTTTAATCTCAGGCCCCGCCTTTCTCGGCCAGATGCCGAGCCTTGACCGTTGCCGGCGCCGCAACTCCTCTACCTCTTCGCCCGCCTGCCAGAAGAACAGATAGGGACTGATGGTCGTGCCCATCAGCGCCACGAATGCGGTGGCATGGGCGCGGTCGAACGAAAGCTGTGGGACGAGCGCGCCCTTCAGCGCAAGTCCCCAAGGCACGTTCACGACAAAAAGCACGGCCACATAGGCAGTGAGCGAGAGCGTCAGCCACCTGAGCACATTCACGTAGCGCCGGTAGCTGACAAACACTTCAAGCCCGACGCAGAAGAGCCCAAACAAGAGAGAATACAGCGCGGCCGGACCCGGCACCAGCAGGCCCAGCGCGGCGGCCATCGCCCCGAGATCCGTGCCGATATTGATCAGATTCGCAAAAAGCAGCAGCGTTACCGCACCGCGCAGGACAAAGGGAGGATAATGTCGCCTGAGATTCTGCGCCACCCCCTGGCCTGTCACGGCTCCGATCCCGGCGCTGATGCCCTGTATCACCGTCATCAGGGGATAGCTGAACACCATCGTCCAACCGAGGGCGTAGCCGAATTGCGCTCCGGCCTGGCTGTAGGTTGCAATTCCGCTCGGATCGTCGTCGGCCGCACCGGTGATGAGGCCAGGCCCCAGCCGATCGAGCAAGGGCCATCCGCGGCCGGAGGCGGACGCCTGCGGCGAGACGGGCGACGCTCCTTGCGGATCCGCCGACCTGACTTCCTCGCCCTCGAGCTGTTTCATCATGATCCTCCGCAATGGTAACGCTCAGCGAACTTACCGCCACATCGCCATTGGACATTGATCAGGATCACGATTGACCGGGCTTCTGGTCGTCTTCGACCGGGCTGGGCGCGGCTCGCGATATTGCCGGAAAGCTCGACCCCTTCGCCTCGCACGGAACGAACCAAAAATTACTCCTGTGCCGCGGCCCTTGATGCGGATCAACGATATCGCGGGTTCGAACGCGTAGGGTTTTGCGATCAAGCCAAGGAGACACACATGTCGAGGACCGCAATGCAGTTCGCCCCATCTCACCTGGAAGATGGTCAGCCATCGATCATGAAGGTAGCGATGCAGATCGCAGGCCTTCAGGCGAAGGCGTATTCAGCGATGATACGATCGCAGATTGAGGTCTACAGTTTCCTCAAATATCGCTGTGAACAGGATGTGAAGATGATCGAGGATCTTTTTTCTGACGACGAGCTCAACGACACCTTCGATGTGATCGCCATCTTCGCGCAGAATGCGATCGTCGACTACGCCTTCGAGCTCGCGCGCATGGCGCGCCTGGGTTCGCAACTGGGCGCCGACGCGGCCAAGGATCTCCGAGGTCAGGCCACCATCCTGGCAGAGGACCTGGCTGCCACGACCGTGGCGCCGTGAGGATGTCGATGCATTATATTCCGCATGGAGGCTGGCGCCTCCGTGTACGGATCCCTTATCCGCATTTGCGCACTTGTCTTACCGCTGGTTTCGCAGCCGGGCCGAGGGAGCGAGCAGGTTGCGGAATGCGCATGAAACATCGGCGAGCGAACGCTAAATTTTTGAAAGAGGGACTTTGGATGACGGTGCGCTCCCGCCTGCTGCGTAAGACGGTTGCCTCATCGTCTGACCGGAAAGGCAACGCGCCATGGGCATCCCCATCGCTTCACGACCTCCCCGTCACTTCACGACAAGGAAGCGCGTATGTCCGTTTCGATAAATACCAAGCAGGATCAAGTCCCTTCCCCTGGCGGCAAGCTCGATTACCGCTTGCGGTGAAGCGACGGGACGCCGGTTGATGCTGACGATTACATCCCCAACCGCAAGGCCGGCAATGGACGCCCGGCTGCGGTCGTCGAGCGACACCACGAGCGCGCCCTCGGTTGCTCCGTAAAGATCCGACCCGGGTACGAGGTCCTGCAGCGTCACGTCGCTCAACAGGCCACGTGCCATCATCAGGGGATGGGAGGGCTTGGGCTGATTGGTCGTCAGGTTCGCCGCAAGCGTCGCGCTTAGATCTGTTTTTCCGTTTGGGCGGACAATGGTGAGACTGACCGTGGTGCCCGGCGGAAAGGACGCGATTTTCAGGCGGAACTCCTCGGCCGTCTGAACGGGGAAATTGCCGACGCCAACGATGACATCGGCAAGTCTGATGCCCGAACGTTCGGCCGGCGACCCCGGTATCACCTCTCCCACCAGTGCCCCCGAGGCCACCGTGATCGACAGCGCCTTTTGAAGATCTTCGTTATTGTCCTGCACCAGGACGCCCAGCTGGCCGCGTCGCACCTGACCATAGGCGATCAATTGCACTGCAATATCCTTGGCCATGGAAATGGGAATGGCAAAACCGATTCCGACGCTTCCGCCGGCCGGTCCGATGATGGCTGTGTTGATGCCGATCAATTCGCCATTCATGTCAACCAACGGACCGCCCGAGTTGCCGGGATTGGTCGCCGCATCCGTCTGGATGAAATCTTCATAACCCTCGAGACCGAGCCCCTGTCGGCCGATTGCACTGACGATGCCGAAGGTCGCCGACTGACCGAGCCCGAAAGGGTTGCCGATCGCAACCACGTAGTCGCCGACTTTAGGTGCAACCCCATTTTCGGTCGACATGGCGCTGAGGCCTGATGCCTCGATCCTGATGACGGCGAGATCGGTTGCTGCGTCTTCACCGACGATCGTCGCCTCATAGGTTTTTCCATTGTAGAGCTTGACGGTGACAGCTTCGGCCTTGGCCACGACGTGGTCGCTTGTCAGAATATAGCCCGCCGTCGCATCGATGATCGCGCCGGAACCGGTCGCTTCGGTCAAGGACGAAGGAGCCGGGTTGCCGGCATCTTCCAATTCGTCGAGCGCATCTGTCGACTGGGTGCCGCGAACGACAATGCTGACCACGCTTGGCGCAACACGCTGCAGCATCGGCGCCAGCGAGGGCGGCATCGTCGAAGCGACAGCCGCTTCCTGGCATAAAAGCAGGATGCATGCTCCGACAAGGAGCCGCCAACGATTTTTCGCGATCCAGCACACTCCGCCTGACGATGCGGCGATCCTTCCTGCAGTGGTCGACGGGTTGTGCATGCGCGCTGCCTTTCTCGTGCGGTCCTTTTTCTGTTCCGGCAGATATTAAAGCCTGTGAACGTGCAGACATTGACCCAGAACAATCTCAGGCGGCGGGCGGGTTGCAGTGGTTTCCTGTCCGTCCGGATCCCGGCTTGACCAGGATCAAAGCGCGGCAGCCGAATTCTGTGACAATTCTCCTTAAGCCTTCGGCGCATGTCGAAGCCGTGTCGGGAGATGACGATGGCGCACAAGCAAGTTCTGTTTCACGCCGAGGCGAGGGGCAAGGTTCTTCAAGGGGCAACCAAGCTTGCCGATGCAGTCCGCATCACGCTCGGCCCGCGATCGAAATCGGTGCTGCTCGAACGAAAATGGGGCATGCCCGTCGTCTGTGACGATGGCGTCACCATCGCCAAGGAATTCGACCTCAAGGATCCGGAGGAAAACCTCGGCGCGCGCATGTTGCGGGCTGCAGCCGAAAAGACCGGCGAGGTCGTCGGCGATGGAACGAGCACCTCCACTGTGCTCGCCCATGCGATTTTGGCAGACGGTCACCGCAACGTCGTTGCCGGTGCGAGTGCCATCGACATCAAGCGCGGGCTTGAACGTGCCACGCGAGTCATCGTAAAGGCCCTGCGCGACATGTCCAGACCGGTAACGACCGACAAGGAGAAGCTGCAGGTCGCCACCGTCTCTGCGCACAACAATGAAGCGATCGGCAGGCTTGTCGCCGACGCCATGGCGAAAGTCGGCAAGGAAGGCGTCATTACGGTCGAGGAGTCCAAGACGACCGAAACGCGCCTGGAAGTGGTCGAGGGCCTGCAGTTCGATCGCGGTTTCATCTCACCCTATTTTTCCACGAATTCAGAGCGTATGGAATGCGTGATGGAAGACGCGCTGATCCTCATTGTCGACCGCAAGATTTCTGCACTCGGCGATCTCGTGAACCTTCTCGAAGCTGTGGCGAAGTCGGGACGGCCGCTTCTCGTCGTTGCCGAGGATGTTGAAGGCGAAGCCCTGGCAACGCTCCTGATCAACCAGATCCGAGGCACGCTGCGCAACTGTGCGATCAAGTCGCCGGGTTTTGGCGACCGCCGCAAGGCCATGCTGCAGGATCTGGCGATCTTGAGCGGCGGTCAGTTGATCTCCGAGGATCTTGGCCTCAAGCTCGACAAGGTCGCCCTTGAACAATTGGGCCGGGCAGATCGCGTGGTCGTGGACAAGGATACGACAACGATCATCGGCGGGGGCGGATCCGCCGAAGCGATCAAGGGGCGGATCGAGCAGATCCGCAAGGAGATCGACAAGACGACCAGCGATTATGACCGCGAGAAACTGCAGGAGCGGCTGGCAAAACTATCCGGCGGGGTCGCCGTCATTCGCGTCGGCGCACCCTCGGAGGCGGAAATAAAAGCCAGGAAGGATGCTCTCGATGATGCGATCAACGCAACCAAGGCCGCGGTCGAGGAAGGGGTTGTTCCGGGCGGCGGGCTTGCCCTCTTGCGATGCGCGCAGGCGGTGGCGGCCGAAGAAGAGCTTTGTGAGGGCGATGAGCGCACCGGGATACAGATCCTGAAGCGGGCACTCGAGGTCCCTGCCCGCCAGATCGCCGAAAACTCCGCCGTCGATGGCGGCGTGGTCGTGTCGAAAATGATGGAAAGCGGCGGCTTGATCGGGTTCGATGCCGCCAAGAATCGCTTCGTTGATCTGCTTCAGGAGGGAATTATCGATCCGACGAAGGTGGTAAGAGTTGCGCTGGAAAACGCCGTTTCGGTCGCAAGCGTGCTGCTCCTGACCGAAGCGACGATGACGGATATTCCAGAGCCTGCCGCTCCGCCGATCGCACCGCAGCAGATGGACATGTGACGCGAGAGGAGGCCGAATATGAAACGGCGCTGGCAGGATCACCTGATCTTCATCATCGGAGCATGCCTGATCGCCTCTCCCTGGGCGCTCGGCGCGTATGGTTCCGATCGGGCTTGCCCCCTATAATTTCCTGGTCTGCGGCCTTTTGGTTGCCGCATTGGGCGGGGCCGCCTACGGATCCTACCATTTCTGGGAGGACGGGGTGACGCTTGCCGTCGGTTGCTGGCTTGTCGTTTCCCCATGGGCGTTGAAATTCCGCGATGAAGCCGTACCGGGAGCGATCGCGATCATCGCCGGCGGCGCGCTTGCTCTTCTCGCCGTATGGGTTCTGGTCGCGAAACGATCGCAGGGACTGGAGAAACGATGACTTTCAAATCCATTTTAATGCATCTGGACGTCGATGCTTCGCCGGAAGGGCGCTTTCCCATCGGCTTGGAGCTGGCCGCCCGGTTTGACGCCAAATTGCGCTGCGTATCAGCCGCCGCACCGTTTTATCCAATGGAAACGGGCACTAGCTCGGCGACGGCCGCCGAGATCGTCGGCGACGAGATCGACGCCATCCGGACGCGGCAACGCGATCTCTATGCAAGCCTGACGACGCTTGCGCCGTTTCGACATCACGTGGACTGGCATGCGACCATTGCCGATCCGACCCGAAACGTGGTCGAGCAAAGCTGCGGCGCCGATCTCGTCGTTTTGTTCCGTCTCGACAAGGGCCAGCTGGCCGATGATCGAAGAACGCTCGATATCGCCACGGTTTTGCTTGAGGCCGGTCGGCCGATTTTCGTGCCGGCGACGAGCCGATTGGCGTCTAGCGCCGATTGCGTTGTCATTGCCTGGAAGAACAGCCGAGAGGCACGAAGAGCCACACTGGATGCAATGCCATTGCTTCGGCAAGCGCGTGACGTTGTGATCCTCGGCGTCGAGGATGGCGGGTCCGGCGAGATCGCCTTTTTGGACGACGTCATCCGCATGCTTTCGTTGCACGGCGTGCGGGCGCGCGGCCTGGTGAAGCCCAAGCGCTCATCGGTTGCGCTCGCTATCATTGAAACAGCCGTCCAGCTGAAGGCCGATATCCTTGTCGCCGGTGGCTACGGCCATAGCCGCCTGCGAGAGTGGGCGTTCGGCGGTGTCACAAGGACGCTGCTGAAAGATTGCCCCATCGATCTCTTCATATCGAACTGACGTTGTGTCGCTGACCACGGCGGTTTTGTTTCCGCACATCCCGCTCATTGCCCTGCGGATATGTTCGACCCGATCATTCCCAATTGACCAGGCGCAACCTGATCTGAAGGTGTTCTTGACGCGGATCAACGAAGAAACCACCGCTGGCGCTAGAATTGGGCGGTCAATCGCAAATGAAAGGAGATGACGTCATGAACGACAACAGTTTGCGACAAAACATTCTGGATGAACTGGAATTTGAGCCGAGCGTCAACGCTGCGCATATTGCCGTAACCGTCGAAAATGGTGTGGCGACGCTTGGCGGTCACGTGCGCACCTATGCCGAGAAGGAGGCTGCCGAGCGCGTCGTCAGCCGTGTCAAAGGCGTTCGCGGCATCGCACAGGAGATAGACGTTCGTCTGTTCGGCGCGACGAATACCGATGACGATGCGATCGCGCAACGCGCACTCAAGATGATCGACTGGAATGTTTCGATCCCCAAAGATGCCTTCAAGGTTCGGGTCGCCAAGGGCTGGATCACGATCAGCGGCAAGGCCGAATGGCAGTACCAGAAGGATGCGGCACAGCGAGCGGTGCAGAATCTTGAGGGTGTCGTTGGCGTATCGAACATGATCGAGATCGCACCACGCGTCAGCGCCGTTGACGTCAGGAAGCGGATAAAGGATGCGTTCGAGCGGAATGCCGAGCTTGAGGCACAGTCCATAAAGGTCGATGTCTCCGGCAGCAAGGTGATCCTGAAAGGTCACGTCAAGACCTGGTCTGAACGGCGGGCTGCCGAACGTGCGGTCTGGTCGGCTCCGGGCGTCAGCACGCTCGAAGATCAGATCGCCATCCGCTAGAAAGAGCCCGTGGCCAGCGACGAAGGCCGGCGACGGAGGTCTACCCGTCGCCTCGGCAGCTGTCGGACCGATCGCCGGGCTGCCTGCCTGCGGCGGTATCGAAGGCTGGTCGCTTTCATTCGTGTATTGTCATTCGTGTATTTGCAAGGCCTGCTGCACCGCCATCGCAATTTGCGGAAACAACTAGCCGCGGCCGTTTTCACGCGTCCCGAAAGTCGAGGCATCGCAGACCCGGCCGGTTGGCCACCACGGCGGCCATCGGTCGTTTGTCAATCCGGCGTCGGTGTCTCTCCGAACTGGTCCGGCGCCTCCTCCAGATAATCGGCAAGAAGCGGGGTTCCGAGAAGATAGGAGGCGGTTCGGCCATTATGCGCATCGGCCGCCTGACGTCGCAGGTCCGCCCAGTCGTTAATATCCCCGTCACGCCGCCCGAGCCAGGCCATAGCGACCAGATCAACCTGCTCGTCCTCGTTGAGCGAGCGGATTGCGCTTCTGAGTTCGCTTTCCACCACATCGTCCGGGTGCTCCTCGAGAATTGCGATCATCCCGTCGTCCGTGGCATTCGATCCGGAATGAGGATCGGTCCCGACGTCCTTGACATCGAATTTGCGACTTTTGGCAATGAGGTATCGCACCTTGTCCGGTGAGATGGAAGCTATCCACTCTCGACGCTGATTGTTCATCGTCGCCTCCACATTATGCGCCCGCGGACCCTCGATCCTCGTCAAGACCTGCCATGTCGCTCGAAGAACGTCAGGATCTGCTGGCGGCCTTCCTGATCCAGGATGCGCATCGCCTGCAGCCTGCCATCCACCTCGTGCACCGAAATCTCCCGAGGCTGTTTAACGATATGGCTGTGGTTCGAGGCCACGATCGACAGGACATCCTCGCGCGCCTCGTAGGTCAACCCCAGCAGCGCCGCCCGCTCAACCAGGACCTGATCACCCAAGGCCGGGCTGGCGACCTCTATTCGAACCTCCGTGCCCGCGAGGATCTCGTCATAACGCTTGAAATAACTGCGCCACTCGGTTTTTGCGAGGACTTCATTGGTCATCTTCCTATCCTCTCATCTGAAGTTCGGAGCAATCGACTCCTTACCGGCCGGTCCTTCCTTGATCCCGGTCAACACGGCTTGGAACACGCACGTCCACAGGCGGGTTACCGAGAACATTCGCCGGGAGATGCTGCCGTCGCTTTATAGAACCGTACTGCGGCTTCGCTTGCGATGACGGCGTTCCGGGCCAGTCTTCCTCGGGCAATCAATGTGAAAGAAAAAGGGCGACGTCATCGGTCTCAAGCATAGACCGCGTAACGCCGCCAAACAGTCGCTCTTTCAGCCGCGAATGCCGGTACGCGCCCATCACCATCAACTTTGCCTCCGCATCCCTGGCGCGTTCCAGAAGCACCTCGTCCGTGCTCCTGCCGCCGCTTGCCACGCAGTCGACCTCGACCTTCACTCCATGGCGGGCGAGATAGGTTGCCACATCGGCTCCGGGCTCCTCTCCGTTTACGCCTTTGACTGCGAGGGGATCGATCAGCACGACGCGGACGAGGCTTGCAGACACCAGCAAGTCCATCGCCGCGTGCACCGCGTGAGCAGCCGCATTGCCCGAATCCCAGGCGACCAGAACCGTACCTCCGGTTCGCTCGAAGGCCCGGCCGCTGCGGTCGAAATAGACCGGCGTCGGCGAATGGAAGAGTGCGCCCGAAAGAATGAAGCGGCGAAAAGCCTCTTTCGACGCTGCCTGCCGCCCGACAAGGACGAGATCGCTATAGAGGGCGCGATCGGCGATGTCGTCGACGACGCACGCGATTTCGGTGAACACATCCTGGACGTCATAGGACAGTCCCGTCGATGCCAGAAACTCTCCAATCACCCTGGCATTTCGAGAAAGCGTCGCCGCCTTTTCCTCGCGCTGCCGGATATAGGCAATCGAGTAGGCCGGGTTCGTTCCCGTATAGACATCGGGGTCGATGACCATCAGCACGACGGTCAGGTGCGCATCGCATGTCGTGCAGAAATCGACCGCCTGCTTCAGGTCGAACTCGAAATCTTCAGCGTCCATAATGCTCAAAACCGTCTTGATGCCCATTGTCTTTCTCCGCTTCGATCACCCATCATCTGATGGGACGCCGTGCGCTTCATTGATCTGCCGCAAACATGCGATGGCGGCTGTCATTGCAAGAAACTACCCGTGACATCTTGGGGCGGCGGCTCACGCATCTTTAGTGCCAACAGAATAGCGTCTGCCGCAATCGGCCGGTCGGACCTCATGAAGAAGCTTGCAGAACGTATTCCCTTGACCTGGACAATCGTGCTCGTAGTCTCGCTTTTGCTCGCCCTTGGCCAGGGTGCGGGGATCGCTATCGAAAGCTTGCGCGATTATCAACGGATGAGCGCTGCCAGCAAAGAGCGGGCCTCCGCCGCGCTCGATATGCTGGAAGCCGTGCACAGCCAGGCCATGAAGGAACGGCTCGGGCTCGGCGACGGCGACAAGGCAACTGCCGTGCTCGATGGCGCGATGAAGCGCTTCTCCGCCGCAAGCGACGGCACAAGACTTTGGGTGTTCATGGGACCCAAGGTGCTTGATTATCAGAATGCCAACGGCTCGAACGACGAAGAACCGCCGGCAGACGCTGTCGACCGCGCGGCCGCCAACACGCTTCGCCCGCAAAGCACCATCACAGGGTCTACCTTTCGTCTCTCCCGTCCCATTGTTCTCGGTGAGGGCGCCGCGGGCGATGCGAGTTGCACAACGTGCCACACACGGTCGATGAACGTTAAGGCGGGGGAGCTCCTTGGAGGCTACAGCGCTGCAGTCGACATGACCAAGCAGCTTGCCGCCTGGAAAGCGAGCCTTGCACGCCGCGCCCTATGGGCGGTTTGCCTTCTCATCGCCATTGTCGGGGCAGCAACCCTCCTTCTCACCCGGTTTGCACTCTTACCCCTCAGCCAACTTGTAACCGCCACAAAATCCCTCGCCTCCGGTCACACCGACCCTCCCATCCCCTATCTGGATCGATTGGACGAGCTCGGATCGCTCGCGCGTGCGCTGGACATGTTCAAGCGGTCGATCGTTGCAAGGCGGACGCTGGAAGTCGTCAATGCGGACGCGACACGAAAATTGGAGCATATGGCATCCCACGATGGTCTGACGGGCCTGCCCAATCGCGTCCTCTTTGCCGAGCGCGTAAAAAAGATGATCGTGCAACAGGCGGCGGACGGCGGGCAGGTCGCGGTTTTCCGCATCGACATCGACCATTTCAAGGATTGCAACGATAGACTGGGCTATGCGGGCGGCGACGTCGTTTTGCAGGCTGTCGCCGAGCGACTGGCGCGAAATCTCGGCGAAAAGGGAGTTGCAGCCCGCCATGGTGGCGACGAATTCGCCGTCGCAATGGTCCTCGGCCCTGACGACGATTCTGGCAGCATCGCGGATCAAATCATGTCCTTTCTCCAGGCGATGCCGGTCGAAGACCAGCAGGCTGCCGTAACCGTGAGCGCCGGGATTGCCCTTGCGCCTTGCGATGGCGACGAGATTGAAAGCCTTCTCAGACACGCGGAGCAGGCCTTGTGGGGGGCCAAGACAGACGGACGGGGCACCTACCGCTTCTTCCGGCCGCAGATGAACGAGGCCGTAGACGCAAAGCGCGATCTGGAATCGGATCTTTACCGCGCGTTTGAGGACGGCGGTCTCGAGCTTTATTACCAACCCATCCAGTCGACGGGGGATCGGAGTATCGTTGCGGTCGAGGCGCTGATGCGGTGGCGTCATCCGGACAAAGGATGGATCAGTCCCGCCGACTTCATTCCGATCGCGGAAGCAAACGGCCTGATCATCCCCTTGGGACGCTGGCTGCTGCGAAGGGCATGTCAAGAGGTTGCGCGCTGGCCGGGTCTTAAGGTCGCCGTCAATGTCTCTCCGGCTCAGCTGCGGGATCGGGAATTCGTTGGATTCTTGAGCACGGTTCTGGGTGAGACGGGACTGGAGCCCGGGCGGCTGGAGCTCGAAATTACCGAAGGCGTCTTCCTCGATCCGGCGATCAATCCCTTGACGATCCTGCGACAGGTCAAGGCACTTGGCGTGGGACTGGCGATGGACGACTTCGGAACCGGCTTTTCGAGCCTCACCTATCTGCAGAAATATCCGTTCGACAAGATCAAGATAGACCGCTCCTTCGTCGGTGTGATGACGACCGATGCGAGCGCCAAAGCGATCGTCGGCGCGGTCATCGGACTGGGTCGCAACTTGAAGATGACGACCACGGCCGAGGGCGTGGAAACGGAGGAGCAACTGGAAGCGTTAAGGCGGGAAGGTTGCGACCAGGTTCAAGGCTATCTCCTGTCACGGCCCCTGGACGCATTCCAACTGGCCGTGCTGCTGAAAGAACAAGAGGAGGCCGCGGCCCGGAGCGCCGGCAGATCGCCAAAAGCTCGCCGCAGCGGGGGACTGTAGCTGCAGCGAGCCGACGAACGCCCCGTGGGCGTCGGCGCGACGTCATGCCAACTCTATCAGTTGTCGCAGGAAAAAGTCTGTCAGTGCGCTAGATCACAGAGAATATGCTAAACATCTGATTTTATGCAGCAATAACGGTCCTGCAAACATTTTCTCATCAGCTGTTGAGAGGGCGCCTTGGACTATCGCCGGACAAGGCCGGCAAGCGCACCGGAGGCGTCGACCTTCGTCATCAACCGTCGCCTTCGACAGTCCGTCCTGCGCCCATGGCTATGAGACGGCTGTCATCGATAGTCGAGGGCGGTCTGATGTTTTCCGCAAGGGTCGAGCCGGCGTCGCATCTTTCCATCGGCAACCCTGCCTGGCATCGTTTCCGGGAGCGAAGACTATTCGGATCCGGCAGGCGGCGCGACGCTTGTTGCCACATAGAAATCCTTGACGTCGTCCGAAAAGGCCGCCCGCGAACCCGGTCGCGTATAGAACATGTGGCCGCCGCGATAGAGCTTGATCGCCGTCCGTCCGGCCGCTTCGGCGGGAAGGTGATCAAGAACGTAGCGGTTCATGGCGAAAGGGACGACCATGTCGCTATAGCCTTGACCCACCAGCAGCCGGAACGATGGAACCAGCGAAAGCAATTCGCGGATATCGTCGGTGCCACCCATTTCCATCCGGCCGCCGGCCTTGCCGTCCGGCCGATCGCTCCAGTTCCAATGTTCGTTGACGTCCTCGGCGAGCAGATTGTAGGTCATCTCCGTCTTGAAGCCGAGTTCGTCGTGGGCATAGCTCGAAAAGGCGCCGCCATAGGCGCGCACGAAACCGTCGAGTACGGGATCATCGTGGCGATCGGATGCGCTTTCAGGATATGGATCCGGCGCGACGAGAGCGGCGTCGTAAAAACTGACGATCCGGCCGTCGCCGCCTGTCGAATTCTTGACATAGCTGTCGCCGAGAAAACCTCTTGTCCTTGTAACAGCCTCGACCGGCAGGCCGGTCATCTGCGAGAGCTTCGAATAAAAGGCCGCCGCCGCATCCCCGGAGGGGGGCGCAGCCGCGAGCGTCGTCAGATAGTCGGTGAGCGCGAAGCGTTCTGCAGCCTCGACGGCCTGTTCGCTGAAGCTATTGCGGCGCTCGAGATCGGCCGCGACGAGCGAGGGCAGGCGCAATGCTGCCCCCAGGGCAGATTGGTCGCCGCCAAAGACCATCGATCCATCAATCAGCGGCGACAGCATCACGATGCCGGAAACCAGGATGCCTTGCTGCTGGCGCAGCGCGCTTGCGATCTTCACCGAGCGAAGCCCACCGTAGCTCTCGCCCAGCAAATATTTGGGCGAAGACGAACGGCCATTGTGCGAAACGTAAAGCCAGATCGCCTTGGCGAGGCTCTCGGCATCGGCGTGAACGCTATAGAAATTTTTGGCATCATCCGGCTTTGCGGTCCGGCTCCAGCCCGTGCCGATCGGATCGATCAGCACAAGGTCGGTGAAGCGCAGCCAGCTGTCGGGATTATCGACGAGTTTGGCATTGGCGCCATCGCGCTCGCTCGGCCCGAAATCGAGCACGCGCGGCCCGACGAGACCGAGATTGAGGAAGGCCGAAGCCGCGCCCGGGCCGCCATTGAAGGCGAAGGTGATCGGTCTTGCCGCACCGCGGTCCTTCGCGACATAGGCGGTGTAGAAGATCTCTGCCGTCTTGGCGCCATCCGGCCCGTAGAGGTCTAGCGTGCCGGCCGTTGCCGTGTAGGAAATCGTCTGGCCGCCCACTGCCAGGACATGATCGCTCACCGCATCCGGCGGCAGAAGCGTAAGAACACCCTCCGCGGGCGCGGTTTTCTGATCCTGGTCCGGCTGCTCGGCAAAGACCGACGCGGAGATCGAAACGATGGCAAGGACCAGCGTCAACAAACGGGCAAAGCGACTGGAAAAAGACATCGATAATCATCCTTTGTGTCAGCGACGGGTTGCGCGAAGCGACTGCCGATTGTCCTGTCAGCTCAAATCGCCCGGTGAGTGTTCGCTCAGGAAAAGTTCCGGCACGTCGCCCGAACCGTAGCGCATACGATGGCGACGGAAGTCGGTCCCGATCAGACGAGCGTATTCGCTTTCGGCAAGACCATATGCGCTTCCCGCGAGCACCTGCAGCCCTTTGGCGTTGCGCACTATGATGGTGTTGCGCATGGAGTGGATCAGGCTCATTCCCTCCAGATGATGCAAAGCCTTCGTGACCGACGCCCGGCTTGCAGCGATAAGTCTTGCGAAAGTGTCATGGGTGACGTGCAGCCGGTCTCCGTCAATCCTGTCATATGTCATGAGGATCCAGCGCGCGAGCCGCTGGTTTATCGTGCCACGTTTGTTCACCGCGGCGGTCGAACAGAGTTGAATATGTTGCGCGCGGGCAAAGCGCAGCAGAAATAGATGCAGCGGCCGGCTTAGAACCATGGCTTCACGTAGTCTGCCGGCCTCTATTCTTAACGCGCAACCCGCTATCTGAACCCGGTAGGTAAAGGGTGAGCGGTCGTCGTCCAGCGCAACCGCCTCTCCGGTCATCCCCTCCCTGCCGATGACGCCGAGCTCGATGTCCTGATGTTTTGCCGGATGGGAGATCACCGAGATCAGCCCGGTCTCCACAAAGTACACCCATCTCATGCTGCGCCCCGGTTCGACGATGATCTGCCCTTTTTCAAGGTCCGTCCGCTCCAGGCGATCCTCGACGGTGGCAAGGCAACCGGAATGGGCCGTCTTCAACAAGATGTTGCGATAGCACTCGCGCATCCTTTCGCTCCGTTCACGTCTTGGGGCAGCTCCTGCCGTCGCAGCAGCCATCAACACCGGGCCGCCGAAGGTCCTCGCCGCGAACAGGATTTTGTTCGACGCCTCCGATTGAAGGCAGACGCCGACTGCATGAAGGGCTGGTCTTGGCGATTGCCGGATGGGCAATGCGAAACTCGCTCGCCGCGAATGCAGAGCCCGCCATCAATACCGAAACAAGAGCACTTAAGACTGCTTCAGTCATCGTGGTTCTCCCCTTCCTTAATCGCAGCAATCGCCGGTTACCCAGCCAGCTTAGCCCTGTTTGAAAGGCACGCCTTTGACGTGCATCAACCACATAAATTTTGTCCTGGCGCCCCCGGCTGACCGGGTGACGCTCTGCTGGCGCGCGGCTTTCGCGCGCCAACCGCCAACGCATATTCCCCGTGCACGGGGCTTCTTGATCCCCATCAAGGAGGCTCGCCCGCCCGCGCCATACTATGAGACGGCTTCGCCTGCCGATCAAAGGCGCGGCGCCGGCTTCAAACGACGAACCGAGGAGGACTGCACATGACGATGTTCGAGGACCGCCGAAGGATGCTCGAGGACAAATACATTCTCGACTTTGAACGTTCGTTCAAGACCAGGCGGCGTCGCGACCGGATGCTGGGGGAATGGGCTGCGGCCTCGATGCGAAAGCAAGATGTGAAAGCCTATGCCGACGAGGTCGTCGCGATCGGTAGCCGGTCCCCGCTCGACGAAACCCTGGTTCACAAGATCGTCAGTGATTTCAGGCAGGCGAGCCAGGCTGTCGATGAAGATCTGATCCGCGAGAAGATGCACCAGCTGATGTATGAAGCAGCCGAGGCCCTCGAGCAGGAGAAAGCGGCCAGCTGAACGAGGACTGCGGATTTTCCGATCGGTTGCATGTACTGCCAAGGGTCCGGATTGGGCTTGTCTTTGCTTACGCGCAGCTGAGCAGTTGACCGAAGTCAAAGTCATCCGTCGGCAGCCAGGCTAGAATCCGGTCGCGACGCATTGAGGCAAGAGGAGCAGGTTATGGACGACAATCTTCTGAAACAAAGCATCATCGATGAGTTGGATTTCGAACCGAGTGTCGATGCGGCCAGCGTTGCGGTCACCGTCAAGGACGGTGTCGTCACGCTTGGCGGACATGTCCGAACGTATTCGGAGCGCGACGCCGCTGAACGCGTTGCCGCCCGCGTCAAGGGCGTGCGCGGCATAGCGCAGGACATCCTGGTTCAGCCGCACGGGGCCAATCGCCTGGACGACGACGGGATTGCGGCCCGCGCCCTTAGCATGATCGACTGGAACGTCAACCTCCCAAGGGACGCGATCAAGGTCCGGGTCGCCGCTGGCTACGTCACCCTGACGGGTACCGTGGAGTGGCAGTATCAAAAGGATGCCGCCTGGAAAGCCGTCAGGAACCTCGAGGGCGTCGTCGGCGTCAGAAACGGGATCGAGATCGTCCCAAGCGTAGACGCCAGCGACATCAAGAAGCGGATCGAAGACGCCTTTGAGCGTGACGCCGAATTGAAAGCGAGCGCCATTAAGGTCGACGTCTCCGGTAGCAAGGTCACATTGAAGGGCACTGTCCAGACCTTTTCGGAACGAAAGCGCGCCGAGCGTGCCGCCTGGTCAGCAGCTGGCGTCAGCACCCTGGAAGACCGGATTTTGATCGGTGAAGCCTGATGGCCGGGCGGCGCTGCCGCCCGCCGGCTGGGACGACGGGATCAAGGTCGGCTTTCTATCGCGGCCGGTCGCATCAAGGCCGCGGTTTCATTTGCCGTACTGCGGGGGTTTGCCTTGCCAAGCGACAATAGTTATCACGCGGACTGGCCAGCGCAACGAGGGTTGAAGCAATGCTTACAAAGAATCTTGTGATGACCTGGGACGAGCCGGTCTATATCCATGTCCGGACGCGCCCTCCTCAGATCATCCACGACCCAAAAGAGGCCCTGGCGTTTCTGGCGAACGACTGGGCCGGATCCCGCGAGAAGCACCAGTTGGCGCGCGAACTTTGCTCTGCCGCCATTCTCGGGCAGGTTTCAAGCGAAACCGCGCGCCAAGCCTTTGTCGAGGCAGCGGAATGCGCCAAGATGAGCGTTTGTGCGCCCAAATCACATGAGTGAAGACCATCTGGACCGGGTGTCTTTGCGCCCCTCGGACGCGGCGTGACGCAACTTGGTCGACTGAGCCATCCGGTAATCTTCCCGCATGGCTCCGGTCTTGGGCATCGCCCTATTCGAACAGGGCCGCCAACAGGCTCTTTTTGTGCTCCGGCCTCTTGATCGGCACGACCCGCGCCGTTTTAACCGGCCTCGACCTGGTGTAGATCTTGAAGTTGTCGAGTTCCGGGTAAGTCTTGCCATATTCCGCCTTCAGCGAGGCGAGCTTGGTATATTCCCTCGTGCGCGCGGCCACGACCGCCATCCCCACAACACCACCTTGCGTCACATCCCATTCAAAGGACTGCGCAAAGAGCGGTGCCGCATCCTTGGCGCCGCTATCGGCCAGCGACTTCCAACCCAGCGCCTGCGCGCCCAGGGCTGATTTGGCATCGAAGACGGCGGTCCGGAAGGTCGCGATATCCTGACCGGACACTTTCAGCACCGGTGCCTTATCGGTCAGGGCGCTTGCGACCATCTCGATATATTGCTCGCGAATACCGTCCGACTTGGCCATGTTCTGCGTGGCAAGCGCATAGGCGTCGCCGACCTTGCCGAGATTACGCTGCGCGAGGATCAGACCCTCGATGTTCTTGGGATCGGAACCGTATTGCGTGGCAAGCAAGAACCAGGCGCTGGCTGCCTGCCATTGCCTCTGTGAATAGTAATACCAGCCGAACAGGCCGGCATCGTCAGCCGACTGCGCGCTCTGGACATAGGTCGAGAAAGCCTGCAGATCCTGGTCCGCCGGGCGCTGCGCCAGCTGATCGGCAGCCGCTGCCTGCCCCATGCGCCGACGAAGGCCATCAAAGGCGATGCTAACGAATTCCGACTTGCCGTCGGACAGGGTGCGGCCGAAGGCGAGCAGCGACTTGATGCCGACATCCGGCAGAAGCAGGCTTGCCTTCTGCATCGTTGCAAGGCGTTCGGGCGTACCATCGCAACGCGTCAGGATATATTTGTAGAGCTCGAAGGAGTGGTTGAAGTCGCGCGTCTTGGCGAGCGCCTCACCGACTTGCCACATCGTGTTCATGTCGCCACAGACCAGAAGGTCGGGCTGCTGGCCGGCGGTGCTGATCACCTGCGGCCAGTTCCCCTGGCCATAGGCCCGGTCGATGACCTTGCGCGATTCCGCCAGAGAGAGCTTCTTCAACAGGTCAGCCGAAGGCTTCCACTGCGGATTGGCGGTCTGAAGCCGGGCGAGCTCGGCACGGATGCCGGTATAATTGCCCTGGGCGTACATGTCCCAGAGCGGCTGCTCGTCGACGGTGGCAGCCTGGTCGAACAGATTTTCCGGCGGCTCCCAGTTCGGATAGAGAGCCTTGAGGCGGCGCAGTTCGGCGCCGAGACGCTTCAGGTCGCGGGTCGAGGCATAATAGCGAAGAGCCGTGTCGTCGACCTTCGGATCCTGCGCAGCGGCAGCCGCATCGGTCGCAGATTTCGGCGCCGGAGTGGCGCTCATAAACGGGTTCTCGCCTGCGGACGCAGCAGGAGGCGGCAAGACAGCCGGCAGCATCTTGGCGCCTGTCGAAACCATTTGCGCCTGCGGAGCCGCGGACGGAACGGCCACCGGCGGAGCCGAGGGGGCGAACGGATTTTCACCGGGCGCGACGTTCAGCACCTTCGGATCCTGCGGCGACGGCATCATGGCCGACTGACCTAAGGACGCAGCCTGCGGCGTGACAGGCATGACCGGGACAGAGGCCGCCGGCTGCGCGCTCGTCTGCGCCGTCCGGTCAATCGGCAGAATGGCCATCGAGCCTGCTTCCGCCGAAATCGGAACGACGGGAGCCGGGCTTGCGAAGGGCGACATGTCGCCCGCCTGGGTGGAGACAACTTGCGACAGGACCGGCAGCACGAGGATCGCGCAGCCGCATAGCAGAACCGTTTTTACTGAAGATCTGGC
Organism: Rhizobium sp. BK376; assembly: GCF_004341625.1. Taxonomy (GTDB): domain Bacteria; phylum Pseudomonadota; class Alphaproteobacteria; order Rhizobiales; family Rhizobiaceae; genus Rhizobium. Next base: position 41,186 of record NZ_SLZG01000022.1, on the reverse strand, counting down.
AAGCATCGGGGATACCTTTCCGCGAGAGCGATGAGACTGAGGAGATGCAGGGTCGAAGGGTAGTAATCGGTGGTCTGGAAGGCTGCGGCTCGATCAGCGGTCTTTTCGCTGCCGACGCTGCAGGAGACCAGGTCGGCGACGGCGACGTAGCCGGGATCACCCATGCCGGCGATCGGCGTTGCCGTGGCAAGCTCGATGACGGCGACCGAGGGCTCGCGCGCATTGCGCCAGCTTTTCTCATAGGTGCCAAGGACGTCCGGATAGTCGCGGGAATACCAGGCGAGATAGAGCGGTACGCGGATGGCATCGTGGCCGAACTGCGCTGGATAATCTCGCGCCGGAACCGGTCTGGCCGATGCGAGCGATATCCAGTCCGACGGCAGCGCCGCAGGCCCGAAGCGCGCGTCTCGCGTCAGCTCGAGCCCAGTCTTGATCAGCTCCTCGGCTGGAAAGGCAGCAGAGACGGCGCCAAGATCCCGGATGGCCGGAAACACCCAATAGGACAGATTGACGATCGGCCCGTCCGGCTGGTCCTTGCTGGAAAAGCCGTGAATGCCCGGCAGCAGGATCTTGCCGTAGGAACTGTCGACGACGACATTCTTGGCGATCGCGCCGGCGATCGCCTGCGCAGCCTCGCGATATCCGCCATTCTGCCACTTTTGTGCCGCGAGCGAGAGCGCCCAGGCGATCAGGAGATCACCGTCGGTCGCATTGTTCTCGTCCGTGACATGCGGCGTCGAGGCCGGATCCCAGCGCCAGGACGCCAGACCATCTCCACGGACATAGAGATTGACCTTCGTCCAGGCCCAGATCCTGTCGAAGCTGCGGCGGTCGTCGGCTTTGACGGCAAGCAGCATACCATAGCCCTGCCCTTCGCTGTGACTGATGCTATTTGCCCTCGTATCGATCACCCGGCCGTCAGAACCGACATATTTATCATGGTAGAGAAGCCAGGCCCCCGACACGTAGTCGGCCGGGATCAGGGCGGGTTCAGAGGTCTGCGCTGCCTGTACGTCGGTGAACCAAAGCAAACAGGCGAGAACACTGGCGACCCCGACCAGCCTGTTGCAGACATTCCTCCTGCTCATCGGTTGCGCCCCAGCTTGAGCAGCAGGAACGTCGAGATGCCGAGCATGATGGCGGCGCCGATCTGGGCGAGCGTATATTCCCAGACATGGTTGGAAAACCAGCCGGCGACCACGAGGCGAAGATTGCCGATGGTTGCCGCTTGCGTCTGGAAGAGGCCGACGCGTTGCGGATCGACCTGATCCACGACCTCGCCGCTGGCGCTGAACGACTGGATCGAACCGTTGAGGCGGCTCCAGGTCGTGCGCCCCATGACGGTGTCGAGACCCTCATTGAGCTGCGCGTTGGTCGGCGCCGTGATGACGGTCCAGGCGCCGCCCGGATCGACTTCGCTCTGCGCGATCATGAAGGAGGCCTTTGCCGCGGGCTGGTAGTGGCTGCGGCGGGCTGCCGTCGTGCCCGGCAGGTTGAAGGGCAGCGTGGAGAGCGTCTGCGCGGCGAAATGCGTCACCCTGTCGATGCCTTGGCCGGCCTTTTGCGCCAGTCTCCCCGCAATCCTGGTGATCCGGTCGACGGGCAAGCTGGTCTCAGCATCCGTCGCGAAGGAATGCCCGTCGCTTGCGGCATCAAGCGCGGGCGCCTGGATCTGCGCCGCCACCGCCGGCGCAAGCGCCGTCGACTGGGCTGCTGCGTTGCTAGCGCTTGCGGCACCAAGGTTTGCGCCGGCGGCAAATCCTTCAAGATCGAGACCGAGCTTCTCGGTCATTTCCGGAGGCAGGTCGCCATAGCTGCCGAAGGCCATGACGGTCGGCTGCTGGGCATCCGGCATCACGGGCGTGATATCGACCGACAGGACATGGCCGGAGGAATAGGCCATCTTGGCAAGGAAGGATGCGGCCGTATCGAGCGCCGGCGAGTTGAGGCGCGGAACGAAGACCGGCAGCGGCGCTGCCGAATTGCCCTTGCTCTTCAGCGACGAGCCGGAGACCAGCGCGGCGATATCCGGATAGCGCCCGACTCGGGCGAAATTCGGGATTTCGAGGAAGCTGTCGCCCGATATCAACAGCCGCGGACGCTCCTGCAGATTGGCGACCGGGTCGCAGACGACATCGGCGGCGGACGGCAGGCGGGCTTCGAACGTGATGGTGTTCTCGCCCGGGCGCAGCTTGTTCAGCGGAATGGGAAGACGCTGATCGCGGATAAGACCGCTTTTGCCGGCACCGAGCGGAATGTCGGAGACCACCTCGTTGTTGGCGCGCACCACGAGTTCCGCATCCTTGGAAAGGCCAGCCGCATATTGTGCGTTAAGATGCAGGACGAGAGCCGAATAGTCGCCGGGATAGAAGTCCGACGGCATCGAGAAATTGACCTGCTCCTTGTAAAGCCGGCCCGAGAACGGCTGGGTGATGAAACCCAGATTGCGCAGCGGCACCTGGGAATTCGGATCGAGCAGGCGGCCCTTCATGTTGGTGAGCGCCCGCAGGCCCTGCGGCGTGCCGTCGTGCTGCTGTTTTTCGGCCTCAGCTGTCAGAAGTGTGACGGCGGCATCGACGTCGCTCGCCGAGCGACCGGTTACCAGCAGCATCTTGCGGTTGCCGTCGGACGACGAGCGAACACTGATGCCATCCTTCAGGTTCCTGGTCGCATCGTCGCCGACGATGTCGCGCACCGTGCCGTAGGTTCCGACGACGACATCGATGCCAGGCTCGTTGGAGACGTCATGGGTGAGCTTGACCGTCGGGCGATCGAAGCTGCCGATGATCGACAGTGACTGGATGACCGAGGTGGTGCGGTCGATGTCGACGCTGTCGGCGCCCTGGACGAGATGTCCACGGATCGGCGTGCGGCCGTTGGCGATGCCGCCAAGCGCGATGAGATCGGGCATCGAGGCCGCGTCGCTGCGGGTCGCGCCCGAGAAGACGAATCCGCTCCTTTCCGGATCGATCTGCGTCCAGAGTTCATAGGTGGCATCGATCGAGCAGTCGACGCGATGCTTTTGCTCGACGAGGACAGAAACCGCGTTGTATCCCGGCTGGATGAGACCGTTCGGGACGTTGAACTCGACGCGATGGGCGTCGCCTGCAGTCAGATGGACGCTGCCAAGCTCCTGGTCGTTGACGAAGACGCGCAGTTGGGACCGCTCCGGCGCTGCCGAAATGGCCGTCTGCAGCGTCAGCACCAATTTGGTGGCGCCCGCGATTTCGGCCGGCAGCGCATAGAACGGATATTCGCTGCTGGCGCTTTCGCCGTTGAAGAAGAAGGCGCTGCGGTCGCCGGCGATGCGCCGTAGATTGCCCTCATCGGCAACAGGCTGAGACGTGGCGGCCTGCTTGACGGCAATATCCGACAACGAAAAGCCCGCATCCTCTGCCATTGCGCCTGATGTCAGCGCCGCAAGCGCAACGCCTGCCATGGCGATTTTGTACCGAACGAGAGAACTCACAACACACCTCCCTTCGCGTTGACGGAAGCCGCTGCCTGGGGCGCATTGCCTGCCGCAGGGGCTTGAGTGATCTTCTGCTGCTTCATGGTTGCGTCTGCGGATCCGCTGGTCATCGCAAGGCCGAGGGCTGTGAACGGACAGGTCACCGCCCAGCGGATAAAGGCGAGGCTCGAGCCAACGAGGCTGCGGCGCTTCTGGCGCATGGTGCGCAGGCCACGGACCTGGGTCAGATCGCGCAGGATAAGCTCTGCTATGATCGGATAGTGATGCGGATCCGGATCGAACTTCAGGCTGATCTCACCGTTTTCGAGACCGGTTTGAGCACCAATCGTGATCGGCATCGTCGGCACGATGAGTTCCGGCGGCAGCGAAAGCAGCGACAGGCGGCCGTAATCGCCCTTGCGAAGCGAGATGCCAGGCGCCTGCTTGAGCACGAGCGTAGCGCCGGACGCGGATGCCTGGCTGATCGAGCCGCTCACGATCGCATCCCCGAAAATCAAGTCGACATTGGCATTGGTCGGCAGCTCGATGCCGGAGACATCGCTGCGCTTTTCCGTCACCACGCCGAGCGCTGCGCCGGCAATGATCAGGTTGAACCAGTTCCAGCCGCCGACGATGAGCAGGAGACCGCTGATCTCAGGCTCGGTCGTGTAGCGATAGGCTGCCACGAAGAGCGTTGCGCCGAGCAAGGCGAAGATCGCGAAATACGGCATTGCCAGTTCGGAGAGATGATCTCCCTTCGTCATCTGCCCCTTGGCCGTGACGTTGAAGGTTGGCCGGCGCGGCTGCAGGATGACGCTGATGATGGCGCGAACCAGATAGACGGACTGGACATATTCGTAGAGTTCCGAAATCCAGGGCCAGCGCACGCTGCCATAGAGATAGTTTCGGATCATTTCGCCGACGATCAGATAGGTGACCGTGTGGGCCATGAAGTCTTCGGACGAGGCGATGAAGATCTTCATGTTGAAGATGATGAACAGCAGCGGCGCGAAGAAGAAAATCGCCCGCATGAAGGGGAAGAACCAGAACAGAGCGCTCGACAGATAACAGACGCGCTGTGGCAGGGTCAGACCGGCCTTGAAGAGTGGATTCTTCAGAAGCAGGATCTGGATCATGCCCCGGCACCACCGCGAACGCTGCCCGATGAAGCTTGCAAAGGTTTCCGGCTGCAGGCCTGAGATCAGCGGCTTGTCGACATAGACGCTGTTCCAGCCGCGCGAATGAAGCTCGAGGGCCGTTTCACAATCCTCGGTGATGGTAATGCCCGAGAAGCCACCGACTTCTTCGAGCGCCTCGCGGCGCAGGACGGCTGCGGAACCGCAGAAAAAGGAGGCGTTCCAGCGGTCGAGACCCTTCTGAACCTTGCCGTAGAACATCTCGTTCTCCGACGGCATGTGCTTGAAGGTGCCGAGATTGCGCTCGATCGGATCCGGGTTGGAAAAGAAGTGCGGCGTCTGAACGAGAAAGAGCTTTTCATCGTCCCTGAAATATCCGACGGTTTCACGCAGGAAGTTACGCTCCGGCGCATGGTCGGCGTCGAAGACGACGACCAGATCACTGTGCGTCCGCATCAGGCCGCTATTGAGGTTGCCAGCCTTGGCATGCACGTTTTCGGCTCGCGTCATGTAGGTGACGCCCAGATCGGCACAAAGATCCTTCAGGATTTCGGCGCGGCGATGTGCTTCCTCCGAGACTGCCGGATCCGGCGAATTGCGCTTCTGATCCGTGCCGCCGTCATCGAGCAGGAAAACGTTCAACTTGTCCTTCGGATAGTGCATGGCTTTGGCGGAGGCCAGCGTCAGCGCAAGGATGTCCCGGCTTTCGTTATACGACGGGACAAAGACATCAACGGTCGGGCATTCCTCGTCGGCGAGCTTCGGAGCCGGGTCCCGATCCAGGGGATCAGAGACGACGAAGAGACTGATGCCGAGCATCACGATGCAATACATTTCTGAGATATAGAGTATAATTCCCGGTATGAACGAATATAGATCCTCCACAGGAGGAAGCGTGCTTGTTGTACGCCAGTAAGCATATCTGAGGACGACAACGGTTCCCAAGGCGAGAAATATGTGCCTCCAGACACCGTCCAATCGCAGGACCGTAATAATGCCAAGTACGGCGATGACAAATACGGATAGAACGACCTGTACAGAGTTGCCGAGTGGTTGAGTTATCAGAAATACCGCTAAGGCAGTACTGAACGACCACAGAATAAATGATAAAGCTTTACTCATTTCCTGCTCCTATACGCGATACTGACGCAACGTTAAGGAGGCATTAGCCATTTAATGAAAAATTAGCAATATAAGATACGTCGAGCTCTTCTGCCTCCCTATTGCCCATTCGTTATGAAATAGTGCCCACTACTTCGGCAATAGTTTCGCGGTGCGGCAGATATGTACCAGGATGAAACAACTATAGTTAGCCTCTTGAGCCGATTAATCGTTATACCGTGAAATTCTCTGCTCAAGTATTGGGCAGGATAAAATGCGAGAAAGAAAGTATTGTTGGTTAACGCCTGCAACTCAAAGAGAGAGCAATGAAAGTATCTCGGCCACAATGCAAGCAGGGGTCGTGCGGCATCAATAAAGGAGATTGAGAAGGATCATTTCGAGTTTATACGCCGGCACCGCGCAGCAGCGGCAAAGCTTTCCGCATCACGAGATCTCTAGCATATGCAGCAGTGGGTTTGATGTTTGTCAATGCCGGCCTGGCCGGCTCCGGTATTTTCGATCTATGACGAGGACAAGGAAGCCGGACGTGATTGTTTCAAGCGACGGACATCGGATGGATATTTCTGCAGTTGGCATCCTTGCCTGCTCAGCCATTTTGCTTCTTTTGTTGCCAGACCTCCCATCCGAGCCGGTTCTCTCCATCAATCTGGCGATCTGCGGGATCGGCCTTTTCTGCGCGCGACGCGACCGCCCACTGGACTCCTCCTGTGAACGACTTGCCATATCTGCCTGGCTGGCCATCGTTCCATGGCTGTTGGCGCTTGATACAATTGGCTCGGGAATATCCCTCCTGTTCTCCGCGATATTGTTTGGACAGGCGGTGCGCTGCCTGACCCGCCAGGATCGTGCGCCCGCGGCGGCCGCAGACAAGACGTCGCAATGGACACGCCCGTTTTTCTACGACGAGCCGCCCAGGCCAATGCAATAGGAAGAATGCCGGCAGATGGACGGCAAAAAGCGGCCCGGGGTGCCGACGTTTAACGCTCGACGAAAGCTTGGTCGCTTGACTGTCGTCAATGTCAACGCTGCTGATATTGGCAGAATTGCGGCCTCACCGCCAAAGGAGCCGCTGATGCATGCCCCACCATCCCCTGTCCCTCAAAGCCTCGACGCGCTCGCCTGCCCGGAAAAATACTGGACGAAGACAGGATGTGAGATCGTCGTGTCACTTGCAACGTCGGCGACAAACGGACTGTCGTCCGATGAGGCGGCCGCGCGCCTTCGGGTAGTCGGAAGCAACTCTATCCGAACGGCGCACACAGGCGGTGCGCTACGCACCCTTGCGGCCCAATTCCGCAGCCCTCTCGTCCTGGTTCTGGTGTTTGCTGCAGTCGTCGCTGCAGCCTTCGGCGAAAAGCACGATGCCATCATCATCGGCGTCATCGTCCTTGCAAGCTGCCTGCTGGGGTTTTCGCAAGAATATGGAGCCCAGCGCGCGGTGGAGGCGCTAAAGAGGCGCGTGTCGCTGACGACGACGGTGCGGCGGGACGGGACATCGGTCATCTTACCCGCCAACGAAATCGTTCCCGGAGATCTGATCGAACTGTCTGCCGGTAGCCTCATCCCGGCAGATGCGGTCATCCTCGAGGCACAGGACCTGAATGTCAGCGAAGCCTCACTGACCGGAGAGACGTTTCCCGTCTCCAAGGCGCCCGGGAAGGCGGCGCCGGAGGCTGCACTTTCTGGCCGGCTCAACTGCGTATTTACCGGCACGTCGGTTCGAAGTGGAACCGCGACGGTCGTCGCGGTCGCGACCGGGAACCGGACCGAATTTGCTTCGATCGCAAGCGCGGTCGCCCGCCAGATACCGGAGACCGATTTTGCCAAGGGCATCCGTCACTTCGGCTACCTTATGACCAAGGTGATGCTTTGCATCGTTCTGGTCGTCTTTGTCGCCAACCTTGTCCTTCACAGGCCGCTTGTCGATTCTCTGCTGTTTTCTCTTGCCCTTGCCGTCGGGCTCACGCCCGAACTTCTACCGGCAATCATCAGCGTGACGCTTGCCAGGGGCGCAAGGATCATGTCTCGCGCCGGCGTGATTGTTCGTCGGCTGGAAGCGATGGAAAATCTCGGCAGCATGGACGTCTTGTGCACCGACAAGACGGGAACGCTGACGACGGGTGTGATCGATCTCGACCGTTGCGTCACAGCCGACGGCAAGGATTCGCAAGCCGTGGCGCATCTCGGCTGGTTGAACGCCACAATGCAGAGCGGTATGCGCAACCCCCTCGACGATGCAGTCAAGCAATCCCTGGCGGAGAGGAATTTTCCCTCCTCCTACCGCAAATGCGGCGAGATCCCCTACGACTTCTTGAGAAAGCGCCTATCCGTCATCGTGGAAGGTCCGGATTGTCCCAGACGGCTGATCGCCAAGGGCGCGGTGTCAAACATTCTGGAAGTCTGCACCCATGCCGTCTCGTCAACCGGAAAGACGATTGCGCTCGATGAAGCGATGAGGGCCGACATAGACACAAGGTACCGTGACTGGGGAACGGCAGGATTGCGCGTGATCGCGGTCGCGACCAAGGAGCTTGCGAGCGATCGGATTTCCAAGGAGGACGAGACGGGGCTGAAACTTGAAGGCTTCCTGCTATTTATCGATCCACCCAAGCCCGATGCGGCCGTCGCGCTTTCCAGCCTCTCGGCACGGGGGATTAAAACGAAGGTGATATCCGGGGACAACCGATTTGTGGTCGCCCACCTTGCGCGCACGATCGGGCTGGGATGCGACCGGGTGCTGACCGGATCGGATATCGCGGCCATGAGCAATGACGCGCTTTTTGCGCGGGCGACCAAAACCGACCTGTTCGTCGAGATTGATCCCAATCAGAAGGAGCGCATCATTGCCGCCCTGCGCAAGTCGGGTCATGTCGTCGGCTATATGGGGGACGGGATCAACGATGCGCCTGCTTTGCACGCCGATGTCGGCATTTCGGTAGACAGCGCCGTCGACGTCGCCCGCGAGGCCGCTGACATCGTACTCTTGCAACGTGATCTTTCGGTCCTTGCCCGCGGTGTCGACGACGGACGTCGCACATTTGCGAACACCCTCAAATATATATCGATCGCAACCAGCGCGAATTTCGGAAACATGGCCAGCATGGCGGCAGCCTCGATGGCCCTTCCCTTCCTGCCCCTGCTGGCCAAACAGATTCTTTTGAACAATCTGCTGTCGGATATCCCTTCGATGGCGATCGCCACCGACAATGTCGATTCAACGACCCTGCGCCGGCCCCAACAATGGGATATCGCCCGCATACAGCGTTTCATGTTGTGGTTCGGACCGCTGAGTTCCGTGTTCGACATCCTGACATTCGTTTTTCTTCTGGCTGTCGCTGCAGCAGGCGCGGAGCAGTTTCGTTCCGGCTGGTTCGTGGAATCCCTGATCACCCAGCTCTCGACGATGCTGGTCGTGCGGACACCCGGGCCGTTCTGGAAAAGTCGGCCCGGCCCTCTTCTTCTTTCGGCGACAATTGCTGTGGCAATTCTGGGTACTGCGCTCCCCTATCTCCCGTTCGCCGGCGTGTTTGGATTTGTCCCGATTCCCGGTTCGATCCTGGCTGGGCTCTTTGGCATTTCGCTTGCATTCGTCGTGTCGCTTGAGGCGGTCAAGCGGGTCTATTTTCGAAAGCAGCCACAGGGCAGGCGAAAGAAAAGTCGGGCATTGGCGCGCTCCAGGCAGGCATCGGCCCTTGACCCCGATCAAGGCTGAAGCATCGCTTGCATCGTATCTTTGGTCCGCCGGCGCTGGACAAGCCGTCTTCCGTTCCTGGGGCTGGCGGCCGCGACGAGACTTGGCTAACCGAGAACTGCGAAGAGAAATGGGAGCAGCTGCCAATGTATAAGACTATCGTCTGCGCGATCGGACTGGGCTCGCGGGAGCGGGCGCGGCAGTTGGTGGCCACCTCTATCACCCTGCTGGCCCCCGGTGGAGACCTGCACCTGGTGCACGTCGTTGAAGGCTTTCCGGCCGTCTCGCCGCAGCATCCCGAGCCACGCGCTGTCGAGCTGTTGAAAGATGCGGATCACAAACTCGTCGAGATAACCCGATCTCTGCCGCTGAAACCGATCATGCATGTGTGCACAGGCGAAGCTGTGCACACAATCATAAGGATTGCAGAGGAGGTCGGTGCCGACTGCATCGTGATTGGCGCCCATCCCGAAGACATTCTGGATAAGTTTTTCGGCTCAATCGTTGACCGCATAATCCACAAGGCCCGTTGCTCCGTCCACATATGCCGGCTGGCCTAAAATGAGACTGGAACGCGATCCCAATACTGTCATTGTTGCCTTTTCTCACTCTCGGCGGTCGGCGGCGACGATCAGCCAGGGCAACGAAGCCCGAGCGCAGCTACAAAGCTAGCGCTGATGTCCCAAGAACGCCGGTATGAGAAATTGAGCAAACGGAAGCGCAAGCTCCAAGTGGCGGGGCTGATAAAAATGCTCCTCGTGAAGCAGGTTCATGGAACCAAGCGCCTCGCCATTATAAACCACCGGAACGGTAATGGCTGATCCGAGCCCAAGGCTCGCAATCAGCTCATGATCAAAAAAAGCCCAGCTCATCGCATCCATATCGGTTCCGAGGAAGGGCTCCTTGTTTTGCAACACCTTTTCCCCCCACGCCGTCGGTCCCATCCGTTTGCTGGCCGACACGGGATAGGTTTCCGGTAATGTCGAATAGACGCGCCTCATGGTAAGGCCGTCGACGCACAGAAACGTGAGCAACTTATATCCAACCGTTTCCGCAAGAACCTCGCGGAGCGCGGCATAGAGGCGATCGGGCTGATTGGGCTCGGCGAGCAGGGATAGCAACTGCTGCATAGTGCGTTTCCTGTTATTGGGCGTGCTCTCCATCATAGGGCGACGGCGATGCGTAAATGCACGCACAAAAGGCAGCCTAAAGCACACCAATTAGAAACCAGAGCAAAAAATAGGCAAGCAAAATATTTGTGCACCCCCGCATTGACGGCAGCGATTTCGAGCGATACTATCCGATTTCAGGATGCGATAACCGAATATCGGACATCATGAGCGAAACTTTAAAGACCGTCGAGAAAACTCTCCAGGTTCTGCGAGCCTTCCGGCGCGGCGAGACGGAGCTCAGCACGGCGGAAATCTGCAGAAAGCTCAAAGTCTCCAGAACTGCCGTGACGCGGATACTGACCACATTGGAACAGGCAGGCTTCCTGGAACGGGCTTCCGACGGTGTGAAGTACCGCATCGGCGTAACCGCCTGCGAGGTCGGCGCACTTTACTTGACTGACAATCCGCTCACAAAGATTGCAGACCAGACGATGCTCCATCTGACGCAGCAAACAGGATTTACCTCCTATCTGGGCAAGCTTTACGGCGACGAGATTGTTATTTTGGGCGTGCGCGAGGGAAGCCAGCCCATTCGCTTCCTCTGGACGCCGGGCGATCGACTGCCGGCGGCGACGACTGCGACCGGAAAAGCGATGCTCCTGTCGATGGATAAATCCGAGCTCGATCGGATTCTCGGGGTCGATCGGCTGACTGGCTTGACCGCACAATCGCTGCAGACGCGGGACGATCTTGACCGCCAGCTTGCACGGCATCGTGCGCGACGCTGGGTACCAATGATGGAGGAGAGCTATCCCGGTGTCTGCGGCGTGGGTGCCGCAATCGTCGACGTTACCGGCGCTCCGATAGCTGGCATCAGCCTCAGCTTTCTCGGCGCGGCAAGCGATGGCGCGGATTTTGACCGCTACGGAGACCTCATCGTCGCGGCGGCTGATGCTATTTCACACAAGCTTCGCGCCCAGGAGAGCTATTTTCCCTCGACCAAAGGCGAGCAGGACAATCGCGGCTTCAGAGCTCCGATCAACAGCTCTCCCTTGCCTGCGATGGATGACAACCAAGAGACATGAAAAGCCAAAGAAGAAGGGAACAGCAATGCGCACTACAAAGTATACTTATGGTGTCTCACGCCGCTCGATTCGACTTCTCGCATCACTTGCAACCCTGAGCACACTCTTCGCGAACGTCGCGAACGCGACCGAATGCAATCCGAATGAAAAAACGACCGGCGTCACCAAGACGGAAATCAAACTTGGTTCGCTGATGCCGTTGAGCGGCTCAGCAGCCGCAGGCGGTATCGGTGCCCGAGCCGGCGCCCAAGCATACTACGACATCATCAATGACGCGGGCGGCATCCAGGGACGAAAGATCAAGTATACCGTCCTCGACGATCAATATACTCCATCGGTAGCGCAACAGCAGATTCGCACGCTTATTCAGCGCGAAGGCGTATTTGCGATCGCCGGCGGCGAAGGAACACCAAATTTTCTCGCAACCGTTCCCTTCATCGAACGCTCCGGCGTACCGGCCATTGCCCCCTATGCTCCGTCCAGCGAGCTCGGCACGATGAAGACGCCTCATGTCTTCATGACGGCGGTCAACTACATCACCGAATTTCAAATCATGACCGACTACGTGGTCAAGAATTTCAAACCCAAGTCACTCGGACTTGTCGGCGTCCAGGGCAATGTCGGCGACGATTCCAAAGCCGGGATGGATGCCGCTGTCAAAGGCACCGACATCAAGGTAAACTATATCCCGGAAGTGCCGGGCACAGCTGACATGACACCGATCGCAACACAATTGCGCGACGCCAATGCCGACTGGGTGTTCCTGATCCTGACCAATGCCGATACCGGTCAATTGCTCGAATCCATGTCACGTATCGGCTACAAGCCGCAGACCGCGGCCTGGGCCGGCATGGACGACGAGAACTACATCAAGGGTTTCGGTCATTTGTCGCAGGGTATGATCATTGCCGAAGAGACCGCAAAACTCGATAGCGCGGACCCGTTGGTCAAGAAGTTCGTCTCCGACTTCAAGGCAAAGACTGGACGCGATCCCGGCAAGTTCGAAGAGCTTGGATGGAGCCAGGCGCAGATTACCGTCAAGGCCCTTCAGGACAGCAAGGCCCTGACGCGCTCCTGCCTGATGGCATCCTTGGAAAGCATGAAGAATTTCGAGACGGGCATTCTCCCGCCCATAACATTCGGACCTGAATTGCGACAGGGTGTAAATGCTGTCGGTCTCGTGAAGCTGGAAGGCGACAAAACCAAGGAAGTCATGCCGTTCACCTCTGTCAAATAGTTACCCGTTCAAGGGGGAAGCCTTGATGATGGCAAGTATCAACTTAGCGACACTTCTTCAGGTGGCGCTCAGCGGCCTGGCGACCGGGGCGCTTTATGCGATCATGTTGCTCGGAGTCCTGATCGTCTACCAGGTCAGCAAGAATATAAATTTTGCCTATGGTCAGATCGGTATGGTGTCTGCATTTGGCAGCTACTGGCTCTATGCCGAGAACGGCTGGCCGATCTGGCTGGCCGTGCTGGTGGCAACGGGCGCGGCGGTAATCATCTCGGCCTTGACGGACCTTGTGATTCTCCGGCGGATAGCCCATCGGCAGGGCCTCGACTTTGTCGTCACGCTTGGCGAGCTTCTTCTGCTGACATCGCTCGCCGAGTTGATCCTCGGTACCAGTGCACGAAGCTATCTCAGACTTCTGTCGGATATTTCCTGGACAGTCGGAGGTGTCTTCATCAACGCCAACGATCTTCTGGCAATCGCTCTCGGCCTGGTGTTCGTGGTTATCGGCCACATCGTATTGCGACACACGACGCTCGGCATCTCGTTGCGAGCGGCAGCAGAAGATACAGATATTGCGCAAAGCGTCGGAATATCGGTTCCGGCGTTGCGGACGTGGACATGGGCGCTTTCGGGGCTACTCGTCTCCATTGCCGGGATGATGTTTGCCAGCCGGCTTTCCGTCAGCTCCTTTTACATGACCCCACTCGTCATCAATGTCTTTATTGCCGGGATGATCGGCGGCCTCGAACGATATTGGCCACCAATCCTCGCCGCGTTTTTCGTCGCGCTTTACCAGGCGTTTGCAATCTATTTTTTCGGCGAAGCCGGAGGCGTACCTGCGCTCTTCATTCTGGTGGTCGCAATCCTGACCTTGATGCCAAAGCGTTTTGTGGATGAGCGACATGAAGCCCGCGCTTGAGATTGCCATGCCAGCCCATGACGAGATGAAGGCCGCGACCCTGCCATCGGGAGATCGCCGGTTATCAAAGATCTCCATGATTGCTTTATTGGTGGCGCTGGCGGCGGTACTGCCGTTTACATTGAGCGACTACTACCTCTATCTCGCTACCCAAGTCGCGATCTATGCCATTGCGACACTCGGCCTCGACATCGTCTTCGGACGAACCGGACAGCTTTCACTCTCCCATGCAAGCTTCTTCGGACTGGGCGCATATGCGGCCGCGATGATGGCGAACTGGTCTTGGCCGATATGGCAGCAGGTCCCAGTGATCGTCCTAATCGCAATCATTGCCGGAGCTGTTGTCGCAGTGCCGACGCTACGACTTTCGGGTTTGCGGCTCTCGCTTGTGACGCTTCTCTTCGGAGAACTCTTCATCTGGGCGATCAACCACAGCGACCAAACAACCGGCGGCTCGCAGGGAATGGCGGTCTCGCCGCTGGAGATTTCCTCTTTCAGCACCGTGGTTCCGCTGCATGCGTATGTGCTTGCCGTAGCGGTCGCGACCTTGGCCACCCTGCTGACCATACAAATATCTCGCTCGCAGATCGGCCGCCGTATGCTTGCGGTTCGCGACTCCGAACTTGCGGCAACCTCGATCGGCATTCGCATCATCAGGACGAAGATTACCGCGTTCATCATGTCGGCAGTCTTCGCCGGCATTGCCGGTTGTCTTTATGCATATATTTCCGGCTTCGTATCACCGACCACATTCAACCTTTTCGGATCAGTGAATTTTCTTGTTGCCGTCATCTTGGGCGGCGCAGGGCGAACCGTCGGCGCCTGGCTCGGCGCCGCCTATATCGTTCTCGTGCCGGAGGTATTCACGGCACTCGGTTATACCAATCTCTTCCCACTGCTTGGCGGCTTTGTCCTGATCGCCATCACTCTGTTGCTGCCTGGCGGCCTTACGGAAGGTTTCTCAAGACTTTTTGGTGTCCTGCAGCTCAAGAGGCGGAACCATGGTTAGAACCGGCAGTGACGGCAAACTCACCGTCAGGGAAGTTGGCGTGCAGTACGGGGCAGTGGCTGCCGTTGCCGGTGTGACCGTCGAATTCCGCCCAGGTGTAATCACCGGCCTGATCGGACCGAATGGCGCGGGCAAGACGACCCTCCTCAATGCGATTTCCGGCTTCACCGCGATGACGTCGGGGACGCTCGAACTGGACGGACGCGACATCTCGCCTTCGACCGCGCGCGCAAGGGCGGAAATGGGCATCGTGCGCGGCTTCCAGACAGTCCGGCTGCTGGAGCGAGAAAGCGTTTTCGACAACGTGCTCGTCGGGTGCGAACGATTGCCGCAACCGCCTTTGATGGCGCAACTTCTGAACCTGCAGTCGCAACGGAACTGCCGCGCACGCGATATCGCCACGGTCATGAAGACACTGGCGGGACTGGGACTGCTGCAAGATGCGCATCGTCTTGCCGCGGAGCTTCCGTTCGCCAGCCGGCGGCTCGTCGAAATCGCCCGGCTTCTGCTCGTCAGACCGAAGGTGCTTTTGTTGGACGAACCCGCCGCCGGCCTCGATGCCGGCGAACGGCGGCGACTGGTCGATACGCTGCGCAGTTACCATACCGAAGACCCTTTTACACTGATAGTCATCGAACATGACGTCGACCTCGTCCGTAAGCTCTGCGCGGATTGCGTGGCTCTCGCAGAAGGTCGTGTCATCGCAAGAGGTTCACCGGCCGAGGTTCTCGAAGATCCGCACGTCAAGGTCGCTTATTTTGGGCAGGCAGCACATGCTTGAAGTCGAACATCTATCGGCATGGTATGGACGGACGCAGGCGCTGTTCGATGTCAGCTTCTCGCTGCAGACCGGCCGCTGCATGGCATTGGTTGGAACCAATGGGGCGGGCAAGACCACAACGGTGAGATCCGTGCTCGGACTGATCCGCACGGCAGGCAGCATCCGCATCGAGGGTGAAGCGAGCGAACGGCTTGCAACGCCCAAACGCGTCCGCCGCCATCGCATCGCGGTCGTCCATGAGGGCCGCGGCCTGTTGAAACAATTGTCCGTCTTCGAGAACATCGTCGTCGGCCTGCCAAAATCCGCCTACGGACGCCTCGATGAGGCGCTGGATCTTTTTCCTGCTTTGAAATCCCGCCTCTCGGAACCAGTAACGCTGCTCTCGGGCGGCCAGCAGCAGATGGTTGCCCTGGCGCGCGCAGTGGCCGAGCGCCCCAAGCTTCTGCTTCTGGACGAACCGTCGCTCGGTCTGGCGCCAGGTATCGTCGATGAAATCTACGGGCATCTCGGCAAGCTGCGCGCAGCCGGGCTGACGATGCTTCTCGTTGAGCAGAACATCGCGCGTGCCCGGGATTTTGCCGATGAACTATGCCTCGTCCAGACTGGACGTTCCGCCTTCACAGTCCCTGCCACCGATACCGAAGCGGTGACGGGGCTGATGAAACTTGCCTTCAACCAGGATCAACCGGTGCGCCCGCCGCTTGCGTGACCAAAGGAGATCAGGATCATGACCGAAGCCACCTTAGCCGCAGCCAATGTCAAAATCGTCCACGACAAGAAAAAGAACCTGCAGCGCTTCACCGAATTGATAGACGAAGCAGCCGACAAGGGTGTGGACGTTCTCGTTCTGCCGGAAGCCGGACTTCAGGGCTATGCGGACTTCGATCTTTCCGGCAAGGCGAAAGCAGAACAGAAACAATATTATTTCCGCGAAGCCGAACCGATCCCCGGCCCGTCTACACAAGCCATTGCAGCACTGGCACGCAAGCACGACATGCTCATCCAGCTCGGCATGGCGGAACGCGCATTGCACGGAAACGCGATCTACAATTCCACTGCCCTCATCGGGCCGGAAGGCGTCATTGGGATCTATCGGAAGGTTCACAACCAGTTCGAATTCCCTTACTTCAATCCGGGTGAAGAGATGCCCGTATTCGAGACGCCGCTCGGCGTGTTCGGCAGCATCATCTGCTACGATCTCTGCTTCCCGGAATTGCTGCGCACCTATGCGGTCAAGGGTGCCGACGTGGTCTTGATGTCGACGGCCTGGCCGATGCGAGGGCATGACCGCGCCACCGACTATCACGGATGGGCCATGGATACCGCAGCACAAGGCAATGCTTTTTTCAATCAGAATTGGCTGGTCATATCCAATCACTGCGAAAAAGGGGCTTACTCCCAGAACGTCGATTACTATGGCGGCTCCCAGATCGTCGATCCACGCGGCAAAGTCGTCAGCTACCTCGCCGAAGAGGAGGGTCTCGTCGTCCATACAGCTGACCTGCAGGAAGAAATTCTGAAGTCACGAACGGAAGAATTCTTTGGTCTGAACCTGCTGCAGGATCGTCGTCCCGAGCACTACGCCGCTGTCGTCGACCAAAGCCATCGCTACCCTTCCGAGACCCTTCCCGTGGCACGTCCGGCCACCAAGCCGCGCGCACTCAAACAATCTCTCCAATCGAAGCCGGCGGCCGAATAGACCGATAAGCATTGCCTCAAGGGCGGATGTTTTCAGAACACATCCCGCCGAAATTTGTCAGGATACCCAACATGAATGAGCCGATGATCATTTCAAACGCGCGCGTTCTCGACGTCGATGCCGGTACCTACCTCGACAATCGCTTCGTGGAAATCAGCAATGGCCGGATCGCCTCTATCGGAGACAGCCGACCCCGCACCGACGCACGAGAGTTCAACGTCGGTGGCCGCACGCTCATGCCGGGCCTTTGCGATGCGCATGTGCACGTTACGGCTGTCACCGCGGATCTTGGCGCCGTCAACCGCATGTCCCCCTTCTATGTTGCGCAGCATGCGCGAAAGATCATGGAAGACATGCTGATGCGTGGCTTTACCACCGTTCGAGATGCTGGTGGTGCCGATTTCGGGCTGGCGCGCGCCGTGGATGAAGGATTGATCAAGGGACCGCGCCTGCTGTTCTGCGGCCACTCCCTATCGCAGACGGGTGGCCACGGCGACATCCGTGGACCGGGCGATATGCATTTCAACGAATGTCTTTGTTGTGCGGGCTTGAGCGCCATCTGCGACGGCGTCGCCGAAATGCGCAAGGCTTGCCGCGAAGAAATCCGCAAAGGCGCAAACCAGATCAAGATCATGGTATCAGGTGGCGTCGCCTCGCCCACTGACCGGATTGACAGCACTCAATTCGCCTTCGAGGAAATACAGGCCGCTGTCCAGGAGGCCCATGCGGCCAACATTCCCGTCATGGCTCACGCTTATACGGCCAAAGCGATTAATCGCGCCCTCATGTGCGGAGTCGATTCGATCGAGCACGGCAATCTTCTGGATATGTCGGCAATCAGGCATTTCAAGCAATATGATGCGTTTCTCGTCCCGACGCTGATCACATATCGCGCACTGGCAGAAGAAGGGGTGGCGTCTGGGCTACCACAGAAAATGGTCCCGAAAATCTCCGAGGTGGTGGATGCCGGCATCAATGCGTTGCGCATGGCGCATGAGGCTGGCGTCAAGATCGTTTATGGGACCGACCTGCTCGGCTCCATGCATCGTCGGCAATTGGAGGAGTTCGTTATCCGTTCGGCGGTGCAAGCACCAATCGACATCATTCGCTCTGCCACGACGACAGCTGCGGCTCTCTTCCGGATGCAAGAGCAAATCGGTCGCGTGGCTCCCGGTTATATGGCAGATCTTCTTGTTGTGGATGGCGATCCAATTTCCGATGTGCAGGTATTGACCCGCCCGGAAGAAAATCTGCGGGCTATTATCAAAGACGGCGCTTTCGTTAAAAATACAGTTTCGTCGAGCGAACTGCGATCAAGTATATGAGTTCGTTGGAAGACATTTAAAGAATTGAGAGTCGACACCGCACTCTTCGTCACCTCTGGCAGCGCCAAACCGGTGTGCGCCTGAGGCGTAACATAGCGATCGGCGTGCCCGACTGCTTCACCTGTTTGTCTGGTTCGTCTCACGAAGGCGCAATGGGCTCGCGCCGCGTCAAGGTCTGCCTTGTCACTGTCGGTTTCACCGCTAACCGTATGGCTAAAGCTATTCCAATGCGGCTAATCATGCTTTCGGTGAAGATATGCATGTTTGATATCATCAAGGCCGTCCGCCTGGAGTTGAGCGTCCGCCAGCAGTTCCTCAGCGTAACCTTGCGCGTCTAGGATGTCGCGGAAGTGAAGCCCTTTGCTACGGCAGCTAAGCTCGATGTCTGCCAGAATCGCGGCAACAAGCGCAGCTTTCTCGTTGCTGTCGTGAAGGCTAAGCAACCTGGCCGCGGCACTTCCTGCGACCATTTCAAGTACCAGGAGACGGCCCTCGATCTCTCCAATTGTCGGCGCCATTGCACCGCTCGTCTCATTTGGGGCCGGGCTTTTTCCTTTTGCCATGGCTGCAACCCTCATTGTTGACTATCAAAGATGTGTTCGCCGCCAGAGCTGCGACTCTAGCCGTCGGCTTTCCTCCCGCTTACGTCGACAAATTCAAGCGCGAAAAACAGATGTGTGCTCGACGGACTATCCGCCAATTTGCCGGTCGGTTTCAAAGCACCGGGCTCCCACCAATCGGCATGTTGCGCAAGCAAAGACCAAGCCTGGCCTTTCTCTTCCCGAGACTCTTCGGCGCCAAGGTCAATGAACCGCGCCTCGATAACAACGCTCTTCCAGGAATGCTTGCTTTTCAATTGGTCGATCAGGACACAGACATGAGGGTTCTTTCTCATGATTTCCAGTTTCTTGCCTGGCAAGGTGAAAACATATAGTTTGTCGGCGGCGCAAGCGTATTGGACTGGAACGACATATGGGACGTTTCCTTCGGCACAAGCCAGTCTTGCTAGCCATTGCCGATTTATAAATGCGATACACTCCTGGTAGGACATCTCTTCAACATTCATGGCGATCACCTCAAAGCGTACCGGCGGATCGTCCCTCCGGAGGCAGTACAATCTCGTTTGTGTTTTGAGCGTCGCGAGCGATCGCTCCCGCTATAAGCCCGAAGGCGGCCTGAGATCTGCGATCGGCGGGCATCCCCAGCCGGTTCCCGACCGCTCGGTTATCGGATGCCGTCCAACCCCGGATTAGTGGCTGCCCGAAGACTGGGGCGCAGAAGCCCGAGTGAGCGCTTCATCGAACAATTCGCGAGCATAGTCCAAGGCGGCAGCGGTATCACCTTCGGTGAGATTTGCCTGTCCGCATTTTCTCTTGATTGCACGGCGAAACGCCGCTGTCAGCTCAGCTTTGCCCTTTTCATCGTAGCGTTTCAAGAGCCTCGCGAGTGCGGCGATCGCCACGACCCGCAGAACCAGGATCCTACCGCCCACCTCATCCATAGAGGGGATCGGGTGACCCGGCGGGCCGCCGAAACTGTCGCGCTTTCCTCTAAGCATGGTGTCGATCCAGACTTTGATGTGTTGATCCGAAGCCTATAGTGCGCCGCCGCGGCTCGATCGCATTGAGCTAGATCAACTGTCTTACGAACCATTTATCGTGCAATGCGGTAGTGTCGGCGCCCCTTGAACCGGCCCTGGGCCTGGACGTCGATGAAGGCGAGAGCCTGCGGTGGAAAATCAAGGGCTGCGCCAAGAGCTCGGCGTGCGCCTTCTCAAACGCACAACGCGCAGCGTAGCCCCGACCCAATCGGGTGAAGAACTCGTTGCCAGGCTGGCGCCGCTGCTGCGGGAGCTGGACGAAGCTTTGGCAGATGTCAATGTCGGCAGAGAGCGTCCGAAAGGAACGCTTCGGCTCACGGCGTCGGCGACCGCATCGATGTTCCTGCTGACATCGTGCCACGGTTTCTTCAGCAATATCCAGACGTTACGCTCGATCTGGTGGCTGATCCGGCGTTCGCCGACATCGTCGCCCAGGGCTTTGACGCCGGTGTGCGTCTCGGCGAGGCCGTGCCTCGCGACATGGTTGCGGTCCGGTTCGGAGGCGAGTCGCGGATGCTCACCGTTGCGTCTCCGGCCTATCTCGATGGCCGCGAGCCGCCGCAAACGCCGGAAGGCCTTGCCGACCATCGTTGCGTGCGCTCCCGGACGCCGAACGGACGGCCCTATCGCTGGGAGTTTGAGCGAGACGGTCACGCGCTGTCGATCGACGTGCCCGGCCAACTCATTCTCAACAGGACGGAGCTGATGGCTCAAGCAGCGCTGGCTGGCGCGGGTATCGCCTTCATTCCGCAGCGGGTTGCAGCACCCTATCTTGCCGACAGTCGTCTCAAGGCGATGCTTGAGGACGGGTCACCCGCCTACCCTGGCCTGTTCCTCTATTATCCCGGACATCGGCACGTGCCGCCAAGTCTGAGGGCATTCATTAACGTCATTAGGGCGACGCGCTGATCGCGACGCCAACCGGGCGCAACGGGTGTTCGACCGATCCGGCAAGGGGCCGGTGGCGCGCAGTCGCCGAGCAATGTCGCCGCAGTTCCGGTGTCGCATCGAGCAGGCGGACCTAACGGTCCGATGATCTGTTGATGTTTGCGCCAGCGGCCTCAAAATACTCTGCGACCGACCCATCGGGATTTCGAACGGTCATGTTTCGCCCGAGGGGTGTTGCCTGTGGCGGGTGAAGGATGTCCGCGCCATTGGCCGCGAACCAGGTATTGAAGCTGTCGAGATCATCCACATAAAAGACGGCGCTCCAGCGCGCTTGAGGTGCTTCTGATCACGACCCGAGAGTCACGCCGCTGGGCAATCCCGAAAGGCTGGCCCATGGAGGGCAAATCCGCCCATCAAGTCGCCGAGCAAGAGGCGCGTGAAGAGGCCGGCGTTTGCGGTAAGGTATCGAAGAAGGCATTCGGATATTTCACCTATCTCAAATGCCTCAGCGACGGCGAGAACGTGCCTTGTGTGGTCCAGGTCCATCTGCTGAAGTTTGAAAAGCCATTGGATCACGATCGGGAGCAGGGCCAGCGAGAACTTCTATGGTGCTTTTGCTTTGAGGCTGCCGTCAAAGTTGACGAACCGGAACTGAAGGGGCTGCTTCGACTGCTTCACGAACGCAAGAGCAAGCTGCGCCAATGACATCTCCGTAAGGTCAAAAGCTCTAGCGGACGCCAAGCCGTCGGAGAACATCCAGGAAGGCCTCTCTGATTTCGTCGGACCGGGTTTCTGCTGTCATGGATCTGCAAAAAGAACCCCCGCATCTTCAGGAACGCGGGGCAATGGACGGAAAGAAAGTGAGATTCGTTACTTTAGTACTCTCGAAATGATCTTCAAGATGACCAATGACGCGATAGCTGACTCCGCCGCGGGGGAGGGTGCGGTCTGTCGCCATCCTAAGGCACGGCGTCGGACTGCATTGAAAGCAATTCCGAGCGACGCACCCAAAGCAGCGCCTACTGCCTTCACCATTGCGTCCGCCAGCTCAGGATGTCTGGTTTCCGACAAGAATTGAAGCGCTTCGATGCCGAAGGCACCGGCTATGCACATCGGTGTCACAGAGAGCCAGCGATTGGGATAGGCCACGACAAAGGCGCCCGTCATCAGGAAGAACGCCAATGCTCGATCGACTTCCACAGGAAGATAGTCATGCGGACGCACGCTGATTGGGCAAACAGTAGCGAAAATAATGAAGGCAAGCAGAAGCCAGGCCGCAGGTCGGGAACGAGGATGTTTCATCCTTCTGTAATATGCGATTGTGCAGTGCAGCGCTATTGCGAATTGGGAGTAGCCTTAACGGCCGCTTCTCGCACCATTTCCGGGGCCTTTTCTTTCTTATCGCTGTTTCACCAAATACGATGAAAGCGCTGCGGGCTCAACAGCTGGCATGATGGCATACAGAAAAGGGCAGCGGGTGGCTACCGAGGAATCAAACATGCCAGTGAAGTTTGAGACATGGCAGGTGAACGTCTCGAACGTCACCATCATCGTGGGCGGCATAGCAGTGAACGCGGCCTGAGCCGGCTATATCTTGAACGATACTCTGCGCGATATCAAGGCCCGGCAGGTGGAACAAGCAATCGCGCAGCAGGTTCCAGACCTATCGCGCGGAGTACCATTATGAGCGGACCACCAGGGGATCCATTCGGGTCATCAAACAAGAAAACGCAATACGAAGGGCAGGGACGACGCGGCGCCCGAAGCGGAAAAGCGCGCTCTGGATGGGCCTTGGTATTCGCTGCGCTGTTCCTCGTTGGACTTGCCGCATGGATTTTGCTCCGGCCGTACGGCGGAAACGGTCTAGGCGGTTCGTCGAGCAACGGAACATCGACCGGATCCCCATCGAATTCCCGATTTCTGGATCGCTTTGAGTACTATGCGACGATTCCGACAAGATAGTCGCGCGACCGCAGTCCAAATTGCAGCAGCTTGCTGCAAAATTCGATTTCGCCGAGATCATTGGTGCTCGTCGGATCCACCATCCTGTGGAATATCAGAGATTCCGAGGGTCGCGAGCTGGGCGACCGATTGGCTGGACAAATCCAATCAATTGTCTCCGGTAGGTTGTTTGGTTGGACGTGAACACGGTCTTCGGTCCGCTTCTACAACAGCAACAATGCTGAAAACCGCTCGGCCCACCTCAGGATGCCAACCGAGACCTTTATGCCAGCCTTCGCTCGGCTCCAGCGATTTCGATGAGCGCCTGGTGCGGGTACTTCGTGCCCCCGCCACCATGATGCGAGGTTCACTCTTGATCGCTCGGGTCACGCGGTCGGACTGCAAGTCGTCCCATTCGGCCGGCGTGTATAGATTGAGGTGGATGTCGCGTCCCAGTGCGCCCTTGAGGTTCTCGACGACTTCGCCTAATTCGAAGCAATCCACGTCCCCCACAACCATGAGGTCGATATCGCTGTCCGCCCGCTCCTCCCCCTTGCGATGGAGCCGAAAACGAAGGCGGTCTGGATGTTGGGCGCGAATTTCATCAACTCATCGGAGATCACGTCAGCCAGGCCGAAGGTCTTGAGGCAGATCGAACGCAGTTCAGGGTAGAAAGGATACTTCTTGTTCACGCTGTAAAGTCTCTGGTTTCCCCTCGGCTCCCTCGTGACGACACCGGCTTTCTCGAAGCTGTCGAGAATCCTCTGGGTCGCGCCGTTGCGAGGCCCGGCGATCCGGATGAGGTCGGAAACAGAGAATTGGCCCTCACCGTGTAAGAATAACGCTCTCAGTAGTTTTTGTTGTCGTTCGGAAAGCAGAAAGTCGGCGCTCGACATTGTGATACCCGTTTGGACCTACCTGTCTTGGGTAAAGAGATGCAAACCGCGCGAATTGTAAAGCCTCTTCAGCATATTACATTTGTACGTCATGCCCTACCCATATGGGGTCAGCGCGTGGGGCTATACCTTGGCAGATCCGCCATCTGCGGTTCTTCAATCAAGGCGATGGCACGCAGACCGCCGCCCGTCCAATCGCACTATTCAAACCCGACGCTGGTTTCTGAATTTTGCGGCTGCATTCTTCAGTTCCTCGTTCACGTGTGCAGCAACTCCAAGTGACAAGCCCCCCGCGGTCTGCAGGCCTGGCAGCGGAAAGGAAATGATGCTTCATCGTACCAGGATCGTCGGTGATCTCAGGTAGTCAAAAGGAGGGGCGCGGCCGCCCCCGGTCGGCGCCGTTGTCGGCAGCCCGACGAGTGCCCCCGCCGATCAGGAGGAACCCGAATAGATCAGAACGATGTCAGCGAGAAAGAGAGAACGGCAATTCGTATCTCCCTTCGCCTTGAGCAAGGTGTTTGGTCCGACCACCAGCCTTGTCATCCGCCAGTTAAATCGCGGTCACCGTGTCAGCAGCCGACTCGCGCTTGCCACGCATCCCACCGCTGCAAAGACGGCGCCGAGCAGCAGGGCCAATGTCGGTCCGTGTTCACCGGCGATGCCGAAGCTGAAGGCGACAAGGGCAGCGCCAGTTGCTTGGCCGATCAGTCTGGCCGTTGCAATGACCCCGCTTGCGCCGCCGCTTCTTGTTTTCGGGGCACTAGACATAAGCGCTTTCTGATTTGGCGACTGGAAGAACCCGAAACCGGCGCCACACACCACCATGCAGATCTCGATCATTCCCAGGCTCGCGCCTGCTGGGGCGATCGACAGGAGCGCCATGCCAGCAGCCAGACACGCAAGACCAATCCCGCCAAGAATTCCCGAGGGATACCGATCGCATAGGCGGCCAGCGATAGGTGCCATGATTGCAACGACAGCCGACCAAGGTGTCATCACGAACCCGGTTGTCGTTTCACTCATCCCCAGGGAATGTTCGAGATAAAATGGCAAGGAAACGAATGCCAGTCCCTGGGCTGCGAAGGCGCAGAACGCGGTCAGCGCGGATAGAGCGAACATTGGTCGCTTCAACAGATCGATCGGCAACATTGGCGCAGCACTATTGGCTTCATATCTGACGAGCACTGTGGTCACGATCAGGAAAATGGCCAGCGCCGGGACAGTTCGATAGGGCGACGCAGATTGCGCCGCTTCCCCCAGTCCAAAGATGAGGGCGGCAAAGGCTATCGCTGTGAGTATAGCTGCTGTGGCGTCGAATTTGTGCCCCGACGTGTCAGATTTTGGCAAGTTCGAAAAGGCGAAAGCCAACGCAAGCACGCCGATCGGCACGTTGATCGCAAACAGCCATGGCCATGGCCCGAAGGAGAGGACGACGGAGGCGAGCGTTGGACCAACCGCAAAACCGATGCCAACCACCAGGGCATTGAGACCCAATCCTCGTCCAAGGATCTTGCTCGGGTAGATCATGGCGATCAGCGCCGTGTTCACGCTCATGATGGCACTTGCGCCGATGCCTTGCAGGATCCTTGACGCCGTTAGTGTCTCGAGAGATCCGGAAAAGCTGCATGCCGCCGACGCGAAGGTGAAAAGAATCAATCCGAGAAGGTAGACGCGACGGTGGCCGGCAACGCTCCCGAGTGCTGCGAACGGAAGCAATGTGGCGACCGCGGCAAGCTGGTAGGCGTTGATGATCCACACCGAGGCGGCTGGCGTCGTATTCAGACCTGCCGCTATCGAAGGCAGCGCAGTATTCGCAATCGCCGTATCGAGAACGGCCAACGCGATCGAGAACATAAGCGCGGCCATCGCCAGACGGTCTCGTCGCGACAGACTGATGTCAGAGATCTGGGGCTTGGTGGCGGCTACATTTGTTTCGGACACAATCAGAGCTCAATCACCAGTCGCTGAAGAGAGTTCAATCATCTGGCGCGGTGTATTCGGATGGGAGATTTAGGCGACCCATGACATGAGGTTGGTTTGAATGCCAGTCCGCCCTCATCACGTTCTTGTTAGCAAGGAGGCGGGCCGGACGCTGCTCGCTGTTGGTGACAAAGCGCTGTCCAAACGCATGTTCAGGCAGTGCTCGCAAGGAAATCATCGAGAAGTGTGGATCGGATCGGAAGGCGGCTGACAAGGCCGCGCGGCGGGGCGCTGCTTGACGCGCAATCCGATGTTCCTGTGACCACATTGAAGACCGCCAGCTGTCAATGGCGGCCTTCTTCTTGTTCGACCGTTTCTCGCTTGGTAGTTGTCGAGCCTAAACTTCCTGCACCTGCCAGCATTGAGCAACAAATACTCCCACATTTCCACGAAGAGGAACTCCGATAGTCCCGAAGATCCGGCGCCCACCAATGCCGCCAAATGCCCAGGCCAAGCCGAGCAATACCATCCTCACCATCTCTTCGACCTCTGTTCAAACAACCTCGAAGGTCCAGAGGTGGTGAGGGATCGGTTCTGATTTGCCAGCCCATCCTCGTTGGCAATCTATGGTCAGTCCTGTGCGGTCGGGCGGACCACGATGCTGCCGATTTCGATGTCGTCGGGCTGCTCGATCGCGAAAGCAATCGCTCTTGCAATCGCATCCGGCGAAATCGCGAGTTCTTCCTTTCGCTTTCGAATTGCAGCTCGGATCTCGGGAACCTTGATCGTGGAGTCTGCAAAGGTGGTGTCGACGAAACCGGGCGACACTTCCGTGACGCGAAGATTGCGGCCGGACTCCTGGCGCAGCGCTTCGGTAGCGGTACGCAGCGCATTTTTGGTCGCCGCATAGACACCCATCGTCGGGACGATCTTGATGCCGGCGGTCGAGATGACGTTGACAACATGGCCTCGGTCCTGGCGACCGAATACCGGAAGTGCTGCGGCAATCCCGTAAAGCGCGCCCTTCAGGTTGACGTCGATCATGGCGTCCCAGTCGTTGACCTGAAGGGCGTCGAAGCGCGAAATCGGCCCGATGCCCGCATTGTTGACTATGACATCGAGCCGACCGAAACGTGTGCACGCTAGATCGACCAGCGCATCGAGGTCGGCACGCCGGGTGACGTCGGTCGCACGCCAGATGGCTTGACCGCCCGTCGTCTCGATATCCGCCGCCAAGGCGGCGATCTCTGCTTCACTGCGAGCCCCGAGGACGACATATGCGCCGCGCTTGGCGAGATGGAGAGCGGTCGCGTGGCCGATGCCGCGCCCGGCGCCGGTGACTACAACAATCTTGTTTTCTATGGTCACAATGGGCTCCATGTTTTAGTTGGGAAATCTAGCCTATGCGGCATGGACAGGATGATCTATGCTCGATTGGTCATGTCTTTGTCGCGATCCGCCGAAACAAACTCCGATCCGTTTTCTCAAGTTCTTGTTGCGCTCGGCGCGCGCAGCGTCCGCGGAACCGCCCTCGAAGCCGCGGGGGACTGGGCACTTTCTTTCGATGGACGGGCGCGGCTAAAATTTGTCGCAGTCACTCGGGGGCGATGCTGGCTCCTGCTGCCGAACCGCCCGCCGGACGAGATCACAGAAGGCGACGTCGTTCTCATCAACAACACGCATTACACCGTCGCAAGCAGTCCGGAGATTGACCCGGCAGACGGCATGCCTCTCTACGCCGCGCCGGGACGAGATATCGTGCGCCTTGGAGCGGCGGACGAGACAGCAATGATCGGCGGTGGAAGCGGGTTTGCCGATGGCAGCGCCTCCTTCGTGCTGGACGCCCTACCGACCTTCCTGCGCGTCGACCGAACCTCTCCGACCGCGGAGATTGTTGCAAGCACCCTCAAGTCCTTGAGGAATGAAGTCAGCGGCAGGAATCTGGGTAGTTCGCTGGTCGCCGAGCATTTGGCAGAAGTCCTGATCGTCGTGGCGGTCCGCGCCTTTGTTGCCACCGGTCCCGCCACGAACATCGGCTGGATAACCGCACTCTCCGACCCGAAAGTCGGTCCGGCGCTCAGATTGTTGCACGGCGATGTCGCGCGACGGTGGACGGTTCCGATGCTCTCATCGGAGGTCGGAATGTCGCGCTCGGCCTTCACCCAGAGATTCGTCGATCGCGTGGGCCGTCCGCCGCTCGACTACCTGACCCGCTGGCGCATGGTTCTTGCGCAAAGGAAGCTGGACATGGGCCAGTCCGTCGCGATGACAGCGGCGGATGTCGGCTACAGTTCGCAAAGCGCGTTCTGCCATGCCTTCAAACGGACCTTCGGCCGCACGCCGCGCTCGGACGCATGACCATCCCGGACGACCGCGATGGTTTGGAAGCAATCGCAGCGTTTCATTAGGGCTTAGTTTTTCGATGGGGTACTATGCCACGATGCTTCGCACTTCCTCGCGTCTGGCCCGCAATCAAACGAATCCAGAATATCGTCTGCGGTCAGATCAGCACGTTAAACGGCAACTTCATGGGCAGTAGGTGAACCCCAAACGCGGATGTAAGTGGAGCGGAGATGATCGATATGGTTTTCTTACAAGGAGACTGAAATGCGAAAGTACATTGCCAAGCGGGCGCTGCCGTTAGGTGTTGCCGCGATCTGTCTACCTTTCGTCGTTGCTGTCGTCGCCGCTACTGACAATGCCTCGCCGATTTACGGCGTCAGTCTTCCAGAAGGATATCGTGATTGGCAGGTGATCACGGTCGCCCACGAAGCGGGAAAGAACAATGACATTCGAGCGATCCTCGGAAACGACATTGCCGTGAAGGCATTCCGCGAGGGGTCGCGGCCCTTCCCCGATGGATCGGTGATTGCCCGCCTGGCGTATGTCTACAAGTCGTCTCCCGAAAACGACGCCGTGTTTCCGGCGCCGCAGTCCTTCGTGGCGGGCGACCCGACGAATGTGCAGATCAGCGTGAAGGATTCGAAGAAGTACGCCGACACTGGTGGGTGGGGATATGGCCAGTTCGAGAACGGCATCGCCAACCAGAGCGAGCCGCTCATAAAATCCTGTTTTGCGTGCCACACAAAACTCGACCGCTCGAAGGACTTCGTGTTTAGCCATTACTCTCCGTGAGTATCGGCCGCCTGGCTTCCGGGCTCTTGGCGCACCAAATGCACATCGGCGGCATGAATTTCGAGATTACGGATGTGACCCGGCCCTCCCAGGTACCCGTCACAGTTCCGGCGACGCCTTCCTTAGCCGCGCGGCGAGGAAGTCCACGCAAAGGCGAACTTTTGCCGCCGCCAGCCGACTGTGAGGAAAAACCGCGTGTATCGGCGCGGCGGGCAGCCTGTGCGCCGGAAGTACGACTTCCAGCCTTCCGGCAGCGACGTCGTCCTGAACGTCCCAGATGGACTTCAGGATGAGGCCCGCTCCCTGCAACGCCCAGCGGTGGCCAAGCTCGCCGTTGTTGGTGCTGAGGTTGCCGCGAAGGTTGACGGAGCGGCCATCCGCAAACACCCAATGCGTGTTCGGAGGGTCGCCGAAAGATACGACGTCGTGCTGCAGAAGGTCCTCGAGCGAACTGGGCCGGCCGCGGATGTCAAGGTAGGCGGGCGCCGCGCAGATAACCCGCCTGTTGGGTGCAAGCTGCCGCGCGACGAGGCTGGAGTCGGCAAGCGCACCGAACCGGATCGCCAGATCGTACCCGGCGTCGACGATGTTCGCGACGCCGTCGTCCGTGTCGAGACGCACATGCAGACCGGGATGAGCGCGCTGAAATTCGCCTAGCAGCGGCGCAAGCCACCGCATTCCGAAGGCGAAGGTGGCAGTCACTTTCAGTGTGCCGCTGGCGGTATCCCGGCCGCTCGTGACCTCCGTCTCGGCGTCCTCGATTTCAGCAAGGATGCGGACGCAGCGCTCGTAGAAGCGCGTGCCCTCCTCGGTCAAGGTCAGTGACCTCGTCGTGCGGTTCATCAGACGGACGCCCAACCGCTCTTCGAGCCGCGACAGCTTGCGACTGACGACAGTCAGGGAGAAGTTGAGCTCTCGTGCGGCACTGGAAAGACTTCCCGCGTCCGCCACCCTTACGAAAACAAGCATGTCTAGGAAGTTGTCGCTCATACTCTTGCTGATATCGCAAGAGACACTCGCCGACAACAGCCATTCTTGCGACTGCTGTCATGCCTTATGTTCTGGGACATCGAACTCAACACGACGGTTCCCCGTCAAACAGGAGACCAAAATGACATCCTTGACCAATCAACGCGTCCTCGTCGTCGGCGGCAGTTCCGGGATAGGTTATGCAGTCGCAAAGCAGGCTCTCGAAGCCGGCGCAAAGGTGACGATCGCCTCCCGTTCAAAACAGAAGCTCGCTGAAGCTGCGTCGTCCCTCGGCGACGTCGAAACGGCGGTCCTCGACACCGGCGACGAAAGCGCAGTCGATTCTTTCTTTGCCGGGCACGATGCCTGGGATCACGTCGTGATCTCTGCCGCACAGACGCCCAGCGGACCGGTTCGCAAGCTCTCTCTCGACGATGCAAGGCGGGCGATGGAGAGCAAGTTCTGGGGCGCCTACCGGGTCGCCAGGGCAGCCCGCTTTACCGAGAGAGGTTCGCTTACCTTCATCTCCGGCTTCCTGAGCGAACGTCCATCCGGTTCCTCAGTCCTTCAGGGCGCGATCAATGCCGCTCTTGAATCCCTGGGCCGCGGGCTGGCGCTCGAACTCTCGCCCATCAGGGTCAATGCGGTTTCCCCGGGCCTGATTGACACGCCCCTCTGGGCGAAGATGGAGGATGCCAGCCGAAACGCCATGTTCGAGCGCGTTGCTGCCAACTTGCCGGCCAAGACTATTGGTCAGCCCTCGGATATCGCCAACGCAGTGCTCTTCCTCATGACCACGCCCTTCGCCACCGGGTCGACTGTCCGGGTCGATGGCGGTGGCGTGATCGGGTGAAGGCCATGAACCTCGATCACGTGACGTTGCGGACCGCCGATCTGGAAGGTACCAGACAGTTCCTCCAAGACCTGCTCGGTCTGACGGTCGGGTACCGTCCCTCATTCGGCTTTCCGGGCTACTGGCTCTATGAAGGTGACCAACCGATCGTCCATCTCATCCCCGGCGGTGGGGCGCCCGTCGGACGCAGCGCCGAGGTCATCGATCATATCGGCTTCCGGCTGGACGGTTACGATGAACTCCGGGCTCGCCTCGACAAAAACGAAACCCCTTATTCGACGATGGACCTGCCCGATCTAGGCGAGCGGCGCCTGTTCGTCAGGACGCCCGGCCAGATCTTGATTGAACTCGTGTTCCGTGAAGCGTCGGAGCGGGCCGCCGCCCGGCGGTGATGGACCGCAGCGACCGATTGTCAATCTTCATAAGTTTTGTAATCCAAACCCCATAGGAGCAGAAAATGCAAATCGACCTCATAGGCAAGACCGCACTCGTTACTGGATCCACGGAAGGCATCGGCTACGCGATCGTCCGCCAGCTCGCCAGGGCGGGTGCACACGTTGTCGTCAACGGCCGATCAGACGAGAAGACCGTGAAGGCCGCCGAACGCCTGAAAGGCGAAGGAGCAAAGGGCACCGTAACCGCCGTCGCGGCCGATCTCGCGACCGCTGAAGGATGTGACGCTCTTGTCGCCAAAGTTCCCCACGTGGACATCCTCATCAACAACGCGGGCATCTTCCAGCCGCTCGATTTCTTCGATGCTGACGATGAAGTATGGGACCGCCACTGGCAGGTGAACGTCATGTCCGCCGTCAGGCTTTCGCGCGCCTACCTTCCCGGCATGCAGAAACGCGACTGGGGCCGAGTCATCTTCATCGCGTCGGAATCCGGCTTCAACATTCCGGTCGAGATGATCCACTATGGCGTCAGCAAGACTGCCGACATCGCGGTTGCTCGCGGCCTTGCGAAGCGCATGGCTGGAACCGGCGTCACCGTGAACTCCGTTCTCCCAGGCCCCACGCTGTCCGAAGGCGTCGAAGCGATGCTCGCCGACGAGCGCGCGAAGACGGGAAAGCCAATCGAGGAGGTCGCGGCGGACTTCGTCAAGAAACACCGCAGCAGTTCGCTCATACAACGGGCCGCCAGCGTGGAGGAAATCGCCAATCTCGTGACTTACCTCGCCTCGCCTCTTGCGTCCGCAACGACCGGCGCGTCGATGCGGGTGGACGGAGGCCTGATCGACACGCTCTGACTTGATCTCCCGCCTTTAGTCCCCGACCCGGCGGCGTCATTCGATCACTGGAAGGCTACCTTTCAAGAACGGTGACGTCGCCATCATTGTTGCCGCTGGGTTCGGCCCCGAACCTTTCCTGGCTATGCCCCGTGAAAAGCGGGGCATAGCCGGCGAGCCTGCGGGATAGGAACTCCGTGAAGGCACGCACCCGCTTCGTCTTGCGCGTCTCCCCTTGGGTGAGAAGAAAGAGCGTTCCGTATATGTGCAGGTCAGTGCCTGGCACCCTCGTCAGCAGCGGGTCGGCATCTCCAACAAAACAGGGCAGCGTCGTGATCCCCAGTCCCTGTCGGACGGCGACGATCTGAGCCTCGGCGTCCGTGACCCTGAACGGCACCTCGGTGGTGCGAACCTCGCCCTCACTTGCCCAGTCCGGAACCCCATGACTGCTGATCACAATCCAACGGACGGGATCAGATGCGCCTCCACGCCGCGCAGATAGTCGGTCTCGGGAAATGTAGACGCCTCCGAACACCTCAGGTCCTTTCAAACCGTGAAGATTGAGCGGCAGCGTCTTGCGGTCGTAGACCACGCGTATCGCGACGTCTGCCTCCCGGTTGGTCAGATTGACTAGCTCGCCGGACGACAGAACGTCCATCTCGATATCGGGATGCAGCCGTGCGAATTCGGCGAAGTCCGGCATCAGCAGGTGCGTTGCGAGGGCCGGGGCCAAGGTCACCCGCAGAAGGCCGCGCACGCTCTGGTCGCGACCGAGGAGGCGCGTTTCCAACTGATGCGACGACGCTTCCATCTGGTTGGCAAGCTCAAGGACCTCCTCACCCGCGGACGTCAGGCGATAGCCCGAAGGCAGCTTTTCAAACATCTGCGCGCCCAAGCGCTCCTCGAGCTGCGCGACGCGTCGCAGCACGGTGGAATGGTAAACTCCAAGGCCCTCGGCGGCGGCCCGCACTGATCCTTCGCGCGCCACGGCGAGAAAGTAACGAATGTCATCCCAGTCGATCATGGTGCAATCCGGCACCGCCCGGTGCGCCTTTCAAACCTCGTGTCTCAGCTATCATACGGCAAAGCGTGCGGCCGTCATAGCATCCGACGGCAAACATACCGATCGTCATTGCCGACATCAGTGGCGCTTCCGGACTTATTATGCACCACCGATGTGCGTGCTTGCACACTCATAGGCAGGGACCGGTCGACCTATGTTGAGGTCTCCGAAACTCAACCAAGGGTGAATGACATGACCAGACTCAATGGAAAGACCGCCGTAATCACCGGCGGGGCGACCGGCATCGGTCGTGCGGCGGCAAAACGCTTTATCGATGAAGGCGCCTTCGTTTTCATCTTCGGCCGTCGGCAGGAAGTCCTCGACGCCGCCGTTGCCGAACTTGGACCCAATGCCCGTGCGGTGAAGGGATCGGTTTCCGACGAGGCCGACCTCGACCGGCTATATGCAGCGGTGAAGGCCGAGCGCGGAACGCTCGACGTCGTCTTCGCCAATGCCGGGGCGGGAAGCCAGCTCGCGCTCGGCAAGATCACCGCCGCGCACATTGACGAAACCTTCGATACCAATGTGAAGGGCGTGATCTTCACGGTCCAGAAGGCGCTGCCGCTGATGGGTCCGGGCGGTTCCATCATCCTCACCGGATCTAGCGCGGGAACCACCGGCGCTCCGGGAATGACGGCCTACAGCGCCAGCAAGGCGGCCGTGCGCAATTTCGCTCGCACCTGGGCGGAAGACCTGAAGGGCACCGGCATCCGGGTGAACGTGCTGTCGCCGGGGGCGACGGCAACCGAACTCGCGAAAGAAGCACTCGGCGAGGAAGGCCAGAAGGTCTTCGCTTCGATGACCCCGCTCCAGCGAATGGCCGATCCCGCGGAAATTGGAGCGGTCGCCGTCTTTCTTGCGTCGGACGACAGCAGCTTCATGACTGCCAGCGAAGTCGCCGTCGACGGCGGCCTGGCCCAACTCTGAGGCCTACCGGCCACGCGCTCCATCCTAGTTCGGAGCGCCGTCAGGCAAACTTAAGGAGAACTATGATGACCTATGCAATTATCGGCTTCGGCAATATCGGCCAGGCCTTGGCCAAGGCGTTCGCGCGGAGCGGCATAGAGGTATCCGTCGCAACGACCCGCGACCCGGAAAGCTTCGCATCGGATGCAGCCGCGATCGGACCCACGATCATTCCCAAGACGTTGGCGGACGCGGTCAAGGCGGACGTCATCTTCCTGGCCGTTCGATTCGAAGCGCATCCGGACGTCGCCAAGGCGCTGCCCGACTGGCATCGAAAAACAATCGTCGACGTGACCAATGCGTATGGCGTGCCGCCGCAGGAACTGGGAGACCAGCCTTCCTCAAAGATGGTCGCGCA
Source organism: Rhizobium sp. BK376 (assembly GCF_004341625.1). Classification (GTDB taxonomy): domain Bacteria; phylum Pseudomonadota; class Alphaproteobacteria; order Rhizobiales; family Rhizobiaceae; genus Rhizobium. The sequence continues at coordinate 6,805 of NZ_SLZG01000022.1, read as the reverse complement.
GGCTTTCACTGGTGCCAGACTGGTCAAGGGGTTCAACCATCTGGGCGCGGCGGCTCTTGCCAAGCATTCCGCCGCGCATGGCGGGAGGAGAGTCGTGTTCCTCGCCAGCGACGATGACGGCGCCGCGGAGCAGATCGGCGCGCTTGCGGAAAAGCTCGGCTTCGCGCCGGTCAAGCTTGGCGGATTGTCGGAAGGTGGACTGCTGGTGCAGGCACGCGGCAAGAGCTGGGGTCAACTGATCTTCCAGGACCTGGTCAAGTTCGACTGATGTACCTCGATCACAAATTGCGAGGCGATCCCGGCTCGTGGAGTAGTTTGTGTCCGACTGAACCGGGCACAAACCGATGGAGACCATCTCAATCGACGTCTGCAACACCGGCAGAAACCGGGTCTGCAAGGAGGTGGTCACCGACAAGGGTCTCGCGACCAGCCGCAACCCGAAGGACCTTCCGGCTTTTCTGCGCCAAGATCGTTCGTCGAAGGTCGGCATCGGGAACAGGCTCGGAGCGCCTGAGCAATACAGTTGGGCGCCGGTTCCAATCCGAGGCCATTCATTCGGAAACAAACAAAAAAGGCCGGGGCGAAATCGCACCGACCTTCCTCACCGTCGCTTTACACCCCTGCCAGTACATCCGTGGTCAAAAGCAAGAAGCGACGCCAGCACTGCGAGCAACAGTTTATTCCAGCGCTCACCAGCAATGCCGATGACAATCATATAGGGAGTCATTGTGTTATAAACAAGTCGAAAGCACCCCGCCCTGCCACCGACCGTCCCGGAGAAGTGAATGCCATCTGTCGTTTCCGTCGCCCGTCGATCGTCTCACGAGTTTTCAAAGACCGTCGTCGACAGCATCTCCATCGTCGAAGGGATGGGTGTCGATGGAGACGCCCATGCCGGCGTCACGGTAAAACATCGCTCTCGCGTCGCCCGCGATCCGACCCAACCAAACTTGAGACAGGTCCACCTCATACATTCCGAGCTGTTCGAGGAACTGACAGCAAAGGGGTTCTTTGTGAAGGCGGGAGATTTGGGCGAGAACATCCTGACCTCCGGCGTCGCGCTTCTCGATCTTCCGACGGACACAGTTCTGAGGATCGGACAGCAGGTGCGCCTCAAGATTACAGGTCTGCGCAATCCTTGCAGCCAGATCGACAGGTTCCAAAAAGGACTGATGTCCGCCGTCCTAGACCACGACGAAGACGGCAATCTGATCAGGAAAGCCGGTGTGATGTCCGTTGTTCTTGAAGGTGGCGAAATACATCCTGGCGATAGGATCGATGTCGAGTTTCCCGAGACGCCGCACCGAAAGCTAGAGGCAGTGTGACGCGATGATCCGAGGGGGCGGGCCTTCTTAATCGCCGCAGCCCTCATGGCTCTCCTGAAAACGAAGACGACAGCTTCGGGCATCTTATCCGGCTTTCGTCGCTGCTGTGTCTCGCTCCGATCAGAAAAACACAGTACGCGATCGATCTGACGAAGGACTTGCGCGGCTGAGTGCGGATCGCCATCTTGCTTCTGCGCCGGCAAGGCCACCGCGTCGACGCGCCCGCCATCTCGCCGTTGCGCGATCATCCCAGGCCTATTGCATGTTCTATTTGATCCTCGGACTTCCCTGGTTGGTTGTCGTGACACGCTTCCTCGCCGTTCTTCCTTGGCTCCTTTCACTCAAGATCCTGATCGCGAGCCTCCTTCTCGTCGCGTCCCAGCATCTCGTGATCAACAGAATATCTTCGGGCTCGGTCTTCGCGCCGGAATATCCGCGCCCGCTCATCATCCTGTTCAACCTGCTATTCGGTACGACCGTCCTTCTCGCGATCTTCCAGATCGCTCTTGATGTCTTCTCGCTTGTTGTCATGCTGGGCGTCGGACGCTTTCCGACCATCCCACCGGAGGTACGGTATGCGATTGGAACGGCGGCGCTCGCCATCTCGGCGTCGGGCGTCATCCAGGCTATTCGAGTGCCTCCAGTAAAGAACGTCGAGATCGGTATTTCTGGCTTACCCACCGAGTTCGATGGATATCGCCTGCTGCAGCTGACGGACCTTCACCTCAGTCGGCTGTTTCCCGCGTGGTGGGCGCGAGCCGTCGTCGTAAGGTCGAACGCGCTCGAGGTCGATCTCATCGCCATTACCGGGGACTTCATCGACGGCGGCTTGGAGAGCCGTCGCGAAGACGTCGCCCCGCTTGCCGAACTGCGGGCGCGAGATGGCGTATATGCGATCCCCGGTAATCATGAATACCTCTTCGACTACGATGCCTGGATGAAACACGACGCTGGCCTCGGAATTGGCATGCTGACGAATGCACATGCGGTTATCGAGCGCGGCGGTGCACAGATTGTCATCGCCGGAGTGACCGATCACGCAGCGGTTAGGAGCAAATTTCCCGCACCTGATATCGCCAAGGCCTTGAAGGGAGCGCCGGACGGAGCCCCTGTCATACTCCTCGATCATCAGCCACGGATGGCACGGCAGAGGGCAACGGTGGGAATCGCGCTTCAGCTCTCGGGCCACACCCATGGCGGCATGGTCATCGGCCTCGATCGTCTGGTTGCGCGTGCAAACGACGGCTTCGTGTCCGGTTGGTATGACGTCGATGGGATGCAGCTTTACGTCAACAACGGAACGGCGTTGTGGCCTGGTTTTGCACTTCGTCTGGGCAGGCCTTCGGAACTCACGGTCTTCACGTTGCGGGTAAAAACATGAAGCCGTCCGGAATTCTCGAAGGCCGTGATGGATGCAGCATCCTGGGCCGTCCTAACGTCATCCAGAATTTGCATCCGATACCATCGTACAATGGAGTTTCACGCAAATCGACGCACGGTGGGCATCTGTAAAACGAACGTGGTGTCATGTCGTCAGCAACGTACTGTGATATGATTTCTTAGGTTGGACGAGCTGGCCCCTTCTTAGGAGAGGAGCGCATCTACCGGATGATCTCGACTGTAACTGGTGCAGACGCGGACGACTGTCTTCGCGGTCGACGACGACTTGTCTGTCAGGGAAACGCTTGAACTCGTGATCCGATCTGCTGGCTGGCGGCCGATCCTGTTCGAGTCCGCACAGTCCTTCCTCGCTGCGGCCGTCCTGACATCCCCCTGTTGTCTCCTCCTCGACGTCAACATGCCCGGAGTGAACGGCCTTGACCTGCAGGGCATGATCACGACGAGCAGAAGTCGGATGCCGATCATATTCGTCTCGGGCTTCGGAGATATCCCGATGACCGTCAGGGGTCTGAAGGGTGGCGCTTTGGACTTTCTCACGAAACCGATCGATACGATGGCACTTCTGGATGCCGTCAGTTCAGCCGTCGCTTCTTCGTCATTTAGTTCGCCGCGATCGAACTGTGTCAGTCACAACTGGATGAGGTTGGCCGAGACGCCATAAGTGCGCTGGGCATCACTTCGTCCGATGACGCCATTTCGTATGTCCTGGCAAAGCTGCAGCTTGGATGGCGTTGAGTGCCGTCGATAGGCTCCTCGGGACTTCATGAGCCTTCTCCGATTGGGGCCCACAGAGCGTATCAGTTTTCCCGTGTCCCGTGGTCCAGCCCGAGGGGTTCATATGTGGACGCCTCTTTGGGAGATTTGTTGATCGTAACATCGTCTTCATTTTGTCGCAGATAGGCTTTCTCAAAATCCCTTTGTCGCCTGTTCAGGAGTTGCGTCAGGCGACGCATTAGGAGTGGCGATGCGCCCACGTTGTCGCCTCTACAGGCGCGGCTTTACCAGTGTTTCGGGGGTTATCAGATGCAGCCGGTCGTCTTCTTTCGCCAAACTCTCGACATCGCTTGAAAAACCGCTTCTGCTGAAAAACAGGTAGTGCTTGCCCGTCGCTCCTTCCCCGTAAGTCGTTCTCTCGGATCGCTCCCGCAACAATCGGACGTGGCCAAGGTCGATCACGCACGATCGCCATTTGCATTCGCCATAGAAAAATGCACCATCCAATAATCGCCCCGCGACATCGATGTCGAAATCGGCGTGACCCCAGATTTGGCCAACCTCCTGCGTCGGCACCGCAAGGACCTCCTGCAGATGAAGCCTTGCAAATTGAAGGCCGATCGGTTCGAACGCAATTCCCATATATTCGGCGAACCGAGGCTCCACGACGCGGTCGTAAACATCCTCGCCAAACCCGCTGCTGATCGCGCTCAGGTTTGGTCGCACGAAGCGATGCCAGAAGGACATCAGGCTGTCTGCAACGCGATAGCGGCGATTTCGGCCCTTTTCGTCGGCATCCAGCGATTTCGAATTATCGATCAAATCAAGCGCGAGTAGTTTTGCCAGGTACGGTCCAATACCGTCCGCTTTGACACCCAGTCGGTTTGCGATCTCCGACTTGGTGTTGCAGCCGTCAGATACAGCCGCAACGACGCTTGAGTAAAAGGACGGCTCTCTGAGTTCGGTCTGAAGCAGCGTGTTCGGTTCGTCGATCAGCGTGCCTGTCTCCGTGAGCAAGAGTTTGATGACGTTGTTGCGGAGCGGTTCCTGAGCGTCGCAAAGCTGAAGATAATAGGGAACGCCGCCGAAAATCGCATAGGTTCTGATAATGTCGTCGGCCATATACTCCGGGAAAAACTTGGCGACATCGACAAGGGGCAAGGCCTTCATATCGAGCGACATGGTTTTTCGCCCGTAAAGCGGGTTCCGTTCCGCCAACAGGTCTTCCATTTGAGAAATGGCAGAGCCGCAAAGGATCAGTTTCATCGCCCCATCACCAAGCGCGCCGGAATCCCAAAACTTCTGCACGATTGATGGCAGCGCTGGCTCGTTATCAAGCAGATAGGGAAATTCGTCGATCGTGACGATCAATCCCGGATGCTCGACGGCACGCTCGGCAACATAGTGCAGTACACCCTCCCAGCTTGACAGGGCTTCGAGCTGTGGCTTTGATCCGATTGCCTTTCCGACATCGGATTTGAACTGCTCCAGGTTCAAAAGTGATGAGACGCGGGTCGCCTGAAAATAGATTTCCGGGCGATTCTTGGCGGCCTCCCGAAGGAACCGCGATTTGCCGATCCGCCGTCGGCCAAATACGATGATGAGGGAAGGTCGTTGTAAGTCCAATTCGGTCCGCACCAGCTTGAGTTCGCGCTCGCGCCCTAGAAACTGCATACGTCCTCCTTTTGGTAACGGTGATTACCTTAATCGTGATTACCTTAATCGTGATTATCTAGTGGCGATTCCTTCTGTCAAGTCCTGCGCGTTACGGGTTCTCGATGGCCTTCTCCAGATTGCCGATTTTTTCCGCAGGCTAAGGATCATCAATCGACGGTATAAGCCTATTCGAAGGCGACACGCGGGAACATCGGCGTCACCATCAAGCTCGTCTGAAACAAGACAATGATGGCCGCCGTCGTAGGCACACCGAAACCAAGGAGTTTGTGCAATGACTTCTGCAAATGGGACAGCGTTGATCACAGGTGCGTCCTCCGGTCTCGGGGCGCTCTACGCCGACAGGCTCGCACGACGGGGGTTTGATCTCGTCCTGGTGGCCAGGGGGAAGGAAGCCCGGGCCACTGTCGCCCAGTCCATCACGGAAACGACCGGCCGCGCGGTCACGACGGTTCAAGCGGACTTGGGTAACACCGAGGACCTCCGTCGCGTTGAGGCTATACTCAAGAACGACGCTACGATCACCATGCTTGTCAACAATTCGGGCGTCGGCTCCGTCGAGCCGCTACTGAGGGCCAACGTCGACAACATGGAGCGCATGATCGAAATCAACGTCATCGCGTTGACCCGCCTGGTCTATGCCGCGGTCCCGGCTTTTGTTGGCCGCCAGCGCGGTACGATCATCAACCTAGCGTCGGCGCTGGCTTTGGCTTCGGGGATGTTCAATGGCGTTTACGGAGCTTCGAAAGCATTTGTCGCCTACGGGCCGCAATGTGAATGATGCTCGCGTCCGCAGCCGCACGTCAAGCACGCTGCGGACGGTGCCCTCCTAGAGAATGCAATAGCCTTCAAGAAACTAAACTCGCAGCGCGGCTTTTCGGCTCGCGCCACTCATCGATCATTCTATGACGGCCTTTGCTCCTCATTGATCAGGAGCATACGTCCGGCCTGACTGGATTACCGAGGCGGTTGTAGTCGTGGCTCCATTGCGATTGGCATTGATTGTAGAGATAGTTTTCATCGTCGCCGGAGGATAAAGGTCCATCGTCGCGGAACCGGCCGGAAAAGTGGTCTCGGCCAGCAAACCCGCCGCCGCGACTTGCCTCTCTGCTCATCTGGCTGCTCATGGCAGCTCCTCCCCGATGCTCGTCTCCGTCATGGCCCCCACCGTGACCTCCGCCGTGGCCGCCTTGGGCCAATGCAGGTGTCACCGTTGCGATAGAAGTGACTGCAAGCGACAGAGTAATCAGACTCGTTGCAGTGATCTTACGAAGCATGGACATGGTAGTTTTCCTTTAAAGTGACTGTGTGTAGCCACCCTGTGTATCTGTGCATCAATTCGGGCATCCGCCTGCCACATTGCACCGCTTCTATTCACTTCTCTTCACGTCTGATCGCGGCAAATATATCGCCAGTGATCTGCCGCGATCGGAGGGCTCCTGTCGCATCACGCTGTCATCGCTTGGCGCCCGCCTAGCGCGCCAACAGCCGACAAGGGAATGGCGGTCGCGACCGAGATCGCCGAAGAGATCCGGGCGAAAATCAAGGCAGGAACCGGGCTCAATGCTTCCGCAGGGATTTCCTACAACAAGTTCCTGGCGAAGATGGCGAGCGACCTGAACAAGCCGAATGGCCAGGCCGTCATCACGCCGAAGAATGGCCCGGCATTCGTGGCAGCCCTCCCCGTCAAG
>NZ_SLZG01000021.1 GCF_004341625.1 Rhizobium sp. BK376 | reverse complement strand
CAACATGCTGCTCTGCCATCCCATGCACCCTCGTTGGAATGCCAAGGATGGCCGATCATCGTTACCTGAGAGTTAATCTGCCAAAGTAGTGCTAGTGCGCCTCGTCCCAGTTGGTTGCGGCGCGCGCATCGACCTTCAGCGGGACCTTCATGTCGACAGCCGGCATGGCCGCGTTCTCCATGACTGACACAATGATCGGCATGGTACGCTCGACATCGGCATCCTCGACCTCGAAAATCAGTTCGTCATGCACCTGCAGCAGCATGCGTACGCGGTCGCCGAGACCTGCTTTGCCAAGCGCAGGCTCCATCTTGATCATCGCGCGGCGAATGACATCCGCAGCAGACCCCTGGATCGGCGCATTGATTGCAGCGCGCTCGTTAAAGGCGCGGACCGAAGGATTGGATGACCGGATTTCCGGGTAGTGGGCACGGCGGCCGAAGATGGTCTCCACATAGCCCTTGTCGCGAGCGATGGCCTTGGTGCTTTCCATGTACTCCTTGATGCCCGGGAAGCGCTCGAAGTACTTCTTGATGTAGTCACCGGCTTCGGATCGCTCGATCGAGAGCTGGTTGGCGAGGCCGAAAGCGGAAATGCCGTAGATGATGCCGAAGTTGATCGCCTTGGCGCGGCGCCGCACTTCGCCGGGCATGCCTTCGACTGGCACGCCGAACATTTCCGACGCCGTCATGGCGTGAATGTCGATGCCGTCAGAAAAGGCCTGCTTCAGCTGCGGGATGTCGGCCACATGTGCCAGTACCCGCAGTTCGATCTGGCTATAGTCGGCCGAAATCAGCTTATGGCCGGGCGTCGAGATGAAGGCCGTGCGGATCTTGCGACCTTCGGCAGTGCGGACCGGAATGTTCTGCAGGTTGGGCTCGGAGGACGACAGGCGGCCCGTCGACGTCGAGGCCAGCGAATAGGAGGTGTGCACGCGCTTGGTTTCGGGATGGACGTAGCCGGGGAGCGCGTCGGTATAGGTCGATTTCAGCTTGGTGAGCTGGCGCCAGTCGACGATCTTGCGCGGCAATTCGAAACCGGCCGCAGCCAGATCTTCCAATACCTGCGCTGAGGTCGACCATTGGCCGGTCTTGGTCTTGGTGCCGCCGGCAAGGCCCATCTTGCCGAAGAGGATATCGCCGAGCTGCTTCGGGGAGCCGATGTTGAAGCGCTCGCCGGCAAGCTGATAGATCTCGTCCTCGAGCCTTGCGGCTCCCTGGGCCAGCTCGCCTGACAGGCGCGACAGGATTTGCCGGTCGATGGTGATGCCGCGCTCTTCCATGTGGGCGAGAACGGGCACAAGCGGACGCTCCAGCCGCTCGTAGATCGAACTCAGGCCGGCGGCAGCAAGCCGCGGCTTCAGGACCATCCACAGGCGCAGCGTGACGTCGGCATCCTCGGCGGCATAGGCGGTGGCCTTGGAGATATCGACGAGATCAAAAGTGACATTGGCCTTGCCGCTGCCGGCGACGTCCTTATAGGCGATCGGCGTATGTCCGAGCCAGCGCTCCGACAAGGAATCCATGCCGTGCGGGTTGTTTGCGCCCGCGTCCAGCACATAGGACATCAGCATCGTGTCGTCGAAGCTCTTCGTCTCGATGCCGTAGCGCTTCATCAGCAGGTAGTCGTATTTCAGGTTCTGGGCCACCTTCAGGACGGAGGTGTCCTCCAGAAGGGCCTTCAGACGCGGCAAGGCATCCTTCATCGGGATCTGGCCTTCCACCAGACCGCCGCCGAGCAGGTCGCCAACGCCGTTCTTGTGACCAAGCGGAACGTAAGCGGCGCGGGTCGCCATTCCCGAGGGATCGCGCGTGTTGTCGGCGATCGCCAGGGAGAAGCCAACGAGTTCGGCCTGCATCGGATCGAGCGACGTCGTCTCGGTGTCGAAGGCAACGAGGCCGGTCTCGATCGCCAACGCTATCCATGCATCGAGGGTGGCGACGTCGCGGATTGTTATATAGCTGGCTATATCGATAGGTGCAGTCGAGAAGGCCTCGGCGCGCGACTTGACGAGGGCGCCGGGTTCGGCGGCATCGGTGTCTGGCCGGAACTTCGGCTTGTCGGGCACAGACACGGACGGACCTTGCACATCGGCGGACGCGCCACCGACCAACGGCACCGCGTCGCCGGTATCGAGGTCGGGACCATGGGCCTTGTCGCCCCATTCGATCTTGATGACTGAGGGCTCGATGGCGGCGGCATCACATTGGCAGGCTTCGGCCACGCGACGGGTCAGCGTGGTGAATTCCATAGCCTTCAGGAAGCCGACCAGCTTCGGGCCGTTCTGGTCTTCGAGGACGAGCGCGTCGAGCGCGAGATCCAGCGGCACATCCGTTCGCAACGATACGAGTTCGCGGGAGAGCCGCGCCTTGTCCGCATTGGCAATGATCGTCTCGCGGCGCTTCTGCTGCTTGATCTCGCCGGCGCGCGCAAGCAGCGTGTCCAGATCACCGAACTCTTCCAGAAGCTGGGCCGCGGTCTTGGGACCAATGCCGGGGATGCCCGGCACGTTGTCGATCGAGTCGCCGGTCATCGCCTGGAGGTCGATCATCTTTTCCGGCGGAACACCCCATTTCTCGACGACATCGGGGATGCCGATGTGCTTGTCCTTCATGCCGTCGTACATGTGAATGGTCGGCGTGACGAGCTGCATCAGATCCTTGTCTGACGAAATGATGGTGACATCGGCGCCGATACCAGCTGCCTGCCGCGCATAGGTCGCGATGATGTCATCGGCTTCGAAGCCTTCGGTCTCAATGCAGGGCAGGTTGAAGGCGCGCGTCGCCTCGCGGATCAGGCCGAACTGCGGAACCAGCTCTTCAGGAGGAGCGGAGCGGTTGGCCTTGTAATCAGGATAGATTTCCTTGCGAAAGGTCTTGGAGGAATAGTCGAAGATAACCGCAAAGTGCGTTGGCGTGACGCCGACCGAGGTGTCGCGGGCGGAGGTGAGCAGTTTCCATAGCATGTTGCAGAAGCCTGAAACGGCGCCAACAGGCAGGCCATCCGACTTGCGCGTCAGAGGCGGCAACGCATGGAAGGCCCGGAAAATGAAGCCCGAGCCATCGACGAGGAAGAGATGATCACCTTTTTTCATGGGAAGCATGGATAGCGCGGGCTATCGCCAACGTCCATACTGTTCGCTGCGCAAACGGGCATCGGGCAAAGTTAAGTATTCACTGAAACGTTACCAATTTGTAACCGGATGCAACCGCGAACTCCCTTGAAAAACCACATTTGCAATCACACTTCAGAGTCACCGGCGTTTGATCGCGCCGAGGGTCTGATGACCGGCCTGTCCCCCGCCGCGTCAGACTTGGACAAAGGCCTTATCCCCCTCTCCGGGCCTTTGTCCCCAATTCGAGCCGCCATGGTCACACCTCCAGACCATGGCGGCTTTTATCTTCTAGCGACAATTCTGCCCCAAACGCGAAGTCAACCTAACCCAAGGTGAGTACTCTAGCGGAAGGCAATACATCGCCTGCGATTTACTCATTGTCTTTGTCAAAAAATAGCGCATATCCTAGCCCCATGGGATTTAACCGGATGGACTCTGCGGCATACCTTGCCAGCCAGCTGGCCAAGGGTTTTGCCCGCTCGTTGCACCAACGGGCGGCGGGCCTCGGCTTTTTGCCCGGCCAGTTTCCGATCCTCCTCGAATTGTGGTCCGAAGACGGGCTCACCCAAAAGCAGCTGCTGGAACGGGTGGACATCGAGCAGGCGACGATGGCGAACACCCTCTCGCGCATGGAGCGGGACGGGCTGGTTGAAAGGCGGCCGCATCCTTCCGACAAGCGGGCGCAGCTGATCTTTCTGACACGGAAGGCGACCGCGATGCAGACCGAGGCCGTTCGGGCAGCCATGGCGGCGGATCAGGATCTATTCCGCGGTTTCCGAACCTTTGAGCGGGAACTGCTCCTGGAATATATTCGCCGCATCCTCGACAATGCGAAACGCCTCTAGGATTAGGCCACGGTTCTCCGCGAGCCGCCCTGGAGCCCTCGGCGCCTGGAGCGGGCAGGAAACCTGATACTCGGTTCAATATCCGGCTTGCCGAGCAGAAAGCCCTGGATCTGGGCACTGCCTTCCTCGACGACGATCCGCCGCTGCGTCTCGGTTTCCACGCCTTCCGTTACAACCGACATATCGAGACTGTGGCCAAGGCCGATGATGGCGCGCACGATGGACCGCGCAGCCGGATCATGCTCAAGCGCGCCTGTAAAACTGCGATCGATCTTGATCTTGTCGAATGGAAAGGCGCGAAGATTGCTGAGCGAGGAATAACCGGTACCGAAATCGTCCATGACGACGCGGACGCCGAGCTTATGAAGGCGCCAGAGAATGGAGAGGACCGCGCCCCGGTCGCGTATCAGCGCCGATTCCGTGATTTCGAGCTCAAGCCTTGCGGGATCAAGGCCCGTCTTGGCCAGAATACGCTCCACCTGGTCGTAGAGCGTGGGCAACAGGAACTGCACCGGGGAGACGTTGACGGCGATGCTCATATCCTGACGCCAACGGGCCGCTTCGGTGCACGCCTGCTCCAACACCCATTCGCCGATCTTTATGATCGAGCCGCCCTCCTCGGCGATCGGAATGAAGACTTCCGGCTCGATCATCCCGCATGTCGGATGAGACCAGCGCAAGAGTGCCTCATAGCCGCTCGTATTGCCGGAACGGGCATCGAGGATCGGTTGATACGACAGGTGGAATTGATTGCGAAATATAGCCTGACGCAGATCGGCCTCAAGCTGACGCCGGCTGCGGATGGTCTGATCCATGTCTGAATCGAAGAAGCATGCGCTGCCACGGCCATCATGCTTGGCTCGGTACAGCGCGGTGTCGGCGTTGGCGCAGAGCTGCTCCGGAGTGCTGCCGTCGAGGGGATATAGGGCGATCCCCATGCTGACGCCAACCGCTGTCGGGTCGCGGGAAACATCCATCTCGGCGGCGAACCTTTTGAGTATCTCCTCGGAAAGTCGACGGGCGCCACCCGGCTGGTCCTTGCCGCACTGGATGATCGCGAACTCGTCGCCGCCAAGCCTCGCCACCGTGTCGCTGCGATCATCGGCGGCATAATGCAGGATCTGGGCGACCTTTTTCAGGATGCGGTCGCCTTCGGCATGGCCGAAGATGTCGTTGACGGCCTTGAAGCGATCGAGATCGAGATAGAAAACGGCCACCGCTTCGTTCCTGACCATCGCCGCCTGCAGGGCCTGGCCCATGCGCCGCGCAAACAGCGTGCGGTTGGGCAGATCGGTCAACATGTCGTGCAAGGCAAGATGCTCGATCATCTCCTGCGCCTTGCGCCGCTCGGTCAGGTCGCGCACGACGAAGACGCGACATTCATGTCCGCGATATGTGATTTTCCGCGTGGCGATTTCGACGGAGATAGGACTACCTTCCCGTGTCGTCAGCAGCGTTTCCACCAGCGCATCGCCTTCAACCCGCGCGATACAATCCGCCGATAAGAGGGCTGACGGCGCCTTGCCGATCACATGCGACAAGCTGCATCCCGAAATCGCCAGGAAGCGCTCGTTGGCATCGATGATGCGACCGTCGCGGACGATCAAAAGCCCCTCAAGCGACGCATTGGCAAGGCCGCGCAGATCCGTCAGGTGGCGCTCGACGAACACGGCGCCAAGTGCCAGCAGGATCAATACCGTCGAAGAGACGATGACGATGCCGGCCAGAATACCGCGATCGATCGCCGTGCCGGCAACCTGCCTCTCCGGATCGGGGACGAGCGTGACGCTGCTCATCGCGGTGAAATGCAGAATGCAGATGGCGAGCAGCAGGGAGAGAGAGGCCAGGATAATTCCTCGCCAGCCGGAAACCTTGTGAAAGGTGGCGAATGCGAGGATGCAAAAGAGCGCGCCGATGACAAATGCCGCCGCAACTCTCAGGAAATCATAGGAAAAATTCGCTGGAGCCTCTATCGCCCGCATGCCGGTGAAGTGCATGAGCGCAACGCCGAGCGCCATCAGCAATCCTCCCATCGCATGGGAGGAGAGGCCCTTTCCCAGAGAATCCGCTGCAATGGCGCCGCCTGCGCCGGCAATCGCAAAGACAACCGACAGGAAGGTGAGCGACAATCCATAACTTATGGGAAAACCGCCCCGATAAGCGAGAATGGCGATGAAATGCGTGGACCAGATTCCGACACCGCAGGCGACAGCCGCGGCAGCGAGCCAGGAGCGACGCTGCCAGCCGGCACATTCCTGCGCCCTTGAGAGCAGGAGCATGGTTGCCAGGCAACCGATCATGCAGACGCCTGCTGCGGATAGAACCAAACGCCAGTCGTGATCGTTCCGAATGCATGCAAGGACTGCAAACATCTGCCCCACTCCATTGCTCCCCAGGATTGAATTTATGGGGCATTTTCTAAATAACCGTAAATTGCATTAGATAAGTCTTTAATTATCTCGATATTGAAACGCTTCGTTATGCAACCATCAAAATTCTCTTTCCGTCGCCTCGAAACGGGAGCGAGTTTGGTCTATCGTCCTGCCAATTTCAGAGAAGGAATCTGGTATGACCGACATAAAGCCTGTTCTTGAGCGCGCCGATCACAATCTCAATTCAAGCCTCGACAAGCTGTTTGACCTCATCCGCATCAAATCGATTTCCACCGATCCCAGCTTCAAGGCGGAGTGCCGCAAGGCAGCCGACTGGCTGGTGAATTATCTGGGCTCGATCGGCTTTGCAGCATCCGTGCGCGATACCGCGGGCCATCCGATGGTGGTTGCCCACCACGATGGCGCGACCGCCGACGCACCGCATCTGCTGTTTTACGGTCACTATGACGTCCAGCCCGTCGACCCGCTGGAGCTGTGGGAGACCGATCCGTTCACGCCCGCCATCAAGGACATCGGCAACGGCCGGAAGGTCATTACCGGCCGCGGCACATCCGACGACAAGGGGCAGCTCATGACCTTCGTCGAAGCATGCCGGGCCTATAAGGACATCCACGGCTCGCTGCCCTGCCGGCTCACGATCCTGTTCGAGGGTGAAGAGGAATCCGGCTCGCCGTCGCTGAAGCCGTTCCTGGAAGCGAATGCGGAAGAGCTCAAGGCCGATTATGCGCTCGTCTGCGACACGGGCATGCTCGATGCAGAAACGCCGGCAATTTCGGCCGGTCTGCGTGGCCTGGTCGGCGAAGAAGTTGTCATCACCGCGGCCAATCGCGATCTGCATTCGGGCATGTATGGCGGCGTTGCCGCCAATCCGATCCGTATCCTCGCCGATATCCTGGCCGGCTTGCACGACTCCACCGGCACGATTACCCTTCCCGGTTTCTATGATGGCGTCGACGAAACGCCCGAGGACGTCAAGGCGGCGTGGAAGAAACTCGACGATTCCGCTGAATCGTTCCTGAGCGAAGTCGGCCTATCGGTCCCGTCAGGCGAGAAGGACCGCTCCATTCTCGAGCTGATCTGGGCCCGGCCGACGGCCGAGGTCAACGGCATTACCGGCGGTTACACGGGCGAAGGCTTCAAGACCGTCATCGCTTCCAAGGCATCCGCGAAGGTGTCCTTCCGTCTCGTCGGCCGCCAGAACCCGGCAGCGATCCGCGAGAGCTTCCGTGCCTATGTCCGTTCGAAGATTCCGGCCGACTGCTCGGTCGAGTTTCATCCGCATGGGGGTTCGCCGGCCATCCAGCTTCCTTACGATTCAGCGCTGCTGAGCAAGGCCAAGGTTGCCCTTTCCGACGAATGGCCGAAGCCGGCCGTCGTCATCGGCATGGGCGGATCGATCCCCATCGTCGGCGATTTCCAGAAGATGCTCGGCATGGAATCGCTGCTCGTCGGCTTCGGCCTAAGCGATGACCGTATCCATTCGCCGAACGAGAAATACGAGCTGACCTCCTATCACAAGGGGATCCGTTCCTGGATTCGCATTCTCGACGCACTCGCGGCCTGATAGCCCATGAAGGGGATGCGCGTATCTCGCGCATCCTCCGTTGATACCAATATCCTCCCCAAATCTGGCGACTTGCCTTCCGCGAGTATCAAGAACAAAATCACAAGCGGGGGTGAATTTGGATTCGACATTGCCCCCGGACTGCTGTAAGCGTTGATTAAACGATTAATCATCAGTCTACGAGATACATGGCAACACGCCCAGGACCCAATCTCAGCAGAATTGCCGCCTCGCTCGGTGTCTCCGTCGCGACCGTATCCAACGCACTTTCAGGAAAGGGACGTGTTTCGGCCGAATTGGTCGAGCGTATTCGGGCGACTGCCAATGCACTCGGCTACGTGCCGAGCCAAGCCGGGCGCGCGCTCCGGACCGGTCGCAGCGGCGTGCTTGGGCTGGTCCTGCCCGATATTTCCAATCCACTCTTTCCGCAAATCGCGCAGGCCATCGAATATTCCGCCTCGGTTGCCGGCTATGGCGTTCTGATTGCCGATTCACGCGGCGATGTGGGCATGCAGACCGAGGCGATCAATCGCCTGATCGAACGTGGCGTCGACGGCATGATCATCGTACCGCGTCGCGGCACCCGCATTGCTGATATCGGCTGTCCCGTCGCCGTCATCGATACGCCGTCCACGCCGGGCAATACCGTTTCGGCCGACCACTGGCAGGGCGGGCGGGAAATCGCAAAGCATCTTGCCTGGCTTGGCCACCGCAAGGTTCTGATCATCGGCGCCAATCCGGGATCGAACGTGCAGAATGACCGTATCGGCGGGATAAAAGCCGGATTCGATTCCGCTGTTCAGACCGAGGTTCTCTGGATCGAGAAGATTGAGGATCAAAACGGCGGCGGCTGTCTGCTCGGTCTTGCCGAGAAGGCCACGGAGGGCTTCACCGCCTTTGCCGCCGTCTCCGACCTGCATGCATTGCGAGCACTCACCGAATTGCAGCGGGCCGGCATCAATGTGCCCGGCTGCGTCAGCGTGACCGGCTTCGACGATCTTATCTGGTCGCCCGTCGTCACGCCGGCGCTGACGACCATGCGCATGGATATGGACACGATCGCCGAAATCGCGATCTCTGCTCTCGTGCACGCCATCGAAAAGGGGGAGCCGGAAGAAGCGTCTGCGGACGAGACGCCTTCCGAGCGGAGGCTTGTCACCGCGACCGTATCGCGCGTGCCGATGCAACTCGTCGTTCGCCAATCTTCCGGGCCTCCGGGACCGGCAAAAACGAACCTTCCAGATGGAGACCTTCCGAAATGAGACTACTGCTTGCGGCATCGGCCGTACTGCTCTCCTTTTCCGCCCTTTCGGTACAGGCGGCCGACAGAACGCTGACGATTTCCGTCTACGCCTTCGCACAGGACGATTACAAGAAGCTTGTCTACGATCCCTTCGAAACCAAATGCGGCTGCAAACTGGTGGTCGAGACCGGTAACAGCGTCGAGCGCCTGCAGAAGATGGAAGCCAACAAAGCCAATCCTGTTGTCGACATGGCCGTGGTCTCCATGGCCGATGCCTTGCAGGCCGCCCGTTCCGGCCTGGTCGACAAGATCGACACGTCCAAGCTCACGAACTTCGACAAGCTCTATGACATCGCCAAGGATCCGAACGGCGACGGCATGAGCATCGGCTATACGTTCTATGCCACCTCGATCGCCTACCGGCCGGACAAGATGAAAATCGAGTCCTGGGCTGACCTGCTGAAGCCGGAATATGTGGGCCATGTCGCGTTTCCGAACGTCACGACCAACCAGGGACCACCGGCGCTCTACATGCTCGGCAAGGCGATCGGCAAGGACACGCCCGATCTTAAGGGTGCGATCGCCGCCATCGGCGAGCACAAGGACGATATCGTCACCTTCTACGAGAAGTCTTCCCAGCTCGTTCAGTTGATGCAGCAGGAAGAAATCTGGGCGGCACCGATCGGCAGATTCTCCTGGGCCGGCTTTACCAAGCTCGACGTTCCCGTTGCCTGGGCGACGCCCAAGGAAGGTCAGACCGGCGGCATGAACGTCATGATCATGACCAAGGGCGGCAAGAACCAGGATCTGGCTTTGCAGTTCATGGATTTCTGGTTGTCCACCGAGGTGCAGACGGCGCTGGCCACCAAGCTGGTCGACAGCCCGGCCAACAAGGAGGTTAAGGTGCCGGACGATGTCGCCAACAACATCACCTATGGCGAAGACACCGCCAAAAGCCTGAAGCTCATTCCGTCTGCCGAAGCGCTCGACGAGCGCGACACCTGGGTCAAGGAATGGAACGAGACCGTCGGCCAGTAACGTCCATGACTGATAACGATATCCCGGTACCTTGCCGGGATATCCTGCCCGCCGCTCCGACAATCCGCGCTCATGAAGGTTGGTTTTGATGTTCCAGAATAGGGCCGAGGCTATGGCGCTTGCCTTGCCGGCGGCAGTTTTTGCGGCGGTCGTCTTCCTTGTGCCGGTCGTGCTGCTGCTGTCGGAAGGATTTCACTCCGCCGGCACCTGGTCGCTTGCCGCCTATACCGGCTTCTTTTCCGAGCCACTGAACCGGACCGTCTTCCTGCGCACGCTGCGGCTCGGCGCTGAGGTGACCGTCGTTTCCGCCGTCATCGGCTATGCCGCTGCCTTCGCAATCGTCAACCTGCCGCCAAAGGGCAAGGGCCGCATGGTTGGCCTCGTGGTGCTGCCGCTGATGATTTCGCCGGTCGCGCGCACCTATGCGTGGATCGTCATCCTCGGGCGCACCGGCATCGTCAATGAGGCGATCCGCGGCCTCGGCCTCAGCGAGACCCCGCTCAGGCTGCTGTTCAGCGAGACGGCGATCTTCATCGGCCTGCTCCAGCTCTTCCTGCCGCTGATGATCCTCTCCCTGATCAGCGCTCTCGAAAACATGCCGAAGGACGCCGTTCCGGCGGCGCGCGTGCTCGGCGCAAACTGGCTTCAGGTGTTCTGGAAGGTTGTGCTGCCGCTCACCCGTGAAGGCCTTGTGATCGGCGGAACGCTCGTCTTTACCGGCTCGCTGACCGCCTATATCACGCCAGCCATCCTCGGCGGGTCGAAGGTGTTGATGCTGGAGACGCTGCTCTACCAGCGCGTCACCGTCTCCAATGATTTCGTCTCTGCCAGCGTCATCGCCTTCATCCTCATCGTCATGAGCTTCGGCGCCAATCTGGTGCTTAAACGTCTCGCCACGGCGAAGAACAAGGCTGCGAGGACCATGCCATGAGCCGACGCCTGTTTTCGCCAATCGTGCTCTTTCTCGTGCTGGCCTTTCTGATCGGGCCTTTCATCATCATCGTCGCCGCCTCGCTCTCGGCGGGCGAGACGCTCGCCTTTCCGCCGCAGGGCCTGTCGCTGCGCTGGGTCGCCAAGGTCTTTACGGTCGACAGCTTCCGCGCCAGTTTCGCCATGTCGATGTTTCTCGCGATTGGCGGCACGATCTTCGCGCTGATGTTAGGCATTCCGGCGGCCTATGCGCTCTCGCGCTACAAACTGCCTTTCGCCGAGACGATCCGCACCATCGTCTCCTCGCCGATCATCGTACCCGGCATCATCGTGGGCCTCGCGATCCTGCGCTATCTCGTCGTGCCTTTCGCCTTCAGCATTACGGTGGCGCTGTTCTTTGCCCATACAGCGCTGGTGCTGCCCTATGCCGTGCGTGTCGTGTCGGCGAGCCTCAACAATCTGCGCTCGGACATAGAGGAAGCGGCGGTGTTGCTCGGTTCCTCGCGGATTGGCGCCTTCTTCCGCGTCGTGCTGCCGAATATCAGAGGCGGCGTGCTGGCCGCTTTCATCCTCGGCTTCGTCACCAGCTTCAACCAGGTGCCGGTCTCGCTGTTTCTGTCGGGCCCCGGTATCCAGACGATGCCGATCGACATGCTGGGCTACATGGAAACGACCTATGATCCCTCCGTCGCCGCCCTCTCCTCGCTGCTCGCTTTTCTTTCCATCGGCATCGTCTTCCTTGCCGAACGCTTTCTAGGATTCTCCCGCTATGTCTGATGCCGCCTATCTCTCGCTGGAGAAGCTGACGCTTGCCTATGGCGACACGGTCGCGGTCGGGGATCTCGACCTGTCGATCGCCAAGGGCGAACTTGTTGCGCTGCTCGGCCCCTCTGGCTGCGGCAAGACCACGACCATGCGGGCGATTGCCGGGCTCCTCAACCCCACCTCCGGCAAGATCAAACTCGATGGTGCCGACGTCACGCGGGTTTCCGCCAACAAACGCGCTGTCGGCCTCGTGTTCCAGTCCTACGCGCTGTTTCCACATCTGACCGTCTATGAAAACGTAGCTTTCGGCCTTCGTCTCAAGGGCATGCGCGGCCAGGAGCTTGATGCGCGCGTCGGTTCTGGCCTCAAATCGGTCGGCCTTGCCAATTTTGCGGGCCGCAAGCCGGGCGAACTTTCCGGCGGCCAGCAGCAGCGCGTCGCCCTTGCCCGCTCCATGGTGATGGAACCGAAGGTGCTGCTGCTCGACGAGCCGCTCTCCAACCTCGACGCCCGGCTGCGGCTCGAAATGCGCACCGAACTGCAGCGCGTGCAGAAGGAAACCGGCGTCACCATGATCTTCGTCACCCATGATCAGGGCGAGGCCCTGGCGCTAGCCGACCGCATTGTCGTCATGCTGAATGGCCGCATCGAACAGATCGGCACGCCAGAGGATATCTACAACAGGCCGATTTCGGCTTTCGTCGCCGATTTTGTCGGCTTCGAGAATGTGTTTGCGCTTGATGGCAGCAAGCTCAAGACGGCAAAGGGTGCGATTACGCTTTCTGAGCCTGCGCCATCCGATGCGGCGGGCCTCGCATGGCGGCCGCGCGCCGTCACGCTGGGTTCCGGTCCGTTCCGGGGGACCGTGCGCGGCACGTCCTTTGCCGGCAGCACCCGCGAATATCTGCTCGATACGCCGCTGGGGCCGATCAAGGCCGAGATCGATGCTGCAAAGCCCGGCCATGCCATGGGCGACGAGCTTGCCTTCGACCTGCCCGTTGCGGCAGCCGCTCCTCTCAAGAAGTTCAGGTGAGATCATGGGCGTCTGGATCGATACCGATATGGGGTTCGACGATATCGCAGCCATTCTCGTGGTCGCGCACTCGAACATTGAAATCGACGGCGTCTCGCTTGTCATGGGCAATGCGCCGCTCGAGCAGGTGCGCGCCAACGCCGGGAGTGCTGCCGCGGCCTTCAGCTGGTCGTTTCCGATCCATTCCGGTCGGGCGCTTCCCGTTCTCGGCAAGCTCGAGACCGCGCAACGCATTCTCGGCGATAGCGGCATGTCGACAACAGGCAAGAGCTTGCCCGCCGCTCCCGAACTGCCGCTCAGCAACGCGTTCGAGGCGCTCTGCCGCTGGCTCGAAGAAGGGACAGGCCCGAGGCGCATCCTTGCGCTGGGGCCACTCACCAATATATCTGCACTGGCGCTCGCCCGACCCGACCTTGCCGATCGCATCACCGACCTGACGTGGATGGGCGGTGGTGTCACATCCGGGAACCATACGGCCTCGGCCGAATTCAACGCCTTTGCCGATCCGGATGCGCTGGCAATCGTGCTTTCGCATGGATTGCCGCTGAAGATGGTCGATCTCGATATCTGCAGGAAAGTGCTGGCAAGGCCCGAAGATGCGGACTGCCTGCGCCAGATATCTGGAAAGAATGCCGAATTGCTGGCAGATTTATTAGCCGGCTATATCAATATCGCCATCAGCCGCGGCCGGCCGGCAATGGCGCTCTACGATCCGACCGCCGCTGCCATCTTCATCGCGCCTGAGATCGTCACCTTCCGCCATGCCCGGATCGATGTCGAGCTTCAGGGCCAGCATACGCGTGGGCGTACCGTCGTCGAGACGCGCGCCTCGCATGGAAATTTCAATGCATATTTCGCGTCAGAGATCGATGCCGACATGGCTCGGGTCATCATTCTCGGCGCGCTTGCCAATGAGGCACGCCAATGAACCAGCAGTCCCCCCACGAGCCTGCCGACCTGAACGATCCGGACCTGCGCGCCGGCGCCGTCGCGGCGGCCCGCGGCGGCCGTCCCTTCGATCGTCTTGTTGTCGGCGGACAGCTTGTCGATATGGTGACCGGTCAGATCCGGCCGGCGGACATCGGGATCGTCGGGCCGCTGATATCAAGCGTCCACCCGGCAGGCACGCGCTTGGATGCGGCTGAAGTGATCGATGCATCGGGTTGTTTCATCACGCCCGGCCTGATCGACACGCATATGCATATCGAAAGCTCGATGGTGACGCCGGCCGCCTATGCGGAAGCCGTGCTGCCGCGTGGTGTGACCACCATTCTCTGGGATCCGCATGAGTTCGGCAATGTACATGGGCTTGACGGTGTGCGGTGGGCGATAGAAGCCAGACGCCAGCTGCCCCTGCGCGTCATTCCGCTTGCCCCCTCCTGCGTCCCGTCCGCCCCTGGCCTTGAAATGGCGGGCGCCGATTTCGACGCGGGCGACATGGCCGACATGCTCTCCTGGAAGGATATTGGCGGGGTCGCCGAGGTCATGAACATGCGCGGCGTCATCGACGGCGATCCGCGCATGACCGCAATCGTCAATGCGGGGCTCAAATCCGGCAAACTCGTCTGCGGCCACGCACGCGGATTGGAGGGAGCCGATCTCAATGCCTTCATGGCGGCCGGCGTATCCTCCGATCACGAGCTGACATCGGGGGCCGATCTTCTTTCCAAGCTGCAGGCGGGCCTGACGATCGAGCTGCGCGGCTCGCACGACCATCTGCTGCAACAGTTCGTCGAAGTCATCAACGGTCTGGGCCACATGCCACAGACGGTGACGCTCTGCACCGACGACGTCTTTCCGGACGAATTGCATTTCGACGGCGGTCTCGACGATGTCATCCGTCGCCTTGTCCGCGACGGGCTGAAGCCGGAATGGGCGCTGCGGGCGGCGACGCTGAACGCCGCCATGCGGCTTGGCCGCGCCGATCTCGGACTGGTCGCCGCCGGCCGTCGCGCCGACCTCGTTCTCTTCGAAAATCTCTCGGATTTCAAAGCCAGGCACGTCATCGTCAATGGCAAGTCCGTGGCCCGGGATGGACAAATCCTCAGCTCGCTGCCGCGGATCGATACGACCCCGCTTCATGGCTCGGTCAAGCTGTCTCTCCTGTCTGAGGCGGATTTCCGGTTGCCGGCATCAGGCAAGCGCGTCCGTGTCGCAACGATCGACCGGCCGCGTTTCACCCAATGGGGCGAGGTGGAAGCGGATGTCAACGACGGTTTCGTCGTTCCGCCGCCCGGCAGCACAATGATCTCGGTCGTGCACCGCCACGGCAAGGCGGACAGCCGGCCGCGGGTCGGTTTCCTAACCGGCTGGGGCGAATGGCGCGGCGCCTTCTGCACGACCGTTTCGCACGACAGCCATAACCTCACGCTGTTCGGCGGCAATGTCCGCGACATGACGGTCGCCGCAAACGCCGTCATCGCTGCCGGCGGCGGCATGGCGGTGGCGCTCGATGGGAAGATCGAGGCGATTCTGCCGCTGCCTCTGTCAGGTCTCGTCAGCGAGGCCGATCTCAGCGACACCGCAGAGGCGTTTCGCGGGCTTCGCAAGGCGATGGAAAAGATCGTCGACTGGCAGCCGCCCTATCTGGTCTTCAAGGCCTGCTTCGGCGCCACGCTCGCCTGCAATGTCGGGCCGCACCAGACCGACCGCGGCATTGCCGATGTGGTGGCAGGGACGTTGATGGAAACGCTGGTGCTGTGAGGGCGCCGCGCGAGTCTCTTCTTCCCCGGGGGAGAAGGGAATTCTCCTTACTCACCCAGTTCCTGCTCGACCAGGGTCGTCCAGAAGGCTACGCCTGACGCAATGGCGTCGTCGCTGAAGTCGTAGGACGTGTTGTGATGGAGTGCGCCGGCGATGGCAGGGCCGTTGCCGAGCCAGACATAGCATCCGGGCGCCTGCTGGCCGAAGAAGGCGAAATCGTCGCCGGCGGTGGAGGGCGGGAAGCGGGTGAGCACCTTGCTGCCGAAAACAGTTTGCGCCGCCTTCAGCGCCCGGGCCGTGGCATCCGGATCGTTGACGACGGGCGGGATGCGGCGCTCGAAGGCGTAGTCGACGGCAATGCCGTACATGGCTGCTGTACCATGAGCCAGTCGTCCGATTTCCTCTTCAAGCTGGTCGCGCACCGCCGGCGTATAGGCTCGCGCGGTACCGCCGATATCGACCGTATCCGGGATGACATTCAAAGCCTTGGGGTCGCCGGCCCGCAGCGAGCAGGCGCTGACGACCGCCGGCTGCAGCGGATCGACGACGCGGCCGACGATGGTCTGCAGCGAGGAAAGAAAGGTTGCGGCCGCCGTGATCGGGTCCTTGCCGAGATGGGGCTTG
This sequence comes from Rhizobium sp. BK376, assembly GCF_004341625.1. Classification (GTDB taxonomy): domain Bacteria; phylum Pseudomonadota; class Alphaproteobacteria; order Rhizobiales; family Rhizobiaceae; genus Rhizobium. Next base: position 73,193 of record NZ_SLZG01000021.1, on the reverse strand, counting down.
GCACCATGCGTCCCGGTCCCGCGGAAGGTGATGCGCCAGCTGTCCGACGAGGCAAGCTGCGGCCCCTCGACGACGGCCATTTCATCCACGTCGAGGCCCGGCATGTTGTGCAGGCCGTAGACGGCATCGCAGGGAAAGAGGTCGAACAGGCCTTCCTGGACCATGCGCTTTGCGCCGCCTCGTCCTTCCTCGGCCGGCTGGAAGATGAAATGCACCGTGCCGGAAAAATTGCGCGTCGCGGCCAGATGCCGGGCGGCGCCGATCAGCATCGTGGTATGGCCGTCATGGCCGCAGGCATGCATCTTGCCCGCCACTATCGATTTGTATGGCCGATTTGCCATCTCGGGCATGGCGAGTGCATCCATATCGGCGCGAAGGCCGATGGTACGGGTTCCGTTGCCGATCTGCAGCTTGCCGACAACGCCTGTCTTGCCGAGACCGCGATGGACCTCGATCCCCAACTCCTCCAGCAAACCGGCCACGATGCCGCTAGTCCGCTCCTCCTCGAATCCCAGTTCGGGATGGGCGTGGAGGTTATGGCGCAATGCCGTCAAGAAGGGGAGATCGTCGATGATCCGCTGGGATATGGGCATGAATGCGCGTCCTCCTGGCAGCCGCGACCGATCTGGCGGACTGCGCTCCACCTCTTGTTTCGCAAAAGGGCGACGGATTCAACCGGTATCGCTGAGGAGAACTTAGCTGCCGGCGATATCGAAGACGTGCGCCTTGCCGAGCACGGTCACGCGCACATTGCTGCCGACCGCCGGAAGCCTTGCGCTGGAGCTGCGCACCAATAGCGGATTGCCGCCATTCGCATTGGCGAGCAACAGCGTGATCGTGCAGAGCGCGCCGCCAAACTCGACATCCGACACCGTTCCGTGGCAACCGCCGGCGTCGATTTCATCGTATCCGGTCGATGTCAGGAACAGCTGTTCCGGCCGCAGCATGATCTCGGCATTGCCCCGGCGACCGCCCGCGTCGACGGCGATGCGGCCGAGCGCGCAATCGGCAAATCCGTCGCCCAGCTCCGCGGGCAGCAGGATCGCGTCTCCGAGGAACGTCGCCGTGTCGCGATCACGAGGCGTCAGGTAGAGCGCCTGCGGCGTACCCGCCTGGATCAGCCTTCCCTCGCGCAATACGGCAACCTGATCGGCAAAGGACAGCGCCTCGGCTTGGTCGTGCGTGACCAGTATTGCCGTGATGCCTGCCGCCTGCAGCACGCGGGCGACCGCCTTGCGCATGTTTTCGCGCAGGCCGGTGTCGAGCGCCGAAAAAGGCTCATCGAGCAGCATGAGACGCGGCTTGCGCCCGAGCGCGCGGGCAAGCGCCACGCGCTGCTGCTGACCGCCCGACAGCTCGTGCGGGCGGCGGCTGAGCATGCCGCGGTCGAGTTCGACCATGTCGATGAGGTCGCCGATACGCTGATCGCGGTCAGTTGCGCCGCGTTCTATGCCGAAGCCGATATTCTCGGAGACGCTCAGATGCGGGAAAAGCGCGCCGTCCTGCGAGACGATGCCGATGCCACGGCGGTGGGCCGGCACGATGGACGGGCCATCCGCCAGCGTCTCGCCTTCGAGGATCAGCTTGCCGGTATCGGGTGTTTCAAAGCCAGCGATGATGCGCAGCAGGGTCGTCTTGCCGGAGCCCGAGGGGCCGACGATCGCGGTGCGGCTGCCGGCCGGCACTTCGAGATCGATCCCGGCGAGTGCAGACACATGGCCGTAATTCTTGCTGATATCCCTGATCGCCAGAAAGGTCATTGCCCTGATGTCCGCTTGGATTGCATGTAGAGAAGAAGGGTGAGCGGCAGCGACAGGACTACCATCATGAAGGCATAGGGTGCAGCCGAGACATAGTCGATCTCGCTGGTCAGCGACCAGAATTTCGTGGCCAGCGTCTCGGTTCCGTTCGGCGACAGCATCAGTGTCGCGGTAAGTTCATTGGTAATGCCGAGGGCGACGAGCGCGACGCTGGCAGCGGCGCCGGGTGCTGCAAGGCGCATGGTGATCTGCCGCATCGCCTGAGCGGGCGTGCGGCCGAGCGCCATGGCGGCGCGCTCGAGCTCGACGGGCGCCTGGGCGATGCTGGCGCGTAGGCCGACCATGGCACGCGGCAGGAACAACAGGACATAGGCGAGCAGCAGCGTCGCGAAGGTCTGGTAGAGCGGCAGGATCAGCCGGACGGTAATCGACACCAAAGCGAGCGCCACGACGACGCCCGGCAGCGAGCCGACGTAGTAATGGCAGGCCTCGAGCACGCGCTGGAGGCGGCCAGGCGCGCGAACGGACAGCCAGGCCATCGGCGCTGCGGCAACGGTTGCCAGTATGCCGCCCACAATCGCAAGCCCAATCGTCTGCAGGAAAGTCGAGCTGACCTCGGCATTCCAGATACCGAGGCCACCGATGACAAGCCAGCGGGCGAGCGTCACGAAGGGGACGCCAATGGTGAGCACTGCGGTTGCGATCGGCAGCGCGACAGCCGGTAGCACCATCCAGCCGAGCCGGCGGCGATCGGCCGGGCGGGCCGCGCCGGAGCCGACGCGGGCGTAGCGCTCGTTGCCGCGGATCAGCGTTTCGAGGCCAAGCAGCAGCAGGCAGGAGAGGACGAGCACGCCGCCGAGCATATTGGCAGCCGGGCTGTTATAAGCCGACTGGAACTGATCGACGATCGCGGTCGCGAAGGTGTCGAAGCGGATCATCACGAAGAGACCGTATTCCGACAGGAGATGCAGGCCGATCAGCAGCGAGCCGCCGCAGATGGCAAGGCGAAGCTGCGGCAGGACTGCGCGGAAGAAGACGCGCCAGGGGTTCAGCCCGAGCGAAGCCGCGGCATCCTCGATTGCCGGATCCAGCCGACGAAGGGCTGCGGCAACCGGCAGGTAGAGGAACGGATAGTAGGCGAGAACGGAGACGAGGACGCCGCTCCAGAGGCCGCGCATGCCGGGCACGAGGCTGACCCAGGCATAGCTATGCACGAAGGCCGGAACGGCAAGCGGCGCGACGGCAAGCCAGGACCAGAGCCGGGCATGCGGAATATCCGTGCGCTCCGTCAGCCATGCAAGGGTGACGGCAAGCAGGATCGAAAGCGGGATGGTGCAGACTTCGAGCAGGACCGTGTTGACCAGCAATTCGCCGACGCGGCCACGAAAGACAAGGGCGATCACCTGATGCCAGCCGGTCTGGATGGTGATCCAGACGATGAAGCCGAGCGGCACGAGGCTGAACAGGGAGACGACGGAGGCGAAGATCACGACCGACGCATGCGGCATGCGGCTACGCGGCGCGGCTGCGACCGATGACGGCCGACGCTCGACGGGATAGCCGGGCGCGCCGACGGATGTGCTCTTCTGCAGCAAGATGTCCGCTGCCTCTTTCTCAATACAATAAGGCAACCGCCGGTTCAGGGCGATTGCTGGTTTCCGATTGCTCAGCGCTGTTGCAACTCCCCCTAGCAGGGCTTGCAACAGCTGCGCAAGGCGTCAGATCAGCCCGGCATCCGTCATCAGGTCGGTGACTTCTTTGCTGTTCAGCTTCGAGGGTTCGATCCTGGGTGCCTGGAGATCGGGAAGCGGTACCAGCTTGGGATTGGACTGGACGCCATTGCCAACGGCATATTCATAGGAATCGCCGTCGCGCAGAATCTCCTGGCCGCCCTTGCCGGTGATCCACTTCAGGAAGGCCTGCGCCTCCTTCTGATGTTGGCTCGAAGCAAGGATACCGCCGCCGGAAAGGCTGACGAAAGCGCCCGGGTCCTGGTTCTTGAAGTAGTGCAAAGCGGTGTTGTTGCTGTTCTCGGCCGTCTTTGCCTGATCGCCGAACCAGTAATAGTGATAGATGATGCCGCCCTCGATCTCGCCGGCATTGACGGCCTTCAGGGTGACATTGTTGTTCTTGTAGGCGTTGGCGTTTTCCTTCAGCGCTTTCAGCCAGGACTTGGTGACGTCCTCGCCCTTCAGCTCCAGCAGCGCGCTGACGATCGCCTGGAAATCGGCGCCTGCGGGTGCAGCGCCCCAGCGGCCTTTCCAGGCGGGGTCGGCGAGATCCAGAAGCGATTTCGGCAGATCGGATTCCTTCAGCTTCGTCTTGTCGTAGACGAACACGGTGGAGCGTGCCGCAACGCCGATCCAATGGCCATCTGACGCCTTGAAGGTATCGGGCACCTGCGCCAGCGTATCGGCATCGACGGGTGCGAAGAGGCCCGCGGCATCCACCAGCGCCATGCCCGGGGAATTTTCGGTCAGGAACACGTCTGCGGGGGAAGCGGGGCCCTCCTCGACGATCTGGTTGGCAAACTGCATATCACTGCCGTTGCGGATCGTGACCTTGATGCCGGTTTCCTTGGTGAATCCGGTCGCCCAGGCCTGCGTCAGCGCCTCGTGCTGGGCGTTATAGACCACGATGCCCTCGGAATCCTGGGCGCTTGCAGCACCTGCCATCAGGGCCAGACCAAGGCCGGCGGCCGTGAAAAGCAGCGCGCTGTTTAAACGCGCAAGGAAAAGGATCATCGGTGTTCTCCCGCTTTTTGGTCCGCCGGGGATGACGGTTGCACAGGCTATATTTTTCTTGATTGCAGTTTTCAAGTTTGCTGGTTGGCGCTTCTATCACAAATGTTTGAGAAAATGGATATGCCTGACCACTGTTTTCTTGCGTGAAAACGTCAAGAAAGCAAAGGCTGCGGCAGTTTCCCGCCGCAGCCTCGATTTTTTCGGATGTCCGAAGCCTCAGTTGTCGAGCGTTTCCAGCCGCTTGTTGAAGATCAGCGCGAGGATCGTGCAGACCGCGCCGGACAGCAGGTAGAAGCCGACATAGCGAATGCCGAACTGGCTCGCCAGGGTCAGCGCCACAAAGGGCGCGAAACCAGCACCGACCAGCCAGGAGAGATCCGATGTCACAGCCGAACCGCTGTAGCGGTATTCCCGACCGAAGCGCCCGGCAACGGCGCCCGAGACCTGACCGAAGGACAGGCCCAGCAGCGAATAGCCGAGGATGACGAAGGAGTAGCGGCCGGCGGCGCCCGCATCGAGCAGGAGTGGCGCGATGAAGCTGAAGATCGCGATCAGGACAGCGCAGATGCCGAGCTGGTTGCGACGACCGACCCGGTCCGCGAGCAGGCCCGAACAGATGATGGTGACAATGCAGCAGATTGCGCCGACGAGCTCCACCAGCAGGAACACGCTCGGCGACTGCGAGGTGTAGAGCGTGACCCAGCTGAGCGGGAAGACCGTGACGAGATGGAAGAGCGCGAAGGTTGCCAGCGGCACGAAGGCACCGATTATAACGTCGCGGCCATGGGTGCGCAGAAGATCCGTGATCCGGGTCGGCTCCAGCTCATGACGGTCGAGCAGGGCACCGAATTCCGAGGAGGCGACGATGCGCAGCCGGGCAAAAAGCGCAACCACGTTAACGGCGAAGGCGCAGAAGAACGGATAGCGCCAGCCCCATTCGAGGAAGTCCTGTGAATTCAGGCTCACAACGAAGTAGGCAAAGAGCGCGCTGGCGATCATAAAGCCGATCGGCGCGCCGAGCTGCGGGATCATTGCATACCAGCCGCGTTTGTTCTGGGGCGCGTTGAGCGCCAGAAGCGAGGCGAGACCATCCCATGCGCCTGCAAGCGCCAGGCCCTGCCCGATACGGAAGGCAGCAAGCAGAATGATGGCGAGGCTGCCGAGGTCGTTATAGCCAGGCAGGAAGCTCATCGACACGGTGGAGCCGCCGAGGAGGAGCAGCGCGGTGGTCAGCTTGACACCACGGCCATAGGTCCGATCGATTGCCATGAAGATGACCGAGCCGATCGGTCTCGCGACAAAGGCGAGCGCGAAGATCAAGAAGGAATAGAGCGTTCCCTGCAGCGGATCGACAAAAGGAAAGAACAATCGCGGGAAGACAAGAACCGACGCAATGCCGAAAACGAAGAAATCAAAAAACTCCGACGTGCGGCCGATGACTACACCGATCGCAATATTGCCAGCATCCACCGGCTTGTCGGCATGGATTTGACGGGCATCGCGTTCGAGACCCGAGGACGTCGGCTCCATGGTTGCATGCGCAAAATTCGCCATATTGAAATACCCTCCTCATGAGACGAACCCCTCCACGAATTCGCCATCAATTAGGATGTTGAACGAAGTTACGAGCTTATCAAGTGTTGGGCGCGGAAATAGTTCACAAAATTGCGGTCAACCGGGGCCTATTTGATGAGTTTCTGAAGAGATCGACGAAAGAACGCATTTCCGACGGTGGTCATTTCGACGCGCCCGGATATATTAGGTTTCCAAAAATAAATGCTGGACTGGAAAACCTTCTGATTTTTCAGGATTTTCTGAGTAGTTCGACAGGTATCCACTACCGCATTGCAACCGATTTGCTGCAGTGCGACGAAACACCTCATATCGTTCATGACCACCGTCCTTTAGTCGCGGTACGGTCGAAACAAAAAGAGCTTTGGGACGTGTCCAGACTTTCGAAGATTTTCAGCAGCTTATCTGCTCTTTCGCTAATGTTCATGCTGGGGGGCTGCAACCTTGTTGTCATGGCGCCCTCGGGCGATATCGCGACGCAGCAGCGCGACCTCATCCTCATTTCCGTCGTTCTGATGCTCTTGATCATCGTGCCGGTGATGTTCCTGATATTCCTGTTCGCATGGCGCTACAGGCATTCGAACACCGCGGCCCGCTATGAGCCGGACTGGCATCATTCCACCCGCCTTGAGGTGGTGATCTGGTCGGCACCACTGGTCATCATCATCGCGCTCGGCGCGGTGACCTGGATCAGCACGCACAAGCTCGACCCCTATCGTCCGCTCGACCGGATCGATGCGAATACGCCGATCTCGGCCAAGGTGAAGCCGCTCAACGTCGAAGTCGTGGCGATGGACTGGAAGTGGCTGTTCTTCTATCCCGACCTCGGCATCGCCACGGTCAACGAGCTTGCCGCGCCGGTCAATGCGCCGATCAACTTCCGCATCACGGCGACCTCGGTCATGAACTCCTTTTACGTTCCGGCACTGGCAGGCCAGATCTATGCCATGCCGGGCATGGAGACGCAGCTTCATGCGGTCATCAACAATCCCGGCGAGTTCGACGGCTTTTCGGCCAACTATAGCGGTCCCGGCTTCTCCGGCATGCGCTTCAAGTTCCATGGCCTGAGCCAGGCCGATTTCGACCAGTGGGTCCAGAAGGCCAAGTCCGAGGGAACGGCGCTCAACACCGACGCCTACCTGAAGCTCGTCAAGCCTAGCGAGCGCAATCCGCCGCAATTTTTCGCCTCCTTCGACAACAGCCTCTTCAGCAAGATCCTCAACATGTGCGCGACACCGGGCAAGATGTGCTCCAGCGACATGATGATGATCGACATGAAGGGCGGCGTTCCCGGCGAGCAGGGCGAACAGAATCGTGAGCGCCTCCTGCAGGAGTCGGCACCGATCGACCAGTTCGGCGCGCCGAATGCGGCGGAATATTTCGGCAAGGACACTTCGGCCAGCAGCGAGACCGCGCCCAAGGCGGCGACCGGCGACGACCATTCCATGTCCGGGATGGACATGCAGGGAATGGACATGTCCGGCACCAAGCCCGCGCAGTCGAGCAACGGTAACTGACGCCTGGCGTCAAAACAGTCTTAACGAACAGGCAGAACAATGAACCCTGATCTTCAAAAGCTCATATTCGGTCGGCTGACGCTCGACTCGATCCCCTATCATGAGCCAATCCTCATAGTGACCTTCGCGGGCGTCGCCGTCGGCGGCATCGCGGTCTTTGCGCTGCTCACCTATTTCCGTCTCTGGGGCTATCTCTGGAAGGAATGGTTCACCAGCGTCGATCACAAGAAGATCGGCATCATGTATATCGTTCTGGCGATCATCATGCTGATCCGCGGCTTCTCCGACGCGCTCTTGATGCGCGCCCAGCAGGCAATCGCCTTCAACGGCTCGGACGGCTTCCTGCCGCCGCACCACTACGACCAGATCTTCACGGCGCATGGCGTCATCATGATCTTCTTCGTGGCGATGCCGCTGGTGACGGGCCTGATGAACTTCGTCGTGCCGCTGCAAATCGGCGCACGCGACGTTTCCTTCCCCTTCCTGAACAACTTCTCGTTCTGGATGACCACGGCCGGCGCGATCGTCATCATGATCTCGCTGTTCATCGGTGAATTCGCCCGTACCGGCTGGCTTGCCTATCCGCCACTGTCGGACGCGGCCTTTAGCCCGGGCGTCGGCGTCGACTATTACATCTGGGGCCTGCAGATCGCCGGTCTCGGTACGACGCTGTCGGGCATCAACCTGATCGCCACGATCGTCAAGATGCGTGCGCCTGGCATGACCATGATGAAGATGCCCGTCTTCACCTGGACTGCGCTCTGCACCAACATCCTGATCGTCGCTTCCTTCCCGATCCTGACCGCAACCCTCGTTCTGCTCACGCTCGACCGCTATGTCGGCACGAACTTCTTCACGAACGATCTCGGCGGCAACCCGATGATGTACATCAACCTCATCTGGATCTGGGGCCATCCGGAAGTTTACATCCTCATCCTGCCCGCCTTCGGCGTGTTCTCCGAAGTCGTCGCGACCTTCGCCGGCAAGCGCCTGTTCGGCTATGCCTCGATGGTTTACGCGACCTGCGTGATCATGATCCTTTCCTACCTCGTCTGGCTGCACCACTTCTTCACGATGGGTTCGGGCGCCAGCGTCAACTCCTTCTTCGGCATCACGACGATGATCATCTCGATCCCGACGGGCGCCAAGATCTTCAACTGGCTCTTCACCATGTATCACGGCCGTATCCGCTACGAGCCGCCGATGCTGTGGACCGTCGGCTTCATGGGAACCTTCATCATCGGCGGCATGACCGGCGTGATGCTGGCCGTCCCGCCGGCCGACTTCGTGCTGCACAACTCGCTGTTCCTGATCGCGCACTTCCATAACGTGATCATCGGCGGCGTCGTGTTCGGCATGTTCGCCGGCATCAACTACTGGTTCCCGAAGGCCTTCGGCTTCAAGCTCGATCCGTTCTGGGGCAAGATGAGCTTCTGGTTCTGGCAGATCGGCTTCTGGTTCGCCTTCATGCCACTCTACATCCTCGGCCTGATGGGCGTGACCCGCCGCATGAGCTCGTTCGACGATCCGTCGCTGCAGATCTGGTTCATCATCGCGGCCTTCGGCGCCGTGCTGATCGGCATCGGCATCCTGTCGTTCCTCATCCAGATCTTCGTCAGCATCAAGAACCGTGAACAGCTGCGCGACTGGACCGGCGACCCCTGGGGTGGCCGTACGCTGGAATGGGCAACCTCCTCGCCGCCGCCGGAATACAACTTCGCCCACACCCCGATCGTCTACGACCACGATTCCTGGTGGGACATGAAGAAGCGCGGCTACGTGCGTCCGACTGACGGCTTCCGGCCGATCCACATGCCGAAGAGCACCGGTACCGGCGTCATCCTCGGCGTGCTGTCCATCGGCTTCGGCTTCGCCATGATCTGGTACATCTGGTGGCTCGCCGCACTGACCTTCGCCGCCATGATCGTCATCGCGATCGGCCATACGTTCAACTACAAGCGTGACTTCTACATCCCCGCGGAGGAAGTCATCGAAACCGAAGCCGAGCGCACAAAAATCCTCGCAGGGCAGGTGTAAGACATGACGATGCACGCAGAAACAACTCTGACGGACGGCGAAAAGCCGGCCTTCTACCTGACCGAGGACCATCATCCCGAAGGCAGCACTATGTTGGGCTTCTGGATCTACATCATGAGCGACTGCCTGATCTTCGCAGTCCTCTTCGCCACCTACGCCGTGCTCGGACGCAACTATGCGGCGGGCCCTTCCCCGAAGGACCTGTTCGAGCTGCCGGTCGTGGCGCTCAACACCTCGATGCTGCTGTTCTCCTCCATCACTTACGGCTTTGCCATGCTGATGATGCAGAAGGACAACAAGAGCGGCACGCTGCTGTGGCTGGCGGTCACCGGCCTCTTCGGCGCGGCCTTCATCTATCTCGAACTCAACGAGTTCTACCACCTGATCCAGGAAGGCGCCGGCCCGCAGCGTAGCGCCTTCCTCTCGGCCTTCTTCACGCTGGTCGGCACGCACGGCCTGCACGTCACCTGCGGCATCATATGGCTGATCACGCTGATGGTTCAGGTCGGAATGAAGGGCCTGATCCCGGAAAACCAGCGTCGCCTGATGTGCCTTTCGATGTTCTGGCACTTCCTTGACGTCGTCTGGATCGGCGTCTTCTCCATCGTCTATCTGCTGGGAGTCATCGGATGAGCTCGAACGCACATACTTCGCATCATTCCGACGGCCACGGTCACGGGCATGGCCACGGACACGATCATGGCGGCCACCAGGCCAGCCACGGCACGTTCAAGAGCTACATGATCGGCTTCGTGCTGTCGGTCATCCTGACGGCGATCCCCTTCTGGCTCGTCATGGCCAAGGTGTTCTCCGATCCGGTCGTAACGACGGTACTGGTCATGGTACTCGGAGGCATCCAGATCATCGTTCACATGATCTACTTCCTGCACCTCGACTCCAAGTCCGAAGGCGGCTGGAACATGATGGCGATGATCTTCACCATCGTCATCGTCGTGATCGCGCTCAGCGGTTCGATGTGGGTCATGTACCACCTCAACAACAACATGATGCCGATGTCGCCGGACGTCATGCGTAACCTTCCCTGATCCTGCAGCGGGCGGTCCTTGCGGCCGCCCGCCTGCCCTCTCCGGCCGCGCAAGGCCGCCGGACATGCGCCTCCGATGGAGTCTTGCGCCTTGACTGAAATCCCCTCCCCCGCTTCCCCATCCCGCCGTTCGCCGCTCGTCCTCGGCATATGGGTCTTTCTTCTCCTCCTCCTCACCGCGCTGCTGATCGGGCTTGGAACCTGGCAGGTGCAGCGACGGCACTGGAAGCTCGACCTGATCGCCCGCGTCGATCAGCGCGTGCATGCCGCACCGCAGCCGGCGCCCGGGCCGGCCGAATGGGCATCGGTCAATGCCGATGGATACGAGTATCGCCATGTGGAGCTGACGGGCACGTTCCTGAACGACAGCGAAGCACAGGTCTATGCGTCAACGGATCTTGGACCCGGATATTGGGTGATGACGCCGCTCAGGGCGGCTGACGGAACGATCACCATGATCAATCGCGGCTTCGTGCCGACCGAGCGACGCGATCCGAAAACGCGTGCTGCCGGCGAGCCTTCGGGTCCCGTGACCGTTGTCGGCCTCTTGCGGATGAACGAGCCCAAGGGCACGCTTTTGCGCTCTAATGTGCCTGATCAGGATCGTTGGTATTCCCGCGATGTCGATGCGATTGCTACCAAGCGCGGGCTCGGCACGGTGGCGCCCTATTTCATCGATGCGGATTCGACCGCAAATCCCGGCGGTCTGCCCGTCGGCGGGCTGACACAGATCGTCTTTCCCAACAGCCACCTGGTCTATGCCATCACCTGGTATTGCCTGGCAGTGATGACATCCGGGCTTGCAGCCTATCTCGTCTATTCCGAGAGAAGCCGCGGAAAAGCGCAGCCGTAGCCATATCTTTTAAAGCAAGAAAGCCGGGGCTGAGACAGCCCCGGCTTTTGCATATCCAGAATTAAGTGCCGGCAGGATCAGCTGCCGGCATGCCAATCAATACCAGCCGGGCGGCGGGCGGTGCCAGTAGCGCGGCCGATAGTCACTACGCCAGTCGTAAGGCGGCGGCGGTGGCGGGCGGTGACCCCAGTAACCCGGAGGCGGGCCGCGCCATTCGTTCCGGCGGCATTCGCCCCACCGGTTGAGGTGCCAACCCCTGCCGCAGGCATAGTCCACCTGTATGGCCGCGGGCGCCTTTTGCGCGACGGCGGGCTCGGCCACAAGCGGCATCGCTTCTACCGATGGTGCAATCATTCCGCCGAGCAGAAGAACACCTGCAATCAATGACAATCTCATCTCGAAAACCTCCATTCGATTCCCTTCAGTAGCCATTTAAGCGCCAAACGGATGAACCCTTCCTGAACCGAGTTTGACCTTTTCGTGGCGATATCAAGGCCTTAGGTTATCGAAAACCTCAATATAAAAACCGTCGATTGTAAGCCGGCTAGTGCTCGTACGGACCATTGATTGAATACGTCACATCAACTTCATCAAGATCGCATAGTGGAAAGGGGTCATTTACCATAGGGGATAGCGAGTATGGTGGACGTGGCCTCAAGCCGCCATGACGGCGGAAATGAAAATCATCCTCTCCATGGCACCGGCGCTGGCCGTTGGTTCCTTCCGGTCTTCGGCATTATCGTTCTTGCAGGCCTTGCCTATGTGGCCTACGCGCTCGGCAAGGATCTCGCCAGTGCCGTCTATGTCCCCTGGATCCTGCTCGGCCTGGCGCTTCTGATCGCGCTCGGCTTCGAGTTCGTCAACGGTTTCCATGACACCGCCAATGCGGTTGCGACCGTCATCTACACCCGTTCGCTGCCGGCCGAATTCGCGGTCATGTGGTCGGGCTTCTTCAATTTCCTCGGGGTACTGACCTCCTCCGGTGCCGTCGCCTTCGGCATCCTGGCCCTGCTGCCTGTCGAACTGATCCTGCAGGTCGGTTCCGGCTCGGGCCTCGCCATGGTCTTCGCCCTCCTGGTCGCCGCCATCATCTGGAACCTCGGCACCTGGTATTTCGGTCTGCCCTCTTCCAGTTCGCACACGCTGGTCGGCTCGATCATCGGCGTCGGTCTCGCAAACCAGTTCCTCGCTCCTGCCGGCAGCGCCACGAGCGGTGTCGACTGGTCGCAGGCATCGAGCGTCGGCATGTCGCTGCTGGTGTCGCCGATTGTCGGCTTCGGCATGTCGGCCATCCTGCTGCTGGTCATGAAGGTGCTGGTGCGCAACAAGGCGCTTTACGAAGCTCCGAAGACCAATGCGCCGCCGCCGGTCTGGATCCGCGCGCTCCTGATCTTCACCTGCACCGGCGTCAGCTTTGCCCATGGCTCCAACGACGGGCAGAAGGGAATGGGTCTGATCATGCTCATTCTCATCGGTCTGGTGCCGACCGCCTTTGCGCTGAACAAGACGCCTGACATCAACTATCTCGAGGCCTACAAGGCTGCTTCTGCCCAGGTCGAGACCGCACTCGGCAAATATATCAAGCCCGGCGTTGCCGTGCCGGCTGATCCGAAGGCTGTCGTCAGCGCCGCGGTCAAGAACAAGACCTGGACGGACGAAACCACGCCGGCGCTCCAGGCCTATATCCACTCGACCAGCGCCGAAGTCGCCGCCTATCCGACGGTCGAAGCACTGCCGAGCACGCTGGTCGGAAACATCCGCAACGACATCTATCTCATCGGTGAAGCGCTGAAGCTGATCGACAAGCAGAAGCTGCTGCCGATGGATGCAGCCGATCTCAAGGCAGTGACCGCTTATCACGCCTCGGTCGACAATGCGACGAAGTTCATCCCGCTCTGGGTGAAGGTCGCGGTCGCTCTGGCGCTCGGCCTCGGCACGATGGTCGGCTGGAAGCGCATCGTGGTCACGGTCGGCGAAAAGATCGGCAAGACGCACCTGACCTATGGCCAGGGCGCAGCTGCCGAAGTCGTCGCCATGATCACCATCGGCATGGCGGACCATATGGGCCTGCCTGTATCAACGACCCACGTCCTTTCGTCGGGAGTCGCCGGTACCATGGCTGCAAACGGCTCCGGCCTGCAGTGGTCGACGGTGCGCAACATGATCATGGCCTGGGTCCTGACCCTGCCGGCCTCGATCGCGCTCGCCTTCGTGCTCTTCATTCTTCTGCGTCACGTTTTCTAAGACCGCAGACTACGGAATAAACAAAGGCGCCGGAGCAATCCGGCGCCTTTTTCGTTGGCGAATATCGGTAGGGCTCACCCCGCCGCCGGACCGTTCTAACGACGGGACGCCTCGCTGGTCCGGGCCGCTAGCGCCGTGACCAATAGTCCCAGGGGCAGCCGGCGCAGAAAGCGGGCAGCGACGAAAGTTCCGGCAAACGCGACCGCCAGCTTAATCCATGGATAGTTGCCGAGCTGCGCACGGGCGCTAGCATTGGCCCAATGCGCTTCGGCACGGACGACATCCCCCGATTGCTCGGCAAATTCCGATAGCCTGATGCGAAGCAGGGCGATCTGTCGCCGCAAAGCGTCGATCTCACCCTGCGCCCTTGCGCGAGCGAGATCGGCCGAAAGATCCGCCTCCGCATTGGCCTCCGCACCCTCTTCTTCCGCCCAGTCGGTCGGCACGAAGCCGTCCTTGTTCACTCCTGTCTGCATCTGTCCCTCCCGGGTGCAATCGATCCTGATGCTGCGATAACGCGCGCCCGGCAGAAAAGATGCAGCAGAAGATGCGTTTGGCGGGGATAAGACCGGATTGAACCGGCAGTATCCTGCCGATTTCGACAAAGACGCCGATTGCGCGCCGATTTGGTTGCCGGTAAAGCACTGCCATGCTGCGCATTACCGAATTGAAGCTGCCGCTCGATCATGCCCCCGAGGCATTGCCGGCGGCGATCCACCAACGCCTCGGGATAGGACCGGACGAGCTGATCTCCTTTGAGATCGCGCGCCGGGCCAATGACGCGCGGCGCAAATCGGCGATCCTGATGGTCTATTCGGTGGATGTGACGCTGAGCGACGAGGCCGGCGTGCTTGCGCGGTTTGCTGGCGACCATCATGTTCAGCCATCGCCAGATACCAGCTACCGGTTCGTCGGCACCGCGCCTGCCAAAAGTGACGGGCCGCGACCAGTCGTGATCGGCGCGGGGCCCTGCGGGCTGTTTGCGGCACTGATCCTAGCGCAAATGGGTTTTCGTCCAATCATCCTCGAGCGAGGCAAGGTCGTGCGCGAGCGGACCAAGGATACATGGGGCCTCTGGCGGCGCAGCGAACTCAACCCGGAATCCAACGTGCAGTTCGGCGAAGGCGGTGCCGGTACGTTTTCCGACGGCAAACTCTACAGCCAGATCAAGGATACCCGACATCTCGGGCGCAAGGTGCTGACGGAACTCGTCAAGGCCGGCGCACCGCCGGAAATCCTGACCGAGGCCCATCCGCATATCGGCACCTTCCGGCTGGTGACGATGGTCGAGCACATGCGCGCGACGATCGAGGCGCTCGGTGGCGAATATCGCTTCGGGCGGCGCGTCGAGAACATCGACATCAAAGTGGCGCCGGATGGCACCCGCCGCGTGCGCGGTCTTCATTTGCACAATGGCGAATATCTGGAAACGGATCAGGTCGTGCTCGCCGTGGGGCATAGCGCCCGCGATACTTTCCGGATGCTTCACGAGCGGGGTGTCTATATCGAGGCAAAGCCCTTCTCGATCGGCGTGCGCATCGAGCATCCGCAATCCTGGATCGACAAGGCGCGCTTCGGCGCCTGCGCCGGCCATCCGGATCTCGGGGCTGCGGCCTACAGCCTGTCGCACCATTGCAGCAACGGCCGGACCGTCTACAGTTTCTGCATGTGCCCCGGCGGCCGGGTGGTGGCTGCGACCTCCGAGCCCGGCCGCGTCGTCACGAACGGCATGAGCCAATATTCGCGGCAGGAATTCAACGCCAATGCCGGCTTCGTCGTCGGGATCGATCCAGAGCGCGACTATCCCGGCCATCCGCTCGCCGGAATAGAGCTGCAGCAGCGGCTGGAATCGCTCGCCTATATCGCGGGCGGCTCGAACTACAAGGCTCCGGGGCAGAAGGTCGGCGATTTCCTGGCCGGGCGGCCTTCGACGGAATTCGGCGAGGTCATCCCTTCCTACAAGCCGGGCGTTCATCTGACCGATCTCAGCCAGTGCCTTCCCGATTTCGCCATTGCCGCCATGCGCGAGGCATTGCCGGTCTTCGGCCGGCAGATTGCCCGCTACGACCATCCCGACGCCATGCTGACCGGCGTCGAGACGCGAACCTCCTCGCCTGTGCGCATCACACGCGGCAAGGATTTGCAGAGTCTCAACACCTTGGGTCTTTACCCGGCCGGCGAAGGCGCCGGCTATGCAGGCGGCATCCTGTCGGCTGCCGTGGACGGCATCAAGGTCGCCGAAGCGGTTGCCCGGGAACTGATCGGCGTCGCTGCCTGATTGCTGCCCGAAAGGCGGCGCACTGCTTTCCCAGAGCACTTCTACAGCTGGCGAAAACTGGCGGGGCCGGGCCCAATGAACGTGCAACCAAAGCCTGGCGAAACGGTTCTTAACACCGTGACGTCTTTGGTTTCGATCCTGCGTTCCGGAGGTGCCTTTATTGATTAGCTCAATATACCTTCGTCCCCTGGATCGGATTTGCTGTAGGTTTGCCGTTAAGCTCTTTTTGGGGCTTGGGAGGAAGCAAAATGGCTCAAGAATGGCCGATGTATATCCTGCAATGTATTGCACTGATTGGTTTGGCGGGCGTTGTGGTAATTCGATAATCGCCCGAATAGACCGGTGAAAACCGGATAACCCCTTGTAAGAGCTGGTTTCGCTGACGAAGCCGGGCCTTTAGAAGTTGCGCGTGAATTCGGCGTGGGCTGCGCGCATCCCGCATTTCCGGCGTTGCATTTCTGTCGGTATTCACAGCGCTCGCACCTCCGGAACGCCTGCAGAGCGCGGTTTATTAACCAATCCTTAACCGTGGTGCTAA
This sequence comes from Rhizobium sp. BK376, assembly GCF_004341625.1. Taxonomy (GTDB): domain Bacteria; phylum Pseudomonadota; class Alphaproteobacteria; order Rhizobiales; family Rhizobiaceae; genus Rhizobium. The sequence continues at coordinate 56,605 of NZ_SLZG01000021.1, read as the reverse complement.
AGGTTTTCACGTATGTTGAGGCCTAAAGAATGATGGCTCTCGACCATTATCAACCTCGCTTCCCGAACTATTCGGGCAGTGCAAACTTCCAAAAGGAGGCAGGCTGACATGTCGACCGCTTTTATCCTGTTCATTGCAAGTTCTCTGCCGCTGGTACTTTTCCTGGCCGTCAGTCTTTCCTCAATTCAGACTCACTAGAATTTGGCGGACTGCGGATTTGCCTTGCTCCCAGCAAGGTAACCGCGTGTTACCCGGCAACTGCGATAACGAGGATATCCAGGGTCAGCGGTGGCCAAGCCGCGAACACGAAATACAAATGGATTGGGCGGCCTTGAGCCGCCCAATTCTTTTATGGGCGGCCGTTGCGCCACCCCGTTGCGCCAAGGCGATGAACATTAACGGCTTTTAACTTTCTTGACTTTAACCACCCCTTAAATCGCCGCATTTAAAGTCCAACCGATGGACAGGGCAGTCGCGCGATACGGGCGACTGATATGACTGGCGTAACCATGGCGCCGGATTTCAGATATATCGGCACATCATCGGGGGTACGACCGGTCCGCAATGGCAGGCAAAAGCAGATCAGGCCACAGAATAGAACCCTCCTTTGCCGGCGACCGCGACCGTGATGACGATGAAGTGAGCATCGACGCCGACGACCGCATCGGTCGCGGCCGTTCTTCGCGTCGTGACGATGACGAACCGCGCCGGGTAAAGCAGAGCAGAGGCCGTTCATCCGGTGGTCGGCGCAAGCCTCCTCGTCGTTCCGGCGGCGGCTTTTTCGGCTTCATCCGCTCCTTGATCTACTGGTGTCTGGTCCTCTCCATCTGGTTGGGCATCGGCGTTGCGGGCCTGGTGTTCTACTATGGATCGCGCATGCCGAGCGCCAGCACGTGGGAAATCCCTGCGCGGCCGCCCAACGTCAAGATCAATGCGCTCGATGGCTCGACGCTTGCCAACCGCGGCACGACCGGCGGCGAGGCAATCGCTCTTGCCGACATGTCACCCTATATTCCCCAGGCGATCGTCGCGATCGAAGACCGGCGCTTCTATTCGCATTTCGGTGTCGATCCGCTCGGACTTGCCCGCGCGCTCGTCACCAATCTCCTGACCGGCCATACCGTCCAGGGCGGTTCGACCCTGACGCAGCAGCTCGCCAAGAACCTCTTCCTTTCGCCAGACCGCACCCTGGAACGCAAGGTGCAGGAAGTGCTGCTTGCCCTCTGGCTGGAGCACAAATACACCAAGGACGAGATCCTTTCGATGTATCTCAACCGCGTCTTCTTCGGCGCCAATGCCTTCGGCGTCGAGGCCGCGTCGCAGCGCTATTTCGGAAAGTCGGCCCGCGACGTCAATCTTGGCGAAGCTGCAATGCTCGCCGGTCTCGTCAAGGCGCCGTCGCGCCTGTCGCCCAATCGCGATCCGGCTGCGGCCCAGGCCCGCGCGCAGGTCGTGCTGCAGGCGATGAGGGATCAAGGCTACATCACCGACGCCGACATCAAGACCGCCATGTCGCAGCCGCCGACACGGGCCAAGAGCTATTGGAACGGCGCGCAGAACTACGTCGCGGACATGGTCATGGACCAGCTTCCCGGCCTGATCGGTGGCGATATCAAGGAAGATCTCGTCGTCGATACGACGGTCGATACGAAACTTGAGGCGAAGGCCGAGGAGATGCTTACCGACGCCCTCGATCATGACGGCAAGAAGGTCAATGCATCGCAGGCATCGCTCGTCACAGTCGATGGAACGGGTGCAATCCGGGCGTTGGTCGGCGGCAAGGATTATGGCGAGAGCCAGTTCAACCGCGCCGTCAAGGCGAAGCGCCAGCCCGGCTCCTCGTTCAAGCCCTTCGTCTATGCGGCCGCACTGGAGATGGGCCTGACGCCCTATTCAATGCGCAATGACGCACCAGTCAAGATCGGCAACTGGACGCCCGAAAACGACGAGCGGAAATATATGGGGCCCGTCACGCTCGCCGTGGCGCTCGCCCATTCGATCAATACGGTCGCCGCCCAGCTTGCTATGGAAGTGGGCCCTGACAACATCATCAAGCTCGCCCACCGCGTCGGCATCGATTCGGAGCTGCAGCCGAATGCCTCTATCGCTCTCGGCACGTCGGAAGTGTCGCTGCTTGAGCTGACCTCGTCCTATGCCGCCTTCATGAACGGCGGGTACAAGGCGACGCCGCATGTCATCACCAAGGTGACCACTGCCTCCGGCAAGGTCTTGTACCAGGCCAATTTCGCCGACCCGCCGCGGGTGCTCAGCGAAACCGTCGCCACTAATCTCGATGCCATGCTGGCCGGCGTTGTGACAGCGGGTACCGGCCGCGCCGCCCGCATTCCAGGATGGCAGGTCGCCGGCAAGACCGGCACCTCGCAATCCTATCGCGATGCCTGGTTCGTCGGTTTCACCAGCAACCTGACGACAGGTGTCTGGTTTGGCAATGACGACGGCAAATCGATGAAGCGGGTCACCGGCGGCTTCCTGCCGGCACGGACCTGGAGCAAATTCATGACGGCCGCCAGTAAGGGCCTGACGCCCACGCCGATCTTCGGCGGCGGCGAGATCATCGACAACGGTCTGCCGGTTGCCCAGGACGGCAGCGGCCAGACGCTGGAAAGCATTATTTCGAATGTGCTGAACGGCAACAGCGCGAACAATGCGCAGCAGCAACCGGAGACGCAGGTGCGAACTGGCACGCTGCCGCCGCCGACGCCGGCAGAAGCGAAGGCGCAGATCCAGGCGCAGGCAAGAGCTGCGGCTGCAACCGACGGCCAAGAACCGGTCGACATTCCGCCTTCTGTACCGGATGACGACAGCAACAACCCCTATGCTTCGCAGCGCGGCGACATGGTGCCGCCGATGGATGTCGGCGAGGCTCCCCGCGCTCCGCCGCCGAGGCGGCATCGCACGACGCTTCTCGACCTCATCATGGGGCAATGAGTGGGCTTTTTTTGGTTGCCGCTTGCATGCCGGACGCAAGGCTGGTCTGATAGCTGGCTTTCCGGATTTCGGGCGATTGGCGGGCTTTTTGTGACAGTGGGACATTTCGGCTGCAAACCGTTTGTTTTGCTGGTTTTCAGCGCATTTCTCGCCTTGCAGTCAGAAAAACCGCTACTTATATACGCGACATCACCGCAGTCATGACTGCGCAATTCAAGACCATCCCGTAAGGGGCTGTCAGCGGAATGCCCGATGGGGGTTCCGACAGCTTGCTTCAAGGAGAGAAATGACATGGCAAAAGTAATTGGTATCGACCTCGGAACGACAAATTCCTGCGTCGCTGTCATGGACGGCAAAGACGCTAAAGTGATCGAAAACGCCGAAGGCGCCCGCACTACCCCCTCCATGGTGGCCTTTTCCGATGATGGCGAACGCCTCGTCGGCCAGCCGGCCAAGCGCCAGGCGGTCACCAACCCGACGAACACCCTCTTCGCTGTCAAGCGCCTGATCGGCCGCCGCTACGAAGATCCGACCGTCGAAAAGGACAAGCACCTCGTTCCGTTCACCATCGTCAAGGGCGACAATGGCGACGCATGGGTCGAAGCCAACGGCAAGCCCTATTCGCCTGCCCAGATTTCCGCGATGATCCTTCAGAAGATGAAGGAAACCGCCGAATCCTACCTCGGCGAGAAGGTCGAAAAGGCCGTCATCACCGTTCCCGCATATTTCAACGACGCACAGCGCCAGGCAACCAAGGATGCCGGCCGCATCGCCGGTCTTGAAGTTCTCCGCATCATCAACGAGCCGACTGCTGCAGCCCTCGCCTATGGCCTCGACAAGAAGGACGGCAAGACGATCGCCGTTTACGACCTTGGCGGCGGTACCTTCGATATCTCGATCCTTGAGATCGGCGACGGCGTCTTCGAAGTGAAGTCGACCAACGGCGACACCTTCCTCGGCGGTGAAGACTTCGACATGCGTCTCGTCGAATATCTTGTTGCCGAGTTCAAGAAGGACAACGGCATCGACCTCAAGGGCGACAAGCTTGCCCTGCAGCGCCTCAAGGAAGCTGCTGAAAAGGCCAAGATCGAGCTGTCCTCCTCGCAGCAGACCGAAATCAACCTGCCGTTCATCACGGCTGATGCAACCGGCCCGAAGCACCTGACGCTGAAGCTGACCCGCGCCAAGCTCGAAAGCCTGGTCGACGATCTGGTCCAGCGCACCATTGCTCCCTGCAAGGCAGCGCTGAAGGATGCAGGCGTTACCGCTGCTGAAATCGATGAAGTGGTTCTCGTCGGCGGCATGAGCCGCATGCCGAAGGTCCAGGAAGTCGTCAAGCAGCTGTTCGGCAAGGACCCGCACAAGGGCGTCAACCCGGATGAAGTCGTAGCCCTCGGCGCAGCCATCCAGGCCGGCGTTCTGCAGGGCGACGTCAAGGACGTTCTGCTTCTCGACGTGACCCCGCTGTCTCTCGGCATCGAAACGCTGGGCGGCGTCTTCACCCGTCTGATCGAACGCAACACGACGATCCCGACGAAGAAGAGCCAGACCTTCTCGACCGCCGACGACAACCAGTCCGCCGTCACCATCCGCGTTTCCCAGGGCGAGCGCGAAATGGCGCAGGACAACAAGCTGCTCGGCCAGTTCGACCTCGTCGGTCTGCCGCCGGCACCGCGTGGCGTTCCGCAGATCGAAGTCACCTTCGACATCGACGCCAACGGCATCGTGCAGGTTTCGGCCAAGGACAAGGGTACCGGCAAGGAACAGCAGATCCGCATCCAGGCCTCCGGCGGTCTCTCTGACGCCGACATCGAAAAGATGGTCAAGGATGCCGAATCGCATGCTGCCGAAGACAAGAAGCGTCGCGAAGGTGTCGAAGCCCGGAACCAGGCAGAAAGCCTGATCCACTCCAGCGAGAAGTCGCTGAAGGAATATGGCGACAAGGTAACCGAAGCTGACCGCACCGCGATTGCCGATGCGATCGCTGCTCTCAAGGCAGCAACCGAAGCGTCCGAGCCGGATGCAGAGGACATCAAGGCCAAGACCCAGACCCTTATGGAAGTGTCCATGAAGCTCGGCCAGGCCATCTACGAAGCCCAGCAGGCGGAAGCCGGTTCCGGTGATGCCTCGGCAGAAGGCAAGGACGATGTCGTCGATGCCGACTACGAGGAAATCAAGGACGAGGACGACCGCAAGCGGTCTGCATAAGCACGAACCTTAAACGGTTCTGCGGAAACTTAGATCCGGCTGCCGATGGCAGCCGGAAATCCATTTCCGGGGTCTATTCCTTATATGGCAAAAGCGGACTATTACGAAACTCTGGGTGTTGGCAGGTCGGCGGATGAGAAGGAGCTGAAAAGCGCTTTTCGCAAGCTGGCGATGAAGTTCCATCCGGACAAGAACCCTGGCGATCATGAAGCTGAACGCAAGTTCAAGGAACTGAACGAAGCCTACGAAACGCTGAAGGATCCGCAGAAGCGGGCAGCCTATGATCGCTACGGTCATGCGGCTTTCGAGCATGGCGGCATGGGCGCCGGTGGCGGCGGCTTTGCGGGCGGCGGCGGTTTTTCCGATATTTTCGAGGATATATTCGGCGAGATGATGGGCGGCGGCCGCCAGCGGCAGCGTTCGTCAGGCGGACGTGAGCGCGGCGCCGATCTTCGCTACAACATGGAAATCTCGCTGGAAGAGGCCTTTGCGGGCAAGACGGCGCAGATCCGCGTTCCGACCTCGATCACCTGCGACGTCTGTTCCGGCTCCGGCGCCAAGCCGGGCACGCAGCCGAAAACCTGCGGCACCTGTCAGGGCTCGGGCCGCGTCCGCGCTGCCCAGGGCTTCTTCTCGATCGAGCGCACCTGCCCGACCTGCCATGGCCGCGGCCAGATCATTCCCGATCCATGTGGCAAATGCCATGGCCAGGGTCGCGTGACCGAAGAGCGTTCGCTCTCCGTCAACATCCCGTCAGGGATCGAAGACGGCACCCGCATCCGCCTGCAGGGCGAAGGCGAAGCTGGTCTGCGTGGCGGTCCCTCCGGCGATCTCTACATCTTCCTGTCGGTCAAGCCGCATGAGTTCTTCCAGCGCGATGGGGCTGACCTCTATTGCGCCGTGCCGATCTCGATGACGACGGCAGCGCTTGGCGGCACTTTCGACGTGGCGACGCTCGATGGCACCAAGTCGCGCGTCAGCGTCCCCGAGGGCACCCAGGCGGGCAAGCAATTCCGACTGAAAGCCAAGGGCATGCCGGTGTTGCGCTCCAGCCAGGTCGGCGATCTCTACATCCAGATCCAGATAGAGACGCCGCAGAAGCTCACCAAGCGCCAACGCGAATTGCTGCAGGAGTTCGAGCAGATTTCCTCGAAGGACAACAATCCTGAATCGACCGGCTTCTTTGCCCGGATGAAGGATTTCTTTGATACGCTAAGCGATTGACAGGGCGCCGCAGACGCGGCTGCCCCTGAAACATTGAAAGCCGGAGCGGGTGTCGCTCCGGCTTTTTTCGTTCCCTTAGCTCCGACAATTGCCGGAGGGTATGCCTGCGATCAGAGCAGTCCCCGCGTCGGATGTCCCTTGTAGACACCGAGGATACGGACTTTCTCCGAGAAGAACCGTAGTTCCTCCAGCGCGCGGCGCACATTCGCATCGGAGGGATGTCCCTCGATATCGGCATAGAATTGCGTCGCGACGAACTTGCCGCCGAGCTGGTAGCTTTCGAGCTTCGTCATGTTGATGTTGTTGGTCGCAAAACCGCCGAGCGCCTTATAGAGCGCTGCCGGAATGTTGCGGACGTTGAAGACGAAGGTGGTGACGATCTTCTCCTCGTCCGTCTTGCGCTCGGCCCATTCCTCGTCGCGGGCGAGCACGACGAAGCGCGTCATGTTGTTTTCGACGTCCTCGACGTTTTCCGCGATGATCTCGAGCCCATACATATCCGCCGCCAGGCGCGGAGCCAGTGCCGCCATGCTGCGGTCGCCCGTTTCCTTGACGAGCTTTGCCGAACCCGCCGTGTCACCGGCGATCACAGGCTTCCAGCCGTTGGCGCGCACGATCTTGCGGCATTGGCCGAGCGCGTGGATATGACTGTGAACCGTGCGGATCTCCTCCTTCTTCACGCCCGGCAACACCATGAGCTGAAAGCGGATCGGCATGAAATATTCGCCGACGATATGAAGGCGCGATTCGGGCAGGAGATGGTGAATATCGGCCACTCGACCGGCGATCGTATTCTCGATCGGGATCATCGCGAGATCGGCGTCGCCGTTGTCGAGGGCGATGAATGCATCCTCGAAGGTCTGGCACGGAAGCGGCTCCATGGACGGAAACATATCGCGGCAGGCCATATCGGAATTGGCGCCGAAGTCGCCCTGGAAGGCAATTTTGTTGGTCAGCTTGATCATGGAAGACAATCCATCAGAGGGGCGTCAGAGAGAGGCGCCGGAAAGGATAAGGCGGGCCTTTTCAAGGTCGGCGGGAGTATCGACACCGAGCGGAACCGTGTCAACGATCTCGACATCGATGCGCATGCCGGCTTCCAGCGCCCGCAACTGCTCCAGTGATTCGCGCTTTTCGAGCGTCGACGGCTTGAGGCTGACGAATTTTTCGAGCGCGCTACGGCGGTAGGCATAGAGCCCGATATGGTGATAGAGCGGGCCGTTGCCATAGGGCGCGGTCGTGCGTGTAAAATAGAGCGCATGCAGGCGGCTTTCCGAGATGGGCGAACCGACGATCTTGACGATATGCGGCGCGGTCTTGTCGGCTTCGTCTTCGATCTCCGTCGTCAGCGTGCCGATATCGACAGCGGGATTTTCCAGCGGACGCAGCGCGGCGCGCACGGTTTCCGGATCGATCGTCGGCAGATCGCCCTGGACGTTGACGATGAACTCGGCGCGACCGTCCGGATCAACCTTCAACAGGGCTTCGTAAATGCGATCGGAGCCGGATTGATGGTCCTCGCGGGTCATGACGACCTCGAATCCCGCCTTCGCCACCACATCGAACGTGTCCTGATGGTCGACGGCAACGACGATGCGACCGATTGCCGCCTCCTGCGCTCTTTTGGCGACTTGTACGATCATCGGAAGGCCGCAAATATCGGCGAGCGGCTTGCCCGGGAGGCGAGTCGAGGCCAAACGGGCAGGAATGAGCACGAGCGTATTGTCGATGTGGGGATGAGTCATTGTCTTGGCCTTCTGTTCCCGCCGCAAAAGTGTCAAAAAGTCTCATGGGTGAGACGATTTAGAGAGTTGCAAGGAAAAGGCAAAAGACATAGGTTTCGGCCGAATTCAAGATGGGCCGGCAGTTTCTGTCGGAGGCGAGGGGAGCATAGCAGATGAATTCATCCTACGTGAACATGGGTGTGGGAGCACTTCTGGCCACGCTTTTCGTGTTGAAGTCGGTCTCGCTCGTGTCAGGCGCGATCTTCACTACGGAAGCGCCGGAAAAGCCCGGTTTCACCATTGTTGCGGATGAGAGTGCAGGATCCGGCGGAGCCGGCGACAAGGGCGAGGCCGCAAAGCCGGAAACGCCGATCGCACAGCTGCTGCAGAAGGCCGACGCCAAGGTCGGCGAAACCATCTTCAAGAAGTGTCAGGCCTGTCATGACGGGACCAAAGGAGGACCGAACAAGGTTGGCCCGAATCTCTACGGCGTCGTCGACCGTCCGATCGCTTCGCATGAGGGCTTCGGCTACTCGTCTGGCATCAAGGACTTCTCCAAGGGCAGCACGGAAAAGTGGACCTACGACCACCTCTACCACTTCCTGATGGCGCCGAAGAAGTTCATTCCCGGAACCGCAATGGGCTTTGCCGGCCTGCCGAAGGAAACCGATCGCGCCGACGTCATCGCCTATCTGCGCACGCTCGCCGATACGCCGGAACCGTTGCCGGATGCGAATGCTGCTCCGGCCGCCGCACCTGCCGCGACGAATTGAGCGAACTGTACGTCCAATCCTCGAAAGCCCGGCTACAGTCGGGCTTTTTTGTTGCTCCGTCCATCAGATCAGCGACAAAATGGCATTCGCGAAGGCGGCCGGCGCCTCCTGCGGCAGATTGTGACCGATGCCGCGAAGGATACGCCGTTCATAGCGCCCCTTGAAATGGGAAGCCGCAGCGTCTTCAGCTGCTGGCGGATCCACACCGTCGGCGTCACCCTGCATCACGATTGTCGGCACCATAATGTCCGGCTGTCGCGCGAGCAGCGACTCGATGGTATCGAACGCGGGATCGCCCGCCGCCAGACCGAAGCGATGCCGGTAAGAATGGATCACGACATCGACAAAATCCGGATTGTCAAATGATGCGGCACTACGCTCGAAAGTCGCCTCATCAAAGGCCCAATTCGGCGACCAGAGCTTCCAAATCAGGCGGCACAAGGCGCGGCGATTGATGTCGAGGCCGATGCGGCCGCGCTCGGAATGAAAATAATACTGATACCAATAGCGATACTCTTCTTCCGGCAGAACAGGCATGCCCGCCGCGGCGATATTCTGAATGTTGTAGCCGGCGCCGCAACTGACGAGGCCCGACACTCGCTCCGGCCAAAGTGCCGAAACGATGCAGGCCGCGCGCCCGCCCCAGTCGTAGCCGGCCAGAATGGCTTTCGGGATCGAAAGCGCGTCCATCAGTGCCAACAAATCCGCGCCGAGCGCGGCTTGTTGCCCTGAGCGCGGCGTTGCCGCCGCAAGGAAGCGTGTATCGCCGTAGCCGCGTAGCGACGGAACGACCGAACGCAGACCGCGATCACTTAACCTTCCGCAAACGTCGGCATAGGCGTTGGTGTCATAGGGAAAGCCATGCAGCAGGATGACCGGAACGCCATCCCGTGGACCGAATTCCGCATAGGCAATATCGAGGACGCCAGCTTTGATAGACTTCATACCATCCTCCCATCCATGAATGCCCATGGAGTTCTGGCTTTGAAGGATGCCACGAAAGCGAAACCGCAAACGCAAAAAAAGCGGGCCTTGCCCGCTTTTCCGCATCCGGCTTTGCCGGACTGCTCCCGGTTGCAGGCTGCCAGTTCATCCGTGGTCAGCGTCGCATACCGATGAGATAAAGGACATCATGTCCCCGCCGCCGACAACGAGAGATTGCTCCGCTACATGCCGGTTCGCTTGATTAAAAATTTACAGTTCGAAAGTGACAGGGAAATGACTATTGCGAATTACCTATTGGGCTAGCGCAATGTTTTTCTTTCAAACTTCGCAAAAATAGATATTACCGGATACCGGCTATCACAGTTTTCCGGGATCCCTTCTTGATGACACGTTTCGATGTACTGGCCGTTGGCAATGCCATCGTCGACATTATCTCCCGTTGCGATGATCAGTTCCTGATCGACAACAGTATCACCAAAGCTGCAATGAACCTGATCGACGCCGAGCGCGCCGAGCTGTTGTATTCGCGAATGGGACCGGCGCTGGAAGCGTCCGGCGGCAGTGCCGGCAACACGGCGGCGGGCGTTGCGAATTTCGGCGGCAGGGCTGCCTATTTTGGCAAGGTTGCGGAGGATCAGCTCGGCGAGATCTTTGCCCACGATATCCGTGCCCAGGGCGTGCACTATCAAACCGAGTCGAAGGGCACGTTTCCGCCCACGGCGCGGTCGATGATCTTCGTCACCGAAGACGGCGAGCGGTCGATGAACACCTATCTCGGCGCCTGCGTCGAGCTTGGACCGGAAGACGTCGAGGCCGACGTCGTGGCTGATGCCAAGGTCACCTACTTCGAAGGCTATCTCTGGGATCCGCCACGCGCCAAGGAAGCCATCCGCGAATGCGCCCGCATCGCCCATGCGAATGGCCGCGAAGTCTCCATGACTCTGTCGGACAGTTTCTGCGTCGATCGCTACCGCGGCGAGTTCCTCGACCTCATGCGGTCGGGCACCGTCGATATCGTGTTTGCCAATCGCGAGGAAGCGCTTGCGCTTTATGAGACGCGCGATTTCGAAGAAGCACTGACGAAGATCGCGGCCGATTGCAAAATCGCCGCCGTCACCATGAGCGAACACGGCGCCGTCATTCTGCGCGGCAACGAGCGCTACCGCGTCGACGCTATCGAGCTCAAGGAACTGGTTGATACGACTGGAGCCGGCGATCTCTTTGCCGCTGGCTTCCTCTATGGCTATACGCAGGATCGCTCGCTGGAAGATTGCGGCAAGCTCGGCTGCCTTGCCGCCGGTATCGTCATCCAACAGATCGGCCCGAGGCCGACCGTTTCGCTTGCCGACGCGGCACGCGAAACGGGCCTTATTTAAAGGCCTCTCCTGGGTAGGCGCCCCAGATTTCGGACTGCGCCACCCAGCCTTCGGACGAGTCGGCATTGACGAAGCACCAGTCGCCCGTGCATTCGCGGATATGCATCATCACGCCAGGCTCCAGCTTGGCGATTATCGAGCTCGAGGGCTGCGGATCGCGGCGCATGTTGACGTAGATATTCTTGCCCTTGCCCTTCATCCATGGGGCGGCCAGCGCCGAGCGCTGTCCCGACAGCAGGGATTGGTTGACCCAGCCCTCGGTGCCATCCGAATCACGAACGCGGCGCCAGTTATCGTATTCCTGGATGATCTCGACTGGCAGACCCTGACGGAGATAGAGCCAGGAGACCGCATAATCGGAACTCGGTCCGATACGCAGGTTGACGCGCTTCGATTTCAGCGTGACGAATCGCGGAAGCGGCAATCCGCTCGGACCCTTTGCGGCCTGAGCCTCGGCAAGATGGGCATTGGCGGCAGCGAGCATTACGCCGATTGCCAGGACAGCGCAGGACTTCAGGACTTTGCCACGCATGGGGATTTCCGTTCGCTCTTCGTTTCCGGCAATCCCGAACGCAAAACTGCCGCGCACTTTTGCTGGGATCGCTCGTAGTGACCAAGGTGGACTGATGAAGTGCGCACCCCTGCCCCTGCAAATCGGCCAGTGCTCGCGAGTTTTATTTGTCTTCGCCGGCGGGTCTGGTAGAAATGCCCGGAACGGTTAAATTATCGTTCTTGTTGGTTAAAGACATCTAAACAAGGCATCGCAAGTCGCCATGACGACGAAGAAAAAGCCGAAGGTCTACATCACGCGCAAACTGCCCGACGCTGTCGAAACCCGGATGCGCGAACTCTTCGATGCCGAACTCAATATCGACGATACGCCGCGCTCGAAGCCGGAGCTGATCGAAGCCATCAAGAGCGCTGACGTGCTGGTCCCTACGGTGACCGACCGAATCGACGCCGACATGGTCGAGCAGGCCGGGCCGCAGATGAAGCTGATCGCCAGCTTTTCCAACGGCACGGATCATATCGATGTCGAGGCTGCCGCCCGCAAGGGCATCACCGTCACCAACACGCCGAACGTGCTGACCGAAGACACGGCCGACATGACCATGGCGCTCATCCTCGCCGTGCCGCGCCGATTGGCCGAGGGCTCGCGGGTTCTGACCGACAAGCCCGGCGAATGGGCCGGATGGTCGCCGACCTGGATGCTCGGCCGGCGAATCGCCGGCAAGCGGATCGGCATTGTCGGCATGGGCCGGATCGGCACCGCGGTTGCGCGCCGCGCCAAGGCATTCGGCCTGTCGATCCACTATCACAACCGCAAGCGCGTCAGCCCGGCGACCGAGGACGAGCTGGAGGCGACCTACTGGGACAGCCTCGACCAGATGCTTGCCCGCGTCGATATCGTTTCCGTCAACTGCCCCTCGACGCCGGCGACCTTTCATCTGATATCCGCCCGCCGCCTCGCGCTGCTGCAGCCGACGAGCTATATCGTCAACACCGCGCGCGGCGATGTCATCGACGAGGCCGCCCTGATCAAGATCCTGCGCGAGGGCAAGATTGCCGGCGCCGGGCTCGACGTCTTTGAAAACGAGCCGATGGTCAACTCCAAGCTGATCAAGCTCGCCAACGAGGGCAAGGTCGTGCTGCTGCCGCATATGGGCTCGGCAACGATCGAGAGCCGCATCGACATGGGCGACAAGGTGATCATCAATATCCGCGCCTTCATGGACGGGCATCGGCCGCCGAACCGGGTCCTGCCCGGCCGTTGATAAGACGCGGTTGCGACATCGGTCCCGGACGACAGGGATTTTCTACTCGGAAATCCTCCGATCAATGATCGCGGCGACCAGAGCCGCCGACAGTGCCAGCGACGCTGTCGTGAGCATGATGCCGAACAATACCAGGACAGCATGCTGCTCTGCCAAAAACAGACCTCCAATAGACGAGACGAGCGCGCCGCCGGCAATGCGCATTGCGGCCGCCAGCCCGACGGCGGTTCCGGAGAGATTGGCGCGAACCGACATGACGCCCGTATTGGCTGCAGGCATGGTCAAGCCATTGCCGATGCCGATGAACATGCAGGGTCCGAAGAATGCCAGGATGTGGGTTACCCCCGACATCGACAGGGCGAGGCCGACGAGCAGCCCGATGCAGGTGAGCGACCGCGCCACGACGACCACTGTGCCCCGCTGAAATCGCGACGCGTAGCGGCCGGTCAGATAGCTGCCGAGAATGAAGCCTGCCGGGACCATTCCCATGTAAAGGCCGAGCTGCGTGCTGGATCCATTGAGCGAGTTGCCGACGGCCAGGGGCGCTCCTCCCAGGAAGACGTAGAACGTTCCCATCGAGCAGATCATGCAGAGCGTGTAGGCCCAGAATCGCGCCGAGCCCAGCAACTGCCTGTATGACGTGAGATAATTCCGGCGAGGTTCGGATGCATGCGTGGCCGGCCCTTTCAATTCGCGGCTGCAGAGAGCAAGTGCCGCCGCGCCAAGGAGAGCCAGGGCAAGAAAACATGCCCGCCAGCCGAATAACTCGTCCAACAATCCGCCGAATGTCGGGCCGAGCAGGGGTGCAATTGCCCATCCGACCGCGAGGTAGCCGAATTTGCTTGCGGCTTGGCGCTCGCCGGAGGTTTCCCTGGCGATGACGAGAGAGATGGAAAAGCAGGCGCCGATCGCCGCCTGCAGCATTCGAAACAGGAGAAAGGTGCCGATATCGGTGGAGGCTGCACAGCCGAGGGAAGCGAGGACGAAGATGGAGATCGCTGCCAGCGCCACCGCCCGGCGCCCATATCGATCCGACATCGCGCCGGCCACAAGCTCGGTCAGGGCCGTAAAGATCGCAAAGCCGGCAACCGAAAGATTGATAAGCGCGGGATCGGCGTGGAATGTAGCCGCGATATTCGGCAATGACGGCAGGGTCATGTTGACCGGCAGCACCGAGAGGGCCGAAAGCAAAATCAAGGTGATAAGTCGAGGCGCGGCAATGGGAGCAGTCGCCGCCGATGCCGCGGTCATTTGGCTGCGCGATGTCTGCGCGGAGTTGTCGCCAGTCATGATCGTATCCGTCTTGTGAGGGTGTTGCGGAAATCTGACGAGGCCGGCCCGAATTCAGGGCATAAAAAAAGGCCCCGTCAGGAGCCTGCTTACCGCGCATGGGTGCTTTCGCCGGACGGTTAGACCATCCTGCCCATGCGCGCGATCACCACCACAAGAACAGTTGCGATTTTCATGGAGTTACAACTAGACCGGAAACTTTTCGTCGTCAATGCCTCGGGCGCTGGCCACGTTACGAGGCGGGCAATGTCTTTTGCATTTCGATCGAGGTTGTCTTGCCGAAGCCGCGATGGGCGTTCTCCGCCGTCTTGACGAAGCCCCAGCGCGCAAAGGCTTCGTGATTGCCGATCAGTTCGACGCGCGTCTCCAGGCGAAGGACGGGCAGGTTCAGTCGGCGCGCGGTTTCCTCCGCAAGCCCGAGCAGCATTCGGCCGATACCCGTGCCCTGTTCTGCCGGAAGGACGGCGAGCTGGCCGACATAGAGGCATTCCCGCTCCGGGCGGCAGAAGATGCAGCCGAGCAAGGCATTTCCTTCGGACACGACATAGCCGATCTCTCGCTCTGCCTTTTCCTGAAGTGATTGTGGCGTCAGCTTGAGGGCCGAAGATGGCGGGTCGATACGGCCATCCATGTAAGCGAAGGATGCGAGAATGAGATTGAGCAATTCATGCCATCGCTCGAAGGATTGATCGAGCCGCACCGTCTCAAGCCGTGTCATTCGGCGGCGGCTTTCGACCGCTTGCGCTTGTATCGTATGCTATCGAAACGTGCCGACAGGGCATCGTAGAGCAGCAGGCGTCCGATCAATGGCTCGCCAGCGCCTGTGATCAGCTTGATCGCTTCCATCGCCATCAATGTACCGATGACGCCGGTCAGCGCACCGACGATGCCGGCTTCGGCGCAGGAAGGAATGAGGCCGGCGGGCGGCGGCGATGGGAAGAGGTCGCGATAGGAAGGGTTGAGAACTCCGTCCGTGCTGCTCTCATAGGGCTTCAGTGTCGTGACGGAGCCGTCGAACCGACCGACAGCGCCCGTTACCAGCGGGATTTTCGCCACTTCCGCGGCATCTGCGGCTGCATAGCGGGTATCGAAATTGTCGGAACCGTCGATCAGCAGATGGAAGCCCGCGAGCAGCCGCGCGGCATTCGAAATCTCGAAACGTTCCTCGAAGCGGACTGTGCGCACATGCGGATTGAGGCGCGCCATGGCGTCGACGGCGCTTTGTGTCTTCAACTCGCCGATCGTGCCGGTGTCGTGGATGACCTGACGCTGAAGATTGGAGAGCGACACGCGGTCGTCATCGACAAGCCCGATCGTGCCCACGCCGGCTGCGGCCAGATATTGCAGGACGGGCGCACCGAGGCCGCCGGCGCCGATGACAAGGACGCGCGATGTCTTCAGCTTCTGCTGTCCGGCGCCGCCGATTTCGGGAAGCAGGATGTGGCGCTGATAGCGGGCGATCTCATCTGTATTCAGAGGTTCCATGGGGCCATGCTAGCACTGTTTGCGGCCATGAAAATCATGATTCCGCAATGCCGCCATGCGCGACGGTGAAGAATTGCGCGCGTGCGCCGAGCGCTGCGAACATCGACCGATCCGTTCCCGTCATGAAAGCCTGGCCGCCGAGCCCGTCAATGAGGTCGAAAAGGGCGGCGCGTCTGCCCTCGTCCAGATGAGCGGCAATCTCGTCGAGCAACAGAATCGGCGCATGGCTAGTGAGGTTGCCGACAAGGCGGGCATGGGCGAGCACGAGGCCGACCAGCAGCGCCTTCTGTTCCCCTGTCGAGCAGCGCTCGGCCTCCATGTTCTTCTCGCGGTGGCGGACAAGAAGATCGGCGCGATGGGGACCGTCCAGCGTGCGCCCGGCAGCGGCATCCCGATAACGACCGTCGCGCAGCATGCCGGCATAGTCGTCTTCCAGATCGACAGCCGGCCGATCGAACTGGCCGTCCATGAAACCGGAGAGTTCGAGCGCCGCCGACGGAAACGGAGTTGCCTCCCGGCTATCCGCAATCAGCCGGTCGAGAAGGCCGAGCATCTCCTGCCGCGCCAGCGCCATGGCAATGCCGAGGCTTGCCATCTGTTCCTCGATGCCGGAGAGCCAGGCCGGATCGAAGCGATTTTCGGAGAGGAGCTTGTTGCGGCTGCGCATAGCGCGCTCGAAATCGCTGGCGCGCCTGCCGTGCGCCGGATCCAGAGAGAGGACCAGCCGGTCGAGAAAGCGGCGGCGATCCGAGGAGCCGCCGGTGAAAAGGCCGTCCATGGATGGCGTCAACCAAAGCACCCGAAGATGATCGGTCAGCTCGTCGGCGGTCTTGGCCGGCGTTCCGTTGATCCGCAGCTTGCGAACGGCGGCCTCGTCGGTCGTGTCGGCGCCAGTGCCGATCTCGACTTCGCCTTCCATTCCATCCAGCTCAGCAAAGATCGAAAAGCCCGAAGTGGCGCCGACGCGCGTCACATCGGCATAGGCGGCGCGACGCAGGCCGCGGCCGGGGGAGAGGAAGGAGACCGCCTCCATGAGGTTCGTCTTGCCGGCACCGTTGTCGCCCGTCAGGACAACATGTCGGCCGTCAAGCGACAGCGCGGCCGCCGCATAATTGCGGAAGTCGGTGAGCTTCAGACGGGACAATGAGACCTTGTGGGGCATTCAGCTTCCGGATTCGTTCGAAGCCTGAGAGCTAGGCCCTGCATGACGGCTTTGCAAGCCATGTGTGCGATCGACAGCCGTTGTGGTGATGCTCGGTGATGGATGCGCATATGATTCGG
The DNA here is from genome assembly GCF_004341625.1 of Rhizobium sp. BK376. GTDB lineage: Bacteria > Pseudomonadota > Alphaproteobacteria > Rhizobiales > Rhizobiaceae > Rhizobium. Next base: position 39,575 of record NZ_SLZG01000021.1, on the reverse strand, counting down.
CCCTCGCCGCCCGGAAGCGGCAAGGGCCCGGCGGTCAGTATGGGAGGCGACGTTATTTATCCGGCTCACAAACCCGGAGCCGATGGCCATCCGGATCGAGGACGACGAAGGTCGGTCCGAAATCCATGGTGGTCAGTTCCTGAGCGATCGGCAGGCCGCGATTGCGCCATTGCTCGTAATGGGCGGCAACAGCGCCTTCCCCCGGCACCATGAAAGCGACTTCGCCGCGATTGCCGAGTGCGGAGGGCTGCGGCTCGACGGTGCTGCGACGCCAGAGGCCGAGCGTGAAGCCGCCGTCCAGCGGAAAGGCTGCGAAATTCGGCGATGCCACCGCAGGCTCGCGCCCGAGGATATCGCTGTAGAAGGGCACGCTCTCGGCTGGGTCCTTAACGTAGAGAATGATCATGTTCGGGCTGGCCATTTCGATATTCCTCTTTGCGTGGGTGGGATGAATATAATTCCGCATGCTGACAGATTTTGGCAGCATCGTTTGCCTGAAGAACCGGCGCGATAATCGCGCCGCTCTTTCAGTTGCAGTGTGGTTTGGTTAGGCGCAGCCGCGGATCCACCCCGTCGGCGGCTTACCGCATCAGATTGTCTTCGTAATGTGGGCTTTGCCCATCCAGGAAACCGAGATCGCGCTTCATGTGATCCGGCATCGCGTCGAGGTCGAGCCGGGGATCTGGCCGCTCCATCTGCCGCAAGGCATAGGTGAAGACATGCAGCAGGCGGGCCACGACCGAACGCGTTTCTGCGACGGTCATGTGGCCAGCGAGATAGGGAATTGTGAGGTTGGGGTTTGCCATGATCGGTACTCCTTCCTGCCTAAATTGGCCTGCTTGGAATGGCATCGATCATAACCGCACCTGCTGACAGTTTATGGCAGTAGTGTCAGGGCTCAGAAGGAATGCCCTGCTGGTCGCGCCATTCCTTGAGCAGAACGTCGCGCCGGCGCGGATAGCGCACTTCCGAAGGCGCCATCTCGATGATGCGGTCGGTCCGGAAATGGCGAAAATCCTGCCGCAGTTCGCACCAGGCGACCATGACCCGCACCTGCTCGAGATAGGTGAGCGCGAAGGGCCAGACACGGCGCACGGACACGGCGCCGCGCTCGTCGCCATAGGTCAGTTCCAGAATGCGCTCAGTCCTGATCGCCTTGCGGATAGCCGGCAGGTCGGCCTTGTCCTCGCTGCTGACGCGCGGGCCGACGAGCAGAGCGGCCGATTCGATCGTCTCGCGCATGTCGTCGGGCAGGACCGCCGCGATCTTGGCCAGCGCATCGGCGCCGGCGCCCGCAAGCCTCGGTTCGGCAGCGCGCGCCACCCAGCGGGAGCCGAGGACAAGGGCCTCGATCTCTTCTTGCGAAAACATCATCGGCGGCAGCATGAAGCCCGGCTTCAGCACATAGCCGACGCCGGCCTCTCCCTCGATGTCAGCACCCTGAGCCTGGAGGCTGGCGATATCCCGATAAAGCGTGCGCAGGCTGACGCCGGTTTCGGTCGCAAGCGCCGCCCCGCTGACCGGGCGTCGATAACGCCTCAGGGTCTGCAGCAGCGTCAGCAGGCGTTCGGCGCGTGCCATGGCATGGGGCCTATCGCTTCCATTCCACCCAGTCGCGCATCAGGCGATGGGCGATTGCGCCCTTGGGCGGAGAAGTATTGCCCGATGGCGCGACGCGATCCAGCATGGCGAGCGTCTCTTCCCGCGTAAACCAGCGGCAATCATCGAGTTCGGCGCCATCCATATGGATATCGGTCGATTTCGCTTCGGCATAGCAACCGATCATCAGGGAATGCGGCATCGGCCAGGGCTGCGAGGCATGGTAGCGGACGCGCCCGATATGGATGCCTGACTCCTCGAAGGTTTCGCGACGTACGGCATTCTCGATCGTCTCCCCGGGCTCGAGGAAACCGGCAAGGCACGAATACATGCCCGGCGCGAAATGATGGCTGCGGCCCAGAAGGCAGAGCCCCCGCTCCTCGTCCACTGTCAGCATGATGACAACAGGATCCGTGCGCGGGAAGATCGTGTGCTCGCAGGCAGTGCAGACGCGCTTGTAACCGCCGATCTTGCTTTCCATGGTCGACCCGCAGCGGCCGCAGAAGCGGTTGTCGGCATTCCAGCGGATGAGGCTCATGCCTTGGGCGGCCTCTCCGAGGATTTCGCCTTCCAGCAGCAGTTCGCGCCAGAGCGCCCGCATGTCGGCGGGTTTGTACTGGCTGGCGAGATCGTCGGCGGCAACGCGAACCGGCACGGCAAGCCGCGGTTCGCCGGTCTTGCGATAGCCGAGCAGAACCGTGGCATCCCAATCCGGATCGAGTTCCTTCAGCTCGTAGCGGGCAAACAGCGGATCAAGCACCTGGCCGTCATGCTTCAGCACCAGCTTGTCATTGGCAAAGGCAAGGATATGGGTGCCTTCCTTGGCGAGCGCCTTGTCGACCGATTCCTCGTCGCGATGCTCTGCCTGGCGATCAAGCTGGTTTTCGGCAAAGGCGGTCAGAAGGCTGGCCTCGGGATGGGGCGCATCTGACGAAAAAATGGAATGATTCATGGTGAAATGGCTTCCCGCAATTTGGCTATGAAGGCGTTCATGTCTTCGTCCGAATAGGGTTCCGCCTTGCCGTAGCCCCAGACGGGTCCCGGCCAGTTCGGATCGCCTTCGAAGCGCGCAATCACATGAACATGAAGCTGACGGACGATATTGCCAAGAGCCCCGACATTGATTTTTACCGCGCCCGTCGCCGTCTTCAACGCTGCGGCAACCTTATCCGTCTCGAATGTCAGCAGCACCCGGTCAAGCGGGGTCAGTTCGAAAACCTCCGAAATTCCGGGCCGACGCGGAACGATAACCAGCCACGGCCAGCGGCGATCCCTAAGAAGCCGCACTTCGCAAAGGCCCGTCGTTGCGACCGGAATGGTGTCATTGGCAAGGCGTTCATCGAGAACGAATTCGTGCAATTGGGTAATCCTCCAGTGTTTTCATGATATTTAGCAGTTTTTTTTGGTGTTGGCTTGCTTTTGATGGCGATATTGCCGATATGTGCGGCGGGAGGTTGGTGGTGGACGAGCCACTCGCCAACCGGGTCAGGTCCGGAAGGAAGCAGCCCTAACGAGCCCGGCACGGGTCATCGTGCCAGCCTCCCACCCTTTTCCAGCACAATGCCCGGCTGCGTCAGGGCAAGACCAAGCAGGGCGATGAACGACACCGAGCCAAAAGCACCAGATGCCGCCCCGACGGGCACCGGCTACCGGGTGCTGGCCCGCAAGTACCGCCCCAAGGACTTCACGGACCTGATGGTCGGCCAAGAGCCGATGGTCCGTACGCTGACCAACGCCTTCGAGACCGGGCGCATCGCGCAGGCCTATATGCTGACCGGGGTTCGCGGCGTCGGGAAGACGACGACGGCGCGCATTCTCGCCCGCGCACTCAACTACAAGACGGCTGAAATCAACAAGCCGACGATCGACCTTCGCATCCCCGGCGACCATTGCCAGGCGATCATGGAAGGCCGGCATGTCGACGTCATCGAAATGGACGCTGCCTCGCATACAGGCATCGACGATATAAGAGAGATCATCGAGCAGGTTCGCTACCGTCCGGTTTCGGCGCGCTACAAGGTCTATATCATCGACGAAGTGCACATGCTCTCGACGCAGGCTTTCAACGGCCTGTTGAAGACGCTCGAAGAGCCGCCGGAACATGTGAAATTCATCTTCGCCACGACGGAAATCCGCAAGGTTCCGATCACGGTCCTGTCGCGCTGCCAGCGCTTCGACCTGCGCCGCATCAGCGCGTCGGATCTCGTCGGCCTGTTCACGACAATCGCTTCCAAGGAAGGCATCACGGCCGAGCCGGACGCGCTCGCCATGATCGCCCGCGCTGCGGAAGGGTCGGCGCGCGACGGGCTGTCGCTGCTCGATCAGGCGATCGCCCATGGCAGCGGCGTGGTCGAGGCGGATGCGGTGCGCGGCATGCTCGGCCTTGCAGACCGCGCCCGGATCGTCGATCTGTTCCAGCATATCGTCAAAGGCGATGTGGCGGCCGCCCTTGCGGAATTCAACAGCCAGTATGAGGCCGGCGCCAATCCCGTCGTCGTGCTGACCGATCTTGCCGATTTCACCCATCTCGTTACTCGCCTGAAATATGTACCCGATGCCGCCGACGATCCGTCGCTCAGCGAGGTCGAGCGGACGAAGGCGGCCGAATTCGGGCAAGGGGTGGCGGTGACGACGCTTTCGCGCATCTGGCAGATGCTACTCAAGGGCATCCCCGAGACCGAAAATGCTGCGCGCACGGCGGGTGCTGCCGAAATGGTGCTCATTCGTCTTGCCCATGCCGCCCATCTGCCGGCACCCGAAGAGGCGGCGCGCCGGCTTGCGGAATTTTCAGGCGATGCCGGCAATGGCAATGGCGCTCGTCCCTCGCCTGCCCCGTCCTCCGGTAATGGTTCAGGCGCGGGTTCCGGCACGCCCGTTGCCTATCAGGCAGGCATTGCTGCGCGAGCGACCGAAACGGTGCCTAACGCACGCCCGACGCCGCAGCCGGCACCAACCGCCATGCTGCGCGCAGTTCCGAATACCCAGCCTGACGCAACGCCGGTCGGACGCATCGAGACGAAGCCGGCCGAGGCGCCGAAACCTCTCGTTCCCGTTAATTCGATCGCCGATATCGTCGAACTCGCTGCGCAGAAGCGCGACGCCAAGATCAAGGCCCTGGTGCGCACCTTCGTGCGACCCGTGAAGCTCGAGCCAGGCCGCCTCGACGTCAATCTGACGGAGGGCGCACCGACCACGCTGCTCGGCGAACTGTCTGTCAAACTCAGGGAATGGACCGGCATCCACTGGATCGTCAGCCTCAGCCGCGAGGAAGGCGAGCCGACCATGGTCGAGGCCGAGGCGCAGGCGCAGCAGCAGCGTGTGCTCGACGCGCGGCAGGACCCCGATGTCGCCGCGATCCTCTCGCAGTTTCCCGGCGCCAAGATCATCGACGTGCGCGTGCGCGCGCCGGAGCCCGAGGAAGAGGAGCAGGCGGCACCGCCGGCTGCTGCCGAATCCGAAGAAGGCGATATCCTGCCGGGCGACGACATAGAATTCTGACATAACCGACTGAACCAGACACAAGAGAAGGACCGAGACGATGCGCGACATCATGGGCATGATGGGCAAGGTCAAGGAAATGCAGGCCAAGATGGAGACGATGCAGGCAGAGATCGCCGCGCTCACCGTCGAAGGCAAGTCCGGCGGCGGCCTCGTTACGGCAACGATGAACGGCAAGGGCGAGCTGCTCGGCCTGAAGATCGATCCGTCGCTTTTCAAGGAGGACGACGTCGAAATCCTCGAGGACCTCGTCGTCGCCGCCCATAAGGACGCGAAGGAAAAGGCCGAAGCCGTGGCTGCGGAAAAGACCAAGGCGCTGACCGCCGGCCTGCCGATCCCGCCCGGCTTCAAGCTGCCGTTCTAAGATCGGGCACTAGCTATACCGGGAGGATAGGATGAGCCTGACGACTTTGCTGGTTTTTGCCGGCGCGCTCTTCGTGGCCGCCGGATCGCCGGGGCCGAGCATTGCGGCGCTGGTTGCGCGCGTGTTGAGCAAGGGCACGCGCGATGTGCTGCCGTTTCTCGCCGCCATGTGGATCGGCGAGGCTGTTTGGCTGACCTGCGCGGTCGCGGGACTTTCGGCTGTAGCCGAAACCTTCCACTTCGCCTTCGTCGCCATCAAGTGGATCGGCGTCTGCTACCTGCTCTATCTTGCCTGGAAAATGTGGTTTGCCCCGGCGGCCTCCGCCGAGGAGGCCCTGCCCGATGTACAGTCGCCGGCCCGCCTGTTCCTTGCCGGGCTGACGGTCACGATGGGCAATCCTAAGATCATGATGTTTTACGTGGCGCTGCTGCCGTCGATCATCGACATTCACGCCGTGACCATCGTCGGCTGGGCCGAATTGGTGGCGACGATGTTTGCGGTGCTGATCTCGATCGATCTTGCCTGGGCACTGCTTGCGGCCAAGGCACGCGGTTTCCTGAAAAGCCGCCGCGCCGTGCGAATCGCCAACCGCGCCAGCGCCGGCACGATGGCGGGCGCGGCAGTTGCCATCGCGATGCATTGAGCTCATCGGGTTTAGGCCGGATCGGATTGCGATTCCAGCATGGCCCTGAGCTTGTGGTGAATGGGGGCCGCCAGATAGCGCGCGCGGTCTTCTTGCGTCAATCTGCGGCCGAAGGTCTCCATCAGTTCGGGCATGGTCACCTTTTCGCCCGCATAGGGAATGTATTCGACCGGAGTGCCGGACGAGACATAAGCAACGCTCAGAACGCGACAATAAATGCCTGGACGCCCAGCCTCAGTGTAGCGCTTCACGAATCCCTTATCGCCCATCTTGGCGGCGAAGGTCGCGCAGGGAATACGGGCCGAAGTGACTTCGAGAACAAGATCGCCGGCTATGAAACGATCACCGACCGAGACGAGCCTGTTATCCAGGCCTTCGATCACTATATTTTCGCCGAAGGCGCCGGATTCGATGGATCGGCCGAGTTCAGTCACCCACCAGTCGAGCGTGATCGAACCCTCGACATAGACGGCCTGATCGACGCCGCCGTGATGCTTGCGATTGCAGATGGCGTCGCCCAACAAGCCCTCGGCATCGACGAGCACCGCACCATGGATGGGATGCTTGTAAATGCCGGTCTTGTAGCTCTTGCCGAGCAGCTTTTCGGCATTGCCCGTGCACACGGCCAGAATTTTCATGAGCCAGGCATTCCTTCCGCGATTCCGTTTTTCCAGCATATGAGATAAAAGCCGCCTATGGCAAAGCGAGTCACCGGCCCCGAAATCGAAAAACTCATCCAGCTTCTGGCGAAAGTGCCGGGGCTCGGGCCACGCTCGGCCCGACGCGCGGCGCTGCATCTGATCAAGAAGAAGGACCAGCTTCTCGGCCCGCTCTCCCACGCGATGGGCGAAGCCTACGACAAGGTGAAGATCTGCTCGCGCTGCGGCAATGTCGACACGATCGACCCCTGCACCGTCTGCACCGACGACCGGCGCGACCAGTCCGTCATCATCGTGGTCGAGGACGTCTCCGATCTCTGGGCGCTCGAACGCGCCGGCGCGATGAACGCGGCCTATCACGTTCTCGGCGGCGTGCTCTCGCCGCTCGACGGCGTCGGGCCTGACGATCTCAACATTCGCGGGCTGATCGACCGGGTCGGCGAAGGCGGCGTGCGCGAGATCATCATCGCCGTCAACGCGACGGTCGAGGGACAAACCACAGCACACTATATAACCGACCAGCTTTCGGGGCTGGAAGTGAAGATCACCCGGCTGGCGCATGGCGTTCCCGTCGGCGGCGAGCTCGACTATCTCGACGAGGGAACGCTGACGGCCGCGCTTCGGGCGCGAACGGCGATTTGAGGGGGTGGAGGATGCGGAATATTGCCCGGTTCGCTTTGCCGCAGCCCGCCCCCCTCTGCCCTGCCGGGCATCTCCCCCACAAGGGGGGAGATCGGCAAGAGGTTAGCTCTCCACTTCATCGTTGGCGTCGCCTAACTTCCTTTCTCAAACGACAAGAGGGACGCAGCCGCGATTCAATCTCCCCCCTTGCGGGGGAGATGTCCGGCAGGACAGAGGGGGGTGTCGCCCGCTATGCGCTGGCGATCCTGCTGGCATGCGCCACAGCATCGCCCTCCCTCGCCGCCCCTTCGCAGGCAGCCGTCGAATCCCAATTCGAAAACTGGCTCCAGACCGATCTCTGGCCGGAAGCGAAAAAGGACGGCATATCGGAAAGCACGTTCAAGGCCGCATTCTCGGGCATCCAGCTCGACTGGACGCTGAACGACCTGGCGCCGCCCGGCTTTCCACCGGCGAAGGAACAGAAGCAGACGCAGGCCGAGTTTTCTTCCCCCGCGCCATATTTCAACGAAGGCCGATTGCAGCGCCTGGCGACGACGGGCCGCGGCTTTGCCTCGCAATATGCCTCGACGCTGAAACGGATCGAGAAGACCTATGGCGTGCCAGGCTCGATCGTGCTGGCGATCTGGGGCCGCGAGACAGGGTTCGGCGCGGCCAAGATGCCGGAATCGGCGATCCAGGTGCTGGCGACCAAAGCCTTCATGTCGACGCGGAAAGATATGTTCCGCAACGAGCTGATCGCCGCATTGCGCATTCTCGAACATGGCGACGTGACGCCTGACCAGTTCAAGGGATCTTCGGCGGGCGCGCTCGGCCAGCCGCAATTCATGCCGACCAGCTATTTCCAATATGCGGTCGATTTAGATGGCGACGGTCATCGCAATATCTGGACTTCAGTGCCGGATACGCTGGCCTCGATCGCAAATTATCTGGTCAAGAAAGGCTGGCAGCGGGATCGGGGTTGGGGTTATGAGGTCACCATTCCGATCGACGTGTCCTGCGCGCAGGAGGGGCCGGATCTCGCCAAGCCGATCGCCCGCTGGGCAGGCGTCGGGATCACCCGCATTTCGGGCAAGCCCTTCCCGTCGGATGAACTCAAGGCATCGGGTATGATGCTGGTTCCGGCCGGCCGCGACGGGCCGGAATTCATCGTCACGCCCAATTTCTATGTCATCAAGGAATATAACAACTCCGATCTCTATGCGCTTTATGTCGGCAATCTGGCTGACCGGATCGCAAACGGATCGGGCGCATTCCAGGGTCCATGGGGCGATGTCGGCAAGATGCTGCGTTCGGATGTTGCCTCTATGCAGAAGACTTTGGAGAAGAAGGGTTATGATGTCGGCGGCACGGACGGACTGCCCGGCTACAAGACACGCCGCTCGATCGGCCAGTGGCAGGAAAAGACCGGCATGAAGCCGACCTGCTATCCCGACAGCTCGATGCTGGGCACGCTGAAATAGCCAAAGCTGGACCCGAGCTTGCAATTTGACGGAAACCGGCATATATCGGCTTCAAATTCTTGATCGTGTGATGAAGAGTGGGCCGCAAGGACCCGCTCTTTTTTATTACCGCGATCACCGATGCATACCTATATGCGAGGAGCGCACCGCTTGTCGGATTTGACAAACGCAAACGATATCAACGAACCGCGGCTGATCACCGAGACCGGCCTTGACCAGCGTCTTGCCGCCATCATCGAGCCGGTCCTGCTCGGCATGGACTACCGCCTCGTCCGCGTCCGGCTCTTGAACCAGAACGGCGCAACGCTGCAGATCATGGCGGAGCGCGCCGATGGCAGCATGAACGTCCAGGACTGTGAAGCGGTCTCCACGGCGGTTTCTCCTGTCCTCGATGTGGAAGATCCCATCGATAAGGCGTATCATCTGGAAGTGTCGTCGCCCGGCATCGATCGTCCGATGGTGCGCAAGTCGGACTTTACGCGCTGGCAGAGCCACCTGATCAAGTGCGAGACCTCGATCCTGGTGGACAATCGCAAGCGCTTCCGCGGCAAGATCACCGACGTGACCGAAGATGGTTTTACGATCGAGCGCGACCAGGTCGCCTATGGCGAAGAGCCGAGGGTGACCATTCCGTTCAGCACGCTGGCCGATGCCAAGCTTATCCTGACGGACGACCTCATTCGTGATGCGCTGCGCGCCGACAAGCTGGCGAAAGCCGAGGCAGCGAACCAGAACGACGAAGTCGAAGAAGACGAAGAATAACCGATCAACGAACCGCCCGACGAAACGGGAACACGGGCAGGAAGACGGAGACTAAAGACAATGGCAGTCAGTGCGAACCGGCTTGAACTTCTGCAGATCGCAGATGCAGTGGCGCGCGAAAAGGTCATCGACCGCGAGATCGTGCTTGCCGCAATGGCGGATGCGATCCAGAAGGCCGCGCGCTCCCGCTACGGCACGGAATCGAACATCCGCGCCGACATCAACCCGAAGACCGGCGAAATCCGCCTGCAGCGCCTGCTCGAAGTCGTCGAGAAGGCCGAAGACTATTCCACGCAGATTCCGCTGGAGCTTGCCCGCGACCGCAATCCGGACGCAGCACTTGGCGACTTCATCGCCGATCCGCTGCCGCCGATGGATTTCGGCCGTATCGCCGCCCAGTCGGCCAAGCAGGTCATCGTGCAGAAGGTGCGTGAAGCCGAACGCGACCGCCAGTTCGACGAATTCAAGGATCGCGTCGGCGAAATCGTCAACGGCACCGTCAAGCGTGTCGAATACGGCAACGTCATTGTCGATCTCGGCCGTGGCGAAGGCATCATCCGCCGCGACGAAATGATCCCGCGCGAGAACTTCCGCTATGGCGACCGCGTCCGCGCCTTCGTCTACGACGTCCGCCGCGAGCAGCGCGGCCCGCAGATCTTCCTGTCGCGCACGCATCCGCAGTTCATGGTGAAGCTCTTCACCATGGAAGTGCCCGAAATCTATGACGGCATCATCCAGGTGAAGTCGGTTGCCCGTGATCCGGGTTCGCGCGCCAAGATCGCCGTCATCTCGAACGACTCGTCGATCGATCCGGTCGGCGCCTGCGTCGGTATGCGCGGTTCGCGCGTCCAGGCCGTCGTCGGTGAGCTTCAGGGCGAGAAGATCGACATCATTCCGTGGAGCCAGGATCCGGCGACCTTCGTCGTCAACGCCCTGCAGCCGGCCGAAGTCGCCAAGGTCGTTCTCGATGAGGATGCGGAACGCATCGAAGTCGTCGTTCCGGACGAGCAGCTTTCGCTCGCCATCGGCCGTCGCGGCCAGAACGTCCGTCTCGCCTCGCAGCTGACCGGCTGGGATATCGACATCATGACGGAAGCCGAGGAATCGGAACGCCGTCAGAAGGAATTCAACGAGCGCACCAACCTGTTCATGGACGCGCTCGACGTCGACGAAATGGTCGGCCAGGTTCTGGCTTCCGAAGGCTTCGCAGCCGTCGAGGAACTGGCCTATGTCGATCTCGACGAAATTTCCTCGATCGATGGCTTCGATGAAGACACCGCGCAGGAAATCCAAACCCGCGCCCGCGAATTCCTTGAAAAGCTCGAAGCCGAAATGGACGAGAAGCGCAAGGCGCTCGGCGTTTCCGACGAGCTGCGCCAGATCAACGGCATGACCTCGCAGATGATGGTCGCGCTCGGTGAAGACGGCATCAAGACGATCGAAGACTTCGCCGGCTGTGCAGCCGACGATCTCGTCGGCTGGTCGGAACGCAAGAACGGCGAGACAAAGAAGTTCGAAGGCCTGTTCTCCAAGCTCGAGATTTCGCGCGTCGAGGCTGAGCAGATGATCGTGCAGGCCCGTCTCCTGGCCGGCTGGATCACCGAAGACGATCTCGCTGTCGAGGCTGAAGGCGAAGAGCCCGCCGAGGCTGAGGCCGAGCAGGAAGCATGATGGCCGAACTCAAGCCGGACGCCGGGACCGAAGACGATGGTCCCGCTGGCGACGGTACGAACGGCCGCATGTGCATTGTGACAAGAGAAAGCGGATCGCCGGATGAGCTGATACGCTTTGTCGCCGCTCCCGACGGGACAGTCGTTCCCGATCTGAAGCGGCAGCTGCCGGGTCGCGGTTGCTGGGTGAAGCCCGAACGCGCAACCGTCGACAAGGCAGTGGCGAAGAGGCTTTTCTCCCGCGCCCTGAAAGCGGAGGTGACGGCGTCCGACGATCTGGGCGCCCGAGTCGACCGTCTGCTTTCGGCGGATTTGACGGGCATGATGAACATGGCGCGCAAGGCGGGCCAGTTCGTCACCGGCTCGTCGAAAGTCGATGCCGCGATCAGGAGCGGAGCAGCGCTTGCTGTCTTCCACGCAACTGACGCGGCGGACGACGGCGTTAGAAAAATCGACCAGGCCCGCAAGGCCTGGCATCTCGGAATGGAGACCGAGAGCGAAATACCTTCTTTCCGTCTCTTCTCGGAGGCGGAAATGGAGGCACTGATGGGCCAGAACACTTTTATCCATGCCGCAGCGCTTGCAGGGCAGGCGGGTGAGGGTGTAGTGAAGCGCGCAAACCTGCTCGAACGGTACCGCAACGGCGGTCAGTCCCGGGCAACGGGCGGCGCTGGCCGGCGAAAACAATGACGCGGTCACCGGCCCATGCCGGACGCCTCATTAAGGTACATGTATTGAACGACAGGGTCTGATGGACGTCATCCGGCCCTCGTCCGAAGGGAACGGAATGACCGACAACAATGACGACAAGACACTGAGCGTAGCGGGTAAGAAGACCCTCACCCTGAAACCGTCAGGCGTGAACCAGGGCACCGTGCGCCAGGATATGGGTCGCGGTCGCACCAAGGCGGTCGTGGTCGAAACACGTAAACGCCGCCCTCTACGTCCTGAAGATGAAAAGCCAGTTGTGACGGCGGCAGCGCCAGCTTCCGTGACGCGCATTGCTGAACCCACCCCGCAGCCGCCGCGCCCGCCGCAGCCGGCTCCGCGCATCCACCAGCCCGGTGGCCAGCAGCAGCATCGCCCGCAGCAACAGAACCAGGGTGGCCAGCCGCAGCGGCCCAACCAGGACCGGCAGTCGCGTCCCGTGGTGCTCAACCATCTCTCCGCCGGAGAAATGGACGCGCGCCGTCGTGCGCTCGCCGAAGCCCAGGCTCGTGACGCTGCCGATGCAGTTCGCCGCGCCGAAGAAGAAGCCCGCCGCAAGGTAGAGGAAGAACAGCGCCGTGCCGAAGAGGCCGCCGAGGCTGCACGTCGCGCCGCGGAAGAGGCTGCTCGCGTTCCCGAGCCGGTCGTCGAGGAAGTCAAGGCCGCGCCGGCACCCGCTCCGGTTGAGGCCAAGGCACCCGAAGCGCCGCGCCCGGTTCCGGTCGTGCGCCGACAGGAAGGAACAGCTCAGCCTACGCGTACCACGCCTGCGACCGAAGCCCCGGCCGTTCGCGGTCGCCGCAACGAGGAAGAGGATGATCGCGGCCCGGCACGCGGCGCTCCGGCACGCGGCAAGATCGTGCGTCCCGAACCGGCCAAGGCCCCGGCACGTCCGAAGACCGAAGACGAGCGCCGTCGCGGCAAGCTGACCGTGACGACGGCCAATGTCGATGGTGAGGACAATGCACGCGGTCGCTCGCTGTCCGCCATGCGTCGCCGGCAGGAGAAGTTCCGCCGCAGCCAGATGCAGGAAACGCGCGAAAAGGTCGTCCGCGAGGTTATCCTGCCGGAAACCATCACCATTCAGGAACTGTCGCAGCGCATGTCCGAACGCGCGGTCGACGTTATCAAGTACCTGATGAAGGAAGGCCAAATGATGAAGCCGGGCGACGTCATCGACGCCGACCTCGCAGAACTCATCGCCAGCGAATTCGGCCATACGGTCAAGCGCGTTTCGGAATCCGACGTCGAACTCGGTATCTTCAACGTGGCTGACGAGGGCGGCGATCAGGTATCGCGTCCGCCGGTCGTCACGATCATGGGCCACGTCGACCACGGCAAGACCTCGCTGCTCGATGCCATCCGCCATGCCAACGTGGTCTCCGGCGAAGCCGGTGGCATCACGCAGCATATCGGCGCCTATCAGGTCGAACAGAACGGTCAGAAGATCACCTTCATCGACACGCCAGGCCACGCTGCCTTTACGGCAATGCGTGCCCGCGGCGCGCAGGCGACTGACATCGCCGTTCTCGTGGTCGCGGCTGATGACAGCGTGATGCCGCAGACGATCGAATCGATCAACCACGCCAAGGCGGCCGGTGTTCCGATCATCGTGGCGATCAACAAGGTCGACAAGCACGAGGCCGATCCGCAAAAGGTGCGCACGCAGCTTCTGCAACACGAAGTTTTCGTGGAATCCATGGGCGGTGAAGTCCTCGACGTCGAAGTATCGGCAAAGACCGGCCTCGGCCTCGACAAGCTGCTCGAAGCCATCCTGCTGCAGGCGGAAATCCTTGATCTCAAGGCAAATCCGAACCGCACGGCGGAAGGTACCGTCATCGAAGCCCAGCTCGACCGCGGCCGCGGCGCCGTTGCGACTGTGCTCGTGCAGAAGGGTACGCTGCGTCCCGGCCAGATCATCGTTGTCGGCGACCAGTGGGGCCGTGTACGCGCGCTGATCAACGACAAGGGTGACCACGTCAAGGAAGCCAGCCCGGCGACCCCCGTTGAGGTTCTCGGACTTTCGGGCACTCCGGCTGCAGGCGACAAGTTTGCCGTGGTCGAGAACGAAAGCCGCGCACGCGAGATCTCGGAATATCGCCAGCGTCTCGCCCGCGACAAGGCCGCTGCCCGCCAGTCCGGCCAGCGCGGTTCACTGGAACAGATGATGACGCAGCTGCAGACCTCGGGCGTCAAGGAATTCCCGCTGGTCATCAAGGGCGACGTGCAGGGCTCGATCGAAGCCATTGCCGGCGCACTCGAAAAGCTGGGAACCGACGAAGTCCGGGCACGCATCGTGCATTCGGGCGCCGGCGGTATCACGGAATCGGATATCTCGCTCGCCGAAGCGTCGAACGCTGCCATCATCGGCTTCAACGTCCGTGCGAATGCGCAGACGCGCACCTTCGCAGAGCGCGAAGGCATCGAGATCCGCTACTACAACATCATCTACGACCTCGTGGATGACGTGAAGGCGGCAATGTCGGGCCTGCTCTCTCCGGAACGGCGCGAAACCTTCCTCGGCAATGCCGAGATCCTCGAGGTGTTCAACATCACGAAGGTCGGCAAGGTCGCAGGTTGCCGCGTCACCGAAGGCAAGGTCGAGCGTGGCGCAGGTGTCCGCCTCATCCGCGACAACGTCGTCATCCACGAAGGCAAGCTCAAGACGCTCAAGCGCTTCAAGGACGAAGTCTCGGAAGTGCCGGTCGGTCAGGAATGCGGCATGGCCTTCGAAAACTACGAAGACATCCGCGCCGGCGATACGATCGAGTGCTTCCGCGTGGAACACATCACGCGCACGCTCTGAGCGGATCGAGATTGAAATTCTGGACGGGCGCCGGATCAACCAGTCCGGCGCCCAATCCTTTTTGGCTGTAGGGGCCTTTTTGGCTGTAAGGCCTTTTGGAGTGTAAGAAATGGCCACAAGACCGACATCCTCAGCGCCGTCGCAGCGCATGCTGCGTGTTGGCGAACAGGTTCGAGCCGCCATCACGCAGGTTCTGCAGAGGGGCGAGGTGCGCGACGACGTTATCGAGGCAACCGTCATTTCGATCTCGGAGGTGCGCATGTCGCCCGACCTGAAGATCGCGACGGCCTATGTGACGCCGCTCGGCGTTTCCGACCACAGCGTCGTCATCGATGCGCTGAACCGCAACGCGAAATTCATCCGCGGCCGTCTCGGTCCGCAGCTTCGGCAGATGAAATACATGCCGGAAGTGCGCTTCCGCGACGACACGAGCTTCGACAATTACAAGAAGATCGATGCACTGCTGCGTTCGCCCGAGGTTCAGCGCGACCTCGACGACGGCAGCGACGAAGACCAATAATAGAAGAGACTTGATGTCCAAACCACGCAAACCCAAGGGCCGGCCGGTTTCCGGCTGGCTTATTCTCGACAAGCCGGTGGATTTCGGCTCGACCGAAGCCGTTTCCAAGATCAAGTGGCTGTTCAAGGCGCAGAAATGCGGCCATGCGGGCACGCTTGATCCGCTGGCATCCGGCATGCTGCCGATCGCTCTCGGCGACGCGACCAAAACCGTTCCTTACGTCATGGACGGCCGCAAGATCTATGAATTCTCCGTCGCCTGGGGCGAGGAGCGCGCGACGGACGACCTCGAAGGCGATGTGACGCAGTCCTCGGACAAGCGGCCGAGCGAAGAAGATATCCGCGCGCTGCTGCCGAAATATACCGGCGTCATCGAGCAGGTGCCGCCGCAGTTTTCGGCGATCAAGATTGCCGGCGAGCGCGCCTACGATCTGGCGCGCGAGGGCGAAACCGTCGAAATCCCCTCCCGCGAAGTGGAAGTCTTCCGCCTGACCATGCTCGGCGCGACGTCCAATCTCGCTCATTTCGAAATCGAGTGCGGCAAGGGCACCTATGTCCGCTCGATCGCTCGCGATCTCGGACGCGACCTCGGCTGCTTCGGACACATCGCCTCCCTGCGGCGCACCTTCGTTGCGCCCTTTGCCGAGGAGAGCATGGTGCCGCTCGCAAAACTCTTGGAGCTTGAGGCGATCGAGGACGCGGATGAGCGGCTTGCCGCCCTCGATGCTTTCCTGATCGACACCAGCGAGGCGCTGTCGTCGCTGCCGCATCTTGTCGTCACCGACGACCAGGCACACCGGCTGAAGATGGGCAATCCCATTCTCGTGCGTGGCCGCGACGCGCCGGTTGCCGAGAGCGAAGCCTATGCGACCGCACGCGGCAAGCTGATCGCAATCGGCGAGATCGGCGAAGGCGAGTTCCGGCCGAAGCGCGTCTTCGCCTAAGCCGGCAAGACTTAGGGCCCGAGCGGATATCAACCGGCTGCCCGCCTTGCGTCGCGGCCGGAACGCTCGGGTGATTGTCAATCGTCGATGGCGCCATATTCTCTGCAGATCACACGGTCCGACAGGAGGTAAATGATGCGCCGGATTATGCTTGCGACGATCGCTTTGTTTTCACTGATGGCAACGATATCAGCCGCCCGGTCTGCCGAGCGCTGGGCCGAGCTTCCGGCCTTTCCCTCCATGCCGACACCCAATGCCAGCGGCATGGCGCCGGTGAACGACATCAAGATGTACTATGCCGAGTATGGGCAGGGTGATCCGATCCTCTTCATCCATGGAGGCCTCGGCAATGCCGATGTCTGGGGCAACCAGATCAAGGATTTCGCCAGGGATCATCTGGTCATTGTCGCAGACAGCCGCGGCCATGGACGCTCGACCCGCAGCGAGCAACCCTTCGGCTACGATCTCATGACGTCCGATTACGTCGCCCTGCTGGATTATCTCAAGCTCGACAAGGTGACCCTGGTCGGCTGGTCCGATGGCGGCATCATCGGTATCGATATGGCGATGACCCATCCGGAAAAGCTGAAGCAGGTGGTTGCGCAGGCAGCCAACGTGACGACGGATGGCGTCAAATCGGACGTGATGAACAACGCGACGTTCAGCAACTACATCAATGTCGCCGGCGAGCAGTATAAGAAGCTCTCGCCGACGCCGACCGAGTATGATGCCTTCGTCAACCAGATCTCGGCCATGTGGGCGAGCCAGCCGGCATGGACGGCGTCCGATCTCTCAAAGATCACCGTTCCGGTGACGCTCGCCATCGGCGATCACGACGAAGCCGTCAAGCTCGACCATACAGAAATGATGGCGAAGGAGATACCGGGTGCCAAGCTGGTCATCCTCAAGGACGCGAGCCACTTTGCCATGCTTCAGGATCCGGAAGGCTATGACGCCATGATCCGGAACGCCATGTCGGGAAAGCAGTGAATCCGCTGCTTCGGGCTGCCCCTTCCCATTACGAGCTTAATAGTTTATAGGCAGCCCAGCATTTGGCATAGCCCTGTGCATTCGCGGCCAAGGCTGGACGACATCCCGGCTTCTGGCGACTTATCTCCTCTTATGAAAGGATTGTCCGATGTCGATCACTGCCGAGCGCAAGTCTGCGCTGATCAAGGAATACGCAACTGCCGAAGGCGACACCGGTTCTCCGGAAGTTCAGGTTGCGATCCTCACCGAGCGCATCAATAACCTGACCGAGCACTTCAAGGACCACAAGAAGGATAACCACTCCCGCCGTGGCCTCCTGACGCTCGTTTCCAGCCGCCGCTCGCTTCTTGACTACCTCAAGAAGAAGGACGAAGGCCGTTATACCAAGCTGATCAACAGCTTGAATATCCGCCGCTAATAGTTTTCCGGCGGGCGTTCCTGCGAACGCCCGCCGGTCGTCTATCCAGGGTTTGAAAACCCTATTAAGATGTCTCTGCTGCGCGCCCCTTCTCGGTGCGCCATGAGGCAAAATTGGCAGACCGGATGGGCCGGTCCCGCCAGAACCAACCGTTGACCTGTCATGGGGCAGGATTGCCGGATGCTTTCGGCCAGGGTTTCAAGCCTTGGTCAACGTTGCAAAGCCTCCCGTTGTCTTGCCCATGATGCGTCACATTGATTGCGGTCGACGTCGCGTTTCCCCTTGAAGGGCGAGGACGCGTCATCCCGCATTGAAGGACAAGACATATGTTTGACGTTCATACCGTGGAAATCGAGTGGGCAGGCCGCCCGCTCAAGCTGGAAACCGGCAAGATCGCCCGCCAGGCCGATGGCGCCGTGATGGCAACCTACGGCGAGACCGTGGTGCTCGCGACCGTCGTTTCGGCCAAGGCGCCGAAGCCGGGCCAGGACTTCTTCCCCCTCACCGTAAACTACCAGGAAAAGACCTACGCAGCCGGCAAGATCCCTGGCGGCTATTTCAAGCGCGAAGGCCGCCCGAGCGAGAACGAAACGCTGGTTTCGCGTCTGATCGACCGTCCGATCCGCCCGCTCTTCCCTGAAGGCTACAAGAACGACACGCAGGTCGTTGTAACCGTCATCCAGCACGATCTGGAAAACAACCCCGACATCCTGTCCATGGTTGCGACCTCGGCTGCCCTGACGCTTTCAGGCGTTCCCTTCATGGGCCCGGTCGGCGGCGCACGCGTCGGCTACATCAACGGCGAATACGTCCTCAACCCGCATCTCGACGAGATGGACGAGTCGGTTCTCGACCTCGTCGTTGCCGGCACGCACGATGCCGTTCTGATGGTTGAATCCGAAGCCAAGGAACTGCCGGAAGACGTCATGCTCGGCGCCGTCATGTTCGGCCACAAGGGCTTCCAGCCGGTTCTCGACGCGATCATCAAGCTCGCCGAAGTGGCTGCCAAGGAGCCGCGCGATTTCCAGCCGGAAGACTTTTCTGCGCTTGAGACTGAGATGCTCGGCATTGCCGAAGCCGAACTGCGCGAAGCCTACAAGATCACGCAGAAGGCCGACCGTTACGCCGCCGTCGACGCTGTCAAGGCAAAGGTGAAGGCCCACTTCCTGCC
This sequence comes from Rhizobium sp. BK376, assembly GCF_004341625.1. Taxonomy (GTDB): domain Bacteria; phylum Pseudomonadota; class Alphaproteobacteria; order Rhizobiales; family Rhizobiaceae; genus Rhizobium. The sequence goes on along the minus strand of NZ_SLZG01000021.1, from coordinate 20,722 downwards.
GGAAGAAGGCGAAGCCAAGTACACGGCCGAAGAAGTCGGCGCGATCTTCAAGCACCTGCAGGCGAAGATCGTTCGCTGGAACATCCTCGACACCAAGAGCCGTATTGACGGTCGCGATCTCGAAACCGTTCGTCCAATCGTCTCGGAAGTCGGCCTCCTGCCGCGCACTCACGGTTCGGCGCTGTTCACCCGCGGTGAAACACAGGCGATCGTTGTTGCCACGCTCGGCACCGGTGAAGACGAGCAGTTCGTCGACAGCCTGACGGGCATGTACAAGGAGCGCTTCCTGCTCCACTACAACTTCCCGCCCTACTCCGTTGGCGAAACCGGCCGCATGGGCTCCCCAGGCCGCCGCGAAATCGGTCACGGCAAGCTCGCATGGCGCGCGATCCGTCCGATGCTGCCGACGCCTGAGCAGTTCCCCTACACACTGCGCGTCGTCTCCGAAATCACCGAGTCGAACGGCTCGTCCTCGATGGCAACCGTCTGCGGCACCTCGCTGGCCCTGATGGACGCTGGCGTTCCGCTGGCCAAGCCGGTTGCCGGTATAGCCATGGGTCTGATCCTGGAAGGCGAGCGCTTCGCGGTTCTCTCCGACATTCTTGGTGATGAAGACCACCTCGGCGACATGGACTTCAAGGTCGCCGGCACCGCCGACGGCATCACCTCGCTGCAGATGGACATCAAGATCGCCGGTATCACCGAAGAGATCATGAAGGTCGCTCTCGGCCAGGCCAAGGGCGGTCGTGCCCACATTCTCGGCGAAATGTCCAAGGCGATCACCGAAAGCCGTGGCCAGCTCGGCGAATTCGCTCCGCGCATCGAAGTCATGAACATCCCGGTCGACAAGATCCGTGAAGTCATCGGCTCCGGCGGCAAGGTCATCCGCGAAATCGTCGAAAAGACCGGCGCGAAGATCAACATCGAGGACGACGGCACGGTCAAGATCGCTTCTTCTTCCGGCAAGGAAATCGAAGCGGCCCGCAAGTGGATCCACTCGATCGTTGCAGAGCCGGAAATCGGCCAGATCTACGAAGGTACTGTCGTCAAGACCGCCGACTTCGGTGCCTTCGTCAACTTCTTCGGCGCCCGCGACGGCCTCGTCCATATCTCGCAGCTCGCGTCCGAGCGTGTTGCGAAGACCCAGGACGTGGTCAAGGAAGGCCAGAAGGTCTGGGTCAAGCTGCTCGGCTTCGACGAGCGCGGCAAGGTCCGTCTTTCCATGAAGGTCGTCGACCAGGCCACCGGCCAGGAAATCCCGGCCGACAAGAAGAAGGACGAAGCGGCCGAATAAGCCGCGCCTTCATCGCATCCACAGGGCGCGGAATGATTTTCCGCGCCCTTTTTCTATCCGCTTTCCGCTAGGGCATCTCCGCTTTTCCTCGAATCGCGGAAGCGCTCTATCTCCTTGATTTGACGCAATTCCGGACGCAAAACCGTGCTACACTTTTGCTGGAATTGCCTTAGGGAATCCGCCCATGAGCCGCGACGCATTGAAAACCCTCCTCCATCCCTTCGCATCCGGCACGGTCGCCACGCCCGGCGAGGGCGAGCGCATCCTCTTTCTCGGTGCCGAAACGGGCTTTGCCCTGCCCAACGGCTTTACAGCAAGCCTTTCGGCGGTCCAAGATTTCCGGCCGCTCTATCGGCAGTTGCAGGCGCAGCGCATCAACGCGACACCGGAAATCGAAGGCGAGGATTTCGATGGCGCGCTGGTGCTCTGCACCAAGCACAAGGGCGAGAACGAGGGGCATATCGCCGAGGCGGTCGCCCGCGTTAAGGCAGGCGGCCTGATCGTCGTCGCGGGCGGCAAGGAAGACGGCATACAGCCGCTGCGCAAGCGCGTGGAGAGCCTGGGCGCCGATATCGAGCACATGCCGAAATATCACGGCGTCGCCTTCTGGTTCAGCCGTCCTGCCGATGCTTCCGCCCTGCTCTCCGCGCTTCGCAAGTCGGCGGTACGCGTCGAGGATCGGTTTACGGCATCGGCCGGAATGTTTTCGCACGACCGCATCGATGCCGGCTCCGAACTGCTGGCATCGCGCCTGCCGACGGATTTTACCGGCGACGCTGCCGATTTCGGCGCAGCCTGGGGATATCTCTCCGTTGAGCTGGCGACACGCTCGCCGCGCCTCGGGCGTCTCGACCTTTATGAGGCCAGCCACGCAGCCCTGGAAGCCGCCAAGGCGAACATGGCGGAGAACTGCCCCGATATCGCCGTGCGCTTCTTCTGGCACGATCTGGCGGCCGAGCCGGTCAAGGACAAGTACGATCTCATCATCATGAATCCGCCCTTCCACGAGGGCCACGCGGCGGAACCCTCGCTTGGTCAGGCGATGATCAAGACGGCAGCGGCGGCCCTGCGTGGCGGCGGCCGGCTCATGCTGGTGGCCAATCGCGGCCTGCCCTATGAACCCGTGCTTTTGGCGCATTTCAAGGAGAGCGGCGAGACCTGCCGGAACGCCCGCTACAAGGTGCTCTGGGCGCGCAAGTAGGCCGCCCGGCACGGCAGATGCCTCTCCTCAGCGGCTATCCTCAGAGAAAATCCGCTCGACAAGAGGAAGGAACTACATTTATCTTCCGGCGACGAATGCTTTACACTTGGCGCCAGAGATTAAATGTCTAATCAAACGGTGAGTGATGAGCTTACGGCGGTCGCCGGCGTTGGTTCGGCCATCGCGCGGCATGCCTTGTCCTATGGAATCGATATCGAGCCCATCTGCAAGGCTCTGGATATCGATCCCATCGACCTGCAAAGCCTGACGGCCCGTCTCAGCCTCGATCGGCTCTGCCGCCTTCTGGAAGCCTGCACGCTACTGACCAATGACGAGGCCTTCGGGCTGAAAAGCGCTCCGATCTTCGTCCTCGGCTCCAGCGGCGCTTACGGATATGGCGTCATGGCTGCGCCTACGGTTCGTCATCTGGTCCAATTCTTCAGCGATCACATGCCCTACGTCTCGCAGACGAGTTATTGCAGGCTGGAATTCAACGATGCGGAGGCGGTGGTCTCCTGGAGCTTTTCGCCGCTGATCGTCAAGCGCGACCAGTATGTGGACATGATGATCGCTCTGCACATGCGCCATTTCAGGCGCATGCTCGGCGACGATGCGGACGCCGTCACGATCGGCCTCGAACGTCCTAGGCCGAAAAATCCGGCCATTTTCCGCGAGCGGCTCTCGCGGCACGTCAGTTTCAACATGCGCCTCAACAGCATACGCTTTCCCAATCGCATCCTCGACAAAGCGAATGCCAATGGCGACGAGAACCTGTTCAAGCTGATGGATATGCAGTGCCGCACCCTCGCCTCGGACGAGGCGATGGACGAGGAGTTCCTCGAGCAGGTTCGTCGATATATCCGCAAACGGATCGGCGAGCCGGTGCTGGCGCTGAGCGTGATCGCGACCTATTTCGGATTATCGGAGCGGACGTTTCAACGGCGGCTCGCGGATGTCGGCATGACGCTGAACGACGTCCGCGACGAAGAACGGCGGCACCTCAGCCTGACATTGCTGACGCAAAGCGACCTTTCGATCTCGGCCATCTGCTATCGCCTCGGATATTCGGCGCCGAGTGCCTTTACCCGCTCCGTGCATCGTTGGTTCGGCGTATCGCCCAAGAATCTTCGAAACGGCACCAATGAGGCGACGGAAGTTGAGCCTAAGGACGAACTCTTGCGGCAGCGGCCTTGACAAGGGTCGCAAAATTGTTGAGATTTTTGCAATTCCTGCTCGTTATTCATACTTAAATTTGCGCTTTCGCGCCAAAGGTTAAGATTTTGGCGCCTGCCGTTAAAGACAATCGGCGAAGACTAATATATTTGGCGCCTCACGAAATAGGGAATGCCAAACGCCTTTTCGGCGACACACGAGGGATGTGGGCCTAGTCCACTCCAGCCAGTTCCTCCATTGATCCTCTCATACAAAGAAACGTCCATGTCGGTGATAATCGAGGTGGGTGGATCGGCCGTGTCCGCGCCGTATCTCTCACCCTGCGAAAAAACGTGTCTGCTCATGATTGCGGAAGGGCAAACGCTTGCCGAGATCGGCCTGGCGCTGGATTTGCGCGAATCCGAGGTTGAAAGCGTGCTTTCGGCTGCGGGGGAAAAACTGGGCGCACATAGCAGACTACATGCCATCAGCCTTGCGATGCTGAAAGGCCACCTGGACTACGAGAACGCAAAGCCGGATTAAGCTGGTAAGGCCATGACGGCCTGCTCCAGCGGCGGACCATTCCGGTTCTTGGGGAGACTGACGCGGATTGAATGAGGTCGATCCGCGTCAGTTGTATTTTAAGCCTTTTTGTTTTTTAGGCCAGGGGCCTTACTCTACATCCGCCTTTGTCAACGCTTCGAGCGTCGGCATGGAGGTGATGTTATAGCCTGCATCGACATGGTGGATTTCACCGGTCACACCAGCCGAAAAGTCCGAAAGCAGGTAAAGCGCCGAGCTGCCGACATGGTCGATGGTGACCGTCTTGCGCAGCGGTGCATTGCGCTGGTTCCACGACAGGATCGCGCGTGCATCGGAAATGCCGGCGCCTGCGAGCGTGCGGATCGGGCCTGCGGAGATCGCATTGACGCGAATGCCGCGCGGACCGTAATCGGCCGCCAGATAGCGTACGGACGCTTCCAGCGCCGCCTTGGCCACACCCATCACGTTGTAGTTCGGGATGACGCGCGACGAGCCATTGTAGGTCAGCGTCAGCATGCTGCCGCCGTCTTCCATGAGGCTGGCCGCCCGCTTGGCGATCTCGGTAAAGGAGAAGCAGGAAATGACCATGGTACGCGTGAAATTCTCGCGCGTCGTGTTGGCGTAGAGGCCCTTCAGCTCGTTCTTGTCGGAAAAGCCGATCGCGTGGACCATGAAATCGATCTTGCCCCAGCGCGTCCGCAATTCCTCGATGACGGTATCGACGGATGCGATGTCCTCGACATCGCAAGGAAGAAGAAAATCCGAACCGACTTCGGCTGCGAGCGGCTTCACCCGCTTGCCGAGTGCTTCGCCCTGATAGGTGAAAGCGAGTTCCGCGCCCTCAGCTGCGAGCGCCTTTGAAATGCCCCAGGCTATGGAATGATTGTTTGCGACGCCCATGATGAGGCCGCGCTTACCCTGCATTATTCCCGTCATTGGTTTATCCGTTATAGCGCTGGAAAACGAGCGTGGCGTTGGTGCCGCCGAAGCCGAAGGAGTTGGAAAGAACGGTGTCCATCTTTGCGTTGTCGATGCGCTTGCGCACGATCGGAACGCCTTCGAACTCTGGATCGAGATTGACGATATGAGCGCTTTCGCCAATGAAGCGCTCCTGCATCATCAAGATCGAGTAGATCGATTCCTGAACACCCGCTGCCCCCAGCGAATGGCCCGTCAGCGACTTGGTCGACTGAATATGCGGGATCTTTTCTGCGAAGACTTCTCTGATGGCACCGATCTCCTTGCTGTCGCCAACGGGCGTCGAGGTTCCGTGCGTATTGATGTAGTCGATATCGGTCTTAACAGTTGCAAGCGCCTGGCGCATGCAACGAATGGCGCCCTCGCCCGAGGGAGCGACCATGTCGTAACCGTCGGACGTTGCGCCATAACCGACGATTTCGGCATAGATCTTGGCGCCGCGTGCCTTGGCATGCTCCAGTTCTTCCAGAACGAGAACGCCAGCGCCGCCTGCGATCACGAAACCATCGCGGTCCACGTCATAGGCACGCGACGCGGTATCCGGCGTCGAATTGTACTTGGAGGACATGGCGCCCATGGCGTCGAAGAGGTTCGACATGGTCCAGTCGAGATCCTCGTGGCCGCCAGCGAACATGATGTCCTGCTTGCCCCACTGGATCATTTCAGCAGCATTGCCGATGCAGTGCGCCGAGGTCGAGCAGGCAGACGAGATCGAATAGTTCACGCCGTGGATCTTAAACCAGGTGGCAAGCGTCGCCGACGCCGTCGACGACATGGCCTTCGGCACGGCGAAGGGGCCGATACGCTTCGGGCTGCTGTTCTTGATGGTAATCTCGGCCGCCTCGATCAGGGTACGGGTCGAGGGACCGCCGGAGCCCATAATGATGCCGGTGCGCTCGTTTGCGCTGTAGTCCTTTTCCTCAAGACCGGAATCGGCGAGCGCCTGCTTCATGGCGACGTGGTTCCAGGCGCCGCCCTGTGACAGGAAGCGCATGGCGCGCCGGTCAACCAGCTCGGCCAGCTCCGCAGAACCAAGCTTGGGACTGCCCCAGACCTGGCACTTGAACCCGTGTTCCGCAAAGTCGGAGGAAAAAGAAATGCCGGACTTGGCTTCGCGCAGCGAGGCGGTGACTTCGGCGGCATCGTTCCCGATCGAGGAGACAACGCCCAGACCTGTGACAACTACCCGTCTCATTTTGTTTAACCTTTTCCTTGGTTATCGTCTTTTAAAGCGCCGGACGATCCGGTCGTCCGGCAGCGATCAGGCTGCCTTTTCCTGGAAAAGACCGACGCGAAGGTCGCTCGCCTTGTAGATTTCCTCACCATCGGCCTTCATCCAGCCATCGGCAATGCCGAGAACGAGACGGCCGCGCATCACGCGCTTGAAGTCGATGCCGTATTCGACAAGCTTCGTCTTCGGCGTGACCATGCCGGTGAATTTCACCTCGCCGGTCGAGATAGCGCGGCCCTTGCCGGGTTCGCCAAGCCAACCGAGGAAGAAGCCGGTCAACTGCCACATGGCGTCGAGGCCGAGGCAGCCGGGCATGACGGGATCGCCGAGGAAATGGCAAGGGAAGAACCACAGATCGGGCGTGATATCGAATTCGGCGCGGATAAAGCCCTTGCCATGCGGCCCACCATCTTCAGAAACCTGCGTGATGCGATTGAACATCAGCATCGGCGGGAGCGGCAACTGGGCATTTCCCGGACCAAACAACTCGCCGCGACCGCAGCTCAGGATTTCCTCGTAGTTGAAGCTCGATGGTTTTGTCGTCATAAAATTCCATTTCCCCCGCTGAACGCCGATGGACAAGTGAAGCTTTAGTGCAAGATCGACAGAAAATGAAGTCTAAGCACAGGCTACTCCATTTGACCGACCGACTGGACACGCATCACCAATATGTGGTGGTCGCATACAGTAAGGCCAAGGCCGCTGCCAGTAGTAAAAGCGCCAAAACCCCGATTTTGCGGTACTTTACCGCGCCCTGTCCTCACTGCCGCTATTGAAAGCCGTTGGCGTAAAAGTTATATGGCTAAATGAATAATTGTATCGAAGTCAGAAATCCGGAGCTTCCGAATGGCGGCTGAAGCCAATATCGCGATAGAGACCAGGCTGCGTAGCGCCGGCCTGAGGCCGACCCGACAGCGTGTCGCGCTCGGCGATCTGCTCTTTGCGAAGGGTGACCGGCATCTGACCGTCGAGGAATTGCACGAGGAGGCTGTTGCCGCCGGCGTGCCTGTTTCACTCGCCACCGTCTATAATACGCTGCACCAGTTCACCGAGGCGGGCCTTATCCGGGTTCTCGCCGTCGAAAGTGCCAAGACCTACTTCGATACCAACGTCTCGGATCATCATCACTTCTTCGTGGAAGGCCACAACGAGGTGCTGGATATCCCCCTCAACAACCTGACCATCGACAATCTGCCAGAGCCGCCAACGGGCATGGAAATCGCCCATGTCGATGTTGTCATTCGCCTGCGCCGCAAGCGCTGAGCCCCGCTTTCCCATATTGAGATAGCCTGCCCTGCTTGAGATCCCCAGGCGTTACATGACGTCGTCTGGATGCCTGCCGGGCCGCGCCTTGTAGCTGGGGAAAGTCCAGCCGAACCATAGCGCGCCGCCACGAACGGCAAAGGCGGCAGCGACGCCGAGCGCCGAGCTGCCATAAAGCGGCAGGAACGTCGCGTTTGCCGCAACGAAAACGCAAGCACCGACAAGAGCCGCCGTCACATAGATCTCGGGCCGCAGCAGGACCGAAGGTTCATTCGCAAGCAGATCGCGCAATATGCCGCCGAAGGTCGCCGTCAGCGCGCCCGTCACGATGGCGATCGTCGGCGAGCCTGTGGCCGCAAGGCCCTTTGCAGCGCCCATCACGCAATAGGCCGAGAGCCCGATCGCATCGAGCCAGATCAGCAGGCGGTAGCGTGATTCAAACAGATGCGCCGTGAAAAACACGATCACGCCTGCGACCACGCAAACGAGGATATAGGTCGGATTAAGAACCCAGAAGACCGGTACGCGACCCAACACCAGATCGCGCAGCGTGCCGCCACCGATACCGGTCACGGCGGCGAGGAAGAGGAAACCGATGAGGTCGAGTTCCTTGCGCGACGCCGACAGGGCACCGGTCGCGGCGAAAACGGCAACGCCGGCGTAGTCAAGAAAAGCAAGAAGCGACATGAAGCACTCCGGGGACAGGTCGGCGAGGATATTTGCCGGAATGGATCACGTCGGCAAGGGCCGCGCAAGCAGGCAGGCACTATGATGAGCACCGATCGCTGACCGATTTGCGGAGCGGTCTGCCGATGGAAGAGGTGCCCCCGTGAGACTGCTCGCCGTTATCATCCTGAATGTACTCGCCCTTGTCATCATGCCCGTCGTGGCCGTGGCGCAGCAATCGCTCGTGCAAGACCCCGTCGCCTTTGAGAAGGAGCACTTCACGAAGCGCTGCGAAGGCCAGGCAAGCTTCGGCGATCACTTCTCCACCGACCAGGACATCAACAACGACAAGCTGATGGACGTGGTCATCAACGAGGGCGAGATCACCTGCAAGGGTGAAAAGGGCCCTGACTGCACCGACGAGGGATGCACCTACAATTTCTATATCCGCGTCGAGGACGGCGGCTACCTGCTCATCGCAACGGCACGGATCTACGGCTACGACTTCATCCAGCGCTTCGGCAACATGGTGCTGGTCATGAAGATGCACCCAAAATACTGCAATCGTACCGAGGGCGATCCCTGCCTGATGACCGTGCGCGTGCGGGGGACGCAATTCGTGACGATCTCGACGAAATAGCGCCCGCCCTATCTCGGGGTGAGCCCTCAGGGTCCGGGATAGAGCTCCGAGGTACGCCCGATGGCATAGTAGGCCACCATGCCGATCCACTCCCTTACGGCCGTGGAGAGAAGCTGGACGTTCAGCGAGGGCTGGGTGAAATCGAGGCGAAGATATTCCTTGCCGGTCGTGTTGTAGTCGACAACCCATGGCACGACCTCGATGCCAAGCTTGCGGAAGATGCCGATGGAGCGCGGCATATGAAAGCCCGAGGTGATCAGCAGGCAGTTCGACATGCCGTTGCGATCGAGCAGCTGCTTGGTGTTGATCGCGTTTTCGAAAGTCGTGCGCGAATCCTTCTCTTCTACCAGGCGATCCCTGGGAATGCCGAAGGCTGAGAACATCCGCTCCGAGACAACTGCATCGCCGAGATATTCCTGGGTGATGGAGCCATCGCCTCCCGACACCAGAATACGAGCCTGTGGGTATTTTTCCGCCAGGCGCATCGCCTCGACAAAACGGTCTCCCGCGCCGTTCAGACTATAACCGCCGCGATAGGTGTCGACGTCGCTGTCGAAGCCGCCGCCCAGAACGATCATGCATTTCAGATCGGCCGGATCGCCTTGAGGGCCGGGAAAGCGATCCTCGAGGTTCTGCACCATCAAGGCGCCGGTGGACGTGAAAAGCGCGACGAACAGGATCGCGATCGACACGAAGACGGAAACGAGGCTCACCCCTCTCCAGCGGAGCAGGCCGGCGACAAAACCAAGGACACAGAAGAAAAAGGCTAGGGAAAGAGGTTGGCCGAAAATCCAGACAAGCTTCGAGAGTATAAACACCGATATAATCCTCCGGTCGCGTCACATCCCTCCTAGCAGATTTTTGTGCGATGCGAAGGACGGCTAATCCTGTTGCCGCGAGGCGGCCCGCGCCAAAGCGAGGTTCTGGTTGAACCGGCGGCGCAGCGGCCTTGGGATAAATATCGTTGCAAGGGCGGCGCATAGGCACAGCAGGGAGACGACCCAGAGCGCCCGGGTGCCCACGGCGCCGACGAGCAGCGCGCCGAGGCTTGCGCCCAATATCATGCCAAGCCAGGGCACGATCTGGATCCGCCAGGCAAAATCCCGGTCCCCCATCAGGAAACGCCCGATGCCTCGGCCGAAGCGCGACAGCGCCCCGGTCACATAGGTAAGCCCGATCGGCAGGCCCTCTATATGTTCGACGGCCGCGTTGATCATGCCCATGGCGAGCGCCACGAGATAGAATTGCAGGAAGAGCAAGCCGGGCACCGGCAGCATCGACGCGATGCCGATCAGGATGCCGACGCTGCACAGGACCGCAAAGGCGCGGCGCTCCGTCTTGTGGGCGACGATGATGCCGAGCGCATTGCCTGCCACGAAAAGAAAGATCGCCGTTAGCAACGTAGCGGCGTGACCGAAATCGGCCTCGCCGATCGCGATTGCCGCGCGTGTGGTATTGCCCGTCATGAAGGACACGAAATTGCCGGTCAGCATCAGGCCCACGGCATCGGTCATGCCGGCGATGAACGAAATCGAGGCGACTAGCAGCAGCCCCGTGACGGTCCGTCGGGTCCTGACGATTTTGCGGCGACGTTTCATTGGCTTCAATCGCGAGCGTTTTGGGATAAACCGATGCTAGCCGCCCGGGGACGCCGACGGCTAGAGCGAAAATGCGGCAAGGGCGTCATGCCGCCTCCGGATCAATCCTGCTGGACACGCACCGAAGACGCCACCAGCCTAGGCAACACATCCGCTTCAGGCAGCTTCATGGCTGTGTGGCCTGCCGGCTGATCCAACTGCTTCGGCTTGCGTCCGATGATCTGCTTGTATCCCTTTTTCGAAAAAGGCTGCACGACCTGTGCCAGGAACCCCTTTGCCACGCGACCGGTAATGCCGATATCGATCGAGGAAGGACGGGGCGGATTATAATAGGTTCCCAGAAGCTGATCCCAGAGAACGAGGTTCTCGCCATAATTGGTGTTGCCCTCGGACAGCAGGCGGGAATGATGCCAGCGATGCAGCCGGGGCGTGCTGAAGATCCAGTCCAGCGGTCCTGTCCGCACCTCGATATTGCAATGGGTGAGCAGGCCGATAAAGGCGGTCACCGCGCCGATCCAGAGGAAAACAGGCAAGGGCGCACCGAGCAGATAGAGCGGGATCTGGCTGAAGGCGATCTTGATCAGCGAATCCATGAAGTGAAAACGGCCGGTATTGATCACCCAGAGACGCTCGACGCTGTGATGCAGGGCATGGAAGCGCCAGAGCGACAGGTTCTCGTGGGCAAGCCTGTGGGCCGCGTAAAGGCCGAGTTCGGCAATGATCAGCCCCAGCACGACCTGGAGGGCAAGCGGCCAATGATCCGGCCAGACGTGGGATGGCGAGACGAGGGCCGGCTGCGCAATGATCGCGACAACCATCGGAAACGATGTGCCGATCGCCGCGGCGATCTGGACACCGCCCTTGCTCACGAGCGAATGGGCAATATCGTTGAAGGTTTCGCCGTCTCTCTTCAGCCAGGTCTTCTCATAGGGCATCAGGCGTTCGAAGAGTGCGATGGTGGCAACGACGCAGACATAGACCACGTTGAACCAGAAGAGCCGAGAGGGAGACTGGAATGCGAAATAGGCACCCACGAGACCGCCGCAAAAAATTCCAGGCCAGATCAGCCATGATAGAAAAGCGTAAAAACGCGAACCGCTAGAGTTCGTCATACGTCACCTTATGGGAATGAGGGATGCTTGGGAGAGGCACCCGTACAAGACTTTTAAAGTTGAATAGCGCGGTGGAGATTGCCGACAGGATGATTTCGCGTCAATAGCCGCGATCCCCTGGATGGCCAATATGATTCATGGCGCGCGGGCGTCGCGCCAGCCCATGCGACGCAATGCAGACATGGCCGGCGCGCTTGCGTCAGCCTCGTGGGGCGCCTCAGCCTTACTGCTGGTTTTGCGCGCTCAATGGATTCTTGGGTTGTTCGGGCTTATCGAGCTTGGAGAGTTCCTCGACGATGCGGGCGGCGACGACTTGGTTTCCGAGTACCGTCAGATGCGTGCCATCGTTGAAATAGGCGTGCATATCGGGCTTGGCCTCCCATTCGGGGGCAAGGTTTATGATCGGTAGAGACAGGCTTTGCACGATCTGGAGAAAGCGGGCGCGGTAGGGTTCATAGCGGGTAAACCGCTGCGCCTCGGGAAGCAGCTCTCCCTCGCCGGGCACAAGCATCACGACCGGCTGCGTGCCCTGCTCCCGCACGAGGGCAACGAGCCCCCTGAAATGATCCATGTCGACGTTGAACTGCTTCTCCCGAGCTTCGGTCGAGACCGGTTCGTTGTCGAAGGGATCCGGAAAGCCCAGCGCGTCCTTCACACGCGGAATGAGGAACCGTGTGAACACTTCTCCGATCGCGCTCACGGGCGGCTTCGAGGGTTGAGCGGGGTTGACGTCGATGGTCGCCCCGGTGCTGGACGGCTGCAGCAGGTCGCTTGATCCGATCTCGAGCACGATGAACTTGCTGCCGAAGGTTCCGAACCGGGCGATATAGGCGCGCTCGTTGCCGATGCCCCAGGAAACGGCCGAAGCATTGGCAACTTCGATGCTTTTTCCGGATTTGCGAAGCGTCGCGCCAACGATTTCCGGGTAGGTCTGGGACTGATCGACATTGGCGATGCCGAAGGTGACGGAATCACCCAGAAACATGACTCGCTCCGTTCCGGGAGCCGGCTTTTCCGCAAGCTCCTCTGAGCGCTGATGGAAACGGTTGATATAGATGCGGCGCCCGAAGCGATCGATATTCTGTTCCGGTACCATCATGTAGCCGATCTCGGGATCGGCCTGAAAAAGCGGCGGGGTTGCCACGCCGAGAATGCGGAGACTAACCTCCAGCGAGACCGTGATCACGATCAATGCCAGGACGATCCAAAATGTCTTGCGTTTCATCATCATAAGGAACTCGGCTGTTGGCGGGGTCGGGTGGAGAAGGCACCCGGGCGAAATAAAGCGCGGGGAACATGAACGCTGCGAGGTGGATCCAAGCGATGACGATCTCGTTGGTGAAATGGGTGATGGTCAGCATCGAAGGGACCACCGACATCATGTAGACGAGCTGCATTGCCGTGTTGCCCCGCATGGCGGCAGCGTAGATCCAGCCCATGATCCAGGCGATGATCAGGAACTTGACGCAGCCAAAATACCAGAAGGATGCAAAGGCATCCGTCATCCCTGTCGATGTCGATCCGACCGAGGTCTCATATCCGAGCTGGAATACAGACGGGACGGGAATGGCAAGAGATTTCTTGAACGGGGTGCCCACGAGCTGGGCCGGAACAAAGGCAAAGACGATCGAGTTCCAGTGCTCGATCCCATAGTCGAAACCCTTGTGCTCATCGATATTGTTGATAGCCGTGACCGCGTTCGTCATTTCCGCGCCGCCTTGGGCTATCAGCTGATTCCAGTTTTCCTTGAGGTCGATATCGAGAACAGCCGACCAGTTGGTCGTTCCGTTGTTGAATGTCGCGTCCCGGTATTGCCCGGCCCCGATCATCGCGATGACGGCGAACATGAGGCTGGCGACAACGGCATATCGCGGAACGGCCCAACGCCGCTGGAACCAGTAAGCAAGCCCGATGATCAGGCAGAATTCAGCCGCATCTCCCCGTCGTCCGGCGATCACGATGCGTTCCAAATAAAACATCGTGTCGAACAGTATGATCGAAAGCGCCAGATACGATGGCCTTCGCGCATAACAGAGGACCGCAATGGCAAATCCGTAGGCCAGCAACTTGGCAAAGAAAAGATAGGAGACGGCAGCACCCGTCAGGATCCCCCTCAGGCGCTCCTCGTCAGGCAGATGATCGAACTGGTAGAAGAAATAGGCGCCGGAGAGCGACAAGACCGCAGCGCCAGCAAGCAAGCGGCTTTCGCTGAACCTGAGGTCGCGTATGCTCTGGCCACGCATCCCCCAGCCCCAGCCGATGACGCACATCGCCAGACAGAGAATTGAGAAGAACAGCGTTTTTACGACCGCGTCCTCACCAATAAACCGGCTGTTGATGATGCCTGGCATTTGCGGGGTGACAAAAACGACAAATATCGCCGCCGCCAGGAAGGAAAAATGGAAGTAACGCCCGCGCACAAGCAGATTGTACACGACAAGGACGATACTGAACGCTGTCGTCAGGGCGAAAAAAAACCACGCCAACTCGAAGTCCCCAATGTTCGGGGAACAGTGTTCATCGTGGGGGGCAGGAATTCAATTACGCTAATAGGCGTAGGACGGGTGCCCGGGCGTGTGAGGAGACGGCGGCGCGAGCGGGCGAGGATGCACACACAGCGTGGCTGCGATTCTAGGCCAAGGGGGGCCGATTCAAGGTCTTGGGATTTATCGGAGACGGCTTCACGTGTTTGAGACGGGCCGCGTCAAGCTCCACTATCCAAGGAGGGAATTGAGATTTGCTTTAATGATTTCAGCATGGCGCGGTGGAAGCAAGTCTAGCCCATCGTCAATACGAGCAATGATTTCTTTACACATCGCCACGGAGATACACGGAAATTCCTTGGCAGAATCCAGCTCCCAGTCAGGATGTTTGACTAATCTGGATAGGTCGATGTGACTGTCATGCTTTATCAACTCGTGGCAGCCGGCGGAAATCTCGAGCTGATCAAGACCATGGGGAGCAGCGTTTGTATTGATCCAAATAAAATAGCCTTCCGCCACGCATACGCATAGCGCAAACTTTTCTTTTGGTGGCTTCGTAAGGACAGTGTCAACGATATAGATGTGACCAAGCTTACAGGACGCCATAGGATGCGAACATCTCCGCTTCCTCGACAATACTTCGATCAACACCGTCCAGCATTTCTGATGCCTTCATGTCGCCGTTCAATGGCGCGTTCTTCCAAGCTTTATGCTCGTGGGTCTCATCAGAGATGTCACCAAAAGATCGATTTCGGCAGTGATCAAAAGCCCATTCAAGACACTTGATATCGGTTTTGCTGAAGTATGAGAGATCCGGATCGCGATGCTTACGGTAGGCTGGATGATACGAATTTGAAACGGGAGAAAGAGCGCTAGCAACTACATCGCGCTCGGGCTCCGGTAACTGCTGTTTCAGCGCGTAGTACGCGTAAGATGGAACAGGACCGTTTTCCATTGCAATGTACTGATCCCCTGTCACTGGCCTGCCATACCGGCGGAGATGTTCGCGATCAGCGAAATATAGGGTTTTGAGAGCATGAAAACGGCCCACTTCACCATATCGGGACACGATATAGAGAAGTGCTTCGATAATTTTCTCTTTGTCCGCCTGAAATCTCATGGCCTGTATATATAGCCTAGAATCGCTGAATGAAAGGTTAACAAAATCTTTCTGGCCGTAATGCTACGAGCGTTTCGTTATTCTGTTTTACCGGCCAGGTGTGATCCTTGGTCGGAAAAAGTATGAAAATCGCTCAACGGGACACCTTTGGTGGGGTGTACCTTCCCATTTGTACTCAGCGCATGACCAATCCACGACAGAATTAAGCCCGAAAATCTTTAAGAAATTTTGGTGGAGCTAAGCGGGATACAACCTCGCCACAAAAAGTCCCAAGGAATTTCAATTTCTTATTGATTTTCAATGCCTGATGGGACTAGCTTTGGGTACTTTCCTGGGTACTCAGAGGTCGTTTCGTGCCGCTTCCATCATCGTCGGATAGAAAATATTTGGAGATCCACGGTAGCCAGTGGCGCGTTGTAATCAACGTCCCAAAACGGCTGCACTCGAAGCTCGGCACGAAACTCAAGAGGCCTCTCGGAACGGATAGCTTGCGAAATGCGAATCGCCTGAAGTGGGACGTCATCGCCGAGCTTAAGGCCAACATCGCCCAAGCTGAAAACCCGTCACTCTCGATGGAAACCGCCCGAAAGCAGGCGCGAGAGAAGGCCATGCTTGAAGCCGCCCTACTAGCCGACCGTAGAAAGGCAGCATTTGATGTCGAAGAACGGGATCAAGTAGACGAGGAGATTAGCATAATTGCTGAAAAGCTTGCCGGTCGCCCCAAGGACTTCGATGAATTTGGCAATGAGACCTATGATCCTCATCGTTTGACCACCGCAACGGAGTTCGTTCACTTAGCGCGTGGAGACAGGACGCCTATCGATCAACATCACCAGCGATTCCTCGATACCTCGCACGTAAAGCCCCGTACCCAAGCCGACGACAAGCGGGCCATGAGGCTTCTCAAGGAGTGGTGCAAGAATAAGGGCATTGCGCCCTACCTGCAGGCAATAACGAAGAAGGAAGCAGTCCGCTTCTGTGATGAGCTGCCGACAATGACCGATCATCTAACGCCTGTTACCCTGAACAAGTATGTAAGTCGCCTCTCGGTTTACTGGACGTGGCTGGAAAATCGTCATGAGGTGGAGACAAATGTCTGGAAAGGGCGCCGGCTAAAGGAGCCCCAACAGACCACAGACCAAAAAGAACGCCCCTTTTCGGATGATGAGATGAAGGCGCTCCTTCTTGGTGGCGCTGAGCCCCACATGCACGACTTAATGCGAATTGCGGCGCTGACGGGTGCCCGCCTTGATGCCATCGTGTGCCTCAAGGTCAAAGACTGCCGAGATGATGGCGTCTTCGTCTTCAAGCCACAGAAGAAAGAGCCGGGGCCGCGATTATGCCCGATCCATTCCGAACTGAACGAAATCATTGAACGCCGAAAGAAGGACAAGAAACCGGAGGATGACATCTTCCCCGAGTGGCCCGGCGTCAGGAAATCAGATTCGTTGCGGGAGCGGTCTTTCAAGACTTCCAACGAGTTTACCGACTACCGGCGCCTTTGCAAGGTGGACGAAAAGCGAGAAGGGAAGCGGAGAGGTCTCGTGAACTTCCACAGCTTCCGACGCTGGTTCATCACCAAGGCAGAGCAGGCTGGACAGCCCGAAAGTACTATCGCCGTGGTAGTTGGACACAAGCGGCAAGGCATGACCTTTGGCGTCTATTCGGGCGGCCCTCTTCTTGAGCAGGCGAGGCTATGTATTGAGGCCGTAGTGCTGCCTAAACTGGATGACACAGTTGCCGTAGGCTTGTGACAACGTCATATAGGGAGAAGGCAAATCAAACCTGCTTTTCCCGACAGCAATTTTCAGGCTCGGGAGAGCCGTTTGTGTTCCTCAACAAAAGACAAAATTCTGCCTTAGGGGTAGAATTCGCTGGAAGAGTATCAAGAACCGATAGGGCGAGAAATGCAGACAAGCGCGCTTAACACTCTACGAGGCACAGATCCTAGTCGCTGGACCAATATAGCAAGAGCGGATGCGTTGAGCGTCTCGAAGGCAATGGAGCTTTCGAAGCTCGTTGAGGGTCTTCTGCCTACCGACGAAGGAGCCTTTATTGTGTTTGGTTCGTTGGCTCGTCGCGAGTACACCGCAGACAGCGACTTGGATTGGACGGTTCTTATCGATGGCCGCGCCGCTTCCGGTCATTTAGGTATCGTACATGAGCTCAAACAAAAGCTTAAAGATGCCCAATTTAAAGTTCCGGGGCCAACGGAAGTATTTGGCGGACTGGTTTTTAGCCACGAGCTGGTGCACGCGATTGGTGGTGACGACGATACTAACAAGAACATGACAAGGCGGCTCCTGTTGCTTCTGGAGTCTACTGCTATTGAGACTTCATCGAGCAAAGAGGTGCAAAGCCGCATTCTAAACGCGATATTAGGCAGGTACGTAGATGAGGATGCCAGTTTCATAGCTGGCAATCGCCGCAATGACCGAATACCTCGCTTTCTGTTGAATGACGTCGTTCGCTTCTGGCGGACGATTGCGGTTGACTATGCGAATAAATACCGAGCGCGAGCGGGTGAGAAGTGGGCGCTTCGAAATATAAAGCTGCGGATGTCTCGAAAGCTCATTTTCGTTTCTGGGCTATTCATGTGCATATCATGGGCTTTGCGAGACAACGAGGATACCCAAGATGATTTTGTGGTTCAAAAGCTGGTAACTCACCTGAAAGAGTGGGCACAACGACCACCGCTTGAGTCTATAGCCAAGATTATACTGACTTATGCTCCGTCACTCGCGCCAGCTGTATTTGACAATTATGATGCTTTCCTAGGAATACTCGACGACAAAACCCAGCGTATGCACCTGGAGGGACTATCCCCTGAAGACGCGTACGAAGACGACGTTTTTATGCACGCTCGTGGTATCGCAACAAAATTCGATGAAGCCCTAACGGCACTCCTCTTTGAATCCGACGAGCAAATTACCAAACTCGTGAAAAAATATGGAGTTTTCTAATGGCAATCATCGGTTTTTCGACTGGCGCCATAGCTAAAGATGACTTCGCAAGGGCTATGCAACTGCTTGCGCCGACGGCAGCCAACGCGATTGAATTGTCAGCGCTTCGGGCAGTTGAACTGCCTGTTCTCTTGAAGGCACTGCCGTCAATGTTGCCCGCGCTTAGGCAGCGATACAAGTACATAAGCTTTCACGCGCCGACCAACTTCTCCGATGAGCGAGCCCTTGTCAAAGAACTCAAATTCATCGCTGAAATGGGCATAAATATCATCGTGCATCCCGACACTATCCAAGATATCGTCTTGTGGATTGAGCTTGGAGCACGTCTCTGCTTAGAGAACATGGATTCGCGAAAAGGCGTTGGACGAACTGCTGCAGAACTACGCGACTTTTTCAGACATCTACCTGAAGCAAAGTTGTGTTTTGACATCGCGCACGCACGTCAAGTAGATTCTTCAATGACAGAGGGTCTCTCGATAATCGAAGAATTCAAGGATCGTCTGGCACAGATCCACCTTAGTGAAGTTAACAGTCAGGGCAGACACTTTGCTATGTCATTTGCCGCCAAGCGAGCCTACGAGCCCTTCGCGCCACTTTTATCGAAGGTGCCGGTAATCTTGGAGTCGGTTGTTGCTGAGACCGAGATTGTCAGCGAAATTGCCGAGACCGAACGGCTGCTCTCTCTTAAGACCGCACGTGGTACTGATACCTTTTCAAGAACCCCTCCGTGGGGCATTACCGCCGCTGAATGACCCCCAACCGTATTTGCGCGAGAAACGGGGTGGCAAATGGGCGAAATCGAAGGGCGTAATTCTCAGGTCGCCGTGAGGGTGGCCTCAATGGCAACCGGCGCCCAAGGCGAGGCACTGCGAGGATGGCTCATCGCCTTATTGGAGTTGCGCGAAAGGGATATGCCGAAGCTCCTTAAGGCCAAGGAAGCTATTGCCATCACCGCAAAGAGCAAGGTCATTTGGCCCCTCGTCTCGATAATAGGCAAAGAGATGAAGAGGCTTGGGTGGGACGAAAGAACCTCGTCGCAGCGTTGGGGGCTTGGCGGCGCGGCGGCGGGTATAGCCTTGTTTGGCGGCCAAGGTGCTGGGATAGCCGCTCTGGGGACAGCCGTGGGGGTGCCTCTTTGGATCGTGCTGGGGGCAGGCTCCATGTTTGCCCGCACGGTCTTAGGAGAGCTGGCCAAGAAACGGGAGGCTGCCTCCGGGGGAGTTACCTACACGGTGCTGGATGCCGAGCCCGAAGATGGCTCAAAGATATAGCCCTGCCTCTATACCACCAGACCGAGGGCGAGTTTGCGGTGCAATACTCTATGGCAGCTAGCGCATAAGCATTTCAAATCTTCCATCTTGGTTTTGTGCCCTGGCTGCATGTTCGCCACATGCGTTCGATGATGGTGAACCTCGATACATGCCGTGCCTGCTTCCTCCCCGTACCGCTCTATCGGGTCAAGCTTACAGTTCTCGCAAAAGAGCCGCTTGTTATTCTTGATGAAATCCGCCCGCTTTTCTTTCGCTAGGCCCGGATGACGTTCGCGCTTCAAGTGGGATACAATCTTCGGATTGCCTTCAATCCAACTCAGCTCCTCTTCAGTCGGTACAAAATCGGCCAAGGTTGATGCCATGTCCGTCTGGCTGGGCTTCGGGCGCGCAATACCTTTATTTTTGGGCGCGATCCAGAGTCCGGCGTCTTCAAGGAGTTCGAAGCAAATCTGGCCCCACCCCGCGCTGAAATGCATTGGCAGAATCTCCATTCCAAGCGCTTCCTCAAGAGCCAAACCGAACACCTTCTTGGGCGCAAGTGGAACGCCAACAGCCGTCCACGCATCGTAGTCTCGAGATTGCTCGAAGTTCGGAGCGTCGTCGCCATCAAGCAGTCTTTGGACAGCACTATGGATATGCGTCCTCGTGACCTTTCTGAGTTCACTGGCAGGCAGGCGGAGCGCCGCAGGCTTACCCCCGATAACCTCACGCAACCTAGCAGCTGTTGGGCTGTTGGTTTCAATTAAAAGCCGCCGCCAAGCGCCGTGACTGGAGCTGCCCTTATTCATCGCCCGCACGAGTTGATCGAACCGAGCGGTCACCGGCGACAGTGGATCAAACTGAAGCTCCCTTGCTGCTAGATCGACGTCTTGCACCGGGCGGCTATCAAGGTAAACGCGGTAGGCTATCTGAGAGTTATCTAAGCGGGACATCAGTAATTCCAGCGCCGTTCGATAGTCGCGATTGCGGTCTCTGCCGCTGCGGCTATGCAAGATGAGACTGTGCTGGCGCATCTCAACCTTAGCATTGAGCTGCGTGCCGTCATTAGTAATGAGAATCAAGGAATCTGACATAAGGCGGAATTGATCAGCTAACGCATAGGCTGTCCAGATGTAAGCGCGCAAATCCCTGCACCTGTTCATTGACGGCGCATCGAGGGATTCTGTGTCCACAACGGAGACTGTGGACATAATGACATTGGATGGCA
>NZ_SLZG01000020.1 GCF_004341625.1 Rhizobium sp. BK376 | reverse complement strand
CTCTTCTTTCAGCTCGTCAATGCGCGATACGAACGGGGTGCCATGATCCTGACGTCAAACCGCGGGTTTGCTGAATGGGGCGATGTCTTCGGCGAACCAATGATGTCATGATGCCTTCTTCCTCGATCGTCTATAGCGTTGAGCGCGAGCGCGCAGAAGGTCGATCTGGTCCTGCGTCAAATCGATTTGCCACGGCTGACCCTTGGCGAGTTGGTGTCCCTTGAGCCATCCGCGGGCGAGATAATCGAAGATGACCTGAGGTGTGATGCCCAGAGCTGCTGCGGCACCTTGAACGGAATAGGTTCCGTCCGGCCACCTGGCGGGATTGGCGTTCGTGCCGTTGATTTTGACGGTTGGAATGCCCCAACGTCTGCGCAAGAGCCAGACATTGTCACCTTTGAAGTCGCAATTCTGTGCAGCAAGGAAGCCTTCCGCGTTCAGTACCGACGCAATTTCCTTGTCCATTTTGCCGGCGGTGTTCAGCTCCGTCACGCGCGCTCGTAGTTTGTCGATATCGATATAGTCACCATAGGTGTGAACGCGCCTTTGGACAGAGTGCTCGCTTGTCGCTCCCGTTTGCCACAGGATCTTGACCCATACCTGGCCCCGCAGGCGCTTTTGGTCGAGAACGACCTCGCAGATGATGAGGCGCAGGATGCTCTTTCGCTCGGCCGCCGTGGTCGATGAGGCACGCCAGATGCGCGGCAGGTCTTCTCCGAGTGCCAGTAGCCCGTCGCGATCTGTCTCACTGAGAACCAGGGGTTCGTCGGACCGCCATCGTTCGTAATCCTGCTCGATGGCCTCGGCTGCACGCAGCTTCTCTTCCCATCCCCGCTCCAGCGATCGGGCCACCAAGCGGTTCTCAGGCTCGACTGCGTCGTATTGGCGTCGTGCCCTTTCCGCCTCATAGCGCGCCCGTTCACGCCGCAATCCCCATTGACGCTCAAGTTGACGTGCTTCCTCTTCGATCTGGCCCAGTGCGGCGATGGCGATCGCGATCCTGTCTGGCGTTAGAGCCTCAAGTAGAATGCCTTCGATGCGTGCGTCGACGGGCAGAGCGCGCACCTCCTGGCATAACGGCCCTCCGTCGTGACCGCGATCGGCCCGGCACGTGTAGACGGGATAGTCCCCTGTGGGGCCGCTATAGCGCAAACTCATCCGCCGGCCGCACCGCCCGCAGACAGCGATGCCCTGCAGTAATGCAGCGCCCTTACGCGGCGCTCCCGTATGGCCGGCTTCGTAGTGGTTGATGTTGTTCTCCAATCGCCGTTGGTTATCCATAAACTCCTCCCAGCCGATGTAACCAGGATGGGCCGCTTGCAAACAGACCTCCCAGTCTTCGATGGGAACCTTGGTTGTGCGTGGCAAATACACGTCCTGACGAATGCGCCCTCCAGTCTGCCGTCGTCGACCGTAAACATAGGCCCCAGCATAGCCGGGATTATGGAGAATGCTGAGCACCCGCGGGTTGGTGGCCTCTTGCCAGACGACTTCGTGCGGCGCCGGACCATGGAGAGGACGCATTGGCAACGGCAAATCCTCCTTGCGTAGATAGCGCATTACCGCCCGCGCGCTTCCCAATTCGCGGAATTTGCTGAAGACGAGGCAGAGCCTCGCCTGCACCTCCTCATCGGGGTTGAGAATGATCTGGCCCGAGAGGGCATGAGACAATCCGGCGGGCAGGCCAAAGCGCAATTCGCCGCGTGCCGCTTTCTGGCGCTCGCCCTGATGAAGGCGTTGCCTGATCTGGTGCAACTCCGCTTCGCTCATGATGCCGGATAAGCCGAGCAAGAGTCGGTCGTGGTAAGCACAAGGATCGTAGAGCCGTTCGCCGTCGGCAATAATAACGCCGAACAATGCGCACAGATCAAGGAGCTGATGCCAATCACGATTGTTGCGGGCGAGCCGAGAGGCATCGAGGCTGATGACTAGCCCCGCGTTGCCCAGTCCGATCTCCGCGATCAACTTCTTGAAGCCTTCTCGCTCGACGCTGCCCGAGCCGGATTTGCCGAGGTCTTCATCAATGACGTGCACGCGTTCATGTGGCCAGCCAAGAGCGACGGCACGATCGATGAGGCGATACTGAAGCTCTGTGCTTTCCTGATGATGCCGCACCTGGTTTACGGAAGACTGGCGGACATAAATATAAGCAAGCTTGCCGCGATGCTCGGCGGTGACTTGGCTGTCGGGGCTACTCGTCGCTCTCAGCATGCCGATCCACCTTTGTCGGCACACGGATTGACCGCATCCGCATCAACAGGGGGACAAGTTTTTGAGCAAGTTGTTTCCGCGTCTCCGTCGGCAGATCGAGCCACGGACGCGGGACTGTCGTGCTCGGGGTCAGAAGCTTTACGAGGGACTGAGACGCTACGCGGTACGGTTTTGATTGCACGTTCATCGCGAATCACCTCCTTAGAACGGGAGGTAACCATGCTGTCCAAATGGCGCATCAATGTGAGCAGAGTTCGAACGCTGATGCGAGGCGCCGATTTCGACTCGCTCCGCGCTTCCAGCGAAACGGTTACAAGATCGGTTATCGACCGGCGAATTGAACGGTGGCGTCCGTCAGGTAATCGAACGACAACGAATGCCGCGCCGCGTCCGGACTGGACCGACACCAGCTCAAGACGCTGACCCGCAAGGCCGTGGCGCGGGTCAATGATAGTCACATGATGCACCACCCCGTCGATAATAGGGGCAGTCTGCGATGCTTGGTGATCCAGTCGTCGCAACCGCGCTGCTCGACAGACTGCTTCACCATGCCGTCGTCGTGCAGATCGAAGGATCAAGCTACCGCCTGCGGCAGCATGCCGAACTGATGCCGGAACATGTCCGCTCCAAAGCCCTCATCGCGCCGCCGGCATTCGCTCCACCACAAAAGCCGCGCGGTCGGCCGCCAAAAAATACCCAATTCTCCCCGGCGTCCACCTCGGCATAAGTGGGGAATTTTACTTCGGCACTTCTGGGGAAAATTCACGCGGCATTGACACCATTGGTGGCGCACACCGATGCAGCTCGCGCTGCTGCTCCTCGGGCTCTGCCTGGCGACCGCATTGTGGTCGGGAGTTCAGGCAATCAATGCCGAGGCGAGGGCGAGCTATGACAGAGCAGCGGCTGTCCTCGGCCAAGACCGATTTGACCAGCTGGTGCCCATCAGTGGGGAGACGGTCGGACAGGATGTTTTCGTTCGCCTGAGCCGCGCCGGCTGGAATGTTTCTCCGGTTTTGGAAGGCGACTGGAGGGTCGGCAATCGCCATATCCATCTTCTTGGCATCGACCCCATAAGCATACCACAAGGCGCGTCCGCTGGCTCGCTAGGCAGCACCTCCGACCTAGCCGCTTTTATCACTCCACCCGGCATGGTTTATGTTTCGCCGGAGACTGCCGACGAGCTGAAGGGGTCTCCAACCCCCAGGCTGGTGATCAGCAGGAACTTGCTACCTGGGACGGCCATTGCTGACATAGGCATCGCTCAAGGGCTCCTCGCGAAGCCATTGCAGATTTCGCGGCTGGTCGTCGCACCGGATCAGCCGATTGGAAGGCAGTCGCTGTCGGTCATCGCAGCGGAGCTCATTCTTAAAAAACCAGATGGTCAGGCCGATATCAGTCGTCTCACGGACAGCTTCCATTTGAACCTCACGGCATTCGGCTTTCTTGCGTTTGCCGTTGGTCTTTTCATCGTCTACTCGACGATAGGATTAGCCTTCGAGCAGCGGCGTCCAACGTTCCGGACGCTTCGATCCCTTGGCGTTCCGGCTAGGACGCTGATCGGTCTCCTCGCTGCCGAGCTATTGGTCTTCGCCACGATTTCGGGTGCTGTAGGCGTCGTTTTGGGATACTTCCTGGCATCATTCCTGCTCCCCGGCGTCGCGGCCACTCTCCGAAGTCTTTATGGAGCGAGCGTCGATGGAAGCCTGGCATTCCGAAGCAGTTGGATGCTGAGCGGGATGGCGATCGCCATATTTGGAACAGCTCTTTCGGCGACACAGAGCCTTTGGCAGATATCGCGTATGCCGCTTCTTGCTCCGGCCCAACCCAGGGCCTGGGCACTTGCGTCGGAACGACTGATCATCGGACAGTCTGCGATTTCGATGGTTCTACTCCTGACCTCGCTCGGCTTGCTGCGATGGGGTTCCGGGCTGGTCGCCGGATTCGGCGTTCTTGCCTGTTTGCTGTTGGGAGCTGCTCTGCTGCTGCCCGGCCTCTTAGCCATTTTCCTTTCGCTGATGTCACATCTATCCAGAAAACCGGTAGCCACGTGGTTCTGGGCCGACACTCGGCAACAGATTCCTGGCCTCGCATTGGCGTTGATGGCCCTGCTGATCGCCCTGTCGGCGAACGTCGGTGTGGGGACGATGGTGGCGAGTTTCCGGACAACCTTCACCGGTTGGCTGGACCAGAGGCTGGCTTCGGAACTCTATCTGACTGCAAGAACGGACCAGGAGGGGGACAAACTTGCGACTTGGCTACGCCCCCGCGTCGAAGCGGTTTTGCCAGTCTGGAATACGGAAGGGAACCTGGATGGCTTACCCGGGCAAGTGTTCGGTGTAGCAGATGACAAGACGTACCGAGACAACTGGCCTTTGCTCGAAGCCCGCCCCGATGCGTGGGACGAGATAGCAAGTGGCAGAGCCGTCTTGGTCAATGAGCAGCTCTATCGGCGTGGACATCACCGACTTGGCGATATCCTCTCACTACCTGGCGGTTGGCTGCTTCCCATCGCAGGCGTCTATTCAGACTACGGCAATCCGACCGGACAGGCTATTGTGGGGATCAACGCGTTGACGCGCCATTACCCCGACGTGCCGCGTCTGAGGTTTGGCGTACGGGTACCTCCGGGAAGGATCGAGCAACTGAGACAGGATCTGATCGGGCAGTTCGGTCTTCCCCCGCAAAACATCATCGATCAAGCCAGTTTGAAGCAGCGATCCATTCAGATATTCGAACAAACTTTCTCTGTCACCGCGGCCTTGAACGTTCTGACGCTGGGAGTTGCTGGCATTGCATTGTTCGCAAGTATGTCGACGCTTGCAAGAATGCGGCTGCCACAGCTCGCACCGGTCTGGGCAATGGGACTGACGAGGAGGCAGCTGGTCGCGCTCGAGTTATGGCGGACTTTGCTGCTTGTGCTCTTGACGCTCATTTTGGCGATCCCTGTCGGTATCGCTCTCGCCTGGGTCTTGCTCGCGGTTGTCAACGTGGAAGCATTCGGATGGCGCTTGCCCTTACGGCTCTTTCCTGGCGACTGGTTGCGCCTGGCCGGGCTTGCGGTCATCGCCGCTCTTGTCTCCGCGGCCGTCCCCTTACGGAGACTGTCGAAGGTTACGCCTTCGACACTGCTGAAGGTGTTTGCAAGTGAACGCTAGCATCCGCTCGATCCTCGTTTTCGGTCTGCTGGTCGCCTCGGCAGTAGGTGGCTATGCACAGGGTTTTGCAGGCCTCGGATCGACAGCACAGGGTTTTGCGGTCCCGAAGCCCGGGCTGCATTTCCAGTTCCCCGCCGACCATGCCCCGCATCCAGACTTCCGGATCGAATGGTGGTATGTAACGGCTAATCTCAAGGGCAATGATGGCCTCGATTACGGGGTTCAATGGACCTTGTTCCGGTCCGCCGCCGCTCCTGGAGAAGAGGCCGGTTGGTCCAGCCCGCAGGTGTGGATGGGCAACGCGGCCATCACCACACCCGATAGGCAATTTTCGGCAGAACGCCTCGCACGCGGCGGGATCGGCCAGGCAGGCGTAACCATCAGTCCGTTCGACGCATGGATCGACGAATGGGTACTCAGGGCGACAAGCGCTCCAGACGGCAGCGACCAGCTTTCCGAGCTAACGATGTCGGCGACGGGAGCTGATTTCGGATATCAGCTAAGCCTTGACGCCAAGGGACCGGTGGTGTCGCAGGGTGACAATGGGTACTCGGTTAAATCTGCGGAGGGCCAAGCCAGCTATTATTACTCCCAGCCGTTCTATTCGATCTCAGGAACCCTCCAACTGCCTGGCAAGACCGTGGAAGTTACCGGGAAGGCTTGGCTCGACCGTGAGTGGTCCAGCCAGCCGCTGGCCGCCAATCAAAAGGGATGGGACTGGTTTTCGCTACATTTCGACGATGGGTCGAAAATGATGGGCTTCCGTCTTCGGGATACTTCCGGAGGTGGCTTCACGTCCGGGACATGGATTTTTCCCGACGGCAGGCCCATGGAAATCGCTACGAATGAACTCAGGATCAACCCTCTCAAGACGGCGTCGGTAAGAGGGAGGGATGTTCCGGTTCAATGGCGATTGCAACTTCCGTCGAAGAACCTGGATATCACGGTGTCTGCCTTGAACAATGAATCCTGGGTCGACAGTCAATTCCCGTATTGGGAAGGACCAATCCGTATTTCCGGAAATCACGCCGGAGTCGGCTACCTCGAGATGACGGGATATTGAAGCGCGATTCGGCTCGAAAAGGGCAATAGTTGTCGTTTTCCATCGCCACATGAACCACGTTCGGACTGTCGCCGCGGAAATGCGGGCTCGGGATGGCTGAAGGTATTTTGCATCGAAGCACTGCCGTTCACGGGAGTTTCTGCAGTGATCGTGGTAGGATCGAAGGCTGAAGCGAGGAAGGGTGCCCTGTGACAGCACTAGACGCGAAACATCCCGTTGCTGCGCCACGATTGGCGTCCAGTGCCCAGAAGCTGCATCCGCAGTCGATCCATCGGAGCGGTGCGGGTCAACGAGCTGTACTTATCGCGCTCGCGGGCGACATAATCGTCGCTGCGATCAAGTTTTTCGCTGGTTTCCTATCGGGAAGCTCGGCGATGATCAGCGAGGGCGTCCACACCCTTATTGACGCGAGCACGGAAGTTATTCTCCTCTATGGCCTGATCGTTTCCCAGCGACGGGGGACACCTGCACACCAACTCGGCTATGGCCGCGAGGTTTTCTTCTGGAATTTCGTGGTCGCTATTCTGATTTTCTCACTGGGCTCGGGCGTCGCCTTCCTGGCAGGCTTACGTCAAATAATCCATCCGGCTCCGATCGAGGGCCATACCCTCAACTTCACCGTGATCGCGTGTTCGGCTGCCGTAGAGATCATCGGCTTGAGGGAAGCCTTTCGCAAATCCAAGCACGGGAGGTCCAAGGAGAGCCTGTACCAATCCCTTGTACGGCGGAGAGACCCAACCTCGATGACGATACTTTTTGGTGGCATCGCCGCGCTCATGGGGCTAGCGGTGACAACCCTCGGCTTGTTGGCGTCGATGGCAACCGGCAATGCTGCGTACGATGGAATGGCCTCCGTGGTTATCGCTGCCATTCTTGCGGTGACGGCTTTCAAACTTGCGACCGAAAGTAAATCGCTTCTGATCGGTGTTCCCGCCGATCCCGAAATCGTCAAAGGAATAATCGGCACGGTCGCAGCAGCCGGATCCGTAAAAGCCGTCAACGGCGTTGTTAGCGTTCACCTTTCGCCGGATCAACTGCTTGTGGCTATAAGTGTCGCATTCAAACCAGATTTGAATACCGAGGAGCTTGAAACGGCAATCGCCCAAATCGAAGCAGGCTTGCGGGTCGGGTTTCCTCAGATCGTTGCCCTGTTCATCAAACCGCAGTCGCCGGAACATTACGCAGAGCTGCATGGGAAAGGCGCGCCCGTGACATGTTTTGCCCGGGTGCAAAATATAGCGACGACGCCTTACACCTCGCTGTGACGCGCGCTCCTTCTTGGTCCAGTAAACTGCGCCGCTTATCCGGTGCCGCTCCGGATCGGCCAACTGGTTTTGATATCAGACAAAGTCGCCACTCCGGATGGGACCGTGATGTGGTGTCCGGAAGGCGAGTTCGATGAGCTCTTGATCTACGAAGCGCCGCCAAGCATGGCCGCTAAGCCCGGCATGTGACCCCGTCGAACGAAGCGCAGTCGACGAAGGCTTGGGTCCGATTGCGGGTGCGCCCTCCTGTGCGAGTGGCGTCAACATAATCTGCCACTGCGTCCCAGACGGGATAGATGATCAACAGGAAGGCCGCGCTCGACGGTAATTGTCGTCCGATGGCGAACGCCGCGGCCACCCACACGGTGGAAAGCTTAGAGGTAGCAGACATGCTCGCTGCCGAAAGAGCAAGGCTCGTCCCCGTTCCCTTCGCCAATTCGCTCGCTCTCTCCCGAAAGGCGCGCCGGACAAGGAAGGTCGATCTTCTGTGCCTTCGATCGATGAGCGACACTTGCTCGGATGCGCGATAAAATCGGCAGCGCCGGGCCACCCGGTTTTCGTTGGCGCCAGCCCTGACGTGATGGCCGATTGACGTCGGGCGAGCCATGCGTTTTGGGGATCGGACGTGATCGATGTGGCATGACAGATACTGATGGCCGATGAAGACGACGCGCCGCGATCGCCCTTACCCGCTCACCCGGTTTCCGCGATCAGGCGTGTCGCGTCGTCGGATGCCGGGACGAGGCGATGCGATAGGCGACCATGCCAAGAAGCATCGCCGCGGTGAACAGGACCGCCTGCCAGCGACCGATCACGACCGATGCGATGGCGGGACCCGGGCAGAGGCCAACCAACCCCCATCCGAGTCCGAAGAGCGCCGCGCCTGAAGCGAGCGAGCCGTCGATATTCCGGCTTGCGGGCACGTTGAACTGCGTCTCGAAGATCGGCCGGCTGTGACGTCGCTTGATCGCATAGGCGATCGATGACGGAACGAGAGCCCCGCCCATCACAAATGCGAGCGACGGATCCCAGGCACCCGTCAAATCCAGAAAGGCCCGCACCCGCGCCGGGTTCACCATGTCAGAGATGACCAGGCCTATGCCAAAAAGGACGCCGCAGACGATGGCGACCAAAACACGTTGGGTCATGACACAGCTCCAATCGCACGGCAAACATAGACGGTCAGTGCATCCTCCTTAAACTCCTAATTGCCTCCTTCGACAGCAAACGGACAGGTTCGATTGACTAGTCCTTGGTGCGTCGCCGCACGAATTGGGCGACCTAAACAAAAGGACCACGATATGAAGCTGAAATTGACCATAATGCTCGCTGCTATTGCCGCCATGCCTTCACTCGCTCTGGCCGGCCCGAGCTGCACCAGCGAACCGAAGTCCAAATGGATGTCGCAAGAAGCGATGAAGGCAAAGATCGACGCTGCCGGCTACAAGGTCAAGACCTTCCAGGTGACCGGAAACTGCTATGAGATTTACGGCAAGAACAAGGATGGAAAACGGGCCGAGGTTTATTTCAATCCCATTTCCGGCGATATCGTCAAATCCGAGATCGATGGTTGATCCGATGACTGAGACCGTCACCACGAGGGAGGGCCACGAGCCCTCCAACCCTCGCCCGGCAAAGGTTAAGGTGTGGGACCCGATCGTCCGTCTCTTTCATTGGACCGTCGTTGCCGCCTGCGTTCTCAATCTCTTCATTCTCGACGAGGGGAAATACTGGCATCGGATGACCGGCTATACCGTTGCCGCCGCTCTTGCCGTTCGCTTCCTCTGGGGCTTCATCGGCACCCGGCATGCCCGCTTTTCCGATTTCTTTCCGACGCCTTCCAAAATCATGTCGCAAATCTTTGACATGATCGACGGCACGGAGGAACGTTCGCTTGGCCACAATCCTCTGGCATCGGTTATGATGCTGTTGCTGATGATACTGCTCGCCGCCACCTGCCTGACGGGTTGGATGATGACGCTTGATGCCTTCTGGGGCGAGAAGTGGCTGGAGCAGTTGCACGGCACAATCGCCAATAGCATCATGGTACTGGCCTTTCTCCATGCTGCCGCGGCGCTGATCGAAAGCTGGCGACACAGGGAGAATCTGGTTTGGGCCATGGTGACGGGACGTAAGCGTGCATGAGGCTTTTGCTGATCGAGGATAGTCCGCGCCTGCGCGAACTCGTATCGGAAACGATACACGAGGAAGGCTGGCGCATAGATGCATTCGAGACCGCTGGTGAGGGACGCGCAGCCCTCGCCGCGGTCGAGTACGACCTTCTCCTTCTTGATCTCGGCCTGCCTGACGAGGATGGCCTCGATGTTCTAAAGACGATCCGGACGGCAAAACATCAGCTGCCCATTCTCGTCCTGACGGCTCGTGGCGCGGTCGATGAGCGAATTGCCGGGCTGGACGCCGGCGCCGACGATTATCTGACCAAGCCGTTCAACAATGGGGAATTGCTCGCGCGCATCCGTGCGCTTCTGCGACGTTCGCCGATGTCAGTCATGCCTGTGCTTGACTTCGCCGGACTGCAATTGGACCTGGCATCCAAGACGGTGCTTTGCGGTGGCACCGATCTGGCTCTCGCGCCAGCCGAGCGGTCTCTGCTCGAACTCCTGCTCCGCGAGGCGGGCAAGGTTGTGCCGAAACGGCGGATCGAACATGCTTTTTCCGAATTCGGTGACGAGAGGACGACCAATGCGGTCGAACTCGCGGTCTCGCGTCTGCGCAAGAAGCTGGATGGCCGGCAGTCCGGCGCGATCATCGAGACAGTGCGCGGTGTCGGATATATGTTGCGCGAGGTCGCTCATTGAAACTCGCAAACAGGTCCCTCGGCGTGATCATCATGGGAAGGATCGTGTTTTTCGCGGTCCTTGCCATGTTGCTTCAGCTCCTCGTGGTATTTTCCGACTATTATTGGAACGACGGCGAGCTTTCGCGCCTGTTCGTCGAGCAGGAGACTGATCGTCTTGCCGACGGGGTATCGGGGACTGCGCCGAACCTCGCCTTTACGCTTCCCGAGAGCCTGGCGGCCCGCTACGCTCGTCAGGACAGCGGCTATGTCGCGCGGGTCCGCACCGATGATGGCCGGATCCTGTTTGCGTCCTGCAGCGACGATTGCGAGCGCCGTTTCCTGCCGCTCGACATGCGCCCGCCGAACTTCTGGCTGCGCACGATCAGGCCCGGCAAGCCGCTGACCCTGGTCGGAGGCAGGGCGTTTGTCGCCGGCAATCAAACGATCCTTGTCGAGGTGGCAACGATTGGGGATCCGCAGGACGTCCTGTCGGATGTTCTCGGAAACGAAGTGCTCGAGCACATGATCGTCCCGATGAGCATCCTGCTGGTCCTCGTCTTAGGGGGAACGCTCCTGTCTGTGCGCAAGGCGTTGCGACCCGTGCGGGCGGCGGCTCTTGCCGCCGATGCGATGGATCCTTTCGATTCCCGTTCACATCTACTCACGGACGGAATGCCGCTCGAGATCGCCCATCTCGCCGAGGCGGTCAATCGCGCCTTTGCCCGGGTTGGCGAGTTGATGAAGTCACAGAAGGTTCTGACTTCAGGCATCGCCCATGAAGTGCGCACACCGCTTGCCGCCATGAAACTTGAACTGAGCCGTATCGACCACCCGCGGGCGCGCAAGGCAGAGGCGGATCTCGACGAGCTTGTCCGGTTTGTCGGGCAGCTCACGGCACTCGCACGCCTCGACAGCTTCGATCGCAGCCTTTTTACGGACGTCGATCTGAGCGAGATTGCCTCCGAGGTGGTCCAGTCGTTGGCACCCTGGGTCTATGGGCATCAGCATTCACTGGCGCTGGAAGGCAGCGCGCGCCGCGTCGTCAAGGCTGTGGACGGCCTGTTGAAGGATGCGATCCGCAACCTCATCGAAAATGCGGTCCGCCACACGCCACCTGGCACCGCCATCGTCGTACGCACGACCGCAAACGGGATAGATGTCGAAGACCTGAGGAAGGTAGGTCGTGATCGCCACGATGGCGATGGCCAGGCACAGGAACGATCGGGCGGAATGGGCATCGGTCTGAAAATTGTCCAGCAAATCGCCGTTCTCCATGGTGCGGTGTTCACACACACACAAACCGGACACGGCCGTATCGCGCAATTGCGGTTCCAGGATAATCCGGGCCCGGCGCTGATACAGCCACAATAGGCAGGGCAGATGAATGCGAGTGCTTCTCGTCGAAGATAATCCCAAGCTTGCGGCGGTGACCGTCGATGCGATGCGGTCCTACGGGTTTACGACAGATCGCGTTGCCACGGCCTACGACGCCGAGGAAGCTGCCGCGAATGTTGACTATGAAGCGATCATTCTTGATCTGGGGCTTCCCGACCGGGACGGCATGTCGTTGATCGAGCCCCTGCGGCGCATGACGCGCTCGACGCCGCTTCTTGTCCTGACCGCTCGCGATTCCCCCGCGTCCATCATGGACGCGCTAGATCGGGGTGCGGACGATTATCTCTGCAAACCCTTCGTGATGGGCGTGCTGGTCTCCCGTCTGCGAGCGCTGATGCGGCGCGGCGCCTTGCGCTATGACGTCATCTTGCGTGAAGGGAACGTCAAGCTGGATCTATCGCTCCACTCGGCACATGTCGATACGGTTGAATTGCAGCTCAGCCGCCGCGAATATGCGGCGCTGGAATTGTTTCTGCGGCGCGCCCACCATGTCCTGTCGAAATCCGATGTCGAGGGCGCCCTTTACGGATTCGGAGAGGAGCTGAGCTCCAACGCCGTCGAAGTGCTCATACATCGTCTGCGCAAGAAGCTGAGAACGGCGGGCGCCCTCGTCGATATTCATAACATGCGCGGCATCGGCTACATGCTTGCCGCCAGGCGGCCGTGATGGTTCGCCGGCTCACCCTTTTCGGGCGGCTCGTCTTTGCAATGTCTGTGGTGGCACTTGTTGCCACATGCGCCAGCGCGGCCTTTCTCTACATTCGCTTCCAGGCGGCCAATGATGAATTTCGCGAGGAGACACTGTCGACGTTCGCCAAGGAGCTGGGTCGGCAAATCGCATCTGATCCGACGTTGAGCGACATTCACGCGATCGCGTTGAAGTCCCGGATTCACGAGCTGCGGGGCGAATTTGCGGTTATCAGGACAGACGGCAGCTTGCTTGAGGGTTCGGGCGAAAAGGGTGAGCCGCTTATTCCAACGTCCGGCGACCAGACCCAGTTTTTCCTCCTGCCGAGCCACGACAAGATCAAGGCTCTGTTTGGCCTTTCTCTGAAGTTGGGCGGCGGCGGTCGGTTCGCCTTCGTCCAAGTGGCTTTTCCGCGTGAGCATGTCATCTTCGATAGCGTTCTAGAGGAGTTCGTCACTGACATTGCGTGGATATGGATCCCTTTCGTACTGGTGTTGCTTCTGACCAACGTGATCGTTCTTAAGCTCGCCCTGAAGCCGCTGACGGTCGCCGCGCAGGAGGCCCGGGCGATTACGCCATCAAGCATTGCCAAGAGGTTGACGGAAACACGGATGCCTGACGACGTTCTTTCGCTCGTCAGGGCCGTCAATGAAGCACTTGAGCGGCTTCAGACCGGTTTTCTGTCTCTGGAACAGTTCTCAGGCCTTGTCGCCCATGAGCTGCGCACGCCGCTTGCAATCGTCAAGACCCGACTGTCGCTCTCCCAAGACCGGATTGCGCGCGAGGTGGAGAGCGATCTTGCAGGGATCGAAAGACTTATCAACCAACTCATCGATCGTGTCAGAATTGGCGCCCTCCACTACGAGCAGGAAGACCTTGTGGATCTCGTGGATGTCGCCCGCCAGGTCGGACGGTTTCTCGCCCCGACGATATTCTCCGCCGGCTGCGACATCGAGGTCGCCGCCATAGCCGAGACGGTGACCGTTTCCGGCGCATTCGATTTCATTTTCAGGGCGCTGCGAAACCTGGTCGAAAACGCACTTCATCACAGTTCGGTCGGTGGAATGATCAGCATCCGCGTCTATCAATCGGGTATTGTCGTCATCGACCAGGGGGCCGGCTTTCCACCGTCGCGATTGAGCCAGCGGCACGACGCAAGGGTGGAAAGCGACCGCGCCGATGGATTGGGGCTCGGATTGTCCATCGTCGCCGAGACTATGGCTGCGCATGGCGGCCGGCTGAAGCTTTCAAACCTGCCGGCCGGCGGTGCTTCGGCGGCGATGGAGTTTCCGTTTCAACAATCCGGCGCAGGCTGAAACTCCCCGCCGGGTGATCCGCGTCATCGACATGGGTGCGATCTACAATCATCATTGACAACGCGCGCCATCGCAAATTGCGGTACGTCAAGGCGGCCGCGAAATCGGTCCAGTATTGTTCATGCTTTCTAACTGGAGTCGCACACATGACGATCCCCGCCAAGTCCGTGATGACAACGAATCTGGTCACGGTGTCGCCTGAGACGACCGTGGCCGAGGCCGCCCGGCGCATGCTAATCCATCACGTCACCGCAGTACCGGTGGTGGATCCCGATAACCGGCCGCTTGGATTGGTCAGCGAGGGCGACGTGATGCGCCACTTCGGCTCGCAGTTTCAAAGTAAGCGAGCGCAATGGCTACGCATGCTGGCTGAAGGCGAAACACTCGCCCCGCAGTTTCTCGCCGAAATTCGCCTAAACCAGCGGCATGTCCGCGACATTATGCACACCGCGATCATCTCCGCTGATGAGGAAGCCTCACTTGCGGAGCTGGCAGATCTGATGCTGAAGCATCAGATCAAGCGCGTCCCTATCCTGCGTGACGGCGTGTTAGTTGGTATTGTAAGCCGCGCGGATGTGGTTCGGGCTGTGGTCGAAAAACTGGACGATTTGCTTGAACCTACGGACTGATCGCAAAGAGCTTAAAGGCCGGGCCACATCTATTCTTTGGCAAAAGATTTGAGACTTTTTGAACGGCTGTCCGGTTAACCCCCGACATGGCGGGAGACAAACAAACTCTGCGTAGAGATACAAACCCGTTCAGCACGCGGCATCGTCGCGAGGTGTCTACAATCGCTTAGTGCTCTTGATAGGTCAAACCTTCGATGACGCCTGTCAGGGTGCTCAGTGAGCGGTTGAGATCGTGCAATCCAACCGTCTGCATCATCGGAACGGAAGCGAGAAATTACGGGTACCTCGCAGAGTTGCGACCGGAGCAGGGTCTTTCTGCGATGTCTTCGGGCCAACCGTTCGGGCTCGACCCTGGCACAGGTTGCGGACCGGAAGCCAATTGGCCCCGGCGATGCGGGGCCAGAAGTCGTCGGCAAACATCGGCCGTTACCGATCGTCAGCATCGCCATCTGGGACTTCGTGGCCGCCGATCATCGGGTCCGGGGAAGTCTCGGCTTCAGCGCCACGCAATGCCATTGCTGCGATCGACGAAGGCACCTTGGCGCCAGAGGTCGAGCCGACGGAGCCGGAGGCCGCAACCGGCGCGGGGGATGCCGGCGGCGCCTGATGCTGGGGCTTTTGCAGGATCAGTGCAGCCGATGCTGCGTTCAAGGAAGAAATCGAAGTCACGCATACTCTCCGCCTTGAAGCCCCCGCATCATGCCTAGGCTCCAATCTACCATGGGAAGTTCATCTTCCCGCCGTTGATGCCCGCTCATCGCCGATGACGGACGAGGCGCCGATACAAGGCGAGACTTACGGGCCGCTTACAGAATAACTAACCGCAGGTCCGGACGTCCCTGGTGAGAGGCCGACCGACCTTGTGCCGATGAAAGAGTCTGAATTTTGCAAGGAGCATCAGCCGCAAGACAAGGCGGGACGATTCGAGCCATGCGCGGTAGGGATAGACCGTGATCCGCTGCCACCAGGCAAGCCGGAAGCGGCAGCGGCCCAACTGAATCGTCGACGGGAAGCCCGCTTCCTGCGAAACAGGCACCGGGTAGACGAACATTCCTCTCAAGCCGTCGAGATATTCGAGATCGAAGGCGATATCGTATGGCAGGCACATGGGCACCAAGGTTCTGCAAAGCCAAGTGGCGGCCCGCCGGTTGATGAGATATGCGCCAGAGCCCTTTTCGCGGGTGAGGGACACAGCAAGCGCTCTTTGTGGCGTCAGCTGCTTTGCGATGAACTTCCGGCCTCGGTTGACCGTCGACAGCCTCAGAATGTCCCATAGGTCGCCTTCGGCTATCGAAGCCGAGATGATGGCGGCAAGATCGCCCGGAAGCAGAAGGTCATCCTCGAGAACAAGGGCGTGATCGTTATTGGAAGCAAGAAGGCGGCGCGCGCAGTCGATATGGCTGAGATAGCAGCCCACCTCTGCCGGGTTGGTGAGCTTTCCATGCCGCCACCTGAACCCTTTTTCGTCATAGAGGGCGTGCGGAAAGATCAGCTCGTCGCCCTCGACCGCGATCACTCGCTCATACATTATGCCGGCCGCATGGAGCTGGCGGTCCATCGTCTGCAGCCGGTCGGGGGCGCGATCAAGGTTGATCAGGTAGACGGGGATAGCGACACCCGGCGTCGCGCAATTTCTGCCTCGGGGCAGGCCAAGGCCGTTGCCCGGATAGGATGCTTCAATATTCATATCAATCTCGACACGCGCTACCCGGCGGCGGCGGCATGAAGAGGCCCGCGCGTCGGAGACGGCGAGATGGAGGATCAGACTTACACGCGCCTTACAGATCTATGACGAAAACGGGAAATCCGAACGGAACCAGCGGCAAGCTTTGAGCATCATCCTAAAAGGGCCGATCTCTTCGGAAAAACGAACAACGCATTTGCCGGTCAAGCGCGACGTGTCGACCGCCGACCCGCCAAGGCCGCGATCACACTGCCGCGGCATGGTCGTAAATGTCCTCTTCCTGCGCATTGTGCATGCGCACCAACGCTTCGATCGACTCGATGACGCGCTGGGCGTCTCGTACCAGGTAGTGATCGGCATCTTCGGGCAGCAGGCCGGCTGCCATGCGGCTGAGGAGCCGTGCCAGATGAAGAATCTCGCGATGCGCGCGGCTCATGGCACTGAGGCCGTGCGCGTCGTTCAGGAATTTTAACAGCCGGGGGTAAACCAGGCGCTCGTCCTTGCGCTCGTGCGTCACGATCCGCTCGGCAACGAGGCCGTCGGCTTCGGCAATCAGTGGTACGGCCACCGAAGGCTCGGCGTCATCAAGAGTATCGGCGATTTCCCGCAGACGCCGGAGCGTTTCGTCGAGCCTTTCATGATCCTCACGCAATTCTGTCACCGCAACACTCGGCATCCGTGGATGACCGAATGTGTAAGCGGGGCTGAGGGCGCGCAACGCGTTCAGGATCACGGCGACGTCAATGGCCTCCTGGGTCAAAGCCCCGGCAACCGGCGTCAGCCAGCCGAGCGCTGCTGCCGCCATTGCCAGTCCCGATAGTCCCATGCCGGCAACAATGCTTTGCAGGGCGATCGCGCGAGCGCGCCGTGCGATGGTGACGGCGTCGGAAACGCGGTCGAGGCGATCGACCAAGATCACGACATCGGCCGCTTCCGAGGATGCGCTTGCGCCGCGCGCGCCCATCGCTATGCCGACATCGGCTTTGGCAAGGGCCGGGGCGTCGTTGATGCCATCCCCGACCATCAGCGTCGGGTGCTGCCGCTGTTCTGCGGCGACGGCGTCGACCTTGTCTGAGGGTACACGTTCGGCAAGCACGGCATCGAGGTCAAGCGCTGCCCCGATGGTTTCGGCAGCGTCGACCCTGTCGCCGGTGACCATAACGATGCGCGCCACGCCAGCAGCGCGCAGCGCCTGCACGGCCCGCGGCGCCTCGCGCCTGAGCTCGTCGCCAAGGAGCAGTGCGCCGATCATGCGCCCGTCGACGGACACAAAGACGCTCAGGGCCGAGCGCCAAGCGGCGCGCCGAAGCGCCCGCATCGCCCAGTCCTGTGGTTTTCCGGCACCATGCACAAGCTGATGCGAGCCAGCGCGGACCCGCCGTCCGGCGACGTTCCCTTCAAGACCGGAGCCCATGGTCTCGCGGACATTCACCGGAAGATCAAGATCAAACCCTTTCGCGATTGCCGCTTCGACGATCGCGCTCGCCACGACGTGATGGGAGGCCTGCTCGAGGGAGGCTGCGAGTTGCAGCACCTGATCGGCGCTTTCGCCGGGCGCCGTTTCGATTGCGACGAGACGCGCGCCGCCGACGGTGAGCGTCCCTGTCTTGTCGAACATGACGGTGTGGGTCCGCGCGAGCGCTTCGAGGGGGCCGCCGCCTTTGATAAGAATGCTCCGGCGAGCGGCCTGGGAGACGCCAGAAATGAAGGCGACCGGCGCTGCGAGGATCAGGGGACACGGGGTCGCCGCAACCAGCACCGCCAGTCCGCGGATGACTTCCCCGGATAAAAGCCAGGCGCCGGCTGCCACAGCAAGCGTGGCTGGCAACAGCAGAATAGCGTACCGATCCGCAAGGCGCGTAAAGGGCGCCTTTGCGGTCTGAGCAGCGGTAACCATCCGAACGATGCCCGCATAGGTACTTTCGCCGGCAGTCGTGGTCGCGGTAAGCTCGAACATTTCCCCGGCGTTGATCGTTCCGCTGCGTGCCGGCTCTCCGTTGCGGCGGTTGACCGGGATCGGTTCCCCCGTAAGTGCCGATTCGTCGACCATGGCGCTCGGCGAAACGATCACGCCGTCGACCGGGATGATCTCGCCGGCCTGCACCAGGATCGCATCGCCGATTGCGACCTCGTCGATCGAGATCTCCTCGACGGCGCCTGCGGCGCGGCGGTGCGCAATTCGTGGCGCTCGATCGACCAGGGATTTCAGGTCACGTTCGGCTCGCGCGACGGCAAAGTCCTCAAGCACGTTGCCGCCCGCATACATGACCGCGACCACCGCAGCGGCAAGACCTTCTGCGAGAACAAGCGCTGCACCCATGGAGACGAAGGCGATGGCGTCGACGCCCATGCGACCAGCACGCAGATCGCGGATCATCGAAACCAAAAGGGTCACGACGACAGGCAAGGTGCCCGCCGTCCAGATGCTGTTGGCAAGCCGAGGCATGCCGGAAAATGCCGCGATCAATCCGCAAGCAAGGCCTGCAAGGGCAATGGCGATCAAGGCTCGCCGCAAGATGCGTTCCACCATCATCTTATCGACGCCCCCTTCTTTTGCGGAGATCGGAAAAGCGGACGCAGATTTCGACAGGGGCCGGCTTGATAGACCGCTTGCCGTCTCCTGCTGAGCGTCACGAAAAAGTGGCTTTGGCGTTTGCATGTCAGTTCCAGCCTTGGCGCGGCGCATGTTTTGTGTCTACATCTCGCGCGACAGCCATGGTGGGGCACTTATCGGCCGGGCGCGTTGACATGTATCAACGGGCGGCACGGCCTTGCTGCCAAGGCGTGAGTTTGGTACCCGTGTGACCACTGAAAGCCT
The DNA here is from genome assembly GCF_004341625.1 of Rhizobium sp. BK376. Taxonomy (GTDB): domain Bacteria; phylum Pseudomonadota; class Alphaproteobacteria; order Rhizobiales; family Rhizobiaceae; genus Rhizobium. The sequence continues at coordinate 82,396 of NZ_SLZG01000020.1, read as the reverse complement.
GACCGGTGCATCGCAGCGCCAAACGTCGATTGGAGAGTTCGATGGATCGGTTCGCGCGAAATGCCGTGCCGCCAGGTGTTTATTGCACCAGGATTTTCCCCGTCGGCATCGACGGTGTACTGGCCGGCCCCCAAAAATATATGGCGCTTCGACCTCAGACAATGACCGACAATATGCTTTATCCGCTTGCCCTCGTTGGCTTGCAGCAAGTTCGAACTTTCTTTGAAAGGAAGCCTATGAAAAATCCGGCTGTCGGCGCTTTAGCTGTTGCCCTTGCGATGACGGTGTTTGCGGCACAAAGCAGGGCGGACGATATGGCCCCGCCGTCCTACGCTGCAACAACGCTCACCGGCGATTGGCACGGCTATCGCACCTGGCTGCGGGATGAAGGCATTACTTTCACCATGTCGCAGACCAGCGATGTGCTCGGCAACGTATCAGGCGGTGTGAGAAGGGGAACCGCTTATGACGGCGTCTTCCAATTACAGGGCGACTTCGACATGGACAGGTTGGCAGGCTGGACCGGCGGCGCCGTCCATATTTCCGGCTATGCCATTCAGGGCCAGGGCCTGTCTGGAAAGGACATCGGCAATCTCCTGACCGTGACCTCCGTCGAAGCCGACCCCGGCTTCAGGCTTGGAGAATTTTATCTGTCGCAGAGCCTTTTGAATGGCGCGGTAACGCTAAAGCTCGGGCAAATTCTGGCGGACCAAAATTTTGCGATCAGCAACACGGCCAGCCTTTTCGTCAACTCGACATTCGGATGGCCCGGCATTTTTGCCTCCGATCTTCCCGGAGGAGGACCGGCCTATCCCTTTGCTGTTCCGGGCGCGCAGATCATCGTCAAGCCTGACGATGCCTGGACGTTGCAGGCCGCCGTCTTCAACGGCAGTCCGACCGGGTCGGACCCGAACGGCAATGCCAATGGATTGGGGTTTCCCGTTGGAGATGGCGTGCTTGCAATTGCCGAGGCGGCCTATGCCTATATGCCGGCGAAGGGGAATGCCGGTCTGCCCGGCACATACAAGATCGGTGCCTGGTATAATTCGGAGGAGTTCGACAGCCTCTCCACCGCATCGAACGGCGTTTCCGTGGCCGATCCCTTGTCGAGCGGGAGCCCGCGTCGGCTCTCCGGCAACTTTGCCCTTTATGGCGTTGTCGATCAGACCCTTTGGCAGGAATCGTCGGGCACCGGCAATGGCCTTAGCGGCTTCGTCCGTATGGCAATCGCACCCGAGGAGCAGCGCAACAGCATGAACTGGTATGTTGACACCGGACTTGCCTATAAGGGCCTTTTGCCGGGGCGTGACGACGACACCGCCGGCGTCAGCTTTGCCTATGCCAGCATGAGCTCGGGTCTGGCGGATCTGGTCAACGCTCAGAACGCTTTCACTGGAGCGTCACAGCCGGTTCCGAGTTCGGAAGCGGTGATCGAAACGACATATCAGGCCGCGGTCACCCCATGGCTGTCTGCACAACCCTTTTTTCAATATGTCATCCGGCCTGGCGGCAACGCCGCTGATCCGGACAAGCCTAATACGCGGATAAAGAACGCCGCGATCTTTGGGTTTCGAGCCGCGGCAACCTTCTAGGCGGGGTTGATGAATTGCCGGTCTAATCAACGCATCTTTCACTGAGCCTCGGGCGACCCTCCAGAAAGGGACCGCCGCAGGCACAAGCAGCGCGGATCACCCGTCGCTCCGTCGCTTTCGACCGCACCGCCAACCTTCCGGCCGATGCAGGCGCGTTCCGCTGCAGATGATGGGCCGACAGGATCAGGGATCGCGGGAATTCGATATCCGCTTTGCCGCGCCGTCGACAGCAATGGCGGCAAAGGCAAGGCTTCGGTCCAGCGAGCATCGTATCTTCTTTGCGTTTACAGACAAATCCATTGATTTGGATCAACCGGGGCTGCCGCTTCCAAAGCTATGTTTATTTGGGGGTATCGCCGGCTGTTCCTGAGGCAGTTCACGGCGATCGAGGATGGTCGAGACGGCATTCTCCCGTCTGACCGGGAGCGCATCTCCCTCATGCCAGTTTCGCTCAGTGCAGCCATAGCAAGCCTATCACTTTAAGGAGGACAATTGATATGTCTACTCGGCGCGAATTCATGCAATCCCTGCCTGCGATCGGAACAGCCTTCGCCTTGTCGGGAAGACTCGTCTTTGACGAGACGTCGGCACGGGCGCAGGAGCGGGACATGCTGCCTCCGCTTGACGGACACTTTCATCCGAAAGGCAAGGCACCGTCGAGATTCACGCTGGAGGTGCTGAACAGGGCTCGTATCGAACTTCCGTTCAGCGACACCCAGGATTTCGAGGAACAGCAGAAGGGCCTGATTGCTCCCATGGAGGAAATGACGATCGCAGCCGATGCCGGGCACGTCGCGTGGGACATGAACCGGTTTAAATTTCTCGACCAGGAGGCAGAATTCGACAGTATTCATCCCTCGCTGCACCGCATTTCCAGGCTCAACAACAACTACGGGCTTTATGAAGTAATCCCTGGCATTTATCAGGTGCGCGGCTTTGATCTGTCGAACATAACCTTCGTTCGTGGCCGGACTGGATGGATCGTATTCGATCCGCTGGTGACCGCCGAGACCGCACGCGCTTCGTGGAAGCTTTTCCAAGATCACAAAGGTGAGAACCTGCCGATCTCCGCCGTGATCTACTCCCACACGCACGGCGATCACTGGGGCGGTGTGCGCGGCATACTCGATGAAGACGACGTCCGTTCGGGCAAGGTTCCCGTCATTGCTCCCGTCGACTTCATGAACTTTACAGTTTCCGAAAATGTTTATGCGGGCAACGCAATGAACAGGCGACTGTTCTATCAATATGGGCTGCTGCTGACGGCCGCTCCCCATGGTTACGTCGGACAGGGACTGGGGCAGGCAATATCTGCTGGCGCCACCGGCCTGATCGCACCGACGCGCCTTGTCAGCGAACCCATAGAGGAATTTGACGTGGACGGTGTCCGCATGATTTTTCAGAACACGCCGAATACGGAAGCGCCGCGCGAGATGAATACCTACCTTCCGGATCTGAAGGCGTTGTGGATGGCTGAGAACGTCATCGCTTCCCTTCATAACATCTACACGCTGCGTGGCGCACAGGTCCGCGACCCGCTCGCCTGGTCCAAATATATCGCCGAAGCGCTGTATCGCTTCGGACTGGAGGCTGATGTCATGTTTGCGTCTCATCATTGGCCGCGATGGGGAAATCAGCGCGTTCAGGACGTCCTTCGAGCCCAACGTGATCTTTATGCCAATATGAATAACCAGGTGCTTCATCTTGCCAACCAGGGCGTGACGATCAGCAACATTCACAATGTCTACGAGGTTCCCAAGGGATTACAGGACAAATGGTACTGTCGTGGCTACCATGGATCGCCGCAGCATAATTCCAGAGGCGTTATCCAACGCTACCTCGGCTTCTGGGATTGCAATCCGGCGACGCTCATTCCGCTTTCGCCTGAAGATTCGGCGCCTCTCTACGTCGAGATGATGGGCGGCAGCGAACGGATCCTCGTTCGCGGGCGGGAATTGCATGATGCCGGCAATTATCTGCTGGCGGTGGAAATCGTAAACAAGCTGGTCCAGGCTGAACCCCATAACGCAAGCGCCAAGGACCTTCTGGCCGACATTTTCGAACAGATCGGCTACCAGCAGGAAAACCCGGGCCTTCGAAACAGCTTCCTTGCCGCCGCATACGAATTGCGATCCGGAATCCCGAAGGGCGAAGCCGCCGATTCAAGCAGTCCGGATGTCATCCGCGCGATGTCGACCGAACTGTTTCTCAATTTCCTCGGCATCAGGATGGACAGCCGCAAGGCGGAAGGCATGCGTTTTGCCATCAACTTGCAGACGCCCGACAACCGCGAGACGTTCATCGTCGAATTGGAAAATGCCACGCTGACCAACATCAAAGGCTTCCAGTCAGAAAACGCGGACCTCACGCTCACCATCAATCGATCCGACCTGGAACAGACCATGATGGGCAGGAAGACGCTGGAGCAACAGATCGCGGACGGAACGGCGAAGGTCCGGGGAGACGTAGACGTCCTGAAGCAACTCGCCTCCGCCATGGTCGATTTCGATCCGCGGTTTGAAATCATGCCGGGGACGAAAGCAACGTCGGCAGACCTTGCGTCCGCGGATCCATACGAGGCTCTGCCCGGAAAAGCGATGGTCGAATAGCGCAGGGCGGCTTGGTCGATCCTTCGATGGACGTAAAGAGAGCGACTACAATCAAGTCAACGTGATCGAACGGGGGTCACGCAGTGGCGAATGAAGCCGGCCACCATAAGCAAAGCGACCCCGTACCAAAGCGCGGTCGTCCCAGCGAGCCAAATCTCGTTGCTCCACGTCAGCGCGACGACCGTCGCTCCGAGAAGCGATAAAAACACAGTCGCAATTCCAACAAGGAAAGCCAGGGACATCACGGATCTCAAAAGAGGTTGGACGACGTTAAAACGCCTGATCGGACAAGCCGTTCCGGACAAGATAGGCAGGAAGCCAGCTTTGCTGAACGGACCGTGAACGTGGCAGCAGACCATGGCATGCCAGACCCCTTCCGGGTTGCCAATCCGGCGTGACAACACGCGGTAGCGCCCTTTCGGTCGGGTGCCCGAGCGGGCAGCGGTCCCACGCGCCGACAGATCGCGTTATTGCGGAAAGGCGACCGCGGATCCGCTTTCGAGCGTCCTTATGGCGGCGATCACTCGCTCCGCAAGCTGCGGCGTGCGTGTCGCAAAGAAACCGTCCACTTTGACGTTCCTGTCAGGGCCGTAACGAAGCGGCGATCCGTCCGCCTGCAAGACAACGCCGCCAGCTGCCTCGACGATTGCCTGGCCGGCGGCACGATCCCAGGCCATTGTAGGACCAAGCCGCAGGTAGACGTCAGCTTCCGCGGCGGCCACAAGCGCGAATTTCAGCGAAGAGCCCATTTCCCGCACTTTGCAGGGTTGCAGGATTTTAAGGAGCGCAAGGGTCTGCGGATCGCAGTGCGAGCGGCTGATGAGGGCGTTCAGCTGACGCCCGGCAGGAGGGCGGTAAGGGAGATTGCGGCGCCGACCGGCGGTTCGTTCAAAGGCGCGCCCGGGACCGTGGGAGAAGAAGAGCCGGTCGCAGGCAGGCGCATAGATCAGCCCGACGCTGGCGCGTCCGGACTCGACAAGCGCGACATTGACGGCAAATTCCTCGCGGCCATTCATGAATTCCTTGGTGCCATCGAGCGGATCGATCAGGAAGAACGTGTCGTTCGTGCTCTTGCCCGTTCCCATGGCAGGGGAGTCTTCCTCGCTGATAACGGCGATGTCCGGAAACAATGCCTGGCATCCAGCGCGAAGGATCTCGTTGCTGGCAAGATCGGCTGTGGTCACCGGCGAGCCGTCTTCCTTGGTCATGACGGCGAGCCCGTCGTGCTGCAGCCTGAGCGCGGCCTTTCCGGCCTTACGAATGATCGGGATCAGTGTTTCGACAAGCTGGCTTCTCGCGGACAGATCCATCGTCATTTCCCATCGGTCGAACGGTATCTCACTTTATGATGTCGTTTCGGTTCGATCATTGATGCGGGTCAAAGCGTTCCCTCCGCCGCTGCGGCAGTCTTGCCGGCGCAGCCAGGGTAACTCAGAGGATTGCAGATGATCACGCAAGACCAGTCCGCAACCATTTCCTTCCTGGACGACGTCTTGTCCCGGACTGCGGGACCCGTCGAAACCATCGAGACGCATATATCACGTATTTTTCTCGTGGGGGATCGGGCCTACAAGCTGAAGCGCGCCGTGAAGCTGCCTTATGTGGATTTTTCCTCGGCGGAGATACGGTTGGCGGCATGCCGCAAGGAAGTGGAACTGAACAGGAAGACAGCGCCCGGCATCTATCTCGGCGTCAGGACCATCACCCGGGAGAGACAGGGCGTTCTTGCGCTCGACGGCCAGGGGCAGTTGCTCGATGCCCTTGTGGAGATGCAGCGCTTCGATCAGTCGCAGTTGCTTGATCATATTGCGATGTCAGGCGGGTTGACGCCATCGATGATGACCTCGCTTGCAAAATCGATCGCCCGGTTCCACCGCGGCGCCCCCGTGATCCACGAGGCGGGCGGTGCAGCCAATATTGCTTCGGTGCTGAAAATCAACGCTGCGGGATTTGCGACCAGCCATGTTTTTACAACCGAGGAGGTCGGCGAACTGACGGTTGCTTTCGACCGGTGCCTGCGTCGGCTTTCCGACCTGCTGGACCAACGGGAGCGGGCCGGCAAGGTGCGGCGGTGTCATGGCGACCTGCACCTGCGCAACATCTTTCTGCTTGATGGCGAGCCATGTCTGTTCGACTGCATCGAATTCAACGATCAGATCGCGACGACCGACGTCCTTTACGACCTTGCTTTCTTGCTGATGGATCTCTGGCATCGCGGAACCCTCGAATTCGCCAATCTCGTGATGAACCGGTATCTTGATGAGACGGACGAAGAGGATGGCTTTGCCGCGCTGCCCTTCTTCATCGCGTTGCGCGCGGCCGTGCGAGCACATGTGATCGCCACGCAGGCGGAAGATGCCGGCGATGAGGCAGCGACGCTGTCCGGAGAGGCGCGTTCCTATTTCGGGCTGGCACGGTCACTGCTGGAATCTGTGCCGCCACAGCTCATCGCCATCGGTGGCCTGAGCGGATCGGGAAAGACCACAATAGCCGAAATCCTGGCGCCGCGCATCAGCCTTGCGCCGGGCGCGCGCATCATTGAAAGCGACCGCATCCGCAAAGCGATGCACGGGGTACCGGTGGAGACGAGGCTGCCGCCGGCCGCCTACCGACCGGAGATTTCGGCGAAAGTCTATCAGGAGATGGCCTGGCGAGCTCGCCTTATCCTTGCGCAAGGCGGTTCGGCCGTCGCCGATGCGGTCTTCGACCGGCCCGCCAATCGTCGCATGATCGAAGAGGCGGCCGCGGAAGGCCATCATCGCTTTTCGGCCTATTGGCTGGAGGCAGATCCAGCAGTGCTTTGGCAGCGCGTTGCGGCACGGATCGGCGGCCCTTCCGACGCGACGGTGGATATCCTGGCGCACCAGCTGTCTCACCGCGCAGATGCCGCCGAATGGCGGCAGCTCCACGCCGCTTTACCTCCATTGACGCTTGTCGAGGAGATCCTGCAGCTGACGAAAGCGCAGGCGCCCGGTAAAAATCTAGCAACACCCGATAGCCAAATTTCCGCTGTCTCTCCGCTTTGATCGACCGCAACGGAAACAGCTGGTCCACGGCTTCAGGCCAGGCTTGCGTCGATCATCGAGGGTTATCGATGAATGACTGAGCCGTCCTCGGACGAAACGAAAAGCCAGGGTCGCCGAACATGTTGCAGCATGGGCAGCGCCTTGCCGACGCGCTACGAGATCGGCCCGGCACCCGCATGGCTCGCAGCCTTGCGCTTGCATTTTCGTCGTTCTTCAATCTTTGGCCGGGTCTCTCTTGCGGTTTGTTACCGGCGGACGATCTCAGCCGCCCAGGGCGATGGCGATCGCCACCATGGCCAAGCCCACCGCGACCATCACAAGCCCGCCTCGCCAGGGTGCTCCGGTACGGCGGCCGAAGGCGTAGCCCGTCGCAAACATCAGTCCAATCCCGATCATGTTGGAAGCACGCAAGGCGCTCGCCGCATCGCTGACGAACAAGAAGGGTGCGACAACCGGAAAGGTGAGCAAGAAGACCAGTAAGAACACGGCCAACGAACCGGCAAGGTCCTGTGCTTGGACCCGAACCTGCAGTTTTTCCGCCGGCAGGTTGACGAGATGCAGACGAATTCGCTCGAGGTCGCCGGCCGAAAGCGCCGGCAGTACAAGGGGAGGCAGCGCGCTTGCAATGATTGCCCTTGCTTTGCCGGCATTGGCGGCGGTCTGCACAGCCTGAACGGTCTGCTTTGACAGCCGCCGCCCGGCCATCGAACTGGTGAAGAACATCACCGCGTCAATAATGCCCCACGCCAGATTGCAGCTAAGCGCTCCGATGAGCATGACCCTGATATCGGCGCTGCCGGCCTGGGCGACGCTCAGCGAACCGGTGAACGTCATGACCATGATCAGTCCGAAAAGAATTTCGCCGGCACGGTCGACGGGATCGAGCACCTCCCGAAACGATGATCCGTGCTCGGACGTGGCGATCGTATCGGTCACCGTTTGGTCATGGTCGTCGTTCATGGCAAGGCTCCGGGCGTCAGACCGAACGAAGGTGTGACAGTTTGACCGATCATTGTATTCCCGCGCCGGCGCCTTGAATTGATCCGCGTCAATGCCTTCGTCAAATTTGAGAATTAGCGTTCTCGCATTGGCCCCCGCGCACGGCAATGTCAGCCCGGCGGCCTTGGGTACTCACCTCCAGTCAGACGATGTTATCGAAAGATGGTGACGTCGCGACATGCGGGTGACCGAAATTGAGTGATTTTCGTTCGCGCACAGCCTGTGCGGGTCGCTGCCGGCGGGGCGCTTTCGTGGCGATCGCCAACGGAAGTGGCATCAAGATCGCCTCGACGTCCGAAAGGAGCGACGGGTGTCCGCGCAATTCATGAGCCGGCAAAGGCGGCCAGGGTGTCGGCGTGACCGCATGCCTTGCCGCGATGAGACCCATCGTCGGATCGAGCCGTTCAAGGCAAGGCCGACGCGCTGGTTGCGAGAATTTCAAGCCGGGGTGCGTGAGCCGGCGGGGGGCGTGAACGTGATAAGCTGGAACCGGTTGTACACGCTCAAGAGCTACTTGCGGGCTTCCCTCTGGATCGTCCCATTTCTTGCGCTGATCGTCCAGCAGGCATTCTTTCGCACGGTGCTGGCATCCGAGGCGTGGACACGATGGATCCCGCCCTGGCCCCTTGGGATCGAGGGAACCGTCGCTGCGATGCAGGCGATTATCAGTCTGGCACTCTCGTTTATCGTTTTCACGTTCGGCTCGTTGCTCGTCGCGATCCAAATCGCAAGCGGGCAGCTTACGCCGAGGATTATCGCGACCACACTCCTGCGCGATAATGTGATCCGCTTCACCGTGGGCCTTTTTATTTTTACGCTTCTCTTTGCCATTGGTGCGATCAGTCGCGTCAACACCTCTGCACCGCCCTCCATCGTCTGGATCTCGGGCATTCTTGGCGTGCTCTCGCTGGCGGCCTTTCTTTATTTCATCGACTATTCTGCCCGGCTGCTGCGTCCGATCAGCATTATTCATAGTGTCTCCGAGCAGGGCTTTGCCGTGATCGAAGCCGTCTATCCCGAGCGTTGGCAAGATGCGGACCGGCAGCCACAACCACACGAGGCGCTCGGAGAGCCGGACCGCGTCGTCTCGCATGCGGGGCCGTCGGATATCGTTCTTGCAGTGGACGCGCGGTCCTTGCTGATAACGGCAACCCGGGCTCAGGGAATTGTCGAGCTGGTCGCGCGCGTCGGCGATTTTGTTGCATACGGCCAGCCACTCTTCCGATTATACGGTGGCGCCGCCACGGTTCCGGCCCGGAACCTGTGCGGCAGTGTCGCATTCGGACGGGAGCGGACCATCGAGCAGGATCCGACATTCGCCTTCAGGGTCATTGTCGATATTGCCACCAAGGCTCTATCCAAGGCGATCAACGACCCGACGACAGCGGTGCTGGCAATTGACCAGTTACATCGATTGCTGAGCAGCGTCGGCGGACGCGATCTGCGCAATCGCTATCTCCGCGATGCGAAAGGACAGCTGCGTGTCGTCTATCCAACACCGGATTGGGAAGACTTCGTCCAGCTCGCTTGCAGAGAAATCAGGATCTATGGGACCGAGAACCTTCAGATCGCAAGGAGGCTTCGTGCCATGATCGACAATCTCTTAGAGGTATTACCGGAAAGCCGGAAACCGGCCTTGCGCGTTGAGGGCGATCTGCTGGGCCAAATGATTGACAAGGCCTATCTTTTGCCGGAGGACGCCGCCTTGGCACGCGTTGCGGATACGCAAGGGCTGGGCGGCTCGGCGAAAACATGACGACCGAGCTTAAGACCTCGGACATTGCGGTCCGCGGTCGGCTTTCCTACTGCCATTCAATCATCCTGAAGCTATGGAGGATGATCTTAAGGCCCAGGGCCGCTTGTGTCACCCCGAGCACCACCGCGAGGACTTGAAGCAAGGTTCCGATCCATTTCAGGATAGTGTCTGCAAAAACCATTGCCAGCCAATCAAGCGCCAGGATCAAAAGGACTATGGCAGCGACGGTCAGACCGTCTGCCTGGCGACCACCGGCCGGCGTCGCAAACACAATGACGGCGGCGATCCCATAGGGAGTGACGATTGTCGGAAAAGCCAAGGGGGTAAAAGCAAGCTTCAGGTTTGGTGCCTGATCCGGCGCCAACGGCTGATCGGTTCTGACGGCGGGCTGGTGCAGAATGGTTCGCATCGCCACCAGAAACAGGACGATGCCTCCGGTCATGGCGAGAACCGGCAGTGAAATCTCATAATTCTCAAGCATCGTGCGACCAAGGGAGCCGGCTATTGCCAGCGCAGCGGCGGAAAAGACAATAGCTCTTCGCGCCAGCCGCCGGCGATGATACGGCCCCCAGTTGCTGGTAAGCGACACGAAGGGCACAAGGATCTTGATCGGGCCAAGCATCAAAAAGAGCAAGAAGAAGACTTTTCGTGCGCCGAATGCGACTATCGGCATCGTCGTATCGGTCGTCGATTGCGCGAAGGATTGCGTTGAAATGCAGACAACGATTCCGGCGATGGCGATGACGAAGCTGATTGACGCGCCAGGGTGGTATTTCGCGATTTCGCGGAATGGCGCAGGCGAGCGAAGATCGCCAGCGCGTGACAGGGTAAGCCTTGAAGTAGAAATTTGCCGCCATCTCGTCATTGATCGGTCTCCAGCAGCGTCTTCAGCCGGGGGCTTGGCGAAACATCCCTTGTGTTGGCCGAGCCTATCGGAGGGGAAGTCCGAGCGCATTGACACCGGTCAAAGCCTGCGGCCGCGCCAGTGTGGGGCAAATTATGCGCTTCCGGCGAGATTGCAGCGACAAATCCGAGGATCTTTCGGCTTGCGCCAGCGCTCCATCGTGGTGATATCCACTCCTCCTTACCTTTGATACATCCGATATCCGGCTCTTGAGGATCGGGATCCGGTGAGCCCGCGGCGGTGCTTGACAGCAGCATCCCGGTCTCGCTCCGGGAAAGTCCTTTCGGGTCGACATCCATCAAAGCAGCCCAGTTCACGCGCCCATGATGGCTCAATGTCGCACCGGCCCGCCTGACGTTCGTGGCCGGCCGGCTCCGGCGACAAAGGGCGCGCCTGCTATGGGCGCGCCAGCATCAAGACGATCAGGCCGTCTTGATGGCGATCTTGCGTTCGTTGTTGCGGGCTTGCTCGCTCTTCGGCAGTTTGACCGTCAGCAAACCGTTTGCGAAGGAGGCCTCGATCTTGGAGGCGTCGACGCTCGCCGGGAGCTGGAAGGAACGTTGGACCGCGCCGTAACGGCGTTCGGAAAGATGGTACTCCTTCTCCTTCTCTTCCTTGCTTTCCTGCTTTTCGCCCCTGATGGTCAGCACGCCGTCGGCGATCTTCACGTCGATATTGCTGGTGTCGAGGCCCGGAAGCTCGGCGGTGATTTCATAACCGCCATCCTTCTCGACGAGATCGACGGCCGGTGAAGCGATGGTCGAGAATGGCTTTTCGAATGACATTCCTGCGAAGGGCCGGTGCCAGAGGCTCGGCGAGAAGTCGTCGAAGAGGCGGTCGATTTCGGAGCGCAAATTGTCGAAGAGGGAAAGCCCTCTCTGCGGCGTCGCCGCCTTCTCCGCGCCCTTGATGGGCAGTTTGGTGGCTGTGTCTGCCATTTCCTTTCTCCTTTGCGAAAACTATCGAAAGCTCCGGTGGCGGGCCAATCAGGATAGGCCGGCCGCCCGTTGCCGGACCTCGCGTCCGGCAAGGGCAACATCAAAGCCCAAGGCGGCGGCATCGACATTGATCCCCATCAAAGACCTCTGCCGCTGAGGCCAGTTTCCTCTTTGAGGCATGTCAATGCGCCGACCTCCCGGCCGCCCGATTATGGCGACCGGATTGACGGTCATCGCATTCAGAGTAGCGGCATGCCATAGCACCTTTGGACCACCCTCCTTGCCTGTCCGCACGCGACGTCACAGGGCATGACCGCGAATGCGGCCATCGGCGCACGACACGCAGACAGTGCCAGCTGCCCGCCCGGTCGAGATCCCGATATCGACCTTCAGGCTTCCTTTCGCGGCAGCGCGGTTCCCGGCCCGGGTGGTGCTCAGCCGCCGACAGATACCGCTCTTTCATCTCCTGTTATCGCATCGAGGTTTTTCCGAAATGTTCAAAGACCGTCTCCGGCACAGTAAGCTCTTCGATCGCATCGTCGATGCGGACGATGCCGCCAGATTGATCACCGATGGAATGACCGTCGGCATGAGCGGCTTCACGCGGGCAGGCGAGGCAAAGGCCGTGCCGCTGGCGCTGGCTGAACGAGCCAGGCGCGATCCCTTGAAAATCACGCTGATGACAGGTGCCTCACTCGGCAACAATCTTGACAGGACGCTCGTCGAGTCCCACGTCGTCGCGCGGCGCATGCCTTTTCAATCGGACGCCGTCATGCGCAAGGCGATCAATGCCGGCGAGGTGATGTTCATCGATCAGCATCTTTCAGAGACGGTTGAGCTCTTGCGCAGTGGCCAGCTTCCGCCAGTCGACGTCGCCGTGATCGAGGCGACCGCAATCACCGAGGCCGGCGGCATTGTCCCGACCACCTCCGTCGGCAACTCGGCAAGTTTCGCGATCCTGGCGCCAAAGGTCATCGTCGAGATCAACCTGTCGCAGCCGGAAGCCCTTGAAGGCCTGCACGACATCTATATCCCGACCAAGCGTCCAAGCCGCGAAGCGATCCCCGTTGTGGCGCCCGACAGTCGAATCGGAACGCCCTTCATTCCAATCGCACCGGAAAAGATTGCGGCGATCGTGGTCACGCAAGGCAGCGACAGCCCCTCTACGACGGAGCCCGCGGACGCCAATACGGATGCGATCGCCAGGCACCTTGCCGATTTTCTACTGCACGAGGTGCGACGCGGCCGCCTGACCGAGCGGCTGCTGCCACTGCAAGCCGGCATCGGCACGATCGCCAATGCGGTGCTGCAAGGATTTACCGACACACCGTTCCACGATCTCACCATGTATTCCGAGGTATTGCAGGATTCGACCTTCGATCTCATCGATGCCGGTAAACTCAACTTCGCCTCCGGCTCCTCGATGACGCTTTCGGCCGCCAAACACCGGCGGGTGCTGTCAGTGATCGAGCGCTACAAGCCCCGGCTGGTCCTGCGTCCCCAGGAGGTCAGCAACCATCCCGAAGTCATCCGCCGGCTCGGCATCATCGCCATCAACACGGCGCTGGAAGCCGACATCTACGGCAACGTCAATTCGACCCATGTCGGCGGGACGCATATGATGAACGGCATCGGCGGTTCCGGCGATTTCGCCCGTAACGCCTACATGTCGATCTTCGTCACGAAGTCGCTCGCCAAGGAGGGGGCGATTTCGCGCGTCGTGCCGATGGTCAGTCATGTCGACCATACGGAGCACGACGTCGATATCCTCGTCACCGAAATTGGGCTGGCCGACTTGCGGGGCCTGGCGCCGCGAGAGCGAGCCTTGCTCGTCATCGCCAACTGTGTCCATCCGATCTATCGCGATGCATTGGAGGATTATTTCAAACGGGCGCTCCTGCGCGGCGGACATACGCCGCACCTGATCGAGGAGGCGTTCCATTGGCACGACAACCTGCGCCGAACCGGAAAAATGTTGCCGTAGGGGATTTGATCGATGCGCCGAAGGCGCGCCCGCCGTATTGAGAGGTGACCGCAAACCTACCTCGGCGTCTTCTGGCAATCACGGATCAGAACCAGCCGAACGGGCAGAAGCGCCCATCAGAACGCAACCGTAAGCTTTGCCAAGAGTGACCGATGGAAGGAACGTCCGCAGAAAATCAGATCCGTGAGTGACGTGACGTTGAACCATTTGACCGCAAACGGCTTCCTGGAGCGGCGGCTTGTCGAGGATGAGCCGAGAGGGATGCCTATTGCATCACGATTGCCGGTAAGATCTGGCTGTTAAAGAATAAGCAGAGCGATCCTCCGTCGAAACGGCGTGACGTTGTGCCGATATCGCGCTCGGAACGGCGCTTCGATCGCTAAGGGGATTGTCACTTTCGCATTTCGGGCGCAGGCAATCTTGCCGCAGGCGTGGCGCCCACCCCAGTCCCATCCGCCGGCCATGATTTTGATACCGATCAAGGTGGTCGACGGCGAGCTCACTATGATTTTCCGGTCAAGAGGAGGTCATTATGTTCTTAAACATTCTCGTTCCGACCGATGGTTCACCGCTTGCTCTTTCAGCTGTCGAAAGGGCTGTCGCGTTCGCGCGCGACGCCAACGCCGCCGTTGTGTTCGTCACCGTCATCGAGCCTTTCCATATTTTCTCGGCCGAAAGCGAGCATCTTTCCAACACCCGTGAAGAATACAGGAAAGCGGCCGATGTGCAGGCGACCCGGTTTCTCACCGAGGCGGAGCTAAAGGCGCGCCATCAGGGCGTGATCTATCGGACGGTCAAGGTCGAAAGCGCGAAGGTCCATTCGGCCATCATCGAAACCGCCGTCGACCACGGTTGCGACTTGATCGCCATGGCCTCGCACGGCCGTGGAGGGGTTGGGTCTCTGCTGCTCGGCAGCGTTACGACGAAGATTCTGAGCCATTCGCGGATTCCCGTGCTTGTCTATCGATAACGGCACTGCCAGGGGGAAGGAGCAAGCGTTATGCGCGTATTTGCCTTGCAAGAGACGCGGATGCTCGGGGACGCAATCGCAGGCCAGTTAGGATGCCCGCTTGATCCGCTTGAAGAACGCCGGTTCGAGGATGGAGAGCACAAGACGAGGCCGCTGGTCAGCGTTCGCGGCGAGGATGTCTATATCGTCCAGAGCCTCGGCGGCGACGAGAGCGCATCGCCGAATGACAGGCTCTGCAAACTCCTGTTCTTTGCGGCCACATGCAGGGAAAATGGCGCCTCGCGGGTGTCGGTCATAGTGCCCTACCTGGCTTACGCCCGGAAGGACCGGCAGACCAAACCCCGCGATCCAGTGACGCTGAAATATGTCGCCCAGCTCTTTGAGGCGATGGGAATAGCAAGATTGGCTGCTGTCGAAGTCCACAATGTCGCTGCGTTCCAAAATGCCTTTCGAATGCCGGTTGTCAGTGTGACGGCCTTTGATCTCTTCTCCGCCGAAATCGGCCAGCTTGTCGGGGATGGGCCCGCGGTGATCCTGTCCCCCGACGCGGGCGGGATCAAACGGGCGCAATTGATGAGAGAGGCCTTCGAGCGTTTCCGGGGCAAACCCGTCGGGTTTGCGATGATGGAGAAGCGGCGAAGCCAGGATGTGGTGACAGGCGATCTTTTTGCCGGCGATGTCGAGGAATGTTCCGTCATCATTGTCGACGATCTCATCGCGAGCGGCTCCACGATGGTGAAAGCAGCGCGGACGAGTCTCACAAGAGGCGCAAAGAAAGTGATTGCCCTTGCGGCGCACGGCCATTTCAGTGGCGGCGCCACTGCGCTGTTTGCAGACTCGGCAATCAGCCGGATCCTTGTCACGGACAGCTTGTCGCAAACGCTTGTTCAGCAGAGACTTCATCCCGAGAAACTGATGGTCTGTTCTCTGGCACCGCGTCTGGCCGAGCTGATCCGCAGGCTGTGCGCCCACGAGAGCGTCACCGGATTGACGTCGGTTGAGGATCTCTGAAACCCATACCGGCAAACTCTATATAATTCAGGGCAAGGGGACGCCACTTCGATGGCGTTCGGGGTTCCTTCTCCAGCAGATGGGCCATGCAAAGACGCGCGCGGCGCAGCGCCTTCGATGCCGTGTAGAACCGTGTCAGCCGTTCGCTCGGTTCGCCACCGAGATCGGCTGCCATCGTCTTGCGCAAGAGAGGGGAAATCCAGGGATGACTGGCAGCGCAGCATTCCATGCCAAGCTGCGCGATTTCCTCGTAAGGGTCGACAATCCGCATCATCCGGTTGAATTCAAGGCAATCGATGATTTGCTGCGGGCGGCCCAGCCAGACATGCTCCGGCCTCAGATCGCCATGTCCTTCCCGAAACCATCCTGTCTCGGTCCTTCGGTATATCTCGCCTCTACAGGCGCTCAATTCCTCCCGAGCTGTGACCAGGAGCGGCGACACCAATGCCGCAAGACCGAATTCCTCGCGGCACAGCACCTCCGTATCGATATCAAGCTGATGAGACAGATGTGCTACGACTTGCGAGCCGGCAACGGGTTCGGGAGCAAGGCTGGCATAAAAGCGCGACAGGCGAAGCGCGATGGTCTCGATGTCATGACGCTCAACCGAAGCTGTCAACATGCGATGATCAAGCATGTCGTGATCCGAAAGCCTGAGCATCTCCACGACCCAGTCGATCGCTTCCTTGCCGTTTCCGACGCCAAGCCTGCCGTCCGCTACCCGACATATCGGCAGAACCGCGAGGTAGGTTCTCTCGGCCAGCCGGCGATTGAGCCGCAGCTCCTCGAGGCAAAAGTAATGCCGTAGGGCAACCGATGAGAAATCAAGGAAGGGGTAATGGACAGGCTTCTTCAGTTTATAGGCGCGCTCGGCACCCAGAAACACAAAGGACATATGTGTTTCGCGCAATTCGCATGCACCGCCATAGGACCGGCACAAATCGCTGAGCAGCCGTTTCTTTTCGTCAAGCAGACCCTGATCCCCATTTGTCATGATGAGATCAAATATCGATCATTCACGTCGAGCATTGAGGAATGTCAAAAGCGGCCAGACCAAGTTATGAGCTTCGGTTCGCGGCGCGTCTTGACCTAGGTCAAAGCGCATGAAGGTAACCCTTCTATCGTTCGCTCGTGGGCGCTTCTAGCACACCCGTTTGCGCGAAGGTCTTTCGGCGGTGTGACCGGGTCCATTCAAGGGAGATCGCAGCCGTGTTTAGGGATAGACGGGATGCCGGCCGTAGGCTTGCTTCGACCATGCTACGGTACCGTGAGGACGATATAGTCGTGATCGGCCTGCCCCGTGGCGGCGTCCCGGTAGCGCTTGAGATTGCCAAGGCTTTGCAGGCGCCCCTGTCGATGGTCTTCGTCAGGAAGATCGGGGTTCCCTGGGCGAGGGAGGTCGCAATGGGCGCCGTCGTCGACGGAGCGCACCCTTCGGTTTTCAGGAACGGCGACATCATTCGCGACGCAGGCATATCAGACGCGGTCTTCCAGTCCGCCATGGAGGCGGAACTGGATGAAATCACGCGTCGCAAAGCCCTGTTCAGCACTGTCCTGCCCTCTGTCAATCTTGCGGGAAGAACCGTGATTCTCGTGGACGACGGTGTCGCAACCGGCGCCACGATGAAAGCCGCAGCGAGGGCGATCGAACAATATGGCGTCAATCGCGTCGTGATTGCTGTTCCTGTTGCGCCGGCAGAGGCGGTCGCCGATCTGCAGGCAGAGGTCGAAGAGGTGATCTGCCTGGAGACGATGTCATCCTCCGGTGCAGTGGGCAATGCCTATAGCGATTTCCGGCAGCTGTCCGACGACGATGTCATCGATTGTTTCCGCGAGGCCGCGATTGCGGCGCGTTGATCGGATTGTGGTCTTCCATGGGACGAGCACGTTTATTCGTAGCGGATCACGGAAACCAGAGACGCAGCTTGCGCAATGGCCGCTGAGGGCCGGACCAGACGAGATACAGCCCGTTGCGGGCTTCCCGATAGCGATCATGTCGTGCCTCGGTCATGGGTGATAAGGGTCTTGTGCCGATAGTTTCGCCTTTCCGGCCTCAAAGGCAATCATGCCGATCGCAATGCTTGGCCCGTCTACCTCCTCTCCGCGCGCTGCCGACAGACGCTTTGATGCGGGTCAACGCATTCCCGTTCTTTTGCTCTAGCATTGAACGGCGTGGCAAAAACGGTAGGGAAGATGGCTGGCCGGCGACCGTCGACTGAAGCCAAACGGGGCTTCGCATGGCATCCTTCGACATCGGGTATACGATCGGGCCGTTACAGGAATACCAGATCGAGCGTGCTTTTGTCGTCGCGCGGGCGGCAGTGCCGGCTTTGACGCTCACGTCCTGGCGTCATGTCACCGGTGGGGCATTGCGCCGAAGCTTCGTTGTCGCAACAGATGCGAAGGGCTATGTCCGCGGCCTGTGTCACGCCCGGTTCGTAAATCACCCGATCGTTGAACGGCTCCTTGATGTTGCGATCTTCGTTGTCGTAAGCCCGTTACAGGAACAAGAGATCGAGGCCTTGCTGATCGCCTTTCTGAAAAGGAAAGCGCTTGATGCAAGCTGTCGGTACCTGCGGATATGGCGCGCGCGCCTTCAGGACTGGAGCCTGCTTGACGACGAGGATTATCGTGATCGCTGGGATCATGGAACAGTTTATCCGCTTTGAACGATGTGCTGCCCGAGCCGTGATCCGGTGCGGGGTTGGTCGAGAGAAATCTCGCCGTTTTCAGCGTCCGGAAACCGTGACGATCCTCAATGATACGATAGTGTCTTCGCGGCACGGTCACGCCGCGACCGGCGGTCGGACGACGCTCGACGACGCCTGTTACACATTGTTACAAGTTCGCACGCTTTTTAACACTCGCGGCATCGGCATGTCACTTGCGACCGCTCAATTGTCTCCATCGACAGCACGGAGGGACGATCATGCTGCAGGCCGAAAATGTCTATTACCCAAAGGAACTTACCAACGGCGGGCTTCTCGGCTCCGAGCCGCACTGCCTCCAAGGGCTTTTCAGAAAGCAGCCGGTCGAGCATCTGGCGGCCGGCCAGTCGCTCTTTTTCGAGGGCGATGCGGCCAAGCATGTCTTCGAAGTCGTGGAAGGCGATCTTCGCATCTTCAAGATCATTTCCGACGGTCGCCGCGTCATCACCGGCTTCCTGCATACCGGGGATATCGTCGGCGTCTCGCTCAAGAACCACTATCTCTACAGCGCTGAAGCGATTACCGAGACCAAGGTCCGCCGCTTTTCACGCAAGGCCTTCGAGGCCGAGATCAGCAACTCGCCGGAATTGCGTCCGGAAGTTTTCGCCCATCTCTGCGACGAGATGGCCGCAGCCCAGGACCAGATGGTGCTTCTGTCACGCAAGAATGCCGAGGAGCGCGTCTGTAGCTTCCTGTTGAAGCAGCTTCGCCGTCACTCGGGTTGCCGCCAATCCAACGCCATTGTCGAATTGCCGATGACCAGGCTCGATATGGCCGACTATCTCGGCCTGACGATTGAAACGGTGTCGCGGACGATGACGAAGCTGACCAACAAGGGCATCGTGGCTTCGGTGGGTCGCCATTGCGTGCGCATCGTGAGGTACGCAACGATCGTGCAGCTCTCTGGCAATGACGACGAATATGATGGCGACGAACGTGCTGTAATCGCTTACGCTGGAGGAAAGCGCCACTGAGCCCGAAGTGATGAAAGACCAATGAGCGACAAATCCCGCCTCAGATTGACGACCGAAACGGAGCTTGACGAGGTGACACGCCTGCTCGGCGGCGCCAACGTCATTGTCCATGGGCTCGATGGCGTCATCAGCCGCTGGACCTACGGTTGCGAAACGCTCTACGGATGGTCAGGAAAGGAGGCCGTCGGCGAGGTCGTTCACGCGCTTTTGCAAACGAAATTCCCAAGGCCCCTGGATGAAATCCGCGAGGCGGTTCGACGTGAAGGCGCGTGGGAGGGGGAGGTCATGCACCGTCACAAGGACGGGCACACATTGTTCATCGCGACGCGCTGGGCCCTTGTCAAACAATCCTTCGCCCCCGACCCGATGATCATCCAGACTAACAACGATGTGACCAGCATGAAGAGAATCCAGGACGATCTGGCGGCAAGGGAGGCGCATCTGCGCTCGATCCTCGATACGATCTCCGAAGCGATGATCGTCATCGACGACACAGGCACGATCTCCTCCTTCAGTGCGGCGGCCGAACGACTTTTCGGCCATTCCGCCGCGCAGGTCTGCGGTCGCAACGTCAAGATTCTCATGCCGCAGCCCGACCGTGATGCGCATGACGGTTACCTCTCTCGCTACATGATGACCGGGGAGCGACGCATCATCGGTTACGGCCGTGTGGTGACCGGCCAGAGAAGGGATGGGTCGATCTTTCCGATGGAGCTTTCGGTCGGTGAGGCGATTGCAAACGGCAAACGCATCTTTACGGGTTTCATCCGCGACCTGACGAGCCGTCACAAGATCGAAGAGGAACTGCGACAGTCGCAGAAGATGGAGGCGATCGGACAGTTAACCGGGGGCCTTGCCCACGACTTCAACAATCTTCTGACCGTCATCAGCGGCAATCTTGAAATGATCGAGGACAAGTTGAAGGACGAGAAACTGCGGCCGCTCCTGCGGGAGGCGCAGGAGGCGGCCGATGACGGCGCCAAGCTGACAGGCCAGCTGCTTGCCTTCGGGAGGCGCCAGCCCCTCAATCCAAAACTCGTCGATGTCGGCGAACTCGTCCTTGGCTTTTCCGATCTCCTGCGGCGGACGCTTGGGGAGGCGATCGAGTTCCGTACGATCGTCGCCGGCTCGGCCAACAAGGCGCTCGTCGACGGATCGCAGCTGCAGAATGCCCTCCTCAACCTCGTTCTCAACGCCCGGGACGCCATGGTGCGTGGCGGCAAGCTTTCGATCGAGATCTCGCGCGTCAAGCTCGACATCGACTATGCGCAAATGTATCCGCAGGTGCGGACCGGCGACTATGTGCAGGTTTCGGTCACGGATACCGGCGGTGGCATGTCGGCAGAGGTCAAGCAGCGGGCTTTCGAGCCTTTCTTCACCACCAAGGGGGTCGGTTCCGGCACGGGTCTTGGTCTTTCCATGGTCTATGGCTTCGCCAAGCAGTCGGGCGGCCATGTTCAGCTCTATAGCGAGGCCGGGCAGGGCACGAGCGTCCGCCTTTTCCTTCCGGCAGCTCAAAGGGCGACTGGAAACCAGGCCGCGGAGGCAGGAAATGGAGAGGAACAACAGCCCGGCATCCCCCGGGGCTTCGAAAAGATCCTTGTCGTCGAGGATGATCCGCGTGTGCGCCGGGTCGCCGTTTCGCGCCTTGCCGATGCTGGTTACAATATTGTCGAGGCCGCCAATGGCCACGAGGCGCTGGATCGGCTGAAGGAACATCCCGACGTGGCCATGCTCTTCACCGATATCGTCATGCCCGGCGGCATGACCGGCGACGAGCTTGCCAATACCGTCCGGGCAATCATGCCCGGCATAAAGGTCCTGTTTACATCAGGCTATGCCGAGCCGACCATTGCCGGCCGCGAAATTGCTCACTCGGGAAGCTGGCTCAAGAAGCCCTATACGGCGCGTGAACTCGCCGTGCGCTTGCGCGAACTGCTTGATTAATTGGCTCCCGGCAGATCTCAGAGTGTTTGATGCTTATACACAGCCGTGAACTTGTCCAAGGCCGTGACAGTCTGGCGCGGGAATGCCTCAGAAGCTGGCTTCCTTGGCCTTCCTGCTCGGTCTCGAGCGCGACAAAAGATAGCGAGTATCGATGATTGATCTTGATCAGCATCAAGCTAGACTGCGGTCAATGTCCTCCTTCTAAGGGGATCTGACCATGGATCGATATGTTGCTCAACAAAAATCAAGCGATTTCAGGATATGCTCGAACAGGCACAGAATGATATCGAGCGAGAACGCCTGAGGCGTCTGATCGATCACGAGCAACCGCGGTTGCAAGACGCCGTTCAGCGCGAAGACAAGATCGGAAATGAGGCCAAAGGCTGATCTTGTCTCGCCAGTCGTTTGACCAGGTATCTGCTTGGTGAAAGTACTTTCCGAGCGGCAAACTCTTCAGCTTTGACCGATGATGTCATAGCATGCAGCGCTTGTGGCATTTCGCCGCTCGGAGTGGCTTCTGGCGGCTCATGTTCAGGCGAGCTTGGTCGTGACGCCAATGTTCCCGCGTGTCGCCTTCGAATAGGGGCAAATCTGATGCGCTTCATCGATCAGCGATTGAGCAATGTCGCGCTCGACGCCCGGAATGGTGACATTCAGGCGTGCCGTCAGCGAAAAGCCATCGGCATCCGACAGGTTGAGATCGACTTCGGCGTCGATCGTCACGTCGCCTCCGAGCGTTAGATGCTTCTTCTGCACGATGAGCCCGATGGCGCTCTCGAAGCAGGCCGACCAGCCTGCCGCGAAGAGCTGTTCAGGGTTGGTGCCGATGCGCGCCGTGCCGGGCACTCCCAGTCTGACGTCGAGACGCCCGTCGGAACTACGGGCGACCCCGTGTTCGCGGCCGCCGGTGACGTGGGTCTTCGCCGTGTAGAGGACTTTCGAGTTCATTTTCTGGTCCATGATGCACTCCTGTGTGGTTGGCTTGCGGGTGCCCCAAGGGACGACGTTCGCCTGCTCGATCAGGTGTCGGTTAGGTCGATAGTCGCCGGGGTGCGGGGGAGAGGACGGCCGCGCTGGCCGCCCTCGGAGTTCTTGATCAATACCGTCGTTCAGCCTGGGATCGATGATGGCAACGTCCGGAGCGGTGTCACGAAACCACGCTTCGGCTTGCCTGCAGGTCGTTGCGATGTGAAGGTCGGCCACTCCCGCCCGGTAAAACACGCCCTCGACGTCCAAAGCAATGAAAGGTTCGTCTTCGAGGACAAGCAGCCGATCGCCTTCAGTCTGGTCGAGTTTTCCATGTGACGCTCCCATGTGTGCGTCCCGATTGAACTGATGGCTTTCGTCGCAAGACTGCCTTTTCGGCCATGAACCTGAGGTGGACCGCAGCAATCTCGAAAGCGATATCCAGGCCGCTCCGGTCGGCTTGCAAACCTTGCCTTGGGCCGCTTAAGAGCGCTGAAACTTGATCGGCGTCAAGGAGATGGTGCGGCGGCTATGGGAGGAAAGACAAGGGAAACTGGCGGCAGGAAAGAGAGATGCAGCGCAAGCACAGATTCAATCTTGGGTATTTTTTCGTGGCGATGATGCTGATCGGCTTCTTCCAGCTCTGGCTTGCCTCAAGGGATGTAGTACCGGTCTCCTACACCGAGCTGATGCGGATGGTGGCCGATGGAAAGGTGCAATCGGTTACGCTCACCGAAACGATGATTGAGGGGACCTTCAAGCAACCGCAAAATGGCAAGACGCTGTTCGTGAGCAATCGCGTCGATCCCGCTGAGGCCGCCGCCTTCGAACATGCAGGCGTCGAAGTTACCGGCGGGACAGACAATAGCTGGCTGACCACGATCCTCTCCTGGGTTTTGCCGACATTGCTGTTTCTCGGCCTCTGGTATTTTCTCTTCCGGGGCTTTGCGGGACGCCAGGGAATGGGCGGCCTGATCAATATCGGCAAGTCACGGGCGAAGATCTATCTGGAGTGCAAGACGGGCGTCACCTTCGACGATGTGGCCGGCGCCGAGGAGGCCAAGGAGGAATTGCAGGAAATCGTCGCCTTCCTGAGGGAGGGGGACAAATATGGTCGGCTTGGCGCCCGCATCCCGAAGGGTACCCTCCTCGTCGGGCCGCCGGGAACAGGCAAGACCCTGCTCGCCCGCGCCGTTGCTGGCGAGGCAAACGTTCCCTTTTTCTCTATTTCCGGTTCCGAATTCGTCGAAATGTTCGTCGGCGTCGGGGCAGCCCGCGTCCGCGACCTCTTCCAGCAGGCAAGCCAGGCCGCACCCTGCATCATCTTCATCGACGAGCTCGACGCTCTTGGCCGCGCACGCAGCCCGCTGGTCGGCTATGGCGGCAGCGATGAAAAGGAGCAGACGCTGAACCAGCTGCTTTCCGAGCTCGACGGTTTCGATCCGCGGGTGGGCATCGTCCTGCTGGCGGCGACGAACCGCCCGGAAATCCTCGATGCCGCGCTTTTGCGGGCCGGCCGTTTCGACCGGCAGGTGGTGATCGACCGACCGGACCGGAAGGACCGTGCCGCCATCCTCGCGGTTCACGCGAAGAAGGTGGTGATGGCGCCAGACGTCAAGATTGACGACATTGCCGGCCTTACACCGGGCTTCACCGGCGCCGACCTCGCCAATCTCGTCAACGAGGCGGCGATCTTTGCGACGCGCCGCAACGGCGACACTGTCACCATAAAGGATTTCACGGAAGCGGTCGAACGCATCGTCGCCGGTTCGGAGCGGCGTAGCCGCCTCCTCAACGCGCAGGAGCGCGAACGGGTCGCCTATCACGAGATGGGCCATGCTTTAGCGGCGGCAGCACTTGCCAAGACCGACCCGGTCCAGAAGGTCTCGATCATCCCGCGCTCCATCGGCGCTCTCGGTTATACGCTGCAGCGCCCGACCGAAGATCGTTTCCTGATCACGCTTGGCGAGCTGCAGGAACGCATGGTCGCGCTGCTGGCAGGCCGCGCGGCGGAGGCGGTGATCTTCGGAGAAGTATCGACCGGTGCCGCCGACGACCTTGCCAAGGCAACCGACGTGGCGCGTGATTGCGTCACCCGTTTTGGCATGAGCCCGATTGGACAGGCGGTGCTTGAGCCGCAGCGCATGCAATGGCTGGGGGACGCCCGGCCGGAATTGCGGCAGAAGGATTATTCGGAAGCCACCGCGCGGGAAGTCGATATCGCCGTCCGCGGCATGCTCGATGAGGCCTATGAAAAGGCGAAGGTTCTGCTGAGCGCGCGCATCACCGATCTTCATGCCGGCGCCAAGTTGCTTCTCGAGCGCGAGACGATCACTCCTTCGGATTTCAAGCCTCTGCAGCGCCAGGACGGCGAGGTGACGACGGCGGCACCCGCCAGACAGCCAACGCCGGTGAGTTGAAGATCGCCGGCGATCTATTTCCCATCAGACGCTCCAACACCCGCCGCCGGCTCTTTCTGCTTTCGACGCCAATCGCCCAGGCGGCAGGGCTTAAGCGGCAGAACCCAAGTAGCGGCGCCAAACCACAGCGCCGCGCCGATCGGTCTCGTCGTCTGAGCTGCTTCATGGGCCGGATCGTTTTGACCCGAAAGCAGGCGGTTCAACCGGTCGGAGGACAGACGTCCGACGTCGCCGGAACCTGACTTGCGGGGCGCCCCTGAGAAGGGATCAGTTGGCTCTCATCATCGGGGTTGTCCCTGACTGCCGATCTGAGGATGTGATAGCGAACCTCGACAGCCCGCGCGATTGCGCGGCGACTGACGGCAGGAACCGACGGACGTTCGCGTTCAATGTCAAGCACCTGCTCGGCGAGCGCGTCATCTCTGATGACGTTGCGAAACCATGCCGAAAAATCGCCAGCCAGCAGATGATGCTGCCAGACCGGATCGCTTACCTCATCTGCAAGCGTCAGGAACTCCTCAAGGTTGCGCGCCCTCAGATTGGTTTCGAGGTTGGGGCCACGAAAATAGAAACTGTGTTCCGCGCCGACGTCGCCGGTCGCATACTTGCCCCTGTGGCGATGATGGATCTGTTTCGGGGAGACCCGTCTGAGGATTGACGGCGGCGCACCCGTTGCCGGCGACCAGAGGACAAATTCCTCGCTTGACAGACGTGGAAATTGTTTCGGGCATTCGATGCCGAGCGCTCCGGCATAGGACGCGATGAGCTCCGGCGCCGTGCTGCCCATGGCGATCAGCGTTGATATGTTCTTCAGGATGACAGGATGGATCATTGCAAGATCGACCGTGACCAGGATTGCACCCAATCCCGCCGTCGGCGCAGGCATCTTTTCCGCCTGCAGAAACGGCAGCACATGATGGGCCTCGTCGATGATCAACCAATGCGGCCTGCCCGAGTTCCTCCGCAGATGCCGGACGCTGCGCGCGAGGTTGGAAAACAGCCGCTTGCGCTCTTCGATGCTGAGCGCCAGCGTGCTGACGACGACGTTTATATCCGCCTGCAGCAGAAGGCGCAGGGCATCCTCGGTCGTGGGTGGTTCGCTGACCCCGCCGACCGTCACCGCATCCTTGAGCTGAAGATAGTCGCCCTCGGGATCGATGACGCAGAACTCCTGGCCCTTCTCCACCATGCGTTCGGTGAGCAGCGTCATGAAACTGGATTTGCCGCAGCCGGAATTTCCCGCAACGAGGATCAGCTCCTCCGGCGCGATATAAACCTTGTTACCCTGCTGATCGATACCGGCAAGGATGCCGCGCTTCGGCAGCGGCAGGATCCTGTGATCCTCCTCGACAAGGCGGCCGATCAGGTCCTTTACGCCGAGGCCGTGATCCCTTGCCAGCTCGATATCGACTTCGCGCTTGAGCGAAGGAACGGCGTTGGCGACGGCAGCCGAGCATCCGCAGGTGGCAAGAAAGGCATGGTCGTTCTCGGCATCGCCGATCGCGACGACGTTGAGCGGGGAGATGTCGAGATCCCTTAATGCCTGGCGCAATCCGGAAGCCTTGTTGACATTGGCAGGCAGCACCATCACCGCCCCCTTGTTGAAGGTGATCTGCATCTCCAGGCCTGTCTCGCGGATCGCCTGCATGACCAAGTGTTCATTCGGTTGCCAGGTGGCAACGATCGAGCGCCCCACAGAAATCGGCAGGACGCCCAATTCGGAAAGCCGGTTCAGAAACTGCTGCTGCGGCGGCGGCGCCAGCGAAACTTCCTGTCCGGTTGATGGATGGAAAAGCAGAGCTCCGTTTTCTGCGACGATGACGTCGAACACATCGAGATTGCGGCAAGCGTGCTGCAGGTCCACGATCTCACGGCCTGTCACCAACAGCAATTTCCGGCCGCTCTGCCGGACCCTTGAAAGTGCTTCGAGCGTCTCTTGTGTGACATGGCCGTTCTCGGCAATCGTGCCGTCATAGTCGACCGCGAGGGCAAGGAAGTACACCGGCAATCTCCTTCAGGATCTCGGATGAAATGCGTTATCGGGACAATGCTGCAGGCGCAGGGTCACGGACCATCCATACAGGCGGTCCGGGTGCGGCCGCCATGATCCCCGTCAATTATGGGAGTTTCAGCTTACGAGCCGGAATCAAAATCGAACCGACATGGACATGGCGCATGGATCGATGGGCGCCATCGCACGCCTGAAGTGGCGATCATGCTGCCAAGGTGGCATCGCCATCAGCTTGTCCCCCGGCATGCCGGACCCTATTGCAGCGACAAGGTCGTCCGGCTGCTTGCCGCGAGCCGTCACAGCAGGTCTGGAACGTAAGGTGCCGTACCATCACTCCGCGGAGCGATCAGGCGCTTCAGAGTAGCCGTCAACAGTTCTGAGAAGGATTCTGCACTCTTTGACCAACGCCGCTTACCGGCGTTGAGAACGGCCGCGCCGAACGAAGCGGGACGCTCAGCCCCGTTCGGCGTGGAATTGATGGAAGATAATCTCTACTCGGTCACGGCAAGGCTTGCGTGCATGCCTGCCTCATAGTGACCTTTGATATTGCAGAAGAGCATGTAGTTGCCGGGAACGAGTTTGACCTTGAGCGTTCCGTCCGCGCCGGGCTTCAAGTCGGAGACTTCGCCGAGGCTCTTCAACTGTTTCTCGTCGAGGCGGTGTTTCGCCTTGTTGAGTGGCATGGCCTGGTCAGCCGATTTAAGCTTAACCAGAACCATCTCGTGATTTTCGGTCATTGCATCATTGTGGACGGCGAATACGGTTTCACCTGCTTTCGCGGTTGATTGATCGAGTGCCAGGGTCATTGCGCCTCCACCTTCGCCTCCCTCGGTGACCTTGATCGTGGTTGCAGCGAAAGACGGAGTGGCGAGGCAGATAACTGCGAGTGCGGCAAGCGCGCTTTTGTAAAGTCTCATGCGATTTCGACCTTTCGTTAGACAGCCCGCGAACCGAATAGGTACTGACGCTGACGACCACCTGAACGAACATATCAAGCCGGAGACCCCAAACCCGGGCCTGACGAGCGAAAACCACATGGCGTTGGTCAGCGCATCGTCGAACCCCGGTTTGGCTCGGAATGGCACCTGTCTGGAATGCGTGGCAACGCCGATGATCGCACTTTCGTCGGACCTGCCCCCGACCGAGCTTCATGCGCGGGCGCAAACAGGTGCCAATGGAGCGTCCAGCATAAATTGATACAAGTTGCCGACGCTCGCGATTCTGACAATGGCGATGGAATCTGAGGTGAAACTTAGAATCATTGCTCCCGTCGTCACTGTGCACAGACCATTCGATGGGAACGAATTCTTCGATGACCGCAATCGATCGCTTTATCCGGATGATAATGCTGGCTGTCAAAGACAGCATAGGATTGCGCTCGGGTTTCATCGCATGGGGGGCCGGCATCACCGTCGCTATGATTTCGACCATTGCTCAAAATCCTGCGAGACCTTGCGCTGCGGTCAGGCTGGAGCGGTACGGCATCGATAGACCGGACCGTTCAACCGGGCTTTCGATGGCGAGCCATCTTCATGCTCGCTTGAACTCGTCGGTGAACCAACCCCTTACCTCCTGGCATGGCGATGACTCGCTCTCGAATTCGACATAGTGGCCATAGTCGCTGGCATCGAGCCAGTCGAGGAAGAGGCGAAAATCTGGAGCTTGATCCTTGCAGTGGGAGCGAGCATGCCATTTGTAGCATAACAGTCTGATGGCGTTCCGTGCTTCCAACTTTCCCACGCTCGTTCCAGTCACTTTCGCATTGCCGATCGATCAGTAGGTGGCCGGAACTCGCTCAACGTCAATCGTTGTCCCCACGCGAACCACGGAAAATACGCAAGCTGGTTCGCGCAGGCTTTAAGCATCGACACGCATTTTATGCAGTTGGGGCGTTTCAAAGGTGCGCTGGAAACGGTGGTCGAGATCGGATCTGCCGTTCTGACAAAAGTGGCCGACCGTCGATTGGAACCATGAACGGTGAGACAGCCGCCAGGGCCGAGAGATCGTGTGGCGAAGGGCGGGCGCCAACGGAAAGGCCGTAGGCAAATGGATTTCAACTCCGACCGCATTTCCACAGTCTTCGCGCTTGCCATCCGTCAGCCGGGACCTTTCGGTCGCGCTTGCCAGGAGTTCAGATTGTTGTCAGCAAACAGGAGCAGGCTATTCCTTCTGTTGGAGAATTGCGTTGCGAATATTGCTGGTCGAAGACAACGTTCTGTTCGGCGACGCCCTGAGGGAGCATCTCGCGGCGGCGGGTTGGACCGTGACCTGGGCAACCGGCTGCAGCCCTGCCGTAGACATGCTCCGCCTGTCGACATTTGATCTCGTATGTCTCGATCGGCGCCTACCGGATGGCGACGGCTTCGATATCCTTCGAAGCGGACTAATCTCTTGCCCGACACTCATCCTTTCGGCGTTCGATCAGCTGTCCGACGCGCTGGAGGCCCGCCGCTTGGGTGCGTCCGATTATGTGATCAAGCCGGTTAACCTGGATGCCATTTTGGATCGTCTTGCCGCGCTCGCCATGCAGCCAGCTCAGGCGCGGCGCGCGTGAGCGCTGATGTCGATCGAAAGGCCTCCAGACAGTCAGTGTCATCGTTCAGGTGCTTGTCAGCCAAATGACGCAGGTGATGCCCCGACCATTGGATTTGGAGGGCAGGAAATGAATTGGCTTCGTCTTCGTCGCATTTCGCTAGCCTCGGTGGTTGTCGCCGGGTCCGTCGGTCTGGCCTGCGGTGCTTACGCCGGCTACCTCCAGCTCAGCGACAATTTCCATCCGGTCATCGAGGGTGAGCTATACCGTTCCGCGCAGCCGACCGCGGACGAATTGGCCGCCTATGTCAGGGCGCATCGAATAAGGACCATCATCAATCTCCGCGGAACCCATCCGGGTACTCCATGGTATGACGACGAGGTGGCAATGGCCGATGGCCTCGGTGTCGAGCATGTCGACTTCGGCCTATCGGCTTCCAAGGTCGTTTCCGCACAACAGATCGACCAGCTCGTCACGGTCATGGAATCCGCGCCCCGGCCCATCCTGGTCCACTGCCAGTCCGGCGCGGACCGCAGCGGGCTTGTTTCTGCGCTGTTCGTACGAAGGATTGCCGGAATGGATGAGCGAACGGCTCAGGCGCAATTGTCGTTCTATTACGGTCACGTCGCAATCCCGGTGATCTCTGCTGCCTATGCAATGGATCAAAGCTGGCAAAACGCAGAGGCGCGCGACAGGAAGCACGCCCGGACAGTGGCGTTTGCGGCGTCGCTTCTACACTGAGGCTGCGGTCCGGGGTGGCATCTTTGATGGCCCCTGGTTCTGGGACAGCAATATCGCCGGCGAGGAGGCGAGATATGCTTGTCTGTTTCCCCTAAGCGCCGACGGCGTTTGATCAGACAATTTCAGTCTCGAAAGAAGATTGGACGACCTGTTTGTCACCTGAAGTTGACGCCCGCGATGCTGTCCTACAGACCATTCACGCAAGACAACCCTTACCGATGCTTTCGGCCGCCCGCCTGGTGGCGGCCTTCCTCGATCTGGCGGTATTTGCCTTGCTTTGCGGCCAAGGCGTTGATCCGCTGAAGGCGCAGGTGCTCAGCTTTGCGGTATTCCTGCTGTTTGCCGCAGCATCTTTCGTCAGGGCACGTCGGATCGGGAAGGTGGATGAGGCAAATGGAGCACCTGTCGCTCCGATCTGGTTCGGATTGATGATCGTCCAGCTGGTGGCATTGGCGATCCGGAGCGGCGTATTCGGTGTGGCATTCGTGACGCTCGGCCTTTCGCCTCTTCTGGCGATCGGACCAGCGATTGCCGCGAGCATTGCTGCGAGTTACGCGGGGCAGGTCCACATTGGGCCACAAGGCATCCTTCGCACGGGATGGCAACCGGCGCTTGTGATCGGGGCGATCATCTGCCTGGTGATCCTGAGGCTCCTGTTTCTGGGGCTGGTCAATCTCATTCCCGAAGAAACCTACTATTGGAACTACGCCCAGCACCTGGACATCGGATATCTTGATCATCCGCCGATGGTGGCCTGGCTCATCTGGCTTGGGACGCACACCTTCGGTGACAATGAATTCGGGGTGCGGATCGGCGCTTTTCTCAGTTGGTTTGCGACGGCAGCCTTCTCCTTCATGCTTGCGTTAAATCTCTTCGGCCGGCGGGCAGCGCTTGCCTCCTGTCTCCTCGTTTCAGTTATGCCGTTCTACTTTCTTTCCGGTTTCCTGATGGTGCCCGACGCCCCCTTGACCGCTGCCTGGGCGGGCACGCTCTTTTTCCTGGAACGGGCGCTGATCGGAGGCCGACGCTTTGGATGGCTCGGGGCAGGGGTCTTTATCGGGCTCGGAATGCTTTCGAAATACACGATTGCGCTGCTCGGCCCCGCTGCGCTTGCTTTTGTCCTTCTGGATCCGAAGGCGCGGCGCTGGCTTGCACGGCCGGATCCCTACGCGGCTGCAGTCCTTGCGGCAATCCTCTTCTCTCCGGTCGTCTACTGGAATGCAAAGCACGACTGGATGTCCTTCGCCTTCCAGGGATCGCGGCGTTTGAGCGAGGCGACGCACTTCTCGTTGCCGTCGCTTCTCGGCTACGCAGCCATCGTGCTCACGCCGACCGGTCTGGTCGCTGCGATCATCCTGCTCGTCTGCTGTACGGTTGCCATCTTCTCGTCGCGCAGCGCCCCGCAACGGCGAAAAGCCCTGTTTGCCGTCGTCTTTACACTGACACCACTCTACGCGTTTCTCGCCTTCAGCCTGTTTCACGAAAACAAGCCGAACTGGACGGGTCCCCTGTGGCTTTCCATTCTACCGTTTATGGCGGCAGCACTGGTCGAGCGGCCGCAACAAGAGCCATGGATCGCCACCCGCACGAGGGCAGCAGCAATCCCGACGATCGGAATCACGATCTCGGTGTTCGCACTGCTCCTGTCTTATGTCGCTCTCGGCGTCCCAGGGATCGGCTATCGCAACAACATCCGCACACTCCCCGTTGCATGGGACGAGTTCGGCAAAGCGGTGGCATCGATCGAACAGGCGGTGGCGACCAAGACAGACAAGCCGGTCGTGCTGATCGGAATGGACAAGTATTTCCTTGCCAGTGAGATGGCCTTCTACGTCCGCCCCCGGGGATCGCCCGCGGCCAATTCTATCGGACGCAGCGCGATCGGAAGCGATAGCCTTATGTATGATGTCTGGTTCCCACCCGATCTTAGCAGTGGGAACATCGCGCTCCTTGTCTCGCTGAGCAAGGCGGAACTGTCAAAGGATGATCTGGCAGCACGCTTCTCCGCGTTGAGCGACATCCACGAAGAGGTCGTCCGGAAGCGTGGAGCCGTCATCGGGAGCTTCTACTATCGGGTGGGCTACGATCTGAGCGGCTGCGGATCCGGCAGCCGGGGATGTCCGTCTACCGGCGACGACTGATCTCTTGCGACTGCGATGGCTGCCGAATTGCATTGGCCGGTTCAGCATCTTGTCAGGCTTTCATGAAACGGTGCGGCCATCGATAGTCGCTCTGGTGTCATGGCGGGCCACCGGGTGACGAAGATTCGTTGAAAGATCGGGAAAGCCGGGCATTGGTTTGCGCCACCGTTGGCCTTAGTATCAGGCCGGCGTCTTTTGCGAACGCGTCGATCCGACTGGCCCTTCCTCCTTGGGAATATGAGACGCACATGAGTTCATATTTTTCTGCTTCACTCGGTCACAGAGCGGAGAATTTGATATCCATCGGCACGTCCGGTCCCGAGCTTTCGATCGTCATTCCCACATTCAACGAGCGCGACAACATCGTCCCGACCATTGACCGCCTTCGCATGGCCCTTAAGGGCATCGCCTGGGAGGTCATTTTCGTGGACGACGATTCTGCCGACAGGACGCTCGATGTCGTGCGCAATCTGTCACAGCGCGACCGGCGCATCCGGGCCATTCGCCGCGTCAACCGCCGGGGGCTCGCAGGCGCCTGCGTAGAAGGAATTCTGTCTAGCTCGGCTCCTGTCGTTGCGGTGATGGACGCTGATCTCCAACATGACGAGACGCGACTTGCCAAGATGCTCGAGGTCATTCGTAGCGGCGAAGGCGATCTGGTCGTTGCCACAAGGCACGGCGAGGAACAGTCGTCTCAGGAGGCGATGACCCGCGTACGCCAGACGGGGAGCCGGGTTGCGATCCGGGCGGCGCAACGGCTCTTGGACGTGCGGACGACCGATCCGATGAGCGGCTTTTTCATGGTGAGGCGTTCGGTCGTGGAGACTGCTGCGCCAAAGCTCTCTCAGCAAGGCTTCAAGATTCTTCTCGATCTGATCGCATCGTCGCCCTCTAGCTTGAAGATTGCGGAAATTCCATATGTCTTCCGTCCGAGGCTTCACGGCGAAAGCAAGATGGATGCGTCGGTCGTGCTGGAATATCTGGGTCTGTTGCTCTCAAAGTGGTCCGGAGACCTTCTTTCGCCACGTATCCTGCTTTTCTGCATGGTGGGTTCGACGGGCGTCCTTATGCATCTGGCGGTCCTGCGCCTCATGCTTCTCCAAGGGATCACGTTTCCGATCGCTCAGCTTGCGGCGATGCTTGCAGCTGTTGTGTCGAACTACACGCTCAACAACGCCCTGACCTACAGGGACAGGCGCCGGAAAGGATGGCGGTTCGTGACCGGCCTCGTCCTCTTTTCGTTGCTTTGCAGTGTCGGTGTCGTCGCCGGTGTCGGGGTCTCGTCGCTCTTTTACAGCGAGCAGCCGAGATGGTGGCTCGCCGGCCTGGCAGGCGCAGTCATCGGATCGGCCTGGAACTACATCACCAGTTCCATGATCACCTGGCGCCATGCTCGATAAGACAGCCGGTCCGGCCTTCCGGATTGATGGAGACGTCGCGGTGGTGGCGGCGGTCGCCGCGCTCACGATATTCAGGCTGCTGGCCATGGCTCACATCGGGCTGGTTCCCGATGAAGCCTACTATTGGCTTTGGTCGAAAGCGCCGTCTGCCGGCTACTATGACCATCCACCCATGATCGCGTGGTGGATATGGCTCTCGACAAAAATCGCGGGCGAGGGCGCTTTTGGTGTTCGCCTGTTCCCGGTCCTTTCAATTGCCGTTACGTCTTGGGCGACCTACATGACGGCGATCGAGCTGTTCGGCGACAGGGCGATTGCAAGGACCGCAGCCATCTGGGTCAATGCGATGTTCCTGATTGGACTGGAACACGTGTTCGCAACGCCCGACGCACCGTCGACCATGTTCTGGGCCTTGACCACCCTTGCTCTTTCACGCCTTCGCCGAACCGGCTATGCGCCGATATGGCTCGTCGTCGGCCTGCTTGCGGGCGCGGGATGCGTCTCGAAATACACCAATCTCTTCCTCGGTCTGGGCATTCTCGCATGGCTGGCGCTGGATCCCGCGGCACGCCGTTTTCGATTCGATCCGTGGGTTTTTCTTGGAGGCGCCGTCGCTTTCCTGACGTTTCTGCCCGTGCTTGTCTGGAACGCGTTCCACCATTGGGTCTCGTTTGAAAAGCAGTTTGGAAGGATCGGGCACGGGGCGGCGGGTAACTCGCACACGGCTGAATTTCTTGCCGGACAAATCGGGCTGATCAATCCGGTCCTCGCCGTTCTCGCCTCAGTTACCGTCTGGACCTATCTTCGCCGGCGGCCCCTGTTTGCCAGGAGCCCGCAAACCTTCCTGATCGCACTCAACGCGCCGCTTTGTTTGTATATGATCGTCCAGTCGCTTCACGACCGCGTCCATCCGAACTGGACGGCGCCTCTCTACCCGGCTATGGCCATCCTGGCGTCGCTTGCGGCAACAGACGGCCTTTCGTCGACATGGCTCGTCAGGGTTTCGCGTTGGGCCACTCCGATCGGGATCGGGCTTACCAGTCTGATTTTGGCGGCTTATGCCACGCCCCTCGGTCGTAACGTCCCCTTGCGTTCACCGGCCGACAATGTCCTTGGCTGGCGTGGACTTTATCGAGGCCTGGACGACATGCGCCACCGAAATGCGGCCCAGTGGATCGCCACCACCGACTATGGCCTGACAGCAGAACTGGCGTTTCAGGCAAAGGGCGAAGTCCCGATCATCCAGATCGTTGACCGGCAGCGCTACACGTTCGAGAACCCGGATCCATCGGTCCTCGACAAGACCGGCCTTCTGGTCGTATCGGCAGCCGAAGAGGAGCGTTTCGACCGATACAAACAATGTTTCGGCGCGTCTTCTCCAGTGGAAACGATCCATCGTGAAGCCGGCGATCGACAGATCGAGCTCTATTTTGTCGTTACAGTTTCGCGTGCGCCGGCCGATCTGCTCTCAACAGGATGCGGCCTTTAAGAAGCATGGTCGGCTCGTCGCGGCTGCCGGTTCATGAAATCGGTCTTGCAACGATTTCGCAGATCGTCGCCGTCGCTCAGCAGGTTCTGTCGTCTGACGACCCACGACGAGGCTGGAGAAGCCGGGATCTCTCGCCTGGGTGGCGCGTCGCACCCTAAGGCTGTCGTGCATGTGGCCCGTTCGCGCATCCCCTGATGGTGGAATTCTCGGCCGCCCCGATGCCTGTTATATTTTGCTTGTCGGAAGTCGTCATGACACGCGTTCGGGCGGCAGCACGGCGACCGCCAGTCGACAGCATGGCCCTTGGCCGGGCGAGCGACGTTTGCGGAGGATTTTTCTCACATCCTTTTGAGAGAAGTCAAAGAATTTGAAGGGCATGGAGCTCAACGTCTTCAGGTACCTGTCAGGCTTGTTCGCCATCTTTTTGGCCAGCGGCATGGAGTGTCAGACAAATCAATGGTGAACCTCAACCTTCGAAGGATCTCATACGCTGTTGTCGTTGCCACCGGATCTGTTGCCGCAGGGTGCGGTGCCTATGTCGGCTACCTGCAGGTGAGCGGAAATTTTCATCAGGTCATTCCGGGCGAGCTTTATCGTTCCGGGCAGCCGAGCGCCGAGGACCTCGGAGCATATGTCCAGACTTACGGAATAAAAACCGTCGTAAACCTTCGTGGCTTCCACCCGGAGAAGGCTTGGTACAGAGACGAGGTTGCGATGTCGAAGGGACTCGGTGTGACACACATCGATTTCGGGATCTCCGCCTCAAAGGATCTACCGGCGGAAAAGGCGGCTCAACTGGTCGCCTTCATGAAGTCGGCGCCAAAGCCCATCCTCGTGCACTGCCAGTCAGGCGCGGACAGAAGCGGGCTTGTCGCCGCGCTTTATGTCCATCAGGTCGCAGGCCAGAGCGAGGAAACGGCGCGAGGCCAACTGTCCTTCTACTACGGGCATGTGGGTATCCCGCTGCTCTCCGCCGCCTATGCGATGGACCGCAGCTGGCAGGCGATAGAAACCCGCGACAATCATCAGATCTCGGCCGCCGCCAACCGGGTCGAAGCACTTCGCTGAACACCGCGACGATCGACAATCGCCCGGACGTCGGAGATCCCGTCCCCCGAGATCCCTAGCCATGAACGATAGAAGCTGATCAAGATGATGCCAACGAGATACTCGATCCCGCAGCGGCTGCTGCACTGGGCCATGGCCGCCCTGGTGTTTTTCAACCTGCTTTTTCCCGACGGAATGAACGTCTGGCATCGTATGGTCCGAAATGGACAGATACCGTCAGGCGCCGACATAGCAAGTGCCAATATCCATGCCTATGCGGGAATTGCCATCCTGCTGCTCGCCGTCCTTCGCCTCGCCCTGCGTACAATATCTGGGGTGCCGCCCGAGCCTGCCGGCCAACCCCTAATCTTCCATTACCTCGCATCGCTCACCCACATTCTCCTATACCTCCTCATATTTGCGATGCCTTTGACGGGGATTGCCGCCTATTATTTCGGTGCGAGCACAATCGGCTCATTGCATGCCGGACCGATCAAGGTGCTCTTGTGGATCACGATCTGTGCCCATGTTGCCGGTGCGCTGATGCAGCATTTCTACTGGAAGACGGACGTGCTGCGCCGAATGACGATCGGCTGAAAAAGATCAAGCGGCATGGGTGAGGCCAGGCGCGGACTGACCAACGTCATTGCGGCAGTCATTGGAATCCAACCAAGTGCCCGTTCCTTGTCTTGAACGCTGGAGCCGCCTCGGCAGCCTGGCAAAGGAAGCCAGGGAATTCTCGTGATGGTTTGTCGCCGAGACATGGACTTGGCTCATCGTTTGGTTGTGCAGTTCCGTCGCTGTCAGTATCCGGTACGCCCGAAACAAACTGATTATGCAGGTCACGGTGCTCATTCAAAATGAGGCCGGGAACGTGTCAGTGCGGCAATAGTCGCGGATATCGTCGTCAATAAGTTCGAAATAATATTGAGCGCATATTGCGAGCGACTTAGTACGGTCGCGAACGAGTTTACCTACCCAAAGGATCTTGCCGATGATTGATGACACGACCATTGCCCCTGCAATCGAAACCGCATCCGCGGATGCCGCTTCCACTGCAAAGGAAAAGAAGACTCGTGCGCCGAGAAAGCCCAAAGTTGCTCCAGAAGCGGTTGCTGATACTTCGGTAAGCGCGCCTGTCAAGAAGCCCCGTGGCCCGGCGAAAAAAGCAAAGGCGTCGCCGCCTGCAGCGGCTGCGCCGGTCGCTAAGGCATCTGCCCCGGAAAAGAAGCCGACAGCTGTCAAGACCGGGCCGGCTGAGCGTGGCCCGCCGCAAATCGAGGCCGCACCGGTTGAGACGGACGGTTTTGCAGATCTCCTGAAGCTTGAGGAAGAGAACCAGATGCTTCGCAAGGCACTCTCCGAAAAGCTTCGCGCAGAAAACGCCGAACTCCGCAAGAAACTCGGAACGGCTTGACCGCAGATTTACGGCAGAAGTCGTGACTAAAGACCGGGCTCGCATTGCAAGCCCGGCCTCCCGCTCAGTACTATGGGACCAAGCAAACGAGTCGGGAGTTTGGGATCGATGCGATCACCATGGCAGCTAATCAAGGGCCTTGCATCGCGCCGCAAGACCGAAGAAACCGATGCGACGCCGGATGAGGCGGCTGCCGCTGAGCCATCGGGTGAGGAGCTCGCGCCGAGCCAGGCGCTCCAACCTGAATTGAACGTGGTCCCGGCTTCAATCCCTGATTTAACCGTTGAAGAGAACGAGACGGACCGGCAGGTCGAGCCGACCGATGCCGAGACTGTGCCGCCCCCGCCAGTGCCGCAAATTGGTCCGTCGCCTTCTGAGCAGCCCCCGGAAAGTGCTGTCGAAAGACAGGATCATCCAACACCGGTCCTTTCCGCCATTCAGGTTGCCGAGAAAGATCCGGGTGCGGCAATTGTCACAGAAGGCCAGATAGAGCGGCGAACAAGAGCGCCTACGGCCCGAAAAGCCGTTGCCAGGCCGGCGGTCGTGACGATCGCAGTAGAGCAGCCGGTACAGGCAAAGAAGACGGTTCTCGACGAAGCGATGGAGCTGGACCGGGAAATTGAAGGCTTGAGATCGCAACTATCAGCCAAGCTCGTCGAGCAGAACCGGCAGCTGCGCCGAATGCTTGAGCGTTATAACGGCAGATGAACCTCGGCGCAGCGCTGCCGCACAGAGCACCTGTAAACTATTCACCAACCGGCCATCCCAGCCTAAGTAAACAGTTGCACCGTCGCAGGCAGGGGACAAGCTGGGATCCGGCCATGTCTTCCGATCAGTCGGACGACCAAGTCCCCGACGATTGCAGGCGCTGGAAGCAAACTATGACGGTCACCACTGCCAAGTCTACCAGCTTGGGCGCTGAAGGGGTGCGCTGTTGCATTGATCGATATGCAGCGGCTTTCGATACTTTCGGACCGCGTAGATGCCGTCGATAACGGAGCTCCGGTTCTGCAAATGAACTCCATGCGATCTGGCTGGGCGAATATTGATAAGGTCACAGCGCCCCTTGCGCTCAAACGGAGCAGGAAGGCGGTTATTATTGCTCGTCTGCTTTCGGTTTCGCGAATCGAACTCCGGCGCCGGCGCCGTTTTCTTGGATGAACTCGATCCCAGCTCGTTCGAATGCCGCCTGTATCGCTTGTATCGTGGCCGCATGGCCGGGTCGCCCTGCTTCTATTCGAGTGACGGTAGCCGCTGTAACGGCTGCGCGCTTGGCCAAGTCTCGGACACCCCATTTTAGCGCGGCTCGCGCCATCCGAACTTGATCACCTGATATCATATCATAACCTTGACATTATTTATGCAATCTTTCAGACTCTTTTGGCGATCGGAAAATCCGCGATCGCGGCCAAGCAAGGCGCTGCAAACACCCTGCTTGACCTACCACAATCTAGCTTGCTGGAGCTTGGATCATGGCTGATTCTGAGAATAGCAGAACTTTGTCTACAAACTCCCCTGGAAACTTGTTGTCGTCCGTGACGATCTTCCTGGGGACCTTGCCTGAAAAGATCGCCGTCGACGTTCCCGCCGAGGCAGCCCGCTGCATCGGCGAGGATACTGTGATTCACGCTTGGGGACGCTGGTATGCCGCCCACACCCGGCAGAACGAGCTGTCCCGGCGGCAGCAGCGGCTGGAAAGGAAGCTCTTGCGTAAGGTCGGTGGATTTCCGCTCGTCGAACTGACCGTTCCCGATCGGTCCACGCCTATTTCGGCTCGCACGGCTGACGAAATCGATCGCCTCCTGCCCGGGTTGGAGATGGAAGAGGCGCGCACCGTCGCCAAAGCCGAGCTGGCGAGCGTTCGAAACGCCTGGAACAAGGCCGATTCAGAATTGGGTTACAGCGCGGCCTACGCCGCCGAGAACCAAGCCGCTGATCGCACCATGGATCTCGCACACGCTCTTTTGCGCGCCCAAGCGCTCTCCATCATTGGCGTCATTGCAAAACTACATTGCCTTATCGAGATGGAAGAACCGAGCGTAAGCATTGGGGAGACCCCTGGCCGGAATTGCGCGCGGTTCTGCTCGATCTTCTGTTGCTAAACGAACGCGGGAGAGAGGAGGAGCGCGCATCGAGCCTCTCCTGACACCTCACAAACCGGAATCGAACGGGCCGGTCCGATGCTTATCTGTCGTTGGTGAGCAGAGGTTCCAGGCTTAGTTGAGTGGCTTCGTCAACCGACCGATCTCGCTTTCGCATGTGAGAGCCGGCTCGGTGCAAGGGCTCGCGACGCACCGGAACCTGTGGAAATACTACAATTGAAGCCGGATAAGGATGACAAGCCCGTGACACGTGGCAGTTCCGGTGCATAGGCTTTCCTGTATTTCGCAGGAGCTGTCATGACCACCACCAATGAAATCGCCGATAAGATCGCAGCCGATCATGGACTGACGAAGTCCCAGGGAAAGACGATCGTAGAAGCGGTGTTTGCCTCTATCATCGCAGCCGCCACCTCTGGCGCTGAAACGTCAATTCCAGGCTTCGGTAAGTTCAAGGTAAAGGATACGCCAGAGCGCGATGCGCGCAATCCCGCGACTGGCGCGGTCATCAAGGTCGCGGCCGCCAGGAAGCTCGGCTTCACACCTGCAAAGGCTGTGAAGGATTCGCTGAACAAGTAATAGCGGACTTGGGGGCGCGCTCGGCCACATCCTCCATCGGCGGGACCTTGCGTCAGCCAGGCGCCAAAGGCTGTGGAACAATGAGACGGGGAGACCGGCCAAGGGGCACTGGAATTAAATGTCCGCAGCGGGAGAGATGTATCTCGCCCAAATGGTTTGGCAACAAGGCTTTCGCCAAGTCGACGGCGGCGCGCTCGGGTAGGGGATCTCTTCCCCTTCGGTGTTGCGGGTATCGTCCATGAAATGTTAAACGGCGACCATGCTTGATGGAACACGTCGGAGTTGAAGTTGGGGCTGCGCATAGAAGGCAACGTGGTCATCGTCGACCATGATATTACAGAGCACCTCGCCACCACAGCGGAGGGAAACCCAACAAGAGATGATCTCGATGATTTCACTGTTTTCAGTGTTTTTCAGCGCAAGCGCACATCCGCAAAGCAGGCGAGACAGCGTGAGACGCGCGTCCTTGGTGACAACTGCCCTCTGATCTATGCACTGAAGCAGCGCGACGGACTGAGCGTGGGCTTATCCAGCATTAAATTGCTCAACGCGCATATTCCCACAATTCTGGATGCAGTGGTTGGCCACCTAGAGGGCCAATTCGATTCGATCGTCCCGATGCCATCGTCCTCGCCGTTGGCGTTGATACTCGCTAAGAGACTTTCGCGTTTATCGAAGCGGCCATACTTCAAGGGGGTCTTTCTGAAGGCAACGAATGCGCAAGCATCGGCAGTTGTATCTGCTGCGATCGCTGAGGACCCCCGGGCTTTCGAGCGTCATGAGTGGCGGCCAAACAAAGCCAGCAGTTTCCATCAGTGACGAACACATCGCGTGCCTTGAGTGCTGCGAAGACTTTAAATCCCCAAGTGCTCTCGATAAGGCATTGAACGGCACCGGGTCGATAGCTAATTCGGCCTTGCTCGTCACCCTTGGCCAGCCCAGCCTCGAAAGTCTGTTTTCGGTGCTCAACGGGTCACAAACGCAGCCGATCAATTATAGGCCGAATGACAAGATTTGCATTCGTTCGTCACGTCCGACAACGCCTTACGAAATCCGGCCTTGGTCATCGGCGCTTGACTTGTGGCGTTTGCCGTGGCGGCAAGCTGCTTGAAGCGAGATGCCAGATCCTTTTCTTTCGCGCCACCTTGACCGGTGAACATATCGCTGGCGGCCCGAGCGTCAACGGCATAGCGTTCCATGATCCTATTTGCGGAAGCAGTATCGAAGTTGGTGAGAACATCCTTGGCCGAATTTGTGTTGTCGCGCATGTCCCCCATGAGGCTCTTCAAAGATGCTGCCAAGGCGGGTCCAACCGCACAACCGAGAACCAGGACGACTACGAGAGAATAGGTGGAACAGAATTTGGATCGGTTAGCTTTTGTCATCGATTTCAATCCTTCGATCTACGCACTTGAAGATGAGTACGTTCCCATCTAAGGCGTCCGCCACGGCCTGGCGGCGAAACACTCGCAAGTCGCGGCGGCTTGCCAAGGTTGCCTGCCTGCCATGCCTGGCTTGTTTTCCGGCCGCACGACACAGATGACCGATCCAGCTGACGGCCACCTGAATATATTATCCAGGGGGTGCCCATCGTGACGTCGAACAATCCGCTCTAATCCTGCGGGGTCGATCTCTGCGTGAAGGACGACGCCATCATTGTCACGACTGTGACCATCAGTCGCCCATGATCTGGCCGGCAGCCTTTCCGGTTATGACCATGTTGGTGGCAAAGCGGGATCTCTTTGGAAAGGTGGCGACGGTCAACCAGGCAGGAAAGGTGCTACGGATTTCGCCGACACCTGGCCCGAGCTCGTTGCTGCGGGTTTGGGCATGCCCGACCGTCAATCAGGTGAATGGGCGATCTGGAAAAGCTTTTAAATCGCGAAACTGCGCTCATGCGCAATTTTCCTTCAAATCTCGTTGACGGGTGTATAGGCTTTGAAGCTGCTGGAGGACGGTTATGGGCAAAGTTCTAAAATTTGAACCCGTGTCGAAAGACGTTTTCGCATCCCCGGGACGTAGGCGATTGCCGAAGAGCCCAGATGCGGATTTGTCTTGGCTTCCCAATCCCGGGTCGATCTCACCGGTAGACGTTCAACGGGTTCGTGAGCCCGTGCCTCAACAACAAGGCAAAATGAAATGGCCGGTCATGGCAATAGTGATTGCAATCTGTGCTGCGGTAGCGTTTTTGTTTTTTGTGTTTCACATATCTGGGCAGGTGGCTTATTCGGCTCGTGCAAATCTCCTGCCCGCCTTTCTCGGCCAATAGCTGTCCGGCTTCCTTCTCAGGAACTCGCTGTTTGCGATTTTCATGGTTCCAAGCATCCTTGACTTGGGGTGAAGGCGATGATTTCAGGGACCCGAGAATTTCATATCCTGTGCTGTGTCGAGATTTGAGAGTTTTCGATATTCTGCTAACGTGTGCTCATGAGTGTTATTGATATGGTCCGAGTGATAGCTTGGATCTCGTTGGCGACCATGGGTTTCTTGGCGCTTGCGCCGTTGCGCTGGCGCCCGCGCGCTATTGCCACCGCAAACGTCGACAGTCTTTCGATGTTCGTGCTGTTGTCGATGCTTTTTGCATTTTCTTATCCCGACGACCGGCGCGTGGTTGCAATATTCTGTATTGTCGGCGCCATAGTGTCCGAGATTTTGCTTCTCATCTCACCAAGGCGCGATCCCAGGGTCAACGACGCGCTACTGAAGGCGCTTGGCGGCTTAACCGGTGTTGTGATTGGGGCAGTCATTTTACAAATCATATCGTTCGGCCATCGCTGATCACGGCAAGGGGCTTTCTACGGTCCCATTTTCGCAAGGCGTGATGCCTGTTCGGTCTTTGGTGGCAATGCCTCGCTGCGACAAGGGGAGCTCAAGTCTAACCCGAGCAGGATATCACCGAATCCGACCGCAAGGGATGCAGGTATAACTCCTCTAAACGCCTAACCGCTGACCGTATAGACCGCTAAGGACGGTCCCCCAATACCGGCGAGTGCCGAGCAGGCCGGAATGCCGATCGTTACCTTGTCTTGAAGGGCTGGGTCGCTGAGGGCTAAAAGCCCGGTGAATAGGCGCACGGTGCGACAATCTGGCAGACCGCCCCCAGCCTGCCTGTCGAGAGATCGTGTGCTTCGGCTTGCGTGCGCCTCGAGCGACGTCAGAGGGAAAGCCGACTGCGAGATTCAGCGAACAAAGATAAAACATAAATGTCCACGCCTGCTCTTGAGAAATAGTTAATATATAATATATTAGATCATATAATGAGCTATCTCTATGGAGTCAGCAATG
Source organism: Rhizobium sp. BK376 (assembly GCF_004341625.1). Classification (GTDB taxonomy): domain Bacteria; phylum Pseudomonadota; class Alphaproteobacteria; order Rhizobiales; family Rhizobiaceae; genus Rhizobium. The sequence continues at coordinate 38,850 of NZ_SLZG01000020.1, read as the reverse complement.
CATATCACCGCAATATCCGAGAAACTCTCGGTCTCATCGCAGCCGAGCATGGAGGACATACGGTCGCTTCGGGGCAAAGGATTCACCACGCTCATCAACAACCGGCCGAATGACGAAGATCCTGCACAGCCCGGAACGCTGGCCGAGCAGCGGGAAGCAAAGCACTGCGACCTTTCCTATGCGTTCATTCCGGTCACGACCAGTACCATCACCGAGGCGGATGTGCGAGCCTTCCAGCGCGCTGTCAATGGATCGGAAGGTCTGGTGTTCGCCCATTGCAAGACCGGCACGCGCTCAGTCAGTCTCTACCTGATCGGAGAGGCGCTCGACGGTCGCATGTCCGCGGATGAGATCGTTGAATTCGGACGAAGCCGCGGCGTCGAAACAGGCGTCGCTGCGGCTTGGCTCAAGCGACATGCAGCGCGCCGTCCACAGGTGAAGGGTTTCTTCGACAAGCGCACCTGGAGCGTTCAGTACGTGGTTTCCGATCCGGCGACCCGAGTGTGCGCCGTCATAGACCCTGTCCTCGATTTCGATGAGAAGTCAGGTGCAACGGCGACCTTCAATGCCGACGCGATCCTCGACTACGTCCGCGACAACGGGCTCACTGTCGAATGGATTCTCGATACCCACCCGCATGCCGACCATTTTTCGGCGGCCCAGTATCTGAAGGAGAGGACGGGCGCGCAGACGGCGATCGGCGAGCACGTTGTGGACGTCCAGAAGCTGTGGAGTGGCATCTACAACTGGCCCGAGCTTGCCACCGACGGCTCGCAATGGGACCGCCTCTTCGCCGATGGGGATGCGCTCAAGGTCGGATCGATCGATGCGAAAGTGCTGTTCTCGCCCGGACATACACTCGCCTCTATCACCTATGTGATTGGCGACGCGGCCTTCGTGCACGACACGCTCTTCATGCCCGATAGCGGCACGGCGCGTGCCGACTTCCCCGGCGGCGACGCACGGGTTTTGTGGAAGTCGATCCAAGAGATCCTCTCGCTCCCGGACGAGACGCGGATTTTCACCGGCCACGACTATCAGCCCGATGGCCGGGCCCCTCGTTGGGAAAGCACGGTGGCCGAGCAGAAGAAGTCCAATCCGCATCTTGCTGGCGTGAGTGACGAAGAGTTCGTGGCGCTGCGGGCGAGGCGGGACAGGACACTGCCAATGCCGAAGCTCATCCTGCATGCCTTGCAGGTAAACATCTGCGGTGGGCGGCTCCCGGAGCCTGAAGCGAACGGCAGGCGCTACCTCAAGTTTCCGCTCGATGCATTGCAGGGAGCGGTATGGGAATGAGCACTGACCTGAACGCGATGATGAAGGCCGGGCTTTCTCCAGCCGAGATCGCCAGTCGGGCCGGAGAGGTCGCCAACCTCTTGAAGACGCTGTCCCATCCCGCACGCCTGATGATCGTCTGTAGCCTGATGGAAGGCGAGTATTCGGTCGGCGAGCTGGAAGGGAAGGTAGACGTCCACCAGCCGCATCTGTCGCAGCATCTGACGGTGCTGCGCGGCTCCGGCATCGTCGAAACGCGTAGGGAGAAAAAACAGATCTTCTATCGCCTGACGGAGGAGAAGGCCGCCCGACTGGTTGCTGCCCTCTATGACATCTTCTGTGTGGAGGAAGAAAAATGAGTGCGCATCTTCCTTCATTGGTTGGGGGCATGCTCATCGGTGCCTCAGCAGTCATGCTACTGCTCCTCAACGGGCGGATCGCCGGGATCAGCGGGATCGTCGGGCGTCTCGTCCAAGGCGTCGGCCTGGCCACCAATCTCCCCTTTGTCATCGGGCTGCTGCTGGGACCGCTCGCCTACCTGATCATATTCGGCGGCTGGCCGATCGTGCAGATCTCCACCGGCTGGCCGCTGATCATCGTCGCCGGACTGCTCGTCGGCTTTGGCTCTCGCATGGGATCGGGCTGCACCAGCGGCCACGGCGTGCTCGGGCTTGCGCGCTTGTCGCCGCGTTCCATGGTGGCGGTCGCCACGTTCCTGACGGCCGGCGTGGCCGCCGTCGCTATTGTGCGAGGTCTCGGATTATGAACCGGGACATCTCGCAATTCGTTGCCGCTCTCGCCTCGGGCATCGTCTTCGGCTTCGGCCTGTCGCTCTCCGGCATGCTGAACCCGGCCCGGGTCCAGGGCTTCCTGGACGTCTTCGGTGTTTGGGACCCGAGTCTCGCCTTCGTCCTCGGCGGCGCCGTCGTCGTTGCCTTCCTCGGCATACGAGTGATGAAGCGGATGCGGCATCCGGTCTTTGACAATACGTTCCATGTGCCGACGAACCGGCGGATCGATGCACCTCTGGTCGCCGGTTCGGCTTTGTTCGGTCTGGGCTGGGGCATCGGTGGCTTCTGTCCGGGACCCGCGGTCGCCGCCCTATCCGTCGGCATCCCGCAGGCGATTCTATTTGTCATCGCCATGCTTTCTGGAATGATCTTGTATGACAAAGTATGGAGCAGAAGCTCATGAGCACCTCCATCCTCGCGGCGGCCGGCTCCGGCGGGATCGTCGGCTTCATGCTCGGTCTGCTTGGCGGCGGCGGGTCCATCCTGGCGACTCCGCTACTCCTTTACGTCGTTGGCGTGGCGCAGCCCCATGTCGCCATTGGCACAGGTGCGCTTGCCGTCTCCATGAACGCGTTTGCGAACTTCGCAAGTCATGCGATCAAGGGTCACGTCTGGTGGCGCTGCGCGGCCGTCTTCTCCACGCTCGGCGTCGTCGGCGCGCTTGGCGGTTCTAGTTTAGGTAAGGCCATGGATGGCGATCGCCTGATCTTTCTTTTCGGTGTTCTGATGGTCGTCGTTGGCATCTTGATGCTGAGGCCGAAGAAGTCGGCTTCGATAGAATGCCGACCGATCGACCTCAGAATGTGCCTCACGACCGCAGCCGTGGCGCTCGCCGCCGGCGCCGCATCCGGCTTCTTCGGAATCGGCGGCGGATTCCTGATCGTTCCCGGTCTGATGCTGGCGACCGGCATGCCGATGATCAATGCGATCGGCACATCTCTCCTCTCTGTCGGTGCGTTCGGATTGGCGACCGCCCTGAACTACGCAAGTTCGGGTCTGGTGGACTGGTGGCTCGCCGCTGAGTTCATCGGCGGCGGCATCGTCGGCGGTGTGCTCGGCATGCTGCTCGCCATACGCCTCAGCGGTTATAAGGACATCCTCAACCGCCTGTTTTCCGCACTCATCTTCATCGTTGCCGGTTACATCCTCTATCGGAACTGGGGAACGTTGATGATTGGCTGATCCGGCACGTTGACTGCGATGAGCCGACTTAGGTCCAATGGTGATGCCGTTCCTCATGCCGGCGGCATGCACTGCTGGGACCTTAGCATCCCCGCGTCTGGACCGCACCATAGATGTAATCGTCAGGCAACCGAGCTCACCGTCTCTCGGGTCGCTGAACCCGATACGGTTCTATCGAAATCATGTTCGAGGTTTCAGCGAAAGTGTCCGGCGCCGGGTGTTCTCGTGCTGCGAAGACTGGCGCAATCACGTGGAGCGCAGAATTCGTACGATCGGAACGGAACCTGCAATTCGGCTTTCCGGGGAAGGCCGACGAAGCGCTTCGCAGCAAGTCCAATACTCCGTCGGCGTTCTCAGCGGCCGGCGCTCTGGCCGCCGTCAACGTGCAGGATCTCGCCCGTGACGAACTCTGCTGACTCCAGGAATACAACGGCGCTGGCCACTTCGCTCGCTTTGCCAATGCGACCAAGCGGATGTAAGGAGCCCAGCATTTCGTGATGTTCCTTAGAATGCATAGGGGTGTCGGTGACGCCCGGCGCGACTGCGTTCACCCGAATGCCCTTCTTGGCATATTCGATCGCCAGTACACGTGTTACGGCGTTCAAACCACCCTTGGTAAGGGCAGCCAGCGCCGTGTGGCCGCCGCTGATGCCGTTGTCGATGCTGCCGGTGATATTCACCACATGGCCGCTCGAATGCTTTTCCATTTCAGCGAGGGTCAGCTTGGTAATGTGGAAGAAGCCGGCCATGTTCACGTTCATGACGGCGTTATAGTCCTCGATATTGTTTTCGGTGAAAGGCTTGCCGATAAAGATCCCAGCGTTGTTCACCAACGTGTCGATCCGGCCAAACTGCGTGACGGCTTCCGAGACGATACGCTGGGCGGTCCCAGGATCGCCGATATCACCCGCGACGGTCAGGATGTTCGGATCTTCCGATGGTTTGATCGTGCGCGAGGTCGCGACAACGCGGTAGCCGAGCTTTCGAAACGCCAAGACGATTTCGGCGCCGATGCCCTGCGAAGCGCCGGTGACGATTGCAACTTTAGTCATGAACTTTGTCCTTCCAGGAATTATTTTGGTCACGGCTTGCGGAAGATGGCCGCGCCAAGGGGCTGCCGACAGAATATTGTTTGTTTCCCCGTTCGCGATAATTGGGCTTAACTCGAAGGCACCTTTCGGAAAATACGAGAGATGGGAGCAGGGGGCTCGCCCGACGAATGCGGGCGCTGTCTATCCCGTCGACGTGATGGCACAGGGCGATTCATTTCTTTTGCCGCGGCAAGAATGGGATGGGATCTGGGAATGCGAATTGCGCAGCATCTGCTGCGGTGAGTGAAACTGGGAATCGTTCCAGGACTATGGGAGCGCAGCGCAAGTCTTCGCCGAACCGAGCACTGATGATATCGTTAGGAGGCTAAGATCGGGCGCGAAGACGAAAGGGTGGCAGTGAGATATGCGGAAGGGTGACTGGGTAGCGGGCCTGTCCCTTAGCGCTCTTATACTTCCAGAAGCGATAGCCTATGCCGGGATCGCGGGCGTCGCTGCCCAGCACGCTATCTACGCCGCCGTCATCGGCTGCGTGGCCTATTCCCTGGTTGGGCGAAGCCGTTTTGCGATCGTAACACCCACGTCTTCATCCGCGGCAATCCTCGCCGCGACACTGGCGGCCGTCCCAGGCGCTGGAGACGACAAGACCGTGCTCATGTCGCTCGTGGTCGCTTTGGTGTCGTTAATCTTTCTCTCGGCCTCACTGCTGAGGCTGGGTAATCTGGCTGTATTCGTTTCACGACCTGTCCTGCGCGGTTTCGCCTTCGGTTTGGCGATCACGATTATTCTGAAACAGGTTCCGGAACTGGTTGGGTATCCGATTGCCGCGCCCGGCGTCCCGCGGTTGGTCACCGGAATCGTCCACGCGCTTCCACGCTGGCATGTTCCAAGTGTGATTATCGGATTGCTGGCGCTTGGCGCTCTCATGGTGTTCCGACGCTTTCCCGCGCTGCCCGGCTCGCTTCTGGTTCTCGCAATCGGTATCGCCACGTCCTGGGCCTTGAATTTACCAGGCCGAGGCGTCGCGGTCGTTGGTGTGATCGACTTTGTGCCGCGCTGGCCCCAAATTGAATTGGCAAGGTGGTCGCAGATTCGGGAGGTATTTCCTTACACGCTTCCTCTGGCACTGATCCTGTTTGCCGAATCCTGGGGAACGATCCGTTCCCTATCCTTGCGACACGGTGAAACCGTCAGCCCGAACCGGGAAGTGGGCGCGATCGGCGTAGCGAACCTAATCAGCGCAGTCGTTCAGGGGATGCCGGTCGGAGCCGGGTTCTCGGCGGGGCAGGCGAGCGAGGCGGCCGGAGCAGAAAGCCGGGCAACGGCAGCAATTGCTGCGGCAGCCCTTGCCTTCCTCGTATTCTTTTTCGCGAGCGAGATCGCATTCCTACCGAAGCCAGTCCTAGCGGCAGTGGTCATTGCTGCTCTTTCCCACGCCGTCGATCCTTCTGCATTGATCCACTTGTGGCGTCTGAAGAGGGACTTGATCATCGCTCTGGCAGCGGCGGTAGGCGTCATCTTCCTGGGCGTCATTGATGGCGTCGTCCTCGCAATTGTCATTTCCATGGCTGCGCTGTTACAACGGCTTGCCTATCCGCATGTTGCCCAACTCGGACGGCTCCGCGGGAGCCATGATTTCGTCGACATCGCTCGACACCCCGATGCGGCGGCGGTTGAGGGTATTGGCATTTGGCGACCCTCGCAGCAGTTGTTCTTCGCCAACGCGGATCCGGTGTTTGCCGCCATCAAGAAAAACATCGAAAAGGATTCCTCGGTTCGCGCGGTGGTCATCAGTCTGGAGGAGAGCATCGATCTGGATAGCACGGCGCTTGAATCGCTTCTCGAATTTGACGGCGCAATCAGTGGTCGAGGAATGAAGGTTCAGTACGCCCGGGTGCATGATCGCGTGCGGGATCTATTCATGTCTACGGGCAGCGATCTTCAGGAGCGGTGCAGCTTCAGCGTCGATGATGCGGTTTCCGCAGTGGTCTAGAGCATCAGCTGCGAGCGGGCACTGAAATGAAAGCAAATTATTGCGCTTCTTCCTGACTATTCACGATTGAACTCGTCCGCCAGGAAGTCGATCAGGGCCCGGACACGGTGGCTGGCCGCGCTGCCGTCGGTAACAGCGTAAAGGTTGGCATTATCCGGAAGAAACCCATCGAGGGCAGGGACGAGAGCGCCCGATGACAGTTCTTCTCGAATATCCCAAACAGGGCTCAGGAAGACGCCATATCCCTTGAGCGCCCATCTTTTCAGGATCGAGCCATCGTTCGTCACGCGGTTTCCGGACACCCTTACCGAGACAGACTTTCCGCCTTCGACAAAATGCCACGTTGAGAAAGTCGTACCGGGCCGGGACACCATGAGGCAGATGTGGGCTCCGAGATCCTCGGGATGTAATGGCATGCCTCGTGCCTGCCAATACGAAGGCGCTGCAGAGATCACTCGCTGGCCGCGCAGGATAAGGCGTGCCTTGAGGGATGAATCTCTTAGAGGTCCGTTCCGTATTGCAAGATCGATATTGTGCTCGACAAGGTCCATGACGGTATCGGAAATATGCAGATCGATGGAAATGCCGGAGTGTAGTTCCATGAAACGGTCTATCGCCGGAACGACCTTGCTTCTTCCGAAGTCGACTGTAGACGTCATCTTGATCGTGCCTCGCAGCGGCCCATCCTTGACCCCGCCAACGGAAGCATCCCAATCCGCGAGCAACTTTCGGGCGTCGGACAAAAACTGAAGTCCTTCATGGGTAAACGAGAGACGACGCGTTGACCGTCTGATCAACGTCGTTCCCGCTTGATTTTCCAACTGCTGGAGGGCGGCGGTGGCTGTCGATGTCGCAACGGCGTGCTGTCGCGCGGCTGCCGAAAGGCTCCCCACCTCGGCGATGCCAACAAACAATCGAAGAGCCTCTAACGTGTCCAATTTTCGAAAATCTCGAAGAGTGCGCCGAGATCATATAGAACTATCCCTGGGATCGAAACGATCAATCGAGCGACCACAGCGCTTAAAATCTTTCATCTCTAACAGAGAACCGACGCCAGTCTTAGCGGATCAGGCTGCGATCCGCTGCATCGACCCGCTGTAGACAATCCGGTCGATCACCGCTCGCCGGACGGCGCCAACCGGACAGTTTTTGAAGTTTCGGCCGCCGATCGTAGACCATGTGATATGTCTTAGACAGTCGTAGACGTAGCGGCCCGAAACGGCGTTGGCGACGAGGATGTTGCGGCTGAGCTTGCGATAGATCGGCGCATGATGCCGCTCCACGGACAAGCCATCCCGTTACCGGAAACTTTGCGTCTGACAAGGCGGAATCGGGGTCGAATGACGAGGGTGAGCAGATTCTAGTAGTGAGAGACGCTGTAATCTCCAAAGCGAAACCATTGAAATCATTGTCATGTCGCACTTGAAGATAGAATTTATAATTAGCCGGCTAATGTCACAGCTATTTAAAGATGAGACAAAGTAAGCAATTTAGAAACGCGACGCCATACTATCCAATGTTACTGAATATGCAAGATTCTATAGTTATGGATACGCAAGCGCGAGCCGCCGTCCGGGTGGAGCTGGTCAGGGTTGCGCAGCCCGGTCGGCGGCGGATGGCTCGGGCGCAATCATATACTTTAGCTTTCTCAACCGGATCGCTCACATCACTCGGCGACACGCCAGCTCACCAACGCTTGCCGCCGTCGGGCGATGACGGCAGGATCCTTCGTAAAATCCGTCTTTCGTCCAGGCTTGGTGCCGCGTTTCTGATAACCGTTGCTCACGCTGCCATCGGGAATGCCGAACATGTGATCCGTCTGTCCGCCTCGACGCGGGCCACTTTTGCTGCGCTGCTGCTGACGCCCAGCCTGCAGCTCAGCGACGATCGAAAGCATGTCGTCCAGCCGCTTGTTCTCGACCACCTCGGATCGGTGTACTGACCGTAACGTATCAAACGTCCTGTAGGGCAGGGAGGCTTCTCCGTCTGTGATCTCAAGTCGTCCGTCAGGATAATCGCAAACGACAACCTTCTTGCCCGTCAGCGCCGTTGCGCGCTCTGTCGGATCGAGGATGAACATCACCTTGTCATAGCGCAGCGTCAAGGAATGCGACAGCTTGCGAACCTCCTTGCGGCACATGGCACCATCCAGGTTCTCGTGATCGGCCAGCGGTCGATGCATGTCCTTCGGATTGCGTGGAGGCTTGCCAAAACGCGCGTTGAAATCCGCCATGAACTCCGGCGCATAGGCGTTGGCCGCCTCGATCGTATCGATACCGCGAAGCCGCAGTTCCTTCACCAGCCGATCCTGCAGCGTCTGATTGGCCCTTTCTACGCGGCCTTTGGCCTGCGGGGTGTTGGCGCAGATAATGTCGATGTTGAGCTCATACAGTGCCCGACCGAATTGCGTCAGACCGCTCGTCCGGTCCGTCATCGAGGCATGCGTGCTGCGGAAGATGCCATGCTTGTCGCTGTAGAACGCGATCGGCTTGCCCCATTGCTGCAAATAAGCCTTCGTCGCGTGCAGATAGTCGAAGGTGTTCTCTGAAGTCGCAAAGCGCAGATGCAACAGCTTGCCGGTGGCATCGTCGATATAAACGAGCAGGGCGCATTTGCGGCCACGGTTCTCGAACCACCAATGAAGCGAGCCGTCGATCTGAACGAGTTCGCCGAAACAATCGCGCCGGCCGCGCGGCTGGAAAACCCGCTTCTTACGTTCGCGTCGCGACACCCAGATGCCGGCTTCCATCATCCACTGGCGCAGTGTCTCCTTGCTGACGGCAATCCGGTGGCGTTCGATCAGCTTCTCGGCCGCCAGCGTTGGGCCAAAATCCGCGTAATGCTCACGCACAAGGTCGAGAGCCAGATTGCGGAAGTCCTCACTGTGGCGCCGGTTGCTCGGACGGCCGCGCTTCTTCGAAACGAGACCGTCAGCGCCATTCTCGTCATAGGCTTGCAGCAGCCGATGGACCTGGCTGCGACTGAGCCCAAGCAGCGCAGCCGCCCGTGTGACCGTCAGGCTGCCTTGGCGAACCCGCTGAATTTGTTCAAGACGATGCAATTCCTTTTGAGACATGACAATCAAACAAGACATGACGACTCCGAACAAAGATGACCTCGGCCACGATGCACGTCGCTAATCTTGCTTCCCAATGCTGACGCTCGACCAGCATCCCAAGAGGCGACGACTGTCGCATCTCTAACTGGCCTATGTGTCGCATCTCTAAAATGCCATTACAGCTAAAGATCAGATAATAGGAATTATGGAACGATCAGGCGAGGATAAGGAACGCGGTCTCCAGGCTGCTGAGTTAGACCCTATTGGCCGGAGCTGATGGCTCCGGCCAGTGCCTTTGCAACATAGCAAACCGTTCGTCAGGAACATCTCGCCGCTCAATCGTAGAGAGCGTATACGCGGACATTTCAGGGTGCGTTCAGTTTGTTCCAGTATTTGACCGCCTTCCGTCGGACACAAGCGCCGAAGATGTGTGCGCTCAAAGGGTTTCAAGTTGAATATCGAATATCGCCGCCGATCGATTTCTGACGCATCGCGGCCAGACATGCCCTACCGGGCAGATATCGACGGTCTAAGAGCAATCGCCATTCTGCCCGTCGTCTTCTACCATGCCGGAGTTTCGGGCTTTGGCGGCGGGTTCGTCGGCGTCGACGTCTTCTTCGTGATCTCCGGCTTCCTGATGGCAGGCCTGGTCGGGGGAGAACTCGAACGCAACGAATTCAGCCTGATACGCTTTTACGAGCGTCGCATCCGGCGGATTTTCCCGGCGCTGTTCGCTGTCATGATTGCATGTGCGGTCGCTGCCTGGCTGCTGCTGATGCCGGTCGAGATGGAGTATTTCGCGCGCAGCCTGAAGGCGGCGGCAATGTTCGGTTCGAACTTCCAGTTCAAAAGGAAACCGGATATTTCGACATCGCGGCGCAGACGAAGCCTCTGCTGCATACCTGGTCACTCGCCGTCGAAGAGCAGTTCTATATCCTCTTCCCGCTGCTTCTTATCGCAATCCATCGGTTCGCGCCCCGGCGGCTGACCGCTGTTTTAGTGATCTTGTTCGTGGCCTCGCTGGTGGCCAGCGCCTGGATGGTCGAGCGCTCCCAGAGTGCCGCCTTCTATCTGCTTCCGTTCCGGGCGTGGGAATTGCTGCTGGGATCGCTGGTCGCACTCAATCCACTGCCGCAGAGGATTGCCGACCTGCCGAAAGAAGCCCTGGTGGCCCTTGGCCTGGCGCTGATCGCCGTTGCGGTCTTCGGGTTCGATGACCGCATGGCTTTTCCCGGCATCGCGGCGCTGTTGCCCTGCCTTGGAGCGGCGCTCGCTATCCAGTTCGGGAATGGCAGCCGGGTGACTGCGAAACTGCTGCGCTTTCCGCCGCTGGTGTCAGTGGGCCTGATCTCCTATTCCCTCTATCTCTGGCATTGGCCGCTGATCGTCTTCACAAGAATGCTGAGCGGTTATTCGCTGGGCCTTGTGACGACCCTCCTCGTCGTCCTTGGCTCGATTGCGACCCTATCCTGGGCCTTCATCGAACGCCCGTTCCGGGGAAATCGAAGCCATATCGGACGGAAGTCCGTCTTTGGCGGCGCGATCGTGGTTGCCGTTGGAGCAGTTATTCTCGGCAATACCGTCGTCCATATGAAGGGTATTCCCGGCCGCCTGCCTGACAGCGTTCAGAAGATATACGCGGCGACGTACGATGCAGGGCCATATGGCGTCTCGCCCTGCTTTATCGATGACAATGGCGGTCCATCGATTTCCGATATTCGTGCAGGCAAGCTTTGCAATGTCGGCGCTCAGTCATCGCAAGACCCGGCTTTCGTCGTCTGGGGCGACTCGCATTCCGGCGCAATGGCCCCGGCGATCGGCGTTGCCGCTCGCGCTGCCGGCGTTTCCGGACTGTTTGCCGGGCATGCGTCGTGTCCGCCGCTTCCGGGCGTCCCGCTTTCAGCGCGTGGTGATACCGAGCGATGCGGCGCGTTCAACGACGCGGTCAAGGACCTGATCCTATCCCGGCACATTCCGCTGGTTTTCCTGGCCGCCTACTGGCCGAAATACATCCACGACGCCGAGCTGCCAAACGAAGGCGTCTATTTCGATCCCTCCGTTCCGCCGCCAGTGGCAGACAAGTCGGCCCCGATCAAGGCGGCTTTGTCGCGGTTGCTGGATGACCTGAAGAAGGCCGGAACCCGCGTCATTCTCGTTCACGATGTTCCGGAAATGGGCCACTACATTCCAGAAGCCGCGGCCAAGGCGGCCATGGAAGGAACGTCAACCGATCTCGCGCCGCCCTGGGACTATTTAAACAAGAGGCAGGCGCTTTCCCGGGAAGTCCTGACTCAACTCGCGCAAACCTATAATGCGGAGATCGTCGATCCGCTGCCTGCCTTCTGTGCCAACCAGCATTGCGATGCGCTTCTCGGCATGATGGCACATCTGAGTGTGTCTGGCCCACCCTTTCGGACTTGGCCGACAAGCTGAATGTCGCAAACGGCAGCTGAGGCGTGGTAGTTCAGCGACGATGGCTCATGCGTTGTCAGGGTGAAGGCGAGTAGGCCCAAGGTCTGATCTTGAAACGCGCGAGCAGGGGCCCTGGCCGCTGCACCGGAGAAGCTCACATTCGAGCAGCGGTCACTTCGCCCTTTAGTGCTCAACAGGGAAAATGACAGACTTGACGCTTCCTCCCAATGCTATCTTGAAGGCGCATGTTGCCTCTCGTGATCTACTATCGCTCTATTATGAGAGGCAGAACCGTCTGCTTGCCGTTGAGCATCGGCACGGGAGAGTTCGATCCCCGGCCTGTTCTACGAGCTTGCACCCGAGGGGACATTCGGCAGGCCACTTTCTCCCATATGGCCAAAAGCCCGGTCGCTTCTCAGGCGCATGAATACCCATCCTTTGGTCGTCATCCAATCCACGGAGATCACACGACTTCTTGCTGGCCGCACCCCAAGATCTCCAGCCACGGAAATCTCAACCAGCTATCCTGGGAAACCCTACCCTCGCTTCGGATAAAGGACCTGAGTGATGGAGAGGAGACAGACATGGATGATCAGGAACACGATCGCAAAGGCGAGAAGCCTGACACTTCGGAAGAGCGCCTTCAGATCGACCAGCCAATCCAGGAGTCCAGCGCACAGGAAGCGACAAGGCCAAGCGTCAGCGACAAGGAACCGGTGACCCCGATTGATGGCGGTCGACAAGGTTCAACGAAATGAGCCAGCCTGTCGTGCACCGGACCGAGTTGCGCTATCGCAGCTCGGTTGCTATGAATTGCTGCCGATCAACGGCAGGCATTGGAGGCGGCAGTGGCGAACGGAACAGTCAAATTTTTCAATCAGGACAAAGGTTTCGGTTTCATAACGCCTGATGCAGGAGGTCAGGACGTGTTTGTCCATGCGACGGCCATCCAGGGGTCGACGCTTCTCCGCGATGGTCAGAAGGTGTCTTACGATCTCGGTCAGGATCGCAAGACTGGCAAGTCGAAAGCCGAGAACGTCAGAGCGATCTGAACTTCCAGTGCACAGAGTTTGAAAGGGGAATGTTACTAAAGCAGCCGTCACCGATGCAGGCGGATGACGACCGGGGATTGCTGGTGATGGGGAAGCGGAAGAGCCGGCGCGATGCGTGGGCGGCTTTCATGAAAGGCCGCGGGCCACCCTACGAAATCCATCCTGCATCCGGAACCTCGACGCGGCTCGTTTATTGGCAGATCCTACTTCTGTGATTGTCTGCATCATCTGCCCCGCTTTGCGCGGCATTTTTCGGAACCAATCGAGTCGCCGGGCATTCGATCAATAGCTCACCCCCAGGGTGAGTGGAGCCAAGCGCCAACGCACCCACACCGAAAGCGCTTGGCTTCCTACATCCTATGGGAAAAACGATCGCACCATGTGGTTGACGTTACAACGATCGGACATTTTCGGACGGTAGGTGGTGTTCAATGTCGGCAACCGCATGTGCGATCTTGGCTGCTTTCGCGATCTTTCTTTTCCTTCGCTTTCAACTGGATGTGCGGTGGATGATCTACGGGCTCATGGCTTTGGCTGGCGTGGCTGCATGGGCTTTCTGCGAGAGCTTGGAAGAACGCCGGACTGATGACGAAGACTGATGATTGAGTCTATGGCGGCGGCCTTTTTTGCGCCGTCGCGCACCGTCTTTGCGGAACATCTATTCCGCTTCGCGCGACGATCGGGATCGGCGAGGAGTTGCGGTCACAATCGACATTCGTCTCTCCCTGAGGAGGACAGTTCCCTGGACGCCGTCATAGGTGGACAAGCCATCTATTTTGCGCTTTTGGTGATCATTCGATTGTCGGGGCGGCGCACGCTAGGCCAGATGACGCCGTTCGACCTGGTGACTATCCTGGCAATCTCGGAGACAACCCAGCAGGCAATTCTCGGCGACATGACGCTGCGCTCTTTCGCGAAGTCCATCCTCTACCTCGGAACCAATCCCGATACGAGACGCGAAAGCTCCATATATCTTTCGAACTCAGGCCTTGAAGGTATCGACACGCATAGAGCGGACTACATCGCGCTCGATCTCCAGACACATTCTCGAATACTCCTCAAACAGATCCGCTTCGGAAGGATTCAGCCTCATAATCTCTCGGGTTTCGACAGCAAGCTTGTAGGCCTCGAAAAGTTCAAGTTGCCATGGATGATGAGCGATCATGATCCTGTTTCGGATCTGAGGCAGCCGCATGGCGAGGAGCTTTCGTCCTAACTCACTACGATTCAAACCTCGTACTCCCGACGTTGGTTGATGGCCCCAAATCGTAACATCTGTTTTCCCTTGGCGAACTCGGACCAAGGTCGGATCAGCCCCATGCGACTGAAGTCCGGCGGTGTCCCTGCCACGGAACGCGTTTGAGGTTCGATCGTTCTTTGGCAGCGGTCAGAGGAACTGCACCGGGATGCAGACATTCAAAATCATTGGCAGGACGAGGAAATGAACGCATTCGCCAAACTTGCCCTTGCTATTGCCGGTTCAATAAGCGCCGGCATCGCCCTCCTATCAATCGCATCCATCTGCCTGGCGGACCCCGAAGCTCACAGGTTTGACGGGCTTTCCACATCCGATCTTTGGACGACCAAACCAATTCGTGTCGATCGCGCCAAACAAAATTATAAGCGGCTTCCGGCGGTTTACTCGAGCTATGTTACGGACGCCGCCAAGGGCACGAGCCCCATCGAACAGCCCGCGTTGGCTTCCACGAAAGTCCCTTTGGTCAGCGCGGCACTATCAAGTTCACACATGAACTGGTGCACCGAGCGCTATCGTTCCTATGAGCCCGCCAACAACACCTATCGCGCGTTCAGCGGAGAAAAACGAACTTGCGTGTCGCCTTATCTTGCTCAGCAACCGGCGACAGAAGTGAAGGCAGATCAAGCCGAGCCGCCGGCGCAAGATGGAAGTACGATCAATCGCGCCGCCGAAGCTTGGTGCGCTTCGCGCTACCAGTCGTACCGTGCTGACGACAATACATATCAGCCTTATGATGGGCCGCGGCAGCGATGCGCACCGCCTTCCACGATCATTGCCTCGCTGGAGGATAGCCGGTACTGATCAAAAAACCTCTCGTACATGCCGGTGTGGGTCGACCGTGCAGGTGATTTTGGGCCAGCGCCAGGCATTATGGAGAGTTCGTGATCGAAACGGCGCGCCGAGTGAATGAACGCCGCCGGGGCCACAAATGAGCGAAATGCGCCTGGGCTCCACTGCTGGATCGGCGGGACTTAAACGGGATCGCCAGCCCAGTCCTCATCTCCATGGCGTACTCGGATCACCGGGACGTCTCCACTTTCTTCCATCTGGTAAACAATAAGGTGGGCTTTGAAAGGGCGGATGCGAACTGGCGGCGATACCATTTCTCACTCACGCGCCATGCGCGGATTTGCGGCAATGAGATCAAACACCGAAAATAGGTCACCATAAGAACGCTGGCGTGGGCAGATCCGAACACGTGGACCCCTTGTTCAGCGATACCACTCTTGAGCCCGTCATCGAGGAAGCGTTGCATGGTTGCCATCTTATCGTTGCGCTCCTGGTCCTTCCTGATCAGGTCACGCACATAGCCACTCGAATTGGAATATCGCCCGGTTCTCGCTCGCTGCTCGACACAGTCTTCGTTCGATCCGCTGAAGATACGTTCATCGTAGCCGTTCGAGTCTTCCTGTTGCGTCCACGGTAGCTGACTTTGGCAAAGTTTGTCAAAGGCGGAGAACGTGTCGTCGCTGCGACAACCGCGGCAGCTAGGCTTGCAGCGCAGGTTTTGACTTCTGTCGACTGGGCCACCGCGCTTAAGGCCGAATTTGGTGCCACACGCGTTCTCGATCTCGGACCTGGCCATGCACTCGCCGAGATTGCGCGCTCTGCACTTCCCGATGTCCGATGCTACCCCGTCGGCGCTTACTAAGTTCATCGACAGTTCCAAGAAAGCTTAGCCTGGCATGTATCACGGCGCGCGGGTTCATGGCACCAGCACGGCGGCACCGTTGATGCGGCCGTAGCGAAGATCGGAAAGCGCCTCGTTGGCCTCGTCAAGGCGATATGCCGTCGTATGCGTGCGCACGCCAGCCGCCCTTGCAATGGGAAAAAACTCATCGCCGTCGGCACGGGTAAGGTTGGCGACCGACATCAGTTGCCGTTCTCCCCAAAGCACCGCATAGGGCATGGAGGGTATGTCGCTCATGTGGATGCCGCCGCAGACGACCCTGCCTCCCTTGCGCACGGCCTTAAGAGCCGCAGGCACCAGTTTCCCGACTGGCGCAAAGATGATCGCTGCATCAAGCTCGACCGGCGGTGGCTCGTCGGAACTTCCCGCCCATTTCGCGCCAAGGTCGCGAGCGAATGCCTGTGCGTTACTATCGTCAGGGCTTGTGAACGCATAGACGTCCCTTCGCTGCCAGATGCTGATCTGCGCAACGATATGTGCTGCCGCGCCAAACCCGTATAGCCCGATCTTTTTTCCGTCGCCGGCCTTTTTGAGGCATCGCCAGCCGATCAAACCTGCGCATAACAACGGTGCGAGAGAAACGGGATCCGCGTCGGGATCAAGGTCGAAACCGAATGCGGCATCCGCCACCACAACGGACGAAAAGCCTCCGTCTCGGCTGTACCCTGTAAACAGCGGACGGTCGCAGAGGTTCTCCGCGCCGGTTCGACAAAAGAGACAGACGCCACAGGTATGGCCCAGCCAGGGCACGCCCACGCGGCGCCCAAGTCGATCCGGATCGACCCCCTCCCCGACGGCGTCGACGATCCCGACGATCTCGTGACCCGGGACAATCGGCAGTTTCGGATCCGGCAGATCTCCGTCGACGACATGCAGGTCGGTTCGACAGACCGCGCACGCTTCGACTCTCAGCCTGATCTCGCCCAGCGAGGGGATCGGATCCGGCCTCTCGGTCAATCTCAACGGTGCACCGATCGTTTCAAGAATCATTGCTCTCATCGTCTTGCTCCTTGCTGATCGGCAGAGAGGTATACCTTGGCAAATAACCGGCCTCCCGTCGGATCATCCACAGTCCTGGCGCCATAGGAAGCCAGAAGGTGAATCCACGCAAAATGAGGGTGGCCGCCAAGCTTGCTTCGAGGCGTCCACCGAAAAAGACCAGCATCGCGACACAGGTGCCCTCGAAGGACCCGAGCCCGAGCGGTATAGGAGACACGGTTGCGGCGACCGATGCAAACACAAAGCTGATGAATGCGGCCTCAGGGCTTATCATAAGATGGATCGAACGCGCCGCGCACCAGAGCGTTGCGCTGTCGATCAAAAATATAGCCGATTGCAGAGCGATCGTCTCGACGACGAGGCGGTTGCTCTGCAACATGTCCACATGCACCTTCAGCAGCAGATCCACTATTCTTGCGACGGGACGATAATCCCTTGCGAAAGACGGGATAAATCTCCCACGTGAGACCGCAACGGCGAGCACGACGCCCGCCGACGTCAAGACGACAGTCACGAAGGCGATCAAAAGCGCCGCCCAAGCATTGCTGAAACGGTTCATGTGCCACAACAGCATGAAAGCGGACAATGCCACGAACAGGTAGGCGACGTAGTAGGAAAGGGTCGCGGCAATTAAAGCGGTCGCTCCGATCGAGGCTGGGACGCCTCGGCGATTGAGCCCCCTTACGACGATGAGGTTCCCGCTCATGCCGCCAGAGGGCACCGCCTGGTTGGCAAACAGCTCCACCAGGGCCAGTCCAAAGAGATCCCGTATCGGAATGACGATGCCAGCGCCAGCCAACACCTGCCTCCATAGAGCCGCGGTGCAGAAATAGGTCGCCGCCTGGACGGCGAAGGCCACCGCGAGCCATGCGGGATCCGCGGTGGCAAGGATGTCGGCAAAGAAACGCAAGTCGGCGAAATTCAAAATGAATATGCAAAGCCCCGCCAGTGCGACGATCGCAAGGCCCCAGCGCCAGAACAGCGCAACCATGCCGACCTTTGGCCGGCCTTCCGCTGTGGGTGCGTGTATATCGTGTGGCTTGCGTGCCCCCAATGGCGTCAGATGGTCTGCGGTTTCAGGTCGAAGGACGTCGCGCATGGCAATATCATTCCGTCTCTGCAGCATTTGCAACGTGATTGCGATCGGCCTCGTCCAACAGTGACGCGAAAACGATCCGTATGGAGCAGTTTCTTCCACCTCTCTTCTCTAGCGACATTGACGCTGGTCAATGTCCGCTGACCAAACCCGTGCTTGATGATCCGATATAGGAGGAAGCTGATGATCGATCAGGAAGATGAAATAGCCCGGCGGGAGCGTGACACCACGAAGCTGTTTCCGCGATCCCCCGATCGCAGCACCATGAAAGCCTATCTCGTCGGTGGTGGTATCGCCTCCCTTGCCGCCGCCGCCTTTCTTATCCGCGACGGTCACCTTCATGGCCACAATATCACGATCTTCGAGGAGCTCGACCGATTAGGAGGAAGCCTTGATGCCTCCGGCTCAGCCGACAAAGGATATATTTTGCGCGGCGGCCGGATGTTTGAGGAGCACTATCGATGCACCTTCGACCTGTTCTCCTCCATACCAACGCTCGACGGATCGCAGACAGTCAGCCAGGAGATCCTTCAGTGGAACGAGGTCGTCAGGACGGCATCAAAGGCTCGCCTGGTTCGTAATGGCCAGGCGATCGATCGGCCTCCGTTCGGCCTTGCGGAGCGGCACATCCTGGCGCTTGAGCGTCTCGCCATCGAACCGGAAACGTTGCTGGCAGCAACCTGCATTCAGGATCATTTCGAGGCCTCGTTTTTCGAGACGAACTTCTGGCTCATGTGGTGTACGACGTTTGCTTTCCAGCCGTGGCATTCCGCTGTCGAGTTCAAGCGCTATCTGCTGCGCTTCGTCCACATGATCGACGGTTTCAACGAGCTCAAGGGCATCATGCGGACCGTCTTCAATCAGCAGGATTCACTCGTGCGACCCCTCAAGGCATGGCTGGACGAGCATGGCGTCCGCTGCGTTCTCGATGCGACCGTCAAGAGATCGATGTCCGGCCCGGTCCGTCGCAGTCGGTAGAGCGAATCGTATATGAGCAAAACGGTGCTATCGTTGAGCAGATCGTCGATCCCGCAGATCTTGTCTTCGTCACGTTGGGGTCGATGACGGAAGCATCGGCTGTCGGAACCCCCGAACATCCCGCTCTTCTTCTCGACAAATACGATGGCGGCGCCTGGAAGCTATGGGAATCGTTGGCTGAAGGTCGTCCCGAACTCGGGCGCCCATCCGCCTTTTGCGGTCAAGTCTCCCGTTCCAAATGGGTTTCGTTCACCGGTACATGCCATCGCCCTGACTTCTTCGAACTCATCCGGGATCTCACCGGAAACGTCCCAGGCGAAGGCGGACTCGTGACATTTGCAGACTCGGCTTGGTTGATGTCGATCGTCCTGCCTCACCAACCTCATTTCATCGATCAGCCAAAAGACGTTGATGTCTTTTGGGGCTACGGTCTTTCGGTCGAACGCACCGGCGACTTCGTATCCAAGCCGATGGAGCAGTGCGGCGGCGACGAGATCCTGCAGGAATTGCTGGGCCACCTAGGAGCCGGACATCTCGACGATAAGCGGCTTGGCAAAATTACCGTCATTCCCGGCATGATGCCGTTCATCACAAGCCAGTTTCTCTGCCGAGAGAAAGGCGACCGGCCGGATGTCGTGCCGGACGGATGGCAGAACCTCGGGCTTCTCGGTCAATTCGTCGAGCTGCCGGATGATGTCGTCTTCACTGTGGAATATTCCGTTCGATCCGCGCAGGCGGCGGTCGCCCGACTTCTCCGTCTTCGGAGCGAGCCGCCCCCCCGTGTTCAAGGGTCAGCTCCAACCAAGCACGCTGTTTAGAGCTTTCAGGGCCTTGCACGATCTTGGGCACTGAGGCCGTAGCCCGATATTGTTGCGCCCATCTTTGCCTACCCCGGCTGCTTCCTTGTCCAGGGCGGCGGAAACCCTGACGACGCCGCGCACGTGCTTGCGATAAGCCTGTGGGCAATCCGGAGTGCAAGTCGTGAATGGACTTCAACAGATGCCGTCGGCCAAGACGCCGAGGGGATGAAGGGACCCCTGCGGCCCCCGCAAAACCCTCTTCAGCAGCACTGTCCACCGATCGCTGCCTGTTTCTCCGATCCTATGATCAAGATCAAAGCAGGCGAGCAGAACCCGCTCTACCCTCCTCGCGAGAGGCGACGGGCTTACATAGACGGGCCACATAATCGATGTCGCCATTGAACCCGAGGAACGATCATGAACGCTCTTGAGAAGCCGAACGCGGTGCTGACAAAGGACGAACTCCACAAGATAGACGCGTGGTGGCGAGCCGCAAACTACCTCAATGTCGGCCAGATCTATCTTGCCGCCAATCCTCTGCTTCGCGAAAAGCTTACGGTCGAGCACATCAAACCCAGGCTACTTGGACATTGGGGGACGTCGCCAGGCCTGAACCTCATCTATGTCCATATGAACCGGTTGATCAAGAAACTCGATCTCAATGCCATCTACATGGCAGGCCCCGGTCACGGTGGACCGGCAATGATCGCCAATGTCTATCTGGAAGGCAGCTATAGCGAATTCTATCCTGACGTGACCAGGGACCAAGCCGGCATGCTCCGGCTCTTCCGGCAGTTTTCGACGCCTGGCGGGGTTCCGAGCCATGTAAGCGTTCCAACCCCCGGTTCCATCCACGAAGGTGGCGAGCTCGGCTACGTGCTGGTGCATGCCTTCGGCGCGGTGATGGACAATCCCGATCTGATCGTCACCGCCGTGGTTGGTGACGGCGAATCCGAAACGGGCCCCCTTGCGGGAAGCTGGAAAAGCGTTGACTTCATCAATCCGGCCCGCGACGGCGCCGTTCTGCCGATCCTTCATCTGAATGGTTATAAGATCGCCGGGCCGACCGTCTGGGCCCGCCACAACGACAAGGACCTGGCGAGTTTTTTCGAAGGACAGGGTTATGAACCCCATTTCGTCGAGGGCAATATCCCGCAGGCCGTCCATCAGGACTTTGCTGGCACGCTTGAGGCCTGCATCGTCAAAATCCGCGAGATCCAGGCATCGGCCCGCAACGGTGCAATCGGCGCAAGACCCCGTTGGCCGCTCATCGTGCTGCGAACCCCCAAAGGCTGGACCGGCCCAAAGGTCGTCGACGGGCTTCCGATCGAGGGCACGTTCCGCGCGCATCAAGTTCCTGTGTCGGAAGTTCTGACAAAACCTCAGCATTTGCAGATCCTCGAGGACTGGATGCGCAGCTACCGGCCTGACGAACTTTTCGACGAAAACGGAACGTTCCGTCAAGAATACGCCGAACTTGCACCGGCCGGCGAACGTCGGATGGGCTCCAATCCCCATGCAAACGGCGGCAGGCTGACCGTGCCGCTCAACCTGCCTGACTTCAACAATTATGCCTTCAAGTCCACATATCGCGCGAAAGAGAGGCTGGGATCGACCGCGGTTCTCGGCGAATATCTCAGAGACATATACAGGGCCAATCCGCACAATTTCCGATTGTTCTGCCCGGATGAAACCAATTCGAACCGCCTCGGCGCCGTTTTTGAGGTTTCCGACCGTTGTCTTGTCAGCGAAATTCTGCCCGGCGACGATCACGTATCGCATGACGGGCGTGTGATGGAAGTGTTGAGTGAACACTGCTGCCACGGCTGGCTGGAAGGCTATACGCTGACGGGCCGTCACGGGCTTTTTGCAAGCTACGAGGCTTTCGCCATGATCGTCGATTCCATGTCGATGCAGCATGGAAAATGGATCGAGCATGCCAAACGCGTGCCATGGCGAGCCGACATCCCGTCACTCAACTACCTCCTCACCTCGACCTGCTGGCGAAACGATCACAACGGTTTCAGTCACCAGGGTCCCGGCTTCATCGACACGATCATTCACCGCAAGCCGACGGTCGCGCGGGTGTACCTTCCGCCGGATGCGAATTGCCTTTTGTCCATTGCAGACCATTGTTTCCAAAGTCGCAATTATCTTAACCTGATTGTCATCGACAAGCAGCCGCAACTGCAATGGCTGACGATGGACGAGGCCAAGGCCCACTGCGCGAAAGGCGCAGGCGTCTGGGACATGTACAGTAATGAGCCGGACGAACCTGACGTCGTTCTGGCCTGCGCCGGTGACATCCCGACCCAGGAAACGATCGCGGCTGCCTGGATGCTGCGCCAGTACGCGCCGAATATCAAAGTGCGGGTCGTCAACGTCGTCGACCTGATGCGGCTCTGCCCGGCAGACCGTCATTCGCATGGCATGAGCGACACCGATTTTACGGAAGTATTCACGGCCACCGCGCCTGTTGTCTTTGCTTTTCACGGATATCCTGGCGTGATCCATGATCTGCTGCATGGACGGCAGGCACATGATCGCTTTCACGTTCGCGGTTATCTCGAGGAGGGCACGACCACGACGCCCTTCGACATGGTTGTCCTAAACAAGATCAGCCGACTGCATCTGTGCCTGGATGTCCTGCGCTACGTGCCGAACATGCTGTTGAGCAATGCAGGACTTGCCGCTCGGTGCACTTCTCTTCTTGAACGGCATCATGCCTACATTTGCGACCGGTTCGACGATTTGCCGGAAATCAAGGAGTGGGTCTGGTCGGACTAAAAACGGACGGTTCGTTATCCGTGACGGTGGCGGCCGCAAGTCGCCGGCCCGACAGTTCCTCGTTCGACGTGACAAATCGCCGGTCGATCGGACTGTTAAGCGGTTGATGCCGTTCACCCTTTGAAACGAGCGGCGCAAAGGCGGCTCTTAGTCGGCCACCGATCCGGTGGTCTCGACGCCGATAAGTTTGGCAAGGGCCGCGGAAGCCAGTCGAACCCTCAAAGAATCGGCTCGGCTTGTAAGGATGATCGGAACGCGGGCTCCGAGCACGAGACCGGCGGCGTCGGCTCCTGCAAAGTAAATCAATTGCTTTGCCAGCATGTTGCCGGCTTCAAGGTTCGGGGCGACGAGGATATCCGCCCGGCCAACGACGGGAGATACGATTTCCTTTATCCGAGCGGCATCCGGATCGATGGCGCTGTCGAACGCGAGAGGACCATCCACCCTGGCGCCCGTGATCTGCCCGCGCAACGCCATAACCATCAGCGCTGCAGCCTCTATTGTCGCAGGCATCGACGGCTCTACCGTTTCTACGGCCGCAAGGACGGCGACGAGCGGCTCGGCAACTCCAACGCGGTGCATGAAGTCGATGGCGTTTTGGCAGATGTCTCGTTTTTCGATCAGCGTTGGAGCGATGTTGATCGCCGCGTCGGTGATGACCAGCAACTTGTCGTAGGACGGGACGTCCGCGACATAGACGTGGCTGATGCGGCGATCAGTCGTAATCCCCGAAGATTTCGCGACGATGGCACCGAGGAACTCGCTGCTGTGCAAACTCCCTTTCATCAAGGCCCGGGTCTTTCCATGCGCTGCCAGTTCGACTGCGCGAGCGGCCGCCGCATGACTATGCTCGGTCGGTTCGATCAGCATCCCTTCCAGGGATACACCCGCCTCCGCCGCTGCTGCGCGGATCTTCCTTTCAGGCCCGACAAGCAGCGGCGCGAGCAGATGTTCGTCGCGAGCCTCCACCGCAGCCAGAATTGCCTGGGGGCTGCAGGGATGCACGACCGCCGTCGGCAACGGGGGCGTACACCTTGCGCGGACCATGAACGGATTGAACCGACCGGGTGCGATCGGACGAGCTTCGCAAGGATCGGCAGCCCGCAACGATTCGCTCGTGAGTGGCGGCAAATCCTGGCTACCTGCTGGCGCGCGCATCCACCCCTCCGGATCTCTGTCACCGCACCATCGCGGAGACGGGTAGTCAATGATGCTCATATCAGGAGGGCTGATTCATTGACCGGCATCAATCCCTTGGAAATTGGCAAGGCCTTCGCCGGGGGGGGGTGAATTCCAGGGCGGATGGACGGACGAGAGGGGCTCAGCCTCGGGTGCGCCTTTGATCAATGCCAATGCAAGGCCCGCCTAGGAGCAGCAAGGATTGCTTGATATTTGATGATGCGACAATGGGCCCCGGGGGCTAATCGTGCCGGGAGTTTCGTCGTTGGTCGGAGAAGATCGACATGAGAATGCTAGAGGAGAGAAGACGAGCGTAGGAAGGCGCCGATATCCTGCGTCATGAACGGTCTTTCCTGGTGAAGGCTCGTCGAGATCGCGAGCCGGCGGGACGGTCGCCACGAAAATCGGTCGCACGGATGTCGAAGCCTACGTAAACGAGGTCGAGAAGATCGGTCTTGAACATGGTGATACACGCCTCGTTGAAAAGATCGTAGCGGACTTTGCCGCGGCCGATCAGGCGGTCAGCGAGACGGACCTTCGCAAGAAAATGCATGACTTGCTGTATACGGCAGCCGAAGAGACCGAGCGGGAAACCCCAGCAGGGGGATCCGGTCTTCGACCTGAGCCCCGACACCTGAGCCCCGACACCCGAGCCCCGACCGGCCTTTGCTCGGTAAGCAGAGTACGTGTGTCCGGTTTGAAAAGCATCCATCGCCTTGGCCGAACCGACGCGCCGACTGCGACGACGCGACGAAACGGCGATGGCGCGAGACATTTGGCGCAAGTCATTGGAAGCTGCTTTGGTTCGCACCAGCCACCCACCTGGAAGGAAAATCCGCGGACAATCGGTCGGTCTCGGGCCCGGCTCGTCAACGAATTAGACGTTATCTTCGCTTATCTCGCTATATTGAGCGAAGTGGCGCTCGCGACCCGGGGATTGAACGCCGCCGGTACCACCTGGGTGGCATCATCGGAGCAAGACTGTGCCTCCTTCATCTTACCTGCCCGAGCATCTGCTCCGAGCATCTGCGATGCCGTCAGTGTAGCACAGAAGCTCCTTACGCTCCCGTTTCGCGTTCTCATGGTGCCTGGAGCGAGCGCTCGACGCGACCGCCTCCCGCGCCTCCACCGGGTGACTTGAACAGGAGCACGCCCACAACAGTCCCGATCATGATGATCAGGATGACCAGTACAAGTCTCGATATGATCGCATCGAAGATCTTCACAATCATCGCGGTCAAAATCTTGGGGCTGCCGAAGTCGTCGCGAATATTCATGAGTCGCTCCGCCATCAAAATTGCCGGGTCCTGCGAGAGTGGATTGTCGTGCTAGAGGCTGACGCGGCTCCCTACCGGACCTGCGATCCTAATCATGTTCACGACCCCACCGACCCCTCGAACGCTTTCTGCCGCCACTCTTGCGGCTTCGCGTTCGAGTTCCGATCCGGCCTCACCACGCAAGGTGACGATACCTTTCGAAACAGTTGTCGCCACGCTGGCGGGCGAGATTTCCAGCTCCGCTTCCAGACGGCTGCGCACGGCGGTCTTCAGAGCCTCGTCGCCGGCGGCGGTGCAATCGGCGGGAATTTCGAGAAGGGCGCGCATCAAATCACGGCGGCTGATCATCCCCACGAGCCTTCCGCCATCTAAGACCGGCACATGCTTGATCCCGTGCGCCTGCAGGAGCTCAGCAAGCTGGCTTGCCGTGGCGGTCGGCGTGGCGCTGACAACGGGGGTCGTCATGACGTCCTTGATACGCCAGCTTCGCGCCTTGACGTAGTTCGCCAGCGCGTCGTCCCGGTCGCGACTATGTGGCACCGCACGCCTCGACCACGAAGATGCGACACGGCGCAGCAGGTCGCCTTCACTGACAATGCCGGTCACCCTTCCTTCATGATCGACGACGGGAACGGCGCCGATCTTGCTCGCATTGACGATCTCGATTGCTTCCCTGACGTTGTGCCCCTCGTCGATCGTCTCACAGGCATTGTCATGATATCTCTCGCCAGCATCGGCTCGCCTCCATTGATGGTGAGCCGATCAGACGCTCGATGCAAAATGCCTGCGTTGATATGAATCAAGAGCGCCGCAGAATTCTTGGACTTAAAGCTTGTTCGAAATCGGGATGCTTTCTTGGCCGGCAACCCCTTGACGTTTCAGGGCACTCGCTTTTTGCGGTTGGGCTGGTTTCAGCTCAATTCCCTCCCCGTCGTCGCGTCGATTCCCTCTGCTTGGCATTGGCAAGATCATCGGCAGGAGACAGATTGATCGAGCGCAATGCGTGGGTCTCCTCAAGAGGCAAGATAGCGCAGTTTTATCTCGGGAGGCCAGCATGAAGCCCCAATTCCATCTTCCCTTGTCGACCTATCCCGACCCCAGCTCCTTCACCATCGTCGACAACGCGATTGATCTTGCCCGTCAGCACGGTGCCGACCTTGTAGCAAGCATACCGAAGGTGCGGGTACCGCCGATCCACCAGCCTTTTCCGACTGCGATCGACTTCGACAAATGGCGGGCGGAGGGGGAAGGATATAGCCTGCGCAGCGGATCGTCGCTGAAAGAGCATATAAGCTCTGCGGCCTCGCAGACCGGCATGGAGGTTCGGATCCATAGTTTCGAGGCGCAGGACGCGAGCGTGCACGACATGCTTTCCGAAATTTCCAGAGTTCACGATCTGTCGATCGTGGAGGCGTCGGAAATCACCCGCAATCTTTCCGAAGCACTTCTGTTTGGGAGCGGACGACCACTTGTGCTATATCCGGTTTCCAATGTTTGCGGTCGCGTAGATACCGTTGCAATCGCCTGGGACGGAAGCGCTGCTGCGGCGCGTGCGATCTCGAGCGCACGCCTGTTCATCGATCGAGCAATCAAGGTGCAGGTGGTCTCCGTTACCGACGATAAGCCGATTGACGAAGGTAACCGCGCGCTTTTGATTGCCGGCCTGGAACATTCAGGATTGACGGTGGAAGACGTGCGTATCCATGCCCGCGCAGACACGCCCGCCGCTGCCATCCAATCGGCAGCGCTTGAACGGAACGCGGACATCCTGGTCGCCGGTGGCTTCGGCCATTCCCGCTTTCGTGAATTCATCCTCGGAGGTGTCACCCGCGAACTGCTCGCCAAGTGCGAGCTGCCGGTCCTTCTTGCCCACTAGCCTGATTGATTGACGCAGACGCCTTCGGGGCCTGAGTGGCAGGGTTGTTCGGCGCAACAGGGCAGGAATTCTTATCCTAGCGACGTCCGGAAAACCGATAAGTCAAGCGAGCGACCGGGCGCAGCTGATGCAGAATGCAGTATAAGGAACGGCAGCAAGACGATCCTTGCCAATCTCTTCATGGCACTTCGCGCACCTCCCGTAGGCGCCGTTATCCAATCTTTCCAGTGCTGCGTCGATTGCGGCAATCTGCTCGGCCGCTTCGGCCTGCATGCGACGAAGAACTTCATCATTCTCAACCTGTGTGGCGCGCTCCTGGCTGTCAGGCTCGAGCAAGACACGCAGATCGGCGTCGATCGCGGCAAGACGCCGGTCAAGATCTGCTCTCATGCCGCTCAACGTCGCTCGCGTTGCCTTGGTGTCCATTGTCGCTTTCCTTTTTTGGTTGGTTCGGGATTGGGCTGCTGCTCTGCCGCGGGAGAATGAGCGTTTCATTAGGCTGAGCCGGACGCTTTGATCCTGCTCAAACTTCGAAGCCCTGAATACTTCTATGGATAGCATATCGTTTTCCCGTCGGTCGGACAGAGCCAACTCTTCGGGCGGGTCGCGAAAACGCCAATGGTCTGCGCACCATAATGTTCAGCGACCCGGGGCGCCCCTTACCAGCCCGAGGTGCGCTCGATCCGAAAGGCTGTTCATTCTATGATGGATTTCCCATCCGGCCCGAGATACCGAGTGCGCAAGCCGTGGTCGCGTACGCGGTTTAAGAAACTGTTCACGTCCGTCAGCGAGAAGGGCCTTTCGCCTTCAAGATCGAGGATCGAATTTCCTCTTGCCCATAATCTGCCTTGCGGCGTCAGAGGTTTGAGGTGCCAGATCCCCGCGTCGTCGGTGTATAGCTCGAAGTCGGCTCTTTTGGATGGGTCGGCAGTCTCGGAAGGTTCGCTCCATCCTGGCCCGTCCGGCTCTGGCGCTTCGACGAAAATACCCTCGGCGGCGCAAAGCTCGCCACGCACCTGTTCCAAAATCGAAAAGCCAGCCATCGAATCCTCCATTGCATCTTGGACAACGATGATGAAAACCGAAGATTGATGGGCTTGCCTTGATGCGGATCAAGTTTGTGCCGGTCCGATTACGACAAAACCGGCACAAGCATTGCCGGCACGGTCTGAGGAGGCTTCGAGTAGTCGCAAAGGCGATCCTTCCTGTAACTGTTGTTCGAGCTGAGAACCTGCTGGCAGATATGGCGGTGCTCAATGCCGGCTGAGAAGAGATCTCCCCCCGATCTCAAACCGGTGGCCTTTTGAGCTTCACTGGGCCGGTGAAGCTCGGTCGCACGACTGTGGACGTTTTCGGGCTGAACGGGCTGGTTGTCATCCGCACGCGAAGGCTTGGATCAAACGGTGCCGACGTCCTCATCCCGGCTCCCGGCAATCAGCGCCCCGGACTTTATATCGTCCGCTTTACCGCATATTCGTCCCGGGGGACCCTCGATCGCAAGTCCCTCGGCGGTCCAAATTTCTGACCGGCCGTCGCTCGATACCGAGCTGGCTCACGGCGGAAGCTTTGGAAAATAGATATCGGCGGCGACCGTCGTGCTTGCTTGCCTCGTCGTTCTTGAGGGAGAGCCGCTAGGAAACGGCCAACTGCCTGCGTCGAGAGCGTGAACAAGGGTTGACTTAAGTCAATGTCGCCCGGCCTTTAAGATGTGAGCCTCAAAATGACAAGCGCCCGTGCTTGTCTCTGGCCTGCCCGGCCAGGAGAGGCCCGTATCCTGGGGACCGTGCGGGCCTCTCATCCACCCTCGCGCCATGTCCTTGCCTCCGCGATTCGCGCTAATGATTGTTCTTGGGGTCAGGTTGCGGCCATGTCCCGTAGCAAACGGCTGCAGGGTGCTCACGGCGAGCCGTTGGTGTCATCTGCGAAAAAAAGTCGAAGTCAGCGGCTTCTTCCAAATAGCCTGCACACCAAAGCTCCAAACTCTGACCGCGCAATCAAAGATGCCAGACTGGCGATGCATACGGTTTTGCACACGCGACCCTGATGGGCACCGATCATGCGACGAGCCATTGATCCTCGTCAACGACATCCTCTTCTGCCGCCTTATTCTGGAACGGTCGACAGAGATTGAAGGAGAAGATCATGGACGACATCGCTTTGAGGCAGAACATTCTCGACGCCCTCGAATATGAACCGAGCCTGGATGCCGCGGATATCGGTGTCACTTCGGATAATGGCATCGTCACGCTCACGGGGCGCGTTCAAACCTATGCCGAAAAAGAGAACGCCGAACGCATCGTCAAGCGCATTAAGGGCGTGCGCGGGATCGTTCAGGGGATAGACGTCCGTATTTATGGTGCGAAGCCCACAGATGATGATGACATAGCGCGACGCGCTGCCAACATGATCGACTGGAACGTCTCCATTCCAAGCGGCGCCGTGCAAGTCCGGGTCATCAAAGGCTGGATCACGCTCAGTGGGAAGGTCGCCTGGCAGTTTCAGAAGTCGGCTGCGTCCGACGCCATGCGTCACCTTGATGGCGTGATCGGCGTTTCCAATCTGATCGATGTGATGCCGCGCGCCACCACCGGCGATGTAAAAGCGCGTATAGAGAAGGCTTTGGAGCGCGACGCGGAACTGGAAGCCCAGGCTATCGGGGTAGACGTCTCCGGTGGGAAGGTCACCCTGAGGGGCAAAGTCAGGACCTGGTCCGAACGCCAGGCCGCCGAGCGCGCCGCATGGTCGGCCAAGGGCGTGACGGCTCTGGACGACCAGCTCTCAATCGGCTGACAGTCAGCCTTGGAACAAGGCGGGGACGGCACCGCCTTCTCGCTTTCGACAGGAGATGTCACCATGACCTCAGACACGTCTCGAAACAGTGAAGCGCTTCTGGCCGGCGCAGGGTATCCGCCGCCCTCTCCCGCAGAATCCGCCGGTGATTTTCAACTTGACCGGTCCAGCAACGACAGTTGGCGCATTACCGCTATGTCGGAACGCGCCCGCCAATGGATCAAGCGAGAATTCTGCGGCCCGCTTTGTCAATGTCTCAACGACAGCTTCGTCGTCGACATGCTGAGCGCCGATCGCTTTCTCAAGCAGGCTCATGCGATGGGCTTTCGAACGGAATATATCGGCCCTCATGGCAAGATTGTACTGAGGCGAACGCACACGGTTACCGTATCTTTTTCGCCCGAACGTTTCCATGTGGCGCCGGCGAATCTATTGCCGAGAGGCGGATGAGATCCGAATATCGTGCCGCCCGCCCGGCGCGATTGCGCCTATCGACGTGAGCTTGGTAAAGGTCCTTGAAACGGTCTCCACCGTCAATCCGAGGCAATGAGGTAATCGGGATATCCGCGCGCGTCATCGGCAGATGAAGGAGAGACTAGGGGCTGCGCCGTCAGACGAACCCCGTTGCGCTGCTTCAGAAGGAAGCGACAGAGGCGCTCTTCGGCAACTTGCAGGACAGCAACACTATCTGGTCCGGAGCGACGGCCACCTCGTCGCAAAGCCGCGATGGGACGTCGGCGCGCAGATGCCGAGCGGCGGAAAGTTCGTCTTCGAACGTACTCTTTCCCATCCGTCGATAGGTGACATCCGTCACCGCCTCACGGCAGCTGGTCGAGGTGGTGAAGCTCGCGGAACAGCAATCGGACCGGGCGCTCCGGTCCTGTGTCCGGCGCAATCCCGCCCGATGTCGACGAGGGAGGAATCTTCCCCTCCCCCACTTCGTCTCAGATGATTTGAAGATGACTGTCGACGACGGAAACGCCCGGCACAGACCATGCGGCCTGTTCCGCAAGTGCTTTTTCGCTCCAGGTTCGCACGCCTCCCTTGAGCACAACCGTCTTGTCGGCGACGTCGATTTCTATCCCGTCGAGCTCGCTTTCTGCGCGACGGCGAAGCGCCTGCTCTATCTTGCCCTTGACGTCGGCTGCGGTCGGCTGCGGCCGGATCGTCAGAAGGTTGATGACGCCAGATACGCCACTCAGCTTCTGGACAGCGTTCTGAGCTGCCATCCGCTGGAAATGCCACCGAACTTCGCCGGAGAGCGTGACCCACCCTTTCTGAACCTTGACTTCGATCGCGCCTTCGGGAAGCGCCGTATCCCATGCGATAATGTCGAGCGCGCGCGCCGCTATCTCGTCGTCGGCACGTTTCTTCTGCGCGGGAAGGCGAACCTCGATTTCCTCTGCGATGGCTCGAACGCCCTTGACGCGTTGGGCCGCCGTTTCGGCGGCCAATTTGTCGGCGTAATTTTTCACATGCCCGGACAAAGTGACGATGCCGTCATCGACCGACACCCCGATATTGGCAGCGTCGATCCTCGGGTCGAATTCCAGCTCGTCGAGGACGTCCTGGCGAATTTGAAGATCATTCATGTCTTCCTCCTGCGAAAAATTTGCTCGAGGCATTCGCCTCGAATGGATTTTGTGCCTTTGGCTGTCAGCGGCATTGAGCGTGGTCAAAGTCCGCGTTGAAGCCCACTCAATGCGCGAGAAAAAGCGGGAGCGTCGTGTCTTCCACCATCGATCGCGTGACGCCGCCAAACAGTCGTTGCTGCAGACGGGAATGATTGTAGGCGCCCATGACGACCATATCGGCGGATACGTCGATGGCGTGCTGGCGAAGTACCTCCTCGACCCGCTTGCCGCCGCTGGCGACGCGGTCGACGTCGGTCTTGACGCCATGCCTTGCCAGGAATGTTGCGATATCGGCGCCAGGTTCTTCGCCATTGGCCGCTCGCGATGCCAGCGGGTCGACCAGCGTCACATGAACGGACTCCGCCTGTTTCAGAAACTCCATCGACTGACGTGCAGCCCGTGCAGCCTCGTCGCTGGAGTCCCAGGCGAGCAGGATGGAACGGGGCGACAGTTCCACAACATGTCTTTTGGGATTGATCAGGATCGGTGTTGGCGACTGAAATAGAGCGCCGTCGATGATTTTCCGGCGAAGTCCTTCATCCGCAGCCGCCTGCGCGCCGACAAGAACGAGGTCGGCATAAAGCGCCAGTTCAGCGATGTCTTCGTCCGCCCAGGCGAATTCCGTATACACCTCCTGGACCTCGTAGGATGTTTGGCTTCGCGCGAGCACAGCCTTTATTTCCTCCGACTTCTTGTAAAGACGATCCGCGGCCTCCTCCTGCAATTGCGCGCAGAGCGCCGAGACATCCTCATAGCGTCCCATCGGCGGCGGCGCTGCGTCCATCGAAATGAGCAATGCCACGAGGTGGGCTCCACGACTTTCACAGAAGGAAATCGCCCCTTTCAGGTCCTCTTCGAATTGATTGACGTCCAGCACGCACAAGACTGTTCTGATTGACATGCCCGGTTCCCCTCTTTTCTGAATAGGATCCCCAAAGCTTAAACGGTCCCCGCCGGCTTTCCTTGATCCTCATCAATGTGCGATGCGGCATTTGAGGTAGCGTCGAGACTGCAAAGGAGAATCCGATGGCGGAGCCGACGATTCATTTTCATGGCGCGGCCGGATCGGTGACGGGATCCTGTTTCGTGCTGGAACACGAGGGCACGCGGACGATGATTGACTGCGGCATGTTCCAGGGATCGAAGACCGAAAAGGAACTGAATTACCGGCCATTTGCCTTCGTCCCGCAGGCGATAGACAACGTCATACTGACACATGCTCATATCGACCACTCCGGCCTCATTCCCAAGCTGGTGAAGGCCGGCCTGCAGGCACCCATCTACGCCACTCAGGCAACGATAGACCTGTGCGGGATCATGCTTCAGGACTCCGCACACATACAGGAGTCCGAGGTCGAGCAACTGAACCGGCGCAATCGCCGGCGCCAGCGTGCGCAGCTAGAACCGATCTACACGGCTGAAGACGCACGCGTGGCGATGACGCAGTTCCGTGCTGTCGATTATGAGACGTGGCAGGAGCTTGCCGGAGGCCTTCGCTTCCGGTTCTGGGATGCCGGCCATCTCCTCGGCTCTGCCTCGATCGAGATCGAAATAACCGGGGCCGAAGCACCGATCCGGCTATTGTTCTCAGGCGATATCGGACCAAGACACAAACTGCTCGAAACCGCAGCCGTCGCACCACGGGGATTCGAATATGTGATCTGCGAAAGCACCTACGGGGACCGGGAGCGATCGGCGGTGTCGGACGCAGCGAGGCGAGCATTGTTGTGCGATATCGTCAGAAAGGCGCATCGGCGGAACGGCGCGCTGTTAATCCCGTCATTTGCCGTCGAACGAACTCAGGAACTGCTTGCCGATCTCAACGTCCTGATCGACGAGGGCAGTCTGCCCGCGTGTCCGATCATCATAGATTCACCGCTTGCGTCAAGGGCGACCGAGGTTTTCCAGCGCCATGCAGCAACCCTTGCCAACGGCAAACTGTTGGTCAAAGCCTTGAAGTCGAAGACCGTGCGTTTCACGGAGACGGCGGAGCAGTCGAAGGCGCTGGACCTGATGCGCGGCTTTCATATCGTCATTGCGGCAAGCGGCATGTGCGAGGCCGGACGAATCCGGCACCGAAATTGGTTCCGTTTCAACGGGTTCGCTCGTCTCGGAATATGGCGTGCCTGCCTTCCTACTGCGGAAAAAACCGCGTAGCGCGGGCCGAGGCAGGGGTCCAGAACCGCGCACGCGGGAAACAGGTTGTGCAACGTCCTGGATATCGGAGACGTGTCACCGATCAACCCCATCGACGAACATGCGGCCCTCAGAGATTCGGATAAAGCGTTGGCCTGCCGACAACGGTAGACTGCCAGAGGGTTACCCCAAGCGCGCCTCCCTTGGGGCCCACCCCGCCTTGATTTCGATCTTTCGGCGCTCTCGACCGTCCTCGGCAGGGCGGTTCAGGACGAAAGCTAGGTTGCCTCGATCTTGTCTTTTTCGGCTACGGACAGACGAGGGGCGCTTTTCCGAAACGTTTCGAAGGGTGCTCGCAAATCCAATGCTTGCCCTTCTCGAAGGACCCGTTCTTATAAGTCACGGATGTCGAAGGCGATCCGTGACGTGTACTTCGTCCGGTTGGGCACGGGGCCGCATGCTCTTCCTCTTAGCCGGACATTGGCAGGCTAATGATGAGGAACGTTAGGCCGACACCGATGAGGACGATTATGAATGGACCAGCTGTGCGGGCGATCAGTTTTAACATGGTCTGTTCCAAGCGATTGCCACGTGTTCCTTCACCGCCCCTTTTGTCGACGAGGCCTCGTTGATACCCTTGAGCGGACATATGATCCTCCCTTGCCAACCCAATGCTGATGCTCAGCGAGCCCGGCGGCGGTCCCTAATCATTGAGGCTCAAGCTTGCAGCGTCACGCTTACGGGCGCCTTACAGGAGTTTGGCGAGAGCGTGACGTCTTTCAATCGTGCCGGTTCGGCCTTGTTCTGAGCGCTCGGCGAGGGATCAGCTTGATGCCATTGGCCAGACATCGACGTCCCATTATCCATTCAACGACGGTCTCCGCTCGCGATCGTACCCGATCAACAAAGACTTCAACATCGAAAGATCCGGCGCCGTTGAAGCTCACGCCCGGTTCATCAAGCAGTGCTAGGGACCGGGATAGTGCCCATTCAGCGGGCGATGAGAACTGCGGAGGCACGATGTATTCAAATCCAGGCAAAGAAGGCTACGCGGGACGACCGGTTGAACCGATGGACATGGTCGCGCCGCCCGAGCTCAAAGGTGTTGTTGTGCCGTTCCTCGCAAGCTGCCTTTGGCTCCTGATGATGTCGGCGTCCTTGATTGAAAGTTACGCTTATCGCTATGCCGGCGGTCTGTTGGTCTGTCTTGCGCTCTTTCGATACTGGAAGACCGAGAGAAAGCCGGCCATCAGCCGCACCGGGTGGATCTGCCTCGCCTGGGGCGGCTATGCCCTCATGCGATTCCTGGCGCAATTCGTCCTTCTTTCCGATCATCCGCTCGGGGACCATGACCTTTTGTTCCTCATGCCCCTCGCCTTTCCGCCCCTGGCATTGATATTCTTGCAATGCTGGTCGCAGATGGAGCGACTGATCACCATTCACTTCATCCTGGCCCTTGCCGTTCTCTTGTTCACAACCCGGTTCGGGGCGATTTTTAATGGCGAGACGATCCGGCCACTTATTCAGCATAATCAGATCCATGGCGCCGTCTGCTGCGGGATCCTGATGATCGGTTCCATCCTCTGGATGCTTCATTATCGAACCGGCGAACGCAGTTCACCGTGGATGGCGGCTTCTGCGTCGATCATTTGTCCCCTGATCGTCGCTGTCTGTCTTGTTGCGGTCTATGGGGCGAAATCCAAGGGGGTCTGGCTTTCACTCGGCCTCACTTTCCCCTTCGTCATCCTGGTCATCATGCGCCTGCTCAAATTCCAAAAAGGGTTACTTGCGCTCGCCGTCATTGTCGGGCTCCTCGCTATCGGGATCTACGGCGTTCGAGACAATATTGATCGAACGGCGGGCCCGACATTCTCCTCGACCATGGCGATGCTGGAAAGTTTTGGCGGGCATGACGGCGTCAGTTCGGCTGTCGCGCAAACGATCAAAGACGGCGCGACCCCCATCTCGATGGATGAACGCTTGCAGCTCTGGTCAAACGCCTGGCAACTGTTCTCGATGGCGCCGCTGTTCGGCTGGGGCAGCGAATGGCTGACGCTGTGGCCGCGGACGCATTATCAGGTCAATTACACGATCATGCACAATGGCTATCTCGAGATCCTCGTCCGCTACGGTGTCGTCGGCTTTGTAGCCTTCGCTGCCATGCTTGTCTCATCCTGCATATCGGTCTATCGCGCGGCATGCTTTCGCATCATTCCCGCTACAGCATTCAACGCATATTGGCTAATCCTGCTGTTTTTCGGCTTTACGATCCTTAGCAATTCCAACAACCGATTGGCGATAGGCGAGAGTCTCGCCCTTCTCAGTTCGGCGTTCGCCTTGGCCTGCGAAGCGAAGGTCCTTTCCGTTAATGGGAGCAAGAAGACTGGATGACGCAGATGGACGATCGATCGGCGATCTCTCCACCTCGACCTCCGGCATTCTTCAACGTCGAGTGGTCGACCTGAGGGGCCACCGAACACTTCCCCTTCCGGCTATCGTGGGGCGGATCGGCGGCTATTCACGTTAAATCGCCAAATGAGTTCGCAAACCTAAGGTCGAAGCTCGCCGAGGCGATTGCCGAGCGCTCGGTGTTTGGCGACAAATCACGGTTGCGCCTGGCAGACTCCGGCTAGACCGCTATGCCCAGGAGAGCGCCGATCCCTGCTGTTAGCGCCATGGCAAACACACCCCAGAAAGTCACACGCGCGCTGGCTTTCAAAATACTGGCACCCCCCGCTTTGGCGCCAATGGCGCCGAGAAGGGCCAGGGAGATCAACGATGCGATGGCGACAGCGTAGACCGCTGTCTGCGGGGACGAAAGGATGACGACCAGAAGCGGCAATGCCGCCCCGACCGCGAAGGTCACCGCCGAGGTCAAAGCCGCTTCGATCGGACGGGCCGCCATATGCTCGGCAATTCCGAGCTCATCCCGAGAATGGGCCTCCAGCGCGTTTTTGGCCGTCAGTTGTTCCGCGACCTTTCTCGCCAGGTCGTGAGTGAGACCTCGGCCGACATAAATATCTGTCAATTCCTCGAGCTCCGCCTCGGGCTGGGTCAGAAGCTCCCCACGCTCGCGCGCGAGATCAGCTTTCTCCGTGTCGGCCTGTGAGCTGACCGAGACAAATTCACCCGCTGCCATCGACATGGCGCCCGCGACCAAGCCTGCGACCCCCGCGATAAGCACCTGCGAAGTCCCCGCCGACGCCGATGCAACGCCCATGATGAGACTGGCCGTCGAGACGATACCGTCATTTGCGCCAAGGACGGCAGCCCGCAGCCAGCCAATGCGAGCAACGAGATGTCGTTCTGAATGCAATCTGCTCATCCATTTACCTCCCATCGCTGCGGGCTGCAAAAAAACTCGGCTACGCTTAACACAGAGGAACAGCCCAAGGTAGGACGCCTTCCTCGACGGGGTGTTCGCCCATCCGGCTTTTCGATCCCCGCCAAGTTGGGGTTCAGCCGGAGCCGAAGGCGAAAGATGAGCTCAGCCATAAGACTTTCGGGCAATTCTTTCATCAAAGAGAACAGATCGCCTTGCTTGGCTGCTATGGATCTTCATCG
Organism: Rhizobium sp. BK376; assembly: GCF_004341625.1. Classification (GTDB taxonomy): domain Bacteria; phylum Pseudomonadota; class Alphaproteobacteria; order Rhizobiales; family Rhizobiaceae; genus Rhizobium. The sequence continues at coordinate 1,974 of NZ_SLZG01000020.1, read as the reverse complement.
TGGACCCTGCCGCCCCAAGCAGTCACGCGGGCACGCTTGGACAGTCATCAAGGTTCTAGAATTCCGATAAAGGATGTAATCGACGACCACAAAGACGGGTGCCCCAAAGAGGCGATTGAGGATGTTCTTACATCCGCTGACTCGTGTGGCGAGCAGCATCCCGAACACGCCGCCGCCGATGAACTTCACAGCGAGCCACCAATCGACTACGTGGTCTAACGATGATGATGCTTGAAGCTTCGATCTTTGACGCATGTCAATTTGTCGCCTGCCGCGCGTGAGTGACCGACCGCAGAGCCATATCCATCGTGGCGGCCATAAGGCACGAATATGAGTTTGTTGATTTCCGCGCAGAACTGAGCCGACTCAGTTCTGCGCGGAATCAAAAGTCTGTGGGTCGATGGTCAAAGCTCTCTTCTCGTTGTTCCGCCCCTATCCGCGCTTGACGGAATCGCCCGGTTTTCGCCTGCCGACCTCTGCGCTCGTCCGCGATGACGTTCCAAGCAGTAGAAGATTGTCTTCGACAAACTGGGGCACGCGGCACATCCGTTTCATCAGGCCATTGCGGATAACGAAAATGATGCCCGAACCACTTTTCAGAAGTCGGATCCCCCGGCAGATCCGGTGCGTTTCGTAGCGCCAGAACGGATCTCGGAGGGCAGGTTACCCATCACTTCCGGACGCTATACTTTGCTCGTGAACCAGACTGTCGGCGTCCCAACCACTCCTCCATTCCGCATCGCCTCTCCTAACTCTTCCAACTTTGTGAAGGCCTGAGCAGCCTCTAGAGTCGCGAATTCATGGGTCACGGTAACGTCATTGGGGTTGTCGATGGCTTGATACACTGCCTCCGCTGTTACGCCGTTCGCCTTCTGGATCGCAGAAAACGTGTCGTAGACTTTCCGCCAAGTCCTGTAGTCCGAGACAGCGTGCCTCACGAATAATGTCGTCATGTCATCCTCCCAGTAGCTATTCATATCGCCATTCTGACGTTCGAAGTAGCGTTCACGAAGCGGAATTCTGTAGTTTCCCGTTAAGATTGAGCAAGGATCACTAGGGTCTCCGGCAGCACTCCGTCATACTCCATCGCATCCGCAGCTTCCTTGGTCTTCATAAACTCAGCCAAGCGGCCCATGTCGGCAACCTCCATGACCAAGCCAACTCTTTTCGACGCTTGCGGATCGACAAACGTGCGAATATTTGTACAGCCAATGGGTTCGAAAATCTCTTTGCGGCGCGGTGAAGCGAGCCAGTGATTGACGTCTTTGACATCATGGTAGGCCAATATGGTAGGCATCACTTCCTCCTCTTGTGGCCCCCCGAAATGAAGGGCGAACAGAACATTACGCCCCGCTTGGCCCCAATAAAATTACCCGGATGGGCGGGGCGCTTCGTGCACCTACCCGTCGATAAAGGTGACCGACCGACAGTAAAGGTACAAACTACCTATCTGCGTTCAATCCGGACCATCAGGGCATATTTCTTTTGCTGTAAACTTGGCGACGGAAGTGGACTGAAGCAGTCGCGATATGGCTGGTGTTTCTTGCTGCGCCCAGGGTGGCCTGGGAAGCGTCACGGCTATGATAGGGTTGCATACGTTCGTGCAAAGCCTTCAACGGCCATTTTCGTTGAGGGCGGGGGTCCCTAGTCAACCTTCATTCAAGCGTCTTTGAGCTGCCCGTCATCGCTCTGGCTGTTGAAAATTTATGCGGGAAAAAACTTCTAGTTGAAACTCACTGCGTTTTATTACAGATTGTGCGATTAATGGGATTAAGTCCTTGCCTCTTTCCGAGGCAGAGCGCAGGCGGGTTCGTGCGTAGTTGCACTGTGCTGTTGTAAAACAAGGAGACGGCGCAGTGAGTGTAAAGCTACCCAATCCCATCGACGAGCTGGGATTTGTGCCACTATCAAAGACCGGCGCCGAACTGCTGTTCGAGCTGATCTCCCAGCGTTACGAGCGCGGCGCCACCTTGA
>NZ_SLZG01000019.1 GCF_004341625.1 Rhizobium sp. BK376 | reverse complement strand
CAAAGCCGATCACCCGCTACAGCGCAACGAGAAGCGCGCGGGCACTCGGCTTTGCTATCTCCCGCCAGTTACACCATCTCCTGGGGCACGATCGTATAGTTCACGGACCCGCTCGCGCCATCTGGCGGTGAGTTCCTGCATAGCTTGGTGTCGCTGCCGATCGCCGATAATGGAAATCACCTTGGGAGTCCCGGCCTGAGCAGCGCCGAGCACCGGAATGTGTGTCAGATCAACTGAAAACCATCCGGCTGTCTGACCTACCCATATTCCGGCGTAGCAGGCCAGGGCCGCAGCCGAAAGAGCGCCTCCTATCGTCTTGTTGGCCAACCCGATCAGAAATGCCACGACCAGCGCGGCAATGACAGTCCTGTAAAGCTGATGACTATACCGGGGATTTGCCGTGCGCACGGTCGATGCATTGGGCATGTCGACCAGTTCGTACGGGACGGTGAACGTTCGTTCCTGAGAGATCTTTGACTCTGCAGGTCAGTCGATCAACCGAAAAGCGAAACTCGCGATAGAAGCCCAGCTTCTTCTGTTTGATCTCGATCTCGGACGTCATCGATACCCCTCAACCTTAATCGCGAGCAAGCGCGCTTATTCGACTTGCCGAAGGTAGCCGATGCTGGCTAAGTTGAAGTCAACAAGATAGATAAAAACTTATGCGTGAAGCCCTGTCCCAATTGTCCCAAACGGCACAGGGGGCTGAATCGGGTTACAATTGCATAGATTTCCTGCAACCAAGATGAAACATGACGCTACGAAAGTTTTTTCTATTCCACGCGCCACTCAGGGGCTCCAATCACGGCCTTGACGTGGTCAACTTCCGCAATCTGCTTCCGCCTGGGCAATTGATGATAATCAGAGCGGATGGTCGTCTGCCGACATTTCCCGAAACGCCAATTCTTGCGCCGAAAAAGGGTCAGCGCTTCAAGCCACCGAAGGACTTGGCATGGTGCATGGGCGTAATGTTCGCGAGCCAAAGGCTCAAAGATGTAATCGAGAGAGTCGATCCCGAAGCGGCCGAGTTTTCACCAATCGAAGTCCATTATCCAAAAGGGCAAATGTCACCATCGCCTCACTACTTCTTCGCGGTGCGCAGAGAGATCGACGCTCTCGATCTCGAAAAGTCCACCCTGGCGGTCGAGGACGATCGAGGAAATCAGATTTACAGTATTGTCGGTGACCATGACCTTCACTTTGATCAAGAACGCGCGGGACCTGCACACTTGTTCAAGCAGAAGCACCTGCCCGGGCTGGTGGCGGACAGCGTGCTCAAAGAGGCGTGCGTGGCGGCGGGAGTCACGGACTACGAACTGTTCGGGAAGTTGACGAATATGCGCCCGAAGGAACCCAGGACTGGAGTTGTCTACCGAAAAAGCTGGATATCACCCTAACCTTGGAAGGGTTCAATTTCTGTTATGCTTAGGCGCGAGATGGCCGTAGTGCCAAGCACGGCAGGCCACCTTTCTAATGCCGCTCACGAGTCCAACATTGATACCTAACCATTCCATCCGCTTGTTGACCGAACGCCTCGTGCTACGTCCGACGGTGCCGCGCGACGTCGAACGCGCCATTGAGATCAGGTCCAATCACGAGGTCGCCCGCAATCTCGCGTCGGCGACAATTCCGCCTGACATTGAGAAAATGACCAACTGGTTCTTCGGTCATGCCGAGGAGTGGCGCACGGGTTCCGCCTATCGGCTGGCGATCACCCTTGATGGCCGTTTGATCGGAATTTGCGACGTCTTCGACATTGCCGAGGGACAGGGCGAAATAGGCTACTGGCTCGACCAGGCAGCATGGGGGCGGGGGTTCGGCCTTGAAGCCGCAAAACGGCTAGTTCGGTTCGCTGTGGAGGACGTCGGCCTGACCTCTTTGCGGGCTGGGTGTGCGGACGACAATGTCGCTTCTGCTGCGATCCTTGTGCGCCTGGGTTTCACCCGGCAGGAGGACGTCCGGATCTATTCGAGATCCAGGAACGAAGAAATTGTCCAGCGTCGATTCCGGCTGACTATCCCATTTGCTGCTTCCTAAACAGAACGCTGTGTCGGCGTTCGCTTTTGTTGCGAAGTCGCGGTGGTCGATCCGACGTCGCTCAGGGCATCAATAGGAAGTGCGTGCTACGCTATGGTGCGAGTGTCGGTTCGGAACCTGCTCGATGTCGGTGTCGGCCCTTAAGCCGAAGGACCGTAGATTCCGATCCCTCTCCGTTGTAATCTCGGGGAAGGTTTGTGACTGTCTTTCCGAAGGAGCGGGTGCCGCCGTGGACCGAAAGCTCGCAGTCATTCTGTCCACCGATGTCGTTGGATACAGCCGACTAGCCGCACTCGATGAAGAGCGCACCCTTCATGCTCTTCATGCTTGTCATAGGCTGGTCGAAGAACTGGTCCGCCAAAATTCCGGACGAATATTCGGCAGCGCTGGAGACGGCCTTATTGCCGAATTTCCGAGTACCGTCCAAGCTGTCAGGTGTTCAGTCGAAGTACAGCGCCGCTTGCACCTTTATTTCACCAATCCGTCGCACGAGCCCATTCTTGAATTCAGGATTGGCATCAATCTTGGCGACGTCGCCGTGTCCGGGGCGGATCTCCTGGGGGACGGCGTAAACATTGCTGCGCGGTTGCAGGAAATCTCGCCGCCATCAGGCATATGCATTTCTGGATCAGTGAGAGAACACCTCGACGGGAAGGTGCCATTCACGCTGACCAGTGTTGGAGAGCGGATGCTGAAAAATATTCCTAGGCCCGTGCAAGTGTACTCAGTCGAGTGGTCACAGGAACCCTTCGGCGATGATGAGACCGCGCCCAGGGTCCCGCCACAGATCCGACAAGGAAAGGATCAGCCGTCGATCGTGGTGATGCCTTTCGATAATCTCAGTGGTTCCGACGACGAATATTTCGTGGACGGGGTGGTTGAGGAGATTACGTCGGCTCTCTCCCGTGTACGCGACTTCTTCGTGATCGCGCGTCAGTCTGCTTTCACCTATAAGGGCCAGTTCGTGGATGTTCGCGATGTCGGCAGGCGGCTGGGGGTTGCGTACGTGGTCGAGGGCACCGTCCGCCGCGGGGGCGACAGGCTGCGAATATCCGTCCAGCTGGTTGACGCTGAGATGCGGACGCAATTGTGGTCAGAGCGGTACGAAGGAGCAACCAGCGAGATCTTCGAATTCCAGGACAGGATCGCCGCCCAGGTTGCCGGAGCGGTCCATCCAGCTATAAGAAGGGCGGAGATCGAGCTCTCTACCCGCAAGCCACCGAGCAGCTTACGCGCCTACGACTTCCTGATGCGGGCTTATCCATATCTCTGGGGACACAACGAAGAATCCGTCACGCGAGCGATTCCCTTGTTGGAAAAGGCGGTCGCGGTTGATCCCGGATACGGACGAGCCCATGCGTTTCTAGCTTGGTGTCACGGTCAAAACCTCGGCTATATCTGGAGCAAGAACCCAGAGTGGGAATTGAAAATCACGCTGGCTGCGATTGAAGCGGCGTCCCGCTCTATCGACGATGACCCGAGCGGGCTGACAGCGGTAGGCGGAGCCATGAGCCATTGCGGTGATCAGGCTCGCGCCACAGTTTACCTGGAGCGTGCGCTGACGCTCGATCCCAACAACGCCTGGGCGTGGGCGAGATTTGGCTGGGTGGCGAGCTACAGAGGTGAGCCTGATCGAGCCAAGGAGCGGTTTGAGAAGGCGATGACGTTGAGTCCGGCGGATCCGCTCGCCTTCAATATGCGAATGGGATTTGCACTTGCGGTGGCGCAGGCAGGGTCTCCCGCCGAGGCCGTCTTGATTGCTAGGGAAGTTGTCGATCGGCATCCGGAAGTAACTTGGCCATATCGGATGATGGCTGCCTGGGCGTCAATTGCAGGGGACGAATCGACAGCGCGGTGGGCAGCGCACCAACTACTGACGGCAGAGCCCGATTTCACTATACGACGATATCTCACTCGACCCGTATTCCGGGCGATGCCGGGATGGGCGGAGCAGATGTCCGAAGGTATGCGCAAGGCGGGCTTGCCTGACTAGGGATCATTGCCTGAGTTGGATCACTCTGGATCAGGAAGGGTTCGAGACGGAGCATGATTTCGGAATCCTCCAACTGCTGGCGGAAGGCGCGCCGACGAGAGAAATCGCTGATCGTTTAAACTTGTCATCTCGGACGATCGAACATCGGATCGAGTCATTGAAGTCGGCTGTGTTTCGGCGTGGAATATTGACCCCTCTGGCGGGGTGACCGGCGTCCAATTTTGGGTCTGACGATTGGCCAGAGACCGCTCGTCAGCTCGCACAGAACACGTCGACATTCATTCCCGGAAACCGTGTCGAAAGCCTCAAGGGCAGGAGCGATATACCCGTCTTCTCGTTGAACAGTCAGCATACGCGATGGGGCGTGGTCGTCCATCCACTGTGGAACCAGCGACGCCTGTTCCATGACCATGGCTTGGACGAATCGTTCGTCGCCATTGATAGCTTTGAACTGTTGAGGCGGCCTCTTCACGTGCTTGAGCGCGCGCGAAGGCGTGACTGACCATCTCGGAGCACTTCAGTCGCCGAAACGATCTTTTCCACGATGGTTTCGGCGGACTCATGTTCCCAGAACCTGAGTGCCGTCCAACCGAGTTCAGCGAGGTGCGTCGTCGCACGCGCATCCCTTGCCCGGTTACGCTCGATCTTCGAGAGCCAAAAGTCTCTGTTTTTCTTCACCGACGGCGGATGCGTCCCGCATCCGTGCCAGAAGCATCCATCCAGGAACACCGCGATCTTCAGCCCCGGAAAGGCGAAATCGCATGTAGTCCGCTTCATGCCGGGGATCAGATAGTGGATCCGATAGCGAAGCCCGCGGGCATGAAGCTGCGAGCGGATGGTACGCTCGAAGGGGTTGTCTTTGGTGCGCTGCATCCGGCGGCGAACGGCTTCGGTGGCTTGCAAGTCTAGGGACATGTCGGAAGGCCTACTCCGATCATGAGGCTACAGCATGGCATTAGCCACTGAAGTCTTCTTGAGACGAACTAAAACGGTCTTCAGGTTTTCCGGCGAACGCTCGGGTTTTGCTGGCGGAGGGGAAACCTCCCGTCAGCTCTTTCGGCCCATCCTGCCTGGGCGCGAAACCACCACGGCAGCTTCCACTCCCTTGATCTTTTCGAGGCCGGACTGGAGTTCGTGGTGCTGTTCCGAGTGGGCGGAATCGTCCCACACGAACGCGACGATCTTGTCGAACGCCGTCGTGGTGCTGAGATAGAGAGAGGCGTCGGCGGCAACTTCATCGATGACTTTCGCGAAATCGGACTGCGCACCTCCGCGCATGTATTTCACTTCGATCAGGGTCCTGATCGAAGGAACCGCTAGATCCACTCTGGGCCGCTTATGCCCAATCGAAGGGAGGTTCTCCTCGTCTTCGAGATCCGGGAAGATCGGTGCCAGGATCGTCCAGAGAAGCGCCTGCACATGGTACTCGTTCTCGACGTGCCAGACCGCGATCTCGGATCTCGGTGTCCGCGGCTTCGTTTCGAAGGCCCAGTGTTTCATTGCCCGTGGAACACCCCGAAGTGCCAGTAGCAGATCATCGAACCCGGGCGTGGCGATCCGCACATGCAAGCTTCTTGCGACAACGCCGTCAAACGCAGAGAGACGAACCGAAAGTGTGTCGAGGCCGAGATTAGGACCTGATGGCAGCTGGGAAGCGATCGGCCAAGCACTCGTCGCCAGACCATCGTCCGCGTTCCCTATACCACGAATGGCCAGTGCGAATGCCAGATCTGCGGGATCCTGTATCGCGGGTCCGGCTCCAATCAGATGCCTTGCCGCGGAGACGAGTCCAAGTGTCCAGGCGTTGTCGCCAACCTCCTTCGCCGAGCGGAACAGCAGGTCGTTAAGCCAGGTCGGGTTGGGAAACTCCCTGACCACGAGCGCAATACCCAGCAAAGCGATCCCATCGATTTCGACACGCAGCGGCCTGCCCAGGCTGAAGAACTTCCGCCCGGAGAAGTGGTCGATCTCGTTGAGAAGGAGGGTGTTCTGGGCATCGGTAAGGAGACCGCAAGCCTTGCCGTAGCCGAGAGCGGCCACTTGCTCGGGAAGCATATTATTATCGGAGGCAGCCGCTGCGCGCTGAACCTCGTGTGACAGGCCTTCAGTGTCGCCGAGGACCCACGCACTGAATGCCCGCACGTGCACCGCCGCGTCGGTGGTGGCGATGGCGCGGACAAGTTCCAGACGGATCGTGCTCAGATCGATCATGTCAGAGGAACCACGGCTTGTGACCGATCGCTCCGAAGGTCACGGCATCCGGATCCCAGCCTCTCACCGAGGCCAGACCTGCGAGCCGCTCGGCGATGAGATCGGAATAGCGGATGGTTATGGGGAACGGCTCGGGCGAGAGCATTCGCCAGGAATGTGCGGAGAAGGAAAACGCCTGGCGAGAGAGGTAGGTCATGTCCTTAAACGTGGAGTTCGGATGAAGCCTGATAAGGGCAGGCCGTGGCATGCCGTCGGTCACCTGCTTGAGTTCGGAGGCTCCCGCGAAAACTACCAGGGACTCGAAGTCGCTGAGACGGATATGGAGCTGCCGCGCAGGGCCGAGGACACCCTTCTTGCCGCCTCTTGCCGCGATACCCTTTTGAGCATGATCGAACAAAAGAAAAGGATGGTCTGGGGCGATGTGCAGGTACGCCGCCTTGACATCGCCCAGCCCCAGTTCGCCCGTCAGAGCGTCGATCGCCTCCACCTCCGAGTCCTTGAAGGGTTTGAACGAGTGAAAAACGAGCCTGACCTTGTCAGTGCTCCGCCAGTTGTCCTCGGTCCGGACGGCTTCGATCGTCCGCTTCAAGGTCTTACGCAGTTCCTCGGGATAGCGATCATAGGGAACCGCGGCAGTCCGGTCGCTGAGCAGATAGCTGCCATCGCTGGAAAACACCGTGGTTATGCCGACATGCCTCATCTGGGGGCCAAGCCTGCTTTCAGAACTGGTGCTCGACCCCAAGCCGATGACAAGCTCGTGGGCGACCGTTTGACTGGAAGCAAGCAGCCATGGCGTGCCCCCGAGCTTTGCGTATGTCGCCAGGCTCAGATGGTTCATCGGAAACACGAGCTCATTGTCCGGGAACGACATCGTCTCCAGACGAACGCTCTGAACGGGCACGTCACGCCTGAGGAAGATGGATTTGGTGGTGTAGTAGGGGTTCGAACCGTCGGCGAGCGACTTGAATTCCTCTTCGATCTGGACGATCGCAAGATCCCACTCGAAGCCTCCGTCGCGGGCCTTGTCCAGCGCTTCGCGACTGGCGACGGCGTAGGCCTCGTCCGACGTGCCGTCGGCGAGGAAATAGTGCACGGTGGGCTTGTTCAGCCGGAAGCGCTTGATGAAGCCGTCTCCAAAGCGCGCGAAGTTCTTTCCCTGCTGAAGAATCTTCGGCATTCCATGCAGGAATTTCGCCACGAACTCGTCAACGCGCCCTTCGAGGCGCGCCTGACACACGACCGCGATATTCAGACCCTTCGGACTGAAGACCTGCTCGTCGTACGGGCCATGATCCTTCAACCCCCGTTCAGCCCAGTCGTCCTTCCGGCTGCCGCTCGGATCGAACAGCAGGAAGGGCTTCTCGATGATTTCCCCGGACGGGAACAGGCGTCCCTTGGTATTCAGTGGACCATCGATGGCAAAATTGGCCCCGGGAACTGCGGCGGGCTTCTTGTCCCTCAGGTACTTCACGATGCTGTCGATGTGCTCCAGCTTGCCCGGGCCGGACGCGAGGTGCTGCGAGGCCCGCTGGGATTGCTCAAGCACGCGCTCGGCATCGCGCCCGAGAACTTTGCGCACACATTCCTCGAAGTTTTCCTTACGCGGTTCCAGGAAGGCCAGTTTCGCAGCGACTTTCTCGTAACCCGGCTCGCAATCCTCCAGAAGGAGCTCTTCGCCGTCGACACTGCGGACCCGGCCAACAAGCTTCCGCTTGGGCATGATCCGGTCATCGATCGGAGGCAGCTCAACCTGGACGTATCGGCCGACGATGTGCACCCCGGCATCGATGAGCACGTCGCAAGTCGCGGAGATGAAGGACTTTGCTCGGACATCGCATACGATGCCATGGATCCTCCTGCGGTCGACGGTGATATGCCGGGTATGGATCTCGGTGACCGACAGCCGCTGGAGCCAGTCCGGCAGATTGGCATGCTCGATCAGCGGAACGCGCGCACCGAGGAACTTCAAGGGATTGTTCGACAGGATGGGCCGCTTGCCCAGAAGCTGGATGAGCGATTCCTGCAAGAGCATCGGCCAGAAGATCTGGTGCTGTCTCAGATCAATCGTTTCCTGGACATGTCCAAGCGGGACTGCGCCCGGCATGATCGGAATGTCGACAATGCTTTCAGCTCCGTCGCGCCGGAAGACATGAGTATCCCTGAAGTCGGCGCGCAGCTCAGCAAGGCGTTCCTTGTCGTAGTTCTGACGCCCGACAAGAACGCTGCAATTACCTTCCAAGGAGATCGGTGCAAAATTAATCGTCAAGTCCATTGAAGTCGCCAACAGAATCAGATTCGTTTTTCGGAGTCTATAGCGGTGGGAAGTCTCCGCAATCGGAAGTACTGGATTTTTAAAGTAAATCGGCGAGCGAGGAGCCTCCATGCACAGCTATTCCGCAGCGATCGATGACATCGTCAGAATTCAGATAGGTCTAAGCAAATTCTGGAAGAACGCTCATGGCTGGGCTCCCGACGGAGCCGCGGCGATGCTGGCATCGGCGCGGCTCGAACTCATGCCCTCGCTTGCAGCGGCGCTGTACAAGTGGACGCCAGAAACCACGATGACGGACGGCGAACTGATCCTTGCTTGGGCGAATCTCGGCAGCCTCATGGAGAGTTCCCTTCGGCTCTTCCTGGCAGTCTATCTCGAAGATTTTCTTGCCGACCACGAGACTGTCAAGAGCCTGGATGCCATGCACAAGAAGGGCGAGAAGACGGGGACGATCCACGATCCTACCGAGATCTCGCTCGAGAAGATGAGGCAGTACTTCACCAAGAAGGATCTCCTGTCGCCAAAGGACCTGGCAGCGGTCGCCTTCATTCAAGGCCAGCGGAACGCCATTCACTCCTTCAGCAAGAAGGACATTGGAAGCGCCGAGATATTCTCCCACCATATCTTTCAGTTTCGGCGTCTGATCGCTGTCATAGGTCTGCGACTGCCGTATCCGGACGGCTTCGAATTTGAAGGTCACGTGCTCGCCAGGAAAATCCTGGCTGAGCCCGTGACCTAGCGCGCCGCATTCAGTGACCGACGCCCACACCCTGAGGCGCTCTCCGGAGCATCAGCGTTGCCACAAGCGCTAACGGCAAGGCGGTCCCGAGCAGGAAGAAGGCATCGCCAAATGCACATTTTGAAGATTGCGATCATGAACGCCTTTGGCCTCTACCGAGGCTCAAGGACCCGCGCTTCCGGAGTTCGCCCGGAAACCTGATCGGTGTTGGCATTGCGACGCCAGAACTGGAACAAGTCGATGTCCTCACCGAGCATTTGGGTGTGCATCAGCTGATCCGTTGTCTCCTCGTCGTACGGCGCCGCCAACCCGGGCAGTGTGCTGGTGTCGCCAAGCGCGACATGATCGAAGGACTTCAACGAGGCACTGTCGCATCCGACCGCGTCCTTCCCCAGCGGTAGTGTGGCGCCAGGTTTCACGCCAACACGATAGATTTCAGGTGATACAATCTCATACCAGGCTGCCTCTATCATGATCGAATGATGGAAATGGAGGTGAGGCGCGGCCAGCATGTCGACGGGGATATATCGGGCCAAGGTGCTCGTGCGGCCTTTTGTGCTCCCGCGGTACACGTCGAGCGTCAGAGTTGCCTCGGTCTCCCGGAAAGAAGTCGTCTGAAATCTGATCTGCCCATTCGAGGCCATTGCGATCCTGTGGAGGTCGGCCTCGCTGCCGATCTTGTCGAGGCTCGTGAAATAGGTATAGGCGACGTTCTCCAGTCGACGCGTGCCCCGCAGGTTCCAGGCCGACGACCAGAGTTCGCCGGAGCGTAGTATCAAGCCGAGGTTGGTGGGCGTCGTGTGGTGATATAAGAGGATCTCGAAATCATCAGCTGCCGTCCTGCGAGCGCGGCCCGAGGCCATGTGTGCGATATGGCGTGGTCCGGAAAGCTCGCACTTGTAGAGCTGCGAGCCATCCCCGTAGCACTTGACTCGTTGATCCGAACGGATCCGAAGGATCGCGCGGCCCGGCTTGCGGGATCTGGGCTTCCCCAGGTCGACCGATAACGTGGCAATATCGACGCCTGGCTCGAAGTCCCACCCAAGCTGACATGGGCCGAAGAATGACGGTTGGAAGAACCGCCACGGCCCGAACCGCCCGAAAACAAGCTCCGGAACGATGACACTGCCACGCGTTGAGTGCCCAAGGCGGAGTTTGACGAACGCGTCATAGGCTTGCGCATCAAGTCCCAGAGCTGCGGGTGAAAACCGGGAGGGCGGTCCTGCAAGCATGTTTCTCGTCTTCCTTTGGACAAAGCTGACCACACTTATGAGCGCCGGGCGACCGCCATAGAGAGGCTTTCCCCCTATATGCGTTCGCGTGTAACGGGGAAAGCGAATTGCGATGTCACAGCAAGCGGCCGACTTACAGGCAGGAAAACTATCGGGACCAGGTGGTCACACTGCAAAGGTGCGGGAGGCAATCCTCGCCGCTGTCGAGGATCTCACACGCGAGGACGGCCAGGAATTCAGCGTGCGGAATTGAAAGATCGTATAGACCTGCCTCTGGGGTGTCGGCTCACTTTGACTGAGCACTCAGCATGTCGATTTGCCGCGCAGTATCGATGCTCATTACCTGGAAGGTAAGGGTATCGGCTATGCCTTGCACTGTGTAGTCGAATTTTTACCTCACACCGCTAGACACGTCCTGACAGGGGACGACCTCGGCCAATCAAGATAGCAAGAGCATCGCATGGACAGATCAGAACTCGAGGCATACTTCCTTCGAAAGCGCCGTCGGAAAAATGCCTCCAAAGGTAAAAGCTTCAAATTCACCATACAGAGGCAGGAGCAAACCAACTGGTGCTGGGCGGCAGTAAGCGCCACCGTTGTGCAGTACTTCCAAAATGAAACGTACTGGAAGCAGTGTGACATCGTGACAGAGGCATTGAAGGAGGAAGCATGCACTGGCGATGCGTCAGCGCCTCATATCAATAAGCAGTGGGAACTGGATAAAGCTCTAAGCATTGTCGGTTGCTTGAAGATGATGACAGATAAGAAGGTGCCCGAGGAGGTTGTCTTTCATGAGATAGCCAAAAGACGTCCACTGGGCGCCAGGATCCATTGGAAGGGCGGTGGCGGCCATTTCGTGGTCATCAGAGGGTGGTTCATTGGAGAGGACGATGCTTTGTGGTACGTAATTGAGGACCCTCTCAAGAAAGGTGGAGGCACAAGGACGATGCCCGCCGCCAAGTTTGAGAAGGCATTCGGGCGCCTGGGACACGGTAGATGGTCACATTCGTACTTCGTCCGGGATCCGGCAGCGGTTGGAGCATAGAATGTCGATCTTGAAATTCTCGGGTCCCGAAGGGTGCCTTTCGATCTTTGCCGAGGGGCTGGCAAACGTTCGCATTCTGCCAAGTGATAAGGTCACCTTTCCAACCCTGGTGGCCGATGATCCTTTACCAGTCCATGTTTTCGGCGCGGACCAAGCTGCGATGGGGGATCTCGAAGATCCTCCGGGACTGTATCGATTCTTCTTCCGCGTGGCAGGAAAGGCGATGCTGGCGGATCTGGATCTGGAACCGGACGGGAAGCTGTCTTTCAACTCCTTTCTGGAAGGCGAGGGTGCGGAACTGTTTGAGCCGGTTTTCAAGGCCGTGGCCGAATTTGCAATAACCGCTGATGACGACTTTTCTATCAGCATCATTGAGGTTCCTGCGCTCTACGAGATTGCACTGCGGCTTCGTGGAAAGAAGGCCGATTTTGCATTCGAGGTGCTCCGGCGTGGGGAGACTGGCGAGGGCAAGGCTGTTCCTTACATTCAGTACGTGGCCGAGCTTTCCGACGATGCGTCCCGGAGCTACATCTTCGCCGACGACGCCCAAGGTCCGGCGGTTCCCAAGAATGATGGTCCGGGCAGGTAGCCGATCGCATCCCGGGCGCCGCCGACATCAGCGCAGGTCCAAAGAAGTGGAAGCGCCAAGAGTATCCTAGGAGGTCAGGCTCACTTCTACCGCGGAGAAACTGCAAGACCTGAGCTCTCAGCCGCAAACCTAGGCGGTCTTAATACTACTAATGATCCCACCGCGTTGAAATGCGTCTAATCTCTAAAATAACTCAACGTAATCAATAACTTAATTTTGGCATGCGTCTAAAATGATCCTAGGATCGCGATATCGACGCGTCTGAGATCGCCACAGCTATGCGTCCAGGAGACACAAAAAAAGCCCGCTAGAAGCGGGCTGATTGTCGTAGTGATCGTTTTTCTAGCGAACTCGAAGACTGAACATATTGAGGGGTTCGAGCTCGGATCGCTGATAGAATCTAGCTACCCTGCCTTCCTGTTCGTAGATTGGCTTGATCCCGTTCTTCGACAGCATTTTTTCGATGATGACAGGGTGCGTCTCCAGCTGGGCTGCGAGGTCCGCAATCGAGATATGGTTCTCGGCGAACCTCTCGACGGACTCAACGCTGATATACGCCTGCTTGCGCTTAGTCTTGATGTTCCGGTCGGCAGTGGTCGAAACGTACCCATTGTCGATGAGATACCGGATGGTCGGAGGCGCTACGCGGAGTAGGCGAGCCGCCTGCCTATTGTTTAACAGATAGCTCGGCACCCCGTGTGCGATGTCGTTCTTCCAGATCGTGCTGTGGACGTCCATCTGGGCACCCGCTACCTCATTCCCCGCGGCCTTTGCCGCTAGTCTCTTCTCTACGAAAATCTCCATGACCTCCGTCCAGTCGACAAGCAGATCGCTGAGACGGAACGCGTGATTAGGCAGTGCGCCGACATGCCGAAGGGAGCCATCGCGAACAAGGGCAATCAGTTCATCGGAGGTGCAAAAGCACCTCCTCGATGCGTCGGCGATAGTGGTGTATGAGCCACCATCGTCGAGGCTCAGCATGCCGACTTTGCTGAATAGTTTGGTTTGGAATTTGATGAGGTCCTCGTTGCGGATGCGTGCGAACTTTCTGCCATCGTTTTTCTGCTCTACCAGATCAATCATGCCTGCCTTCAGGATGCGCGACATGACAACTTCAGTAACACCGAGCCTCTCCCGCGCCTGCTTGCTCGTCAGGGTCGCCGTAGCGGCCTTGAGTACGGCGTTAAGCTTGTCGGCGTCGATGAGAACCTTGTTGAGGCGCGGCAGCGGATGCGCGACGAGACCGGCGGTTTCCGCGAGCTGCAGCACGCGCTCATCACTCATGCCGAATTCCGTGGATGCCGATAGTAACGTATGCAGATACCGACGGCGGGTGCGGAACACGCTGAGCTCGCCCGGGCCCAACGGAAGGTTTCGCTCGGAGATATTCTGAAACAGCTCGACGAACGCAGCACAGTCGGAGTTGTCACGGTTCCTGCGGAGCCAAAGGGCCAGCGGCCCGAACGGCATCTTCCGCGCCCCAGTGAGCCAGGACGAGCGCAACACGATGCTCATCAGGTGACGGATGGCGGTCTCGCCTTGAATGGCGAAGAAGAAGCCAACCTCAGCGTCGCCGAGATTCCAGGGCGCCTCGGAAAATTCGCCGAGGGCGGACCGGTATTTTTTGACGAACTGGCCAAGGTAAACACAGAGGTTGACGACAACATAAGCCTCGAACTGATCAAGATAGGGCTGTCGTGCGATGCCGAAGATCCGGTCATTCAGGTACACGTCGAGGTTGGACGGAGTTGAGGTCGTGGTCGCGCAATTTGCGTGGCCGCAGATCTCGGTCGCGTTCTCGGAGACATACCGGCTAAAGTCTCGACCGAACGTCTTTGAGTATGGTGCTTCTACGATCGGCTCGCTGTGAATAACGCACGTGCGGATAGAACGGGTCATCCAGGCAGCGCGCGTATAGGTGAGTGCCCCAGGGCGTCCGACACCAGTTTCAATGTCATGCGCCACGCAAGATGGGCAATAGCGATATCGATGGCCGACGCGAGACTCCTTGTCGAACATCGCCTCGCCAAGCTTCCAACGCAACGAACGTCCAAGCGTCCTCTGGGCGAATTTCGAAAGGCGCTCGGGTTCGACTCCTGACCATTTTGCCAGGCGTTCGATCGCGATTTCTTCACCTGCGGCAAGGTCCGTCGTCCTGATGCCGGCTGCCTCGACAAACCGCCGAACTGACGAATAGCCATTAGCATGTGCCAGCCTAGAAGGAAGGTCCAATGCGACTTCGTCATCATGAAAGGGTACGACAACTGGTAGGGTCATGTTCGTGCCTTCGTATTATTTGTGGTTGTCGTAGGTGGACGTGATTTCGCGCCAGTCGGGGCTCCTGAAAATGTTCAGGTCTGGATTGGAGCTGTTGGATTCATATTCGTTGGCGAAGTGGCGCGACGCGAGCTCAGAACGGCCCGCCCGAATTGCCCGGAAGCAGGCCTCCTGGGTCATCTCCACCATGATTCCAAAGCCTCCTTTGGAAGCGTGGCAGAGCCGCTCGTAGAACTGGTCCTCGCCCGAAGTGATGTCGTTGGCCAATAAAGCTTCGGCAGCGAGATACGAGATCACCGAGCAGTCGTTTCGAATTCCTGGGGAGGGCGTCGTAACGATCTTGAACCTTGATCCCAACATGGTCGGGTAGGACTTGGGCTGACCTTCGGAATCAGCGCTGGAAAGTCTGGGCGTATGCCAGCCATCCCCGGCGTCGGAGAGCCTTGTCGACTGCTTCGACGACTGCAGGTCGATCGGTCTTGAAGAGGGAGGTGTTCCCGGCGAAGCCGTCATAGCCAAATCGATCTGCTGCGCCGACCGACAGTAGGCGGCACCATTCGCGAATAGAGGCGATGCGGGCCAGCAACGCTTCTCGGTCCAGGCTTTGACCCGTTTGCTGACCATGAAGGATCTTCTGTCTGTTCCGGTAGCAGACACCAATTTCCTTTTTGAGAGGTCGATAGCGTTCACCGACTAGATCGCTGACCGGAATCCCGCTGAGGTGATTTATCGCCCCCATGAAGCTGTTGTAGTCGAGACTTCCATGTCCGTAGAGAGCCTCGCGAAGCTTTCCTGCGTCACGCGCGGTAAGAGTCGATGCCTGGTAGATCAGATTGGCAGTGATTTTTCGCAACTGCCGCTCCAGCTTGATCCAAGCGAGGCAGAAACCATCGACAGCCCGGCTTTCGCACTCGGATCCGAGTAGCAGATCAACCGTAGCAAACTCACTCTCGAAACCTCGGTTCACTGCATCCTCCGCTCTGACGGTTGTTTCCAGGAAGGAACTATCCCTTCATCCAACTATCGCGTGGCAAATGTCGCAGCAACCGTGAAAGATCCATGGAACCACATGCCAAAGGGCCGGCCCCCAGAATGCCGTTAATAGCCACCACCGTATGATGGGATTTTCCATCATACGAGAAGTCCAACCCATCTCGGTACTCCTATGACACTTTCCGCCGAACGCGCTCGGCGTCGACTTCTCAATGGCCTTGCCCGCTCCCTTGATGAAGCCAATGCCGTAGCCGATCAGGACAACGATGGCCAAGCCTGCAAGGGTGTGATCGGCGGTGAAATGGCACGGATTCCGGTTTTCGCCTTGAATTCGAGATGCGGGCTCGATATGCGGGTCATCATGAAATCACGATCACCGGGTCGGCACGCGCCGGACGGCCGTGAGAGCGCTCAGGCCCCTGGGACAGCGGTGAAAGATCCGTCCTCCCAGGGGTTCGTTTAACTATCGTCAGGCGACTCTCGTATTGATCTTCTTCGGATACTGAAACGCCGGAAGACCGGAAATATCGTCAGTGATGGACGAGGCCCATCGTCACGGTCGGCCGCGGTCCCGTTTTCCGTTACGGTGCCGATAGCGAGCATCTTTGTCGTTGGGATCGGGACTTCCTCGAGGTTCTTGAACTCACCGACAGGCGGAGGGTTTTCTCTGCTGTAGAAAGCCATCGGTCAATTCTCCGGATTGGTCATGATCATCCGGATCGGGCTGATGGGGCCGAGCGGAATCATCTCGAACTTCATCACGCCAGCGACGCCCATAGGGAGTTTGTCCAGCAATGCGTGGGCTTCGTCGGCCGTCTTCACGTTCATCACGAAGACGACACCGGTCTTGTCCTGCTTGACGTACCATTGGTCGATCTTGCCGTCGAAATAGAGGTCGGCGGTTTTCTTTGCCTCGCGGGGCACCATAGGAAGCCATACCTTGGGCGACGTAGTCGGAGTGAAGGAGCCGATGGCCAGCACCTTGGTGGTCGGGACGTCGAGCAGTTTAGGGTCCGGTACCGACTGCGCGTTGGCTACACTGGAAGCCAGAAACGCTGTTACTGCCAGGATTGAAATTCCGTTGCGATGGAAGGTTCGCTGCATGGCCGTCTCCTCTGTTTGCCGTGTGCGAATCTTCTGCGATGTAGGTCGATTTGATACCTATACGAATGTATGGCTGGGCGAGGCGGCGCCCGGCGGCCGACGGAGCCAAGCTGCTGAAATCTCGATCCCGCCGCCTCATTTGGCGGCGGTACCTTATTTCATGGGCATTCGCGTCGAGAAGGGCCCCGATCTGCGAGAGGTGCTGACGACCGCCTTCGCATACGATGGTCCCGTGCTGGTGGATGTCGTGACCAATCACGACGAGCTAGTGATGCCGCCCAAGATCAATCTCGAGCAGGTGACCGGGTTCAGTCTCTGGATGGCGAAGGTCGTGCTCAGCGGGCGCGGAACCGAAGTCATCGATCTCGCGAAATCGAACCTTCTCCGCTGACGTTCACTTCCCGAAGGCTTTCATGCCACGCTCGAAAGACGGCCTGGACATCACGAGCTGCAGCCACTGTTCCAGCCTGGGCGCCGCTGCCCAGTCGATGTGGCGGTGGTAAGCCTGGATGTAGACGGCCGCGGCAATTTCTGCGGCGGAGAATTCGTCACCGCCCATATATTTCGAGTTCTCGACAAACCGATGGGCGTCGGCCCATGCACTGAGGGACGATTCCAGCAGGGAGTTGCGAGCTTCATCACTGCCGCGTACGCGGAACGCCGCCATCCCCGGACCTATGACATCCGTGACGAAGTAAAAGAAGCGCTCGAGGGCGATCGCCCGCATCATGGTGTTCTCGGGGAAGAGGACACCGGGCCTCTTCTGATCGATGTACATCATGATTGCATTGGATTGCGAGAGAACGAACGGCGGATCGTCAGCATGGTCAACGATGACCGGAACCTTTCCGCTAGGATTGAGCGCAAGATGTGCGGCGCTGTGATGCTCGCCTAAGGTCAGGTTGACCTGACGCACAGTGTAGGGAAGGCCTGCTTCCTCCAATGCGACGGAGACTCTGAGACAGTTTCCGGTCCGGTATCCGTGGAGATCGATCGTCATTTCACCCTCGATTAATGGCGGTGCGGCAGGCGAAAGCAACGGCCGCGGCGGCGCCCAGCGGGTTTCGGTGGTTCTGAGTGGTTGCGAAACCCATACATCCGTATGGGTGGACACAGGTGAGGCGGACGCCCGGCAGGCTCGTCAAGCGCCAGGCTCTGATTATGGGCTTCAGCGACATATTCGCGGTGATCGGTGTCGTGCTGGCCATCGCCGCAGTCGCCTTGCTGCTGACGCCTCCGGAGGCGGAGCGGGAGCGCATTGACAGCAGCCCCGCGGTGGTGGGTGTCGCGGCCCGCCACCATCCATCCGTATAGTTTACTCCAACCACAATCGGATCAACATCGCGCGTGAACGCTCCCGAGAGCGGTGCGGTTCTGCGCTTTAGTCGACGTGACACATCATCCGACATCCACGCGGGCAGAAGGCTCGCTTGAAAGGACACCAAAATGAGCGAACCATTTCCAAGCTACGGAGACAACGCTAGATCATTTCAGGAGCACCGTATCGAGCACGGGCAGGGAAAGCTATACGTGCGGGACTATCCTGGTGCCGGACCTGCTTTCGTGATGATGCATGGGTTTCCGGATAATCTTGGCATCTACGACTTCCTGGTGCCGCACCTCGTCGACGCTGGTCGGCGGGTGGTGACATTCGATTTCCTCGGCTTTGGCGCTTCTGACAAGCCGGAAGGCGCCAAGTACTCGTTTGCCCAGCAGCAGGGCGATCTCAAGCGCGTCGTGGAGGCGCTTAAGCTCGGGAAGATCGTACCTGTAGTCCATGACTCCGGTGGTTTCCCCGGTTTGAACTTCGCGATCGACCAGCCGGACGACGTTGCCGAACTGGTCATCCTGAACTGCGTTTACCACGCGGTGCCCGACGACAGGCTGCCGGAACTGATCGAGGTATTCGCAACAGTCAACCTAAGGGAAGTGGCGATGATGATCGCCCAGAACCCCGAGTTCATGGGGTCGCTACTCAACCTCCAGCGGTCTCTCTTTCAGGCGGCGTTGCCCGAGAGGCACGTGAAGACGTATGTCGATTTCCTCGGGCCTCTTATCGATGCCAATTTCGGGCTGCCTCCAAGCAGTGGTCCGGCATTCGTGCAAATGACCGCAGGTTTCTACGACGTGCTGGCCGAAAACACCAAGCGGCTTCCTCTTCTGAACAAGCTGGAAGTTCCGACGAAGGTGATCTGGGGCGAGCGCGATCCATATCTCACGACCGCCACCGCCAAGGACTTCCACGGCAACCTGCAAAACTCGACCCTGCACCTGATCGATGCTGGCCACTGGGTTCAGATCGACGAAGGGAAGAAGGTCGCCGAGATCATGCTGTCATAGGCAGGTCTCGGCACGCCGCGATCCAAGGGGCCGCACCTGAGACAGAGTCAACAAAACGAAGCTCTCTCACAACGGAAGTGCTGCGGCATAGCTGCGCACTCCCGACTTCCATCCTTAGAGGAACACTCAAATGAAAGCCCTGCAGTCGATCTCTTCCTACGTAGCTCGTAGCGCGCCGGAGGTGCTCGGAAGCGCTGCGGCCGCTGTAGCGCCTGAGATAAGCCACCTTCAGGTTACCTGTGGGATAAGCCTGCGCCGCCTTGTCGCGAGGAGCGCGGCACCGAAGGGCACCATTCTTCTGTTGCAAGGCTTCCCCGAAACCGTGGCGGTCTGGAAGGACGTAATAGCCGACCTCGTCAGTGACTACGACGTCCACTCGTTCGATTGGCCGGGATATGGTCTCTCATCGAGGCCCGCGCCGGAGGAGTTCTCCTACTCGCCAACGGACTTCAGTACGATCTTGAAAGCCTATGTCTTGGCCTCGGGTATCGACTGCTCAAGACTTACGATTTACGGGACAGATATCGGATCACTCCCAGTCCTGCTGGCGGCGCTGGAAGAGCCGGACATCGCGAAGAACATCATCGTAGGCGACTTCGCTCCATTCAACAGGCCTCAGTTCATGAGCGAGAACTTGCAAAACCTCAAGAGCGAGCCGACGGCGTCCAAAGCCCGAGCATATTTCAACAATGCCGGGACGCAAATTCCAGCCAACGCGCACCGCATTGGGTCGCCACCGGAAGCGGCGATGAATATTCATCCCGACGTCGTGAAGGACATGACGGAAGGATGGACTGACGGCAAATTCAGCTCAGGTGATGCCTTCTATCACTACTATTCCCACTTCACTCGGGACGAGGACTACTTCGAGGCCAACCTCGGAAAGCTTGCGACCCCTGTCAAAGTGATCTGGGGCGAACTCGACCACTACATCAACAAGGGAATGGGCGAGGAGCTTTCCCAGAAGCTCGGCGTTCCACTCAAGGTCCTTCCGGGAATTGGGCACTACCCGCACGCTCAGGCACCGGAACTCGTTGCTGCAGAGATCCGCGCATCCATCTAGGACGCCTTTCACGCTATCAGTTCGATTGTGGGCTGTAAGCTTCCGCTGCTGTAGGCGGTGTGCTGGCAGCCCACGTGGTTATTCCAGGGAAGAGGCGTGAAGGCCATCTTCACGTGTTTTCACAACTTTCAAGGAGAGAGAACCGGGCATTGTACGCGGACCAGATCCGGCTTGTGTTCGATTCCATCGTAGGTGCGGCTGTTCTCGCACGGGCTTTCGACGATCCGGCGCCAGTCACCGCAAGAAGCGTCGCTCTGTCCGCCCTCCGGGTCCAGCGCGACCATACACATGTATAGGTGGACGGCCCGATGCCGCTCGCGACTATGCCTTTTGCAAAACGGAAAAGGCGTCAAAGGCCGCACAGAAGGACTATTCATGAAAGCGAGCGATTTCAGCACATTGCCGAGGCTGTTGAGATGAGCCCGGCAGAGACGATGGCAACGATCGTAGCCCTGCGCCAGCAAGGCAAAATGGACGAGGCGGCGGCCTACTTCGAGGAGGACGGCGTTCTCGTCATCCAGCCGGACTCACATGCGGTGGGACGAGCAGCGATCAAGGAAGGTCTTGTCGCGCTGTCCAAGGTCTTTCCGGTGTTCCATATTTCGGAACGCACGGTCGTTCAGGCCGGAAGCATCGCGCTGCATCATTCGCGCTGGAGCGCGCAGTCGGTCGGTGAAAAGGGAGAACCTGTCGAAGTAGGCGGCCTTACCTCGGACGTTCTCAGGCAGCAGCCAGATGGCAGCTGGAAGGTCGCCGTGGACAATCCCTGGGGCGGCTCAATTCTGGATTAGACGAAGAGGAACCGATGAAAGCTGCGGTCTACTACGAGAATGGCTCGCGGCGATCTGGAGGTGCTGATCGACAGGGAATATCCGCTTTCGGAGGCTGCGGATGCGCATCGGCGAGTTCTGTCGAGGGAGGCGCTCGGCCGGGTGTTACTGCGGCCTTGAATCCCTCAGATTCGAGGCGTCGCGCATGAGGAACTCAGGCGCTATCATGCGAGGAACGTCCGACGGCGTGAGACTGTCGGGCCTTGGGGCGTCGCTGGGAGAGAGTATCGTGGATCTACTTGGTTTGCGCACGGAGGCAATTCTGACGCCTGGCTGGTATCCGGGGCGAACGGCGAACGCATTGTCGTCGCTGACGCTGATTTGCCTCGTCTTCTACCTCGACACGTTCACTAATGCAGGGAGCGCCATTGCCGTGCTCTACGGGCTGGCACTGTTGCTTGCCTCAGAGGTGCTTGCAGGGTTCGGAATTCTATTGGCTTCCGCACTCTGCGTCATGCTGACCGTCGTATCCTTCGCTTTCAGTGGCGACGCGTTGCTCCCTCCAGGAAACCTTCGAGCGGTCGTCTCAATCGCGGCAATTGCGACAACGGCGGCGGTCCTGATCAGAAACCGCGCCGCAACGGAACGTTTGAAACGGACCAACGACGCTCTCCAACGCAGCGAAGCCCGCTTTCGTGCGATTTTCGAGCAGAGCCGGGTGGCGCTCTGGGAACAGGATTTCAGCAAGCTCAAGGCTAGGCTGGTCGAACTTCGGGACGGCGGCGTGAGCAACCTGAAACGTCACTCGGCCTCGTCGCCCATGTTCCTCCAGGAATGCGCGGACCTTATCGAGAGCGTCTCCGTAAACGACGCAACCTTGGAACTGCTGGGCCGCTCGTCGGAGGAGGTGTCCGGCTCCATCAGGAAGTTCATCCCCCGCGACGAAGAGTGTCTGTTGGGCATCGTCGAATGCCTGTTCAGCGGCCGGACCCGTTTCGAAGGAAAGGGGAAGATCGTACGGCCTGATGGCACGACTCTGTCCGTGCTCCTTGTTCTGAGCTTTCCCGAAGACGGCATCGGGCTGGACCGCGTGGTCGTCGGAATGTTCGACGTTACGGAGCGCGACCGCTCCCAGCAGGCGCTTCTGGCCGCGCAGGCGGAAATGGCAAAGGTGTCCAGGGTGGCCATGGTCGGGGCCTTGTCTGCCTCGCTCGCCCACGAGCTGAACCAGCCTGTTGGAGCCGTTGTCCTGAATGCCCAGTCATGCCTTCGCTGGCTGCGGCGGGAGTCTCCGGATATTCCATCGGCCTCGGATGCCGCCGAGCGTATCGTCCGAGATGCACACCGGGTAGCGGGCATTCTGAAGAGCACCCGGCAGATGATCATGCGGAATCCGGCTCGAGCGGAAGTCACCGACGTCGCCAAGATGATCGGGGAAACCTGCCTTCTCCTTGAACACGAGTTGACCAGCGGCTCGATCGTGCTGCAGACGAGAATTCCCTCGCACATGCCGAAGGTGAAGCTGGCGAAGGCCGAAATCCAGCAGGTGCTGGTCAATCTGCTCAACAACGGCATCCAGTCGATCAACTCTGGCGGGGGATCGGAGAAGAAGGTTTCCATCGAATGCTCGATGAATGGTGACGACGCCGTCGTCATCAGCGTCCGAGATCATGGCAGAGGCATCGAAGACAACGCGCTGCAGAAGCTCTTCGACCCGTTCTTCACCACGAAGGAATCCGGCATGGGTATCGGGCTGTCGATATGCCGGGCGATGGTGGAGGCGCAGGGAGGAAGGCTAAGCGGCCGGAATCATGAAGGGGGAGGCGCCGTTTTCCAGGTTAGCCTACCCGTGGAGGCAAGCCATGACTGATCCATCTTCAGTGGACGTATTCATCATCGATGACGACGAGGATATGCGGCTTGCGATCGCAGACGTCCTTCGTTCGATCGACGTGCGATCCGCTTCCTTCGACAGCGCGCTTCCCTTCCTTGACAGCGTTCCGCCGGACAGCCCCGGCTGCATAATCCTCGATGTCCGAATGCCAGGGACTGACGGTCTCGAACTTCAGCATCAACTGGCCTCGCTCGGGTATAGGATGCCGATCATCTTCATCACGGGGTTCGGCGACATTCCGATGACCGTCCAGGCGATGAAGGCGGGCGCACTGGACTTTCTGACGAAGCCGTTCAACGACGAGGACCTGTTCAATGCTGTCAGGGCAGCCCTTGCGCGGGATAGGGAACGCCGGGAACGGGAAGCTGAGCAAGACGCCATCATCGCCCTTTCGAAGGCGCTCACCAAGCGGGAACGGGAGTGCATGGGGCACGTCGTCAAGGGCCTGATGAACAAGCAGATCGCCTACGAGATGAGCCTCAGCGAGATCACCGTCAAACTTCACAAGGCAAGCCTCATGAAGAAGCTTAGGAGCCGCACGCTTCCCGATCTAGTCCGCAAAGCCGAGGTCATCTACGCCCACTGGAAGACACTACCACCTACCCAGCTGCCTAGCCTCGCAGAGCATGAAAACTGAAGGCAGGCGGCAGCGATGTCCAAAGTTCAATCGGTCGCGATCGTCGACGACGACATTGCCATCCGGGAGGCTCTCCAGGATCTGTTGAAATCCTGCGGATACCGGACGCAGACGTTCGCCTCGGCCGAGGAGTTTCTCGCCGGGTGTCACCTCGGAAGAATCGGGTGCATCATCCTTGACATAAAGATGGCAGGCCTGTCCGGCATCGAACTTCAGGCGGAACTCGTCTCCCGAGATTCGGCACCGCCTATCATATTCCTGACCTCGCAGTTCGATGCGAGCGTTCGAGCAGCGGCGCTGGCGGCCGGGGCTATCGCCTTCCTGGAAAAGCCTGTGGACGACGAGATTCTTCTCGAAAGTCTCAAGTCGGCTATGCCGGGCTAACGCCCTTGCCGCGCGTCGTGGCCGAAAACACGGTCAAATATGTCATATGCAAACGCAGAAATTTCGCTAACTTTCCCATTCTGTCACCAAGGTCAGACAGATAGCCGCTTCACTTGATTCATTTTCGATACCCCCAGTCGGAGGTCTGCCGATATGGTTACGTCGCAAGTTTCGTTCGCCGAAGCGCCGCCAAGCTCCTGCAGGCATGATGTCCCGCCAATGGGTGAGGCAACGCCAACGCGCACTCTGATCGACGACATCATGGATGCGCATGGCGGGCAGCACCTCTTCGCGATGTATCGGCGAGCCCAGGGAAGGTTCAGGATAGAGGGCGACCTCTGGTCGACGCGGGGCGGTCCTTCGGCATCGGTTGGCGGCCTGTTCGAGCTTGGCCTGCTGGATCAGACCGTGCGGCTCCACTGCACGGATCCCCGACCCATCGAAAGTAACTTCACTCCCAAGGTGCTGGCGATCGACAGTGCCGACGGCGGCTATGTGGAGACGCAGTACAATCCCCGTTCCTCCTTCGCCGAGATGAGCGTCGACAGGCCGTGGGACGACTTCCAGCTCGCGTACATATGCAGCTATTCCATCTGGAACGTCGTGACCCAGCCATTTCTCTTTGCATCAGCGGGGTTCGAAGTCGCGGAGCTGCAGCCGCACCAAGTCGGCGAGGAGACGATCCGCAGGGCACAGATTTCCTATCCGCCCCATATTCCCGGGCACGCTCCGAAGATAATGTGCCATGTCGGCATGGACGGCATGATGCGATGGCAGGAATTCCGGTTCGATCTCCTGAGTGCATCCGTCACCAGCGTTCTGAAGGACTTCGTCCAGATACAGGGCATCAGGTTCGCCTCGCGCAGGACGATGTACCGGACGACCGAGCTGGAAAAGCCTGATCCTTCGGTCTTTGCCGAGATCAGCATCGACAAGCTCGTCTTCTATTGAGCGGGTCTTCGCTCCTTCAGCAGCCGCACCATGGCGGACATGCCCGGTCGGAGCTGGTCTCTTTTCTGCTGACCGGGATCAACACCGATCCGGACCGGAACCCGCTGACGATCCTCGTGAAATTACCCGTCGCATTGTCAGGAGGCAGTAGCGCGAACTGGGCGCCGCTGGCGGGAGACAGGCTCTCGACGTGGCCCTTGAACGATGGGGCATCGATCCCGTCGAAATCGATTGAGACTTCCTGACCGATGGAGATCTCCGGAAGCTGCGTTTCCTTGAAATTTGCCACGACCCAGACGTCGTCGGAGACGAATGGGATAACGAGCCCCCCGGGCTTCACGTACTGTCCCAGCTGCGCCTGCTTCGCGCCGACCCATCCGTCCTCGGGCGAGCGGACGATCGTTCCGTCGAGATCGAACTGGGCGAGCTTCACGGCAGCCTCCGCCGAAGAAATCGCGGCCAGAAGCTGCGGTCGCTTGGTTTCGAAGACATGGACCTGACGTCTGGATGCCTCGACGTTGGCTTGTGCTGCGGCGACGGCCGCGTCCGCCCTTAGGCTGGCCGCCTGCGTCGTGTCGACATTGGCGCCGGAACCGGAACCGCTCTGAGACAGGTTCGTTGCACGGTCGAAGTCGCGCTTTGCCCGGTAGGCTTCGGCATCGGCGCCTTGCAGGGCCGCATTTGCCAGTCGCACCACGGCCTTCTGCAACTCGATTTCGCTGTCCAGGTTCTCGATTGCGGCATTGTCCGCCGCCAGCTGTGCCTCTGCCTGAAGCACCTTTGCCTTGAAGTCGGTGTCGTCTACTCGAAACAGGAGTCCCCGCGCTTGACCGCCTGATTGTCCTGCACCAGCACTTCCACGAGATAGCCGGAGATTTTTGGGCTGATGGGCGTAATCTCTCCCCGAACGTATGCATTGTCGGTGATGTCGGAGCGGAAGCTCGGTAGCCAGGTGCCCGGCATCAGAGCCGCGGATGCGACAAGGAAGGTGGAGGCGGCAATCAGGACGCCGCCAGTCAGGGCATAGCCAAATCTCATTTTCCATGATCTCCAATACTCGCGAGCGGCGGATGATGGCCGATGATCAGAACGCCGAGCGCGCTCACGATCAGCACCCCGGCCACCACCAGAAAGCCGTCGTTGAAGGCAAGCACCCACGCCTGCCGCCTGGCCGCGTTCGCAACGACAGAAACGGCCTGGACGTTAGCGGCGTGTTCGTCGGCGAGCTTGCTCGTCAGCCCGGCTGCCAGCGCACTGATCCTGGCGTCGTCCAGGTAATCGAAGAGCGATATCGTCTCGGTCAGAAGGCTCGAATGGAATTTCTCGCGTTCCGTCACGAGGTCGCTGACCAGCCCGACGCCGATCGTCGTTCCTCCGAGGGTTCCCATGTTGAAGCCGAAGGCGGCCGTAGCCGCGTCCGCGGGCTTGATCGCCATGGCGCCGATGATCACGTCGGAAGCGAGGAACAGGACCTGTCCGACGCCGAATGCCATGATGGGGATGCGGAACTGGTCGGCTGCCGAAAGCCCGGTGCTGTCGAGCAGGACGCCTGTCGCGACGCTGCAGAGCAACAGCCCGAGCGCCATCACCAACCGCGTCTCCAGGACCTGCAGCAGCACCCAGACGAGAGGCAGCACAAGGAGCTGTGCCATCACCCCCCACATCAGTAGATTGGCGATATCGAGCGGGCGGTATCCCTGGACGATCGCAAGGAATTGGGGAACGAGGTAGGTCGTTACTGCGAAGCCTGCGCGGAAGACGAGGTTGAGGGCTACAGGTGGGCCGAAATTGTGGTCGATGAAGAGTCTCGGCGATATGATCGGTTTCGGCGAGAACGCGCATAGGAAGGCGAACCCCGCGAAGGCGCCAATGCTTCCCGCCGTCGCCCAGCCGATCATATCGCTTTCATACCAGAAGCGGCGGGTGCCCTGATTGGCGACAAGAACCATCAGTGCCAGTCCCGAGGACAGCAGGAAGACCGCCAGCCAGTCGATCTTCAAGGATTCCCATTTGGGTGGCAGCCACTGGTACACAAACAGCGCGCCGATCGCTATCAGGCCGCCGATCGTTGCCTGAGCAACGAAAAGCGCCTTCCAGCCCACATACTCTTCGAGATATCCGGACGCGACAGGGCCAACTGTCGTCGGGAAGAGAAGAACGAAGGCCAGAAGGAAAAGCCCCGTCGGCAGCCGAGGCCCACCGAGAACGATGAAGACCGACATGAAGGCGATCGGACCAAAGCACCCGGCCGCCACACCCTGTATTGCGCGAAGCGCAATGAAGACGTCAAGTGGGGGCGCACCCGCGCATAGTATCGACACCACGCAGAGGATCACGGCATTGGCGAAGGCGTACGGCCCGATGCCAAATGTCCGCGAAAGCGGTGCGGCGCAGACGATCCCCGCGAAGTTGCCCATGGTGTAGACCGTGGAGAGCCACGAAGCTTCGTCGGGTGTGGCGCCGATAGCGCCCTGGAGGTCGGAGATGTTCGTGGTCACAAACTGCGCGGCGAGCGTGACGAAAAAGGATGAGGTGAGGGCGAGCGCAAGAAACAGGATCTTGTCGGTCGCGACTTTAGCTTCAGCCGAGGGAGCCGGGGCAATGCTCTCTACCGTCGTCATTGGCACACCATGCGCTATCGTCTGACCGCTCCTGTCTCGAAGCCGTAACTTACGATCACGCGGGCATTCTCGAACCTATACGGATGTATGGTTGGAGCCGAACTGCTTGTTGCTGTCGGCACTGCAGGGTTTCGGAAGCGCGCGGCCCGTCCGCGGTCGGCGAGAGGGGGGACGTCGCACCGGGACGGGCTCCGACACGTGGGAGGACCGAGTCGGTAGGAGGACCATGCGCCGAGTCACCGTCCACTGATAGCTATACAGGCGTATGGTCCACCTTCAGGATCGGGCCGCCTTCACCGCGCGCCGCATCGTCTGCGGAGGTTGACCGAAGAGGCTGATGAAGGCCTTACGCATCCGGTCCCTGTCGCTAAATCCGGTCGCCCTCGCGATATACTCGATGGGATGTCTGCCTTCCTCGAGCATCTGGCGTGCGGCCTCAGCACGCATGCGCTCGATAGCCTTGGCGGGCGACTGTCCCGTCTCGTCGCGAAAGGCTCGGCTGAACTGGCGGGAGCTGAGGTTCGCGACCCGGGCGAGATCCTCGACCGAAAGACCGCTTCCGAGGTTCGCCCGCGCATAGGCGACGGCGTTCTGGATCCTGTCCGACTTGGCGTCGAGTTCGAGAAGGGCGGAAAATTGGAGCTGTCCTCCGGAGCGACGGCTCTGCACCACCAGCATGCGAGCGACCTCCTTGGCCATGTCCGGCCCGAGATCCTCGTCGATCATTGCTATCGCCATGTCGGTTCCAGCCGACATACCCGCAGAAGTCCAGAAAGCGCCGTCGTTGATAAAGATCCGGTCCTCGTCGATACGCACGGCCGGGAAGCGCTCACGGAATTCGGTCGCATAGTACCAGTGGGTAGTGGCCCTGCGTCCATCGAGAAGCCCAGCTTCCGCCAGCGCAAAGGTGCCCGTGCAAATCGCTGCCGTTCGTGTTCGCGTCGACGCAGTCTCCCGCAGCGTCGTCAGAAGACCCTGATCGAAGGTCTGCAGCCTGTCGGCACCTGCGACGATCGCGGTGTCCAGCTCGGTATCGCCAAGTTTTGCGGTCGTGACATCGGCGCCCAGAGAGCTTCGAACTAGACCGCCATGTTGGGAGACCATTTCGATCTCGTAGACGGGGCGTCCGCGCCGCAGGTTCACCATCTCGAACGCGGTCATGGCGGCGAAGCTCATGGCAGCGAATTCGGGATAGATGACGAGACCGACCCTAGGCATTCAGTGGCTTCCAATTTCAAACGGTTCTGCGGGGCACCAAGGCACGCGGCTGGATCTCATTGCCGCACCAAACTCCTCAACTATACATCAGTATGGGTCGAGCAATCCCTCAAATTTGGGCACAAGTCTCAGCCCGTCAACGAGAGTACGCTTTGCATTCCCGTCAGTCCATTCGCGCCCGCATCGTCTCACGGCGCCCGTCCTCCGGAAGCGGGAGCCCAAACATTGGAGAAGCTCTTGTCCATTCAAATCACCGGCGATCCCATCATCGGGGGCGATGCCGCCTCATCATCCGAGAAGGAATTCCGCGCGACCAACCCTTCGACTGGTGAGCAGCTCTCCCCAGCCTTCGCGCTTGCGACCGCAGCCGATGTCGATCGTGCCTGTCGCCTCGCGGACGAAGCGTTCGATGTCTATCGCTCCGCCAGCCTCGATGCGAGGGCGGCTTTCCTTGAGCGGATCGCCGACAATGTCGAAGCGATCGGGCCGGAACTGCTCGACCGCGCTGTCGAGGAAACGGGCTTGCCGAGGTTCCGGCTTCAGGGAGAATTCACGAGAACGGTCAACCAGCTTCGATTGTTCGCTCGCGTCGTTCGCTCCGGCGAATGGCTCGATCTCCGCGTCGACGAGGCGATGCCAGACAGGCAGCCGCTTCCGCGCCCCGACATAAGGCTCCGCCAGATCGGGCTCGGCCCAGTCGCCGTATTCGGGTCGAGCAACTTTCCACTGGCGTTCTCGGTCGCAGGCGGAGATACGGCATCGGCACTTGCAGCGGGGTGCCCTGTCGTCGTCAAGGGACACCTGGCCCATCCGGGCACTGGCGAACTTGCCGGACGCGCGGTGCGCAAGGCGGTTATCGATTCTGGCCTTCCGGAAGGCGTATTCGCGCTTCTTCCGGGAGCCAACGAAACGGGCGCCGTACTTGTGGCTCACCCTGCGATCAAGGCGGTCGGCTTCACGGGATCGCGCGCGGGCGGGATCGCCCTCTGCGAGATCGCCGCCCGGCGCAGGGAGCCGATCCCCGTATACGCGGAGATGTCGAGCGTGAATCCTGTCTTCCTGTTCCCCGCAGCCCTGAAGAAGCGGACTGACGAGCTCGCCGCAGGATTCGTCGGCTCGCTGACGGTCGGAGCAGGGCAGCTCTGCACAAATCCAGGAATTCTCGTGGCGGTCGACGGGGAAGACCTCAACGCATTCGTCGAATCGAGCGCCCAGCTTGTGGCGAAAACCGAAGCGGGGCCAATGCTCACCCCCGGTATCCACGCGGCCTTCGATCGCGGCGTCCAGACCCTGTATGGGCACAGTGGTGTCAGGAGGGTCGCAGTCGGAAAGTCGTCGGGCGAAGTCAATCGCAGCCCGGCGACGTTCTTCGAGACGAGCGTGCCCGAATTCCTCTCGGATCCGCACCTTGCGGAGGAAGTCTTCGGTGCGAGCAGTCTTCTCATCCGTTGCGCGAATCTCGACGAATTCGTCGAACTGGCGGAAAGCTTGGAGGGCCAGCTGACGGCTACGCTCCATATCGATGAGCAAGACTATTCCGACGCTTCCCGGTTGCTACCGGTCCTTGAGCGAAAGGTAGGACGCATCCTCGCCAATGGTTGGCCGACCGGGGTCGAAGTGTCCGATGCCATGGTGCATGGCGGACCGTTCCCGGCTACTTCGGACAGCAGGACGACCTCGGTCGGCACAATGGCCATTCGGCGTTTCCTGAGGCCCGTCTCCTACCAGAACCTCCCCGGACAGCTTCTGCCCAGGGAGCTCGCGCCGGAAAGCGTCGAAAGCCTTCCGCGCATTGCCAGCGGCATCAGGGTCAGCCGCAGCGGCTGAGGCGTTGAAGCGTCCGGGAGACGTCACACCGCAGCGCTGGTGGAAGCGGCCTGCTCTCTCGTTTGCCCTTCGATCTGCTTCTTGATCTCGTCCTCAATCGCCTGCCGGACTTCCGGGGGCAGATGGGACACGTCTGCCTCGGACATACCGTGAGCTTCGAGATACTGG
Organism: Rhizobium sp. BK376; assembly: GCF_004341625.1. Lineage (GTDB taxonomy): Bacteria > Pseudomonadota > Alphaproteobacteria > Rhizobiales > Rhizobiaceae > Rhizobium. The sequence continues at coordinate 75,078 of NZ_SLZG01000019.1, read as the reverse complement.
GCGCGGATCCGCTCGGCAGGCGTCATGTGCGCCCACTTGGCAAACTCGCCCAAGATCGACTGGCTGCTGTTCTTGTCCTTGGCACTCAGGCCGTTATCCTCCGGGTCGCTTTCACCGTCCTCGCCCCCGGTGATTCCTCCGGGAGTTCCGAGAGCGGTCGTGTCCATGAAGGAGGCGAATGAGACTTCGGCTTTCAGGGCTCCCTTCGAGTTCTTGAAGGGGTCTAGCACAGGCGTGCCATGTGCAATCTCGATCTTCATTGGAGTTTTCCCTTGCTTACTGTGGTAGTGGAATGTCGGGCTCAGTTCTAATCCTGGCCCGCCGCTACAAGCGTATCTGCAGATCCGAGGCCACAGGCACTCTGGGCCTTCTGAAGCTCTTCATCGTGTTTTCGCCGAATCTCTGCTTCCATCTGTCGGTCTATTTCGTCCTCGATCTCCTGCTCAATTTGGGCACGCTGGTCTGGTGGCAACTTCGAGACCTCATCCTCCGCGAGATGATGCGCCTCCAGATACTTGGCCCGGATCAACTCTTCGGGTTTCATCGTAGAGATCCGCGAAAACGTATCCAGAACCGCCTCATGCGCTTTCTTCTCTTTCTCGGTTATCGAGGCGTTCGGATCGGGTTCACCCTCGTCCTTGATGGATGGGGACTCGACTTTCAGCAGGCCTTCCAGCGAGGCGCTAAAGGATGGTGGATCATTGTGATCCGGACTTTTCCCACTCTTCGTGGAAGTGTTCCACGCGACCGCTCCATAGGCTTGCTCGGTCTTCATCCCAACCCTCCGTTGATGAAGCGATTCCCCATCGCCGAATACATCCATAGGATGCCGATCCGGGAGCCAGCAATGTCACAGAAGAGGGTGATTTCGGACATAACCGAAGGGCTAGAAAGGACCGAAAAGTGACATCGCGGAGTGTCGATTTTCGATCAGCTGATCCCGAAGCATGCAGCTGTGCGCTCCGGGATCGACCGTGACCGCTCGTCAGGCCGCCGGCGGCGCAAAGGCCTTGGCGTGCTTCTCGATGAACTCCTTCACGCTCATCGGCTTCTTCCCAGTGACCCTCTCGACGTCGTCACTGTATCGGTCGTAGCGGTTGGCCTTGTGAAGTTCGGCCATCGTCGCCACGTGCGCTACGGTGTGCTGGGGAAGACCGAAGCTGGAGAACTTCTCTTTCCAGATGGCGACAGGAACATCGGTGTAGGTGATCTCGCGTCCAAGCGCCTCCGAGAACTCCCTGGCAACGGCCTCCATGTCCTGGGACACGGGACCGGTCAGGTGGTAGATTTCACCGACGTGCTTGCCGGGATCGCTAAGGACTTCGGCAACGACCCGAGCAACATCGTAGGCAGCGATTGCTGAGTTCTTGCCCGCACCGAAGGGAGCCAGGATCTTGCCCGTGGCGCCGACTGTCCCCGCGTTCTGGAGATAGAGAGCCTCGAGGAACGCGGTCGGCCGGATGGTGACGACGGGAAGCCCAGACCACTCAAGGATCTGCTCCGCGAGCCAGTGGTGCTTCTGCTGCGGGCTGGTTGTCGTGTTGAAGATGTCCATCTCCTTCACGGTCATCTGCGACATGTTCACGAAGGCCTTTACGCCATGGTGCTTGGCGACGGCCGCGACGTTCGCGGTCGCTTCCAGATAGCTTGGCGATAGCGACATGCTGAAGTACATGTGCTCGCAGCCTTCGACGGCCCTGTGGACCGCGTCGAGATCGAGCAGGTCGCCCACGACGACTTCAGCGCCGAGGTCGCGAAGCTTTGCAGCGCGAGCGTCTTCAGTCCGGACGTGGGCACGGACTTTGAAGCCACGGGCCAGAAGCAGTTCCGCAGCGGTTCTGCCGACGGAGCCGATGGAGCCAGCGGCTCCGGTGATTAGAATTGGGAGGTCGTAATCGGTCATTTCCTTGCGTCCTGTGCGATTAACGGGGAGTTATCATCAGCTTCAGACCTGAGACCACAGTGAGGTACCGAGAGCGCCCTCATGTCGCAATGTCGTAGAAGACGGCGATTTCGGACATGCGGGCTGACGCCTAGGCGACGCTCGATGACGCCCTTTCGAAATCTTCCACGAGGTCGTGTCCTCGATACCCGCGGAGAATCTCAGGATGCCTTCCGTGATCCCGAGTTCAGCCCGCGCGCCTTCCGACATGCTCCGGTGGGTGGTCGTCGCCAGATGCGTGATCAGGCTCCGGGGGTCGCCGAGGTTGTTCGAGATCTTCGTGACCTTGAGAGCGTCCTGAAGACGGGAGACTTGTCCTTCATCTCGATGCAGACGATCGACGGTCTACCGGTCATCTGCTCGGCCATGATCTCGGCCTGAGGATGGTCCGGCCGCCCTGGATAGATGACCGATCTGCGTCTCGAATATTTCACGCTTGACAATACGTTGATATCATCCTATTTTTGAAGAATGACACAGGAACTGGACTTTCAAGCAAGATTGTTGGTCGACCGGAGCTGCTTCGGTCTGAACATCCACAGAGCGGGCAGGGCGGTCGCAAAGAAATTCGACGACGCCTTCCGAAACGCTGGGGTGAACCATTGGCAGTTCGCGCTGCTGATGACGGTCAACGTTCCGGGCGGCATGAGCGTGAGCGAACTGGCCCGATCGCTGGTTGTCGACAGGACGACGATCACGGCGAACGTCAAGCCGCTGGAAAGAATGGGACTGATCTCGGTCAAGGTGGACGAGGACGATGCGCGTGCCCGCCGTATCGAAATCACCGAGAGCGGGATTGCCGTACTCGAGGAAACTTATCCGCTCTGGCAGGCCGTCAATGCGGAGATTAGCTCCGCAGTGGCTTCCGACAAGGATGGCGTCCTTAATGCTTTGGCCATCATCACAGCAAGAAACGCGTGATTTTGCCGGACAATATACGTTGATATCAACTCATATGGAGACGGGTCGATGGCCCTCAAGAGGATCTACACATTCGATGAGGCGAAGGGGCTCAGCCTTCAGCGCGTGACGCCAACCGAAGTCATCCCTCACGACGAGGCATTGGCCACGGTCGGACTCACGAACTGGCAGCTAGCGACCCTCTACGTCATCGAGCTCGAAGAGAGCGCGACCGACTCCGAGATCGGCTTCGCGCTCGTTATGGACCGTACTACGGTCGCCGCGACACTCCGTCCGCTCGAGCAGCGGAAGGCAATAAGAAAGCTTCCGTCCCGAGGCGGACGCAGAGGCGCCGTCGCCCTCACTGAAGACGGGCGGGAACTCCTAGGGCAGGGACTGAAGATCTGGCGAACCATGCATTCGCGCAAGGTATCCAGAGGCGTCGAAGCGGGTGCCGCAACGCCGCAAACATCGGACAACATATCAGAAAACATTGTCAAGATAGGTTGATATCAACCGAAATAGGAGAGACTTAAATGAAGAATGTGAAGCAGATCGGGGGAGGCGGCGTCTTGTCCTTCCTCAAGAAAGCGACCCTCGCATCGACGATCATGATGGCACTTCCTGCTTTCGCCGACGATGCGGGTGATCCGCGTCTGAAGGCGCCTGTGGTCAGGACAGCGCTTGCAAAGGAAATCATCGCCGGGAAGCGCTCCTTCACCGGGATCGTAATGGCTCGCGTGGAGAGCAACCTCGGATTCCGGGTGAACGGCAAGATCGTCGAGCGCCTGGTCGACGTGGGCGAGACCGTCCGGAAGGGCCAGCCTCTGATGCGTCTTGACGACGTCGACCTCGGTCTCGCCTTGCGCGCAAAGGAAAACGCCGTCACCTCCGCCAAGGCAGCGCTTGCCCGCAGCGAAGCGGACGAAAAGCGCTTTGCCAGACTGCTGGCAGTCGGGGCCGCATCCAAGCAGCTCTATGATCAGGCCAAGCAAGCGTATGACACGGACGTGGCGCAGCTCGACGCCGCGGCAGCGGATGCAGACTTCGCCAAGAACGAGTCCTCGTATGCGGTCCTCGTCGCGGACTCCGATGGCGTCATCACCGAGACGCTCGCAGAACCGGGTCAGGTAGTTGCCGCGGGGCAGCCCGTGGTCAAGCTTGCCCATGGCGGCGAGCGCGAAGCCAGCGTCAACCTTCCCGAAACAGTGCGCCCGGCGATTGGGTCAGCCGGAACCGCGACAATGTATGGCGAGGACGAGAATCCTATCGAAGTCCGCCTCCGCCAGCTCTCCAGCGCAGCCGATCCGGCCACGAGAACCTTCGAAGCCCGGTACGTGCTGCAGAATGCTGCCGACGTTCCATTGGGGTCGACCATCAAGGTCTCGATCGACCTCCAGACGAATGCTTCGGCCGAACCCGCGGTTGACGTGCCGATCGGATCCGTCTTCGACCGCGGTTCCGGCACTGGCGTGTGGGTCGTGAAGACCGACAAAGTCGCCTTCGAACCTGTCAAGGTTCTGAAAATCGGCGAAGAGAACGCAGTAGTCACGGGTCTCGAGCGCGGTACCGTCGTGGTGGCCGTAGGTGTCAATCTTCTCAACGAAGGCATGTCGGTCCGCGTTGGCGACGAAAGGATTGCTTCGAAATGAGCGGCTTTAATCTCTCGGCTTTTGCCGTCAAGGAACGTGCCATCACGCTCTTCCTCATCATCGCCATCGCGATAGCAGGCGGTTTCGCCTTCCTGAAACTTGGTAGAGCGGAAGATCCGCTCTTCACCATCAAGCAGTTCACGGTCACCGCCGTATGGCCGGGCGCGACCGCAAAGGAAATGCAGCAGCTCGTCGCCGAACCTCTCGAAAAGCGGCTTCAGGAACTGCGCTACTACGACCGCGTCGAGACGAACGCTCGGCCGGGCGTCATCTACATGACCGTTAGCCTTCTCGACAGCATGCCGCCCTCAAGCGTGCCGGAAGAATTCTACCAGGCCCGCAAGAAGGTCGGCGACGAGTCCCTCAAGCTGCCAAGCGGCGTGATTGGACCCTATATTAATGACGAGTATTCGGACGTGAGCTTTGCCCTCTATGCTCTCAAGGCACAGGGAATGCCTGCCCGCGAGCTGGTCCGCCAGGCGGAAGATCTCCGTCAGGAGTTCCTCCACGTGCCGGGCGTCAAGAAGGTCAACATCCTCGGAGAGCAGGCCGAGAAGATCTTCGTCGAATTCTCCTACGCCCGCCTTGCTGGCCTCGGCATCAGCCCCCAAGCCGTTTTCCAGAGCCTCCAGCTTCAGAACAACGTCGCCCCGGCGGGTTCGATCGACACCAACGGCCCGCAGGTCTATCTCCGTGTCGATGGTGGCTACGACGATGTCCAGAAAATCAAGGACACTCCGATCGTCGTCGGCACCCGCAACATGAAGCTTTCCGACCTGGCCGTCGTTCGCCGCGGCTACGAGGATCCAGCAACGTACCGCATCCGTCATCAGGGCGAAGATGCCCTGATGCTCAGCGTCGTCATGCAGGACGGCTGGAACGGTCTCAACCTCGGTGCCGCCCTCGAGCAGAAGGCTTCGGAACTGACCTCGTCGCTGCCCCTCGGTGTCAGCCTGCAGAAGGTCACCGACCAGGCCGTGAACATCTCCGAAGCCGTCGACGAGTTCATGCTGAAGTTCTTCGTCGCCCTCGGCGTGGTTCTTCTCGTGAGCCTGCTCAGCCTCGGCTGGAGAAGCGGCATCATCGTCGCCGCTGCGATCCCGCTCACGCTCGCCATCGTATTCCTCATCATGATGGGTACCGAGCGTGCATTCGACCGCATCACTCTAGGCGCGCTGATCTTGTCTCTCGGACTGCTTGTCGATGACGCCATCATCGCGATCGAAATCATGGTCGTGAAGATGGAGGAAGGCATGGATCGCATTCATGCTGCCGCCTATGCGTGGAGCCATACGGCTGCCCCGATGCTGTCGGGAACGCTTGTCACGATCATCGGCCTGATGCCTGTTGGCTTCGCGAAGTCCAGCTCGGGCGAATACGCCGGGAACATCTTCTGGATCGTCGGTTTCGCGCTGATGGCTTCGTGGTTCGTCGCCGTCGCATTCACTCCCTACCTGGGCGTCAAGCTTCTGCCGACCATCAAGCCAGTCGAAGGTGGTCATGAAGCGATCTACAATACCCCGAACTACCGTCGGCTGCGGGCCATTGTAAAGTGGGCCGTCCGTCGCAAGTTTCTGGTCGCATCCGTCGTCTTCGTCATGTTCGTCGCCGCCGGCGCTGGCATGACCGTCGTAAAGAAGCAGTTCTTCCCGGCATCCGACCGTCCCGAGTTGCTTCTCGAAGTGCAGATGCCTGAAGGCACCAGCATCGAGGCGACGGAACGCGCCGTGAAGAAGGTCGAGGACTATGTTCGCATGCAACCCGAAGCCAAGATCGTCACGTCGTATGTTGGGCAGGGCGCTCCACGCTTCTTCTTCTCCTACGCGCCTGAACTTCCCGATCCGTCCTTCGCAAAGATTGTCGTCTTGACGCCTGACGCGAAGGCTCGCGAAGCTCTGAAGATCCGCCTCCGCGAAAAGGTGGCCGACGGTCTCGCTCCGGAAGGTCGTGTCCGCGTCACCCAGCTCGTATTCGGCCCGTACTCGCAATTCCCCGTGGCATACCGCGTCATGGGTCCCGACGAAGCCAAGGTCCGCGACATTGCTGACCAGGTTCTCGAAGTCATGCGCGCCAACCCGCATACCCGCACCGTCAACCGTGACTGGGGCGAACGCGTCGCTTCCGTGAAGTTCGTGTTCGACCAGGAACGCCTCAAGCTCATCGGTCTCTCTCCGGTGCAGGCCGCCCAGCAGTTGCAGTTCCTCCTGACTGGTGTGAACGTCACCTCGGTCCGCGAAGACATCCGCAACGTGGCCGTGGTCGCTCGCAGCGATGGCGAGGAACGCCTCGATCCCGCCCGTCTCGGCGACTTTACTCTGGTCGCGCCTGATGGGAAAACCATCCCGCTCGATCAGATCGGCAAGATGGAAGTGACGACGGAGGACCCGATCCTGAAGCGTCGCGACCGCACTCCGACCATCACTGTCCGAAGCGATGTGCAGGAAGGTGTCCAGCCTCCGGACGTGGCGGCCGAGATTACGAAGTCGCTGCAGCCGCTGATACAGTCGCTTCCGGCTGGCTACAAGATCCAGGTCGGTGCGGACGTCGAGGAATCCCTGAAGGCCAACGTGGCGCTCGCCAAGGTCTTCCCGATCATGATCGTGCTGACGATGCTTGTCATCATGCTCCAGGTCCGGTCGTTCTCGGCAATGTTCATGGTGCTGCTGACGGCTCCCCTGGGTCTGCTCGGCGCCGTTCCGACCCTGATCGTCTTCCATCAGCCCTTCGGCTTCACGGCAATCCTTGCCCTGATCGGCCTCTCGGGGATCCTGATGCGCAACACGCTCATCCTGATGGAACAGATCAAGACGAACATGCATGAAGGCCTTGACACCTACCACGCCGTCGTCGAAGCCACCGTCCAGCGTGCCCGCCCGGTCATCCTGACCGCGCTGGCTGCAGTCCTGGCGTTCATTCCGCTGACCTTCTCGGTCTTCTGGGGTGCCCTGGCCTACACGCTGATCGGCGGCACCGCGGTCGGCACGGTCATCATCCTGCTATTCCTTCCGGCACTCTATGCCATCTGGTACCGGGTCCGTACCCCCAGTACGGAACCGGAGGTGAACCAGAACGTCGAAGTCGAGAATCGGAAGGAAGTGGTGGTTCAGGACGCTGCCTGAACCTGCCCCGGCGGTGCGGATCCTCGCTTTCTCTCTCCTTGGCGAGGTCCGCGCCGCCGAAAATCCATCCATTCGTATAGCTGGCAATTCGCCACAGCGAGCACACACTGCGGTGCTCAAAACGGAGACTGAAAAAATGGACCTGCTGCTCGCCTATACAATTTTCCACGTCCTCGTCAGCTTGGTAGAGATCGTCGCAGGGATCGCGATGGTCGCGGCATTTATCAACCGCCGCCCGGCCGATGGATGGACGAAGCTCTTCCTCGCAACTGCCGCCATCACGCTATTCGGAGGATTTCTCTTCCCGTTCCATGGCGTGACCCCGGCTATCGTCATCGGCATCCTGAACGTCGTCATTCTTCTCGTGACCGTGTTCGCCTGGCAGAGAGCATCGACGGCTCGCCTCTGGAACGCCACCTTCGTCATCGGCGCGCTGGCTCTGCTGTACTTCAACTGTCTCGTGCTGATCGTCCAGTCGTTTCAGAAGGTGCCCGGTCTTCACGATCTTGCTCCCGTTGGTAACGAGCCCGCCGTTCTTGTGTCCCAGACTGTGCTGTTCATCGCCGCGCTCGTCGTTGGGTATCTGAGCTTCAAGGGTACGCGCCGGATTGCATGAAACGTGGCTCCTCTCGGAGACATCCAATGACCTCAGTACGAACACAATGGAGGGCGGTCGATCTTGGACCGCCCTGTCGCTGTCCGATCGCTGCGGAGCTGGGTCTCGAAAGCTTCGAGGACGTGAAGAGGTTCGGCCGACAGGCTTTGACGACTCACAATTCGAGTTCCAACAATACGCCACGTGCCCGCGTTACCAAGAATCGTCTGAAAGCTCCGACAACGTTCACCCGGCTGGCAAGGAAAATCGCTCGCATCCTCGCGGGTTCGTGAGATGGATTTCGGAATTCCAATCAATATGGTAACGCGAATACCTCGTAAAGAGCGTGAAGCCAGTGAGGCTCAACGTCTCAGACTTGGGCTCCTCAGCGACCCGCTCGGGGAATGAGCGAAGAAGTTCTCTGAAATCCTCGCGCTCGACAGTCTCGGTTCGCAAAACCTGCCCGAATTCCTAGCAGCGGGGCTCGCTCCTCGTCCGACGAAAGGACTGTTCAGCGAGGCACTTTTGCAGCGACTTGCAGCAGAGGACGAGCGGCTCAGCAATCTGCTGGATGGTGGTTGGCGGTAATACTTCGAGAAGCGCGTGGACGATGCAACCAAATCGCATTGGTCAAACTACATCGTGCCTACCGCAAGCAGGTCTCGAGGCGATTGCAGCGGCACACCTCGAAGCTCTCGACAATGCACTGGCGAAATTGAGAATTTGAGGCTACTAGGTAACGTCCGGATAAGCTGACGCCAGGCAGACCTGCTCCGCCTATTGCGCCAAAAGCAGTCATCGGGCGCCTACCCAGTCACTTTGCGCTTAACAGCGACGGCCTCTATCAAAACGGCTCGTCCTTCATCAAGATTGCGAGCGAGGTTTGCTGTCGCGATCTTGAACTCCGGCCCCATGGCAAGATCGAGCCCGACAGGCAGGGCAGGTTGAGCGGCCTGTTGCTTGTGCAAGGCCTGAAACCAGGCGAGGGCGGCATCCGTTCGATCTTTCCAAGAGATTATCTCAAGCCCCGCGTTTGCCAGATGGGACTTCATCGCGTCCTGTGTGAGCAGACAGCTTCCCTCCGAGGTCTTGGACCACGGAACCGGATAGACGAGGGGGCCTCCGCCTCCTGCAAGAACATCGTACACGGCGAGGCGACCGCTAGGTCGCAGGATGCGGCTCGCCTCCGAATAGAACTCGGCCCGATCGGCGATGTTCATGGCAACGTGCTGGGTCCAAGCAATGTCGAACTCTTCGTCATCGAAGGGAAGGGCGAGGGCGTCACCCTTCTGGTACGCGACCATTTCGTCGAGGCCCGCGCGTCCGGCCAGATATGTCGCTGCGGAGACGAAGCTCTCACTCAAGTCGATCCCAGCGACGACGCATCCGTACGTTGCCGCCAGATACCTCGACGGGCCGCCCAGACCGGACCCGATATCAAGCACGCGTTCGTTGGCGCGAGGGGAAAGAGCCTTCGCGAGCTCGGCCGTCGCCAGCAGCCCCCGCGAATGAAACTGATCCAGCGGAGCCAATTGCTCGATCGTCAAATTCCCGTCGCCCAGACCCGCGTCCGAAAGCGCCGCCTGGAGGCGGTCCATCAGAGCGTCGCTCCTGTAGTGTTCTTCAACCTTTTGCTTCTCGACCATCTGCATCCCTCCCTGGACAACCATCAAGCCGTGCCGACCCTTCTGGATCTTGTGGCATCAGATTTAAAGGGAAAGCCTCCGGCGACGAACTATCCGCATGTATAGGTTACAGACCTCGCGGGAATTGGTCTCAAATTCAACTCCCGCGAATAGGAACGGACCGATGATGAGCCACGAAGTCGAGCGCTTTAAAATTCTTATATTCGGCCGCGGCAAAACCGGAAAAGAGATTGGCGATGGAGCAGGCGCGAGCAGGCAAGTCAATCGCTGTCGTCGAGGCTGGAATGATCGGCGGCTCGTGCATTGAACATGATGTTTGCAGGTGTGACGTAAGCGTCGCGACAGCTCATTGCTTCACGTCGCCGTAATTCCCCACGGTCGCATCGTCCTTCGAAAGGAAGTGCATGATATCGGTACCGCTCGCGTCGAAGCCGATGTTCCAATTTCCGCACGTCGCCATACGGTCGATGCCTTTGATCTTGCTCGCCGCAGTGTCGTCGTAAGTGGCATAGACTTGGACGTCAGTCGTGCTCCGCATCTCGAAGATCGTCCCTAAAGCACTTGTCGGCCCTTCCTTGGCGATTGCGGCTTTGACTTGCGAGGGTACTTCGACACCTCCGCCGCAGCCGACGCTGAATGGATTGCCATCGGTAGGCGGCTCATCCGCGCAAGTCGACTTCGTCCGCTTTAGTCTATTGTCGTCCACATCGATCATCGGCCCTGTGCAAGGCCGAAACGTAGCCTTGCCGCCGGACCGCGCCACGACGAACCCGTAAATTCCAGTCGATCCCTGCAGTTCGTACGGTCCATCGACGATCATGAGCTTCCGGATGTCGATCTTCGCTTCGACGGGTTGCTTTTCCTGCGCGCGGGCGGGACCGATGCAGCTCAGGAGCAGCAGCGCGGCCGCACCGAGTTCAAGTCTTGCAGCTTGCCATGCTTCCATCGTTATTTCTCCTTCTCTCGGCCGAATAGGCGATCGTCCCGTCATTCCGCACGGCAAACAGCACAGCATGCCAGCAAGGCAGGACATCGTTTCGGCACAGCAGGTACATTGTCGAGGTCGTGCCGAGGATCTGGCGCAAGCGGCGAGTATCCCTGCACCGCGCGTATTCCTCATAACTTGGATCAGTCTTTTCTGGGGGCTTTACAACGGCATTGGTGATCGACTTCTGCCCGAGCCACACCAAACTGGCCATCTCGCTGGCAGCCGCATCCGCTGAATACCTGACGACAAAAAGCAACCCGACCAGAGCCGCAAGCATCAGAACGAGCCCCGCTCGCCTGGCGGGTTTCGCAAATGGCCGAACAAACACCGACAAAAGGTACAAGACCGCGAGAATAGCAATCGTGAGGAGGACGGGCCAGGAATTGAGTGGAACGAAGGCGTAGACCAAGACGGTCGCTAACGAAACGTCGACCTGCGTCGCGTCGATGTCGAATTTACCGAGATACGCGGAAAGGTACGCCCAGCCGCTGAAGTAAACGAAGGCCAGCGGGGTGGCGGCCGCAGCAGCCTCAACGATCGCCGTCCTTGTCCCCGTCAAATTCGCCCCCAAAGCGTGTATTCGATGGGAGCCGAGAATGCCTCAAACTTGGGAATTTTCAAGCGATGGGAGAATGATCCCCGGTTGTGACGCTGCTTTAGTTGGCAGCCTTCTTCAGCGCCTTCTCGATCTCTTCATCCAGTATCTTACCGACCTCAAGAACATCGGCGTTGTCGAACTGACCGAACTGGGCGGAGGGCAGATCGTATTCGAACGTCGATCCCCCGTCCTCGTTCTCGTAGAGCACGATGCGCAATGGCGCATAAAGCCCGGTCGCCAGAACATTGCTAGTCATTTTGGAAGCCGTGAGCGGATTGCCGATTTCGTACTGAAAGCAGTTCCGACGGTAGTCGATCATCTGGTCGGTGCTTCCGTGATCGCGCTTCACGAAAATCAACAGTGGCGCGCCTGCTTCCAGCTCCTTCCTCACGTTCGCTGCATCGCCGTTCTCGAGGCGCTTCCATATGCCATCATCGACCTGTGGCACTGAAGCCTCTAGCGCGGTGGCCGTCTCTGCGAACGGTTTAGAGGTGGTGATCGTGACGTGTTCGATCTCCACGACGACCCGAGTCAAATTCACGTTGCTCACATTGCCCTCCCTTCTCTTCCATCAAGTCTCCAACGATGCGGCAACAATGCCGAAGTCTGCACCCATACATCCGTATAGGTCGCTAGCGTGGTCCTCAGGCCGTACTCAATTGGCATCGGCGGGAAAACTCTGGAGCCTACGATGGACCACGACAATGGCAGGATGCCTCATGACACTACATCAAGTGGGACCTTGGCTTCGTTCGAAGCCCTCGTGTTACGGAAGCCTGGCGACGCCATAGAGTCACGGGTCGAAACCTTGTCCGAAGTAGACCTTCCGGAAGGCGACGTCTTGGTGAAGGTCGCGTTTTCGGACCTCGGTTACAAGGATGGGCTCGCTATCACGGGATCTGGTCACCGCCAGCTCGTGAGTACGTTTCCTTTCGTTCCGGGCGTTGACCTTGCGGGTACTGTTGAGAAATCTTCTGCTCCGGCTTTTCAGCCTGGCGACCAGGTCATCCTCACTGGGTGGGGCGTCGGTGAGCGTCATTGGGGCGGCTATGCCCAGAAGGCAAGGGTCCGCTCCGAGTGGCTCGTCCGGCTCCCGGGCGGTATGAGCCTTCGGCAGTCGATGATCTATGGCAGCGCTGGCTTGTCCGCGATGCTGTGCGTCAACGCTTTAGAGCGCTACGGTATCTCAAAGGAAAGGTCGGTACTGGTCACCGGCGCGAGCGGGGGCGTCGGAAGCATTGCCGTCGCACTCCTTCACCGACTTGGGTACCGGGTGACGGCGTCGACATCCCGCCCCAACGATGCCGAATACCTGGTCGGTCTGGGAGCCGACGAAATCGTCGACGCAAACCATTTCAAGACAGCGCCGGATAAACCCTTGCTGCCCGAACGCTGGGCGGGCGCCATCGATAACGTAGGTGGCACCACGCTGGCCCACGTCCTCGCGTCCGTAAGCTATGGCGGCGCCATCGCATCTCTGGGCCTGGTGGGAGGCAGCACTCTCGAAACCACCGTGCTGCCGTTCATCAAGCGCGGCGTAGCCGTCCTCGGCGTCGATTCCGAAATCTGCCCGACCGAACTTCGGAGCGCTGCGTGGAGCAGATTGGTCGAGGTCCTTCCCGATGGGGTTCCGGAAGTGGCCGTCCATGAGGTCGGCTTGCAGGACCTTTCCGACCGGGCGCGCGCGATACTGAGGGGCGAGACCAAAGGCAGGACGATCGTCGTCCTCTGGCGATAATCCTTAACGTCAATCCAACATGGAGGGCTCAACATGGCTCGAATACTGGCAGGCAAGGCGGCGCTCGTCACCGGAGGCTCCCGAGGTATCGGTGCGGCATCCGCGCTAGCGCTGGCTGAACTCGGAGCAGACCTCGTCATAACATACGCGGGGAACAAAGACGCAGCCGAGCGAACAGTTGCCGCGCTCGTCGAAAAGGGTGTCCGCGCGTATGCAGTCAAGGCTGACCAAAGCGATACCGATGAGATCACGAATGCTGTCGGACAGGCTCACGAAAAGCTGGGAGCGCTGGACATCCTAGTAGCGAATGCGGGCGTCTTCGCATCGGCGACAGTCGATGCAGAAGATGTCGCGGCACTTGACCGGATGCGCGTCGTCAATGTGGAAGGCGTGATCGCCACTATACGCACCGCATCCAAGTTAATGCGCGACGACGGCCGCATCATCGCGATGTCATCCTCAGCAGCCACGCGGGTAGGCGGTTCCGGCGTCGCTGACTACGCCTCAAGCAAGGCTGCAGTTGAGGGGTACATCAAAGGTGTAGCGCGAGATCTTGCGGCTCGACGGATCACGGTCAACGCATTGGGCATCGGTCCAGTAGAGACCGACATTAACCCTAATTCCGGCCCGGCTGCGGAACGACGGGCGTCCGGTACCGCTCTTGGGCGCTATGCGCAACCTCAGGAGATCGCTGCCGTTGTCGCATTCGTCGCATCGCCCCAGGCAAGCTACATCACTGGCGCAGTGATCCCCGTGGATGGCGGGGCAGGAGCGTAGGTGAAGAAGCAGGCTGGCGGCGACGATGCCGCCAACCGCGATTGATCAGTTGACCAATACGGCATCCATGGTGATGTTCGCATTTAGCAGCTTGGAGACCGGGCAATTTTCCTTGGCTGCGGTCGCGAGCTTCTGGAAGAGCTTGTCGGTCGCTCCGGGTATCTTTGCCTCCACCGTCAGATGAGCCGACGTGATCGCAAATCCGTCGCCGACGCTTTCGATGGCCACCGCGGAGTTGGTCTTGATGCTGGTGGCTATGAGCTCCGCTTGGCCGAGCACCATCGAGAACGCCATCGAGAAGCAGCTCGCATGCGCGGCGCCGACCAGTTCCTCGGGATTGCTGCCCTTGAGGTCGCCAAAACGAGATGCAAAGCCATACGGATAGGCACTCAGTGCACCGCTCTCTGTGGAAATGGCTCCCTTGCCGTCCTTCATGCCGCCAGCCCATTCGGCGGAGCCCTTGCGAACAATTTTCATCTGATTTCCTTTCCGTTGATGAGCCGTGGTCGGCCGTAATCGATGTAGGGCTGTTAGTGGCAGGGAAAGCCGAGCAGGTGGCGTCCGTCGTGAACGAATTCATGCACGTACGTGCTGTCGAAGACGGCGGTGGCGCCTTCCTCGGTGCCGACGAAGTAGATGGCGAGCATGAAGAGCAGGCCGCCGAAGATGGCCCAAGGGATCAGCTCGCGGATCGGTACAGGGGCGGGCAGGGTGCCTGCGACTGGTATGGCGATAGCTTCCGTCATGATGTCGTCTCCTATGCCGTACTGGTTTCGGGGGCTTGAACGCTAGCCGTGCTGACTGCGATCGGGCCGCGTACTCGCGAATGATGGTGGGTGTGCCGGGGAGCGCAGGTGGCGTTCGCCAAAGCGACAGGTTCACCATGTGGCGTGTTCAGATATGCTTGGCGCCAAACGGCCGCGCGCTCCGTCATATCGCCCTCAGTCAGGACGCCCAGCGAGATCAGAAGGCGGTCGATCGCTGATACCCACTGTCTGTAGTAGGCCTGATCGGCAGTCTCGTCGGGTGTCACAGGGGAGCGCGCGATCTCATCGCTCAAAACCTCGACCCATTCGTCCCAGGCAAAGAGCCCGGTTTCATTCAGACGCACCACCATGGCAAACGCCTGGGCGTGCGAGGGGTGCTCGAACGGCTTGCCACCGTTTGGAGTCGGGAGCCGTTTGGAGTCGGTCATCATCAGGCGGCTCCTTCGATCGGTTCGAGGTATTCTTCCCAAAGTCCGAGCCGGAGCGTGTTCAGAGGATCCGCGTTCGGTCCCCAGAGCTCCTGGGCGGTAAAGCTGACGCTGTAGACGTGCTGCGGAGACTGAATGTCGCCGTGGGCCATCGTGTCCGGAAGGGTGAAGACACCGAGATCTGCCGCGATCACACCTTCGCGGCCACGGGCATAGCGAACCAGTCTCGTGTGGCCGAGCGGCTGGATCGTCTTCGTCCGGATACGTTGACCGACCACGAACGCTGGTTCGATTGGCAGATCGACCTTGGTGGGTGTGCCGCGGCTGAGTGCGAACGGCACGATGTCGGCTGTGAGAACGGGCAGGGTCATGCGTGCGCTTCCTTCACCTTGGCCAGTGCTGCTTTCAGCTCTTCGGCCGTAATCGTTCCCTTCTCCTGGAGCAGCGTCTCGGTGGCATGCAGCCAGTGTTCGTAGTAGCTCACGGTCATGTATTCGACTGGATGCATGCGCTCCATCGCGTGCCGGAATTCGTCAGTGTTGAAATGGCCGACGCCGTTCACGGAAACGAGCATCGCGAACACGCGACCCTCCCACTCGTTGAAGAACACGGGCTCTTCGGGAGTGTGAACGATTGGGCCAAGGCCGTGCATGCCGCCCATGTCATGGACACCGTTCATCGTTGCCTCCTAGCAATGGTTCCATTCGGCATCTTTGGGAAAGCCCACGCCGATCATCGAATCCCTAGTGACGAGCTCGGCGAGATGGTTTTCGCCCCAGCCGTCAGTGCCTCCAGGACGTTCGGGAAGCACGAGATAGCGCGTCTCGGCTGTGCTGTCCCAGACCCGGATTTCCTTGTGCGCCGGGATTTCGACACCCATTTCTTTGAGGACGCCGCGCGGATCGATGACAGCTCGGGAGCGATACGGGGCGGATTTGTACCAGGACGGCGGGAGACCGAGCAGCGGCCACGGATAGCAGGAGCACAGCGTGCAGACGATCAGGTTATGGACAGTCGGCGTATTTTCCACCACCGCCATGTCCTCGCCCTGAAGTCCGGAGAAGCCGAGTTCGGCGATTGCCGCCGTGCTCTCGCTGGACAGAAGGCGCTTCTTGAACTCCGGATCTTCCCACGCCCTGGCGACGACCGCGGCGCCGTTACGGGGACCGATCCTGTTTTCATACGCGTCGACGATGGCATCGAGACCTGCAGGATCGACCAGCTTCTTTTCGACGAGTAGGGATTCGAGCGCCTTTACCCGAAGCTCAAGCTCGGACGGGGGTTCCGTGTGCTCGTGGTCGTGGTGATGGTCTGACATTTCGCCCTCCAATACTGCCGGACGCGAATTTGGCCCGCCGTATCCGCGTTCGTTCCCGGGTATTCGTTTCGCGGGATTGTCTGCGTGGTTCAGCGGATCTGCCACCTATACAAATGTATGGTCACAGCGAGAGATAGCTGCCGTTTTGCGCTCAACCGATCAGTCCGGACCGAAGCGCTTATGTGACCAAGCCGAGCGCTAGATATCCGGCGTCCAGCCATCTTCATGGATAGGTAGCGTCTTCGCATGCAGCGGCGTCCTAATGCGCCCATTGCATGCAGGGAGGTCAGACAGGATGCGTTGCCAGCTCCTCGACCAGGAAGTCCACGAAGGATCTAGCAGACAGGCGCGTCGCCCGTCCGGCCGGGAAATATGCGTGGACCGGCATGCTGGCCGTCTTCCAGTCCGGAAGCAACCTGACAAGACGTCCGCGGTCGATCTCCTCACGGCATGCCCAGGAGGTCGTGGACGTTATGCCAAGACCATTGACCGCCGCCGTGAGAGCGCCTTCGGTGTCGTTGACGGAAAGATAGGGGTCGAGTTCGACCGGGACGATCACTCCGTCACGCTCGAACTTCCACGACGAAGCCTGCGTGGCGGCAGGACCCGCAAGGATTCGATGCACGGTAAGATCGTTCGGATGCTCAGGGCTTCCATTGCGAGAAAGATAGGACGGGGCCGCCACTACGACCCTCTGCATGGTGCCCACGACACGAGCCGTGCCCGTCGCGTCCGGCAACTCACCGACGCGGATCCCCACATCAACGGCCTCGCGGACCATGTCCTGCCAGGTATCGTCCAGAAGCAGCTCGATGTGCAGCTTGGGATGACGCTCCGCGAACGTGGAGAGACGAGGGATAACGACCCTGTTGCCCATCGTGGAAGGCATACCCACCCGCAGCCGACCTCGCAGTTCGCCCGTTTCGCGGACGCTGTTCTCTGCGTCGTCAAGCGCCGCAAGGATTGGTTCCATGCGCGCGAGGAACTCGATCCCGGCTTCCGTGGGCGCGACCGCTCTGGTGGTTCGCGCAAGCAGCCTGACGCCCAGAGAAGCCTCGAGATCGGCAACCATGCGCGAGACCTGGGACTGCACCATTCCACTTTCCCGCGCTGCTGCCGAGAAACTGCCAAGCCGCGCCACGCGAGTGTAGAGACGCAGGGTCTGTATGTCCTTCAATGCGATTTCCTTGCTTCGCCCGGAAGCGGCGCTTTCATGCGCCATCGACATAAGAGCGATCAAAACAAGCCCACGAATCCCGCAGACGATGTCGTTCTGGCGTCATTAATGCTGGATCGAGATAGATGTTAGCACAAATGGACGACTACCGCATAGGCGGGGACGCGAGCATCTTTACTCCATCGGATCCTGAAGCGCCTCAGGAGGTAACAGGATTCGGAACAACATCAGCACCGAGCAACCGAACCCTCGATTCCGAAGGATCTCCAACCATGTCCAAGAAAGTACTCATCACAGGCGCCGCAGGCGATACCGGTCGCGCGGCTGTAAAGGAATCTCTCGCAGTGGGCCTCGACGTCCGCGCGATGGTCCGCAAGATCGACGAGCGGTCCGACGCTCTCGCCAAACAGGGTGCCGAAGTCGTCGTTGGCGACCTGAACGACATCAACACGCTGGTTTCCGCTCTCGAAGGCGCCGAGGCGGCATATTTCGTCTGGCCCGTCGCGCCGGGACTGATCAACGCGACCGTCAATTTCGCCCTGGCGGCAAAGGAAGCAGGGATGAAGGCCGTCCTCAATCTCTCGCAGCGCTCCGCCGACCGCAACTCGACGAGCGACTCCTGCAGGGACACTTACATTTCCGAGCAGGTCTTCAACTGGTCGGGTATTCCGGTCATTCATTTGCGTCCGACTTACTTCCTCGAATGGCTCCTCTATCCGTGGCAGCTGCCGTTCGTCCAGCAGGGCGTCCTGAGGATGCCAGTCGGAAAGGGGCGCCATTCGCCGATCGCAGCGGCTGACCAGGCTCGCGCCATTGCAGCCCTGCTAAAGAATCCGGAAGGTCACATCGGCAAGACAATCCCGCTGTCAGGTCCCGTCGAAATGGATCACGAGCAGATGGCCGCTGAACTTTCCGAAGCTCTTGGTCGGAAGATCGTCTTCCAGGATCTGCCGATCGAGGAATACATCGCCTCGCTCAAGCAGATGGGCGTCCCACAATACGTCCTGCAGCACTTCAGCGGCGCGATGCTCGACTACCAGCACGGTCATATGTCCGGTGCCGACAACAACATCGAGCTCATTACGGGCAAGCGCCCGATGACGGTCGGCGAATACGCAAAGCTCCACGCCGACGTCCTGAACGCGAAGCAATAGCCGATATCACGCGGGCGGCGTACGCCGTTCCTTAGAAACCCGTACATCCAGAACCGCATCTTGGCAGCCGGACTGCGCGCCAATCCAATCCCGAGGAGGGAAAAATGACCTATTTTGAATCGCTGGCGACACGTAATGCCGAGTTCGCAGCCGAGAAATTCCAACCCGAACTTAAGATGCTTCCACACAAGCGAGCCGTCATCATCGGCTGTGTTGACCCCCGCGTCGATCCGGTCGAGATCTTCAAGCTCGAACAGGGCGAGGCAGCGGTCATCCGCAACGTCGGCGGCCGCGTCAACGAGGAGATCGTCGAAACCATCGATATCCTGGGAACGGTGGCGAAGGTCGCCGGAAAGGAAGTCGGCGAAGGCTGGAACCTTGTCGTCCTCCATCACACCGATTGCGGCATCCGGGGATGCTACAAGCACGCTCCCGACTTGCTCGCCAAGTACATGCAGGTTCCAACGGAAACGCTCGAAGATCTCGCGGTCATGGACCCGTATAAGGCGGTAGAGATCGACGTGAAGGCACTGAAGGGCGCATCGGCCGTGCCGTCAGGCTTCACCGTTGCAGGTCTTGTGTACGACGTCGCCACTGGAAAGACCGAGACCGTTGTGCCGCCATCTAGGCTGCGTGACTGAAGACCGAAATTTGAAGGGAGTTTGAGATGAGCACCGCCACTGCACTTGTGATCGTGCTATGCGCCTTCGCCTCCACCCTCTTCCTGTTCGACCTGAGCGTGGCAGCGGCCGAAGCCCGCTGCCATACACGATCGGAGATCGGAGCGATCGTCGGACCGGCTGGAGAGCATCTGGCGATAATAGCTGATAGGAAGTCGGCATCGGGGAAAATGGGCGGCGCGCTCGTCTACTTCAATGCACAAACCGGCACGGCTCATGTGATCCACACAGATGCTCCGATCACCGGGGAGGAGGCCGTGAAGTGCGCCCAGGTCGAATTCGAGGTCACCGGGTCAGCCCTCGTTGATCCGGTGACTCAGCAGAGGGTTCGCTCCGACGGCACGTTGTCGAGTGGGTCGTCGGGCGCCGACGACTGCAAATCGGAACTGCTATTCGAATGTGTCGTGGACCAGTCGTTCGCAGCAAAGTACCGCGCGCTTGGAAAGACGGTCCTCTTTACAGGTACAGTCGATCCGGCCGGTGGCAAACGGACCCAGTTCGCTATCGTCGCCGATGGCCTGGGATCGAACAGGTTAGGCGCCGAACTCTTCCTTTCGAGTCAGCCGGGCGAATCTGTCGAGATAGCGCCGCTCTTGGGTGTGAAGACCTATGCGGAATTAACGGGAAGATCCTGTGAGGACTGTTGATGTTGAGGAAGGCATCGTTCGGGCAGGTTACGCCGGCTGATAGAAGGATCTTGAACTACGCGTTCGCGAGATCGACGCGTAATCTGACCGCGTTCGGTCTCATGCTGGCCAGATCGAAGATTTCATCCGACGATCTGGCATTCCGGCGTATTGTCTGAGGCGTTGTCCCGTAGATCTTGAGGAACGAACGCCGCATTCTCTCGGCGTCTCCAAGTCCCGTCTGCTCCGCAATTTGCTCCATCTGCAACCTGCCGCCTTCCAAGAGAAGGCGCGCGGCCTCGACACGCAGAGCTTCGACGGCGCGCGCAGGGGTCTGACCGATTTCCGCTTGGAACGCGCGATTGAACTGCCGGACACTCAGGCTAGCGGCTTCGGCAAGGCGCTCGACAGAGAGATCCCCTGTCAGGTTCGACCTTGCGAAGACGAGGGCGCGCTGGATGCGATCAGTTTTCGGCTCCATATCGAGCATGGCCGAGAACTGCAGTTGTCCTCCGAGGCGGCGATGGTAGACGACCAGTAGCTTGGCGATCATCTTCGTCGCCTCGGCACCGATATCGCTTTCCACGAGGGCAAGAGCGAGATCGATGCCGGAACTCATGCCAGCGGAACTCCAGATCGGGCCGTCGACGACGAAGATCTTGTCGCCTTCCATGCGGACGCCCGGATAGCGCTTCTCGAACTCCGGCACGTTGTACCAGTGAGTGGTCGCGCTGCGGCCGTCGAGCAGGCCCGCATCAGCCAGAACGAACGCGCCTGCGCAAATCGATGCGATCCTTCTCGAGGAAGCGCGTGCTTTGCCCAGAAAGGAAAGGAGTTTCGGGCTGGTTGGCTCGATCTCGGTGCCGCCCCCGACAAGCAGGGTGTCGAACTCGGGATCGTCGAACGGCTTTGTATCGATTGCCACTCCGAACGACGACTTGACGAGCCCACCGGACTCCGACAGCACCTCGAGTTCATAGAACGGCCGCTCCATGACGCGGTTGGCGAACTCGAAGACCGGGAGGGCGGCGAGGCTCATCATCTGGAAGTTCGGACTGACAATGAAGCCAACTCGTTTCATGAGCGATCTCTGGGCTTTCGAAAGCTGATCTCGGAACATAGCGCGGTTCGGAAGGAAAGGGAGCCCATACGTCCGTATGGTTTCCGGCGCAGAGCGAAAGATATCGCGATTTGACGTAAGTCGCGCCGACAGCGATCCTCATTGTACGAAATGGAGATTGACTGCAATGCCGATCGACACCAGGATTTGAGCCCAATTGTAGGCTCTGGGCGCACCCAGAATGTCGGCCACGATTGGCCAAAGCGTCACTCGACGTCGCGAGGTGATCGTCGGTAATCGCCGATCGGGTTCCAGACTAGCGCTATGAGGCACGACATCAGAAACACAGGGAGCACGGGCACCAAGCTGAGAACAAACCGGAGGCCCAAGAGTGCTGATCGGGCACCCGCTACCTCTCCGTCCTCAGTCAGAAGATCAATGAACGCCATGAGTGACATGCTCGTCCACGTTCCCGTTTCGATGAAGTCCAAGATTTCAGACAGAAACACCCCGGCCGACAGAAGCAGAAAGGTTCCGAGGATAAGCTGCGAGAGGTCGCGACCCGCATTCTCGTTATTCGTTGCCATTGCCATCAACGCAGTTGACCGTGATCGGACAAACCTAGGCGAGATTTGCTCGAAAGCACACTATCCGGGCGTATAGTGGACAAGGGTGTTTCGTAAAAAGCAGAAGGGGATCAGGCTAATTTGCCCGGCGATTTAGGCACTGGCGGCGAGTAACCACTGCGCCATTAGAACGTTTACTTACCTTCCGGTTCAAGTTCCGCGGGAGCTGGAAAAAACTGCGGCAAGTCGTGCCTGAGTTTGTGGGTTAGCTCGTGATCTGGGAATCGGTCGATGGCACGTTCCCATATTTCTATGGCGGCGCCCACGTCCCGACGATTCCAGTAGACGCCGCCGAGGTTGAACATTGCGTGATCGTAATCGGGGTCCAGGGCCAGTGCCTTTTCGTAGGCTTCGATCGCGGTGGCTGAGTGACCGAGTTCGGCATTCGAAACGCCGTACTGAAACCAACTCATCGCGTCGCCCTGGATATGTTCGGCTTGCTCTCGCATGATTGGAAGGCTCTCCTCGTGGCGTCCGAGCGCGATCAAGGCAGTCCCGAGACAATAACCGTAATGCGCGCCGGCAAGGTCATACGCCTTCCGGAAGCAACGCTCGGCCTCAACCCAGTCCGATTGGTCCTGCGCCCAATGCCCCAGTCGATCCCATAAGAAAGCGACTTCATCGGGCTCTGCTACCTGGTTGATGCGTCTATTGAACTCTTCTTGAAAATCGGCATAGGTCCGGCCGATATCGATGCCCTCTGATTGCAAGAATAGGGTAGCCAGCAGAAGCTCGCGGGTGCCGTGCGGGTTATCCGGGAAGGCTGCCAGATAGCGGCGCCAGAAAGACTGTGCCTGGCGTGCATGTTCCGGTGACGAACGACCAAAGGCTGCCACCAGCCTCGCGGAGAATGGCCAAATCCATGCCTCATCACTAGCTTGGGGGAGGAGGCTGTTGATCTGACGAAACGCGGCTGCACCTTCTCCATTATTGAATAGGACATTCGCCTTCCAGCCTTCGACAGCTGCGGCCTTCGAGAGGTGGGCGTCGGTGAAGACGGCCTCGTCGAAATGGTCGAGGGCGTCCACCCATTCGCCGCGCCGCAGGTGGTAATGTGCAAGCGCATTATGCGCCTCGGGGAGATTTGAGTTCAGGCGGAGGGCCTCGCGATAGTGCTCAACCGCCAGATCCTCGCTCCCGAGCCGCTCGAAACTCGAACCTAGGTTCTTGTGAACCTGCGATGCGAGGGCCGGATCTTGTGCCACAGCAGGATCAGCAAGGGCCGCCTCGTAATGTTCTTTGGCTTCCGCCTCCTGACCCAAGGCCGAAAAGCCGTTGCCGATCGTGTACCGAAGAGTGCCATCGATGTAGCGGCCCTGATCAACCCGCTCACTGAAATAGCGTATGGCTTCGTGTATTCGGTCCGGCGATGCATCGGATCCAGTCATTCCGAGATTGACTTCAGCCATAAAAGCCCAACCGAGCGCGTCGCTATCCGCGCCGAGAACCGCGGCGAATTGATCAAACGCCGCGCTGATGATTTCATCTGCGTTGCTCTCGTAGAGGTTCGCGAGAAGACGGCCTGCCTCGATCTCGTCGGCGGGCACATGGACGTTAGCGACACTTCGTCGAAGCTGGCTCGCCACTTCTTCAGGAAGCGTGCGGATCTGCTTTAGGCGATGATTGCGCCCAGTCCGCGCAGCTGAGGCCGCCAGATCAGCCAGCCTGCACAGTCGCTCGTGAGTTAGTTCGTCGGTGAAGGTGACGGTCAGTGACCGCTGTTGGGACCAGTGCTTTCCAGCGTGTTCGTATTGTTGAGCAACGTGCTCGGCATGGCAGATCCGAAGTGACCCAGTCGGCACGTGGTACGCTGCGTAGAAACTATGCGGCTGCATCAGCAGGTAGTTGAAGTTCGAGCGCGAAACCTCAATGCTCAGTGAGCCATCCGCATTCAAGGCACGCTCGGTCCCCTTCAGTTGGACATGAACTCTGACGTTGGACGCCTGATCCTGATTGACGATCTCAATCTGGCAATCCGTGCCATAGTCCTTGCGATCCGAACGCTGCAGCACGAAGCGTCCGCTCTCGGTCACCCGGCTCTGGAATGCAGCCTCGGCCTTTTCCTCGATTTCATGGTTGTCCCCGCGTTTCGGGAGCTCGTCGAAGTCTTTGAAATCGTCAGCCATCCCATCTCCCTCCGAGCATCGCTCTGCTTGCAGTTCAGACCAATCGACCTATTTCGCGAAGCTCGGTGTTGGAGTCTCGTCGCCACCTGTCGCGCCCGGCTATCCATCATGCCGAGACAGACGACGGTGGCCTCCAGAAATCCGTACTGTAATTGTTAAGGTAGCCCCGAGGATCCGGAACGCATTGAAACTCTTCCGGTATATCGCTTCCCCGGCCGCCGTCACGGAAGAAGTCTCGAACGCTGCAAAGAGCCTGTGTTTTCAGGTGCTCCCATGTCGAGTGGAGTTCCTCCTGTAGCTGAGCGGCTTGCTTGGCGGCACTCGGCTTTCGTTTCGGAGGCGAGGGGTCGTAGACGTAGCGGGGCTTCACTTCATGAAGGAAGACGATGCCGCCGGAATGCCAGTCGGTTTCGCCGGCGTCTCGCCAGCGATAGGAGACCTGGACGCTTAGCTTCCTGCTGAACGTCCATGGTGGCAGGATATTATCGTCGATACGAAACGTCTCGCGATCCCTGTCTTCGGTTTCCACCCGTCGCTTCATCTGCGTGACGGCAAATGAAAGGTCTCGGCCAGTGCGAAGGGCGCTGTAGTGCTTGCTTTCTCGGTTCTTCGCCGATTTCGCTTCACGATATGCCTTGAGCGCCTGTTCGAAACTGTAGAGCTTCGATCCCACATATGGGCCACAGCTCGACAGCGGAAGATGATACAGATCACCTAGCCGCGTGTCGTCACATGCCCGGTCGATCAGGCTGTCCAGTACCCGCTCGTCGATCGCATCGAGCGCCTTATGTTCTTCTTGAGACAGGTTGATCACGCCCACTGCGAGAGCCTCCGCGTTTTGAGTGTCGTCATATCACCGGACTAGTAGGCCAGGACTGTAGTCGCGGTCGCGCAGGCCCTCGAAGTCCCACTCGTAAACGGTCGCCGCACCGACAGTCCGGTGATGCCTTCCCAGGAAAAACGTCAGTCCATTCGGTGCGGCGATAAAGAGATGCACCATAGGCGCACGTCCTGCACCGCGGATCCGGGTCGCGATGCTCTCTGCAATCGCAGCCGCATGCGCTCCCGACCGCACCGCTCTCTGGGACGCCGAAGCAGGGAACCTCGCCACGATGAGCTTCCCGATCTCCGGCATCTTGGCTAGGTGCTCGACGACGTTGGCTTGTACATCATGGGTGACGGATACCGCCACCGCGATGTCGCTGCCTTCTCCGATGGCGATCTCCGAAAATTCGAGGACAGGCCATTCCGGATCAATCTTGGTATCCGTTTCAGACCAGAAACGGCGCTCCGGCGAGCGCTGCTCGATCTCGATATCCTTGCCCGACTTCACGTCCAGGATTGCACCAACGGCGTATGCCAGCGACATGTGGGCGTCGAGGATGAGCCTTAGACTATCGGTCGAAACCGCTTCTTCGAGAATGAACTTCCGGAGCTCCGGATAAACGGTCCCGTGCCAGTCGTGGCCTTCCCGGAGGTAACGGCCGTCGAACTGGGGAACGAGATCGAGGGTGCGCGTGGCACGCGCCTCGATCGGATTGATGGCGTGCACGAAGGAACATACGCCGATCGTCGTCCTGGCGGGAGGTTCGTCGCTCGCGAGCAGTTTCTCGTCTGCAACCATGTCCCTAAATGACTTGCGGTCAAAGGTCTTCCGTCCTTGCGCGTGAAGTTTCTTGATCAAGTCATCATAGACGAAGCCCGACTCCGAGGGTGGGATCCGCCGCATTCCGACAGATTCGAACAGATCGTTGAGATGCGTGCGAATGTCCTCGGCAGAGCGAACTCTTGTGTTCAGGACAAGCGTGCCCACCGCAAGCCTCAGCTCTTCCTCGGTGATGCCCAGGTGGTTGGCCCAGTGCGCTCTGATCTTACCGTTGGCGCTGGTCGGACCGCCTTCGTAGAACTTGGTCAGGTTGAGTGAGTTAGTCTGGTTCACAATCAGGCGGCGGAGCGGATCTCTGGCATCCCAATTCGTCACCAGTTGAAATCGCGCTCCGTCCCCAGCGGGCGCGTGCTGACGCTGGGCATCCAGGGCACGATTGAGAAAGGAGAGAGACGTGGCATTCGAGAATGCAGGGTCAGCAAGGTCTTCAAAGCCGAACTCTCCCGCTCGGACGTGCCACTTGCACTGCATGTGGTCTCTCAGAATGTTGCGTCCGAATTCATCCTTGGGCGCAAGTGCCGAAGAGTACTCCACCACGACGTCGTCGAATGCCTTCGGTCCGGTCTCGAAGCTTACTCTTTCTATATGTCCGTGCGGACGCAGGAGATTCGCGGCCTGCAGCCAGAACCATCGTGCCTGGAAATCATCACCCTGCTGCCGCGCTACGACTGCATCCGCCATCTGAGTACCTCAACTTGCCGGAAAGTACTTGCCCATGATCTCGCGCCACGCGGTCATCGCCTGGCCCTGCCGACCCTGCTGTTCATGGCGGATTGCCACCGTCGCCTTCATCTCGGCCTGCCGGAGCTTCTCCTTGGCTGCTGCAATCAGGGCAGGGGTCATTTGGTCGGAGACCGGGGGGCCGTATCCCGCCGGGTCAGGCCACGACTGCTCGATGCCGCTGAGCGCCGCCGCAAAAAAGCGCCGGACCTCCTGCGGGTACGTCGTGAAGGGCGGGTCTACCAGTTCCTGCATCATGACCTCGATGAGGAAAGACGGCTTGATTGGCTTTCCGGCCGAACGGTTCCACCGCTTGATCATCTTCACGAGCGGTACCCACTTGCCGCCAAGCTCGTTGTTCTTGGCGGTGGCTTCCTCCGCATGGATTTCGGGATCCGTTTTGATCCAGGAGCCAAGCACGCGATCCGGGATTTCGTAGCAGTCGCCTATGTCGAACGCCGGAACGGCGTCGATGGAAAGGACCTTGCCTTCTTCGTCAGACGTGTTCCGCTCGAAATAGACGGTCGCGCAACGCCGACCCGGCTCAACCGAATCCTTGCCATGGGAGTCGCTCAAGGTCTTCGCGAATGCGTCGAGCAAGACAGACGGAGCCTTGTTGCGGTAGTTGTCGCGCTCCTTTTGGTTCAGAATGAAGAACACGTCGACATCCTTCAGAGGCTTCGTTTTCGTGTGCCGACCATAAGATCCCGTGAGGATGTCGCGGTCCACGGCATAACTGCTGCGGATGACGCCACGGACTTCCTCGTGCCGCTTGATCGTGTTCTTGCGCTCGGTCTCGCTGAGTTCAAGACGCTTCCGGTAAGTTTCGAATGCTTCTTCTGTCGTGCTCATTTGTAATAGGTCGCCGATGCCATGATGTCAGGAGTTGCGATGACCGTGCCCGCTTCGCGGGCGGCGAGAGAGCCGAGGCCCATGAGCTGCACGGTGGCGAGACCTACCGAAGGGGCTCCTGGCGCATGCTGCAGAAGAACGCGGTAGGAGCATCCTGCTGGCGGCCGCGGAGCCTTGGCGAAGGACTGGCGAAAGTAGTCCACGTCGACCCACATGTCATCGATGTCGGCTCCATCGTACCGGATTGGAAAATCCCAGCGGCCACATGCCTCGGCTGATCCCGGCTGGTAGAACTCGATGATCAAGTTTGTCAGATGCCCGGTTTCCATGAGCTTGCGCGCAGCATCGTAAAGCCACTTGCTCCAAGCATCCATGAGCGCGGTAGGGTTTAACCCGGCATCGAGTACGAGCGTCTTCATCAGATTGCGCATCTTGTCGGCGACGAAGATGGCGGTCTGTGTCCGGGCATACGATTGTGCGTAGGTGTTGGCGACGCTCATTCTATTTCAGCGCTCCCCAGTTGAAGGTAAGATCGGCCGACTTCGTCGCGGCAGTCCCATCGTCCTCGTCCAGTGGCGTAGCAACGTCATGGACGCGGATGCGTGGCGCGCGTGTTTTCAATGTGCCGTTCATCCATTCGACATCGGTCGCATCCGACGGTGCCGTCATCGACCAATCTCCCGCGGTCGGGTTCCAGGTCAGAGGATCGACGCTGAGGTCGGCATCCATCGCGTCTTCCCCATAGCTCAGGTAGATCACGAGGCGGTTTCCCGATCCCTTAACGACGATCGGCACCTTCGCCGGATGTTCGTCCGTGATCAGCGACTGCATGACGCTCGCAGCATCCTGAAGGGTCGTGGCGTCGGCAGAGCCCGCCTCAGTGACAAGATTCACGATCGCATCCCAGGTCTCCTTGGCCGAACGGCGGGGAATGGAAGCAATGTCGCGCCTTACCTTCATGCCTTATCCTCCATGTCGGCCTGCTTCGCGGCCCGCTTCAGGGTTTCGACTACATCCTGGTGCGAAAGCTTGTTGAGGTCCTGCGCAACCGCGGTGGAGATCGCTCCGGATGAAATCATCGCCTTCCGAAGGCGGCGGCCGTCCATGCCGTCCGATGCTGCAACGAATGCCTTGGTATGGGTCTTCAACGCATCGACCTTGGGCCACTTCTGGCTGAGCAGGGAAAGCACATCGAGAATGATCTCTTCGCGCGCTGCTGCGTTGGGTGGGCCGATGTCTTCGATCCAGTCGGCGCGAGAAAGTAGAGCCCTGTCGACGGCTTTCGGAAAGTTGGTCGTGGCGATGAGAAGGGTGTTCCGGTGCGTACGGCACATCAGGTCGAGACCCGCAAGTGCGGCATCGGTGGCGCGGTGCGCATCGATTGGATTTGCTTCCAGGCTCATCCGCTGACGGTCGGCAGCAAGCGTTTCAACCTCATCAAGCAGTACGATGGCAGCGCGTTTCGACATTGCCAGCTCTGGGATCGTCTGCTGGAAGATCTTCGAAACTTCCTTCTGGCTCTTGCCAAGGGACGAGCTGCCTAGAGCGTGCGGATCGAGCTGGACGTATGCGGCCTCGCCGACGACGTTGGCGACCCGATTGGCCAATCCGCGCGCGAGGGTGGTCTTGCCAGTACCCGGAGATCCCGAAAGCACGATCAGCCCATGGATCGGCATCAACTCGAAAGGAAAGCTCTGGCGCAACTGAAGTGAAAGCACCGATTGAGCAACCAAGCGGTCTTTCACGGCGCGGTCGATTTTTATCGAATCCCAAGATGCTTGAAAGCTCTTATTCGGAAGTACCGCCTGCTCTACAACCGGATCCATACATCACTTCTCTGTTGATCGCACTAATCGTGAGAATATCTATATATGGTGCTTGTTTATTGCGCAATCACCACATGTTGCTATCGTTAGTTCGGCGTTTATTAAAATTTTCTTAATGTTGGGGATTGCCGATCAAGCTTTCAATGGATGAACATGTAGAGAACAGCGGAAAAGTGGTTGTAGGCGAATATTTTTCCCTGTGATGAGATGCAGGTTGGCATTGCGGCGCATATGCGGACCATCCCGCGCACTATCGGTATCGCCCCTGCACTGGTTCTGCGCGAGCTCAACGCGCCCTCGAAAAATGATGTTGGTGTCCGGATCACGAAACGCGATGTGCGAACGGTGCGGACGTTCTACGAATTAACGCGACCGCCTGGGGAGGCGGAACTTGCTGCCGGATTTGAGGGCCGAGATGGGCAGAGCGTGTCACCTTGAATCCTAGGGTTGCTGCGACTCGCTTCGGTCGCTACCGTCGTTCAAGTCCAACGGCTTCGGCCGCGACGGGACAATGAAGTCTCGCAGTGTTGGGCATGCTCGTCAAAACCGCACATTGTAGTGCCCTCACTGGGATCGAGAACCCATGCTTGCAGAAAAGACGACAACAATTGACTCCACTGATCCTGTCGATGCCGCACTCGCCTGGCACGACGGCGACGCCCGCGCGACCATCGACACCCTCCTTCAGGACTGAGGGCACCTGCGCGAACAGCTGGAGATCGCGCGCTCCTTTTTGAGCAAGGGCATCACCAGGGGTTGGAGGCCGACCGCGGACAGAGATGTGCCTGCCGCCTAGGCTGTCGAAAACCAAAATGACCGTGCAACGGGGACGCCGCGGTGTTTGCGAGACGGACGAGAATGGACTGAACGTAATCTCGTTCGAACTCACGGTCGGTTCCAACGTGGAGCGCGCAGACCGGTGTCACCTCTATCTCTGTGATTGAGACCGTTGGCGCGTCAGGGATTTCACAGCGCGTAGCCGTGCGTGAAACAATTGTGTGCCGCCGGCGACCGAAGGTGGCTTGTGCGGGATAGGCGTCAGTCTTCAATGCGGATTAGGCTTGCAACTTCGTCGAACAGATCATCTCGACGAACCATCTTACTCGCCAACAGGGCGATCATGTACATTGTGTTCGTTAGGAGATCGGCGACTTTCCCTGCTCCATTCTCCTCGGAAAAGCCGCCGGCGTGGCGGCGGCCGTCAACGCCGTACGCATTTGGCGCGGTGCCTCCATGGACGTGCGTGCTCAGTTCGCACAGCTCCGCGTAGGTAGTTTTATCCATGGGTGGCTCAAATTCCGAGGATTTCTCGATCGCTGTTCTGATCGCGGATGGCGAATACTTGCTCAGTCTAGTTTTCTTGTCGGCTAGAACCCAGTTCGGATAGTCGTCAGGGTGGAGAGAAAGATATGCAAGAACGTTGGCTAGCTCTCCAAGACTTCGGACCGAGTTTAGTGACTCGTCATAAAGTCCGACGGCTGACAACAAGGTGGCGCTCAGAGCAAGATTGTAGGCACGTGCCGCTAGGGACTCGATTATATGGTCGCCTTTCCTGCACGTTTTTCCATCGTCGCAAGTGGCAATCCTGTACGTTGTCCGCATTGACAGCCCGAGTTCGTCGTTGTTCTCGAAAGCAGGTGGCAACGACAACTTCGAAACATGGTAGTCGAGGGTAGACTTCACGTAGTTCGACATTTTTGGCCCTAGGTTTTGATTGCTGGATAATCGGCGGTTCATCTACTCGAGTTTCTCCACGTAGGCGCGCATGTCGATCATCGGGACGGTAGCGACGGCCTGGAGCCTTGAGATCAGTTCGAGTAGGAATCGTGTGACGGGCTTCGTCTGCTCGGCAAGTGTGTAGCTTCCATCCTCGTTAAGCCAGAGATTACCGCTATCGGCGACGCACCCGGCGTCGATGCGCTCCAGGCCCGCCTGGAGATAGCCGAGCATAGCGTCTCCAAAGACCGGACGCCACTTGCTACTCAGAGTCAGGATCCCACCCAGTACAGGCACCAGCACCTTCGCCATTTTGGTGCCGTCAATCGTTGGAACGGGAAGAGAAGTGCGATGCAGCTTCCTGACGGACGCGATTTTTTTCTGAGCGTACCCGATGTGGGTGGCGTTCATCTCCTGCTTGGATTCGAACACCGCATACACGCTCTCGGCGGGCACGACGTGCTTGTTCTTGAATGTGAAGACCAGCGGCGTGTACTGCCGATCGCGGATGACAACGTCGATCTGCTCGCTGAATTCGCCATTGCTGTCTACGACCGTGGCCTTGAGAGCGTGGTATCGGTGTGGCAGATATTTGTTGAAGAGCTCGATCCATATCTCCTCGGTCGCGTCTCCGAGATCTGTCGGGTGTCCGAGCGTTTTCCGCGCGCGCTGAAGGTCGGCGGTCACTGAAGCATTCAGTTCGTCGAGAAGTATGGGAAGTGACCAGTTCATACGACGATCTGCCCCCAGTTGGTGGCCTGCCGCGCCACCGAAGCAGCAGTGGCGAGTGCCTGCTTTTCGGCCGCTGTCAGGTCGTCTGAGATCCTGTTGTTCGTGTTTGCGGGATCAATGAACACCGCGCGCGTGATGTTGTCGCGAATATATGCGAGCGTTGCCCAGACATTCTCTGCCAAGTCTCCGACCTTCCGGCCCCTGCAGGCTTCGATCGTGACCATTTCCAGATAGAATGAAGGGAAGGTCAGACTTTTGTGTTCGCGCCAGGCCTTTATGACCATGACTTCCTCCGTGCGGCCCGAGTTTCGGACCTCATTGATGTGGGTGACGACGTTGGTCTGCGTC
Source organism: Rhizobium sp. BK376 (assembly GCF_004341625.1). GTDB lineage: Bacteria > Pseudomonadota > Alphaproteobacteria > Rhizobiales > Rhizobiaceae > Rhizobium. Next base: position 43,301 of record NZ_SLZG01000019.1, on the reverse strand, counting down.
CACGTTTCCGCTTTGCGGCGAAAGAGGCTATGGAACTCACCCGTCGGGCCGTGCCGTCGTGCTGGCACGACATCGACCGAATAGGCGCCGACCTTGATGCCGATCGAGACGTTTTGCGGCCGTGGAGTGAATCCTTCGTCTCGAAGCCGATTGAAGAGTGTGTTGTAGATCACCGCGAGGCTTTCCGTCACTTCGCTGGATAACGAGGCGAAGATGTCGATGTCCGTGCGTCCATGGATCGCGGTGCCTTTTGCGAAGGAGCCGCTAGGTTCCATAGAAACGAGATACTGTCCTCCCCATCTGAGAAGCGGCGGGCGCAGGATTGCTTGGACGCCACGAGCTGGCGAACTTGGCCCCGTGTCCACTCGAAGTCTTGCGAGGATTTGTCGAAGATATGCGTCGGACACTGCTGCTCGCCCCCCCCAAAGCTCGCGTCTAAAGCGAATTTTTATCGGACATTTCAACGTCCGGCAACGCCTCTGCCGTTCCAGAGGGGGGCCGCCGGTGTTGGTTCGTGGCTATGGCGGGCGTTGGCAAAGGGCAGCTCCCCGTTGTCAATGACTGTGAATCTCAGTTCCGACCGAGAGCTGCAACCCAGGAAGCCGTAGATGCTGCCTTGAGATGCGAGTATTAGAGCGGCTTCGAAATGCGTTCGACGATTGGCCTTACCCGCGAGAGCGTTCACGTTGGAACGCGCTGAAAGCAGCTACCACGACGTAGTGCCACGTCTGACCGGTCCTCAGATGTTGGTCAGAAGATATCTGCGTCGCAATCCGGGTGCATCTCCGGAGCAAGTGGCAGCAGGAATTGAAATGCCGTCGGCTACCGTCAACGAGGTCGTCAGCGAATTGCGCTTGGCCGGAATCCTGCAAGGAGGGAGGAGCGCTGACGGCTTATTTTTGACGGAGTCGGAGCTACGACGGTATGAGATGCTCGATTGACATCTTTGCGGCGTCAACCCGTTAGAGCCCCACTAGGGCACGTCAGCCGGATTTCGGTTTCGGTTGATACCTCCGGTGCTTTGCGCCCGGCCGCAACGAGTTCGATATGTCTCTGTTTATGACGGCCAAATCAAACCATTCCGGATCAAAATGCCCGCCGCACCACTGCATGGTTTCGTTGTGTTCTTCACGGGATTTGTCGCCGATGATCGCCAGAAACCGTTCGTAGCCCGAGCTTCCACCGACGTCCTCGGGCGGTCTCGCCCTCTGGCCCGCGACGCAGATCGCCTGCTTTCGCACCCCTGCTGAGGGGATGGCAGTCTCCATGGCGATAGAATGTCTCCAGTTGTCGCCGAAATCGTATATGTAGCGGAAGAACGCACCCGGCTCGAAATCGCGCAGGCGCACGCCGTCGGAATCGAATACCTGCGGTTCGTCCTCGAAGAGGCCCTCGGTTAGAAGCCCGACGTCGCCAAATCGCAAGCCGCCGATCTGGTATTCGTGGAGATGACTGTTCCACCAGCCGAAAGCTCCCTGAATGACAAGATGGAGTTGGGCGAGGGTCCAGTGAGCGGGGACGACAAGCCGTCGCCAGATCCGAGGCTTGATCTCGTCCAGCGTGACCCGGATCTGCGTTGCGTCTACTCCGTCAAACATCTCCCGTCTCTCCGCACAATCGTGGCCGCAGGGGCTCGAATAGTAAATTGAGACCCTGCTAAGGACGACTCTCCCACTAAGGAATCCCAGCTCGGCTGGTGTCACGGCGAGAGTAGCCGGTCTTCGCGAGTTTGTCCGGGCAGCAATGAGCGCGCTCCAGTGACGTTCGTCTGGAACGCATTGGGTCTAAGGTGGCCCGTGAACTCGTGCAAGGACGATATCCCGTAATTTACCCGTCCCATTGAGGCACTAGAACAAGACGGCGCTCACGCCAACGGCTTTCACCGCTGCCGACGGGATTCGGGACAGTCCTCGACAATCGGATGTCGGTGAGGCGACCGCGCTGCGGAAAGAACGAGACGCTCCGCTTCCTGCTTCTAAACTGACCATCTCCGGCGCTCCAGACGTTTTGGTACGTCTAGGCTAGGCTAGGCTAGTGCCTTGATTCATTTGGTCCGCAACTCTCAGTCTTTGATTAACCAGAGCCGTTGAATTTGCGGCCTGATGCGCTTTCCAACCAGCGGTTTAAAGGATTGCTTTACCTGCATCATTCAGACCGGTTGTGCTGATAATGGGGAAGTCAATGTTAGACGACGTGACGCTGGACAGTCTTATTGAACGAGAACTGTCACATCAGGAGACGAAAAACCTCAAAGTTCGTGAGGCGATCCATCCGCATTATTTGACAGAGGCGATCCAGGCGCACCGAGCTGGTCTGTCACGTTCCTGCATCATAATGACGGCAAACGCTGTCTTCGATGATCTCGACAGGAAATTGAGGCATCTCGTTTCAGTAAATGACAAGCGCCGTCCCCTTCTTCAAGACATTGACAATAGAGTCAGGGCCGGTGAACTCCGGGAGATGGTTCTGTCGACCGAGCTGCTATCCAACGATATAATCGAGCCCGAGCAGTCGGAGTACCTAAACAGACTCAGGGCGGCCAGGAACGATTCCGCCCACCCCTCTGGAACAGTCTTCACCCGGAGCGAGGCGGCCGCGCTTTTAAGCGATGGTATCGACCTTATCCTCGGCCAGGAAAGCTTGAGTCCTGCGGCTTTCGCGGAGATGCTAGCTCAACGTCTGCGCGCGCCTAACTTCTTTCCCGATGATGCCTTGGGGAAAATTGGCGTCGTCAAAGACGAGGTTTCTCGGGTGACCTCGCACGGGTACCATGTACTTGTAAGAAACGTGATGGACGTTGCTATGGAAAAGGATGATAACACCGCGTCGGAGAATGCTGGCACCTTCCTTGTAACATGCGCTGCAATCGACAACGACGACCTAACGAAGGTCATTTATCGTCATCTGTTCTTGCCCAATCTGGAGACCACTAAAGCGAAGGACGATCCGATCGCGCGATTAATCTTCAATTTCTCTATGGTCGCCCCGCATTCTCTGAAGAAGAACTTGAACGAACGCCAGAAGGAAAGACTAGACGCTAAGCTCGTCGCGCTGCTCAAGGTTGCGAGTCGCGGACCGTCGTTGGACAACCTGCGTATCCTGGAACTCGGTATTCGGCTCGACGAGGCGGCGCGTCGATCGAAAAGCGCCCTGCCAAACACCCTGAGCGTTGCCAGGAGTTCGCTGTCAATGTCCTTGAAACTCCTTGAGAACAGGAGCCTGAGTTCACTCGCACGACGGAAATTGCTGAGCAAATTCACATTGTTGGCCGCGAACCCACAGCACTTGGGGAGTGCGACATTCTTCTCGTTTATCGAAGAAAACGCTGCCGCACTTGCGGACTCGCTGACGGGTGGCGAGGCTCACCGGTTAATAACTTCGATACGTGGGGGTAGGGTAATGGCGCAGTGGGCCGATGACACAAAGCACCAGTACCATGACGTGCCAGTCCGGCGGCGTGATTGGTTGAAGGCTTTCTCGCGCGAGACAGCGATCCTGGAGGGACTGCTCATAGTGAAAGTAAAGGCTTGGTATGAAGCCGAACCGAGCGAGGCAGCGCGGAACGCCGAACGCGAACAACTAGCGGATCCAACGTGCTTGTGGGGTCCAATTGCAGACGGCATAAGGTTTGAATGCGTGGCGAGAATGAAGTCGCCGCCTAGCGAGGCTAGGGTTTTGTCGATGGCGTCGAGATAAGAAGAGCTTCGAGTTCCTCCTCGCTCTGGATGAGTTCGAAGTTGTTTCGCTCGTGTTCAATCATCGCCTTATACTCCAGTGCATTGAAACCGAGCGTAACGGCATCGCGCAACGTCGTTCCCGACATTCCGGACGACGCAATTCCCTCCTCGATGAATTGGACCGTTCCTTTCCTCTCATCGACCCAGGTAAAGCGAGAATGGAAGCGGTCCCCAGTCCGTCTGACGGGGTTTCCATCGTCATCCACCCACGACACCACGTAAATCGTGTTCGCGAATTCGTCACGGTTTTGTCTCGTGGTGGGATCCGTTTCACGATCGGACCAGAAAAGTGCATTCAACTCGGCCTCGCTACTGATCGATCGCCCTGTTTTCTCTTCGTACCTCCACATTGCGAGATACTCCGCCGTCGAAAAGCCGAGCGCAACGACACGATAGAGATCCATGTTCGCGATGCCCTCGTCTCCAACGGTCAATTCGCTCAGCCGACGCTCACCTGTTTCTTCGTCGAGATATGAATAATGCGACGTGAATCGGTCTTCCACATCGGCCAATGGGCAACCGTCAGCCCCGATCCAGACAACCATTTCGATCACGACTTTTCCATATTCTGACATTCGACATCTCCTCGTTCCTGAAGATTGTCGGCGCCGGCGGCGCTAACTGAAAGAGGCTGTCGATTGGCATAAGCAAGTATGCAGCTCCGTAGCCGGTAGCGTGGTGAATGTCCGGGAGAATTTCACTCGAACAAAAGGGAACTGGTTGTGCCATGGAACGCCGGTCCTTTCTCTTAAGGATCGAGGCGCCACGTGAGCGTCGGAATTGCTCGCAACAGTGGCGCGCGACCACTCTCAGAGAGAACCCCCGTGTCAGAGCGCGTTGGCGTGCGAAGGAGGAGCGGGAGCCTGTCACTTGGTCGAGCCGGTAGGGGCCGAAAGTGTCATGTTTCGTGACGTGGTGTCATGTCTCGTGACGCATGTCACAAGTCTGCGAATCCGTGGACGCTGACTTATCCAGCGCCTCCTCCGGGATATCGTCGAACGAGGCGTAGTTGAGATTATAGAGCTTCGAATAGAGCTTGCCGTTGGCCATAAGTTCCGCGTGGTTGCCCATTTCGATCACCTGGCCGTTTTGCAGGACGATGATCCGGTCCGCCTCGCGGATCGTTGCCAGCCGGTGGGCAATGACGAGGCCGGTGCGGTTCTCCAGCAGCTTCACCAGCGCCTTCTGGATCAGCATCTCCGTGTAGCTGTCGATATTGGCCGTGGCCTCGTCGAGCACCAGGATCTTGGCATCGGCCACCAGCGCTCGGGCGAAGCTCACAAGCTGCCGCTGACCGAGCGACAGGCCGCCGCCGCGCTCGCCGAGCATGGTATCGTAGCCCTCGGCAAGCCGCATGATGAATTCATGGGCGCCGACGGTCTTTGCCGCCTCGATGACCTCTTCGCGGGTGGCCTCGGTCTTGTGGTAGCGGATGTTCTCGAAGACGGTTCCGGTAAACAGGAAGGGTTCCTGCAGCACCATCGCGATCTGCCGCCCGAGCGAATCCTGGGTGAGGGCGCGCACGTCATAGCCGCCGACCAGCACCTGTCCCTGCTGGACGTCGTAGAAGCGATGGATCAGCGCCATGGAGCTGGACTTGCCCGAGCCCGTCGGCCCGACGAGCGCGACCGTTTCGCCCGGATTGACCCTGAAGCTGACATTCTTCAGCACCGGATGATCCGGATTGTAGCCGAAAACCACGTCACGGAATTCGACTGAGCCGTCCATATCAGGCGGCAAGACCGTGGCATCGGGCGCGTCCTCAATATCGACGGGCACATCGAGAACCTCGGTTAGGCGCTGACCCGAGGCCATGGCGCGCTGCATGACGGAATACTGCATGGTGAGCGAGCGGATTGGATCGAAGAAGCGCTGGATATAGAACAGAAAGGCGACCATGACGCCGACATCCAGCCTGTTGCTCAGCACCATCGAACCGCCAACGACGATGACGAAGGCCATGGCCATGCCCGTCAGCGTATCGACGATCGGCACCATTACCTGTGCATATTTCGCCGCCGTCAGATGCGCCCTGAGATTTGTATGCGCCTTGTCATCGAAGAGATTGAAGTTGACGCGTTGGCGATCCATGCCCTGGACGGCACGCACACCATGAATGGCCTCGGCCAGCGCCCCGTTGGTGACGGAATTGGTTTCGTGCGCGTCCATGAAGGCAACGCGCGCCCGCGGCAGCCAGAAAAGGCGAATGATAAAGAGGATGGGCATGACCGAGAGCGTCAGCAGCCCGAGACGAACGTCCAGCCACAACATGACGACGATGATGCCGAAGAGCAGGGCGATATCGCCGACCGAGAGCACCGAAGTCTCCAGGAACTCCTGCATCGAGTTGACGTCGCCCTGCAGGCGCGACATCAGTCGGCCCACTTCGGTCTTGTCCATGAAGGACAGGGAAACGCGTTGCAGATGCACGAACATCGCCTTGCGAATATCGAACAGCACTTCTTCCGCAACCCCGCCGACCACAGTCTCCTGGACATAGCTGGCGGCGTAGTTGACCAGGATAGCGATGAGGAAGCCGATGATAGCGAGCCTGAGGGCCGAATGATCGGAAGCGGCCCCCGGCGCCATTCCGTGGTCAATAGCGTAGCGGATAAGCAGCGGAATGACGATCTGCGATGCGGTGAACATCAGCACCGCGAAAACGGCGAGATACATCTGCCTGCGATAGGGTTTCACGAAGGCCCAGATCCGCCGGATGATCTTGCCGTCGAAGACCTTGCCGAAGATCTCCTCCTCGACGCGATGCGATCCGACAACGGCACGGGGAGGGCGGCGCCCGTCTTCGCGAACGTCGTTGCGCTCCGTTTCAGCCACTTCGGCCATGTCTATGCCCCCTTCTTGAGGACGGGAAGTTCGTCCTCCGGCCGGACCTGCAGGTCGTACAGCGCCCGGTAGCGGCCGCCGGCGGCAAGCAACGACTGGTGCGTGCCGCGCTCGACGATCTGGCCGTTCTCGACGAAAAGTATCTGGTCGGCATGCATCAGCGAACTCAGCCGGTGGGCGACGATGATCGTCACCCGGTCCCGAGCAAAACGCTTCATCGCGCTGCGGATGCGCTGCTCGGTCGCGGCATCGATTGCCGCGGTGGAATCGTCGAACACCATGACCGCCGGCTTCAGCATCAGCGTCCGCGCGATCGAGAGGCGCTGTCGCTGTCCGCCGGACAGCGACACGCCGCGCTCGCCGACAACCGTTTCGTATCCGGTCGGCAGGCCGAGAATATAATTGTGAAGCTGTGCGGACTCGGCCGCGCGCTCGATCCGCTGTTCCTTCGCCCACGGATCGCCATAGGCAATATTGTTCTCGATGCTGGTGGTGAACAGGAATGAATCCTGCTGCACGACAGCAACGGCATGGCGCAACGATTGCAGCGTCGCCTTGCGGATATCCTGCCCGTCGATCGTGATCCGGCCTGACGTAGTGTCGTAGAAGCGCGGGATCAGATGCGCGATGGTGGACTTGCCGCTGCCGGGCGGTCCGACGAAGGCGATCGTTTCGCCACGCCTTGCCTCGAAGCTGATGTGCTTTAGCACCGGGCGATCCTCGGCCGCCGGATAGGCGAAACCGACATCCTCAAAGCGCAGCGTGCCTGCCGTAACCTCAAGCGGCTTGGCATCCGGGGCATCCTTGATGGCAATGTCGAGATCCAGCAGGCCAAAGACGCGCGAGCCGCAGGTAGAAGCGCGTGCAAAGGCGTTGACCATCAGGCCGAGCTGACGCACCGGCATCTGCAGAATGGTCATGAAGGTCAGGAACGAAGCGAGGGTACCGACGGTGATCTCGCCCGCTATGACCTTGTTGCCGCCGATCCAGAGAACGAGGCCCATGGCGGCGAAGAAGGAGAAGTTCATGGCGCTGGTATTCACTACGCGGATGCCGACACGCTTGTGTGCAAGGCTCAAGGCATGGTGCGACGCCTTTTCGAATTTCAGCACCTCATAGGCCTGGGCGGCAAAGGCGCGGACCACGCGGATGCCGCCGAGATTCTCTTCCATGATGCGGGTGAGAACCGACAGGCGCTCCTGCAGGTCGAGCCAGGTGGCACGCAGCCGCAGCTGTGTGACGGATGATCGCCAGGCGACGAAAGGCACGAAGCTCAGTGCCAGCAGCCCGAGCACGATATCGGTCGACAAAAGCATGTAGGCGCCGATGCCGATCAGCATGGTAAGCAGCACCATGCGCACCAGCGCAGTCGAAAAATACATGCGCACGCCTTCCAGATCGAGCAGGCCGACCGTGATCAGATCTCCGGAATGGACGCTGTCGTGGAAGCTGAAGCTCAGTTGCTGGATCTTCTCATAGCAAGCGAGGCGAAGCTCGTAGCCCATGTGGTGGCCGACCGCTTCGCTGAAGTAGTTCTGCACCATGGTGAAGAGACCGCGGAATATGCTGACGAAGAGCAGCAGCAGCGCCGTGGTCCAGAGTGCTGCCTCGGCCGCCTGTCCGGCTGCGCCTCCTGCGAAGGCCGTTTGCGTCTGGTCGACAGCGTGGCCCAACAGGCGAGGGATCATCAACTGCAACGTTGCAGCTACAAGAGTTGATCCGATCGCAAAACTGGTCTGCCAGGGGTGTCGCAGTGTCATATGCGTTATGCGCACAATGGTCGAAAGGCCACGTCCCCAACCGGCTGCTTTGACATGCGCCAACGATGCCAAAGGCTTCGCCGCGCTTCTTGATGAATCGCTGCTCACGCTAATTTCCAAGCATATTATGAACGAGGCGGGCCCGAGCGTCGGGTTCGGATCGCTAAAATGATTGATATGATGAATTTTGCCGATTCCGCCCGGTCATTCAAGGGGCGATGTGGTCACAACTACCACCCTAACGTTAGAAACCGTGTTGAAGCCAAACCGTCGGCAAGCAGGCAAGGCCAGTCTGAGGCATCCGGTCGCAGGTGGATTGTGGGGGCCGGTATTCGCACGAAATGCCGGGTCGCGGGCAGGAGTCATTCAAATGCCACATAGTTGGGGAGGCTTAGCAAGGTACAGACGGATCAAGCAGGATCCGCAACACCCGTCGATCCGCGCCTCTGCGGCCGACGTTCTCGCCTCAAACGGTGGGTTTGCCGGGAACGGGTTTATTCACAGGGCCTGAATGAGAAGGCTCACCGCGACCAGAGCAGATTTGCGAGGTTCAATGTGAGGTATTCCACCCAAGACCGTGTTCCGGTTTCCGTCGTGATCGCCAATTACAACTATGCTCGGTTTCTGAGGCGCAGCATCGATAGCGCTCTGGAGCAGGATTACGACAATGCGGAAGTCATTGTCGTTGACGATGCCTCGACGGACGAAACGGCGAGTGTCGTTGCTTCCTATGGGCCGCGTATCAAGGCCTGCCTGCGGGAAGAGAATGGCGGCCATGCCGCTGCATTCAACACCGGCTTTGCCTCCAGCAAGGGCGAGATCGTGCTGTTCCTCGACGCCGACGATTATCTCTATCCCCATGCGGTGACCGAGATCGTCGATGCCTGGGAGGACAGGACCGCCCAGATGCAGTTCAGACTGCATATCGTCGACGAGGAGATGCGCGTGAAGGATGTCTTCCCGCCGCCCGAACTGGCCTTCGATTCCGGCGATGTCACCCCGAAACTGCTGCAGAAGGGACGCTATCAGACCACGGTCACCAGCGGCCTGGCGTTCGACCGCTCGGCGCTGGAGGCGATCATGCCGGTTCCGGAAAAGGATTTCCGCCAGGGAGCCGATGGTTATCTCGCGACCGTCGCGCCTCTCCACGGAGATGTGACGTCGATCGACGATTGTCTTGGTGCCTATCGCATGCACGGCGCCAACCACTCCGTGTTTGCCGAAAAGCTCGGCCAGCGGGCGCGCTGGCGCATCGAGCATGATTTCCATCGGCTGGAGGCGCTGTCGGATCAGGCAACGGAGATCGGCCTGGACCTGCCGCCGGATGTCGGTCTGCGCGATCCCGTTCATCTGGAAGAGCGCTTGGCATCGCTTTGCATGGACAAGGATCTGCATCCCGTAGCCAACGACTCCAGGCTTGGCCTGGCGACCGCCGGCGCCGTCGCGAGCCTGGATATGAACGCATCGCGAAGACGCCGTGCGCTGCTCGCAGCCTGGTTTCTGTCCGTCGGCGTCCTGCCAGCTCGCATGGCGCGAGCCGTCCTGTCGTGGAAGCTCGTGGCCTCGTCGAGACCCGACGTTCTGCTGCGGCTTTCGAAAGCCATCCGGCATGCCATGGGATAGATCGTGTGAAGCACTCCTACGGGGTGTCATAGAGCGGCCTTGCGACGTATGATCGAGACCGCCGCCAACCCATCAAGTAGATAGCGGCGGCTTCAGATCAACATTATATCAGCAAGTACAATCGCTTAGTGACAAGCATGTCCGCATGCAGAGGAGTGCTATTTCTCCAGCGCTCGTGTACGGAATGCCTCGGCATAGCCTGGATCGAGGTGTCCGACGTTCACGTTGAGGATATTCTTGAGGCCGCCAAGAATATCGTCTTCGCTGGCCGATCCCTTGCCGGTCGTGTCCAGCTTCGACCAGTAGTTCTCGGCAGATTTCTGGTCGAACGGCTTATGGTTCGCTTCTGCGAGGCGCTTTTCGGCAGCCATATATTCGTCTTTCGTGACCTCTCCATCGCCGTTGACGTCAGCCGCGTCGACGAGTTGGTCAGCCATCCGCGAGTAGAAATCGCCGACGAGCTCTTCATCCGATTTGACCTGAGGTGCCTTTGGCGGCTCCACATGCACATCGAACTTTTCATCCGCAACGGACGGGCTCTTTTTGGCTTTGGGCACGAAGAGGCTGTAGATTGAGTTGTCGGAGTCTACTTTCATGGTGTTCCATCCCTTGTTGGATATGCGGGGCGCAACACAACCTGTGGGGCGAAACTTGCTTCAATCTTGCCGAAAACGTGTACTAATGGTTTCTATTATAACGGCAATGGCCTCCCTCCGGGATCGGGTGGGGTTCGCTACTCGATAAATTAGCGCAATCAGATAGCAATCGCCGTCAGGGATACTATTTCCTTACCTCGGTGCTCTATGAACGTGAGTTGCATTCATATTTTATGCAAACATGCGCTGAGGGTTTATGAGATACGCGATCGACGTTGTGCAAGCGGACGGCTCCTGCCGTACGCTCATTGTGGAAGTTATTGGGGGAAGCAAGGGCTCGTTGACGGTAATCCTCGACGGCAAAAGTCAGCAGATAGACTGGAAGGTGATCGCCGGATGGGCTGCCATCGACGAAGAGGGAACGACACCGATCATCTTGAATTGGCTTCCGCAGGGTATGGCGTTCCCGGTATGCATCTGATGATTAAATTGAACCGAGTATTGCTCTGAAATGTAGGCGGTGGGCGAGATCTGATCTTTGCTCACTGATCCGATCATGTAGCCTCAGTCCACCGGCGCACCGGCGGCTAACCGCTTGGCCGACGACAAGCTTAGCTACTTCCACATCGGTGAAAGCAATCGGGGCTACCTCGGCGATTGCATGTTCAACTTCGACCTGATTTTCGATGCGCTGCTTGACATCGACTACAAGCGTGAGGTCGTGTTCGAAAGCCAGGACAGCTGGCTGCCGCAAGTAGCGACGACCTGAAGAACCACATATCGAAAGCAGGATTGCATGACTTCAACACTTGCTCCGGACCAGCTAGGTCCTACTGTCTGTGTCGGCGAGATTCTGGTCGAGATCGTCGCAACGACCGTGGGCGATGGGTTTACCGAAGCGCAGTCCCTCGTCGGACCATATCCGAGCGGCGCACCGGCAATCTTCATTTCTCAGTGTGGACGCCTCGGTGGCTCGTCGGCGATGGTCGGCGCAGTCGGCGATGACGACTTCGGCCGCGTCAATACGGACAGGCTGAAGCGTGACGGCGTCGATATCTCGACAATCTCGATCGATGCCGACTATCCGACGGGCAGCGCGTTTGTCCGCTACCGCAAAGACGGCTCCAGAGACTTCGTCTACAACATTGCGAAGTCCGCGGCCGCGCGCTTCGGATGGTCCGACGACGTCCGCCGGCTCATCGAGCGCACAGGGCATCTGCACGTCATGGGATCGGCGCTGTCGGTGCCGAGCGCGCGCGAAGTCATTGATAGGGCGGTGGATATCGTCAAGGCGAAAGGCGGAACGCTTTCTGTCGATCCCAACATCCGCAAGGAGCTCAAACTGGACGAGGCGACGGAGCAGCGGTTCGCAGAGCTTGTAGCTGCCGCCGACCTGCTTCTTCCATCGGGAGAGGAGCTCGAAAGAGCAGCTGGCGTGGACGGCGAGGCGAATGCGATCAGCCGCCTGCTTGAAATCGGCGTGAAGGAGATCGTCCTGAAGCGCGGTGCTGCGGGTGCGACCTATTTCAGCAGTGATGGTGAGCGCATAGACGCTCCCGCTTTCATCGTCGAGGAGGTCGATCCGACCGGCGCCGGCGACTGCTTCGGCGGCGCTTACCTAACATGCCGGCGTCTCGGCATGGCGCCGAATGAGGCGCTCACCTACGCGTCTGCCGCCGGCGCTCGCAATGTCACGGTCCGTGGGCCGATGGAGGGAGCTGGTACGCTGCAGGAACTTGACGCGTTCATCTCTTCGACGAAAAGGTGCGTATGATGCCCGTCGATCGCAGGTAACTTGGGGGATCCCGCTGAACACCGATTAGTGACATGCGTGGTCGAATAAACTCGAATAAGGTGCATTACGATTTTTGCTCGGGGGAGAAGTGAGATGCTTGATTTCAAGACTTCAGCGAAGCTGCTGGCAGCGACCGCTCTGATGGTGGGGTATCAGGGATTTGCTTTCGCGCAGATGCCGCAGCAACAGCCGGACGCGAAGGCCTTCAAATTGGGGAAACTCGACATTGTCGCCCTTCATGACGCGCAGTTTGTCCAACCCAACGATGGCAAGATTTTTGGCCTCGATCACAACCCTTCCGAAGTCGCGGATTTGCTCAAGGCCGCGGGCGCACCGACCGATACTGTCACACTCAGCGTCGATGCGCTGCTGATCAAGTCCGACCGGCACCTCATCCTGATCGACACCGGTGTCGGCGGCGCGCTTCAGGGCAGTCTGGCGAAGGCTGGTTACAAGCCTGATGCAGTGGACGAAATCCTGATCACCCATTCTCATCCTGACCACGTCGGTGGGCTGGTTTTGAACGGAAAGCTCGCTTTTCCAAATGCCACGATCCGCATGTCGGAAGCGGAGTGGTCCTATGCCAAGGCAAACGAAAAGCTGGCTGACATCGTCAAGGTCATCGCGAACCGTGTAAAGACGTTCAAACCCGGTGGCGAGGTTGCCCCTGGCATCACATCTGTGGCCCTGAGCGGCCATACGCCGGGCCATGTCGGCTACCAGATAAGATCAGGAAAGGAGAGGCTATTCGATATTGGCGATACCGCTCACAGTTCCATCATCTCGCTTGCCAAGCCAGACTGGGCGATATCGTTCGACGGCGATAAGCCGAAAGGCGAACAGAACCGCGTCAAAACGCTGGGCTCGGTCGCGAAGAGCCACGAGAGGATTTTCGCGCCGCATTTTCCCTTCCCTGGTGTGGGATATATCGAGGCCGAAGGCGATCACTTCAAATGGGCTCCGGATGACAAATCCGAATAGCGGGGAGACGTCGTTCTAGAGCTGCGAGACACAGGTCTAGCTAGGTTTGGATGCCTTCCATCTGCGGCGGGCTATTCAAATTTGCCCGAAGCGGCAGGATCGCTCGCTGGAAAAGTCTCACGAAGCGCTTCATCGAGTTCCTGATCCGAGGCCCGAACTCTGGGTGCCGCGAAAAGTTCGCTCATGATGTCGACGCGCTCGGGTAACATATCTGTCCCGTCTCGCAATTCGCCATGGACGTTGGGAACCAATGTCGTCTGCTTCGCCATTGCTGCCTCCCTGCAAACCTGTTGGTGCGGCGTCGTGAAATCGATCTCATCCAGTGGTCAAGCCTGAAGCAAGAATACCATATGCCTCTCCGGCAGGGAATCCGATTATGGCATTTTGGTGCGGTAGCGGACGTTGCGCGCTCACGGGTCCCTGGTCATTTCGACCATCGTCGGCCGGAACCCTAGCGATGCGAACAGTCTCTGCGCCACCTCGTTGCGGGCCGCCGTGGACAGAACGACTCGCGGCGCCCCGCGCTCTTCAAAATTGCTGATCGCCGCCTGCAACAGCCTGCTGCCTACTCCGCTACGCCGGTGATGCGGATCGACGAAGAGGTCGTGAATGACCCCGGCCGGTCCCCTCAACGCCATATAGTCCGGCCCCTCCAGCACGCCGTAGACATAGCCGATGACGGAAAGGTCGACTTCCGCGACGAGGAGGACGACATCCTCGCGCTCAAGCTGCCGTCCCAGCCATGAGGCATAGGACACTTCCGTTCTGTCCGTCGTCGGGAAAAAGCGCTGTGGGTCCAGGGTGTTGTGAAGAGCGACCAGAGCCGCACCGTATTTGCCGAGAACGGCTGTATCCGATGATCTGGCAACCCGGATCAGGGCTTGGGGTTCTGCAAGGTCGCCCGAAGCACTATCTTTTCGAGGCATCTGCGGCTCCGGCAAGTCGTAGCCCTTGGGGCCGTTCGGTCTTCTTCTCCCGATGCCTGCGCTCCTCTTCCGCTGCTTCCATTGTTATCCCGCTCATGTCTTCGAATGCGGCCGCGCGTTCCTGCACGGTCAGTGCACGTCTGATCTTGCTTACCATGATAACCGCCTGTGTGTGAGTGTTTCCCCGGCATGGTACAGAGCCAGCCGACATTCGGTACCTGAGAATTTCGAGCCATGCGATCTATGCATGGCTGAGGGGTAAGCTTCACGCTACTCTGGTACAGGGTTCAATATTATATATTCCTCATCAAAGCGAACGGAGCGCCTCGAACGGCAGCCATCGCAGGAACCCAAGGAAAGGGGATTGAAATGAGCCTCGCACGTAGCATCAACAACTGGCGTAAATACCGCAAAACCGTTGAAGAGCTTGGACGTATGTCTAACCGCAGCCTTCACGACCTCGGCATTAACCGGGATGAAATCCGCGACGTAGCGCGGTCTGCAGTGACCCGCTAACCTATAGTATCATCGATATAAAAACGCGTCCGTATTGGTTCAATACGGGCGCGTTTTTGTTTTGATGCCACAAGTCCGGAATGATGCTTGGCGCATAGCGAGCATCCGGACCGCAAGTCGCTGCCTATTTTTACGCCAAGGTATCCATAGTCTGAGCTTATTGTCGCGCCCAGGCGTTCTCGCTACGGGTTAGGCCACATGCTGGCCCGCTTGCTTGCGAGCCTCATAAAAGCGCATGAACTCCTCGGAAGACATGGGCCGAGCGAAGGCATAGCCCTGCAGGACGTGACACCCGAGATCGCGAAGGATGCTGGCGTGCTCCATCGTTTCCACGCCTTCGGCGACGATCTCGATGTTTTGGGATCGGCCGATTTCGACGATCGAAGATACCAATCGCCGTTGGGAGGTGGACTGCGTGATGGGCATCACGATCTGTCGGTCGATCTTCAGCCTCCGCGGCCGGAGCTCGAGAAGGCTCAATATCGATGCATGGCCGGTACCGAAATCATCGATCTCGATGTCGATGCCAAGCTCCTTGACATTCTGGATCGACGCCTGGAACGCAGCGCTTTGACCTTCGAAAGAGATGCTCTCGAGGAGCTCGAAGCAAAGCCTGCCTCGTTGGAACACAAGGGAGGAAAGCTCCCATCGATTCGCCAGTTCGACCAACCTCTGCGCGGAAACGTTGACGGAAATCCTTGGCACGTACATGCCGGCGGCATCCCAGCGCGTCAGTTCGAACAGCGATCGCTGCAGGACCAGCCTGTCAATGGCGCTAGACCAACCGCGCTCCTCGGCAACGGAAAGAAATTGCGCCGGTGCGAGAATGCCACGTTCCGGATGATCCCATCGCACCAGAGCCTCGACGCCGACGATCGAATGGGTGTTGACGTCGAACTGCGGTTGGAAGTAGGGCACCAGTTCGTTGCGTTCGATGGCGGCCTCGATCTCGTCACCGAGCTTTTTGGTGGCGCGCGCAGCATCACCGAGCTTGCTGGTGAAAACCTCCGCCTGGCCTCGTCCCTGTCTCTTTGCCTCGTAGAGCGCAAGGTCGGCATTTCCAAGCAGATGAGCGACGTCCCCGTTTTCCCGCTGCCAGGCGACACCGGCGCTCGCGCCGACCTTACATTCCACTCCGTCAACCAGGATCGGCGTCGACAGTTCGCGCACGATCGAATGGGCAAGGGATACGAATGCTTTCGGATTATCGCCCCTGGTGGCGATGACGAATTCATCTCCACCAATACGCATGGCAACGTCGTCCGGGCCGATGACATCTCGCAGGCGTGATGCGGTTACGCGCAATACCGTGTCCCCGCCGGCATGGCCTTTGCTGTCGTTGACTTCCTTGAAGGCATCGAGGTCAACATGGATCAGCGAAAGCAGGGTCCGTTCGGGACGTAGATACTCCGAAGCAAGCAGTCGATCCAGGTATCGGCGGTTAGGCAACTCGGTCAGCGGGTCATGGAGCGATTGATATTCCATGTCCTGCCGGGCCAACATGAGATCGCTTTCCCGTTCGCGCAATTTCACAATCGTTTTCTGGCGCGAGCGGGCGAGGGATCCAGCCCAAAGCATCGGGACGACCACCGCGAGGCAGACCGCACCGGCGGCTAGGCGGAAAACGGTCATGTTATTGTGGCTGCCCCATCCGGACTTTGGAGTTCCGGCAATTGTCCATCTTCCGTAACCCATGTCGAGCGAAGCGAACATGGGATCGCGATCTAATATTGACGCATCACCATAAAAGACATTTTTCGCGTTCGCAGATGCGGCCGGGGAACTGATCGCGATATCGAGATCGGTGGTGGTCAGCCCGCTGTCGGAATAGAGCTTCTCGACATCGATCACGCCGGACAGCAATCCCCAGAAGGTCTGGGCCCTGCCGTCGGTGATGTAGACCGGCGTGCGCGCAATGAACCCTTCACCGCCCTGGACAAGATG
The DNA here is from genome assembly GCF_004341625.1 of Rhizobium sp. BK376. Lineage (GTDB taxonomy): Bacteria > Pseudomonadota > Alphaproteobacteria > Rhizobiales > Rhizobiaceae > Rhizobium. The sequence goes on along the minus strand of NZ_SLZG01000019.1, from coordinate 26,579 downwards.
GATTGGGCCAACCAGAACGATGTTATGACTGTTGCGGGCCGCCATTGCTCCGTCATGCTGCTGCTTGTCGGTTCGGTAGTCGAGGCCGATCACCTTTTCGTTGCCGTGTGTAGGGTAAACCCATCTGACGACAAGGTTCGGTGCTGCGGTAATGATCTTCAGCTGCGAAGGGGTCTGCAGGACCTGGGCGCTCAACCTGGCATATTCGGCTTCATCCATCGTCGGATTGACCGCGATTCCGGCAACGATACCTTGCAGCAGCATAATGTCGCCGATGAGGTTCGTTTGAAGACGGGCCGCGAGCGAGGTAATCTTCTCCGCTACCTCTGCCCGTTCGTCGGCATTTAGCCGGGCCTGTCGCTGATGGTCCGCAAGGACAAACACGATGAGCGCAACGACAGCTGCCAATATTGCAGGCGCAAAGGTTGCTCGGCGACCAAGGTAGGCGCCTGCTTCATGGAGAAGTTTTTCCAAGGATGTGGGCATTCCGGCTGCGATCTGAGGATGAAGAAAACATCATCGCGCGATTGCCTTAAGGGAAGTCTAATTGAGAAGGCTCAAGTGTGAAGAACTGTCATATTTCGCTGCACGCGGCTCACGCTGATCGATCCAGCATCTGCCGAAGCATTGCCACAAGCCCGTCGGTATCGTCATTTGCGGCAACCGAGAGCAGGCGGCCTTCTGCGAGCGAGATGATTGCTTCGACGCTTTCCTTCTCCGACCAGCCCGCATCCATGGCCCGGGCAAGAAGTTCGCAGAACGCGGAATCAAGCGCATCCTGGCATCTGATATCCCGATCGGGATCGTCTCTGGTGACAAAGGGACGTGAGATGCTGTTCATCTTATCGTCCCCGATTGGCCAGCTACCGTCGGAGGCATCACTTCAGCGAGGAATTCAAACTCATCCAGCATGTGATGAACGTCTGAGCCGGCTCTCGTGACTGTCCAATAGTCGGGGTCCTCGCCGAAGACGGCCGAAACCCGGGCCACTTCAAGGTCCGAAGACGGCTCTCGGCGCCGAACCCAATAATAAATGTCCGGACGCAATTCCAAAGAGACTGGCTTACGCATGTGGGTACCTCGAACATAGCCCGGCGAAGAGCATGCTGCGTATTCGTTCTCAATTTATTAAACATCTCCTAAAATACGTGTCCTTATCAAGGCGATTTGCCGGGATTCCGGTAGGCGGCGCCAAATTCGTTTGAAGCAATACCTATGTGCAAATGCGCCACAGGCGGATCGCTGCAATAATCCGCCCGTGCAGCAGTCCGCTGCGTGAACGATTAGGAAGGAACCGACAGATGAAGATCCTGATGGTGTTCACCTCGCATGACATACTTGGCAGTACAGGGCGCAAGACGGGTTTTTGGCTCGAGGAAGGCGCTGCACCCTATTACGTCTTCCGCGACGCCGGCATCGAACTGACGCTCGCCTCGCCAAAGGGCGGGCAGCCGCCGGTCGATCCGAAGAGCGACTTGCCTGAAAACCAGACGCCGGCGATGGCGCGTTTCAAGAAGGATCCGGATGCGCAGAAGGTCTTCGCCGCGACCAAGAAGCTCAGCGACGTGAGTTCGGAAGGCTTCGATACGGTCTTCTACCCTGGCGGCCACGGGCCGATGTGGGATCTGGCTGAAGATCCGATCTCAATCTCGCTCATCGAGTCCTTCTACAATTCCGGAAGGCCGGTCGCGGCCGTCTGTCACGCGCCGGGCGTGTTGCGTCATGTGACCTACAAGGGCGCTCCGATCGTAAAGGGCAAGCGCGTTACGGGGTTCACGAACACCGAAGAGGAAGAAGTTCAGCTGACGAAGGTGGTGCCATTCCTGGTCGAGGACGAACTGAAACGCCTTGGTGGCCTGTTCGAAAAGAAACCGAACTGGCAAAGCTTCGCAATCACCGACGGCCGATTGATCACCGGCCAGAATCCGGCGTCCTCGACAGCAGGCGCCCAGGCTCTGGTAAAGTTGCTGAGTGAGTTGAGGTCCAAGCCCAGCGCCGCTTAAGTCGCAATCGTCGCCTAGCTCAGGTCGAGGTCGCAAGCTGAGGGAGTCTGCGACCGTGATCGCTGTTGGGAATCACGAAACCTTCGTCCGCGATAGTCGCGTTGATGGACATTATCCTCCGTCGTGGAAAGGCCGTCTCCGGGCGGGCGGAGACGGCCTTGGCGGATCAGGGAAACGATCCGCAAGCTCCAGTGGAGGGGAGGGGCACCGGAGCAAGGCTGTGGTTGCAGCTACCGCTTATCGAGGAGGGCAGCCACTGCAAGGACTCTATGCCGCGGCGGCGCCTTGCGTAAGTGAACTTAGGTATCGGCCGCCTATACAAGTGGGCAGTGGAGCAGGGGGACGTCCATCGCCGCCGCCACTGGCGCTCAGTCGAACGCGCATCATCGCAAGCCGGTTTTTTTCTGGACACGTGCGTTGGTCAACATATTTGAGAGTGGCGATTGCTGCAGATGATCCACTTGGTAGCCGCATCGATCGAGCCGAAGGGCAAACCGTCGCGATATCAGAGTCGCGTGTCCGGCGAGACAGACTTCAGCTTTTGTTCCCCGGCGACGCGGCTTTCTTCGTGCTGTCTTTCGGTGCGGAGCGCCCCTTGTCCAGAAGACGCGAAAACACGTTCTGTTTCTTCTTTTTCGGAACGAGATCGACATCACTCACGAGCTTTGCGCCGCCTTCGCGCCGTTCCAAGGTGATCTTTCGGCTATGGAAAGCTTCAAGTTCTGCGCGATGGGCGACGCTGATGATGGTGATATCAGGCAATTCGCGGATCACCATCTCCATCATCCTGTCCTGGCTCTTCTCGTCGAGCGCCGAGGTTGCTTCATCAAGCACGATGATGTCGGGATTGTGCAGGAGGAGACGTGCAAAGGCGAGCCGCTGCTTTTCGCCGCCCGACAAGGTCTGGTCCCATGGCGCCTCTTCCTCGATCCTGTCGTTCAGATAATCGAGGCCGACTTTCTCGACGGCCGCGTTGATCTCGTCGAGCGGCCAGCCATCGGCTGCACGGGGGTAGGCGACGGCGCGGCGAAGCGTGCCCGAGGGTATGTAGGGCCGCTGCGGCAACATGAACAATCGGCTGTCGGGATGGAAGTCGACGCTGCCATGGCCCCAGGGCCAGAGACCGGAAATTGCCCGCACGAGCGTGCTCTTGCCCGTCCCGGATTCCCCGGCCACGAGCACGCGTTCGCCTCGTTCGATCTTGACCTCTGTCTCCTTGACCACGGACGTGCCGTCATCGAGCGTCACGGAGAGATCGTTGAGGCACAGCATTGCCTCGCCCTCGGTCTCGCCATGCCTGATGCGCACGACGGAGTCGCTCTTTTCGGCACGCTCCAGCCCATCGAGCGACATCATCAGCGAGGCGACGCGGTGGGCAGAGGCGTTCCAATCAGCAAGGCGCGGGTAGTTGTCCACCAGCCATCCGAACGCACTTTGAACGATGGCAAAGGCAGAGGCGGCCTGCATGACCTCACCCAGCGTCATGCTGCCTTCGAGAAATTTCGGCGCGCAAAGCAGGACCGGCACGACAGGTGCAATCAGCATGGACCCCTGCGACACGAGCGTCGTGCGCATATATTGATGCGCAAGCAGCGCCCATTGCTTCAGCACATTGCCAAAAGTCCTGTCGAGGTCGTTGCGCTCCTCCTCTTCGCCGCCAAGCAAGGCAATGCTTTCGCCGTTTTCGCGCACATGCGTCAGCGTATAGCGAAATTCAGCTTCAACCTGGTTCTTGACCTCGGACACCGCAACGAAATGACGGCCGATGACCGCCATCGAAGTTGAGGTGATCACGGCGTAGAGGACAGCCGTCACAACGAGAAAGCCTGGAATTGTGATGATCGAGCCCGTGATCGAAACCGTGAGGGCTCCGCCGATCGTCCATAGCACGACGATGAAGGTCGAGGCCGATACGAAGGCGGAAATGACGCCGGCGAGGAAATCGACAGGGGATTCCGTCGCGATCCGCATATCTTCCGAGAGACGCGCTTCCGGGTTCTTGTGAGCATCGCCGCCGATGAGGTTGAGCTGATAGTAACGGCCATTTGCGAGCCAGCGGGCAATGAGACCGGTCGTCAGCCAGGAACGCCATCGCCGCTGGATCATCATGCGGACGTAGACTTGTACGGTGACCAGAGCGACACTACCGAGCACCAGCGGCAGGAACACCACACTGAGAACATAGACGGTATGCGCATCGTGCTGCTCAATGGCGTCAAAAATCCAGCGGTTCCAGAGATTGATGCCATACTGGAAGCAGACATTGGCGCCGATCAGGGCAAGTAGCCCGATCGTGCATGGCCAAGCGAAGCCGTCGCCGCGGCGGCTCCAGTAACCGCGTGCGCTAATCCAGAAACGCTTGAGCAAATATTTCTTTCGAGCCTGCTCGGCCTCTTCGGGCGGCAGGGTTCGATCCGGTTCGATAACCTCGGGCGGCGGAACATCCTCGGGAGTGGAGACCTTCGCTTGGCGCGTCTCCTCGGCACCCCGCGGCCTGGTGCCGTCGACCGATTTCGGTTTGAGCTTGGCGTCGGTCATATGTGTCACAACGGCTAAATAGCCCAAAGGTTTCACCGGACTGATGTCGAACCTCGCATCGCTTGCTGCACGTGGACCGCTGCAACGTCAGACGCGTTCCCGTTCGACACGGGTCGAAAGCGAGGGCAAGCTTCGTTGTCAGGCCGCGCCGTCCGCGGGCTGCCTGTGGCGATCCCGCTCTCGCTTGGTGCTTTCGGCAGCGCCGTGGTCGCCGAGAAGCTTTTCCCGAGCTTGCGCGATTTCATTGGCGGAGACGACCGTTGGCTGCTTGTCGTCGGGAATACCGGGACCCGTCTTGGCGGCCCTGGTGCTCCTTGGTCGGCGGTTGAGAGCGTTCGTGCTTTTGGACATGGAAGTTTCCTTTCTGGAAAGAAAACGAGCGCGACGGCCATTTGTGCCCTGAGTCGCCCAAAAAGATGATCCGGGGAACTTGCGAGCGGGCGAGGGCGGTAAGCTGTCTGCAAGGCGGACCCAATTCCCGCAGGTAATTTCAAACCCTGAAGGTCGAGTTCATCGCCATTTGCATAGGTGCATTGCACAGCGCTTTTCAGGACAAAAAAGCCTGGGAAACGCGGTGATTTTCATGCTCGCGGCTAACTGCGCGAAAGCACGGTGATTTCAGTTCAGAAGATTGCCGTGTTCTTTCAGACTCACCCGATCTCATGGGATTTTCCTGCTTGTCGTCTGTCGCGTAACACACGGAAAAGTATACACAAAAAAACGACAGGTTCTGCGGAATGGAGCCGGAATGCCGCTGCGCTTGGGGACCCGCAATTTGCGTCACTACGCGGATGTACTGGCCGGGAGTCGGAGTATCCCATGTTGTCGAAGTCGCTTATTTTCAAGAGTTCGTTTGTTCGCAATATCTGAAAAGTGCGTCCAAGTCCGTGTCAAGGATTTGTCATAAATGCTGCGACGCGAGAGGAGTAATGGGCGTGCCGCTGACGGAAATGTCAGCGTCAACAAAAGGAAGCCCCCAAAATGAAAAGACTCCTCTTTATCGCCGCTGTCGGCCTGCTTGCTACGAACGCGATGGCTATGTCCAGCTACGACGCCAAGTCCGTGAGCTGCGGAACCGTTCACCAGAAGATCGCCCAGGAAGGCGCCGTTGTTCTCCGCTATCCGTCCCATCACCCGGGAATGATGATGTATAACCGCTATGTCACGAACTCGACGATGTGCGTCGGCCAGGGCGGCTCGTCACGCACCACCATCGCCGTGAGCGACGATCTGAAATGCCCGGTTATGACCTGCAATACCACGACAGGAAAAGGTCCGAACAAGAACCAACGCTGATAGGCGATATGTCTCTTAGGGTAGGGGCGCTCGCCCCTGCTCTCCGAGGCACGGTCCTCAAGGTGAATGGCTGTCGTTTTTGCCGTGACGATGCATCTGCCCGTCGCGATTTCAGTTTTGATCTAGGGTCTTTGGAATCCCGGTAGCTCTGAGGGACGCAGTTTGTGGTCCAACGATCGCCGCGGCTAGAAGATGTTACGGCCCCCAGGCATATGCTCGCGCATGAACCTCTGATGTGGCCAGAAGGCCTTCAGTTTCTAACCACCCGTGCGGCGCAAGATGCAGACGGCGTCGAAGCTTTCTCAAGTGCCGTTGTCACTTCGCGGCGACACTATCGCCAAGCGTCGAGAAATAGCCGCCGTATCCCAAAAGCTCGGCGATCACGAAGCGCATTGTGCCTGATCGCCCGACAGATCGCAGAGCGCTGACGCCCGATCTCGGTGATCGGAAGCTTTCCGCTCGACCAGGCGATGAAGACGACGCCGATCGGCGAGGGTCAGTTGCCGATAGCATGAAGCCATTGAAATCACTTGGAAGCAGATGGTATCAGCGTCCATCCGCAAGTCGCATAAGATAGATTATGGAACGACCGAGCTATTCCGGTTTTGTTGCGTTTGAGCGAAATGGCCCGTCATCTGGCGCGCAAAAGGCCGTTTGGCCGTTGCGCTAGCATGACTTCTGCGTCCGACCAGTTACATTCATGGCATATCCAGCGAATTGACCGGAACCGCTTTGCCACCGGCGGGTTCAATATCGTGGCTCCAAAGCGCGCGCTCCTGGGCAGCCGTGAACCACCGCCGTACCGGATATTTTCATGGTCGCAGCACTGGCATAGCCGGATAGAGCAATCGTCGAACGGCGATCGTCGCCCCAGCGAACCATTCTCCACTTCTTCAGCTGTGATGTTGGCGACAGCGCGATCAAGCATCGATCGCGCTGCTCCATATCCCTTCAATCCCGGAATTCCCGTTGAATCTGCAAGCTGGCGAGCCCAACGGCGAACTACGCTGACGATGTCGCCGAACGACCGCAAAACCAGCAAAGACAGATTGTTCAAAAAACTCTCAAGGCGAATGGCCGCGGCATAAGGCGTGCGCGCCTTCCAAACGTCGTGATAGTTGCGTCGGGCTTCCATTGCGGATCTCATCAGCGGATTGAGATCGAGCAACGTCTGCATCTGGAATTTTCGACCGCTCGCGCAAAGGGCGCGGTGAGCAGCAAAGTAAGGATCGGTGGCCTTGAACCTGGTCAGCGTGCTGTTCTTCAGAACTTTGTCCGCAGCATCCTTAAATCGCTTGCGAAGTCCCGACGGATGAACCGCTATTCTCGCTTCCGGGAGCGCCTCCTGGACTGCGCGATGGTACGCTTCGACCATGTCGATTGCCACCACTGAAACAAGCTCTCTCTCCGGGAAGGCATCAAGCCATCGCCGTACATCCGACGCACGATCCGAGAAAACAATGTCCACCAAATTCCGCCGGCCGACGTCCCAGAACACAGTAGTCACCCTGCCCTTGATGTGGCATCGCGCGACGCCCAGAATCTGGGGAACCGAACAGATACGGTTGTCCAGTTCAGACACCCGCTTCGAGGCCAGCGCATTCCTCACAGTCTTCTCGTCGAGCCCGATCGAATGTGCGATATCGGCGATCGGCCGGGACCGAGCTTCCTCCCACAGATGAACTAAAAGTCGGCGGGACATTCGGTGTCGGTGGTCAATATCTCCAATGGCCGGACGCCGACTTGTCAGACAAACGCCGCACCGCAAGCGCGGATAGACAAGGATTATCCTGACGGGAATTCCTCTGTAGGGTACGTCGGCTATGACCAATTGGCGTCTTCCATGTCGGCGAAGACGGCCCCCACAGCCGCAGACGGCGTCGAGCACTCGAACAGAGGCTTCGATATTCAAACGTCTCGCGCTCTCGTCGAATGAAAAGCGCCCAGTCGCTTCCATTCCAGCCGGAAGGTGTCGACTTGCTTCAGGAATCTCTGGTTCTCGAAACAACATCCGTCGGAAGCCTCGATTGTATGCAATCTGCAACCAAAAAATCCGCCACGCGTTGTAGCAAACCTAGATTTTGAAGGGAAATATGTCAATTATGATAAATACTTAACCGACGTTTTTGTTGTTGCGTTTTCTGGCGCTCGCCTCGATTCTCCCATGTCATGAGGAGGTGCGGCGATGTCAGTCCATGTTCTTCAAGCGGGTCCGGCGTGCCTTGACGCCGACGGCGTTCCACGACTTTGGGCGACCCTTTGGGCAACGCTCTGGCCGCTGACTATTAGCAACGATACCGCGAAGCGACGTCTTCGGGCTGCAGACCTCCTCTATACGATTAGCGACGAACTCTTCGGCTACCGATCACTGGACGAAGTCCTGACCGCCGGCGACCTTGCCAAGATTCACAGCCTCTTGGATGCGGCGCATCACCGACTGCGAAACAGAGCGAGAAGCGAACACTCCAACCTAGGCAAGACGTTCGACCACGCTAAAGCATTCATATTCGATGCTATGGCGCGGTGGCACGGCGCTGGTTCACTGTCACCGATCCGACGTGCGCTCGACGAGCTTGAGACCCACTATCGAGAAGCTGACGTCGACGCTGTTGAAAAGGACATGAAAATCCGCGCTCTTCCGGAGATCGTTGTTCGCGAGCTCGGGGAGATCTTCAACCCGCTCTCACCGCGCAATCCGTTCAGGACAGCGTCGCTTCGCTGGCGAAACTTTCTTTTGTTCCTCTTGTTACTGACCCTGGGAATTCGCAGAGGCGAGTCAGCGTTAATGACAACGGCGTCAGTATATTCCGAATTCGACATCCGCCTGGGCCGCATGGTCTATTTCGCGAACATCATGGAGACACATGAAGCGGATCAAAGGTCCGAGGCCCCTTCCCTGAAGACCGAGGCGTCACTCCGGCAAATTCCTATTGCGAAAAGCCTCGTCCGCATTCTCAGCGTCTACGAGGTAGAGCATCGCCCGGTTTCGCACACACCCTTCCTCCTGCTCTCGCAGAAGAAGAAGCCCCTTTCCGTCCGACAGATCAACAGTGTCTTCGAATCTGCGACGGCGGGTTTCTCCGATGAGGCGATCGCCGCGCTCGCCCGGCAGCGCCGCGAGGCCGTGACGCCTCATGATCTGCGGCACACATGCGCGGTAATGCGATTGAAGCGTCATGTCGACGGCCAGGGACTCAGCCTGGCCCTCGCGCATCAAAGGCTCCGCGAGTTCTTCGGCTGGGATCCCGACTCAGAAATGCCGGCACATTATTCCCGAGCCTACAGCCAGCCAAAGGCGGCGGAGGCATGGGATTTCGCACTCGACGCGACATTGGATGTCTTACGCCACCTCGGCATTGACCCTGAGGAACTGTGACAATGGAGACGGGGTGCCCGGAGGGCGAAGCGGTGGCATCCCGACTCTGTCAGCAGATGGAGATAGCCCTCGCAGAGCTCGATCTTCCTGCCACTCCCTCCATGGCGCGGTACTGGGACGATTTCGCGGATCGCAATCAGACCATCGAGGCGCTCCGGTCTGCGAAATGCGTCACGCTCCTCATCGGTGGTGAGACCCGGAGGTGCGACTTTTCAATTTTTGGTCCTGTCGCCGATGTTATGAAATGCGTTTTCCTGCGCTGGTTGAGGCATATGAAAGCGACGACGGTGGTAGGTTATTTCTATGGCGTCCGGGCGATGAAGGAGCAACTGGGCTGCCACAGTCTGGCGGAGCTTGTCCTGCTCGCACCGATTGAACTGGAGTGGTATTGGGCACGCAAGATCAAGCCGTTTGTTTCATACGAGACAGCGTCTTCGCTTCGGGCGATGTTGCATGCGCTCGCGGCGCTGGAGATCGCCGAATGGAGGCCACATGATGCGGTCCGGATCCGCTATTCGATAAGAAGTCCGCTCAGGGACAGATTTCGAAAGATCAGGCTTGGCGATAGCTACCTGCGCGCATACGAACAGGCGCGTGTGGTCGACAGGCTCGACCATTTCAGCTCGACCGTCACGCACGCGACGCCCGATGTTCTGATATTCGAAGCCGCTGTTCTCGTGCTCGGCTTTCAGCACGCGCTGAGGCCAGGCCAGTCCGCAAGGCTTAGGCGCTCGGAGACCGAGGTGTATGATGACGGGTCGATACAGCTCGCGGTGCCCTATCTCAAGCAGCCGAAGGGTACGCCACGGCGCGTCAGCCTGCGGTCGATCAGGATTGAATGGGTTCCCATCTTCCGGGAACTGATCGCACGTTCGGCGAAGAACGCCGAGGACCGTCTCCTCCCGCTGACTCCTCACGAGGTTTCCCGCGTCACCAAAAGCGCCCTCAGCGGAATAGGGCTGGACAGGACCGCCACCGACCTCAGACATACCGGCGCCCAACGACTGGCGGACCGGGGCGGCTCGCTTCATGACATCATGGAACTGCTGACGCACGAGTCGTCGAAGATAGCACAGGTGTATGTGGACAGCTCGCCGTCCCAGGCGAGGATCATCAACGACGCTCTGGGCCTTTCACCCTTCTATCGCGACATACCGGCAAAACACGCCAGGCGTTTCGTCAATCGGGCTGCGTTGGAAGAAATGAGCCCCGACAGACGCGTCAGCGGTGTGCCCCACGGGTTTCCAACAGGGACGATCGGAGGCTGCACGTCCGGACAGAGCATGTGCGCGAGAACTCCTGTTCTCGCCTGCTACACCTGTCACAAATTCATGCCGTCAGCCGACCGGGAAGTTCATCGCGGCGTCGAGACGGGACTGCGGAGTGTAGTCCAGAGATTCAGAGATGCAGGAAGCTGGCAGGAAGGCTCGCCTGTCTTCTATCAACTCGGTGTCACGATCGGGGCCGTGGGTGACGTTATTCGAACGTTGGAATCTCGCCAGGACGAGGATCGCGATGAAAAACTTTGATGCGTTCATCTCGGGGACCAAGGAACTCGCGCGTCAGAAGCAGGTCGTCTGGAGCACTCCCACCGACGCTTCGGGCGACATCGCGCTGGCGTACAGGTGGGCGATGGGCGCGATGGCCGGCGCGCGCCGCCAGGAGCCTTACTTCTCCAGTTCATCGCCAGACGAATCTGCCTTGCACCACCTGAATTCGGTCAGAGCGGCCCGGGGACTTCCGGCGGTCCAGCGGAAAGCGGCCGGTAGCGACTGGTGCGATCTCATGAAAGCGGTAATCATCGAACAAATCTACATCAGAACAAACGGACCCGGCCAGGCACACCGCCACGTCCTCATGCTTCGACTGCTTGCCGCGGATGCGGAGGACACGCCTCCCTGGGATCTCGATCCGGGCACCGTCCGGCGCTCATACAATGCGGCATTGACCAAGGGCCTATCGGGCAAGGACGCGCTGGATTTCAAGACGACGATCAGACTGTACTTCGATCGGCGCGATCTGGCGGATCTGCCGGCCTTGGAAAGGCATTGCGTCGCATTCGCGGGAATAGGTTCTGAGGTCATGGAACTGCGACGCCTTTCGCAGAACAATCATCACTCTCGGCTCGCAATTCTATCCCGGCTGGGCGATCGCAGGTCGGCAGAAAAGCTTCCGGATCGGGATTCGTATGCGCGGATTGTGGACATCGTCTTCATGATGCAGCCGCAAAACTTTTCCGACCGGATCCGGTTCTGCGCGATCAAGAAGATGATTATTCTGGGCCTTAGATCGGAGGAAGTTCTGGGCGCGCCTGCCGACTGTCTCGCCTGGCGCGACTATTTCGATGCCGACGGTACGGCGGCCGGCACCAAGGGCGGGGTCTCGCGGGAACACGCATTCCGCTTCTTCGCTGCCAAGCAACCCACTCAGGAGGAAAGCACCGATGGCAAGGTGCTTTTCGAGACAAGCCAGTCGGTGCCGCAGCGGTTCCAAGGGGGTTGTCGAGGATACGGTGGCGGAAATGCTCGCGCTGACGGCTCCGGCCCGCAAACGCATCCGGCTCCAATCTCACACGGGACGGCTGCTTCCGGAGTATTGCGAAACTGATCTTGTGGCCGCGTGCGAGATCTATGTGCGGATCACGGGAAATGCACAGTTTTCGAACCGCGAGATTCCGAGTGAGACCCTCGCCGCCTATAGAGCCGACGGAAAATTTGAGCACCTTAGAACGATCCGCGAGATGCAGGCGGTCTGCGAGCGCCCCAACCATTCGATGGTATCCTTCTTCTCAAAACTGCCGCTCACCGCACGCGACAAGTGCGGGACGCCGATCCGGGGTCCGAAGGATTGGATGACGTGCTACCTGCTCGTCGGCGAGGTGGAGGAATGGCTCCGGACCATGACTTCGAAGGGGCCGGAGCTGTCTCGCCTCAAAATGAGTGGAAATCGCGTCTACCAGACGCACGACATGCTCTTCCTGGCCCCAGTACGGAACCTGATCGAGGGCCGCAACGGCGGCCTGCTCGACGCCGAACTGTATTATGCCTACGGGCGCCTTGAGCGAGCGGACATCGACAACGCACTGGACGGTCGCCGTGAGAATTCGATCTTCCAGCGCTATCTAGGAGACGAGGGACGACATCTCTGTGTCGATACTCACGAGTTCAGGCACCTCTTGTCGAACGAGCTGTTCCGCAATCACGTCTCCGACGTCGTCAACGCAAAACACTTCGGGCGTCACACTCTCAGCGAGACGGCAAAATATGACCATCGATCGCTTTCCGAAGTGGTCGAGTCACTTGAAATCGGACCGGCCGAGCACGAGCTTCTTGGCGAGAGCCACCGGAAGATCATAGCCGAAATCATGGCGGGCAGGATTGGCGGCACGAAGGTCGACACCTTCAATCGTCTGCGCGATTCCAAGGGCGACAAGGCTGCCATCCGATATCTGGCCGGTGCCGTTTCCGGCTTCGCAGCGACGCCGATGGGTGTCTGCACCAGCAACTTCCTGACGGACCCCTGCCCGCGGCACCTCGAATGCTTTCGGGGGTGCAGCCATCTTGCAAGGACCGACGACCCTCGGGAGGCACGGGTGCTTGCAGATCTGCTGGAAAGCTTCACGGTGCAGGAGGCGGCGATCCTCGCCGTGCCGGAGGCGCGACGCAACCTCGGTTGGGAAAACCAGCTTTCCCACGTTCGATCGCAAATCGCCGCGACCCGTGCCGCGATAGCAGCGGCGCCCGGCGCGCGGGTCTTCGCTGGCGGACGCGACCTCTTCCGTTCGATCGACGAGCAGGCGGACGTGCTCCCACGAAGGGAGCGCGATGGCTGACAAGGATCTAGTGCTGATGGAAATTCTGGAACGAATGATTGCCGACAACATCGACGTGGGGTTCCAGTCGGCCGTCCGGCATTCGAACGGAGCCTTCCGCCATGCATCCGATCTGACGCGGATTGCATCCCGAAAGCATCTCGTGGATCAGGCAATCGTTCGCCAACACCAGATCCGAATGCATCTGCTGGGCCATTGCAGCGCATCGATCGAGGAGCTTTCCGTCGAGCTCGCCACAAAGAGGGTCGAAGCGGAAAATCTGCGAAAGCAGGTCGACTTTCTGTCGTCCGTCCTCCTGAGAATGATTGAGACCATGGCGGAGAACGGCCGCGAGAAGATGCGGCAATACATGCGGGATTACGTCGAGATCCTTGCCGATCTGGAGCAGATCAGATCGTTTGCGGCGAAGGAGAAGCCCTGATGGCGAGAGGCACGGGTAAAAGCGGAGCTGCCGTTGCTGCCGAACACGTCGACGCGCTTTTGGAATATCTGGAAACGCACGGCGGGCGGCCCCTTCCCCGACGGGGCGTGGATCTCAACAAGACCCAGATCGCGACCGAGTGCGGGTTCGACAGGCAGGTGTTCCGCACCAACCCCCGCTGTGCCGAACTCCTTCGCGAAGCGGACGAGCAGGATCGCATCGCCTACCTGGACAGACTAGCACAAGCGGAAATGTCCAGGGAGCACAAGGCTGCCGGCGATGCGAAGGTTCATGCCCTGGAGGAGAAGCTGCTCCGCTGCTCCGCTGAAAACCAAGCTTTGAAACGGCGATTGGCGCAACTCGCCCGCGTCGAGGCTCTTCTGGCAGAGACGGGACGCCTTCCATGAACACGGCGGCTCCCCCCTCCGCAGAACGCACGCTCGAAATGACCGTCACGTCGGTCCATCCCTCGCTTTCCGCCGACTATGTGCTGATAGGCAGAGACCAGGCCGACCGTCTGGTCCGCGCGCTTGTCCCCGGACGGATCGTGCCCAAGGTCCCTGTGGTTGGAGAAGTCTGGCGGCTGAGCGGCGCGCAGGTCGTGCATCCATTGTACGGAGAACAGACTGACGCGGTCGTGGCTCTTCCCCTCCTTCCTACCGGCAGGGCGATCGTTCGCTATCTTGCCGTCGACAGCCGCTTCCCGGGTGTGGGGTGGGCGACCGCGGAACTTCTCTGGTCGACCTTCGGGACGGGTTTGTACGGCATCCTCGAACGTGAGGATTCCGCCGCTCTCGCGGCGGTCTGCGGCCCGGAACTGGCTTCGCTGATTGTCTCCGAGTTCGGTGCGTTCTCGAACGACGTTTACGTTTTTCGCGAGTTGGACCGATATGGAGTAAGCGCAAGAACGGCGGGAGCCGCCGCCCGTCTGTGGGGCCGGGGCGCAGTCTCGCGGATCAGGGCGAACCCCTACACGATAGCTCTCCTTGAATCCTGGAAAAGCGTTGATGGCCGCGCATTGAGGATGGGAGTTCTTCCTGGCGACGCCCGGCGACTGGTTGCAGCCGTAGAGGAGGCTCTGTCACGAGCACTGAGGTTTGGGCACATGCTGGCGCCATCGCGGGAGATCGCTCGGGCTACGAGGGCGCTTCTCGGTAGTGGTGCGGCGGATGCACGCCGCGCGGTCGCTGTTTCGATCGGGAAGGGATCGGTGGTCGGTAACGAGGACGGCATGATCCAGCTGCGGGGATGCGAGTTCATGGAGCGGGAGATCGAAGGAAATGTCAGGGAGCGCATAGACAAGCCTGTCGACGTAAGTGGCGCAAAGGTCGGCGTGGCGATCTCCAATCTTGAGGCGGAGGTCGGCTTCGCGCTCACCGGAAAGCAGCGCGAAGCTGTCTTCATGGCATGCGGGGCCGGCATCGCGGCCATCTCCGGTGCGGCGGGTACTGGCAAGACTGCGGTTCTACGAGCGATAATCGAAGCCGTCGAGCAAATGAACGAAGGAAGCAGCACGCCTGGAATACGTCTTGTGGCACTCGCTGGCCGTGCCGCACGACGAATGTCTCTGTCAACCAATCGGGAAGCCTGGACACTTTCCCGCCTGCTGACGGCGTTCGACATGGGCCTGCTGATGGAAGAAGGACTCGTTGTTTTCGACGAGGCCTCCATGCTTGACAGTCCGAGCATCTATCGCGTCATGTCGAGGATCGGTACGAACGTAAGGGTGCTGTTCGTCGGCGATCCCGGGCAGCTTCCGCCAATCGGGCCGGGAATGCCATTTCACAAGATGGTCGGTTCGTCGTTCATTCCGCATGTCAAACTCGACGTCATCCATCGGCACGCTGAGTCGACCGGGATCCCCCGGGTAGCCTCGCGCATAAGGCTTGGAACGTACCCCGACTTCGGCGCCTTTGATTTCAATCTTTCCAGCCGGCCAGGCGTATTCTTCATTCCGTGCCCAAACGCCGAGGTGCCGGAAATGGCTTTGAAGGTCCTGCGATCTATGGTCGGGCCGCCTCCCCGGGCGGGACAGATCGGGCCGTTGCATTCCCGTGACGTTCAGATCCTGACGCAGACCAACCATGGCGCCGCAGGCGCGCGCGATCTTTCCCGAGCGATCGAGTGGGAATACATGAAGAATCAGGAGCCGATCGAGGATTTCGGATTCCATGCAGGGTCCAGGTTGCTCTGGGTGAGGAACGACTATCGCAAGGCTCCCCTGACAGAGCACGGCAAGCACGTAATCGATCCGCGGACGGGTCAGCCGCAGTGCGCCGGTTTCTTCAACGGAAGCCTCGGCGTCCCCAAGATCGTGGATGGCAGGTGTCTCCTGACGATGGACGACGGAAGCGCCGACTTTATTGGCCGCGGCGATCTCGAAAAACTCACGTTCGGTTGGGCGATCACCGTCCACAAGGCACAGGGGTCGTCGTTCAACAGCGTGATAATACCGATCGTGCCCTCGCCCCTGCTCGACAGGACGATGATCTACACGGCTGTGACACGGGCGGAACACTCGGCCGTGCTTGTCGGCGATCCTGATGCCCTGCGACAGGCGATCGAGGCAGCGCCGCGCGCCGCCAGCCGCGGATGCGGCCTCGACTTCGGAGGCAACTTTTAGCGACCGACTGCTAGTGCTCCAATTGGGCGCATTCCACCAGAGTCCTGGTCATTGGCTAACGAAATTGCGGCTGCCGTCTTGACCGGACAGCTTGTGCGCTCGATGCTGCGCGGCATGCCGTTTGGGGGAGCGCATGCTGACAATCAACAGTCTTGAGCAACTGGAGGCGTACGAACGTCATCGCGTCCTGGTCGGATTATTTCTCGACAACGGCTACAGCGACCATGTCATCGCGACGGTGATGAGTGCGAAGCACGGTTTCGATGCCAACGTGAGGAGCGCCTGGCATCTTCTGGTTCCCTATCGGACAGGATTCGCGGTCGACAGCAAGCTCTCCACGAACGCCTATGACATCGAACTCGCCAGGACGATCATCAACGACCATGGAATTCCGAATGCGCGCCTGCCCGTGCTCCTGTTCGAAAACTACGACGGGGACGGCGACGCCTATCTCGTTTCACTGGCTGGGCAATCGGACGCCCAGATCATCCGGACAATCGGAGATATCGCCGACATTGCCACCCGCGAGTACGCGAATGGTAGAAAGGATCCGGCCGAATTCCGGAGTGATGTCACTCGTGCCATCAAGGCGCAGCAGCGCCTTAGAGCCGCGATCTCGTTTGCGAGACGCGGAACGTCCAGCGCGATCGGCCTCCTGGGCATTGGCGCCGCGCTCGGAGGAGGAAGCTGAGGCTCTTGGCCAGTAAGGCCTATCCAAATAAAGTCAAAGAGATATCCAGATTTCCTCGCGATTCGAATTCACCATGTCCATTACAGCGGTTTTCATCGACACTAATTGGTTTCTCCAACTGAGAGATCTGAAAGACCTCCGATGGACTGAACTTTTTCCTGAGGCCAAGCACATTGAAGTCATGGTGGCGCCCGTCGTCATATCGGAGCTGGACAAGCACAAAGTTGGGTCCAGCGACAGACGCAGAAACCGGGCTCGTGCGGCCCTCAAGACAATCGACGAGGCGTCGATGTTGGAGGACGAAACCCTCGTCCTTCGAGAACGAGGGCCGAAAGTCACGCTATCCGTCGCGCCGACGGCAAAGACGGTGCGCGACCATGGCCTCAACCCCGACTCTGCCGACGACAATCTCGTTGCTGCCATGATGGAATTTGGATCCGACGCTGTACTGCTCTCACATGACACCGGCCCGCGAATATCCGCCCGACGCGCGAAGAGGACAGCATTTGCACCGCCTGACGGCTGGCTCCTTCCCGATGAATCGTCAGACGACAGGAAGAAGATCGCCCGCCTCGAAGCGGAGTTGAAATTACTGCGAAACAAATCGCCGGAATTGAAGGTTGAATTTGCCAACGCAGAGCGAGGTCGTATCGGACTTTTGAGCTACCGTATGCCAAAGCTTTCCGAAAAGCGCATCGAACGACTTTCGAATGCCTACCTCTCGGGCAACGCCCGGCAGACCCTGACCATGGGGGTGTCCACATACCGACAGGCGGTGCCGAACATTTATACGCAGGCCGAAGTGGACGAATACAATCGGCAATACGACAAGTTCGCCGACGACGTCCGTAGGTACTTTGACAATCTCCACTCGCGCATCGAAAGAATATCGCGCGCCCCCAGATTGGATTTTGCGATCGTGAACCTGGGCGGCGTCTCGGCGAAAGACTTGGTGGTGGAGCTTCAAGCCGAAGGTGACCTTCAGATGCTTGCCGACGCCGGAGAGCGCAGCAGAACCTTGGGATCTTTTGAGCTGCCGACGGCGCCGAAGCCGGTCAACGTACATATGAGAATGGTGGGGCTTGCGTCGAATTCTATTCAGACCAGCCTAAGGTCTATCGAACGGCACGCCACCCGCGATCCCACATCCGTCCTTTGGATCGATCGCCCAGGTTTGGGCGGCCGCGCGGGCAGGTACGGATGCGAGGATTTCCGACCGGGACGAGTCTTCGTTGATACGGTATTCTTGCTCAGCCCTTCCCTTCCCTGCACTGGAACGTTCAAAATCGTAGCAAGCGCGAGCGACTCGCCGAGCGTCGAGAACGCGATCGACGTGACGATCGGGAAGTCGGAGATCGGGTGGGACGACCCCGTCCTTCAGGACATACTTCCGGAGGTAGTAGTCGAACTTCTGGTGCGCGAGAATACGGACTAGCGCACCATAAAGGCGGCCCATCGCGACTGGCCAGCTAGCACTATGTCACGCCCAGAATCGCCGTCGCAGTTTGGGGACGCCTGGCTCTGCCCAACCTGCGAACTATCTTGAAGCGCGAGCCGCAGGCGAACACTTCGAGCACAGCTCCTTGTTCAGTTGAGGCCGCGCAGAAACGCCGGGTTCACCGCATAGGTGGCGTTTTCCTTGTCGCGACCCCTGTCAGCCTCCAGCCGTCTTATGTCATACGCGCGATCATAGATGAACACAGGCCCGGACGCGCTCTCGACGCCCAGGAAACCGTACCAGAGCAGAAGGTCGAGCGTCTCCTCGAACCCCAGTCCCAAATAGTCGTCCGATAGTATGGAACGGACCTGGGCCGCCGACAGACGGCTTCCGTGACCGATGAAATGATAGAAGATGTCCTCTGGGGTTCCGGCTATGTCACGAAGTTCGTAGCCGAAGTCCGAGACCAGATAGAGCGACATCTGCCGCAGTCCCTCTTCGACATCTTCCTGCGTTACGATCAGGTGACCCCGATTTATCGCGAAGGATAGAATCCGCTCGCAGAGGTCGATAAGGAATCTGGGGCGCCGCAGCGACGTGTCGATCATCCAGTCGAGCGCGTTGCGTCCGTCGTCCAGAACAGGATTGAATGCCTCCCAGACCGCGGTTCCCTGGTGGCTTTCGGCGCTGCTTACAACGCGCTGCTTCAATAGATGGTGTAGCTGGGCGGGATCGGACCAGTCCACTTTGATGGGGTTGTACTTTCCTCGGTCCGAAGTCTGCTGGACCAGGCGCTCGTAAACGTCGCTCCGGAGAAATACGAGATGCTTGAATTCCATCCGCCGCTTTGTCAGGTCGCGCTGTATCCGGCCGAGGGCTTCGATGAGATGTTTGACTGTCAGAACGTCGTGTTCTTCGACTTGTCGGGGTGGCCAGCCCTTGTCAAGATCGTCCACAAGTACGTGAACGGTGGAAAAGAAGTCGGAGAACGAAAGAACTGCTTCGCGAAGCTTCGGAATTAGAGTCTCATACATCGCATTCGTCAGCTGACTGCGCAAATCTGCCTCTGAGCCGACTTTCTGTATTGTGCGGATTACCTCCCTAACCGCGGTCTCAAGTCTCGAAGTGAAGTCCCCGGAGACGACCGCCTCGTCGAAACGGAATTCGTCCTCGATATTTCTGATCCGCTCCTGAAGGGAAAAATCATTTCGAGACTTGGGCAGCACGATCTCCCGCATCTTTAGAACGATTTCCGCATATAGGATATACTGCCAGAATGCCGCGATGGTGTGATCGTAAATTCCGGCATTGACCACTGTAAGCAGTTTCTCCCGCATTTCGCTCAGGTTATGAGTGGCTGGTCTAAGATCCACCACGCACGTCTCTCGGTCTTGCTGGGCGGCTGCGGCAATTTGCAGATAGACCGCGGTCTTGCCGGATCCTTTCCTTCCCGTGACAACGCCCCCTTCTGCGCGAAGAGCGCGCGAGTATTCGGCCGTCTTGATAAAGTAGTAGTTCAGCTGCTGAGTCTCGTTTTCTGCGGCGGACGAGCCAAGGTCGATCTGACCGAGCAGACCGGGTCCGCCGTGGGCGTCGCGTGAAGTCGCCTTCTGGTTCCAGATCAGCGTCTGTTCGCAATACCGGCTTATGTGATCCTCGGTTTCGCGACGAAACGTCGAGTTCGTTATGAAGTCCCGGTAGTCGAGCGCTGCCGGACCATTTTCGTACTGTATCGCCATGGCTTCAATGCCGTATCCGTGGCTGAGGCCGAGCATGAATGCCGCTCTCAGATTGTGGCGCCCGGAATCGACGAGCTCGGCATCGATAATCGGAAGAATCACGCCCGCCGAAGCCGATATGTCGGAAATAGCCTGCGCGGCAGTGAGCCTCGGGATCTCCTGCGGATCGAAGGCTCTGTAGTTTACGTTCGAGTTTTCGACCGCATGGAAGATATGGTTCCGGAAGTCGGTCTTCGCGAGCATGTCGAGAATGAACAGCGGCTGCGAGTGATCCCGCTTACGCACATAGCGATTGATCCAGCTTGCGTCCTGCCACGATGCCAGTTTTTCATGAAGTTCGTTGGCGTTATGATAAGTTGTCCAACCGAGAGTGTCGAAGAGTCCGACCTGTCGCACTCTCTCCACTGCCTTCTCGATGGCGAGGTTGAGGGTCGGGATGACCGGCTTTTCCAGGGCGATGGCATACCCGATTTCATAGAGCACATTGTGGTTCGGATAGGTGATGTCGGCTACAAGGACGTCAGCCTCCTTGATCTCATCCCGGACCAGGTCGTCGAGCTTGAAGCCAGCGATAGTCATGTTTTCCCAAGGCTTTATTGCGAGATTTCCTCGCACGCTTCTTTCCACTGCGCCTCTTATGGCGTCTGATACCAGTGACGATCCCTGGGGATATGCGAAGAAACCTGAATACCGCGGCATAACTTTTCCTGTAAAGTAGAGAGCCAGCCTACACCGTCCCGTGTTCTGAGCACTATCTTTTTACACGCCCAGCGAGTTTTCCACTGCTCGTAGAGCGAATGGCGGGTGCGGGCGATAACCTCCAGAAAGCTGTTCCCGGTTCGATCCCCCGGGAGGATCGGACCCGCGCACAGCGCGGCATTTAATGTTCCCCGTCCCGATGGCTTCCGGAAGACATGAGAGGGGATGGCCGTCACCCGAAGGGCCGCAGCGGAGCGGAGGACGGCTTCGCCGTTGACGGCCATCGCCGTCATGTCATCCTGCGCTCCAGGGTCGACGCGATCTCCAATATCGCCGCTATTCACGACAGCAGACTCGCGCGGTCGGATAGCTCTTCTGCATGTTTCACGCGTCTTTCAGCAGAGTGGAGCACGGTGTCGGGAGCCCGATTACTTGCGTTAATCGTGTGGGAGATAACAAGATAACTCTTGTATTGGTTGCATCTATAAGGCAATTTTCCATTTTGATGGAGGACGGGCGCGTGGGGTACGAAATCGATTTTCTCTCGGTGGGCGACAGCAATGGCGACGCGATTTGCGTCCGCTACGGAACGCCGGAGCTTGGATATGCCGTTCACATAACCGATGGAGGATTCGTCGATACCGGGCAGCGCATAATCGACCATGTGAACAAATACTATGGACATGGTTCGCGGATCGAAAACGTCGTGCTGTCTCATCAAGATAGCGACCACATCGCCGGGCTGATCCCAGTAGTTCGTCATTTTGACGTAGGCGCTCTCTGGATGAACAGGCCATGGTTATATGCAGGCGAACTCCTCCAGGCCTTTCATGGAAATTACACCGTTGAAGGACTTCGGAAGGCGATCCGGGATGCCTATCCCCTCCTAGCCGAGCTGGAGGAGGTTGCCTCCAGTAAGGGGATACCAATCTACGAAACCTTCGCCGGCGCGTGGATCGGAAGTTTTCTTGTCCTGGCGCCGAGCCGCGCCCGATATCTAGCTCTCATTCCGGAATTCGACCGAACGCCTGAAAGCTACACGAAGCCCGTAAAAGGCATTCTCGGCAAGATGTTCGAAGCGGCAAAGAAAGTAGTAAGCTTCTTTGAAACGTGGGGAAGCGAGGCTCTCCAAGAGAATCCCGCACCCACCTCCGCATCGAACGAATCCTGTGTGGTCCAGCTTGGATTGTTCAATGGAAAGACCGTGCTGCTCACGGCCGACGCAGGCCCCACTACACTCTCGGAAGCTGCCGATACCGCAGCGGCAATTGGGCTGCTCTTTCCGCCATCGGTGGTTCAGGTCCCACATCACGGCAGTCGCCGGAACGTCACCCCTGCCGTTCTCAATCGATGGCTAGGCAATCCGTTGCCGGAGGGATCGGCAATTCGAGGCTTCGCATTTTGCTCTGTTGGCGACAATAAGCCGGAATATCCGCGACGTCGTGTTTCAAACGCATTTCTTCGACGCGGGTACCCGGTCTACAAGACCGGCAACGGAGGCGAGTGGCTTCACCATCACGATGATATGCCTGCGCGCGTGGGTTTTCCGATCGCGCCGGTTCCGTTCACGAACTCCTACGAGGAATAGATGGATTTCCTGGACGGCTACGTGGTTCGAGCTCGTCTTTTTCCGGCGATGCTGGCAATGGCGCCCGCGCTTGTATTTCTGTTGGTGGCCGTGGGCTCGTCCTATCGGGATCTTGGCCTGCCCGAAGTTATAATGACCGTTACGGTCGGCGTGCTCTTCTTTGCGTTCGCCGATGTCGCTCGAAGATTCGGACGTCGCGCGGAACGAAAGATCTTTGCCTCCACCGGTGGACGACCGTTCCCCACTGTTCTTCGTTATCGGGACAGGACCCTGAACCCGAAATCAAAGGCAAGGTATCACGCCTACCTCTCCCACAGCCTTTCGGAAGCGGCACCATCACCGGAGCAGGAGGAAGCTGATCCACAAGGGGCCGACGACTTCTACGTCTCCTGTGGGGACTATCTTCGCGAACGTACCCGTGACCAGACGCGATTTCATCTGCTGTTCTCAGAAAATATATCATACGGATTCCGAAGGAATCTCTATGGACTCAAATACGCGGGTCTCGTGCTGAACGCGTTTGTTGTGTCGGGCGTCCTGTGGCTCATATATCGGGCGGAAGGAGAAAATCTGCCGCAATACGGTACCGTTCTCGTAGTGGCGCTTGTGCATGCCATTTACTTTTTGGCAGGAGTGACCCGCAAATCTGTAATTGATGCCGGAGAAACCTATGGTCGCCAGCTCGTCCTCTCTTGTGACGAGCTCATGCGTGGATCTGACTGAGCACACTGCAGAAATTTTATCTGTGCGCTCGGCGAATTCGGCTTGTGGGGCGGTCTGGACTGCTCGGATCAGGCGGATAGAGTGACGTGGGGATCCTCCGGAGATTTTGGGCTGTCGACGAGCGTGTGGAATACGATAGGAAAGATTCTCTATGCGATCCTCCTGGTGGGATTCGCCGGCTTGCTGATCACCAGCGCATACATGAGCCACCGCGACAAGGTCGACACCGACCGGGAGGTTGCCGCTGCATTGGCGCAGTTGGGTTCAATTCAGAAGTCTGACAGCACCCCTCAGGTGAAAGCCAGAAAGTCCATCGAACTCTACTTGCATTCCCGAGACGCCATCGACGCGGGCATGGATGCAGCAAATCCGGGAAATACGCTTCGTGACCGCGTGCTCGCATATACGAAGCTTGGCTACCAGGGAGTGGATCCGCTGCCGCAAGGCGTTTTCGTCTATATGTCCGACATCGATTGCACGAGGCGTCTCAACCCAGTCCGGAACGGGACGCGGGAGCAGTTGTTTTGGGCGTGGGACCAGTTCATGAGCGACCTCGACAATTGGAATCCTTTCGTCACCAGTCCTGGCGCCATGATGGAGGCGTGTCATCAGAAGTATGATGCACTCGTCGCCACGGCAGACAAGCGGGCCGAGGAGGAATCGCATTCCGCGGCAGAGCGGCTCGGAAAGGTCGCGGGCGAGATCAGCAACGCATTCGATGACGCCACGAAACCGCTTCGCGACTTCTGCAATCAATTCAAGGCTGGATTCAAGTCCGCAAAGTCACAATAGAGCGTTGTGGGGCTCGCACTACCGGTGCCTGGCGACAATTCAGACGGCAGCCGCACCGTCCGGATACCTCGTGTCCGCCTCAAAAGCGAGCGGTGTTTTCCTCGCACATTGCCCTAGCGCGGTAGGCCGTTCTGAACGCCACCGCTGCGACATCGATGGCAAGAAGGCACGAGATTACACCAGACGTATCAATGATTGGGTCGGGCGGTGAACACATATCTCGCATGATGCGTCATTTGAATCTGAGGTGTGTTGCCGTGCTTCTTCGGGAGTGCTGAATGGGTTCCTGATTGACACTGGTTGACGATTGGCCCAATGTTGACACTGCCAAATCGCATTCTTTCTCGTTAAAGTTTTCTTTTAGCTGCGGAGATGTAGATTAGCATGAAGATCAACCTTCTCTTGAACCGCTTGTCGTTTGAAAAGGCGTCAGCTTCTGGTGACATTGCTTTCAATGGCTGGCTGCACGGTCCGGCTTCGGGCGACCCCGACATCGACAGTACGCTACCCGTCATGAGTCTGCGGCGCGAGACATGGGGCGGCGTGCTTGTGTACGGCCCAACTGGACAAGTTTATGCTGTCGATAAAGCGGCATACCAACTCCTGGATCGTATCATGTCCGGTGAAACTTTGGATGACGTCAGCCGCGACTCCACTCAAGATATCGAGTCTTTTCGCAAGCAGTTAGATGCACATAGCCTGAAGTTGTAGGTCTCACAGTGATAGATTCCAGTCTGTCCCTATCAGCGCCTCTACACGTCGAGATTGCTGTGACATCGGCATGCCAGTTGCGTTGCGACTATTGTTCGGCGGTTCCCTTTAGTGGGCGGCACTTGCCGTTAACGCGGACGTTGGAATTGATCGCCGAGTTGGGCCAACTGGGGGTATTTTCATTGTTGCTCTCTGGGGGGGAGCCTACAATTCACCGCGGCTTTATTGAGCTCGCCAAAATGGCCGCCGCTTCGGTGCCAGAGGTAATGATCAACTCCAATGGAATCAGACTAGCGCGGCTCGACTATGCGAAGCGGCTCCATGAAGTCGCGCCCGCGTCGCTGGTCGCGATAAGTCTGGATTCTGCTGACACCAAAACGAATGATCAGCACCGAGGGGCGGGCGGTATTAGCGCCGTAAATGCTATAGAGAACCTTGTAAGTCTCGGCCACGCGGTCTGTATATCGACTGTGATGACCGGGGATAACTTTAAGTCTGCGGAATCCTTAATCGACCGCTTCTTCCCCGACGTTCGTGTCTTTCGTTTCTTCCCACGTATCCCACGTTCGGTGGCCGAGGCGAACGACGATGAATATTGGACCGAACTCAGCATCTTCTTCGAGCGGGTTCAGCAGCGCGCCGGCACCCAGCCATGGTTGAAGCCGATCCTGCCTTATAAGAGCGTCCAACGATCTGAGCAGGGATTAATGTTTGATACCCTTGAGCATTGCTGCTGTGCCTTCTCGAAGGCCTTCATCGACAGTTCGCTGCAAGTCTATCCTTGTTACTATTCAGCGAATACGGACACCCGCTATGGAGATCTGCTCCAAGACTCTTTTAAGGCGATTTGGAGTGGGGAGCGCGCACGAGAGACGCGCGAGGCATCGAGGCTTCGCTCGCTCTGCAGCGTCTCATTGCTTCGTCCCCACGTGCCGCACAAATTTCATAGCCAAGACTGGGCGCATGGTTTGACCTAGCTCCAATTTTACAATCGTCGTTAAAAGGGCATTCAATTGGACTCCACTGACCAAATAACTCGTTGGCTAGACGTTCTCCGAATTTCGGCTACCCAATCCTGCGAGCGCTTGGTGCCGAGCGAGATAGATTTCTATCGCGCCAGGTTTGAGGAGGTTGGTTTTGTTCAAGTGCCCGATTTTGTCGAATTTGAAGCTTTGCGGAGTCTCTACGTCGACCTGCTTGCGAGTTCGCGGTCGAAGTTCCGTATCTTTTGGCAGCCGGAGCGTCCTGATCTAAACCGCCAAAAGACTGGCAACAGTATCAAGCGGGTCTATCTTGTGCCTGAGAGTGATGGTGGAGGGATACGTGACGACGAATGGTGTCATCGCCAAGAGCTGCTGAATCTGGGGTTCGGTCGTATCGCGCAAGAAATTCAACCGTTTGTCAACGCAATCGCGGGATCGTGCTCTTATTCGCGCTCTAGTTTTTTTCTCTTTGAAGAGCACGACTACCTGGGATTGCATAATGATGCCAAAGCGGGTGATCGGGTAAACGCCCTCCTTCCAATGTCTATCAACACCGTGGGTGGCATTCGGATTCTGATAAACGAACGTTTAAAGATGTTCTATGACCTCCCTGGTGGCTTGAATATCCTTGGCCCCCGAGTTTGGCACGACGTGCCGCCAATCCACAGATTCCCAGCCCAAGCGGACCCGGTCCGTTTGAATCTCCTAATGAGATATCTTTAACGAGCTGGTCTTTGTCCCAACAATAATCTTGGCTGCGGTACCGCGCGGGTCAATCGAAGAGATGATCCGATTCGAGTTTGGCGGCGGGTTTAGCCCCTATTCGTTAATTTCGGTCCCATCGCGTTCGTAGTCACCACCTCGGTCCGTATCCCCGCTGTCCTTGTGAACCAGAAAAAAGCCTTCCTGCCATCAGGTTTGGTCAGCAAATTAGGATGTAAAGGGAAAACACTGATGTCATACTGGCTCCGCTTAGCCGAATGGACGTTCCTTGATGCCCCTTCCAAAGATAGGCTGTACCCATCCGAGGTGGCTTCCGATTACCCACATCTACTGCAGACGAGGTTGCATCCGATGAATCGTCTGTGATTCTGTCTGTGACGCCGAATCACGGAGGCGTCGCAGA
>NZ_SLZG01000018.1 GCF_004341625.1 Rhizobium sp. BK376 | reverse complement strand
ATGCAACATGCTGCTCTGCCATCCCATGCACCCTCGTTGGAATGCCAAGGATGGCCGATCATCGTTACCTGAGAGTTAATCTGCCAAAGTAGTGCGAGACTCAGGACTCACGACTGGGTAGCCAGAAGAGGATAATCGCGGCGAGGGTGATGGCGCCCGTGAAGGTGTGGGCGAAGCGATCGTAGCGGGTGGATGTGGCGCCAGTCCTTGAGCCTGCTGAACATGATCTCAATCTTATGGCGTTGGCGGTAGAGCTGTCCTGAGCCTAAAGTTTCGGTCGTGGCTTTTGTCGGCACTTTTCATATCCGCCGCGCTGCCCCATTATGCTGCTTCGCTCTCAGCAAACCGCGGCCCTCAATGGATTCGATCCTTTTCCCGACACCAGACAATCCCGCTCCGGACAACCGCACCGAGGGCTATTTCGAGACCCATGACGGGCTGAAGCTGCGCTACGCCGTCTTCCGTTGTGCCCAGCCGGTCGCCAAGGGAACGGTCGTCATTCTTCAGGGGCGCAACGAGTTCATCGAGAAATATTTCGAGACGATCCGCGATCTGAACGCGAAAGGCCTGTGGGTTGCCACCTTCGACCTACGCGGCCAAGGTGGCTCGACACGGCTGCATCGTGACGGCAAACGCGGCCACGTCCGGCGCTTCTCCGACTACGAGCGCGACCTGGACACCTTCCTCAAGCAGATCGTCCTGCCGGATACACGCCTGCCCTTCTATCTCCTGGGGCATTCCACCGGCGCCCTGATTGCGCTCTCGGCCGCGCCGCGATTGACGAGCCGCATCGAGCGCATGGTGCTGTTGGCTCCCTTTGTCGGCCTCACGGGACAGGCCTTCTCGCTGAACGCCATCAGCTGGCTTTCCGGCAGCGCCTGCAGGACCGGTCTCGGCACCATGCAATTCACCAAGAAATTCAAGGAAGTGCCGTTTTCGGAAAATCCCCTGACGACGGACGAGCGACGCTATAGACGCAACGAAGCGATCTACAAGGCTCATCCGGAGCTCGGGCTGGGGCCGCCGACCGCCCGCTGGCTGCACGAAGCGATCCTCACCATCCGCGGCGCCTCCACTCCGGACCATCTGTTTTCGATCACCATCCCGACGGTGCTGATCGCGCCGACGCGCGACGGGGTGGTGCCCTATGCAGACCAGGAAAGGCTGTCGCGCTATTTCCGCGCGGCGCAGCTGGTGCCTGTGCCAGGCGCCAAGCATGAGGTGCTGCAGGAAAGGGACAGCTATCGCGCGGCAGCCCTTGCCGCCATCCACGCCTTCATCCCCGGCAGCGATGCTGAAGCCAGCACTGAGGTCGTCGGAGCCGGCGCTTAAGCTTAAATTTGCGATGCCGCTTGTCAGCGAGACAGGATCGCCATTGCCTGTTCATGCACGGCGCGGCTGCCCGCGGCGATGACCGATCCGCCCATTTCGGGGCGACCGCCGTCCCAGGTGGTGATGATGCCGCCCGCCTGCTCGATCACAGGGATGATTCCGCCGACATCATAGGGCTTCAGCACCGTTTCCACCACGAGATCGACGTGGCCGGCAGCCAGCAGCGCATAGGCGTAGCAATCGGTGCCGTATCGGAAGAGCCTGACCTGGCTTTCGATCTCGCGATATTTCGCCACCTCGTCGCCGACGAACAGATGTGGAGAGGTGGTAAACAGGATCGCCTTCGACAGGTCGCCGCAATCGCGCACCTTGAGCGTCCTCTCCCCATCCGGCCCGACATAGCTCGAGCTCTTGCCGTCGGCGAAATAGCGCTCGCCGGTAAATGGCTGGTCGATCAGGCCCATGATCGCTCGGCCGTTCCTGTGCAGGCCGATCAGCGTGCCCCAGACGGGTACCCCGGATATGAAGGCGCGCGTGCCGTCGATCGGATCGATCACCCAGACATATTCGCGGTCGAGACCGACATTGCCGTGTTCTTCGCCGAGAATGCCGTGGTCGGGAAATTCCGCCTCGATGAGCGCCCGGATCGCCGCCTCTGCGGCACGATCGCCCTCGGTGACGGGATCGAAGCCGCCGGCCTCCTTGTTGACCACGTCGAGCCCCGAGCGGAAGCGTGGCAGCGTCTCGGCCTTGGCCGCTTCGGCGAGCCGATGAAAGAACGAGCGGTCAGGAAGCATGGTCGATCCGATCCTTGGTTTGGACGCGATGTCATAGCCTAAAAGCCAACAGCTGCAAATGGATAAGGCAGGAAACCGGCAGTTGCCTAAATTTGATGCAATGCAAAAAGATGCTTGACATTTGTGCAACGCAATAATAGTGTTTCCCTACAGTCTTCTGACTGTAAATACCCTCCTTGGGTGTTTCCTCCCTAGACTTAGCCGCGCCGCAGGCGCGGTTCTTTTTTTGGGGATCCGGTCAACCGGCTGCCTGCAAAGCTTTTCCGAAACCCGTCTTGCCTGAATTCCCCACCGTTCTATGATTCAGCGGTGTGGTGGGGATGATGTCAATGCGATTCGTGATAGCGGCCTTGTATGCCTGCGGCTGCGTCGACCTGTCGGAACCTCCCGGCTGGGTCGCGGCCGACGACTATATCAACACCGCGGTCGAGTGCCGCCAAACCGCCGATCCGGGCGCCTGCGAGAGAATACGCACGGCCTGGGACAGGAATTATACTGATGCCCTGTCCGGCTCCTACGACGCCCAGCGCACGATTTCCTTTTGCCTCAGCACAGGCTGCGAGCAGGCGATCCGCGAGGACCGCACCCTTGGCTGCGCCTGGCGGTTGGTCATATCGGGATCGGGCCATCCGGAAGCCGGCGAAACCGACACGGCGGACCGAGCGCATTTCTGCGGCCCCGACATGCTGGACCAGCAGGCCCGGACGGAGGCACAAGCGCAATCGGAAACTTTGCTGAAGATGCTGCGAAAAACCAGCTGATCGCTATTCGGCAGCGAGCGCCGTGTCGCCCGCGAATTTATCGACATAATCCGCCATCTGCCGCATGAACGAGGTCATCGCAGCCCTGACGGCGTTGAAATCCGGGCTCTTCTGCAGCGTGATCTCGTCGATATAGAGCGCGCGGTTAACCTCGATCTGCAAGGCATGCAGCCCTCGCGAGGGTCGCCCGTAATGCTCGGTAATGAAGCCGCCGGCATAGGGCTTGTTGCGCACGGCGGCAAAGCCCATTTCCTCGAGTATCTGCATGGCGGCGCGCGAAAGCTCGGCGGAGGCGCTGGTGCCGTAGCGGTCGCCGATGATGAAATCCGGGCGGACATGGCTGCCGGCGATGCGGATATTGCCGGGCATGGAGTGGCAGTCGATCAAAACGCCGAAACCGAACTTCACATGGGTCGCGGCGATCAGCCGCCGCAAGGCGGCATGATAGGGCTTGTAGATCGTCTCGATGCGCTTCAGCGCATCCTCGACCGGCACGCGGCGCGCATAGATTTCCATGTTTTCGGCAACGATGCGCGGAATGGTGCCGAGCCCGCCGGCAACCCGGATCGAGTTGATATTGGCATAGGGCGGCAGCGGCCCGTCGAACATGCGGGGATCGAGTTCATAGGGCTCGCGGTTCACGTCGATATAGGCGCGAGGAAAATTGGCAACCAGAAGCGGCGCCCCGAGGTCGCAGGCGGCCGAAAACAGCTCGTCTACATAGTGATCCTCCGAGCGGCGGATCGACATGCCCTGAAGACGGGACTGGGCGATGAAATCGGGGGGATAGATGCGGCCGCTATGCGGAGAGTTGTAGACAAAGGGAATTGACTGCGAAACGGGCTCCAATATCTCGAATATTTCGAAATCGCGCATTTCTGCAGGCATCAGACGTCTTTACCATGTCAACAAGTTGTGCACTGCCCATGTTGCCAGTTGCTTGCGCGCAAGTCCATACTAACATCAACTGAAATGATGGCCGTCGACATTGCTATTCATCGCTTCTTTACGGGCGACGGATAAGGTTAACGGCTGAATAGCCATGAGAGATGACATTGATTGACGGTCCTGTAATGACTCAGAAGATACTTCTTGCCGAAGATGACAACGACATGCGTCGCTTCCTCGTGAAAGCGCTTGAAAAGGCGGGCTACAAGGTCTCGTCCTTCGACAACGGCGCCAGCGCCTACGACCGTCTTCGCGAAGAGCCCTTCTCGCTGCTTTTGACCGATATCGTCATGCCCGAGATGGACGGCATCGAGCTGGCGCGCCGCGCCACCGAGCTCGATCCTGACCTTAAGGTCATGTTCATCACCGGCTTTGCCGCCGTTGCGCTGAACCCTGATTCGAAGGCACCGAAGGATGCAAAGGTCCTTTCCAAGCCTTTCCACCTGCGCGAACTGGTCGACGAGGTCAACAAACTCCTTGCCGCATAAGGCATTCCGGCGGCGCGTCACAAAACTTCAAAAAAGCCTATTGACGGCTCAAAGGGTTTTGTGATCTATGCGCCGCCATCGGATGGGCGTGTAGCTCAGCGGGAGAGCACTACGTTGACATCGTAGGGGTCACAGGTTCAATCCCTGTCACGCCCACCATCCGATCCCCTTGACCCATAAGGGACTTTCGCCAAGCCGCCGATTGGTGAGTTTAAGTCTTCAAAGCATTGCCTCTCCTCAAGCCTTCTGAGGGCTTTATTTTGTGCACGTAATCTACTTGGGACGTGCCGCTGTTGCCCTCCGGTAATGAGGCAAATTTATCGAGATAAGAAACCTCTTCGCCTGCTATCCCGCGCTGTACCTTTCTCCACTCGCAGCGTACGTTTCCAGCGGCTAAACCGATCCAGGGCGCATGGAAGACGCTACCGTTTATCGCTGGCGGAGATTTGAGGGGAAGACTCGCATGCTGAGACTTGTTCGGGCATTGATCGCGATTGGGGCAATCGTGGCCCTGGGGATCGTTCTCTGGTTTGCGACCAGGCCGCCGCCGCTGGTGGTCCAGGGAGAAGTTTCCGCGAATCGCGTCGATCTCAGCCCCCGCGTGTCCGGACGTGTTGCCAAGCTCAACGCCGATGTCGGGGATAATGTCACGGCGGGCTCGGTGATCGCTGAATTGGAAAGCCCGCAACTGGTCGCAAGCCTGCAAATGGCGAAAGCCGCACTTGCCGTCTCCGAGGCCGACCTCATCAGAGTCAACAGCACCCGTCCGGAGACAATCGAGGCTCGAAAGGCGGAGTTGGCCGCCGCCGATGCCGACGTCACCCTTTATCAGGAGAATTCGGCGCGCCAGGCAAAGCTCGTCACCTCGGGCTCATCGACGCAATCGATGGTCGACGAAGCGACCCGCAACCTCGAATCTGCAATCCGCAAGCGGGAATCGGCACAGGCCGCTTTGGATCTTGCTGTCGCCGGATCGAGCAAGGAAGAAAAGGCGCTCGCCGCCACCCAGGTCGAGCAGGCAAAGGCCTCGCTGGCGCAGACGCAAACGGATGTCGGCGAATTAACCATCCACACGCCGATCGATGGGCAAGTGACGACGCGCGTGGCCGAGCTTGGGGAAAATTTCAGTGCCGGCGCACCCCTCTTCTCCCTGATCGACATCAACCACCCTTGGTTCACCTTCAACCTGCGTGAGGATCTGCTCAAGGGACTTGCGATCGGCGACCGGTTCGAGGTGACGGTGCCTGCCCTCGATAACAGCAGGATCGAGGTGCGGGTCACCGTCATCAATGCGCAGGGGCAGTACGCCACATGGCGCGCGACCCGGGCGACCGGCGATTTCGATCTGCGCACTTTCGAAGTCCGCGCCGAACCGACCAGCCCGGTCAAGGGACTGCGCCCGGGAATGAGCGCGATCGCACTCTGGCCCAAGGCGGGGTCGTGACGTGCTCGGAAAGGGAGCGATCAGACCCGGCTTTGCTCTCGTCTTTCGGCGGGAGATCGATCATTTTCGCCGCCGCCCCTTCCTGCTTTTCCTGTCTACTCTTATGCCGCTGATATTGATGGGGCTTTTGGCAACCGTCTTCCACGAAGGCCTGGCAACCCGGTTGCCGATCGCCGTCCTCGACCTTGATGGCTCGGATCTTTCAAGAACCGTCATCCGCACCGTGGATGCCACGCCGGACACCGCCGTTGCCGTCCGGGTTGCCGATCTGGCCGAGGGCCGACATCTCATCCTGTCGGGAAAGGTGCACGGTCTGCTGTACCTTCCTCTCAATCTTGAGCGGGATACCCTCGCCGGCCGGCGTCCCGAGGTCGTTTTTTTCTATAACACCCAGACCCTGACGCCCGGCAACTTGACGCTTCGGGGGGTCAGCGCTGCCGTGCCGAGCGTGGCGGCGGCAATCCGGCTGGCGTTGCGAACCGAGAAGGGCGAGCCTGTCGACATCGCGCAGACAGACCTGCAGCCGATTCCGGTCCAGGTCCATCCGCTCTTCAATCCGACCCTCAACTACGCCTATTTTCTTCTTGCAGCCCTCTTACCGTCGGTCCTTCAGGTGGCCGTCATCACCACCATGGCCTATTGCGTCGGCCTTGATGTCGACCGGCCCTATCGTCTGCGGGTCCTTCGCAGGCTCGGAGGCGGCCTGTGGCGCGCGCTGTTCGGGAAGATCCTGCCTTATACGATCCTGTTTCTATTCGTGCTCGGCCTTTCCGATATCGTTCTTTTTTCCGTTCTCGAGATGCCGCTCAGAGGCGACAGGCTGCTTCTCGTTTGCGGCGGCATTCTCTTTGTGCTCGCCTGCCAGTTTCTGGGCACACTTTTTGCGCTTATCCTGCGCCCGACGGCAACAGCCATCAGCATCGGAGCCCTGTTCGCCGCCCCGGCATTCGGCTTCATGGGCATCGGCTTTCCCAGGCTTGGCATGAATTTCTTCGCCTATCACTGGGGCCAACTGCTGCCGGGGACCTGGTATCTGATGGTGCGCGTCGACCAGACCGTCCGGGGCACACCCGTCGACCTGTCGCTCCAGCCGCTGCTGTCCCTCCTCGCGCTGATGCTGATCCTGCTCCTCCTTGTGTTTCTCCGACTGACAGTCCTCGGCTTGCGCACCGATAGGATGCACGCAAGCAGACGACTAAGAAGGGAGGGCGGGACATGAGCGGCCTTCTCGCGGTCTATCGCATCGAACTGGAGCGCATCTTCAAGCTGCGGCCCGCCTTCTCGGTCCTGGTGATCGCCGTTCTCATCTATTCGGTCTTCTATCCCCAGCCCTATCGAAACGAGGCCTTGCGGAACGTACCGATCGCGCTCGTGGACCGCGACGATACCGACAGCAGCCGGGAGCTTGCGCGCCGATTGGAAGCGTCTTCGGATATCACAATCGCGGCTACCTTTCCGGACGAGGTTTCGGCCGAGCGCGCGATTTTCGCGAGGAACCTATTCGGGCTTGTCGTCATCCCAAAATATTTCGAGCGGGACCTGCTGCACGGTCGCGCGTCGCCGATCGCTCTTTATGCCGACGCCAGCTATTTCCTGGTCTATCAGCGCATCTCCGGCGCGGTGACAGCGGTTGCCCGAACCATGGGTGCCGAAATCGAGACCGCTCGCCTGATCGCCGCCCATGTGGATCCGGTGATTGCAGAGGCCGCCCCGGATCCGCTCCCTCTGACGGCGGTCACCCTCTTCAATCCTCAAGGCGGTTATGCGACCTATATTCTTCCCGCTGCCCTGGTGCTCATCCTGCAGCAGACCCTGCTGATCGGCGTCGGCCTGCTCGAGACGCATCCAAACCCGAAGCTGGAGGCATTGTCGCAGCAGCAGGCTGGTCCCTATGACAGGATATTGGGCAAATTGCTCGCCTATCTGACGATCGAGATATTCGCCGCCTCCTTCTACCTGATTGCCCTGCCCTATCTCTACGGCATTCCGAGGCTCGGATCGCCCGTCGCGATCGCGATCTTTGCCCTACCCTTCATCATCGCCGTATCGTCGCTTGGCATGGTCATCGCCAGGCTGTTGCGAAACCCGCTGGCGGTCCAGTTGCTGACGGCCGCTGTCGGCATACCGTTTCTGTTCCTTGCGGGATTTTCCTGGCCGGCGGAAGCAATCCCGAACTGGCTGAAAGACATAGCCCTCGTGCTGCCCAGCACTTCCGCGATTTTTGGGATGGTCGGTGTTGCGCAGTTGGGCGCGACCATCGCCGAGGTATCTCAGCAATTCCTCACGCTGTGGATATTGGCGGTCGTCTACACCGTTCTTGCGTTTTTTCTCGAAGCTCGAAGTCCCGCAAGCGCCTGAAGATGCGAGACGTGCCGCACCGGGCCCTCAACGCCCCGCAATTTTGCATGCCTGCATTGTCCATGACACTATTGTGACAATGCGATGACGCGCCTACATGCAGCGGCAGAAAAAAAGAAAAACAAGTGAGTTCGAAAATGCAAAACAAAAGAAACGCCATCAAAGGCGGCTTCATGCGCTTCCTCTTGTCGGCCAATTTTGTCGCCCGACGTCGCCGCAGATCAGAAGTCAAAACCCCCGCCATCCATCCTTCCGTATTGGACGGATTCTTCGGTTAATCGACAAGCGAAGGCTCAAGGCCGTAGCGCGCCTCGAGCCGATAGCCAGCCCGCTCCGACTCAATGCGGGCGGCCAGTCACCGGCTCTGCGCCGGAACCTTCCGTCACTGTTCGAATACATGCCCCCAGAACCAATTGGCCGGGTAGGAATGAACCCCCCGATCGACGAAGCTGTATCGATAGAGACAGCTGCGAAGTGCTAGAATATGCCACGTGTCGTAGGGGTATGGCGATCCGCGCTGCGGCAGGCTTGCCTCGCGATCGCAATAGGCTAGAACCCTGTTATAGTGGTTGAGAAGCCTGGGATCGGAATCGACGCGAACGCCGCCATAATAGGTTTCGTAGTTCGACGGCGCTTCCGCCGCTGAAATACATGCAAGGCTGAGTGCTATTCCTGCTGCCATCAACAATTTCATCGGACCCACCTCGAGCTATGGTTTAATCACGGAAATCGGGCGCATCGGCTTTTGTTCTCGCCCCGGATCGACTTTTCCGTCTCACCTTAAAGCGCATTTGCAACAAAGCTTTGCCGCAACCCTGCTGTAAAATATCATCACAGACGAATCGGAAGTTAGGAGCAGAATCGCCATGGGCAAGGTCAGCCGGATTTCATGTGCCCTCGCGGCATTTTTCTTAGTTGCGAGCGGCGCGATGGCGCAGAATTTTCCCGGTCCTCCCGGCCTTATCGCCCTGCCTGGCAAATGCTCGAAGCTGGTCGTCGGCAAGCTCGACGCGTCGAAAGGATGCAAGGGCGAATTGGCGACCGTGACCGGCCCTGACGGGACCGTGACCTTTATTTTCACGTCTGAAGGCAAAATGCTCGGCTTCGGTGGTGACGGACGAACCGTACGACCGACGACGCCCGGAAACGCGCGCCTGACGCTGAATATGGTCTCGACGGGTGTCGGTACGAAGATGACGGGCCAGGTCGAGGCATCAGGCTTCTGCACCTTCGGCAACCCCTATTCGGGCAAACCGACCACGATCGAATGCACGGCAAAATCCAAGGATTCCGCCTTCACGGGCAGTTTCAAGACGAATGGCAAAGCGCCGCCGGCAAATACCAAAGCTCCGAGCAAGAAATAACTCGAATGGCGCCGTAACGAGAGCCATGGCGGCGAGCTTGCCCATCTTTCGGTAGCTTGTCCGTTTCCCCTTAACGCCCGATCACAGGACAGCCGCGGACATTTGCAAAGTAGATGCGATCGGGACCGTGGTGGGTAAAGCCTTCCACGACAACGCGGCGCGGGTCGACATCGATGACATGCGGGCGGTGAAAGCCCATGTCACGGGCCTCGTCTTCGGCGTCATCGAGATTGCAGGCATGCGCATGGCGCGGCGGTGGCGGCGGGCCACCGTCGTCGTCATCGTATCCTTGTTGCGGCGGATAGCCGGGCGGCGGGCCGGTCTCCATGTCATAGTCCTGCGCTAGCGCCAGATGCGGGACGCTGACGACGCCAACGAAAAGCGCCAGCGC
This sequence comes from Rhizobium sp. BK376, assembly GCF_004341625.1. Lineage (GTDB taxonomy): Bacteria > Pseudomonadota > Alphaproteobacteria > Rhizobiales > Rhizobiaceae > Rhizobium. The sequence continues at coordinate 95,575 of NZ_SLZG01000018.1, read as the reverse complement.
CACGGTGGTCAGACGGGAGATCATGTCTTCCTCCTGTATTTCCCCTTCCCCCTGCGTTACCGGCCCCTGTCTTGCCCGGCCCCTCATGTTCCTCAGGCGGATCTCGATGCACGGCGCAGCCGGACAAGAGCGATCAAGGAGCGATCATGGAACGCCCTTCGCAAACGGCTTGCCGGGTTGAAGGTTCCTCTTAAGGAGGGGCTTTGGGAAGTGTCAGGACATTATGAAACCCCGGGGCAGGCTCAGGACAGCGCTGCCACAACCCAGGGACTATGAAGCTGCAGTAGCCGCTTCGTCAGCAATTGTCGCCGTCCAGCTCGTAGGTCATCCCGACGATGCTGCCGTCACGCTCGTGAACCAGCTTCGGCGCATAGACCGGCTCGCAGTCCGGTGCCGCTGCCGCCGCCGGATCGATGGAGCCCGTCACCGTGCTGATGTCCACCTCGGGCGTTTGCGTTGAATAATCGATGACGCCCTCGAGCGCCGCCCATACTGGAGCTGCTGCAGCCATCAATAGCGCTGCTGCCGCTACGCATCTGAATGCCATCCGCCTATGCATGTTCGCCTCCAGCAGTAAAACCGCTGCCTATCAACTGTATTCGAGGCTCATTTGTTCCGCGCTTCAAGTAATGAATCCGGGCTTTTTGGGCGTAGCTCGTCGGCTATTCTATGCATTTTATGCAATTCTGAAATAATATAGGTCAGTATGTAGATTCGGCCTACGCCGACTGGCCAACGCCCAAAGGATGGATTCTTGATTAGACTCGTCCGAATCTGGAAAACTCTAACGAATAATGATTAGGCCCGACTAACCCGCGCCGGATGATCTGCGCTCAAATAACGGGCTCAGCCCTGCAAAATTGCCGTTGTGGAAAAACCTGCTTGACGAGGCTCATCGGCCTCCCTACGCCTCGAAGACACGCGTTCGCGCAAGGAGATGACCAGTGCCAATCCTCGTCTACATCGCGCATTTCGTTGGTGGCGTATTCCTGGCAAACGGTATTCCGCATTTTGTATCCGGCGTCTGCGGCAGACCGTTTCGCACGCCTTTCGTGCGCGTGCATGGCGGGGACGTCAGCTCGCCGACCATGAATGTCATCTGGGGCTGGCTGAACCTTTTGGTCGCCTACCTGCTCTTCATCGACGTCGGCCCGCTTTACCTGGGTTCGCTGGTCGATACTGTCGCCAGCGGTGCGGGCATGCTGCTGACCGGCATTGTGCTCTCAAGGATATTTGCAGGGGAACGGGCAATCTGAACGGTGGCCACGCGGCGGTTTTAATGATGCGCTTGCCGCCACAGGCGGTTGTGAACCTGCGCGCCGGCAATGGCGATCGCCAGTTCCATCGCCCTGTCCATGTCATTCTGGCTGGGTACGCTGCCTTCTAGCACGATCGTCGTTTCGACAACGGTCACGGTAATGTCGCTCGCGTCGATATCCTCGGCATACGCGAGAGCGCTCGCAATCGCGGATTTCAGCGCCGCGTGGCGATGGCCGAAATTTCCCTGCTCGAAACCGGAACCGCCGGAGAACGGCAGCTTGAACACCATGTCGATCGTCCCTTGCTGCGACGAATGGGTAACGCATGGGGATGTCTTTGGTTCGACCGGCTTTAGCGCGAGCGAATGTCCTTCTTGGTGGCGGCATTCGCATCAGCCGGCGCTTCCTTGGAAAGGTCGACACCTGTCACATGGGCCGGCACGTGAATATCGTCATGCGTGGCCGGCGGCAGCGTCAGGTCGACATTATGCGGCGGCAGTACCTGAGCGTGCCGCAAGGCGTTTGGCCGCGCTCGTTTGGAGCTCTTGGCCGGCGTCGGCGGCTTCTCCGAAGGATGGCGGAAATGGGGTGTCATGATAAAATCTCCTGGGTCTCGGATGACAGCACGGAGGTGCCCTGCATGTGTTTCGAACGTCGTTCGTTGCGTTTGGTTCCCGTAAAATTTGCACAGCAGTTGGAAGGAAGCGTGAAATCAATCAAAGGTTGCGCCCTACACCCTTGACGTCGCGGGCAACATCACTACTTTTAGGATGTCCTGCGGCCCCTGACATTGGCAGGACGAAAAACATTGGTGCCGGGCCCCTCTGGCGAGAGTTTGAACGGCGCTCTCGCGATGTCGGTACCGCCTGCAGATGAGCCGGCGGATTTTCTTTCGATGACAAACCCAACCATGCCTCGCCCGCATGCTGTTTTCGGCATGGCGCGCCTTTTTGCCTACCGGCATATGATCCTCAGAGCCGGAGGCCGGTCATGAAGCAGCCGATCACCCATCACAGCGCGCTCGGCTATTTCAAATGGGCCTTTATCGTCACTGCTGCGGGCCTCGTGCTCGGCGGCGTGCTCGGCTGGAACATGACGAATACGCTCGGCGGCGTAGCCACCGCCTTCTTCATCTGTGCGGTTCTGGCCGTTCTGGAGATTTCGCTCTCCTTCGACAACGCCATCGTCAATGCCAACAAGCTCAAGGAAATGACGCCTGTCTGGCAGAAGCGTTTCCTGACCTGGGGCATCGTCATTGCTGTCTTTGGCATGCGCATCGTCTTCCCGCTGGCGATCGTCGCCGTGGCGGCCCATATCGACCCCATAGAGGCGCTGAACCTGGCGGCAAGGCAGCCGGATAAATATGCCGAGATCATGCACGGCGCGCACCTGCCGATCGCGGCTTTCGGCGGCACCTTCCTGATGATGGTCGGCCTCACCTATTTCTTCAACCACGAGAAAGATGTCCACTGGATCGTGTTCCTCGAAAAGGCGATGTCGCGCTTTGCGACCATCAAGGGCATCGAGATCGCCTTCGTGCTGATTCTTGTGCTGATCTTTTCCTCGCAGTTGAAGGATGCTGGTGAAGCCACGACCTTCATCTATTCCGCCATCTATGGTCTCATCACTTTTCTGCTGCTGGAGGTGCTCGCGGGTTTTCTCGATGCTTCGCAGCGCGCGATGAGCGAGGCGGCAAAGGGCGGACTGGGCGCATTCCTCTACCTTGAAGTGCTGGATGCGAGCTTCTCCTTCGACGGCGTCATTGGCGCCTTCGCGCTGACGCAGAACCTTTTCATCATCGCCATCGGTCTCGGTATCGGCGCCATGTACGTGCGCTCGATGACGATCATGCTGGTGGAGAAGGGAACACTGATGCACTACCGCTATCTCGAGCACGGTGCCTTCTACGCGATCATCGCCCTTTCGTTCATCATGTATCTGCAGACGCTGGTACACATACCCGAGGTGATCACCGGGCTTGGCGGCGCCGGCCTGATCGGCATCTCGCTCTGGTCGTCCATCCGCTTCAACAGGAAAAACGGCATCGTCCATGAGCATTCAGGACGAAATGAAAAAGTAAGAGCCGGGTGAAAAACCGGAATCTCGGCGGCGGCCGAAAGTCCGCCGCCTTCGCTTTGCCCCTCCCCGCGCCGTGCCAAGCATCGGCAACCGCCTTGCTTTCTTTCGCTGCATTGCACACTATCCCATCCGGGAACAGCAACAGCCGCACAACGATGCGCGCCGGGCGAAGAGAAAAATGTCGATCAAAGCAAGCATTTATCACCTGACGCATTACAAATACGACAATCCGGTCATTCTCGGGCCTCAGATCATTCGTCTGAAGCCCGCATCACACTCCAAGACGAGGGTGCTCAGCCATTCGCTGAAGGTCACGCCCTCCAATCATTTCGTCAATTTGCAGCAGGACCCCTACGGCAATTATCTCGCCCGCTACGTCTTTCCCGAGCCGGTCACAGAGTTGAAGATCGAGGTCGATCTCGTCGCCGACATGACGGTCTACAATCCGTTCGACTTCTTCGTCGAGGAGGAAGCGACCAAGTGGCCCTTCGACTACCCCGAAACGATCCGCGAGGACCTGTCGATCTATCTCACGCCGGAAGAGCCCGGCCCGCTGCTTGCCGCCTTCCTTGAAACGATCGACCGTTCGAAGCAGAAGACCGTGGACATGGTCGTCGGCCTGAATGCCCGCCTGCAGCATGAGATCGGCTATGTCATCCGCATGGAGGCCGGCGTGCAAACGCCTGAGGAGACCTTGCAGATTGCCAAGGGCTCCTGTCGCGACACAAGCTGGCTGCTGGTGCAGATCCTGCGGCATCTCGGCCTCGCCGCCCGCTTCGTCTCCGGCTATCTCATCCAGCTCACCCCCGATCTCAAGGCGCTCGACGGCCCCTCCGGCACTGAATACGACTTCACCGACCTGCATGCGTGGTGCGAGGTCTACCTGCCCGGCGCAGGCTGGATCGGCCTTGACCCCACCTCGGGCCTCTTGACCGGCGAAAGCCATATCCCGCTCGCCGCCACGCCGCATTTTCGCAATGCAGCACCGATTTCCGGCGGCTACATCGGCAAGGCTGATACAGAATTCGACTTCGACATGAAGGTTGCCCGCGTCGCCGAGCATCCGCGCATCACCAAGCCCTTCTCGGACGAAAGCTGGGAAGCGCTGAACGCGCTCGGCGAGGAAGTCGACCGCGTTTTGAAAGAAGAGGACGTGCGCCTCACCATGGGCGGCGAACCGACCTTCGTGTCGATCGACGACTTCGAGTCTGAGGAATGGAACACCGGAGCCGTCGGCCCGACCAAGCGCGACAAAGCTGACAACCTGATCCGCCGTCTGCGCGAGCGCTTCGCTCCCGGCGGCTTCCTGCACTACGGCCAGGGCAAGTGGTATCCGGGCGAAAGCCTGCCACGCTGGACCTTCTCGCTCTATTGGCGCAGGGACGGCAAGCCGGTCTGGCAAAATCCTGATCTGATCGCGCTGGAAGGGGCACAGACGGGTGCGACATCCGAAGATGCGGAAAGGCTGTTGACCGCGGTCGCAAGCGAACTTGCAATTGCCCCCGACATGGTGCAGCCGGCCTACGAAGATCCGGCTGAATGGATCGTCAAGGAAGGCAGCCTTCCGGAAAACGTCGATCCCTCCAACTCGAAACTGAAGGACCCGGAAGAGCGCAGCCGCATCGCCCGCGTCTTCGAACGCGGCCTGACGGTTCCAACGGGCTATGTCCTGCCTGTACAGGCATGGAACGCGCGTGCGAACGGCCAGCGCTGGGTCAGCGAAAAATGGCGCACCCGTCGCGGCCGCATCTTCCTTGTGCCCGGCGACAGCCCGGTCGGTTTCCGCCTGCCGCTCGGCACCCTGCCCTACGTGCCGCCGGCGCGATATCCCTATATCCACACCGCCGACCCCTCGATCCCGCGCCAGCCATTGCCCGATGTCTTCGTGCCCACCGGCCGCGCCATGCCGGAAGCGTCCTTCCAGACGGATGACAGCGCGCAAGGCCGCGTCGAACAGACGATCGGCGAAATCGGCGGCGCTGTGCGCACTGCACTCTCCGTCGAACCGCGGGATGGCCGCCTTTGCGTTTTCATGCCGCCGGTCGAACGGATCGAGGACTATCTGGAACTGCTGGCTGCTGCCGAGAACGCCGCCGCCGCCATCGGGCTGCCGATCCACATCGAGGGCTATCCGCCGCCGCAGGATGAACGCATCAACGTCATCCGCGTCGCGCCCGACCCCGGCGTCATCGAGGTCAATATCCACCCCGCGGCAAGGTGGGGCGAGTGCGTCGACATCACGACTGTGATCTACGACGAAGCCCGCAAGACACGGCTCGGTGCCGACAAGTTCATGATAGACGGCCGCCACACCGGCACCGGCGGTGGAAACCACGTGGTCGTCGGCGGCCAGAACCCCAATGACAGCCCCTTCCTGCGCCGCCCGGACCTGTTGAAGAGCCTGGTGCTGCACTGGCAGCGCCATCCTTCGCTGTCCTACCTCTTCTCGGGCCTCTTCATCGGCCCGACCAGCCAGGCGCCGCGCATCGACGAGGCCCGCCACGACAGCCTTTACGAGCTGGAAATCGCCATGGCCCAGGTGCCGGCACCGGGCCATATCCAGCCCCTGCCCTGGCTGGTCGATCGCCTGTTCCGCAACATCCTCACCGACGTGACCGGCAACACCCATCGCGCCGAGATCTGCATCGACAAGCTGTTTTCGCCCGACGGCCCGACCGGCCGTCTCGGCCTCGTCGAGTTTCGCGGCTTCGAAATGCCCCCGAATGCCCGCATGAGCCTTGCCCAGCAACTCCTGGTGCGCGCGCTGATCGCCCGCCTCTGGCGCAACCCCATCGACGGCAAGTTCGTCCGCTGGGGCACGACCCTGCACGACCGTTTCATGCTGCCGCACTATATCTGGCAGGATTTCCTCGACGTGCTGGCCGACCTGAAGCAGAACGGTTTCGACCTGCGCTCAGAATGGTTCGAGGCCCAGCTCGAATTCCGCTTCCCCTTCTGCGGCGAGGTCGAATACGAGGGCAACAAGCTGGAACTGCGCCAGGCCTTGGAGCCGTGGCACGTCATGGGCGAGGAAGGGGCGGTCGGCGGAACGGTTCGCTATGTCGACAGCTCCGTCGAGCGGCTGCAGCTGCGCCTGGAAACCAACAATCCCTCGCGCTACGCCGTCACCTGCAACGGCCGTCGCGTCCCGCTGACACCGACCGGAGCCTCCGGCGTCTCGGTTGCCGGCGTCCGCTTCAAGGCCTGGCACCCGGCCTCCGGCCTGCATCCGGTGCTGCCGGTTAACACCCCGCTGACATTTGACATTTATGATACGTGGTCCAATCGTTCGATCGGCGGCTGCATCTACCATGTTGCCCATCCCGGCGGCCGGAACTATGAGACGTTCCCCGTCAATGGTAATGAAGCGGAAGCGCGCCGCCTTGCGCGATTCGAGCCTTGGGGGCACACGGCCGGCGGTTATATCCTGCGGTCCGAGCAGGCATCGCCGGAATTCCCGCTGACGCTTGATCTGCGACGTCCGCCGGGAATTTGAACCAGAGATAGAGATGAGCAAGAAACCGGCGACTGATTTGCGGGACGATGTGGAGGCTGAAGCCGGCGGCGCTCCGGCCTTTGCCTATTGCCCCCTGCCGGGTGTCGCAGACGAAATGGTGGACAACAACAACGCCGTCCGCCCCGTCTGGCAGAACCTGCTTGCCGCCCTTTCGCGCATGCCGGAAAAAGAGCTGCATGACCGCTTCGCCCGCGCCGACCGCTATTTGCGCGATGCCGGCGTCTTCTATCGCGCCTATGGCGCCAAGGGCGCCAGCGAGCGCAGCTGGCCGATCTCGCATATCCCCGTCCTGATCGACGAGCGCGAATGGCAGACGCTTTCCGAAGGTCTCGTCCAGCGCGCCGATCTCCTGGAGCAGATCATTGCCGACATCTACGGCGAGGGTCGGCTGGTCCAGGAAGGTTTCATTCCGCCGGCGCTGATCGCCTCCAATCCCGAATTCCTGAGACCGCTGGTCGGCGTGAAGCCGGCAGGCGGGCATTATCTGCATTTCCTTGCTTTCGAGGTCGGCCGCGGGCCTGATGGAAACTGGTGGGTGCTCGCCGACCGGTCCCAGGCTCCCTCCGGAGCCGGCTTTGCGCTTGAGACGCGAGTCGCGACCACCCGCGCATTTTCAGACATCTATGCCGAAACCCGCGTTCACCGTCTTGCGTCCTTTTTCGGCGCCTTCCGCAACACGCTGCAGAACATGAAGGAAGGCGGCGACGGCCGTATCGCCGTCCTCTCCCCCGGTCCGGCCAACGAGACCTATTACGAACACGCCTATATCGCCCGCTATCTCGGCCTCATGTTGCTGGAGGGCGAAGACCTTACCGTCGTCAACGACAAGGTGATGGTGCGAACCGTTGCAGGCTTGAAGCCCATCAGCGTTCTCTGGCGCCGCATGGACGCCGCCTATGCCGATCCGCTGGAGCTGGATCAGCATTCGCATATCGGCACCCCAGGCATGGTGCAGGCACTGCGTGCCCAGTCGGTGACAATCGTCAATGCGCTGGGCTCGGGCATTCTCGAGACAAGGGCACTGCTGGCCTTCATGCCGACCATCTGTCGGGAACTCCTCGGAGAGGAACTCAAGCTACCCTCGATCGCGACATGGTGGTGCGGGCAGGAAAGCGAGCGCAGCCAGGTCGCGCGCAATATCGAAAAAATGGTGATCGGCCCGGCCTATTCCCGCCTGCCTTTCTTCGACGACAACGGCCAGTCCGTGCTTGGCTCGACGCTACGCTCCACCGCCAAGGAATCGATTGCAGACTGGCTGCAGACGGATGGCCATAAGCTCGTCGGCCAGGAGGTCGTCACCTTGTCGACGACGCCGGCCTGGGTCGGCGGCAAGCTCGTGCCGCGGCCGATGAGCCTGCGCGTTTTTGCCGCCCGCACCGAAAAGGGCTGGCAGATCATGCCGGGCGGCTTTGCTCGCATCGGCAGCGGCGCCGACGTTGCCGCAATCGCCATGCAGTCGGGCGGTTCGGCAGCGGATGTCTGGATCGTCAGCGACAAGCCGGTTGAGCGTCACACCCTGCTGCCCGCCGAAGAAAGCTTCACCCGCAATATGCCGGGAAGCCTGCCCAGCCGCTCGGCCGACAATCTCTTCTGGCTCGGCCGCTATATCGAACGCGCCGAGGGTGCGTTGCGCATCCTTCGCGCGTGGCATGGCCGCTTTGCCGAATCCGCGGATCCGAGCGAACCGCTGCTTGCCGATGTTTCAGAGTATCTCGCAGCCGTCGATATCGACACGGAGGAGGCAGTCCCGGAAAGCCTGCTGCGCAACATCGACAGCGCCGTCTATTCGGCAAGCAATATCCGCGATCGATTCTCCCCCGACGGCTGGCTGGCGCTGAACGATCTCGCCAAGACGGCCCGCCGCTTCCGGGAAACGGTCAGCCCCGGCGACGATGCCAGCCATGCGATGACGATCCTCCTGCGCAAGCTTGCGGGCTTTGCCGGCCTCGTCCACGAAAACATGTACCGCTTCACCGGCTGGCGCTTCCTGTCGATCGGCCGCTATATCGAGCGTGGACTGCACATGACGCGGCTGCTCGGCCGCATGTCGGGACCGGAAGCGCCCGATGGCGCGCTCGACATGCTGCTGGAGATCGGCGACAGCGTCATGACCCACCGTCGCCGCTACAACGTCAATACAGCGCGCCTGACCGTGACAGACCTTCTCGCCCTCGATCCGCTCAACCCACGCTCGATCCTCTTCCAGATGAACGAGATCCACCGGGAGGTGGAGCAACTGCCAAAGGCTTTCGTCAACGGCCAGATGTCGCCCTTCTTCCGCGAGGCGATGCGCCTGCATTCGGGCCTCGCCGTCATGACACCCGAAGCGATGAATGAAGAGGTCTATCGCCGGCTGGAACAAGAGCTGGAACGCTTCTCCGATCTCCTGGCACAGACCTATCTCGGATAGAACATGCTCTACGATCTCTCGCTCCACATGGGCTACCTCTACGACGTCCCGGCCTCGGGCGCGCGCCACATCCTGCGCTTGCTGCCCCTGTCTCTGTCGGAACGCCAGCGGCTGATCGCCGGATCGCTGACGATCTCGCCGCAGCCGGAGGAGCGGGCCAGTTTCTTCGATTTCTTCCAGCACCCGACGACCTCGATCCTGTTGCGCAGCGCGCATGAGAAGCTCGACATCCGCATGCAGGCCCGCGTGCAGGTAGAAAGCCAGCCGGTCACCGCGGACTTTTCGCCGATACTGAAGAAGCTTCCGGAAGAGATTGCCGACTACTGGTCGCTCGACGCCTCCTCGCCGCATCATTTCCTCGGCACCAGCCCGCGCCTGCCCGAAACGCCCGAGATATCAGACTACGCCCGGCAATGGGCTTCGACAAATCTCACCGTGATGCAGATCGCCCACGCCATCTGTTCGCAAGTCCACAAGGATTTCGTCTACGACGCCAAGGCGACCACGGTCGATACCACGCCGAAGGAGGCCTTCCGCATCAAGCGCGGCGTCTGCCAGGATTTCGTGCATGTAATGATCATCGCGCTGAGAAGTCTCGGCATTCCGGCCGGCTATGTCAGCGGCTTCCTGCGGACCATCCCCCCACCGGGCAAGGCGCGGCTGGAAGGTGCTGACGCAATGCATGCCTGGGTGCGCATCTGGTGTGGCGAGATGGCGGGCTGGATCGAGCTCGATCCCACCAACAACATCCCCGCTGGCACCGACCACATCGTCGTTGCCTACGGCCGCGACTATTCCGATGTCGCCCCCGTCATCGGCATCCTCAAGAGCTACGGCAATCACAAGACGATACAGGCCGTGGATGTCATTCCGCTGAAATAGTCATCCCAAAACTGGAAAATATCGGCTGATCGCTACAAGTTGAGCGATTTTTGAAACCGGGAACTTACGGCTTTCCGGCAATGGTGCCCCCGGGTTCTAGGTCTTTTTCGGGGTGAGCATGATGGGCACCAAATTCAGTCGGCATGTGAGCCGCTTCCTACGCGATCGCGGTGGTAATTTCGCAATAATGACGGCGGTTGCCGTTCCTGTTCTCGCAGGAAGCGCCGGCGTAGCCATCGACGTATCCAATATGATGATGTCTCGGAGCGAGCTTCAGCAGGCGACCGACGCAGCGGCCCTTGCGGCGGCGACAGCAATGGTCAATGGCACCAGTTCGGCTGACGGACAAACGCTGGCGTCGAATTTCGTAAGCGGGCAGATGGCAAACTATCTGAGCAGCTCGGCAGGTTTGACCACGAACGCTCAGGTTACACAGACGACGACATCCAATGGGACGAACTATTCCGTTGTCGTCAACGCATCCTATTCGATGCCTGTGACGGGGATGACCCATCTGCTCGGCTTCAATACGATGAATATTTCGGCTTCCAGCTCATCGACCAGCGGGACTGCGATGTCTCCGAGCGCGCAGAGCGCGCTCTCGATGTATCTGGTGCTGGACCGCTCCGGATCGATGGCAGACCCGACGGATACGGTGAATGCCGAACAGCCGACGACAACCACGACGACCTGCACAAAGACCAAAAATGGGCAGTGCACTCAGACGAAGACGACGACATCGACCAACTACTACACGAAGATCGAATCGCTGAAGATCGCCGTCGGAAATCTCGCGGCGCAGCTGCAGAAGGCAGATCCCAATCTGCAGTACGTCCGCACGGGCGCCGACTCCTATAACAACAAGGCCGATGCCGCCTCGCCTCTTGCCTGGGGCGAGAGTGCCGCTCTGGCATACGTCAACAAGCTGTCGGCAAGCGGCACCACAGATTCCAGCGGCGCCTTTGCCAACGCCTACAACGCGCTGGTAGCGGCCAGCGAAAACCAGGCGCACATGAGCAAGAACGGCCAGGTTCCGACCAAGTATATTGTTTTCATGACGGACGGCGACAACAACCAGGCAAATGCTGATACGAACACCAAGATCAGTTGCGACGCCGCCCGCAAGGCAGGCATAAAGGTCTACACGATCGCCTTCATGGCGCCGGCAAACGGACAGGCATTGCTGAAATATTGCGCCACGACGGCGGCTGATTATTTCACGCCGCAGAATGCGAGCGATCTGTTCTCGGCTTTCCAGTCCATCGGCCAGCAGGCGTCCAAACAACTGACCTTGCTGACCAAATAACGAAAACAGTTCCCAAGAAATTGCTACCAAATAAGAAGCCGCTTCGGAACAATCCGGAGCGGCTTTTCGTTATTCGTCGATCCGCGGATAAAATCGGGAAAACCAATCGAAATCAAGTTCTTTTAGACAATGCGAGAAGCTATAGGCCAAATTTTGCATTTGCTCCGATCCCATATTGCAACTGCAGCATAAGGGTGCATAAACTGGCTGCTGAAATGTGAATGGCAAAACGATTTGATCAGATATAACCTTCTGAAAATAAAATCAAAATTGGCGAGAGACCCCATGAACACCCCGACCAAGGCCACACTCCCTACCCCGGCCCCTCGCAGTTCCCGCCCGGAAATTCTTGCGGAAGAAATCATTGAACGCCTGACATACCGTATCGGCAAGGATGCCAAGGTCGCAAAGCCCCATGACTGGCTGACCGCCACGATCCTCGTCATTCGTGACCGCATCATCGACAAGTGGATGGATTCGACGCGCAAGACCTATGCGACAGGTGCAAAGCGCGTTTACTACCTATCCCTCGAATTCCTCATCGGGCGCCTGATGCGCGACGCCGTTTCCAACCTCGGCCTGATGGAAGAGATCAGTGGCGCGCTCACTTCGCTCGGCGTCGATATCAACGTGATTGCCGGGCTGGAGCCGGACGCGGCACTCGGCAACGGTGGCCTTGGCCGTCTCGCCGCCTGTTTCATGGAGTCGATGGCGACGGTCGACGTGCCTGCCTACGGCTACGGCATCCGCTACGTCCATGGCCTCTTCCGCCAGCAGATGGCTGACGGCTGGCAGGTCGAGCTGCCGGAAACCTGGCTCGCCCATGGCAACCCTTGGGAATTCGAGCGCCGCGAAAGCGCCTATGAAATCGGCTTCGGCGGCTCCGTCGAGTTCGTCACCGGCCATGACGATCAGCCGCGCTACGTCTGGAAGCCGGCTGAGCGCGTTATCGCGGCCGCCTTCGACACGCCCGTAGTCGGCTGGCGCGGCAATCGCGTCAATACGCTGCGTCTCTGGTCGGCACAGCCAATCGACCCGATCCTGCTTGCCGCCTTCAACGCTGGCGATCACATCGGCGCGCTGCGCGAAAGCAACAAGGCAGAAAGCCTGACCCGCGTTCTCTATCCGGCCGATGCGACCCCTGCCGGCCAGGAACTGCGCCTGCGCCAGGAGTTCTTCTTCTCCTCCGCTTCGCTGCAGGACATCCTCCGCCGTCATCTGCAGCAGTATGACGACCTGACCTCGCTGCCCGACAAGGTCGCGATCCAGCTCAACGATACCCATCCGGCAATCTCGGTCATCGAGCTGATGCGTCTGCTCTGCGACGTTCACGGCATCGAGTTCGATGCCGCATGGGACCTGACCCGCCGCACCTTCTCCTACACCAACCACACGCTTCTGCCGGAAGCGCTCGAAAGCTGGCCCGTCCCGCTGCTGGAGCGCATGCTGCCGCGCCATGTGCAGATCATCTACGCGATCAACGCCAAGGTCCTGGTCGAGGCGCGCAAGGAGCGCAACTTCAACGACACCGAGGTCCGCTCGATCTCCCTGATCGACGAAGGTGGCGATCGCCGGGTGCGCATGGGCAACCTCGCCTTCGTCGGCTCGCACTCGATCAACGGCGTCTCCGCCCTGCACACCGACCTGATGAAGGTCACGGTCTTTGCCGACCTGCACCGCCTCTATCCCGATCGTATCAACAACAAGACGAACGGGATTACGCCGCGCCGCTGGCTGATGCAGTGCAACCCCGGCCTGACCGGCCTGATCCGCGAGACGATCGGCGACGATTTCCTCGATGATGCGGAAAAGCTGAAACCGCTCGACGCCTTTGCCCGCGACAGCGCCTTCCAGCAGAAGTTCGCGGCCGTCAAGCGCGACAACAAGGTGCGGCTCTCCAACCTCGTCGCACAGCGCATGGGCATCAAGCTCGATCCCAACGCGATGTTCGACATCCAGATCAAGCGTATCCACGAATACAAGCGCCAGCTTCTCAACATCATCGAGACTGTCGCGCTCTACGATCAGATCCGCTCGCGGCCCGAGCTGGACTGGCAGCCGCGCGTAAAGCTGTTCGCCGGCAAGGCGGCACCGAGCTACCACAACGCCAAGCTGATCATCAAACTGATCAACGACGTTGCCCGCGTGATCAACAACGACCCGTCGGTACGCGGCCTGCTGAAGGTGGTCTTCGTTCCGAACTACAATGTCTCGCTTGCCGAGGTTATGGTTCCGGCCGCCGATCTCTCCGAGCAGATTTCGACTGCCGGCATGGAAGCGTCAGGCACCGGCAACATGAAGTTTGCGCTGAACGGCGCGCTGACGATCGGCACGCTCGACGGCGCCAATGTCGAGATGCGTGACAATGTCGGCGCTGACAATATCGTCATCTTCGGCATGACGGCAGATGAAGTCGCGAAGGCCCGCAGCGACGGCCATGATCCTCGCAAGGTCATCGAGCAATCCCGCGAGCTTGCCCAGGCACTCGCCGCCATCAGCTCCGGCGTGTTCTCGCCCGACGACCGCAACCGCTTTACCGGCCTGATCGAGGGTATCTATGCCCACGACTGGTTCATGGTTGCGGCCGATTTCGATGCCTATGCGGCAGCTCAGCGCGACGTCGATGCGCTTTGGGCCAAGCCGTCGGAATGGTATTCGAAGACGATCTGCAACACGGCCCGCATGGGCTGGTTCTCTTCCGACCGTACGATCCGGCAATATGCCGATGAAATCTGGAGAGCGGGATGAAAAAGCAGAAGCCCGCCGGCGAAACAGACGTTTCCGAGAACATTTCGACAGAAGAGATCGCAAGCGTTCTCGCCGGCAGGCATTCCGATCCTTTTTCCATACTCGGCGTGCATCCCGCAAATGGCGGTTACATCGCGCGCTGCTTCATTCCCGGAGCGGAAGCGGTAACCGCCATGGCGCTGGACGGCTCGCCCCTCGGCGAGCTGGAGAGCCTTGATCCGGAAGGGTTCTTCGCTGGCAAGGTCTCCCTGTCGAAGCTTCAGCCGGTGCGCTACCGCGCCCGGCGTGGCGACGCGGAATGGGCGGTGACCGATCCCTACAGCTTCGGCCCGGTCCTTGGGCCCATGGACGACTATTACGCCCGGCAGGGATCGCATCTGCGGCTGTTCGACAAGATGGGCGCCCATCCCTTGAAGCACGAAGGCGTTCAGGGTTTCCATTTTGCGGTCTGGGCGCCGAACGCGCAGCGCGTTTCCGTCGTTGGCGACTTCAACAATTGGGACGGCCGGCGCCACGCCATGCGCTTCCGCTCCGATTCCGGCATATGGGAAATCTTCGCGCCGGATGTTCCGGCAGGCGTCACCTACAAGTTCGAGATCAGGGGCAAGGACGGCGTCGTGCTTCCCCTGAAGGCCGATCCCTTCGCCCGGCGCAGCGAATTGCGGCCGAAGAATGCTTCGGTTACGACCGGGGAATTGACGCAGGTATGGGAAGACGAGGCTCACCGCAAGCACTGGTCGCAGGTCGACCAGCGTCGTCAGCCGATTTCGATCTACGAAGTCCACGCCGCCTCCTGGCAGCGCCACGACGACGGCTCGATGCTGTCATGGGACGAGCTGGCTGCGCGGCTCATCCCCTACTGCACTGATATGGGCTTCACCCATATCGAGTTCATGCCGATCACGGAACATCCATACGATCCCTCTTGGGGTTACCAGACGACCGGTCTCTATGCACCGACGGCACGCTTTGGCGAACCTGAGGGCTTTGCCCGCTTCGTCAACGGCTGCCACAAGGTCGGCATCGGCGTCATCCTCGACTGGGTGCCGGCGCATTTCCCGACCGACGAGCATGGGCTCCGTTGGTTCGACGGCACGGCGCTCTACGAGCATGCCGATCCGCGCAAAGGCTTCCATCCGGACTGGAACACCGCGATCTACAATTTCGGCCGCACGGAAGTTGTGTCCTACCTGATGAACAATGCCCTCTACTGGGCGGAAAAGTTCCATCTCGACGGTCTGCGCGTCGATGCTGTGGCCTCGATGCTCTACCTCGACTATTCGCGCAAGCACGGCGAATGGATCCCGAACGAATATGGCGGCAACGAAAACCTCGAGGCCGTCCGCTTCCTGCAGGAAGTCAACACCCGCTTCTATGGCAACAACACGGGCGTCATGACCATTGCCGAAGAATCCACGTCCTGGCCGAAAGTTTCCGCACCGGTCCACGAAGGTGGGTTGGGCTTCGGCTTCAAGTGGAACATGGGCTTCATGCACGACACGCTGAGCTATCTCGCCCGTGAGCCCGTCTATCGCAAGTACCACCACAACGAGCTGACCTTCGGCCTGATCTACGCTTTCTCGGAAAATTTCGTCCTGCCGCTCTCCCATGACGAGGTCGTGCACGGCAAGGGATCGTTGATCGCCAAGATGTCCGGCGACGACTGGCAAAAGTTTGCGAACCTGCGCGCCTACTACGCCTATATGTGGGGCTATCCCGGCAAGAAGCTGCTCTTCATGGGCCAGGAATTTGCCCAGTGGAGCGAGTGGAACGAGGCAAGTTCGCTGGACTGGAACCTGCTGCAATACCGCATGCACGAAGGCATGCGCCGCCTCGTGCGCGACCTGAACTTCACTTACCGCAGCAAGCCTGCCATGCACGCCAGGGATTGCGAAGGCGACGGCTTCGAGTGGCTTGTCGTCGATGACGATCAGAACTCGGTTTTCGCATGGCTGCGCAAGGCGCCGGGCGAGAAGCCGGTGGCCGTCATCACCAATTTTACGCCCGTCTATCGGGAGAACTATGCTCTGCGCCTGCCGGCCGCCGGCCGCTGGCGCGAGATCTTGAATACCGATGCCGACATCTATGGCGGCAGCGGCAAAGGCAACGGCGGACGTGTGCAGGCCGTCAGCGCAGGCGGAGATATAATGGCGAACATAACGCTGCCGCCCCTGGCGACTATCATGCTGGAGCCGGAATTCTAAGACCAATCAGGGGAGGATGAAATGGTAGAAAAACGTATCCAACCGCTCGCCCGCGATGCGATGGCCTATGTTCTTGCCGGCGGTCGTGGCAGCCGCTTGAAGGAACTCACAGACAAGCGCGCCAAGCCCGCCGTCTACTTCGGTGGCAAGGCCCGCATCATCGACTTCGCCCTCTCCAACGCCCTCAACTCGGGCATCCGCCGCATCGGTGTCGCGACGCAGTACAAGGCGCATTCGCTGATCCGCCACATGCAGCGCGGCTGGAACTTCTTCCGCCCGGAACGAAACGAGAGCTTCGACATCCTGCCCGCCTCCCAGCGCGTCTCCGAGACGCAATGGTATGAAGGCACCGCGGATGCGGTCTATCAGAACATCGACATCATCGAGCCCTATGGTCCCGAATACATGGTCATCCTCGCCGGCGACCACGTCTACAAGATGGACTACGAGTGGATGCTGCAGCAGCACGTCGATTCCGGCGCCGACGTCACCATCGGCTGCCTGGAAGTGCCGCGCATGGAAGCGGTAGGCTTCGGTGTCGTCCACGTCGATGAAAACGACCGAATCATCGATTTCGTCGAAAAGCCCGCCGACCCGCCGGCCATCCCCGGAAAGCCGGATAGCGCATTTGCCTCGATGGGCATCTACGTCTTCCACACCAAGTTCCTCATCGAGGAACTGCGTCGTGATGCAGCCGACCCGAATTCCAGCCGCGACTTCGGCAAGGACATCATTCCTTACATCGTCAAGAACGGCAAAGCCGTCGCCCACCGCTTCGCGCAATCCTGCGTCCGCTCGGATTTCGAACGCGAGCCCTACTGGCGCGACGTCGGCACGGTCGATGCCTACTGGCAGGCCAATATCGACCTGACGGCGATCGTTCCGGAACTCGACATCTACGACAAGTCCTGGCCGATCTGGACCTATGCCGAAATCAACCCGCCGGCCAAGTTCGTCCATGACGACGAAGACCGCCGCGGCTCGGCGATCTCCTCGCTTGTGGCCGGCGATTGCATCATTTCGGGCGCCAGCCTCTACAACAGCCTGCTGTTTACCGGCGTGCGCGCTAACTCCTACTCGAAGCTGGAGGGAGCGGTCATCCTGCCGAGCGTCAAGATCGGCCGGCGCGCCCAGCTCAAGAATGTGGTGATCGATCACGGCGTGACCATTCCCGAAGGGCTGATCGTCGGGGAAGATCCCGATCTCGACGCCAAGCGCTTCCGCCGCACCGAAAACGGCATATGCCTGATTACGCAGACGATGATAGACAAGCTCGATATTTGAAGAAGAAACGAACTGGATATTCTTAAATGAAAGTTCTTTCGGTTTCGTCCGAAGTCTTCCCTTTGATCAAGACAGGGGGCCTGGCCGATGTGGTCGGCGCCCTGCCAGTTGCGCTAAACCCCCACGGCGTCGAGACGAAGACGCTGGTTCCGGGCTATCCCGCTGTCATGAACGCGATCCGGCATCCGGTCCCGCGGCTCACCTTCGACGATCTTCTCGGCGAGGAAGCGACGGTTCTCGAAGTCGAACATGATGGTGCTTCTATCCTCGTGCTCGATTCCCCTGCTTATTACAGCCGCAGGGGCGGTCCCTATGTCGACCCGGCTGGCAAGGATTACCCGGACAACTGGCGCCGCTTTGCAGCGCTGTCGCTCGCCGGTTCGGAAATCGCCGCGGGCCGCATGCCGGGCTGGCGCCCCGATCTCGTCCACGCCCATGACTGGCAGTCCGCCTTGGTGCCGGTCTACATGCGCTACTATCCGACGCCGGAACTGCCGAGCGTTCTGACCATCCACAATATTGCGTTCCAGGGCCAGTTCGGGTCCGATATTTTCCCTGGCCTCAGGCTGCCGGCGCACGCCTTCTCGATGGAAGGCGTCGAATATTACGGCGATGTCGGTTTCCTCAAGGGCGGGCTACAGACCGCTCACGCCATCACGACAGTCAGCCCCTCCTATGCCGAAGAAATTTTGACGCCCGAATTCGGCATGGGCCTCGAAGGGGTGATCGCCAGCCGTATCAACAGTCTTCACGGCATAGTGAACGGCATCGACGCGGACATCTGGAATCCCGAAACCGACGCCATGATCGCCCGCAACTTCGGTCTGGCGACGCTGAAGAACCGTGATGAAAACCGCAAGGCTATCGCCGAGCATTTCAGCCTCGATGAGGATGATGGGCCGATCTTCTGTGTCGTCAGCCGCCTGACCTGGCAGAAGGGCATGGACCTGGTGGCCGACACGGTGGACGAAATCGTTTCTCTGGGCGGCAAGCTCGCCATTCTCGGCGCCGGCGATGCGGCCCTCGAAGGTGCGCTTCTGGCCGCCGCCGGCAGCCATCGCGGCCGGGTTGGCGTTGCGGTCGGCTATAACGAGCCGATGTCGCATCTGATGCAAGCCGGTTGCGACGCGATCATCATCCCGTCGCGCTTCGAGCCCTGCGGATTGACCCAGCTCTACGGCCTGCGTTACGGCTGCATTCCGATCGTCGCGCGCACCGGCGGCCTGAACGACACCATCATCAACGCCAACCATGCGGCACTCTCGGCGAAAGTGGCAACCGGCCTCCAGTTTTCTCCTGTCACCTCCGACGGACTTTTGCAGGCAATACGACGCGCCATCCACCTTTTCCACGACCGAAAACTCTGGACGCAGATGCAAAAGCAGGGCATGAAATCCGACGTGTCCTGGGGAAAGAGCGCGGAGCGCTACGCTGCCCTTTATTCCAGCCTCGTCTCGAAAGGCATGTAATCCGATGATCAAAACGGTTCCGACCAAACCCTACCAGGACCAGAAACCGGGCACGTCCGGGCTTCGCAAGAAGGTCCCGGTCTTCCAGCAGCCCAATTATGCTGAAAACTTCATCCAGTCGATCTTCGATTCGGTTGACGGATACCAGGGCAAGTGCCTGGTCATCGGTGGCGACGGACGCTACTACAACAGAGAAGTCATCCAGAAGGCCATCAAGATGGCCGCCGCCAACGGCTTCGGCAAGGTGATGGTCGGCAAGGGCGGTATCCTTTCGACGCCCGCAGCCTCGAACGTCATCCGCAAGTACAAGGCCTTCGGCGGCATCATCCTTTCGGCCAGCCACAATCCTGGCGGCCCGACGGAAGATTTCGGCATCAAGTACAATATCGGTAACGGCGGCCCCGCTCCGGAAAAGATCACCGACGCGATCTTCGAGCGCTCCAAGACAATCGATAGCTACAAGATCGCCGATTTCCCGGACATCAATCTCGATCGCATCGCCCGCGAAGACATCGGCGGCATGATCGTGTCGGTTATCGACCCGGTCGAGGACTATGCCGCTCTCATGGAAGAACTGTTCGATTTCGGCGCGATCCGCAATCTGATCAGCCTCGGCTTCCGCCTCGCCTTCGACGCGATGAGCGCCGTCACCGGACCTTACGCCAAGGAAATCTTCGAAAAGCGCCTCGGCGCCCCTGACGGCTCCGTTCGCAATTTCCTGCCGCTGCCCGATTTCGGCGGCCATCACCCGGATCCCAATCTGGTCTACTGCAAGGACCTCTATGACGAGATGATGAGCGGCGACGATGCGCCCGATTTCGGCGCCGCATCCGACGGCGACGGCGACCGCAACCTCATCATCGGCAAGGGCATCTACGTCACCCCGTCGGACAGCCTGGCGATCCTTGCCGCCAACGCCAACCTGGCGCCCGGCTATTCGCACGGCATTGCCGGTATCGCCCGCTCCATGCCGACATCAGGCGCAGCCGACCGCGTCGCCGAAAAGCGCGGCATCGGCATGTATGAAACGCCGACCGGCTGGAAGTTCTTCGGCAACCTGCTCGACGCCGGCATGGCGACGATCTGTGGCGAGGAAAGTTCCGGCACCGGCTCGAACCACGTTCGCGAAAAGGACGGTCTCTGGGCCGTGCTGCTCTGGCTGAACATCCTTGCCGTGCGCGGCGAAAGCGTGATCGATATCGTCACCCAGCATTGGGCGACCTATGGCCGCAACTACTATTCCCGCCACGACTATGAAGGCGTCGACACCGATGCCGCCAATGGCCTGATCCAGGCGCTGCGCGACAAGCTCGCCACCCTGCCCGGCAGCAAGTTCGGCGACCTCACCGTTTCCGCCGCCGACGATTTTGCCTACCACGACCCGGTCGACAAATCCGTCAGCCAGCATCAGGGCATCCGTATCCTCTTCGAAGGCGGCTCCCGCGTCGTCTTCCGTCTGTCGGGCACCGGCACGACGGGCGCCACGCTGCGCGTCTATATCGAGCGCTACGAACCCGATCCGACCCGCCATAACATCGAGACCCAGGAAGCGCTGGCCGACCTCATCGCTGCCGCCCAGGATATCGCCGATATCAAGGGCCGCACCGGTCGCCCCGCCCCGACGGTTATTACGTGATCGATTACCCCTTCTCCCCTCGGGGAGAAGGCGCCCCGAAGGGTTCGGACGAGGGGGCCGCGCGCTTCTATCTATCCTTCGCTTGCCGCTCAGGATACGCATTGCTTCGCTCTCCGTCCCCCATCTGCCCTGCCGGGCATCTTCTCCCCGCTGGGGAGAAGCGACAAGACGATACCGCCCTGCCCCTCTCAGCCGCCGGTGATCAATGCAACAGGAATCCTTGAACCCCTCCCTTGGCGCAAGGCTTCTTGCCAATGGCACCGAGTTCTCCGTCTTTTCCAAACACGCCGAGAAAATTGAGCTTTGCCTCTTCGACGCCGAAGGCCAGGCGGAGACCAAGCGCCTGCCGATGCCCCGCGAAGGCGACATCCATCGGCTTTTCGTCAAGGGCGCCAAGGAAGGCACCCGCTACGGCTTTCGCGCCTACGGCACCTATGACCCCGACCAGGGCCTGTGGTTCGACCCCTCGAAACTCCTCGTCGATCCCTACGCCGTCACCCTCGACCGGCCCTTCCGCCACGATATCAGGCTGACGCAATTCGGCGCGGAAACGCAGGATCTCGTGCCGCGGGCAATCGTCACCGCTCCCCTGCCACCGGTCGCCAAGCGACCGACCGTCAAGCCGGGCGGCCTTGTCTACGAAGTCGCCGTCAAGCCCTTTACGATCCTGCGGCAGGACATTCCGGAAGCGCAGCGCGGCACTGTGTCGGCCCTCGCCCACCCATCCATCATCGCGCATCTGAAGCGTATCGGCGTCGACGTGGTCGAGCTGATGCCGATCCCGGCCTGGATCGACGAACGACACCTGCCGCCGCTCGGTCTCAGCAATGGCTGGGGCTACAATCCCGTCGCCTTCATGGCGCTCGACCCGCGCATCGTCCCCGGCGGCATCAGGGAACTGCGCGAAACGGTCGCCGCACTGCATGCCGAAGGCATCGCTGTCATCCTCGATCTCGTCTTCAACCACACCGGCGAAAGTGACCGCCAGGGCGCGACGCTGTCGCTGCGGGGCCTCGACAACCTCTCGGCCTATCGCCACGTTCCCGGCCAGCCCGGCACGCTTGTCAATGACACCGGCACCGGCAACACCGTCGATTGCGACGATCCCTATATCCGCCGGCTGATCATCGACAGTCTGCGCCATTTCGTGCTCCAGGCCGGCGTCGACGGCTTCCGCTTTGATCTGGCGCCCATCATCGGCCGCACCGACCGCGGCTTCGAGGCCGAGGGCGAGACGCTGCGGGCCATGCTGGCCGACGACGTGCTCGGCGACCGGCTGCTGATCGCCGAGCCCTGGGACATCGGCCCGGGCGGCTATCAGCTCGGCAACTTCCCGGCTCCCTTCCTCGAATGGAACGATCGCGCCCGCGACGACATGCGCCTCTACTGGCGCGGCGATGATTGGAAGACCGGCAGCCTCGCCACCATCCTCGCCGGCTCATCCAACATCTTCGGCCGCGATGGCCGCACGCATACCCGCAGCGTCAATTTCCTCGCCGCCCATGATGGCTTCACGCTGATGGACCTCGTTTCGAACACGAACAAGCACAACGAGGCGAACGGCGAGAACAATCGCGACGGCCACAACGAAAACTATTCCTGGAACAACGGCGTCGAGGGCGCGACCGACGATCCCGAGGTCGTCGCCGCCCGCCGGCGCGATGTCGCCGCCCTTCTGGCGACGCTCTTCGCTTCGCGCGGCACGGTCATGCTGACGGCGGGCGACGAAGGCGGCCGCAGCCAGCATGGCAACAACAACGCCTATTGCCAGGACAATGAAATCACCTGGATGGATTGGTCTAAGCTCGATGAGGAACTGATCGCGCAGACCGCCTTCCTGTCCGCGCTGCGCAGGCGTTTTGCAGTCTTCGCGGAGACGGCATTCTTCACCGGCAACGGCGATATCCTCTGGCTGTCCACGGATGGTGAGGCGATGACCGTCTCGCAATGGGAAACGCCCTCGCTACCGGCCTTCGGCATGGTTCTCCAGACGCTCGACAACGAGACCGGCAAAAAAGTCCGACTTGCCGTGTTGATCAACCGAGCCCGCGCCGAGCAGGTCTTTGCCATTCACCGGCAGCAGGATAGCCGATGGAAATTGTTGACGGCGGAGGGTGAAACCGAAGTCGACGGCGGGCACGCTATCCCCCCACGTTCCGTCCATTTCCTCCTGGGCACTTGATTCATCCTATTGTCTTTTCAAATAGGTATCGCTTACACCTGATGCGCGCAGAAGGCGCCAATGCCTGATGGCGAAGGGAATTCCATGCCAAGCGAGATATCACTCTCGGACGTCAGAACCATCGTGGGAACGGAGGTCGGCGTCTCCGACTGGATCATGGTCGATCAAACGATGATCAACGCTTTCGCGGATGCGACCGACGACCACCAGTTCATCCATGTCGATCCTGAACGTGCCAAGGAAACCGTCTTCGGCGGCACCATCGCACACGGCTTTCTGACTCTCTCGCTGTTGTCGGCAATGAACTTCAACTGCGTTCCGAAAATTCGCGAGCAGACGATGGGCGTGAACTACGGCTTCGACAAGATCCGTTTCATGTCGCCGGTCAAGGCGGGAACGCGCGTGCGCGGCGGCTTCAAGCTGGCCGAGGCAAGGCTACGCGGCGCCGGAATGATGATGCTGACCTATGAAGTCACGGTCGAAATCGAAAACGAGCGCAAACCAGCCCTGACCGCAACGTGGATCACGATCACCCAGTTCGACCCGAAGGACAGGCCCGAAGATTTTTGAGATTTGGAAGAAGCAATTCCATCAAAACTGCGCAGGGTTTTGCGCCAGGAATTGCGTCACGCCAAAGAAATAGGATATTTCCGCGATCCAGAGAAAAGCGGAAATGCCGGAGTGGGCAGACCGGTCACTTGTGGGGCGACCGGTCAGTGCAATCAGGCCGCCTGGCCCAGGAAAGCAGACGTCGGAACCTGCAAGGCGTGTGCGACACGCTTCAGCTTGGCAGGATCGGCATCGTGGCCTTCTTCGATTTCGGTGATTTCCGAATTTGCGAGACCCGTAGTAACCGCGAGATCTTCAATGCTGTAGCCAGCAGTTTCGCGGGCAGCCTTAACTTTGGTTCCGACCTCGGCAACAGCAACTGCGCCTTCAACGGAGGAATCGAAATCATTGAGTGAAATGGACATAAACGTCTCCTTCTCTGCATGACGTCCGGCATTAATATGCCGGTAACTTTTTATTGCTGCATTGCAATAATAACAAGCGGAAAGAATTTGTGATTGGCAGCGCGTTTCGACAAGTGCTGCGCCTTTCGATCACAATATCGTCAACTCACCCAACGACACGTGGGAATCACTGTGGTTACGATCGATCGTCGCGCACGATAGAGGGACACGCGGATTTGGCAAGGGAGATACGGTGCATTGATTGTATTCCTTGATTTCGAAGCCTCGTCCCTGAGCAAGAAAAGCGTTCCGGTCGAGGTCGCCTCGGTTTTTGAGGACGGCAGCTCCCGTTCTTTCCTGATCAAGCCCGCACCCGACTGGACGGACTGGTCGCCCGACGCCGAAAAAATTCACCGCATTTCCCGAGAACTCCTTCTGGCCGAGGGCGCGCCCGTCGAAGAGGTTGCCAAGGAGATGATCGGTGTCCTTTCCGGACACGCGCTTTATGCCAGCGCCCCTTCCTGGGATGGAAAGTGGCTGAGCGTCTTGTTGCGTTCCGCGGGGTTTCCAAGGCACGCCCTCAGGCTCGCCAAGTCCGACGAGGCGTTTCTGGCGGCAGCGCGCGAGGCTATGGGAGAAACCGTCTCCGAAGCCGAGATATCAGCGTTTGTCGAGACGATCAAAAGACAGACCGAGCCGTCACCGCCCGCGCATCGCGCATTACCCGACGCCATGCTCGAACTCCAGCGCTGGCAGATTATCCGGACGCAGGCAGCCGCAGCCAAACGGTCATCCTGATGCCGTATGGTGGCGTCCGTATTGCTCGAACCATCGCGACAAACACAACCATCGCATGAATCATTCAAGTTTAGCTCGCAAAAGCAATCTATTTCAACTTTTTCGAGTTTGCTTTGGCCGAATACACGCTTAAACGATTACCTATTCGAATTTTTTTCTATTCGAATGACAAAAAATGGCAGGAATCAGCGTTAAGGGTATGTATCCGGGATGCAAGGCGCGTCTCGGACGAACACCACAAAGAGGAAATTATGAAAAAGCTATTTATCGTTACTCTCACTTCAATAGCTGCCTTGACCGCAGTTGTTTCCACAGCCGACGCGGCCCAGGGATGCGGCGCCGGATTTCACCGCGGCCCCTACGGCCACTGCCGTCCGAACGCTCCCGGTCCGGTCGTCGTCGTGCCCGGCGGCCCGCGTGTCGGCGTTTATTATCATGGACGTGGCTACTGGGATGGCAATCGCTACTGGATGCACCGCGAGCGGTGGCACGGCGGCTGGCGTTATCGCTGAGACGCAGCTTCGCTGGGCCGGTCAATCGACCGGCCCAGTCGCTAAATTGGCATAAGCTTCTAGCTCAGGAAATTAGAGCGCGGCATCCCCGGCGGCCTCGGCCAGCAGGCCGAAGGCATAAGGGGCAAAGGACCGCCAGCATTCGACGCGGAAGGTCTCGGTATCGATACGCAGGATCACCACTTCCACCTTGCCGAACAACGTGCGCGAACATGCGCCGACCGGGAAGACATCGAGGCTGAGGTCCTGCGGGCATCCGGCCGAAAGCGTCGCCTCGGCGCCCGGACCGGAGACGAACACGGCCGTATTGCGATGGGAAACGTCGGTCGCCGCATGCAACGCGGAAGAAGCAGCCGCGAGCGCTACCAGATCCTCCCCGCTTTCATCGATGACCAGCCATTCGTCCGGGCCGAGCCAGAGCGCCGAGCGGCTTCCGGCATGGCCTGATGTCTTCGGCTTCGTCGGCAGATCCAGCCGCAGGGCGGATGAGAGTGCCGAAACGGAATCGGCGGGCGCCCTCAGCGAAATCCGGCTGGCAGGTGCCGCCGGCGTCAGGTGAACCGAGGAGGAACCGCCCTGGCGGCCGGCAAGCGGCGGTCTGCGGGTTGCAAGCTCAGCCATTGATCCGGCCCCCTTCCTTGTCAAAGAACACCATGTCCGCCACCTCGACGGAGATGGTCTTGTCAGGCATCGGCACATAGAGCGTCTTGCCCATGCGCTCCCTTCCGCCGGCGACCAGCGCAAAGGCGATAGAACGGCCGAGATTTTCCGACCAGTAGGCTGAGGTGACGTGGCCAAGCATGGTCATCGGCTTCGGCTCGTTGGGATCGGCAACGATCTGCGCTCCTTCTTCCAGCACCACTTTCGGATCCTTGGTCATGAGGCCGACGAGCTGCTTGCGGCCATCCTTGACGAGATCCGGCCGCTTCAGGCCGCGAATGCCGACGAAATCGGTCTTCTTCTTCGAGACCGCCCAGGAAAGCCCGGCATCGTCGGGCGTGACCGTTCCGTCCGTATCCTGGCCGACGATGATATAGCCCTTCTCGGCACGCAGGATGTGCATCGTCTCCGTGCCGTAGGCGCAGGCGCCCAGCGGCTCGGCCCGCGCCCAGACGGCCTCCCATACGGCCTGGCCGTAATCGGCCGGCACGTTGATTTCGTAGCCGACTTCGCCGGTGAAGGAGACGCGGAAGAGCCGGGTCGGCACGCCGCAGATCTTGCCTTCCGCAACGCTCATATGCGGGAAGGCCTCATTCGAAAGATCGATGCCCTCGACCAGCGGCTCGACGATCTCGCGTGCCTTCGGACCCTGCACGGCGATGACCGCCCACTGCTCGGTCGTAGACGTCAGCCAGACCTTCAGATGCGGGAATTCGGTCTGCAGATAGTCTTCCATGTGATTGAGCACGCGCGGCGCGCCACCGGTCGTCGTCGTGACATGGAAGCGATCCTCGGCCAGGCGACCAACGACGCCGTCGTCATAGACGAAGCCGTCTTCGCGCAGCATGATGCCATAGCGGCAGCGGCCGGGCTTCAGCGTATCCCAAGCATTGGTATAGATCAGGTTCAGGAATTCGGCGGCATCCGGCCCGACGACCTCGATCTTGCCGAGCGTCGAGGCATCGAAGACACCGGCGATATCGCGCACCGTCTTGCACTCGCGGTTTACCGCATGATGCATGGTCTCACCGGCCCTCGGATAGAACCAGGCGCGCTTCCAGTTGCCGACATCCTCAAAGATCGCGCCATGCGCCTCTTCCCACGGGTGGATCGCCGTCTTGCGGGCCGGATCGAAATGATCGCCGCGCGAATGCGAGATCAGCGTGCCGTAGGTAACGGGCGTATAGGGTGCGCGGAAAGTCGTGAGACCAACCTGCGGGATATCGCGGCCGAGCATTTCGGCGGCGATCGCCAAGCCATGCATGTTCGAGAGCTTGCCCTGATCGGATGCCATGCCGTTGGTGGTGAAGCGCTTGATATGCTCGATCGAGTGCATGCCTTCGCGCACCGCAAGGCGGATATCCTTGGCGCAGACATCATGCTGGAAGTCGACGAAAGCCTTGGCGCTTGTCTCCGGCCCGGCCCCTTCGGCAGCGCCGATCATGCCGCCGGTCCATTCGAAGGCGGTTTCGGCGTTGAGGCCGATCTTGCCGTCGCCGGCAGCTCCCGTCGCCCGCGCCATCAGTTCGCCGGCAGCCAGCGATTCCTCGATTGCAGCCTGCAGCCCATCCGTGCCGTTGCAGGCGCCGACGGAAAGGCAGTCCTGCACATAGGTGCCCGGCAGGAAGCGCTGCTTGTCTGCCTCGAACTTGAGCTTGCCGCGCGACTGCGAGAACAGATGCACCGACGGCGTCCAGCCGGCGGAGACCAGCAGCGCATCGACGGCGATCTTGCGCGACGAGCTGCTGCCGTTTCGGGCAACCGTCATCGACGAGATGCGCAGATTGCCCGAGGTGTTGATGACGGAATAGCCCGACAATACCTCGATGCCGAGTGCGCGGGCCTGCGTGACGACGGCTTCGCCCGGACGCGGGCGGCAATCGATGATGGCGGCAATCGAAACGCCTGATTTCTTGAGGTCGAAAGCGGCCTCATAGGCGGAATCATGCGCAGTATAGACGCCGACCTTGGCGCCGACGGCGACGCCGTAGTGATTGAGATAGGTGCGCGCGGCCGAAGCCAGCATGATGCCCGGACGATCGTTGTTCGGGAAAACCATGTGGCGCTCGATCGCGCCGGTCGCCAGGATGACGCGCTTGGCGCGGACCTGCCAGAGGCGCTCGCGCGGCAGATCCTTGGACGGCCGGGCGATATGGTCCGTGACCCGTTCGGCAAGGCCGATGAAATTGTGGTTGTAGTAGCCGAAGGCAGTGGTGCGGGTCAGCACCTTGACGTTTGGCATCGCCTGCAGCTTGGCAACAGTCGCCTGCGCCCAGTCGTAACCGTCCGTCCCGTCGACCTTTACCGAGATGTCGAAACGCAGCGCGCCGCCGGCTTCCGCCTGCTCGTCGCAGAGGATGACCTTGGCGCCAGCTTCGGCCGCGGCAAGGGCAGCCGACAGGCCGGAAATGCCGGCACCGACGACGAGCACGTCGCAATGGGCATAGCGGCTGGCATAGTGATCCGGATCTTCCTCGGTCGGCGCGACGCCGAGACCGGCAGCCCGGCGAATGAAGGGCTCGTAGAGCGACTTCCAGGCGCTCTTCGGCCACATGAAGGTCTTGTAGTAGAAGCCTGCCGCGAAGAAGGGCGACAGCAGATTGTTGACGCTCCCGACATCGAAGGCGAGCGACGGCCAGCGGTTCTGCGAACTCGCCACCATGCCGTCGAACACTTCTTGCACGCTGGCGCGCACGTTCGGCTGGCGTCGGGCGGTGTCGCGCGAGATGTCGAGCAGCGCATTCGGCTCCTCAGGCCCGGCGGAAAGAATGCCGCGCGGGCGATGATACTTGAAGGAGCGTCCGAGCAGGTGCACGC
The DNA here is from genome assembly GCF_004341625.1 of Rhizobium sp. BK376. GTDB lineage: Bacteria > Pseudomonadota > Alphaproteobacteria > Rhizobiales > Rhizobiaceae > Rhizobium. The sequence goes on along the minus strand of NZ_SLZG01000018.1, from coordinate 66,859 downwards.
CGTTGGCAAGCAGCGCTGACGCGACCGTGTCGCCTTCCAGCGCGTGATAGGTCTTGTTGTCGAAGGTGAAACGCGCGGTGCGGGCGGGCGTCAGGCGGCCCTTGCCGGCGATGCGATTGGCGCCGCTCATCGTGCGTCTCCTTCCGTCGCTTCATAGGTTTCGACGGTGGCGCTCGTGGCCGGGGCCGGATGCAGATCCGGCTTCGGCTCCCCTGCCTTGTAGGTCATCAGGAACTTGTCGCTGACGGTATCGCGGGCCGCATTGAAGAAGCGGCCGCAGCCATGAATATGGCGCCAGCGCTCGAAGATGAGGCCCTTCGGATTGTCGCGCAGGAAGAAATATTCCTCGAATTCCTCGTCCGAAATCGCAGCAATATTCGCCGGCCGCACGATATGCGCATCGCCGGCATTGCGGAATTCGAGCTCCGAGCGCTCTTCCTGACAGTAGGGGCAGTGGATCAGAAGCATTGATAACCTCGTGTCAGTGCGCGACGGCGGCAGCAGCGGCTTCGTCGATGAGCCGTCCGGAACGGAAGCGATCGAGCGTCAGCCCGGCGTTGAACTTGTGCGGCTCGTCTCGCGCGATCAGATGCGCGAAGAGATTGGCCGAGCCGGGCGTCGCCTTGAAGCCGCCCGTTCCCCAGCCGCAATTGACGTAGAGACCCGGAACCGGCGTCTTCGACTGGATCGCCGAACGATCCGGCGTGTTGTCGACGATGCCGCCCCAGGAGCGCATCATCTTGACGCGGCGGAACATCGGGAAGAGCTCGCAAATGGCGTCGAGCGTATGCGTGATGATCTGCAGGCCGCCGGTCTGGCTGTAGGAATTGTACTGGTCGGTGCCGGCGCCGATGACAAGCTCGCCCTTGTCGGACTGCGAGATATAGGCATGCACCGTGTTCGACATGACGACGCAGGGGAAGATCGGCTTCAGCGGCTCAGACACCAGCGCCTGCAGCGGGCTCGACTGCAGCGGCACGCGAACGTCGGCCATCTTCATGACCGTCGTCGTGTGGCCGGCGGCCGATACGCCGATCTTCTTGGCACCGATGAAGCCGCGGGACGTTTCGACGCCCATGACACGCCCGTCGGGACCGCGGCGGATGCCGGTCACTTCGCAATTCTGGATGATGTGAACACCGCGATCGGATGCAGCGCGAGCATAACCCCAGGCGACCGCGTCATGGCGGGCCGTACCGCCGCGCCGCTGCAGGGCAGCGCCGTTGATCGGATAGCGGGCGGTGCTGGAAATATCGAGCGGCGGGCAGAAGGCCTTTGCCTGCTCGGGCGTCAGCCATTCATTGTCGATGCCGTAGAGCCGGTTGGCATGGATATGCCGCTTGAACGACTGCCGGTCATGGATGTTGTGCGAGAGCATCATCACGCCGCGTGGCGAATACATGACGTTGTAGTTGAGATCCTGCGACAGGTTCTCCCACAGCTTCATGGAATGCTCGTAGATATGCATGCTCTCTTCGTAGAGATAGTTCGAGCGGATGATCGTCGTGTTGCGGCCGGTATTGCCGCCGCCGAGCCAGCCCTTCTCGATGACGGCGACATTGGTGATGCCGTGCTCCTTGGCAAGGTAATAGGCCGCACCAAGGCCATGGCCGCCGGCGCCGACGATGATAACGTCGTATTCCTTGCGCGGCTCGGGCGAGGTCCACTGCGCCTCCCAACCCTTGTGAGCCCGCAACGCCTCGCGTGCCACGGCAAAAACCGAATATTTCCGCATTCGCCCTCAACTCCTTCAGGCAGAGCCCTTCCGATGGGCCATACAAATCGCAAATCGAAAACCGACACAACGGTTCTTTTGCGACGCAATCGGACTCGGCTTTCGACACGGGCAAAAGAATGTCGTCGTGGCTAATAACTTGCCGCGGGCCGAATGCCTTCCTCATCAGAAAAACCGGCCGCAGAGACGACCCTACCCCACCCGGGACTTTTGTCTGATGGCACAAAACTGCGGCTCAGCCGTTTCTTAAGTGAAAGGAAATGGTGAATGACATGAAAAAACTTGCAATCATTGCCCTCACTTTGGCAACCGGCCTTGCCGGCGTAGCGCCTGTCTATGCTGCGCCCGCGATGCCGACGATTCACGAACAGACCGGCGATAACCCTGACGTTGTAAAGGTCGATGACCATTGGCATCACCATCATCACCACAACAACAATGCCGGCGCGATAATCGGTGGCCTTGCCGCCGGCGCCATCATCGGCGGCGCGGTCGCCAACCAGCACCGCTACTACTACGACGAGTATCCGCGCGATCGCTACTATCGTTACCACCGCCACTATTATGATAATCGCTATTATGACAATCGTTACTACGAAGACGGCGATTATTGATCGATAGCGGTTGATGCACGCACGGGACGGCGGAAACCGGCGCCGTCCCTTTACATTTGGGGAGCAGGCCCCGCCGAGCTGCCCAGCAAATGATGGCTTGATCCACCTCGCGATCGTATAATCCGCGCTTATTCGCATCAAAACCTCGCCACGACGTCATGCTCGCGCAATGTTGCCTCTCCACAAGCGTGGAGCGAGGTGGCGAGATGCGTGTCCTATTGGTAGAAGACGAGCCGGAGCTTGCTGCCGCACTCTCCGCGGCACTTCGAAACTATGATCTGGTTGTCGATCACCTCTCCACGATCAGCGATGCCGAAGAGGCCTTGCGGCTCCCGCGAGGTTATGACGCGCTGCTGCTCGACAGGAGCCTTCCGGATGGCGACGGGCTGACGCTGGTCAAGCTCGCCCGCGAGATTGGCAAGGGCGGCGTTCCCGTCATCTTGCTGACCGCAAGAAGCGAATTGCACGACAGGATCGAAGGGCTCGATGAGGGCGCGGACGACTATATCGCCAAGCCCTTTGCCGTCGAGGAGCTGATGGCACGCCTGAGGGCGGTGCTGCGGCGGCCGGGAACGCTGGATGCGAAGCCGCTGCGGATGGGAGAATTGCGCTTCGACCTTCTCAATCGGGAAGCACGGATCGGCGAAAGCCTGATCGAGATGCCGCGCCGGGAACTGCTGGTTCTCGAAGCATTGATGCGACGCGCCGGCCGTACCGTCGAACGGTCGAGCCTCGAGGAAGCCGTCTACGGCCTTGGCGACGACATCCAGTCCAACGCGCTCGATGCCCATGTATCTCGCCTGCGACGGCGGCTTGAGGCGGCCGCGGCCGGAGTCGAGATCCACACGATCCGCGGCATCGGCTATCTCATCCGCCAAACGCGCGCGTGACGATGCGCTTCCGCTCTTTGAAATGGCGCCTGATCCGCCGTCTTTTCCTGCTGCAGGCGGCAACCTGTCTTTCCCTGGGCATCCTCTTTGTCTTCGGCCTGTGGGGCAGCGGCTTTACCGGCCTGTCGGCGCCGGACGAAGATTCGATTACCGCCGTTGCCGCCTCCATCGCGTGGCAGGAAGATGGAAGCATGCGCCTGATCGAAACCGCGGGCCTGGAAAGGGAACGCAAGCAGGCACCCGGTTTCTGGGCCCTCGTCCGCGACCGGGATGGACGAACCCTTCGTGAAGGCCCCGTGCCGGCGCCATTCCTCGAAATCGGCGCGCTTGGCCCCATAGTCGCCGAGGCGCGGTTCAACAGTGACATAAGCGACCCCGCGGCGATGGCCGCGCGCCTGAAGACCGTTGCCAGCCCGCACGGCCCGCTTACCATCATCGTTGGTCGGCAAGGCATATTGCCACCCGCAAAGCTTCTGCTGACGCTTGCCGCCTTTGCATCAGGCGCAGTCATCCCGGCCATCGTGCTGACTGGCCTGATAACGCTGGCCGTCACGCCTTTCGTCGCCCGAGGCGTTCACAGAAGCCTTGAAGCCGTTGCACGTGCCGCCGAACGTATCAATGCCGAGGATCGCGGTTACCGGCTGCCGCTTGAAACCGTACCGTCGGAAATCGCACCCCTGGTGCTGACCGTAAACGACACCCTGGCGCGGCTCGACGACGCCTATCACCGCCAGAAACGCTTCATGCTGGCGGCAGCGCACGAACTTCGAACTCCGATCGCCATCCTCCAGGCGCGGCTCGCGACAATGGAGAAGACCGCCGCCACGGAGCGGCTTGCCGAAGACATCTCGCGGCTTGCTACCCTTGCAGAACAGCTTCTCGACCTTCAGCGGCTGAACAGCAATGCCAGGGAATCGCAAATGGTCGACCTTTGCGCCCTGGTGCGACGGCAGGCGATCGAGCTTGCTCCCCTGATCATCGCTGCCGGCTATACCGCCGATTTCCAGATGCCTTCGTCACCTCTTCCGATCGTCGGCGATGCCGCATCCATCGAGAGAGCCGTCGCCAATCTGGTGCAGAATGCCGTTCAGCACGGCGGCCGCAGCGGCGTTATTACGATCCTCGTCAAACATCCCGCCGATATTTCGATCAGCGACGAAGGAGATGGAATTCCCCAAGCCGACAGGGAGAGGATCTTCGAACCCTTTCAGCGGATAGGAAGCCCAACCGAGGGCGTAGGGCTCGGCCTGCATCTGGTGAAGGACATCGTCGAATTCCACGGCGGCCGGATCTGGGTGGGAGACGCGCCGGGCGGCGGCGCAAGCTTCAACATCGCCTTTCCGCCCGCAGCCTCGGACACCTGAATTTCATCGCGAGGGTCGGGGGGACGTAATGCTCCCATAATGCGGACCCGTCAGGACTGCGTGAGGCACCCCTGCCGATCGCAACCCGGAGACCGAAATGCCCCTGCCGTCCCTGCCCGCCTTCTTTGCAAACCTCATCCGCGCGCCGCGCACGATCGGCGCGATCGCGCCATCCGGTCCCTATCTGGCGCGTTTGATCACGAGTGAAATCACGCCCGGCTCCGGCCGTATTCTGGAACTCGGTCCGGGAACGGGCGTGTTCACGCAGACGCTGCTCGACAAGGGCGTGGGGCCTGCGGACCTGACGCTCGTTGAGATCGAGAAGCCGTTCGTCTCCTTGCTACGACGGCGGTTTCCCGGTGTTACCGTGCTTCAGCGCGACGCCGGGCATCTTCCTGACCTGAAGAAAGACAGCTATGCCGCCGTAGTCAGCGGCCTCCCTTTCCGCAACATGCCGAAGGATACGATATTTGCGATCCTCAGCGAGGCCCTGTCCTTGCTGCACGGGGACGGCAGTTTCTACCAATTCACCTATGGCGCCGCCTGTTCGGTGCCCGCTGACGTGATGGACAGGCTGGGGCTGGAATCAGAAAGGCTCGGTCGCGTTCGGCTGAATTTGCCGCCGGCCAGCGTTTTCAAACTGTCCAGGAAACCCTCCTGATCATGGCCGACCTCCCCGCATTCGCGCAATCCCTCGTCTCCTGCGGGCTGGCTGGCGCCTTCCTCGTCGCCTCGATCGAAAAATTGCTGCCCGTAATTCCATCCATCGGCCTCTACCTCATACTCGGCATCCTGTCGGATGGTCGACCGGCGGCTTTCCTCGCCCTGATCCTCGTTACCGCCATGGGTTCGACAATCGGTTCCCTGTGCTGGTTTGGAATCGCCCGCGCAGCCGGGACATACGGATGGCACGAGCGCAGACATCGCCTTCTCGAGCGATATGCCCGATCAGCGCGGCCGGTCACAGGCTTGGCGGGCACGACCGTGGCGGGCGTCATCGCCGTACAGCTCCTGCCTGTCGCAAGGGCCTATACGGGTCTGCTCTACGGTAGCTCAAGCGTCGGCGTGACCAGATTCGCGCTCTCGACCTTTGCCGGTTGCTGCGTCTGGAACGGCGTACTAACCTCCGTTGGGCGGATCATTGGCACCCTGTAAATTCCGTTCCAATCAGGATGTTTGGGGCAGAAAGGCCAAATGCCTCCGTTTTTCCGCCCTAAAACCCCAGGTTCCGGCTGGACTTTGACAAGGTGATCTGTTATCTCGCCCTACCAATCGCAAGGTCATGGGCCTAGCGAACACTATTTTATTGCCCCCGGAAATTGCTGATTTCCGCCGGCTGACAACCAAAACCAAAGGAACGGGATTTCACGTGCAGGTACTTGTCCGCGATAACAATGTTGACCAGGCTCTCCGCGCTCTGAAGAAGAAGATGCAGCGCGAAGGCATTTTCCGCGAAATGAAGATGCGCGATTACTACGAGAAGCCCTCGCAGAAGCGCGCTCGCGAAAAGGCAGAAGCTGTTCGTCGCGTTCGTAAGCTGGCACGCAAGCGTGCACAGCGCGAAGGTGTTGTCGCGCGTTAATTGTCGTTATTTCGACGTTTTCAGATGCACTTGTCTGGCGGGGGCGAATCGTTCGCCGCCGCCTTTTTGATTTGTCTCTGATAATGTATATCAGACGAAACTGATATGACGTATGGGGAAAGCGAACCCGATAATGGCAGTCACGAATATCCAAGCGACCGTTTCTTCGAAACCGTTTAATTCTCTTTCGAAGAGGCGCTTTGCCTCCTTGCCGATCATGGCGCTTCTTGGTGCCATTTGTCTTGCAGGCTGCCAGACGAACAACGCCGACACCGTCATCCGAATCGACAAGGCGCAAGGGTCTCAGGAAAACATCGCTTCGCTGACCTCGGTCATCAATGCCAATCCTCAGGATCCGGAAGGCTATAACGTCCGCGGCTCCGCCTATGGACGCGCCGGTGAATTCAGCCGTTCGCTCGCAGACTTCAACCAGGCGATCCAGCTGAATCCGAAATTCTACCAGGCCTACGCCAACCGCGCGCTGGTCTACCGCAACATGGGCAAGCAGCCCGAGGCGGTTGCAGACTACAACATGGCCCTGCAGATCAATCCGAACTACGACGTCGCCTATATCGGTCGCGGCAACATCTATCGCAGCGCAGGCCGCGACGACGACGCCTTCAACGATTTCTCCAAGGCGATCCAGCTCGGCACCACGGATGGGCGCGCCTATCACGGCCGCGGCCTGATCTACCAGAAGCGCAACCAACAGGATAAGGCGATCGAGGACTTCTCGAAGGCCATCTCGCTGGCTCCTAATTCTCCGGAGCCCTATAACGGCCGTGGCACGTCCTACGTGGCGCTGAACGACGACGACAACGCCTTCGCCGACTTCAACCACGCCATCGAGCTCAACGACAAGATTGCCGAATCCTGGGCAAACCAGGCGCTCATTTACGAGCGCAAGGGTGACAAGGCCAAGGCGGCCCGCTCCTATCAGCATGCAATCAATCTTGACCCGAGCTACCAGCCGGCCAAGGATGGCCTGGCACGCGTTCGCACCAGCTGATTGAGATTCGCCGCCTGCGTTCCGTAGGCGGCGCCTGATTTTCAGGTGCCGCGATATCGGCGGCGCTCTCCCCAACAGCGCCGCTCGTCAAACATGACGCGCAAAGGACGCTGAAAAGCATGCCCTCTTCTCAAAAAATCATCGTTATCGGCGCCGGCATCATCGGTGCCTCCATCGCATGGCATCTTGCAAGACGCGGCGCCTCCGTCACCGTCATCGCCAAGAAACCGGGCGGCGAGGCGACGCCGAATTCCTTTGCCTGGATCAACGCAAGCTGGGGCAATCCGGAATTCTATTTCCGTTTCCGCAGCCATGCGATGACGGAATGGAAGAGACTTGCCGAGGAACTGCCGGGGCTGCCGCTCAACTGGTGCGGCGGTCTCTGCTGGGATCTGCCCCCGGATCAGCTGGAAACCTATGCCACCGAGCATGGCGGCTGGGGATATGGCGTCAGGCGCGTGACCCAAGAAGAGAGCGCCGTCATCGAGCCCGGCATTACTGAACTGCCCGACCTTGCCCTGCATATTGCCGAGGAAGGGGCCGTCGAGCCGGTCGCGGCTGCGAGGCTGATGCTTGCCGATGCCTTCCGCTATGGCACGACCTTCCTGCAGGATGTCGAAGTCGAACGACTGCTGATGGAAAATGGCAGGATCGTCGGGATAGAGACCTCGCACGGCAGGCTTTCCGCCGATCATGTCGTTCTCGCGGCCGGCGCCGGCACATCAGGGCTTGCGGCATCCGTCGGTGTGGATGTGCCGCTGGAAACACCGCCCGGCCTCATCGTCCATTCCCGACCCCATACGACGCTGCTCAATGGCCTGGTTATCGCCCCGCAGCTGCATATGCGCCAGACGGCTGAAGGACGCATCATCGCCGGAAGCGACTTCGGCGGCAGTGATCCCGGCGATGAACCGCAAAAGGTGGCCGACGCGCTCTTTGCCAAGGTGAAGGCGATGCTGCGCGATGCGGACGGTCTCGAGCTTGATTTCTTCACGGTGGGCTACCGCCCGACGCCGAAGGACGGCTTTCCGATCATCGGGCCTTCAGATGCCGTCGCCGGCCTCTATCTGACCGTGATGCATTCGGGGATTACGCTCGCAGCGCTGGTCGGCCAGCTGGCGGCCGACGAGGTCCTCGGCGAAAGACGCGACAGCCTGCTTGCGCCATTCCGGCTCTCCCGTTTCTCAGCCGCCTGAGCGTCTGCAACGAGGTCCGTGTCTCTTACCTTCCGGCGACATATCCGCAACATCCCCCGTCAAATCGCGGTGGTCTCTTTTCGCATGTTGCAACGCAATTTATCGAGCCCTAACATGCTGTTGGATAGCTTGCTGTCTGTGGGTAATGGGGGCGTTCGACATGATGGCGAAAACCAGTCCGACTGTTGACGTGAATGATGGAGGCCGGAAGGCAAGCGGCTGATCGCATTCATGGGCAAGAAGTTAAGACTGTTTCCGAGGGCAACAATAGGCGCCTATCTCATCGCAATCGCATTGGCGATCGCGTTGCCTATTCTGGCGTTCGTGGCCCTGCTGCTTGTCCAGCTGGAGGACAGCCAGCGTGACGTTCTTCGCCGCGACACGGTCCAGGATGCCATTGCAATTGCCCGCAGCATCGATCGGCAGCTGCAGGACATGTCGACGACGCTTCGGCTGCTCGCGACCTCCCCCGAACTGGAGCGAGGCGATCTGGCAGCCTTTCATGATCGGACGCTGACCGCACTCGGCTCTGATTCGATGTTCGTTCTTCTTGTTGACTCAGACGGCCAGCAGCTGCTCAACACCCGCCGGTCCTATGGCACACCGCTGAAGAAGATGTCGAACATACCCGCGCTCAAGCACGCGCTCGATTCGCGAAGGACCGAGGTTTCGGATGTCTTCCTGGGCTCGACCAGCGGCGCATATGTCTTCAACGTGACCATGCCGCTTGCGACATCGCCCTCCGGCGCTGCCCTGATCATGACGCAGAATGCCGAGGAGTTGGGTCGGCTGCTGACAACCGACGGAATGGCGCCCGGCTGGTCGGCGGCGGTGCTCGACGGCACCGGACACGTCGTTGCCTCCATTGGAGCCGACCATCTTGCAGCCGGGACGCTCTTCAAGAAGGATATACTGCCGGCGCTGGGACTGAGCAGCGGCATCTATCAGAATGACTATACCATGCCGCGGGACCTGCTTGGCTACGCCCAGGTGCCTGGATGGGCGTGGAAGACGGTCGTGTGGGGGCCGATTGCATCGGTCCAGGACTCCATCGCCAACATCTGGCGTTTCCTGGTCTATGGCGGCATCCTGCTGCTTCTCATTGCGCTGATTGCCGTTTACGCCCTCGCCCGCCAGGTCCGCACGACAATTCAGGATATTGCCGACATGGCCAACCGGATGGGCCGTGGCGAGATCGTCGCTCCGATCGAAACCAGCGTCGTCGAGGCCAACCAGGTGGCCGTCGCGCTCTCCAATGCGTCGTTCGACCGCAGCGAGACCGAGGATCGGCTTCACCTCGTCATGCATGAACTCGTCCACCGCACGAAGAACCTGCTGGCGCTGGCCCAGGCGATGATGCGCCAGCTTGCCAAGCAGACGGACAGCGTCGACACATTCCAGAAGGCCGTGGCCGACCGCCTGGACGGCCTTGCGCGCTCGATCGAAATTCTGACGAGCGAGCAATGGTCGGGCGTCTCGCTCCGCCGCGTCATCAATCTTCACCTTGCGAACTTCCTGCAGGACCCGCAGCAGCTTCAGGTCGAGGGACATGATATCCTGCTGAGGCCAGAAGCCGTGCAGAACCTCGGACTGACCCTTCACGAACTGGCGACCAATTCCGTGAAATACGGTGCGCTCTCGGCCCCCGAGGGCCGCATCCGCATCAGCTGGACCGACGTCGAAGAGGGCGCTGCGCCGATGATCCGCTTCAGCTGGGAGGAGATGAACGGTCCGACGGTCAAGACACCCCTGCACACCGGTTTCGGCACGACGATCATCAAGACGCACGCGGCCGCCGCCTTCGGCGGCATGGTCCAGGTCGACTTCCTGCCGGAAGGCCTGCTCTGGGTATTGATGGCGCAGCGCAGCGCTGTTGAGCAGAAAGCCGGGACTCATAGCTGACACGCAGAGAGAGACTGGATGGCGACAGCTGGCTACGCCAGCTCAATGCACTGGGAATCCGTTTCGGACGATCGGTCGTTTGCCCCAAACAGCAGCCGTGCTTGTTCCACCGGCATCGGCCTTCCGAGCAGATATCCCTGAACCTCGGAGCAACGGCGTTCGCTCAGGAATTCGAGCTGGTCGGCTCGCTCTACGCCTTCTGCGGTCACCGTCATATCGAGCGCACGGCCGAGATCGATGATGGTGCGCAGGATGATGTCTGCCGCTTCATCGGGATTGTCGGGGTTCAGCTTGCCAAGGAAGCCGCGATCAATCTTGATCTTGTCGATCGGAAACGCGTTCAGATAGCCGAGGCTTGAATAGCCGCTGCCGAAATCGTCGAGAGCGATGCGCACGCCGAGCGACTTCCAGAGTTCCAGCTGCGCGCGCGTCCCGGCTTCATCATCGATGAAGACGGATTCGGTGATTTCCAGCTCCAGCCGGTGCGGCGCAAGGCCGGTGCGCAGCAGCGTATCGCTGAGGATCAGCGAGAACCGGCCGTTGCGGACCTGCAGAGGCGACACATTGACGGCAACGTGCAACTCGCCCGGCCAGCGTGCCGCTTCCGTGCAGGCCGTCCGCAGCACCCACTCGCCAAGGGCCTCGATCAGGCCGTATTCCTCCATGAGCGGAATGAATACGCCCGGGGACACCAGCCCGCGCGTCGGGTGATGCCAACGGACCAGGGCTTCGAAACCAACGAGATGCGGCATCGCAGTGCTGAACTGCGGTTGGTAGTAGAGTTCGAATTCGCCTTCGCGCAATGCGTTGCGCAGGTCTTCCAGCAGGTTCAAGCGCTCCAGCATGCCGGCCCGCATGCCCGGATCGAAGAACATATGGGCGCTGCACTTCATCTTCTTGACTTCGTACATCGCCAGATCGGCGTCGGCGATGACGGTGCCGAGATCGGCGTCCTTACCCGCGCGGACGGCAATTCCGACGCTCGTTCCCGTCGTCAGAACCACGTCCCCATATTCGACCGGTTGGGCCAGTTCGGCAATGATGGCGTCGGCGGTCGCGGCAAGCTCGGCTGGGACAAGGGCGCGCTCGAAAATGATGACGAATTCGTCGCCGCCGAGCCGGACCACGGCGTCGCCTTCCGACACCATCTTGCTCAGGCGTTCCGCCACGACCTTGAGAACGAAATCGCCGCAATCGTGGCCATAGGTGTCGTTGACGAATTTGAAGCCGTTGAGATCGACGAGAAAGACGGCCATCTGCTCGAGCGAGCCCTCGCGCAAGCGGCTCTGCAGGTCGCCGATCAGATTGAGCAGATAGGCGCGATTGAACAGGCCGGTGAGCGGATCCTGGAACGCCAGGGTATGGAGTTCCCGCTCCCGTTCGCGCAGGCGGGCCTCTGTCGACGCCTGCTCGCTGATGTCGATCCGCCGCGACATGGTCGCCCCGGTATTCGAGCGGGAGCGCGTATAGATATAGGTCTTGGAGCTGATCTTCTGGATCTCGCGCTGACGCGCGACCAGAACTTCGGCCATCTGCTTGCGCTTGGCGAGATAAGCTTCCGGATCGTTGCGCGCCAGCGGATCGTCGATGATCCCGGCATCGAGATCCATCCGGTAGAGGTCGAGATGGTTCCGGCCCAGCAATTGCGAGGGTTCGGGGTAATGCGGGAAAACCCGGTGATAGGCATTGTTGGTGAAAACGATGCCGTCATTGGCGTCGTAGAACGAAATCGCCTCTTCGCTCTCCTCCAGAGCTTCGAGCACCATCTGCGACAAGCGCCGCTCGTGAAAGGCGACGATGGCACCGGCGCAGAAGCGCGTAAGCCGGCTGCAGCGGAGCAGGCTCTCCGGGCTCACAAGGCCGCTTCCGGCAAGGATGACGCCACCCACCACGCGGGCTCCGCTGACAAGCGGCTGGGCAAGGATCGGCGATCCGTTGGCGGCCTGGCTGATCGGAAATTCGACGCCCTCGATCAACCAATCGGTGTTTGGGAGTGCCGTGCCCGCGGGCAAATTGAGATCACCGACCTGCGCTACCTCGCGCACCGTCTTGCCGTTGCGCGCCACCACATAGCCGCAAAGGGCCAAAGGCCCGGCCACGCTTTCACATGCGGCGTGAAATGCCAAAAAAATGTCCTGCTCTGACTCCGCTTCGTGCAGATTGGCGACAGCGCCGACAAATTCTTCAAATTTCGTCGATCCCTGCATTTTCAAAATCATCACGTAAAAGAATTTGGAGTTTGGGGACCATTTTGGCCCCAATAGCTTAAGGGACCAATAATCGCCCCTCTAAGCTGTTACAGCACTGTGCACACAATGCGTCTCGCTTAACCCTTTCTTATGATACTTTTAAGAAGCGGAAGGGGGCCATGGGAGATTGTCCTCGCTTTGTCGCGCTAATGCTTCGCGTTCGACCTTGCTTCAATTCAACTGCTCGAAGATTCGGAACCGCGATCACGGTCCTGCTTAGAGCGCCCTATCAAAGTGAGGAATAGGCCATGACGAGACAGCTTCTGTTCGTCCAGGGCGGCGGCGAAAACGCGCATGACGAATGGGACAGCAAACTGGTCGCAAACCTCGAGCAGGAGCTTGGGCCTGACTACGAGATTCGCTATCCGCGCATGCCGGACGAAGATAATCCCGAATTTGCGCGCTGGAGTGCAGCACTCCACAAGGAGTTGGACAAACTGGATAGAGGAGCCATTCTGGTCGGCCATTCGATCGGCGCCACCATCCTTGTCCATAGCCTTGCAGCCGAACCGCCGAAGCAGTCACCGGCCGGCATTTTCCTGGTCTCGATGCCGTTCATCGGCGAGGGAGGTTGGCCGAGCGAGGATATCAAGCCCGAACCGGACCTCGGCGCGAAGCTGCCCGCTCAATCGCCCGTCTATCTTTATCAGGGCGACGCGGATGAGATCGTTCCCGCCGGGCATGTCGACCTGATCGCGAAAGCGATCCCGCAGGCCGCGGTGCGCAAGCTCCCAGGACGCGACCATCAGTTGAACAACGACATGTCCGAAGTCGCAGCCGACATCCGTGAATTGATCGGGCGGAAACCGCAACGGGAATGATTCCGCAGAATCGACCTCGACGGCCGAAACCGGGAAACCTCGCCCTTCGTCGCCTCGCCGTTACTCGTTCATCGCCTTGACGATGTCCTCGGTCATCTTCTTGGCGTCTCCCAACAGCATCATCGTGCCGTCCTTGTAGAACAGCGTGTTGTCGATGCCGGCATAGCCGGAGCCGAGCGAGCGCTTGACGAAGAGGCAGGTCTTGGCCCTGTCGACGTCGAGGATCGGCATGCCGTAGATCGGCGAGGTCTTGTCGTCGCGTGCCGCCGGATTGGTGACGTCGTTGGCGCCGATGACATAGGCGACATCGGCCTGGGCGAATTCCGAATTGATGTCTTCCAGCTCGAAGACCTCGTCATAGGGAACATTGGCTTCGGCGAGCAGCACGTTCATGTGGCCCGGCATGCGGCCGGCGACAGGATGGATGGCATATTTTACCTCGACGCCATGCGCCTTCAGCCTGTCGGCCATTTCTCTCAGTGCATGCTGCGCCTGCGCGACCGCCATGCCGTAACCCGGCACGATGATCACCTTCGAGGCATTCGCCATCAGATAGGCCGCGTCCTCGGCCGAGCCGAGCTTCACGGTCCGGTCGATATCGTCGGCAGCGCCGGACGAAACCTCGCCGCCGAAGCCGCCGAGGATGACCGAGATGAAGGAGCGGTTCATGCCCTTGCACATGATGTAGGACAGGATCGCACCCGACGAGCCGACGAGCGCGCCGGTCACGATCAGCGCCAGATTGCCGAGCGTGAAGCCGATGCCGGCTGCCGCCCATCCCGAATAGGAATTGAGCATCGACACGACGACGGGCATATCCGCGCCGCCGATCGGCACGATCAGCAGAACGCCGAGCGCAAGCGCTAGGGCAACGATGGCCCAGAAGGCGAAATGGCTCTCGGTAACGGCAAGCACAATGATGAAGAGGACGATCAATGCCAGCAGGGCGGCATTGATGACGTGCCGCGCCGGCAGCATGATCGGCTTGCCCGACATGCGCCCGTCAAGCTTCAGGAAGGCGATGATCGAGCCGGTGAAGGTCAGTGCGCCGATCGCCACGCCAAGCGCCATTTCGATGCGCGCTTCGGTATGGATCTGGCCGATTTCGCCGATGCCGAAGGAGGACGGCGTATAGAGCGCGGCCGCAGCCACCAGCACGGCGGCAAGGCCGACCAGCGAGTGAAAGGCGGCGACCAGCTGCGGCATAGAGGTCATCGGAATGACGCGGGCGATATAGGCCCCTGCCCCGCCGCCGATCGCGATGCCGAGGACGATCAGCACGAGACCGCCGAAGGAGGGTGTCGCCAGCGCCAGCGTGGTGAGGATGGCGATCGTCATACCGGCCATGCCGTAGAGATTGCCCTTGCGGCTGGTGGAGGGATGCGAAAGGCCGCGCAGCGCCAGAATGAAGAGGACGCCCGACACGAGATAGAGGAAGGCTGCAATATTGCTCAGCATGCCGGGCTCACTTGTCTTTCTTCTTGTACATCGCCAGCATTCGCTGGGTCACAAGAAAGCCGCCGAAGATATTGACGGACACCAGGACCAGCGCGACGAAGCCGAAGCCCGTCGCAAGCCCGCTTGCCGATATCCCGACCGCGAGTAGCGCGCCGACCACAATGACGGATGAAATAGCATTGGTGACGGCCATCAGCGGCGTATGCAGCGCCGGCGTGACCGACCAGACGACGTAATAGCCGACGAAGATCGACAGCACGAAGATCGCAAGTTCGAAGACGAGCGGATCGATGACGCCACCGGTGGCAGCGCTCGCCACATCAGGCGCATGGGCTGCGGCCGTAGTGACTGCCGTGACGGCCTCATTCAGCTGCTGCAGCGCCTGCTCCATTTCCTGGGTCGCCATCACAGAACTCCCTTCTTGGCATTTGCCTGATCCGGATCGATGAAGCCCGGATGCACGACCACGCCGTCATGGGTCAGCATCGTCGCCTTGATCAGCTCGTCGTCGAGATTGAGGCCGAGCGTCTTCGTCTCCTTGTTGACCATGGTCTCCAGGAAAGTGACGAGGTTCTTGGCGTAGAGCAGCGAGGCGCTGGCGGGCACCCGGCCCGGCATATTGGCAAACCCGATGACCTTGACGCCCTCGACTTCGGCAATCCCGCCTGCCTGCGCCCCCTCGATATTGCCACCGCGCTCGACCGCCAGATCGACGGCAACAGCGCCCGGCCGCATGGATTTCAGCATGTCGCGCGACACCAGCCGCGGCGCCGGCCGACCAGGGATCAGTGCCGTCGTGATGACGATGTCCTGCTTGGAAATATGCTCGGCAACGAGCGCCGCCTGCTTGGCCTGATAATCTTTCGACATTTCCTTGGCGTAGCCGCCGGCAGTTTCCGCTGCCTTGAACTCCTCGTCCTCGACGGCGATGAACTTGGCGCCGAGCGAGGCGACCTGCTCCTTGGCCGCCGGGCGAACGTCTGTCGCGGAAACCACGGCGCCGAGGCGCCGGGCCGTCGCAATTGCCTGCAGGCCGGCAACGCCAGCGCCCATGACGAAGACCTTGGCGGCGGGCACCGTTCCTGCCGCCGTCATCATCATCGGCATGGCGCGGTCATAGGCTTCAGCCGCCTCGATCACGGCCTGGTAGCCGGCCAGATTGGCCTGCGACGACAGAACGTCCATCGACTGCGCGCGCGTGATGCGCGGCATGAGCTCCATGGCAAAGGCAATGAGCCCGGCCCGGGCCATATCGGCAAGCGCTGCATGATTGCCGTAGGGGTCCATGATGGCGATGACGATCGCGCCGCTTTTATAGCCGGCGATCTCGGCCGTCGTCGGACGACGGACCTTCAGAACGACATCGGCACCAGCTGCATCGGCAACCGAGCCTATGCGCGCGCCGACCGTTTCATATTCGCCATCGGGGATGCGTGACAGAAGACCGGCACCGGCCTCGACCACGATATCGAGGCCGAGCGCCTTCATCTTCTTCACTGTCTCTACGGACGCCGCAACACGCGTCTCATCCGCGGCAGTCTCCTTTGCCACAAAGACAAGATTGCCCAACTACATCTCCTTGCGTCAGACGAACCACTTCGGAGCATGCCCGTAATGGCCTGCGAATTTTTTGGGAAAGGCTGCGGAAGACGGGAGGCCGGTCAGCGCAGCAGGAAGGCGCCGATAACGACGAGGATGATGAAGACGAGAAGACCGCCGAGGAAACCGCCGCCGCCGAAGAAACCGGCAGCCATGCCCAGAAGCAGCGCCGCAATGATCATCGATCCATATTTGGCGCCGCTAATGAACAGACCATAGGTCTTTTCGTGCTCTCGGTAATCCATTGGAGCACCGGTTTCGACAGGTCCGGAATGATGTTCAGCCATAGACGATCTCCCCTTGAACGGTCCGCTGCAATCGACCTTCAAACGGCCTCCCAGCAGAACCCATATCCCTAAATCGCCCCAGGTTGCGGCCAGCGTTACGGATTGGGAAAGACGTCCCGAGCCCCTCGTAACACCCGCTGCAAAGCAGGGCAATTTCCTCAATTGAGGCCTTACACAAAGCGGGGAAAAATGCAATCCACGACAATGCCGCAGGCGTGCGGCCAAAGGTTTGATCCGGGATCAGCGCCCCGGATCAAACATTGTTCAACCCAGCCGGCGTTCAGGCTCCATCTGGCCACGAGCAGCATGGCGTGCCGTCGGAAGAATGGTCAGTGGCGCCGGACCCAGGTTGGTGTCGCGCGAGAACATCATCCGCCGTTCATAGGGTTCCGAGACGAAGAACGGGAAACGCTTGTAGAGGTTCTGCCTGACATCTCTTGTCCGCGTTGCCATTAGCGTCAGATCGATATTGTACTTGCCGACATTGCTCTTCGCCGGAACGATGGTATCGGCATAGAAGACGCGGCGATAGAAAGACGCGTGCTGCGGGCTGACCAATTGCAGGACGCGGTCGGCATCGAAATAGTCGGCAGCCATCGAGGCAATTCTCAGCGTCAGATAGGGAAGCGAAGGCATTTCACCGATGATTTCCGGATCGGCCGCAAAACGGACGGGATCAATCAGGCTCATGCCCGCATCCAGGAACTGATCGATCTCAGCCGGATAAATGTCGCGGGTCGAACTGACGCGATGCTCGGGCGTGACATGATGGATGCGAACGGTGCTGATCAACCGCTCGTAGAAGTAGACGCCAAAGACATAAGCGTGATCATCGAAATCGCTGTCATCGATCAGCTTTGAGCCTGAGAGCGGCAGGATGTCCGCCATCTTGTAGGCGCGGTAACGAATGCGGCCAACCTCTTCCAGGTCCTCGCTGCTTTCAACACGCCGATATTCGACGCGATCCAAAATCTGAAGAAGCTTTTTTGAGAAGCTGTTGTGAAAGATATCCGAGAGCATGATCCACATATCCATGTTAACGGATCATTAATGCTTCAGGGCTAGGCCCTTCGCAAGATTTGAATAAAACTTGAATAATAAGAATTATATTAAGGTTAACAGGGCTACTCCCGCGCGATTTTTTTGTCGCCCGCGGATCAGAATAATCAACTTGAAACAGAGATTCGGGCCACTAACGGCCGATGCGCATCCGGGTGTCCGTTCGTCGTCGAGGCCTCCGGCCCGAACGAACGGCTCGAAAATCTCACATTAGGCGACGTTCTTGCCGCTACGCACGGATTGCTTTGCAGATTGCTTCTTGGCAAGGCCGTCGACCATTTCGAGGATGCTCTCGGTGGAAACGGGCGTAGAGAAGACGTAGCCCTGAATGTAGTCGGCGCACTGATGCTTGTTTATCAGCATCAACTGATCGCGTGTCTCGACACCTTCCACGACGATTTCCAGGGACAGCTCGCGCGAGAGATTGACGATGCCGCGCAGCAGCTTGAAGCGCCGCGTATCCTCGACGATGTCGTTGACGAAGGACCGGTCGATCTTGACGATGTCGATCGGCAGCGAGTCCAGATAGCTGAGGCTGGAGAAACCCGTGCCGAAATCGTCGATCGCGATCGTGATGCCACGAGAGCGCAGATCGGACAGGATGGCGCGAACTGTCGAGAACTCGTCGACGAGGCAGCTTTCCGTTACCTCGATGTGGAGCCGCGAGGCCGTAAGGCCCGAGGTTGCCAGCGCATCGGCAACGACTGCGATGATGTCGGTGTTTCGCAGATCCTGTGCGGAAAGGTTGACCGACACGGATAGCGGCGCCGGCCAGCTCGCACAATCGCGGCAGGCCTGGTTGATCATGTATTTCGTGATGCCGGCAACGATCCCCATCTCTTCGGCGATCTGCACGAAGACGTTCGGCGGGATCGAACCCTTTTCCGGATGCACCCAGCGCACCAGCGCTTCGCAGCAATCGATCTTCGTGCCATCGGGCGTAAACATCGGCTGGTAGACGGCGTGCAGCTTGCCGGTCTCGATCGCCAGTCGCAGATCGTCCTTGAGCTTCTGCCGGTCGAGATAGCGGGCGTCCATTTCCTGTTCGAAGGCCGAGCAGCCACCCTTCATCCGCGACTTCGCCTCGAAGAGCGCGAGATCAGCCTTGATCTGCCATTCCTCGGGACGGAATTCGCGGCTGTCGATGGTGACATAGCCGCTGCTGAAGGAAACGCGGAACGTGTTGTCGTCCACCTCATAGGCGCCGGCCATGGCAGCATGCAGGCTCCGAATCCGGCCGTCGAGATCCGCAGCATCGTCCTCGTTCGGGAAGAACAGGACGAACTGGTCGCCGACGAGCCGGGCGACGAGCGCGGTTGAGCCTGCCTCTTCCTTCAGCCGTCCTGCGATCTTCACCAGAACGCGGTCGCCCACCACGTGACCCTTCATGTCATTGACATGCTTGAAGTCGTCGACGTCGATGACCATGATCCCGATCTTGCCGGGCCGCCTGCGGGCAGACAGGTTCTCCTTGACGAGATCGACGAAATATTCCCGGTTCGGCAGGCCCGTCAGCGGATCGAACCGCACCATGTGCATGATCTTGCGCTCGGCGCGAATGCGGCCCGTGACGTCCTCGAAAATAAGGATGACGACGCCATCGTCACGGCGGCTTGCCGAAAATTCAAGGAAGAGATCTTCGTTGAACTGGATCAGTGTGCGCGACAGCGATCCGTCGACCAGCTGCGCCAGCTGCCGCTGGATGAGGCTCGGCAGCGAACCGTCGATGAACGCATTGCGCACGCCGTAGCGCAGCACGACATCGAGCTCGCAATCCTTGAGCTGATCCTGGTTGGTCAGATGCAGAAGCTCGCAGGCCTTGCGGTTGACGACGAGGATGCGGTTGTCGGCATCCAGCATGAACAGGCCGTGCGTCATATTGTTGAGCGCGGTATCGAACCGGTCGGCAATCAGCGATATCTCGCGCGAGGCAATGACGTTCTTGTAGAGGAATTCGCGCACGCCATTGGCCATGGAACGCGTCGTCAACACGAACGGAATAAGCGTCAGCGACAGGATAACCATATAGGGGTCCCTGAGCAGCAGGAACCCGAGGCTGATCGGCAGCGACGCTGAAATTGTCTGGAGATTGACCGCCTTGGGTGACCCATAATTGCGGCCGACAACCGAAACCATCGAGGCAAGCGTGACCGCGATACACGCGATCTCCGCAAAAAAGTCCTGCAGCACGAGGATGGCGTAACCGCTGCCAATACCAAGCAGCGTCGTCGTCGAAACGCCGCCATAGAGGTAGAGCCTCTCCCAGCGGGCAATGTCCTCACGTGTCAGCTTGGACTTGTCCGTCGCATCGAACCGCTGAAACCAATAGACGCGAAAGATGCAGACCGCGACAAAGAGGGCCGAGAGATAGAGATAGAAATTGGCGCCGGATTTTGCGTACACGACGAGATAGGTCAGGACCTGAACGGTCATGCCCGTGAACAACGTGTTGCGATTTCCAAAGAGCGAACTCACGAACGACAGATAAACATCCGTCGGTACCGCGTTCGGGCTTTGAGGCTTCATCCAGAGTCCCCCTTATGCGGCAGGCACGGTAATTCAAACCATTTAAAAATTGATTGCGCAATTAAGAGCGATTTGGTCGAATTTTCCAAGTATATCACCCATTTGGTCCCAAATTGAGTGAATTTTTGCACCCCCTTATTGTGTTTACGTTACAGTAACTCTACTTCCGATTACAATAATGACTCGCCGGTTGCAAAGGGATAGATATTCGACGTCTCAGAACAACCCATCGTCCCCGCCACTTTTCTTCAAACCCCGTCATTTTTCCAAATCCGCCCTGCCCCAAACCAGCACACCGACGCCCCTGTCGGCGATTTTGATTTACGCCCTCTCCTGTTAGGACCAGATGATGTATGCCTTGCCTCGCCTACACATGATTTCCCTCCTCTTGGTCGCAGGGCTGGCAGGATGCCAGACCGCAAAGCCAATCTCGATGAGCGTCTCTGTCGTGCCGACAGCAAAAGGCGTGCAATATGGCGACGCCTTGGCGCCACAGCGCGCTGCCGGAGAGGACATTCCGCCGCTCAAAGGACAAAAGATCGTAACAGTGCGCACCTACGGAATTGTAGCCAAATCGGATGGGCAATTCACCAGCCAAACCGAACTGGAAGGCATTGATTGCGCTTTGGAAAGCGAAGGATATCGTGCCTCAATCAAAACGCCGGCTGAAATCAAGGTCCCGGACTACGGCTATGCTTCACGCCCCGTATCCGTCCACTGTCAGGCACCTGGCTACAAGACCGGTTTCGCGAGCGTTCAGCCCTATGACAAGACATCCGCAGAACGGCTCGATGCGGCGAGCAACAACGGTCTCGTCAGCATTGTCGCCGTCGCGTTGATCGACGCGGCGACAGACAAGAAAAAGCATGATTACAGCTATCGCCCTGTCAGTGTGACCATGAACAGGATCGGGTGCGAAAAGGAAAAATCGGGTTGTCGCTAACAGGGATCGAATGTCGATCCAGCAACGCTGATGCAGGGTGAATCGTAAACATGCTCGGATACATGCGCGCTTGAACGCCTAGAGCTTCCCCGCGCGCTGCTGGATCATCATGAAGGTATCGAACGTGTATTCCGACAGCTGCATCCAGAGATAGGCGTCCTTCTTATAGGCCACCTGATCCTCGTAGATCCTCTTGAAGTAGTCATTGGACTTCGAGAGGTCGGCATAGATGCCCATGGAGGCCTGGAAACAGGCTTCCATGATCTCCTGGCTGAAGGGACGGAGCGTTGCGCCGTCCTGCACGATCTGCTTCAGCGCCTGCGGATTCCTCACATCGTATTTCGCCAGCATATTCGTGTTGGCGAAGGCGCAGGCATCGCTGAGGATCGTCTGGTAATTCTTCGGCAGGCCGTTCCATTTTTCCAGGTTGAAGAAGGCGTGGACGACGGCTCCGCCCTCCCACCAGCCGGGATAATAGTAGAACTTCGCGACCTTCTGGAACCCGAGTTTCAGGTCGTCATAAGGGCCGACCCATTCCGCGGCATCGATCGTTCCCTTGTCGAGCGCCGCATAGACGTCGCCGATGGCGATCTGCTGCTGCGGCACGACGCCAACTTTCTGCATCACGCTGCCGGCAAGCCCGGCGATGCGCATCTTCAGGCCCTTCAGATCGTCCAGCGTATTGATTTCCTTGCGGAACCAGCCGCCCATCTGGGCGCCGGTATTGCCCGCCGGCAGACCGTACATGCCCTGCGTGGCAAAGAATTCGTTCATCAGCTTGTTGCCGTCGCCCTGATAGAACCAGCCATTCGACAGACGGGCATTCAATCCGAACGGGATGGCGGTGCCGATCGCGTAGGTCGGATCCTTGTTCCAGAAATAATAGGAGCAGGTATGGGCCGCATCGACGGTCCCGGCGCTGACGGCATCCACCGCCTGAAGCGCAGGAACGATTTCGCCGGCTTCGTAGGTCTGTATGGTAAAATTGCCGCCCGTCGCATCCGAGACATGATTGGCGATGTCCTCGATACCGCCATAAAGCGTATCGAGGGTCTTCGGAAAGGAAGACGTCATCTTCCAGGTGATCTTGGGATTTTCCTGCGCGATGGCCGGAGCTGCCAGAACGGAAGAAGACGCAGCGCCCGCGCCTATAAGGCCGGCCCTTCTGATGAACGAACGGCGATCCATCAAAAACCTCCCGTATAGCTGGTATCGCTGGCATAGCGGTCTGTCCGGGCACCCCGGCGGCGGCAGGAGCTAACCATGTCGCGCATTTTCTTTCAAGCTCTGCTCCCACCAATCTTTTTGGCCATCATGCTGCTGCAATCGATACGACATGTAGTGCAGGTAGGAACCGTTGCGATCGCAACCTTTCCGGGTCGCCGAAATATGGCGCGCGCCGTGAATTGCGTTGTGATAGACACCATATTCATTCTGCGCTCTCACACGAACGCACAATTTTGGCATTTTTACTGGAGCCATTCATGACAAAGCCGATCATCGCCATTCCTGCCGACATCAGGGCGATCGACGGGGCAACCTGGCATGCGGTGCAGCAGCAATATGTGAACGCCGCACTCAAGGCGTCCGGGCTGATGGCCCTGATCGTGCCGGCCATGGAAGAAGGCTATGATATCGATGCCATTCTAGATCGGGTCGACGGCGTGCTGATATCAGGTTCGGCCAGCAACGTTCACCCTTCGCTTTACGGCAGGCAAGCAACTGAGGCCGATGGCCCGTTTGACCCCGCACGCGACGCGACGTCCCTGCCCTTGATCCGGCGGGCGATCGATCGCGCCATCCCGCTTCTGGCAATCTGTCGCGGCATACAGGAACTGAATGTCGCGCTCGGCGGCTCTCTCGACAGCGAGATCCAGGATCTCCCTGGCCGCTCCGACCACCGTAGGCCTGAAGGCACGGATCGCGATGCGCTCTATGCCATTCGCCAGAGCGTCTTCGTAAAGGAAGGCTCCTGCATCGCCAATTTCATCGGCGCCGGTGAGGTGCGCGTCAACACCCTTCACCGCCAGGCGATTGCCGAAACGGCGCCGCGGCTGCAAGTGGAGGCTGTTGCGGAAGACGGCACCGTCGAGGCCGTCTCCGTCATCGACGCCAAAGCCTTCGCCGTCGGCGTACAATGGCATCCGGAATACTGGGCGGAGACCGATATCGCCTCCAACCGGCTGTTCAGCGCCTTTGGCGATGCCGTGCGCGACTACGCGGCTGGAAAGATGCAGGCGATGCCGGTAAAGGCGATCGCCTGATCGCGTTGCCCAAGAGCAATTCCAGTAAAAGTGTGATGCGGTTTTGCATCCGGAATTGCGTCAAATCAAAGGGATAGAGCATTTCCGCGGTTGGAAGAAAAGCGGAGATGCCCTAAATGCCTCAGCGCTTCTGCGGCGTCTCCGGCACCGGCGTGACCGCGGTGCCCTTGGCAAACCACTGGATGATGTTCTCCGACACGAGGTCGGCCATGGCGTTGCGTGTCGGCACGGATGCGGAAGCGACGTGCGGCAACAGAACCGCATTCGGCAGCTCCATCAGAGCCGCCGGCACGTGCGGTTCCTCGTAAAAGACATCGAGCCCGGCTGCGCCAAGCGTCCCATCCCTCAAGGCCGCAATCAGCGCCTCTTCATCGACCGACCAACCACGACCGACATTGATCATGACGCCCTCCGGACCGAGAGCAGCCAGGATCTCGGCATCGATCACCTTATGCGTCTGCGGCGTCTTCGGAACGATAGCAATGATTGTGTCGACCGCCTTGGCCATGTCGAGCAGCGTCGGGAAATAGTCATATGCAACGTCAGCATTGCGCGTGCGCGTGTGATAGGAGATTTTCACCTTGAAGGGTTCCAGCCGCTTGGCGATCTCCTGGCCGATGCGGCCAAGGCCGTACATGCCGACATGCCGGCCGTTCAGCGAGAACGGCGACAGCGGAAACGATCCTTCCTTCACCCAGCGCCCATCGCGCAGCCATTTCTCCGCAAGCGGCAATTGCCGCACCGTGTTGAGCAGCAGGCCAACGGCGGTATCGGCGACTTCGTCATTGAGCACGTCGGGCGTATTCGTCACGACAATGCCCTTCGATGCGGCATGCCCGACATCGACACCGTCATAGCCGACGCCGAAATTGGCGATTACCTCAAGATTGGGAAGAGCATCCATCCAGGCGGCGTTGACGCTGCCGGCCACCGCAATCCCGCGAATACGCTTGGCTGTCTCGGCATCGATCTGCGGCCGTTCGCCCTTCTCGACCGCCACGATATCGAAACGATCACGCAGCCTTTCGAGGACGCGTGGATGGATCTTCCCCGGAACGAGGACGGAAATACGGGCTTCGGACATGATTTTTCCTTTAAGGACCAGGACTTTAAGTGCGCGGACGGTAAGGGCTCGTCGACTGGCGGATGCGCATCTCGGGCTTGATGAGATGGATACCGTCAGGTTCGTGGCTGCCTTCCAGCCTATCAAGAAGCGCGCGCGCTGCAAGCCTTCCGACCTCCGCCTGACCGTTCCAGACGGTCGTCAACGCCGGGGTGGCGATCGCGGCTTCTTCCAGGTCATCGTAGCCGGTGACGGAAATATCCTTACCCGGTACGAGACCGGCGCGGGCAATGCCGTTCATCAGGCCGATGGCGACGAGATCGTTCCAGCAGACGGCGGCGGTCGGCTTCTGCGGCAGGGAGAGGAAATGCACCGCAGCCTCGAAACCGCCCTGCTTGGACCGCGGTCCGGGAATGCGCAGGTCCGGATTGACCTCGATATTCGCCTTGCGCAGCGCGTTGACATAGCCCTGGTAACGGTCACGGCCGGTCGATGTCTGGTCGGTGCCGCCGATCATAGCAATCGAGCGATGTCCGAGGCCGATCAAGTGATTGGTGGCAAGCGAGATGCCATAGCTGTCGTCGCCGCGAAAGGTCGGGAAATCCATGCCTTCCATCGAACGTGCAACCAGGATGGCTGGCATGCCGTTGTCCTCGGCGATCTGCATGTCCTCTATCGGCGTGCCGATGGCCGGCGACATGATGACCCCGTCGCCGCCGAGCTGCAGCAGGGTCTCGATGAAGGTCCGCTGCTTTTCGACTGAATCGTAATGGTTGGAGAGAATGAAAGTGTGCCGGCTACGATCCAGCTCGCTCTCGATCGCCTTCAGGATTTCCCCGTAGAACGGGTTCATGATGTCGTGCACAACAACGCCGATAATCCCCGAACGCGATGTGCGCAGGCTCGCCGCACGGCGATTGTAGATATAGCCGAGATTGCGCGCCTGATCCTTGATCTTGTCGCGCGTGGTCGCCGCGACAAGCGGACTGTCGCGCAATGCCAGAGATACGGTCGCCGTGGAAATGCCAAGCGTTTCGGCAATTGTCGAAAGCTTTATCTTTTGAGCCACGTCGCCCCTCCCCCGTGTAACCCAAACAATCGATGCCGGCTGTTTCGATTCCGGCATTTAAAAAAATTTAAATAAAAGCTTGAACCAAGGAGCGCAATTAGAATCTTTAAATGATTTCAAATTTCTTCATCATCGAAATCTTCGCCGGCCTGGAGGTTGCCGTCGATCGACTTCAGGAGACGAACGAGAGTACGGATTTCCTTCTCGGAAAAACCATGGGTGGCGAGCGCGTCGCATGCGGCAGCAGATGTCTCGATCTGTGCGACGCTGTTTCGACCATTTTCGGTAAGGTAAACCTTCGTCAGGCGCGCATCCTCGGTATCGGCACGACGCTCGACAAAGCCCTGTGCCTCCATGCGACCGATCGTGCGGGTCATGGTCGGCGCCTTGACACCGAGCTTCTGGGCAAGCGCGCCGGCAGGCAGGCCATCCTGTTCGGCAAGCGCAAGGACGACGCCGTCCTGCCCGGCATAGAGGCCGCTCTCCGTCAGGCTGCGCGTCAGCGCCGTGCGCATGGACCGCGCCGCCTGGATCAGAGCCGGCGAAAGGTCAGCCAGCGAATATTCGCTCTGATCCTTCTTCTTTCCCGCCTTGCCCTTCTTTCCGTCCTTGTGCTTCTTGCCCATCTTTGTTTCCGTTGATCTTTCGGTCGATACATCGCCGCGCTATGAGATTGCGCAGGAGATTGACATAAACAAGGGGCACAGCTTCAGATGGCGCAGCCTTCGCTTAGTTTCGAAGACAATGATCCGGCTTTATCCCGCAAGGACAGGTCGGCGTGGATTGCCGTGCTGCCCCTTGGCGCCCACGAACAGCATGGCCCCCACCTGCCCTTCGAGACCGATACGCTGATAGCATCAGGCATCGTCGAGCGCCTGAAAGCTGCGCTTCCCGGCGATCTGCCCGTTACCTTCCTGCCCGTCGAATCTATCGGCTACTCCATAGAACATATGGATGTTGAAGGAACGAAGACATTTCAGCCCGAGGAAGCAATTTATCGCTGGCTAACCATCGCCGAGCGTATGAACGACCTCGGCATCCGCAAATTCGTCATGCTCAACGCCCATGGCGGCAACTCGCCGCTCCTGACCGTCGTAGCAACCGAAGCCCGAGTCCGCTTCGACATGCTGGCGGTCGCGACGAGCTGGACGCGCTTCGGCGTGCCGGAAGGGTTGATACCCCCCGACAACAAGGCGATCGACATCCACGGCGGCGATATCGAGACGTCGGTGATGCTCGCGCTCTGCCCCGACAGGGTCGACATGGCGAAGGCAGGCAACTTCCCCTCCCGCCAGACGGATTTCGCCAGGCGCTTCATGCACCTGCGCGCCTACGGCCCCCACGCCTTCGGCTGGAAAATGTCCGACCTCAACCCCGACGGCGTCGCCGGCAATGCCGCTGCGGCAACGGCCGAGAAGGGCGAGCGGCTGATTGCCCATGCGGTAAAGGGGCTGGTGGAGCTGCTCCAGGATGTGGACGCGTTCGATGTGGACGTACTTCGCACGCCAACGAAATGATGTGATCTTATAACATACACAAAGCCTTTGAACTGCCGCGCTCAACTCCTTATATGGAGGCGACGAATTTCCAGCCCCAATTCCAGCCCTTTGGGTACATTCCACATTTCGAGGCTCCCATGACCGAAACAGCCACGCAAAAGCCGATCCCCGTCACCGTTCTCACCGGATATCTCGGCGCCGGCAAGACGACGCTTTTGAACCGCATCCTGTCTGAGAACCACGGCAAGAAATACGCCGTGATCGTCAACGAGTTCGGCGAGATCGGCATCGACAACGACTTGATCGTCGAGTCGGACGAAGAAATCTACGAAATGAACAATGGCTGCGTCTGCTGCACCGTGCGCGGCGACCTCATTCGTGTCGTCGAAGGCCTCATGCGCCGTCCGGGCCGCTTCGACGGCATCATCGTCGAAACGACGGGCCTTGCCGACCCGGTTCCCGTCGCCCAGACCTTCTTCATGGATGACGACGTCCGCACCAAGACCGAGCTCGACGCCGTCGTCGCCCTCGTCGATGCCAAGCATCTGCCGCTGCGCCTGAAGGACAGCCGCGAGGCCGAAGACCAGATCGCCTTTGCCGACGTCGTCGTCATCAACAAGACCGACCTCGTTTCGCCGGAAGAACTGGCGCAGATCGAGGATGTCGTGCGCGCCATCAACCCGGCCGCCCGCGTCTACAAGACCAGCCGCTCGGGCGTCGACCTTGCCCGCGTGCTGAACCAGGGCGCCTTCAATCTGGAACGCGCGCTGGAAAACGATCCGCATTTCCTCGACGCCAGGCATGACGATCACGTCTGCGGCCCGGATTGCGATCACGATCACCACCATCACGATCATGACCACCATCATCATGATCACGACCATCACCACCATGATCATGACCACCATCACCACGATCATGGCGCCATGTCGCCGATCCATGACGTGACTGTCCAGTCGGTCTCGCTGCGCGGCGGCGAGATGAACGCGGATCGCTTCTTCCCCTGGATCCAGAAGGTGACGCAGACGGACGGCCCGAACATTCTTCGCCTCAAAGGCATCATTGCCTTCAAGGACGATCCGGAACGCTATGTCGTCCAGGGCGTCCACATGATCATCGAGGGCGACCATCAGCGCCCGTGGAAGGACGGCGAAAAGCATGAGAGCCGCCTCGTCTTCATCGGCCGGGAGCTCGACCGTGAAAAGCTGGAAAAGAGCTTTAAGGCTTGCGAGGCGTCTGCCTAATGCCGACAGTCGCGCCGCTTGATATCGACGGCCACGTTCTGGCCGTCGAATTTTTGAGGGACACCCCATTCTTCGCAGCCGCATCGGGAACCATCCACCGCCTGCAAGGCGGCGAGAAGGTGTCCGAAGCCCATAAGGGCATGCTGAGCTGCATCCGCGATCCCCACAGCGACAGCCTGATTTCGGGCGGCGAGGATGGCAAGGTGGTGCGCACCACGGCCGACGGCGAGGTGACCACGCTTGCCGAAGTGCCGCGCAAATGGATCACCCAGCTTGCCGCCGGCCCGCAGGGAGCGGTCGCCTACGCCTATAGCAAAAGCACTTTCGTTCGTCTCGCCGATGGCACGACCAAGGAATTCGCCGAGGAGCGCACGGTTGAAGGCCTCGCCTTTGCGCCGAAGGGCCTGCGCATCGCGGTTGCCCGCTATAACGGCGTCTCGCTTCATTGGGTCGGCATGAGCGCAGCTCCCGTCGATCTCGAATGGAAGGGCGCCCATACCGGCGTCACCTTCTCCCCCGACGGCCAGTTCCTTGTCACGACCATGCAGGAGAACGCATTGCATGGCTGGAAAATGGATACCAAGCCGAATGCCGAGGCGCGCCACATGCGCATGACCGGCTATCCTGCCAAGGTGAAGTCGCTCTCCTGGTCCGCCAAGGGCAAGTGGCTCGCCTCATCAGGCGCGCCGGCCGCAATCGTCTGGCCTTTCCAGGGCAAGGACGGTCCGATGGGCAAGGCGCCGCTGGAACTCGGCACCCGCGCCAACATCATGGCGACTTCGGTGAAATTCCACCCGGCCGAAGATATCCTCGCCATCGGCTTCGTCGACGGCATGGTTCTCGCCGTCCGTATTGCTGACGGCAAGGAGGCGCTGCTGCGCCGTCCCGGCAAGGGCGCGATCACCTCGATGAGCTGGAACAAATCCGGCAAGCAGCTCGCCTTTGCTTCCGAGGCAGGGGATTGCGGCGTTATCGATATTTCGGCCTGAGGAGAGAGAATGGCACAG
Organism: Rhizobium sp. BK376; assembly: GCF_004341625.1. Lineage (GTDB taxonomy): Bacteria > Pseudomonadota > Alphaproteobacteria > Rhizobiales > Rhizobiaceae > Rhizobium. The sequence continues at coordinate 37,479 of NZ_SLZG01000018.1, read as the reverse complement.
GAGGCTGCGACAGCAGGCATCGAGAACACCGACATCGCGGCGCATGCCGGCGGCGAGATCGCGTCTGCCGACCTCGTCTGGGACCAATTGCGCATCGAAGCCGCCGATCTTGCCAACCGCGAACGCCTGCTTCGCCCCTTGCTCCGCGAACAGATCATTACGGCGCCGGTCGGTGCTGACATGCTGGCCGGCGTCCTCGCCGCGCGCCTCTCCGTCGCGGGCATGGGCAGCGCCGATCTGCTCGATCTCTTTCGGGAGGTGCTGACGCGCAATCCGGAAATCATCGTCGGCACCGAGGCCGATCTGGTGGCCGTCCGCACCCGCGATCCCGCCTGCACGACCTATCTGCATGCCTTCCTCAATCTCAAGGGCTTTCATGCCCTGCAGACCCACCGCATAGCCCATGCCTTGTGGGTCGAAGGCAGGGTGGAGATGGCAAGCTGGCTTTCCAATCTCGCCTCGTTGGTTTTCGGCCCGGACATCCATCCGGCGGCATCGCTCGGATCAGGAATCATGCTCGACCATGGATCGGGCATCGTGATCGGCGAAACCGCCGTCATCGAAGACGAGGTTTCTATCCTACAGAACGTCACGCTTGGCGGCACAGGCAAGGAAACCGGTGACCGCCATCCGAAGATTCGCCGCGGCGTCATGATCGGCGCCGGTGCGAAAATCCTCGGCAATATCGAGATCGGCGCCTTCAGCAAGGTGGCCGCCGGCAGCGTCGTGGTCAAACCCGTCCCGGCCCACTGCACCGTTGCCGGCGTTCCGGCAGCGGTCGTGCGCATCCATCGCGCCGACGAAATTCCCGCCGAGACGATGGATCAGAATATCTGACCCCCGAATAACTGAATCGAAGACGTGCCAAATCTCCGCGCCCGGGAGTTTTCGGGCCGCGGCTTGACCTCCTGATGGGAAGAGGCAGGCAGCGGTATCAGATAGTAGTATAGGTGTCAGGCTTTGCTGCCTGTCTCCGATTGCGGTCCGATCGTCCTGTGCCATCTGGGTCGGAGACTTGTCATCCCCTTCCGAACGATGGCATCCGGATCATGGGTTCTGACAGCCCATGATCATCTCGCCGCAACCATCACCGAACGCCGGAATTCCTGAACTGGAAACGCAAAAACCGGTTCGCGACCCCGGCCCCTTGCTCGATGACGGGGTTAGTATGGGTGAGGTGTTGGCGAGTGTGGAAAATCGGTCACGCGATTTTATGATAGCGGATTGATTTTGCTCACGAAAATCCTTTGACCGAAGCATCAACTTGCCACAGGTGTTGGACCTCCGTGGGAGCCCCTCATCGCCTCGCTATCGCTCCGGCACTTCTCCCCAGGGGGAAAGAGGCAAGTCGCAGCGCCTTGCCAAACCTTAAGGTCAGGAGTGCTGTCGGTGCCGCATATGTCTTCTCCCCTTGGGGAGAAGGTCCCGGCAGGGGGATGAGGGGTTCCCGCGGCAGCCACAATCAACCGAAGAAATTTACGCAGGAATTTACCGTAACGTACTTCCAAGCATTGGCGACTTATGGGCCGATGTGCCGGGGCTGCCGGTCGCGTGCAAACCCCTATGCGTCCGCAGCCGTGAAAATCTCCGCGTCGTGACGGACGGTATGTCCGGCGACAGTCGCATCGCCCTGCTCTGAAATCCGAATTTCCATCATGGAGGATAGTCCAGTGCAATCCAATTCCGTTCTAGCCTTGCTCCTGGCCGCCGGCATCGGCCTTGCGGCCGGCATTGCCACTGCTCAGGAAGGTCCCGAGGCGGACAATCCGATGCCTAAGAAGATCATCGGCCAAACCACGCCGAAGGAATCCGATTCCGTCTCTTCGCTCGCCGTGATCAATTCGGATGGCGCAACGCTGGAGGGTGACAAGCTCACGCTGACAGGTGTTTCGAACAATTCGATCGTCTTTGCCGATCGTCCAGTGAGGGCCGCCGGCCATGTCACGACCGCGGAACTCGTGAAGGCGTGGAACGAGGGTCCCGACAGTCTTTCGAAGGATCCGCCAAATGCAACGATCTCTGTTCTCGGCAGTGACAGTTCCGATGTCGCCGATGCCGTCGTCACATTGAAGTCGCCGAAGCTCGAAGGCACGAATTTGACATTCGATGTCGCGGTCCTCGAAGGTAGCATCGCCGGCAAAAGTGGCCCGGCGGCACTGTTCATTGACCACTGGCATGGTCACGGTGCCTGGTATGGCGTCGGCCTAGCAACGGGCGCCGCCCTCGGTCTTGGAGCGGCTGCAGCAGTCGCAGGGGCGCCCGTCTATGCGGCCCCGGCCTACGCACCGCCCCCTTATTACTACCCTCCCTATGGCGAGCCCTACTATTACCACCGCCCGCCGTATCACTGCGGATACTACCCCTATCCGCCCTGCTATTGAGCAAGGCCGGCGCGCGGGCCGACGCATTCCGGGGCAGGAACGCTCCTGCCCGCGAGGCGGGAGCTTTCAGCCGCGACGCGCCGCTTCGATTGCCGCGACGTCGATCTTCTGCATCTTCATCATCGCGTCGAAGGCGCGCTTGGCCTCAGCGCCGCCCGCCGCGATCGCTTCCATCAGGACGCGCGGCGTGATCTGCCACGATACGCCCCACCTGTCCTTGCACCAGCCGCAGTCGCTTTCCTGGCCGCCGTTGCCGACAATGGCGTTCCAGTAGCGGTCGGTCTCTTCCTGATCCTCGGTTGAGATCTGAAAGGAGAAGGCTTCGTTGTGCTTGAACACGGGACCGCCGTTGAGGCCGATGCAAGGAATGCCGGCAACGGTGAATTCGACAACCAGCACATCTCCCTGCTTGCCATCAGGATAATCGCCCGGTGCGCGAATGACGGCGCCCACCGCGCTGTCGGGAAAAGTCTCCGCGTAAAAGCGGGCGGCAGCTTCGGCATCCCTGTCGTACCACACGCAGATCGTGTTCTTTGCCATTGCATGATCCTTTCGCTCTTCATTTCCGCATCCTCCCTGACCTAGAGGGCATGTCCTCTTTCTCCAGTCTCTATCTGCCATTTCAGGTACCGCGCGATTGAGGAACATGCCTTCCGCAAACCGATGTCGGAAAAATAACCCGAATCGGCCATTATCCGCCGATGGGGCGCCCAATTCCGCGCCCATAGGTCTCGGGACATCATGGAAACGTCGCTCTATCTGCCGGTCAAACAATTCCTGGAAAGCGCCGGCTACGTGGTCAAGGGCGAGATCGGCGGCTGCGACATCGTCGGCTTGAGCGAGGGCGAGCCGCCGCTGCTGGTCGTCTGCGAACTCAAGCTCAGCTTCAATCTCGAACTGCTGCTGCAGGCGGTCGATCGCGCAGCCGCAAGCGACGAGGTGTGGATCGCAGCCCGCATGTCAGCCAAAGGCAAGGGCCGCGAGAGCGACAAACGTTTTCGCGATCTCTGCCGGCGCCTCGGCCTCGGCATGCTCGGCGTTTCCGATGCCGGCGATGTCTCAATCATCGTCAGCCCCTGCTCGATCCTGCCGCGCAAGAACATCAAGCGCCGCACACGACTGGTGAACGAACACAAGCGCCGGCGCGGCGACCCGGCTTTGGGCGGCAGCACGAAGGTTCCGGTCATGACCGCCTACCGGCAGCAGGCGCTCGCCTGTGCCGCGGCTCTGAGCCAAGGTCCACTGCGGCCAAAGGATATTAAGCCAGTGGCCCCGGATGCAGGGAAGATCATGCTCGGCAATGTCTATGGCTGGTTCGAGCGCGTCGAGAAGGGTGTCTATGCCCTGACCGAAGCAGGGATCGCCGCCCTGCAACGCTGGCCACAGGAAAGCCTTGCGACCCCTGCCCCGCAGGAGGCCCTCGCCCCTCATTTGGCCGAAGCGGCCGAGTAGCGCTGGCTGCGGAATATTTCCTCGGTAAATCGCCCTCGTAGCGCGGCATTTTGAAGCACGCCTGAGCCCATTTTGGAAGGCGCGGCGGCACCGGATACTAATACGGCAATAACATCAGCAACGTATAACTTGTTGAAAATAATCAAGTTTGTGCGCAGCAAAACAGACGTTCACGGAACTGTCATATACCGTTGCTAGCCGGTCATTGTTTCCTTCCGCCTCGGCTGCCCAAGCGACTTTCTCCCTGCCGGGCGATGACGATCACTCGAAGAGGAATATTGATATGGCTGGAATTTCACGTCGTGCAGCACTCGCCGCCGGCAGCGCCCTCACCCTGATTTCGCTCTGTTCCGCCGCGGTCGCCCAGACCGCTGCCCCCACCACCGCCGCTCCGACCGCTACCAATACCGCGACCCCGATCAAGCATCTGGTCGTCATCTTCCAGGAAAACGTCTCCTTTGACCACTATTTCGCGACCTACCCCAAGGCTGCGAATGTCGCCGGCGAACCCGAGTTCACGGCAGCGGCAAACACGCCGAGCGATATCAACACGCTCGCCAATGCCGGCCTGGTCGACAACAACCCGAACAAGACCAACACGGGCAACGGCGCCGATGCTGCCGCTCCCTTCCGTCTCGATCGCACCCAGGCTGCCACCCAGTCGCAGAACCACGGCTACACTGCCGAACAGGCTGCCTATAACAACTTTGCCATGGACCTCTTCCCGGCCAATACCGGTCACGGCACCAAGGGCGCTGCCGGCGCTTTCGGCACCAAGGGCCAGGTCATGGGTTACTATGACGGCAACACCGTCACTGCGCTCTGGAACTACGCCCAGCATTTCGCGCTGAACGACAATTCCTTCTCGACCAATTTCGGCCCCTCGACGCCCGGCGCGCTGAATCTGATCTCCGGCCAGACCAACGGCGCCATCCTGCCGCCCGGCTACACGCTGGAAACCGACGGCACCTATTCCAAGGGCCGCATCGTGCCCGATGGCAATGGCGGCTGGACCGCGATCAGCGACTTCGACCCGACCGGCGACGCCTGCTCCGCCGGGCAGACCGCGCTGATGTACGGCAAGAACATCGGCGACCTCCTGAACGCCCGCAACGTCACCTGGGGCTTCTTCGAAGGCGGCTTCGACCTGACGCTGAAGAATGCCGACGGCACCACGGGCTGCAAGCGCGCCTCGACCTCCGACGTGACAAAGGTCAACAGCGCCGACTACATCCCGCACCACCAGCCGTTCCAGTACTACGCCTCGACTGCGAACCCGCTGCACGTGCGTCCGTCCTCGGTCGCTGCAATCGGCACCAGCAATGATGGCGGCGCCAACCACCAGTACGACACCAACGACTTCTTTGCCGCGCTGAAGAACGGCAATATGCCCGCCGTCAGCTTCATGAAGGCCCCGGCCTATCAGGATGGCCATGCCGGCTATTCCGACCCGCTCGACGAGCAGGAATTCGTGACTGAGGTCGTCAATGCCGTCTCCGACGCTCCGGAATGGAAGGACACCGCTGTTGTTATCCTCTACGACGACTCCGACGGCTGGTATGACCACGCTCACGCTGTCGTCAATCCGTCCAAGCTCGGCGTCAAGGGTTATGACGTGCTGAACGGCGATGCCTGCGGCACCGGCACTCCGCTTCCGGGCGTCACGGGCGCTCCGGCACAGGGCCGTTGCGGCTACGGCACGCGCCAGCCGCTGCTCGTCGTCTCGCCCTACTCCAAGGTCAACTATGTCGACCACACCCTGACCGACCAGACCTCCGTCGATCGCTTCATCGAAGACAACTGGCTTGGCGGCCAGCGCCTCGGCGGCGGCTCCTTCGACGCCATCTCGGGCACGCTGAACAACATGTTCGACTGGTCGAAGGGCGATACGCAGAAGCTAGTTCTCGATCCGAAGACCGGCAAGCCGGGCGCCTGAGCCAAAGAGGGGGAAGGACGATGATCGTCAAACTCAACCGCCGTCTCCTTCCCCTGCTGGCGCTCGCCGGCGTTTCGCTGGTCGGTGCGACGATCGGCATGGCGAGCGAAGAACTGAAGCCGGTGGCAACCACTGCCGCCGACTATCCAAACGAGGGTACGCTGAGCGCCGTCGCGCAGCTCGGCAAGGCGATGTTCTATGACCACGCCCTATCGGGCAACGGCCAGATGTCCTGCGCCACCTGCCACGATCCGGCCAATCACTACGCGCCATCAAATGCGCTCCCCGTCCAGATGGGCGGCCCCAATCTCGACAAGCCCGGCCTGCGCGCGACGCCCAGCCTCGCCTACAAGATGACGACGCCTTCCTTCTCCGTCGGCGCCGAAAGTGCCGCCGACGAGGCTGCCGAGGCCGCCCCGATGCAGGAGGCGTCAGGCGTTTCGCTGGCAAACGCCCCGGCAATCGTCGCCGGCCCGATGACCGGTCAGGCCGTTGTCAAGGCTGACTCCAACGCCCCTGACGTGGTGCCCCAAGGCGGCATGTTCTGGGACGGCCGCGTCGATTCGCTGGAAGATCAGGCCCTGCAGCCGATGATCTCGCCCTTCGAAATGGCCAATACCGACGAGAATGCCGTTTATGCCAAGCTGAAGGCGGGCTATGGCAAGCAGATCGAGGCACTCTTCGGCAAGAATGTGCTCGACGACCACGACATGGCGATCTCGGAGGCCGGCTTTGCGCTCGCCCGCTACCAGATCGAAGAGACGTCCTTCCACCCCTATTCCAGCAAATATGACGCCTATCTGCGCGGCCAGGTCCAATTATCCGATGCCGAGATGCGTGGTTTGAAACTGTTCGAGGACCCGAACAAGGGCAATTGCAGTTCCTGCCACCTCGACCAGATGGTCGGCACCGAGATGCCTGACTTCACCGACTTCGAATTCGAAGGCCTCGGGGTGCCGCGCAATGCGGCGATCCCGGCCAATGCTGATGCGCATTACTTCGACCTCGGCATCTGCGGCCCGCTGCGCAACGACAGCTATTCCGCCCAGACCGCCAATTGCGGTCTCTTCAAGACGCCGACCCTGCGCAATGTCGCGACCCGCCACGTCTTCTTCCACAACGGCGTCTACAACAATCTGGAAGACGTCGTGCGCTTCTACGTCAAGCGCGACACCAATCCCGAGACCATCTATCCCAAGAGCTCGGACGGGCAAGTGCAGAAATACAATGACGTGCCGCCGCAATATCAGGCCAATATGGACGTGATCGACGCGCCGATGAACCGCAAGCCTGGCCAGCAACCGGCGCTGAACGACGCGGAAATCGCTGATGTCGTCACGTTCCTGAAGACGCTGACGGACGGCTACGACCCGTCCAAAGAAACGCAGAAGGCCGCGAAGTGAGGGGCGAAGCTCCCGTTCTCCTCTTGGGGAGAAGACGCAAGAGGCATCCGCCTGCTCCCCATCCACACTTGTACGTCGACTCCAAAAAAACAAACCGCGATCCTCACCAGGTGGGGATCGCGGCCAGTTTGCCATGGCCGCTCCTCCCGGCCCGGCGCTCGATCGGTTGCGTGCGGCGTCACGAAGAGCGCACGGCGTCCCGATCGATCGGAAGCTCGAAGCTCACATCTTTCCGCTCGTAGCCGAAGCCGGCAAGCAGTGCGACCGCAGCGGCAACGATGACGGCGACGAGAACAAGCGCGAAGGCATAGTCTCCGTTCCAGTGGGCGGCGAGCCCTGCCTGCATCGTCGCATTGCCTGAGGCCAGAAGGTTTCCGAGCTGATAGGCCACGCCGGGGAAGGTGCCGCGCACCTCGTCGGGGGAGAGCTCGTTGAGGTGAGCCGGCACGACGCCCCAGGCGCCCTGGACGAAGAACTGCATGAGGAAGGCACCGATCGCGAGCATCACCGGGCCGGAACCATAGGCCCAGAGGGGTGCGATCGGGATGGCGATCAATGACGCAATCACGATCGCCCTGCGCCGCCCGATCCGCTGCGACAGGCTGCCGAAGAACAGGCCGCCGATGATCGCGCCGATATTATAGACAATGGCGATGGCACCGACCGTATGGGTCGAATAGGCACGCTGCGTCTGCAGGAAGGTCGGATAGATGTCCTGCGTGCCGTGGCTGAAGAAATTGAAGGCCGTCATCAGGATCACCGCCCAGATGAACAGCGGCAGATTATCCTTCACCACTGAGAAGAAGGGCTGGCGCTTGCGATGCTGGTTGGCAAGGAAGGACGACGCTGCGGCGGATGTAAAACACCAGCAGCGCCGGCAAGACACCGATCATGAACATGCCGCGCCACCCGATGACCGGAAATAGGAAGAAGTAGACCAGCGAGGCGAGCAGATAGCCGCAGGGATAGCCCGCCTGCAGAACGCCGGAGACAATGCCGCGCGTGCGATCGGGAATGCTTTCCAGCGCCAGCGACGCGCCGACACCCCACTCGCCGCCCATCGCAATACCGTAGAGCACACGAAGCACGATCAGCATCGTCAGGCTGGTGGAAAAGCCCGAGAGAAACTCAAACAGCGAATAGAGGAGCACGTTGACCATCAGCGTCACACGCCGTCCGTACCTGTCGGCCGAGAGGCCAAAGATGAGCGCGCCGATCGGGCGCATGGCAAGGGTCAGGAAGATCGCCGTGGAAACAGCGGTAACGTCGGTGTGAAACTCTTCGGCAATCGCCTTCAGAATGAAGACCAGGATGAAGAAATCGAAGGCGTCGAGCGTCCAGCCGAGGAAGCTTGCGAGGACAGTATTGCGTTGTTGAGGCGTCAGGGAACGAATGTCGTCGAGCGCGAACATCAGAAACTCCATTCCGAGGCCGGCGGCTTGACGGGCAATATCCGGAAGTCGCCGAAATGAACAGACCGGCAGGCAGCCGGGCTCCTTCGTGTCCCGCGATGCATGTCCTTGAAGGGAAGAAACGGCAGGTGGGGCGAGAATTAAAAAGCAGCGTGGTCTAAATGCATGGGGCGGCCAAAAGGTTCCGGCTGCGTTAGGTCGCCGGCAGCCCGCAGGCCGGGATATCTGGCAAGATCGGATCGATCGCGGTCATTTCGTTCCCGGCGAACCTGCATGGACAATGCGGCCAGAGCGGCGCATCGTGAGGCGCCGCATTCAGGAGCTGTTTTCACCAGGATAAACGATCTCGCCGAATGCGCTGCCTCGTACGCAATCCCACTGAGATCGGCCGATAGGCCCCGACCATCACTCGCATAAAACCATCATCCGCATAAGCAACAACTTAAAGGAGATGCAATATGAGCGAAGGAATTCAGAGCAAGGTTGTCCTCATCACCGGTGGCGGAACTGGCCTCGGGGCCGAGACGGCTCGCCATCTGGCCGCCAGGGGCGCACGCGTCGCCGTGGCGGGCAGGCGCAAGGAAAAGCTCGATGAAGTGGTTGCCGAAATCGCCAAGGCGGGCGGCGAGGCGCGAGCCTATCAGCTCGACGTGGTCGACAAGAAAGAGGTCAAGGCCGTCGTCGACGCTGTCATCGCTGGCTTCGGCAAGCTTGACGTCCTGATCAACAATGCCGGCCTGATGCCGATCCGCCCGATGGCGGAAGTGAATACCGACGAGTGGGATGCGATGATCGACGTCAATATCAAGGGCACCTTGTATGGGATTGCCGCCGTCCTGCCGATATTCCTGGAGAAGGAAAGCGGCCATATCATCAATCTGAGTTCGGTTGCCGGGGTCAAGGTGTTCGCGCCGGGCGGCACGGTCTATTCCGGCACCAAATTCGCCGTGCGGGCGATCTCCGAGGGATTGCGCCAGGAAGTCGGGGGCAAGGTGCGCGTCACGTCGATCGAGCCGGGTGCGGTCGAAAGCGACCTCAAATTCTCCACCACAGGCACAGCAGCGTCGACGGTTCAGGATTTTTACAAGATCGCGATCCCGGCGAATGCGGTCGCGCGGGCGATCGCTTACGCGATCGAGCAGCCGGCCGATGTCGATATCAACGAAATCGTCCTGCGCCCCACGGTCCAGGAATTCTGATCACGCTATTATAGAGCCAGAAACCCAAAAACGGCTGCTCCCCTTTTGCGCAAAGGGAGCAGCCGGCCGGTCACGCCGCCCCGCGGACCGGAGGCCGCACGAGTTGGCGGCCGCTGGCAACGAGCAGTCCGACGGCTCCTTGGAGCCAGCCATCCTTAAGCTCAAGCGCCAGGAAGCGATGACGTTCGAACGGGCCGGGCATGACGAGATGCTTGGCCTTTTCGGCAAAGAAGCCGAAGCGCTCATAGTAAGACGCATCGCCGACGAGGAGGATCGCACCATGATCGCGCTTCTTCGCCTCGAGAATTGCGGCCCGCATCAGCGCGGAGCCGATACCTTTTCCTTCATGGGCCGGATCGACCGCAAGCGGGCCAAGCAGCAGCGCATCGACCGGCTGGGTGTCGTGATCGACGCCGGCTTCCACGTTCCAAAGGCGCACCGTGCCGATGACATGGCCATTGCGGTCGCGTGCGACGAGAGCGAGGCCCTCGGCCGGAACACGATTGCGACGGAGCTTTTCCGACGACTTCTTGGTGCGGCCAGCGCCCATGGCGTGGTCGAGCAGGTTTTCGCGAGCAACAACGTCGCTGGAGTTTTCCAGGTCGATGGTGAATGTGGAGGGCGCAAAGAATGCGCGTACAGAATCAAGAACAGCGGCCATTTTGGCCTCCCGTACCCAATACCGTTATGAGCGGTGATGAAGGAAAATTGTGAGGTTGCCGCCCCGGTTGGTTCCGGGGCTGGCGAGAGCGACCTTGTTAGATGATGTACGCCTTCAGCGGATCGAAACCGTTGAAAGCGACAGCCGAGTAGGTCGTCGTATAGGCGCCGGTGCCTTCGATCAGAACTTCGTCGCCGATCGTAAGCGTGAGCGGCAGCGGATAGAGATTCTTTTCGTAGAGCACGTCGGCAGAATCGCAGGTCGGACCGGCGATGACGCAGGGCTCCATCTCGTCGCCGTCGCGCGCGGTGCGGATCGGGTAACGGATGGCTTCGTCCATGGTTTCTGCCAGGCCGCCGAACTTGCCGATGTCGAGGAAGACCCAGCGAGCATCGTCATTGTCCGACTTCTTCGAGATCAGGACGACTTCAGCCTTGATCACGCCTGCATTGCCGACCATGCCTCGGCCCGGCTCGATGATCGTCTGCGGGATCTGGTTGCCGAAATGGGCGCGCAGAGCAGCATAGATCGACTTGCCGTAGGCTTCGGCGGACGGAACGTCGCGCAGATACTTGGTCGGGAAGCCGCCGCCCATGTTGACCATCTGCAGGTGGATGCCCTGCTTGGCCAGCTGAACGAAGACGCGCTTGGCATCAGCAAGAGCCGAATCCCAGGCGTCGACCTTGGTCATCTGCGAACCGACATGGAACGAGACGCCGTAGGACTGCAGGCCGAGCTGATGAGCGTAGACGAGAACGTCGACGGCCATCTGCGGCACGCAGCCGAACTTGCGCGACAGCGGCCATTCGGCACCTTCGCCATCCGTAAGCACGCGGCAGAAAACGCGGGCGCCGGGAGCGGCACGGGCGATCTTCTCGACTTCCTCGTGGCTGTCGACCGCAAAGAGGCTGACACCGTGCGCATGGGCGCGGGCGATGTCGCGTTCCTTCTTGATCGTGTTGCCGAAGGAGATACGAGCAGCGGTCGCACCGGCTTCGAGCGCCATTTCGATTTCAGCGACGGACGCGCAATCGAAATTGGAGCCCATGCTGGCGAGCAGCTTCAGGACCTCAGGAGCCGGGTTTGCCTTGACCGCGTAGTAGATCGCGCTGTCCGGCATTGCGTGACGGAAAGCATGGAAATTGTCGCGGATTACGTCGAGGTCAACCACGAGGCAGGGACCGTCGGGGCGTCGGGTTGCGAGAAAGTCGCGGATGCGCTGAGTGGTCATATCAATTCCCTCTTCCAATTCCAGAGCTCCGGTAAAAAACCGGAGGACAAAGGGCATACGAGAACCGCTCAGGAACCAGCCGGTGGAGACCCCGGATCCCTAGCAGCGCTCGATGCGCAGATGATGAACCAACGCCGCGAAAGCGGTATAGGTTCGGCTTTGTCTGCCATGGATTGGAGGGAATATCCCTGCCGCACTTCCGGCAATGAAGGTGTGCCTCTTCAGTAACCCCCGCTGATGGAAAGCAGGGAGAGAACAAAAAGGCCCGCACCGTCGTTGCTTCAGGCGTCCTCGCATTTTCCGGTTGGCCGGAATAGCGACTGGAGGGGTTAATTCCAGGTACCTTACCGATTTCCTCACCAATTCGAGGGTTCGGCGGACACCCATGGGCACGTGCGACTTTGGGCTAAGCGGGAGATAAGAATATTCGCCGTCATAATCAAGAAGTTTTTTGATCGAAGCCTCAAAAAATAAATTGAACAAATTTCGCCGTTTTGTTCAATATTCAGAAACAGATACGGAGAGGCACTTCATGGACACCCTGACGCGCATTCGCGCCTTTATCGACGTGGTGGAAGCGGAGGGCTTTTCCGCAGCGGCACGCAAGACCGGCCGGTCGAAGGCCCTGCTCTCCAAATATGTCCGTGAGCTGGAGGACGAACTCGGTGCTCTCCTCCTCAACCGCACCACTCGGCAGTTTTCGCTGACTGAGGCAGGGCACACCTATTTCCGCACGGCTTCCGACATTTTGAAGGAGATCGACAACCTCGCCGACCTCGTGCGCGAGAGCAACCAGCAGCTCAAGGGTCGCTTGCGAATCTCGGTGCCCCGCACCTTCGTCGACGCCGATGTCGGGCAATCACTGATAGACTTCGCGAAAGAGAACCCGAACCTTGCGCTCGAAATCTCCGCCGACGACCGCTTCGTCGATCTGATCGAGGAAGGCTTCGATGTCGCGATCCGCGTCACCAAGCTGGAGGACTCGGGCATGATCGCGCGAAAAATCTCCGATTTCCGCACACACGTCTGCGTGACCAAGGAATTTCTCGAGCGCTATCCGAACCTCGTTCATCCGAACGATCTGGCGAATGTGCCCTTCATCATCGACACCAACAACAGGTCACAGAACAGCATCCGATTCTACAATCCGGACAGCAGCTCCTTCAATGTTACGATCAGCGGTCCGATCGAGGTCAACAGCCCGCATGCAACGCTCAGGGCAGCTCTCGCGGGCATCGGCGTTGCCATGGTCCCCGATTTCATCGGCCGCAAGGAGATCGAAAGCGGCGCGCTGCTCACCCTCTTCAACGACTATATCCCGACCGATCGCGGCATCTACGCCGTCTATCCTCACCGGCGCTATCTGCCGGCCAAGGTGCGCATCTTCGTCGACTACCTGTATAACTGGTTCCGCAAGCAGAGTTGAATTGATGTCTCGCCTTGCTGCGCCCTTCCGGGTGCATCGCAGCAAACGGTCCCAATTCTGTCTCATTTCCCGCCCAAAAAACGGGTCGATTCAAGGCTGGCGGTGCATATGGTTCGCATGAAAAAATCCACCCTCATCCTGGCCGGAAGCCTCTGCCTCGCGCCCGCTGCTGCGTTCGCCCATCCGCATATTTTCGTGGAGGCCCGGCTTGAGGTCGCGGCCAGTCCTGATGGCACGATCAAGGAGCTGCGCAACGTCTGGCGATTCGACGAGGTCTTCTCCTCGTCCGTGCTGATGGACTTCGACAAGAACACCAATTTGAAGCTCGACCCCGATGAGTTGAAGGAAGTCGGCAAGACCGTCCGCGATTCGCTGGTCGACTACGATTACTACGTCAACATGTCGGTCAACGGGAAGGTCATCAAGGTGAACAAGCCCGATGTCATCAATGTCGACTATAAGGACGGCCAGCTTCTGATGTTCTTCGCGGTCAAGCCGGCGGAGACCATGTCGATGAAGGGCAACCGCCTTTCCTTCGGCATTTACGACCCGACCCTCTATACATCCATCGATTTCCCGACCGACGGCGATCTTGTGACGATAGGCGATGCCTTCAAGGGCTGCACGCAGAAGGTGGTGCGGCCTGACCCGGATCAGGTGATCGCCGAAAACAAGACATCGCTGACGGATGCCTTCTTCAACGACCCGACCGGGACGACCATGTCGAAGCTCTTTGCAACACGGATCGATCTTCAATGCTGAAACGTCGTCATGCGGCCTTGCTGCCATCAGCGATCGTTGCCCTGCTTGCGGCCTGCAGCCTTGCGCATGCCACGGGTTCGCCGTTGGGTATCGGCACGGCGGAACCCAGCTTCCAGCCTATCGGCGGCCCCCTCGCCCCGATCTTCCTCTACATCAATTACGAACAGCAGGCCTTCTACCGCGCCCTGACCCTTTCGATCGAGGGCATGCGCCGTGACCCCAGGGAACTCTGGACGCTGATCGGCCTCTCCTTCGCCTACGGCATCTTTCATGCCGCCGGCCCCGGCCACGGCAAGGCGGTCATCTCGTCCTACATGGTGGCAAACGAGATCGAGCTGAAGCGCGGCATCGTGATCTCGTTCATCTCTGCTTTCCTGCAGGGGCTGGTCGCCGTGCTGGTGGTCGCCGCAGCCTATTTCGTGCTGCGCGGCTCCGGCATCACCATGACGCAGGCGACCAACACGATGGAAATCACCAGTTTCGTCATGGTGATCCTCTTTGGTGGCTGGCTGCTCTATCGCAAGCTCCGCTCGATGATCCGTGAAGCACCGCGCCGCGAATCGGTGCAGTTCGCAACATCGGCAGGACCGGTGAGCCTATCGCTGTTCGACGGAGCGCCGGACACACGCCGCAGCAATCAGATGTTCCGCGCAAGCGCGACCGCCCAGTCCAGCACGCAATATGTCTGCGACGCGCCAGAGCATGGCGCGTCAGCGGACGAGATATGCGCCACCTGCGGCCGCATGCATCTTCCCGATCCGTCCCTGCTGAAGGGTGAGAATTTCAGCGTTCGCGAAGCATGGTCGGCGATCGTGACAGTCGGCCTGCGCCCCTGCTCCGGCGCGCTGCTCGTCATGACCTTCTCGATGCTGAACAGCCTGATGCTCGGCGGCATTCTTTCCGTCATCGCCATGTCCGTCGGCACGGCGCTGACCGTTTCGTTGCTGGCGATCTTTGCGGTTGCCACCAAGGGCACGGCGATGCGGCTTGCCGGACCCGGGTCGATGCTCGCCACTTGGGTCGGAAATGCGATCGAGATACTGGGCGCGCTGCTCGTTATCGCGACCGGCGTCCTTCTGCTCGGCGCGTCGCTCCAAACCTAGTCTTGAGACCGGATCCTGGCCGTTACCGGTGGCGCCGCTGATACTGGGCGCGCAGCCAGAACACCAGGAAGAAGGCAAGGATGATGCAGATGCCGGCTCCCGCCGCGAGCCAGGGCGAAATCTCGCCGAGAGACAGAACGATCGTCGGCATCAGGTAGAGCACGGCCCCGGCGACAAGCAGAATGATGGCGGCGGCTATCGCCGACGAACGGTTGCTGCTTCCGGTCAAGAGACGAAATCCTTCGCCAACTCGGCACGAATGTCTTCCAGGCGCAGCTTCTGCCGACCCTCGCCATCAAAATTGTCGGGCGAAAGCCAGGCTTCGAAGGCTGCATTCAGCAGCGGCCATTCACTGTCGATCATCGAGAACCACGCGGTATCGCGGTTGGCGCCGCGAGAAATCACATGCTGCCGGAACACGCCCTCGAAGGTGAAGCCGTAGCGCCGCGCCGTCGTCTTGCTCGGCTCGTTCTCGTTGTGGCATTTCCACTCGTAGCGCCGGTAGCCGAGATCTTCGAAGACGTGCTTGGCCATCAGGTGGTGCACTTCCGTCGAAAGCGGCGAGCGCTTCATCGCGGGTCCGTGCGCCACCGAGCCCACTTCGACGACGCCGTTCTTCGGATCCGGGCGCATGTAGCTCGCCATGCCGACGATCTTGCCGCTGGCATTGTCGCGGAAGACAAGCGTCACGAAACTGGAAGCGACCCTTGCCTTCTGCAGCCATTGATCCAGCTCTTCGGCAGTCGCATAGTCTTCATTGGGGAAATATTTGAGCAGCGAATTGATCTCGGCAGCACCACCCAGCGCCTCCCAGAGACCCGCAAGGTGCTTCTCGCTGTCGTAGGGCTCGATCGTGACGTAACGGCCCTTCAGCGTCACCGGCTGCGGAGCAGGGCATCCCTTGAAATTTGCTAGATCGCGCATCGCGTTCCCCCAATGTCTGGAGAATTGGATTAGGCCAGCCGCCCGGGAAAGGCAACCAGCCTCAACGTCACGATGACAATCAGGCTTTCGCCGTCGTCACTGTCGCATCGATATGATCGACCAGGGCATCGGCAAGGCCGAGACGTCCGGCGAGAAGATCGAGATAGCCGCGCTCCGCCCGCGTATCAGGCTCGATAGCCAGTCGGGAGGCGGTGTAGATCTCGACACGCTGCTCCTCCGTCGTGGCCGCCGCGACAATGGCATCGATATCGACCGGATTGGCGAGCTCCCGGCCGATGAAGGCCTCCGCCTCGGCCCCAAGTCCTGCCTGCCCGATCTTGCCGAGGATCTGCCGGCGCTCGGCTTCATCGATATGACCGTCTGCCCGCGCCGCAGCGATCATCGCGCGCACCAGCGTCAGGGCAAAATCATTGCTCGCAATGGCGGGCGTGGTGCTGAACCCGGAATCGGAGGGCGGGGGCAGGAGTTGCGGCTGCTTTTGCGTTTCCGGCTGCGATTGCGGTTCTTCGCCGGCTTTGTAATTCCTGTATGCCTGATAGCCGAGGCCGGCGATGGCTGCGAGCCCGCCCAGCGTCAATGCATTGGTCGCAATACTCCTGCCGGTCTTGGTGCCAAGGAGCACGCCGGCAATGGCGCTTGTGGCAAGCGGATTGTCCCGTGCCAGATTGACGGCCTCGGTGGCCTTGTCGCGCACGGTCCCCTGCATGCCGGGCACCTGGGCTCCGAGAAACTGGTCCAGAAGCTTGCGAGCATCGATCATTCGTCATCCTCCCATCGGTTGCGCTAAATCCGAAGTAGGAAGGCCAGCGGTTAAATTCAAACCCGCTTAAAAACAAAGGCGCCCACGAACGATGGGCGCCTTGCTGTTATTTCGAAACCTGTAAACCTCAGGCCTTGAGCGCAGCAGCCTCGGCGGCGAGCTTGGTGATGCCGGCCCAGTCGCCGGCCTCAACCAGCTCCTTCGGCGCCACCCAGGAGCCGCCGACGCAGATGATGTTCGGCAGCGACAGATAGTCGCGTGCATTCTTCAGCGAAATGCCGCCGGTCGGGCAGAACAGCGTGCCTGCCAGCGGCGAGGACAGAGCCTTGAGATAGGCAGCGCCGCCGGCCTGCTCGGCGGGGAAGAATTTCAACACCTTGTAGCCCTCTTCGCGCAGCGCCATGACTTCGCTGGCGGTCGCAGCGCCCGGAAGCAGCGGCACATGCGAATCGCGCGCGACGTCCAGCAGTTCCTGCGTCGTGCCGGGGCTGACGATGAACTTGGAGCCTGCCTCGACAGCCGCTTCCCACTGGGCTGCATTGAGGATCGTGCCGGCGCCGACTTCGGCACCTTCGACTTCGTCGGCAACGGCGCGCACGGCATCGAGCGCTCCAGCAGTGCGCAGCGTGATCTCGATGGCCTTCAGGCCGCCGGCCACCAGCGCGCGCGCCAGCGGCACCGCCGACTTGGCATCTTCCACGATGAGAACCGGAACGACCGGCTGCAATTTCAGAATGGAAAGAAGCTTTTCGGTTTTCTCGCCCATGGTTTGCTGGCTCCTGAAACGATTGAAATTCAGAGTTCGATAACCCCCTCACACGGTCTTGTCGAGACAAAAGCTGATGACAGCAGACATCGGGTAGGAAATGCCAAAAACTTCGGCTAGTGTTATCGTTACGGATGCGAGGCGGAGCATTTCCATGGCAAAAGAGATCGAGCGCAAATTTCTGGTTCGCGACGATCGTTGGCGGAATTCTGTTTCCGAAGTCAAACACTTCCGGCAGGCCTACATCGCATCTATGGAGGACCGCAGTGTCAGGGTGCGGCTAGCCAACGAAGAGGTCGCGACCATCACCATCAAACTTGGCCGATCGCTGACGCGCGACGAGTTCGAGTACGACATCGCCGCTACTGACGCCAAGGAGTTGATGTGCGCCGCAATCGGCCTCGTCATTGAGAAAAAGCGTCATCTGGTACCCTACAAGGGTTTCACCTGGGAGGTCGACGTCTTCATGGGCGCGCATGAGGGCCTGATCATTGCCGAAGTGGAAATGAAATCCGAAGACGACAATCCCGAGCTTCCCGACTGGCTTGGCCAGGAGGTGACAGGTGAATATCGCTACTCGAACCAGGCGCTTGCCACGCAATACGGTCAAAACGACTATGAGCTTTAGAATTGAGCCGGGGGAAGCATTCACCCTCGCATTCCGGAACGCGGCGGCATCGCAGCTGCAGCATGCAATAACGACATTGGAAGAACGTCCGGACGGATCGCATGAAGCTGTCCATGCCTTCCGAAAGAACCTGAAGCGGGTGCGCTCGCTCTATCGTCTCGTCGCCCGGGCCGCTCCCGATTTCCGCAAGCGCGAGAATGAAAGGCTGCGCGATGCAGCCAAGGAGCTCTCCGCAATCCGCGATGCGACCGCCCTGATCGGAACAGCAAAATATCTCAGGGACAATGCCCGCGGCCCGGAAGAGGCGGAAGCGCTGGGCCGGATCGTCGCCGCATTGAAGACGCGCCGGGACTGGCTGGCCGAGGCGGAAAGCGGACTTGATCAGAAATTGCTGCATACGGCCGATATCCTGCGCGAGGCGATTGCAGCACTCGACGACGTTTCCTTCGACGACAGTCATCACAAGGTCGCCCGCATGCTTGCCAAGAGCTGGCGCAAGACGATGCGCCGGGCGCAGGCTGCCATCGGGGACTGCCACGGCGAGGCGTCCGCCGAGGCCTTTCACGAGTTGCGAAAGCGGACGCAGGACTATCGCCAGTACCAGGCCCTGCTGCACCATGCCTGGCCGAGCGCAATGAAGGCCAAGCGCACCGCTGGCAAGCAACTGGCCGATCTTCTCGGCCACGTCCACGACCTCGACGTCCTCTCTGGCTTGGTGGAAGCCGAACCGCAGCTCTTCTCCCGCAACGACGATCTTGCGCATCTGCTCGACGCCATCATTGCCCGCCAGCAGGAAACGCGCCGGCAGGCGCTGCTGCAGGCCGAGGCTGTCTTCGCGGACGATCCGGAGGCGGAATCCGAGCGCATCGAACTGCTCTGGGTGCTCGTCGGAAATTGATCTTCATGACCCCTTGACCTCAACTTATGTTGAGGTCTTAGCCTCTGCAATCGTGATGGACAACCACATTGCCGAGGACAAGATGACTGCAAACATTGCCCCGATGCCGCCTATATTGGGGGTTTACGAAACCCACCTCACCGTCTCCAGCCTGAAAACATCGATCAGTTTCTACCAGGAGGTCGTGGGCCTTGAACTGGCGGCGCGCTTCGAGGAGCGGCGCATCGCCTTCTTCTGGGTGGGAGGCAAGAAGACTGGCATGCTCGGCCTTTGGGAAACCGGAAGCGGGCCATTGCAGATGCGGCTCCACATCGCGTTGCACATGAGGAAAGACGACATTCTCCTTGCCCCGGCCCTCCTGAAAGCCCGCGGCGTCCAGCCTCTCGGTTTCCATGGCGAACCGGTGAGCGAGCCGATCGTCATCGGCTGGGTGCCGGCGCTGTCGCTCTATTTCAAGGACCCGGACGGGCATTCGATCGAACTCATCTGCGTTCTCGACGACGAGCCGGATGCGGCGTTCGGAATGCAGCCCTGGTCGACGTGGCGAGAGCGTCGAGGAATCACCGGTCAGCGGGTGTCTTTTCAGCGCGGGCTTTTGAAGAGAGCAAGCGCCAGGTCTGCGACATGATCGTGGACAGACCTGCGGTCGACGCCGGGAGAATCCGAAAAGAATTGCGGTTGTTCCTTGAGCCCCTTCTCCGTGGGCTCGGGAAGAAAGATATAGTGGCCGGCTCCGCTTATGGTTTCCAACTGAGCCCTGTCGATACGATCGCAAAGCCATTGCGAGCATTGTTTCACCGGCGCGATTTTATCCGATCCACCGGTTGCCACGAGGACCGGGCGATCTATTCGCCCAAGGCTTTCCTCATCGAAGCAGAGCACGGACCGGCCCGGCGCAAGCGGGAGAAAGGCCTTGAAGCGATCATCCCGATAAGAATGCGACACACGCGCCCAGGAGTCGCGAAATACCGTGCTGCTTTCGAGCAAAGCCGGAATCTCGTCCGCGACTGTAGGAAACTCCAGTGGGCCACGATTGGAGCCACGAAATGGATTGGCAGGATCGAACTGCGAAAACTTCGCTATCGCACCGGCAAGCAGGAGCGTGGTATAGGCTCCTGCCGAAAAGCCGCCCGTAAATATCCGGTCCATATCCACCTGCACTTGCAGCGCCTGCAGCCAATCCTGTGAATCAAGCAGCACGCTCAAATCCCTCGCCCGCTCCCACAGGCAAAGAAAACCCTCCGCGCGATAGGGCTCTGCCCCGGTATGCCCATGGTGGTTGACCGCAAGAACGACAAACCCGTTATCGGCCAGGTGATGGGCGAGCCACGCAAGGTTGCTCGCCGAACCACCGCTTCCATGCGACAGAAGGACCAGCGGATAGGGTTGCTCGGTTCGGTCGATCGCAGCATCGCGGGCAACGCACGGATTTGAAAACCATCCCTCCCTGGCGGGCTCGTCTTTCGGCGGTTCGCCCGCCGCCGGATACCAGGCCGCCCAGCCGAGCGGCCGCGGACCGGTCCCCTCCCAGTTGGGGCGATCCCCGTCGAATGCTGTTCCTTTTCGAAAACCAATCACTGTCACGACTATTTCCTCGGCAATGCGGCCGAGGCTAGCATGAGTCGGCCCGCGTGATGGAAGCCCCGTCGCCAAGCCCGCCACGGGCACATCGAGAAATCCCGATTGCACGAAAGGCTGACAAGCTGTATTTCCGGGCCCATGACAGACATCTTCAGTTCACCGGCGTCCACGACGAGCCCTTTTCTCGTCGCAGCCCTTTATCATTTCGTGTCCGTGCCGCGCTTCGAAAACCTGCGCGAGCCGTTGCAGGCGCTGTGCGACGAAAACGGCGTAAAGGGCACCTTGCTTCTGGCCCATGAGGGCATCAATGGCACGATTGCCGGTACGGATGCGGCCATCGGCACTCTCCTTTCCTTCCTGCGCGCCCAGCCGGAATTCGCCGGCCTTGAACACAAGGAAAGCCGGGCCTCGAAGATGCCCTTCGTGCGCATGAAGGTGAAGCTGAAGAAAGAGATCGTCACCATGGGCGTCGAGGACATCGACCCCAACAAGGTGGTCGGCACCTATGTCGCGGCCAAGGATTGGAACGCGCTGATTTCCGATCCCGACACGATCGTCATCGACACCCGCAACGATTACGAAACGGCAATCGGCGTCTTCAAGGGCGCGGTCGACCCGAAGACCAAGACATTCCGCGAATTTCCGGAATGGGTGAAGCAGAATCCCGGCCTGCACAACAAGCCGAAGATCGCCATGTACTGCACCGGCGGCATCCGCTGCGAAAAGGCGACGGCCTTCATGAAGGAGCAGGGTTTCGACGAGGTCTATCACCTCAAGGGCGGCATCCTGAAATATCTGGAAGAAGTGCCAGCGGAAGAAAGCCTCTGGGAGGGCGCCTGCTTCGTCTTCGACGAGCGCGTCTCCGTCGAGCACGGCCTGAAGGAAGGCAATCACAAGCTCTGCCACGCCTGCCGCAACCCGATCACGGCGGAAGAGATAACCTCGCCCTATTACGAGGAAGGCGTCTCCTGCAGCAATTGCTATCACGAGCGCTCCGACGAAGACCGCCACCGTTTCCGCGAACGCCAGAAGCAGGTGGCACTGGCAAAGAAGCGCGGCGAGCGGCATATCGGCAGCTGAGGCTGACGCAGTCCGCAGCTAACCGGCTCGCTCCTCGATTGCGCGGCGGAACCGCTCAAGGCTGGTCCTCAGCACGCCATCCTGCGCCGCCTCGTCCACCAATGCCGCTTGCGCTTCGTCAGTCTTGCCGGCAAGCGGCAGCCGCAGAAATGCTTCCTCGACAATATGCAGCGACATCGTGCTGAGGACATCGGTGAGTAGCGCCAGCACCAGATCGCCGCGATGCGAGGCATGGGCGAACATAAGGGGCTTGAACGGCACCTCATCGCGCGACACCAGCCAGTCAAGCGCATTCTTGAAGCCGCCGGGAATGCCATGGGCATATTCGGGACAGGACACGATCAATCCGTCCGCCGCCCGGATTTTCTCCGCCATCGCGATGACATCAGCAGGCGTCCGCTCTCCCTCATCGTCCGGATTGAAGATCGGTAGATCGCCGATTAGATCGCAGATCTCGATCGAAATGCTCTCGGGCGCATGATCGCGCAGCGCCTCCAACAGCCGGCGGCTCGTAGAGACGCGGCGCTGGCTACCGCAAAGGGCATAGAGGAAGAGGCTACGATCGGACATGGACCCTGTTTAGTCGGGGATGCCGAGTCGCACCATCGCTTTCCCGAGGCTCACGAAACAACGCGAGCCTCTTTGCGGGAAAAGGAAGGGCGGTTCTCACCCCGCCCTATGGTTCCCCTTCGGAAACTGGCTTGCCAGTTCGCGATACCATTTGCCGCTCTTCTTCACCGTGCGGACCTGCGTCTGGTAGTCGACATGGACGAGGCCGAAGCGCATGCGATAGCCTTCGGCCCATTCGAAATTGTCCATCAGGCTCCAGGCGAAATAGCCGCGCAGGGGGAAACCGTCCTTGATCAGGTCGGAGACGATGCCGAGATGCTCGACGTAATAGTCGAGGCGCGGCTGATCATCGACCTCTCCTTTGACGACGCCCATATTGTAGGCAGCGCCATTCTCGGTGATGTAGCCTTCCGGCAGATCGTAGCGGCGATAGAGGTCTTCGACGAGCAGCTTGAGGCCCGGCGCATAGATCTCCCAGCCGATATCGGTCTTGACGTCGCTGGCCGGCGGCGCTTCCTTGGTCCAGGGGAAATCGCCTGACTTGGAGGCGTCGTCATAGACGCGGTCCGGCTTGTAATAGTTCAGGCCCCACCAATCGAGCTTCTGGTTGATGATCTTCAGGTCGCCCTCTTCGACGACGGGCATGCGGTCGCCCAGCGCTTCGAGAAACTCCTTCGGATATTCACCCTTGAAAACAGGATCGAAGAAGGCGCCGTTGTGGAACTGATGCGCCCGCTCGACCGCTGCCTTGTCGGCCTCGCTGTCCGAGCCTGCGATGATCGACGAAGCATTGAGCACCAGCCCGACCGGAACCTTCGGCGCTTCCGCCCGGATCGCCTCGACGCCGAGGCCATGAGCCAGATTGACGTGATGCATGGCATAAAGCGCGGCCTGCATATTGCGCTCGCCCGGCGCATGCAGACCCCAGAGATGGCCAAGCCAGACGATGCACCAGGGCTCGTTGAAGGTCGCAACGGAATCAAGTCGGTCGCCGAGGCGCGCCATAACGGTCTTCGCATAACGCTGGTAGGCATAGGCCGTCGAGCGCGCCGTCCAGCCGCCCTCGCCGGCGAGCATCAGCGGCAGATCCCAGTGATAGAGCGTCGCAAAGGTCTTGATGCCGCGCGCCTTGCAGCCGTCGACCAGCCGGTCGTAAAAGTCGAGGCCCTTTTCGTTCACGGGGCCGGTGCCTTCAGGGATGATGCGCGGCCAGGCGATCGAGAAGCGATATGCTTCGACGCCCATCTCCTTGATCAGGTCGAGATCCTGTTCCAGCCGGTTATAGTGATCGCACGCAACGTCGCCATTGTCACGGTTATGGACACGTCCGGGCATGTTGCAGAAGGCGTCCCAGATGGACGGCTTGCGGCCATCGGCCTTGGACGCGCCCTCGATCTGGAAGGCGGCAGTCGCCACACCGAATGTGAAATCGCCCGGAAAACGATCGGCAAAGCTCTTTGGATCAATCATCTCGAGTCCCATCCTTGTTTGCACCCTGAGGCCAGATTTTGGGCAATGGTGTAGTCAAGCCAACCGCGATTGTACAGTATGGAAACGGCAAAACTGTAACGTTGCAGTAGATAGTTGTTTTTATATGAGGATTACGGCGGACAACCGATCGCGGCCTTCGACTTTGCCGGGGCGAAGGCTATAGTGCACCATCCGGATTCACGAAAGTTTGGTTCATGAAACGCGTTCCCACCGCCAACTGGTCAGAGAGTTTTCACTACAGCTTCCGCGACTGCCTCTATCCCTCCTCGCTGGAGGCCGTTTGCGTGACTGTGTCGCAAGCGTCCAGGATAAAGGTCCTGGGATCGCGGCATTCCTTCAACGGCATCGTCGACGGCGACGTGGCGCTGTCGCTGGCAGAAGTCCCGATCGATCCTGTCATCGAAGCGGATGGCAAGCACGTCACCGTCGGCGCGCATTCCACCTATGGCGAACTCGCCCTCTTCCTGCATGAGCATGGTCTCGCGATCCACAATCTCGCATCCCTGCCCCATATCTCGATCGCCGGCGCGATCGCCACAGCCACGCATGGTTCCGGTATCAGCAACGGCAATCTCGCCACCGCAATCTCAGGCATCGAATTCGTGACCGGCGATGGCAGTATCGTGAAAGCGAAGCGCGGCGATCCGGATTTCTCCGGCATGGTGGTGCATCTCGGCGCGCTCGGCGTCGTCACCCGCGTGACGCTGGATGTCCGGCCGGAATTCCAGGTAGCACAAACGGTTTACGAAGGTCTTGCCTGGGACAGCCTGCTGGCCAATCTCGACGGGATCATGGGTGCGGCATACAGCGTCAGCGTCTTCACGCAATGGGCCGAAAAGGCAGGCGCCATCTGGTTGAAGAGCACCGCACCGTCGGACGATCTGCCTGCAATGCTTCATGGCGCTCACCGCTCGACCGAGAAGCGTCACCCGATCATCGGGCTTGATCCGCGCAACGCCACCGATCAGCTGAGCGAATACGGCCGCTGGTCGGACCGGCTGCCGCATTTCAAGATGGGCTTCACACCCAGCAACGGTGAAGAGATACAGTCCGAATTCCATGTTCCGAGAGAGAAAGGAGCAGTGGCAATCGAGGCTCTGCTGTCGATCCGGGACAAATTTGCCCATCTGGTACAGGTCGTAGAATTCCGCACCACCGCCGCCGATGAACTATGGCTCAGCCCGCAATACCAACGCGACACCCTATCGATCCATTTTACCTGGATCAAAGATCAGGAGGCGGTAAACGTCGCTGTCGGCCATGTCGAACAGGCGCTGTCGCCTTTCGATGCACTGCCGCACTGGGGAAAGGTCTTCACGCTCGGCAACATCGGCGCGCGCTACGAAAAGCTCGCCGATTTCGCGCGGCTGCGTGACCGCATGGATCCGCAGCGCAAATTCTCCAACCCGTGGCTGGAGAAGGTCGTCTTCGGGGCGTCCTAGTCTCGGCTCTACATGAATTGCTGACAAAGGGCTGATCGCTTGGGTCGAGCTGCAACCTCTCCGCTCGTCATCCTTGTCCTTGTGACATGGATCCAGCCGGCCCAAGTCCTTGGGTCGAAGAGGGTCTTCTCACGGCGCAGACGCGCCGTGGCTGGATTCCCGTGACAAGAACAGGAATGACGGAGGAAGATAGGGCGGGGACAGGCGGCCAACTTTCAGATCAGCACAAGGACGAATTCACGGCAGTTTCAAAAGCCTAAAGCCAGAATGGGAACGGATTTGCATCCGTTCCCATTTCCATTTTCATACCTCAAAGGTAGCCAGGGGAGGCTTCAGACCTTAACCCAGGCCCCATTGCGCTTCGAGGACGCCACGCAGGCCTCGACGAAGGCGACGCCCTTCACGCCGTCATCGACGGTGGGGTAGACGACAGCCGGATCGACGGCCTTGCCCTTCTTGGCGGCGTTGATGGCGCGTGCGGCTTCCGTATAGATCGTCGCAAAGGCTTCGAGATAGCCTTCCGGATGACCTGACGGAACGCGGCTGACGCGGGCGGCGGCGGCACCCGATCCGGCGCCATTGCGGGTGATCAGCCGCTTCGGCTCGCCGAACGGCGTGAACCAGAGGTAATTTGGGTCAGCCTGGACCCATTCGAGGCCGCCCTTGGTGCCATAGACGCGAACCTTAAGGCCGTTCTCATGGCCGGGCGCCACCTGGCTGCACCAGAGCAGACCCTTAGCCGGCTTTTCAGAACCCTTCGGCTTGAAGCGCAGCATGACATGGGCATTGTCGTCGAGACGGCGGCCTTCGACGAAGCTGTCCAGATCGGCGGCAAGGCTGTGGAGTTCCAGGCCGGAAACGAAGGCGCCGAGATTATAGGCATGGGTGCCGATATCGCCGGTCGAGCCGCCGACGCCCGATTGCGCTGGATCGGTGCGCCAGACGGCCTGTTTTGCGCCGGTCTGCTCGACGGCTTCCGTCAGCCAATCCTGCGGATACTCCGCCTGCACCAGCCGGATATCGCCAAGCTCGCCATTGGCGACCATTTCGCGGGCCTGACGGACCATGGGATAGCCGGTGTAATTATGCGTCAGGATGAAGAGCGCACCGCTTTCATCGGCGATCTTCTTCAGCTTCTTGGCATCGGCAAGATTGGAGGTCAGCGGCTTGTCGCAGATGACATGGATGCCGCGGCGCAGGAATTCCTTGGCAGCATCATAATGCACGTGGTTCGGCGTAACGATGGAAACAGCCTCGATGCCGTTCTTCAGCTTCGCCTCGCGGATCGCCATCTCGCGATAGCTGGAATAGGTGCGATCGGGAGCGAGCCCGAGGTCGCGACCGGACTGCATCGCCTTCTCGGCCGTGGACGACAGCGCGCCGGCGATGAGCTCATACTGGTCGTCGATGCGTGCAGCAATGCGGTGCACCGCACCGATGAACGCGCCGGCCCCGCCGCCGACCATGCCGAGCCGGATGCGCGGCTCGCGCGCTTCTTCCGATGATCCTTCGATTGTCATTCTATCCTCCTCGAAAATATACTTGCTGGAAACAGGGCCCTCTCTGCCCAGCCGGGCATCTCCCCCACAAGGGGGAGAAGACTCGTGGCTTGCATTCGGCCCATTTGAAGCGCCGACGATGCGGCAACTTAGCCCCTCCCCCTTGTGGGGAGGGGTTGGGGAGGGGTCTTCTTAGAGCCCCAGCATCCGCCGGTTGGCCGCCTGATCCGTTCCGCCGGCCGCGAAATCGTCGAAGGCCTTTTCGGTGACGCGGATGATGTGTGCCTTGACGAATTCGGCACCTTCACGGGCACCGTCTTCCGGATGCTTCAGCGCGCATTCCCATTCGACCACGGCCCAGCCATCGAAATTATTCGCCGTCATCTTCGAGAAGACCGCGCCGAAATCGACCTGGCCATCACCCAGAGAGCGGAAGCGGCCGGCGCGCTCGACCCAGCCCTGATAGCCGCCATAGACGCCCTGCCGGCCGGTCGGGTTGAATTCCGCGTCCTTGACGTGGAACATCTTGATCCGGTCCTTGTAGATGTCGATGTTGTCGAGATAGTCGAGGCACTGCAGCACATAGTGAGAGGGGTCGTAGAGCATGTTGGCGCGCGGATGGTTCTTCACGCGCTCCAGGAACATCTCGAAGGTGATCCCGTCATGCAGGTCTTCGCCGGGATGAATTTCGTAGCAGACATCCACGCCGTTTTCGTCGGCATGATTGAGGATCGGCGTCCAGCGCTTGGCAAGCTCTTCGAAGGCGGTCTCGACGAGACCGGCCGGACGTTGCGGCCAGGGATAGATAAAGGGCCAGGCGAGCGCGCCGGAGAAGGTCGCATGCGCCTTGATGCCGAGGTGCTTGGAGGCTGTGATCGCCATCTTCACCTGCTCGACGGCCCATTCCTGCCGTGCCTTCGGATTGCCGCGCACTTCCGGCGCCGCAAAGCCGTCGAAGGCCTCGTCATAGGCCGGATGCACGGCAACGAGTTGGCCCTGCAGATGGGTGGAAAGCTCGGTCACTTCGACGCCGTTCTCGCGTGCCTTGCCGGCGAATTCGTCGCAATAGTCCTTGGAGCTGGCCGCCTTCTTGAGGTCGATCAGCTGGCTCGCCCAGGTCGGAACCTGCACGCCGACATAGCCGGCATCAGCCGCCCATTTGGTGATGGCGTCCCATGAGTTGAACGGGGCCGCATCGCCTGCGAATTGTCCGAGAAAGAGGCCGGGGCCCTTGATCGTTTTCATGTCAATTCCTCCCTGAATGACGAACGTAAACGTTTCCGATAGAGTTCTACCACGCAATTTGCTGTCGGCAAGTCGATTTCGGCCAAACAGCCAATCTGCCCCTGAGGGCGGAAATCAAAGGTGCCCGACTTAATCACGGCATGCCTGTGGCCGCAAGATGTACGTACCGCATTTCTCGCCTTCCCCTGCCCCTCTCGCGGCCGAACCGAAGCCTGACAACCGGGTCGGAACTCGTTTCGATGGACTTCCCGCCATGCCGTGATACTCTTTCCGGACCAGGAGGTTGGCGCATGACGCGGCGACTGGCAGCAATCTTGGATGCCGATGTTGTCGGCTTCTCCCGGCTGATGGGTTTCGACGAAGCCGGAACCTTTGCGACGTTGAGAGCCCACAATACCGAACTCATCGTGCCCGCAATCACCGAAAACCACGGGCGCGTCGTGAAATTTGTCGGCGACGGCACACTCGCGGAATTCGCCAGCGTCATCGACGCGCTGAAATGCGCGATGGACCTCCAAAGAGCACTGCATTTGCGCAACGAGAGCGTCGAGCCTGAGCGACGAATGCTCTGGCGCATCGGCGTCCATATCGGCGACATTCTGGCCGAAGGTGACGACATCTTCGGCGACGGCGTCAGCATCGCCGCGAAGCTGCAGCGGCTCGCGCCGCCGGGCGGGGTCTGCGTATCCCAGCAGGTTCGCGATCAGATCGGCTCGAAACTGGAATTCCACGCGACCGACTTCGGCAACCGCAGGCTCCACGATACCGACCATCCGGTGCGCATCTGGTGCTGGTCTCCACAGGGAGAGGAAATCGTCGCCTGCATGCTGTCCAATGCTCCGCTGCCGGTCCAGGACCGGCCGTCGATTGCGGTCCTGCCCTTTGTGAACAGATCGAACGTGGAAGGACAGGAACACTTTTCGGACGGCTTTACCGACGAGTTGATCGCAACGCTTGCCCATTGCCGCTGGCTGCTTGTGGCTGCCCGCAATTCGTCCTTCAGCTACAAGGGACGGTCGATCGATGCGCGAAAGGTCGCGGAAGACCTCGGCGTGAAATATGTGCTGGAAGGCAGCGTCAGGCGATCGGAGAGCAAGATCCGCATTACGGCGCAGCTGCTGAGCGGCAGCGACGGCACCCTGCTGTGGGCGGAACGCTACGATCGCACTCTGGCCGATATTTTCGACGTGCAGGACGAGATCGCCTCCGAGATCACCGGAACGATCGAGCCGGAACTCGGCGCGATCGAATTCGCAGCGCTTCGCGGGCGCTCGATCGTCGACATGACCGCCTGGGAGATCTACCTGAAGGGCCTGTGGCACCTCTACAAGTTCACGCGCGAGGAGCTGGAGATCGCCAAGGACCTGTTCGAGCAGGCAATCGGCATCGATCCCACATTTGCGCAGGCTCACGCACGATTGGCCTATGTCCATATTCAGCTTGGCTGGTACGGGCCGCTTGACGAACGGGCGGATCACATATGCGATGCGATCGATCTGGCCGAGCGCGCGATCGCGGTGGACCAGAAGGAACCGGCCGCGCATCTGGCCCTTGGCCGGGCGCTTGCGCTTGACGGCGCGATCGAAGCCGGGATCGCCCATCTTCGCACCGCGATAAAACTGGATCACAGCTTCGCCCAGGCGCACTTCGCGCTGGGTCAGGCCATGTGCTACGCCGAGCGGCCTGAAGAGGGCATACCTGAAATCAGGGAGGCGTTTCGGCTGAGCCCGCGTGACCCGCATATGTGGACTTTCCATAACATGCTCGCGCTCGCGCATTATCAACTGAACAGCATGGACGAGGCGGCCGAGGCGGCGCGCGCATCGCTGCGTTCTCCGAATGTCACATTCTGGCCGGCACTCGTCCTGACGGCGATCCTGGGCCGGCAGGGAAAGATCGACGAGGCCCGAGAGACGATTGCAAGGCTACAGCGTTTCCGCCCCGGAATGACCCTCGCGCAGGCGCGGGCGGAATTCTTCTTCGGCGATCACCCCGTGATGACGGAGGCCTTCGTCGACCAGTTCGTTGCGGACCTCGCAAAGGCCGGCCTGCAGGGATAGCCGCAAACAGAAAACGCCCGTCCTTTCGGACGGGCGCCTTGGAATGCAGACGGATCAGAACGGTGAATCCGGGAAGTAGAAGTCCTTGGCATTATCCTTTGTGACGAGCGTCGCATCGAGGATGTAGTTGCCGCGAACCGGAACCTGATCATAGAGCGAAGCAGCGGTCAGCTGCATTGCCGTGCCGACCATTGCCGGCGGATAGAGAACGTCGACCGGGATCAGCTTGTCGCCGTCCATGACCTTCTTGACCATGTCTTTCGAGCCGGCGCCGGCGACGACATACTTGATGTCGGTCCGCTTGGCCTGATCGATCGCCTGCAGCACGCCGACGGCCATGTCGTCGTCCTGGCACCAGACCACATCAATCTTCGGATACTTGGTCAGGTAGTCTTGCATGACCTTGAAGGCGTCGTCGCGGTTCCAGTTGCCGTACTGGCGATCGAGAACCTTGACGTTGGAGCCGGCAATGCCCTTGTCGAAGCCGTCCTGGCGCTGCTGGTCGATCGGGATCGGCAGACCGCGGATGACGACGACCTGTGCGTCCGGCGTGTTGTCCTTGATGTACTTGCCGGCGACTTCGCCGAGCGCCGGATTGTTGCCGGCCACATAGAGGTCACGAACGGAGTTGTCGTTGTTGCTCGGCGCACGGTCGACGAGTGCCACGAACTTGCCCTTGTCCTTGACTTCCTTGATCGCGTTGACGAGCGGATCCGGATCGGACGGCAGGATGACCAGCGCGTCGATGCCCTGGGTTTCCAGGTCCTGAACGGCGTTTGCCTGGCTCGCCGCATCCGGCGAGGTCTTGACGATGACGTTCAGACCCGGATGCTCAGCCATCAAGAGCTTGGCGACGCGATTGGCATGAAACACGACGCCCGATGTCCAGCCGTGGTCTGCAGCCGGAATGGACACGCCGATCGTGAACTTCTTGTCTTCGGCGTGAGCGGCGCCGGCAAGCGTTACCGCCGCCACCGCCAGACCTAACATAAGTTTGCGCATACTACTCTCCTCCCAAAAAACGTCAGGGACTTCTCCATATCCAGACCGCGCCGCCCCGATAGCCCGGCCAATTTCAATCAAGCCAATTCAGTCAAGCCAATTCAGTCAGGCCAATTCAGTCAGGCCCGGTTAAACTCAGCTTTTGCGCACCAGCGAGCGCTGAACCAGCATGGCTATGATGATGATCGCGCCCTGGATCGCCCCGATCAGGTATTCGCTGATGAAATTCGAAAGCAGCATGATATTGCCGACGAGTTCGAGGATGAAGGCGCCGCAGATCGTGCCCCAGACACGGCCGGCCCCACCCTTGAGCGCCGTGCCGCCGACGACGACGGCGGTAATCGCCTGCAGCTCCCACAGGATGCCCGTCGTCGCCGAGGTCGACCCCAGGCGCGGCACGTAGAGCAGGACGGCGATCGCGACACAGAGGCCCTGGATCACGAAGGCGATCGTCCGCACGCGGTTGACGGCGATGCCGGAATAGCGCGCCACATCGCTGTTCGACCCGACAGCAACGACATGGCGGCCATAGCGGGTGCGGTAGAGAATGAAGGCGGCAACGGCGGTCACAGCCAGAATCACGACGATCGGGATCGGTACGCCGGCGATGCTGCCGAAATAGGCCGGACGATAGAGATTCTGGATTTCCGAGGAACGCAAGGTGATCGCCCCGCCCTGCGACAACCATGTCGTCAAGCCGCGAAAGATGCCCATCGTGCCAAGCGTCGCGATAAAAGGCTCGATCCGGCCCACCGTGGTGATCAGCCCGTTCGCAAGCCCGCAGAGCGAACCCGCGACAACGGTGAAGACAACAGCGGCGACCAGCATCATGACCGGATTTTGAATGACGCCGGAATTGATGAGAAGGATCATCAGGCTGGCGACGAAGGCCACCATGGAGCCGACGGAGAGATCGAGATCACCGGCCGAGATCACGAAGGTAGCGCCGACGGCAATGATCGCGATGAAAGCGCAGCGCGTGGCGACATTGGCAAGATTGGTGATGCCGATGAAATTCGGGTTGACCAGCGCTCCCACAATGAGGAGCAGAGCCAGGGCCGCAAAGGGCGCCACGGCACGCAGGTCGACATCCCGCCAGGATCTCCGTCGGATTTCCCTGGTCTCCTCGCTCGCACTCATTTCCAAAACCAACCTCCCGTCCCAAATTTGCTGGGATTCTTGACCCAATGCGCCGCCGTTTAGCGGTACGCGTCGCTCAACCTCAGGCCGCCTGCTTTTTCAGGCCTGCGGCATAACGCATGATTTCCTGTTCGGAGATTTCTTCTCCCTCGAGCACGCCGACGATCCGCCCCTCCCGCATCACGGCCACCCGCGTGCAAAGCCCGATGATCTCGGGCATTTCCGAAGACACGACGATGATCGACCGGCCATCGCGCGCCAGCGCCGAAATGAAATGATAGATCTGCTGCTTCGTGCCGACATCGATGCCGCGCGTCGGCTCATCGATGATGATAATGTCGGGCTCGGTCTCCATGACCTTGGCGAGAAGCAGCTTCTGCTGGTTTCCGCCCGACATGCGGCCCGCAACGATATTGCTGTCGCGAACGCGGATATCGAAGCGGCGCTTGGCCTTTGAAAGCGCCGCCGCCTCGCTGCCGGGACTGAGATAGCCGTGACGGGAATGCTGGCCGAGCGACTGCAGCGTCAGATTGGTCATCATGTTGGAGCGCAACAGCAGGCCCTTCGACTTGCGATCCTTGGTCATGTAGGCAAGGCCGCATTTGTTGGCCGCATGGACGTCACCTGACGGCACCGACGTCCCCTTGATGAACACCTCGCCGGCAGCGCGTGTCCTGAGGCCCGCGATCGCTTCCATGAGCTCGGTGCGGCCGGAGCCGATCATGCCGGAAAAGCCGATGATCTCGCCCTTGCGCACTTCGAAGCTCGCATCCTGGACATAACCCGTCGAAACACCGTCGACGCGAAGGACGACCTCTTCATCGACATTGGGCTCGGCCTTAGCCGGATAGAGGCTGGAAAGCTCGCGCCCGACCATAAGCTGGGCAATCGACTCCCCGTCCAGCATGGAAGTAGGCGCTGTCTTGACCCACTGCCCGTCGCGAAGGACCGTGACCCGATCCGTCAACTCCATCACCTCGTCCAGCTTGTGCGAGACGAAGACGAAACTCGTGCCCTGATCGCGCAGCTTGCGCACCTGCTTGAAGAGCATCTTGGTTTCTTCGCGCGACAGCACCGCCGTCGGCTCGTCCATGAAGACGACACGCGCGTCGCGGCTGATCGCCTTGGCGATTTCCACCATCTGCTTGTCGGCAATCGAAAGCGTGCTGATCAAGGCATTCTCATCGACATGCGAACCGAGCATGTCGAGAATCTTGCGCGCCTGCCCCCGCATGTATTTGCGATCGAGCACGCCGAACCGGGTGACTTCCCGCCCCAGAAACAGGCTCTCGGTCACGGTCAGATGTTCGGCGAGATTGAATTCCTGATGGATAATGACGATGCCCATCGCCTCCGCCGCGCCATTGGGCGGCAGAACCACCGGCTTGCCGTCGAGAATGATTTCGCCGGAGCTTGGCTGCTCGAAGCCGGAGAGCACCTTGACCAGGGTCGATTTTCCGGCACCATTCTCGCCCATCAGCGCATGGATTTCGCCGGCCCTGAGGTCGAAATTGACACTGAAAAGAACCTGCACGCCGCTGAAGGATTTGCAGATGCGCCGAGCCGACAGCACCACTGGCGCAGCGTCCACAGTCTCCACGGTCATGATGTCCTCCCCTGCGGCTCCCATCCGCTTCGAGACCATATGTAAACCTTTACATACCTCATGTAAAGGTTTACATCATTGATATACACAGATCCTGCGGAACCCGCCTTTGACCTGCCGGTCAGTCTGTGTAGTGTGCGGCGAGACAGCCAAGGCAGAGCGCAGTGTCGAATTCCACGCCCGCAACAATCGAAGACGTCGCTCGGATCGCCGAGGTTTCCATCGCGACCGTCTCGCGGGCTATCCACACGCCGGAAAAAGTCGCCAATTCCACTCGGCTGAAGGTCAACCAGGCGATTGCGATCACGGGATATACGACAAACGCCATGGCGCGCAGCCTCAGGCTCGGTCGCTCCAACATGATCCTCGTCGTCGCGCCCGATATCGGCGACCCCAACTTTTCCAATATTCTGGTGGGTCTCGAGAACGAGGCGCGTGCCCATGGCTACGGCATCCTGATCGGCCATACGCAGAACGACGCCCAGCGCGGCCTGGAATATCTGAAATTTTTCAATTCCAACCAGGCGGCCGGCCTGATCCTCTTCACTGGCATCCTGCCCTTCGGCCATCAGACGATGACCGCCCGCCTTCCGCCGAGCGTCGGCGTCTTCGAGCCCGTCTTCAACGGCGGCATACCCTATGTCGGCGTCGACGATATGGAGGGCGCCCGCAAGGCGGTCGACCTGCTGCTTGCCGAAGGCCACCGCAAGATCGCCTTCATCGGCGACAGCCGCACCCGCCTCGCCTATAGCCGCCGCCGCCAGGGATACGATGCCGGGCTGAACGCATCAGGTGTGCCGATGAATATGCGCATCGTGCTCGAAGGCGATGGCACGATCGAAAGCGGCAGGCACGCGGTCGAGCAGCTTTTCATGCGCGACACGCTGCCGACCGCCTTCATGTGCGTCAACGACCAGACGGCCATCGGCGTTATGATCGGCCTCGGCGCCCGCGGCTACGACATCCCCCGCGATTTCTCCGTGACCGGCTTCGACGACGTCCCCCAGGCCGTATTCATGTCCCCGCCGCTGACCACCATCCGCCAGCCCCGCACAATGATTGGCAAACACGCAATGGCCCTGCTGCTGGAACTGCTCTCTGACGGCCGCCCGGCCGAGACGGAAATTCTGCTTAGGCCGGATCTGGTGGTGCGGAACTCGGTCTCTGCGCCGGCGAAGGGGTGGGAGAAGCGGTAAGACCACGGACAGCGAGTAAGGCGATTACCGACAGGCGCCGATAGCCCGGCAATCTAACGCGCCGGCATAGCGTCCCATTTCTTCCTAAGCTCATCCTCAAGCGCGTCCAAGGCGCCGAAATCTTCGCCAAGTGCATCATAAGCGAGGCTCGATACGGCGGCCAAGGCGGCATATTGCCCGTCGAACTTTCCTATCTCTGCAATGATCCCCACGGCCTCATTCGCGGCTATCTTTCGGCCTTCTATGATACGGGCAGCGAATTCAACCAGTCGATCGACAAGTGGATGTTCAAAGTCTTGAGTCAGCAAGAACAGCAATTCGCGCTGCCTCTCGCGACTTAGCTCCGTTCGCCGAGAACGAGGCGGACACACGATTTCGTAAAAGATACAAAAGACGGCATTCACGGATATGGAGCGCGCTTCCTCAATGAGAGCGGCAGCGGCAGCCAAATTCGAATATGGAAATCGGCAGTCTATCGAATCTGCGAAAGCCTGCTCGCGCTTGACATTATCCACCTTTAGTTCTCCACCGGCCACGGGAAACAGACGTCGTAACGCCGGCTACAAATTGACACTCACTGGTCTGCAGCGGAGAGCACTACTTCCTTTTCGCCGCCGCTCCGGTGGGGACCAAAAACATCAGCAAATGGTATGCCCAAAAAACTGTTATCCTGGGAAGGGGTCGGAAAACAGATTTCCGGCCCCTCTCGACCTATTATCCCGGTCGCTCTTTACTGGCGACCGGCGGTCACGCCGCCGTCGACGGGAAGCACTGTGCCGGTGATCCATGAGGCTTGATCGGATGCGAGGAAGAGGATCGCATCGGCGACATCCTTCGCCTGACCATTGCGACCGAGCGGATGGAAGGCGTCGAACGTCGGAAGCACCTGCTTCACCTGCTCGGCGGACATGAAGGTATTGTAGACGGGCGTTTCAACGACCGCCGGTGCGACGGCATTGATACGGATCTTATAGGGCGCAAGTTCGATGGCGAGATTGCGCACCATGGCATGGACACCGGCATTTGCGGCTGAATAGGCGGCCGACGGCGTGGCGCCAATCGCCTGGATCGCCCACATCGAACCGGTCTGGACGATTGCGCCGCCTCTGTCCTTCATCGCCTTGGCGGCGGCCTGTGCGGTGAAGAACTTCCCCTTGAGGATCGTATCGAGATACCAGTCGTAATCGGCCTCGGTCAGTTCGATGAATGGCTTCGGATTGAAGACACCGGCATTGTTGACGAGAATGTCCAGCTTGCCGAAGCGAGAGACGGCGGCATCGACAAGCGCCTGGCCCGTCGCGGGATTGGCGATGTCGCCGGCCGAAACGATGACCTTCCTGCCTGTCGGATCGATTTCGCGCGCCGCCCCTTCGAGCTTGGCCGCGTCGCGGCCATTAATGGCGACCATCGCGCCTTCCGCCACGAATCGCGCCGCTGTTTCCCGACCGATACCCGAGCCGCCACCAGTAATGGCAACCACTTTTCCTTCAAAACGCATTGTGGGCTCCTTTGTTTATCTATCGATAGATAGATTGCGAAGACCTGTTTACCGATTGCGTTTCGCTTTGGC
This sequence comes from Rhizobium sp. BK376, assembly GCF_004341625.1. Taxonomy (GTDB): domain Bacteria; phylum Pseudomonadota; class Alphaproteobacteria; order Rhizobiales; family Rhizobiaceae; genus Rhizobium. The sequence goes on along the minus strand of NZ_SLZG01000018.1, from coordinate 1,034 downwards.
AATCTCTATCTATCGAAAGATAGAGAGGTGATTCAATGAGTGACATTGCAAATGCAATTCTGGATGCGGCGGAACGGCGGATCAGGGAGGCTGGCTACAGCGGCTTCAGCTTTCGGGAAATCGCAGCCGACGTCGGGGTGAAGAGCTCCAGCGTTCATTATCATTTTCCGACAAAGGAGCGGTTGGCGGCAGCCGTTGCGCGTCGCTACACGGATCGTTTCGCAGAGGCGGTTTCCGAAGCCGGCAAGGCCGGTCTGGCTCCGGCCGAATCCTGGCACCGCGTGTTTCGCAAGGCATTGGTGGAGGACGGCCGAATGTGCCTGTGCGGCGCGCTTGCCGCCGCAGCGAAAGACCTGCCGGAGGAAGTGCTTGCCGAGGCGAAGCGCTTTTTCCAGCGAGGTGTCGAGACGCTCGTCAATGCCGGTCTGTCGCAACGCGAGGCCATGAAGCTGTTGGCCAATCTGGAAGGCGCGATGCTTGTCGCCAATGCGCTTGGGGAGACCGCTATTTTCGACGAGGTCGCAGGCTGATCGGCCCGGACACGTCCCATATACCGAGGCCGGTCGGGCAGGCCGCCTTAAGTTAAAAAAAGAGCCGGGAAGCTCTCGCTCCCCGGCTCTCTTCAAAAGTCAAACCCGTAATCAAACGTAGCGGTTGACGACGTTTTCCAGCAGTTCCTGCTTGCCGGACTTCGGCTGCGGGTTGATGTCCCTGCTTTCGACCCAGTGGGCGATCTCGTCGAGCGAGTATTCGCCGCGCAGCAGCTTCTGGCTTTCGGCAGAATCCCAGCCGGCGTAGCGGTCTGCGAGCGGCTGCGACAAGGCCTTGTCCTCAATCATCTTTGCGGCAGCCTTCAGGCCGCGGGCGCAGCAATCCATCCCGCCGATATGGCCGATCAAAAGGTCTGCCGGATCGAGCGACTGGCGACGCAGCTTGGCGTCGAAGTTGGTGCCGCCGTTCTTGAAGCCGCCGCCTGCCAGAACGTGGTAGTAAGCCAGCGCCATTTCCGGAACGTTGTTCGGGAACTGGTCGGT
>NZ_SLZG01000017.1 GCF_004341625.1 Rhizobium sp. BK376 | reverse complement strand
CACTGATGGCCGCCCGCAAAGCCGATCACCCGCTACAGCGCAACGAGAAGCGCGCGGGCACTCGGCTTTGCTATCTCCCGCCAGTTACACCATCTGCTGGGACACGATCGACTTACCACCACCGTTGGCATGCCTATTTGAATGACTACCTCGAACCCATACTCCCGTCGCGATTGGTTCGAGCTTATCTCTAAAATGGACGGGATGGTCACCGTCGCCCGGATTTGGATTCTAAGAGCCGGTGATAGCCCATCGATCGTTAGGCCTGGAACCCGACGAGTACAATGACTGACGAAATAAATCAGCTCACAAGTATTTTCACGGCCGCCGCCGCGGCGAGGATGCGCCAAAGCCGCAATCACGGCGACCGGGGACGGGTTAGGCCGCACCTGGAAGTTACCAGGGTTAGGTGAAGCATCTGAATGGTGAGTAAATGGCAGCGGTCATCTGCCCTAGCGGCTGGCATCGGTGGCGACCGCGCTAAGGATTCATATTGAATTTTCCGCGATAAGGGCGGATTTTCGAGAATGATTCAATAATGGAATCATATTGAGTTTTCCGCGCAAAAAGCGGATAAGGAGATATGATGCAAGTCGGTCGGCCAACACTGTCTTCCTACGCTTCTGGTCTACTTGCTACGGGCCGGGGAGTTTTCTCTGTGGATGAAGCCCAGCAGGAGATCGGCATCAGCCGTGGCGCATTCCTTGACGCTGCCGAGCGTTTGCAGCGACGCGGCCAGCTTATCCGGCCCCGTCGCGGCTTTTATGTGGTTGTGCCCCCTCAGCACGCCGTCATGGGAGCGCCACCGCCGGAGTGGTATATAGACGCCCTGATGCGCCACGAAAAACGACCCTACTATGTGGGATTGCTGACGGCCGCCGCCGCCCATGGCGCCTCCCACCAAGCCACCATGGTATTTCAGGTCGTCACGAACAAACTCCTGTCCGATATTGAGGCCGGGCGAACGCGGATCGTGTTTTCATACCGCAAGGATATGGGAGCGGTGTCGGCGGGAATCGAAGGCCGCAAAACGCCTTCGGGATATATGAAGCTATCCTCACCGGAACTGACGGCGCTCGACCTGGTACGCTATCCGCATTCCGGGGCTGGATTGGACAATATTGCTACAGTGCTTTCCGAACTTGCCGAGCGGTTGCAACCGAAAAAGCTTGCTTCCCTGTCGCGTGCTTTCGAGAAAGCGGTCGCACAACGCCTCGGGCATCTTCTTGTGAGGCTGGGGCACTCGCAGATAGCGGAAGCGATGTTTGCAGCGCTATCTCCACGTGGGCCTTTGCAATGGGTGGAACTCGACCCCAAGCAGGCCGGAGATCCAGATTTGTCGCCGCCGCCATCCGAACGCGATGAACACTGGCGTGTAATCGTTCGCCGGCCGCCGGAGATCGACGAATGATACCGCAGGATTACATCACCGCCTGGAATCGTGTGGTGCCGTGGGCAAGTCAACGGCAAGTCGAGCAGGATCTCATCATCAGCCGCGCGATTGTTGCCATCTTCTCCGATCCTTTCCTGCGCGACGAACTGCGCTTCCGCGGCGGCACTGCGCTCAACAAGCTGCACTTCCCCAAGCCGCTACGCTATTCGGAAGACATCGACCTTGTGAGGACGACTGCCGGTCCTATCCGCCCGTTACTAGAGCATTTGCAGGACGTTCTCGATCCGTGGCTGGGCAGGCCGCGTTTCGATCAAAGCCCGGTTTCGCCCAAACTCAAATACGCTGTCGAAGCCGAAGACAAGGCTTCTGACGGGCCGATAAAACTCAAGATCGAAATCAACACGCGCGAGCGTGAAGCTTACGATCGGCCCATTGAGATTCCGTTTGGCGTCGAAAATCCGTGGTTCACCGGAACGGCCGCAATCTCGACCTTCTCTCGGGAAGAAATGTTGGCGACCAAGCTACGTGCTTTGCTTCAACGCAATAAAGGCCGCGACCTGTTTGACCTTGACTACGCGCTCAGAGTATTCGAGGGGCTGAACTCGGCTAGGATCGTCGAGTGTTTTCTGCTCTACCTTGAAAAAGGAGAGGTAGCGATTTCCAGAGCCGAAGCGCAGCAGCGCATGTTCCAGAAGCTCGTCAATCCGGGCTTCTTCACTGACATGGGCCCGCTGCTTCCGACAGATCTCGCCAAGGCTCTGACCGAAGAAACGCTTAAGGCCGCCTTTGCAAAGGTGATGAAGGAACTCATCGACCGGATGCCTGGCGAAGAATGGGCGAAGGCCGAGGAAATGCGGAAACGGTTCGGGCTATGAAACGACATCTGGCAAGAGCCTACCCTTCTGTAGGCAGACCAGTGTCGCGAGTTAGGGATACTAAACGAACGGTTTGTGATCGGTAGAAATGGTGATATGTTCGCCGTCCGTTCTGAGAACCAACCTTTCGCTTTGCTGCCAGAAGAACGATGACAAATACCTTTCCCGCAGTAGAGACCATCCGCAAAATCATCCATGTGGACATGGATGCCTTCTATGCCTCGGTCGAGCAGCGGGATAATCCGGAACTGCGCGGCAAACCGCTGGCCGTCGGCGGTGCTGCCGCCAGAGGTGTGGTGGCGGCCGCCAGCTATGAGGCCCGCAAGTTCGGGGTTCATTCCGCCATGCCGTCGGTCACGGCCGCTCGCAAATGCCCGGATCTGATTTTCGTAAAGCCGCGCTTCGAAGTCTACCGGGCAGTCTCGCAGCAGATCCGGGAGATCTTTGCCGAATACACGCCATTGATCGAACCCTTGTCGCTGGACGAAGCTTATATTGACGTGACGGAAAACCTGAAGGGCATGCCTGTCGCGACAGAGATCGCGCTGGAAATTCGCGCGAAGATCAAGGCGGTGACTGGTCTCAACGCATCGGCCGGGATTTCCTACAACAAGTTTTTGGCCAAGATGGCCTCCGACCTTAACAAGCCCAACGGTCAGGCCGTGATTACGCCGAAGAACGGTCCGGCCTTTGTGGAGGAACTTGCGGTCAAGAAATTCCATGGTGTCGGTCCAGCGACCGCCGAGAAGATGCATCAGCTCGGGATCGAGACCGGGGCGGACCTGAAGGCGCAGTCGCTGGCTTTCCTGACGCAGCATTTTGGCAAGTCAGGCCCGTATTTCTATGGCATAGCCCGCGGCATCGATAATCGTCAGGTCCGGCCGGACCGCGTGCGAAAATCGGTTGGTGCTGAGGATACGTTCCACGAGGATATCACCGATCTTGATCTCGCGACGAGCGAGCTGAGGCCTCTAGCCGACAAGGTCTGGAGTTATTGCGAAGCCAAGGCGTTTAGCGGCAAGACCGTCACCGTGAAAATCAAATACTCCGACTTCACGCAGGCGACGCGTAGCAGGACCACCGCCCTGCCCGTTGCCAATGGTAATGAGATTTTCGAGGTAGCAATCGGGCTGCTGGCGACGGTTTATCCATTCAAGCGGCCGGTGCGCCTTTTGGGCGTAACGCTATCGTCGCTCACCCAGGATCGTCACGGAGATAACGATCAGGATCAGTCGCAGCTGGATTTCGGGATGTAGACAGAAACGAAAAAGCCTGCCGCGGGAGGAGGTGCGGCAGGCTTTCGAAAGAGTTGAACAACGGCTGGGAGGAGGAGTGCCGCTGTTCCGTCAGGCAACCCTTGGGAGGAGGAGTGGGTTACCTGAATGACGAAGCTTTGCGGGAGGAGGTGCATCGCTTCGTTGAGATTGCTTATACAAGCATTCTGCCAGCCGCGTTAGCGACTTCACCGCATCTCAGCTATGCTCTGAATGCACGCCTAGCAAAAAGGTCGCCCAATTTTCCGCCATTATGCGCGGAAGCGGTCGAAGGCGGTCAGGTACTTGGTCGGTGGGTCCGCTTCCGGGTGGCGGTAGATCTCTGTGCGAAGGTAGTCGAGTTCATCAGCCAAAGCGGCCTCATCTACTTCGATCCACCAGGATTTCGGGCGTCCCTCGCTGCCATCCGACCATCGATACCCCCTCGCCTTCAGGTGATCCTTGAAGTCGTAAGGGCTGTTCTCGGCGAAGATGCGCACCCGGGAATGCTGGCTTGCCCTGTAGAGCTCCGCAAACGGGGACGAATAATCCCCCTCAACCTCGCGATCTAACTTCAAGCAGGGCGAAACAGTCGTCTACAGCGCGATGGCCGTCATGGAAATAACCGGCCTGGCCGACGAGGTAACCGAGCTTTGTCCCTTCAAATCCCCACGCCGACCAATCGATCTCTGCATTCGAACACGCCCAAGCCTTGTTGCAGAACACACGAGAAAACGCTTCGCAGAAGGGTCTGTCGAAGCCGGCATTGTGGGCGATAATAAGATCGGCCGGGGCGACAAGAGTCTCGACGGCCTCCATGTCGATCTTCTGGCCGGCGACCATGTCATCGGTGATCCCGGTCAGCTTGACGATTTCAGGGGGGATTGGTTTGCCGGGCTGCTGCAGACCGCCATAAATCCCGGTCACGTCTCCGATTACACCTTGGTCGTCAAAGGTAAAGGCGATCAAGCCGATTTCGATAATCTCTTCATTGCGATGATTAAGACCGGTGGTTTCGGTATCGAGAATAATTCCTTTATGCGGGAATTCCGGGCGTAGGCTACGGACAACCGGGCGGGACTCGAGCTTTCGCAATATTCGATAGCGACCTGTTGATCGACCATCTCCTGTTCGGACAAGGCGACATCTACCGTGCGCCCGGCTGGCCTCTTCAAAGAGGACTTGGCCGGAGCCGCCGGCGGTCCGTCCGAAAACATATCGAACTGGGCAAGGTGCGCTGCACGATCATTCTGCGTCATGGAACAGGATTAGCACGATGCCCTCCTGCGGTCATGAACCGGGGATGTCAGGTTGAGGCACGGTCCACAGTCTTCGATGGCGATTGACCGATATTGGCATCGTCGATCCATCCGCTCGATCACCGCTATCGGGCATCAATGCACGCCGATTGCCCGGATGTCGTTCGGGAGCGTGATCTTGATGACCTTGCCGAAAATCTCCGACTTGCGGAACTGCCTGTCGGTCACTGCCAGGCTGGGCGTATTTTGAGGAGAATTTTGCAACAGGCCAAGCCAGGTCAAAGGCCGAATGAAATTATGCGCAATGAAAAAGCTTGCCTCGTGTCGTGGTCCGAATGGCCCCCTGCCTGGAAAAAGCTCAATCGGCAGTGCCCATTCGGTAAATGTACCGAGCGTCACCCAATCGACCATTCGGTTAGAAATGCCTGAAGCGCACCGTGATTGCCGAGAATAGACCTGCCGGCTTTCGTCAGAACAGCTTTGCCCTTGTAATGGCGGATGAGGCGCAAGTCCTGCAACGCCTGATGCAGGATAGATAGCGGCGGGAAATCCGGTTCGTTGAGAACCTTGTTTACCGAATAAAGCACGTCGGGTTCGAAGCCAGGCCAGCGGAATTCATATGCTGCCCATTCGACGCATTTGCGATGGAATGCTCCCAAAGACTGGGTCAAAGGGATTCCGCCGGACTGCTCCGCGTAGCGAAAGAGTTTCATGCCATTTATGGCGAGCGGGCTGTCCGTCAGCTCTTGTTCCGAAAGATCGGATGAGATGAAGATTAACGGCGAAAGTGTCGACTGTCTGAACATGCTTGAATGATGACCAAATTCATCGAGGCCGTCACCGTGAAATCTCTTCTCCGTCGGTGCGGGGCTGGGCTCTTGACGGGACACGAACCATCGAACCGCCTGACTCTAAAGCTAAGGCTTTAAAGTCCCTCTCTTTTGCGTCGTAGGCTTTGCAGGTAGCGAAGCAAGATCCCAGCGCAATGTCCCCACTGGGACGGCGTGCCGAGCGGCCGTTCAACGTAGATAGGCTTCATTCGCTTGAGTGGAATATTCTCAACCTGGCAGCAAGCTCGCCTCTTTATAGCTGTCGATCATTGCATCGAACAGCGAGATGTCGGACCTGCTGCGGGCCAGGAGCTGGGCTCCGGCGACAGCGGCGAAGATTGATCTCGCCCGCGCTTCGCTTCCCTTCTTATCCGTCAAGCCGGCATCGAGCAGCCGCTCCGCGAGCCAGGCGATATTGACGTCGGCGAAGGTCTGGACCTGTCTGCGGACCTGTTCGGGAAGGTCATCGTACTCTGCTCCGAGGAAGCTGCCGAGACAGAGGCGATTGCCGTTTTCCAGCGACATTCGGAACGTCTGCGTGTACTTTCGGAGACTGGCTTTGGAATCAGCGTCCTCCCTCGCGACTTCCTCCAGCCACGCTTTAGTGTCCTGCCAGTAGCGCTCGGCGATCGCCGCAGCGAGATCCGCCTTGCTCGGGAAGTGGTGATAGATGCTGGCGGCCTTGATGCCGACCTCGGCTGCGAGCTCGCGCATGTTGAGGCCACCATAACCGTGCGACTGAGCGCTCAGGCGTCCCGCCGCAAGGATGGCTTCCCTTGCACTTCCACTCATACCTATGTCCCTTCCTGATCACCTAACAAATGTTAGATAGGGGTTGACGGCGAGATTGTAAAGATCTAGCTGTTGGTTGCCTACCAATCGTTAGTTAGAGAGAGCGCCATGAGCAACGAACTGATATATTCCGACGCCACAAGGCTTGCCGAACTCATCCGCCGCAAAGAGATATCGCCTGTCGAAGTGGTACAGGCGCATCTCGACCGCATCGAAGCGATCGATCCCAAGATCAATGCGATCGTCACCGTGGCGGAGGGAGCGCTGCAGGCGGCCCAGAGAGCCGAAGCCGCAATCCGGGCCGGCGAAGAACTCGGTCCGCTGCATGGCGTGCCGTTCACCGTCAAGGATTCCATCGATACCCAAGGCGTGATGACGCAGCGCGGTTCCCCAATCTTCAAGGGACGTTTGCCTGACCGCGACGCGACCAGCGTCGCGCGCCTGAAGACGGCGGGCGGCATTCTGCTGGCCAAGACCAACTTGCCGGAGTTCTCCTACTGGATCGAGAGCGACAATCTGCTGTCCGGGCGCTCCAACAATCCCTGGGATCTGGAGCGGACGCCTGGAGGATCGAGCGGCGGTGAATCTGCCGCGATCGCCGCCGGAATGTCGCCACTCGGTCTTGGGACCGATCTTGCGATTTCCGTACGGGGACCTGCCGCGCAGACCGGGATCACCTCGATGAAGGCGACCCATGGTCGTGTCCCGATGACAGGCATCTGGCCGCGCGCGCCGCGCCGCTTCTGGCATGTCGGGCCGATGGCCCGGTCGGTGCGCGACGTGGCCCTCGCCTTCTCGCATATGGCAGGACCCGACGGCGAAGACGCTTTCTCGTCCAGCGCCGTTCCGTTCGACGCCGGGATAGGTAGACAGCCCTTCCGGCAGCTCCGCGTCGGCTGGATGGTCGGACCCGGCCTCGGCCCCGTCGATCCGGAAGTCGTCGCTACCGTCAAGGCAGCGGCTGAAGCGTTGAAGGATGTCGGCCTTTCAGTCGAGCATGTCGGCATCCCGGCACTGGAGAAGGACTTCGCCCTTGATGTCTTCAACCGTCTGCATGTCATGGAGATGAAGCCCGCCTTCCGCGAGGCGACCGCAGGTCGTTGGGACGACGAACTCTACAAAATGGCGAAGACCATGCTATCCCTTCCCGACACCTCCATGGACGACTATATCGAGGCCGAGCAGGCGGCCGAGCGGCTTCGTGATGGCTATGCTGATTACTTCTCCCGTTACGACGCGCTGATCACTCACGTCCTGCCGATCCCGGCCCACAAGCACGGCGTTGAAGAGTTCGTGATCGACGGACAGACGGTGGATGCGACATACCTGCAGGGCGCGACCGTGCCCCTGAACGTAACCGGCCTTCCCGGAGTCTCAATGCGGTTCGGCACCAGCAGGGAAGGCCTTCCGATCAACGTGCAGATAGTTGGCGCGTGGCAGGCAGAGTCGACCATCCTACATGTCGCCTCGCTGCTGGAGAGCGTCAGTCCAACGCGCGGCCTGCGTCCCGCACTCTGACGGCTACCGTCGATCAGGCACGACCTTCCTCGTGGTGAAGGCCGTGCTCCTGCGCCACATCGGCGATCACAGACCGCGGTTACAGGTGCGCTGGGTGGTCGGGTAACGGACGTGTCAGATGAGTTCGACCGGAAGGCAGCCGAGATCTGCGGGCGCAGGGAGCACCGGGAAGTGTGATTGACACCGGCCGCTTGCATTGGTGCTGCTAGCCCGTCCGATCTCGCAGTCGAGCAAAGATGAAGCCCTACGAATAATGGATCATGACGCTACGCGGTCCCCGACCACTTCACACCTTCTGCTCATTGTGAGGGTGGACATATTACGGCGATCCTCTATGTGTTCGTCATCGTCAGCAAACGAATACGTAGGCGCTGGCGGCTGAGGGCTGTGAGCTCCCGCCTGCCAATGCAGGACGCGCTCATGGTCGATGATTCCGCCGAGACATCTCAGAAAATCATCAGCGGCGACGGGAGCAAGCTGCTTGTTCTTATCGCCGAAGATGAACCCCTCATTCAAGCAACTCTCGAAGATGTCGTGGCGGAAGCGGGCTTCTTGCACTTTTCAGTATCGAACGCGGACGAGGCTATCCGTGCTTTGGAGGAGGACTCGGCTCGCTTTTGCGCCCTGATAACCGACGTAAGGATGCCGGGAGAAGCAGACGGTTGGGATTTAGCGCGCCGCGCGCGGGAACTGCAGCCGCTCATGCCAGTGATCTATATGACCGGGGACAGCGCCAAGGACTGGGCGGCCCAAGGCGTTCCCAATAGCGTTCTACTCCAGAAGCCTTTCGTTCAAGCCCAGCTCGTCACCGCATTGACCACTCTTCTCAATGACGCTGCCACGAGCGGCATCGGGCAATAGCTCGTTAGTCTGAACTGAGGGGATCGGCCAGGGTGCTCATCTACCTGCCAACTTTGCTCCTACGGCGAAGAACGGCGCCGCCACGAATGACCGCGACAACAACCCGACACTTACGACCGCTTATCGGCGATAATGGATAACTTGTGGATCTGTGGTGGCTTGGCGAATAAGTCGCCTTCGGCCGCCTTCGCCATCAAAGCCGCAGCGACCTGGCCATTTAGGTGGGCATCCCTTCCGTCCTCATCGTCGAACGTATCGAAGATTGCAAACGAGCTTGGGCCTTCCTGTATCGCATACCAGGAAATCGTGCCCGGCTCCGCGTTGACGAGAGGTATGGCTGCTCTCAGGAAATCGGCGACCTCCTGTTCCTTACCGGGTTTTGCTTCAAGCGGAACGTAAAGTGCGAATTTGGTCATGGCCATCTCCATGGGCACCTGATCGTGCCGCAACCTGCTATACCACGTTCAGCCGCCGGATGTTTCGCGATCGGGCAAATAAAGAAATCCATAGGAAAGCTCGGCTTAACGGATAGCGAACCCCTCGGAATGGTTGGAAAATAAAGGTCGCGGGATCAACGGCTCTGGACGGGATCCGAACCCTCGGCCCGCAAATATACGACTTCGGAGCACAAATAATTACCTGCGGTTCCAGCAACTTCCGCAATGATAAGAGTGCGTCCTTTCCGATTTTTCCCGAGGAAGCCGGGATGAGAAGCAAAGGCGTGCCGCGGCTCAAGTGACATTACGTCGACGCGGCTCCGCCCCGTGGCTATCGATCTGGCGCCTCATTGCTTGAAGACATACCAGGACCGCGATCGCAGCTGCCGTCGCGGCCACGCCCAAGGCCCAGCGCGGACCCCATTGATCGGCGACCCGGCCCTCGATCAGGGCGCCGATGGGCGTGCCGCCCAGCGCGACGCCGACGCGCAGCGCCATGACCCGACCGCGCATCTTCGGCTCGGTCGACAGCTGCATCAGGCTGTTTGTGGTGTTGGTGAAGGTGAATGCCGCGACGCCGATCAGGATCAGCGCGGCTGCGAATGACCAATAGCCGGGGGCAAGCGCAGCCAGGGCGCACCCGAGCCCGAAGGCGCCTACGCCGACCAGAAGAACACCAAAACGGGCAGCCTTTTTGCGACTTGCGGTCAAAAGCGATCCACTAATCGTTCCGATGGCCATGATCGTTGAAAGAAGTCCATAGCTGGCAGCATCGGCATGAAACACCCCGACTGCCATGCCTGATATGAAGATCGGGAAATTCAACCCGAAGGTACCGATTAGAAAGAGCATCAGCAGAATGGCTTTGAGGTCCGGCCTCGCCATCACATAGCGGATGCCTTCGACGAAATTGCCCTTGGCGCCACCCGTCCTAGCAATCGGTTTAAGCTGGGCCCTGCGCAGGAGAAAGAGCGAGATCAACACCGCGGCGAAGGAAAAGCCATCGATCAGGAATGCCCATCCGGTGCCAACGGTCGCGATTACGCCACCTGCGATGGCCGGGCCGATCATCTGCGCCGCGTTGAACGAAGTCGAGTTGAGCGCCACGGCATTCGGAAGATCCTCATCGCCGACCAGTTCGGCAACAAAGGTCTGTCGAACCGGAGCATCGACGGCCGCCGCACATCCGAACAGCAGGGCGAGGACATAGACATGCCAGAGCTGCACGATATCAAGGATGGTGAGCAGGCCGAGCGCCAGCGACAGGGCGCCCATCGCTGCCTGGGTCAGCATGAGCAGACGGCGCTGATTGAAGTGATCGGCCGCGTATCCTGTCCAAGGCAGCAGCAGCAGCTGAGGCGCGAACTGCAGAGCCAGCACGATGCCGAGGGCTGAGGCACTGTGCTCAGTCAGTTGTGTGAAGACCAGCCAGCTCTGCGCAGTGCGCTGAACCCACGAGCCTATGTTCGAGACCAGCGCACCCACGGCCCATAGCCGGTAGTTGAAATGCCGCAACGACCGGAACGTACGGGCGAGCGGATTGCTCACGAAACGCCCGGCCTGTTGCCACCATGGAACTTGCCGAAATGCCGGGCCATGAACAGCGCGATAAGCAGCGCACCGATCCCTGGCGCCAGCACATCAGAAAGGTTGCGCAGTTGGAAATCGCCCACACGGATGAAAAGGACGTAGGCGACGGCCAGATTGAAGAAGCCCCAGAGGACATTGACTGTCGAGGATGAAAGGCCCTCTCCACGCGGCTTGGCAAACGGACTTTGAAAGGCATGCCCCATCGAACCGGCGACGACATGCGGCACCGCGTTCATCAGGAAGACACCACCGAAGAAATAGGAAATGAGTTCGCGCCAATACATGTCATGCACTCCGCTTTTCGAGCATATCGATAACGTCCTGCGTCGTACCGGTTTCGCCCAGCCGCGGAAAAACGTTGGCGATGCTATAGTCATGCGCCTCGGCTCGCATATCCGTCATCGCGTCGATGGCGAGGGTAACGTTGAAACCGCCCTCGTAAGCCTGCCGTGCCGTCGCTTCCACACCGGTCCCCGTGGCGACCCCGACGACGACGACTTGCGTCACGCCGGTCGCCTTCAGCTGCCTCTCGAGATCCGTTTTGGCAAAGGCGCCCCATGTGCGCTTCGTCACGACGATATCGCCGGCCTGAGGTGTAATTTCCGGTATGAAATCCGCAAATCCCTCCGGAAACTCTATCGGGCGGCGAGGCTGTTCCGTTCGTCCGGGCGCCTGCGCGGTCACGTTGACCAGCACGACAGGCAGATCGTGCCGTCGAAATGCATCGACCAGCGCGGCTGCCTTCTCGACAACGGTTCCAATGGGATGGATGAGTGGACACCCCATCAGGCCCTTCTGCAGATCGACGACAACAAGGGCCGTACGGAGATCAAGCGTGGTTATCGCCATGGCGTTTCTTCTTTCGAACGGTTGCCGAAGGGTTTCCGGTGTCGCACCGGAGGCGTGTCAATCTTCCACGAGCCGCATCAGCAACTTGAGATGTGATGCGAGTTGCTCTCGCTCTTCGCTGCTGAGCTTTGTCGCGATAGTCTTCGAAAGCCAGTCCTGCCGCATGGCGCGCCCTTCCTGAAGTCGCTTGCGGCAGGCGTCCGTGAGCGAAAGAACGGTCTGCCGTCCATCACTGGAATCCGGCACACCCTGGATCATTCCAGCCGATTGAAGGGCGACGACGATCGAACCCATCGACTGTGGGCGCATGCCTTCAGCGCGCGCAAGGCCGGAGGTCGTCGCGGGACCTCCGCTTTCAAGTCTGAGAATGACGGCAATCTGGGATTGGGTCAGCTCGCCCACATCCGCCTGCTCCCGAAGACGCCGTTTGATATGGCGCACAAAGCTCCGGAGTTCTTCGGCAAGTTCGGCCGGCGCTGTCTTTGGTGGAAGTTCGTGGCTATCATCCATGCACGGTCAATAGCATATATGAAGCTAGACTGTAAAGATATCTGTACAGATTACCTTCATATTTCAGATGGGCGACCGAAGGGATCCCAAAACTCGCGCCATTTTCAAGGCCCATCTGTTGTTTTGCATTTAATCGCACGACTCCGCATCCAATAATTTCAACAAGATAGCGCGGCACTTAAATTGAGATCGGGCACTTAATTTGAGATTCGCCGGTCCGATTTGGCACTTAATGTGAGATTTACCGCGTAGAAAAAGATGACCACCGATGGCCAAGCTTCATCGGAAAATGCGAAATATTACAGAACGCTATTTCCGAACCAGAGAGCGTCAAGCGCCGAAAATGGAACCGGCGAATCTCAAATTAAGTGCCATGAGCTGCCGAAGCGGGCGCATTCTTACAGTTAAATGCCAAACGACATCTCGTTCGGCCGATCCATGAGAAGGCCATGCCCGTCCTGCTGCAGACGAAGGAAGAAACCGACATCTGGATGCGGGGGCCTTGGGGTGAGGCAAAGCACCTCGCGCGACCACTTCCGAACGATGCACTGATCATTCTGACGCGTGAGTCCTATGGACCCTTCAGCGACTGACACCATCTCTGCCCGCGGATCTGCGTCGTGGACCGTTGCATGCCGATCTTCGTAAACTTCCGCCGGGACTTTTCTTCGCCGGGCAGTTGGACCCGATCGTCGACGACAGCATCAACATGCATGCCCGATGGGACCAGGCTAACGGAAATGCCCGCCTCGTTATTATTCCGGAAGGCCCTCACGGCTTTAATCGCATGCCGACTCGTCTGGCAGAAAAAACCAATGCTGTCGGGAGGCGGTGAATGAGAGAACGCATTTGGGTAAACGTCGTCGATAGGCGCTCGGACGGCGAGAGCCCCTAAGCCGGCCTCAAAGAGACACCAGACGTCGTGTGGAAGTAGTCTCTGCATGCACTGCGCTGTCCAAAACAGGCATCAAGCGGTCCTGTCGTGATTTTTGCACAATGCGGAAACCTCCCACCGATCCTTCCCAGCGACCTTCGCCTGGTACAACAGGCGATCCGCTTGCGAAATCAACCGTTCTAAATCGTCCTTCATGGCAGTCCACACCCCGCCGACGGTGGCACGAACGTTTGCACAGGCGGCGCCGATTGCTATGGGAGCGCGCATCGCCTCTACAACACGCTGCGCAATGGCACGGCCGGAAGCCAAGTTTCCTGCCACTACAAGAAGGAACTCGTCACCGCCCGTCCTGCACACAAGGTCGGTATGGCGGACAATCATCCCCAGGCGCTTCGCGGTCTCCACGAGAACCTTGTCGCCCGCAGGATGACCGTGGGCATCGTTCACCATCTTGAACCCGTCGAGGTCGATAGCCAGGAGAGACCAGCCATCCGCTGATGGCATCTGGGGGAATCGGTTGATCAGCCCCCGCCGGTTAAGCAGCCCCGTCAGAAGGTCGGTCTCCGAATTGCGTTCTGACGCCTCAATCCGCCTATATTCTTCCGTGAAATCTATGGCCACACCAACCACCCTGCGAGGGGTGCCGTCCGGGTTTCGAAGCAGCCGTCGATCGCACCGGATCCACTTCTCCCCTTGGACAGTATCCAGTCGATATTGGGCAACAGATTGGTCGACGCGGCCGGCTAGCAACGGCGTCAGATCCGCGGCCTCGGCGTCCTCGGGATTTACCTTGTCCAGGTAGCGCTGCAGATCGAACTTCGCCGCCGCCGGGCCGCCAATGAACTGAGCCAGGCGATCGGACGTCTCAAATTTCCCGGCCGCCACGTCCATGTGCCAGAAGCCTCCAGGAACGGCCTCCATGGCGAGCTCGAGCTGAGCCGCCTTCTCCGCCAGCTGGCGCTCGTGCTCCTTGTGTACCGTCACGTCTTCGATCTGCGAAATAAACCGGACAACCTCACCCGACGCATCGCGCATCGCCGCGACATGTATGAGAACTTCTACGATCCGGCCATCTGGCCGCACGTAGCGCTTCTCAATAGTGTAGCCATCCCTTAGTCCCGCCAACACCTCCCGGAACAGAATGAGATCCGCCTGCAGATCGTCTGGATGGGTGAAATCCGCAAAAGGGGTGCCGTTCAGAGCCTGACGCGGTATGCCGACCAACTTTGAGAAGGCGTCATTACCACGCAGGATCCTCCCCTCGACGTCCACGATCGCAATGCCAATCGGCGCGTGGTCGAAGGCGAAATCGAACAGCGCCAGGCGTTCTTCGGCGCTGTCGTTACGGAAATCTCCACTCTTCATGTCCAACCTCGTAGCCGCTCGCATCGAGTTCAGCTGCGTCATCTGCCAAGTGAGATAGATGCATCATGAAACAGAACAAGGTGCGTGCTCCTCGGTTCCGTGTAGTCAACTTCATTCAAGGTCGGTATAGCTCGGCTTTTGAGGAGTTTTGAGCATGGTCTGGAAGACACCGAAGACCGAGTATGTGAACGGCTACAAAATTGTTGAGTTCGATGGGCCAAACTTCAAGGTTTATGAAGGCGACCGTCAGCGCGGGGATGATTTTCCCTACTCAGGCGAAGCTGCTGCTTACGCGCGGTCTCTCCCGAAGCGAGATCCCGCTCGTTAGTTGCATGGTCGCTGAAGCGCCTTAGCGTGGCATTGCCCACCAGATGGTCGCGACAGGCGACTTCCTCGTTTCGCACCGTGATGGTGATAGAGAGGTAGTGGTCCGCGGGCGACGACCTCCTGGGCTTGATATTGATCTCCCGATGATGATTGGGTGATGGTCCCCATATCCGAGCGGTGTCGATATCGTGCTGCGCATAGAGAGCTGGTCGACCCGACAGCGGTCGCGCAAGCTGGCGACCGGTACCAGATTGGTGGTTGCCACTCCCGCCAATCTGGAGCGGACAGGGACGGCAAAGATGATGGCATCAACGGATGCTTGCAACAGGCTTTTTCCTCCTCGGGTGGCAGAGCAAAGGAAGCTGTCCAGGTTGGACGGTTTTGTCGCAAACATTTGAAAAGGCCGCAGAAGCGGCCATCGCTGGACACAGTTATGCAGCGAGTGTAGCGAATTGCTGAAATGCCGATTGGCCACTGGTTGAAAATTGGCGCTTGCGGATCATCTATCGGTCGGCATTTCCTCATCCCATAATATGGCGTCGACCGGGCAAACAGAAAGGCACAATCCGCAATTGATGCACTCTTCCGGCTGAATGTAGAACATTCGGCCGCCCTCATAAATGCAATCGACCGGACACGCGACCGTGCAGGCTCCATCCTTCGTATCGATGCAGGGTTCGGTGATTACGTAAGCCATGACCTTCGCCTCACGGCGCACTGAATGACGCCCTTAGCAAACTATGACAAACTGGAGCGTTCTGAAGAAGCGCCGATTTTCGGATTGCTTGTTGCTCAAACGGCAACGGTCGCGTGGATCGGGTGAGTTGGAGAGACAGAGATGGTTGGCGGCATACCGTCTCGGTAGACGAATTATTTTGGCACTTGCCACCGCGCCCAAACACGAAACTACGTCGCTGGGGAAAGGGCGCGGCCGCCCGAAGATGTCGGTGGCGTAACACGATACGAGCGGTTTCCGGAATTTAGTGCCGATCCAGAGAAGTCCGAATTACCGAACCATTCGGCGGTTCAGCGACTACTTCGATTCCGAATGGCTTGACATAAGTTTGAGTGGGTTTCCGGCTATCTAAGTTACGGTAGCATCATCTTCGTGTACACCGCAGACGACGAATCCATCACTGCAATGACCAACGATGGCATGGACGAACCGGAGTAGATGTTCAAAGATTCCCGCCGCTCCCCAACGAATGGAACGACTTCCTTGACAGCTTGGTCGATGACAAAGACCTTGTCGCCGCATCAAAGCAAGACTCTGCGGGAGCAATGGGGGATTACGATAGAATGCCGGAGATAACTGAAGGAGGTCATTCCGATGCTCTTCAAGCGGAAAATCACTTTGCCGCCTGGCAGTCAGCTGGGAAAACGCCAGTTGCGCTGCCCCCGTATGCAGTCGAACGAAAAAGCAGCAGGTCGTGGAGTGGCGGACCATCCTACGCCTTTTGGAATACGGTGTTTGATATCGATATCAGCGGCAGGTTGAGGCCAGTGACTGATTCCGAATGTCCAATGAACAAGAAGCCTTTTTGATCGGCATTGGTGCACCGATCGTTAGCGGTTACGCTTTATGGAGCGGCGATCGAAACAACGCCCAGTCACCGCTATGCCTTTCAAACACAATGCTGCCCGCCGTCATCGTATCGGCAAGATGAAGTTCAAGGTGACGAACTGGGCAGAATACGAAGCCGGCCTTCGCCGTCGCGGCAGTCTGACGTTTTGGATAACACCGGAAGCGTTGTCGTCCTGGCAGGCGCCGAAGCGGACGACACGCGGCGGCCAGCCTCGCTATTCTGAACTGGCGATTGAGACCGCCTTGATGCTGGGCCTGGTGTTCGGCCTGCGTCTGCGACAGACGGAGGGCTTGCTGGTGTCGGCGCTCAAATTGATGGGGTTGGATCTCGCCGTGCCCGATCACACCACGCTGAGCCGGCGGGCACGGACATGGCGATCGATGAACAGGCCAAATGGTCGTAGCATTGCGAAAACGGGACCAGTCCACATCATCATCGACAGCACAGGGCTCGAAGTCTATGGCGCCGGCCAGTGGCTAGCGGAGAAGCACGGTGCTAAATCCCGTCGGCGCTGGCGCAAATTGCACCTTGCGCTGGACGCCGCCACCGGCGAAATCATCGCTCAAAACATGACCGATCAGAATGCGGGCGACGCCTCACAGGTCGAACCGCTGCTCAATGAGATCGATCGACCGATAGCCAGTTCACGACCGACGGCGCCTATGATGGTGAACCGACCTATGATGCCGTCGGTCGGCATAGCGCCGATGCTGTCGTCGTCATTCCACCTCGATCAAACGCGATCGACGGCTCGCAAACGGGGATCGCCAGTCAGCGAGACCGACACATCGAAGCGATCAAGGCCCACGGTCGGATGAAATGGCAAGCAACGACCGGCTATGGCAAGCGCTCGCTGGTCGAGACCGCCATCGGCCGATACAAATCGATCATCGGACACCGACTACGGGCACGCTCATTCGGCGCGCAACAGACCGAGGTCGCCATCGGCTGCGCCGCCCTCAATCGCATGCTGGCATGCGCTCGCCCGAATTCCGTCCGCTGCCAAGCAGCAAAGGCATAGCGTCTGTTCAAAGACAGAAAGTCGTTCCCGTTGTGACCCATGCACCAACGCCGGGCCGACCCACTCGGACCCCCGTATCAACATCATTATTCTGAGGGACAGCCACCTATCTGGCTACAGTCTCCGAAGCGCCGGCCCATTACGGCATCTAGTCACTTCTGGCGCGCAGCGAGCTGTTGTTGAACAAGCTCTTCATCAAGAATGCGATCTGGGGAAAGCCTCGTGAGCTCGGAACGATCGGCTGGCGTAAAATCCCGAATGAAGTCCCCGATCCGTGCCGGCGGAGCGGTATAGTCCAAGTTAAAGCCATCGGTTTCGCAATGGTAACCGTTGGCGTTGAGCAAATCCGTCACCTCGTCCCAAGGCATATAGCCGAAGACGCTATTGCCATTCTCCTGGCGGGCCAAAAGGATAAAATCGACTTCCGGCAGGATCGCCGGGAGTGCATCACCCCAGACAGCGACCGTTCGAACACGCCCAGAGATCAGCATATACAGAACTTGCGGGACAAATTGCCTATTCCCGCACCTGGCTTGCCGGAGAGGCCGACTATAGTTCCAGTGCCACGTTTTGTGGAGCTGCGATGAAGGCAGATGCAAGATCGGATCGCTGGACTGTGACAGAACGGCTTCTATGCCGAACTCGTTGCCGGCGTTCCAACCACGCAGGAACCCCTCCCTCGAATAGGGACCGTCGCCCATTCCGTTCATCTGGGGATCGTGGATCTGGCATGGGAACCTTTTCAGGAGATCGGCAATTTCAATCTCCGCCTCCAATCCGAAGAAGCTTGGCCTGCAATAATTGATATTGATGTGGGCCTTTATGTCGTTTTTGCGCAAGAAGCCCTTCTTTTCTTCGCTAAAGTTGAGCATGAAATAAACGCCGGTGAGGCCATTCTCGTAGATGATCTGGCTTCCATTTGCCTTGTAGTTAGCGCGGGCCGCAAAAAACTCGAAAATGTCCTCCATTCGCACGCGTGACTTGAAGTCCAGATAGAGATCGTAGCTCATAACGCTGTCATTCTCAGATGGGAGATATTTGGGAATCGGGATGACGACAATATCATCTCGGTGTTGCACAATTTTTGCCATACCGCCGATGCAGCAGCAGTGGTCTATCGGATGCGCGGTGTCGCAGCTGACCGAATTATGATACCTCCGCTTCTTCAGTAATCCGGAACAGATCCGGCCTGAAAAGCTTCTTCAGCTCCACGCGCCGACGGGAGAATGTCGGGAAGTCGTTGAAGCTATCCATGATATTATCGCTCATCAACAAGAGATAGCCGTCGGCTAGCTCCTCGACGCAATAGCCAAGTTCAGCGAGCTTTTTAAAATCAACCTCATGAGCGTAAGGGGGACCAAAGAACGTCGCCCAGGCAATATTGGGAAACTGCTTTTTTAAGATACTTCCGCCAACACCGGGATAGTAGGGCGAATACCCATTTTCGCGTCTCTCGACTTCCGCTGGAATATGGATAAATCCTGCGGCAGCCTTAGTCAGCTCGCAGACTTCTTTAAAGAATTTAAGCCAATCCGTTGCCTCATCATAAGCGGATGACATAAAAATATTTCCGAAAATCAAATCTCCCTTTTTGTTTCGATCCGTAAAACTCACCCGACCATTGCTCTCAAGCTTCGTGCGGCGGTGCCAAGCAACAGGCCACAACACATCTGAAGGACCAAGTGGTCCCTCGAGCCGAACCTTCTTTCCCCAGTGCGACTCAAAAGAAGCGATATTTTCATATTTCGTCAGGTTATCGGAGTTTCCGATCTTCTCGGGTGTGAGACGCACGTCCGTATCGATCAACAATTCAAAAAAACGCTGACCGAAACGCCAGTCCGACATGTAATTCGCTGTCAGCACATCGAACTCTATTGTCGGTTGCCCATTTTTCCGTTCACTTGCCATCATCGCCTCAATATCTTGTCATAATTCCAGTCGCGGGGTCGAATCGGTAGATATTCCCACCATATTGAAGCCTGCTTATTGCTTGTTCGAGCATGTTATCAACCACAGTGCTAGGCCCGACAACCAGATTATAGGGCAACCCGTTAGATGACGCGAAACTCATTTGCGCCGTCAATTGATTGGTCTCCTTTACTGTCGTCGCGTTGTAGAATTTGGCCTCCGTTACGCCATCCAGTGGAGTTCCTGTGCCGCTAGCCACAATAGCGTCAGGAATGGTGTTCTGTGCTGTGCCATCACCTAGAAGACCTGGAACCTTGACTTTGTTTTCTGGAATTCCAACGGACTGAAGAACCTGATTCTGGAAGACAATGCCCTGCTTTTGTGGATCGATTCGTGCGACGCCGGTTCCATTGAACTCAAAATAATTTCCATTGCTGTAGTAGACCGGATTTCCATTGTTGGTTTGTCCGACCGTAGCATATTTCGCCCCATTCGAGCTCACTAGGTCCCCGCTGACGGTCGGAGTGTATGTGCACGAATTGTGAACCCATACCGGTTCGGCGTCTGCGTTGTCAGCTTGCTTGACGAAGTAGGTATGGAAACCAGCAACCGTGAGATTGTAGGCGTCGAGCGCTTTACCGGAAACTCGAACTCCGACGACATCGGTCCAGCTTCCGTCCGCGCCCAGCAATCTGTAGCCCGGTTTCAGGTCACGGGCGGCAACCCAAGCGCCATTGGCGATTGGGCCATGATACAAACGACCTTCAGGCAATGCCGCCGGCTGCACAGCACCTTCCGGCACGATCGCGAAGAAGGGGTGCGTTAGCGTGGTGGTAATAGTCTGCGGATGCCCGCCGCTTTCAGAACGCAAGGTGACATAGACGGTTTCAGCATGCCTGTTGAGCATCTGATGCAGGACAAGCTTATAGCCTTCCTGTCCGTGCTCATCTCGCGACCAGACCCGAGTCTTACCGGGGCGAATATCACGGATAGCGGTGAAGCCATCTATGGTCTTGACCAGCGTCGAGCCTTCGAAGGAGCAGCCGACGATACAAGTGGTGCCTGAGCAGCTTACCCCCTTTAGCTCCAACGCAGCATTGTCGATCTGAGAAGCGCCGATATCCGCGTCAGCGACGACAACCTGGAGCAAGCGGGATGCGCTGTTTGCACCACCAAGCTTGCTGGCATTGACAGCAAAGCTGTAAACGGTCTGACCGCCTACCGTCCCAACAGTCACGACCAGGATGCCGGCATCGACATAGGCTTGATACTTCGCGGCGTCGGCCGCTGAATAGCCCTGGTTCTGAAGCGCCAATTCCAGGATCGACTTGGCTGCCTCTCCGGTGATTGCCTGTTGTGCATCGCCGTAAAGGTGATTAGCTGCACTCGCCGCGCCCAGAAGACCTAGTGCGCAGGCGACCCCGCCAGTGCCGCCACACACTGCCGCTCCGCCAACAACTCCCGCCGCATCAAGGAAAGCTGCGATGCCGCCCTTGCTTTTGGAAATATCCGTCGCAGCATCGGCAAGCGCCTGATCGGGTGTAATCGACCCATTGAGGACACCTGCAAGGTGATCTGCCAAAATGCCGTCATAGCTAAATGCAGATTGCATGACGGCATAAGCGCCGGCCTGCTGTGCCACGGGGAGGCCGGCATCGCTGTCATTTGCCACCGCTTTCTGGAACTCGAGAAGCTGCCTGATCCCCTCCTGACAAGCCGCCGACGCCGTACTGCCGCTGCAATTTGCGATCAGATTCTTCGTATTGTTCTGTGACAGTGTCAGATAATACGCGTTCTTCTGATAGAGCGCGGTGATGTCGTTGGTGCTGCATCCCTGGCTGTCAGGCGCCGCCTGGCACTTTGCGATTGCAGCGGCAATATCCTTGGCTTCCTTAAGCTGCTCATGTGTCAGGAAGTTATAGTTGAACGCATCAAGCGAGGCAGCAGCTCCCGCATTGCCGCCAATAGCGGTTCCGACCAATGCTGCTGCCCATTGCTGGATGGCAATACGCTCAGGCGCAGTTAGAGCGGGGTTTGCCTTCAGGGCGTCCGCAAGTACGCCATTGACCAATTCCTCTGCGGCCGCCGCGGCCGCTGCCTGCCCGGGGTTGCTGCCGGCGACTTGCGCAATCACGGCCGCTGCCGCCGCATGCAAGGCTACTTTGAGCGGGCTCCCTTCGGGAAGCTGAAGCTTCTGGGCGAGATCGCCGATTGCCATATTCGCAAGCTGCGATAGCGCCGCCGCACTCTGCTGCTGGGCTTTCAACTTGTCGATGTCGAACGGATCGACCTGAGTATTCGCCTTGGAGGCATCGGTGTTAAGCCCAGACAGGTCCTGCTGCTGGTTCGTCAGGTTCCAATTGCCGGGCGTGATCGTCGCTAGCGTCGCGCCGCTGTCGCTCTGCTTGGCCGGCTGGCCGACGGTCGGGACGGGAATGCCCGCGCCGATCAGGCTGAAGCCGGTGCTCGTCGAAGAGGCCGACATCGAATTTCCGATGTCGGAATAAAAGATCTCGTTGGCGGCCAAGTCATTGTTTTTGGGGTCGGCGGTCGAGCCGATGAAGCCGCCTCTCAGATCAATCGTGCCGTCGGTATTGACGTGATAGCCGCCGGAACCAGCGAAGATGCCGCTCTGCTGGGAAACATTGGCATAATCACCGGTGATCGTGCCCTGATTGTAGCCGCCGCTGATGCCGCCGGAGCTGATGCCGCCGGAGCTGATGCCGAGTTGGGCACTCTTCGACTTTTCGTCATAGGATGCCGTATCCTGGCGACTTTCGATGGTGATACCATTGACCGCAGCGACGTTAACAGTGTTGCCGGAAAGAACGCCACCGGCCAGTGTCAGCGTATCGCCCGCGACGACGGTAACCGTATTGGTGCCGCTAACATTCGAATTGACCTGCGTAACCGAGCTTGCCACCTGCTTGCCAGAACCGTAGGCCGCGTTCGCGGTCGGGCCGGCGTTGAAAATGTTGCCGCTGGCATCGATGCTCGCGCCCACGCCGAAGCTGGCGCTACCTGACTTGCTGCTGCTCTTGCTGTCGCTGGTGGCCTGCACGCTTTCCAGGTCAACATTGCCCGCCGCCGAAATCAGCACATTGCCGCTATTTGGATCATCGGAGGTCGTCGATGCCTTGCCATCTTTGCCCATTCCCGCGCTGATTTGGACGCCGCGGCCCACAACGTCACCGGATTGGGCGATGATGGTCACGGAGCTGCCGCGAATCTCGGGCGGAACGGGAATCGAGGTCGTCGACTGCTGCGAGCTTTCGCTGAAGCTATAGCCAGCCGTCAGCGAGATCCCGGCGACGGCGGGTTTCAGGCCGGTGACTGGATCGGGCGCCGCGTGGATGGCATCGTAGGTCGATTGCAGGGCGTTATAGCCGTTGACCCCAGCCAGGACCGCAGGCGCTATGCCATAGATACCGTTATCCCCGGACAGCAGGCTGCCTGCCTGCATCGCTTGCTGACCCGCTGCTATCAGCGATGACTGCACCGTAATGCTTACACCGGCAAAGCTCTTCTTCTGCATCTCGGAGGCATTGGTGACATCGTTGCTCGACAGCATGTTGACGTTGTCGCCAGCAATCAGGCCGATCGCGCCGGCGGCGAGAATCTTTCCGGACTGGTCGTTGATGTTGCGGTTTGCGGCAATGGTGATGCTGCCATCGGAATCCAATGTGCTGACGGCATTGATATTGGCGTCTTTCGAGCGCTTCTCTTCCGATTTGGCGACGCCAATGCCGATGGATAGGCTGCCGTCGCCGGAGGAAAAGTTGATGCCGAAGCCGGAGCGTTTGGTCTGACTGGAGGATGACTGCTCTTCAGCCCCCGGCGCGATATTGACATCGCGCGCCGACGAGATGACGGTGCCGTCACCGGAGTGGGAAGACGAGCCGAAGATGTTGACGTCACCTTGAGTCGACGTGATCGTTGTCGTGCCGCCCGACGACAGTGTCGAGCCGATGTTGTCGGTCTCGCTCTGGCTGCTCTTCGAGTCCTTCGATCCATAGATCGAAATGAACCCGCCGCCGGAGCCGACGCCGATGCCGGATTTCTTGACCTGTTTATCGCTCTCATGCTGTTCCTCGGCCCCCATGACGGTGACGGTGGAGCCGGAGAGGCTGAGATCATTGCCCGCTGCTATTTCCGAACCCGAGACCACAGCCTCGCCATCGGCGTTGACAGTGACATTGCCGGACGCGGAAATCGAGGAGCCGACCGTATCTTCGTCATAGGTGTGCGTGTGGGTTTTCGAAGACGACAGGAAGCCGCTCTTTTTGCTGTCGGAGGTGGTCTCGTCTGTATCCTTGCCGGAGGCGATGACGATGTTGCCGGCTGCCTGGATATTGGCGTTGGCTGTATGCGTTGCATCGCCAGCGGCCACATCGGAGGCCGAGATGGTGACGTTGCCACCCGTCGAGGCGATACTGACGCCAGTCTGGCCCGAGATCGACGATCCCTCTGCCGTTGTCGTGGTCTCGGTCGCCTTCTTCGAGCCGAACTTGCTGGACGATGATGCACTGTCGGTCGCTTCGCCGATGGTTACGTCACCCTTGGCAATCAGGTTCGCAGCGCCGCCCTTAGCATCGATGTCGGAGCCGATGACACTGATATTGCCGGCGTCGGCTTGGACGGTGACGTTGCCATTCTGCGAGGTGATCGACGAACCGTTACTGGTGACTGCAGCCGAGGAGGACTGGCCGCCCTTGTAGCCATTGTACGAGCTTGCCGTCGTCTTCGACTGGCTCGCCGTTTGATCCTGCGAGGCGGTAATTGCGATACTGCCGTTCGTCGAGACGATGCCGAGATTGCCGCCGGCCGTCAGCGACGAGCCGCCGATCAGCACACCCTGATTGCCGGATATGAGGGTGGTGCCACCTGATGTGAGCGACGAACCCTGCTGCGTCTGACTGGCGGTCTTGAGGGTCGTGCCGCGACTGATATCGACCGTCGTATTCTGAACGCCGGCAGAGATAATGTTGACGGTGCCACTGGCGGAGGCGACGGACAGGTCACCGCCAACCTTGGCGGAGCTGGCGATGATGTTGACGCCATTGGTGCCAGCAATGCTCAGATTGCCGCCAGTCGTCGTCACCGTGGTCCCGACAAGCGTCTGAACCCCGCCATTATCCTGTTTGACGGCGCCGATCGTGACGGTCTGACCGGAGAGCTGCGCGCTGCCGCCCGCGGCGACCTTCGTCCCGCTCAGCGTCAGGCTGCCCGCGCCTTCGTCCATTTTCAGGTTGCCGCCGGCGGTGATCCCGCCATTGGCGGCAACCACGGTCTGGCCGCCGATGTTCATCGTCTGGGCGGCAAGCGTGATGCCGTTTTCGGCATTGAGATTCATATTGCCGCCAGCGAGGAACGCCCCGCCATTAGCCTTGATGCTCCCCGCGTTGATGGTCATGCCGTCGACTGCGGCAATCGTGCCGGAATTGTTGACGGAGCCGGCATCGATGCTGACCGTATTGCCGGCGATCATTGCCGCGGACGTGGTTTTGGCCCGGTCGGCGGCCGAGAGATAGACGACCGGCACCAGCACCGGCGCGCCATCGACGATCTCGGTCTGGTAGATCACCATCGACTGCGTCAGCGACGCGGCCTGCTGTGGCGTCAACGCCTGCCCAAGGCCAAGTCCGTTCGCCTCGGCATAAGCGACGCCGTTGTCGAGCAATGACTTCATCTGGTCGGTGGCGTTATCGCCGGGAACGAAGGATCCCGCGCCAAGGCCATTGCCGACCAGCTGCCGCATCTGTTCGTCTACGAGCTGATTGTCGAAATAGGCGTCGCCGAGGAAGGGAACCTTGGTTTCCGGCGTATAGCCAATACGATCGATGAAATAACTCGACCCATAAAACTTCGAGACATCGAGGAAGGCAGCCCGCGTCTCGAACAGGAAGACCTGGCCCGGAACCGTGCCGCCGACGCCACCCGATTGCGGCTTGGCAAGCGAGGCGAGTTCAGCGCCGTTCGTCTGCAGGATCTGGGTGAGATTGCCGCTATTGCCGATCGCGGCGGTGAGTTTGCCCATGAGGCTGTTCGGATTGACCGAAGCGCCGGCAATCGTCAGGGTGTTGCCGCTGATGGCAGTTCCGTTAGATGCAGTCACACCGTTGTTGCTGACCGCAACACCGTTCGCCACAGCCAGGTTGCTGCCATTGATCGAAGGACCGCCGCTGGCCCGCAGATTGCTGCTGCCGATCGTCGGCCCCGAGCCGATCGTCGGACCGCTGCCTGTAAGCGACGGGCCGCTGCCCGCGTTGGCGCCGCCATTGGCTGTTACGTTTGAAAGTGCGGCGTTGACGTTGAACAGGGCCCCGCCGGCGGTCATGCTGCCCAGCGCACCAAGCGGATTGTTCGTCGTCGCAGGAGCGTCAATCGCAACCTGACCGGCGATGGAACCATTGGACGCAACGTTGTTGACCGCGCCACCGCCGTTGATGGCGAGGCCTCCGCGTGCCTGGATAACGCCAGAGATCGCACCAATCGCGGCAACGCCGGTAACGGTCGTGCCGGGGTTCAGATCCTTCGAGGGGTCACGCGTGCCATTGGGGTTGGGTTCATAGGTTGTCGTGGTATTTTCGATGCAGGGTCTGTTGGGTCCGCTGCAGTTCAGCGTCGTCGTCTCAACCGTCTTGTCAGGATAATACTGGCACGGCGTCGAACTGCTGCAGGTTGCCTCGGTTATGCGATTGAGCGTGGCGCCGTCATTGGTGAGCGTGCCGGCGACGGTGAGCAGCATGTTGCCGTCGGACTTGATCGAACTGTAGCCGTTCGTGAGGTTGGTGGCATTGATGGTCAAATCCCCACCGGCGCGAATTTGCGCGGACGCGCCCGCGCCGCTGATCAACTGATCCTGGTCGACAATCTGGTGGACAAGGCTGGTGGTGGTGCCATCATCGTCGATGAGATCATAAGCATGCAGGATGTCGTCGGAGACCTGCACGTTGCGTTGGATTGCCGGTCCGGAGGTCGTGGTATTGGTCAACCCGTTGGTCAGGATCGACATGGTGCCGCCCGACTGAATGAGACCGGCGGAGTTGACCACGGCGCCGTTTCTCTGACCACCGCCAGGCCCTGCTATGGTAAGACCGTTGCCGGACAGGATAGCGCCCTGGTCGTTGGTCAGCGTGCCACCGACAAAGAGGTTGGCGTTGTTGCCGGCAAACACGAGACCGGAAGGGCTGTTGTAGAAGTCGCTCGATACGTTGAAGGTGAGATTGTTGCCCGCGGCAAGCTGGCCGGCATTGCCGAGCGATGGCAGATTCAGCGTCAGGTCGTGCGCTGCAAGCAGCGAAGTACCAGCCGTCGTGGTAAGACCTGCAGCAGATATGCTGATATCGCCGGAACCGCCGGCATTGGTCACAGTGCTGACCTGCGCGTTTGAAAGATCAGCGTTGCCCGACAGATTGAGGGCCAGGCCGCCGAAGACAAGGTTACTGCCGGAGAGATTGGCCGAGGAGGCGTTGACGATCAGCGTGCCGCCGCCGGCCATCCGGCTGCCTCTGCTGCCGGATAGATCGAGCGCACCGGTGTTGAGCGTGAGGTTGCCGCCGACGCGGGTGGTGCTGGTATAGGCAATGGCGCCAGGGCTTGTGAGCGCGGCACTCCCCAGGCTTTGCAGACTATTATAGCTGATATTCTGCGTCGCCGTGGCGACAAGATTACCGCCGGAAAGCAATGAGTTGGCACTGATGCTGCCGTTGGAGGCAGCGAGCGTCATGGTGCCGGCACGACGCAACATCAGGCTACGGTTGCCTGATGCATTGGTGGCAGCAAAGTCGACGCCGGAGACCAGCGTATCGATCGAGATCGACCGGGCATTGAGATTTATATCGCCGGTCCCCAGCGATTGGCCGGTGAGCGTGATGGCGTTGCCGGCGGTCAGCGCCAGGTTGCCATGGGCGACGGCATTGGCGCCGATATTGTTCGCCGCATTGGCGGTGATGGTCCCTGCAGCAAGGAGGCTGTTGAAAGCGACGTCGCCTGCCGCGGCGGTGAGCGTCAGATTACCGCTCTGGCCAAGAATGACGTTGCTGGCGCCCGATTGGTCCATCGCGGCAAAATCGACACCGGCCGCGATGACGTTGCCGCTGACGGTAGATCCGGTCATCGAGACGTTGTTGGCGCCCAGGAGCTGGCCATTGATCCTGATCGCGCCAGGACTGCTGGCCGAACCGATCGAGACCGCTCCATGGCCGGTGATGTTGCCGCCCGTAAAGGCACCCGCGGCCACATTGAGGTTGCCTGCGACGATCAGCGTGCCGGCCGACGCGCTTGCGGCATTAATAGTCAGATCGCCGCTTGGTCCGAGAGCGATGGCGCCGTTTGACGATCGCGAAGTGGTCGCGAAATCGACGCCGGTGACTGCCTGGCCCAGTTGGACGGTCAAACCGGAGAGCAAGACATCGCCGGCACTGAGGAGTTGGCCCGAGACATTGACGCTGTTGCTGCCCGTGAGGGTGATGTCGCCATGCCCGGTCACAGCGTTGGCCGTAATCGCAGACCCACTGGCATTGATAGCTCCAGCCGATAGCATGGTCTGCGCGGTGATGCCCGCAGACGCGGTCAGATTCATATCGCCGGCAGTTCCGAGGACTATACCGCCGCCGCGGGCACTGGTGGCAGCGAAATCGATGCCAGAGATCAGGGTCGGTGCATTGATGTGACCGCCGCTAACCGTCAGATTGCCAGCGGTAATGATCTGGTTGCTGACATCGACATTTCCGACAATGCCTGCGCTGCCATGAGTGGTGATGCTGTCGGCAATGAGATCCGCTGCATTCGCCGTGAAGTCCCCGGCCGAAAGGATTGTCCCAGCGGCAATATTGCCGGAGGCCGTAAGATTGGTGCTGCCAGACGACGCCAGCACGATAGTGCCGCCCGCGGCATTGGTGGCGGCAAAGTCGATGCCGGAGATCAGGGTTGGCGCGCTGATGCTGCCGCCATTGATGGTGAGGTCGCCGTCAGCAAGAATCTGGTTGCTGACATCGACGTTACCGACAACACCGACTTTGCCATGGCTGGTAATGCTGCTTGCCTGCAGATTGCCGGCATTCGCCGTGAAATCGCCAGCCGACAGGATCGTGCCGGCCGCGGCCTTACCCACAACGGTAAGGTTCATGGCGCCTGACGGGGCGAGGACGATGTTGCCGCCGCTCGCATTGGTCGCCGCGAAATCGACACCGGAAATAAGGAGACCGGCGTTGAGGCTGTTGGCGTTGATCGTGAGATCACCGGCCGACAACACTTGGCCACTCACATTTACGCGGCCGCTTGCGGCCGTACCGCTGGCCTTGAGGTCGGTCTCGCCATGGCTTGTGATGCTGCTTGCCGTCAGATCCATTGCCTGTGCGGTAAGATCGCCGGCCGACAACAGCGTGCCGACGGTGAGGCCGCCTGTCGAGGTGAGCGAAACGTCACCAACCGTCGTCTGGACGATGTTGCCGTTTGCGGCGGCCGTTCCCGCGAAGTCGACTCCGGAGACGATCGCGCCTGCCGCGATACTCGGGCCGGAAACGCTGATGTTTCCACCACCAAGGACTTGGCCATTGACTGTGGTCGCACCGGCGAGCGTGATATCCTTATGGCCGGTGAGGGTATCGGCCGTCACCGTGGCGGCATTGACGTTGATGGCACCGGCCGCCTCGATCGTCGATACAGAGAACCCGCCGCTGAGCTGGGTCGTCAAATCCCCAGTCTGGCCAAGGACGATATTGCCTCCTGCCCTGGTGGTCGCGTCGAAGTCGATACCGGCGACGACAGATTGGGCCGACAGGCTCTGACCCGTGATCAGCACGTTGCCAGCGCCAAGGATCTGGCCGGCAATGCTGGTGGCACCATTGAGCATCATGTCGCCATGCGCTGTGACGGCATCCGCAGTCACGGTCGCACCGCTGGCCGAAAAACTGCCAGCCGAGAGCAATGTGCCAGTCTTGATAGAACCGGTCGAAGCGAGCGTCAGATTGCCGCTTGTCGTCTGGACGATGTTCCCATTGGCGGCGGCCGTCGCGGTGAAATCGACGCCCGAGACGATAGTCCCTGCCTTGATGCTCTGCCCGGAGACGCCAACGTTACCGCCGCCAAGCACCTGATTGGTAACATTCACACCTCCGACGCCCGTTCCGGAAAGAGTGACATCCTTGTGGCCGGTGATCGAGGCAGCTGCAACGGACGCGCCGCCGACGTCGATGGCACCCGCAGCCTGTATGGTCGGCGCCGCAACGGCGCCATTGACGGCAACCGTCAAATCACCGGTTTGACCAAGGACGATGTTGCCACCGGCTGCATTTGTCCCGGCAAAATCGATGCCGGCAATAACGGTCTGCGCTGACAGGCTTTGACCGGCAATCGACACGTTGCCAGACCCGAGGATCTGGTCTGTCACGCTGATCGCGCCACCAAGCGTCACGTCGCCATGGGCAGTAATGCCATCAGCTGCAATGGTCGAACCGGCCGCGCTGAAGCCAGCGGCAGAGAGTAGTGTACCAGCATCGATGTTGCCGCTCGATGAAAGGCTCAGATCTCCACTCGCGGCGAGAACGATATTGCCATTGGCGGCGGCCGTCCTGGCAAAATCTACACCGGAAACAATGATGCCGGCCCTGATGCTTGAACCGGAGACACTGACATCGCCAGCACCGAGAACCTGAC
The DNA here is from genome assembly GCF_004341625.1 of Rhizobium sp. BK376. Classification (GTDB taxonomy): domain Bacteria; phylum Pseudomonadota; class Alphaproteobacteria; order Rhizobiales; family Rhizobiaceae; genus Rhizobium. Next base: position 79,942 of record NZ_SLZG01000017.1, on the reverse strand, counting down.
CACCAATCGTGGTCGCGCCGGAAAGGGTGATATCGCCGTGGCCTGTGATCGAACTTGCCGCGACGGACGCGCCGCTGACGTCGATGATGCCTGCGGCCTGCATGGTCGGCACCGCCACCGCGCCATTGACAGCCACGTTCAAATCGCCGGCCTGTCCAAGGACGATATTGCCGCCCGCAGCACTTGTCGCATCGAAGTCGATACCGGAGACGATGGTTTGAGCGGTCAGGCTCTGGCCGGTGATCGACACGTTGCCTGAGCCGAGGATCTGATTTGTGACGTCAACGCGACCGCTCGCGGTCGTCGTGCCGATCGCGCCGCCAAGCGTCACCGCACCATGGGCCGTGATCCCGTCAGCCGTAACGGTCGAGCCGGAGGCTGTCAGATCGCCCGCCGATAGCAGCGTGCCGGCGCTGAGTGCGCCCGAAGCCGCAAGCGTAAGGTCACCGCTCCCGGCCAGCACGATATTGCCATTGGCGGCGGCAGTCCTCGTGAAGTCGACGCCGGAAACGATGGAGTCGGCGCTGATGCTGGAACCGAAGATCGCAACATCCCCGCCGCCCAGCACCTGATTGGTAACATTCACGCCCGCGTCCGCGCCGGAGAGGGTGATATCCTTGTGACCGGTGATCGAATCTGCCGTGACGGATGCGCCGCTCACATCGATGATACCTGCGGCCTGGATGGTTGGCGCCGTGACGGCGCCATTGACGGACACGTTCAAATCGCCGGCCTGACCAAGGACGATGTTGCCGCCAGCCGCATTTGTGCCACCGAAATCAAGGCCGGCGACGATGGTCTGTGCAGACAGGCTCTCCCCGGTGATCGAGACGTTGCTGGAGCCGAGAATCTGGCCGCTGACACTGATGATGCCGCCAAGCGTCATGTCGTGATGGGCCGAGATATTGCCGGCGGTGATCGCCGCACCGCTGGCATTGAGATCGCCGGCGGACAGCAAGGTGCCGACCTTGAGCTGGTCGGACGCTGTCAATGACAGATTGCCAGTCCCAGCCGTGGTCTGGCTGAGTATGACGCCGCCGCCAGAGGCATTGGTGGCGGCTATATCGACGCCAGAAACAACGGCGTCGGCTTTAATGTCTGAGCCGGAAACTCTGACATTGCCTGCACCGAGAACCTGGCCAGTCACATTTACGACACCACTTCCGGCCGTCGCACTGGTGGCGCCCGAAAGCGTGATGTCCTTGTGGCCGGTGATCGTATCCGCAGTGATGGTCTGGCCGCTGGCATTGATCGCGCCGGCTGCAAGCACGGTCCCTGCCTGGATGGCGCCGGCGCTGTCATTGATCGTCAGATCGCCGCTACCCGCCAGCACGATATTGCCACCAGCGGCCTTGGTGGCGGCAAAGTCGACGCCGGACGCAAGAAGACCGACGCCAACACCGCTGGTGTTACTGCTGATTGTGACATTGCCGGCGCCGAGCAATTGATTGGCGACATTGACGCCGCCACCCATGCCGGCGTTACCGCTTGCGGCAATCGCGACATTGCCATGGCTCGTGAGATTGTTGGCCTGCAACAGGGTGGCCTGAGCCGTCAGGTCGCCGGCCGACAGCAAGTTGTCGGCAACGATATTGCCTGCGGTGGCGGTCAGCCCAAGCGTGCCTGACGAACCGAGGACAATGCTGCCGCCATTCGGATCCGAGGCGGCAAAGTCGACACCGGCGGCAATGGCGCCGGCCTGAAGGGCAGAGCCCGAGATCAGGACATTACTGGCAACCAAAACCTGGCCGTTGACGTCAACGCGGCCGCCTGCCGTATTGACCGTAAGCGCTCCATATGAGGTGATGCCGCTCACCATCAGCGATGCCGCTGAGATCGTCAGATCGTTGGCCGACTGAACGCCGCCCGCGGTCATATTGCCGGTCGCGGTCGTCTTGAGGCTTCCCGCCGACAAAAGACTGCCAGTGGCGATATTGCCGCCGGTCGCCGTCAAGCTCAGATCACCGGCTACCCCAAGCACCACATTGCCATTCGGATCAGCACTGGTGGCGGCGATGTTGATGCCTGAGATGACTTTGCCGGTGGAGATGGACCGACCGGTAACATTGACATTACCCTGTGCCTGCACATTGCCGACAACGGCAATATCGAGAGCAGCGTTCGAGGCGATATTCTGGCTGCTCTGCAGCGAGGCGGCCGAGATCGAGCCGGCCGAAGCGGTCAGACTGAGGTCACCGGAGCTAATGGCTGCCCCTGCGATCGCGATATCGCCAGAGGTGGCGACAAGGGTTGTTGCGCCATTGCCAGCGGTGACGCTGCCGGCGGCAATGCCACTACCCGAAGTCATCTGCACGGTCGTACCGCTGTTGACGTCGCCCGACACGCTCAAGAGTCCGGTTCCGCTCGCAAGCACGATATCGCTGTCGGCGGCGATGGACTGCAGAGTGATGCCCTGATCGGTCTGGACCGCAACCTTCTGCCTTGAGGTCACCTTGGCGGCCGTGACCTTCTGTTTCGAGGTGATTGCGACGCCATCGCGACCAGACGCATTGCCGATCGAGATCTTGCCGTCGGCCGATAGCGAGAGTTCACCGGCATTGGCGGCCATATCGCCGCTCATCTTGACCCCGGCGCCTTTTTCCGTGACGACGACCTTGATGCGGTCGGCCCGCATGGCGCCGAGTGCGGTGCCGTCGATCGCGTATTCTGGCGTGCCTGACGTCGCCGTGAGCGCGGTGGCCTCGCCCGTCGCATAGTTGTATTGGCTGGCGCCGCCCGTTAGCCGCAGCGTCTTGCCATAAACGGGCGCATTCACATGGATGTTGCGGGCAACGACGTCGAACAGATCGACCGCACCGGGAGCGGTCGCAAAGTTCCCCCCTGCCCCTTCAAAGGTGACATCGCCGCCGTTGACGGTAAAGCCGGACAAGCTACCGTCGGCGCCGATATTGGGCACACCGGTGGTCAGCGTCGCACGCGGCGTATTGATGAAGCCACAGCCGTTGCACGTAATGCCGTTCGGGTTTGCGATGATGACATCGGCCCTGCCGCCAAACACTTCGGTCGGGCCGTTCAGCGCCGAACGATTGCCGCTGGTGATCTCATTGAGGATGACGGAAGCTGGATTCGATCCATAGAGATTGGGATTGCCGGGTGTCACGCCCCCGAGATTGGAGGTCCCGACCTCGCCCTTGAAATTGTTGAGGATGAGGCCAGGCGTTCCGACATTGAAATCGTCGTATTTGTTGTGCGACAGGCCGGCGCCGTTCGGCGTCACGATGTCGATCAGCGGCACGCCGTTCGGGGCGGCCCCGACGCCCGGCCGATTGGTCGTCGGCGCCGTCGCGCTGGCAGAGATCGATTGGGCGTTGGCAATCGCCGGCTGCAGAAACAGCAACGCGCTCAGGGTGATCGCAAGCGACTGATGGCAGAGGCGCACAAGCCAAAGCACGGCGTTGCCTGCCGGCGACCGCAACGCGGTCCGTTCATTGAACGATTTGCCGGAATCCTGCCCTGAACGCTTGCTCACGATACGCTCTCGCCCTTCTGAGGCTAGGCCACGGGGCGGATCTCGCCAAAAATGTAGCCTATGTCTTGCCTCGCCCGGGCCGCGTCATGCGGCACCATATTGAATGATTTTCTTGATGGACTTGTCGGCGAAGGTCAATCCATTGCACGGATATGGAGAGCAATCGTCGAGGAGTTCGCGTAAATTTGGTAAAGCCTATATAAATTTTACAACTTCATTGCGCGATGTAAAAAGAACACGAATTACGGATTGCCCCATGACCTCAACATCTTCTCGCAACAGGGGTCGGGGAAAGATGCCAACGAAATCAGATCTGAAAGGACAACTCCCTTTGAAACGCATCCTCAAGTCGCTTGTCGCACTTTCCGTCTTGTCGGGCTGTACTTCTACCATCGCTCCCGCGCCCGCCAAACTTGCAGGCCCTGCCTCGAGGGTGTCCGCCGAAAGTTCAGACCTTGCTCAATTCAAGTCCGATCCGAAGACACTGAAAGCCACCCGGTCGTTTCCAGAGAGCTTTGATGTGATGTATAAACGTGTCGCTGGTCAAGCCGACCGTTGCTTTAATGGAGCAAGCGACCTTTATGCCGAGCAAGGTATTGGAGTTGCGTTCAACACCTACGATCTCAGCGGCGCCTATGTGTATTGGGTAAAAATCGAAAAGGCAGGCACAGGTTCGAAGGTTACGGTCTATACTGGCAATAATATGGCGAAACAAGGATACGTCGACGACATGTTCCGGTGGGCGTCCGGTGATACTAAATGCACCAAAGGTTGGATTATCTAAGGACGCCCCCTTCGCTCGTTAAATGCTGGTAGGCCGCTCCCATTCGTCGCATCCGCGCAAATAGAGCATTGGAAATGCGGTGACGGCGCGGTTGCCTGATCCCCAGTGACTAGCAAGGCCAATTCGATCATCCCGCGATAACAGACAGCTCGCTTGCGGGTCCAGGCGCTACTTCTTGGTCAGCAACCACTGCTTGACCTGTTGGGTGAATGCGTTCGACAGCCGTTGCGCCAGAATATCGTCCGGTCCCGCAGTCGATGCTGCGTTGACCGCCATCGCAACGATTATGCCGAGCCCCTCCCCGCGCATGCCGCTGTTACCCGCTGCGATGGGTTGCTCGGCGATGAGATGCCCCGTCTTGACGTCTTCCAGCCTGACTATCCCCGAAATCTGGCTGTCGCTATGAATGAGAATGCGCCCCGCCTTCGTGGCCAGATCAACCACATGCAGGCTAACGACCAACCGCGCTGGCGTTGGGCCGCCTGGTAGCCCAGTCAGGTCCTTCTCCATGGTCCCCTTCAGCACGCGAACGACCGTGGCCAGTTGCGGATCAGGCTTTCCTTCCGTGAACAGCCCCGTCATTTTTACGTCGGGCGCCGTCTCGATGCGGATTTCACGCACTGAACTCTGTTGAAGCGCCGCAATAAGCCGCGGATCGTTTGCTACACAGGAACTGAGTATCATCATGAAAATGATGGCGATGCCCCCGAAGAGGTATCGCATCAGCGGTGCGCCGGAAGCACCCGTTTCGGACGTCAAATGCATATAAATCTTCACCACCTCAGCCCTCTCTCTTGGCCGGCGTCGTCTTCGCGCTGCCGTCGAGCTTTTTGTAGAGATCGCCCAATTGCGACTTCGGCTGAGGACACTTTCTCGAGCGAGCAAGATCCGTCAGCACCTGGTTGCGATTGCGCAACGCATCGATCTCGATCTTTTCCGGCGATTTCGGATCCATGAAGAACAGGGCCGGCCAAAACAGAAGGACGCCTGTCGCACCCAGGATCACGTTCTTGCCCTGCGCCTGTGAACGCTCCTTGACCGTTGCGATGATCTGGCGCTCGTTGGCTGCAAATTCGCGCGTTATGCCGCCGCAGTCCATCCCGCCATCACCAACACTGGTGGATGCGATCGGATGCGCTTCACGGCCGCCGCAGCTCGAAAGTATGATTGAAGAGCAGAGAAATGCCGTTATGGCGAGCGGCCCAGCCGAGAATGTCTTGCGATCTTTCTTTTCGATTAAGTTCATGAATATCCTCTCAATTAATAATCACCATTTCAGGGATGCACTGGCGAACAGCAGTCCCGCATCATTCCGGCTAACCGAGCCGCCAAGCACGTCCGAATAGCCGATGTCGAAATTCACAGAGCCGCCGGCAAGCTTGGCGCCGACCGTCCAGCCGCCCATGTCGCCCCCATCGATTTGGTAGCGCGACTGGGCAGCGATCCGTCCGTAGTCGATCCCAACATAAGGGCGCAGCTCGCCGAATATCTTGGCGACTGTGGCGTTTCCGGCGAATGGTTGCGTCCGCCAAACGAGGTCGTTGCGAACGAAGAAACCGTTGTTGCCGTAGAGCATGGTTTCGCGCGTGCCGCGCACGGTCGAATACCCGCCCACCGAGATCTGCTCTGCCCCGAAAAGATTGTCGGGAGAATATTGGCCGGTCAGGATCGAATCGATCTCGAAATGTTGCCCCGCAAGCTCCAAGGGACGTGTCACCGTGATGGTGCCGCTGAACTTCGAGAAACGAGGATCTGCGTCCCCCGCCCCGACATCGCCCGGTGCGACTGCATCGAAGAGGTCGAGCCCCTGATCGTACGACAAGTCGAAGACCCAGAGGCCTCCGAGCATTCGGCGCGAATGAGAAATACCGAGATCGCCGACCGAATATCGGCGACTGCCGACCTCGATCTTGCTCCCGAGCAGGAAGTTGTTGGTTTCCTTGTAGGTGAGGCCGCTATTGACGGTCGTGATCGAATCCTTGTCGCGCAGAACGACGCGATCCACGCCAATACCGAGCCGCCTGCTGTCACCACTTGTCTGCAGTGGTCCGAAATTACCCGGCACGGAACTGCGATAGTCATACCAGGAGCCGTTCAGAGACAATGTCCAGTAGCCGTAGGGAAGGCTCGCATTGCCGGAATAGCTGTTGCTGTCGCCTTGACCGTCATTCCGCCAGGGATAGTCCGGACCCGTACGCTCGTAGGCAAAATTCCACTGGTCGTTAAGACCGAAGAGGTCGTCATAGCCGCTCGAGAGCGACGTCTGCGAATAGCCTGTCTGCCACTGACCGAGATTGCTGTTGCCGACCGACCCGTGCCAGCGATGATCGGGGTTGTTCTCGATGTTGAGGATCGAGGTCCCATCGGTCTTTCCCGGCAGCATGGCCGTCTTGGCATTGTTGGAGGATAGGCGGTTGATCTGGTCGAGACCCTGTTCGATGTCGCGCAGGTTGGTGACGCGTCCCTTCATGCCGGGAAAGGCGGTCGCTAGCATCCCCGAACCTGACGTCGGTTTGCCGTTGAGGTAAATGTCGGACAACGCTCCCTCGACGGCGACGAGCCGCAACGTCTTCGTCTTGGCGATATCCTGCGCCGGCACGTAAACGCGCGACGTCACCAGGCCCTTGTTGAGATAGAGATGTGTCAGGTCGCGCAGCAACATATTGATGTCGCCGACACCGATACACCGGTTGCCATAGGGCGCCGTGATCCTGTCGATGGCGCCCGCGGAAAACTGCTTTACCCCCTCGACGGTGACACGGGCGACCGCAAAGCAGGGGCCGCCCTTTTGCTCGGCCGGCACATGCTTCTGGTCGATCGGCGCTGTCAGGGGTTTCGGAGTTGCATCCCGCAATGCGTCAAGGCGTTGCTTTTCCGCCTGTTGCGCCTGCCGTCGCGCGAAATCATCGCTTGGCGGTTGCTGTGCGCGACCCTGTGATGACACCAGGACCGCCGACGCCAATGCGACAGAGAACAGGACAGCGGGCGACGACGTCGAAAAGGCGCGTCTGTACCATGCAGGGGTTCTCCCCAATGCCGCAATCATCGGTTCTTACCGCCGTCCGGCTACTTGGAGACAGATTTCTCTAAAGCGTCGAGAGCCCCTGACAGGCCCTTGAAGGAGAATTTGATGTTGACCCTCTGACCATTCATCATCTGGACATGGCCGGTCCCGTCGGACGCCTTGGCAAGGGCCGCAACCATCCTTGCATCGAGCTTCTGCTGCGCCCAACAGCCCGCCTGATTGCAATTGCGATAGGCAAGCTGCACGACCGGCTTGTCGCCTGCGTCGATACTGATCCCGGCGGGCAGATACATGTTCAGCGGCACGAGGGTCGTAACCACAAGCTCGCTTGCGGGCAGCTTCTCAACCTTCTGGCTCGAGCCTGAGGATGCCGGTGGCACCTTGGCGATCGCAAGCGTCAGAATGTTCACATCCTGATCGCCCTGCTTCACCGTTGCGATCTGCGCCACTTCGCAGTTGGTCGTCGTCTGGCCGTCTGCGGCCTTGCCATCGATGCAGCGATAGTACCAATCGTCGAACTTCTGCACGCGCGCTTGCGGGGCCGGCTGCTGTTCGCTCGCGGTAGGAGCGGATCCTTGTGTGCTCGATGGAGTATTTGCTGCCGGTCCGGGTTGCTCCTGAGCGATTGCGGAGAATGCGAGCAGGGTCGAGCAAAGAAATACTGCAGATCCAAAAATCTGAACGGAAAACGTCTTATTCAGGGGTGGCATGCGAAACTTCCTAAAGCCAAAGCTATTTGCTTGCGCAAGGCCGGCCCTGCGCAACTGGCAATGTGTCAAAGTTCACGAAAATGCACCTGGAATCGGTGTGGCCGATCATGGCCTGTCCGATCAATAGCAGGTTTTTAAAAAGTACAGCGAAAAGTAGCACTCATCGACGCGGGCTTCTCACGCGTTTCTGGATAGGTGTGTAAAATATGCAACAGCCGCGTTTAGTTGAAACACCATAAGCTCTTGATGAGATATGAACCCTCGCCTATTTCGGTCGAATGGCACATGCATAGATTATGGAGCTTGGACTGGCCCTTGAACGCGACGGAGCTGTTCTTGCCGAACGAATAGGTCTTCCGGTTCCAGAACAGTGCCACGATCGTAGCTTTCCGTTTCCAGTTCAACAGGATAGCTCGATTCGCCGAGGCCTTGGCGGTAATGACTGAGGACTTGCACATTTCTTCCGGAAGATTTCGATATCCAAACGTTGACGAAAGCTTCCCATCCATGCCGCCGCCACAAGGCCCAGTAGCGCAATGCGTGCTCACCGTTAATATCCTCAACACCTTGATATCGACACGCAGTAAAGATTGGTTGCCCCGTTCGGTCGTCCAGGGTCGTGCGAACAACGGTTCGCTTGGATCTCTTCCAAATTCCGCTACCAGATCTGGCAAAAATGTAACCATCCATCGCCTGGAGTTCTTGACGAAGTTTTGGCGGACCATCGGGTGGTACCCCATAGATTTTCGAAAGGTGGCGTCCGGCATCATGTGTGCTTTCATACGCACGGTTGACGTCGTAACAGGACTTATCCTCGTACGGACCTTCAGGGGCTCTTGTCGTCCGCTCGCTCTGCACGCTGCCGAGATTGGCGGGCGTTCTCAGCTTTCCCGCGGAGTCTTGCTGGCATTGTGCATTGGCAGCAGATCCGCAAACCACCACCCCAAGCTCGCCGTCTGTGGAGACCTTTGTCAGCAAACCGGATTTCAGCGCATCGTCGGTCTGGATGATATGCATGTCCTGGGGGATCGCCGACGCGATCATAGCGAAGACATCGTTGCTGATCCCCATTTGATCGAAATAGACTGCAAGTTCTCTACGCAGCGCCGGATAGAGCTTGGTTGAGGTTGTTTCCTTGACGATCTTTCGCTTGGAACCGTCCGCCTCATATTCTTGCCGGACGGTCGTGATTTGATGAACGCCCAGATAAGCGTTGCGAGCAGCAACTCTTACTGAACCTCCTGCAAATAAGAACGGACAAGCCGACAAACAGTATGCGCCGCCGGCGCGAACGACGCCCTCCGACCAGTCGTTGTCTGACACGGTCTCCTGACATCGGGGATTAAGCGTCGGGCAATCTTTCAGCTGCGTGCGTCCGATTTCGGTTTCCAAACCTGCCTTGCGGATCATTCGGCCAACGGCAAGGGCCGCGTTCACATCTCCACCACCGGACTGAATAACGATGGGCAGCTTTCTGCCATTCAAGCTCTTCAGCAGCGCCGCGAAAAGCTTGGGCGTGTCGGCACTGATTTTCCCTTCCGCGGAAACCCACTCAATGCATGCCTCCTTGCAATCGCCGCTGTGAACTAGAATAAAATCCATCGGCCTTTGTCCGGAACCTGGAGCTTCCGCAAACGCAAGGTCGGCTGTCAGCAGCGGCGCAAGCAGCAAAGCGAATATCAGAAGACCAGTGACCACCAAGACGCCGGGCCGACCAATCATGATAGCCAAATTCATTGTGCTCCCAACCCATTCTGTTCGTCTTCGGCAGCATCTTCCCCTTGACGATCGTGCATGTCGTCCCGGTCATCAGACTTGTGCTCGAACGCAAAAGTCACGGACGACCGGCGGTCAGCGCGGTCGTAGGATTCGGCGCATTCGTCGCCGCGCGATGACCGAACTTCGAAATGGCCACCCTTTGTCTTGGCGACAGCGCTGCCGCGAAACGTCTCACAGGAGTCCATCTTCGTGACGACGGCCAGAACGATATCTTATGATTTGTGATCATGGAGGTTTTGCAGAGCCACACGACTAACCCTCAATGCCCGTGCGATACTGTCAGACGCGACGTAATCCCGAGCGAAGTGGACATAGTCGTCGTAAGAAATCGTCCCTTTTTCGTAGGCGGTTAGAATGCGCCGGCAGAATTCATATCTTACTTTGGTTTGCGGAACTTTCATGAGCTCGGCGAGCTTCTGTTGCACTTCTGGCCTGACCCCCATGTGACTGCAGGCTTCGAGAGTCCTGTTGAACACTGTAGGATCACCCAACTGCATGCGGTCGTTATCCCAGCCGCTTTTCGTGGTCAGTGAGGCAGCCTGCCCTGAAACGGAAAGCAATGCCCACACAACAACGAACGAACCCACAAGCTTCTTCATTTTAAATCTCCCCCTTATGCGCATTCAGCGCTCGTGCATGGCTTCTGATGATATTTCGGCGATCGGCGAGAACAGGTATTCGAGAATCCGCCGCTTGCCCGTTTTGATTTCGACGGTCGCCGCCATGCCTGGGCTGAGCGGCTGCAAGGTGCCGTCGACGCTGATGACATCGGTGTCGAGGCGAACCGTGACCGGGAAGACGAGGTTCTGGACACGTTCGACATTGCCGAGCGGGATGATGCTCTGCAATTCCTTGGCAGGCTCGGATTCCAGCTGCTGGGCATCGGCTTCAGGAACGGCGTCCCTGGCAACGGCGGTGACGTGACCGTGGATGATGCCATAACGAGTAAAGGGAAACGCCTCGACCTTGATAACCGCTTCCTGGCCGACAGTGACAAAGCCGACATCGCTGTTCGGCAGATAGGCTTCGATCTCGAGCGCCGTTCCGGCAGGTATAATCCGCATCAGTTCCGCACCGGGATTGACGACCTGTCCAATGGTGGTGATCGCAGACGCTTCCACCACGCCATCGATCGGGCTGGTGATGATCATCGATTCCCGTCGTGTGCGCGCCTTGACGACCTGCTTTTCCAGTTCGTCCGCTTGCTTGGAGGCATCGCCCTGTTTCCCGGCATAATCGGCGATGAAGGCACGGATGGTCTTTTCCCCTTCGCTGGTCGCGACCGCAAAGGCCGCTTTCGCCTCGCCGAGCTGGCCGATCTCCTCGGCCAGATCCGTCTCTTCCTTCTGCTGTTCTTCAAGGGCGTCGATCACTGCGGAGCGCGAGCCCGCCTCCTGCACGACCAGACCGGAACGCATATCGACCCGATCCTTCAGCGTTGCGATCAATGTCCTGTGGGCTTCGATCCTGGCGCTTAGCCGCCCGATGGTCGCCTGCTGCTGGTCGCGTTGCGCCGAAAGATTGTCGAGGTTAGAAGCAAGCTGTGACAGATCTGCGTTGAAGATCATCCGCTCGCGTTCGCGGACATTGTCCGGAACATTTGAAGGAAAGTCGATGACATCGTCAGCCATGGTGCGTGCCGGCACCCAGATCCCCGTGGCCATCCAGGCCTGCACTATCTTCAGAACAGCCTTTCGCCGGGCGACCTCACCATGCAGCGCCTGGATGCTCACCGTCATTGCATCCTCATCGGACTTCAGCTCGGTGTCATCGAGATCGACGACGACATCGCCCGACTTGACCCGCGTGCCGTTGACAACAGGGATCGACTTCGTCTTGCCTGTTTCGAGTGACTGGATAACCTTCACACGCCCGGTCGGCTGGATTTTGCCCTGTGCGGTCGAGACGATGTCGAAGGTCCCAAAATAGGTCCAGGCCAAGGTGGCAGCGACCAGCACACAAATGAACCAGATGAAAGCGGCGCGCACCGGCGAAGCGGGCGTCTCAAGGATCTCCAGAGCGGCGGGTAGGAACTCGTTATCGATACGCCTGCGCTTCGGCGAATTCGGCTTCTTCGGCAGGTCGCGGCGTCGAACAATCTGGTTCATGCCTGGTTCAACCCGTTCTGCAGCTGATAGAGATGGGCATAGAGACCATTCGGCTTGGCAAGCAGCGTCTCGTGCGTCCCCTCCTCGACGATGCGGCCGTCCTTCATGCCAACAATGCGATTGCAATGACGCACTGTCGCCAGCCGGTGGGCAATGATCAGAACCGTGCGGCCCTTCACGATCTCGCGCATGTTGGCGAGAATGATGCGCTCGCTTTCATAGTCGAGAGCGCTGGTCGCTTCATCGAGGATTAGGATCGGCGGATTGGTGGCAAGCGCTCTGGCGATGGCGAGCCGCTGGCGCTGGCCGCCGGAGAGGTTCGCACCCCGTTCTTCGATCAGCGTGTCATAGCCGCGTGGCAGTTTCGAGATGAATTCGTCGGCGCCGGACAGTCGCGCCATATGAATGGCGGCGGCCCGCGACATGGCCGGGTTCACCAGACAGATGTTCTCGTGAATGGTGCGGTTGAACAGCATGTTCTCCTGCAGCACGACACCGATATTCGCTCTCAGCCACGCCGGATCGACCTGGGCGATATCCTGGCCGTCGACGAAGACCTGGCCGCTGTTTGGAATATAGAAGCGCTGCACCAGCTTAGTCAGCGTGGACTTGCCCGATCCCGATGGTCCGACGATGCCAATGACTTCGCCAGGGCGCACTGACAGGTTGACGTCCCTCAGGACATCCGGACCATCCTGCGTATAGCGGAAGCTGACAGACTTGAAGGTGATCGCACCCTTTGGCGACGGCAGGCTGACCGCCACGCTCGGCCGCGGCTCAGGTGCCGCATTCAGGATATCCGCAAGCCTTGCCACCGATATCTGCACCTGCTGAAAATCCTGCCAGAGCTGGGAAAGCCTGAGGATCGGCTGCGAGACCTGATTGGCAATCATGTTGAAGGCAACGAGCGCGCCGACGGTCAGCTCGCCATTGATGACCGCCTGCGCCCCGAACAGCAGCAGCGCGGCAGAAACCAGCTTGTTGACGTACTGGATGGCGTTCTGTCCCTTGGCGGCGAGCATGGTCGTGGAGAAGGACGAACCCACATAGCCTGCCAGCCGCTCCTCCCACTGCGAGGCCACGACCGGTTCGACGGCGGCCGCCTTCAGCGTCTGGACGCCGACCACGCTTTCGACCAGCAACTGTTGGCTATAGGCGCCGCGCTCGAACTTCTCATCGATCTTTTCCTTGAGCAGTGGTCGGATCAGAAAGCCGATGGCGAGATAAAAAGGGATGGAGGCAACGACGATCCAGGCCAGCTTCTCAGAATAAGAAAACAAGACGACGATGAAGATGATCGTGAAGATCATGTCGAGGCCTGAGAACAGCGCCTGGCCGGTCAGAAAATTGCGGATCGTCTCCAGCTCTCGAACGCGCGCGATCGTCTGACCGGTCGCCCTTGTCTCGAAATAGTTGAGCGGCAGGTTCAACAGGTGTCGAAACAACCGTCGTCCAAGCTCGACGTCGATGCGGTTGGTCGTATGCGAGAGCGCATAGGTGCGCAGATACTGCAGGACAACATCGAACAAGCCGACCGCGGCAAGCCCGACGACAAGGACAATCAGCGTCGAGTAACTGCGATGCGCAAGCACCTTGTCGACGACGACCTGGAAGAACAGCGGGCTAACGAGCGCAAACAGCTGCACGAACAGCGACGCCAGCATGACATGGCCGAGCGCGTGACGGTAGCGCCAGATCGACGGCAGGAACCACTGAAAATCGAAGTTCTTGCGTGAGGCGCCTGGGCCGGCAAAGCGACGCTGGACGAGGATGAAGGAATGGCTGGTTGCCTTGAGCAATTCCGGCGCAGACAGGTTCCTCGCCGTGAAATCGACTGGGTTGATCAGACGATAACTGCCATCGGGGTTGACCCCACCAAAGACACCGAAGGAGCCGTCCTTCAGCATGGCAATCGACGGCGCAGGTAATGTCTGCAGACGTGCCTCGGTGGCGCAGGTAACGACCTTGGCTTTGAGACCGAGGCCCTTGGCAGCGCGCAGAATATCGTCCGGCACAGCAGGCGAAATCAGCGCTTGCTCTCTGGCCATTGTCTCCGCCTTCGCCGCGATCCGAAAATAACCCGCGATCGCCGCAAGGGCAGACAGGCCAGAGTCAGGGCCGACAATGGGTTCGGCTGGATTCTCAGGCGGCGGCGGATTGCCCGCGACCAGAATGCTGTCCATACTGTGAGGCCGTTTCTATTACTCAGGACAGGAAGACGCGACAACGGCAGCCAGGGCTGCCGGTGTCGAACTCTCGTGCGGTTCATGCCGCCCGTTGCGGGGAACCTTGCGACCACTGGCTGGTGTCGACGGCAAGGTAGCGCGAGCCGTCTGTGGTGTCGTAGCTACCGGTACCGGACACGGCCGTGCCGTCAGCGAAGGATTGATCGGCGGTCGCAGGCATCAGATTGATCAGCTTGATACCCGCATCCGACAGGCTCTCCAGTTCGCCTGGGTCGGTGACCCCGTTCTGGTTTGCATCATTCCACAGGCGGAACTCACTCCAGAGAGCATCGTTGGCGTCGAGGACACTGTCGCCGTTGCTGTCGAAGGCCTGATGCAATCCATCGAAATTGGAGGCCGTCGAGCCGTCGCCTGGAGCCGTCGCCCAGAGCGAGAAGGACATTTCCCTCGCCTGGTCGAGGACGCCGTCGGCGCCCGACTGGCCGTTTGCACCGAGATCGATGGCAAGGATGCCATCGCCGCTGCCGCCCCATGCGCTACCATTCCAATCGACTGTTGCCTGGGCACTGTTCTCAGGGCTTTCCAACACGAACGGGCGAAGGTCGAAGTGCTCGTCGGCGCCGGGATTGGACAAGGACAAGGGCGAAGACCTGGCCAAAGCGGTGCCACCAAAATTAGTAACCGCAAAAGACAACGCGGCTTTCATGCTCTGCGGCGTCCACACGGTGCCGTCGGCAAAGACGATCTGCTCGACGCCAATCTGATTGCTGCCGTTTAGTCCATTCTTGATCAGCACCGAGCCACCGTCTCGGGCACCCGGTGTGCTATCGCCGATCATCAGCGTCACGTCATTGCCGTTGCGCACCAGGCTGACATCGTCTGGATTGATATCGGCAAATAGCAGCTTGTCGGCAGTTCCGGAGAACGTCGCCTCGTTGATCGTGTCATGACCATCGCCGCGAGCGTAGCGGTACGTATCACTGCTGCTAAAGCCGACAAACGTCTCATCCGCAGCTGTGTTGGTCAGAAGCTGATCGCGCATGCTCTGCGGTGTCCACGTGGTGCCGTCGGCAAAGACGATCTGCTCGACGCCAGCCTGATTGGTGCCGTTTAGCCCACTCTTGATCAGCACCGAGCCACCGTCTCCGGCACCCTGTGCGCTCTCGCCGATCACCAGCGTCACATCATCGCCGTTGCGCACCAGGCTGACATCATCTGGATTGATATCGGCAAATAGCAGCTTGTCGGCAGTTCCGGAGAGTGTCGCCTCGTTGATCGTGTCATGACCATCCCCGCGAGCGTAGCGGTACGTATCACTGCTGCTAAAGCCGACAAACGTCTCATCCGCAGCCGTGCTGGTCAGAAGCTGATCGCGCATACTCTGCGGCGTCCACGTGGTGCCGTCGGCAAAGTCGATCTGCTCGACGCCAGCTTGATTGGTGCCGTTTAGCCCACTCTTGATCAGCACCGAGCCACCGTCTCCGGCGCCCGGTGTGCTCTCGCCGATCACCAGCGTCACGTCATTGCCGTTGCGCACCAGGCTGACATCGTCTGGATTGATATCGGCAAATAGCAGCTTGTCGGCAGTTCCGGAGAGTGTCGCCTCGTTGATCGTGTCATGACCATCCCCGCGAGCGTAGCGGTACGTATCACTGCTGCTAAAGCCGACAAACGTCTCATCCGCAGCTGTGTTGGTCAGAAGCTGATCGCGCATGCTCTGCGGTGTCCACGTGGTGCCGTCGGCAAAGACGATCTGCTCGACGCCAGCCTGATTGGTGCCGTTTAGCCCACTCTTGATCAGCACCGAGCCACCGTCTCCGGCACCCTGTGCGCTCTCGCCGATCACCAGCGTCACGTCATCGCCGTTGCGCGTCAGGCTGACATCGTCTGGATTGATATCGGCAAATAGCAGCTTGTCGGCAGTTCCGGAGAGTGTCGCCTCGTTGATCGTGTCATGACCATCGCCGCGAGCGTAGATATAGGTGTCGTTGCCCGCTGCACCATTCAGTTGATCATCACCGCGACCGCCTACAACAACGTCATTGAGATTGGTACCTACAATCGTATCATTTCCCGAAGTTCCCGCCTCGTTCGCAAGCATTGCTGTCATAGTGCTCACGGTCCACACGGTGCCATCGGCAAAGACGATCTGCTCGACGCCAACTTGATTGAGGCCGTTTAGTCCATTCTTGATCAGCACCGAGCCACCGTCTCCGGCACCCGGTGTGCTATCGCCGATCACCAGCGTCACGTCATCGCCGTTGCGCACCAGGCTGACATCGTCTGGATTGATATCGGCAAATAGCAGCTTGTCGGCAGTTCCGGAGAACGTCGCCTCGTTGATCGTGTCATGACCATCCCCGCGAGCGTAGCGGTACGTATCACTGCTGCTAAAGCCGACAAACGTCTCATCCGCAGCTGTGCTGGTCAGAAGCTGATCGCGCATACTCTGTGGCGTCCACGTGGTGCCGTCGGCAAAGACGATCTGCTCGACGCCAACCTGGAAGCTGCCGTTTAGCCCCTTCTTGATCAGTACCGAGCCAGCGTCTCCGGCGTCCGGTGTGCTCTCGCCAATCACCAACGTCACGTCATCGCCGTTACGCACCAGGCTCACCTTATCCGGATCGATGTCGGTAAACATCAGTTTGTCGGTGGCTCCGACGTTCAACGCCGTTTCGTCGATCGTGTCGTGGCCGTCCCCGCGAGCATAGATATAGGTATCGTTGCCCGCTGCACCATTCAGCAGGTCATCACCGCGACCACCGGCAATAACGTCGTTGAAGTTGAAGCCGGTGATCGTATCGTTTCCTGAGGATGAGGCTGCAGCTAATATCGCCACACTCATGCTCTGCGGCGTCCACACGGTGCCATCGGCAAAGACGATCTGCTCGACGCCAACCTGATTGAGGCCGTTTAGTCCATTCTTGATCAGCACCGAGCCACCGTCTCCGGCACCCGGTGTGCTCTCGCCGATCACCAGCGTCACGTCATCGCCGTTGCGCACTAGGCTGACATCATCTGGATTGATATCGGCAAATAGCAGCCTGTCGGCAGTTCCGGAGAACGTCGCCTCATTGATCGTGTCATGACCATCCCCGCGAGCGTAGCGGTACGTATCACTGCTGCTAAAGCCGACAAACGTCTCATCCGCAGCCGTACTGGTCAGAAGCTGATCGCGCATACTCTGTGGTGTCCACGTGGTGCCGTCGGCAAAGACGATCTGCTCGACGCCAACCTGGAAGCTGCCGTTTAGTCCACTCTTGATCAGCACCGAGCCACCGTCTCCGGCGCCCGGTGTGCTCTCGCCAATCACCAACGTCACTTCATCGCCGTTGCGCGCCAGGCTCACCTCATCCGGATCGATGTTGGCAAACACCAGTTTGTCGGCGGTTCCCGAGAACCTCGCCTCGTTGATCGTGTCAACACCATCGCCGCGAGTGTAGATATAGGTGTCGTTGCCATCGCCGCCGGTCAGCGTGTCGTTGCCGCCCCGTCCCGTGAAGGTATCGTTGTTGTTGGAGCCGACGATCGTGTCGTTGCCGGATGTGCCCTGCTGATCGATGATCTTTGCCCTGATCTGGGCGATCGTCCAGGACGTACCGTCGGCAAAGACCATCTTCTCGATCGCGTCCGTATAGCGGGAGTTGAAGCTGGACTTCAGCACGATGCTGCCGCCGTCGCCGGCACCTGCCGCACTTTCAAGGATCTGGATGGTGATATCCGCGCCGTTGGTGCTCAGGACTATATTGGCAGCATTGATGTTGGTGAAGACCAACCGGTCAGCGTTGCTCGTGTCGGAAAGCTCGTTGATGATGTCGTTGCCATCACCACGGGCGTAGACATAGGTGTCGTTCCCATCGCCGCCCGTAAGCGTGTCGTCGCCGGCGCCTCCAAGGAAGATTTCCGAAGCTGTGCTTCCGACCAACGAGTCTTGACCAGATGACCCAATAATAAACGGCGTATCGATCAACTGTTGAAACAAGGCTATCGTTTGGCTCGTCAGGCTACTATGAGCACACGAGGAAATAAGCATCGCATCGAAGGTCGCGTCGCTTTCGAAATCTACTTTGAGACCCGAAACAAACGACAGCGCCTTATTCCAGTATGCCGTAGCAAGGGTGCCGTCCGGTGGCGCAAGCTCCGCCATAGTCTCAACCAGGTGAGGGAAATCAACCGAGATGCGATCTGTCGCTACATCGTATTGAACATTCAAAAATGCAGCGAGAGGATCGCCGATGATTACGCTAGGATCGACACCATTGAGCAGTTGACTTATCACAACCTGGCTGGTGAACCTGGTTTCAAGCGCATCAACTATCTTACGATAGAGGGGCTCGAAAACGTCTGGTCCATTATGCCAATTGGGATCCGCGCTAAACGAGGGATCCGTTGCAGGGTCGATCCCATAAAATGCATAGACTACAGCGAGATGGCGAGCGTCGACATATTGCCCACTGCTCGAGGGAGCGATCCCGGCCGCACCCGCCCACTCAATAACCATTGCCTGAAACGCCGTATCAAAGTCGGAATACGACATTGATCCCGAATTCAGAACAAGATTCTTCACATCAAGTAACAGATCTGAATTTTGGGACATAGCCACGCGCAGGTTCGGCATTGTCCCATAGCCGACAATTTCGGGCAGAAGGAGAGCGTCAGAGTTGTAGGTGAAATCGGCGGGCGGTGTATAGACGCTAAGTTGGCGATTGGTCGCGAAATCAACTTCCGCCATCGACGCGGTTACAATTCCAGCTTCACCAGTCGAGGGATCAAGTCGATTGATAGTAAAGCTTCCCGAGGTCACCACGATATTATCGCCGATGGTTTTGTTCTCAGGGGTGCTTATCAAATTGATCGCAGTAATTCCAAGGTCCGCGAGACTGTACAGCTCCCCAGTTGAAGAAGCCCCGTCCAAACCATCGTCGACCCATACTTTAAGGTTAGCAAAGGCCGGATCGCGATTATCAATCACACCATCCCCGTTAGAGTCCAGCTGAGACAAATCGCTGAAAGCGCTGCCGCTTTTAGCCCCGAGCAATTCCGAAGCCGTAACTACGCCGTCATTATTGCCATCATCCAGCACCAAAAGACCTTCACCCGGCGCTATCCATCCTGTCTTGATCGCAAATCCCGATCCAGTGAAGTCAAAATGTGCGACTGAAGCGTTTGGTGAGGAAAGAGTAATTCCTGCGCCTGAAAGATCTAGCACGAGCGGGTCGACATACGGGCTGGGGGCCCCTGTTGGAAGACCTGGAGCTGGGATCGGCTGCAAAAGACCAGTCGACCCTCCATCTTCAGGTCCACCAGAGCCGCTCCCCCCGCCCGATCCAGAAGATCCAGATGACCCAGAGTCCGGTGCCGGCGGATTGTCCGGCGGCTGCGGGTCGTTGGGAAAATTGTCGTTATACCACTGCTTAAATTCATTCCAGGAAGGAAACTCCTGATAGATGCCCCCTTCTATGAGATCGGTCCAGCCTCCTCCTTCAGAAAAAAATACATGCCCTGAATATAGATCATACATGGCAGACCATGACGGACCTGGCGTACCGGACGGGGAAGCAATACCCCCCTCAACAAATACCGACGAACCGCCATTTCCACCACTCCACGTATACCCTCCGGCAGAACCCGCGCCAAACAAACTCGATTGGATCCCGAAGCTGACACTCGTCGCGCCGTCTGTGCCTTTGCCAATGGCCACCGTAATAAACGCTGCTTGACCGTAGAATCCACTTCCTACTGGTGGTGGTGGGACATCTGACATAGCCTTCCTCCAAGTTGAATTTGTAATCGCCTTTGCGCACGCTAATTTTACACACGCAGCCTAAGAAAGGGCCCGACTTGCAATCGCCGCGTCACCCACACATCGATGTGATAGATCAACAAATCATTCACATCACACTCAATGTTTTCGGGCAAACGGCGAAAAAATTCGGCAGCAATGGAAGGCTCCCTACTTGACCGCATAGGGCGCCAAATAAGCGAACAAAATTAATAGTGGAAGTAAGCAAATTATTGTGATCGCTGCTTTCTTCTTAGGTATTTCTTTTGAGTCCCTGTATTTAGAAAATGGGATAGCTGATAAAATTATTATGACTACTATCGCAAACTCGATAATAGAGTAAATGTTGATCCCGCTTTCCATCTATTCCTCAACCAAATTTAACCTTGAATTATATCTCAAAACTCATTTTTTATTTTGGGCTGCACCGCTACATTCTGACTTTAACCTGCGCAAGTCGCGCGCATCTATTCTCTTTCGTAGCATCAAACCTAAGTTTGCAGGAATTGCTTCCTTTGAACAAAGCGACATCCGCAACCTTCACCAGCGCGATTGAAATCGGTTTCGGAAATGCCCCGGTAGAACACGATTGAGTTGCGTGTTCACACACAACATCCATACGAAACCCAAAGTCGATTTCACTCACCAACTCACCTTATCATAGCGTGCATTTGATCGTATATTCCATAGGTCTACAAGCCCTAGATTTTGACGGAACCCATAATGAGCTTCCACCGAGAATTCGCTTCTGGAATGCGTTAAATGCCGCCTGTTGAGAACGGATCCACAAAAAGAGGAACAGATTGAGAAAAAAGTAGTTTAAAGCCTCAGGCCAGTTTCTCGCATCTCACCGCCTGCGCCGAAGATCTCAGCCTATATGCCCACGCTAGTGCTCGGCTCTCCATCGGTGCCAATTCCTCTCGAATATGAGACAAAAAAGCCCTGAAAGTAATAGCCACTTCCGATTGGCGATGGGGGCAATTCTGACATAGTCATCTCCTCGACTTCGCTGCTGGTATTTTTGCGCGATCCACTACAAAAAATCAGATATAAATCCCGTTCTTATAATTATTATTTCTCTATAATGAATATTAACGCAATATACATATCTTTTAATTTATAGAATATGGCATTCTTACAATTAACATCATTACGACCGTGATGAATATCGCTGCGGTTATCATCATTTGTCTTTTCGGAATACTATCAACGGATTTGTATTTCATCAGCGGGAACAAAATTGCCGCCGCGACAATCATCAGTGCGATCGAAATATCGTTATAAATATTATAAATACTGCCCATTTGTAAGCGGTGTCTTCACCCCACCTTCCGGATCAGGGTCGGATTGTTGATGTTGTGGCCGAACGAGGCTTCGACATATGACGATTACAGGGTTTACGCATAGCACCAGTGTGGACGTGCCGGTGCAACGGTTTGAAGTTTTCACCGGAGCAGGCCGCCGCCGCGACTGGAGCGACGAGGAAAAGGATCAAATTATCGCGGAGAGCTATAGCGGCGAGATGTCAGTCAGTGCTGTTGCGCGGCGGCATGGGTTGTCGCCGGGGCAATTGTTCACCTGGCGGCGGCAGGTGCGAAAGCAGGCGGAGCAAGCCTTGCCGCCGATGTTTGTGCCAGCGGTGATCGATAGCTCAGCAGAGCGGCGTCCGAAGCCGCGAAAGGCGATGACGAAGAATGCATCCCCAGCTACCGCTATAGAGCTGGAGATTGGCGACGCGATCGTCAGGATCACGTCTGGCGCGGATACCGCAACCATTGCTGCCGTCATTCAGGCCTTGAAGGCATCATCGTGATTGGTCCGTCCGGTGCGGTGAAGGTGATGATTGCCACCAAGCCCGTCGACTTCCGCAAAGGTGCTGAAGGATTGGCGGCGCTGGTGAAGGCCGAAATGGGTGCCGACCCATTCTCGGGCACGATCTATGTGTTCCGAGCCAAACGAACCGACCGGATCAAGCTGATCTTCTGGGACGGCAGTGGCGTGTGCCTGGTCGCCAAGCGGCTTGAGGATGGCGAGTTCCATTGGCCTCGAATGCAGGACGGCGCGATGCATCTGACTGCCGCCCAGTTCTCGGCTCTGTTCGAGGGATTGGACTGGAAACGCGTGCATGCGCCGAGCGAAGCGCGAACGCCGGTAAGGGCCGGATGATGGCCGCGACCAATTGAATCAGCACCATCCGGCCTCTCGTTCCGAGCGGCAAAATATGCTGTTCTTAATCTATGACGATGACGGTGGACGAGCTTCCGGATGACCTGAACGCGCTGAAAGCGATGGTGCTTTCGCGCGAGGCAGAGAATGCCCGCCTTCGTCAGATCATCAAGGAATTACAGCGTCACCGCTTCGGCCGCCGTGCCGAGACGCTTCCCGAGGACCAGCTTCTGCTTGGGCTTGAAGAGGCCGAACAGGTCGAGGCTGCCGGGCTGGAAGAGAAGGAACAGGCCTCCACTGCTCTTCGCCAGGCACAGGTCGCCAAACGACGCACCAACCGGGGTTCGCTGCCAGCGCATCTGCCGCGCTTCGACGTGGTCGTCGATATCGATGACCATTCCTGCCCCTGTTGCCACAATGACCTGCATCGGATCGGCGAGGATGTCAGCGCGAAGCTCGACATTGTGCCTGCCCAGTTCCGCGTCCTGGTCGTGCGCCGCCCGAAGTATGCCTGCCGGGTCTGTGAAGAAGTCGTGGTCCAGGCTCCGGCCCCGGCAAGGCTGATCGAAGGCGGCATTCCGACCGAGGCAACCATCGCCCAGGTTCTGGTTTCCAAATATGCCGATCATTTGCCACTGTATCGCCAGGCACAAATCTACAAGCGCCAGGGCATCGACCTCGACCGTTCGACGCTCGCCGACTGGGTCGGTCGCGCGGCCTGGCATCTGCGTCCGGTCCATCAGCGGCTGCTCGATCATTTGAAGTCATCGTCCAAGCTCTTCGCCGACGAGACGACAGCCCCAGTGCTCGACCCGGGGCGTGGCAAGACCAAGACCGGGCAGCTCTGGGCCTATGCGCGTGATGACCGGCCGTGGCAGGGAAATGATCCGCCCGGTGTCGCCTATGTCTATGCGCCAGATCGCAAAGGCGAACGGCCGATGGCCCATCTCGACGGCTTCGTCGGCGTCCTGCAGGTCGATGGCTACAGTGGATATCGCCCGCTGGCGGCAAAGAACACCGTGTCGCTGGCTTTCTGCTGGAGCCATGTTCGCCGCCGCTTCTATGAACTGGCCGCTGCCGGTCCGGCACCCATTGCCAGCGAGGCGCTCAGGCGCATCGCCGAACTTTACAGGATCGAAGATGAGATACGTGGGCGGCCCCACGGGGAGCGCAGCGCCATACGCCTGGAAAAGAGCCGCCTGATCACCGATAGCCTCGCGCCCTGGCTCACCGAACAGCTCGGCCTCATCAGCCAGAAGACGAAGCTGGCCGAAGCGATCCGGTACACCTTGTCACGATGGGATGGTTTGACCCGGTTCATCGACGACGGCCGGATCGAGATCGACTCCAACATTGTCGAGCGGTCCATCAGGCCGATCGCCCTCAATCGCAAGAATGCATTATTTGCTGGTTCCGATGCCGGGGCCGAGCATTGGGCAACCATCGCATCACTCATCGAGACCGCCAAGGTAAACCAAGTCGAGCCTCTGGCCTATCTCTCAGACGTCCTCATCAGGATCGTCAACGGCCATTCGAACAGCCAGATCGATGAACTGCTGCCATGGGCCTATGCCGCAAAGCAGGAACTCAAACCTGTGGCCTGAGAACACCGCTTACCGTTTATCGTGTCTGCCGAGAAGACGGTGTTGTTGAGCGTCGTATCGCCCTTCGAGACAAAGGTGATGTTGTTCGAGGCGCTGACGGTGGAGATCACTTGCGTCGTCGAGGAGCTCGACGATTTCGATTGACCAGCCGAGACGCTGGCCGTCGGGGTGATCCCCGTGGCGCCGCCAATGCCGACACCGACCGAGACGCCGATGCTGGCGCCCGCCGACTCGCTATGCGAAGAGGCATCGGTCGTCGCATGGGCCCCGGCCATGTCGATATTGTTGGCCGATATCTGCAGGCCGCGGCTGACGAAATCACCATTGGTCGAAATGTCAACCGAGCTGCCCGATAACGTCGGCAGCACTGGCGTCGAGGTTGAAACCGACGTCTCGTTCTTCGACTAGTGAAGCCGGCCGTCAGCGAGACGGAAGCGAGATTGCCGGCATTGATACAGTCGGTGAGATTGGAGAGCGCCTGATAGGCCTTCAGACCGGCGAAGGCGACGTTGGCGGCGGACTTATGTCCAGGTTAGAATTATGTTCGACTCGACGCCACGTGGATCGTACGAAGATTCGATACTACCCCAA
This sequence comes from Rhizobium sp. BK376, assembly GCF_004341625.1. Classification (GTDB taxonomy): domain Bacteria; phylum Pseudomonadota; class Alphaproteobacteria; order Rhizobiales; family Rhizobiaceae; genus Rhizobium. The sequence continues at coordinate 55,717 of NZ_SLZG01000017.1, read as the reverse complement.
GCAAACGCATATTTTATAAACCCGTGAATGTCGCGGGAGTGTGGAGGGCCAAACGCGGCAATCAATACCTTATCGTGGTGCTGTCGAACTTTTTCGGGATCAGTGCGATCCTGATCCAGCAATACAAAAAAAACCTTCTTCAGCTCCTCGCGGAAAAAGCTCAGCATGGCTGAGGCTGGTCTTCCCAGAATGAGAATATTCGTAATCGAAATGTGCCGCCAGCCAGTATTTACCTCCCAATCGTTCCATACCGCAAAACCCATATCAAGAACCTGATGAAGGCTTGTGTTCCGGGCAAGCACCCGCCCTTCCTCCAAAAAAATGGAGCCGTCACTCCTGTCTATATTGCATATCATTTGTTTAATCCTTGAACGGAATGGAAAACAGCGGCACCAGCGAATTCTTAAAGTCGGGTATAAAAAACTGCGGAGCCCCGCCACTGCCCCACACCGGGTTTGCCGTGGTTGCGGAACTATATGCAGCCGATGTGTTCCCGTTCACCTGGTATATCGTAACGCCGTCTCGGTACGGCGGATAAGGTACATCAGTGTTGGGCTTTATCTGAAGCGCATTGTAATACCCCTTTGCAGTACCGCCGGTGGCCAAATAGCCTTGCAGAGTGGTGTAATACACTGATTGACCCGGTGCGGCCCCCACTACATAGCTTCCACCCGACAGCAGAATATCGACATAGTTATCGACGCCTGGATAGTAGCCGCTTCCCTGCCAAGCCCTAGCTTGCTGGGATGGCGAAAGTGCTGTGTTATTCGCTCCCGTATAAGCTGAACCACTCAGCGGTTCGAATTCGAATCCAAGGGATTGGTTGATAGCTGTCGCAGGTGCCCCACTTGTGGCTGCACCAATGAAAACTCCATTTATGACCTCCCAAGTCGCCAAAGCCTTGTCGACGGCTGCCCTAGCCTGAGCGGCTCCGGTGATCGTTTGTGCGGCGCTGTCGAGCTCGCCCGCAAAGTCCTTGGACGTAGTGTGCTCTGTGGCATAAACCTGCGAGGCAAGATTATAGAGGTTGAGCACCCGGGCAAAATACTGGGAGTTGATCGTCGCGTCCTGGTACTCATCGCCGTAAGCATGGAAATAATAGCAGTTGGTGCCGCCTGGTGCACATGCGGTATCACGAGGCGCTATACTATCAAGGAATGCCGCCGCAGCGCTGTCCTGCGTCACGTCGGCGGCTGTCGCGTCAACCTGCTTCAGCGCCTGCATTGTTAGTTCGCCGATGGCGACATTGACCGCATCCTGACTGCAGCCGGAGGGACTAGTGGCGTTGCCGCAAAGACGCTGATCATAGGCGAACTGCGCCGCATTGTTCTTGATAAGGTTGGCCTCATCGATGTGCAGCTGCCGGTTATACTTTTCCGCGTCCAGCGCGGTAGCAGCACCTTGCGTGCCACCGGCCGCCATGCCAACCAGAACGGAGGCCCATTGACCAAGCGCATTGCGCTCGTCCTGTGTAAGATCGGGATTGTCTGCGAGTGCCTTGTCGACAACTGCGCCAATCAGCTCCTGCGCAGCGCCGGACAGCGCGCCTGTGCTAACGCTGCCACCTGAGATTAGAGCAGTGAGTGCACCAGCGGCCGCATGCAGCGCGACCTTTTCGGAGCCACCATCGGCGAGCCCGTACTTCTGCCCGAGATAGCCGATTGCCATATTCATCAGTTGCGACAGCGCCGCCGCACTTTGCTGCTGGGCCTTCAGCTTGTCGATGTCGAAAGGATCGACCTGGGTGCTGGCTTTGGAGGCGTCGGTGTTGAGCCCGGAGAGATCCTGCTGCTGGTTCGTCAAGTTCCAGTTGCCAGGCGTAATCGTCGCCAGCGTCTCGCCATGATCGTCTTGCTTGGCCGGCTGGCCGACGACCGGGACGGGAATGCCGGCACCGATCAGGCTGAAGCCGTAGCTCGTTGAGGAGGCCGACATCGAGTTTTCGATGTTGGAATAAAGGATCTGGTTGGCCGTCAGATCGTTATTCTTGGGATCGGCGGTCGAGCCAATAAAGCCGCCGGCAAGCTCGATGGTGCCGTCGGTATCGACGTGATAGCCGCCAGCGCCGGCAAAGATGCCGCTTTGCTGCGATACGTTGGCGTAATCGCCCGTGATCGTGCCCTGGTTATAGCCGCCGCTGATGCCACCCGAGCTGATACCGGGGTTTGAATAGCAACGGAACAGAAAACCTACATAAGAGTTTGCTGCGCGCTCAGCTCAGCGCTCATGCATATGGTTCCAGCGCTTGCGGTTCACGCCATCGATGCGGCTGTGTCGCTTTATGGTTTTCACGGTATTGCACGAGATTTGCGGCGGACACGACCGAAATTGGCTCGCCGCAGATTTCTACGAGAGACCCATGAAGGAGAGGGCTTTCCCACGCGTAGGGAACGTCTCCCCAGAACAGGGTTGTCGGCCGCTCTTCTGGCCCTTGAACAAGCGTAAGCTCGCACACTGTTCCAAGAAAACGAAACGCCCGTTTATGGCGGAAGCGCTTTTGTGGCACTTCCTGGAAATCGGGAAGTTCGCGAAGCACCCTGTCAAATACCTGGAAGTCCTCGCCACAGTAAAGCAGATCGATATCACCGTGCGTGGATGGCGCACGCACGCCAAGGATCTCCTCGGCCCAGCCTCCGAACACGTGGCAGATAACTCCGGCCTGTCGGAGAGCGGTGGCGACTATAGCCACTTTCTCACGGGTGTTTTCCATCATTCCTCCCAACGGGGCTCGATAGCGATCGGTGAATCTGTAGTCCGGGGGACCTCATGGTTCATCGTCCGGATCGGTGGCTTTAGGGTCGCGTAGGGGCCTCAGTTCGCCTCGGGCGACGAATTCCGGGAGTGTGAAGGCATAACGACCGAGCATGTTGATGTGGCGGAAACTGAGCGGCGACAGGCGCGCGACATCTTCTGGCCTGACCTCGTAGCTTTCGGAGACAAGCTGGTCGATGGCAGCATCCATGTAGATCGTGTTCCAGAGGACGACGAGATTGACGACCAGGCCGAGCGCACCAAGCTGATCTTCCTGTCCTTCGCGATAACGCTGTCGTTTTGCATTTAACCGCAAGACTCCGACGACAACAATTTCAACAAGATAGGCTTTGCACTTAATTTGAGACTTGGCAGTTAATTTGAGATTTCCCCTTTGATTTTGGCACGTAATGTGAGATTCAACCGTCGACGAAATAGACGGTGTTTCTGATGAACGATCCATTGCCCGACGAGATTGACGAAGCGCTTTGGGATGAGGCGTGTCGACGAGCCGAGGCGATTCGAGAATTTCTGATGCGTCGATGTGGCAAGGTGGCAGCCGGGGATATGGTGCAGCTGGCCGGCGAACTCGAAGTTAGTCGGGCAACCGCATTCCGTCTTATCAAGCTATTTCGAGATGGGGGAACCGCAATGTCGCTGGTGGAGCGTAAACCCGGCCGGCCGGACGGCAGCCGAGTGCTCGACGACAAGCGAGAAGAAATCATTCGCACCACTATCAACCGATATTACCTGAATAAGAACCGCTCCAGCATCTCTCAACTGGTTCGGGATGTACAAACGGGCTGCATATCGGCCGGGCTCAAGCCGCCACATCGCCGGACGATTGAAAATCGTCTCGAGGACATCGACCTGCAGAAGCGCGCCAAACGACGGGGCGAAACCGAAGTCGTCAAGCGAACAACTGCTGTTCCAGGAATGCTCACTGCCTCCCGTCCACTTCAGATCGTCCAAGTCGATCATACCAAAGCAGATATCTTTGTCGTCGACGAGGAAACGCGTCTGCCACTCGGTAGGCCTTGGCTAACTCTGGCGATGGACGTTTGCAGCCGGATGGTGACTGGGTTTTACCTCACAATGGAGGCTCCTTCCCGGCTCTCGACCAGCTTATGTTTGCTACATTCCGTCTTTGACAAATCACCTTGGTTACGGGAGCGCGAGATCATCGAACCGTGGCCCGTCGCCGGACTCCCAGAGACATTGCATGTCGATAACGGCAGCGACTTCAGGAGCCGTGCTTTCAAGAGGGGGTGTGAGGACGCCGGCATCGCCATCGATTGGCGACCGCCTGGTGAACCGCGCTTCGGCGGCCATATCGAACGGTTGATCGGCACCCAGATGGGAAAACTCCACTTGCTACCGGGCACGACTTTCAGCAATCCGCAGGAGCTTGGCGAATACGACTCCAAGCGGCATTCAGCTTTGACTTTGCGGGAACTTGAGCGATACATCACTCTCGACATTGTCGGCACCTATCATCAGTCGATTCACAGGAGTCTAGGCCGCCCGCCAATCGCAGTCTGGCGCGAGCACGAAGGTCAAATTCCACTCCGATTGCCGCAGAACCGCATGCGTTTTTGGCTGACATTCCTGCCCGAGCAAGAGCGCAGATTGCAGCCAACCGGGATCCATCTGTTTGGACTGCGCTATTGGTCGGCAGCCCTGAGTGCCGACGTCGGGAGGACGGATCGCCGACTGCTCGTCAAATACGACCCAAGGGATATGTCCCGAGTCTTCGTGCGGCGGCCTTCGGGCAGCTTCGTGGAAGCTCGCTACGCCGATCTCACCCTAGCCTCGGTAACGCTGCACGAAGCATTGGCTGCAAGGCGTACGCTGCTGGCGAAAGGGCGGCGAGAGGTCAACTCGCGCACTATCGTTAGCACAGCCATTGAACGGCGAAAACTGGTGGATGCGGCAGTGAAGGCGACAGCGTCCGCACGACGAGGCCGCCCTGCCAGCACAAAGACGAAGGTGGATGACGGCGGTTGGGGCTCGCTTCGGGGTATCGACTCCAGCAAACCTGTGGCTTTTGACGAGGACACGGAGTGAGCGAGAATGAACACAGAAACCTCCCACCTGACTGCAAACGCCGCGGCACTGCTCGGCGAAGCGGGCAAGCAGCGCGTCCGCGCGATAAGATCACGTCGCTGGCTCGTCTATCCACGTGCCAAGCAGGTACTCGATCGCCTCAACTTCTTGGTAGACCATCCACGCGGAACGCGAATGCCTTCCATCGCCATATACGGCGACAGCGGAATGGGCAAAACAATGATCATGAAGCGTTTCCGTGACCAGCATCCGCCAAGCTTCGATGCGCTCACCGGCAGGTTGAAGACGCCTGTTCTCGCGATGGAGATGACCAGTCGGCCTGGCGAAAGACGATTCTATGCTGAACTTCTGACCCTCCTCGGCGCACCGCAGCGGCCGCGCGCCGATATCGCACAAATGGAGCAAGCTGCGTTGCGCATCATGGAAGCGATCGGCGTGCAAGTGCTGGTAATCGACGAGGTGCATAACATCCTCGCTGGAACATATCGCGAGCAACGGATCGTCCTCAATACGCTGCGTTTTCTGAGCAACCGCCTTCAGATCTCGCTCGTCGGGGTCAATGACGCCCGTGAGGCCATTGGTGGCGATGTACAACTGGCGCGCCGCTTCGAACAGTTCACACTGAGCCGCTGGGCTGCAAATGAGCAGTTCGAAATCTTGGTCGCCTTGATGCTGCGCAATACGCCATTGCGTCACCCATCCGTTTTGACCGCAAAATCATTGCGACGGATATTGCAGATTACCGAGGGTATCACTGCCAACATCTTCCACATGATCAACTCCGTGGCGATCGAGGCAATCGAAAGCGGAAGCGAGCGCATTACCGATGAAGCCATTGAAAAGTGGGAGCCGGAATTTGACGCCGAAGCAGCGTTCGCATGACGGGGATATACGCACGGCAATTGCCGGTAAGGTTCCCTCCCTGCACCGATGAACTTCTGTCGTCGTGGATCATTCGGCACGCCGCATTTTACGCCATCTCTCCCTTGGCCATGCTTCGGCATTGCCTTCCGGAGGTGCTGTCATTGCGCACGGCCGATTTAGATCTCACCGAAGGTCAGGTCGACCGCATCGCCTCTATGTTCTCAGTCAATCCGGTCACTGTCCGCCGCATGACTTTCACGAATATTCCGCAATCGTCGCGGCGGCTGATTGCCGGCGAGCCTCGGCAATTATGCAGCAGCTGTCTACGAATTGTCGACGGGTCGCACATCGTTCTTCGAAGCCAGCTTCTCGGCTGGCGGATCACCTGCCCGCTTTGCGGAGGTCGCCTTCAATCCATTGGCGGGCGTGACTGCCCCTCTCCTTTCAGCGGCTATCGCCGTCCTGCGCTGATAGGTGAAGGGATGCTTCACGACGAGGCCGAGCATGGTATCCGAAACTGGTTATCGCCAAGTGAGATTGCCCGCCTCCTGCTGATGCGGCGCGTTCCAAAGCCGTTCCCCGATCGCTACGAACCGTCAAGCTACAGAGTGCTCGGCGTCATTATTCCCGATCTCGATGACGTTCTAAAGATGCAAACTAGGGAACTTCCGACCCCAGCAAGTCCGATTTTGCAGCTGCACTTGCGGCCAGCTCTTTTGGCGGGTGTGGCCATCGTCCAGCGAGCCGGGCCGGAGATGCTTTCTATGCTGCGTGGCCATCTGATGGGTGAGAATAAAGCCCGCTTCGGCAACGCCATAGAAGAGATGGTGGACTGCGGGCGCCAGTCGCGGACGGCTTCGCAGTTGCATTTAATCTGAGACTCCCAGCCCGCGGAATCTCAAATTAAATGCCAACCAAGAAAGGAACGGCCGCATTCTTACATTTAAGTGCAAAACGACACTGCGTGTGAGGATCGAGTTGGCCGCTTCGTAGAGGAGTTTCCGCACCGTGCTGTCACCTTGTTTGGTGATCCGCCCCGTCCAATCGATTTCTCCTGATTGATGACGTTTGGGGACGAGGCCAAAGTAGGCACCGGCAGTGCGTGATTGTCGGAAGCGGCCGACTTCATCAACGGCAGCGACAAAAGCAGCAGACGTTTGCACACCGACACCGGGGATGCTCATGAGTTGCCGGCAAGATTGCGATCGATGAGCGAGCTCACGTAAAACCCGATCCATCTCCTTGATCTGCGCCGTCAGGCCTGTTCTCACTGCAAGCAGCGCGGTAATGCTCTGGCCGAGACTTGGTATCTTTGCTGCCGCCATCACTCGGTCGATAAACGCCTTGCCCTGACCAGGGCCGGGTTTGAAGCCGAAGGTCGCGCACAGACCACGGATCATGTTGTCGAGCCGTACCCGGGCTTCGACCAGGTGGTTGCGTGTCGTAATGATGCTCCGCACGCCATGCGCGGCGGGGGATTTAACATGCACCTCCTTGTAGAACCCGGTTCTGGCCACTTGGGCCAGACCGGCGGCGTCATGTGGATCGGTCTTATTCGCCTTCAATGCTTTTAGGCTTTGATGTGCCTGCCGGGCATCGATGCAGACAATCGGAATATCCAGAGCACGCAAACCATGGCATATCGCCGGCGACATACGTCCGGTTTCTATGACAGCTCGTTCGACGCCGCCGACGTCGCGTAATGCATTTGCGATCATATCGGGACTGCTCTCGACCTTCATCGAGGCGACCTTCTTACCAGTTTCGTCCACAATGCAGACCTGCGTGGTTTCCATCGACAGGTCCAGTCCGGCGTAATACGTCATGGCTGCGTCCTTCCTTCAGCTTTCGATAGCCAGAAGTGTGACCCATCTTTCAGGTCCGAGGGAGGCAGCCACAAATTACCCGATGACTCGTTAAATCAAAGCCAGAATATGACGGCTGCTGCGATACATATCGCGGAGAAGAAGGTGTGGGCGCATCGATCATATCGGGTGTGAATTCTGCGCCAGTCCTTGAGTCTGGCGAACATGTTTTCGATCTTGTGGCGCTTTTTGTAGAGCACTGGATCGTGTGGGATCGCCACCTTCCGATTTGCCCGTGATGGAATGCAGACAGATATCTTACGCTCCGCCAGCGCGTCTCGAAACCAGTCTGCATCATAGCCCTTATCGGCCAGCAGGGTCCTGGCCTTGGGAAAGGCGTGGAGCATCTTCGCAGCACCTTTATAATCGCTCATCTGCCCTTCGCTCAAAAGCAAGATCAAAGGTCGACCATGACCATCGCAGACAGCATGCAGTTTGGAGTTCAAGCCGCCCTTGGTGCGTCCGATACGTCGGGGAACATCCCCTTTTTTAGCAGGCTGGCTGCGGTGCGATGGGCTTTCAAATGGGTGGCATCGATCATCAATTGCTCGGGCTTGCCCCGTTTGGCGGTCAATTCGGCCAAAATCCGGTTGAATACGCCGAGCCTGCTCCAGCGGATGAAACGGTTGTAGATCGTCTTGTGCGGGCCATATTCCCTGGGCGCGTCGCGCCACCGCAGTCCGTTGCGCAGGACGAAAATGATACCACTCAAGATCAGCCGATCATCAACGCGCGGGACGCCGTGGGACAGCGGAAAATACGGCTCGATCCGCCGCATCTGGGCTTCCGACAACAACAGCAAATCACTCATCGCTGGCTCCTTTCGATCCAAATGAATCAAAGCCATCGCGCGTGCGCAAGCTATTTAATGGGTCCTGAACCTAGTCGGTCGAGTAACGGCCTCATCGCGCTCGCGCGGCTTCGCCGCCGCGGGCGCGGAAGCGATGTTTATTTTTTTCAATGGGTTTCCTTAGCCGGCCAGTCGGCTGGCATCAATTTGATTGGGATTCGCCCGTCACAAAACATGGAGGGTAAGCGTTTGCTGCCGCAGGCAAACTCTGCAGTCAAACCCTAGGGTTTGCTCAGCAAGTCCCGCATATGGGGATTCGCAATGGCGATTACAATCTTCCGAGGAATGTAGTACTAGCGAAAGCAGAGGAGAGCCTCACTCAGGTGGGGCCCTCAATAGCACCAGACCTCCCGAAGCCGAGCAGTGGTGTCTGCTCAGTTCTTTGCCGTTCCCGGCGCCGCCATCTTCGCATGCTGAGCCGCCAGAACTGACGCCGGCGTGACGTTGGCCATCGCCGCCTGGAATTTGTTCTTCCAACCGGCGACCACATCGCCCTCCCCATCCATCATGGCATCGAATCCGACCTTGGCAACGTCGGCCGGATCGTCCTTCTCGGCCTGGCCGACGTCGGTATCCAGCATGTTGGCGCGCTCGAAGAAGCGCGTGTCCGTCGGGCCCGGCATCAGGCACGAGACGGTCACGCCGGTATCCTGAAGCTCGTTGCGAAGGGCAAACGAGAAGCTGTTGAGGAAAGCCTTGCTGCCGTTATAGACGGCTTGATAACTGCCCGGAATGAACCCGGCGATCGATCCGGTGATGAGGATTTTACCCGCGCCCCTTGCCCGCATCTGGTTGCCGATCTGCTGGATCAGATAGACCGTACCGACGACGTTCGTATCGATGACCTTGCGAGCCTCTGCGAAGTCCTGGTCGAGGAAGCCCTTGCCCAGCCCGCGCCCGGCATTTGCCAGCAGCAGATCGACAGAGCGGCCGTCGGCCTCGATGCTTTCGGCAAGCCGATCGACGCCTTCGACAGTCGAGAGGTCCGTGACGACAGCATCGACGTTTGCTCCCATCCGGCGGAGTTCGGCGGCCGCGTCATTGATCTCCTCCTCGTCGGCAGCAATGATCAGATCGTAACCCTTCGATGCAGCAATCTTTGCGAGTTCAAAACCGATACCACTCGAGGCGCCGGTGACGACGGCGAGGCCGGTTTTCTGTTGTGCGCTTCCCATGATCATGCTCCTCTTCCTCAGGGTTTCAGAGCGACCTTGATGCAGCCGTCCTTTTTCTCAAGAAACGTCTTGTAAAGATCCGGTCCATCTTCCAGGCTTCCCGTGTGGGTGATGATGAACGATGGATCGATCTCGCCATTCTGGATGCGGTCCATCAGGATCGGCAGGTAGTGCTGCACCGGCGTCTGGGCCATCTTGAAGGTAAGGCCGCGGTTGATCGCCGAACCCATGGGAATCTTGTCGAGGAAGCCGCCGTAAACGCCGACGATCGAGACAGTCCCGAAGTTGCGGCAGCAATGGATCGCCTGACGCAGCACATGCGGACGATCGGTGCCCATAAAGGTCGCGACCTTGATGCGATCGAGACGCGCGTCCCAACTGGCGGATGGGTCTGACTCCGTTCCGACAGCGTCGATGCAGGCATCCGCGCCGCGGCCGTTGGTCAGCTCCATGATCCGGTCATAAATATCCTTGTCCATGTAGTCGAGCGTGATGGCTCCGGATCTTTCGGCAAGCGCCAATCTTTCCGGCACTGTATCGATGGCGATGACCCGCTCGGCGCCGAGAATGAACGCGGACTTGATCGCCATCTGACCGACGGGACCGCAGCCCCAGATGGCGATCGTATCACCCGGCTGGATGTTGCAGAAATCGGCCGCCATGTAGCCGGTCGGGAAGATGTCGGACAGGAAAAGGACCTGCTCGTCTGTCAGTCCCTCGGGCACTTTGATCGGACCGACATCGGCATAGGGCACGCGCAGATATTCTGCCTGCCCCCCGCTATAGCCGCCGAGCAGATGCGTGTAGCCGAATAGCCCCGCAGGTGAGCTTCCCCAAAGCTTCTTCGCTTTCGATGGATCGGGATTGCTTCGTTCGCAGCCAGAAAAAAATCCGCGTTTGCAGAAGAAGCATTCGCCGCAGGAGATGGTGAAGGGAACGACGACGCGGTCGCCGACCTTGAGCTTCTTGTTGTCCTTGCCGACCTCGACAACCTCGCCCATGGTTTCGTGTCCCATGATGTCGCCACTATGCATATCGGGCATGATCCCATTATACAGATGGAGGTCGGAGCCACAGATTGCACAGGCGGTGACCTTGATGATCGCGTCGCGGCCTTCTTCAATCTGCGGGTCAGGAACGCTTTCGCATCGAATGTCGTGCTTGCCGTGCCAGGTTAATGCTTTCATATCTTCCTCCCGCGGCCGTCATGCCGTGCTGCGACGGAAACCACGACTTCGAGAAGTTGTTCCCTTTCGCATGGTTGTAAGAGAGCAGAACCTGGAGGCAGGCTGCGCATTTCTCCGCCATGGCCGGACGATCACGATTTCTTCGGATCCAGAGATTGCCGTTGCACTCGCGCGACATCGTCATGATGTCGCGGCAGCTGCCCTGTCGGCGGCGGGTTGGTGCGCGGTCGGTGTCGGGCTTGATTTTCGGCAGAAATGGTTTCTTCTCACAACATGCTCTGACCCTTGTCGTTTTGCTCCTCTTGCTTCTGATGGAGCATTCTCAAAACCTAAACCTGAGGGCGCTCCAGGCCAAAACTGACGAAATGATCCGTTCAAGCGATAGCCAACATAACCGATGATCGGCGCCGAGCAGCGTGAACCACATGAACTCGACGCGAATTCGGGTTAGACTGATTGCAAAAATTCCTCTGTCATGAGGAGTTCGAGCTGCACCGAAAAACGGTCGCCCAGCAGTTCGAGCGACGCATCATGGGTCTCGTCGGCGCCGGAACAGACGGCGTCACGAAGAACGATAACGCTATAACCGAGGTCAATTGCTCCTAGTGCCGCCGATAGAACGCAGACGTCAGTCTCGCCGCCGGTCAAAACCACGGTGCCGACGCCCTCGGCCGAAAGTATCCCATGAAGCGTGTCGCCCATCCACGGCGAATAGGTCATCTTGTCAAAAACGCGCGCGGGAGGGACCAGTCGTTGCAGGATGGGCAGAAGATCGAGCATCTGGGGGTCTAGACGCTCGCGCGTCATTTGCGACCACTTTTCATAATAGTCCCGCCACATGCCGGGCATGTCACTGGAGCGCGAGGGGGTAATGAACCGGGTGAAGATGGTGCGCTCCGGGAAGCGCCCTGCAAGTTCCTCGACTTGCGGACAAACTTCCTTCATCCACGGCACGTGCCAGGGCGTTTCCTCTGCAAAGATCCGTTGCATGTCGATGCAGAGATGGATCCAGGGCCCTCTCATTCTGGTCTCCCTACGCAGCCATCGCCACAAGCGTTTTTGTGACAGCAATGGAGTCACAGGGTTTGGCGAAAAATACGCCTCGCGACGGCAGTTTGTCTGGGCGCGGCATTTTCATGCCGGAGACCACGATGATCTCCATTGGCCAGCGGTCGCGGATGGAGACGGCGAGTTTCAGGCCGTCCATCCAGCCCGGCAGGTCGATATCGGTGAACCGGATAAAGACTTCTGGCACAGTCTTCAGGATCCGCACCGCATCCGCGGTGTTCATTGCCTCAAGCGCCTCGAACCCGGCTTCTTCGACCAGATCCACGGCGGCCAGGAGCAAGAGGGGTTCGTCTTCGACGACCAGGACTTTGGGCTTCATGCTACTTCCTAATTTTACAGTTCTACGGCAAAATTCCCGTCGGCGGCACAAGTTCCGGAGCCCACTTTTTACAGCCCCGGCCTCAAACGTGCGTACGGCGGTGGCAGGAGATTCATGTGTCCACGATCCTCATCCTCGAAGACGAACCGTTTATCGCGCTGGACCTTGAGGAGACGCTGGTTGAAAGCGGCCATCAGGACCATGTGACACTTTCGACGTGCAAGGACGCCTCGGCCTGGTTGGACGCCCACACACCAGCCGCCGCGATCATCGACCCGCGACTGTCGGACGGGATCTGCACCACCGTCGTTCGACGCCTTTCAGATCTTGGCGTTCCCTTTGTCGTCTACTCCGGAGAACCGGATTCGCTGATCGAAAACGAGCCGGTCTTTGGCAAGGGCGAAATGCTCGGAAAACCGGCGTCGCCCGACCAGGTCAGTGCGGCCCTTAGCCGAGCGCTCCAAACGGAATAGCCTCTGCATATCCATCGACCGAGACGTCTGATGCCCTTGCCAGGGCGTCTTCCTCTTGTCTGACCGATTTGTTCTGAAGGGTGATTTAATAGGTCCACAGACACTACCCGTCGCTCTTTCCGGGAAGCACCGAGCTCAATACCTGCCGCACCGTGCCGCGGATAATGCCTCCTTCATTGGGATCACCTTTTATCAGCGTCGAGGTGAGGTTCTTGACCTGCTCGAACGTCAGGTGTGGCGGCATCGGCGGGACTTCAGGGTCGGTCTTGACTTCGAGTAGCACCGGCCGGTCCGAGGCAAGTGCTTCGTCCCAAGCATGCCCCAGGTTCTCCGGGCGATCGACAAACAGGCCTTTGAGGCCAATGAGTTCGGCGAACCGGTGGTACGGCACGTTCGGAATGCCTTGTGAGGCCTCGAACTTCGGATCGCCCTCCATCACCCGCTGCTCCCAGGTCACCTGGTTCAGATCCTCGTTGTTGAAAACGCAGATGATGAAGCGGTGGTCGGCCCAGTCACGCCAGTATTTTGAAACGGTGATCAGCTCCGCCATGTTATTCATCTGCATGGCGCCATCGCCGACGAGACCGATGACAGGACGGTCCGGATGGGCGTATTTGGCAGCAATAGCATAGGGAACTGCGGCACCCATCGATGCCAGTCCGCCCGAAAGCGACGCCATTATCCCGGGCCTAATCTTGATATCGCGCGCATACCAGTTCGCACAGGAGCCGGAATCGCTGGTCAAGATGACGTTGTCAGGCAGGCGTGACGACAGCTCCCAAGCGACCAATTGCGGGTTGACGGGATTGGCTTCGGCGTGGGCCCGTTCCTCAAGGAGCTTCCACCAGGCGGCAACGTTCTTTTCTATGCGGTTGCGCCATTTGCCATCTTTCTGCTCAAGTAGGGGCAGCAATGCGTTCAACGTTTCCTTCGCGTCGCCGACGAGATTGACGTCCATTGGATAGCGGAGCGACAGCATGCCCGGCTGGATATCGATCTGGACCGCCTTCGCCTGTCCTTCCTCGGGCAGAAACTCCGCATAGGGAAAGCCGGAACCGATCATCAACAACGTGTCGCAGTCGCGCATCAGGTCCCAGGAGGGCTCAGTTCCGAGAAGACCAATCGACCCTGTGACCCAGGGCAAGTCGTCGGGAAGTACGGCCTTGCCAAGTAATGCTTTCGCAGCCCCGGCACCAAGCCGATCGGCGATGGCGATCACCTCGTCGGTTGCGCCGAGCGCGCCGGCACCCACCAAGATTGCAACCTTTTCGCCGGCGTTGAGGACATCCGCTGCGGCTTGCAGGTCCTCTTGGTATGGCACGATCTTGGGGGCTCGATAGCCAAACCCAGAATGGACGGTCCCGTGGGCGCGCGCCGGTTCTTCGTAAGCCATTTCCTGTAAGTCATTGGGCAGGATCAGCGCCGTCACCGTTCGATTTGCCAGCGCGATGCGTACGGCGCGATCGATGAGATGGCGAACTTGCGCAGGTGTCGATGCCTGGTGCGCGAAGTCACCGGCGACATCCTTGAAAAGAGCCGCGAGATCGACCTCTTGCTGGTAGTGTCCGCCAAGTGCACCCCTTGCCTGCTGGCCGACGATGGCAAGAAGCGGCTGATGATCGGCTCGCGCATCGTACATGCCTGTCACGAGATGTGCCGCCCCTGGGCCTGAGGTCGCGATACATACGCCGAGCTCGCCGGAAAATTTCGCATAGGCAGACGCCATGAACGCGGCCATCTCCTCATGGCGTGCCTGGATGAACTCGATCTTGTCGCCGGCACGGTTCAGCGCGCCGAACACGCCGTTGATGCCATCGCCGGGATAGCCGAACATGCGGCGGACGCCCCACACGTGAAGACGGGAAACGACGAAATCGCCGACGGTCTGTGTCATATCGATGCCTCTTGGGTCACATCAAAATAGGTCTGCAACAAACCCTTGTTTCCGGGTGTTGGTTCCGCAATGGCGGCAGATCCCTTCTGCTCCGAAAATCCGATCTGGAGCGGTTCGATCCGGACGTCCTGAGCGTCAGTCGCAGAGACGCGATCACAATTCACAGTCAGCGGAACTTTGGTCGAAAACCGCAGTTTTCCCTGCGTCAAATCTCATGTCAGTCAAGGAGATGTTCCATGCCCCAAGGTGACAAGTCCGCCTATACCGACAAGCAGAAGCGCAAGGCCGAGCATATCGAGGAAGGCTACGAAGATCGTGGCGTTTCCGAAAAGGAAGCCGAGCGCCGCGCCTGGGCCACCGTCAACAAGGAGAGCGGCGGTGGCAAGAAGTCCGGATCGGGCCGTGGCCATGCCGAAAACCATGCATCCTCCGAAAAAGGCGGGCGCAGGGGTGGTGCCGCTGCTGCATCGCGGACCAAGGAAGAGCGTTCCGCTTCGGCCAAAAAGGCCGCTGCCACTCGCAAACGCAATGAGCACCACGCCCATCATTGACCCCTGATATGGCGCCCGACCCAGGGCGCCGCTTCACATGCGGAGGATCCGATGCCGAAAAAGAAACCCAAGCAGAAATGGTCGCAGGACGTGACCGACAACAGCGATGCGATGGACCTCGAAGGCGGGGTGTTCAAGCAGCGCAGCGCCAAGAAGATCGCGGATTCGCTCAAGCATTCCGCGGAGGAAAGCCCGCGGCGAAAGGCCAGCCCTTTCCAGTCTGCGATGTCGATGCTTACCTTCTATATCAATCGTGCCGGTAAGCAGTTGTCTCGATCACGCCTGGCGACCCTCAATCGCGCCAAGGACGAGTTGCGCAAGGACTTTGGCAAGCAGCCGAAGCGCTAAAGAGCCTCTCGTTTGATGCTGAAGGGAGAGTGGCTATGCCGGTCATAAAAGCGCCGAATGACAATCCGCGCGACGACGATCTCGAATGCCAGCAGGCTTTGGAACCGTCGTTTCTGTCGATCATCGAGGAAGCCGTTGCTGCCGGCTGGCCCCGCCGCCTCGTGCTGCAATCGCTGGGCGATCTCGCCGATAACCTTTGGACCGATGAGGAGCAGCTCGGACCGCAACCGGAACTACCGGCCGTCGGGAGTTTCGATCCTTAAGCATTTTGCCGTGCCGTCATCAGTGACGCATTCAGATGGTCGCCAATGCTCTTGAGGTCGCTGATAAAGCGCTGGCGCTCGCTCTCACGATCATCGTGATCGCGGATCCGGAGCAGATAGGACGGATGGATCGTGACCAGGATAGGCGTCCCGCTTGCTGCAGGTAGAACGTGTCCTCGTTCCTTGGTCAGTCCGACCGATCGGCCCATCAGAGTGTAGAGGGCTGTCGCCCCGAGCGCCACGATGAGGTCAGGCCGGAGGAGCTCAAGTTCGCCGCCCAGCCACCAGGCGCAACGTTGTATCTCACCGGCGTTTGGCTTGGCATGAAGGCGCCGTTTGCCGCGTCGTTCGAATTTGAAGTGCTTGACCGCATTGGTCACGTAGCAGAGTGATCGATCAACGCCGGCTTCCTGCAGACATTCGTCGAGCAGCCTACCCGCGGGGCCGACGAAAGGCTTGCCGGCGATGTCCTCCTGATCTCCCGGTTGCTCGCCAATCAGCACAACCCTTGCCTCGGACGGGCCTTCGCCGAACACGGTTTGGGTAGCATCCCGGTAGAGATCACAGCGTTCACAGGCCTCAGCTTGGTGCCGCAACGCGCTCAAACTTGTTGCCTGTGGATGGGGTTCTGCAAGAGCAGGCGGGACCTGCGCCTTGCGGGTGGTCGTCGGCATTGCCTGCTAGCCCTCCTCGCCCGGATATTGGGATTTCTTCAGAAGCTTGGCGAGATGAACCGTATTGCGCGCCAGCATCGATATCATCGTCTGAACCGCCTCCGGGGTCTTTTTGAGATCGACAAAGTTCGTCGATCCCATGGCCTCGCCGACCCAGTAGGCAACCGCATTGGCCGGAATCGTGAAGCCGACATCGTTGAGGGCCTGAAACACTTCCGCGGAAACGTGGTGGGCGCCATCCTCGTTACCGACCACCGCAACTGCTGCGACCTTGCCATAGGACACCATGCGGCCCTGATCGTCGGTCTCTTCGAGAAACGCGTCCATCCGCTCGAGAGCCCGCTTGCAAACGCTTCCCGGCTGCCCGAGCCAAATCGGCGTGCCGATCAGCAGAATATCGGCTTCCAGAACCTTTTTGCGGATGGCTGGCCACGCGTCTCCTTCGCCTTCGTCCGACGTCACGCCCGGCTTGATGTTATGATCGGAAAGCCGAATGCTCTCGGTTTCGACGCCGTGCGTCTTGAACTCTTCGGCAATGAGTTCGAGCAATTTGCCGGTGGAGGATGGCTCTGAGGCATCCGAGGATTTCAGAGTGCCGTTCAAGGCAAGTGCTTTCAAAGACATAGTTGCTCCTGCTGTGAAAATGGGCCGGCTGTTCCAACAGCCTGATGGTCGGGAAGCGTTGGTACCTCCAACTCGCAAAGCGAAACCGATCATCACCCGAGTTGTTCCCTGCGCGCCGACTGCAAGGGAACGATCGCATTGCGGTGCGGTTTCCGTTTTGAACAACAAAAAATCCCGAACATCAAAGGAGTTTCATCATGCAGGCTGTGCGCATTCATCGCTTCGGCGGACCGGAGGTCATGGCAATCGAGGGAATTGACCGTCCGATCCCGTCTGCTAACGAAGTCCTCATCAAAGTCTTTGCCGCAAGCGTCAAATCCGGTCGATGCCAAGATGCGCGAAGGGAAATGTCCTGTGGTTACCGAGAAGGACTTGCCCTATGTGCTCGGGCGCGATGTCAGCGGACAAATCGCGGCCGCCGGCGACGATGTCTCAAGCTTCCTCATCGGCGACGAGGTCTTTGCGTTTCTCTCGCCAGAACATGGCGGCTACGAGGAATTCGTCCTAGCACTACTTTGGCAGATTAATCCTCGGTTAACGATGATCGGCCATCTTTGGCATTCCAACAGGGGTGCGAAGGGTGGCAGAGCAGGATGTTGCGCTGACGGAATGGTTGAAGCCGTTCGTCGAGAAGCTTGGCCACAAGAAGCGGCGGCAGATGTGCCCGGTGTATATTTCGGGCCTCATCGGGCCGGGAGATCGCAAGAGTATCGAGCCGATGGCGGAACGGCTTGCGCCTGATCGCTACGACCGCCTACATCATTTCATCTCGGATGGCATTTGGGACGCCGGTCCGCTTGAGGCGGAATTGGCCGTGCAGGCTGACAGAATAGTCGGAGCTCCAGATGCATTTCTGGTGATCGACGATACGGGCCTTCCGAAGAAGGGCGACCACTCGGTAGGGGTCGCGCCGCAATATGCGTCGATGCTGGGCAAGCGCGCCAATTGCCAGACGCTGGTGTCACTGACGCTGGCACGCGACGAGGTTCCTGTCCCGGTGGGTTTGCGGCTGTTCCTGCCCGAGAGTTGGACCAGCGATCAGGACAGAATGGCAAAAGCGGGCGTTCCCGAGCTGTCGCGCCTATCGCGCACCAAGCCGGAGATTGCGCTCGACGAGATCGATCGGCTGATTGCCGCAGGTGTTCGGTTTGGTACTGTGCTCGCGGATGCAGGTTATGGTCTATCAGCCGCATTTCGCCAGGGTTTGAGTGCGCGGGGTCTCACCTGGGCCGTCGGCATTCCCAAGCATCAGAAGGTTTATCCCCATGATGTCGCATTGATCTTTCCTGTTGCTGGTCATGGACGGCCACGTAAACATTCCATCCCCGATACGCTGTCGACAGCCGCCGAAACGATGCTGGCGGCCTCGACGTGGACGAAACTCAGCTGGCGGCGTGGCACCAAAGGCCGATTGACCGCGCGCTTTGCTGCCCTGCGCATTCGAATTGCGGATGGCAGCCCCCAACGTATCCTCGACAAGGGACAGCAGCATATGCCAGGCGAGGAAGCCTGGCTGGTTGGCGAGTGGCGCTCAAACGACGAACGCAAATATTACCTGTCCAATCTTCCAGCAGAGGCGACATTAAAGCAGTTGGCGGCGGCCATTAAAGCTCGTTGGGTCTGCGAGCAGGCTCATCAGCAGATGAAGGAAGAACTCGGCCTCGATCACTTCGAAGGCCGATCATGGCAAGGCCTCCATCGACACACGCTGATGACCATGATCGCTTATGCCTTCCTGCAACATCAGCGCCTATACAAGGCAAAGCGGGAAAAAAAGGAACAGACGCGGCCCGCCTAAACCGACACTGCCAGCTATTCGACGCGCCGTCATAGCCGCGCTCTCAAACCACCATCCACCACAACGATGTCCACATTGCCGTATCCGCTTTCAAATCATCCCAAAATCAATTCTGCCAAAGTAGTGCTAGCACGAGTTGACGAAGTCGCCGCGAAGCCAAAATCACTGGATGCGGTCGGCGCGGCCGCCGTGCCGCTTGCCGGCATCACCGCCTGGCAGGGTCTCTTCGACCAGGGCGGTCTGCGGCAGGGCCAGCGCGTTCTTATCCACGGTGGCGCCGGCGGGGTCGGACATTTCGCCATTCAGTTCGCCAAGGCAAAGGGCGCCTGGGTCGCAACCACTGTATCGGCGTCCGACAAAGAGTTCGCCAGAGACCTCGGCGCCGATCAGGTGATCGATTACAAGTCCGAAAAATTCGAGGACCTCGTTGAGCCTGTGGACCTCGTGTTCGACCTGGTCGGCGGTGAGACCCAGGAGCGCAGCTTCAAAGTCGTGAAACCGGGAGGCGCGTTGATTTCCACGCTGCAGGAGCCGGACGAGGCGCGCGCTGCTGATTGCAACATTCGCGCTGCCCGTTACACCGCGCAGCCGAACGGGCTCAATTGCAGCAAATCGCGGACTTGATCGATGAGAGCAAGGTCAAGGTGGTGATCGCGAGCACCTTTGAGCTTCGCGAGGCCGCAAAAGCGCAGGCAGCCCTCAAGGAGAACCACATCCGCGGCAAGGTCGTTCTGAAAGTCGTGGATTAATCCACCGATCTGGAGGCGCACCTGGAGACCCTTCATCCGGGCGCGTCTCTCTTGTCGATATCTTGGCAGCGGGCACCGCGCTCCGCTCGGTCGATTTTCCGTGGAACAGTCAGGCTGGCAAATCCGTTTTTAGGCGATGACAATTCAGGAGATCCCTATGAAACATCTTGCTATCGCTTCGCTTGCCCTCGTGCTTGCCGGTCCGGCCTTCGCGCAATCTGCCGCCGAAAAAACAGGCGTCAATTCGCTGATGGGCGTCGCGCCGAAGACGGAAGACTTCGTCAAGGAAGCCGCCACCAGCGATATGTTCGAGATCGCCTCGAGCAAGCTTGCCCTGGAGCGTGGTGACGAAGCAACGAAAGCCTTTGCCCAGCAGATGCTTACCGATCACCAGAAGACCACGGATGAACTCAAGGGCTTGGTGACCAGCGGCAAGGTCAAAGCACCGCTTCCGGCAGCGATGACATCCAGTCAGCAAAGCATGCTCGACAAGCTGAACGGCCTTCAGGGCGCCGACTTCAACAAGCAATACCACTCTGATCAGGAGTCCGTGCATGAAGATGCGGTCGATCTGTTCAAGCGATATGGCGATGAAGGCGACAATGCCGATTTGAAAGCGTGGGCCGCCAGTACACGTCCAGCTCTGGAACACCATCTGATGATGGCAAAGGACCTCAACAAGTAGTGCTGTGAAAAAGTCAGGAGGCAGTCATGATCGACGAAGAGGAAAAAAGACTGCGCGCCTATCAGATCTGGGAAAGCGAGGGGCGGCCGGAAGGACGGGATCTTGCGCACTGGTATCAGGCGGCAGACGGCGAGGCCAGCGCTACAGGTCAAGGCGCTCACTACATGCCTTACTCTGCTGGCGCGGCGTCTGCCGGGTCACTGGTGATCAAGTTCTATCATTCCGGCAATCAAGTTCGCGGATATGTCCGCAAGATCGCCGAGACCGGGCAAGACGATTCGATATTTCCTGGTGAGGAGATGGAGCCGGAGGCTGCTTTCGAACTGGCCCAATCCCACAATGGAGGTTGCGGCGAGCCGATCTTCGTGGAGCTGACAGAAGGCGTCGAATGGGATCCGTCATGGGGGGCACTCGAAAATAATGATCTCGAGACGGTTCCAGCCGAAACGGATGCTTCTCGCGCTGCGGATAATCCGACCGCCGCCCGGCGTCGCACGCGTCTGGCTCGAGAGGCAGAAAAGGGACTGCGCCGCGCGGTGGGCGAGACGCAGGCCGAGGAGGATGTGAGAAACCGCCGGTCCGAACGCTCAGGAGCTCAATCATGACAAAAAATGGCAAACCGTCCAAGGCGCAGATTGAACAGGACGCCAGAGGGCAGTCCGAAAGCAACCATGCTGGTGGATCCAACAACGGCGTCAGCAGCGCCAAGCCGCGCGTGATCACTCATTCCGACGACGCGACGGTCAACAAGAAAACGCCCGGCAAGGGCAAAGACTCCGCGGACTGGCACATCAATTATGACGAGCGCGACATGAACGAGGGCGAGTTTCGAGGATAGAGCTATGAAGCAAGCTGCGCCTTCCCGGCGCAGCGGAACTTGGTGCGACATCGAAGGTTTACTATAACCGAGGAGCCTCAACCGAGATGGCTCGCCTCGTGGTATCTCTTGAGGCATCCATGACGTCGAAAACACGCTCTCCCAAAATCAAGCCCTATTCCGGACCTGCGGGCGGATGGGGTTCTGCAAAATCCGTGGCCGAGATCACCCTGAAAGAGCATGTCGCTCTGCGTGGGCCGAAGCTGCTATCGGCG
This sequence comes from Rhizobium sp. BK376, assembly GCF_004341625.1. Lineage (GTDB taxonomy): Bacteria > Pseudomonadota > Alphaproteobacteria > Rhizobiales > Rhizobiaceae > Rhizobium. The sequence goes on along the minus strand of NZ_SLZG01000017.1, from coordinate 34,420 downwards.
CAGAACAAGCCGGAAGGTTATATGTGCGTGAGTTGCGCCTGGGCAAAACCTGCCAAGACTCACCCTCTTGAGTTCTGCGAGAATGGGGCCAAAGCCACAGCCTGGGAGGTGACATCGCGACGTGCCGACCGGGCATTCTTCGATAAACATCCTCTTCGCGAATTGGAGCTTTGGAACGATCACGACCTCGAAGAACAAGGTCGTTTGACGCATCCGATGCGCTGGGACGCAGCCACCGATCAATATCTTCCGGTCACCTGGGCCGAGGCGTTCGAAGAGATAGGTCGGGAGCTACGCGCTCTCGACCCGCATCAGGTCGATTTCTACACGTCGGGTCGGGCATCGCTCGAAACGAGTTACATGTACCAGCTGTTTGCGCGCATGTACGGCAGCAATAACATGCCCGACAGCTCCAACATGTGTCACGAGAGCTCATCGGTCGCTCTTCCGGAAAGCATCGGGGCCGCTGTTGGAACAGCCGTCCTTTCGGACTTCCAGAATACCGACTGCATCTTCTACATCGCGCAGAACGTTGGTACGTCGTCGCCGCGCTTGCTGCACGATCTCCAGGATGCCGTCGATCGCGGCGTCAAGATCGTCACTTTCAATCTGTTGCGCGAACGCGGCCTTGAGCGGTTCGTCAACCCGCAGTCGCCGACGCAGATGCTCACCGGCAACGAAACGAAGATTTCCTCCGAATATTATCAGGTCAACAACGGTGGCGATATCGCCGCACTATTTGGCGTCTGCAAGGCGCTGATCGAAGCCGACGATGCCTTGAAAGCCTCCCATCAAAGCCGTGTCGCCGGTGACGACGGCAAACCAAAGGATCCAGATAACGCTGCAATGGTTGCCTTTGCGGCCTCGATTGCGGCCGCCGACAAGAAGCATGTCCTCGACCATGACTTCATCAAGGAGCACACCACCGGCTTCGAGGAATTCGCCAACGCCGCACGCGGCCATCGGTGGGAGGAGCTGGAGCGGGTTTCAGGTCTCAGCCGTGATGAGATGACGCAGGCAGCGGCCACCTACGCCGAATCCGAGGCGGTGATGCTGGTTTATGGCATGGGTTTGACGCAACAGCTTATGGGCGTCCAGAACGTCCATATGGTCTGCAATCTGGCACTGTTGCGCGGCAATATCGGCAAACCGGGCGCCAACATCTGTGCCGTCCGCGGTCACTCCAACGTCCAGGGACAGCGGACTGTCGGCATCACCGAGAAGCCGGGCTTAGCGCCGCTGGACAAGCTCTCTGAACTCTACGGCTTCGAACCGCCGCGCTGGACGGGCCGCTCGACGGTGGAGACCTGTGAGGCGATCATGAGCGGGCAGTCGCGAGCCTTCATCAGTCTCGGCGGCAACTTCCTGAGAGCCGTCCCCGACACGATTGCCATGGAAAAAGGGTGGCGTAGGCTGCGGCTTAGCGTGCAGATCGCCACCAAGCTCAATCGCAGCCATGTCGTCCATGGCGAGATTGCCTATCTGCTGCCGTGTCTCGGTCGCATCGAACTGGACGAGCAGGCGACCGGTCCGCAGGCCGTATCGATGGAGAGTTCCATCGCCCATTTCCACGGCTCCCGCGGCAAGACGAGACCGGCAAGCCCGGAACTCCTTTCGGAGCCGGCAATCGTCGCCGGCATGGCCAAGGCGACCCTCGGCGAAACCAAGGTACCCTGGGAAAGCTGGGTCGGGAATTACGCGGAGATCCGCGATGCGATCGAGCGAACCTACCCGGAGACGTTCAAGGATTTCAATAAACGCCTGTTTACGCCGGGTGGGTTTGTCAGGCCGCTGCCGGCGCGCGAACGCAAGTGGGTGACGAAGAGCGGCAAGGCGAACTTCCTGACGCCGGAGAAACTCTTTCCGGATTTTTCGACGGCGCGGAGCACCGACGTCCTCCACCTGGCGACGCTGCGATCTAACGACCAGTTCAACACCACGATTTATGGGTACAGCGACAGATTTCGCGGTGTGGAAGGCACTCGCAAGGTGGTGTTCATGAACCCGGAGGATATCCTTCGGTTTGGTTTCAAGGATGGCGACAGTGTCGATCTGACCACTGCGATCGATACAGACAACGTTCGGACTGTGACGGCGTTGAGGATCGTTGCCTATGATATTCCCAGGGGATGTTGCGGCGCGTATTATCCTGAGACGAACCCGCTCTTTCCGCTGGCTCACCATGATCCGAAATCGAAAACGCCCTCCTACAAGCTCCTTCCGGTGCGTCTCGATCGATCCTCAGAAGTTCCACATGATTGAGGGGGTGACCGGGTGAGCACATGATGTTCGGGAGCATCAACGACGCAAAGTGGTCGTTTCTGGCAACCTTTCTGCTGGTCGCCGCCGGGGCCGCGCTTCTCGGCTGGGCTCGGCAGCCGCGGGAACTCCGGACCGATCCACCCGTCGTCGCCGACCTCGACCGGTTCCGGCTAATGTCCAATGGCATCAGCGGTGCGCCGCCCGAGAGTTATTTCGCTGAGGGGAAACCTTACGAAAGCGACGCTTATAATCTCAGCCAGGGCCAGCGACTCTATAGCTGGTTCGGCTGCCAAGAGTGTCACGGCGATGGGCGCGGAAACGTAGGTCCTTCCTTCCTCGACGGTTGGTGGCTGTATGGTCCGGAGATGGTGTCGATTGTCGCGTCGATCCGCGACGGTCGCCCGCACGGCATGCCGGCCTTTCGTGACCGGATGACGATCGAGCAAATCTGGCAACTGGCCGGTTATGTCCAGACCATCGGCGACTATTCGGCCAAAATGGCGGCGACGGGTCGCAGGGACGACCGCCACACGCGGCCGGCCGAAAACCGGGCGCCGGCGAAGATCCTGTTCAACGAAGGACCGGTCGGCGCCCACCCAGACCAGGGGCCCTCCCCTTGAGAACCGCTCGGATCCTTGCGCTGTCGATGATTGCTGCTGTCGCTGGCTGTAGCGGCAACCAGTCGGCTCTGGATCCTCAGGGCGCTCCGGCGATCCATGTCGAGCACCTGATCATCGGCATAACCGTCATCTGCACGGTCGTCTGGCTCCTGGTCATGATCGTGCTCGGCTGGGCACTGCTGCGGAAACGGTCCGGCGACGGCGGCGAGGCCCGTGAACGGCCCTTGACGATGAGCGTTGGCAGTGCCGTTGCCGCGACGGTCATGATTATCGCAGGTCTGACGATCGCAAGCTTTTACACCACACGCGGCATCGGTTTGCCGGAAAACGCAGCGCTGACGATCACCGTCAGGGGGCAGCAGTGGTGGTGGCAGGTCATCTATGCCGACGCCAATCCGGCGCTCAGCTTCCAGACTGCCAACGAAATCCATATCCCGGTCGGTCAGGATGTTCGGATCCAGCTCGAAAGTGCGGATGTTGTGCACTCGTTCTGGGTGCCGAGCCTTGCCGGCAAACAGGATCTCGTGCCGGGCCGCAGCAACAGTCTTCTTCTGCGAGCGGAACGGCCCGGCAACTATCGCGGCCAGTGCGCCGAATTTTGCGGCCTGCAGCACACTCACATGGCGATGATGGTCATTGCCGATGAGCCTGCGGATTATCAGCGGTGGATTGCGGTCCAACGCGAAAACGGCGTGATGCCGACGGACCCCGACGCTGCCGCCGGAAAGCTCGCTTTTCTGTCAAAACATTGTGCTGCATGCCATACGGTTCGCGGTACTCCGGCCATCGGCACCACCGGCCCCGACCTGACCCATGTCGGCAGCCGTCAGACGATTGCGGCCGGGCTTCTCGAAACCACACGCGGGTCGCTCGCGGCCTGGATTGCCGATCCGCAGACCCTCAAGCCGGGCAACAACATGCCGATGGTTCCCCTTACCAGCGTCGAGCTGCGGGATATCTCCGCCTATATGGAGAGCCTTAAATGACCATCAGGGAGGGCGGCCAGGATCTGCGCGATACCGGATTGGGCGAGATCGAGCTCGACCACCGTCTTGCAGCGACCTGGTCGACACCCAGGGGATTGTGGGGCGCCCTTTCGACCGTCGACCATAAAATCATCGGCCGCCGCTACATCGTGACGGCCTTCGTGTTCCTGGCGCTCGGTGGAATCCTGGCGATGGCGATGCGGCTGCAACTGTCCGAGCCGGAAGCGCGGTTCATCGGTCCGGATCGCTACAATCAGATATTCACCATGCACGGCACGAACATGATGTTTTTGTTTGCCGTGCCCGTGATGGAGGCGATGGCCGTCTATCTGGTGCCGCTGATGGTCGGCACCCGCAACATCGCCTTCCCGCGCCTCAACGCGTTCTCTTACTGGATGTATCTGGCCGGCGGGCTGCTGCTGTGGATCGCCTTTGCGGTCGATACCGGCCCTGACGTCGGCTGGTTTGCCTACGTGCCGCTATCTGGACCGCAATATGCTGCTGGAAAACGCGCCGACATTTGGGCGCAGATGATCACCTTTACCGAAGTCTCGGCGCTGGCCGTCGCCGTCGAGATCGTCGTCACCGTGTTCAAGCAACGCGCACCCGGCATGTCGCTCGACCGCATCCCATTGTTCGTCTGGTCGATGCTGGTCACATCCTTTCTGATCATCATGGCGATGCCAGCGATCATGATCGCCAGCTCGGCGCTGATCCTCGACCGACTGGTCGGCACCCACTTCTTCAATCCGGCCGAAGGCGGCGACGTATTGCTGTGGCAGCACCTGTTCTGGTTCTTCGGCCACCCAGAGGTCTACATCATCTTCCTGCCAGCGGTCGGTATGGTCTCGACGATCGTCGCGACCTTCACGCGGCGCCCCGTGTTCGGCTACCTCGCCATGGTGATGGCTTTGATCGCGACAGGGGTTCTGGCCTTCGGACTCTGGGTGCATCATATGTTCGTCGCCGGGCTGCCGCGTCTGGGCGAAAGCTTCTTTACGGCGTCGAGCATGGCGATCGCCATTCCTGCTGGTCTGCAAATATTCTGCTGGCTGGCGACGATGTGGGCCGGCAGACCGGTGTTCAAGACACCGTTCCTGTTCGTCATCGGCTTCATGGTGATCTTCGTCATCGGCGGGATGACAGGCGTCATGGTGGCCTCCGTGCCCTTCGACACGCAGGTTCATGATACCTATTTCGTAGTTGCTCACTTCCATTACGTTCTTGTGGGTGGCGCGGTCTTTCCGCTGCTCGGGGCGATTTATTACTGGTTCCCAAAGATCACCGGCCGAATGATGAGCGAGAGGCTCGGTCGCTGGGCGTTCGGCCTGATCTTTACCGGCTTCAACCTGACCTTCTTTCCCATGCATATCCTCGGGCTGCAGGGCATGCCGCGCCGCATCTATACCTATCAGCCGGAAATGCCGTGGTCTGGCTTGAACATGTTCGTTAGCCTGAGTGCCGTCATCCTTGCGGCCGGTTTCCTGCTGTTCTTTATCGATGCCATCCGTAGCGCCGTCTCCGGTGTGGCCGCGCCTTACAATCCCTGGGACGCATCGACGCTCGAATGGTCGACCTCGTCGCCGCCGCCATCCTATAATTTCTCGCGCTTGCCGGTGGTCAGTAGTCTCGCGCCCTTGTCAGAGAAATCAGAAACGCTTCCCGTTGCCTCCGGCCTGTCGGTCGACCGCCGCGAATTGATCGTCAGCAGCGTCGTCGAAGCGCTTCCAGAGGCGCGCGAGTCGTCACCTGACAACTCGATCTGGCCGCTCTGGTCGGCACTCGCAACCACGGTGCTGTTGATCTGGTCGATCTTCACGCCCTGGGCAGTCGTCTGGGGATCGATTCCTGTGTCGATTGCCCTGATCGGATGGTTCTGGCCGAAAGGCACTCCGGAGGACGACTCATGAAACAATCCGTCGTACTCGATCTCACGAAACTGCCCCCGCATGGGCTTGGCACCGCAAGCCTGACCTGGTGGGGAACGCTTGCCTTCATGCTGATCGAGGGAACAGGCTTTGCGCTTTCGATCGTTGTCTACCTCTACCTCATGAGCCTGGCACCGCACTGGCCGTCGAATGCACCGCCCCCCGATCTGCTGCCCGGAACGGCCTTGACGGCGTTGCTGATTGCCAGCCTGCTTCCCAACGTCCTGATTGCCCGCTGGGCACGGCAGCAGAATTTGGCGAAGGTCCGTGTCGGCCTGATCATCATGTCGCTGCTGGGGGTGGCGCCGCTCATCGTTCGTATCTTCGAATTTCCGGCCATGCACGTCTCGTGGGACCAGAATGCCTACGGCTCGATCGTTTGGGTGATGCTTGGACTGCACACGACCCATATCATAACCGACCTGATCGACACGCTGGTGCTGACCTGCCTGATGTTTTCCAGGCATGGCGACAATCCGCGGCGCTACGGCGATGTCAGCGACAACGCCATGTACTGGAACTTCGTGGTGGCAACCTGGTTGCCAATGTATGTCTGTCTCTACTGGGTACCGCGCCTATGACCAGAACCTGGATGCGATATGGCGGACTTGTCGTGCCGCCGCTGGCCTGGGCCGTGGGGACGCAGCTTGGGCAGATCACCCCCTACCTCGATTGCCGGCGACAGATGGTTTGGACACCCGCCCTTTGCTCGGCCCTCTTGTTGATGTCGATTGCAGGGGCTGCTGCCTCTCGTCTCGCGCCAAGACCCGTCGGCCGGACCGAGCGGTTTGTCATCGATGCGGGATTTGTGATCGCCTCCGCCTTTGTCTTTGCGCTGCTATTGCAGGGGGCGGCGTCGATGCTGCTGGACCCATGTCAGCGCTGATCTGCACCTTGATCTCGCTGATGATGGCCGCTCCGGCGCTGGCCCATGGAGACGATCCTCATACGGCTGCGTCGGTTTGGACATTCGATCCGTGGATCGTGCTACCAATCACCGTGATCAGCGCACTCTACACGTTCGGCATCGTGAGGCTTTCAGGTCGGGCGCGCCGGCTTGGAGCGAGGCACCGCCAAAGCTTGTTCTTCTACAGCGGCATGCTGACTCTCGCGGGCGCGCTGATCTCGCCGCTCCACTGGCTCGGAGAACACCTTTTTACCTTTCATATGATCGAACACGAGATCGTCATGGCCGTCTCGGCACCGTTGATCGTGCTTGCGCGCCCGGTCGGCCTCCTTCTATGGGGTCTGCCAAAACGAGCGCGTCTTGGCTTAGGCGCTGCCATGCGAACTCCTCTCATCCGGCGGTCATGGGACTGGAGCACGGGAGCGACCAGCGCCACCGCCATCCATGGTGTCGCCATCTGGGGCTGGCACCTGCCCTTCCTGTTCGACGCAGCCGTGACCAATACCGCTATGCATCGCCTCCAGCACCTCAGTTTTTTTGCAACGGCGGTCCTGTTCTGGTGGGCTGTCGTCTGGAAAAGCGACTACGGCGCCGCTGCCTGGCACATGTTCCTGACGATGTTACACACGAGCATCCTCGGCGCCTTGATGGCGCTGGCACCGCGCGTTCTCTATATCGCCCAGACGCAAACCGCTTCTGCCTGGGGGCTGACACCCCTGGAGGATCAGCAACTGGCCGGCATGATCATGTGGGTGCCGGCCGGTACCATCTATGCAGCTGCGGCGATGACGATGCTGGCGCTCTGGATCCGCGGTTCCAGCGAGAGAGGAGCGCGAAATGCCTGATGTTGCCGGCTTGGCCCCTCGCCCCATAGTCTGGGTTGCCGCCGCTGTTGCTGCCGGGCTGAGCGCCTTTGTGGTTACCAATACAATACGCGACAGTCAGACAAGGACGGCCGCAGCTGTGGCGCTGACCGGTGGCGATCCGGCGCGCGCTCCCGCACTCTTTCGTCGCTATGGTTGTTCGGGTTGCCATACCATTCCGGGCATACCGGGGGCGGACGGCCAAACCGGCGCGCCACTCACCGGGTTATCCAAACACGTCTATATTGCCGGTGTGCTGGAAAACCGCTCCGACAACCTTGTTGCATGGATCGTTTCGCCGCAGAGCTTTTCGCCGCAGACGGCGATGCCCAAGACGGGCATCTCAGAGCAGGAAGCTAAGGACCTGGCCGCCTATCTCTACGCACATTGAGGTTAGGGATGGGGCGTCGGCAAGGCCGGGAGGGCCTTGATGTAGCGCGCAATCGCATCACGATCGCTGTCGGGTAACATGGCCGTGTTGGTCACGACGTCGGCCATCGACGATCCGACACGGCCATGGTCGGGCGTGTCGCCTGTTTTTAGCATCGTTGCAATGTCTCGCTCGGTCCACTTGCCCAGGTTCTGCTGCGTGATGTTGGGCACGAACCCCGTACCTTGCGGATCGACTCCTCCGGCAAACCGGGTGTCGGGTTTGATGGCACCGAAGACGTTCCGACTGGAGTGGCATTCGGCGCAGTGGGATACGTTCTCGACGAGATAGGCGCCGCGATCATGGATCGGCTCGCCGCTCAATCGGGCCTCCGATTGGCCCTCACGAAAAAATAGCAGCTTCCAGAATCCGACGAACCGGCGAATGCGAAACAGGATCGAAGGGTGATGCGGCGGTGCCCGTCCCGAGACCTTGGGAAGCGTCATGAGATACGCGTAGAGGTCCCGGATGTCGCCAGCCGTCATTCCAGTGAAGCTCGTATAGGGAAAAGCGGGATAATAATGCTCATGCTCAGGCGACACCCCGCCGACGAGCGCGTTCGCCAGATCGACGGCCGTCCATCTGCCGATGCCGTCCACCGGATCCGGAGAAATGTTAGGCGGCCGAAAGGTGCCGAATGGTGAGCCGAGCGCCATGCCGCCCCCAAGCCGCAGTCGATCGGGTTCGCCAGGGGTCGCATGGCAGGACGCACAATCCCCAGCCGCGAAGATCAGTTGCCCGTGCACCGCGTCACCGGCACCCTTGAACTGCGGATCGCCTTGCGAAAACGGCGGGCGGGCTGCGCTTATATACAAGCCGGCCGCCGCCGCGGTGCTGGCACACAGAATGACGACGACAGCCATTTTCCCGAGCGTGGCCGGGGCAACATTCACAGCCCGGGGTCGCGCAGCTACCGATTGTGACAAGATCAGTCGTCTTTCGTCTTGAAAGCGTCGGAAACCTTTTTGACCTCAGGGTCGCTATTGCTTTCGCCATTCGCATCCCGGTCCTGGTCGGGATCGTCCTTCGCGCGAAGGTAGCCCCTCGGCGTGTTTTTCTGGGGACCTTCCCAGCGTGGAGACTGATCCGTCGTGCCCGGAGCCCCGTCATTTGGTGAATTCATACCCATGTTCGCTTCCTCCTATGATCGAAGCTAACTGAGGCAGGAAATGAAAGTTCCACCGTGCCGCGCCACAGCGCGTTTTTGACTGTTTCCTGCAGGGGCTCATCCGGTAGACTATCAACATACGACTGCCGGGAGTGGCAACCGGGCAAAATTCTCGAATTCAGGGATTCACAGATCTGAAGCCAAAGCGTAGCAAGAAGCGCTCCTTGAGCTCGCGGCGGACCTGGGGCGACGGCCGATGCGCGAGGCACCCGGTCGTCGCCACTCAGCCGGATCGTCTGCTGATCATGCATCTATATCCAGCACCGCGTCGATTTCGCAGACGACCCCGGCGGGATCGTAGCTGATTGTCGAACGGCCGTTCAGTTCGGCCGCGAGAAACCTCTCAACCAGACGCGATCCGAAGCCCTTCATCGCTGGGGCTTCATTGCGGGACCACCGTGTTCAGCCCACCTGAAATGTAGCCTTGCTTTCGTGCTCTCATCACCGTCGCCAAGCCGCCAGGAGATCGAGATCTTGCGTTGAGCAACCGACAATGCGCCGTACTTTGCAGCATTCGTCGCGAGCTCGTGGATAGCCAAAGAAAACGAGACGACTGCCTTCTGCGGCAGAAGCACAGGGATGCCTTCGATCTCGAAACATTCTGCGGGATAGGGCTCCAGGACTTGCCTGACCAGCGCTGAAAGATCGGCGCGCTGCCAGTCTCGATGTGTAAGGAGATCATGCGCCTTCGCCATAGAGGTCAGCCGTTCCCGGAAGGCGTCTACTTCGTCCTGCCCCGTCCCCTCCCGCCCTAGGGTCTGTTTCGAGATTGCGATGACGGTGGCAAAGACGTTCTTCACGCGATGATTGAGCTCGCCAGTCAATACCGTAAAGCTTCTCGGCGGGGGCATTCCAGCTGGTAATCGTCAAGTCGAGATCGATGCCAAGGATCGCGTCATTCGAGGACTCGATGATGGCAGCCAGGTGGCGTTCAGCCTCCTGCGCATTCTTGCTTGCCGAGATGTCGATGGCAATGAACCCAACTTGTCGGAACCGGCCATCCTCACCCCGGAGCGCCGAAACCGATATCGCCGTCACAACATTGGTCTTCATTCAGGATTGAGACGGCATCAGAAGCCTAGCGGTTTCACACCTCTAGTGGCGTGCGTGGCTCACCATACGATAAGGATGCACGGCCTTGAACTGCGAGATCATGGCGGTTGCTTGCTGTAACACGCGCTCGGCTTTACGCACGTCGTCACGCGCCAGTTCGTCAGCATTGATGAAGATCGCCTGTGCCATATTGGCGGAAAGCGCGGCAAAATGGCGGTTGCCTTCGACATATGCCTCGCGTGCAGCTGCCTCCAGGACATGCGCGATATCGGCAAAGACCTCTTCGCGCTCCTCGATGCTGAGGTCTTCGATGACTTTGATCTTCTCTTCCATTCTCGATCTCACTCCGGATAGACGTGTGATAGTGACCGAGCTCATCGGAGCCTCGATCGCGCAAAGAGCTAGGAAGCGAAAATTTCCGTTTCAAGAGCTTAGTTAAGCCTGAACTCGCCTTCGAGACGACGCCATTCGTTTGGCCCTATCAGACGCTGATGGCTGTAGCGGACGGAATGCAGCGGCCCGTCGAGGCTGGCGCGCCAGAAGTCGAGGAATTTATGCATTTCCGGAAAATCGGGAGCCAGATCGTAGTCCTGCCAGACATAGGTCTGCAGCACGGATTCGAAATCAGGAATGCGGTAGAGGATGTGCGCGGTGGTGAGGCCGTAGCCGTTAAGCTGACGCTCGAAATCCGACGAGAATTGCATGCTCATCTCCGTTTCATGACACTGCCAAAGGTGGCAAAAAATCATGCATCCATCAACGGTTTTCTTAAACCTTCGAAGGCGTTTATCGTTCCTCTCCAGCATGTTAGCAGCCGCCGGGGTAGAGTGCTAATTTTTCTTGCCGACCCTCTTGAAATCAAAAAATCTCGAAAATAAATTTTCCCCGCGAACGCTCAGATGAGGTTCGCACCCGTCCGGATTGGTCACCCGGTCCGGCAGGGGATTTTGCGTCATCTTTTTGTCCAATGGAGGAAAACATGTCGTTCCGACCGCTTCATGATCGCATTCTTGTCCGCCGGGTCGAATCCGAAGAAAAGACCAAGGGTGGGATCATCATCCCTGACACTGCCAAGGAAAAGCCGCAGGAAGGCGAAGTCGTCGCCGTCGGTCTTGGTGCACGCAACGAGGCCGGCCAGATCCAGGCGCTCGACGTCAAGGCTGGCGACCGCATTCTGTTCGGCAAATGGTCCGGCACCGAAATCAAGATCAACGGCGAAGACCTGCTGATCATGAAGGAAAGCGACGTCTTGGGCATTATCGAAGCTCAGGCCGAGCAGAAGCGCGCCGCGTAATCACGCACTGCCGCTCATCAGTCAAAAAGCTGCCTATTGAAGGAGTGAACAAATGGCTGCGAAAGAAGTCAAATTCAACACCGATGCCCGTGAACGCATGCTGCGTGGGGTCGATGTTCTCGCCAATGCGGTGAAGGTCACGCTCGGCCCGAAGGGCCGCAACGTCGTCATCGACAAATCCTACGGCGCGCCGCGTATCACCAAGGACGGCGTTTCGGTCGCCAAGGAAATCGAACTGGAAGACAAGTTCGAAAACATGGGGGCACAGATGCTGCGCGAGGTGGCATCGAAGACCAATGATCTTGCCGGCGACGGTACCACCACCGCAACTGTTCTCGCGCAGGCAATCGTCAAGGAAGGCGCCAAGGCGGTTGCATCGGGCATGAACCCGATGGACCTGAAGCGCGGCATCGATATCGCCGTGGATGCAGTCGTTAAAGAGCTGAAAGGCAACGCCCGCAAGATCACCAGCAATTCCGAAATTGCCCAAGTCGGCACTGTGTCTGCCAACGGCGACGAGGAGATCGGCAAGTATCTCGCTGAAGCGATGGAAAAGGTCGGCAACGAAGGCGTCATCACTGTCGAGGAAGCCAAGACCGCCGAGACCGAGCTCGAAGTCGTCGAAGGCATGCAGTTCGACCGCGGCTACCTCTCGCCCTACTTCGTGACCAATCAGGACAAGATGCGGGTCGAGTTCGAGGACCCCTATATCCTCATCCACGAGAAAAAGCTGTCGAACCTTCAGTCCTTGCTGCCGGTCCTCGAAGCCGTCGTGCAGTCCTCCAAACCGCTGCTGATTATCGCGGAAGATGTCGAAGGCGAGGCGCTCGCAACGCTCGTCGTCAACAAGCTGCGCGGTGGTCTAAAAATTGCTGCCGTTAAGGCTCCGGGGTTCGGCGATCGCCGCAAGGCGATGCTCGAAGACATTGCCATCTTGACCGGTGGCACCGTCATTTCCGAGGACGTCGGCATCAAGCTTGAGAACGTCACGCTCAACATGCTTGGCCGAGCCAAGAAGGTGGCGATCGAGAAAGAAAACACCACGATCATCGACGGCGTCGGTTCCAAGGCCGAGATCGACGGCCGCGTCGCCCAGATCCGGGCGCAGATCGAAGAAACCACCTCGGACTACGATCGCGAGAAGCTGCAGGAACGTTTAGCCAAGCTGGCAGGCGGCGTTGCGGTGATCCGTGTCGGTGGCTCCACCGAAGTCGAGGTGAAGGAGAAGAAGGACCGCGTCGACGACGCCCTTCATGCGACCCGCGCGGCCGTCGAAGAGGGTATCCTGCCGGGCGGTGGTGTTGCGCTATTGCGCGCCGTCAAGGCACTCGACAATCTTGCAACCGCCAACCAAGACCAGAAGGTTGGTATCGAGATCGTCCGCAGGGCGATCGAAGCCCCCGTTCGCCAGATCGCCGAAAACGCTGGCGCGGAAGGCTCCGTGATTGTCGGCAAGCTCCGCGAGAAAACCGACTTCTCCTTCGGGTGGAATGCGCAGACCGGCGAATATGGTGATCTCTATGCTCAGGGCGTCATCGATCCAGCCAAGGTCGTGCGGACCGCGCTTCAGGATGCTGCGTCGGTCGCCGGTCTGCTGGTGACCACGGAAGCGATGATCGCCGAGAAGCCCAAGAAGGACGCTTCACCCGCCCTGCCCGCTGGCGCCGGCATGGACTTCTAAGAGGTAATTGCTGGGGCTCGCCCGTCGACGCGGGCGAGCTCCGATAAGGAGGTGAAAGGATGGTTCATGCAATAACAAAACCTTTGCCAACTCCTTTCGACAGCCGTGATCTCGCCGTCTGCCAGAGGGTTTCAATGAAATCCGGTCGGGCGCTGGGATTGCGAAGGAGTCCGAGGAAGCGGAGCGCATGGCGGCCATAACGATAGAATTGTACAGGCAAGGTGTTCGCGAGCCGCGCCATCTCAGAACAATGGTCGAGTCCGCGCGAGGTCTGTTCGGACGCCAGGGAATTTTACAAAGCTGAGCCAAACAACAACGTCAATTTGGCATCACATGGGGTCAAGCTATGAGAAAGGAAAGCTTCGAAAATTCAACACCAGTGAACGCGGCAGCAGCAATCAGCGCTGCTCATCTGCTGCATCCGGGCAGGCATTTTGCTCATCCGCGCGACGTTCTTGCGGCCGACGAAATCGGCAGGGACGAGAAACGCGCCATTCTTGCGTCCTGGGCATCCGACATCTTCGCCATCGAACCCATTCCGGCCCTTCGCCTTTATCCAGGTACGGACAAGGCCGTCTCCTATGACGCGATCATCGAAGCGCTGAAGACGTTGGACCGGTCTGATATGCTGCCCGGAAAGCAGGACGCATCCCGTAATCAAGACAATCAAAGATGCCGCCGTCGCCGAGTTCAATCACGTCGGTTTGGCGGCCTTGGTCTGTGCAGCTATCGGAAAGGAGGACGCCACCGACAACCATTCGAGATATAGAAATCCAATCTGACGTGCCGCGTGCCTCTTTGAGGACGCGGATCTGGTTTTTACCGACGACTCTTTGCTCAATAGAGGAGGTTTTGCCGATGAAGATCGCTCAGATCGCACCGCTCGCTGAAAGTGTTCCGCCCAAACTCTATGGGGGAACCGAGCGCATTGTTTCCTATCTCACCGAAGAACTGGTCGCCCAGGGCCATGAGGTCACGCTTTTTGCCAGCGGCGATTCCGTCACCGACGCCAGGCTCGTGGCGTGCTCGGACGTCGCGTTGCGCCTCAACCCCGCCGTCAGAGATCATCTGCCCTATCAGGTCGTGATGCTGGAGGAAATTCGCCGGCGGGCGCACGAATTCGATGTGCTGCACTTCCACATCGATCTACTACATTTCCCGCTGATCCGCGAGTTCGCCGACCGCACGGTGACGACGCTGCACGGCCGCCTTGACCTGCCGGACCTCAAGCCCTTCTACTCGGCTTTTCCCGATATCCCGCTGGTGTCGATCTCCAATGATCAGCGCCGCCCAATGCCGCCGGTCAACTGGTCAGGGACGGTCTATCATGGCCTCCCTCTCGACCTGCTGTCATTCACGGAAAAGCCCAAGGGCAACCATCTTGCTTTCCTTGGACGGATATCACCGGAAAAGCGGCCGGATCGTGCGATCGAAATCGCAACCAAGGTCGGGATGCCGCTGAAGATGGCCGCCAAGGTCGACAATGCCGACAGGGCCTACTGGGAGACGGTGATCGACCCGATGGTGAGGCGCCATCCGAATGTCGAATTCATCGGTGAGATCAACGAGCATCAGAAGGCCGATTTCCTCGGCAACGCCGGCGCCTTGCTCTTCCCGATCGACTGGCCCGAGCCGTTCGGACTGGTGATGATCGAAGCGATGGCCTGTGGCACGCCCGTCATCGCCTTCGGATGCGGCTCCGTGCCGGAGGTCATCGACAACGGTGTCTCTGGAGTCCTCGTCGATAGCGTGGCCGACGCGGCCGAGAACATCGAATGGGCGCTCAAGATGGATCGAAAGAAAGTTCGCGCGACATTCGAGGCGCGTTTCAGCGCCGCGCGGATGGCACGGGATTATCTGGACATCTACCGGAATCTTCCTGGCGTGCGCACCAAGGCGGCCCCACTACGCCGTGCCAACGGGCAGGACCTCGATCTGCACGTCGTTGCATAATTCGGAGGCCAGTAGCATGTCGATCGCTTCTGTACACGACGCTTCCGAGCCAGCAGGCGGCCACGCACCGATGGCGCAATTTTTCATTCCGGCCACAGCATCACTGCAAGAGCGACGGTCGCGCACCCTGAAGCACGGGGATACATTCGCCGTCTTCGACCACAATGGTGACGCGCTTTCTGGGCCCGGCAGCCCGGAAGGCGTTTTCCATCGGGACACGCGGTACCTCTCCCACCTCCATCTGACGATTAATGGCAAGCGCCCGATGCTTCTCTCGTCGACGCTGCGCGACGACAATGCGACGCTGACCTGCGATCTCACCAATCCCGACCTCTTTGATGAGAAGGGGAAGCTCACACTTGAGCATGATCTCATTCATATGCGCAGGACACGCTTTCTGTGGAATGCCGGTTGTTACGAGCGCTTGGCCGTAAGGAACTACGACGAGCGAAGACAACAAGTGCGTATCGAAATTTCGTTCGGGGCGGACTTCGCCGATCTGTTCGAGGTTCGCGGAACCGTCAGGGCGAGGAGGGGCCGCCATCTTCCGTCCGTGATGGAACAGGATCGCGTTCTTCTCTCCTATATCGGCCTCGACGATCTGAAGCGCGTCACGCAGTTGTCGTTCGATCCCCGCCCAGACGAACTTGGGAGCGGCCATGTCATTTATGATCTTGATCTGGCGCCACATGAAACGCGGTCGCTGTTCATCCAGATCTGCTGCGACCAAGACAAAGACCGGCCTCTCGGCTACCAGTCTTTCTTTCTGGGCCTACGGGATGCGCGCCGTGCATTGCGCTCCTCTTCCTCCCGCGCGGCATCGATCGTCACGTCCAACGAAATATTCAACGAGGTGGCGCGGCGCAGTGTCTCCGATCTATATATGCTAACGACCGATAAGCCCGAAGGTCCCTACCCCTATGCCGGCATCCCCTGGTTTAGCACTGTTTTCGGACGTGATGCGCTGATTACCGCGCTCGAAACGCTGTGGCTTGATCCGCACATTGCCCGCGGTGTCCTTGGCCATTTGGCCGCAAACCAGGCCACGGAAGTCGATCCGGCTGCAGACGCCGAACCTGGAAAGATCCTCCACGAAGTGCGCTATGGCGAAATGGCTGAACTGGGTGAAGTGCCCTTCCGCCGCTATTACGGCAGCATCGATTCCACGCCGTTGTTCGTCCTGCTGGCAGGGGAGTACCTGAGGCGAACAGGCGACCTTGCCACGATCAACCATCTTCTGCCAAATATCGAGGCAGCGCTCACCTGGATCGACGAGCACGGCGATCGCGACGGCGATGGCTTCGTGGAATACGGGCGGTTAACGCAAGAAGGCTTAATCAATCAGGCCTGGAAAGACAGCCACGACTCGGTATTCCACGCCGATGGTACGCTCGCCAAAGGCCCGATCGCCATTGCCGAGGTTCAGGCCTACGTCTACGGTGCCTGGCAGTCCGCAGCCGAGATCTTCCGCCGGCTCGGCAGACCTGAACGCGCGGCAAAGTTCCTGGCACGGGCCGAAGGCCTGCGTCATGCCTTCGATACGAGTTTCTTCGATGAGGAACTTGGCACCTTTGTGCTCGCGCTCGATGGGAATAAGCGGTCTTGCAGGGTCCGCTCTTCCAATGCCGGTCATGCCCTGTTCACCGGTATCGCCTATCCCGAGCGAGCCGTCCAGGTTGCCAGGACACTGATGAGCGCCTCGTCCTTCTGCGGTTGGGGCATCCGAACCATCGCCTCCACCGAGGCACGCTACAATCCGATGAGCTATCACAATGGCTCGGTTTGGCCGCATGACAATGCAATGATCGCCAGCGGTCTCGCCCGATATGGCTACCGAGCTGAAACGGCAAGAATTTTCGAAGGGCTCTTTGCGTCTTCGACATATATCGACCTGCGCCGTCTTCCCGAACTCTTCTGTGGCTTGCCACGCCAGCGGGCTCAGGGGCCAACCTTCTACCCTGTCGCCTGCTCTCCACAGGCGTGGGCGGCTGCAGCACCCCTCCTTCTGCTGCAATCCTGTCTCGGCCTTGAATTCGAGCCGAATGCTCGGATCATCAGCTTCAACGAGCCGCAACTGCCCTCGTTCATGGATGAGGTAATGCTGCGACACCTACGGGTCGGAAACGGCTCGGCCGACGTCGCAGTTCGCCGCTCAGGACGCAGTGTCGTGGTAGACACCCTCGGTCGACGGGGCGAGGTTCGCGTACTGACCACCGCTTAGGCAAGCCGCTTCCAGACAGGCGTCTTGCCTAGTCCAGTTCGTCGTTGTCTGAGACCAGCAGGTCAATCAACAAGGCGATTTTGCCCGTGGGTGGCGGCCGTCGTTCATTCATCAACGCTTCGTCATTGTTGACCCATGCGAAAGCTTCCGCCAGTTCAGCCTGACTGGCACCAGTGGCCACGACATCAGCTATCAAAGTTTCGTCGACAGGTCCGAGGATGTCGATGACGTCTTCGGAGGTCATTGTCATGCCGATTTCTCCTTTTGTATCACCACACGAATCTGGTGGACCAAACAAAAAAATCAAATTTTTTACACCAGGCAATTCCACAGCTCTTGAAACCGCAAGCCACTGAATTATATTGATATTGTTCGATCGCCCAATGGGGATCGACAGGTCCAGGAGGCGCCATTGTGCTCTTGGCGCCTCCTTGTATCCATGTTGCTTACAAGGAGGATATGGTTATGAGGACAAACCTCGATTTTTCTCCCCTGTTCCGGTCGAGCATCGGCTTCGACCGAATGCTGAACGCGCTCGAGGCTGCAAGCCGCATCGAGACGATCGACAACTGGCCGCCTTACGACATCGTCAAGACCGGTGAGGATGAGTACCGCATTGCCATGGCAGTGGCGGGCTTCACGCAGGACGAACTGACGATCACCCAGGAGCAGAACATGCTCTTCGTATCGGGTCAGAAGGCGAATGCCGACGATGTGCAGTATCTGCATCGCGGCATCGCCGGCCGCTCGTTCCAGCGCCGGTTCGAACTTGCCGACCACGTCAAGGTCGTCGGCGCCGGTCTCGTCAACGGTCTGCTGACCATCGATCTCAAGCGCGAAATCCCGGAAGCGATGAAGCCGCGACGAATCGAGATCGCGACCGAGACGGCTCTGCCGAAGGCCGAGATCAAGCAAATCGACGCCGAGAAGCAGGCGGCTTAAGCTCCAACAACAGCACAGTTGGCAAAGACGGCGCCGGGTATATCGTCCGGCGCCACCAGAGAAGCTTTGCCAATCGAACCAACGGAAAGGAGAAAACCATGAGTGTTCGTGATCTGATTCCCTGGGGCCGAAACAATGGCAACCAGGCCCCGACTGTCCTGCGCGACGACGACCGGGATCCCTTCCTGTCGCTGCATCGTGAGGTGAACCGCCTGTTCGACGACGTCTTCCGCGGCTTCGGCTCCGGCCTGCCGGCCTTCGGCAGCGCTTCTGCGTTCGGCGCCGGCTGGCCGAACGTCGAGATCGCCGATACCGACAAGGAGATCAAGGTGACCGCCGAGGTGCCCGGCCTTGAAGAAAAGGACATCGAAGTCCTGCTCAACGACGGCGTGCTGACGCTGAGAGGTGAGAAGCGCTCCGAGAACGAAGACAAGGATCGTCAGTTCTCCGAGCGCTACTACGGCCGTTTCGAGCGCCGCATCCCGCTCGGCGTCGAGGTCGATGAAGACAAGGTCGCTGCCAGCTTCAGGAACGGCGTTTTGACCGTGACCCTGCCGAAGACCGAGAAGGCGCAGACGCAGGTCAAGCGGATCGCCATCAAGAGCTAACCGAACCAGCCTGCCCGGCGGCCGGCCTTGTTGGGGGCCGCCGGCATCCTTCGCCAATAGGGAGGGATAAAATGATGGAGATTATTAGAGAGACACACACCAAACCAAGCAAAAGCCTCGCTTCCGTTAGCCAGGCCTCCAATGATAACCGGCGGAAGCGTCTCGCTTTCGGCCGCTCCGTGTTTCCCGAAGACGTCGTCGCCCGCATCTTCAGACCATCACACTCGGTGATGACATCGGGCAAAGCACGAATGAACGGCTGGCGGCTTGTCTTCGAGCGCCGCAGCGCGCCGTTCATTGAGCCTTTGATGGGCTATACGGGCACCACGGATACGCTGACGCAGGTGGAGCTGGAGTTTCCAACGCTGCGATCCGCCATCCGCTATGCCGAGCGGCAAGGCCTGACCTATGTCGTGCAGGGTCCGGCAAGCAAAGCTGCGGCCCTGACAAAGAAAGGAATTCGTCGCCGATTGAACCGGCCATCTCACGCCTTCTCCGATGCGACATTGGAGCGGCTCGGCCTCGCCGCGCTTCAGGAGAGCTACGGTCAGGCAATGGTCGAGGCGGCGGAACGGCACGATGCTTCCGGTCCCGCCACATGGTCATCGCCCATAGATGTCATCCGTGATCCGACGCTGTCTCTCGAAGCAAAGCGCTCGATCCTGATGAACTGGGCATGGACCGAATATCTGATCGACCAGGCGACCAACGAAGGCATGCCGGTGAACAATCGTCCGTCCCGCCTTAATGAGGTCGAGCAGGCGCTGCTTGCGCTCGAACGAGACGTTGAGCGCAGGCAGGACCGTACCACTGCCGATCGGAAAGCTGCATGAGGTGCACCCATGGACCCGCATGTCGTTTTCGGTTGCCAGGAGATTGTGCCGAACAGGTTTACGCTGACGATGGCCGCAGCTGCCCGTGCCCGTGCCCTCAACCGCGGTGGGGGGCCGAGGCTTGATCTGCCGCATGCCAGTGTAAGCGATCTTGCGCTGCATGAGATCGCCCGTGGCGCGTTCAGCCACGACGAGCTCGCGCCGTTCTTGCCCGAATTGGCAGCAACAACGCTTCCTCCGGCTCCTAATCCAACCACAACCGAGCTTCGCGGCGACGGCGCGGCAAGCGCCGCCGCCGCACCCGCCTTCTGTCCGCAGGAGACGGTTCAATGATGATGCAACCAACCGATGAGGAGAAATGAACGATGCTGAAGTCCCTGTCTTCCAACAACCGGACCGCTTTCGATATCGTCAATATCGTTGCCGGTCTTGGTCTTCTTGTCTCACCGTGGCTAATTGGCTTCGCCGCTGAAACCTATGCCGCCTGGAATGCCTGGCTCGTCGGCGCGGCCATCGCCGTGATCGCCGCTGTGGCTCTCTATGCCTTCTATGAGGCGGAGGAATGGGTCAACCTAGTGCTCGGCATTTGGGCGGTAGCTGCTCCATGGGTTCTCGGCTTCTCGGCCGTGACGGCCGCAACGTGGGTCCATGTTGTTGCCGGTCTTGTCGTCGCGGTGCTCGCCGCCGGCAACATCTGGTTCAGCCATAGCCGCCCGCTCTCGACTGCGTGAGCCGATCAAGAGAGGCGGATCTGGACATCCGGACCCGCCTCTTTTTTCAATCCTCCGTCGGTCACGCCAGGAGGCACACCCATCATCAGATTCAAGGAGCAACCGATGTTCGATCTCACCCCGAGGCTTCGCACGATTGCCATTTCCGCAGCCGTCGCCGCCGGAGCCATTTTCTTCACCACAAGCCCATTGCCTGCGCAAATGACAGGACAGGCTTCTTCGTCCACCGGCCTGCCGACGCTGGCGCCGATGCTGGAACAGGTCACACCCGCCGTCGTCAATATCGCGGTCGTCTCCCGAGCGCCGGCGCAAGACAACCCGCTCTATAGCGATCCCAACTTCCGAAGGTTCTTCAATCTGCCGGAGCAACAGCAGCAGGCTCGGATGAGCGCCGGCTCCGGTGTCATCGTCGACGCCAACAAAGGATATGTGCTGACCAACCATCACGTCGTCGACGGCGGATCAAAAATCTCGGTCACGCTGAAGGATGGCCGACAGCTCCCGGCAAAACTGATTGGCAGCGACAAGGAGACCGACATTGCCCTGCTCCAGATCAATGCCAAAAACCTCACAGCCATTCAGATCGGGGATTCCGATGCCCTTAAGGTCGGGGACTATGTCGTCGCCATCGGCAATCCCTTCGGACTTGGTCAGACGGTTACCTCTGGCATCGTCAGCGCACTCGGTCGCAGCGGGCTCAATATCGAAGGCTATGAGGACTTCATCCAGACCGATGCCTCGATAAACCCCGGCAATTCCGGTGGGGCGCTCGTGACGCTCGACGGCATGCTGATCGGGATCAACACTGCGATCCTCAGCCCGGCCGGCGCCAATGTCGGCATCGGCTTCGCAGTCCCGAGCGACATGGTGCTATCGGTGATGAACCAACTGGCGACCCAAGGCGAGGTGCGCCGCGGCAGACTCGGCATCGGCATCCAGGACCTGACGCCCGACGTGGCCGAGGCACTCAAGCTCGGTGAGCTGCGCGGCGCACTGATTGGCAGCGTCGAACCTGGCTCAGCGGCCGCGCGGGCCGGATTGAGGACCGGCGACGTGGTTACCGCGATCGACAATCGCCCCGTCCACAGTGCAACGGATCTCAGGAACCGGATCGGCCTCACCCCGATCGGAACCAGGATCAATGTGACGGTAAAGCGCGGCGATGGCGAGCGGGTGATCGCCGTCGCGATCACATCGGAAGACCGGTCGTCCGCCGACCTCTCCGGCACGCCCCTCGATGGCGCCAAAATGCGGGAAGCATCTGCCGAAGAGGCTCGCCAGGCCGGTGCCCCCGGCGTTGTGATCGAGGGTCTCGGCTCAGGTAGCATGGCGGCCCGCAGCGGACTGCAGGCCGGTGACATAATCGTGGCGGCCAATCGCTCGCCGGTCTCTTCCGTCGCGGATTTGCGTAAGGCGCTTGCCGACAAACCGGCAATCCTCGCGCTTGAACTGATCCGAGATGGCGATCCTCTCCTTCTCGTCGTCCGATAGCGGAGCGATGATTAAACGGTCCCGCTCACTTGCGAAGTGGGACCCAATCGACCTTTCGTCTTGCCCTCCAACCGGAAACCGGGCCGCCGCCTATATGAGAGGAGAATTGATCGCAGTGTATGTTACCTGTGACAGGAGATATGCATGAGCCGAGATCCATATGAGCTTCTGGGCGTGAAACGGGATGCGCCGCAAAAGGAAATCCAGAGTGCATTCCGCAAGCTGGCCAAGAAGCTGCATCCCGACTTGAACCCCGGCGATAAAAATGCCGAGGCCAGGTTCAAGGAGATTTCCGCGGCCTACGAGCTTTTGAGCGATGAGCAGAAGCGCGCCCGCTTCGACCGTGGCGAGATCGATATGACGGGGGCCGAACAGGCGCCCCGCAACTTCTATCGCGACTATGCCTCGGCCAGCGGTCCCGGTGAGCCCTACCACAATAGCGGCGGGTTTGCCGATTTTGGCGATTCGGACGATATTTTCGCGAGCTTCTTCTCGCGCCGCGCCGGCCCTGGCGGCGGGTCCCCGTTCCGCGCTCCCGGACGTGACCGCCATTTCTCGATGGAGATCGATTTTCTCGATGCGATGAAGGGTACCAAAACCCAGGTTAAGCTACCCGAGGGTCCGGCTATCGAAGTGCAGGTTCCCCCCGGGACACGTGATGGCCAAACGCTGCGGCTGCGGGGCAAAGGCGAACCCGGGTTCGGGGGCGGTGCCGCCGGCGACGCGCTGATCGTTATCAGGGTGCGGCCTCACCGCTTTTTCACGCGCGACGGTGACGACATCCGCCTCGAACTTCCGGTCACGCTCAGCGAGGCCGTGCTTGGCGGCAAGGT
This sequence comes from Rhizobium sp. BK376, assembly GCF_004341625.1. GTDB lineage: Bacteria > Pseudomonadota > Alphaproteobacteria > Rhizobiales > Rhizobiaceae > Rhizobium. Next base: position 11,616 of record NZ_SLZG01000017.1, on the reverse strand, counting down.
GCGCGTGCCCACTCCCTCCGGCCCAATCGACCTAGCCCTCCCCCCCAATTCCAGCAGCGGCAAGGTCTTGCGTATCAAGGGCAAGGGTGTGCCGCGCGGAAATGGCAGCGCCGGTGACGTCTATGTGACTGTGAAGGTCGTGTTGCCCGACCGTCCGGACGAAGAGCTGACCAGCTTCATCAAACGCTGGGCTTCTGGAACGACACAAAATCCGAGAAAGGGCATGGAGGGCTGACCATGGACGATCATGAATTCTGTCTTCGCCTCAAAATCGAAGTAACCGAGCTCGAACTGTGGATCCGGGAAGGTTGGCTGGCGCCGCAGATCGCCGAGCACCAACGGCGCTTCCGGGATGCCGATCTAGCTCGCGCCCGGCTGATCCTAGATCTGACGCACGGCATGGGCGTCAACGAAGCCGGAGTTGATATTGTCATGGATCTTGTCGACCAGCTTCACGGCATGCGCGGCGCGATGCGCGACATCGTAACGGTCGTCAGCGGAGAGGATGTTGCATTCCAACAACGTTTGGTAGCAGCTCTGGACAAGCTCCACACCATTTGGCGAATGTGAGAGGATTCGCGGCAGGTAAGAAAGCAATCTCGTGGCGGATGTTCCTATGACGACACCATTGAGGCGCTAGAGACGTTGGACAAGAACGATGAGCGCGAGGACGAGGTTCGTCCGCCGCGATGAGAGCGAGCCTGCTGTAAAGCCGTAACACTACCTTTAGGCAGGTCTGCGGCTTCACCACAACCAGCCTGTCATTGATGTTTCGAGAAACCTAAATATAACGAGCAGGCATCTTTCAACGACGATGATGCGCGCGCTCCGGCCCGGATCACGCTAACAGTTTTGAAAGATGAGTTATGCCGAAACGAAAAGCGCCAGCGGTTGTCAGCACAGGCATCTCCGGATTGAACGAAATTCTGCGTGGTGGTCTGCCGGCATCCAATCTCTATATGCTGCAAGGCGCTCCGGGCTCCGGAAAGACGACAGCAGCGCTACAGTTCCTTCGCGCCGGGGTGGAAGCGGGAGAGAGCTGTATTTACGTGACACTGTCGCAAACGGCGGCAGAGCTTGAAGCCATTGCTGTCTCACACGGCTGGACACTCGATGGCATTCGGGTCGAAGAACTGTCGACATCCGGCTCGGTCAGCGAAGCCGATGACCAGAGCATATTTCTGACCGCAGACCTCAGGCTCGACGAGACGCGAAAGGCGATCGAGGCAGCTATCGAAGAACACAAGCCGCGGCGCCTTGTTTACGACTCCCTCCTCGAAATCCGCCTGATCACGGGTGACTCTCCTAGGTTTCGTCGCGAACTAATCGGTTTCAAGTCCTTTCTTGCCAAGCGCAACGTCGTCGCACTTCTCCTTGACACCCAGACGCCCGGCGATGACCGCAGCGGCGAGGAAGTAGAGGGGCTCGCCCATGGGGTCATCCGTTTCGACAAGTCACTGGAGGAGTACGGCGCCGTGCGACGTCGTGTGGAAGTTTCCAAGATGCGCGGTGTCCCCGTTGCCGATGGTTATCACGACATGGCAATCCGGGAAGGTGAAGGGATCATCGTTTTTCCTCGTATTATGCCCAACACTGCATCTGAGGCCACCAAACCGGAACTGATCAAATCAGGTGTTGCAGCGCTCGACGACATGTTTGGCGGCGGCCAGGAGGCTGGAACCACTACGCTGGTCATCGGACAGTCGGGCACTGGCAAGTCGACTATGTCGTCACTCTATGCGACCGCAGCACTCGACCGCGGCGAGAACGTTGCGCTATTCTTGTTCGAAGAGAGGCTGGAAACGTTCTTCCGCCGGTCGGAAGGCCTGGGAATGCAGCTTCGGCAGTTTCATAAGGATGGAAAGCTCATCCTGCGGGATTTCAATCCGAACGAAATCTCACCGGGTGAATTTGGTCAAATCGTCCAGGACGCGGTGACGCAAAACAAAGTCCGCGTCGTCGTCATCGATAGCCTGACCGGCTATCTGAACTCGCTACCGCATCGGGAAAAGGCGGTCCGCGACATTCAATCCCTTCTTAAATTCCTGGCTCGTTCGGGCGTGCTGACGATGCTGATTGTCGCTCAGCACGGCCTGATTGGTCAGAATGTCGGCATCGACGTAGATGTCAGCTTTCTGGGCGACACCGTGCTCCTGCTGCGGATCATGGAGCATGAGGGTCGGCTGCGCCGCAACATCACCGTTGTCAAAAAGCGCCACGGTCCACATGACCTCAACATCCAGGAACTGCTGATCGAGAGCGGCAGCGTCAGCGTCGTTTCCTATAACCCTCTTCCTGACCCGAAATGAATGAAACACCGAGTGAACTGGATTGGGTGCTCATAATTGCCCCGTTTCGCAAGGACGCCGAGTACATCGCGGCTTCCTTGCAGGAGCAGAACGTCGAGGTCCGGCACGGCCAGGCTGGCGAGGATTTGGCTGAAAATCTGGCGCTTTCGCCCGGCGTCATCCTCATCACCCATGAGGCGCTAAGCCCGCATGTCGTCGCAACGATCGGCCATCATCTCGCCGACCAGCCTGATTGGTCCGAAGTGCCAATCGTGGTCCTGCTTGAGCGCGCGGCTCCCATTGCACAGATCCGCACTCAGCTTCAACGCGCCTGGCCGAGCGCCCGCCTCCTATTCTATACACGCCCAATCGCGCGACTGGAGCTGGCCAATAGCATTCAGACCAATCTGCTCGTCCGATTGCGCCAGAAGCAGGTGCGCGATGCCATTGAACGCGAAGTCGAGTTGCGGCTGGAGCTCAATCATCGCATTAAGAACATTCTTGCCAGCGTCACCTCAATCTTTCAAATGACGCGACGCGGCGCGTCTACGGTTGATGAGCTTGCGGCAGATTTCACAGGCCGGCTTCGTGCTCTGTCCGACGTTCACACCGCAGTGTTCGAAGCAGGCGGAGACGAAATCTCACTGTTATCCGTGATCGCGGTAACCGTCGCACCCTATAACGGTGAGAGCTTGACTCGGATCAATATTGCCGGCCCGGACCTCCTTGTCGGACGGATCGCTGCGACAACCATCGCCCTTTGCCTCCACGAACTGACGACGAATGCCATCAAGTACGGCGCACTGTCTCAGGGCGACGGCAGGATCAACATTGCCTGGTCCGTTTCGAAGGAAGATCCGCCAGTATTTTCAATGAACTGGATCGAATCGGGCGGCCCCAAAGTCGTTCAACCGACGCGGCAGGGCTACGGCACAAAATATGTCCGCTCGGCTCTCGCCTCGCTCTTGGGGGCAGCGCCGACGATCACGTTCGATCGCAATGGGTTTCGATGCCACGCCGCGGGTCCGCTAGCAAGACTTGTGCGGCAGTCGGCGGAAGCTGTTTGATACAGTATCCGTTATCGGAAGGTTTAAACACTTACTGAAGACATTCCCGAACCTGGCGGATCATATTCGTACGAGAGACGTTATTATACTCTTGGACCATTTTATCTGCCTGTAAATCATGATGGAGCGTTGGGGATGGGCGGCAACGGTATAACGGTCCTTGTCGTGGAGGACGAGGCTCTCGTTCGGATGGATATTGCGCTATTGCTAGAGGACGAAGGTTTTCATGTGCTGGAAGCATCGAACGCCGACGACGCCATCAGCCTGCTCGACGCACATCCGGAGGTTCGTCTGATGTTCACCGATATCGATACGCCCGGCAGCATGGATGGCTTGAAACTTGCGGCCGCGGTTCGAGATCGATGGCCACCAGTCAAGATCATCGTGACATCGGGTCATCGCCACATGAGCGATGATACCCTTCCGGTCGTCGGCCGCTTTTTCAGTAAGCCCTATGATCCGTCAGACGTGATTCTCGCGATACGCGAAATGATCTAACACGATGACGTCCTACGCTGAGCATACCGTCAAGCCGAGGATGCCGATGCTCGCAACTGCGCAATCGCAACCGACCACCAGGATGCCTGATGCCATCACTACCTCGAGGCAAGCAAGACTTACTGGCCTGTGGTCGCCGACGGCCAATCGTTTGAGGGCTCGTCGATCTGATGATCTGGGATCTCGTCCATCGTATCACGAAGCTGGGCAGATTCCTTCTCGATCATGTAGATCACCGCGGATCTCTCGGCACCTTGAGCGACGAGCTCATCGATCAACGCGTGCAGCCTCGGTTTGACCTCTTTCAAAATGTTTTGGTTGTCACTCATCACTTCCTCCCATTTTTGCTCCGTGTTGGCCGACGCTCCTCCTCGGGTCTTAGCCAAACCGCTTCCCTGCATTCGCGTCTTCCGCCAGAACCAGACTTGCGGGCGGCGACCCACTCTCGTCGCCTCCGACGAGTGCGGAAATGTAAGTCAGGGCATTTTTCATTCCGTTCATCGTGTAGGGCTTTTCGATTGCACCGAGTGCGCCGGCAAACCCTTCCGGGATCTTCTTGATATTGCCGCTCACGAAGACATAGGGGATGCCCGCAGCTGCTAGTTCGCGACCCACGTCGATCCCCGTCGGGCCATCCATGAGATGGATATCGACGAACGCGAAATCAGGCTTCGACGCGTTGATTTGCTCGCGCGCCTGGATGCTGCTCATGGCGAGGCCTGTAACCTGATGGCCCGCCATCTCCACCTCGCTTTCAAGCTCCATGGCGAGCAGCATTTCGTCTTCGACGATCATAACTTTCAATGTGTATTCTCCTGATGGTCGCCGACAAGCAGCACCACATCGACAACCGTCTTTCGTCCATCCTGTTTACGTTCGATTTCGGCGCCGAGCTGCAAAGCAGACGCCTCGATCAACATGCGTCCGAGCTCGGTGCTTTCAATATCAGGCTCAACTGGTTCGGACGTGTCCTCGACACGGATCAGAAAATGACCGTTGAGGCGTTTGACCAGCACGTGGATGTCGCCGCCGCCGTCCATGAGGCCCCGTCGAACTGCATCGCCGACCAGCTCATTGACGATCAGCGACAAAGGCGTGGCTTTGACAGCGGGCACGAGCAGCGGCGAAAGATCCCAAGACAGACGGATGTCGTTGCGGCCAGTGGCATCGACAAGATCTGTCACCAATTCCTTTGTGAACTCTGAGATATCGAACTTCGACACGTCGTCGAGCGTGAACAGCTTTCGTTGAACCGTGCTGAGGGCCTCTATTCGGTTGAGGACCGACATGAGTGTCTGCCTTTGCCGATAATCGGTGGTGATGCGTGCCTGCATTTTGACAATCGAGGCCATCGTCAGCAGGTTGTTTTTCACCCGATGGTCCACCTCGTGGACCAGCAGCGTGCGCGCCTCCAGTGCCGCCTTAAGGGTGGCGGTGTTTTTTGCCACCTCCGCCTCCGCCTCATGGCGCGCAGCCGCCAGGTCTGCTTCCCGGCTTTTGACCGTTGTGAAATCGAGCTGGGACGCAAAGAAATAGATGATTGTCCCGGCCTCGTCCCGGACGGGGCTGATAAATACGGCGTTCCAAAACGTGGTGCCGTCTTTTCGGTAATTGAGGATATCGACAGCAACATCGTGGCCGGCCGCGATGCCCTCCCGGATCTTTGCGATCGTTGCTTTGTCAGTCTCTGGACCCTGCAGGAAACGGCAATTGCGCCCGATTATCTCGTCATCTCTGTAGCCCGTGAGCCTTCGGAAGGCTTCGTTGCAGAAGATGATCGGATTGTCGGACTGGTTCGGATCGGTGACGATCATTGGCATCCGGGTCGCCTTGAACGCGGCCGCAAATGGATCCTCGCTTACATGTCCGGCGACGAGACGGTCGCCGGCGTTGCGGGCATCGGTCCGATATTGATCCTTTTCTTGCATGGGGGTCCTGATCGTATTGTCCGCAACAAATGCCACGGCTTGGGAATTGGTTCCGGTTTTTGTCAGGGCAAAGACGTTATCGTCGCCTCGATCTCGCAAATCACACCGGACGGATCATAGGCGATTGTCGATTTGCCGTTCAGCTCCGCGGCCAACAAGCGTTCGACGAGGCGGGACCCGAAGCCCTTGCGGGTCGGAGGGAGAACCTCCGGTCCGTCCATCTCCCTCCAAACGAGGCGAAGATCTCCGGTCTCTTTAGCGAAGCTCCAGCTGATGGCAATTCTGCCTGTCGCATTGGAGAGTGCACCATATTTGGCAGCATTTGTGCCGAGTTCATGGAGAGCAAGCGAGAGTGACGCAACGACCTTTTGCGGCAGCAAGACCGGATCGCCAGAAACATCAAACCGCTCTGAAGGATATGGAGCGATAGCCTGCTCTACCACAGCCTTGAGATCGGCACTCTGCCAATGCCCCTCGGCAAGAAGGTCGTGGGCATGCGCCATGGCCGAAAGGCGAGCCTCGAAAGCGGTAACCGCACCGCTGGCCTCAGCATCTTTTACCAGGGTCTGACGGGCAATCGCCATGACCGTCGCAAAGACATTCTTCACCCGGTGGTGCAACTCGCCGATCAGCACCGCCTGAAGCCGATCCGCTTCCTTCTTCGCAGAAATATCGTGAGCGATCTTGGATGCGCCGATAATCCGGCCGGCACTGTCGTAGATTGGCGAAACGCTGAGGAGAACATCGACGAGATGGCCATCTTTGTGACGGCGTCTGGTTTCGTAAGGCTCCACCGTCGATCCGGCCCTGACACGGTTCAAAAGCGTCGGCTCCTCGTCGATCCGATCAGCAGGCACAAGGATCAGTACAGACTGACCGATGATCTCGTCCGCCTTGTAACCGTAGAGCCTCTCCGCCGAGGCGTTCCAGGACGTGATAGTCATATCGAGATCGATGCCTAGGATGGCATCATTGGAAGATGCAATGATGGACGCCAGCTGGCGCTCGACCTCCTGCCCTTTTTTGCGTTCGCTTATATCGATCGAGACGACCGCAACCTGGCGAATCCTGCCGCTATCGTCTCGAAGCGGTGAGACGGTGTTGTTCACCCAGACGAGACTGCCATCTTTTCGGACGTAGCGCTTTTCGAGATCGAAGCTCTCGCCGGTCTGTGCAAGCCGCTGATACAATCGGGTTTGCTCGGGCATATCGTCGGCATAGGTGATGTCGCGGATGTTCTTGCCGAGCAGCTCCTGTTCGTCGTAGCCAACAATCTCGCAAAATCGCTTGTTGACGTGCAGGATGTCACCATTGAGGCTCCCTTGGCCAATCCCGGCCGCCGACTGCGATATTACCGCCCGCAGCCGTTCTTCGCTTGCCTGGAGCGCCCGATCGCCGCGGACGCGATCCGTGGTCTCGTTGACAATGCAGAAGACGCCGCAAACCGTCCCGTTTTCATCGCGGACCGGAGAATAAGAAATGTCAAAATAGACAGTTTCCGGGTAGCCGTGCCGCTCGATATAAAATGGGCGGTCCTTGGCGGCGACCGTCTCGCCTTTGTCCAGGACTTGACGCAGGAGCGGTTCGAGGTCGTCCCATAGCTCGCTCCAGTTTTCTCGTGCCGGGCGACCGAAAGCCTTCGGGTGCCGTTGTCCGATCGACGGCGCATAGGGTGCGTTGTACAGGGCGACGAAGTCCGGCCCCCAGAACAAAACGATCTGCGCCATGGAAGGCAGCATAATGTCGACGGTGGATCTCAGGCACGGAGGCCAAACCGAAGGCGGGCCAAGCATGGACTGGTCCCAGTGTCCCCGCTCAAGCATTCGAGAAATTTCGTCCTGCCCTGAGAAAGTTGTCCCCGTTTCGTTCTGCATCGGCGCCCACTCTAAATCGTTGCGACGTCGCAAACGTTCGTCCCAGTGCTCAATGTATAGCGTGAGATGGTCGCAGCAAGGTCTTTTCACAATGAAATCAGCTTCTAATCCGACAGACCGCTACCGATTTCAGCTCACCAAAGCAGCAGACTTGACCCTTTCTGGCTGATTTCCCATATGTGCGCCGCGAGAAGGGAACGGGTATGCGCGCATTTTTAGAAACGTCATTCGGTCCGAACGAATTGTCGGTTATCGACCAATCATTCAAAGACTGGTTGGAAACTCACCATGTGACTAAAAACAGCGCAGAGGCTGAGCTTGCCGCTGCGATCATCATAAACCTGTATCGCGAGGGACATGACACCAGGCAGGAATTGGACACTGCCATGTCCCTGCATCGCGGTCTTGCCGATCTTGGCGAGTTGGCATCGCGCTCTTGAACCAATTCGAACCATCGACCGGTCCACGCCAAAATCATGGAAAGACAACAACTTCACCGGCGGCCGTTGTGCATAAGCAACTGAGGGGCCACCGAAATCCCGATGTGTCTTGCGGCGCTCAGCCGGCGACCGGCCGCCGCACACTAGCCGTACGACCCAACCAACAGCGCTGAGTGGCATCACGCGGCGTTTAGCTAACATTGCATTAGTCACATGAGAAGCGTGTTCCAAATGCCCAGAAGCAAATTTAATCGTGCAACACTCGGCGCCTGCCTTCCACCGAAACCCGAATTCGTGCACTCAGGTTGCAAAGAGGAGCGACACCATGAGCACTGAGGAGCCAGAAAAGTCCAAACCGGAAACGCCGAGCAGCCGGATCTACGATCTATTCAGGGTGCTCGTTTCCTCTGTGCTCATCAGCCTGCTTTTGGCAGGTATCAGCACATCGGCGGTGAGACTCTGGGAGCGCCTTTATCCGGAGAAAGTTGTCAAGGTCTGGCAGGTGTCCCAAGGCGACTACCAACGCATCTCAATCGCCCTGAATAACTCGAATACCAATCTTGTGCGCCTCAAAGAGTTGGTCGCCAACAATCCGGAAGCGTTGAAGTTGGCAACGACCATGCAGGAGGAGCTTCAGGCTGCACATACGTCGCTCGCGAATTCGCCATTCATCGAGCAGCGCGATACTATAAGCGTCTCGTGGAATCTCATCTCCTCAGCCTACGCCAAAAGCGCGACGGGCGACACTGGCGGTCAATCCGACAACACGATTATCTACATTCTCTTAGCTTTGGTTGCCTTCGTGCTCGTTGCCTTCACCGGCATCTATGCCTTCTGTAAAGATAAGTCGCAACGCGCATTCATCGAGAAGACCATCACGACCATCGTTGGATTCGCGCTCGGGATGATAACCGGCTCAACTACCGCGCGGTTCAAGTAGTCGGTGGCTCAGGAGCTGCGGGCGCGACCGGCGCGGGCTTCGGGAGCGAACGGAAATATGCGGTGCGCCGCTTTTTCTTATGACCTGTGCGCCACGTCTTCGACTCCACGATATCGCAGTAGGTCTTGAATCCCTCCTCGCTTGCAGGAGAGCGATCCACAGCGAAGAACTCGTCAACGCGATCCTGCAAAACCTCGGTTTTGCCGTTGGTCAGACTGCAATTGAAGATGTCGATTTGCGGCGCAGGGGCGCGCGTCTTCTCGTCGTTGAGGGTGAAGCCAGCTTCGGCGACGGCGGCGACAAGCCCAGCGAATGCCGTCTGCAGCTCGGCCTCATCATTACCCGAGAGACAGATATCATCCATATAGACCGAGACGGTAACGGATGGGGGAAGGCCGCGAAGGAAGACGCCTATTGGGGATTTCGAGATAACTAGCGTCGCCAGGATGGGCGACTGGACGAACCCATAGGGGAGCACATACCCTGCCCCGTAAGGATTTTTGACTGTTGACCACTTCGCATAATATTCCGGCCGCTGGACATGGATGTCCTTCAACGCGCGTTTAACGCGATTGCGCTGGATACTGTAGAAGAATTTCGAGATGTCGATGCGGCAGAAAAACTGGTTGTTCCGATGCCGATGCAGCGCGAGAACGTGCGACCCGTCCTTGAAATGGTAGACAAAGCTGTCGAATTTATATGCCTTGTTCACTTTGCGCTTGAGTTCAGCGCCAAGTTTTTCCCCGAACGGGTTAGGCGCATAAATCGGCTTGCCGTTCTTTTTGTAAGAATACAGGAAGTTTTCGAACGCTAAAGGCATAGTTGACAACCTTGCTGTAGATATCGAGCGCAACATTGATGATCTCCAGGGCGGAGTACAACATCGTCAAGACAGCTACAGCAAGGTCGAGATGCTTATGAAATTTCTTCATCGGCAAATCCTCCATTGCGAGACTTCAGCAAACTGCAACCCATGTTTAACCATGGAGTCGTCAACTGAGAGAACAATAGTATATTCCCGAAGCTCGTACATGAGGACAACCCGAAGGTCGAGCTTTCCGTAGAGCCGTGAGCTACAGCCTATTGCTGAAATCGATTTGGATATACGTTTGCCTTCTAAGAGTTGCAAGGGGGTACAACCTCTGAAGGAATAAGATTCTTACTGGCGCTGTCGAGTACCACCACCACCGACCGCCGGACATGTTGCCCGATCACCCAGGTCTCGATCAATTCAAGTCTTGTCCGCCGGTCGCAATGCTGTTTGACACAGGGCTGCGGCCGCTATCATTCCTTCGTGCTCTTCCGCGCGTTTTTGTACGACGTTTTCTTTCGAGTTAGAGCCTTCTTGCGTTTCTCGCCCGCGTTTGGGCGCGCAACGTCCAACACGATCACCGATATCTTACCTTCAGATTCTGGTGGTAAATCGGCGACCAGCATCGTCTGTAGTTCTTCGGCGGTGGAAGGAGATTTTTTCCGGTCGAGCCTCGCCGGAACTCTAAATTCAGAGCCGAACCAAAAAACGAGATAGATGCCGTAGCCAAAGGCGCCTTCGTCCGCAGCATAGCCGGTAAGCTGGTCGATGGGCGCACTCCAAAGCTCCGAATTATAGTGCCGTTTGGCTTCAATCGGTAGGTTTTTGCCTGCATGCGTCAGCAGCAATATATCGGCGCGGGTATTTTCAGCGCGCCGAGCCTCCGGAAGGGATGCCGCAACGCCGTAGCGCTCCAATCGAGACCTAAGCAGCTCAAGAAGTCGATCCCGATCCTCGTTTTCGATCTGGGGTTTGGTCGCAGCGCCCGTGTGGTCCGTATTCCAATAGCGCTTCCATGGCATTTCGCTGCCTGTCCGAAGGCTTGCCTTATATCGTTCGATTTCTTCCAGGACGACTGCAGCAAGATCCGCTGGGTTCGCCGGTGGCCCGCCGTTAAGTGCGGCTTTCAATTCCGAAGCGGTCGGCGCAACGAACATACTGTCTCGCAACATCGAGGCATGCTCCGCAGCGGCGTGGCTCAACACCGGGCTCCAGCTTGGGTCGACGCCCGGAATGAGCGCCTTCAGGAGTTTTCCGGCATCCGCGCGACTTGACGCACTGAGGCGATTGATCGCTGCCCGAACAATGCGGCTTGAACTGTCTGGATTGGCCCAGTCACGTTCTTCTGCAGGCTGATCCCCACCGAGCGTGGCTATGCGGAGATAGTCAAGGCGATCTTGATCAAGAGATAGCTGATTGAATTTTTCGACCAAATCGCCATTCGGAGCAAGAAGCGCGGCACCAACCGCCTTGCGCGAATGGCCGGCGGCGAATTTGACAGGGTCAAGCGCCAGATCGATGAAACTCCATAGCACTGCCGCTTCCGCGTCGAGGGTGCCACCGAGCGCATTTGCGACAAGATCCAAAATTTCATCTCGCGTCAAAATTTGAGCGGACGCGCTTAAGGCCTGTCTGAGCGCGGCCGGCGGCAAATTTGGTCGCTCCTTTAACAGGATGCGGAAAAAGGCGCTTGCTGCGAGCGGACTGCCGTGATTCCATGCCTCGGTGATTGGTCGGCAGGAGTGGGACATGCGCGGCAGTGATATCCAG
>NZ_SLZG01000016.1 GCF_004341625.1 Rhizobium sp. BK376 | reverse complement strand
ATCCCGGCATCACGCAAGCTGATGGCTAGGCTCGGAATGACCCAGGAGCAGTTCGACGTCATCGAACTCAACGAGGCCTTCGCCTCGCAGGGCCTCGCGGTTCTGCGCGAACTCGGGATTGCCGATGACGATGCCCGCGTCAATCGCAACGGCGGCGCCATCGTGCTCGGTCATCCGCTTGGCATGTCCGGCGCTCGGATCACCGGCACGGCTGCTCTGGAACTCAAGGAAACCGGTGGCCGCTATTCGCTGTCGACCATGTGCATCGGCGTCGGCCAGGGCATCGCCATCGCGCTCGAGCGGGTCTAAAATATCGCTCAGGAAGCTCCAGGAGCCGGCGTCTCGATGGCGCCGGCTCTATTTTCTGTGGGCGCATGCATCACCTTAAGTCCCTTGTCCAAAGGGTGGGCTTGTCGCCCTATCTATTTGAATTTGCCACCGCAAGGAACTTTCGCGAAGGATTGACGTTGTCAATCCGCGGCGTGGCATGGTGAATACAAACTGCTTCTGCCTGCTGGAAGCGGCCGCACAAACGGCTCGTTGCAGCGGAGAACCGGGCGTGTCCGTTTGCGCAAAGTCATATCGGATCGAACCAGGCGGCGAGGCGCATTCCATGAGTTTTTCATTCTCGGAACTGGACTTCCTGAAGCCGGAACTCGGCGCGGAATTTACGGGTGACGGCACGCATTTTGCCGTCTTCTCCGCGCATGCGGAGCAGGTTGAGCTTTGTCTTTTCTCCGAGGATGGAAAAGAGGAGGTCGCGCGCCTTCCGCTTCCGAAGCGAGAAGGCGACATTTGGTCCGGTTACATTGCCGGGATCAGCCCCGGAACCATCTATGGCTATCGTGCACACGGGCCATATGATCCGAAGGCCGGACATCGCTTCAACCCGAACAAGCTGCTGCTTGATCCCTATGCCAAGCAAATCGTCGGCGACCTTGTCTGGGATGATGCCCTGTTCGGCTATACGATCGGCGGAAAGGGTGGTGATCTGTCCTTCGACAAGCGTGACAGCGCTCCCTTCATGGTCAAGGGCGTCGTCCAGAATCCGCAGTTCGATTGGGATGGCGACAAGGCGATCCGCAGGACATGGACGGATACCGTCATTTACGAAGCCCATGTGCGCGGCATGACGATGACGCATCCTGATGTCCCCGACAAGCTCAGGGGCACATTCCTTGGCATGTGCAGCGAGCCGATTATCGCTCATCTGACTAAGCTTGGCATTTCGGCAGTCGAGCTGCTGCCGATCCAGTACTTCCTCGACGACCGCTATCTGCTCGAGAAGGATTTGCGCAATTATTGGGGCTATCAGACGCTCGGTTTCTTCGCGCCGCAGTCCCGATATATGTCGGGCAGCAAGATCACCGAATTCAAGACCATGGTGAAGACCTTCCATGCCGCCGGCATCGAGGTCATCATGGATGTCGTCTATAATCATACCGCCGAGGGTTCCGAGCGTGGCCCAACGCTCTCCTTCCGTGGTCTCGACAATCTCAGCTATTATCGCCTGTCGCCCGACGAACCCAGACACACCTTCGACACCACGGGCACAGGCAATACGCTGAACGTTGCGCATCCGATGGTGCTGCGCATGGTGCTCGACAGCTTGCGCTACTGGGTCGGCGTCATGCACATCGACGGCTTCCGCTTCGACCTCGCCAGCACGCTCGGCCGGGAATATATGGATTTCGACCGTGAAGGTGGCTTTTTCGACGCAATCCGGCAGGACCCCATCCTGGCCGGCGTAAAGTTGATTGCCGAGCCGTGGGATGTCGGTGAAGGCGGTTATCAGGTCGGTGGATTTCCGCATCCTTTCCGCGAATGGAATGACAAGTTTCGCGATGGCGTCAGGCGCTTCTGGAAGGGTGACGACGGTCTGGTGTCGAAGCTTGCTTCTCGCATCACTGGATCTGCTCGGCAGTTCAATCATTCCGACCGCGGCGTGACCACGTCGATCAATCTGCTCAGCGCTCATGATGGCTTCACGTTGATGGATACGGTTTCCTACAACGACAAGCACAACGAGGCGAACGGCGAGGACAACCGGGACGGCCATTCCGATAATCACTCCGACAATATGGGTGCCGAAGGCGCCACCGATAATGATGAGATCATCAAGGCGCGCGCCCGCCGTCGCCGCAACATGATGGCGACGCTGATGCTTAGCCAAGGCGTTCCGATGATCCTCGGCGGCGATGAGGTCGGTAATAGTCAGGGCGGCAACAACAACGCCTATTGTCAGGATAACGAGATCGGGTGGACGGATTGGACCGGCTTGAACGATCCCTTCGTCGACTTCTGCAGCAAGGCGATCGCTTTTCGCAAAGCGCATCCCGTCCTTCGCCAGGAGCGCTTCCTGACAGGCGAGACGGATGAGAATGGCCGCGTCGAGATCGCCTGGTACAAGCCTGACGGCAATTTCATGGATGATGGTGCATGGCAGGACGGCGGTCTTCGTGTGCTCGGCGTCTATCTCGGCAAGAGCATCCATGCTGCCGAGACTGACACCATGGACGATCTGTTTCTGGTGTTCAATTCCGGTGGCGATTGCGAATTCACGCTTCCTTCGGTGAACGATATCAAGCATTGGCAGCGGATTGCCGATACCGGTGCGGAGGAGGCTTTCTCCATCCATCCGGTTGATGGCGCGGCCATGGTCTACGGTGCCAGCGTCGCAATTTTCGCACCACGAACGAAGGAGAGCGCTCCGCCGGAGGGCAAGAAGCCGGAGCGTCGCCGCTGGTTTCACTTTGCAAGACTGGTCAGGAGACACTGATGGGATTTGGCATCGACGACAGCCTCATCTTCGATCTCGGGCTGGTCTATGTCAGCGACAGCGAGCCCGGCATCAGGCGATACCGCAAGGGCAGGGGTTTCTGTTACAGATTACCGGACGGCAGCCTGCTCGGCGAGGAGGCGCATCGACAGAGGATCGCTGCGCTCGGCCTGCCGCCGGCCTACAACGATGTCTGGATCTGCTTGCAGGAGAACGGCCATCTGCAGGCGACGGGTTTCGATGCGCGGGGACGCAAGCAGTATCGCTACCATAAGGATTGGCAATCCTTCCGGAGCGTGGAGAAATTCGATCAGCTCGTGGATTTTGCCCGGGCGCTGCCCCAGATCCGTCGCACCGTCATTCGTCATCTGGATGCGGGTCCGGAAGACATCAACGGCATATTGGCGGCTTTGACGACCTTACTTGATGAGGCGCATCTGCGCGTGGGTAACCGAACCTATCTTGAGCAGAACGGCACATACGGTGCGACGACGTTGCTGAAGAAGCACCTCAAAATATCGGACGGCAAAATGGAACTCCGATTTGTCGCCAAGGGCGGCAAACGCGTCCAGCGCAGTCTCAAGCATCCGCGGTTGCAGAAGGTGCTGGAGGAAATCGCCGACCTGCCAGGCCGCCAGCTGTTTGTCTGGAAGGATGAGAACGGCGAGCTGAGGCCGATCGATTCAGGCCGGCTCAATGCATATCTGGCGGAGATTTCTGGCATTACGGTCTCTGCCAAGACCTTCAGAACCTGGGGTGGCTCTCTCGCCGCTTTCGGTGCCGCTCGCCGCGCCATCGAGGCGGGCAGGCGGCCAACGGTCAAGGAGATGTCGGAGGCTGCGGCGGAGGTGCTACACAATACGCCTGCGATCGCCCGCTCAAGCTATATCCACCCTGGAATCATAGCGCTTGCCGACAAGGAGCGAGCATTGACAGAAAGCGATCTGCAAAGCCTTCACGAGCCGCTCAGAGGACTGCGCGCCGAGGAAAACAGGCTTCTGGATTTTCTCGTCAGAGCCGGCGAGGAGGCTGGCAAAACTCAGCCGCTGAAAAAGGCCTCGTAGGTCAATCCGGTTATTTTACAAACGGGATCAACGCCGGCGTCGATGCACGGTAATCGTCGTAGGCTGCGCCAAAGGTTTCCGTCATCCAGCGCTCCTCGACGCTGACGCGCCGCAAGAAGGAAAAGAGGACCAGTGCAACAGCGATGATAGCGGCCGAATTCCCGCGAGCAATGGCCGAGCCGACGATCGCAAGCAGAAGACCGGAATAGATCGGATGACGCACGATGGAATAGGGGCCCGTGCGCACGAGATCATGATCCTGCTTGACGGTTATGACGCCACTCCAATTGCGGCCGATATGGTAGCGCGCCCATATCGCAAAACAGAGGCCGACGACGACAAGAGCGGCGCCCAGGATAAAGATCCCAAGCGTCCCGGGAAAAAGCCGAGCAGTCAGAAAATCCGGCCAGATCGGCGGCGATACCAGCAGAAATGCCGCAAGCCAGAGCGGCAGCGTATTCGACAGCCGAGACAAGGGGTCTTCATGACGAACGGTCTGCTTGACGCGCCAGGCTGCGAGAAACCAGATCAAAGCCCAGATTACCCAGCAGACCGGAATGAACAAAGCCAAAGCCAGATGCATGCACACTCCTATTATCGACCATGAGCTTCAATAGCCGCTTTCCGGGGCCGTTTCATGAATGGAAGACTTGCCTTTAGCGAAAAACATCGCTGATCGATGTCAAATGCCGGCCAAAGAAATCACCCAGATAATAAGTGCCGAAGCTCCAGACCCCAGCCCATATCGCCGCGCCTGCTATGTTGGCCATTGCGAAATAGCGCCAGGGCATGGCGGCGGAGCCAGCCACCAGTCCATTGAGCTGGCGCAGGATGACGACGAAACGAGCCCCGACAACGATGATTGGCCCACGTCGCTTGAAAAGGTCTTGCAGTTTCTCGAGCCGCTCCGGCGTTAACTTGACAAGTGGCCCGTAACGCTGGAGCAGCGGTTGGCCGCCGAAATGCCCGATCGCGTAGCCGGTGCTGTCTCCGAGAACCGCGGCAACCCATACGACCAGGAAGACGTCGATGATGGAAAAATCGCCCCTTATCGCCAGGACAGAGGCACCGATCGTTGCGCTTTCGCCAGGTAGCGGCGCGCCAAAGGATTCGAAATAGAGAATAATGAAAAGGGCAATCAGCCCGTAGTCGCGCACGAAGGCTTCGATCAGCAGGGTCGTCTCGTGCAGGAAGGTCACTCTTGCTATCCGATCATCAGAGTTAACGGAGTGACCCGCGTTCCGCCACTAGCTGTGGTTTGAGCGGGACAAATATAGCAGAAGAAGAATCCTCAATATGTCAACTGACCGTCGAACCATGCCGGATATGATCCGGCATGGTTGTGAGCATCGTCGGGCGCTTATTCAGCCGGAACGATCTTGCCGTCTTCCCACTTGTAGAGCGAGAAGCTCTGCGAGGTGAGGTCGCCGGTTTCGCCGTAGGTCACTTTGCCGATTGCGGTCGCGACCGGTTCGCCGGACTTCAAGGCAGCGGCGACGGCCATGGCGTCATCCGCGTTGCCGACCTTCTCGATACCGGCCTTGATCACTTCGACGGCAGCATAGGCGTTCAGCGTGAAGGCTTCAGGCGGAATGTTGCGGTCCTGCAGGGCCTTGGCTGCTGCCTGCGAGTCCGGGTTCTTCAGCGCGTCCGAAGCATTTGTGAACACGGTGCCAGCTGCGGCGCTCGTGCCGATCGTCCAGAACTCGGTGTTCGAGAGACCGTCGCCGCCGATCAGCGTGATATTGGCCGACAGGTCATGCAGCTGACGAACGAGCAAGCCGCCTTCCGGGTGGTAGCCGCCGAAGTAGACGACATCGACATTCGCTGCCTTCAGGCGCGTGGTGAGAGCGCTGAAGTCCTTGTCGCCGGGGGTGATTGCGTCGTTGAGAACTTCGGTCACGCCGCCCTTGTTCAGGGTTGCCTTGAAGGCGTCGGCCAGGCCCTTGCCATAGGCGCCCTTGTCGTTAACGATCGCGACCTTCTTGCCGGGGAACTGCTTCAATACGTAGTTTGCGGCAACCTCGGCCTGCTGGTCGTCACGGCCGCAGGTGCGCAGCACGTTCGGCAGGCCACGCTTCGTCAGGTCCGGCGCGGTGGCCGTCGGCGTCACCATCAGGATGCCGTTTTCGGCAAGCGCGTCGGAAACCGGAATGGCGACGCCCGAAGTAACCGGTCCTACGACGTAGTGAATGTTCTCGCCGGCAAGCTGGTTGGCTGCGGAAACACCCTGCTTGGGTTCGCCGGCATCGTCTGCCAGCTTGAGGACGATTTTCTGGCCGAGAATGCCGCCCTTCTTGTTGATCTCGTCAACTGCAGTTTGCGCGCCGTTCTTGACCTGCTCGCCATAGGCGGCAACCGGTCCGGTCAGCGGAGCAACAAGGCCGATCGTGATGTCGGCATGCGCCATTGGAGCCAGCGCCATCGCGGCGGCGAAGGTTAGGCCGCTGAGTGTTTTCAGAGTCATGTCTTCTCTCCTTGGATGGTTCGGCAGAACCCTTGTAAACACCCGCAACGTCCTCGGGCGCACGCTGCCGCGTACACTTTCGGCAAAAAACAGACTTGGGGCCCCTCCGAAGAACCTTTGGGTTATTTTTTGATCTCAAAGGCCTTCTGCAGACATTTTCTTTAGAAAACCGGCCGCGATTCCGCAACAAAATAACATTTTTTGCGCGATTTTGCCGCCGCGGCAGAACTTGCCGATCCGCGCTTGAATCTACACCCAAGCAACCGGACGGCCGAATGAAATTTCTTCCTTTCCGTCAATGTCATAGAAACTTGTGACAACAGTCATGCGGGTGAAACACTCCGCCTTCAAACAGCGCCCTCACAGCGGGGCCTTACGCGGAAAACGTTCCCCTCCTGCCGTCCGGATGCCTGAGCGCAATCGCAAGCAGCATCCCGTCTTCGGCGGAGGTCGTTCCCGACGTCTGATCCCGATTTTGCAAGATGATTTTGGCCCGACGGCGCGCATGCCGGCGAACGCCTGTCCGTTATCGCTCCGATCCGCAGGCGCTGGCCGGTGCGACCATAGAAACAAAGGAGATACCCATGGTCAATATTACCCGCCGCAGCGCGCTCGGCATGGCGACAGCCGCTGCCGGCTCGCTGATCCTGCCGCGCTTCTCGATTGCCCAATCCGACACCCGCCCGTCCATTACGATCGCGGTTCAGAAGATCTCCAACACCAATACGCTCGACCCGCTGCGTGAGCAGTCGAATGTCGGCCAGCGCATCTTCAATTCCTCGCTCTGGGAAAACCTGATCGGCATCAACTGGCTCGGCGGTCTCGTTACCCGTCCGGAGCTTGCAACGGAATGGCGCCGTATCGACGACCAGACGGTCGAGCTGAAGCTGCGCCAGGGCGTCAAGTTCCACAATGGCGACGAGATGACTGCCGAGGACGTCGCCTTCACGTTCAGCAAGCAGCGCATGTTCGGCGAGACCCAGCCGAGCACGGGCAAGACGATCTACATAAACGACACGAATCCGCTGCGCAACGAAGGCAAGGATCTGCCGCCTGAAGTTCCGGCGACCGCCCGCCGTTTCTGGCCGGCACTGCGCGGCGTCGAGGTTGTCGACAAGTACACCGTTCGCTTCGTCAACGGCTCGCCGGATGTCACCATCGAAGGCCGCCTGTCGACGGTTGCCAGCGCCATCGCCAGCCGCCGCGGCTGGGAAGACTCCAAGAGCTATCTCTCTTGGGCCCGCGCGCCGATCACGACGGGTCCGTACCGCGTCGTTGATTTCAAGCCGGACACCTATCTCGTCTATGAAGCCCATGACGATTACTGGGGTGGCCGCCCGCCGCTGAAGCAGATCCGCTTTGTCGAAGTTCCGGAAGTCGCATCGCGCGTCAACGGCCTGCTTTCGGGCGAATATCAGTTTGCCTGCGACATCCCGCCGGACCAGATCAGCGGCATCGAGAAGAACGCTGCTTTCGAGGTTCAGGGAGGTACGATCACCAATCACCGCCTGACCGTATTCGACAAGAACCACCCGCAGCTCGCCAACCCGCTGGTTCGTCGCGCCTTCAGCCATGCCATCGACGGGCAGGCGATCGTCGATTCACTTTGGGCCGGCCGCACCGTCGTTCCCGCCGGCCTGCAGTGGGAGTTCTATGGCGACATGTTCGTCAAGGGTTGGACCGTGCCGGAATATAACCCGGACATGGCGCGCCAGCTCCTGAAGGAAGCCAACTACAAGGGCGATTCGATCCCCTACCGCCTGCTCGACAACTACTACACCAACCAGACGCCGACGGCGCAGGTTCTCGTGGAGATGTGGAACCAGGTCGGCCTGAACGTCGAGATCGCCATGAAGGAAAACTGGCAGGCGATCCTCGAAAAAGGTCCGACGCGCGGCGTGCGCGACTGGTCGAACTCGGCAGCCTTCAACGATCCGGTCTCTTCCATCGTTGCTCAGCACGGCCCGAACGGTCAGCAGCAGCAGGTCGGTGAGTGGACGAACCCAGAGATGAATACGCTCTCGACGTTCCTCGAGACCAGCACGGACCGCGTCAAGCGTCATGACGCCTTCGCCCGCATGCTGCAAATCTGCGAACGCGAAGACCCCGCCTATACGGTCCTGCACCAGAACGCCGTCTTCACCGCCAAGGCGAAGTCGATCAAGTGGAAAGCTGCATCGGCATTCGCCATGGAATTCCGCCAAGGCAACTGGGCCTAAGGAAACAGGCGGGCCGGGAGCAATTCCGGCCCGTTCCCTCATGGCGGGCGCGACCGCATGGTTGCTGCGCCGCCCATACAATAATACCAAGGAGGCAGAAATGCCGTTGGTGGAAATCTCCAATCTGACTGTCGCCTTCAGCGGCACACGAGTTCTGCACGGTATCGATCTTTCGATCGAGAAGGGTGAAGCCGTCGGCTTGGTCGGTGAGTCAGGCTGCGGCAAGTCGGTGACATGGCTGGCAGCGCTTGGCCTTCTGCCGGGTAAGGCGACGATATCGGGCGACGTCTGCATCGGAGACCAGCAGCTTGTCGGCGCTTCCCGCACGACGCTGGAAGGCGTGCGCGGTGGTCGCATCGCGATGATCTTCCAGGATCCGTCCAGTTCGCTCAATCCTGTCATCCGCGCCGGCCGACAGATCGCCGAGGCCGTCGAACTGCATCGCGGCCTGACGGGCAAGGCGGCACGCGACGAGACCATCCGGCTGATGGAACTGGTCGGCATCCCCGATGCTCCACGCCGTTTCGATAATTTTCCGCATGAATTCTCCGGCGGTCAGAACCAGCGCCTGATGATTGCCATGGCGCTTGCCGGCAATCCGGATCTCCTGGTGGCGGACGAGCCGACGACGGCGCTCGACGCGACCATCCAGGCACAGATCCTCGATCTCCTGATTTCCATCAGAGCAGAGACCGGCATGGCGATCGTCTTCATCAGCCATGATCTCGGCGCCGTCTCGCAAATCTGCGAGCGCGTCAATGTCATGTATGCGGGCCGCATCGTCGAGCAATGTTCGACGGAGGCGTTGTTCCAGTCGCCAAGGCACCCCTATACGCGCGGCCTGTTCGATGCGATTCCGCAAATCGATGGCGGCCGTGAGCGTCTTGTGCCAATTCCAGGAACGGTGCCGCAGCCCGGCAGGCTGCCCGGTGGTTGTGCCTTTGCGCCGCGCTGCACCCATGCGTCGGAACTCTGTCACAACACCATCCCGCAGCTGGTGGGCGATCGCGACCGGCGAGCAACGGCCTGCTTTCATCCGATCGGGATGTCAGGCGCGAACCTGCGCGTCGTTTCCTCCGTTCAGGGAGCGACGGTGGCATGAGCAATCTGATAGAAGCCAGCGATCTGGTCAAAACCTACGCCTCGCGCCGCAGCCTGTTTGGCAAGCCCTCCATGGTGCGCGCCGTCGACGGCGTGTCGCTTTCGGTCGCGCCGGCAACGACGCTTGGAATCGTCGGCGAATCCGGTTCGGGCAAATCGACGATGGGGCGTCTGCTGCTCGGTCTCGAAACGCCGACGGAAGGGAGCGTACAGTTCGATGGCCAGGCCATGCCGCCGCTGGAAACAGCTGCATGGCGCAAGCACCGTGCCCGCATGCAACTGGTTTTTCAGGATCCGCTGGCAGCACTCGACCGTCGCTTGCCGATCGGCCAGCAGATCGGAGAGCCGCTTGCGGTTCACGGCATAGGCACCGATGCCGAGCGGCGTGAGCGCGTGAGCTCCTTGCTGGCTGCCGTCGGCTTGCGCCGCGATCAGGAATCCAGCTACCCCCATCAGCTTTCCGGCGGTCAGCGCCAGCGCGTGGTGATCGCCCGCGCCATTGCCAGCGATCCGCAGCTTCTCGTCTGCGACGAACCGGTTTCAGCGCTCGATGTCTCCATTCAGGCGCAGGTGGTCAATCTCCTGCGCGACCTGCAGGAGACGCGCGGCATCGCCATGGGCTTCATCAGCCATGACCTGAAAGTTGTGCGAAATGTCGCCGATCGCGTTGCCGTGATGTATCTCGGCCGCATCGTCGAGGAAGCTTCGTCGGAGGATATATTCCGCGAGCCTCTGCATCCCTATACCAGGGCGCTGGTCTCGAGCGTTCCGGTGCCGGGAGCGGCTCTGCGCGACCGCGTCATCCTTCGGGGCGAACCGCCCAATCCGGCGGCCCGACCATCAGGCTGTGCCTTTCATCCGCGCTGCAGCGTCGCGGTGGCGCGCTGCCGAATCGAGGTTCCGCTTCTTAAGCCTGTGGACGAAGGCCGCAAGGCCGCCTGCCATCTGCTCGATACGCAAACAGACGACACTCTTTCGGGCCGGTGATCATGCTTCGCTTCCTTCTCTTCAAGGCACTTCGCGCGATCGTGACCATCATCCTGGTGGTGACCTTTGCTTTCGTCGTCCTGCGGATGTCCGGCGATCCGGCCGTCATCATTCTGGGGCC
Organism: Rhizobium sp. BK376; assembly: GCF_004341625.1. GTDB lineage: Bacteria > Pseudomonadota > Alphaproteobacteria > Rhizobiales > Rhizobiaceae > Rhizobium. Next base: position 143,463 of record NZ_SLZG01000016.1, on the reverse strand, counting down.
TGATGCGCCGCCGGATGCCATCGCCGCCTTTCGCCACGCATGGGGGCTGGATCAGCCGCTATGGGATCAGTATCTGCGCTATTTCGCGGCGATCGCCCGAGGCGATCTCGGCGTCTCGATGCGCGACGGACAGTCGGCGATCAAGCTCGTCATGGAGCGCATCCCGGCAACGCTGGAGCTGACGGTTCCGGCCTTGATCCTCGAATTGCTGATCGGCATCTCCGCGGGTGTCTATGCCGCCCTGCATCGGGAAAGCCTTGTGGACCGTTCAGTCATGACTGGTGCTGTCATTGGCTTCACCATGCCAAGCTTCGTGCTCGGGCTGGTGCTCGTGCTGATTTTCTCGGTGACGCTCGACTGGCTGCCGTCGGGCGGCCAGGATAGTTGGGTACATGCCATTCTTCCCGTCGCGACGATGACGGTTGGTGGTGTCGGTATTTTGGCCCGCTTCTCGCGCAGCGCCATGATCGAAATTCTCGGCCAACCCTATATTCGCACGGCAAGCGCGAAGGGCATGCCGTGGCAGAAGGTCGTCTGGCGGCATGCGCTGCCGAATGCCGCCATCCCTATCGTCACGATTGCTGGTTTCATGGTCGGGTCGCTGATCGCCGGCGCCGTTGTTGTTGAATCACTGTTCTCGTGGCCCGGGGTCGGCCGGCTTCTGGTCGTCGCGGTATCGAACCGCGACCTCGCCGTGGTCCAGTGCATCCTGCTGATGGTCGCGGCGACCATGGTCCTCTCCAATTTCGCCGTCGATATTCTCTACGGCTATCTCGACCCTCGTTTGCGCAACAGCGAAGCCAAAGCCTGAGTAAGGAAAGACCATGGCTGATATCTCCCTCCCATCCGGCGTGACTTCGAGCGAAAAGAAAAAACGCAAGCGCTTTTCGCTCTTCGTTGCTGCCGGGCTGCTCTGGATTGCCGCAATGATCCTCATAGCCCTGACGGCGGATTGGATCAGACCGTTCAACATCACGGCCTTCGATCTCAAGAACAGGCTGGCGCTGCCGGGCAACCCGGTCCATCTGCTCGGCACCGACGAGCTCGGCCGGGATGTTCTTTCCCGCCTTATCGATTCAATCCGCATCTCCCTGGTGATCGCCTTCGGCGCGACGCTGATCTCGGCCTTCTTCGGCACTCTGCTCGGTTTTCTTGCTGCCTATTTCCGCGGGATCGTCGAACATTTCGTCCTGATGCTTGCCGATTTTCAGGCGGCTATGCCATTCCTGATCATGTCGCTTGCGGTGCTTGCCTTCTTTGGCAGCTCCTTGCCGCTCCTGATCTGCCTGATGGGTTTTTATGGGTGGGAGAGGTACACGCGCATCGCACGCGGTCTCGCGATATCGGCGAGCAAGCAGGGATATGCCGCGGCCGTAACGCAGATCGGTGCTAGCCCGACGCGGGTCTATCTGAAGCACATCCTGCCAAACATTGCGTCGACGCTGATTGTCTCGATGACGCTCACATTTCCGGAAATCATCCTGACGGAAAGCAGCCTGTCCTTCCTCGGGCTCGGTGTGCAGCCGCCGATGACCAGCCTTGGCAACATGGTCGGCTATGGGCGAGAATATATCACCCGGGCGCCCTGGATCATGCTGACGCCTTCCTTGGTCATCATGCTGACCACGCTGTCGATCAGCATTGTTGGGGACTGGCTGCGCGACAAGCTGGACCCGACGCTTTCCTGACGCCGCGTCTCAGTGCATCCCGCCGCCTTCGCCGCCCTTCAGGTCGATGTTGCGCAGAATGAGCGCGAGCGGGATTGCAACGGCTGATATGAGCGTCAGCGTATAAAAGACGTCGATATAGGCCAGATAGCTCGCCTGTATCTGGACCTGCTGGCCGATCCAGGCGGTCGCCTGCGATCCCGCATCGACGGTCGTCGCACCCTTCTGCGCGAAATAACGCGTCATCGCCTGCATCGTCTGGTGATAGGCGGGATCGGAGGGAACGACGTGTTCGACAAGCCGGCTTTGGTGCCATTGCTGGCGATGGGCAAGGACATTGGATGCAATCGAGACGCCGATCGAACCACCGATATTGCGGGCGGCGTTGATCATGGCCGAGGCCTGGTCTGTCTGGTCCTTGCGTAGGCCGTCGTAGGAGGCTGCGGTGATCGCAATGAAGATCAGGGGTAGCCCCAATCCGATATAGACGCGCGACCAGACGAAGAAAGCGAAATTCAGATCGGCATAAAGACGGGTCAATCCCCACATCGATCCCGCGATGATCGCAGCGCCGACAGCAATCATGTATTTGGGCTGGACGATGGATGTCAGGCGTCCCGCAACAAACATCATCGCCATCGTCACGATGCCGCCGGGCGAGAGAGAAAGACCGGCCCAGGTGGCGGTGTAGCCGAAATTCTGCTGTAGCACCTCAGGCAGAAATTGCGTTGTGGCGATCAGAATTGCCCCGGTCGCCAGCATCACGATGAAACACGAACCGAACTGCCGGCTGGCAAGCAGGCGGACATCCAGAATAGGGTTGGTTTTCGTCAGCAGCCATATGATAGCCAGAATGAGAGCCGCCACGCATATGGCCGTCGTAACGACGATGAAGTTCGATCCGAACCAATCTTCGGTCTGGCCGCGGTCTAACACCAGTTCCAGGGAGCCGAGAAAGGTCGCTACCAGCGCGAAGCCAATGATATCGAAGCGAGTGCCTTTTTTTCGCATCTCCGCGCGTTCCTTGCGCAGCGATTCCGGCTCTCGAACGAGGAAATAGGCCAGTGCAAAAGACAGAACGCCAACCGGGCCATTGATCAAGAAGCACCAATGCCAGGAGAAATTGTCGGAGAGATAGCCGCCAAGCGTCGGTCCAACGACGGGGGCGACCACGACTGCGACACCGAACATCGCAAAGGCCTGTCCGCGTTTTGCTGGTGGAAAGGAGTCCGCGAGAATGGATTGCGATATAGGCACCATGCCGCCACCGGCGAAGCCCTGGATCATCCGGAAGATCAGCAGGCTTTGAAGATTCCAGGCCAGGCCACACAGGATCGAGGTTACGGTAAAGGTGGCGAGGCAAAGGAGATAGAAGCGCCGGCGGCCATAGCGCTTTGCAATGAAGCTGCTGGCGACCAAAACAATCGCATTCGAAACGAGATAGGTGGTCACCACCCAGGATGCTTCGTCCGAGCTGACAGCAAGTCCGCCCGAAATGTAGCGCAATGCGACATTGGCGATCGTCGTGTCGAGCACTTCCATGAAGGTCGCCGTCGACACCACCATTGCAATGAGCCATGGATTGGGAATGCGCGCCGCGGCGTCGGCACCCTGACCGCCTGCGATATCCGTCATGTCAATTCCTCGGCCGTACCGTCACTGTCGGGACCACGGACATTCCCGGCCCGATAGCGACGTCACTCGGCCAGTGGTCGACAACGATTTTGACAGGCACGCGCTGCGTTACCTTCACATAATTGCCTGTGGCGTTTTCTGCCGGCAGCAGCGAAAAGGCGGTTCCGGACCCCGGTTGGATGGAGTCGATCTTTCCGGTAAGCTTATGATCCGGATAGGCGTCGATCGTCAGATTGACAAGCTGGCCGGGGCGCATATCCGTCAACTGGGTTTCCTTGAAGTTCGCTGTGATCCAGACGTCGTCCGGAACGAACATCGCTATGGCCTGACCTGCATCGAGATATTGGCCCTTCGCGCCGGTCAGCCGCACCACGCGGCCGGGCTGGGCGGCAACGATCGTCGTGTATTTCAGGTTCTGTTGCGCTTCCTCGACCTGGGCCTGGGCCTGGGTCAGGCTGGCAATCGCGCTCGACTTCTGGGTTTTGACGGCCGCTTCATTCTTCAGTGCCGAGGTCACGCTGGCCTGCGTCTGGGCGAGATTTGCCTGATCCTGATGAAGGGTCGAGACCGCCTGTTGCGTGGTCTGAAGGCTACCGGCGCCCGACTTGACCAATTGCTGCTGCCGGTCGGCTTCGTCCTGAGCATATTGGAGGGCTGCCGTTGCCGAGTTTTGCTGTGCCCTTGCCTGCTCGACCGACGCACCTGCCACGGCGATCTGGGCATCGGCATTCTCGATCGAGGCCTGCGCTGCCTGCGCCTGACCCTGTGCCTGATCGAGCGCGATCTGATAGTCGCGGGGATCGATCTTGAGGATGACGTCGCCAGCCTTGATGTGCTGGTTATCCGTCACGGGTACCTCGGCCACATAACCGGATACTTTTGCCGCAACGGAGAAACTTCTCGCGTCGACAAATGCGTCGTCGGTGGACTCGTAAGGATGGAAATAGATCAGCCAGACGATGTAGCCAATGATGATGAGGGCAATAATGGCAATGATGGCAAGCACGAGCCCGAAAGGGTGCCGACGGATGAAAGATGGCTTCTTCTCCTGATCGGCATCACCAGCGTTTCCGCCTGTCTCCTCTTTCCTGCCTCTGTTGTCGTCGCTTTCTCTGCGCTTGCCGGCATCCTCGGCTTGGCTGGGAGTCTGCTCCCGCTCGTCGTCGGCAACGTTAATCCTATCCTCTGACATACGCTCGAACACTACCTGCTGTTTATCAACAACTCAGGTAGGTGGATCACATCCGGAGGAAGGCAAGCCTAACGTTGGCGGAGGAGAGCCGCGCTGGCGATGCGTTTCTTTCCGCTCAGCTCTGGACGATGCGTCTTGCCGAACGGCTGATCGCCGCCTCGTTTGCCATAACGTCCTGCAGAAAACGATGGAGCAAGGCGTTGAATTCGTCTGGTTTTTCCCAGAATGGTGCGTGACCGGCGCCCTGGATGATCTGAGGCGCGTTGCCGAACAGTAGCGGCACGTTCAGGCCGGCTATATAGCTTGCCCTAACGAATGGATCATCCGATCCTTCGACGAAAGCGATCGGCACGGAGGCCTGTTCCACCGTTCGTCGCTGATCCGCTCCTTCGCCACGCATCATGCTCTGGGCAAACCTTGCTCTGGCCCTTCCGTCAGCGCGCATGATCAGCTCACGGAATGAAGGTTCGTTCGTCGTTCCGAAACAAAGATGCTCGAAGCGATCGCGGTCGCGCTCCGAAAAATGCGGCTTTGAAGCCAGCAGCATGTCGAAGGACGGGTGAAAGCCGCGCAGCATGCCGATAAGGCCCCGAGGAACCGGCGGCGCGCCGCTGAGCATGAGCCCCGCTATATTCGTGCTCCGGCTTGCCATTTGGATGGCGACGTGGCCGCCAAGCGACCAGCCAAGGACAGCAAGCCTCGGTATGGCGAGTTGCTCGATCACCTCGTCCATGCAATCGGCAAGGCCGGCGATCGAATAGGTTGATAGTGGATTTTCAGCATTGTCGGAATCGCCGTGGCCGGGCAGATCGACGGCGATGAGACGCCATGCGTCCGCAAGCGGGCTTTTCAGCTGCTTTTCAAAGATCTTCCGAGACCACGAGGAGCCATGGATCATGAACACGGGAAAACCCGCTCCTTCCGTATCGCTTATTCTGACGGCGCCGTGGGAGGTGTGGATTGTGCGCTCGACGATATCCATGGGAGGTCGACCCTTTGAGGAAACTCCCGTCAGCTATCGCACACTCATGTCTACAGACCGTGCACAGCTATCGTAAAGGAACGTCTAATTCGTCGCATGAGCCTTGCCTTAATGAGACATGTGTCTAATTCTGGAACACACGCGATGATCGGGTCGCAACCATAGAGAGAGGCATGTCAGAATGGAATTCATGCTCGACCTTGCTGTTTCGGTCGTCAGCTTGCTGGTCGTCGGCTTTTATACCTGGTCGCTGAGGGGGCATTTTTACTCGCCGAAGATGGCGACCGGAGCGAAGCTTATCTCCGCAGTCGTTATCGCGACCACGCTGTTTTTTCTCTATCTCGCCTGGTACGAACACCAGGTTGCCTGGGTTCAGATCGTCGGTCTGGTGATAGAAATATGCGCCGCCGCGCTGTTCTGGTGGGCGGTCTCAGCATCGCGCAAGGCGCGTCTGCGCTTTGCGTTCGATCCTGACCATCCTGACAGCATCGTGACGACAGGCCCCTACCGATATCTCAGGCACCCGTTCTATACGTCTTATCTGATGTTCTGGTCGGGATGGGCGATAGCCTCATCGTCGACATGGGCTGTCGTTCCCGTCATCGCCTTTGTGATTATCTATGTGAGCGCGGCTCTCGGCGAGGAGAAGAAATTCTCCAAGTCCCCGCTTGCCCCCGAATATGAAGCCTATCGCCGCAAGACCGGCTTTCTCATACCGCGTTTCGACCAGCGGTAGTCATTTCGGTTTGGATTTCGCCTGGTGTAGAGGTCGGCGGCCGGCTGGCTCCTCGCGCCCGCCGCCGTTGCCCGGTCAATGCATCGTCAGCCTTGCTTCTTTGGCAGCGGCGATGAATTCGGCTCTTGCCTCCTCGGCTGTCTTGCGGCCATCAAGTGCTGCACGGCAGGCGCTGCGTGCCTTTAGGAACCGGAGGCCGCGGATGCTGGGCCACATATCTGTCAGGCAGACCAGCGCTTCGAAGGGGTTCTGCACGACCTTCGAACCTTCCTGGGCGAAGGAAACTTCGACCGGGCTTTTCCATTTGAGATCCTTCATGGGCGTTCTCCATTGTCTCATGTCTGGGCATGAAACGTTGCTGAGATGAGGCGGGTTCCAATCGTTCCGCAACTGCCATTCGGACAGCATATCCGGTGGCAATTCAAAGGGATTGGAAGTCAGTAAGTTCGGATGAAAGAAGTGAGATGATTGCTGCGGCGCCGTTCTCTGTGGCAACGCCTGCTTCTTCGGCAGCGTCCATGAAGGCCGAACGCGCTCCGTCCTCCGCCATATGCTTCTCGGCTACCGCAGCACAGGCGGAGAGTGCGCGTTGGTATCGATATCCATAGGTTGTGGGCCATTTGTCGGCAAGGACTGCCGCCGCCTCGCTGGCATTGCTTACAATCAAGGGACGATTGATATCGGGAAGGTGGATGGTAACGGCGGTAGTCCAGTGTCCGGCATTCATTACTGCAAATCTCGCATGCGTTATAAATCTGCAGGCAAACGCGGTGAGTGCAGGATAGTTCCAATGTGACGTCGTTTTATGCGTCGATTGGAAGCCGGGCCTCCTTCGCCGCGGCAATGAAAGCCTCTCGAGCGGCCGCCGGTTTGCGCCGTCCGTCGAAGACTTGTGCGAACACTTTCAGCGCCTCGTCAAAGGCAGCGCCTTCATGTCGAGGCCATGCGGTAAAAAGGCAATCTGCAGCATCCATCACGTTTCTGACTTCACGCGGCGATTGCTTGCTTCTGAGTTTAACTTTGACGGCTCCATCCCAGGATTTAGCGTCCATGATTCCATACCTCCTATGGGGGTAATGAGGGCAGGAATCTTTTGTTCCGATTTTTATGCCTCGACCGCGGCGGCACTAGGACGCCTGAGGGACCACCGGCCGTGCAGTTTTGCCAGCATGAGATAGATGATCGGCGTGGTGTAAAGCGTCAGGATCTGCGAGACGATCAGGCCGCCAACGATCGTGATGCCAAGAGGCCGGCGCAACTCGGAACCTGGCCCGGTCGCGATGATGAGGGGGATTGCGCCCATCAGCGCCGCCAGCGTCGTCATGAGGATTGGCCGGAAGCGCTTGAGGCAGGCTTCGTAGATCGCATCCTCGGAGGAAAGCCCGCGATCGCGCTCTCCCTGCAAGGCAAAGTCCACCATCATGATGCCGTTCTTCTTGACGATGCCGATCAAGAGAATGATGCCGATAAATGCGATGATCGTCAGCTCCGTGCCGCTGATGAAGAGGGCGAGCAGGGCGCCGAGGCCCGCCGAGGGCAATGTCGAGATAATGGTTAGGGGATGAGCCAGGCTTTCATAGAGAATGCCCAGCACAATATAGACTGCCAGCAATGCCGCCAGCAGCAAAAGAGGCTGGCTCCCGGTGGATTGGCTCACATTCGCAGCGTCACCGGCGAATTCGGCGTGCAGCGAATCCGGCAGGTGCATCCCGAGCACGGCTTTCTGGATGCTGTCGTTGGCGGCTTCCAATGTTGTACCGAGCGCAAGGTTGTAGGAGATTGTCACCGACGGGAACTGGCCCTGATGGTTGACGACAAGCGGCGCCAGCGTCCGGTCGATCGAGGCGACACTGCCCAGGGGGATCTGCGTGCCATCCGCGGCCGGCACATAGAGATGCGAGATATCGCTTGGGTCCCGGGCATAGTTCGGATCGGCCTCCAGAACCACGCGATACTGGTTGCGCTGCGTATAGATGGTCGAGACCTGCCGCTGGGCAAAGGCGTTGTTGAGCGCACTGTCAATGGATTGAATGCTCACCCCGAGGCGCGAGGCTTCGTTGCGATGGATGTTGACGGTCGCCTGCAGCCCGTTCGGTTGCCGGTCGGTCGCGACATCGGTCAGAGCAGGGTCGGCCTGCAACCGTTGCATGACGCGCGGAGCCCACTCCACCAGTTCGTCGTAATTCGCGTCCCAGAGGGTGAATTGATACTGGGATTGAGACGAACGCGCACCGGCGCGGATATCGCCGGGTGAAAACAGGAATGTACTGAGCCCCGGTATGGCGGAAAGGGATTTGCGCATACGCTCGATCACCTGATCGGTCGGGATGCGTTCGTTGATTGGCTTCAGGGAAATCTGCAACTGACCGCGATTGACGGAGCTTGAAAAGCCACCGCCACCGACCGAAGAGCCGATACCCGAAACCGCCGGATCCTCTGCGGCGATCGCGGCCGCCTTGCGCTGCAGTTCCACCATGGCGGGATAGGAAATGTCGGTTGCCGCCTGCGTGCTCCCTTGGATGAAGCCGGTATCATCCTGCGGAATAAAACCCTTCGGCACCTTGACGTAGAGAAAGACCGTCATGGCGATGCAGGCGAAAAGGATCAGGATGGTCAGCACGCGGTGGTGCAGCACAGCCTTCAGCGTGCGGCCATAGAAGTTGGTAGTGGCTTCGAGCGAACCCTCGATGATCCTGCCGAAGAAGCCAGGGCGGGCATGGATATCATGGGCGCGGAGGCGATGGGCGCAGATCATCGGCGTCAGGGTCAGCGACACCAATGTCGAGACCACGATCGTGAAGCCAAGCGTCAGCGAAAAGGTCTGGAAGAAGCGGCCGATGATACCGCCCATGAAGAAGAGCGGGATGAAGGCCGCGAGCAGTGAAAAACTAATGGAGACGACGGTGAACCCGATCTGTTTGGCGCCCTCGAGAGCGGCCGTCATCGGCCTCATGCCTTTCTCGAGATTGGCATAGATGTTCTCGATCATCACGATGGCGTCGTCGACAACGAAGCCGACGGAGACGGCGAGCGCCATCAGCGAGAGATTGTCGATCGAAAGTCCCCAGAGCCACATGGCGGCAAAGGTGCCGGCCAGCGACAGGGGGACGGTCACACCGGCGGCAAAAGTCGGTGTTGCGCGTCGCAGGAAGGCGAAGACGACACCCATGACCAGGAAGATGGTCGCAAGCAGCGTCCATTGCATGTCTGTGACGCTGGCATGGATCGTCGTCGTACGGTCGGAAAGCACGTCGAGATGGATGCCGGCGGGGATGAGCCCTTGCAATTCCGGGATCAGCGCCTTCACGCCGTCGACGGTGGAAATGACGTTGGCGTTTGCTTCCTTGGTGACGTTGAGCAGCACTGCGGGCTTGCCGTTGTACCAGGCGTCGGAGCGGCTGTTGCGGACACCAGGTTCCACCGTCGCGATGTCGGAGAGGCGCACGGCCGTGCCGTCACCGCTATGCACGATGATGCGTCCGTAGTCCTCAGGCGTTCTCAGCTGGCTGTTAAGCGCGATGGAAAAAGCGGCACTGTTGCCGTCGATCGAGCCGGTCGGCCCCATCGTATTGGCGTTGACGATTGCCGTGCGGATGGCATCGAGCGACAGGCCCATGGCCGAAAGCCGATCGGGATCGAGTCTCACGCGCACCGCAGGCTGATCCGCGCCGCTGACCGACACCTGCCCGACACCGTCCACTTGGGAGATGCGCTGCACGATGACGGAATCGGCCGCATCGTAGATGGCGCTTGGGGAGACGTTATCCGAGGTCAGCGCTAGGATAATGATCGGGGCGGCGTTGGGATTGACCTTGCGCAGGGACGGAAGGGTCGGGAGATCACCGGGCAGATCGGTCGCCGCCGCGTTGAGCGCCGCCTGGACATCCTGGGCAGCACCGTCGACATTGCGGGAGAGATCGAACTGGATGAAAATACTGCTCGATCCCAGCGAACTGACTGACGTCAATTGAGTCACGCCGGCGATGGTGCCCAGCCGTCGTTCCAATGGGGCTGCCACGCTGGCGGCCATGCTTGCGGGGTCCGCACCCGGCCGGCTTGCCGAGACGACAATCGTCGGCAAGTCCACGGTCGGCAGGCTTGCGACAGGCAGAAAATGGTAGGCGACGAAACCGAGGATCATCAGCCCGATTGCCAGGAGCGTCGTGCCGACAGGCCGCTTGATGAAGGGCTCGGAAATATTCATATGCCACCGCCCAATTCGCTGGCCTCGGGGGCAGCCGCACCCGTCGGGCGACCGACGACGCGGGCGCGTAGCCGCTCAAGAGCGAGATAGATCACGGGGGTCGTATAGAGCGTCAGAAGCTGGCTGAGCACGAGGCCGCCGATGATCGAGATACCGAGCGGAATGCGCAGCTCCGCGCCGGTGCCCTGCGCGAAGGCCAGCGGCAGCGCGCCGAAAAGCGCGGCGAGCGTAGTCATCATGATCGGGCGGAAGCGCAGGATCGACGCCTTGATGATCGCCTCGCGCGGCGGCAGTCCCTCGGTTCGCTCCGCTTCGAGCGCGAAGTCGATCATCATGATCGCATTCTTCTTGACGATACCCATCAGGAGCACGATGCCGATCAGGGCGATGATCGACAGATCCTGCCCGAAGAGCATCAGCGCCAGAAGCGCGCCGACGCCGGCCGAGGGCAGGGTCGACAGGATCGTGATCGGGTGTACCGCGCTCTCGTAGAGCAGGCCGAGCACGATGTAGATCGTTATAACTGCAGCGAGGATCAGCCAAGGCTCGCCCGCAAGCGAGGAGGCGAACTCCTGCGCATCGCCGGAATAGTTCCGCTGAACGGAGCTCGGCATATTGATGTCTTGCTCAGCAGTGCGGATTTCGCTGACGGCATCGCTGAGTGAGGCACCCTTGGCGAGATCGAAGCTCAGCGTGACGGCAGGAAACTGTTCGTCGTGGCTGATGACGAGCGGCGCCGTCGTAAAGGATGCGGTCGAAAATGCGTTGAGCGGCACCTGTGAATCATTGGCGCCGGCAACATAGAGCTTGTCCAGCGATTTCGGATCGGACTGATATTGAGGGGCTGCCTCAAGAATGACGCGGTACTGGTTGACCTGGCCATAGATCGTGGTGATCTGGCGCTGGCCGAAGGCATCGTTCAGCGTATCGCTGACCGCCTGCATGGAAACCCCAAGTCTAGAAGCCGTCTCTCGATCGACATTGACCATAATCCGGCCGCCGCCGGTCTCGACTTCCGAACTGACGTCGATCAGTTTCGGACTTTGCTGCAGGCGCTGTGCCAGTCTATGCGACCAGTCTACCACGGTGGCCGTATCGGTTCCTGTCAGCGTGTATTGATAGGGCGCGCGGGCCACTCGTGTGCTGATACTGATGTCGCGGACGCTCTGGAAAGTGACATGCACGCCCGGAATGTCGGCGACTTCGACGCGTAGCCGATCGATCATTTCATCAGCGGATGCGGTCCGCTGGTTGCGCGGTTTCAACACCAGCGTCAGAGAGCCGGTATTGAGGGTCAGATTGGAGGCGCTGGCTCCGATCACTGAGACGATGCCGCTTATATCGGGATCGGTGCGAAGCCGCTCCGTTACTGCTGCCTGCGTCTGCTTCATGGATTCGAACGACGTCGTCGGCTCGGTCTCGATCACCGCCGTTATCAGGCCGGTGTCCTGTGCCGGCAGAAAGCCCTTCGGAATGACGATATAGAGCGCGATCGTCGCGGCGAGCGTAATCGCCGTCACGATCAGCATCAGCGCGCTTCGATCGACCGCCCAGACGAGACTGCGCTGGTAGCCGGAAACCATCCAGCCCATGGCACGATCCGCACCGGCGAGCAGCCCACCACGACCCTCCTTCGGCTTGCGCAAAATGCGGGCGCACATCATCGGCGTCAACGTCAGCGAGATGATTGCGGACACGACCACAGCGATCGTCAGGGTGAGAGCGAACTCCCGGAACATGCGCCCGACGATGCCGGTCATGAACAGGAGCGGGATGAAGACGGCGACCAGGGAGACGGTCAGCGAAATGATCGTGAACCCGATTTCGCCGGCGCCTTTCAGCGCCGCCTGCATGGGGCTCTCGCCTTCCTCGATATGGCGGGCGATGTTCTCGATCATGACGATCGCATCGTCGACCACGAAACCCGCGCCGATCGTCAGCGCCATCAGCGAAAGATTGTCCAGGCTGAAGCCCGCGAACCACATGATGGCGAAGGTGGCGATCAAGGAGAGCGGCAAGGCGACGCCGGCGATGAAGGTCGCCGTGATCGTGCGCAGGAACAATAGAACGACCAGGATGACGAGCCCGATGCTGATGCCGAGCGTCCATTGCACGTCATGGATGGAAGCCCGGATCGTTTCCGTCCGGTCGTTGACGATATCGAGCGAGACACCGGCCGGAAGCGCCTGTTTCAGCCGCGGCAATTGCGCGAGCACGCTTTCCACGGTTTGAATGACGTTGGCGCCGGGCTGGCGCATCACGTCGATGATGACGGCGGGATCGCCCTGATACCAGGCACCGACACGGTTGTTCTCCAGGCCTTCGACGACGTCGGCGACATCTTTAAGCAGGATCGGCGCATTGTTGCGATAGGCGACGATGACGGATTTGTAGATCTCGGGGTCGACGATCTGGTCGTTGGCAGCCAGCGTGAACGACTGATGCGTTCCGTCCAGGGAGCCTTTGGCGCCGGCCACACTGGCGCTCGAAATGGCGGTGCGAATATCTTCAAGCGCCAAGCCATAGGAGGCAAGACGCGGCAGGTCGGCCTGGATCCGGATAGCGGGACGAACGCCGCCCTGGATGCTGACGTCGCCGACGCCCGACACCTGGCTCAGGCGCTGCGCCATCATCGTATCGGCGAAATCGCTGAGATCGCGGATCGAATAGCTCGACGAGCGCAGTGCTAGCGTGACGATCGGCGTATCGGCCGGATTGACCTTCGAGTAGGTCGGCGGGTAGGGCAACGTCTTGGGGAGGGTGGAGCCCGCTGCATTGATCGCCGCCTGGACGTCCTGCGCAGCGCCATCTATGTCACGGCCGAGATCGAATTGCAGCGTGATCTGGCTGATGCCGAAGGCGCTCGACGAGGTCATCGAGGCAAGCGACGGAATCTGGCCGAGCGGACGTTCCAGCGGCGCCGTGACAAGTGCCGCCATCGTATCGGGGTCGGCGCCCGGCAACTGTGTCGTCACGCGGATCGTCGGGAAGTCCACCTGTGGCAGCGGCGCAATCGGCAGGAAGAGGAAGCCGAGTGTGCCGCCGAGCAGGGTCGCCACGGCGAGCAGCGAGGTGGCGATCGGACGGTTTATGAAGAGTGACGAGACACTCATTGCGGTTGCGCACTCGGAATGGCTGATGTTGTGTCGGGAGACGTGGCGGCGGTTCCGTCGCTACCTCTACGGTGGCCGCCGCCCTCGCCATTGCCTTTGCCGCCTCCCTGCTCGCCATTGTGCCGGCGGTGTGGTTGTTGGCCGTTGTTATCGGCAGCGGGTTGCTGGGCGTTCGGTGTGCCCTCAGTCGCCGGTGCGGAAACTTCGACCTTGGCGCCGTCCTGCAGGCGGGCAAAGCCCGTGGTGACCACCTGGTCGCCCGGGACCACGCCGTCAGCGATCACGGCCTGGACATCGTCCTGCTGGCCAACTTTGACCGGCTTCATGGAGACGGTCTGATCCTGCTGTACGATATAGACGAAGGTGCCGTTCGGTCCGCGCTGCACGGAAGCCGTGGGAACCACCGTGACGCCCTTCATCGTCTCGACGAGCAGGCGTGCATTGACGAATGCGCCGGGCCAGAGCGTCAGCTTCTCGTTCGGGAAATTCGCCTTCAGCTTTACCGTTCCGGTCGTCGGATCCACCTGATTGTCGACGACAGTCAATGAACCGCTGTCGATCACCTTGCCATCACCGGAGATCGCCTGCACTGAAAGGGTTCCGGTCGCACTTGCCGCATTGATACGGCCAAGCTGCTGTTGGGGGATGGAGAATAGCACCGAGATCGGCTTGATCTGGGACAGGGTGACGATGCCGGTCGTATCGGTGGAACTGACGAGATTGCCGACGTCGACGTTGCGAATACCGGTGCGCCCGTCAATCGGGGCTTCGATTGTCGTATAGTCGAGCGTTGCCTGGGCGCTTTCGATCGCGGCCTGATCGGACTGGACCTGTGCCTGATACTGGGCGACAAGCGAGCGTTGCGTATCGGCCTGCTGTTGCGTGCCCGAAGCAGTCTGGACCATCCGCTCGTAACGCTCGAGATCAAGCTGCGCGTTCCTCAGCAGCGCCTCGTCCTGCGCCTTCTTGGCAACCGCCTGGTCTCTTTGGGCCTTGTAGACAGCGTCGTCGATCCGGGCGATCACGTCGCCCTTCTTGATGTCCTGACCTTCCACGAAGTCGATCTCAACGATCTTGCCGTTTACCTGAGGGCGCACGGTGACCGTGTTGAGCGCCTTTACGGCGCCGACGCCATCGACATAGACGGGAACGTCGGCGGCCTTCGCCTCGGAGACGAGGACGGGTGTCGGGCCTTGTCCCTGTCCAAAGGCGCGCCGCCCCGCGCCACCACGCCTTTGGCCGCCCTGCTGACCAGCCTGCTGACCCGCCGAACCATGGGCTCCTGCGGAGGAGTTCTGCGCCGTCAGGCGATCATATTCGCCTTTGAGACGGTCACGCTCCACATATGCACCGACGCCCAACGCACCGACTACCGCAACCAGCAAAAAGACCCGAAAAGGGCGTGCCATTCAAATACCTTTCTTAGCCGCCCCCGAAAGAGCCATAGTGACACGACTTTAACTTGCGTCGGGTCACTAAGGAATTTGGGTAGGGCATTAAATTTTGTCCACGTCCGAGGCCTGAAATGGCTTTGATATCAATAATCGGGCATGTCTATGACGCTCCGATGCGACTTGAGCAACGCGAGCGACAATGAAACAAACAATTTCGTGTTTGAGGTGAAATTTTCGGAGGAGATTGTTCAGGGATACGGAGCGGCCGCTCGATTTGTATGACAACGAACTCGACTTTGACGGCATTCGGATACCTTGAAACAAACAGTCGAGTCGGACTGTTCGTTTCCATTCTCGCCCAGATCTGGATTTGCCTCATAGCCGGCTTTTCACAACGAAGGAGACACCCATGGCAACTGTAAAATTGCTGACCGATGCAGAGGCGAATGCCGTTCCAGCGGTGAAGGACGTGTTCGACGACATCCGGGCGACGCGTAAGTCGGATTTCATCAATAATTTCTGGCGCGGACTTGCCAACGATCCGGCTCTTCTGAGGCGGAGTTGGGACGGGCTCAAGGCTGTCATGGCGGTTGAAGGTACGCTCGATCCGTTAGTGCGCGAGATGATCTATATTGCGGTCTCCTCTGCCAACGGTTGCGCCTACTGCGTTCACTCCCATACGGCAGCTGCCAAGGCGAGGGGTATGACTGAGGCGCAACATGCAGAATTGCTTGCCGTCATAGGGCTGGCCGGCCAAACGAATCATCTGGCGACTGCCATGCAGATACCGGTCGATGCCGAATTCGATATCCGCTGATATCCGACACGCCGGGGGAGATAGGTCGCCGCGGGACCAGCAATTCAAGTGGCTGTCGAATCCTCGTCCATGGCCTGATACCAAGATCGCCGATAGTCGGCCAAGCTGGGAAGGTCGATCCCGGCCGCTGGGCCGATGGCGGTATTGTGGCTTGGCCGGACGCCGGTTAACAGCGCTGCCCCCTGGCTTGTGCCGGTAGAGCCGGGGAGCGCAATCACGTCTGCTGACGTCAGGGATGAAAGCGCTGCCTGATAGGCGCTGTTGAGCGCGAAAGGACCCTCGATGAAGATCGGGCCTCTAGCGCCGATCAAGGCGAGGCAGGCCTGCGTCATCAGCGCAAGATATAGGCTGACCGCAGCCTGGCGCTCTGCCGGCGTCGCCTCCGCGTCACTGAGCCAGCGCATGTGCTTGCCGGGGAAGGGGCCAGACCCGTCAGCGACGTTCGGCAGAAGCATCATGCCTTTTCGAATGACCCTATCAAGCGCTTCGCCGATTGATGCCTGATCGTCGACACTGCCGATTTCTGCCGACAACATCTCGAATTCCCGGCCGCCCATGAAGCGAGAGGAGGGAACGGCGCGGCCATAGGCGTCGACATTGGCGAGCGCGTCGCGTGTCGGGTCGAGATGGGCGAGATCGCCGCCAACGGCAAAGCAGATGACCCATGTGCCGGTCGAAACGACGGCAAATGGCGCCTCGTTGTCGATCAGGTGCGGCAGAAGCGAAGCGTTGGAATCGTGAATGCCGCAATAGACCGGAACGGGTTGCTTCAAGCCGATCCGGTCGGCGGTTTCGGGAAGAACCGGCCCGAGTGCATCGAAGGCAGAGCGTACCGGCGCCATCAGATCGCGTATCGCGAGCCTGTCGAGGAGGGAAGAATAGTTGCCGGCTCCGGGGTTCCAAAGATCCGTGTGGCAACCGAGCGACGTCAATTCGTTGGCGGCAACGCCCGTTAGCCGGTATGCCCAGTATTGCGGATAGGTCAGGATTGTTCGCACATTGGCGAACTGCTCCGGAAAGGCGGTCTTCTGATAGTGGATCTGCGCCCCGACGTTGAGTCCACCAGACAGCCGGGGTGAGAAAGTCTCCGAGAAGGGCGCGCGCAGCCGATCATAGGCCGCGGATATTTCGGCCGGGTAGGCATGCTCATAGTCGAGAACCGGCAGGGCGAGCTCCCCCGCCTCATCGAGCAACACTGCCGAAGCGCCGTGCGTGGTGATCGAGATCGCGTCAAAGCCCGGCGTCGTGGAGAATGACTTCAGGGATTCGATCATGAAGGCCCACAGCGCATCGATATCGTAGTGGGGATAAAGGCCGCTCTTCAAAACGGTGTTCGTCGTGCGTCGTGCGGCAATCTCGGCGCCGGTTTCCGCATCCAGGATGACGACCTTGGCGTTGGTCTTGCCGATATCGAGAACGGCGATGCGGCGAAAGGAGGCTGCGTCGGTCATGGCATATGAAAGACGGAAACGAGATCGCTTTGGACGGGCGAGTTGTCTGGATTGGTCGCCATGATGTCCGCCATATGTGCCCACCACCGTTTCATGACCGGATGATCGGGCAGGCTTGCCATCGTGTGATCGACGGGTCGGGTCAACACGCCGAAAAGCGTGTTCGTCTCGCGGTCGAGATGGATCGAATAGTCGCGGACGCCTGCATCATGCAGTAGTGCAACCAGCTCGGGCCAGATCTCGTCATGGCGCTTGCGGTACTCGGCTTCCATGCCCGGATTGAGCCGCATCTTGAAAGCGTGCCGTTCCATTTGCGCAGTCATTTCGAACTCATAAGTTTGATGCGGCGCGCGATGATCGGGATGGCGATGGTGATGATCAGCAGCAGGCCGATGAAGATCGACATGACGATCCCTGGCACGTTCAGCAGGCCGAGCCCGAAGGTGACGAGGCCCATGACGAAGGCGGCAATGACGACACCGCCGATCGTACCCGAACCGCCGAGGATCGAGACGCCGCCAAGAACGACCATGGTCACGACCTCAAGCTCCCAGCCCTGCGCGATCGAGGGGCGGGTCGAGCCGAGGCGCGAGGTAAGGCAGACAGCAGCAACGCCGCTCATGACGCCCGTCAGAAGGAAGAGGATGAACTTCACCCGCTCGACCGGGATGCCGGAGAAGCGCGCGGCAAACTCGTTGTTGCCGATCGTATAGACCTGCCGGCCGAAATTTGTCGCGTGCAGCAGGATGGCAAAGAGGATCGCCAGCACGATGAATAGCACGAACTCGAAGGAGAACACCCAAACGACATAGCCCTGGCCGAAATAGGCAAAATCATCGGGATAGCCACCATAGGCCTGATCGCCGAGGACGATATAGGAGATGCCGCGGAACAGGCTCATAGTGCCGATGGTGACGACGATGGAGGGCAGTTTCAGCGCCGAGACGAGAAAGCCGTTGAAGAGACCGCAGAGCAGGCCGACAAAAATACCGATCGCGACCAGGCCGGCCGTGTCGACGCCATATTGTGCCGCAGCACCCATCGCAGTCGACGCGAGTGCAATAATCGCGGCCACGGAGAGGTCGATCTCGCCTGCGATGATCAGCAGCGTCATTGCAAAGGCAATCATTGCCTTTTCGGTGAAATTGAAGGTCGCGTCCGAGAGATTGTAGGCGTCGAGGAAATAGGGCGACGCGATTGAATTGAAGATGAAGATCAGGATGGCGACGCCGAGCAGCAGGATCTCCCAGCTCGACATGATCCGCTTCAGCGGTGTTCCGAGGCGGTCGGGGATTGTGCGTTTTTCCGTGGCTTGCGAAACGGTGCTCATGCTGCCACCTTCCTTTCGTCGATTTCCTTGGCGGCCTGGTCACGCAGGATGATGCGACCGCGGTTGCGTTCGCGCCTTGCATTGAAGACGACCGCAAGGATAATCACCGTCCCTGATATCGCCATCTGGGTGAAAGGTGAGATGCCGATGACCGGTAATGCATTTTTGATGACGCCGAGAAACAGCGCGCCGAGAACGGTGCCAGCGACCGAGCCGACGCCGCCGGCAATCGAGATGCCGCCGATGACGCAGGCTGCAACGCTGTCGAGTTCAAATCCGTTGGCGATGTCGACATAGGCCACCGCATAGCGGGCAACCCAGAGATAGCCGCTGAGCCCTGCCAGCGCGCCCGAGAGGACGAAAGCGAGGAAGCGCGTCCAGCCGACATCGATGCCGGCATAGACGGCGGCAACCGGATTGCCGCCAGCCGCATAGGTCGCACGCCCGAAGGATGTGTACTTCAGCACGACATAGACCAGCAACACGATGACAATGGCGATCCAGCCGAGAACTGGAAGGCCGAGGATCGGCTGGCGGGTCGCATTGAGGAAGATGGGGGTCATCTGGTGCGCATTCACCCAGGCGCCGCCCGAAAGCACGAAGGCCATGCCGCGATAGATGGTGAGCGTTCCCAGCGTCACGACGATCGGAGGAATTTCCAGCGCCCAGACGAGGTAGCCGTTGATCACTCCGAGAAGTGCGCCGATCGCGATAGCAGCCAGGATCAATGCGACAAGAGGGATGCCGGGATAGGCGGCATTCAGCATGGCGACCGCCATGCCGGTGAAGGCAAGATTGGCGGCAACCGAAAGATCGATCGACTTGGTGAGGATGACCGTCATCTGCGCGAGCGCCAGAATGATCAGGATCGCGGTATCGTTGAAGATGTTGCTGAGGTTTTCAGGCGTCGCGAAGCCGGTTGCGCGGGTCGAAAAGCCGGCGATCAGAACGACGATGATGGAAAAGAGCAGCGTTTCGCGTTTTTTCAGTATTTTTGGCATCGGCAGCTCCTATGCGTTGCCCGTTGCAGCGCGCACCAGCGTTTCCGGCGTCAGCCCAGCGCGCTCGAAGATGCCGGCAGAAAGGCCTTCCTTCATGACAAGCACACGGTCCGACATGCCCAGGATTTCCGGCAGTTCCGACGAGACCATGATAATGGAGAGCCCGTCTGCCGCCAGCTCGCTGATGAAGGCGTGGACAGCAGCCTTCGAGCCGATGTCGATGCCCTTCGTCGGCTCGTCGAGAATGATGACCTTTGGCTGGGTCGCCAGCCATTTGCCGATCACGACCTTCTGCTGGTTGCCGCCTGAGAGCGTCCCGACAGGAACGGACAGTGCCGCCGCGCGCAGATCCAGCCGCTCGGCATATTTCCGAGCGAGCGCGAATTCCTCTGCGGCTTTCAGGAAACCCTTGCGAGATGTGCGGCCAAGCGATGGCAGAGACATGTTTTGATAGATGGGCATCGGCAGCGCCAGCCCGTGCCGCTGGCGTTCCTCCGGTACGTAGACGATGCCGGCGCGGATCGCGTCGAGCGGCGAGTGAATGGTGATCTCCTCGCCATTCAACGCGAGACGTCCGGAAAGCGGCTTGGTGACGCCGAAGAGCGATTGGCAGAGCTCGGAACGGCCGGCGCCGATCAAGCCATAGACGCCGAGAATTTCGCCGCGGCGAAGCCCGAAGGAAATGTCGCGAAATTCGGTACGGTGGCAGTAATTCTGGACATTGAGAACGGTATCGCCGATCTGGACGGCAATCTTCGGGAAGGCATCCTTAACGTCACGCCCGACCATCATGCGGACGATTTCGTCCTGTGGCGTCTCTTTCAGTCGCCCGTTGCCGACGGCGCGGCCATCACGGAAGACGACGAAATTGTCCGCGATCTCATAGAGTTCGTCGAACTTGTGACTGATGAAAAGGATGGCTTTTCCGCGCGCCTTCAGGCCTTCGACGATGCGAAAGAGATCGTCGATCTCCTTGCGTGAGAGAGCGGCCGTCGGCTCATCCATGATGACGATGCGGGCTTCGATCGACAGGGCGCGGGCAATGGCCACAAGATGTCGCTGCGCGATAGAAAGATCCTTCAGGCGGATCGTCGGGTCAATGTTGCTTTCCAGCGAATGCAGCAGCTCTTTCGAACGATTGTTCATCAGCTTCCAGTCGATCGTGCGGAAGCGCGTGCGCGGCGCGTGGCCCAGGAAGATATTCTCGGCAACCGTCAACTCGTCAAAAAGCACCGTCTCCTGATGGATGGCAGTTACGCCGGCGTCGATCGCGGCTTGGGCATTCGAAAAATGCACCGGTTTGCCATCGACGAGAATCTCGCCCTCGTTCGGGCGGTAGATGCCCGTCAGAATCTTGACGAGCGTGGATTTGCCGGCGCCGTTTTCGCCGATCAGTGCCGTCACCTTGCCCGGATAGAGGCTGATGCTGACGCCATCCAGAGCCTTGACGCCCGGAAAGATCTGCGAAATGCCGCGCATCTCCAGAATAGCTGTCGGTGCGGCTGATGCTTTATCCGCGATCGGACGTTGAAGGACGCTGGTCATGAAGCTTTTACCGGAAATCGATTGCCAGTCCCGGCGGTTTGGAGACCGCCGGGTGGTGCGTTCAAACGCTCCTAGGATCAGAAGACCTTGGAGAACTGGTCGATGTTCGAGGCATTGTAGACAAAGGGATCGGACATGGCGGCTTCGCCCTTGTCGTCAACCTTGATCTTGCCCATGCGGCCGGCATTGATTTCGCTGCCCGGCTTGCCGTCGGTCTCGCCCTTGACGAGGCGATAGGCGATCTGCGTTGCAGAATAGCCAAGATCGATCGGATTCCAGATGGCGAATTCCTTCGTCGCGCCGGACTTGATCGCACCGGCCATTTCAGACGGCAGGCCGAGACCGGTCACGTAGACCTGGCCGATCTTGCCTGCGTCCTTGACGGCCTGCGATGCAGCGAGAACGCCGACGGTGGTCGGAGCGACGATGACCTTGACTTCAGGGTGCGAGGTCAGGAGGCCCTGGGCTTCGCGATAGCTCTTGTCCGAGAGGTCGTCGCCATAGACCGTCGTGACGAGGTTGAGGCCCGGAAAATCCTTCAGCTGCTTCTTCATTTCGCCGATCCAGATGTTCTGGTTCGTCGAGGTGGTGGTTGCCGAAAGGATTGCGAAGTCACCCTTGCCGCCATCCAGATGGTCGGCTGCCAGCTTCAGGCACATCTTGCCAATCAACTCGTTAGAGGATGGGTTGAGCTGAAGGATGCGGCCATCCTTGTTGACGCCGGAATCGAAGGAGATGACCTTGATGCCGCGCTGCTTTGCCTTCTTCAGAGCCGGAATGACGGCGTCCGGATCGTTGGCGGAAATCTCGATCGCGTCGACGCCCTGGGCGATCAGCGAATTGATGACTTCGATCTGGCCTTCGGCCGTGGTCGTCGTCGGGCCGGTGTAGATTACTTCTACGCCGCCGAGTTCCTTGGCGGCTTCCTGCGCGCCCTTATTGGCAGCTTCAAAGAAGCCGTTGCCTAGGGACTTCACCACCAGACCGATCTTGATGTCCTTGGCGCTTGCCGAGCCAGCGACCATAATGGCGGCCAGCGCCACGCCGATCGCGAGTTTCTTTGCAATATTCATAATTCATCCTCCCACGTTGATAAGACTGCTCCCACCCCTTCCGTCCCCATTCAGGCGACCGAAGAGGAATCCTCCGTCCCCGATTGCGGCGTCACGCTCGAAACGACGAGCGAGACACCTGCATCTTCGATCATTCTGACGGCTTCTTGAGAAATTCCGTCATCGGTAATGATCGTCGAAACGCGATCGAGCGAACACAGTATGAGGCTCGATCGGCGATGGAACTTGCTGGAATCGACCATGACAACCAGCTCGTCCGCCTGGTGCATGAGCTTTTGCTCGCTCTGGATGACCAGTGCGTCCGATTCCATGATGCCGAGCGGGCCCACGCCCTGTGCGCCGATAAACATCCGCCGCGCATAGAAATTGCGGATGGTGTCGTTATCGAACGGCGACAGGATCAGGCTCTGCTCGCGATAGATCGCGCCACCCGGGATCGTTACCGAATTCTTCGAATGCTTCACCAGATGTTCGGCAATCGCAAATGAGTTGGTCATGACCTGCAGCCGGTGGGCCGCCATGAAATGCACCATCTGGAACGTCGTCGTGCCGCCGTTGATGATGATGGCATCGCCGGGCTCGCAGAGATCGACGGCCTGACGCGCGATTGCGCGCTTTTTATCGATGTTGACTGCTTCCGACACTCTGAAGGGTCGGGCTGCCAGATTTCCAAGCTGAGGAGGGTGCACGGCTTCCGCGCCGCCGCGAACGCGCCTGATCTTTCCCTGCACATGCAGAGCTGCAATATCGCGCCGGATCGTCGCCTCGGAAGCCTCGGTCAATTCGGATATATCCTGAATCGTGACCACGGACTTTTCCTGTACGGCGCTTAGTATGATGCGATGGCGTTCCCGTTCGTGCATCGGCTCCTCCCTGCGTCGCTTATTTCTCATATATGACAAAGTGTCAATCAAAAACGATCATAAATTTTCATATTGCGCTGCACAATTATCGATTTTGATCGTTTTCGATTGACAACGCAGCTTTCCATGAGCGATACCGTCAACGAAATAGACGCGGCGAGGCCTGCGTTTGCAAAAGATTTTGCTATGGGAGGATGACATGGCGGCTGAGGTTCGGCTTCTCGAAAACCGTTGGGATGATAAGCATGCGGCCGGCCTGGATGAGCCCGGCAAGCTGCTCTATCGCTCGAATCTGCTCGGCGCAGACAAGCGCATCACCAACTACGGCGGCGGTAACACCTCTGCGAAGGTAATGGAAACCGACCCGCTGACCGGCGGCAAAGTGAAGGTACTCTGGGTGAAGGGCTCGGGCGGCGACGTCGGAACGATCAAGCTCGACGGCTTTGCGACGCTTTATCAGGACAAGCTCGATTCGCTCAAAAGCATCTATCGCGGTGTCGAGGATGAAGATCGCATGGTCGGCTTCCTGCCGCACTGCACGTTCAACCTCAATGCCCGCGCCGCATCGATCGACACGCCGCTGCATGGTTTCGTACCATTCACACATGTCGACCACATGCATCCGGATGCGATCATCGCGATTGCGGCGTCCAAGAATTCCAAGGAATTGACGAAGCAGATTTTTGGCGATGAAATCGGCTGGCTGCCCTGGCGCCGCCCCGGCTTCCAGCTCGGCCTCGATCTCGAAGCTTTCGTCAAGGATCATCCTGATGCAAAGGGCGTCGTGCTGGAAAGCCACGGCCTGTTCACCTGGGCCAACGACGCGAAGGCCTGCTACGAACTGACGCTTCAGATCATCAACAAGGCGATCAAGTGGTTTGCCGAGCAAACTTCGGGCAAGACCATCTTCGGTGGCGCCGTGACCGAAAGCCTTCCGCTGGCCGAGCGGCGCGCGATTGCCGCCCGCCTGATGCCCGAGGTTCGTGGCCGCATAGGCAAGGCGGAACGCAAGCTTGGCCATTTCGATGATCAAGACGCGGTGCTCGAATTCGTCAATTCGAAGAGCCTGCGTCCGCTCGGTGCGCTCGGCACCAGCTGCCCCGACCATTTCCTGCGCACCAAGATCCGCCCGCTGATCGTGGATTTCGATCCCGCCAAACCGGATGTCGATGCGGTGGTTGCAAGCCTCGACAAGGCGCTTGAAGACTATCGTGCCGATTACGCGCGCTATTACAACGACTGCAAGCATGACAATTCGCCGGCGATGCGTGACGCGAATCCCGTCATCTTCCTCGTTCCTGGTGTCGGCATGCTCTCCTTCGCACGCGACAAGGCAACGGCTCGTATCGCCAGCGAATTCTACGTCAACGCCATCAACGTCATGCGCGGCGCTTCGACCGTCTCCGAATATCAGGGCCTGCCGGAGCAGGAAGCCTTCGACATCGAATACTGGCTGCTCGAAGAGGCCAAGCTGCAGCGCATGCCGAAGCCGAAGAGCATGGCGGGCAAGGTTGCCTTCGTCACCGGCGGCGCCGGCGGCATTGGCCGCGCGACTGCGGCCCGGCTGGTTGGCGAGGGCGCTTGCGTCGTGCTTGCTGATATCGACGCTGCAGCGCTGGAAACCACGCACGCCGATTTCGTCAAGAGCTACGGCGCCGATGCAGTGCGCAGCGTCAAGCTCGATGTGACCAAGGAAGATGCGGTCATCTCATCTTTCGCCGAGTCCTGCGTCGAATTCGGCGGCATCGACATTCTGGTCTCGAATGCAGGAATCGCATCCTCGGCACCGATCGAAACGACCGAACTGTCGATGTGGAACCGCAACATCGACATTCTGGCGACCGGCTATTTCCTCGTCTCCCGCGAAGCTTTCCGTCTCTTCCGCAGGCAGGCGCTCGGCGGCAACGTCGTCTTCGTCGCCTCCAAGAACGGCCTTGCCTCCTCGCCGAACGCGGCTGCCTATTGCACGGCCAAGGCGGCTGAGATCCATCTCGCCCGCTGCCTCGCGCTCGAGGGTGCTGATGCCGGTATCCGCGTCAACACCGTCAATCCGGATGCCGTTCTGCGCGGCTCGAAGATCTGGAACGGCGAATGGCGAGAACAACGGGCCGCCTCATCCAAGATCGAGGTGGACGAGCTGGAAGAACATTACCGCAAGCGTTCGATGCTGAAGCTCAACGTCTTCCCTGAGGATATTGCAGAAGCGATCTACTTCCTGGCTTCGGACCTGTCGGCCAAGTCGACTGGCAATATCATCAACGTCGACGCCGGCAACGCGCAGAGCTTTACGCGGTAGTTTCGCGCAAGGGGTTGCCCCTCACCCTAACCCTCTCCCCGCTTGCGCGGAGAAGGTGCCGGCAGGCGGATGAGGGGCATCGCCGCAGCAGGAAAAGAATGGGAGGAAACCGATGGCCGAATTACGAATTGCTGCCGACCTTGTCGTAGCCGAAAATGACAAGCGCGCCGCTGCGCTGAAATCAGACTATGAAGCGTTGGGTGCCAATTTTGCGCGCCGCGGCATCGATATCGAGGCAGTCACCAGGAAAGTCGAAGATTTCTTCGTGGCGGTGCCTTCCTGGGGCGTCGGCACGGGCGGTACGCGATTTGCCCGTTTTCCCGGCACGGGCGAGCCGCGCGGCATCTTTGATAAACTTGACGACTGCGCCGTCATCAACCAGCTGACACGGGCGACGCCGAACGTCTCTCTGCATATCCCCTGGGACAAGGCGGATGCCAAGGAGTTGAGGGCAAAGGGCAATGCGCTCGGCCTTGGCTTCGACGCGATGAATTCGAACACTTTTTCGGATGCGCCGGGGCAGACACACTCTTATAAGTATGGTTCGCTCAGCCACACGGATGCCGCCACCCGCGCTCAAGCTGTCGAGCACAATCTCGAATGCATCGAGATTGGCAAGGCGATCGGCTCGAAGGCGCTGACGGTCTGGGTTGGCGACGGCTCGAACTTCCCCGGCCAGAGCCATTTCACAAAGGCTTTCGAGCGTTACCTCGCATCCATGGCCGATATTTACGAGGCGCTGCCGGATGATTGGAAGATCTTCACCGAACACAAGATGTACGAGCCGGCCTTCTACTCGACCGTGGTGCAGGATTGGGGCACCAACTATCTGATCGCCCAGACGCTTGGCCCGAAGGCATTCTGCCTCGTCGATCTAGGACATCATGCGCCGAACACCAATATCGAGATGATCGTCGCCCGCCTGATCCAGTTCGGCAAACTCGGCGGCTTCCACTTCAACGATTCCAAATACGGCGATGATGACCTCGATGCGGGTGTGATCGAGCCCTATCGCCTGTTCCTCGTCTTCAACGAGCTGCTGGATGCCGAACAGCGCGGCGTCAACGACTTCAATCCGGCGCACATGATCGACCAGTCGCACAATGTCACCGATCCGATCGAAAGCCTGATCAACAGCGCCAACGAAATCCGCCGCGCCTATGCGCAGGCGCTGATCGTCGACCGCAAGGCCTTGTCCGGCTATCAGGATGAGAACGACGCCATGATGGCGTCGGAAACGCTGAAGCGTGCCTACCGCACCGACGTCGAGCCCATCCTTGCGGAAGCGCGTCGCCGTGCAAACGGGGCGATCGATCCGATCGCAGCATATCGCGCCAGCGGCTATCGCAAGAAGGTTGCTGCGGAGCGTCCAGCATCCGCTGCTGGTGGCGGTGGTATCGTCTGAGAGAGACGTTCAATGGAACCGGCCGCTGCCTCCCGCGCTATCAACAGGAAAGGGCGCAGCGGCCGATGGATTCTTAGGGCTTCACGGTGAAGCTGTAGTTTCCATTGGTCTTGTGGCCATCAGTCGAAAGCGCATGCCATTTGACGGTGTAGACGCCGGCGGGAAGTGTACCCGAGACAGGCACGACCAGCATTGTATCGTCAGCGGCGCTAAGCTTGGCGTCACCCGTCTGTACTTCTTTCCCGTCTGGGCCGGTTACGGCTATCCCGGTGAATTTGATGTTCAATCCTTCCGAGAATTTGAGATCCAGCTCAGCCGGCGATGCCTTTACGGTGCCGTCCATTGCCGGCGTCGCGGATTGAAGATGGGCATGCGCCAGTGCCTGACCGGCAGCGGCGACGCTCAAGACGGATGCGACGCTGAATATACGGATGAATTTCGACATGGGTATTCCCTTGTGTTCGTGGACACGGAGGTCCGTTTGTATGGCGGTCGGCAGCCGGCTCATGAATATTCAGGCACCGCCGGCCGAAATGGGCTGAGATCAAGGGCGATCGGACCGAACAACGGTCGAGTGCCTTGTGTGCTGTCGTTTAGGAGAGATGTGGCTTTGCCCTTCCTGCGGAGAGGACAGCCGATCGTTCCTCGCGTCTTTAGCTTTGCCGGATGTGTTCAGGCGGTCGATGCGCTGCACCGTGCGGGCCGACAGCATCGCCTGGACATCCAGGGAATTCCAAAGAGGCTTACGGAACTAGCTCAGGTAAAATGGCGGCGCTCGGGGCGCCGTGCTGGGAGAAAGGATCCGCCGTTGCGCGACCCGAATGAAGGGTCGCATGGGTGCAATGGCCGCCGGTCGCATCCTCTCGCCGAGATTGTCGACCGGTGACGGCAGAAGCACGGAGGCGCTGATGCGGCAGGCTTCGCAGCCCTGCGCGTGAATGTGCTTGCCGCTATCCTTTTGGCTGTCATCACTTTCGCTGACGCAAAGAACGGGGAGCGTGCCATCGGGCAGGGCATAGGCCGCAACGTTGAAGGGGGTGTTCTCGGCCATCCCCGCTGGCTGATGGCCGAATCCGACGAACAGAAGTGCGAGCGCGCAGAGTATGCGCACCACCCAATGTCCCGTTTTGATCGGCCTATGCAAGCAGCTCTGTCCCCCGAAATCGTTCTGCTCTGGTAATCGTCGAAGCGCAAACACGCAATGCGGCAATATGGCCGGACTTTACATCCAATGAAGCCATGTCAGTCGAGGTGTGTCCCGATAAAAAACACTTATAGCGTGACTGCCGGCCCGACTCATTGCATAAGCGGGAACAGCCTTCACCGATTAGAGCCGAGCCCATGACGCCCAAATCCGAACGCGAGAAGAT
This sequence comes from Rhizobium sp. BK376, assembly GCF_004341625.1. Taxonomy (GTDB): domain Bacteria; phylum Pseudomonadota; class Alphaproteobacteria; order Rhizobiales; family Rhizobiaceae; genus Rhizobium. The sequence continues at coordinate 115,389 of NZ_SLZG01000016.1, read as the reverse complement.
GGCAGCCGGAGAATGGTATTCCTGCCAGGATCCTGAACTTCGACCGCTGCAGCGTCGCGCCCGTGAGGCGGTGCACCAGCACAATAGTATGCCGCCGGCAGAGCGCGGCAGCATGGCGCCGGCGCTGAAGGCACTCTTTTCCGAAGTCGCCGAGGGGAGTTTTATCGAGGCGCCGTTCCATTGCGCCTATGGTATGAACATCATCCTCGGGGAGAATGTATACCTCAACGCCGGCTGCGCCATCCTCGATACGGCGCCCGTGCGGATCGGCGCTTCGACGATGCTTGGGCCCGGCGTGCAAATCTATTGCGCACAGCACCACAAGGATCCGGCGCTCAGAAAAGACGGGCTTGAGATCGGCCTGCCGGTCACGATCGGCGAAAACGTCTGGATTGGCGGCGGCGCAATTATCCTGCCCGGTGTGACGATCGGGGACGATGCAATCGTAGGCGCAGGCGCGGTTGTCACTAAGGATGTGCCGAAAGGGGCTACGGTCATCGGCAATCCCGCGCGGCCGATATCCGTCAAATCATAATTCCGGACAGCAAAAAGGGCCGCTGCTGGCGGCCCTCCATGAGCTTTGGTCTTGTGAAAGACCCGGACTGCACATAGCAACCCGTAGGAAGGTTGGCTTAGAGCGAGGGCTGCCTCGCAATCATTACCTTAACTCCCATGTCCTTCACGAGCACCGAAATCTCATTAGACATTGGATCACCTTCCTTTCGTTACGTTTCAGATGATTCAAACATAGGCCGATTCTCCTGACATGCAAGCGTTTGGCGGGATTATCCGTCGATGCCGGGGTGGCGTGTCGCTATATCTCATTGTTTTCATCTTGATTCCTGACGGCGTTGATCGTTAGCTGCGCTTATCGATTTGGCGTGGGAAGCGCCGCTCTGGGAGGAGCAAGATGAGCCTTTACGACAGTCTCGACCAACGCTTTTCGGCGCTGATTCACGGATCCGCCAGGCTGGAGCAATTGTGGACCGGCGGACGCTGGACCGAAGGCCCGGTCTATGTTCCCTCTGCCCGCCACGTCATATGGTCCGACATTCCGAACAATCGCATTCTGCGCTATGACGAAGTGACCGGGTCGGCGGGCGTCTTCGAAAGCCCCTGCGGTCATCACAACGGCCACACAATCGATGCCGAAGGCCGCATCATCGCTTGCGAACATGGCAACCGCCGAGTGAGCCGACTGGAGCACGATGGGCAGTGGAAAACACTGGCTGACCGCTTCGAGGGCAAGCGCCTGAATTCTCCGAACGATGTAGTGGTCAAGTCCGACGGCTCGATCTGGTTTTCCGATCCGACCTACGGGATAGACAGCGATTACGAAGGATTTGCCGCCAGCTCGGAAATCGGCGCTTCGAATGTCTACAGGCTCGATCCTGCCGACGGATCGCTGTCCATCGTGGCGACCGATCTGGTCAAGCCGAATGGCCTGGCATTCTCTCCCGATGAAAGCATCCTTTATGTCTCCGACACCGGCGCGACGCATGTGCCGGGTCATCCGGCCGCCATGCGCGCCTACCCGGTGTCTGGAAATGGATCCAGCCTTGGCGAAGGGCGGAATTTCGCCATCTGCGATGTCGGCCTGTTCGATGGCTTCAGGGTCGATCGGTACGGCAACATCTTCACCTCAAGCGGCGATTCCGTGCGTGTCTATGCCCCGGACGGCACATTGATCGGGCGGATCCTGACGCCCGAAGGTGTCTCGAACGTCTGCTTCGGTGGCCCAAGGCGAAACCGGCTCTTCATCACCGCAACAACCTCGCTTTACGCCATCTATGTCAGTACAGGTCCTGCCGGCTTCGTGCCGCCGACCGTTTGAGGTTAAGCGCGCGAAACGCCTCAATTCGCGCGTGACGCCACCCAGTTGTGCCAGTCGCCCGGGCTGCCATTGAAGACATTGAGGTCGATATGGCCATCCACGCCGTGCGAAACACCGGAGCCGGAATACTGCCAGAACAGCCACTTTCGTCCCGGATAGACCTTGGACGGATGGGCGGCGACCGAGCGGAGCCAGAAGGGATAGTTGAGCAGTTCGCCACGCAGGTTGTCGCGATAGAAGTCCGGGGCCGTGTAGACAATGGGTCGTTGGCCGTAATGCTTCTCCAGCTTGTCCAGGAAGACCTGCATCTTTTCCAGGACTCGCGCACGCGAGATGCGCTGGCTGCAACTCGACTCGCTGTTCCATTCAACGTCGATGACAGGAGGAAGGGCACCCGCCTCCTTCGGCACGTTGCGGATGAACCAGTCGGCCTGTTCGCCGGCCGTTCGGCACCAGTAGAAGAAATGATAGGCGCCACGCTTCAGGCCGGCCTCCTTGGCCTTTCGCCAATTTTCCTTGAACATCGGGTCGAGATGATCGCCGCCATCGGTGGCCTTGATATAGACGAAATTCGCGCCCTGGCTTTGTAGCTTTGCCCAGTCGATATCGCCCTGCCAGCGCGAAACGTCGACGCCGTGAACGGCAAGCTTCTTTGGCGAGTAGGAACCGAAGTTGATCGGTTTGGCGTCTCGGAACTGGCGGCTGTAAATCCGCGCTCGGATTCCTGGCGGTGCCTCGATGGCGGGACTGGTCTGCATGATCAGTGCGACCGGCCTCTCCGACGGAACGGGTAAGCCAGGTGTCTCAATGGCGTCAGGGAATGGCTGCGCTTCCGGAGCTGGCCCTGTCCAGGCCAACTCTTTGGGCGGCCGTGCCACAGTGGAGGCTCCCTTGCCGACGTCGACCGTAGGCACCGGCACCGGGAGGCGGACGGAGCCGGTCGTTTCCGGTGACGGCTGCTCGCTCACGGCGACTTCCGGGCCTGATTTGGCGGTGCATCCTGCCATGACCAGGGACACAAGGAGCATTGCCGGCAAGATGATTGGACGCATGAAAACCCGTACGCAAAACAACGGCCGACGGACGAATCCCTGCCGCGGAAAAACACAGAGAGCAAACGCTAACGGAGAATTACCAAAAAAGGCTGAATCCAATCTTTACGATGCAGTGGACGCGGCGTTGGGGCCAAAAAATGGATAATGGACACTGTCGATCTTCGGAAAGCGTCAGCCCGTTCATCCTCAACGCAAATTGATGAGGCTTATGCACGCTTGCGCTTGCCGAACCAGCCGGTTCCGATAACTATGATATTTCAAGCCAATCGCGCTTCGCTTGGTCCTGCCTGTCGGGATCAATTTCCCTCCTGCAAGCTCGGTGTCATGCCGCGACAAACATACCCTGAAAGGCTCGGCTGATGAATGCTTCAGACTTGATGGCGCTGAACAGTGCGAGGCGCGCTCGCAAAGCCGTGGTACAGGTGACTGACCTTGCGAGTGGAAAGAGCGATCTCCTCCTGGAAGGCGAGTTGGTGGATGGTAGTCTCGGCGAGGCCGTCGCCGACAGATTTCGATCCGGAAAATCGGGCGTGGTGGAGGCCGACAGTCGATCGTTTTTCGTGAACGCCTATCTGCCTCCCGTCCGAATTGTGGTCATCGGAGCGGTACATATCAGCCAGGTGCTGGCGAATATGTCGGCGCTTGCCGGATTCGATATTCGTATCATCGATCCACGCACCGCTTTTGCCACACCGGAGCGCTTCGCCGGCGTCGATCTCGTTGCGGATTGGCCGGTTGACGTTCTCAGCGATCAACCGCTCGACCGGTACACGGCGCTCGTTGCTGTTACGCATGATCCGAAGATAGATGACTACCCGATCGGCCAGGCATTGCGGGCCGGCTGCTTCTACGTCGGAGCGCTTGGTAGCCGCAAGACCCATGCTGCTCGTCTCGAACGTCTGAAGAAAGCGGGGCTCGATGACCTCGAACTGGCAAGAATCCGTGCTCCCATAGGATTGGCGATCAAGGCGGCAAATCCGGCAGAGATTGCGGTCGCAATCCTTGCCGAGATCATCCAGTCGCTGCGCACACGAGAGCACATCTTGCCGGGCAGGAGCGAGCCATGATGGCCTCTGGTGTTCCGCAATCAAGCGATGAGGTCGGCAAGCCGCCGATATCTGTGGCCGTCGTGCTGCTTGCTGCGGGAAGGGCGAGCCGTATGGGTGAGGGCGGACCGCACAAGCTGCTTGCGGAGTTCGATGGCGTGCCTCTCGTCCGGCGTTCCGCAGAGGCTGCGGTCGGGAGCGGAGCAGATTCTGTGATCGCGGTGACGGGCTATAGGGCAGACGAGATCGTCGGGGCTCTTTCCGGACTGAGGGCTGTTTTTGCTCATAACGCCGATTTCGCCTCGGGCATGGCGAGTTCACTGATTGCAGGTTTTTCATGTGTCGAGGCCCGTCAGGCGGACGGAATCCTCGTCATGCTGGCCGATATGCCCGGCATTACGACGGAGGATTTACGGTTGCTGTTGGCTGCGTTCCGCGGTGCGGGCGGCAATGCAATTGTCCGTGCCGTCTCGCGGGGTAAGCGCGGCAATCCGGTCATTCTGCCCCGCGCGGTTTACGGCGAGGTTATGCGGCTTAGAGGGGATGTCGGCGCGCGGCATATCATAGAGGGCTCGGGAATCCCGATTATCGATGTCGATATAGGCGAGGCAGCCCACCTCGATGTCGATACGCCAGAGGCGGTCGTTGCTGCTGGTGGCGTTCTGAAAGCCTGATCACGAGCTTGGAAGCGATGCATGGCCAGCGCGACATGCGATCTGGCTGAAGATGGGAAAGGAAATGCGATGCAATTGGATTTGAACGGCAAGATCGCCCTCGTCACAGGTGGTTCAAAGGGTATCGGACTTGCCTGCGCCCGCTCTCTCGCGTCTGAGGGCGCACGCATCGTTATCTCATCGCGCTCGCAAGCAAATATCGATACTGCTCTGCAACAAATTCCCGGCGCAATCGGCTTTGCTGCCGATCTGACATCGGACGAGCAGGCCCGTGCGCTCGTTGAGAAGATCGAAGCGGAGATCGGTAGCCTGGACATCGTGATCAATAGCGCCGGCGCTGCCCGACGTACTCCGCCGGCGGAGCTGACACCAGCTGCCTGGCGGGCGGCGATGGATGCCAAGTACTTCTCCTATATCAACGTGATCGATCCGGTGGTGAAGCGAATGGCCGACCGACGCGACGGCGTGATCGTGAATATTATCGGGTCAGGCGGAAAGGTCGCGTCCCCGACGCATCTTGCCGGCGGCGCTGCCAATGCCGCGCTCATGCTGGCGACGGTTGGCCTAGCCAATGCCTATGCCGATAGCGGCATCAGGATCATCGGGCTGAACCCCGGCACGACCGAGACCGACAGGGTGGCCGAGGGTATAAGGGCTGAAGCAAAGCTTGCCGGGACCACGGAAGAGGAGGCGCTTTCACGGGCGGTCAGTCGCATCCCGCTTGGTCGGATGGCAACGCCTGAAGAAATCGCCAACGTCGTGACGTTCCTGAGTTCGGCCAAGGCAAGTTATGTGACCGGCGTGGTGGTTAGTATGGATGGAGCGCAGGTCCCGATCGTCGTTTGATCCTGACGACCTTCCGCCGGGTGCTTTCAGTCTATTGCGGGATCGACTGCATCATGATTTCGGCTCGGAGCGTCCCGGCCTCCCCTCCGAAATATGTCTTCAGCAGCTTTGGAAAATCGTCGGAAAGATAAAAATCTGTCAAGGCACGATCTACGAGGAGGCGGAAGGCGGAATCGTCTCGCCGTAATGCGATTGCGTAAGGCTCATGCGTGAACAGACGATTACCGATCTCAAGTGCCGTAGGATTGCGAGCGCGACTTGCCAGGCTAATAAGAAGAGCCCGGTCAGCGAAGTATGCGTCGATCCTGTGATCCTCCAGCGCTTTGAGCCCGTCTTCATGGGTCGCGAAGTCAGCAACCCGCGCTTCCGGTATCCCGGTGCCGAGCGCGCCGCGCAGCGTAGTGCCTGTCGTCGTGTCTGCGCGCACTCCAATGCTGCTGTTTGACGTCGGCCGTGCGTCCACCGCGCGTACCGAGGGGCTGTCGAGAAAGAGTATCTGGAGATAGTCCGGCGAGTCCTTCCGCAGGAGGGCGCTTGCGCCCGTCACGAAGATCGGCTGGGAAAAATCGACGGTTTCGCGCCTGGTAAGATTGACGGTCAAGGCGCCACATAAGAGATCGATGCGTCCGCTCTTCACCGCTTCAAAGCCGTCGGCCAGTGTGGTTTCGACGTATTCCCGCTTGATATTGGGAAGGCTGCGTTTGGTTTCGTCACTAATCTTCCGGCAGAGATCGATGGTGTAGCCGCCGGGCGTGCCATCCTTCTTCTTGGAGGAGAACGGCGCCTCGTCTGCTATGTAGCCGATCCGAATAGCCCCTCTTTGCGCGATGAGATCGAGGGTCTGGGCCGCCATGGCCGCATAAGACGAAAAGCAGAGAGCAACGCCGGCTAAAATCAACCGTTTCATGCGTTTGGCCAGGTTGTGCTGCACTGTTCCTGCATCGGCATGATCTTTATCTCCGAGGATCAAGTCGGTGGCGTAGGGTGCGGCAGAGCTTATGAACTGCTTGCCATTTGTCAACGGTCGCCCTTCTTCTCATCTCGGACGCGAAGGGCCTTGGCACGAGAAAAATAATACCCTCCATATACAACTCAAAGAACCGGCTATTCTTCGAACATTTTACCGCTATGCGTCTCGAGCCTGTAACGATGGCCGGGATAGATCAGCCTGGCAATTGAGACGATTTCCTTTCCCGACCATGTCCGCCGCCGGATGGTGAGACACGGCTCGCTTTTGAGGATCGTCAGAAGCTTGCATTCCCAGCCTTGCGGCATCGCCGCCTCGACGACATGTTCAGAGCCGCTTAGCGGTGCCGCTGCCGTCAGGTACGCGTTGGGCGTCAGGGAGGAGAAGTCCTGTTCAAGGTAATCCGGCGCGGCGGACGGATTGACGAAGCGATCTTCGATTTGCACCGGTACGCCATTCTCGCTGTGAACGATAAGCGAGTGAAAAACCGGATCTCCTATGTTCAATGCTAGCCCGTCTGCCACCTCAGGGGATGCGGTTTCCCGCGCAAGAACAATAACAGTCGCCTCGTGGACATGGCCACGCTCGGCTATCTCCTCCGCGATATTGCGTACTTCGAATAGGGCTGAAGAGCCTTTTCGCTCCGCGACGAACGAGCCTACGCCCTGGATGCGGATAAGTTCGCCTTCGCTGGCAAGTTCTCGAAGGGCGCGATTGGCGGTCATCTTGCTGACGCCGAGTTCGACAACGAGTTCGTTTTCGGATGGAACCCGATGCTTCGGAGGCCACTCGCCACTGTGGATCCGATCGAGGATCATTTGCTTGACGCCCGCATAGAGCGGACCATTATCGTTTTCCGTCAGCTCGCGTCTTCGATCGGTGGGGCGTCTCATTGCCTAATCCTTGTGCATGCGCGAAATTGGCCTATAAATCGACTTGCCACTTGCATAACACAAATTTTATCATATGGTACCCTATACAACTTCCCGATCAATCCGGCTAGCCTATGTCGGTGCATGAGCGGCAAGCCGGCAAAGACCGGCGTAAATATTGAAACGGCCATTTCGATCTCAAGAGGAGAACATAGATGAAGATTAAACACGCCCTTCTTTCCGGCGCGCTTGCGCTCTCCGTTCTTGCCGGCCCCGCCGCCCAGGCGAAGGACTGGAAGACCGTGACCATCACGCTCGAGGGCGCCTATGCGCCTTGGAATATGACCAATTCGGACGGCACGCTCGGCGGCTTTGAGCCGGAACTCGCCAAGGTTCTTTGCGAACGCGCGAAGCTCGATTGCAAGCTCGTAGCGTCCGATTGGGACGGCATGATCCCGGCGCTGAACGCCGGTAAGTTCGACGTGATCATGGACGCACTGTCGATCACCGACGAGCGCAAGCAGGTCATCGACTTCACCGTTCCCTATGCCGCGACGCCGGCCGCCTTCGCGACCGCCAAGGATAGTCCGCTGGCAAACGCTGCCGGCACCGGCGCGACGGTTACCATGACGCCCGGCCAGACTGGCGTTAAGGAAATCGCGGCGCTGAAGGAAGCCTTCAAGGGCAAGACCATCGGCATCCAGGCGGCAACCGTCTATGCGAAGTTCATCTACGACAACTTCGGTGATGTCGCCACGATCCGTGAATACAAGACCGGCGCAGACCGCGACCTCGACCTGCAGAACGGTCGTATCGACCTCGGCTTCGACGACGCCGTCTATTTCCAGACTGCTTTCGACGCCGCCAACGGCGCTCTCGTCTTTACCGGCCCGCAGGTTGCAGGCTCGATCTGGGGCGTTGGCGAAGGCCTCGGCGTGCGCAAGGCCGACACAGACCTTCGCGATATGCTCAGCGCAGCTATCAAGTCGGCGCTGGCGGACGGTACCGTGAAGACCCTGTCGATGAAGTGGTTCAAGACGGACGTTTCGCCGAAGGAATAATCGGTCGCCGGCGCATCGGGATCCGAGGCGCCGGCTTTCGGCTTTGATGCCGCAATTCGCATGTTATGCTTGCATACAAAAGAAAACTGACCACTCGCTGCGGGGAACGAATGCGATGGCGACACTGGAATTGATCGGTTTCGGCTCGACCGGCTGGGGCGCACTGCTGTTGTTGGGTGCGTTGATGACGCTCTGCGTCACCGCAGTCGCGTTGGCGATTGGTGCAGTTTTCGGGACCATCGTCGCTTCGGCCAAGCTCTCGGGCAACATCATTCTCGTAACGCTTGGAAACGTCTATACGACCGTCTTTCGTGGCGTACCGGAACTGCTGATCATCTATCTCATCTATTTCGGCGGATCGACGGCCGTCACCACGATCGGCAAGGCGTTGGGCTACGAAGGCTTTCTCGGCCTGCCGTCCTTTGCTGCTGGCGCACTTGCCGTCGGCATCATCTCGGGCGCCTATCAGGCCGAGGTTTTTCGCGGCGCCTATCTCGCAATCTCGAAAGGCGAGCTTGAAGCCGCTTCCGCGATCGGGATGCACAGGGGGCTGCGTTTTCGGCGTATCATCATGCCGCAGGTGCTGAGACTCGCCATCCCCGGTATGGGCAACGTCTGGCAGCTCAGCCTGAAGGATTCTGCGCTTGTCTCCGTGACCGGCCTTGCCGAGCTAATGCGCACCAGCCAGGTCGCGGCGGGCTCCACACGACAATATTTCCTGTTCTTCATCGTCGGCGGCGCGCTCTACCTGATCCTCACAAGCCTTTCGGATCGGGTCTTCAATGGCGCCGAGCGCCGCGCCAACCGCAGCATGCCTGCCGCGATGGGCCAGGCCTGAGGATCGATCATGGATTTCGCCTTTCTCAGCCAGACGATGATCACCCTGCTTCAGGCGCTCCCCATGACGCTTGCGCTGTTCATTTGTTCCATCACGATCGGCGGCCTTCTAGCGCTCCTGATCGTTTGGATGCGGGTGGGCGGCAACCCGTTCCTATCGTCGATCGCCAAGGGCTATATCTTCGTCTTCCGCGGATCGCCGCTGCTCATCCAGATGTTTCTGATTTTCTACGGGCTCGCCCAGTTCGGCATCATTCGCTACGGCCCGCTCTGGCCGCTGCTGCGTGAGCCTTTTGTCTGCGCCGTACTGGCGCTGGCGCTCTGCACCGGCGGCTATACGGCAGAGATTTTTCGCGGCGGTATTCGCGCCATCTCTCCGCGCGAGATAGAGGCGGCGCGATCCATCGGCATGTCCGGCTTCCTGCTCGTGCGCCGGATCATCGCGCCGATCGCCTTTCGGCATGCCTTGCCCGCCTATTCGACCGAGATCGTCCTGATGATGAAATCGACGGCGCTTGCAAGCCTTGTCACCGTCTGGGAAGTGACCGGCGTGGCGCAGCGGCTGATCTCACACACCTACCGGACGATGGAGGTCTTTCTCTGTGCGGCCATCATCTATCTCGCTTTGAACTTCATCATCCTGCAGGGCCTGGCCCTGCTCGAATATTCTCTTTCGCGACATCGCCGCGCGGTCCCGCCGGCGCTGAAGGCGTGAGGGAAGACTGAATCTGATTGGAGCTTCCATGCCCGGCGTAACCCGACTTTCGGTCCGCAATATCCGCAAGAGCTTCGGCACCCACGAAGTCCTTCGCGGCATTTCCCTCGATGCAGAGGATGGCGACGTGATCTCGCTTCTCGGCGCTTCGGGCTCGGGAAAATCGACATTCCTTCGCTGCATCAACCTGCTCGAGACCGCCACCGATGGCGAGATCTGGGTCGATGGTGAAGAAATCCGCATGGTGCACAAAAACGGCAGGAGCAAGCCGGCGAGCCAGAAGCAGGTGGATCATATCCGCTCAGAACTCGGCATGGTGTTCCAGCAGTTCAATCTCTGGTCTCATATGACGATCCTGCAGAACGTCATCGAGGGGCCAGTGCATGTCTTGAAGCGGCCGCGCGCCGAGTGCATCGCGGAAGCCGAAAAGCTTTTGCAAAAGGTCGGTATTTTCGAGAAGCGTCACGCCTATCCCGCCCATCTTTCCGGCGGCCAGCAGCAGCGCGCTGCAATCGCCCGCGCACTCGCCATGAAGCCAAAGGTCATGCTGTTCGACGAGCCGACCTCGGCCCTCGATCCCGAATTGGTCGGCGAAGTGCTGCGCGTCATGCGCGCGCTCGCCGAGGAGGGCATGACGATGCTCGTCGTCACCCATGAAATGAGCTTTGCCCGCAACGTCTCCAACCGCGTGGTCTTCATGCGCGAAGGGTTGGTCGAAAGCAGCGGTGCTCCTCAGGAAATGTTTGGCGGTGGCGCCTCGCCGGCCTTCCGGCAATTCATCGGTCATTTCGGAAGCGGTCAATGAGCACTGTCACCATCGATGACCTCGTCACGTGGCGGGACGTGGCGCGCGTCGGCGCAGGAGACGCGCTGGGGCTGTCGCCCGCTGCTTGGGATCGGGTCCAAAATGCAAGCAGGATCGTCGAGCGTATCGTCGAAAGCGGTGTGCGGGCCTATGGTATCAATACCGGCGTTGGTGCTCTTTCCGACACCGTGGTAGACAGGGCCTCTCAGAGCCGCCTGTCGCGCAATATCATTCTAAGCCATGCCTGCGGCGTTGGCCCGCTTCTGGCGCCGCGCGAAGTTCGCGCTATCATCGCGGCACAGATCGTCAATTTTTCGCATGGCCATTCCGGTGTGCGGCCAGAGATCATCCGTCATCTGGCAGCCTTTCTCGAAAAGGACTGTATCCCGGATGTCCCGTCGAAGGGCTCCGCCGGCTATCTGACCCACAATGCCCATACAGCTTTGGTCCTTATTGGTGAAGGAACCGCCCATGTTGGTGGCAGGTCGTTTAATGGCCGCGATGCGCTTGAGGCCATTGGTCTTGAGCCGCTGGTGCTGGGTGCCAAGGAGGGTCTCAGCCTCGTCAACGGTACGGCCTGCGCAACTGGGCTGGCTTGCGTCGCGATTGCACGCGCAGAGCGGCTGCTCGATTGGGCGGATGCTATCGCCGCCCTCACGCTTGAGGCCGTGGGCTGCCAGATGGCGGCCTTCGATGAGGCTGTCCTTGCGCTGCGGCCATCGAAAGGGATTGCAGAGGTCGGCAGGTCGCTTCGCAAGCGGCTCGCAGGCAGCGGGCTTGTGGCTGCCGCCCATGGCAAGCGCACACAGGATGCGCTCAGCCTGCGATCCGTCCCGCATGCACACGGGGCCGCGCGCGACGTGTTCGAAAACAGTGCGGCGGTCGTCAATCAGGAACTCGCCTCCGTCACCGACAATCCCGCGGTGTCAGGCACGCCGGAAAATCCCGTCGTGTCATCGGAGGCACATGCGGTCGCTCCGGCCCTCGCACAGGCGGCCGACAGTCTTGCAATCGCAATCGCGCAGATATCGGCGATGAGCGAACGGCGCATGGACCGGCTCGTCAATCCGCTCGTGAGCAGCTTGCCGCCGTTTCTCGCGAGTGACGCGGGCAGCAATTCCGGCTTCATGATTGCGCAATATACGGCTGCGGCGCTGAGCAACGAGAGCCGCCGGCTTTCGGCTCCGGCCTCGGTGGATGGCGGGCTGACCTCAGGTCTTCAGGAGGATTTTCTGGCGCATCCGACGGCGGCCGCGAACAAGCTTTTGTCCGTTATCGACAATGCCGAATATATCCTCGCGATCGAGCTGATGGCGGCGGCTCAGGCGCACGATTTCCTGACATCGATGGCATTGCGAGCAGACGGCACGGACAGGATTCATCGGGCTGTCCGTGAACGCATACCGCACTACGCCGACGACCGGCCGCTATCGCGTGATATGGAAACGTTGCGCACGGTCTTAAGCGAGACGCCGCCGCCTGCGTTGGACTGAGCGAAGGACCGGCCGCGTTGTCAGGCGACTGGCTGCCCGATGGCAATCCCCCCACTTGCATGTGCTTCGATCAGGACTGGCCTTCGCCCCCGCCGGCGGCCAGTGCGGCTTTCTGGACAGCCCTGTTATGGGACGCCGATGCTGCGGCTGCGCTGGCGGCCTTCTCCTCGCCTCCGACCTGGACGGTGGGCTGGGCGAAGTCTATACCGTTAGTCCTGAAAGCATCACGGATCATCGTATAGGCGCGTCGGCGGACCGCCGACTGATGTCCGGGATGTGCGGTAAAGGCGAAGCTCAGCTCGATCCCGAAGTCGCCGATCTGTTCGACGCCTTTCATCTTGACCGTCTGAATGATGAAGGGTGCCAATTCCGGGTCTGCCATCATCTCGGCCCCCACACCCTTCACCAGCCTCTTCACCTGGGCAATGTCGGTGTCGAAGGGGACGCGGAGCATGAACTTGTCGATAACCCAGTCGCGGCTCATGTTCTGAACCGCTCCCAGGGATCCAAAGGGCACGGTGAAGATGGGGCCACGGTGGTGGCGCAAGCGAACGGAGCGAAGGCTGAAGGATTCGACCGTTCCCTTGTAGCTGCCGCTCTGGATGTATTCGCCGACGCGGAAGGCATCGTCGAGCATGTAGAAGATGCCACTGATGACGTCCTTTACCAGCGTCTGCGATCCGAAACCAATTGCCACACCAAATATGCCGGCACCGGCGATGAGCGGGCCGATCTGAACGCCGAGCTCGGCAAGCACGGTCAGCGCGGTGGCGACGAGCACCAAGACGGCGAGCGCGTTCTTGAAGATCGGCAGCAACGTGGCGATGCGATGCTGGCTTGCAGCCTCCTTGCCTTCGACGGAAGGATCGGCTGAAAATGTTTTGAGTCTTTTGTCTATGAAGGCCTTGGCCATTTGCCAGACAAGATCGGCGATGAGCAGGATGATGATACCCTTCAACAGTCCGTGGACGATTGCGCTCAAGGTTGGATCCTGATGCGCCAGCGATTCTGGATTGAGGTGCCAGACGACGGCCAGCCATCCGACCGCCAGTGCTATGACGCATGCGCGACTGCCACGGACAAAAAGGACGGTTTTGATATCGTCGCCGGGCGACCCGTCTGGCGGGGTGAGGGCTTCTGCCACGGTTTTTCCTACTGCCCTCAAAATGGGAGGCAGTATCAGTATATAGATACCGATCCAGACAAGACCCTTGAGGCTGAGGCACCAGAGCACCCAGATGCCAAGCAGCCAAAGGCTCAATATGCCTTTGGTCGTTCGCGATTGTTTTGACGTCCGCCATATCGCTTCCATTGCGATCAGAAAGAGGATGGCCGAGAAACAGAAGGAGATCGCTTTGGTGACGGCGGGATCGACGCCGAGCGGCGGGCCAAGCTTGGCGGTGGCGGTCGCGAAGGCCAAAACGCCTATGAAGAGCAATACCCGCCGGCGCAGCGGACCGCTATCGACGATGAAGCCCGTGACAACGGAAAGGCAACGATATGCGATGAAGGCGAGCAGATAGGCCAGGAGGGCGGTGCGGGCGAGCGGAGGCCAATCAAAAGCGAAGAAAATCAGCCCAATGACGACCGTGAAAACACCGATCGGAATAAACTCGGACAGGCGGCTTGTGGTGGCGTTGGCCAATTTTCGAGATCGCGAGGCGTAGAGACGGAGAAACAATCGCTCTATGATGATCCCGATTGCGACCATGATAGCGAAAATAATCATGACAGGTGCGTAGCCGTGCGAGATGGCGTCCGCCCTTGTCCGTGCGGACGCGGCGGCGATCTCGGATGGTATTCTCGGAATTGCCGAAACGATCTGGTTGACGCTCGCGCGCGTCTGTTGATCCCAGTCCTGGAGATCGGTGTCGGCCTTGGCGGCCGGCGAGGCCGCGGCGGTCGAAGGTTTCTGGCTGTCCAGCCATGCCTTCATCTCCGGATCCTGCAGCAGACGCACGAGATCGTTGATCTTGGCTTGAGGGGGTGCAGCACTTTGCGCCTGCGCGATCGTCGGGAAAAGAGACAGAAAAAGGACGATCGCCAGCCATCTCATCTCGTCACCTCCGGATCGAGGGTTGATTATTCGTGCCAACCCTAAAGTCGATTGGTATCAAGTCCGCCGGCAAGGACGGCCTCGCGGACTTGTCGGGAGTGCCGATCTGACTGGTGTTGTGATAACTCCGAAGCTTCAGGAGATCGGTGGTCCGGTCGGTATGGTTGTCTTCCCCGAATGCGACCATGTGGGCAGTCGCAAAAGTGATCGATGCGGCGATCGTCACAGAATTTATCTCCCCTCTGCCGGTGCATTATTAGATAGCACGAATTCTACGGCAGCGGGAGTATGTTACGGTAAACGCTGATGTAACGGCGGAAGGCATTTACGCTGCCGTCGATCGGAAATGCCCGTTACGCGGGCATTTCCGGGGGCTGAGCGGACTAAGCCGCCTTTTTGGTGGTAGCGGCCCGCTTCCGCGGAGCTTTCACCGGTGCAGCCTCGAGGGGAACGAGGCGTTGAACCTCGTCTGCGAGCAGCCGCGCATTGTGCTGCGCCTTGTCCAGGTTGCTGACGCCTTGCGGGTTCATCATGGAGATTGTTCCGCCGGCATTGAACATGTCGCGGAACGCTGCACGCTCGATCAGGGCCGTGTCGAGCACGTGGACCTTCTGCCGTGCCAGCATGGCCTTCACGGTCAGCAGCGCTCTTGTCGTGATGATGGAACTGACGCGAGTCAAGACGACGGAGTGTGCGATCCTGATATCGCACTTCGCCTCCAGCTCTTTCAGGATTTCAAGCACCTGCGCACCACCGACGGCATCCATTGCACAACCTTGAACCGGCACGAAAACATGGTCGGACAGGCCGATCGCTTTTGCGAGCAGGGGGCTGAGGCCACCTGGCAGGTCGACGATGATATAGTCCATCTTTTTCTTGAGCGTCTTGATGCTCTGCTCGATAGAGCTTTCATCTATATCCGAAACGACCGTGAAATTTACAGCCGCGGCGGAAAGCCTGCTCCAACGCGAGACCCACTGTTGCGGGTCGGCATCGACGACAGCGACCCGCTTATTTTGGCGTGCGAGTTCGTCTGCTAGAACGAGTGCGACGGTCGTTTTGCCGGCGCCCCCCTTGGTATTTGCAAATGTAATAACTGGCATGTTCACCCTCAGAGACCGTTGACTAGAACCAACCATCGCGGTGAGCAGGTGGAAAACGTCCCCTGCTTTGCAGTCCTCACTTTGATGATCTGCGGATGCTTCAGGAGGAACCTTGCCTGACGCTTGATTATTCTCTCAACGACAGGTTTTACTTCCTAATTTCCCGAGCCGACATCGACGGTCGGATCAAACCGATCTTGATGAGCATTGTTTCGGTCTTGCTTGAGGGGTGTTGTGCGTGCCCGCGTCCGAATCGGGAGCACACGCAACGTCTTAGCCGCCTGCAAAAATCGTAGGGACCGCTATGTCAGATCGGCCTTTGTTGTCGGGTGCTGACGACCGATCATCCGCTCATTTTTCAATCATCGGGATTGATCAGGATCGCCCGCAAATCATTGACGTTCGTTCCGGTCGGGCCGGGAACGAAGAGGTCGTCGATCGCATTGAAGGCGGACCAGGCGTCATTGTTGCGAAGCATCACTGCCGGATCGATGCCTGTCGAGCGCAGGCGTGCGACCGTGCCTGCATCCGCAAAAGCGCCGGCATTATCCTCGCTGCCGTCGATGCCGTCGGTATCGGCGGCCATGGCATGGATGCCGGCATGGCCATCGATGTCAATCGCCAGCGACAGCAGGAATTCCGAGTTGCGTCCGCCCTTGCCCTTGCCGGTCAGCGTCACCGTCGTCTCGCCGCCCGACAGAAGCACGATCGGCTTTGTGAAGGGACGGTCGCGATGAAGGATCTCGCGGGCGATCGCGGCATGCATATGGGCCGCCTCGCGCGCCTCACCCTCGATGGCATCGGAAAGGATCGCCGCTTCGATACCGGCCTTGCGGGCGGTCTCCGCTGCGGCCTCCAGCGAGACGCCGGCAGAAGCGATGACGTGGACTTCGTTGCGCGCAAAACGCGGATCGTCCGTCCGCGGCGCGTCCGCTTCGGCTTTTTCCATGTGAGCCATGACGGCAGCCGGCAGCTCGATCTTGTAGAGGCGGATCAGGTCGAGCGCTTCGCCGCGCGTGCCGGCGCCGGGAACGGTCGGGCCGGAAGCAACGAGAGCGGGATCGTCACCTGGAATATCGGACACGACCAGCGATACGACGCGCGCGGGATAGGCCGCCGCGGCAAGCCGGCCGCCCTTGATCGTCGACAGATGCTTCCGGATGACGTTCATGGTGGCGATCGGCGCACCCGAGGCGAGAAGCGCCTTGTTGACAGCGATCTCGTCTTCCAGCGTCAGGTCGCCGGCGGGAGAGGGCAAAAGAGCCGAACCTCCGCCGGAGATCAGCGCAATCACCAGGTCGTCTTCCGTCAGGCCCTCGACAAGCTTCAGCAGGCGGCGCGATGCCACAAGGCCTGCTGCATCGGGAACGGGATGGGAGGCCTCGATGATTTCGATATGCTCGCATTTGGTCGCAAAGCCGTAGCGGGTGACGACCAGCCCTTCGAGCGGCCCGTCCCAGCATTGCTCAAGGGCGGCAGCCATCTGCGCCGACCCTTTGCCCGCGCCGATGACGACAGTGCGACCCTTGGGCTTTGCGGGCAGATTGGCGCGTATGCCTGTCAACGGATTGGCGGCTTCAACAGCGGCATCGAAAAGGGAGGTGAGGAAGGCACGCGCATCGGCAAGGGTCATGATCTCGTCACTCATCTGTGGAAATCAGGCGGATGGGTATACTGACTATCAGCCGTCATTCCCCTTTGGCAACCGGTCATCGCCCTGATGCTGACAATGCGTCACAAGAGACGTCGCCCCTCGGCATCGAAGAACCGCCTGTCCGCGGGTGAGCAGCCAAGGTGAACCGGCTCGCCGGCGGCGATCGGAGCGGATGAGCGGTATTCGACCGTAACCGACTGGCCATCCTCCAGCTGGCAATACAGATATTGCGTTCCTCCGAGATACTCCGAAAAATCCACCTTGGCCGGCAAGGCTTCTGCTCCGCCTGCGCAAAGCGTAAAATGTTCGGGACGGATACCGAATGTCAGCTTGTCGCCCGGCAACAGACTGCCTGCCGTGATTGCAGACGACAGCCGGTTGGCGCCGAGGCGTATTGCCCCATCGCTGTCCCAAGTGGCTTGCAGGAGGTTCATTCGTGGTGAACCGATGAAGCCGGCCACGAAGATATTCGCGGGGTCCTCATAGACTTCCCGTGGCGTTCCGGTCTGCTCGATCCGACCGTCACGCAGGACGACGATCTTGTCAGCCAGCGTCATGGCCTCGGTCTGATCATGCGTCACATAGATCATCGTGTTGCCGAGCTCGCGATGCAGGCGGGCGATCTCGATACGCATCGAGACACGCAGTTCCGCATCCAGGTTCGACAGTGGCTCATCGAAGAGGAAGACATCCGGCTTGCGCACGATGGCGCGGCCGATCGCGACACGTTGGCGCTGGCCGCCGGATAGCTGGCCCGGCCGGCGTTCCAGAAGATGGTCGATCTTCAGGATCGAGGACGCTGCCTTGACGCGCATGCCGATTTCGGCCGCCTGCGTCCGCGCCATCTTGAGGCCGAAGGCGAGATTTTCGCGAACGCTCATGTGTGGGTAGAGCGCGTAGGACTGGAAGACCATGGCGATGCCGCGGTCGGAGGGATCGAGATCAGTGACATTGCGCCCCTTGATCTCGATCTCGCCATCCGTCACGTCTTCAAGACCGGCAATCATGCGAAGCAATGTCGACTTGCCGCAACCGGACGGGCCGACGAAGACGACAAAGGAGCCCTCGGCGATCTCGAGATCGATGCCGTGGATCACCTCAAGGCTGCCGAAATTTTTGCGGATATCGGTCAGCACTACACCGGTATCGGCCATCTTACTCACCGTGACGTTCGCCCGCTCGAACCCAGACGAGCATCTCGCCGGGCTGCCTGTTGTCCCAGAAAGGATAGGGCACGAAGCGCACCGTGGCATCCCTGGTCTTGGGCGGCGTGGTCCGGTAGAGTGCATTGCCCCAGTCCGCCTCGTCGCGCCTGACGGGAAGATCGAGCGCGATGGCCCCGCGCAGCCCTGCGATTTCGCTTGTCGTTGCCCTGGACACGTCGCCTGCGAGTTCGATGCCGTTGAGACCTGCGCCGTTGTCTGTCGCCTCGACGCAATAGACCATTGGGCCGCGCATGAGCGCGGTACGGCCCGCATCCTGGCGCACGAGCGGGTTGGCGAAAAGTGCTCGCGTTTCAAGCGGAATATTGAGATCGACGTTGTCGCCGCTCTTCCATTCACGTTCGATGCGGGCATAGCCGTCGACGCTTATGGACTGGATATCGACGGTTTCGCCGTTGACCTTGAGCGCCGACCCATCCGCCCATTCCGGGATCCGGAGCGAGAGGGCAAAGCGCGCAGGTTTGTCAGTCGTGACATCGAAGCGGATCGCACCGTCCCAGGGATAGTTGGTCTTCTGCGCGAGCTCTACTCTTGCCCCGGCAAGCTCGAAGCGGGCCTTGCTTTCGCCGTAGAGGTGCACCGCGATCTCGTCTTCGGCGATCGCATACATATAGGAGCCGACGGAGGCGAGCAGACGGGCGATGTTCGGCGGGCAGCAGGGGCAATGGTGCCAGACCCAGCGGTGATGCTTGCCGGCGCTTTCGAGCGGGTTCTCATAGAAGAACGTCTTGCCATCGAGCGAAAGTCCGGCCATCGCGCCGTTATAGAGCGCCTGTTCCATGACATCAGCATAGCGCCGGTTCGGGCCGCGGCCGAGCATGCGGTTCGCCCAGAAAACCAGACCGACGGAGGCGCAGGTCTCCGCATAGGCGCTTTCGTTCGGCAAATCGTAATAGTCGGTGAAGCCTTCGTTGGCCGCCGCGGGGCCGATGCCGCCGGTCACATACATCTGCTTCGTCGTCAGGTCGTCCCACAGTGTCTCCAGCGCCGCGGTCAGGCTGTCGTCATTGTACTCAGTGGCGATATCGGCCATGCCGGAATAGAGATACATCGCGCGCACGGCGTGGCCGACGACCTTCTTCTGCTCGCGCACCGGCTGATGCGCCTGTCCATACTGATAGGTCTTCTGGTGGAAGTCGGCCGCGTCACGTCCGTCACGGACGGCTTCCGCGGTGAAGAAATGCGGCTCGGTGCCGCGTTCGTCGATGAAGTATTTCGAGAGATCAAGATACTTCTTCTCGCCGGTTACGCGGGCAAGCTTGATCAGGGCCAACTCGATCTCCTCGTGGCCGCAATAGCCGGCAATCTGGCCCTCGCCACGCCCGAAGATCTTGATCATGTAGTCGGCGTAGCGGCTCATGATATCCAAGAGCTTGCGCTTTCCGGTCGCTTGATAGTAGGCGACGGCGCCCTCGATGAGGTGGCCGGCGCAGTAGAGCTCGTGATGATCGCGCAGATTGGTCCAGCGGCGATCGGGTTGGACACGCTGGAACCAGGCATTCAGATAACCGTCTTCGTCCTGCATCTTCTCGTAGAGGTCGATGATCGCATCGACGCGAGCCTCGAGCTCGGGATTGGCGCGACGATAAAGCGAGTAGGCGACAGTCTCGATCGATTTTCCAAGGTCGCTGTCCCAAAACATCTGGGTCGTGCCGCCCCAGGGCTGAATGGGTATGACGATGCCCGGGCTTGGTTGGCTGACGTCGATCGCCCGCACCATGCCGGCTTCGACACAGCGGTCGAGCAATGTCTTCGCGGTTGAGTCACAGATGGCGTCCTGGCGGTCGCCGAAGAGGCCGTAGAGATCGACGCTGGGAACGGGGAGGGGACGGAACTGGCGGTCTCTCGTGGTGTTTGTCATGGTTTCATCCATTTCTCTTGAAAGTCATTTCACTGCGCCGGCCATCAGCCCGCGCATGTAGTAGCGTTGCAGAAGCAGGAAGACGATGAGGCAAGGGATCGTCATGACAACGACACCGGCTTGGACCGCGCCCCAGTTGATGGCGCCAAGACGCCCGGCGCGCACGGCCGTCATCAAAACGGGCAGTGTGTATTTCTCGTTGCTGGAGAGCAGGACGAGAGCGGCGAGGAACTCGTTCCAGGCGTTCAGAAAGGCGAAGATCGCAACGGTGGCGACGCCCGGCAAGACAAGTGGCAGCAGCACGCGGGCAAGCAGCCTCAGGTCACGCGCGCCATCGATCCGGGCCGCTTCCTCGATCTCCTTCGGCACGGCGTCGAAGGCGTTGCGCATCATGAAGACGGAGAAGGGAAGCTGCAGCGTCACGTAGACGAGCGTCAGCCCCAGCAGCGAATTGTTCAATCCGAGCCTTGCGAGGATGATAAAGAGCGGCGTGAGGATCGACTGAAACGGGATCATCAGCGTTGCGATAATCAGCACGAACAGCATGTTCTTCAGCGGGAACCGGTAGCGGGAGAAGCCATAGCCGGCCAGCAGGCTCACCGCGACGGTCAGGACGACGGTCGCGATCGAGACCACCAGCGAGTTCAGTGTATGGCGCCAGATGCCAGCCCCGAACGTATCCAGCAGCTTATAGGAATCGATGCTGAATCCCGTTGTCGGCCAGGGTGGCAGGGGCGCAAGGCTTGCCTCTGTGCCATGCCGGAAAGACGACAGGAAAGTAATGATGAACGGTGCCGCAAAGAAGATCGATACGACGATTCCGATGACATGATAGGTTGTGTTGGCGCGAAGGGCCTTGCGGGCGCGGCGCTGTTTGGAAAGGCTCATGGCCGTTCCTCCCCGACCCTGAGCAGCCAGAGCTGCGCAACGCTGATGATGACGAGAATGGCGAGCAGCGCGATCGAGAGGGCGGCACCGTAGCCGAGATTGAAGGACACGAATGACTGGATGAAGATGTAGTAGACGACGGAGATCATCCGGTTCTGCGGTCCGCCCGATGTCATGATGTAGAACTGGTCAAAGGCAAGGATCGAACCCGTCACCGAGACGATGAGCGCGAGCGCAATGGTCTTGCGCATCAGCGGCAGCGTCAGATGGCGGAAGCGTTGCCAGCGGCCAGCGCCGTCGATGCGAGCCGCTTCCGTCAGTTCTGATGGAATCGCCTGCAAGCCGGTCAGGAGGATGACCATGGTGAACCCGGCGATCTTCCAGACGACCATGACGATGACGGTCAGGAATGCCGTGTCGAAGCTCGCCAGCAGATTGGGGTTTTTCTCGACCAGGCCGAGCGCCTTCAATGCCGGGCCGATGAAGCCGCTGTCGACGTTGGCGAGCCATACCCAAAGCAGCGATGCGGTGGCGAGGCCGACGACAACGGGCAGGAAGATGATCGTTCGATAGGTGCTGACGAAGCGCCGTTCGCGCTCTACGAAGATCGCGAGCGGAAATGCGATGGCGAAGATCGCGATCGTCACGACGATCGTATAATTGGCGGTGAAGCCCAGAGCGGTCATGAAGCGGTTGTCGTGCAACATACGGGTATAGTTCGCAAAGCCGATCCAGCGCGAGGCGCCCATCAAGGGCCAGTTGTGCAGGCTCATCCAGCCGGTGAAGATGACAGGTATGACGAAAAACACGATCACCAGCGCCATGGCAGGGGCGATGTAGAAAAGCCCGCGCCAACCCGCCTTCCTGCGTCTTCGTCGACGCACAGGCGACGCATCTGTTCGACCGGCAGCGGTCATTTGAACACTCCGCATGATGGATGAGAAATCGACCGGAAGGCTGCCACACCCTCCGGCCACGGCCGGGAGAGACTTATTGGCCGCTGTCTATGATCGACTGCATTTCCGACTGTGCATTGGCAAATGCGCCGTCGACGTCATCGCTGAACATTGCTGCGTTGGTGAAAGTCGCCCAGGGGCCGTTGGCGCTGTTGATCAGGTCGTTGAACTGCAGCGTATAGGGCGTCTTTGCGACCGAAATCGCCTTCAGGCCGACCTGCATTCTGGGATCGAGCCCCTCAAGCACCTTGTCGGCGATATCACCGCGTGTCGGCAGACTGCCGTATTTTGCCATGATCTTCTGGCCGTCCATTGAATAGATATATTCAAGGAAATCCTTCACTGCCGCGATCTTCTTCGTCCCCTTGGTGATGACGAAGTTGTCGCCGCCAGCAAATGAGGACGGCTTGCCGTTGACGCCAGGGATCAGCGTCACGCCGAAATTGATGTCCGGATGCTGCGTCACCAGCGTGCCGATCGCAAAGGCGCCGAGGCTCTGCTGGCCGATCTTGCCGTTGGTGAAGGTCAGGAAGTTTGCGCCGTTGTCGCTGGCAGCGCCGGCAGGCACGAGGTCCTTCTTGATCATGTCGCGATAGTATCCGACCGCCTTTCGCATTTCAGGCGTATCGAGCGTTGCCTTCTTACCATCATCGGAAAGGATATCCGCGCCGGCACCCCAGATGAGGGGTGTGAAGGTGAAGATCATGCAGCCGCCGCAACCGCCGCCGGAGAAGTAGAAGCCGTAGGTATCATCCCCAAGCTTGCGGATCTTTTCGGCATTGGATTCGATCTCGTCCCAGGTGGTCGGCGCCCTGTCCGGATCGAGACCCGCTTTCTTGTAGAGATCCTTGTTCCAGGCGAATACGGAGGTCTCGACCGAAAGAGGCAGGCCATAGATGTGGCCTTGGTAAGTCCCCAAGCGAACATGCGATGGCGAAAGCGAATTGAAATAGGGCAGGCTCTTTGCCCAGTCCGTCAGGTCTTCAAGCTGGCCGGCAGCGGCAAAGGCCGGTGTATAAATAAGGTCCATCGAAAGCGCATCGGGCGCCTGGCCGCCGGCAATCGCGGTCGCATATTTCTGCACCAGTTCCGAGAAGGGGACTTCCGTCGCCTCCACCTTGTTGTTGTGACTGGCGTTATAGCCCTCGACGACCTTCTTGAAAGAGTCTCCGATGCCGGACCGGACCCACATCTGAATGGTTTCGCCCGCCGAAGCGGCTGATACCAGGCATAAGGTCGCGATGCCGGTCGCGGCCAGTAGACGCTTGATCATGACATTCCTCCCGTTGTGGCGCGTCTCCTTCGCGCCGTTTCCCAATTCCCCTTAGGGGCTTTCATCGGCCCCGCATGATTGCCGCACGACGAGTCGGCACGGCAGTTTCCTGACACCCGGCTCGACCTGACGCCCCTCCGCAAGCGCAAGAACAGTCAGGCCCGCCTGTCGCCCAAGCTCCTTCAACTCCATGTCGACAGTCGTTAGCGGCGGCCTTGTCTGGTCGGCGACGATTTCCCAATTGTCGAAACCGACCACCGACACCTCCTGCGGGACACGAACGCCGCGTTCCCGAAGCGCGTCGATCACCCCGCGGGCGATCTGGTCGTTGCCGCAGAAGATGCCATCCGGCTTATCGTCTTCGCGGCTCCATGTCTTTTCAACGGCCTCATGTCCCCAACTCTCGGACCAAGCGCCGAACATTACAGGCTCACTTTCGCCTGCCACCTTGCAGAAAGCATTGGCACGCTCCCGCACCGAGAAGAATTGCTCCGGGCCGGTAATATGCAACAAACGGCGACGTCCGCATTTCATCAGCCATTCGGTGGCAAGCGTTGCGCCCTGGGCGTCATCCGACCGAAACGTCACGCTCTCCTGATCTCCCTCGGTGAAGGCGTAGACCACCGGAACGGACAGGTTCGACAGATCGACAGGTAACCGTCTATCCACGCGCTTTCCCGTCGCGATAATCCCGTCGACCTGCTTGTCGAGCATGGCGTCCACGTGGATCTGACCGAGCGCCGGATCATCCTCGATCGCACACAGAAAGACAGACACGCCATGATCGACAAGAGCGTCGGACACCCCGGCCATCAGGGGCAGGGTGAATCGCCCATAGGTATCGTTCGTCAGAAGACCGATCGTGAAACTGCGTTTGCTGAGCAACCCACGCGCCAGCGCATTCGGCCGGAACCCAATTTCGCTCGCAACTCGCTTTACCCGCTCCCGCGTCTCGTCCGCCATGCGGCCAGTGTCGTTGAGTGCCTTCGATGCTGTCGAAATACTGACATCCGCAGCCGCAGCTACGTCGTGGATCGTAATTCGCCCGAGCTTTCCTCCTTTTGTGTTCAGCCTATCCTCCTGAATTTTCGATTGAGAAAACCTTTTCTCATTGTCGCTGTCAAGTGGGAAAAGGTTTTTTCACCTCAAGATCAAAACTATGGTAGGCGACCGGCTTTCGGTGAGGCCGGACGCGCTCGGTAAATCTTTTTTGAACCGGCAGATGACACCAGGAGAGACGCTTGCCGCTGACAAGGGCTGGTTGCGTCTGTTATGTCCCAAGGGAGCAGGCGAGGTCTCGTGATCGCTCGCAGCAGCAAACGCCAGGAGTTTAGGAATGACCGATTCGTCCGAATATACGCCCCCGAAGATCTGGACCTGGAATAAGGAAAGCGGAGGCCGGTTTGCCAATATCAACCGCCCGATCGCTGGACCGACGCATGACAAGGAACTGCCGATCGGCCGTCATCCCCTCCAGCTGTATTCGCTGGGAACGCCGAACGGCGTGAAGGTCACCATCATGCTGGAAGAGCTGCTGGCGCTTGGCCACAACGGTGCGGAATACGACGCGTGGCTGATCAAGATCGGCGATGGCGACCAGTTCGGTAGCGGTTTCGTCGACATCAACCCGAATTCCAAGATACCGGCGCTGATGGACCGCAGCAGCGAAAAGCCGATCCGCGTTTTCGAATCCGGTTCAATCCTGATGTATCTCGCGGAAAAGTTCGGCGAATTCCTGCCGACTGACCCGGCCAAGCGCGCAGAATGCCTGTCTTGGCTGTTCTGGCAGATGGGCAGCGCGCCCTATCTCGGCGGCGGCTTTGGCCATTTCTATGCCTATGCGCCGTCGAAGATCGAATATGCAATCGACCGTTTCGCGATGGAAGTGAAGCGCCAGCTCGATGTGCTCGATCGCCGCCTTGCGGAAAGCGAATATATGGCGGGAGCAGAATACACCATTGCCGACATCGCAATCTGGCCCTGGTATGGCGGTCTCGTGAAGGGATGGCAGTATGGCGCTGCGGAATTCCTGCAGGTCGAAAGCTACGAGAATGTTCAGCGCTGGGCGAATCTGATCGGCGATCGGCCGGCAGTGAAGCGCGGGCGCATGGTCAACCGCGTCTCCGGCGAACCGTCAAGCCAGTTGCATGAACGTCACGACGCCAACGATTTCGATACAAAGACCCAGGACAAGCTGGCGGCAGGGAACTGACCGTTCCCAATCGAATCGAATGGACGGTTGTCGCAAGGGCGATCGTCCATCTAACCGCGCAGCCTGAATAGGGTTGCGCGGCGCCGGTTTGGAATTCCATCCAATCAGCTATTGAGCGGCGCTCAAGCGATCCGCTGCTGGCTTTGCGGATCGAAATAAACGGCCTTGTCGAGATTGAATGCCAGGCGCGCATTCTGTCCGGGCGCTATGCGGGCATCGGCTCTTAGGCGGGCGACAACTTCCTTGTTGCCGAGCTTCGTTACCGCGAACGTATCGGAGCCTGCCGGCTCCACAACGTCGATCAGGCAGTCGCTTTCAACGAGCGAACGGGCGTTCTTGTCCGCACCGTCAGTGTCGGTCAGCGCTTCGGGGCGTATGCCGAATATGATCTGCTTCCCGGAATAGGACGACAGGCCCGAGACATGCGTCGCCGGCAATCGTATTGGCTGAGCATCGGGCCGCGGCAGCGAAACATGAAGGTCGTTGCCGGAGCCCTCAACCGTTGCAGTTAGAAGGTTCATGGCGGGCGATCCCATGAAGTCAGCCACAAAGAGATTGGCCGGGTTATTGTATATCTCGGCGGGCGTTCCGAACTGCTGCACTTCCCCGTCGCGCATCACGGCGATCTTGGTGGCGAGGGTCATCGCCTCGATCTGGTCGTGGGTGACATAGACGATGGACGTTCCAGTCGCCGCATGCAGACGCTTGATTTCGATGCGCATGTCTACGCGCAGTTTGGCATCGAGATTGGACAGCGGTTCGTCGAACAGGAACAGTTTGGGATCGCGAACGAGGGCCCGCCCCATCGCCACGCGCTGGCGCTGGCCGCCGGAGAGCTGGCTCGGCTTGCGGTCGAGCAGATGGCTGATCTGCAGCACTTTCGCGACTTTATCGATCGCCTTCTTGCGCTCGTCTGCGGGGACGCCGCGCATCTCCATGCCGAAGGATATGTTTCCCGCGACGGTCATGTTGGGATAGAGCGCATAGCTCTGGAACACCATTGCGATATCGCGCTTGGAGGGATGCAGATCGCCGATGGCGCGGCCGTCGACACGGATCTCGCCTTCGGTGACTGTTTCCAGACCCGCAATGGTATTCAGCAACGTGGATTTGCCGCAACCCGAGGGGCCGACGAGCACGAGAAAGCCGCCCTTCTCCAGCTCGAGATTGATCCCCTTGAGGATTTCCAGGGAGCCGAAGCGCTTCCGAAGACCAGAAATTTCGAGGAAAGCCATGGGTTATCCTTTGACGGCGCCTGCCATCAGTCCGCGCACGAAGTAGCGGCCGGCGACGACATAGACGATAAGAGTGGGCATGGCTGCGATCATCGCCGCTGCCATATTGACGTTGTATTCGACCACGCCGGTCGATGTGTTGACGACGTTGTTCAATGCGACGGTCATGGGCATGGAATCCCCGGTCCCGGCGTAAGCCGAGGCAAAGAGGAAGTCGTTCCAGATGTTGGTGAACTGGTAGATGACCGTCACCACGATGATCGGAACCGAATTCGGAAGCACGATCCGCCGGAAGATCTGGAAGAAGCCTGCGCCGTCCACCTGGGCAGCCTTGATCAGCTCGGTGGGGAAGGCTTCATAGAAATTGCGGAAGAACAGGGTCGTGAAGCCGAGACCATAGACGACATGCACGAAGACGAGATTGACGGTCGGATTGCCGAAGCCGAAAGTGAAACCAGTGGCACCCTGCAGCGTACCACCGAAGCGTCCAAGGCTGCCGAGGATCGTCGCCATCGGCAGCAGCACCGACTGGAAAGGGATGAAGCAGGCAAACAGCATCAGTCCGAACACCAGCGTGTGGCCGCGGAAACGCCATTTGGTCAGCACGTAGCCGTTCAACGCGCCGAGCAATGTGGAGATCAACACTGCGGGAACCACCATCTTGATGGAGTTCCAGAAGTAGCCCTTGATGCCGGCGCAGGTCAGGCCGACGCAGGCCTGGTCCCAGGCCTTGATCCAAGGCTCGATGGTCGCCGATGTCGGCAGCGCCAACATATTGCCGTTCTGGATCTCGTCCATCGTCTTGAATGAGGTCACCAGCATGACGAACAGCGGCATCAGGTAGACGATCGCGAAGAGAAGGAGGAGCCCGTAAATCACGATCCGGTTGAGCAATCTCATTCTGCTGAGGTGACGTCCGGCGTCCGAAGATATGGCGACGCTCATCGTGCTTTCTCCCGAAGCTCGGAATAGAGATAGGGAACGATGATGGCGGTGATCGTCATCAGCATGATGATGGCGCTGGCCGATCCCACTGCCATCTCATTTCGCTTGAAGGTGTATTCGTACATGAAGTTCGAGGGCAGCCATGCCGATCCGCCCGGCCCGCCGCTCGTGAGCGCGACCACCAGGTCGTATGATTTGATTGCCATGTGGGCGAGCACGATAAAGGCCGAAAGGAAGATCGGCCGCAGAAGCGGGATGATGATGCGTCGATAGAGCTGAAACGGGGTTGCGCCATCGATCTGCGCCGCTTTCAAGATCTCCCCATCGATGCCGCGCAAGCCTGCCAGGAACATGGCCATGACGAAGCCGGAAGCCTGCCATACGCCGGCGATGACGACCGTGTAGATCACGAAGTCCTTGTTCTTTATCCAGTCGAAGTGAAAACTGGTCCAGCCCCAGTGATGCAGCGTTTGCTCCAGTCCGAGACCGGGATCGAGAAACCATTTCCAGGCAACGCCGGTCACGATGAAGGACAGCGCCATCGGATAGAGATAGATCGGCCGGAGTACGCCTTCGCCGCGGATCTTCTGATCAAGCAGGATTGCGAGCAGAAGGCCGAGCGCCAGGCAGATGCCGATATAGAGTAGGCCGAAGATGGCCATGTTGGTGATCGAGGTATACCAACTGGACGGAGGATCGCTCTCGAACGTCCAGCCCCAAAGTCTTTGATAGGCGCGCGCGCCCGTCAGCGTGTAGTTGGGGAAAGTCTTGGAGTTGGTGAAGGAGAGATAAGCGGTCCAGACGATGAAGCCGTAGACGAAAAACAGCGTTATCAGAAAGCTGGGCGCGAGCACGATCTTCGGCAGCGCATTCTGCATTCGCGTACGGATGGAATTTCGCTGAGCACGCTCCGGTGTCAGGCTGATTTGGGGGCTTGTAACGGTGCTCATTGATATCATCCCCTCCCAGGGACTTGGTCGCTTGAACTCCCCCGCGTGAAGCGGGGGAGAAGCCGTTCGCAGAGGAGAAGCTTACTTGGCGTCGTCGATTGCCTTGACCAGCTCGGTAACCGCCTGGTCGGATGTCTTGATCTGGCCGTGGACGAACTTGGACACGACGTCCTTGTAGGCATTGGCAACGGCAGGTGGTGCGCCGTAGCCCTGGGCCAGCGAGCCGAAAAGAGTGCCGCCGCTGTTGGCAGCCTTCAGGTCGGCCATGCCCTTCTTGCCGCAAGCGTCGAAAGCGGTGTCAGGCACGTCAGTGCGGGCCGGGACCGATCCCTTTACGACGTTGAATGCCGACTGGAAGCTCTTCGAGAGTGTCGCTGTCGCCAGAGCAACCTGAGCTGCCTTGCGGTCTGCCGGCACGTTGAACATGCCGAACATGTCCGAGTTGTAGATCACGCTGCCTTCGGTGCCCGGGAAGCGGTAGCAAAGGAAGTCCTTATCCGGGGTCTTCTTGGCTGCGACGAATTCGCCCTTGGCCCAATCGCCCATGACCTGGACGAGAGCGTCGCCCTTGATGACCATTGCGGTTGCAAGGTTCCAATCGCGGCCGGAGAAGTTCGGATCGACATACTTGATGATCGTTGCGAGGTTGTCGAAGGACTTCTTCATCGTGTCGGACTTCAGCGAATCCTCATCGAGATCGTTGAAAGCCTTCTTGTAGAATTCCGGTCCACCCGTCGAAAGAACGATCGAGTCGAACATCGTGGCTTCCTGCCAGTTCTGGCCGCCGAGCGCGAGCGGAACGACGCCTGCAGCCTTCGCCTTGTCAAGCAACGCGATCAGATCGTCGAAAGTCTTCGGCTGCGTGCCGCCGATCTTGTCCATGACGGCCTTGTTGATCCAAAGCCAGTTGACGGAGTGCACGTTGACCGGTGCGGCAACCCATTTGCCGTCATAGACGGAAAATTTCTGCAGAGCCGCCGGAACGGCCTTGTCCCAGCCTTCCTTCTTGGCGGTCTCGGTCAGGTCGCCCATGACGCCGGCCTGTGCATAGTCGAGAACGGTGTATCCGAGCATCTGCGATGCCGTCGGATAAGTGCCCGCTGCGACCATCGCCTTCAGCGCGGTCATGGCAGCGTCGCCGCCGCCGCCCGCGACAGGCACGTCCTTCCACGCAAAGCCTTCCTTGGCCAGATCGCCCTTGAGCACGTTGAGCGCCGCTGCTTCGCCGCCCGACGTCCACCAGTGAAGCATCTGGACTTCCTTGACGTCAGCCGCATGAGCTGCGCCGCAGCCCGCCGCCATCAGCGCTGCTATTGCCGTTGTTACCATGAACTTGCGCATCGTAATCCTCCCGTTTGCAAGTCGTCCAAGCGAAGGCAATCCTTCGCTCCCCTCAAAGCCGTCCCGCGTTCAGCGGGAAGCAATTCTCCCAGCGCGGCCTCACTCACCGCAAAAATATTTAAAACGTTATAAATTCTCGGAAGTCAAGTCCCCGTCGGCCATTTCAGCGATTCTGTTAAATCATTGATAAGATGAAATATTTCTGCAAATAATTTCCGTGATGCCACGGAGATTCGCGTTGGTAAACCACCGCAAACGTTTCTGCAAATGCATTTGCACTTACCGGCCGAACGGCGTACAAAGCGGTTAATTCGATGCTGGCCGAGTATTCCCTTGAAAGACACCCCCGGAAGATCGGCGTCCTCCCCGGCGCCCGTACGCAAAAGCACCAAGCCGACGCTCCGCACGATTTCCGAAATGACTGGGTTTGCTGTTACGACGGTCTCCCGGGCGCTTGGAAACGCTCCGCAGATTTCGGTCGAAACGCGAAAGCGGGTTCATGAGGTCGCAGCCCAGATCGGCTATCTGCCTGACCGCGCCGCGCAACGCCTGAAAACCGGCAAGACGAACGTCATCGGCGTCCTGCTCGATCCGCACGAGGAAATCCTCGGCTACGGCATTTCTCTCATGCATGGATTGGCCAAGGCGCTGAAGGACACACCCTATCATCTCATCATCACGCCCAACTTCATAAATGGCAGCAATGTCGATGCCGTGCGCTATCTTGTGCGCAACGGCATGGCGGACGGGCTGATATTTTCCCGGACCGAGCCTTTTGACCCGCGCGTTCGGCTGCTGCTCGAAACCGGTTTCCCCTTCGTCACCCACGGAAGGACGGAGTTCACGACCGAGCACCCCTATGTTGATTTCGACAATTTCAGTTTCGCTTACGAGGCGACTAAGCGCTTGATTTCGCGTGGTCGGCAAAGGCCAATGATCATTCTCCCCCCGAGAAGACTGACTTTCTCGCAGCACATGCTGCACGGTTTCATGACGGCTGTTCGCGAAGCGGGAGTTGATTACGAAATCCCCGAGGAAATCAATCTGGACTGTCCCGTGGACCAGATCAGAGATTTCATGAGTCGGCGGGCAGCGCAGCCGAATGCGCCTGACGGGTTTGCCTGTGGGGGCGAGGTCTCGGCGCTGGCGACCATAACCGGGATGGGCGACCACGGTCTGACACTGGGCAAGGAATATGATGTCGTTGCCAAGCGCACTTCGAAATTGTTGAGCCAGATCCAGCCCAAGGTCGAGACCATCTACGAAGACCTGACCGATACTGGTGAGCGGATGGGGCGCGTCCTGCTTGCCAGAATTGCGCGTGATGCCACGACCGAAATGCAGGTTTTGCTGAAACCTCAATTCAGCTTTCCGATGTGGGCTGGCGCTGTTTAGCATCGCTTTTGTCCCGATCTGTGATCGATGGCGTCATCCCATTCCGTACACGCTCGCAAGGCTGGTCATCCGACGAGCGGCGAGCTCCGGCCTGTCCAGAACATTGGCTTTGTCGGCCAGCCGGAAAATGTCGGCGTAGTGGAGAATCCCGCGCGCCGATTGCAGGCCGGCAGGCATCGAGAAGTGAGACTGGTGACCATTCAGCCAGGCGAGAAAGACGACGCCGGCCTTGTAGTACTGTGTCGGCGCCTCGAATATCTTTCTCGACAGCGGGACGGTGGGTTCGATCACGGATCGGAATTTTGAAATGTCGCCGTCTGCCAGCAATGCGAGCGCTTTCGACGCTGAGGGCGCCACGGCGTCGAAGATGCCAAGAAGCGCATGGCTATAGCGTTTGCCATCGCCTTCGATCAGTTCGGCGTAGTTGAAATCGTCGCCGGTGAAACAGAGCACGCCTACCGGGAGGTTGTTGCGAAGACGAACTTCCTTCTCGTTGTCGAGAAGCGAGATCTTGATGCCTTCCACTTTGCTTTTGTTCTCGGCGATGATCGAGAGCACACATTCCAGGGCCGGCTCGAACTGCTGGCTGCCCCAATAACCCCTCAGGTTCGGATCGAACATATCGCCCAGCCAGTGCAGAACAACCTTGTCCTTTGCCTGGGAAAGAATGCGTCCGTAAACCTTGCCGTAGTCGTCTGCAGACTTTGCAACTCTGGCAAGCGCGCGGCTGGCCATCATGATCGCGCGACCGCCGTTCTTTTCCACGAATTCGATCTGGGTTTCGTATGCCTTGATGATGTCATCAAGCGATCTGGCGTCCGCTGCGGGAAGGTGGTCCGTTCCTGCTCCGCACGCGAGGTCGGCGCCTTCTATATGCCTTGCCTCGGCGAGCGACCGGCCGATCAGTTCCTGCGCGCCGGCCCAATCAAGGCCCATCCCTCGTTGTGACGTGTCCATTGCTTCGGCAATCCTGAAACCCAGGCTCCAGAGATGGCGGCGAAAAGCGATCGTCGCATCCCAGTCGATCGCCGGGCGGTCCCAGGGATCGGTCTCTGCCTTGGGGTCGGACACGACATGGGCGGCGGCATAGGCGATGCGATTGAAAACCGGCGGTCGGGAAGGTCGCTCTATCGGTGTGCCGACAAGCCGATATTCCTCGACGGAACCGTCGGCAGCGGGAAGATTTACTGTCAGCGTCACGGTGCTCCTCCTCATCGTCGACTGGTGAAATAATTTAGAACGTTCCAAATAGCAAGAGGATTTTTCCGAACGGATGGCCGAGTTTTCGGCACATCAGATAGGGAGAGTCATCGTTATTTTTGGATTTAATGCAGTTGCATCAGATAGATAATTGTTTCGAAATTTCCAAGAATGCTATTAGTTGTTCTTTTGGGCCGTGATCTCTTGACTTATATGGAACGTTCCAATTAATTAATAGCCGTAATTGGCGATCACTGAAGGAGGAGGTCCGTGGCGAAGGGGCGCGTTACCGTCGTGGATATTGCGAAGGCTGCCGGCGTATCGAAGTCGACGGTCTCGCTGGTTCTGCAGGGGTCGCCGCTGGTCAACGAGGGCACTCGGGCAAAGGTCACTGCGACAATGCGCGATCTTGGCTATGTCTATAACAGGGGTGCGGCCAGTCTCAGGCAGGCAAACGGCAGGTCGAAGATCATCGGCATTGTCGTGAATGATCTGACCAACAGCTTCTTTGCGGAGCTTGCCGTGGGCGTCGACATGGTCGTTCAGTCTGCCGGGTTCGTCCAGTTCCTTTCCAACACCGGCGAGAGCATCGATCGCCAGCGTGAAGTGATTGCGTCGATGCGGGAGCACGGGATTTCGGGTCTCATCGTTTCGCCGGCACGCGCGACCGAAGCGGCTGATCTCAAGCCGCTGGTCGCCGCTGGAATTCCGGTTGTCGTTGCGGTTCGAAACGTGCCGGGAACCAAGGTCTCGTCCATCGTTTCCGACAATCGCGCGGGGACCTATGCCGCGGTCGAACATCTCGCGTCACTCGGCCATCGACGGGTCGCTTTCCTCGGCGGGTTTCCTGATACGGCCGTGTTCGACGAAAGGCTGGATGGCTACCGCGAGGCGCTGTCGGCCGCAGGGCTGGAAAGCCCCCCGGAGCTTGTCATCTCCTCGGCGCCTTCCAGGGCAGGTGGCGTGGACGCGATTGGTCGAGCTCTGTCTATACCGGACAGGCCTACCGCGGCGGTCTGCTTCAACGACGCGGTTGCCTTCGGCGTCTGTGACGGGTTGCGTGCACGCAGAATGGAACCCGGCCGCGATTTCGCGGTCGTCGGGTTTGACGATGTCATCGAGGCGAAGACCGCAGTTCCGGCTCTCACGACGATATCGGTCGATCCGCAGGGCATGGGCAGGCGCGCGGCCCAGCTGCTGCTGAAGCAGATCAATGCCGGGAAGGCCGATGCGGAATCGATCGTGAATTCAGTGCGGCTCGTCATCCGAGAGAGCTGCGGCGCCAAACAGAAGCAGTCGGAGAGGAAGTTGGCGTGATTCTGCGGCACGGCGAGCAGCGCGCGGGGAAGGATCGATCTCTCACGAGCGATCCTATGATCTGGAAACGCTGCCGCAGCGGTGCGGCGCTGAAAAGTGAAACGGGAATTTGAGCAAGAGATGAGCAAACACATCACCCCGACCGAAGCGGCAGCCCTGATACCTGATGGCGCGATCGTCTCGGTCTCGTCCTCCAGCGGCCTCGGCTGCCCCGACCTCATGCTCAGCGCAATCGGCGAACGCTTCGACGCGACGGGGCATCCAAGGGACATCACGACGCTTCACCCTATTGCCGCGGGTGATATGAGCGGCATTAGGGGTGTCGATTACATCGCGAAGAAGGGCTTACTGAAGCGCATCCTCGGTGGCTCCTATCCCTCGGGGCCATCGACGTCAGAACCGCCGCTGATCTGGCAGATGATAACGAACAACGAGATCCCGGCCTACAATATCCCGTCGGGCATCATGTTCGACATGCACCGCGAAGCCGCAGCGAAGCGACCGGGCGTGCTGACGAGGATCGGCCTCGATACGTTCGTCGATCCGAAGCGCCAGGGCTGCGCGATGAACGCAGCGGCGGGCGAAGAGCCTGTCGTCAAGCGCGTTTCGTTCGAGGGAGAGGAATGGCTTTATTTCCCCGCGATCATTCCACAGGTGACGATCATACGGGCGACCACTGCCGACGAACGCGGCAATCTTACCTATGAGCACGAGGGCGCCTATCTCGGCGGCCTCGACCAGGCGCTTGCTGCCCGTAACAACGGCGGAATTGTCATTGCCCAGGTCAAGCGCATTACCAAGCAGGGCTCGCTGAAACCGCACGATGTCCGGGTTCCGGGGATGCTGGTTGACTATGTTGTGGTCGACCCTGATCAGAAGCAGACGACGCAAACCCTTTATGATCCTGCGATCTCAGGCGAGATTTTTCGTCCGCTCGAGACCTTCCGGGTGCCCGAATTCAATATTCAGAAGGTGATCGCACGGCGTGTCGCACAGGAATTGCAGGCAAACAGCTGCGTTAACCTGGGCTTCGGCATTTCGGCGAACGTCCCGCGAATCCTGATGGAGGAGGGGCTGCATGGTGCCGTGACATGGGTGATCGAACAGGGTGCTGTGGGCGGCGTTCCACTGCTGGATTTCGCCTTCGGCTGTGCTTCCAATGCTGACGCGTTCATGCCTTCGCCCTATCAGTTCACTTACTTCCAGGGTGCCGGTTTCGACGCGTCGCTGCTCTCCTTCCTCGAGATCGGCCGCGATGGTTCCGTCAACGTATCGAAATTGTCCTTTCGGCCGCATGTGACTGCTGGGGCCGGCGGCTTTGTCGACATTACAGCGCGGGCAAGAAAGATCGTCTTCTCCGGCATGTTCAATGCCGGCGCAAAGCTCGCGATCGCCGACGGCAAGCTGATCGTCGAGAAGGAGGGCAAGCTGAAGAAACTGGTGAACGAGGTCGAGCACGTCACTTTCTCTGGTCGCCGTGCGATCGAGCAAGGCCAGGACATTACCTATGTCACCGAACGTTGCGTCATGAAGCTCACCGGGGATGGCATCACGCTTACGGAAATAGCGCCGGGTGTCGACCTGCAGACGCAGGTCCTGGATCAGGCGGAATTCCCATTGATCGTAGCCGACAATCTCAAGCTCATGGATGCCAGGCTTTTTGCCGAGGACCTTATCGGTCTCTCCCTGCCGACCAAGCCCGCGCGTGTTCTGGAGGGAAGTTTCAATGGCTGAGGGAACCGTCCGGGTCGAGGTCGACGATCACATTGCAGTCCTGACCGTTTCGCGGCCGCAGAAGCTGAATGCGCTCGACCTCGACATGCTCAAGGCTCTTTCGGCGGCGGCAGACGAAGTCGAAGCCAATCCGGTCGTTCGCGTCGCAATTCTCACCGGCGAGGGAAAGGCATTTTCGGCTGGCGGAGATATTAAGGCTTGGGGTGGAATGGAAGCGCAGGAGTTCGGGCACGCATGGGTGCGCTACGGGCATCGCGTCTTCGAGCGATTGGCAACGCTGCGCGTTCCCCTGGTTGCCGCGCTGAACGGCCATGCCCTCGGCGGTGGCCTCGAACTCGCCGGTCTTGCCGACATCCGGATTGCGGAAGGGCAGATCAAGATCGGATTACCGGAGACGGGGCTCGGTATGGTGCCCGGCTGGTCCGGTACGCAACGTCTGGTGAAGAGATTCGGCGCCCAGGTCGTCCGTCGCATGGCGCTCGGCGGCGAGGTGTTCACGGCGGAGGAAGCTCGCTTGCTCGGCCTCGTCGACATCGTCTCGCCAACCGGCGGCGCTCTTGAGGCAGCCAGGAGCTATGCGAAACGGGTCGCATCGCGAGGACCGGCTGCACTTGAGATCGTAAAGCTCATGATCGCCTCGGCGAGTGGCGAGGATAACGGATCGGCCGTCGAAGCGCTGGGATCGATCCTAGTCGCCAAGACCGCGGACCTTAGGGAAGGCGTTGCCGCATTCAGCGAGAAACGCCCCGCAAATTTCGAGGGAGGATGGTAATGACGGTTCTAGTGAATCCAAGGGCGCTGCGCGACCATAAGGCTCGCCATTTCAAGATGCTGATCGGTGGTGAGTGGGTGTCCGCCAGCGCGGACCCGATTGAGCGCGTTGCGCCAAGTCATGGCGTTGTCGTCAGCAGCTTTCAGGCGGGTTCCAAGGCTGATGCGGAACGGGCCATCTCCGCTGCCCGAAACGCCTTTGACACGGGACCCTGGTCGCGCATGACCGGATCGGAGCGCTCCAGAATCCTCTTGAAGGCAGCCGATCTCATAGCAGCCCGTTCGGAGGAATTGGCCTATCTGGATGCGATCGAAGCGGGAAAGCCGATCAGCCAAGTGAAAGGCGAGATCGCCGGCTCCGTCGACATATGGCGCTACGCGGCAGCGCTCGCACGCGACCTCCACGGCGAGAGCTACAATACGCTGGGCGAAGCTACGCTCGGCGTCGTTCTTCGCGAAGCCATCGGCGTTGTCTCCATCATCACCCCATGGAATTTTCCGTTCCTGATTGTCGGCCAGAAGCTTCCCTTTGCCTTGGCAGCGGGCTGCACGACCGTGGTGAAGCCGTCGGAGTTGACGTCCGGATCGACGCTGGTGCTGGGCGAGATCCTGCAGGAGGCGGGGGTTCCTGATGGCGTCGTCAACATTGTGACGGGCACCGGCCCCGAGGTGGGAGCCGTCATGACATCCCACCCGCAGGTGGACATGGTCTCCTTCACCGGCTCTACCGGCGTCGGAAAGCTGACGATGACAAATGCGGCGCAGACGTTGAAGAAAGTCTCGCTGGAACTGGGCGGCAAGAACCCGCAGATCGTCTTCCCAGATGCCGATCTCGAAGCGTTCATCGATGCCGCGGTGTTCGGCGCCTATTTCAATGCCGGCGAGTGCTGCAATGCAGGCTCGCGGCTCATCCTTCACAAGAGCATCGCCAAGGACGTGGTGAGCCGCGTCTCGGAACTGGCGAGGGGTGTCAAGGTTGGTGATCCGCTTGATCCGACGACCAAGGTCGGCGCGATGATCACTCCGCAGCATCTTGAGAAGGTTGCCGCCTACATTGCCGGCGCGAAAGACAAGGGCGTCGAAGTGGCGCATGGCGGTGAAACCCTGGATCTCGGTATGGGTCAGTTCATGGCACCGACCATCCTTTCAGGCGTGACGCCCGATATGGCGGTCGCGCGTGAAGAAGTCTTCGGGCCGGTTCTCTCGGTTCTGACATTCGAGACGACCGCAGAGGCTGTCGAGATCGCAAATTCGGTCGACTACGGCCTTTCTGCTGGTGTCTGGAGCCGTGATTTCGATACCTGCCTGACGATCGGGCGAAAGGTTCGGGCCGGGACTGTCTGGATGAACACCTTCATGGATGGTGCGTCCGAGCTTCCGTTCGGCGGATACAAGCAATCCGGTCTCGGCCGCGAACTCGGTCGCCATTCGGTCGAGGACTACACCGAAACAAAGACGCTCAACATGCATATCGGCGCCCGCACGGGTTGGTGGATGCCGCAGGCCGCCGACAGGCGCGGATAGAAACAGCACGCCGGGGAGGGCGGCTCGGGGGCATACGCTATGTGCCTCGGGCATCGAAGGATATGAGGGCATGGGAGAGATGAGTGAAAAGCCCGTCGCCGTCGTGACCGGCGGTCGACGCGGCATTGGCTTTGGGGTCGCCACAGCGATGGCCAGGGCCGGATACAATATTGCGATCACCGGTGTCGACGACGTTGATGCCGCCGAAGGCGCGGTCGTCAGCATCAAAGAGTTGGGTGCGGAAGTCGTCTATCTCCAGGCCGATATCCGTGCTGTCGAGAAACATGAGGAAACAGCGCATGCCGTGCTTCGCAAATTCGGGCGGATTGACACTCTGGTGAATAATGCCGGCGTGGGAGCCGTTGTGCGGGGAGATTTCCTCGGGCTTGCACCAGAAAATTTCGACATTGTCATGTCGACAAACCTCAGAGGCACGGTCTTCTTCACGCAGGCGGTGGTCAAGGCGATGCTGGTATCGGGTGCTGTGCCGCCGCATCCCCGTTCCGTCATCAACATTACTTCCGTATCTGCCGAGGCCAGTTCGCCGGAGCGCCTGGACTATTGCATAAGCAAGGCAGGCCTTTCAGCGTTTTCGCAGGGGCTTGCGCTGCGATTGGCAGAGTCAGGCATTTCCGTTTTCGAGGTGCGGCCGGGGATCGTTCGCACGGACATGACGGCGGGCGTCGCGTCCAAATACGACGCGCTGATCGAAGGCGGCCTGGTTCCTATGAAACGCTGGGGCGACGCCGAGGATATCGGCAGGATTTGCACAGCGCTTGCCAGCGGCAGCTTTGCTTTTGCGACCGGCACGGTGATCAACGCCGACGGTGGTCTTTCAATACCGCGCTTGTGACAGGGTGGAGACAATGAGATTCGATTACATCATAACGGGTGCGGGTCCTGCAGGCTGCGTTCTGGCCAACCGATTGAGCGAAGACCCCAATGTCAATGTCCTGTTGCTTGAGGCCGGTGGCCGCGACTGGAATCCGTTGTTCCACATGCCGGCCGGTTTCGCGAAGATGACAAAGGGCCTGGCAAGCTGGGGCTGGGAGACCGTTCCTCAGAAACATATGAAGGGAAGGGTGCTGCGCTATACCCAGGCCAAGGTCATTGGCGGCGGATCGTCGATCAATGCGCAGCTCTATACACGCGGAAATGCCGTAGATTACGATCTCTGGGCTTCGGAGGACGGCTGCGAAGGCTGGGACTATCGCTCCATACTGCCATACTTCAAGCGCGCCGAGGACAATCAGCGCTTCGCCGACGATTACCATTCCTATGGCGGCCCTCTCGGCGTTTCAATGCCGGTATCCGCGTTGCCGATCTGCGATGCCTATATCCGGGCGGGGCAGGAACTTGGCATCCCTCACAATCACGACTTCAACGGTCGGCAGCAGGCCGGCGTCGGCTTCTATCAGCTGACCCAGCGCAATCGGCGCAGATCATCGGCATCTCTGGCCTACCTTTCTCCGATCAAGGACCGAAAGAACCTCAGGATCAGAACGGGGGCTCGGGTCGCGCGGATCGTGCTCGAAGGAAATCGTGCGACAGGCGTGGAAATTGTCACCGAAAAAGGCTCTGAGATCGTGCGAGCAGAGCGGGAGGTGTTGGTGACATCAGGCGCGATCGGGTCCCCAAAGCTCCTTCTGCAATCGGGAATCGGCCCTGCGGATCATCTGAAATCGGTCGGCGTAAAGGTTCTCCACGATCTCGCCGGCGTCGGCGGAAACCTTCAGGACCATCTCGATCTCTTCGTTATTTCCGAATGCACGGGCGATCACACGTATGACGGTGTCGCAAAGCTTCACCGGACCGTTTGGGCCGGTCTCGAATATATCCTGTTTCGCAGCGGTCCTGTCGCCTCGTCGCTCTTCGAGACCGGCGGCTTCTGGTATGCGGACCCCGATGCACGCTCTCCGGATATCCAGTTCCATCTCGGTCTCGGTTCCGGGATCGAGGCCGGCGTGGAAAAACTGAAAAATGCCGGCGTTACCTTGAATTCCGCCTATCTGCATCCTCGTTCGCGCGGAACGGTGAGACTGGTTTCGTCAGACCCGACGGCTGCGCCGCTGATCGATCCCAATTACTGGTCCGATCCGCACGACAGGACGATGTCGATCGAGGGCCTGAAGATCGCGCGGGAGATCATGCAGCAGCAAGCGTTGAAGCCGTTTGTGCTGGCGGAGCGCCTCCCAGGTCCGAAGGTCGTCACCGACGAGCAGCTTTTCGATTATGGATGCGCCAATGCAAAGACCGACCATCATCCTGTCGGGACCTGCAAGATGGGTACTCGTCCTGATGCCGTCGTCGGCCTTGATCTGAAGGTGCATGGTCTGGAAGGTCTGCGTGTCTGCGACTCCTCCGTCATGCCACGGGTTCCGTCGTGCAACACCAACGCGCCGACGATCATGGTCGGCGAGAAGGGCGCGGACATTATCCGCGGACTTCCGCCTCTGCCGGCGGCTGTCTTTGCCCATGAGCGTAATGATATGCGTCCGCGGGCACGCGCTGGAGTCCGGTGAGCTCATAAAAAAGGCCCCAGGATGAAGCATCCTGGGGCCCTAGCGTCGTAGCGATGGCGCCCCTTAAGCGGCGGAGAAGGGGACCGCTACGAACGACTTGTTTTCGCCGCGCTCGATCAGCAATAGCACTGACTTTCTGCCCGACTTTGCAGCATCGGCGACAGCGAGTTTGACCTGACGAGCATCCTGAACGGCCTTTCCGTTCACGGACACGATGACATCACCCGTCTGGATGCCGGCAGCGGCTGCGGTTTTGTCCGGGTTAACCTGGGCGACGACAGCACCTGTCGCGTCGTCCGGCAGGTTGAGCTGAGCCTTTGTCTCGGCGGTAAGGTCGGCGAGTGCTACGCCAATGCTCGGGCCTGACTGCTTCATGTCACCGCCCTTGGCGTCGGCTGTCTGAAGCTTGCCGTCATCGTTGCCGCCGATCGTGACATTCAGGTCCATGGACTTGCCGTCACGAACAATGCTCATCTTCTCTTCTGCACCAGGAGAGAGGTCAGCCACGAGACGCGACAGATCCTTGGGGCTCTTTACAGTCTCGCTGCCAACGCCGGTGACGATATCGCCTGCCTTCAGGCCGGCATGTGCGGCTGCCGTCCCGTCGGTTACTGCGGCGACAAGCGCGCCTTCGGCCTTTGACAGCCCGACTGCATCGGCGACATCCTGGGTTACCGGCTGTATCTGAACGCCGAGATAGCCGTGGTCGATCGAGCCGTTCTTCTGGAGCTTGGCAACAATCGCCTTTGCCTCGTCAGAGGGGATGGCGAAGCCAACACCGACGCTGCCGCCATTCGGCGAGTAGATCGCGGTGTTGATGCCGACGACATTGCCATCGCGGTCAACAAGGGGGCCACCGGAGTTGCCATGATTGATCGGGGCGTCAATCTGGATGAAGTCGTCATAGGGACCGCTATGCAGATCGCGTCCGCGCGCCGACACGATGCCCGCCGTTACCGTGGTGCCGATGCCGAACGGATTGCCGATTGCAAGAATCTGGTCACCGAGCTTCAGTTTCGAGGAGTCGCCCCAGGCGATCGTCGGGAGCTGCTTTCCGGCCTCTACCTTCAGCACTGCCAGATCCGACTTGGCGTCTGCTCCAAGGAGCTTGGCGGGAAGCTCGGTCCCGTCGTCCAGCGTGACCTTGATGTCCTTGCCGTTCTGGATGACGTGGTTGTTCGTTACGATCACGCCATCGGAGCTGAGGATGAAGCCCGAACCGAGGGCTTCGCCGGCCGAATGACGCGGAGAGCTTTGGCCCTGGCCTTGGCCCGGCACCGGAATGCCCTGGTTTTCGAAGAACTGCCTGAATTGCTCGTCCATCGGGCTGCCGTTTTCGTCGTCGCTGACATTGGTCGGCTTCAGGGTTGTGGTAATCGTGACCACTGCCGGCTTGTCGGCGTCGACAACCGACGCGAACGAACCGCTGGATGCGACTGGATTGCTGACTTCCGCCGGAGCTGCGAAGGCATCGATTGCGAAGGGCAGGGAAACGGATCCTGCAATGATGGCAGCCCCTACGAGCGCGGCTGTACGACGGTTTCGAAGAATGTTTGACATATTTCTAGTCCCTTGAGAGCGGTGGGCTGGCGGCACAGTTACTCACGATCCAGGAGTTTATACTGCCAGGATTGAAGTTATGTTTTCTGATGTCGAGTATCTATCGTACAAGTGAGGGTGATTTCCTCTTTTGTACGTTTGTTCTGTAACGATCTCTTGAGAAGAATATGAGTAGATCGAAATCTATTTGCAAATTAAATGTAGGTTATATTCAGATTGCCGAAAATTAAGAAATTACAGATGTTTAATGTTGGGCATACATACCTTTAGGGGAGGTTGCTCGCCGCTCTGAGGCAGCCTTTCGCCGAAGCAGCTTGCGATTTTGAGATCAGTCCGGTTGCTTGCGCACCGATCCCACCTTGGCAATCACTTCATTTGGAATCCGATAGCGCTGGATCACATCGCGGCCATTTCGCAGGCCGCAAATTTCCCTCTGGATGAAGAAGGCCCAAACCGCGTCCGAGGCGTCGTTCACGAGGGCTTCGCGCTGCGCAGCGGTAGACCGGTCCGCATTCCATGCTGCCAAGGCAGCCAGCGCGTTCTCCACCTTTAGTCCATTGCGTCCAAGAGAACTCGCGCGCTCCGACAGGAGTTCGTATTCGAGAACGTTGAATCCACCATCGGCTGAGAACTGCCGGAACGATTGCGGGGGACGAACGGACATAGCTGGATACCTCGGAATTTCTGGCGATGCTAACCGATCATTTCGAGCAGATCGAGAGGCAAGCTTGCCGCAACACCATGGCGGCAATGTAACCTTCGGAAAGAGCATTATCTTTGAAACCGAACGGGACGATGTTATTGATCGCCACAACCGCTGAATAAAGGGGCGCGTTCGTGGAATTGAGGCAGTTACAGCATTTCGTGGCGGTTGCCGAAGAGCAGCACTTTACCCGGGCTGCCCAGCGGGTAAATGTCGTCCAGTCCGCGCTTTCCAGTTCGATCAGGGCGCTGGAGGAGGAACTGGAGGCAAAACTCTTCGTTCGCAGCACGCGACAGGTTCGGCTGACCTCTGTCGGCCGCGCGTTCCTCGACAAGGCGCGTATTGCGCTTGATGCGGTGCGCGATGCCCGCGATGCGGTGACGGCTATACAGGGGCTCAATCGTGGAACGCTGAGTATCGGCACCGTCCAGAGCCTGCCCGCTTTTCTTGATCTGCCGTCTCTGCTTGCCTCGTTTCACGGGCTTTATCCCGGCATCGAGGTGCGGCTCTGCCAAGGCAGTTCGTCGCATCTTCTCGACAAGGTCCGCAGTGGCCGGCTTGACCTTGCCATCGTGCCGCTCTGCGATCCACCGGTCGGCATCGCGACGACCATGATCGCTTGCGAGGCCCTCGTGGCGGTATGTCCGCCCGACCACCCCCTG
This sequence comes from Rhizobium sp. BK376, assembly GCF_004341625.1. Lineage (GTDB taxonomy): Bacteria > Pseudomonadota > Alphaproteobacteria > Rhizobiales > Rhizobiaceae > Rhizobium. The sequence goes on along the minus strand of NZ_SLZG01000016.1, from coordinate 72,099 downwards.
GCCGGCCGCGAGAATGTTCCCCTCTCGGCTTTTGCCAATGAGCCGTTCGTAGATTTCGAGCCGGCCTGGGGAACGCGCCAGCTCGTGGACCGTGGCTTCAATGAAGCGGGAATCGAGCGGCGAATCGCGTTTGAGGTCAGCGATCTCGACACGCAATTGGAATTGGTCGCTCGTGGTCTCGGCGTTGCTCTTGTTCCCGAAGTTGTGGCGGAAGAGCAGCATCCTTCGCTCGGCATTGCCCGGCTTGCGGAACCGGAAATCTGCTGGGAACTGGTGATTGCCTGCGCGTCCCACGGCGAGGCAGAACAGGCGCCCGCCGATCGGGCGCCCAAGGCGTTTCTGGACCTCTTGCTCGGCGCCGGACGCTTTCAGACGTCCTGACGGCCAAGTGTTACATCAGGTCTTGGGGACGTAGTTGCGCCAGTTGTGCTCTTCCTTGAAGCCCAGCACTTCGCGAATTTTCTTGTTGGCGATGGGGGCTTCGTATTCACCAAGTTCGCGATGAACTGGCGTGTTCGGCGCCCAACGCTTCAGGAAGTCACGCGTCGGTTCGTTGGCGGTGATCGTATCGTTCACGGCATTGAACACCTGATAGCCGAGACCATCCTTCTCCACGCAGAGGTGGACGATCTGGCCGAGGTCCCGGGCGTCGATATAGCTCCAGGCGTTGCGCTTGCGGGATGGCGGGTCCGCGACGAATGCCGGGAAACGATCATATTCATGCGGTTCGATGACGTTGCCGATGCGCAGCGCATAGATATCGGCGCCCGTCCGCATGGCGAAGGCACGAGCCGTCTTTTCGTTGACGACTTTCGAGAGACCGTAACTGTCCATCGGATCGACGTCATAGTCTTCCTCGAGCGGGAAGGTGTGGAAATCCTTGTCGCCTTCCGCAAAGCAGACGCCGTAGGTGGTTTCGCTTGAAGCAATTATCACCTTGCGGATGCCAAGCTTCACCGCAGCCTCGATGACGTTGTAGGTAGATGCAACATTGGCCTGGAAAGTCGTGTTGTCGGGCCGGATGAGGATGCGCGGAACGGCAGCAAAATGCACGACGGCGTCTACGGGGGCGGGGCCTTTGCCCGTCTCCAATCCCTTGAAGTCGAAGTGCATGGAGAGTGCGTTGAAGGTCTGGCCGCTGTCTGTCAGGTCGGTGATCAGCGTGTTGACGCCGGGATGGTTCAGCGGAACGAGGTCAAGGTTGAAGACCTCGTGGCCCTTGTCCAGCAGGTAGGGCACGACGTGACGGCCAGCCTTGCCGCTGCCGCCGGTGAAGACGATACGCTTGCTCATGGTCGAAATCTCCCAATGTTATGGTCTGCAACTTGGCCCGCGCGATTGGCGCGAGAACAGTTCGTCAGGGCATCAGCTGGCCACCATTGACCTCGAGCGTCTGGCCGATCATGTAGCCGGAGAGCGCGGACGAAGCCAGGAACAGGTATGCACCGACGCAGTCTTCGGCGGTGCCAAGCCGACCTTGCGGGATCGTTGCGAGCTGGGCGGCAAGCTGCGCCTGGGTCGAATAGCGCTCATGGAAGGGCGTTTCGATAACGCCAGGTGCGACGGCATTGACGCGGATGCCGAAGGGGATCAGTTCCTTTGCCATGCCGCGGGTCACGTTCGCGACAAATGCCTTGGAGGAGCCATAGAGACCGGCTCCGTTGCTCGCGCCGTTGCGGGCAGCAATGGAGGTGGTGTTGATAATGAAGCCACCGCTGACCTTGAGGTGCGGGATCGCTGCTGTCGACGCCGCAATCACCGACCGCGCGTTGAGATCCATGACGGCGTCATAGCTGCCGTCGGTTGCTTCCTGGTAGGGGACGCGCGCAACCATGCCACCGGCATTGTTGATCAGACCCTCGAGATGGCCGAAATGAGCGGCGGTTTCTTCGACCACACGCACCATTTCACCCGAACGCGAGGCATCGCCACGCGTCAGGAAAACCGTGCCGTCGGCGTCGCGGATTTCGGCGGCCAGCTTCTCGGCGGCATCGACGCTCGAATTATAATGCAGGCCGACTAGGGCGCCCTGCGCGGCGAATGCGCGGGCCAGCGCTGCCCCGATGCCGGTCGATGCGCCTGTTATCAGCACCGCCTTGCCGGCGAGATCGGAAATTTTGAGCGATGGTGTCGTCATGTCTTCTCCTGGGGCGTTCCCCTGATGAATGGCCGGCCCGAACCGGGGCCGGAAAATTGGAAAGAGAGAAAGGATTTTCCAATCCATTCTCTCTTTCTGTTTGAATGGCAAGCCGCATATGCAGTATGCGATTGCGCATGCCTCGATTTCAGAACCCGTTGACCTGGATCGGCGTATATGGCGCCTCCAGGGAAGCGATCTCGTCAGCGGAAAGCGTCAGATCCACAGCGGCAATGGCGTCTTCGACATGGCCGAGTTTGCTCGCCCCGATGATGGGAGATGTCACCCCATTCTTTTGCAGCACCCAGGCGAGCGCCACCTGCGCCATGGAAACACTTCTTTTTTTGGCAACGGTCTCGACCGCCGCGACGATCTCCGGGGCCCCACCCGCGGTGTTTTCATACATGGTCTTATTATAGCGGTCCGTGGTGGCGCGCTTGGTTTCAGTGCCCCATGGGCGCGTCAGCTTGCCGCCGCCAAGCGGGCTCCAGGGGAGGATCGCGATGCCCTGGTTCAGGCAGAGCGGCAGCATCTCGCGTTCTTCTTCCCGGTAGACGAGGCTCAGCTGATCCTGCATCGAGACGAAGCGGGTCCAGCCGTTGCTGTCGGCTGCGTGCTGCAGCTTTGCGAACTGCCACGCCCACATGGAGGAGGCGCCGATATAGCGCGCCTTGCCCGATCGAACGACGTCGTTCAGGGCCTCCATCGTTTCTTCGACCGGGGTGAAAGAATCGAAGCGGTGGATCTGGTAGAGGTCGACATAGTCCGTGCCGAGCCGGCGCAGGCTGTTGTCGATTTCGCTGAGAATGGCTGCTCGCGAGAGCCCCTGGCCGTTCGGGCCGGGTCGCATGCGGCCGAAGACCTTGGTCGCCAGCACGATCTCTTCACGCGGCGCCAATTCCTTGATGAGCTGGCCGGTGATCTCCTCGCTGGTTCCCTGAGCGTAGACATTGGCGGTGTCGAAGAAATTGATACCGGCATCCCAGGCGCGCCGATACATCGGACGTCCTTCATCGAGGCCGAGGACCCAGGGCCGTTCCTCCGTCACTTTGCCGAAGGACATGCAGCCGAAGCAGATGCGGCTGACTTCGAGGCCGGTCTTGCCGAGACGTGTATATTTCATGATTTCTCCTCCCATTCTTCATCGGACATGGTCGCCCGTCGAACGGTCCGGCGACAGTAGCTGCCGCGGCTTTGATCTGTCCAATTGATTGTGTCGATTACATTAATCGATCGGGCCGCTTAATGGGCGATCGCTGATCTTTAGGCAATTATAAAGAAGACCTCGGCCCCTTGCCTATTGGTCCGCCGACCGAGGTCTTTCCCTGCCGTCGACCGAATTTGAGGTGAGGCAACCGGCTTTCTGCAATGTCATCAAATTGCCGTCCAATCGGACCGCACGAAAAGCTTTACGGTGAGTAAATATCGACTGCGCCTGCGTCGAAACACGACACCCCGATAGAAACGCCTGTCCCGTTCCGATGTTCCCTGCTGATCGCAAACAGCGGCCCTGCAGGCGATGCAGGGCCGATCATTCCGGCGGATTACGAAGCCTTCACATCCGAAAGACGCTGAAGAAGCATTGCCCACGCGGTAAGTCCGAGGCGAAAATTCGCAAGCCGGAAGAACTCGTTGGGTGCATGATAATCTTCGTCCGATGTCGAAAAGGAGAAGAAGATCGCTTCCCGGCCGAGATGCTTGCGAAAGGATGCGCCGATCGGAATGGTCGCGCCCATGGCAACACGCAGCGGTGGCTGGCCCAGAAGTTCCGACAGGACGCCTTCGGCGACCTCAAGCGCGGGCAGGTCAGGATCGACGAAGAAAGCCTCGCTGCCGGGGCCGTGGCGATGAACATCGAGAGAGAAACCGGCCGGCAAGCGTTCCTGCAGGTGCCGGTTCAGGACCTCCTCGATATGGTCGGGCTTCTGCCCGGCGATCAATCGGCAGGTAATCTTGACGCTGGCATAGGTCGGAATAACGGTCTTCGTGCCTTTCCCCTGATAGCCGCCGGAAATCCCGTTGAACTCCAACGTCGGCTCCAGCCACTGCCGGATCAAAAGATCGCGGCCGTTGTCGATCGGGTCAGGCTTGGCCGAGCCGATCTCGCGGTAATAGGCATCTGCATCGAACTGTGCAGCTTCAATCGCAGCTATGATGCGGGCATCCGGCGGGCTTGTGCCATCCAGGTAGCCCTCGACGCTTACGCGCCCGTCGGGACCGTGCATGGATGCGATCAATGCCGCCAGTGCGGCAATCGGATTCGGTGCGCTACCGCCATGACGGCCGGAATGCAGATCCTTCGACGCACCCGTTACCGTGACCTCGAAGGCGACGAGGCCACGGCTCGCCACCGTCATCGACGGACGATCCGGCCGCCACATGGCGCCATCGGCTGAAATGACCATGTCGCAGGCAAGGAGGTCCCGATATTTTTGAAGAGTACCGTCGAAATGAGGGCTGCCGGATTCCTCCTCCCCTTCGATCAGGACCTTGAGATTGACCGGCAACCGGCCCTCGGTCTGCATGAAGGCTTCGGCGGCCAGGATCGGGATCAGCAAAGGTCCCTTGTCATCAGATACGCCGCGCGCATAGAGACGGCCGTCGCGCTCATCCGGCTCGAACGCCGGCGTCTTCCATTTGTCGAGCGGATCCGGCGGTTGAACGTCGTAATGTCCGTAGACAAGAAAGGTCGGAAGCGCGGGGTCGCTGATGATCTCGCCATAGACGGCGGGATGTCCCCCGGTTTCCAGCTGCTTGACGCCGGAAAAGCCTGCCTTCGCCAACCGTTCCGCAACGAAATTGGCCGCAGCGGCAATGCCCTCGGCATAGGCGGGGTCGGTGCTGACGCTCGGGATGCGGCAGAAGGCTTTGAGGTCCTCCAGCCCCGCATCGAAATGCTCATCGAGATAGGCCTGAACCTTGCTCATTTGCCACCGTCCACGCTGATGACCTGGCCGGAAATCCAGCCGGCATAATCCGAGGCGAAGAACATAACCATGCCGGCAATGTCTTCAGGCGCGCCGAGGCGCTTTAGCGCGATATTCTGCAGGAGCTTTGCCTGGCCCTCCTGACCCATCGCTTCCCACTGTCGCTCCGTCGTCGGGTTCGAAAGGACAAAGCCGGGCGCGACGTTGTTGACCGTGATGTTCCACGGGCCAAGCTCGTGAGCGAGCTGCCGTGTCAGACCGATCTGCCCGGCCTTGGCGCTGGCATAGGCCTGGATACCCGTGAGCGAAATGCCGAGACCTGCGCCACTCGAGATATTGATAATGCGTCCGGCCTTTTTCTGCTTCATGCCTGGCGCTACCGCCTGGGACATGAAAAAGGCACCGGAAAGATTGACGTCGAAGATGGTCTGCCAATCCTCTTCGGAAATATCCTCGATCGGACGACCCACCTGGCCGCGAACGCCGCCGGCATTGTTGACGAGGACATCGACCGCGCCGGAGGAGGCTTCGATCGCTGCAACCGTCTCCTGCACCGCGGTACGGCTGCCGACGTCTAGAATATGGGTTGTCGTCTTGGCGCCGCAGAGATTGACCGTTTCGAGAAGCCCGGTTTCGTTGACGTCGCAGACGTGCACGTTAGCACCACGCTCGGCAAAGCCCTGCGCGATGGCGCGGCCGAAACCGTGGGCTGCGCCTGTTACGATGACGGTTTTGCCGTCGAAGTCGATATTCATGCCGCAGTCCTCGCAAGCTCGTCGAGATTTGCGAGATCGAGCGGTCGCTTGCCGTCCTCGATCTCATGGATCATTTTCACGACCTGGGCAGCGATAGGTGTCGGTATTCCAAGCGAATGTCCGATTTCGACGACAGGCAGCACCTGCGCGTCCACCTCTGTCCGGCGCTTGCGAATTGCAAGATCGCGCCAGATGCCGGAATGGGATTTCAGCGATTTCCGGTTATGCACGACCATCTCGTCGAAGGAGCGTGCGGTCTCGGAAGCAGGCGCGGTCGGTGCAAAGGCAGCAGGGTCGAAACCGTCAAAAGCCTGCGTTGCGATATTGTTGGCGGCGGCGACCGTGCCGACTTCATGGGCAAGCCGCGTCAGCACCGGCCGATAGGCCTGGTTGGCGAATACGTCGGCGATGCTGTCGTTGGTGAGGGCGGTGCCAAAGAGCAGGGCGCCGTAGATGAGCTTGCCCCAGAGATAACCCCAGATGTTGTCGGTAAGCACGGCCTTGGGCTCGAACTGGTGCATCAGCGCGTAGATGTCCTCGATGCGGTCAGTCGTCTTGCCATCGAGTTCGCCGACCACAACGGCGCCGTGGCCGCTATAGTGAACGACGCCCGGCTCCAGGTAATCCGCACCGAAATTGACGAAGCAGCCGATGACGCGATGATCGCCAACAATGCGGCCGATCACCGGCTCGTTCAGACCGTTCTGAGCCGACACCACGTAGCCGTCGGATGCCAGATGCTCGACAAGAGCCTGGGCCGCAGCCTCGGTGTGCTGTGCCTTCACGCAAAGGAACATGCGCTCATAGACGCCTTCGAAAGTTTCCGGCGTGAACGCCTTGGCTTTGACGGTGTCCTGGAAGATCGGCCCATCGATCCTCAAACCCTTCGCGTTGATTGCGTCGACATGATCCTTGGCGTTGTCGACGAAGACCACCTCATGGCCGGCCCGAATGAAGGCCGCGCCCAGCGTTCCGCCGATTGCGCCGGCGCCCCAGATGATGATGGGATTGGTCATGCCCAATCTCCTTCGAGAAGCGCGCGGGTTTCCTTGACCGCAACATCCCAGATCGCCAGCATTTCTTCATCCGGACGCTCGTAGTAGCCGCCGAAATTGCCGTCGCCGAGATAGGCCTTCACGGCATCAGGACCCATGACGCGCATGCGCGGAAGGTCGATCATCGGCTTCTGCTGCGTCGGCAGCTTTTCGCCGGGCAGGCGGGTCCAGGGGAAATTCTCCATCCAGGATGCGTGCGAGGCGACCGTGTCGATTTCCTGCACCTTCGCGAAGGTCTTCGGAGAATTCCACCAGTTGTGGAACTTGACGGCACAATCCTGGTTGTCGGCCATCCATTCGATCGCAAGGCTGCCGGCCGGCTGATTGCCGCCGTGGCCGTTGACGATGAGGATGCGGCGGAAGCCCTGGCGCTTTAGTCCGTCGAGGATGTCGCGGACGATGGCGATATAGGTCTCTTGCCGCAGGCTGATCGTGCCGGGGTAGGAGAGGAAATAAGGCGTGATGCCATAGGCGACGACAGGGAAGACCGGGATGCCGAGCGGCTCTGCGGCCTCGGCCGCAACGCGCTCCGAAAGGATGGAATCGACCGACAGCGAAAGCTGCGCATGCTGCTCCGTGCTGCCGAGCGGCAGGATCGCGCGGTCGTCATTCTTCAGGTAGGCCTCGATATGATGCCAGTTTGCTTCGGAAACTCTCACGATATAGTCCTCTCTATTCGCTGTTTTTATTTCTCTGAATTGGCTGCGGCTCGGGCCGCGGGCTTGTCCGATGGTTGCAGCTGCTCCTCCGCTGCCCGGATGATGGGAACGATGACGCGCTCGATATCGGCCGTGTCCGGCGCGTGACGATATTCGATCGCCTGCAGCCCCGGCGGCAGGCGCGAAACGATGTTCTCGGCACCCGACGCGTAGATCACGACGCTGGATCGCGCGATGAGCGCATCAAGCCCTGATGTTTCGAGTGTTGCGGCTGAGATTTCGCTCACATGGGGCGCGAAACGCTGGACGCCGCTCTTCATGATCGGCAGGAAATCGGGAAAGCGCGACACAACAGCGATCGACGCAAGGGAATCCAGCGAGGCCAGGGCCAGGCGTGTCTCTTCCGATGGCGTGAAGCTGATGGTGACAACCTTGGTATTGGGAACAAGCCCTGCCACCTCGCGGTGCCGGTTGGCGAAGGTGACGGCGAGATCCGCCGAATTGGCTCGCGCCCTGGCATTTACGTCCCGCTCGATGGCCGAGACGGTCAGGGGCTCGACGGTGACGGACCGTCCAAGCCGCGCTGCGATAAAACGCGCATAGCTTGCCGTCGCTTCCGGAAACAGGCCGATCATGACGATGCGGATGCGCGGGCCGATGCTGTCGCGATAGAAGACGCGGGCGCTGACCAGCGAGACGAGCTCGGCGGGGCGAATGCCGAGCGTGCGGCTTTCGTCGATCAACTGATCGATATGGCGATGCAGGCCGCTCGCATCGGCGCGTCCGGCCAAGCGGGATTGCAGGCTGTCGGTCACGAAGGTCCCGGAGCCCGGTTTGGCATCGATCAGGCCCGCAGCCTTCAGATCGGCATAGACCTGGCTGACCGTCATCGGCGCGACGCCGATCTTCTCCGCAAGCTCGCGTACCGACGGAAGCGTCTCGCCGGGAGTAAGCTCGCCGCAGGCAATTCCATATTCGATGAGGCCGTGGAGCTGCGTGCGCAAGGGCACGGGCAACTCGCGATCGACGAAGAACTCCATGAATCCCGTTCGATTTTAGCTGTTATAGTAGATTATGACAATTAATCGTGCCGCGCAGAAAGCGGCCTGTCAACCGCCCATCTGCTCCCGCAGAAATTAATGAAAAAACGGTTGACAGTAAAAAAATCACATGAAATCGTTATAGTCAACAATAACACTTTATGCGTTCATAAGAACAAGGGGAATGCAATGAGGACGTTTACCAAAGCAGCTTTCGCGACAGCTCTTTTGCTGAGCACTAGCATTTCGGCTTTCGCCGTCGAGCGCGGTGGCACGCTTACCTACGGTCGCTACGCCGACAGTCTTTTCCTTGAGCCGGTGCTCAACGACGCCAACGTCGATATCTGGGTCCTGTCCAACCTTTACGATACGCTACTCCTGCCGACAGACGACGGCAAGGGCGTTCAGGCCGGCCTTGCAACCGATTGGAAAGTCGCTGACGACGGCCTCAGCGTCACGCTGACGCTGCGCGACGGCATCAAGTTCTCCGATGGCACGCCGATCACGCCGGCCGACGTGGCCTGGTCCCTGAAGCGCGCTTCGAAGCCCGACAACGGCGAATGGACCTTCCTCGTCAGCTCGATCGACGATGTGACGACGCAGGGCGACAAGACCGTCGTTATTAAGCTGAAGCATACCGATCCCGCGATCCTGACGGCGCTGACCGTCTTCAACACCGGCATCATGCCGCAGAAGGCATTCGAGGCGGCGGCTGGCGCAACTGAAGCTGACAAGGCGAAGGCATTCGCCGAGCATCCGATCGGCTCCGGTCCGTTCATGCTGCAGTCGTGGAACCGCGGCTCGGAAATGAAGCTGGTTCGCAACCCCTATTATTGGGGCAAGGGTGAGGACGGCAAGCCGCTGCCCTATCTCGACGGCATCAATTTCGAAGTCATCCCGGATGACGCGACGCGTATCCTGAAGCTGAATTCGGGCGAGCTCGATGGCGCCGAGTTCATCCCCTATTCGCGCGTCGACGAGCTGAAGTCGGCCGGCAACCTGAACATGGAGCTCTATCCCTCGACCCGCGTCCAGGGCATTACGCTCAACGTTCGCCCGCAGCTTGGTGGCAAGGACAATCCGCTGTCAAACGCCAAGGTTCGCCAGGCGATGAACTATGCCACCAACAAGGACGCGATCATCCAGATCGTGACCCATGGTGTCGGCACGCCGATGACCTCCTTCATGTCGACGGCAACCCCGCTGCATTCCGGCGACAAGCCGCTCTTCCCCTATGATCTCGACAAGGCGAAGGGCTTGATGAAGGAAGCCGGCTTCGAGAAGGGCTTCTCTACGAGCCTGCTCGTCCTTGCCGGCAACCAGGACGAAATCGGCATCGCAACTGCGCTGCAGCAGATGTGGGGCGCGATCGGCATCAAGCTCGACCTGCAGCAGGTCGACAATCCGAGCCGCACCCAGCAATATCGCGATGGTACGTTCACGATGCGTGAATCGGCATGGACCGACGACATCGCCGACCCGAACGAGATCGCCTCCTACTTCGTCTATTCTCCGAACATCCAGGCCCTGCACAGCGGCTGGAAGAGCGAGGAAGCCGACAAGCTCTTCGAGGCTTCGCAGAAGGAGATCGATGCCAAGAAGCGTGCCGATCAATATGCTCGCATCCAGGAGATCTACAATGCCGACGGCCCGTTCCTGCCGCTCTATGAGACCCCTTATCCGGTCGCGCTGAGCAAAAAGGTCCACGGGTTCCTGCAGATCCCGCTCGGCAACAACATCTTCACCAAGACTTGGATCGAGAAGTGATTTCGACTTCAGGCGCGGGCGGGTTCAACCCGCTCGCGCCGAAGTTTGACGTCACAGTGTGTTCGGGAGCGGCGATTTGCCACTTTTCAGTTATGTAATCCGTCGTATCCTGCAGATGATACCGACGATCATTTTCATATTGATCGTCACCTTCGTTCTGATCCGATTGTTGCCGGGCGACCCCGCCAGCGCCATGCTTGGCGACCGCGCGCGTGACGCCGACGTTGCTCGCATCAATGCGCAACTCGGGCTCGACAAGCCGATCATTATTCAATTCTTCTATTTCGTCGGTCGTGTCTTCACCGGCGATCTTGGGGATTCCATCAGCCTGAAAGTGCCTGTCGCAACCCTGATCCTGCAGCGGCTGCCCGTAACCCTGATGCTGATCGGGCTGGCGGCACTGATTGCGCTGGTTTTGTCAGTGCCGCTTGCCTTCATCGCAGCGCTGAAGCGCGAACAGGCGCCGGATGCCGCGATCCGGGGTGTCTTTCAGGTGGGCCTCTCCATGCCGGTCTTTTATATCGGCATCCTGCTGTTGACGCTGTTTGCCGCCAATCTGAAATGGTTTCCCGTCGGCGGCTATGGCGACACCTTTGGTGCAAGGCTCTATCACCTCTTTCTTCCCGCCTTGACGCTTGCCGTCAGTCTCGCGGCGATCCTCATGCGCAACTTGCGCGCAGCCATCATCGGAGTGATCAACGCCGAATATGTTGACTTTGCCCGGGCGAAGGGCCTGCGGACGCGCATCATTCTGTTTCGGCATGTGCTGCGCAATGCACTCATTTCGACGATCACGCTGTTCGGCCTGCAGATCGGTTCGCTGCTCGGCGGCGGCGTGATCACCGAAACGGTGTTTGCCGTCCCAGGCGCCGGGCGCCTGATGATCGACAGCATCTACGGTCGCGACTATCCGGTCCTGCAGGGGCTGACCATTGCACTCGCCGTTCTCGTGTCACTGACCTTCCTGGTGACAGACATCGTTCAGGCCTGGCTGGACCCGAGGATTTCGCGATGAGCATTGCAGTCGTTGAAAAAGCAGCCACCAAGAAGAGGCGGTTCATCCTGAAGGGAATGCCGAGAACGCTGATATCGGGCGGCATCATTCTCTTTCTCAGCCTGATGCTTGCCTTCTTCCCATCGTTCTTTGCGCCCTATGATCCCGTGGCATTCGACTATAATGCGCTTCTGAAGGGACCGAGTTGGGCTCATCCTTTCGGCACGGACAGTTTCGGACGCGATGTCCTGTCCCGTGTGATCCACGCCTATACGATCGATATGCAGATTGCGATCTTTGCCACCCTTGGCCCGTTCATTTTCGGGACGCTCGTCGGTGCCTTCGTCGGCTATGTCGGCGGGGTCGTCGAAGCCATCTTCGGCCGCATTGTGGATGCGGTCCTGACCTTTCCCTTCCTCGTGCTTGTGATCGCGGTTGTGTCGGTGCTCGGTCCCGGGCTTGGAAACATGTATATCGCCGTGGGTGTCGTCGGCTGGGTGTTCTATGCCCGGCTGGTGGCGGCAGAGGTCAAGGTCCAGAAACGGCTTGATTATGCCGATGCCGGTCGCGTCATGGGTTACACACCGGCGCGGATCGTCTTCCGCCACCTGTTGCCGAACGCGATCACGCCCGCCATCGTCTACTGGATGACCGATATGGCGCTTGCGATCCTTCTGGGCTCCAGCCTTGGCTATCTCGGCCTCGGCGCGCAGCCGCCGGCTGCGGAATGGGGTGTCCAGATCGCCGATGGCAAGAACTACATGAATACCGCGTGGTGGATTTCCGTCTTCCCCGGCGTGGCCATCGTCCTGACCGGCCTTGGTTTCAGCTTAGCAGGGGACGGCATTGCTGAATTGTTGAGGGTGCGTCGATGACGGTGGTGGCGAACGAAAAACTCGGCCTCACCGTCCGCGGGCTGACGACCACTTTCGAGACGTCTCGCGGCACTGCGATCGCCGCAGCCGACATCGATTTCGATGTTGCTCCCGGCGAAGTGGTCGGCCTCGTCGGCGAATCCGGCTCGGGCAAGAGCGTGACGCTGCGCTCGATCATGAGACTTATCCGCGAACCGGGCCATGTAAGCGGCCATGTCGAGTGGCGTGGGCGCGATCTTATCGGCATGCCGGATGAACAGCTCCGGCGCATCCGCGGCAGCGAGATCGCGATGATTTTCCAGGAGCCGATGACGGCACTGAACCCGGTCTTGCCGGTCGGGATGCAGATCGAGGAAAATCTCGTCGCTCATACCACGCTGAACCGTCGGGAACGGCGGGCGAGGGCGCTCGAATTGATGAATATCGTCGGCATTCCGGCCGCCGAGCGTCGCCTTGAGGAATATCCGCACCAGTTCTCCGGCGGCATGCGTCAACGCGCGATGATCGCCATTGCGCTTGCCTGTTCGCCGAAATTGCTGCTGGCCGACGAGCCGACAACGGCGCTCGATGTGACCATCCAGGACCAGATCCTGAAATTGCTGCTGGACCTGCGCGATCGCCTGTCGATGAGCGTGGTTCTGGTCACCCATGATCTCGGTGTGGTCGCCGGGACCTGCGATCGCATGGCGGTCATGTATGCCGGCCGTATTGTGGAGAAGGGCACCGTTGCGGAGGTCTTCGCGCAGCCGCGCCATCCCTATACACGCGGATTGCTGGGCTCGGTTCCTCGGGGCAATGCTGCGCGCACGATGCTTTATTCCATCGATGGTACGCCGCCCAGCCTGACGGCGCTGCCGACCGGATGCGCCTTCCATCCGCGCTGCAGCTTTGCGACGGATGAATGTCGCCGGGAACGGCCGCCGCTCGCGGCGGTCGGGGAAGGTCGGATGGTCGCCTGTTTCCACCAGGATCAGGTCGCGGCCTTGGAGGCAATCATATGAACGTCGCGACCCCGATCATTTCCGTCGACGGCGTCACCAAGCGCTTTGCTGGCCCGGATTCGCTTATGCGCAGGCTTTCCGGCAAACCGCCCTTGGCGGTGCATGCCCTGAACGAAGTCAGCCTTGATGTTTACCGCGGCGAGACGCTGGGGATCGTCGGCGAGTCCGGCTGCGGCAAGTCCACGCTGGCGCGTTGCCTTGTTCGCCTGCTTGATCCGGATGGCGGTGTCATCCGCTTCGAGGGGAAGGACATTTCCCATCTGAAGCCGTCGGAACGCCGCCTGTTCAACCGTCGGGTCCAGATGATCTTCCAGGATCCGTATAGCTCGCTCAATCCGCGAATGACGGTCAGCCAGATTCTCGGCGAGGCCCTGTTCGTTCACAAGATGCGGCCGAAGGGCGAAATCCCGCACCGGATAGCGGAACTGCTGGAGCTCGTGCGTCTGCCGCAGGATGCGGCGGGGCGCTACCCCCACGAATTCTCCGGCGGTCAACGCCAGCGTATCGGCATTGCACGAGCGCTTGCCGTCGAGCCCGATGTCATCGTTGCGGATGAGCTTGTGTCGGCGCTCGATGTCTCCGTGCAGGCGCAGGTCGTCAATCTCCTGCTGCAGCTGCAGGAACAGCTGCATCTGACCGTCATCTTCGTTGCCCATGACCTGCGTCTTGTCCGGCATATATCGCATCGCGTCGCCGTCATGTATCTCGGGCAGGTGATGGAGATCAGCACGTCAGAGGCGTTGTTCACCTCACCGCGCCATCCCTATTCCAAGGCGCTTCTGGATGCTGCCCCGGAGCTCGATCCTGCCCATCGCAGCCGTACGGCCGCAACGCGGGGCGAACTGCCCAGCCCGCTAAACCTGCCGCCCGGCTGTCCCTTTGCCGGTCGCTGCCCTCATACCTTCGACCGGTGCCGTGTCGAGCGGCCAATGCTGACGTCGCGCGGGCCTGAGCATCGCGCCGCCTGCCACCTGACGGATTTCGGCGCGGTCGACGCTTCGATTTAATTTCAGAGGATATTTTCATGAGCTTCGCCGCCTTCGAAACCGAAATCGCAAAGGTCAACGATATTCTCTGCGCGGTAAACCTCCTGACCTGGGATTCCCGGACCATGATGCCCGCGGGCGGTGTTGAGGCGCGCGGGAAGCAGATTGCCACCCTTGCCGGACTGGCACGCGATCTGGCGACCGGCGACACGATGCAGCGCGCGATCGAGGGCGCTCGGGGCGAGCTGAAAGGTGTGCCGGCCGCGGACATCCGGATCGTTGCTGTGGAGCAGGCTGCCGATGCGATCGGAACGCTGTCGCGTATCCCGGCATCTCTCGTTGCAGCTGCGGCAGAATTGAAGACCGTTGCCCAGTCTGCCTGGGCCAAGGCGCGCGCCGCGAACGACTTCCAGAGCTTTGCGCTTTTTCTTGAGCGAACGATGGAGATGCAGCGCGAGATTGCCGGCGCAATCGGATATGCCGAACATCCCTATGATGCGCTGGTCGCGACCTACGAGCCCGGAATGAACTGGTCTCGTTTGAGGGAGCTATATGCCGAATTGCAGCGGGCGCTGATCCCTTTGCTCAACGAGGCAAGGCAGGCGAAGGTCCGCAACGAGATCCTCGACCGTGCCTATCCGGTCGAACAGCAGCGCGCCTTTTCAAGCGCGATGGCGACCCGTTTTGGCTATGATTTCGGTCGTGGCCGCCTCGACGACACCGTCCACCCATTCGAGATATCTTTTACCCGCTCCGACGTGCGCATCACCGGCCGCTTTCGCGAAACCTGGCTGCCGGGCGGTCTCTTTGCCGTCTGGCACGAGGCGGGCCACGGCATTTACGAACAGGGAATTGCCGAGCAGTTCAGCCGTTCGGTCTTCACCACGGATTTCGTCAATCTGTATGCCGTGGGTGGCACGAGCTTCGGCACGCATGAATCGCAGTCACGGCTCTGGGAAAACCGGGTGGGCCGCTCGCGGCGCTTCTGGGAATTGCACTTCGGCGATCTCAAGGCAGCGTTCCCCGATCAACTCTCCGATGTCTCCGTCGGCGAGTTCTGGCAGGCGGTTAATGCAGCACGTCCAAGCCTGATCCGCGTGGAGGCCGATGAACTGACCTATGACTTCCACATCATGCTGCGCTCCGAGATCGAGGCCGGCTTGATGGCTGGTGACATCCGGGTGGCCGATCTGCCTGATATCTGGCGCGAAAAGATCAAGGCCTATCTTGGGCTGGATGTCTCGACCGACACGCAGGGCGTTCTGCAGGACGTACACTGGTCATCGGGGATGGTCGGATCCTTCCCCACCTACACGATCGGCAACATCATGTCCTCTCAGTTCTTTGCGGCCGCCCGAAAGGAAACGGCGGTGGAGAAGGGGCTTGATGCTGGCGAATACGCGCCGCTGAAATCCTGGTTGAACGAGCATGTTCACCAACATGGCCGGTCGAAAAGCCCGAGCGAAATCCTCATCGCGGCAACCGGCTCCGATCTTTCGGCCACGGCCTATATCGACGATCTCAAGCGAAAGGTCGGCGAACTGACGGCCTGAGGCCGAGGCGGCGACTACGCTCTGCAGCCGCCGAGGAACAGACGGGCGCAGATTTTTGCGCGCGCGCGGATCTCGTCCCGGGTCGGTGATTCCTGCTGACCAAGCATCGTGGCGCGCTGCGGCTCCATGATCATCATCCCGCGCAACATGCCCGTCGCGGTGCGCGGATCCTCGAGCTTGATCAATCCCTTGTCGCACTGGGCCATCAGCCATTTCTCCATGATGGCATTGGTGCCGACGATTGCCGTCTCGTAGAATGTGTTGGCGATTTCCTGAAAGCGATCGGACTCGCCAAGCACCAGCCTGGTTATGCCGATCGTCTCCTGCGACAAGGTCAGTACACCGTAGCTCGTCAGGATACGCCTCAATCCTTCCTCCAGTTCCATTGCCGCCAGGACGCTGTCGTCGAGACAGAGGAGAAACTCGCCGATCTTGCTCGAAATGATGCTTGAAAACAGATCGGTCTTTGCAGGGAACAGACGGTAGAGCGTCTTGGTGGACACGCCGGCGGCCTGGGCGATGGCGCTGATATTCGCGGCCGCATAGCCATTCTCCAGAAACTGCGCCTTGGCGGCTTCAAGAATGACAGCCCTTGTGTCGTCGTCGCAGCGCAATTGCGGGCGGCCTCGGGAGCGTTTCTCAATTATTTGAATTTCGACCATGATGATTTTCCAAATTCCTGTTGACATCCATTTTATAGCGCTTATTTTGGAAAACATCAAGTTTCCAAATATGGAAACCGAATAATTCCGAGCCGCCACCGCATCCCGCGACCGGCCGGTTCAGGAGAGAGACAATGGTCCCGAAACTGCATGCATTGAACAACAACAGTGCCGAAGCGGTCGATGTGAAAGCGGAAGCCCCTGCGCCAGTCGTGCCCGTCATGGAAGCCAGCACGCCAGTGGTTGCCAAGGACGTGGCCGCTCCTGCCGCCGCTGTCGCCGAGACATCAGCCAAAAAGGGTTGGACAAAGAGGATTCTGATGGGTGCCACGGCACTCGTCGTCATTGCCGGCGCCGCCTACGAAGGCAACCAATACTGGACGACCGGCCGTTTCGAGATTTCGACCGACGACGCCTATGTCCAGGCTGACAACAGCTCGATTGCCCCGAAGATATCCGGTTATATCAAGGACGTGCTGGTTGCCGACAACCAGTCCGTCAAGGCCGGCGACATATTGGCGCGCATCGATGACCGTGACTATGCCACCGCATTGGACCAGGCGAAGGCGGATGTCGATGCAGCGCGCGCCGATGTAGCCGCCAAGCAGGCATCGCTTGATACGCAGCGGTCACTGATCGCTGCAGCCAGCGCAACCGTCGATGTCGACCGTGCCAACGAGACCTTTGCTGAAGAAAACGACAAGCGCTATGCCAACCTTGCGACGAACGGCGCTGCCGGCGTTCAGATTGCGCAACAAGCTGCTGCGCAGATCATCGCTGCCCGAGCCACCATCGCACGCGACAGTGCCTCACTGACGGCCGCCCAGAAGCAGATAGATATTCTGAAGGCGCAGGTTGCGCAGGCACAGGCGACGCTTGCTCATGATCAGGCGGTCCAGAACCAGGCTGAACTCAATCTGTCCTACGCATCCATCGTCGCCCCTGTCGATGGCGTCGTCGGCAACCGCACGCTACGCGTAGGCCAATATGTCCAGGCGGGCACGCAGCTGATGACCGTTGTACCGACCTCGGCCGTCTACGTGATCGCCAACTACAAGGAAACGCAGCTGACGGACGTTCATGCCGGCCAACCTGTCGATGTGGAAGTCGATATGTTCCCGGGCAAGGTCTACCACGGTCACGTCGATAGTCTGGCGCCCGCCAGCGGCCAGGAATTCGCTCTGCTGCCGCCGGATAACGCGACGGGCAACTTTACCAAGGTTGTTCAGCGCATTCCCGTAAAGATCACCATCGATGCGGACAGCGCCGCCTCAGGCGATCTGCGCCCGGGCATGTCCGTGCAGCCGAGCATCGACACCAAGATTGCCGCAACAGGCAAGGGCAATGGCGCTTGATTGAGCCGAGGTCCAGGAGGACCATGTCATGTCCACTCTTACTGCAAATGCATCGCTAGCCGCTCCGGCCCCCGCATCTTTCCAGCGCGCCAGTACCCGTGATTGGATTGCCGTCCTCGCCGGCATGATCGGCGCTTTCATGGCGATCCTCAATATCCAGATCACCAATGCTTCGCTGCTCGATATCGAAGGCGGCATCGGAACAGGCGTCGACAACGGCGCCTGGATCTCGACCTCCTACCTGATTGGCGAGATCGTGGTCATTCCGCTGACGGCCTATTTCAGCCAGGTCTTCTCGTTCCGGCGTTACATGCTCGCCAACGCGATCCTGTTCCCGATCTTCTCGATTGCCTGCGCCTTCACGCATGATCTCGGCTCGATGATCGTGATGCGCGGCCTCCAGGGTTTTGCAGGTGGCATCCTGATCCCGATGGCCTTCACCATGGTGCTGACGAAGCTGCCCAAGCCGCAGCAGCCGACCGGGCTTGCGATCTTCGCGCTCTCCGTGACCTTCGCCCCGGCCATCGGCCCGACGATCGGTGGCTATCTGACGGAAAACTACGGTTGGCAGACGATCTTCTTCATCAATGCGGTGCCGAGTGCCATCATGGTTGTCGCGCTGGCTGCGACGCTGGAAAAGCAGCCGATGCAGTTGCATCTGCTGAAGGAAGGCGACTGGGCCGGCATCATCACCATGGCGATCGGGCTCTCCGCCTTCCAAACAGTGCTGGAAGAAGGCAACAAGGACGACTGGTTCGCCTCGCCGTTCATTCTTCGCCTCGCCATCATCGCCGCGGTCTTCCTAACCGCCTTCATCTGGATCGAGCTGAAGGTCGAGAAGCCGCTGGTCAAGCTCAGCCTTTTCAAGCAGCGCAACTTTTCCATCGGCGTGCTGGCAAATGTACTGGTCGGTTTCGCGCTTTTCGGCTCGGTTTATATCCTGCCGCAATATCTCGGCCAGGTGCAGCGCTACAATGCGGAGCAGATCGGCAATGTGCTTGCCTGGACCGGCCTGCCGCAGCTGATCCTGATCCCCGCAATCCCAATGCTGATGAAGCGCTACGATGTACGCTACATCGCCTTCCTCGGCATTGCGATCTTCGCGATTAGCTGCTTCATGAACATCACGCTGTCGCTCGACAATGCCGGTGACCAGTTCTGGGTGCCGAACATCGTCCGCGCCATCGGTCAGGCCATGGTCATTACGCCTGTTACCGCAATTACGACCGGCCTGATTGCCCCGAAGGATGCGGCAGCCGCATCCGGCCTGACGAACATGCTGCGCAACCTCGGCGGCGCCGTCGGTACCGCGACATTGTCCACCGTCCTGACCAAGCGCGAGCAGTTCCACTCGAATATCATCGGCCAGTCAGTGACCGTTGGGCGAGAAGAAGTGCGCGACCGCATCGCCCAGATGACTGCCTATTTCGAGGCGCATGGTATCTCCGACGCCGCTATTGCCAAACAGCAGGCGATCGTCGCGATCGGTAGTGTCGTCAAGCGCCAAGCCCTTATCATGGGGTTCAGCGATACCTTCGCCGTCATCGGTATCCTTCTGGCGATCGCAGCGGTCGCGGTGCTCTTCGCCCAGAAGCCGAAAGCTGGTGCAGGCGCCGGCGCTCATTGAACCGGAATAATGCTCCAAAGGGATCGCGACAGTCTTCTGTCTGTCGCGATCCCTGTCGGTTTTGTCAGGCCAAGCGATCGGGTCGCCTAATCTTCTCCCGGAAACCGCAATTCTTCGATCATTCGGTCAGCGCATAGATCTCGGCTGGGCGGGTGACGCCCTTGAGCGAAAAGGTGCCGACTTTTTCGAACCCGGTTTCAAAATGCGATACAAAAGCCTTCGATGCTAGCAGGCTGCGATCGACGGTGTCGCACAGCTTCTCCATACGGGCCGCTTCGTTGACCGCTTTCCCGATTGCCGTGAAATCGAGGCGCCTGGCTGCGCCAACGTTTCCATAGAAGACCTCGCCTACATGCAGGACAATATCGGCGAGGATTTCCGGCTGCGAGGCGTCCGAGCGTCTCTCGTTGAGCGCCGCGTTGGCTTCCGCTGCCGTCCTGGCTGCCGACAGCGCCCGGCGGCAGGCCTCGGCGGGATTTTCCATGTCAGCCGGAAAAATGGCGAGCAGGCTGTCGCCCATGAATTTCAGGATTTCGCCGCCTTGCTCCTCGACCGGCTGTCCTATCGCCTCGAAATGCTCGTTCAGCCACCCGACGATGTTATCAGGTGCATGATTTTCGTTGAGCGAGGTGAAATTCTTGAGATCGGCGAGCAGGATGGCTGCGTAGATGGCCGATCCCTCGCCACGCCGTGTCTGTCCGCTGAGAATTCGCTCGCTGGTGCGTGTGCCCGTATAGACCGCAAGCATGTCTGTCGCGACTCGGGTCGCGGCGATCCGGTAGCAGGCCAGCGCAAGCGCGGGCAAAAAAATGTCGAGATCGGCAATTTGCTTTTCCGAGAAGCCCGCAGGGCCGTCGCCTGCCAGTGAGAACCCGACACCGGCCAAAGCAGTTCCTCCAGGGTAGGGGGTCAGCTTCAGCAGGTACTCGGTCGCGCCGAGATCGGCCAATTCCTGCAGCATAGCGTAGGATGGGCCATCCTCATCGGGCGGCAGCTTCCACCGGCCATACTGGAGATTGTTCGACAAAAGATACGAAACGGGTGACCTGCGAAACATCTCCTGGCCCGCATCGTCATGCCCTTGAACATGGACCGAAATGCCGGAGGATCGCGACCATGCGACTGCGAAACCCCGTTGCAGCGGATCGATGGATGGCATCGTGATCGAAGCCCGAAGAAGCGGATAGCCAAGCGCCACCAGTTGCTCTGCGACGCCCTGCAGAATATCTTCGATACTGTCAGTGGACAGGCCTTTGCCGACGATCCAGTCGACCAGTTCCTGGAACTCCTGCATTCTGGAAATCCTTGAAGGTTTTGAGCTTTCGAGGAGACAGAATGCCGCCATAAGCGGCCATCGGCAATCGGCGAAGGTGAATCAGCGTTCCCAATGCGAACTCAGGATGATGCTGCACACATCGGCGCGCTGAAAACCGGGATCCCTGAACGCGAGAAAATCGTCATTGAAGGTGCCGAACGTGCTGGCTGGCCGATGCTTCATACCATGATAGAACGCGTCGATGACCTCGTGGCCGAAGTCTTTGCTGCGTGGATAGGCCGCGATCACGGCCTCTCGTTCCTCATCGGTGAAATGCTCATAATTGCGGCCCGCTATATCCATTCCCGCCCCGACCTGAACAAGGGAAATCTCCGGATGCATGTGTTCCGGGATGCCTGGGGTCGTGTGGAGGGCGATGGCAAGCCAGACCCTCTCGACGTCCGCTTCTGATATCCCGTGGCTCCGCAGAAAGTCGCGGGCGGCGTTTGCGCTATCTACTTCGAAACGCAGCTGGCTCTCGTGATAGTGATGCGTCAGGCCGACATCGTGGAACATGGCGGCGGCGTATAGCAGTTCCGGATCAAATTTCTGGCTGTCCCGCTTTCCCGTCAAGGCGCCCCAGAAATAGACGCGCGTGGAATGGTGGAAGAGCAGGTTGCTCTCGGTGTCACGAATGAACTGCGTTATATTGGCTGCCAATTTGCTGTCCGGGATCTTCGCGCCGAAAATGTCGTTATTTGTCATGATCTTATCCTATGCCGTGAAGGTGCGATTTCAAGCGCCGCTGCGCGACTATAGCTTCACCGAACGGCAAAGCCGTCAGGGAAGAGATGCGCCCTGCCGTGGTCAAAAAACAGCACCAAGAATGGCGAATTTCAGTGTACCAGGAATGGTGGCGCTGCCCTGACCCTGATCGGTTCAAGAAACGTCACGACATCAAGGCCCGCATATGTTGCGCCCGCGCACCATTGATGAATTTGCGGTGCAAAGCCTCAAACCAACTGTGCGTTAGCATTTCACAAGACCCCGTCGCAGGTTAAGCTCCACTGAATATTCGTGGGGAATCAGTGGGGAAACAACATGCAGCGTGCGGACTTGGCCAGAGCGGCCATCGTGCTCATTGCCCTTATCGGAGCCGGCAGCGTTCACGCCGGCGACGTCGTCGCTCACGCCCCGGATTCCACGCCGGCCGTTACCGAGGTTCCGTGGCTGTTTGGCGACTGGGGCGGAGCTCGCACGCGTCTCAAGGATAGTGGCATCGATTTCCAGTTCGGCTATACCGGCGAATTCGCCTATAACGCGACCGGCGGCGTCGAGAGCAAGAGCGCCTATGCCGATCAGTATACAGGCGGCGTAACGTTCGACCTCGATCGCTTGCTCGGCATCCACGATGCACAGTTCCAGGTCACTCTCACCCAGCGTACCGGAAACAACCTCAGCGCCGCCGCGCAGCTCGGCACGCTACAGCAGGTGCAGGAAGTCTACGGTCGAGGCCAGACCATTCGTCTCACCCAATTCTGGTACGATCAGAAATTTGCTGACGGATTGATCGACTGGAAGATCGGTCGGGTGACTTTCGGCGAGGATTTCGCCTCGTTTTCCTGTGATTTCCAGAACCTGACATTCTGCGGCTCGGACCCGGGCAACCTTGTCGGCAACTACATTTACAATTGGCCGATAAGCCAGTGGGCCACCCGCGTTAAAGTCAATCTGAATGACTTCGGCTATTTCCAGACGGGCGTCTATGATGCCAACCCGAAATATCTGAGCCTTCAGGATCAGGTCCTGCCGGTATTCTTCAGCGACTCGACCGGCGCCATCATCCCCGTCGAGCTGGGGTGGCTTCCCACCATCGGCAGCAGCAAATTGCCGGGCAGCTACAAGTTTGGTGCATGGTACGACACGTCGACGGCGGATGATGTGGCAGAGGACATAAACGGCGATCCCATCGCCCTGACCGGCCTGCCGGCACGCCAGCACCACGGCCGATATGGCGGCTACATCAATTTCCAGCAACAGGTTACCGACAATCTCAGCCTGTTCCTGAATGTCGTTATGGCGGACAAGCAGACGTCGACAACCGATCGCCAGATCGCCGGCGGCCTAGTCTATACCGGCCTCTTCGAGTCGCGCCCCAAGGACGATATCGGCTTTGCTGCAGGCACGACGCATCTGAACAGCCGTGTGTCTGATTCCGACGATTCGTCCGAGTATGCTTTCGAGTTGTATTATACGTACCGTCCTAGGACCGGTCTGCTCTTTCGCCCTAATCTCCAATATGTCGTCCATCCAGGCGGCACCAGCCAGAACGACGACGTCTTTGCGCTCGGGCTGAAGACCTCGGCGAACTTTTGATAGCCGCTCGACCTCGGGAAATACTCGAAGTCGAGCTGATTTCTGCATGGGTTATTTGCCGTAAGCGCTGGCAATCTGGCCAACGAGCGTGGCCCAGGGCATGTCAAGCGCGCCGTAGACGGCACCCGCTTCCGGCCTGCCGTTATCCCTGAGGATTTCGACCATCATGGTCGCATAGTCAGAAAGGACGACGCCTGCTTGCTGCATCCGCAGCAAACCGGCCTGGCGCTTTGTCTCGCTAAAGGTCCCCGACGCATCGACGGCCACATAGGCGTCCAGACCCCGTGCCACCGCCGTCATGGCAGGGAAGGCAGCGCAGACTTCCAGGGAGATGCCGGCGAAAATAAGCTTCTTGCGGCCGGTCGCCTCGATTGCTTTGGCAACGCGGGCATCGTCATAGGCATTCACCGAAGAACGGTCGATGATCTCGACGCCGGGCAGAGCTTCGACAAGTTCCGGAAAGGTCGGTCCCCACATGCTATCGCGTGCAGTCGTTGTGACGACGATCGGCAGGTTCAGAGCCTTGGCAGCCTTTGCCAAAGCCACGACATTGTGTTTCAGCTCACCGGTGGAATAGTCTCTGACACCGGTCATCAGTCCAATCTGATGGTCGACGAGGATTACAGCAGCATTGTCGGCGGTGAGTGGTTCATAAGCGCGATTGGTCATTTCATTCTCCTGGACAATTGGGTTGCTTTTGCATGCGACAGAGACGATCCGCGGCTCTGTGAAAGCTGCCGTCGGACAGCCTTCGTTGGTGACGAGTAAAAGCTAGCGGCTGGACGATCGGCCCAAAAGTCATCAATATTGAAACCAACCGTCCGAACAGTTGAACGATGGATATCGATGCTTGATCTGAACGATTTCTTCTTCTTCGTGAATATTGTCGATCGCGGCGGCTTCACGGCCGCAGGCCGGACGCTGCGGATTCCCAAATCGACCCTCAGTCACCGCATTCAGGAGTTGGAGCGCAATCTCGGTGTCCGGCTGCTGAACCGAACATCACGACATTTCGGGATGACGGATGCCGGCCAGGATTTTTACCGGCATGCGGTTGCAATGCTGCGGGAAGCGGAATTGGCGGAAACGACGATCCGGCATCGATTGACCGAGCCAACGGGGACAGTGCGATGCACCGCCGGCGTGGCGACCATGCAGTTTGCAATGTCTGGCATCATCGCTGACTTTCTCTTGCGCTTCCCCAAGGTCAATGTCGTCGCGCATGCCGCGGACCGGACGGTCGACATTGTCGGAGAAAATTTCGACATTGCCGTGCGCGCCCATTCCGAACCGCTTCCCGATTCCAATCTGGTGCAGAGGACGCTTGCCCCGGCGCCCTGGTTCCTCTTTGCCGGATCGGCCTATCTCGACGCCAACGGCATGCCGGAATCGCCGCAGGACCTTCAAAATCATCCGTCCCTTTTCATGATGAGAAGCGATATCGCGCCTGTCTGGCGGCTTCGTCACGCGAGACAGGCGCGAGACGAGATCGTCATGCCACTGGCGCCGAGGTTGCTCGGCGACGACATGATAGGGCTTCAGCAGGCTGCGATCAGCGGCCTCGGCGTGGTGGCGCTGCCGAGCTATGTCTGTCGCCAGGCCGTGCTGTCCGGAACGTTGCGGCGTGTGCTGCCGGATTGGATTGCCGGGGATTCGACGCTTACGGCCCTTATCCCGTACCGCCAGGGGCTTTTGCCCTCCGTTCGCGTCTTCCTGGATCATCTGGCCGCCGAGTTTCCCAAAGCGGTGCTTATCTAGATCGTCCATCCTATCGGACGCTAGGTCGCGAATTCCGTGACTTCTCGTCTGATGCGTCATTCTCCTAGATTGATGACCAACACCGGTTCTCAGGAGAAATGGCAATGCGCAACGTCCAGATAGAAGAAAAGGCCAACGCTCCCCTAAGTCGATTGGGGGCGGTCGTTGCCGGGAAATCCCACACGATCGGAAACGGGTTCACAGCAAATCATTTCTCCGAGGAGATGTTTGGCGGGCGCATGGATCCGCTGCTGATGGTGGACCACTTCGTCATGACGTCTCCAACGTTCGCGCCGCATCTTCACGCCGGCATCTCGGCGGTCACGGCGATGTTCGAGGATTCGACCGGCGGCTTCGTGAATCGGGACACACTCGGAAGCAACGTAGTCCTGAAGAGCGGGGATCTCTACTGGCTGGCCGCTGCCAGCGGCGCCGTCCACGAAGAGCTGCCGGCGCCCGGAGCCCGGACGCACGCGCTACAGATTTTCGTCAACCTTCCCGCCCGCCTCAAAGGCGAGCCGGCACGCGCGCTCCATGTGCATGCGGAAAAGGTGCCGATCATCGAGGGGCTGGGATATCGAGTGCGTGTCGTTCTCGGCCGTATCGGGAACTTGGTCGGGGCCGAAGGTACGCCGGAGGCGATGACGATGCTCGACGGCTCGCTCGCAAAGGGCGGCCACTTTTCTCACCATCTGCCGGGCGGCAGACAGGCCTGGATCTATACCGTCTCCGGCAAGCTCACCATTCGATGCCTGAGCGAAGTTAGTTCGCTGGAAGCGGGCAAGGCAACCACTCTCAGCGCCGGCGTGGATACCGATATCGTTCTGGAATCCGACGAGCCGACGCACTTCGTCCTTTTGGCCGCAAGGCCGATCCGCGAGCGGTTCGTCAAGCACGGCCCGCTGGTTATGTCCACGGAAGAGGATGTCCGCAAGACGCTCGCCAACTACGCGAGTGGCCGTTTCGGCTCGCTCCCAGCTTGATACCAAACCACCGTCAACCCTTCATCACGGCGCGGGGCGGGAGGCCTGTTGGGCACCGCTGAATATTGCCCGACCGCGGGCATGCAACATGGAGAGTGATCATGTTCAATTTGACAATGTCGGAAAGCACAGCGGCAGAAACGACGCTCGTCGGCGTCTCGGACGGCGAGCGTACGCGTGAATCCGCTCTTCGTGAGAGGTTCGCCAGTTTCTGGGGGCCTGCGACCGGCGATATGAGATCGGTCTACGACGCCTTCATCTCGGCATGCCCCATGGTTGACGGCGTCGTCATCCACGAGGTCGATGCGGAAAGAGTGAACGGCTGGTGGCTTCGCCCGGTCACTGCGAAGCCGGGCGCCGCCATCCTGTATCTCCATGGTGGGGGCTATGTCCTTGGCTCAGCGAAGGCCTATCGCGGTTTCGTCAGCCAGCTTGTCAGCCGCACGCAGGTTTCTGCCTTGGTCATCGACTACCCGCTCGCGCCCGAAGCGACGCTACCGTCCGCTCCGGCTGCTGCCCTGGCCGCGTGGAAATGGCTGACCGACCAGGGATTCGAGCAGATCTCGATCGTCGGCGACTCCGCCGGCGGTGGTCTGACGCTGGTCACTCTTGCAGAGCTAAAGAAACGAAGCCTCGGCGCTTCCCCAGTGGCGGGTGTCGTCTTCTCGCCGTGGACCGACATGACCTTCGCCGGTCCGTCGATGACCGATGCGACAGTGGAAGATCCGCTGATCGGCTACGACTATCTGCAGGATTGCGCACAGAAGTATCTGGGGTCCGTGTCTGCCTCCGATCCACTCGCTTCGCCTTTGCTCGGCGACTTGCATGGGCTGCCTCCGCTCCTGATCCAGGTCGGTACTGACGAGCGCCTGCGCGACGACTCCGTGCGATATGCCGACCGCGCGGCGCGGGCAGGGGTCTCTGTTCAGTTCGAGATCTGGGAGGGCATGCATCACGTCTTCCAACTCGATGTCGCCCATCTCGAAAGCAGCCGCCGTGCGCTCGATAACGCCGCTCGCTTCCTTTCCGATGCCTTTGCGCCCAAGTGAGATCAGCTTCGGAGAGTAATCTCGCGAACCAGATGACAGCTGTTGCATGACCGATTCATGGTAGGGTGCGGCCAACGCTTTGCTTGGTTGGTGACATCAGTGACGGATTCCGAGACGATCATTGTCGGTGCCGGCCCTGCCGGATTGGCATGCGCAGCAGCGCTTCGCACACGTGGCCATTCCTCGCTGATACTCGAAAAAGCCGAAACCCTGGCTGCATCCTGGCATCGACACTACGATCTGCTGCATCTCCACACCCACAGGAGACATTCCGGTCTTCCAGGGCGGCCCATGCCGCGCAGCTTCCCGAAATATCCCTCGCGGCTTCAGGTGATCGAGTATCTCGAGAACTACGCGCGGGCCAATGAAACAAGAATAACCTACGGTGCGGCGGTTACGGCAATTCAGAGGAACGGGGGTTGGATCGTTGACAGCCTTGCCGGACGCTTCGAGGCAATGAATGTCATTGTGGCGACCGGTCTCTCGAACGTGCCCGTGCGGCCATCCTGGCCGGGGCAGGAGCGGTTCGCAGGAAAGCTCCTTCATTCCTCCGAATTTAGAAATGCCGCGGACCTCGGTGCAAAGCGGGTCCTTGTCGTCGGCTTTGGAAATTCCGCGGGTGACATTGCGCTGGAATGCGCTGAAGCGGGCCTCTACGTGGGACTGTCAGTGCGCGGGCCGGTCAATATCGTTCCGCTCGAGATATTGGGATTGCCCACCGCCAGCATAGCGATTGCCCAGCAATTCTTTCCCCATCGTTTCGTCGACTTCGTTAACGCTCCGATCTTACGATTGCGCTTCCGGGATGCCGCCAAACTCGGTCTTGAATTGGCGCGCAAGGGTCCCTTGACAACAATCAAAGAGAAAGGGCAGACCCCATTGATCAACGTTGGCACGATCGAACGGATCAGATCAGGCGATATCCATGTGTTCGGCGGCATTTCAGACTCCGACGAGCGGCAGGTTCGGTTTGCTGACGGTCGGCGCGATGTCTTTGACGCCATCGTGATGGCGACGGGTTATCGTCCTGCGCTCCGCGAGATATTGCCTGATGTCCGGCAGCGATTTGGCGACGCCGCCGGTCCGCCGCGTGGGCAGCTTCAACCCAACGGCGACGGATTATATTTCTGCGGCTTCGACGTCGTATCGACGGGACTTTTGCGACAGATCGGAAAGGAAGCCAAGGAGATTGCCGCCTCGATCTGCGGCGGTGCTGAACTGAATCTTCCAAAACCGACCTCTAGCGCCGCGGCAAATCAAGGCTTCTGATTTTTAGCCACTTTGAAAGTTCCAATTTGCAGCGCCAGGCCAGAGCTTCGGCAAGTAGCTCTGGGTTCATGGATTTCATGGAGCGGGCAAAACAGGATGGGTTCAACAAAGCCAGCCAATGGATCGAGTTGAAAGATTACCCCAGCTTTTTTAGTGGTGGTCTTGTCCTCGTTGATATGACACCCAAATGTGTGTCGCAAACATTGGCACAGCAAATCCGGCGAGTAACCGATTGCGCCGAGATGGTTGAGCGAGCGTTTCGATGAACGAACGACGTGATCTCCGACATGGAGGGGCTGATTTGAACGAAACTATACAACTGTGGGAATGGCGCGAGAAGATCGCAAATCTCTATTACGAGATACGTACCAGCAAAGATGCGGCTGCTGCCTGGCAGCTTTGGCGCGACACCCGTTCGACCATGTTTCGCGACCATCCGCAGTCGCCAATTGAACCGGCGGACCGTATGACGTTTGAAGGACCGACGACGTTTCCCTATGATCCCTCATTGCGCCTGACGGTACAGCTTGCCCCGGTAGCGTCGGAGCAGATAACCGTCGCAACCGGGCTGGATGGTGACCTGTCGATGCATACGTTCGCCCGTACAAGCGGGCTGGAGGCCAGATTGGGCGGCGAATTGACCCTTTACTGGATCGAGGGGTACGGCGGCGGCGTGTTCCTGCCGTTTGCCGACGCGACCTCCGGGACCGAGACGTACGGCGGTGGCCGATATCTCCTCGACACCATCAAGGGAGCGGATCTCGGAATTGTCGGCCCAGATGGCACGCTGGTGCTCGATTTCAACTTCTCTTATTTTCCTTCGTGCGCCTATTCGCCCCGCTATGTCTGCCCACTAGCGCCATCAGGCAATCGACTGAAAGGCGCGGTGAGAGCCGGGGAGCGACTTCCTATCTCGAAATGATAAGTGTCGGGGCCAGAACTGAATCTCCGTAGCCGGCCATTTGGAAGTCATGCCTGCTTCCTTAGTCTCCAATTACCTGGGCGGTTTCCGTTCTTCAATGCGAGCGAGGAGGGTGGCTGGCCGCCATCGTGGCTTCAGGGGTTCTGCTTGTACGGTGAAATGTGATCTGGTATACACAAAGGATGAATTTGGGCGCCCCTCATCGTTCCAACATTCGGCTTCAGGACTAGGTTGGTGATGTCAGATCCTGTCGTTCCGGCTTCCCCGCAATCCAGGTCGGGAGCTGCTCGCGTCTATCCGCACGATCCGCTGACGCAGGCGCAGCGGAAAGATTCCCTGGTCGATGATGCCTATCGTGCACTGAAGGCAAGTGTTCTTGATGGCACGCTGCCGGCTGGTTATCAGGCGGTCGAACAGCGTATTGCCGAGCAGCTGGGCATGAGCCGAACCCCGGTACATGAGGCAATCATCCGTTTGCAGCACGAGGGTCTGGTCCGTGTCCTGCCGCGTCGTGGCGTTCAGGTCCTGCCGATTTCCACGGCCGACATGGTTGAAGTCTATCAGCTTTTGGTTGCAATGGAGGGCATGGCTGCTGTGCTCTTGTCGCAGCATCCGGAGCGCTCTGAGCGATCGGTGCGCTTGATGGAGGAAGCAACGAACGAGATGGATCGTGCGCTAAAGGCCGGAGATCTGCGTGGATGGGCAAGAGCCGATGATCAATTTCATCGACTGCTGGTAGGCGAGTGCGGCAATGCCCGGCTGGCGCGAGTCGCGTCGACAATGATTGATCAAGCGCAGCGCGCCCGGATGTTGACCCTTCCTTTCCAGCCTGCGTCGAACGTGTCCGTCCAGGAACATCGACAGCTGCTGTCGGCAATCAGGGCAGGGGATGCGACCGGCGCCCGCGCCGTCGCGGAAGGTCATCGCACGCGGGCCAGCGGCGATATTCTGAAAGCCATCGAGCGGCTTTGACCCCAGCGTCGATCCTGTTCTGACTATTTGCAATATGTTGCCGATGGTTGATGAGAATAATGGGCGGCATCACGCTTGCGTGTGGAATTCCCGAGGCGCATTGTCGCCCGGGAGACACAGGGGGAGCAGACGGACGTGCCTAAACCGCAGGGATCGATGATTGGGCGCAAGTTGCGGCGGGATGTAGGCCAGCGCGTGACGCTGCGAACGGTTGCGACCACCCTTGGTCTTTCGGTCACAACGGTCAGCCGTGCGCTGAAGGAGGGACCGGAGGTCAACCGCGAGACAATCGAGCTGGTCAAGAAGGTTGCGGGAGAGCTTGGCTACCGGCCCAATCTCGGCGGCCTCAATCTCAGGACCGGCAAGACGCATGCGATTGGCATCGTGCTACCCTTCGAGCGGCAGGGCGAGATGAACATCGTTGTCGCTTCAGTGGTCGAGGGCGTGTCGCGCAGCATGAAGGGCCTCGGCTACAGGACGACGGTCGTTCCGCAACTACAGGCGGATGACCCGCTGGCAACGGTACGCGATCTTGTCGAGGAGGGGTCGGTGGATGGCGTTATCATCACCCATACCCGTCCGCAGGATGATCGCGTCAAATATCTTCTCGAAGTGGGGATGCCTTTTGTCACATTCGGGCGAACCGAACTTCTGAGCAAACATCCAAGTGTCGATCTGGATCACGAAACCATCGGGGCCGAAGCAGCGCGGTTGCTGCTGGATGCCGGTCACGACGCGCCCTTGCTGATCGCGCCGTCGAGCCAGTTCACCTATAGCCTGCAATTCGTAAAGGGTTGGACGAAGACATTCACCGCGCGCAATCTCAGCGTCCCCGATACACTCATCCATTTTGCGGCGACCACGCCGAACAGTGGGCAGGAGATCGCGAAGAACATTGCTTCCTGGCATCCTGACGCAACCGGCGCCTTTGTCGCCAGCGAAGAGGCTGCACTCGGCTTTCTGGCCGGATTGCGGATGAAGGGCCGCCAAGCGGGCCGCGATTTCGCGCTGGTCACCTATGGCGGCACGACGCTTCATGATTTCTTCAATCCGCCGCTCAGCTCCTACTATTACTCCAATTACCTCATCGGCGAGCGGCTGGCATCGCTCCTGCATCGATCGATGGCAGGTGAGGATTTTTCGAAGCTTAGCGAGCTGGTCCAGGCCGAATTTGTTGATCATGGCAGCCAGTCTCTCCGTCCTTGATCCCCTGTCGGCGATACCAAGGTTCCCACGAGAAATCGGCTGAGTAAAAGCTATCCATAACGTTACCATTTCGCGTCGCTCCTACTTTCGTTCCATTCGATGCGGTACGTGCATCAGTCTTGACAGTTTCGGCAATATCGATCATTCGTAACGTTACAAATTGCAAATTGGCGGGTTGGAACGCCTTTTTGCAGTTTAGCGGGGACGATGGAGTCCAAGTCGGGGCTCCTTTCATGGGAGGATGACGTGGGCGGCAGCTCGCTTTTTTTCGGGTCCCCAATCTGGACCTTCAACTGGAACCCGCCGTTTGAGGAGCCGCTAAAGCGGCTTGCGCGAACAGGCTGCAAGGGCTTCGAGCTGACGGCCTGGTCCGTCGACATGCTCGGCTACTACACCTCGGAGAAGATTCGGGAACTGAAGGCGATCGCGGAAGGCGAGGGGCTGACGCTCACCAATTTCTTCTACAATCTGCCGTTCAGCTACAAGGAGGGGGCGCCCACCTCGACTGTCGATCTCGATGGTTTCCGGCGAGGTGTCGATGTGGTGGCCGAAATCGGCGCACCGATCGTGACCAGCATGACGCCCTATCCCTTCCAGTCGGACGTAAAGCCGATCCTTCAGCGGCCGATTTCGCAGGAGTGGAGTGCGCGGGTCGAGCCGGAATGGAACTGGACGGCTGAATATGATGCAGTCGTCGATGGCTTTGCCCAGGCATGCGAGATTGCGGCAAAGGCCGGTCTCAGGGTTGCGATCGAGCCGCATCCTTATCGCTGGGTCAGCTCAGGTCAGGGCATGCTGCGGCTGATTGAGCGGACCGGCGCCGCAAATCTCGGCATGAATTTCGACCCGAGCCATCTCTTCCCGGCCGGCGACATGCCGCATTATATCGTGCTTTCGCTGGGCAACCGGATATTCAACACGCATTTCTCGGATAACGAAGGCCATACCAACGCCCATTGGCGGCCGGGTCGAGGCAAGATCGACTGGAAGGCGATTTTCGCGGCCTTGCGGACGATTGGCTATTCGGGGCCGATCACGCTCGAGCTGGAGGACGCACCGGGCGCTTCTCACTGGACGCATTTCCGCCCAGCCACGCCTGAATTCGATGACGAGATGCGCCGAGGCATGGACTATCTGCGCGCTGCCGCCGCCGAACTTGATATCAAGATTTCCTGAGGACAGAACAATGACCAGCAATTCGCAAATGAAGGTCGGCATCGTCGGCGCCGGCAATATCAGCGCCACCTATGTCGCGACCCTGCATATGTTTGATTTCATCCGCGTGAAGTCGGTCTATGACATGTATGAGGAGCCGGCCAGGAAGCTTGCCGAGCAGTTCGGCCTGGAATCCGTGTCGCTCGATACCATGCTTGCCGATCCCGAGATCGGCCTGGTGATCAACTTGACGACGCCGACTGCCCATTACCCGATCTGCAAGAAAGCGCTGCTTGCGGGCAAGCATGTCTATTGCGAAAAGCCGCTCGGCGTCAGCATGGCAGAGGCCGAAGAGCTGATGGCGATTGCCCGCGCCGGCGATCTGCGCCTCGGCTGCGCGCCCGACACCTTCCTCGGTGGTGGCCATCAGCTGACGCGGCGTTTGTTGGACGAGGGCCGCATCGGCAAGCCGGTTTCGGGAACGGCGATGCTGCTTCTGCCCGGCCATGAGCATTGGCATCCGAACCCGGCATTCTTTTATGGCCGCGGCGGCGGGCCGATGCTCGATGTCGGTCCTTACTATGTGACCAATCTGATTGCCCTGCTCGGACCGGTCAAAGAGGTCTTCGGTGCGGCCAAGATCACGCGCATCGAGCGCAAGGTGAAGACCGATCCGCGGCGCGGCGAGGCCATCAAGGTACTGGTTCCTACGCATTTGACGGGCGTGATGGAATTCCACAGCGGCGCCACGATTACCATCGCCACCAGTTTCGATGTCATAAAACACAAGCATAATCAGATCGAGATTTATGGCTCGGAAGGCTCGATGGTGACCCCGGACCCGAATAATTTTAGCGGCAAGGTGGAAATCTTCCGCGACGGCGCCGAAGCCTGGGAGGAGATCCCGGTCGATCATCCCTACACGGAGGGCGTGCCGGGTCACCTTGGCCTGCGCGGTCTTGGCGCAGCCGAAATGGTCGATTCCCTTCGCGCTGGCCGCCAGCATCGCGTATCGTCGGAGCTGGCATTCCATGCGCTTGAGGTGATGACCGCTTTCGAACGCTCCGCCCAGTCGCGCAAGGTCGTAGCAATCCATAGCAGTTGCGGTCGGCCGGACCCGATCCCACAACAAATTAAAGAAGGGCATTTCACTTAAGGTAGAAATCTGAATAGATTGTCAGTTAGCAGTCCTCCCAGACTGCATGCGTGACGGGCGGGCGATGCGAAGAGGACGCATCAGCCCGGCCGCCCGCCGGAAGAGGAGGCCCGAAGCGATCAGGGAGGCATAGCTTGGCTTTCAACGCCGAGACGGCGTGGGGAGCTGGAACCAGGCGTCGGGGAGACGTCGTCAAGAGGAGGAGCAACATGCGTAAATTACTTATGGCGTTGGTCGGTGCCACGGCGTTGATCACTGTTGGCGTCACCGGTGCCGACGCGGCCGGAAAGAAGGCCGAAGTGCTTCACTGGTGGACTTCAGGTGGCGAATCCGCTGCCGTGCGCGAACTTGCGAATGCCTTCAATGCCGCAGGCGGCGAATGGGTAGATACAGCGATTGCCGGTTCCGGCTCGACGGCACGCCCGATCGGCATCAACCGCATCATCGGCGGCAATCCGCCAACCGCCATGCAGTTCAACACGGGCACGCAGATGAACGATCTTGCCGAGCAGGGCCTGCTTCGTCCGCTTGACGACCTTGCACAGCAACAGAACTGGAAGGCTGCTCTCACACCTGCATTCTATGAGGCGATCCAATACAAGGGTCACATCTACGGCGCCCCGATCAACGACCACGGCCAGAACTGGCTGTTTTATTCGAAGGCCGTCTTCCAGAAGGCCGGCGTAACCGACGAGCCGAAGACCTGGGATGAAATGTTTGCGGCTCTCGACAAGATCAAGGCCGCCGGCCTGATCCCCATCGCCGTCGGCGGTCAGCCCTGGCAGCTGCAGTCCATGTTCAACGCCATCTTGCTCGGCGAAGGCGGCAAGGACCTTTACTCGCAGGTCTGGAAGGATCTCTCTCCGGATGCGGTCAAGTCCGACAAGTTCAAGCATGTGGCCGAAATCTTCGCCAAGCTGCGTAACTATCAGGACCCCGGCAGCCCGAACCGCGACTGGAACGTAGCAACCGGCATGCTGATCGACGGCAAGGCCGGCATCCAGTTCATGGGTGACTGGGCCAAGGGCGAGTTCATCCATGCCAACATGGTTGCCGACAAGGACTTCGGCTGCATTCTCGGACCGGGCGAATCCAACTTCATGATGGGCGGCGATATCTTCGTCTTCCCGGTCCTGAAGAATGCCGAGGCAACCGACGCCCAGACCCTGCTTGCAACGGTGATCATGTCGAAGGAAGGCCAGCTTGCCTTCAACTCGAAAAAGGGCTCCGTGCCGGTTCGTCTCGACGTCGATACGTCGAAGCTTGATGCCTGCGCCCAGAAGGGCCTGACGGCACTGAAGGATCCGAGCCGCCAGATCCTGGCGCCCGACGTTCTGACGCCTCAAGACATTGTCCAGTCCGTCGGCGACCTTATAGCCCAGTATTGGACGACCCCGAGCATGACCGCCGATCAGTTTTCCGATCAGTGGAACCAGATCGTGGCACAGGCGAAATAACCCGATCCGACATCCATGCGGCGGCAGGCCAACCTGCCGCCGACTTTCGTGATGTGGAGGAGGAATCGAAACCATGAAGTCCATGCGCAAGCGGCAGCTTTCTGCCTATGTCGCTCTTTTTCCGGCTTTCGTGATCGTGCTGCTCGCCTATGTCGTGACGGTTGTCTGGAATATCTGGATATCCTTCACCGACTCGAAGCTGCTGCCGGTCAATAGCTTCATCGGATGGCGCCAGTACGACCGGCTGTTCAACACGGCCCGCTGGATAGTGTCGCTCGAAAACCTCATCATCTTCGGCGTCCTCTTCATTGCGGGCTGTCTTATCCTCGGCTTCTTGCTAGCCGTGGCGCTCGATCAGAAAGTCCGCTTCGAAAACACGTTCAGGACGATCTTTCTCTATCCCTTCGCCATGTCCTTCATCGTGACCGGCTTGGTGTGGCAGTGGATCATGAACCCGACGCTCGGCATCCAACGCACGGCTGAAATGTGGGGCATCACCTGGATCCATTTCGACTGGATCGTGCGAAGCGATCTCGCGATTTATGTCGTCGTCCTTGCCGGCGTCTGGCAGTCCTCGGGCCTCGTCATGGCGATCATGCTCTCGGGCCTGCGCGGCGTCGACAACGAGATATGGAAGGCGTCGCGCATCGACGGCATTCCGACATGGCGCGTCTATCTCCACATCGTTATCCCGATCCTGCGACCGACGATCATTACGGCCAGCGTGCTGCTGGCGATCGCCGTCGTAAGGGTCTACGAACTCGTGCTCTCCACGACGGGCGGCGGGCCTGGGATATCGACCGAAGTACCTGGCAAGTTCATCATGGACTATCTCTTCGGCCGCGCCAATATCGGCCTCGCGACCTCGGCATCGAGCTTCATGTTCGTCGTCGTCGTGATCCTGGTCACGCCCTGGCTCTACTACGAATATTTCCGCGAAAAGCCGAGAGGATCAAATTGATGGCTGTGGTTGATTCCGTTAAGCCTGTCATGTCTGGCCCGACCGGGCGCAAGCCCCAGCATCTGTCGCCCGGGCGCATCGGCCTCTATGTCTTCCTCGTCATGGCGGCGATCTTTTTCCTGCTGCCGCTCTACGTGATGATCATGACCTCGCTGAAGTCCATGCCGGAAATCCGCCAGGGCAACATCTTTTCCTTCCCGCAAGCCTTCTCCCTCGATGCATGGATTCAGGCCTGGAGTTCGGCCTGCACGGGCCTCGATTGCGGCGGTATCCGCGTCGGCTTCTGGAATTCGGTGAAAATCCTGATCCCGAGCATGATCCTGTCGATCTTCATCGCATCGCTTACGGGCTACGCGTTGTCCTTCTGGCGGGTGCGTGGTGCAAACGTGCTGTTTGCGATCCTGCTGCTCGGCGCCTTCATTCCCTATCAGGTCTTCATCTATCCGCTCGTTCGGCTCTACGCGGCGATCGGCATCTACTCGACGCTCCCCTGCATCATCATCACCCACACGGTCTTCGGCCTGCCGGTGCTGACGCTGCTCTTCCGCAACTATTATGCCAGCCTGCCGCTTGAGCTTTTCAAAGCGGCGCGCGTCGATGGAGCCGGTCTTTGGCAGATCTTCTTCCGGCTGATGCTGCCCATGTCCGCGCCAATCCTGGTGGTTGCGGCAATCCTGCAGGTGACAGGTATCTGGAACGACTTCCTCTTCGGCGTGGTCTTTGCAGGCCGCGAGAACCTGCCGATGACGGTGCAGCTCAACAATATCGTCAATTCGACGCAGGGCGAGAAACTCTACAACGTCAATATGGCGGCGACCATTCTGACGGCGCTGGTCCCGCTCATCGTCTATTTCGGCTCAGGGCGCTGGTTCGTTCGTGGCATCACGTCAGGTGCGGTCAAGGGATAATAGGTCAAGGAATGATATATGGCTCATGTTTCCATTCGTGATCTCGCGATCGACTTCGGCAGCCTCAATGTTCTGAAGAGCCTGAACCTGGAGATCGAGACGGGCGAGTTCGTCGTCCTTCTCGGCCCTTCGGGTTGCGGCAAGTCCACCTTGCTTAATGCAGTCGCGGGGTTGATCGATGTCAGCGACGGTCAGATCTGGATCGGCGACAAGAACGTGACCTGGGA
Source organism: Rhizobium sp. BK376 (assembly GCF_004341625.1). Taxonomy (GTDB): domain Bacteria; phylum Pseudomonadota; class Alphaproteobacteria; order Rhizobiales; family Rhizobiaceae; genus Rhizobium. The sequence goes on along the minus strand of NZ_SLZG01000016.1, from coordinate 35,052 downwards.
GGAGCCGAAGGATCGCGGTATCGGCATGGTGTTCCAATCCTATGCGCTCTATCCGACGATGACGGTCGAAGGCAATCTGTCCTTCGGCTTGCGGATTGCCGGCATGGCGAAGGAAGAGATCGAAGCCCGCGTCAACCGGGCAGCGCAGATTCTCCAGATCGGCGCTTTGCGGAAGCGGCGTCCCAGCGAGCTATCCGGGGGCCAGCGCCAGCGCGTTGCGATCGGCCGCGCGCTGGTCCGCGATGTCGACGTCTTCCTCTTCGACGAGCCGCTGTCCAACCTCGATGCCAAGTTGCGAACGGAGCTGCGCGTGGAGCTGAAGCGGCTTCACGCCGAGCTCGGCTCGACGATGATCTACGTGACCCATGACCAGATCGAGGCGTTGACGCTTGCCGACCGGATCGCCGTCATGAGCGGCGGTGTCGTTCAGCAATTCGCAACGCCCAAGGAGATTTACCGCCGGCCGGTCAACCGCTTCGTTGCCGGTTTCGTCGGCTCACCGGCGATGAATTTCCTGTCGGGTCGGGTTGTCAGTGAGGCCGGTTCACCCACCTTCGTACTGGCGGACCAGCGCAGGATCGATCTTTCCGGTTACGAGTTCGCGGAGAGTCCGGGCGAGGGGCGGCCGGCAACGCTTGGAATTCGGCCAGAGCAGATGCTATTTGCCGCTTCGAACGGAAAGACCTCCAGTCTTCCCGCCACTTTCTCCATCGTCGAGCCGATGGGTTCGGACAATCTCGTCTGGGGGCAGGTCGGCAAGGAGACGATGTCGATCCGCATCGATGCCGACGAGACAGTGGATCTCAATAGCGAGCAGCCTGTCTATTTCCAGCCGGCCTTGTCGTCACTCTTCGGCGAAGACGGCGTAAGGCTCTGACTTTGTCAGTGAGGGATGCAGGGTCAGTGATGCGGATGCATGCATTTGCCGTGGTCGGCCAGTACCTCGATGACCCGGCACTGGTCGACGCGGCCGTGACCGCAGCCCTCGACCATGACTTCGAGTTCTGCTTTTAGGGCCAAAAGGCTGCGAATGCGCTGCTCCACTTCGATGAGCCTTGCCTTGGCAATGGCATCCGCCGAGGAGCAGGATTGGCCCGGATTGTCCTGTAGGCTCAGAAGCGTGCGGATGGACTCCACTTCGAAGCCAAGCTCGCGGGCATGGCGGATGAAGGCGAGACGGTCGAGGTCGGAAGGTTCGTAGGAGCGCTGGTTGCCCTCGCTGCGGCTGGGGGCGGGAAGCAGTCCGATGCCCTCGTAGTAGCGGATGGTCGGTACTTTCACGCCGCTTTGCCGTGCGGCTTCGCCGATCGTGATCTTTTTCATGATTTTTCCTCTTGCACCTCTAGTCGCTAGAGGATGTAGGAAAGAGGCCTCACTTTAGCAAGGAAACGGATCATGGCTGAAGCGGCACAGACGAAATACAGGGTTGGCGGCATGGACTGCGCTGCCTGCGCGTCCAAGATCGACACCGCGGTTCGGCGTGTCCCCGGCGTCACGGATGTCTCCGTTTCCGTCGTGGCGGGCACGATGACTGTGAAGCACGACGGCAGCGATCTCTCTGTGATCGAAAAGCGGGTGACCGGTCTTGGTTATTCTGTTGCCCTTTTCAGCGGGGCGGCTGATACAACTGCTCAAGAGGCTGGGAGAGGCGAGACCGACGATCATGCCGCCTGCTGCGATGACCACCACGATCATGACCATGATCATGGTGATCACGAAGGTCACGGTCACCATCACGAGCATAACCACGCCCATGAGCACCATCAGCATCCGGCGGTAGAAGTCGAGGGCCTTCATGGCCACGATGATGCGCCGATGGCTGGCCCCTGGTGGCAGAGCAAGAAGGGTCAGTTGACGATCTTTTCAGGGCTGGCGCTGGTCGCGGCCTATGTCGTCGGCCATCTCGTTCCGGTGGTCGCGCCCTATGCTTTTGTCGTCGCAATGCTGGTCGGTCTCGTCCCGATCGCGCGGCGGGCCTTTGCGGCAGCCCTTGCCGGCACGCCATTTTCGATCGAGATGTTGATGACGATAGCAGCCGTCGGCGCGGTCATTATCCACGCAAGCGAAGAGGCCGCCACGGTCGTCTTCCTCTTCCTGGTCGGTGAATTGCTGGAGGGCGTGGCTGCGCGTAAGGCACGCGCGAGCATTCAATCGCTGACCAGCCTGGTCCCCAAGAGCGCGCTTCTTGAAGAGAACGGGCAGATGCGCGAAGTGCCGGCCGAAAGCCTTGCCGTCGGCTCTGTCATCCTTGTTCGACCCGGCGATCGCATCTCGGCGGATGGCGTCATTCTGTCCGGTGAAAGCGCCATCGACGAGGCTCCGGTGACGGGCGAAAGCACGCCCGTGCGCAAGGGTGTCGATGATACGGTCTTTGCCGGCACGGTCAACGGAGATGCAGCATTGCGCATACGCGTGACCGCCGCTGCTGCCGACAACACGATTGCTCGCGTCGTTCGCCTCGTCGAGGAGGCGCAGGAATCCAAGGCACCGACCGAGCGCTTCATCGATCGCTTTTCTCGCTACTACACGCCGGGCGTCGTGGTCGTCGCGGCGCTGGTGGCCGTGCTGCCGCCGCTCGTCTTTGGCTCCTCATGGAACGAATGGATATACAAGGGCCTGGCAATCCTTCTGATCGGTTGCCCCTGCGCTCTCGTCATTTCGACACCTGCCGCAATCGCAGCCTCGCTGTCGTCAGGCGCGCGGCGCGGGCTGTTGCTGAAGGGCGGCGCGGTTCTGGAGATGCTGGGCAAGATAACAGCGGTGGCGCTGGACAAGACGGGAACGCTCACCGAGGGCAAGCCGAGAGTGACCGATATCGTCGGCTTCGGGCGAACGGAGGCGCAGGTGCTGTCCCGCGCTGCCGTGCTTGAAGGCGCGTCCAGCCATCCGCTCGCGCTCGCGATCCTCGATCGCGCCAAGAGCGATGGAGTGCCGGTGCCACCTGCATTCGAGATCAGCGCTATTCCCGGCAAGGGCGTCACCGGCAAGGTCGGCGGCGAAAAGCTCTCTCTTCTGTCTCCCTCTGCCGCGCGTGAGCTCGGTGCTTTCGAAGCGGACATGGAGCGGCAGATCGCGGTTCTGAACGACGAGGGCAAGAGTGTATCAATGCTGTTGATCAACGATGTCGTCTCCGGCCTGATCGCAATGCGTGACGAGCCGCGGGCAGATGCCGCTGCTGGCTTGGCGGTGCTGAAGGATGCCGGCATCAAGATCGTGATGCTGACGGGCGATAACAGGCGCACCGCGCAGGCGATTGCAACGGCGCTGGATATCGACGTGCGCGCCGAGCTGATGCCGGAAGATAAGCAGCGCATTGTTGGGGAATTGAAGAGGGAAGGCTATGTCGTTGCCAAGGTCGGCGATGGCATCAATGATGCGCCCGCATTGGCCGCGGCCGACGTCGGAATTGCCATGGGCGGCGGCACGGATGTCGCGCTTGAGACTGCCGATGCAGCCGTGCTTCACGGACGTGTGGGCGACGTGGCGCAGATGATCGACCTTTCGAAGCGGACCATGCGCAACATCACCCAGAACATCACCACCGCTCTGGGGCTGAAGGCGGTCTTCCTGGTCACTACAATCGCTGGCATAACCGGCCTCTGGCCTGCCATCCTTGCGGATACGGGCGCGACCGTATTGGTAACGATGAATGCGCTGCGCCTGCTAAGACCTATTTCGGCCAAGGCCTGACGTCTGGTGCTGGCGGCACGCCCGCTCAGAATAGTTTGAGCTGCTGGGAGATCGCCCTTTCTCCGAACCTGCGCTTGCGCGCACCATCGGGGTTTTCAAGTTGCGGCACGAGCACCTTGACGACGGAGAAGGGGAGATCCTTCGCCGTCAAGGAGACCGCAATTGCTGATGTGACGCCTGCCCGTTTCAGGCGATCAAGGGTGAAATCTAGAAGCGCGTCGGCGCCGTGAACAGGTGGCGGTTCTCTTATCTCAGCCGGTCCGGGTTTCGCCGTCAGACTGCGCCGCGTTGTTTCGGGGAGAGGGTGACTGAAGCTGTCGGGATCGATGTCGTCGCGCGCACCGCTAATGAACGTCAATCTCGACTGTGCCGTCTCTGTAATGGCGCGGATGGCGGCACGGATGGGATTGGGGTGCGCACCGCTTCCATGCGTGACATCGAGAAATCTCGGCTGTTTCCGCTCCAAAACGTCTGTAGGCGCTAGCAATGCCAGGTAGCAGGGGATGCCGATATCGCTCGTGATGTCGAACAGCCGCAACCTCAGGCCCGTCCGCTCCAATCTTTGCAGCAGGCCCTCTATGATGGGATCATCAAAAGCGTGAGGGTCGATGCTGCGCTCCAGCGCCTTTGCTATCGGAGTGACCTGCCAAAGCACATAGGCGTCCCGCTCGATGCGCTCGAGCAACCCGTGAAGTGTCGCCTCATTGTGCGTATTGCCGGACGCCAGTCCGTCCGAGGACTGCCAGAAGCGATTTTCGAACCGGGTCCGATCCAGCGTGACGGCCTCAAGGGGAACGAAGGTCTCTCGGCCGCCAATCAGGTCGACACCCTTTACCCATTCAAGTTGATCCTGAGGACCAACATCGTCTTTGCCGATCGCGACCAGGCCGGGAAGAGGATCGAGATTGTGTCCAGATTCGGCCAATGCTCTCCAGCTTCCAGTGACGGTCTCGACATCTGGAGCGCAGGCAACGGCGCGTTCCAAAGCTTCCATGGCAGCGGAAACCTTCGCGTCGATATCCGTAATGCCTTTCCCTTGATTGATGACGATCGACTTCGCGTTTGGGGTGACCGCGTTCCAGACGGGTATCCCGTTACTGTCCAGGGTCGTGAGCCTAGACAGCCGTGTAATCCCATAGCTCGCAAGCCATGGCTTCACGCGTCGCAGTGTCTCTCCAGGTGAGAAGGACCGATCTGAATATTCAATTTTCACAGGTACTTCACTCCGCTGGTTCACGTTGTTTGTCAACGGGGAGAAAGCATCGGATCGGGCCGGAACTCAATCGGGAAAGATATCGGCCCAGAGGGTGGTTTTCTCGAATGTCCAGTCGGCCGGTGGCTTCACTCGTTCGTCAGGGGCGTCAATGACAGCGGCGATCAGGACGAGTGCGTCCGCCAATTTCTGATCAACGGCATTCTCCTTGAGGATCGTGCCGAGTTCGCGCGCCCGCTCGGATGGAATAGCGGCAGATGCGGATAGAACGCGCCGGTAGGTTCTTTCCTTGAAGAAGATCGAGGCGGCTGTCTCCAGCAATTCCTGGTGTTCCGCGGCAGAGATGAGTTGTTTTTCAAGGCAATGGCCAAGGGTGGCCCTCACATTCACCAGCGGTTCGCTGAGCGGCAGGAAGCCAAGCTCGGCCGGACCGTGCGCCTGAGCGACGTCGGCATCGTCCTCCAGCGCACCGCTGGCGTAGTCTTCATAGATACGGCCGAGACCTATCATGCCGAAGGCAGCGCATTCCGCCGCTCGCAGAGCCCCCATGCTGGCTCCGCCAAAGACGCGGACGCCCTTTGAAAGCCCGAACAGGATCTCCTTGTGCCAGATGGCCGGTACATATTCGTAGACGCCGTCGATAAGCCCGATCACGTTGGCGCCGTCCTGCACCGCTCGATAGACATCTCCCTGTCGAGCCGGCGGCAACAGCCGAAAGCCGGTATCTGCGGAGACATCGACCCCATGAAGCGTCGGGCCGGCGAAGATCACTTTCATCGTCATAGACCCCTAGAACAGCAAGTCATTTGGCAACGGTGCTCAACACGTTAGCGCCTTTTGTTCATGGAAGGCTACCGCGAGAGGAGCGATGCCCACAGAAATAGCCGAAATCCCGCAGCCTTTGCGTTGGGAGGTCAATCGGCGGCACGCGCGTGATCGACTTCTCTGATGAGATTTATGAAGGCGCGCAATCCGGCAGGCACGTTGCGGCGTCCTGGGTAATAGAGACAGAAGCCAGGCGAAGACGTGGTCCAGTCGTCAAGCACTCGTACGAGGCGTCCTGCATCAGTATCGGCAGCAACGGCGGCTTCCCACATATAGGCAAGCCCCGCTCCTGCCAGCGCCGCATCGCGCATTAGGGTTGAATCATCCAGGGTGAGTTCACCCGGCACATCGATGGTCATCTTCTCGGCACGCCGCTCGAACTCCCAGCGGTAGATCGTGCCGCTCGGCCAGCGAGCGCGAATGCAGCGATGCGTCAGGAGGTCGCCCGGTGTTCGAGGAGCCGGACGTGCCGCAAGATAGGCGGGCGAAGCGACAACCACGAAACGAAGCGGCGGACCGAAGGGCACGCCGATCATGTCGCCCGGGACGGCGTCGATCGTGCGGATGCCGGCGTCAAACCCTTCCATAACGATGTCGATCAATTGAGCATCGGTGACAATGTCGACCCGCATGTCGGGATAGCGCTTCATATATTCGAGAACGACTGGAACGAGAATCTGATGTGCCGCGCCGACCGTGGTGTTCAGTCTCAGTGTTCCGGCAGGGGTGTCGCGATGCGTGTTGACGCCTTCCATGGCATCGCGGATTTCGGAAAGAGCTGGAGCGACCCGGGCGATGAATTGTTCGCCTGCTTCCGAGAGAGACACGCTTCTCGTCGTGCGATTGAACAGTCGCACGCCTAGCCGTGACTCCAATGCCGCCACCGCATGACTGAGTGCTGTCGGCGACATTCCGAGTTCCGTGGCTGCTGCCCTGAAACCGCCTTTGCGCGCGACGGTCACGACAGCATCCAGTTCGATCAATCCAGATTTCCGCATTGTCCCGATTTCCACGATAACTTGTGTCGGTTTGTCTTTCTTATCGGTTCAATTCTATCCGCTTATATCTTCAGCGAGAAGATGAAATGAAAGGGAAAGAACACGCCAGTGCCAGTCATCGACCGGATTTATATCGACGGCGCCTTCGTCGAGCCGCATGGAAGCGAGCTTTTTGATCTCTTCAACCCCGCTACCGCCACGGTCATTGCGCAGGTGAAGCTGGGGGACGAGGAAGACGCGCGTCGCGCGATTGCTGCCGCCAAGAAAGCCTTCCCGGCTTCTTCGCGCACGACCAAGCAGGAACGCATCGACATGCTCCGGCAGCTGCATGATGTGGTCCTGGCGGATGCCGAGCGTCTGGCGGAGATCTCGATCGAGGAATATGGTGCGCCGGTTGCCCGCGCCGCCTGGACAGCCCGTTACGCTGCGGACGCCTTCCTTCATGCCGCGAAGACACTGGAGGACTATCCGCTGGCCCGACAGATCGGCACGGCCGAGGTTGTGATGGAACCGGTGGGCGTGGTCGGCTTGATTACGCCATGGAACAACAATTACGGGTTCATCTGCAGCAAGCTCTCCATGGCGATAGCGGCTGGCTGTACCGCGGTCATCAAGCCAAGCGAGATGAGCGCGCTTCAGACGCAAGCGCTGACGGAATGCCTTCACAGGGCCGGGCTTCCGGCGGGGGTCTTCAATATCGTCACCGGTCGCGGGGATGTCGTCGGCGCCGAATTCACGGCCAATCCCGATGTCGCAAAGATTTCCTTCACGGGTTCAACGACGGTCGGCAAGTCGATCATACGTGCGGGCGCGGAAACGATGAAGCGCGTGACATTGGAACTGGGCGGCAAATCGCCGACGCTTACTCTTGATGATGCGGATCTCGCAGCTGCCATCCCGCACGTGATTTCGGCAGGCTTCGCCAATAGCGGTCAGGCTTGCATAAACGGTACGCGTGTACTGGTGCCCGAAGACCGGATCGTGGAGTTCAACACCCTGATCAAGCAGGCGGTGGAGAAGATCAAGGTCGGCGATCCCAGGGATCCCAGCACCGCGATCGGTCCTCTGGTTAGCCGGAAGCAATTCGAGCGCGTCGAGCGCTACATCGCGACGGGTATCGCCGAGGGTGCCGAGCTTTTGGTCGGCGGCGAGGGTCTGCCGGACGGGGTGACGGGTGGCTACTTCGTCAAGCCGACGGTATTCACAGGCGTCACCAGCGACATGACCATTGCGCGAGAAGAGATATTTGGCCCCGTCATCGCTGTCCTGACTTATCGCACCGAGGAGGAGGCGATCGAGATCGCCAACGATACCGTCTATGGCCTCCAGTCCTATGTCATATCCTCGAATCCTGAGCATGCTCGAACGGTAGCGGCTCGAATTCAGTCAGGACGTGTGGTGATCAATGGCGCGCCCCATGAGCCGCTTGCTCCCTTTGGCGGGTTCAAGCAATCGGGTCTCGGCAGAGAGTATGGTGTTTTCGGGCTGGAGGCGTACCTCGAGCCAAAGGCCATACTTGGAGGCCAGCCCGCGTAGCCGGTAGCGGGAAGCTAAAATGGGCCGAAACCTTTGCTGAACATGAAGCGTGACGTAGCGAAGGCCCGAGGTTTCAGGCCTTCGCTACGAAGCTACTATGGACTACCCGTCGCTAAAGGCTTCCAAGATTGCTCTCGGTTGGTTTCGGCAGAGAGGTCGATCGTTATCTGCGTTCCAGTTTTAATGCGCCGCCGCAAAATGTCGGCGCGGTCGGAATTTGACCTAAGAGTTCCTCTGTCATGAAGCGTTTGGAGCTGTTTACGCGAAAGTTTCAGCTCCGAAGCCAGCAGACGATCAAGACGCGTGCTGATCGGAAATGGGGCCTTCAGCTCGATTTTGAGTTTCGTCCAATCGCCGGTTTCGGATAGCCTCTCCTTTTCGATATCAAACTCGGAAAACTCATCGACACGCTTCGACCTGCTCCTCAATGCTTCGAGGTTGAAACTCTCAGTCCGGATCCATTGTGGATCGTTGGACTGTAGCGCTGCAAAGACGAGAGGATCGATGTCACGGACATTCTGTCGCTCAAAGATTGGCCGGTTCCATGTCTTCTCGCAGGTCAAGCACTTATAGATAAGCCACGCATCGAGCTTGCGACCGTTGGCGTTCAGCCGAATCTTGCCGCTGGATTGGAAAGCCCTGAGGCCTCCGCATCCGCTACATGCAGTCCAAGGCTGGGGAGCTATTTGGGGGATGATGGTCCACCGGACCGAAAGTGTATCGCACATATCGCGTTGGTCTTCCGTTCGGAAGTCCACCAAGATGGTGCATGAGAAAACCCTTGCGGGCGCGGTATGGCGATGTTTTGGGCGGCTGAAGAGCTGAGACAGCGGAGCTGCACATGGCACATTTTAACAATGCCAAACCGGTCTCTTGCCACCACCCGATGAACATAAACATACGCCGACAGCTTGTCGCTATCCGGCAGTACGGGTGAAACTGGGTTGAGACCGGTTATTACTTAGGCAAAGTCTACCTCGATGCGCCAATGCTCTTCAACTGCAGCGATAACAGACATCGGGTCTGGAATGGAGTCGTCTCCTACATGTCGAAGCAAAGGTTGCGGCGTTGCGGCTTTTGCGCAACTTCACGACGAGGGTCAGATGGTTGACATCCAGCTGTGCAAGGATGCATTCATATCCTAACGATCGTCGGAGCCGCCGGCCTTGCGATCACTTAGCCCTCCATTATGACTTCAAAAATTTGTCGCCCGCCGGACGGCTGCTGTATCAGCCCATGCGTTTACGATCAGGCAGGAAATTGCGCGGAAAGGAATAATCATGACTGGCTCGGCCGATCGCTCAAGGCGTCCGCTCGTCATTGCCTCGATCATGCTGGCGACGTTCATGGTTGCGATCGAAGCAACCATTGTCGCGACGGCCATGCCGCGTATTGTCGGCCAGCTCGGCGGCTTCACCTACTACAGCTGGGTATTTTCGGCGTTCCTGCTGGCGCAATCCACGACGACGGTGATCTACGGAAAGCTGTCGGATATCTTTGGTCGCAAGCCGATCCTGATCGGCGGCATCCTGATCTTCCTCGTCGGCTCAGCGCTCGCAGGCTTTGCCTGGTCGATGGCGTCGCTGATTGCCTTTCGTTTGTTGCAGGGGCTTGGGGCCGGTGCGATCCAGCCGGTTACGATGACTGTCGTCGGTGATCTCTACCGGCTCGAAGAGCGCGCAAAGGTGCAGGGCGCGCTTGCCAGCGTCTGGGCCATATCGGCGGTGATCGGTCCGCTGGCGGGCGGCATCATCGTCGATAACATCTCTTGGGCCTGGATATTCTGGATCAATCTTCCGATCGGCCTTCTGACCATTCTCGGCTTCGTGCTCTTCCTGCATGAATCGATCACGCCACGCGAGGCGAAGATCGACTATCTCGGCACCATCCTCTTCTCGATCTCGATCGTTTCGCTGCTGGTCATCCTGACGGAGACCGATTCCGGCGCGACCATACTCGGCGGTCTCGGATTGCTGTTCGTAGCAAGCGGCGTCCTCTTCCTGATGCAGGAGCGTCGGGCGCCGGAGCCGATCATCTCCATTGCCCTGTGGAGCCAGCGCCTGATAGCGACGAGCAATGCAGCGACATTGCTTGCTGGTATGGCGTTGATCGGCTTGACGACAATCTTGCCCATTTATGTACAGGGCGTCCTTGGCCGCTCACCGCTGGTCGCCGGCTTTACGCTGACGATGCTGATCGTCGGATGGCCACTCGCCGTGATGATGTCCAGCCGGCTGTTTCGCAACTTCGGCATACGGCGGACGCTGCGGGTCGGCAGCGTGATTTTCCCTGCTGGCTCCATCTTCCTGTTGTTCCTGACGCCAGAGAGTAGCCCGGTGCTTGCCGGTGTAGGGTCGTTCCTGATGGGCTTCGGCATGGGTCTCATTAGCCTGACCAGCATCGTTCTGGTTCAGGAAAGTGTGGAGTGGTCGATGCGCGGCAGTGCCACGGCCTCGATCATCTTCTCGCGTAGTCTTGGCAATACGCTCGGCGCGACTGCTCTGGGCGCCATTCTCAATGTCGGCATCGCCCATTTCGACAGCGGTGATCTGGCGACCAAGCTACATGATCTTCTCAACCAGCCGACCGGCCTCTCCGATCTGTCAAGCGATCCTGCGATCCAATCGATCTTCGATCATTCCCTGCACTGGACCTTCTGGGGCGTCGTTGTCGTTGCGGTGCTGACATTCGTTACCACATGGCTGATCCCTGTTTCTCGCGACGCCGGTCGCCGTGGACCCAAGGTCGATGCGCAGGAGGCGATGTCCCATTAAGGCCCGGCCGCAGATGCGCGGCCTTCTCGCCTAGAAATCCACGTTTGCGATCCGCCACGCATCCAGCTGACCGTGTGATGCCTTCACGGCCGCATCGGCATCTCGCGCCAGGATCGCGTCAAGGATTGCCTTGTGATAGGGGAGTGCACGCTTCTGCCTTTCTGCGACTTCGTCATAGGCCGACATCGTGCGATTGGCATAGATTGCGACCGCGATGAGATCGATGAGCTGCGCATAGACCATGTTCTTCGTCGCCGCGAAGATCGCCGTGTGGAAGCGAAGGTCCGCGTCGGCATTGGCCTGCACATCGCCGATGGACGCGACCATGTCGTCATAGGCGGCGGCGATCGCGGCAAGGTCTTCCTTCGTGCCCCGCGCTGCGGCTCGCGCCGTCGCTTCCGGTTCAAGAACCCTGCGGAGGTCCTTGATTGATCTCATGATTTCGACAGACGGGCCTGTCTCGTAATACCAGACCATGACATCGGTATCCAGATGATGCCAGTAGGATCGCTCCCGCACGCGGGTGCCAACGCGCGTTTTGATCTCCACCAATCCCTTGCCGGCAAGGCATTTCATCGCCTCGCGAACGACCGTGCGGCTGATGGCGAATTGCTCGACCAGCTCCGGTTCGTTCGGCAGATTGGAGCCGACCGGATATTCACCCCCGACAATCCGCCGGCCGAGTTCATGTACGAAAAAGCCGAAAATGCCCCTGCGCGGGATAGTGCCGTATTTTCGCACGTAACCATCGAATGGCGACTGGGTGATGATCGATCGTGTTTCGAAGCCTGCGGTCTGTGCCGGCATCGCATCAAGGCCGTATTTCATGGCTCGTCCCCTTCGTTGTCGATCGAAAATCGTCGCGGGCGAAACTACGGCTCCTGATCGCTTTGCTCCACTTTCCCTCACGCCCATCCGGCGGATGAGCCCATCTGTCATAGTTTGTTCGCGTCGATTCGACTATTCGGCATTATATTATCAAATTCGACTTTAACACCTCAGATGAATCCAGCACATCCGTCAGTGGTTTGTCGCCATCGGCGTCCCTCAACGGGAAATTTCATCCCAAGAGGCTACTTTGTGCCCTTGCGCCGAGGCCTGACTCATTGTTTGTTGGCGTTGCGGCGCCTTGTCGTCTGTTCCCTGTGGGAATGGCAGGACGGCTGCCGCGCTTTGATCTTGATGTGATCCCGCCAAGATACCTCTCGACAGCTCCCGGAGCGCTTAGACCGCTTGAAACCCCACGTTCGGATTCGGAATAATCGCTGATGACTGACATGCCCGCACGCCGACCGGCAAATGCCGCACCGGCTACTACGTCCCGGTCGTTGCTGATCGCATTATTGGTCGCCGGCGCCTTCTTCATGGAAAACCTGGATGGGACTGTCATTGCCACTGCCTTGCCGCAGATGGCCGTCTCCTTCGGCGTCAGGCCCGTGGATCTCAATATCGGCATGAGCGCCTATTTGCTGACGCTTGCGATCTTCATTCCGATAAGCGGCTGGATCAGCGACCGGTTCGGTGCGCGTTCGGTCTTCGCTACAGCGGTTATCGTGTTCACGGTGGCCTCCGTTCTCTGCGGCTTCGCGAATGGCGTGGGCATGTTCGTCGCCATGCGTATCCTCCAGGGCGTCGGCGGGGCAATGATGGTACCGGTCGGGCGCCTCGTCGTCCTCAACAATACTCCGAAGGATCAGCTCATCTCGGCCATCGCCACGATCACATGGCCGGCGCTGGTTGCGCCGATCCTGGGGCCTCCGCTTGGCGGCTTCATCACCGACCATGCCACATGGCGGTGGATTTTTTTCCTCAACCTTCCGCTTGGGATATTGGCGTTCGTCTTCGCGATGATCCTCATTCCGAATATCATGCGCACAGATCGCCGGCCTTTCGACTGGACCGGCTTTGTTGTCAGCGGGCTGGGCCTCGCTGGCTTTATGTATGGTCTGGAATTGATCGGCAGGCCGGATCCTGTGTGGGTTGAGGCTGGAGGCTATCTCATTGTCGGAGCCGTCCTGCTCGCCGTAGCAACCGTTCATTTCATGCGCACCGAGCATCCGCTCGTGGAGCTTGTCGGCCTGAAGAAGAAGACATTCGCGGTCACCATCGCCGGCGGCTCGCTCTTCCGCATTGCGATCGGCGCAGTTCCTTTCCTGCTTCCCATTATGCTGCAGGTCGGCTTTGGCCTGACGGCCTTTCACGCCGGATTGCTGACCCTTGCGGTCTTTGCCGGCAATCTCGCGATGAAGCCGGGGACGACGCCAATCCTGAGGCGGTTTGGCTTCAAGCCCGTGCTGATAGTGAATGGCCTCATCAATGCAGTTCTGATCGCGGCCTGCGCATTGTTTTCGCCTGATACGCCGCTCTGGTTCATATTGCCCATTCTCTTCATCGGCGGCATGTGCCGTTCGATGCATTTCACAGCGCTGAACACCATCGCTTTTGCCGATATTCCTCCTCAGCAGATGACAGGTGCCAATACGCTTTTCAGCACAGCCTTTCAGCTCACCATGGGCATGGGCATTGCCGTCGGAGCCATCGGTATCCGGATAGGGCAGGTCGTCGCCGGTCAGATAGGTCTCGCCGGTGTGACCGGTATCGAATATCGACTGACATTTGTCATGCTGGGCTTGATCGCCCTTCTTGGCATTGTCGACTGCCTGTCGCTCGACCCGAAGGCAGGCGACAATGTCTCCCGCAAGCCCAAACCGGGTGCAAGGAAAGCTGCATAGGTTTCTGGAGATCACAGACCCGGCTTGCCGGACCTGACTGTTTTCGATGAGGAATTATATCTGCAGACGATGCTAGCGCAGAAGAAGTGCGGGTACGCCTAGTAGCAGCATCAATAGTATCACCACCGCCGTGGCACGAATCAGTCTTATCCGGCGTGTTCGCTGACCGGTCCAATCATAGGCCATCTACATATCTCATGTTTATCGCCAGGGTTAAATGTAACAGGCTCCCTGCCTGTCAATGGCGTTATACTTCGATATTCTTGCGCAAGGCTTTCCTAAATTAAATATTGGAAATTTATAAACGAGTGGTGAATCGCGTTCTCAATGCCCCGGCTCCGCGGTGACGTCGAACGCCTCGATCGGATAACGCGTTGCGACCTGTCCCTGCAAGGCACGAGGCGGCGTATGCCAGTCTCCATCTCGCCAGCGGACCTCATAGGAGACGATATCTCTTCCGGTTTCCGCCTGCCGTTTTCGGCTGACAAATCGTGTTTTCCATTGGGCGCTTTCAAGCGGGTCGGAAAGATCCGGTATCGCCTCCTCGCTGCCAACGACAAGTGACAGGGAAGCGCGCTGCTGACGAGGAACGTGGATTTCAAGCCATTTGAGAAGCCATAGCGTCATAAGGGTAATGGCTGTTGCGGCGATGCCGATGCCTCATTGCCCGCCCCCCAAGCAAAGGCCGATGGCAGTCGTGACCCAAAGCGTGGCCGCTATCGTGATGCCCGTCACCAGATTTCCGCGCCGGAGAATGGCACCGCCTCCGATGAAGCCGACACCGGTCAGAACGCCCAGCGGGAAGCGCAGCACATCCATAGAAGTGAAGGAGACAGGGCTCTTGCCCTCGGTGGAAAGCAGGAGATTTGCCTGTATCATCGTGATGCAGGCCGCAACACTGACGAGGATTGTCGTGCGCAAGCCGGCCGGGTGTCCGTCGACCTCCCTGTTAAGGCCAACAAATGCGCCCGCGATAACGGTCAGAAGCAACCGCAACGAAAGATCTTCCCATGTCGGATGAAGCGGCATGTATCTCTCCTCCCGCCTTCCATTGGCCCGTCTGACGTGAGCCTTATCGTCTGGGAGAGATAACTTGTCTGACGCGTCCGCCTTTCGATTGGCGTTGGGGTCGGAATCTCGCGATTTTCCGCAGGGAATAGGTCAGACAGCATTTTGCGGCCCCAGCCGGAGTTATATAACGGCAACGGAATATCCCTCGTCCCAAGGGTGGTAGCAGGTTGAAAAGCAGACGAAGATGCGTGCCGTTGTCGAAGCGCGCTCCACAGACGTCAAGCTGCAGATCGAGCTCGATCAATGGGACTGCATCGCTTCAGGAGGATCGGGCAGCCGCTGGCTGTCCGATTTTTTTTGACATGTCACGCCGCCTCCCGCATAGCCAATGGACGTTTGAGGCCGGGCAGGGTAGCTTGCCCGACCACATAAGGACCGGGGTGGAACTGTGGAAAAGGGGACGCAGGCGTGGAGCATAATGTAGCGCTTTTGGCGATTGTTGCCGGCGGCTTCGTTTTTGCTGCCATCTTTGGTTATCTTGCGGATCGTCTGCGCTTGCCGCCTCTCGTGGGATATCTCGTGGCCGGCGTGATGATCGGCAGCTCCACGCCGGGGTTTGTTGCTGACAGCGCCCTGGCTAGCCAGCTGGCCGAGATCGGCGTCATTCTCCTCATGTTTGGTGTCGGCCTCCATTTCTCGGCGGCAGATCTGCTGGCGGTTGGTGGCGTGGCGATCCCCGGCGCGATCCTCCAAATCGCCGTTGCTACGCTGCTTGGCATCGGCCTCACTGAACTATGGGGCTGGAGTATCGGCGCGGGACTGGTCTTTGGCCTCAGTCTTGCTGTCGCCAGTACGGTCGTTCTTCTCAAGGCGCTCGAGGAACGCAATCTGATCAACGCCTCGAGCGGCCGCGTCGCCGTCGGCTGGCTGATCGTCGAAGACCTGGCGATGGTGCTGGCCTTGGTCCTACTGCCGGCATTCGCGGGTGTTTTGGGCGGTCACGCCGAAGCGGAAGCCGGAGGCAATGCCGCGGTTGCGATCACGATCGCGATCACCTTGCTCAAGGTCGCGGCCTTTGCGGTCCTCGCAATCTTTCTGGGGCCAAAAGTCGTTCCCTGGATTTTGACGCGTGTCGCGCGGACCGGCTCACGCGAGTTGTTCACGCTCTCGGTTCTGGCGATCGCGCTCGGTATCGCCTTTGGCGCAGCCGAGATTTTCGGGGTGTCCTTTGCGCTCGGTGCGTTCTTTGCCGGCGTCGTCATGAGTGAATCGAACCTCAGCCATAGGGCGGCTGCCGATTCCCTGCCGTTGCAGAATGCCTTTTCCGTGCTCTTTTTTGTGTCCGTCGGCATGCTTTTCGACCCGTCGATCCTCGTGCGCGAGCCGTTGGCCGTGGTCGGGGCGCTTGCGCTCATCATCCTGGGCAAGTCTATCAGCGCGTTCATTCTGGTGCTGCTGCTGCGCTATCCGATGGGAATGGGCCTGATCGTCGGCGCCGGCCTGGCGCAAATAGGGGAATTTTCCTTCATCCTGGCCGGACTCGGTTCTTCGCTGGGCCTGTTGCCACAGGAGGGGCAGGACCTGATCCTGGCGGCGGCGATCCTGTCGATCACACTCAACCCGTTGGTCTTCATGGCGGCCGAGAAACTGCTGCCGGTCATGCCGGCGCTGCTTCCGTTCGTGCCAAGCGGTTACGGGAAGAGGAAGCGCGATATCCTAAGCAGGGAGTTGGAGAGAATAAGGGCGCAGCGTGACGAGCGCGACCGGCGGCACCAGCTGGAGATGGAGCACTTAGTCGAGACTTTCCCGATGTTTGCCGGCGTCGACGAGCATTCTCAGGAGGAGCTTCTGCTGCTCTTTCGCCCCAAATCCGCAGATCCCGGCGACCGGGTGATCAGGGTCGGCGATCGCGGCGACGGCATGTATTTCATCTCGTCCGGTGCGGTGCAGGTTCAGCTGGAGGACGACGAAATCGAGCTTGGCGCAGGCTCGTTCTTCGGCGAGATGGCCCTGCTCAGCGGTGCGCGGCGAACAGCGGATGTTGTCGCCGTGGATTTCTGCCAGTTCCTTGTTCTGGAGCGCCGCGATTTCAATATGTTCATGTCCCGCCATCCGCAACTGCGCGCCGCCGTCAGCACCATGGCCGAGCAGCGCAGGGAGAGGAACGCGTCGCGACAGCAACGGAGCCAATCCCTGGAAGCGAAGTGATCCGTACGGTTTACGTCAGTTCGAAGGGAGTGTTGGCGTATCTGGCTTCGTGGTCCCGCAGCCATCGCTTCCGCGCAATTCCGCCGGCATACCCGGTGAGATTTCCATTCGCTCCGATCAGCCGATGGCACGGGATAATGATGTTGAAGGGGTTGCTGCCGTTGGCATGACCGACGGCGCGCGCAGCATTCGGTTTGCCCAACTGAGCGGCCAGGCCTGAATAGCTCATGCTTGTCCCGGCGCGGATATCCCGCAGAGCCGCCCAGATCGACTGCTGGAAGGGCGTGCCGCCGGTGCGCAGCCGTATGGTCCGTAGCTGGTCGAGGTCTCCCATGAAATAGGCAGCCAATGCCTTCTCGATGCCCGCGGGAGCGGGGCCGGGCGAGAGAGTGTAACCCGACCTGCTAAACCGCCGTTCAAGGAGACGAAGCAGCCGCTGCTCGTGATCGGTAAAGTCGGCAGCGCAAAGATCGCCATTGCTATCGGTGGCAAGGATCAGGACGCCAAGAGGCGTTTCGACTGAACCCACCGACAGCATCAGGGATGCGCGATCGTTCAGTTGCGATAGCCTGTTGCGATCCGTCCGGATATCGAGCGTCTTCTGTTGTTCCATCGCGATCAAGCCTTTGTTTCCAATCTCCGCTGAGCCAGCAGGCTTCCCATGGGAGCATGCTGGCGGCCACCCGAAAAATGCTCGCGCCCAACCAATACGAAACACGAGACAATCAACGGGTGTTCCTGCTGTCTCAGACAGCGCTGAGCTGGATAGTCTCTGCAGAAAAGCGCGGGGATGATACCTCGACGGTGATTGGTCCCGGGTGCCCTGTCGTCTCCAGCCAGAAGCCGGTCGTGCCGCCCTGGAAGGCAAGTCCATCCGGACCGATGACCTTGGCCGGGCCGCTGACCCTAATTGTCGCCACATCGTTGAGGAAGGGCAAACGCAAGCCGACCTGATCAAGGGCACGGACGATAATGCGCGTGCTGTCGCGGCCGCTGGCCTGGATCGTCTTGCTGTCGGGGACGACCTCGAGCTTGGTTGGAAGCGGATCGGCAACCATCTGCAGTCTGGCTGCCTCCTTCCCACCGACAAAGCCGGTGAAATGCGCATCCTCCCATTGCATGCCCCAGACGCCGAGTTCGTCTTTGGTGAAATGGCGATGGTCGATGACGACGGGCGGATGCGGCAGATGAGGAAAATTTTCGCGGTCGGGCCCAACGCGTTTGACGATTGGCCCGTAGCGCAGCTCGATCTCGTCGCAGTTGGTCAGGACGATCAGCGGCAGCACGCCGCCGATGTTGCGCTCGCCACGCGCCCAGAAGGTCACCGGCTTCATGACGACCTCGTCGGACGGCTCGCACTGGCTTGAATAGACATAGGCCGCAAATTTTGGCTCGCGGAACATGTCCATCACGCCGTGATAGCAGATGCGGTCGCCGGAGCCGAAATCCTTGTGGGTGTTGTAGTCGAACATGCACCAGCCGATACATCCCGAAATCGAGGGATCGCCGTAGGCGGCGTTAAGGACTTCCAGATGGCGACGAACATGCTCGGCCTGCCGTTGTTCCTGATCATAGATCTTGGTCGGATACATATGCCCGCCGAATTCGGTGATCAGGTAGGGCACGGGCTTTGGCAGGCCTGTGCATTCCTGCTGCGGTCTCAGCGCCGTGCGTGGACGGTTCGCTCCGGGCAATTCCTCGTTGCCGAGGATGAAGTCGTTCATCGTGTAGACGTCTTCGAGGAATTCGCTTTCGGTGATGTAGCGCACGCCGCCGGTCTGGCGCGTCGGATCGAGTTCGCGCGCCAGGCGGTTGGTCTCGATATAAAAATCATGCGAATCCTGGGACTCGTTGATGCGCACGCCCCAGATGATGATCGACGGATGGTTCCAGTCGCGCTCGATCATGCGCCGGACGTTGCGCACGGCCTCCTGTTTCCATTCTTCGCCGCCAATATGCTGCCAGCCGGGGATTTCCTCGAAGACTAGCAGGCCAATGCGATCGCAATGGTCCAGAAACCACTTGGACTGCGGATAATGCGACGTGCGGACCGTGTTGCACTTCAACACGCTCTTCATGATCTCGGCGTCGCGCTCCTGTGCGGAGCGGCCCATGGCATAACCGACATAGGGGAAGGCCTGATGGCGGTTCAGGCCGCGGATCTTCAGCGGACGTCCGTTGAGCCGGAAGCCTTCTGCGGTGAATTCTGCCGTGCGGAAACCGAAATGTGAGGTGTAGCGATCGGTTCCTCGATCGCTTTCAAGCTCGACGCTCATCTTGTAAAGGACTGGGCTGTCGATATCCCAGAGCAAAACCTTGTCGAGATTGTCGAAGACCATACGCACACCCTCGCCAGACGTGTTGGCGGTCTGACTGGCGATCATTTTGCCGTCAGGTCCCGAAAGCGTTGCGGTCACGGCGCCGGAAAAGGTCAGTCCCTGCGGATTGGCGAAATCACACCGGACCGAGACCGACTTGCTGTCGCTGAGCACATTGGCGGTCTCGATCTTGATATTGGCAATCGAGACGGGCGCCGTGACCTTTAGCCAGACGTCGCGATAGATGCCGGCATAGGTGAGGTAGTCGATGCGTCCGCCGAAGGGTGGAATTTCCGGGTTCTCGCTGCCGTCGATCTTGACGGTGATCAGATTGGGGCCTTCGGTCAGGAGACCCGTCAGCCAGGCCTCGAAAGGCGTATAGCCGTCCTTGTGCGCAATGATTTCCTTGCCGTTCAGGTAGACGACGGAGTCTGCCATAGCAGCATCGAAGACCAGGGATACTTCCCGGCCGGCGAATTCCGGCTGCCAGTGCAGGATCCTCTGGTACGCGAAGGTGCGTTGATAGGAGGTCTCGTCGAAATAGTTGAAGGGAAGATCGACCGCATTATGCGGCAGGCTGACAGCCTTGCCATCGCGTCGCTCCGCGATCAGAGCGCTCTCGAAACCTTCGTGAAATTCCCATGAGTCATTGAAAGAGACAACAGAACGCATTTTCATTCCTATCTGTCCAAGCCCTGTCTGCACGGGCGAATGATTGCCTGCGGGAAAAGAAGCGATGAGGGGTGGCGCGTCGCAACCAGCCTCCCCAGCCGACACCGCCATGAATCCGGTTACTCTGCTTTTGCCTGCTTGCAAACCACCGAGTCTTCAAATTGCCGCATCGTGGCAAAAATGCCCGGGGTGTTGCAGCGAAATAGCCTTGCTGGGCTCAGTCGAGCGAGCTAGGTTTCCTCGAAAGGCGCTCCTTGAGGAGACAAGGCGGATGAAGATCAGCGCGCGCAACCGGCTGAAAGGCAAGGTAACTGATATCGTCAAGGGCGCGACGACAGCGCATGTCCGCATCGACATTGGTAACGGCACGATCGTGACCGCCTCGATTACCAATGAAGCGGTTGACGAGCTCGCGCTGACGGTCGGCGGCGAAGCTTATGCGGTCGTCAAGGCATCCGATGTGATGGTGGCAATCGACTGATTTATTTCAGCTTTTCTGGCAGCAATGGGCGGAGCCCGCATCGCCGGTCTGGAAATCGCCGGGCTGCGGCGGAGCGATCGGCTTGAAGAGCGTTCGGTCCGGCTTCAGGTCAATCAGTGGCGCCCCGTCGAGGCAATCAAGCCCGCGCACCAATAGCGTTGCGCCTTCGACCGCCTCGAGTTTGACGATGGAGGTGCCGATCGGGTTCGGGCGCACCGGCGAACGCAGCGAGAAGGTGCCGTGGACCTTTCCGTTGCGCGCCGGACTCTGCAGGACGAGGTCGCGGCGCGAGCGGTCGAGCCAGTATAGGATTTCAAGCCTCTCGAATGCCTCGACGCCGGTCAGAGCCAATGACCATGGTTCGAAAATCTCGATGCGACAGATCGGGCCGTCATGGCGGCCTTGGCGAGGGCAGTCCAGCCGCGAGGTCCAGGGTGTGGATATGCGGCCAATGAAGACCAGACCGGCATCGGTTGCGTCAGGAAGATCAACCGCGACCTCGTTTTCACGAATTTCACTTTCGCGCACCATCGGCTTGCTGCTCCCTATGAGACCCCGAGATATTTATTCAGATATATCCCTATAAGGCAATGAACGACGTCCGCCGATCTGAAAGCGCTTGCATCACCGCTAAAAACATACAATATACATACATTCAGTATTGAGATGGCAGGATATGGCGGACGATCAGACAACAGTACTTTGGATTCCCACGATCAATAGGGCAGCCGGTCCGCTTTATCTCGCCATTGCCGATGCGCTCCAGGCCGATATCCGCTCCGGTCGTCTTGCGGCGGGAGTGCGCCTGCCACCCCAGCGGGCCCTTGCGGAAGCCTTGGGGATCGATTTCACCACAGTGACGCGTGCCTACGCGGAGGCCCGCAAGCGCGGTCTCGTGGAAGGCAAGGTGGGGCAGGGAACCTATATACGCCAGCTTCGCGCCATGCCCGCACGGTCGAGTTCCGCTCCTTCCGGCCTTGTGGATATGAGCATGAACCTGCCGCCGCGTTTCGACGACCCGGCGCTGACGGCGCGAATGTGGGGAGGCATTGCCGAACTTGAGGCGGAGGAGGGCCTTGATCTCCTTTTGCGCTATCAGCAGCCGGGCGGAGCCGAACGCGACCGCGCCGCCGGGGCAGCCTGGCTTTCGGGTCGCTTGCCATCGATAGCGCCGGAGCGTCTGCTGATCTGCCCGGGTGCGCAGGGGGCGCTTCTGGCGGTAACAAGTATGCTTGCTGCGCCCGGCGACACCGTATGCGCTGAGACGCTGACCTATCCCGGCTTCCGCTCGGTGGCAGCCCATCTAAGACTTACCGTGGCTGGCATTGCGATCGACGATATGGGCTTGATTCCGGAGGCGTTTGAGGAAATCTGCCTGAGCCGGCGCCCTAAGTTGCTCTATTGCAATCCGACCCTCAACAATCCGACGACGATCACGCTATCGCTCGAACGCCGGCAGGCTCTGCTCGATATTGCCGTCCGCCATGATGTGGCTGTCATCGAGGATGACGCCTATGGGGCGCTGCCCTCGAACCCCGTTCCTCCGCTTGCTGCGCTGGCGCCCGCACAGGTCTATCATATCGCCGGGCTGGCAAAATGCCTGTCGCCGGCCCTGCGGATCGCCTATCTCGCGGTTCCCGATTTTCGGACCGCGACCCGGCTTTCCGGCGTCATTCGCGCAACAGCAGCCATGGCTTCGCCCCTGTCGGCGGCTATCGCCAGCCGATGGATCGAGGATGGAACAGCAGACGCGGTGTTGGCTGCTATCCGCGGGGAGAGTAAAATCAGGCAGATGGTGGCAGCGGAAATACTGCCCCAAGAGAGCTTGCTCGCTGATCCCGAAGGCTTTCATGCCTGGCTGCGTCTGCCCTCGGCATGGACCCGGGGGGATTTTTCCGCAAGGCTTCGTTCCGCGGGTATCGGCGTCGTTGCCAGCGACGCTTTTGCCATTGGTTCTGCACCGGAAGCGGTGAGGATCGGGCTTGGTGCGGTGCAGAATATCGATCATCTCCACCAAAGCCTGGGAATAGTCGCTGATCTTCTGGTACAATCGCCTGTCGCATCCGGACTCGTCGTCTAGGCCGGGCATACAATGTAGCTTTATATGCATACATTGATTGACAATGCATGCATACTAGAGCATACATAATCCCAACGGACGTTATTGCAGCGATAGCTGCTGCGCCCTGCTTCGCGACGACCCGCATGGGGCGCTTCGCCTGCGAGCCACAAAGGGACAAAACAATGTCATCCGACGACGCATGGCCCCCGCTTTCTCCTGTTCAAACCGGGCTTCGCTGCCGTTGCCCGCGCTGCGGCCAAGGACATCTTTTCAACGGCTTCCTCACGCTCCGGCCTTCCTGCGAGGTCTGCGGGCTTGATTACTCGTTCGCCGATCCCGCGGATGGACCGGCATTCTTCGTGATCTGCTTTGCCTGCATTCCGAGCGTGGCGCTCGCCGTCTGGATCGAAGTGGCGTTCAGTGCGCCCTATTGGGTGCATCTCTTCACGACGCTGCCTTTCATGCTTTTGACCTGCATTCCGCCACTGCGCCCGCTGAAAGGCTGGCTGGTCGCCAGCCAGTATTTCTACAAGGCGGAGGAAGGCAAGCTCGTTAGATCCGAGCAGGTTTCGAGCAACGATAACCTGCCCCATCCGCGATCCGTCTAAGGTCTGTGGGATTCATCTTGAATTGATGACGGCTGCGGCGAGATGAATGACAGCGCCACTTTGGCACCATCTATGCCGTGCGGATGGGAATGTCATGGCCGAAGTTATATTTGACGATGGTTTGAACACAAAACGGAGCTGCTGAAGCGGCAGTTTTGAGTTGGCGCTCCTCACGATGGATAGTGCCAAGTAATAGTATGGAAATATTCAAAATGATTGATTGGTTCCCTATAGTCGCCATTGTGTTCAAGGTTCTCGCATTAGGCACGGGCATGTTCTTCGCCATCAAGTGGCATTACGATCAAGGGAAGAAGGAAAGACGCGCGGTGCTACGCGCGGGCGCCAAGCTGGGCGCAGTCTTCGTGCTATCGCTCCTAGGCGTGGGGCTCGTCACCTTCTTCCTTAGCAGGATGCTCGGTTTGGACTTGGGCTTCTCATGATGGCATCTTAATGTCCTAGGGATCGGTTGGTCTGCCCAGACAATACAGCTCCATCTTCACCCATTGGGCGTCATTCAGAATAAAACGGTCCATCAGAAGTTTGAATCACATCTAATAAATGTGGTGAACCCCCGGACCTTAGGTCCACATTCGGTTTGGCATTCGCCTATCGTTCGCTATCGGCCGCCGATCTGTTCCGGACGGCCGCGTACATTCCCGTGGTTCGGAATTCCGTCGGGTTGATGCCGTAGACCCGACGGAAGACCTTCGAGAAATAGTTCGCATCCTCGAAACCGCAGAGAATGGCCACCTCCTTGACCGGCAGGAAGGCGGTGTTGGTCAGCAGTTTCGCCGCTCTTTCCAGGCGAAGCTGCAGGACGAATTCCGCTGGCGGCAGGCCTTCGCTTTCGCCGAAACGTCGGGAAAAATGCGCCCTGCTGAGGCCGAGAATGTCCGCAAGTTCGCCGACGGGCAGGGGCTTGTCGAGATTGGCATTGATATGGTCTATGACGGGCTGCATCGCGCTCTGCTCCTGGATAAAGGCGTGCGATCCGAATATGTCGTCATAGAGCGCCATGGCCGCCTCATAGGCGATGGCGGACGCACTTCCCGGTGAGTTCGCGCCTTTCACGAGACGAAGGCTGCAGTCGGCGAGATGGTCTATCGTCGGCTGCTGGAGCTTCAGGACCGGTCCCGCGACGGCGAGGATGGAACGATGTACCCGCAGCGCTTCCTCACCGTTCATCGAAATCCAGAAATATTCCCAGCGTTCATCCTTGCCGAGCCAGTAACGATGATTGTGCGGCACGAGTACGAGGAGCGTATCGCCCGCGCCAAGGCGATGGTTTCTGCCCTCATAGCGAAGCCGGCCGGTCCCGCTGATCGTATGCTGCAGAACTGTAAAGGGCGTCTGTCCGCGCTTGCGGCCGTCCCAGTCATAGGTCTCCCCCTGCCGGATCTCATAACCGGCGCTGGTCGGCATGGCGTGCAGCCTGTGGCGCCCACGCGGTAGGGAAACAGTCCGCATCGTCGGTCCATTGGCGATCAAATCCTGCAGCACAAAATTACCCTTGATAGCATAATAGTTCTCTGTTCGGCCTTTCGATTATAGGCATAATCGCCGGCGGAAGACAGCAGGTCACGCCGATGAGGAGCGGCGGGAGGAGACAAAAGCGGTCATTTGCCGGGATTTTCGCAGATTCCGGCCAGGTCGCTTATGTGATTTTCTTCCCGTTTCCCGATCCGTCGTGCGACTTTACCGAGGTCAGGATCATGAGTTTCAAAATCGCTATTATCGGTGCCGGCAGCGTCGGCTTCACCAAGAAACTATTCACGGACATCCTCTGTGTGCCCGAGTTTAAAGATATCGAGTTCGCGCTCACCGATCTCAGCGAACATAATCTCCAGATGATCAAGGCGATCCTCGACCGGATCGTGGAAGCCAACAAGCTGCCAACCAAAGTGACCGCGACGACGGACCGTCGAAAGGCGATCGAAGGCGCGCGTTACATCATCAGCTGTGTGCGGGTCGGCGGCCTGGAGGCGTATGCCGATGACATCCGCATCCCCCTCAAATACGGTATCGACCAATGCGTCGGCGACACGATCTGCGCCGGCGGTATCCTTTATGGCCAGCGCAACATCCCTGTGATCCTGGATTTCTGCAAGGACATCCGCGAGGTCGCAGAGCCCGGCGCCAAGTTCCTGAACTATGCCAACCCCATGGCCATGAACACCTGGGCAGCGATCGAATATGGCAAGGTGGACACCGTCGGTCTTTGCCATGGCGTCCAGCATGGTGCTGAACAGATTGCGGAGGTTCTCGGCGCCAAGTCGCGCACCAAGCTCGATTATATCTGCTCCGGCATCAACCATCAGACATGGTTCGTTGATCTGCGCCTGAACGGCCGCAAGATTGGCAAGGATGAACTGGTTGCGGCTTTCGAAGCGCATCCGGTCTATTCGCAGCAGGAGAAATTGCGGATCGACGTGCTCAAGCGCTTTGGCGTCTATTCGACCGAAAGCAACGGCCATCTGTCGGAGTATTTGCCCTGGTATCGCAAGCGGCCTGATGAAATCACCAAATGGATCGACATGTCGGACTGGATCCACGGTGAGACCGGCGGTTATCTCCGCCACTCGACGGAGACGCGCAACTGGTTCGAGACGGAATATCCGCAATTCCTCGAATCCGCTTCGAAACCGATCGATCCGTCCAAACGCTCGAATGAACATGCGAGCCATATCCTCGAAGCGCTGGAGACGAACCGGGTTTATCGCGGGCATTTCAACGTCAAGAACAATGGTGTCATCACCAATCTTCCGGGCGACGCGATCATTGAATCGCCCGGCTTTGTCGATCGCTTCGGCATCAACATGGTCGCCGGGATCACCTTGCCGGAGGCGTGTGCTGCAACCTGCATCGCCTCCATCAACGTCCAGCGCATGTCGGTCCATGCGGCAATCAGCGGTGATATCGACCTGCTGAAACTCGCCGTGCTGCACGATCCGCTGGTGGGCGCGGTGTCGACGCCCGAGGAAGTCTGGCAGATGGTCGACGAAATGGTCGTCGCCCAGGCTCACTGGCTGCCGCAATATGCGGACGCGGTCCCTGCAGCAAAGGAGCGGCTGTCGAAATCGAAGGTCAAAACCCGCGAATGGGCAGGTGCTGCCCGGCGCAACGTGCGCTCGATCGAGGAATTGAGAGCGGAAAAGGCGGCGCTGAAAGCGGCTGTCTGAGAATACGGGCGGGCCGGCCGCAGCATGTTTTCTGGAGGGAAAGCTGCTGCGGCTACCGGCTGCCTCTGTGAGTGGAGGAGCGGAGTGGTCTCTTGAAACGGGGCGCTCGCGACAGTGAGGGAGAGACAATGACGCATTTCCGACCGACCAGCATTCTCGCGGGACTGGCGCTTGCCACATCCGTCTTCGCGATGAACGCCCATGCATCCGATCCGACGACGCCCCCGGTTCCGCCGGTATTTCCGGCCGAAGGCAAGATCAAATACGTGGCCCGCGATTCCATCGAGGAATTCAAGGCACTTCCCGAATATCACGAGCCGGATTGGGTGACGGAGAAATTTGTCAAGACCGGCAAGCTGCCGCCGGTCAAGGACCGCCTGCCGAAGGAGCCTCTGGTCTTCAAGACCGGAAACATGCCCGACGGAACAGGTGTTTACGGCGATACGCTGCGCCATGTCATCGGCGGCAGGCCGGAGGGCTGGAATTACGGCGCCGGCCAGAGCCAGGGCTGGGGCGGCATCGATATCGGACTGTCGGAATGCCTAACGCGCACGGCGCCTCTTTTCCAGGTGGAAGCCAAGGATACCGAGCCTCTGCCGAACCTTGCAAAGAGCTGGGACTGGTCGCCTGATGGTCACAAGCTGACCATGCACCTGATTGAGGGCGCAAAGTGGTCGGACGGCTACCCCTTCAATGCCGACGACGTCATGTTCTATTGGGATGACGAGGTCGTCGATCCGAATGTTTCGCCGCTGAACGGCGCGACGCCGGAGACATTCGGTGTCGGCACGACGCTGAAGAAGATCGACGACTATACCGTCGAGTGGACCTTCAAGGATGCGTTTCCGAAGCAATATCTCTACGCCATGGCCTACGGCACCTTCTGCCCCGGACCTGCGCATATCCTGAAGCCGCAGCATCCGAAATATTCGAAGAACACCTACGAGCAGTTCAAGAACGCCTTCCCGCCGGAATATATGAACATGCCGGTCATGGGGGCGTGGGTGCCGGTCGAATATAGGCCCGACGATATTATCGTCATGCGCCGCAATCCCTATTATTGGAAGGTCGACGAGAAGGGCAATCAGCTGCCTTACCTCAACGAGCTTCACTACAAGCTCTCGACCTGGGCAGATCGTGACGTCCAGGCCGTCGCCGGCTCGGGCGATATCTCAAACCTGGAGCAGCCGGAGAATTTCGTCGCTTCGTTGAAGAAGGCGGCTCAGCCCGATGCGCCCGCCCGCCTCGCCTTCGGCCCGCGGCTTATCGGCTATAATCTGCGTATGAATTTCTCGGCCAATGGCTGGGGCAATCCCGACGAACGCAGCCAGGCGATCCGCGAACTGAACCGCAATGAGGATTTCCGCAAAGCCGTCACCATGGCGCTCGACCGCAAGGCAATCGGCGATTCCCTGGTCAAGGGACCGTTCACGGCAATCTACCCCGGCGGCCTGTCATCCGGCACGAGCTTCTACGACCGGAACTCAACCGTCTACTATCCGTTCGATCTGGCCGGCGCCAAGGCAGAGCTGGCGAAAGCGGGCCTGAAGGACACGGATGGCGACGGCTTCGTCAACTTCCCGGCTGGAACAGCCGGTGGCAAGGATGTCGAAGTCGTGTTGCTGGTGAACAACGATTACACGACAGACAAGACGCTGGCGGAAGGCGTCGTTGGCCAGATGGAAAAACTCGGCATACGCGTCGTCATCAATGCCCTGAGCGGCAACCAACGCGACGATGCGAACTATAGCGGGCGCTTCGACTGGATGGTCCAGCGTAATGCCACCGAGCTTTCGTCTGTCGTCCAGAATACCGAGCAGCTGGCTCCTATTGGCCCGCGTACGAGCTGGGATCATCGCGCGCCTGAAAACGGCCAGGTCGACCTCATGCCCTTCGAGAAGGATCTTGTCGACATCGTCAACAAGTTCACCTCGACCCAGGATAACGACAAGCGTGCCGAGCTAATGAAGCAGTTCCAGAAGGTATCGACGGAAAATGTCTACAATGTCGGTCTGACGGAATATCCGGGCGCGCTGATCATCAACAAGCGCTTCTCCAATATCCCGCAGGGAACGCCGATCTTCATGTTCAACTGGGCTGAAGACTCCATCATCCGCGAAAGGTTGTGGGTGGCGGCGGACAAACAGGGCAAATACGAACTCTTCCCCCAGCAGCTTCCAGGCAAGCCGGGTGCCTCAGGCCCGATCAACTAACCTCCCTGGGGAAATGGAGCCTCCGGTCGCACGTGGGTGCGGCCGGAAAAGGAAAAGCGGCAATGGTCTCCGAGATACACTTGGGTCAGCCGACAAGAGAGAAGAAGCGAGAACCGTCCGATGCTACGATTCCTGCTCGTCCGCATAGCCTCCGCAGTGCCCGTGCTGGTCATCCTCAGCCTGGTGACATTTGTGATCATCCACGCGCCACCCGGGGACTATGCCGACTATCTGCGCTCGCAACTTATCAATCAAGGCGGCGCATCTTTCGCGCAGGCAGATGCGCAGGCGCAGGCCTACCGGGTTGAACACGGCCTCGATAAGCCGCTGCCGATCCAATATGTGAACTGGATCGCCGGCATCGTTACTCGCGGCGATTTCGGCTACAGCATGTACTACAACAAGCCGGTCAGCGATGTGGTTGGGGAGCGCCTGCCGCGTACGCTTGCGCTTGCTCTGGTTTGCCACATCTTCGCGTCAATTCTCGGCATCACATTCGGCATATTGGCCGCGACGCGCCAGTATACCTGGGTGGACAGTCTTCTGTCGGGAATCTCGTTCCTCGGCATGACGGTGCCTCGCTTTCTGATGGCGCTGATCCTCGTCTATCTCCTGGTCTTCCAATTCAACGTCTCGCAGATCGGCAGCTTCTTCTCGCCTGAGTATGGCGGCGCGCCCTGGTCGTGGGCGAAGTTCGTCGATCTCGTCAGGCATGTCTGGCCGGTGGTCGCGATCGCCACATTCGGCGGGCTCGCCTACAATATGCGGGTCATGCGCGGCAATCTGCTCGATACACTGAATGCGCAATATGTCGAGACGGCGAGAGCAAAGGGGCTGAGCAGCGGCGCGGCTGTGCTTCGCCACGCCGTGCCGAACGCGCTTCATCCGCTCGTCATGTATCAGGGCGTTGTGCTGCCCTACATGCTGACCGGCGAAATCGAGACCGCGATCATATTTGCGCTACCGACGGCAGGACCTGCGATCGTCGGTTCCATGAATGTCGGCGACGTCTACGTTACCGCGACCTTTATGATGGTCCTCTCCGCCACCTTGATTGTCGGCAACATCATCGCCGACATGCTGCTTGCGCTGCTTGATCCGCGTGTGCGCCAACACGGAGGAGCTTTCTGATGCTGGCAGTCAGCGACACAATGCCGCCGACAGATGATCGGCTGAAGCCAAAAGCCGGGAACGAGAGCTATATCGCACTGGTCTGGCGCCGCCTGAGACGGTCCTGGACAGGCATGGGCGGGCTGGTTCTTGTGATCCTGCTGCTGTTGATGTCGATCTTTGCCGAATTCATCGCTCCGGTCGATCCGAAGGCGACCGATACCGGCTTCTCGCCTCCACAGGTGATGAGCTTCCACGACAAGGACGGCAATTTCGTCTTCCAGCCGCGTGTCTATGCGCTGGCGGATAGCGACCAGCTCGATCCTGTCACCTTCCAGCCCGTAGTCGGACCGGATTACGACCATCCCAATCTGCTCGGCTTCTTCGTCAAGGGAGCTGACTACAATCTCTTCGGCCTCATTCCCGGCGACCGCCATCTCTTCGGCTCGGTTGACGGCCAGCCGGTGCATTTCCTCGGCACGGACAAGTTCGGCCGCGACGTTCTCTCTCGCGCCATCTATGGCTCGCGCGTGTCCCTGATGATTGCGCTGACAGTCGTCTTCATCGTCACCGTCGTCGGAACCACGGTTGGTATGGTGTCGGGCTATTTCGGCGGCGCCTTCGATACCTGGGTGCAGCGGTTCGTGGAGCTTGTCCTCGCGTTTCCCCAGCTGCCACTCTATCTGGCGCTGACCTCGCTGATACCGGTCACCGCGCCGACGAACGTCTTCCTCGCCTTCGTCATCATAGTCATGTCGGCGCTCGGCTGGGCGCAGATGTCACGCGAAGTGCGCGGTAAGACGCTGGCGCTCGCACGCATCGACTATGTCAAGGCGGCGATGGCTGTCGGCGCCACCGACCGGCGCATCATCCTGCAGCACATTTTCCCGAACGTGATGAGCCATGTGATCGTGACCGTGACGCTGGCGATCCCGAGCGTGGTGCTATTGGAATCCTTCCTCGGCTTCCTTGGCTTTGCGGTCAAACCGCCGTTGATCTCCTGGGGCCTGATGCTGCAGGACACGTCCACCTATTCCGTCATCGGCTCCTATCCCTGGATATTGAGCCCCGTCGCCTTCGTTCTGATCACCGTCTTTGCGTTCAACGCGCTGGGCGACGGTCTGCGCGATGCCGTCGACCCCTATTGAGGTGATCCCGATGGCTCTCACGTCTACCAACCCCTTCGCACCGCCCGTCCGCCACGACCATGATAACAGCAAGTCTCGCCCGGTTATCGATGCCCGGAGCATTGCCGTCCAGTTCAAGGTCGAGGATGGTATGGTGGAAGCCGTCAAGGACGTCTCCTTCCAGCTCTACGCCGGTGAAACGATTGCCATTGTCGGAGAGTCCGGATCGGGCAAGTCGGTGACCGCACGGACGGTCATGGGCCTGCTCACCAAGCGCGCCGTCGTCGCCCGGCAGTCGACGGTCGATTATGCCGGCAAGAACGTGCTCAAGTTCTCTGAAAAGGCGCGCCGAAAACTCCGCGGCGATCGCATTTCGATGATCTTCCAGGAGCCGATGAGTTCGCTCAATCCGATCTACACGATCGGTAGCCAGATCGTCGAGGCAATCCGCGTCCACCGCCGCGTCTCGCGCGCCGAAGCCGAAAGGCGCGCGTTGCAATTGCTTGAGCAGGTACACATTCCCGATCCGGTGGCTCGACTAAAGCAATACCCGCATCAGCTCTCCGGCGGGCAGCGACAGCGCGTCATGATCGCGATGGCGCTTGCCAATGATCCGGATGTGCTGATCGCAGACGAGCCGACGACGGCGCTCGACGTGACAGTGCAAGCACAGATCCTGAACCTGATCCGCGAGCTGCAGCAGAGGCTCGGCATGGCGGTGATCCTGATCACCCATGACCTAACTGTGGTCCGACAGTTTTCCGACTATGTCTACGTCATGCAGCACGGAGAGGTGCGCGAGCACAATGTCACCGAGCGGCTGTTCAACCAGCCGCAGCATCCCTACACCCGCCATCTGCTTGCTTCTGAGCCGAAGGGGAGGGCTAATCCCCTGCCTGCCGGATCGGACGCCATTCTGGAAGCAAAAGCGGTGCGCGTCTCCTTCATGCTGCGCCACGGTACGCTCTTTAAGCCACAATTGCGGGAGCTGACCGCAGTAGACAGTCTCGACCTGACGCTTTGCCGGCACGAGACGCTGGGCCTTGTCGGCGAGTCCGGCTCCGGCAAGACGACCTTCGGCCAGGCGCTATTGCGGCTGATCAATGCCGACAGTGGCGAGATATATTTCGACCGTCAACCGATCCACGGTCGGTCGCGTTCGGAGATGCGGCCACTGCGCTCGCGTATGCAGGTCGTCTTCCAGGACCCGTTCTCGTCACTCAACCCGCGCATGACGGTCGGCCAGATCATTGAGGAGGGGCTGGTGGTCAACAACCTCGGCGCGACAAAGGCGGAGCGGATCGATCGTGTTCGCGAGGCGCTTATAGCGTCAGGCATGCCGGGCAATATCCTGTCGCGCTTTCCGCATGAATTCTCCGGCGGTCAACGCCAGCGCATCGCGATCGCCCGGGCCGTCGCGCTGGAGCCGGAATTCATTCTGCTCGACGAGCCGACCTCAGCCCTTGATCTCTCCGTCCAGGCGCAGATCATCGACCTGCTGCGTCGCCTGCAGGACGAACGCGGATTGAGCTACCTTTTCATTTCGCATGACCTGAAGGTGGTTCGGGCTCTATGCCACCGCGTCATCGTCATGCAGCAGGGCAGGATCGTCGAGCAAGGTCCCGTCGACGAAGTACTTTCTAATCCCAAGACCGCCTATACCGAACGGCTGGTCAAAGCCGCTTTCGAGATAGCCTGATAGATACGCCGGAGGTTTTAATGGCAACCAATCCCAAAATCACCTTTATCGGAGCCGGTTCGACCGTCTTCATGAAAAATATCCTCGGCGACGTGCTTCAGCGTCCTGCCTTGTCGGGGGCGAGGATCGCGCTGATGGACATCAACCCGCAACGTCTCGAAGAGAGCGCGATTGTCGTCAGCAAGCTGATTTCGACCCTAAATGCCACCGCAACGGTCGAAACCTTTACGGATCAGCGCAAGGCGCTCGACAAGGCCGATTTCGTGGTCGTCGCCTTCCAGGTCGGCGGCTATGAGCCGTGCACGGTCACCGATTTCGAAGTGCCGAAGAAATATGGGCTGCGCCAGACGATCGCCGATACACTCGGCGTCGGCGGCATCATGCGCGGGCTTAGAACCGTGCCGCATCTCTGGAAGATCTGCGAGGATATGCTCGCCGTCTGCCCTGATGCAATCATGCTGCAATATGTGAACCCGATGGCGATCAACACCTGGGCGATCGCGGAAAAATATCCCACGATCAAGCAGGTCGGCCTCTGCCATTCCGTGCAGGGCACGGCCATGGAACTCGCCCACGATCTTGATATTCCCTATGAGGAAATCCGCTATCGCTCGGCCGGCATCAACCACATGGCGTTCTACCTGAAGTTCGAGCACCGGCAGCCGGATGGTTCCTATCGTGATCTCTATCCGGATCTCGTACGCGGCTATCGCGAGGGCAGGGCGCCAAAGCCCGGCTGGAACCCGCGCTGCCCGAACAAGGTGCGCTATGAGATGCTGACGCGGCTCGGCTATTTCGTGACCGAAAGCTCGGAGCACTTCGCCGAATACACGCCCTATTTCATCAAGGAAGGGCGCGAGGATCTGATCGAAAAATTCGGCATTCCGCTGGACGAATATCCAAAGCGCTGCATCGAGCAGATCGCCCGCTGGAAGAACCAGGCCGAGGAATATCGCAGCGCAAAGACGATCGAGGTGAAACAGTCGAAGGAATATGCATCCTCGATCATCAACTCGGTCTGGACTGGCGAGCCATCCGTTATTTACGGCAATGTCCGCAATAACGGCTGTATCACCTCCCTGCCTTACAATTGCGCCGCAGAGGTTCCGTGCCTGGTCGACGCCTCCGGAATCCAGCCGACCTTCATCGGCGATTTGCCGCCGCAGCTGACCGCCCTGATCCGCACCAACATCAACGTCCAGGAACTGACCGTCCAGGCGCTGATGATGGAGAACCGCGAGCACATCTATCACGCCGCCATGATGGACCCGCACACCGCGGCCGAACTGGCCCTCGATCAGATCTGGTCACTGGTCGACGATCTGCTGGTCGCCCACGGAGAATGGCTGCCTGCATGGGCACGGCTCGATCGCAAGACTGCCGCTTAAGCGCATCTCTCCCCACATAACGGCAGAATAACCCCGCAGCCTGGCTGCGGGGTTTCTTTGTGTTGGTCGACAAACGGGCAGCGCGGAATTGAGCAGTCGGTTCACTTAAGGAACGGTTTTAGAATTACGCATTGAAAACAAATGATTTTTTCTCGTACATACCCGCGCTTATGGCACAATAGCCCAATCAGGTCGGTCGCGCTTCGAGCGTAGATACTAGATAAATACGCATAAAATAGCCCCGGCGTTTGACGCCAGGGCAAATTGGACCCGGTTGTTGCCGGAGCTTTACGGATTTTCGAGGCGGTAAGCTTTGACTTCTGCTCTTCGATAAAACGTGAGGGCGCGACGATGGCGTGATGCCCACACGGGGTAAATATTCGCCTTTTTCAGTGCCCGACGTAGCTGCCAGGGAAACATCCAACCGTCCGCCAGTTCCGCCAGACTGGCGTGTTCGCGGAAAAAGGAATCAAATGATTCCTTCGTGACTACGTCGCGCATCGAGTTATTTCCACTAAGGTCACGTTCGACCTTGAAGAAGCCGCTGTACATAAGTGCCTTTGCTCCAGCGTATTCGTTACACAGCCTTGCTAAAATGAACCAATGTCAAGCCGCGGGAAGGTCGGGGAAAGATCGCCTTGACATCGGCGGAATCGACCAGAATTCTGGCGAGGCCAACTTTGGAAGGATCCATGGAAACGTATCGCGTCACAATGCGGCCATCGATGAGAGCTCGGATGATATCCGCGATCTGACAGCGCGCCTTGGCCCTGGCATTTTCGAGCGAGACAATGTTGTCGTCTTCCTCCCGCGTTTCGGCCTTGCCGATCAAGTTTCTGAGCAAGGCATCGACAGACGCTCTAGTGAACTTGGCTCTCATGCCCTTTGCAACGCCAAAGGCTGGATGTAGGACCCCGCTCGCGACGCTCCTCAGTGCGGTTCCTTTGCTCACACCGAGGATCGGCAAAATTGCCTGGAAGTCGAGTCGGGCGCGGTGATCAGATACTGCGCGTTCGATATCCGCCACGCTGCAGACGACTTTGTTATCCGGCGTTTTTTCATCGTCTTTTCCGACGATTCCGCGCTCCATCATGATCTTGCGGAGTACCCCGGGATCGTGCCCCAGGAGATGGTGTAACTGGCGGGAGATAGCAAAGCCGAGTGCCCGCGCGCTTCTCGTTGCGCTGTAGCGGGTGATCGGCTTTGCG
>NZ_SLZG01000015.1 GCF_004341625.1 Rhizobium sp. BK376 | reverse complement strand
AGCAGATATTCAACGACGTTTTCATGCCGATTGATGCGATAGCAGAGCGCGGCGTATTGCCGGCCGAACTCACCGCTAGAGGCATTGGCAACAACGCCAGTCGACTGTTCCATCGATTGCTACTCGGCTCCCATCGAATCGCCAAGGGACTTAATATGAGTTTAGCCTAAGAAATGACACCGGCAAAGGTTGTGACTTTTATCGAATTGCAATCGACGCAGCCAGCCGGACGTCCTGCGACGGCCCAAGTCGGCATCGCAGTATTATTTTCCTGTGTCAGGCATGCCCGATGGCTATTTTGCAGCCGAAGCCTTGTGATCGGCCAACGTCTTCGCCGCCAATGAAGCAGCATAGAGATTGAGGCGTGAATAAATGCCAAAGGATGACCCATCATCCAGGAAGCCGCCGCCCGGACCTTCCGTGTCCGTGAGGATTTGGTTGGCCTCGTCCAGGGTCAGCGAGGGAAATGCCGCAGTCAGCAGATTGCCAGCTTCCGGCGCCATTTTGCCGACGTCTTCGGTGACGCCGAAGTTGTTGGGATAGACCACCGGAAGGCCATACGTCTGCGTCACATCGTAGGCAGCCTGGTTCATCGCCGGATTGCCGAACCGGCCTGTGTCGTCCTTGGCGCAGGCGGCGATATCGGCGCCGCAATTCGCCTTTAGCACCGTGATCAGGTCGGCGCGTGCTGCCGAAAGCGCGGCTGGATAGTCCTTGATAACAGCTGCACCCTTGAGGGTCTGCCCGACATAGGCAGGATCATTTGCGAGTAGATGCGCCAAATCATAAGTCGCAAGCGTGCGCCCGCCGAGAACATCCATTGCGTAATGGGCACCCACGATGATGCGATCGTTGCCGTACTCTGATGCCCTCGTGATCATTTCCGGATAGCGCTCGGGCACGAGCACCGCCAACAATATCGAACCCATATAGCCGTACGTCGTATGGCCACTGGGGAAGGATGGGCTGTCGATCAAGTTCATGACCGGTCCCCGGTTATAAACTGTGTTATTCGCCGGTGCGCCGAAGTAGTCGCGGCCGATGATCGGAAGGATTTGCGGCTCCGTCTGAAACGGCCTTGAATCACCATAGGCGTCGGCACCCGTAGTGCCAGCTGGTCGACCGTAGTTCACACCGAACACGTCCGAGCCTCCGCCGTTCTGCTTCAGGATGTCGGCCGCTTCTGCTGAGACCGGCGTCTTTCCATCCGTCGTCGCATTGGCGAAAAAATATTTGCCCGAGTTGGAATCCGATCCCGTGGTCGAATTGGTGTAGGCAATGAGATCGGCCAATGCCTGCGATATGCTCGTGAAATGTTCGCGATCCTGATAGTGAGCCCGTGCGGCGTAGGCGCTCCCCAGGGTCGTCCCCAGACCGTCGGCGAGTTCGGCAAGATTGCCATCGGTGATGAACGCGTCCCTCAAAGCCTGCTGCTGTTGTTCGGCGAAGGGAAGTAACGTCGGCTGCCGGATGTCCCCGGTTTGAATGCCACCGGTCACTGTATAGTTGGACGATAATGCTGCTCTTCCACTCTGGGATTTTCCGAGCACCGACAACGGCGACAGCCCTTTCAAGACCGCGAGGTTGGTTGCTGTTTGTGCTTCCGCTGAACCGATAAAGGCAGCGCTTAGCCAAAGCGTGATCGCAGTACGTGTCAGCCGTTTCATATTTTCTCCCCTTCCCCAGTTGCTTCAATTATCAAAGACGGATGGGCCGCCGAAACATCTTTGCTTCGTCCAAACGCGCTATCGCGCTGACGAGAACTAGAGCGGCTGCGTTTCCGGGCGAGGTCCGTCGTAAATCTTGCCAAGTTTGCTGGCTGGGATCACTCCGGCCCGATCTGTTTCGGTTTCTCAACGGGTCTTCTCCAAGTCTGAATACCCCCAGCTAACGGCTACCTCGGAAAAGTCGCCTCATACATTCGCGAAGCCTGCGTCGCTCTTGAAAGGAATCGAACCTCAGGCCGATTTGTTATCGAAATCGTCGACGTTTCAGGACTGCTCGACTGAAGACTGAAGCGGAGTCCTCACGCGTTAGCGCCACAATGCCGATATCGGAACAGCGGACAAACGTTCCCCGAAAGGGATCACCTTATGATGGTCATACAAGACCATGCCTGAAACAAACCGTTCTCCGGATGCTTCGGCCAAAATTCGCAATCCCGAAAAATCGGAATTCGAGACGGATGCTGCCGCTTTTATCTCGATACCGACGATCCGCGCGCTTCTATCTTCGATGACGATATCGACTTCGTTCTGCTGCTTGTCACGAAAATGCGAAAACTCCAAGCGGGTTTGCCCCCCGCTGGCGAGTTTAAGAATCTCGCCAAAAACGAAAGTCTCCAGCAGCGCCCCGAACTGACCCCTGTCGCCGCGGAGGCGGTCGAGAGAGAGGTCGCGAAGGGATGCGAGAAGACCGGAATCGAGGAAATGTATTTTCGGTGTCTTCGTGAGACGTTTCAGTTTGTTGGAAAACCAAGGTTGCACGGTTCGAGCGAGGAACAGGCTCTCGAAGATGCCGACATATTTTTGCGTTGTGACGTGGTTCATCCCGATGGCCGCGCCAATTCCGGAATAGTTCACGAGCTGCCCCGAATGCTCTGCCAGAATGCGTAGCAGGCGCGGCATTTGAGCGATCTGCTCGATTTGCGCGACATCGCGAACGTCGCGTTGAACGATCGCCTGGATATAATCCTCATACCAGTCCTGTCTCCGGCTCAAGGTTTTGCGACCCAATGCCTCGGGATATCCACCGGCCAGAACCGCAGTCATAAGGTCGTCCCCGACGATTGGCTCTCCCGCCTTGGCTTCATTTTGAAAGGCGTCGCGTAGGAAGCTGCTACCGGCGGTTTTGATCTCGCTTTGCGCAAGTGGCAGCAATCGAACGACCTCCATGCGCCCTGCGAGCGAGTCTGCCACGCGTGGCAGCGTCATGAGATTGGCTGAACCGGTCAGGAGGAACCGCCCGGGGCGCTGATCGGTATCCACGCTTTCTTTGATGGCCAACAACAGTTCGGGAGCGCGCTGAATTTCATCGATGATGGCGCGATCCATACCTCTTACAAAGCCAACTGGATCCTGTCGCGCTGCGTCCAGGGTCGTCGCATTATCCAGCGTATAATACTCCATCCCCTCGTTGGCCATCTTCTTGGCCAACGTCGTTTTTCCTGATTGTCTGGGACCTACGATCAGTACGACTCGCGTGTCTGACATAGCGTCAGCAACGCGTTGCTCAACGAGCCTTGGATACAGCGCCACACCTTCATTCCTTTGATGACTGTTTGAAACTACAGAGGCGACCGATTGAAAGTCAAGGCGTGACCATTTGAAATCTACATCGCGGCTAATTGACATGGGAAGCCAAAAGTACCTGGCACGCCAGATTGCGGCATGAGGTAGGCGAGAGACCATGCAGGCGCTGCTGAACTTTTCGCTGGTTGGTCACCAGAGCGGACCTAGCTGATTTTCAATGGAGTGGGATCTGATCAGAAGCGAAGGAAAATTCGTGCCATATTTCCATCGCAGCGCCAAGCCTACGAGCTTTTAACCGATGGAAGGAATGCAAAGCTCTTGAACAGGTACGAACCTATGACCCGCAGTTTTAGAGGCTTAGGCGGCCCAAGGATTGATCACTTTCAATCCAGCGGCCTCAAATGGGCTCGTATCTCGCGTAGCAATCACGAGATGGTTCTCTGCTGCTGTCGCAGCAATGTATCCGTCAGCCTTCCCTGTCGCCCTTCCGGACAGTCGGCCGCCGGCCATCAGCTCCGCGTAAAATTGCGAGGTACTTACGTTAAAGGGCAGAATGCGTCCGTCAAAGTGCGGAAGAACTTCACCTTCAAGGCGATCGTGTAGAATTGTCTGGCGTTTCCCCAAGGGCATTGAGGCAATCGCGAAACGAAGTTCAGCAATTGAAATTGCGGAAATGAATAGCGTCTCAATAGCTTGCGCATCCAACCAGGTCAGCACGGCAGTATCAGGAGCCGGTTTCCACGGCTCGGATATCACATTAGTGTCGAGCAAGATCATTCGAAAGTCATCGGTTCAGCTGGTGTCGCTGTTGCTGCAACGCTTCAACATCGCTGTTTGATAACTCAGCATCACGACCGATGGCCGCGAGCAATGATCCGAGTTTCACGCGTCCAGATGGCCGTACAGCGGCTTCAAGAATGTCACGAATTTCCGCCTCGGTACTACGGCCGTGGTTAGCTGCTCTTGCGCGTAACGCCCGATGCGTTTCCTCAGAAATGTTTCGAATGGTGACCGCTGCCATTAATACAATCCAATCTACTCGCTTACCGTGATATCGATATAGTGAAAATGATATCATTCTTCAAGTCGTGCGACGAGGACGGAGGGTGCCCCTGTAACCGCGTTTCCTCGACAGACGTCAATTCGCGATAAGCACCCTCGCCAGGAAGCCGAACTTTTACCCTCGCAATTTTTGGATTGTCCATGGGTCATCCTCGTACGCCGTGGTAGAGGTGAACGCGGAACGAGATTGCTGATTCATCGCAGGCGCGAATTTTCTGTGCGCCTTCTGAAGCCCAGTCCGTCGCCTTAATTTTAGCGCGCAGAATCTCGGCGCTCCACCGACTCAAGGCCGAAAGGGCCTCGCCGCCCGTTCAAGAAGAATCTTGTGGACGCGAGAAAGGCACGTCAATCACAAATGCTTCATATCAGCTCATCGTAAATCGCAAAGCGAATCGACGAGTAGCGGAGTATCTAGGATTTGCCCTCATGCTGATGGCTCTCAGTAAGCCCGTCTGTTCCTACCCCCGGCCAGGCGGGCTTTCTTTCTTCAGCGTTCTTGAAAAAACCTGATCAGAACCCTTTTCGACATAGTGCTGATGATTGCTATCGCTATCGTCAGGGTCTTCGGTCTCGCTTGGGCTACGATCGAAATTGCCAAGGCTCTCCGCTGGATCGGCTAAGCCAGTTCGACTATCTCGATCAGACTTCGGTCCGATTGCCGGACGTGATGATTTCCGAAACTATATCGTCTCTGGCTATCGCAAGGGGTGGCAAGACTGGGGTCGCTGCCTCGGGTATTGAGTTGTGTCGGCGACCCTTGCTCTATTTATTTTGGAACTTCGACGACCGCATCCCGTTTATTAGAAGGTTCTACTTCAGTAGATGTCTGCATCACCTGCCCCGCTTCGGCGGGGCATTTTTCGGCGCCGTGGCCGGGATACCAAGACCACGGCGGCAGGTGATGGCGGCTACGGCCTGACGTCATGTCAGGTTGAATTGACCTTTCGGAACTGTCTACAGCTGTATCCGAGGCTAGTCATCACTCTCAATAACGGATTGCTCCAAACTTTCCCAAAACGTCCATGCTGCCACACCAAACAAAGCTATAAGTATCCAAATGTGGAATCGTCAGGACCATGTTCAGCGTCATCCCTTATCGCGCCGGTTATTGGAGCCTCGCATACCCGCTGCTCGACGAAGGGTATAGACGAGCTCTTCCATCCGACCGTCATCTGGAAAAGCTGGCCCCTCCGCGATAGGCAATCGCATTTCAGCGTCGTTTGCCGTTACCTGTCATCGAAATCGAGTGCGGACTATGCTCCACTGTTTGCGCGCGGCATGGATTGAGGATCGACAGCGATTCAGACCTTCAATTTGATCACCATCACTCGCAGGGCGGATAGGGATAGTAGCCGCAGCGGTAGCCCCTGTTGTAGTAGCCCGACCAGTAGGGATGCGCGATCGCGGCGCCGACAGCCACTCCGGCCGCCACCGGTGCGCCGGCATACCAGGCGCCGTGATAGACCGGCGCATGCCAGTAGTTTCCACCGTGCCATGCATATGTATTTCCCGTCCGGTCGTTGTGGTACACGGCCGTATCTCCGACGCGCCCATAGCTCCCGGCGAAGTCCCCGCGGTTGCGATCGAAGTCTCCTCCGCCGAAATCGTGTCCGCCGCCTCCGAAACCACCCCCACCGAAGCCGCCGCCGCGGTCGATGAAGAGCGCTGCGGGTCCGCTTGAACCGCTAAGGCTCCCCTCCAGGACAGAAACATCGAATGTCAGGTTGCCGCCTTCGAGCTTGGGCGCCTTGAGCACCACCACCGCATCCTCTATCTTCGAACCGTCTCCACCACGGATATGGTCGCGTTGGGAGGATCGTTGATGAAGTTGTCCTTGTCCTTGTCCCACTGCCTGATGAACTGCTCGGTCGTGACATGACCTGCGGACCGCACGGGGCGATCCGCGAAGACGATCGAGTTCGCCGAGACGCCGGTCATGGTGAGCTTGTCATTCTGCAGTGTCGCGCCCGCAGAATTGAGAACGAAGAGCGAAGGGACTGGTGCCGTCGGCGTCACTACACCGATCGTTTTCTGCAGCGGAACGTGCGGCTTCACACTCGCATCCTGCGCCAACGCGGCGCCGGCCGTGGAATAGAAGGTGCCGGCCAATAGGACGGCACAGACCAGATTTCGAGTAAGCATGGCTAGACTCCTTTTCTTTGGTTTAGCTTGGCGATGGCGCGCGAACCCCGAAGCTCGCGCAGCCGACCGATTCACTTCGAAGGAAAGATCTACTTCCAGTCGGCCTTCGTATCGACCACGGTCCACCCTGCGTTCGGTGCTGCATCGAGCCGAGATCAAAACTTTGTCATGTTCGCTGCGGGCGGGTTCGGCGCCTTTGCCAAGGTCGCTTTGTATTCCTCGACCGCCCCCAACAACGGACCGAGAACCCAATTGTACATCTCGCCAATATTGTGCTCCTCCTGCGGGTCCGACTCGATATTGAACACCTTTGGATAGCCGTTCATTGGCGCGGCGCTCGCTCCCACTCCGCCCATCAGCGTCGCGCCGCCTGCACCGCTACGGCCGGGCGCCACGTCGGCAAAATAGGCTCGGAATTGCTTCCAGCGGACCGCGACCAGATCGGCGCCGACGAAAGTCAGCAGATGGTCGCGCGCTCCGGTATTGTTCTTGCCAAGCAGCAGGTCGCTCTGGTCGACGCCGTCGACCGGACGGTCGTCGGGCACCTTGCCGCCCGCAAGATGCGCAAGGGTTGGGAAGAAATCCATGATGGAGAACATGGCGTATGAGGACCGAGGGCTGACCCGGTGCGGCCAGCGGATCATGGCGATGGTCCGGATCGCGCCTTCGCTCACATCGCCGAGCGCGCCACGATAGGGTCCGCTTGATCCGACGTCTGGCATGTCGCCGCCGAATGCGCGTGCTCCCGGCCCGTCAGGTCCGTTGTCAGAAGCCAGGATCACAATGGTGTCCTCGTCGAGGCCAAGCTCTTTCAACGAGTCAAGCAGCTTGCCGATAATCGCATCGCATTCCATCAGGGAATCGCCGAACTGGCCAATGCGGGATACTCCCTCGAAGGGTTTCGAGGGCAGATTTGGAAAATGCGTCCGGGAAATCGGCAGGTATAGAAAGAACGGCTTGCCTGCCGCCTTTTCGCGCTTCATGAAGTCGATGCCGTGATCCACCAGTTCCCAGTCGATTCCACGACGCACTTCCTCCGTGTATGGCTTCACCGGCCTAAGCGGCTCGCCCCGTCTTGCCTCGACGATTTGCGGTCCCTTGTCGATCGGGATATCGAGGGACTGTGTCTGACGGCCCTGGCGGATCATGCCGAACGCGTCCCATGTGTCGTTGGGAGGGATGCCATAGAACTCGTCAAAACCCTGGTTCTGCGGCTGACTGTAGGTTTGTCCTCCGAGGTGCCATTTGCCAAAGATCGCAGTGGCGTAGCCGGCGTCGTGCAGCATCTCGGCCATCGTGATTTCCTTCGCCGGCAGTGAAATGTCCGTGCCGGCAACCGCTACCAGCGACAATCCGGAGCGGACGGAGTAGCGCCCGGTCATCAAGGCGGCACGCGACGGCGTGCAGGACGGCTCGACCAGAAACTGTGTGAGCCTCAACCCTTCCGCGGCAAACTGATCGATGCGCGGAGTTGGCGCACCGCGTAGTTCGCCACCACCGTAGGCGCCCACGTCGCCATAACCGATGTTGTCAGCTAGGATGAGCAAGATATTCGGCGGTATTTGCTGAGCGGAGGCCGGCCCAACGAACAACGGAGGAGCGATCAGGCACGAGCCGATAGTCAGCACATCGCGTATCTGTCGCAACCGCCCAAGCCACCTCATCGTTGTCTCCTTGCCTGCCGCCGTCGATGGATCGGCGGCGGCGCGATCAAACTATCCGTTCGAGGGACCGAAGCCTGCTTGTGAACTTCGGAGCACCGTCACCAGCATGATCAAGCCGGCGCCATCAGGCGCCGGCCTTACTCGGCAATCGGGGGGCATTCCCGATCGAGCTGTCAGTCGCTCGCACCCGAATTCTTCATCTGCTTCACCTGCTCCATGACCTGCTCGAGGTTATAGCTGGCCGGGCTCTGCATCGGCGGATAGTCGATGTAGCTTGACAGCTCCTTCAGCCACAGCACCTGGCCGATCGGCAGCATGTTCCAGTCGTAGACATAGGCGGATGCGGGTGCAGCTATAGCGCCTCCGAGACCAAACAGGGTCTTTGCCTGGTCGCCGATCGCGGTTTCGAAGGGATCGCGCTTGATGTTGACGACCTGCGTCCAGTGGTAGGGAACTACGCCCGCAATGAAACCCGTCGGTGAATCGGAGACCATCGCAAAGTACATTTTCCAGTTCTTGTAGCGGACGGCCGACGGATCCTTGCCGGAGTAGTAGAAGAAGGTGTCGCGGTTCGACTTGGCTTGCTTGCCTTCGAGGTAGTCCCGTTGATCGACGCCATCGAGCGTCGTCTTGACGATGCCCGGATAGGCGCCTTTTTGGATCTGTTCCTTAAGTCCGTCTCCCTTGGGGCCGCCGGCGATGTCGACGAGTGTCGGCAGCCAGTCGAGCGAGGCGAAGATATCCGTCTTGATGGTTCCAGGTTCGATGTGGCCCGGCCAGCGAACGACCAGCGGTGCACGCATGCCGCCTTCCCACGTGGTCAGCTTGCCACCCTTGAAGGGCGTGGTGCCACCATCGGGGTAGGTGATCGTCTCGGCGCCGTTGTCCGTGGTGAAGACGATGATGGTGTTGTCGAGCTGACCCATCTCATCAAGCTTCTTCATTACGTAGCCGATGTTGTCGTCCATCTGCTTCATGCCGGCTTCGTTGACACCCCAGTCCTTGCCGCCAGGTTCCCCCACCATCGCCATGTACTTGTCCGGCAGCACGGTGGTGATATGCATGCGCGCCGGGTTGTACCAGACGAAGAACGGCTTTTGGGTCTTCTTGGGATCGTTGCGGTCGAGGAAGTCGATGACGTGGCTCGATATCTCCTCATCGACGCCCTTCGATCTTTCGAGCGTCAGCGGACCCTCGTCACGACAGGTCTGGTTTCCGGAACTGCCGTCGGAGGAGCTGCACGCGAGTATCGGACGCGGCGGCGTCAAGCATGTCGTCGTTTTCGGGTCGACGGCAGCCGGATCTTCACGCAGGCCGGGGATCGGGGTGTTCCTGCAAGGCGGGGCGATCGTC
Organism: Rhizobium sp. BK376; assembly: GCF_004341625.1. GTDB lineage: Bacteria > Pseudomonadota > Alphaproteobacteria > Rhizobiales > Rhizobiaceae > Rhizobium. The sequence continues at coordinate 153,101 of NZ_SLZG01000015.1, read as the reverse complement.
TGCTCGGTCGGCGTCTTGTTGATGTCCGGGAAGCTCACCCCCTGCATCGCATCGAGATGGTAGAGGTAGCCCCAGAACTCCTGGAAGCCGTGGGCTGTGGGCAGGGCGTCGGTGTGATCGCCCAGATGGTTCTTGCCGAACTCGCCGGTCGTATAGCCGAGATCGTAGAGGAACTTCGCCAGAGTCGGCGTTCCTGGTCGCAGGTAGGACGGACTGCCGGGCAGTTGCGGCGGAATCATACCGGTCCGCAGCGGGTGCATCCCGGTGAAGAAGGCGTTCCGACCGGCAGTGCAGCTCTGCTCGGCATAATAGTCGGTAAAGAGCGCCCCTTCCCTGCCGATGCGGTCGATGTTCGGAGTTTCACCGACCATCAGACCGCGATGATAGATGCCCGGCTGCATGTAGCCGATATCGTCTCCCATGATGAAAAGTATGTTGGGCTTCTGCTGTTCCTGGGCTTGAGCGGGCGCGTGACCGCCAATGACCAGCGCGCCGCCACATAACAGAGCGGCTGTTAGAAGATTCTGCTTTATACTCATTGGACTCTCCCTCCAGTGTCATGGTGTGCCCGGACCCAAGGGCCAGTGGCTCAGCTACAAACATGCAGGCGCAGCCCATCTGCGACGCATGCACTAGGCCTGCGTTCATCGGCAGAGCGGCTGAGCGGCGTCGGTCGCTCCCAATCGTTCACAGCCCGCGTTCGACGATAGAGGACGCAGCCTGTATCGAGTTTCGGCTATGGCGATCCCGTCGAGAGATCGAGCATGCGCACGATCTCGGTCTCGATCTCCGCCGCAAGATTGCGGAATTCCTCCGCCTTCGGTTCACTACCTGCGTCTTGCCAGTGTCGCATGGCACGAAGCGCATCCTCGTAGTCTTCGCATAGCGCCCGAAAATCGGCGTTCCGGGTGAACAGTCTGCGTATCGATAGTTCCCGATGGGGCCAACGAGCGACGAGGAGGTTTAGTCCTGACATGACGCTTGTCCTCTGATGGCGAGGTGCGCGGTAGAAGCCTTGCGCACAAGAGGTGTGGGAAGCAAGGTACGAACACGTTCGCATCTCGACTCCCAAGGGGCACGAACATGTTCGTACCTCGCACATTTCGAAGTGATCGCCCTCGCCCGCCGAGGTCGGCGGGCTATGCATTAGCTACTTCGAAATTTCGATACCAACGGACACGGAAAAGATGCATACTCCCCAGCGTTTCATCCTAACGGTAAGCAGATGTCGCACCGACAGGCCAAAGAGCGTGTCCTGCGGACCATCGAATGGGGGTCGTCGATGGCATCTACCCCAATCCAGTCTGGAAACGAGCAAGAAGCGCTGGCTGCCGGTCCGTCGCCGAGCGAACGTCGATTTCAAATGGAACGGATCTTGGCGAATCCGACGTTTCAGGCCAGCGCGCGCCGCCGCCTACTGCTGCGGTATCTCGTGGAGGAGACGTTGCACGGAAGGGCGGATCTCCTCAAGGGCTACACCATAGCGCTTGCCGTTTTCGATCGCGATCAGTCCTTTGATCCGCAGTCCGACCCGGTGGTTCGTCTGGAGGCCCGCCGTCTTCGGCGCGATCTCGACTGCTACTATGCCGGGGCGGGAAGCTGCGACCGGATCCGCATCTCCATCCCACGGGGCGGATATGCGTGTCAGTTTGAATGGACGGAGGGCGGCGCTGGATCGCATTCGGTTCATTCGACCACAGCGACCGACGCACCGGTTCTCGCGTCGCCTGCAAGGTTGGCGGAGCCGGATATTCACCCGACAGCCATACCGTTCGATCCTGCGGAAACCCGCGATGCCGGCTCGCAAAAATGGCAGCCCGGATGGCGGAATGCCGTGGTGGCGTTCGTCATCCTTCTCGCTTGTGTTGGTGCCGCTGCCTGGGTTTGGAGCAGGACCCATGGCCAAGGCCCCGATCCCGTGGCCCGCGGTCCGACGATGATCGTCCTGCCCTTCGAGGCGCTGAGTGCGGGGGAGGACGACCGTTTCCTTGCCTCCGGGCTGACACAGCAACTGATCACCAACCTCATGCGGTTCGATACCCTCAGGCTCTATTCGTTGCCCGCAAGCTTCGCTCAGGACGCAAATGCCGATCCGACAAATCTCGGCCGGCGACTTGCCGTGGCCTACGTCGTAAGGGGCAGCCTGCGTTCGAACAACGAGACGGTCAGGGTCGGTGCACAACTCATCGACGCAAGCAGCGGCCAGGTTCTGTGGAGCGAAACCTATGACCGCGCAATGACGGCCTCCGCGCTGCTCAACGTGCAGGACGAATTGGCGGGCCGAATTGCAACTCTCCTTGGACAACCCTACGGCGTCGTGAACAGCGACGCCGCCGACCGCCTCGTCGAGAACGCGTCCCCCAGCATGCCGAGTTATGCCTGCATGCTGCGCGCCTATGCATACAGGCGCACGTTCCAAACAGAACTCTACGGCCCCGTGCGAGCCTGTCTTCAAGAGGCGATCCAGCGCGATCCCGGCTATGCGTCCGGATGGGCCATGCTCGGGTGGATGCATCTCGACGCAGTTAGGTTCGAAATAGAGCCAAAGGAAAAGTTCGAGAGCGAGTTTGCGCAAGCCTTCACCGCTGCCAGGCGCGCCGTCGAACTCAATCCGAAGAGCGTTCTTGCACTGCAGGCTCTGTCGTCGATCAACTATTATTCCGGGAACTACGACGAGGCGGAACGCCTGCAGCGCCAGGCCCTGGCTCTCAATCCCAATGATCCCGACACGCTCGCCCAGCTCGGCTGGCGGCTTGCCGCCCGTGGCAACTGGCAGGAGGGTCTCCCCTATCTTCAACGTGCCATCGACCGGACCGTCAACCCTCCAGGATGGTATTTCGACCTGATTTCTGTTTATGCATACCTTCAAGGCGACTATCCTGCGGCTTTGGAGAGCGCCGAGCGATCGACAGCCGACGGCTCGGGCATGAGCTGGTCCTTCGTGGCCATCGCTGAGGGAGCATTGGGGAACAAGGAAGCCGCGCGGCAGGCGCTAGCAGAAATGGCGGCCCGTTCGCCGTCGCTCGCGCGCGACCCGGCGGCGGGGTACCGCCGCCACCAGCCAATCGAATCCATTGTCGACCGCCTTGTTGCAGGACTACGCAAGGCGGGTTGGTCGGCGCCCGCCACCCAGACCTCGGCCGATGCCAACCGGCCCTGAGAACATACTCACTGACGTGGGCACAATCATCGCGAGCACAAGTTATGCGTTACGATGAAGCAACGATTTACCTAGACTTTTATTAGTCTTCTGACAGATTGTGTCCTGGGGACCATGTCAGGCGAGGCGGGACCGTCTCCTCCCCTCGGGCGTTTTCATAGCGAGGACCTCAGGATGACATTGCTGACATCAGCCAATGCGAATGACGAAGGGACGGCTGGCCTCGTATGGGTACCGGGCCAAACCTTCACGATGGGGTCGAACGCGCACTATCCGGAAGAAGCCCCCGCCCATCCGGTCTCGGTCGACGGCTTCTGGATCGACGCGACGCCCGTGACCAACCGCCAGTTCGCGGCCTTCGTCAAGGCGACCGGACATGTCACCGTTGCGGAGCGGACGCCGGATGCTGCCGACTACCCCGGTGCAATTCCGACGATGCTCAGGGCCGGATCCCTTGTATTCACCCAACCGAAGGCGGTCGCCGGCCCCGACATCGGTCAATGGTGGTCGTTCAAGTTTGGAGCTAACTGGCGGCATCCTTATGGTGGTCGTAGCGACATTCGCGGCAAGCTCGACCATCCGGTTGTTCATGTCGCCTATAGCGACGCCTGCTCCTATGCGGAATGGGCGGGAAAGAGCTTGCCAACGGAGGCCGAATGGGAACTGGCCGCACGTGGTGGTCTGGAAAACGCCGAGTTTGCATGGGGTGACGAACTCAGCCCGGATGGAAAGCTCATGGCGAACACGTGGCAGGGCATCTTTCCTACGCAAAGCACCAAATCCGCCGGAGCGGACAGGACGTCGCCCGTCGGCGCCTTCCCTGCGAATGGATATGGCATCCTTGACATGATCGGCAACGTCTGGGAGTGGACGTCCGACTTCTGGTCGGCCGGCCATTCGGAACCTGCCGCCAATTCGTGCTGCATTCCTCAAAACCCGCGCGGTGGCGACCGAGAAGCGAGCTTCGATCCCCGGCAACCGGAAATCCGAATACCGCAGCGTGTCCTGAAGGGCGGATCGCATCTTTGTGCGCCGAACTACTGCCGACGCTATCGCCCGGCGGCGAGGCATGCCGAGCCGGAGGACACGTCGACCAGTCATGTGGGCTTCCGGTGCGTCAAGCATGCATGACTTCGCCGCTCCCGTCGAATTCATACCAGGTCCTGCGATACGGCATCGAACGGGGTCCAGATCAGGTAAGGCGCCGCTAGTCATGGCAGTGGAGTCAAGGATGCGGCGCATCGAGCCGAAGGGCGGGGAGCCTCAAAGGACAATTTAGCGAATTTCGACGCGGGCGGGCCGAGCTCGGGCTACTGACCGCATCGCGTGCGATGCCAATCAATTTGCACTGAAATGCCAGAGGGGAGAAGGCATGAGAGTTTCACCAACAGCGGCCGCCTTGGTCGCATCGACGTTGACTGTCTTTTCTTGGGGTCATTCCGCATTGGCGCAGGAGTCCAGCTCAGACCTTGCGAAAAAGTTGAGCAACCCCATTGCGTCGTTGATCAGCGTACCCTTCCAGTTCAACTACGACAGCGGTTACGGGCCCGCTGATGGCAACAGGGAAGTCTTGAACATCCAACCTGTGATCCCGTTCTCCTTGAACGAGGATTGGAACCTGATTTCCCGTACGATCACGCCTGTCATCTGGCAAAACGACATTGCGGGCGCATCGGGGCATCAGTTCGGGCTCGGCGACACTACGCAGAGTCTGTTCTTCTCCCCCAAGCAGCCCGGCTCCGGCGCCCTCATCTGGGGTGCAGGGCCGGCTTTCTTGTTGCCAACGGCGACCGATGAGTTGTTGGGAAGCGGCAAGTGGGGTGCCGGTCCAACGGCCGTTGCCCTGAAACAGCAGGGGCCTTGGACATATGGTATGCTCGCGAACCATATCTGGTCGTTTGCGGGCCAGCGCGACAGAGACGATGTAAGCGCCACATTTCTGCAGCCCTTTGTCTCCTATACCACGCCCGACGCCTGGACGTTTACGCTCAACACCGAGAGTACGTACGACTGGGAACACAATGACTGGTCGGTTCCTCTCAACCTTCAGGTTTCAAAGCTCGTGAAGTTTGGCAAGCAACCTGTAAGCCTCACTGCGGGAGCACGCTACTGGGCCCAGTCACCTGACAGCGGCCCCGATGGTTGGGGCGTCCGCGTGGCAGTCACGTTCCTGTTTCCGAAATAGGCGAAAATTCACCTCCAAAGGCTGCTCCGACTGTAGCCACGAGCGCGGGGCCGTGTCCTTCGGCTGGTCGTCCTTGCCGTGCACGAGGAGTGGGCGTGTCGTTGCTCGTGCTGGAGAGAGGCGTCGGCGGAACGAGACCGGCAAAGAATACGAGCCCACTACCCTCCCTCTTCCTGAAGCGACCGCGTCGAGGGCGACGATAGCCCCTTGGGACGCGACCTATTCATGACGATAGACAGCGCTTGCCCTATTTGCGGGCCCCCACCGAAAGACCCCAAGAACCAAGTCGGCCTTCGGTCATCCTCAACCCGTCCTCGTATTTTGAGGTGTCAAGGCCCGCTTGCTCGGCCTGAAGTAGATTGTCTTCGAGGTCAGCCTTCTTCACCTTACGGGCCAAGGGTGTTGAAACGGCTCGCTGGACAAAGGCACGTTCGTCTTCTCCCGATCGCTTTGTCAGGGCATCGACCGCTACAATGATCGCCTTTGGAAAGCCCTCTTCCTTGAGCCGGTCAAGCGCCCAACCTTTTCCCTTTTTCGACCACGTCATGGAGATAGGCCACGATCTTCTCCTCGTCTGTCAGGACAAGGTCGGCGACACGTCTGCAGTGATCGAAATACGGATTGCCCGCCTTGTCGAGTTGTCCGTCGTGGGCTTCCGCCGCGACGAGGATTGCGTGCTGAAGATGCCTCCCGTGGGAAAAACGTCGTCGCGACCCCAAGCGCGCTCAAGGCGAGAGCGGTCGGCCCGTTAACGCGTCCGCACCAACATTTCGTCGACTGCGGCCGTCCGCTCGCGGGTTCGTCCGCACCTTCTGCGGCGCTCCCTTTAATCGACGCATCCGGACGGGGCGCTTGATCGCTTGCACCCGCAACTTCCGACGGACCAGATAGACTGCGACGGAAGGCGGCCACATATGAGCCTTTGGGGATCGTGATGATCACAGGGTCGTTCCTGCCGGACATCAGATAGTAGCGCTCCAGCGCCCGCCTTATCCGTTCAGCGTCAAGGCGGACACATGGATCATTCTGCGCATCGAACGTCGAGTCTCGCCCGAACACCGACAGGGCGATCGTGAAGGCCTTCAGTCGGGTCGATCGGCCCTCAAGAGTCTCGTTGACGACATAGGAGAGAAAATCGACCGACCGCCGGGGGAGTTTGAAGTCGGGACTGCAGACGATGCGCGCCAGTTGGTGCTGCACCTCGCCGGACGTGAGCTCTTCCGTTGCGGTCGCTGCTATCAAACACCCGCCTCCCTCTCCAAGAGGCTGCCAAAAACCTCGGCATCGAGGAAGTACGTTACGGTAACGCAACCGTTTACGCTGATTTCAGGGAAGACGCGATCGCGGCACTTTCCGCAGGGGGTACACGTCCAATCGCAACAACATCCACGATAGCCCCACCCGGCCCTCACTCAGGATCATTGACGACAGTCTCTGGCAACGCGTGAAGATGCGACAGGAAAACCGTTGCACTGGCTAGGATTGAGCTGCATCCCTGCTGGACTTAAAGGGTTCAGTCCGCACATGTGCCAAGGATCGGCATCATCAGCCGCACATGAGCATCGATCCGCTCGAGAACCTTTGCCGGAACGACCTCGCGCTCCTGCAGCGACCACCAGAGCTCGTTCACGCGCTCGATCGTTTCGGTCACCGCCTTTAGAACCGCGGCTTCCGGAAGACGTGCGCGGTTGGCGAAGGCTTTCCATCGCTGCGCATTCATTGCCTTGAAGAGCCGCTCGCCTGCAAGCGACAGCGCCATGGCGTCCGCTGGGATGTAGGGGATCGTCGAGAGCACATCATAGACAGGCGCGAGTTGCGGTTTGTCGCCAGCTTGGCGATAGATCAACGACCAGTTCTTCAGGTGCATGTCGCCATTGCCGGTCAAGGCAGCCAGTGCCAGTCGGCGGACGAACTCGAGCGCGGCGTCTGACGAAACTGCAACGTTCAGTGCCGCAGCGATATCATGATAGGCGGCTCCTTCATATTTGCGAGAAGGATAGACGCCGAACACCTGCGCGAAATCCTCGATATGGATCCGCTCACCGCCAAGATTGCGATCGAAGCGTTTGACGAGCAGGACTTTTCCGTCCGACAGCGTCTCGAACTCTTTCGGGATACCCTCGAACTCCGACTGCTCGACAAGTTCTCGTTCTGGTACCTCCATGCCGACCGCTTCGGCCAAAGCGAGATTGGCATATTCGTTTTCCGACACTCCGGGAAATGAGGTCGACGGAAATTTGGCGATATACGAACCTTGCTCATCGCCAAGCGGTAGGGTCACCCCACCACCTTTCCCGGTGTTCTTGATGACCGAGAGCTTCATCTGAACGCCGGCCAGCGAAAACCGAGCCTTCGGTTTCGGAACAGGCGGATCGTTGAGACCAGCAACCGTTCCGTCGCTCGGCACGACGCGGACGGCACCCGGCAGATCTGACCCGAGTGCGACGAGCAGGTCGAAATCGTTGCCGGCGCGAACGGTACCGGCGTGGTGTTTTTCCATCGCCTCGCGCAGCTTGTCTTCGGGAAGCAGATTTGCGAAAAAAGCCGGCAAGGCCTTGGCAACAGGTTTTGGGTCCTTGCGCAAGCCGCCGGTGGCTGCGCGAAAAGACAGGCTGAGAACGGGAAAGCCGCCTGTTGTGCGATAGCTTTCCTCGAAGCTGAAGGCGTTGAAATCGCCGGGCGTCCGAACGATCGTGCCCACCTTCACGTCGTTCAGCATAACGTCAAGCGACGACATGAATCTCGGATCAGGAAAAGCCTTAGACACCAAGATCACCGTCCGGATGAGCGACAAATGCCGGGAAATCATCAAGATCGTCATGCGGCCGCAGCAACGCATCTACAGCAGGCACCATCGCCTGCGGCACGAGCATCAGTTCAAGCCCGAGAGCTCGGGCAATGTTGATCAGCGTCGTCGTGCGAGCCGCACTGCTTCCGGCCTCGATCTCACGATAGCGAGGACGCGATATGCCGGCGATGTCGGCGACTTGCTCCTGGGTCAATTGCCTGCCCTTACGAGTAGCCTTCAGCAGCTGTCCGATATCCAGCAGGGCATCTGACTGAGACTGTGCCATCATACCTCCCTGTCATTCTTCACTGGAATCGAGGAAGACCTACCAAAATCATCCCTGTCAGTCAAAATGAAAAGATATAAATGAGGATCATTTTCAAAAATAAGATCCATTTACATATCATTCACGGTGTTGTTTAAATCACTCAGGCCCCTCTGGTGATCGTCTCTACGATACATGCTCTGTTAAATCTGGGCTCATATTTCCGCTCGCCCTCGGCACTGGTGCCAGAGAGAAACGGAATGAGCATGCCCAAACACGATCTTTCATCACGCCATTTTCAGCGAAAAATTTCGGAATTCTGCGATGTGCGTATCGCACCAATATCCTCAAAGCGGGTGCTGGAGAATATCCGGCCCTACCTGGTCAGCCTGATTATCTACCGCAAGCGGCCGCCGATCCTGAACAGCCGTCTCGACTGGGCGGCGATCGGAGAGGCTTGTGGGATCGAAGACGAAATGACGGCGGAACTGAAGAAGCAGTTGCGACCGGCACTGGATGCGATCCTCAGATGGCTGAAGGCACCGCCGGTCGCAGAAGACGTCCCGCCGACAAAGCTACCTACGCGCGCAAGCAAGGTTGAGGCGGTCAAATATTCGGCGGCAACTTCCTCGACCAGAAAACCGCAGCGCGCTGCGGCCGACGGAGCTTTCGCGTGTGACACGTCTTCATCACGCGGTCCGGCGCCGAAGTCGATCAGCTCGTTTCCGGACGCGCTGTTCGAAGCTACGGACGATCCGGCGAATTTTCAGGATGCGCTCATCTATCATATGCGTCGGTTTGGCGACAGCTATTGGCAGCTTTATCGCGCTGTTGTTCGCCTGACCGAGACATTCGACAGCAAGACGCTTCTGTCCTGGATCCAGGGCGAGCGCGTGCCGCGGTCGGTTGCGAGCTTCGACATCCTGCGGCGGATCGAAACACGCTATCGACTGTCGGAAGGATACTTCAAAGCGAAACTTCCAAACCAGGCCCGGTCGCTCTATGGGCACGATCTCGGCGATATCAGTCCCGCCGAGCGGCGGCGCATTTCATTACATCTCCCAGATGATTTCAGCAGCCTGCCCTTCACAAAGCGAGAAGAGATCCTCGACTGGGTGTGCCGGGTGATCATTTCCGGCTCGACCGAATATCGCCGTTATCAGGCTGCAGCCAGCAAGCATCGTTATGCGATCCGCTTCCCCGGGGTCACTTATGGCAGCGGCTCGCTGTCGCCCCGATCTCTGAAATCGGCCGTCGACGCGAACCAGAACGTTGCCGAAGAGCTCGACGATCCTGACCTTCTGTCCGGAGTTGTCGACGCGCCACCGCGGCTCGCCATGGAAATGGCGGACCTCATTCGTTTCAAGACCTCGACGCTGACGGCGATCGGTTTTCAGCGAAACGGGGTCTGGGGAGAGGAAACCGCGTCCCAGAGGATCGAACATCTTGGCTTGATGTTCGGCGCGCTGGCAGCTTCCCCAGCCGGCATCGTCAAAGGTCGCGGCGTTCCGCTAAGCCAGTTGATCTTTGGCCTCCTGGTTTTCCCAGGCGTCTGGGATTGGTACCTGCAATGGCGTGAACAGCGGCGCGGCTTCTATACCAAATGGGAGGAGGAGATGTTGATGGTCGCCCAAGCTCTCACCCGCGCGGAGGTGGGCTGGATACGCCAGCATCCGGAGCTCCTGAAGAATGTTCGACCGATCGAAGGGCTTATCGCACCGGAGGAAATTGAGTTCGCGAACCGCGACTGGAACGGCGCCTGCGACGCGTTTCATCGGCACGCGGCGAACCGATCAAAGGAAATTCAGCGCGTCATGCGCGTTCACCGTGATCCGTTCGAGCCGATCATGTGCATCCTCAAGGCAGACAGTCCCCTCGCCGAATATCGCAAGATCACCGACGAGATCCGGAAACGCATGCCGGACGAGGATCGCTATCCGCGGCCGGCAGCCGAAGCCGTCCGATCCTTCCTCCTCTTGCGCCTGGGCTTGCATCTCGGGCTTCGTCAGAAAAACCTGCGCCAGCTTCGAGTCTGCCCGCGCGGTCATTTCGCCACATCGGAGCGCCGACTTGAGGACCTGAAATGCGGAGAATTGCGCTGGAGCGATCGCGACGGTGGCTGGGAAGTGCTGATCCCGTCGGTCGCCTTCAAAAATTCCGAGTCGTCGTTCTTCGGCCAGAAGCCGTTCAGGCTGATCCTGCCGGACCTGCTGGATCTCTACAAATACCTCGAAGCCTATATCGACAAGCATCGCGGCGTGTTGCTCGGCAGCGCCAAGGACCCCGGTACGCTGTTCGTTAAGACGGTGAAGACCACCAGCATCGACGCTGCCTACGACTCGACAAAATTCTACGAGGCATGGCGTACAGTGATCCAACGATACGGGATCTATAATCCCTACACCGGTCGCGGCGCCATCAAGGGCCTACTGCCGCATGGGCCGCACAATCTGCGGGATATTCTGGCGACCCATATCCTCAAGCAGACCGGGTCTTACGAGCAGGCAAGTTATGCCATCCAAGATACGCCGGATGTCGTGCAGCAACACTATGGTCGGTTTCTACCGCAGGACAAGGCGGCATTGGCGGCCAAGATTCTGAATCAGGTTTGGGAAGCAGCATAAAAATTCGACAACTCTGCTAGATGAGCTAGGTTCAAGTGACTTCGTTGGTGCCATTATCGCGACTCATCCAATCTGAGATCGAGTCGTGAAGCATCCAGGGCGATGGTGCACTGAGTGTGACCTCAGTGGCATCGCTTTGGGTGAAGTGGCCCCACTCTTCATCATCTGAAGACCACTCGCCGATTATTTCCCCGTCGACACGTAACACGTCCCCGCCGAAAGCTCTGTTGTGGTAGCCTAACATAATTATTCCATGACGGACCATTCCTCCTGCATCCGTCATGTCGCATATGGCTTGAAACTGATCACGTACTGAATCAACGCTAGGACCTGCAATCGTGCCGATCTCAAAGATCTTGTATAACAGAGTCCCTCTGTACTGATTTTCTTCGTCAATGGACGCGATTTGGCACGACATTTCGCCGTGCTTTTCAGTTTCAATGTGCGTCGCGCAGAATTATCCCAACAAGCGGGTTGAACACGATATCAAGCTATCTCGGAGTATGAGTACGCGCAGCGCAAATACAATCCTCCTGCTCGCTCTTGCATATCGAGGCGCCCGGCGATCTCGCCAAGGCTCTTGAAGGGATCTGATCCGTCGACCCGCGAACTTGTGGCGTGAAGAAGGATGCGTTCTGGCCTCAGAGTGGCAATCCCAACTTAAGGGATTCGGAAGAGCGGTATCAAAGCACCGCACCCCGCCCGAGGACGTTATCTATCGCGGCAGGTCTCGGCACGTCTTCGTCGATGCGCAATTTGAAGCTGTCGCTGACGCCAACGGCGCGCCGGGCGAGGTTCGCGACGTCTGGCGCTTCGACGAGGTCTTCTCCTCGTCCGTCATCCACGACTTCGACAAGTCACTCGGGTGATGTAATCGCCGAGCTTGCCATCCTGCGGCAGGCTCGTTGCGGTCGATATAACATCATTGTCCTTGCGGTCAGCAGGAGGGCGAGCGTCGTCTTCCCTCTGGGAGCAGACCGCCGATCGTTCCTGCATCTTCATCGAAACCGAGACCGCAAGCTCAAACCCCGAGCGATGACCTCCTCGCCAGCTGGTCGCAGAAGAGCAAAAGACGGGAAATCCTTAGCGAGACACTCCGCGGCTGTTGATGACTTCCCGGACGGACTATCGGGCGCCGCCGGACGCGCCTATTGTCCATCGGACAAGGCCTTGGGGGAGCGACCTGCACGGAACAATGGGCAAATCGATGGTGAGGCTGCTGGCTAGTCCAGTCTCGGTGATGATCGTCTTGTTTGCGCGCGCCATTACCGCGGTCAGAGCAGTCTGGCCCGAGAGCGGCGTTGCTTCCCGCCGTGTCGTCTATTTTGCCAATCATTCCAGCCATGGCGATTTCATTCTGATCTGGACGGTTCTGCCGCCACGCCTGCGGCGGCGCACGCGTCCGGTGGCTGGCGCGGACTACTGGTTGAAATCCCGATTGAACGCCTTCATTGGCCGCGACATCTTCAACGCCGTATTGATCGAGCGCGACAGGGAAAAGCGCAGCGAGGACCCGATCGCACAGATGACCGCCGCGCTCGACGCCGGTTCCTCGCTGATCCTCTTTCCCGAAGGCACCCGCAATCTCACCGAGGCGCCGTTGCAGCCGTTCAAGAGCGGTCTCTTTCATCTCGCTCAAGCACGGCCTGATATCGATCTGGTTCCGGTCTGGATCAACAATCTCAATCGCGTTCTGCCGAAGGGCGAAATCGTGCCCATCCCGCTCATCTGTACCGTGACATTCGGCGAGGCGCTGCGCATTGGCGCTGGCGAAGACAAGGCAGCATTTCTCATGCGTGCCGGGGCGGCATTGCTAACTCTTTCGCCGAAGCCGCCGGGGAACGGTGAATGAGCGCGGCGAGCAATGAGCTGATCGATCTGGTGCTTGGAATTTTCGCCTTACTCGGCGTCGCGTCGGTTGTCGGCTATGTCCTGCAAAAGCGGCTATCGCCCGATGGCACGAACGCCGCCATCGAAAATCTGAACGCCCGCATCAAGGCATGGTGGGTGATGGTGATCCTGATCGGCATCGCCTTCATGGCCGGGCGGATTGGCGTGCTGCTACTTTTTGCCTTCTGCTCCTTTGCAGCCCTTCGGGAATTCGTCACGCTGACCAATACCAGACGTGCCGACCATTGGGCCCTGGCAGCCGCTTTCTTCGTGGTGCTGCCCATTCAGTACGGGCTGCTTTGGGAAAAACAATACGGCATTTTTTCCATCTTCATTCCGGTCTACGCCTTCCTGTTCATGCCGATCATAGCCGTGCTGCGCGGAGACACCGAACGCTTCCTGATCCGTATCGCCGAGGTTCAATGGGCGTTGATGATCTGCGTTTTCTGTGCTTCGCACGTTCCAGCGCTGCTGACTCTGACGATCCCCGGCTATGAAGATCGCAACGTCCTGCTGATCGCATTCCTTGTCATCGTCGTGCAGCTTAGCGATGTTCTGCAATATGTCTGGGGCAAGCTGCTTGGGCGCCACAAGATCGCACCGAGGCTGTCGCCGTCGAAAACGGTGGAAGGCTTTATCGGCGGTGTCGCGAGTGCCACGCTGATCGGCGCGGCGCTGTGGTGGATCACGCCCTTCACGCCGTTACAGGCTGGCGCGCTTGCCTTCGTCATCACCCTGATGGGATTCTTTGGCGGCCTCGTCATGTCGGCGATCAAGCGCGATCGCGGCGTCAAGGATTGGGGCCAGCTGATCGAGGGGCATGGCGGTCTGATCGATCGTCTCGACTCCGTCCTCTTTTCGGCACCGGTCTTTTTTCATCTCGTCCGTTACTGGTGGTCGCTGACATGAGAACCCTGCTGAAATCGCTGGCAGGCAGCAGCGTCGTGCATGTGCTGGTGGCTTTCTTCGCGATGGGCAGCTGGGCCGTTTTCGCCAACCGCAATTATCCAATGCCGAAGCCGCTAGTCGCCGGCGTCGTGCAGGGCATGCTTTCCGCATGTCTCACCCTTTGCCTGAAGAAGGCCGTCGAGGCCTTGGCGAGCTGCCTACCCGAACGCGCCCGGCTCTGGGCTCCACCTCTGATCGCCTGTCTCGCTTCGACCGCCCTCCTGTCGACCATTCACCTACTCAGCGGCACGCCGGAAATTCTCAGGACGATCGCCGTGCCGTTGATGGTTTCGAGCAGCTACGCGGCGATTTACAACTATTCCATTGTCAGGGGAGGACGAGGTCGGCATGGAAACGGGTGACAGGCGGCCCCTGGCGAGCCGCAATACGCGTTGGGCTCAAGTGCTGGCCAGGCGGATGACGGAGGTGTCCGTCACGCCGAACAGTATTTCGCAGATGAGCATGGTCATGGCAGCGCTTGCCGGTGCCGCCTTCTGGCTCTCGGACGGAACCATTGGCGGCGGACGCGCTGTTTTGCTGATCGCGGCAGCGCTGTTTTGCCAGTTGCGGCTGCTCTGCAACCTGCTCGACGGCATGGTGGCTGTGGAGGGGGGCAAGGGAGAAGCCGACGGGCCGTTCTGGAACGAATTCCCGGACCGCATCGCCGATATTCTCATCTTTGCCGGAGCCGGGTACGGCATCGCCAACCCGGGACTTGGCTGGGCGGCAGCGGTATTCGCAGTCCTGACGGCCTATGTGCGCGAACTGGGTCGCGCAACCGGCAATCCCAGCGACTTCGGAGGTCCGATGGCAAAGCAGCACCGGATGGCTGTGATGACCGTTGCCGCTTTGCTTGGAGCGGCAGAAGCGGTTTTGCAAGGCACGAGTCTTCTGTTGACTGCAGCATTGTGGATCGTCGCCCTCGGCGCATTCCTCACGGCGCTGCGCCGCGGCCACAATCTCGTCAGGCAGCTGAAGAAATCGAACGGTCTCGCCCGGTAGGGCGTCAGGTCGGTTCGGTTCGCCGCCGGCGCCTGACGGAATGTCATTGCAACTTCATGCGTCGCTCGGCAGCTCCGGCAGCTGAAGCGAGGTTCTCACGCGCGTTAACGCCACAATGCCGATATCGGAACAGCGGACAAACGTTCCCCGAAGATGAGCGTCTCCGACACAGCTTGTCCTGATCGACGACGAGAATCACCTTAGCCGAACCGAATGGCTGCCGAACCATGGGTTGCCGACGAGAGGATCGGCCGGCAGGCCCAACTAATTGAGGCGCTTCACGACGAGTGTAAGTTTTTCCGATGGGAAGCGATCCCGGCAAACGAGATGTCGTAATTTGCCTGGCGGCACTATAGAGCCGGTCGCATAAGGCTGGGTTTGGGCCTTGAAAAGGTCTGTCGCCCGTTCTTCCAGCCGGCCAGGGGGAGGCTGATTTCGCGGATCGCGGAACAGGCGTTGTCCGTATCGAGAATAACGATGTCCGCCGGGCTTCCCGGCTTCAGTCCATGATCGCGCCGCAGAAGACGCGCCGCGCTTCTCGTGACCATATCAAAAGCGACGGTCAGGTCCTCATCCGTAGAAAGTTGTGCGGCATTTGCAAAGAGATTGGCCATGCGACCGAGAGAGGCATCTCCGTAGGGCGTAAAGGGATTGAGAACATTATTGGTTGCAGCGGTAACCGTAACGCCCCTATCTGCCAGAAGCATAGCCGGCGCAATCCCGCGCGGAATGAGATGGTCCCTTCCTCGGCCGAGCAGAAACATATCCGTGGCCGGCAGAACAGTTATCGCAATACCGGTCTCGCGAAGCTGGTCGGCAATCGCCTCGACCGCAGTCCGCGGCATCGCGGACAGCTTCGTCACATGCCCGATCGAAACGCGTCCGCCGTAGCTGCGGCGTCGCGTTTCGGCGATCACCAAGGGAATTGCCGAATTCTCCGGATCGAGATCGAAGTCGAGATGAAAGTCGATGTCGACGTCATGTCGTTCCGCGAGATCGAAGATCCAGCGAATGTGTTGATCAGGATCGGGGTCGGTATATGGGCAGCCGCCGATCAGATCCGCGCCTGACAGGAGTGCTTTGCCGAGCATCTCGGCGGTCTCCGGTTCGTTGTTCAATCCTTCCTGAGCAAAGGCGCAGATCTGAATGTCGATCGCCCAGGAGTATTCCTTTTTGATCTGGCGGATCGCGTCGAAGGATCGAAAGCCGGCGCGCGGATCGATCTCGACAAAGGTTCGCATTGCAATCGTGCCGTTGACGATGGCTTTTTCGACGACGCGGGCGGCGCGAGCATAGACGTCCTCAGTCGTAAAGCCTGACTTGGCTTTCGCCGTTTCACGGACCGCTTCCTGAAGCGTGCCCTCGCAGATCATGCATCGGTCCAGAATGCAGGCCTTGTCGAGATGGATGTGGCTTTCGACGAAGCCGCCGAACGCGAAATGGCCGCACATGTCGTGGCGCGGCGCATCGGCGGCGATGTGCGGTTCAATTGCCGCAATCCGCCCGCCGCTCAGGCCGATGTCGACGAGATACTGCCTATCTGCAATGCGCACATTTCCGATAACAAGATCAAGCATGGTGGGTCCCCGACTCATACGAACGAGCGAACTGCGCCATCAGGATATGCCGGATCTTGCGCGGAACCACTACCCGCGTCCAAGTCCCACGCATCTTTGATGCCTCCTATGCACCAGGCTGCGATTAAAATTGAGCCGAACGGCCGCGACGCACAAAAAGGCCGTGGAAAATCAACCCCCGAGCTTGAGCTCAATGCGGATTCCCATAACGATCCGCGAACGATTGGCGGAGTTCCTTACTATGCGCGTGTTTGCTCCCTCTCTTTCAAAAAACCAATTGCAGCGGCTCCTCCTGACGCCTGACCTGGTCCAGGAAAATGATACAAAACGGCTCGCACGCGGCCCTGTTCCGGATGAACTGGCTTCCGGTTCGAGCCCATCTGGCTCTACCGATGCTCCTGTCCCCATGCAACAATCGTAACGGATCGGCACTCCGGTCTTATCGGGGTGCTCGCATACACCTGTGCTCATCTGCTCGATAAGGGAGACCTAAGCAATAGGGGATTTGAAAGGATGGATGCGAACTGGCCGCGATATCTCGCCTCGCCCCAGCCGCCTAGTGCGGTTTCATACTTATGGGCGATTGAGGAAAGGGGCACAGCCGGCTCACTGCGCGAAAACAAGCGTTAACGAGGTCCGTCAATGCGCGCTGCTTTCGACCTAACCCGAGCGTCATCGGTGACTGGCTTCACATCGCAGGGGGAATTGCTCACACCAATATTGACCGCGTCTGCGGTCCTGTCGTTCAATGCTGTTGTCGTGCACGGGAGGGAAAAGATGGACTGGAACAATATACTAACGAGACAGGCAGATACAGCCAGGCGCGCGGTTCAATCGGTGCCCCGTATCTTGTCTCACCCTGCTCTGTCTTTCGACCAATGCAGACGCCTGCTGACCGAAATAACGTCAACTCGTTTCAAGCTCGACATGATCCAGGCAAGTATTGTGGCCGAGGGCGCGCCGTTGTCGTTTACTACCGTGGCCGCGCAGCTCGGACAGATCTGGGCGGAGCTGTCTAATGCCACGGCACAACGTTTGAAAGCCTTCGACGAGCCGATCGCCGCTTAGATGCGGCCGAGCCACTTGTGAAGTTCACAGCGGCAAACCGAAACTCTGGACGTATGCTATGAAACCTTTGCCAACGATGGCACTCGTTATAGTGCTCGCGCAGGCTGTGCGCCACATCCGCTGCTCCCGCTGCAAGGTCAGCTTTCAATTCCGCTCTTGGTGATCACGCATGGCCAGAGGCGTTGTTTCCGCGAGAAATTCGTCTTGTCGATTGATGGAAAAGGTAGACCGCGATAGGGTCCGTTTTGCAATTTCGCCGAACCGCACAGAAAGCAGTCTCTCATGCCAACAGGTATCGTAAAATTCTTCAATGACGACAAGGGCTTCGGCTTCATCACGCCCGAGAACGGCGGACAGGACGTATTCGTTCACGCTTCCGCATTGCAGCGCGGCGGTTCGCTGCGGGAAGGCGATAAGGTAAGCTTCGAAGTCGGGCAGGATCGTAAGACTGGTAAATCGAAGGCTGAAAACGTCTCCGTTCTCTGATCGTAATTCCAACAGCTCACAGCGTAGCTCTTGATATCCCATCAGGAGCGGAGCGCTGCCTGCGCCATGGCAGAGCGCGGTTGTTAAAGATCTCCCTGGTCGGTCTTTTCAATAGGTCGTATCGCCAAAAAGGGACGTTTGCCAGCTCCAATGCTATCCTCAGAGATTGAATACGTGATCGGCCAAGCCTGTGTCACGCCAAGTCCTTGGCCATGGGATACCCGGGCAATTGGCCCCACAGCTCTGGCACGCCGATATCGACATATCCGACCGATCGATAGAAACCATGGGCTGTCTGGGTGCTTGTCAGAACAACCCGATCAAGGCCAGGCAAAGCAGATGCAGCATCGAGCGAACTCGAGAGGGATAAGCAGGAAGGGCTATAGGTTCCATGACGGCCAAGGAGAAGGTTGAAGGCGCAGGATAATCCCGCACACATTGCATTTTGCAACTGACATCTTCGTTATCAATAATCTAAGCGCGTCATATTTCACGATCCGCGACCAAGATACTTTTCGACTTTCGCTCGCTGTACGGTTTGCTTCAAGGGCCTAACTATCTGATAGATAAAAACCCTAATGCGCGAGGCTACTTTGCAACTGGTGGTCGAACAAATTTGACCCTGAACGATCTTGATCCATCCTACGTCCTGTAGAATTTTGTCAGGAGATGATCGACCGACAGTTTTCCCGGTCCCCAGGCCATGAGGGAAAGCGCCATAGCTGCCCATGTGATATGGATCGGCCAGCCCTCCGGGACAGTGAGTTCGACGATCAGCGTCATGAACAACAAGCCGGTTGCTGCAAACCGGGTGGCAAGCCCCAGCACCAGCAGGATCGGAAAGGTGATTTCCGCCGAGCCGGACAGGAACGCCATGGTGACCGGGGCTGGATAGGGATAAGGCCCACCCGGCAGATGCAGCATGAATTCGTCGGTAAACAGAGTCACTGCCGTGTCGTTCAATTGCAGGAACCCGTCCCATTTCAAAATGCCGGATTTCCAGAACGGAACCGCAAGCGCCAATCGCATGACGGCCTGGACGAAGGCGGGGTGAGCGACCGTCATGACAAGTTTCTTAGCGGTCTCAACAAGGGAAACGATCGGCTGAAGCTTGTCCTTGAAGGAAGGCTGTTGTGTGATCATCGACATCATGGGTCTCCTAGATTTGTGGACATGAACACCCCGGCTTCGATCATCGCCGCAACGCTTGCCGAAATGTCGAAAGAAGAGCAGGTATCGACTGCCTTGGCCGCAGCGACACCGAGTGGTTCGCCAGCAATAAGTTGTAGCAGAAAGACCGCGCTTCCCTCCGGCAGGTGACGGACAATCACTTCCATGTCGGGCCGCGTGATCAGTGCATCCTCCGCATCGTCGGTTTCGATTGTGGCGACAGGATCTTCGTTGCGATTGGCCGCAAAAATGGTCAGGGCTGGATATTCAGAACACACGATCCTCGTTGCAGGGTGCGGTTCGAACACCAGATCAGCGAGGCGCTCCGGAGGTACTGTGGCTAGTGCTTCACCAGCCAGTGGCGCGACGTCTGCGGCATGATAGGCGTCCAGCCATGCGCGTTCGATCCTTGCAACATCGGCAAGCCAAGGCACGGACTGCGCGTATTCGTATTGCGCGATGAAGTCTGGGAAGTCGTGGCCGTATTCGAAAAGAAGCGGCGAAGTCGGTGGGGTGGCGCGTAGATGAAAGCGCGCCATGGCGCGGAAGAATTCGTCGCCAGTCAACCGACGAACTGCCGGGAAAATTCCGGCAAGCGCATCGATAAGGCTCACCGTGACATTATTTCGATAGACGTTGAAACGCTTGGTCGCCTGTTTGCCGTTAGGGCCTGTAACGCCGTTAGGCGTTTCGATGTCGGGGTTCGTCAGGGCTGGCGCAAACTCCTCCGCGTAGGCGAGTGGTTTCGCGCGTTCGGAAACGAGATCAAGCTGCGGCATGGCCGCGATCCGGCAATGCGATGGAACGGAAGCGATCCAGGATTGCCTGGGCAGCCATTGCCTCGCCACGAAGTATCGGCCAATCTGGTATATTGCTGTCCCATTCGATCAACGTCGGGATCGGGCCGCCACGGCTGATGACGATCTCATAGAGTTTCCAAACAGCGTCGGCGACCGGTCCATCGTGACTGTCGATCAAAAGCAGATCGCCTTCATCATCGGATTGCCCGGCGTGCCCTGCGAGGTGGATCTCGCCGACTGCAGCAAGCGGAAAATCGTAAAGATAGTCCAGTGCCGAAAAGCCGTGGTTCGTCGCGGAGACAAAAACATTGTTGACGTCGAGCAACAGCCCGCAACCAGTGCGCCGGACGATCGAGCGGATGAAATCGATCTCGCTTATCGTCGATTCCCTAAAGAGTACGTAGGTGGACGGATTTTCGAGAAGGATCGGGCGGCCGATCGCGTCCTGCACCTCGTCGATATGCTCGCAAACCCGCGCCAGGCTCTCGGGCGTATAAGGAAGAGGAAGAAGATCGTTTAAATAGGTCGTCTGGTGGGTCGACCAGGCAAGGTGCTCTGAGACAAGGGCCGGCTCGTAGCGCTCGACGAGCAAACGAAAGCGCTCGAGATGGGCCTTGTCGAGAGGTTGAGGCCCGCCGATCGACATGCATACGCCATGAAGGGACACTGGATTGTCCCGGCGAATCTGTTCGAGCGCGCGCAGTGGCGGTCCGCCGGCGCCCATATAGTTTTCGGCGTGGACCTCGAAGAAGCCTCTCTGCGGGCTATCGGCGACGATCGCCGGCAAATGTTCGCGCTTGAAGCTTGTCCCCGCCAGACCCGCGATCGGGTGGGTCGGAAAGCGGAGAGGAAGTGCCGCTTTTGGTGACGCGGGCATGGCAGTGGGGGTATGTTTCATCGTCCTTCTCCGCTTTCCATTCTGTCGGCTTGCGCTGTGAGTTAGATTGCCTTCAAAGAGCCGTGCTTGCCGTTCGGCAGCTTGATCGACGTGCAGGTGCCGCCTTGAACGAACTTCCAGGAATTACCCTGGAAATCGACCGTCGAGGTGCCCTGGCAAGTCGTGCCCGGACCAGCGGCGCAATCGTTTTGGCCCTTGAGGGCGACGCCGTAGCACTTCTCCTTGTGAGCAGCGACCGCGGCGCTTGCTTCTGCTTTCGTCAGCGGCGCAGCGCTGACCATCGACGCAAGGGCGGTCGTAACAGCGCTGGCGAGCACGACAGATGAAATTGCAGTTTTAACAGACATGCGAGTCTCCATACTGGATAGACGCTCTTGTTGAGCGCACATGGAGTTCGCAAACGCCGGTCACTTCGTTACCGAGACCGGGATCACTAGTTCGTGATCTGCTGGAACAAGATCATTCTTTTTATGACAAACGTTCCAAAATTATTCAAATTTTCAGGATTCGGGCAACAGAGTGAAACAGTTTCAGGCGGTTGCCGTTGACTAGGCGGCGCGCCGGGACGACTGGGACCACATTGAGGCGTGGGAACCTGGGTTTCAAGAGCCTACACAGTGAACGGATCGCCAACGTGCCCTTTCTCCAGAACGCAAGCATTCGATTAAAAATTCTGTCCCCTCTCGTTGCGATCTCTGCGATCGCATTGATCGGCACGGGGTTCATGGCAGTGGAATACAACCGGGCCAGTATGGAATATTCGGACTTCATCCTGCGCGAAAATGGTGTCAACGCCGAGATGCCGCAGATCCGGGCCAATCTAATCGCAACAATCAATGATATCTACCGGGCGATTGGACTGACGCCTGACGCAATCGCGAAGGTGGGCCTGCAGAGCCACTACGAGACGACGAAAGTAACGCTCAAACAGGAGATCGCCAAGGTTCGAGGTCTGCTGCCGTGGGCCAAGGCGGATTTCGACAATCTTGAGCAACGTGTCTCCGTAGTCAACGGCATGACCGATAAAGCGATGGCCCTTGCAACGAAGAACGACGACGCTGGGGCTAGGGAGGCGATGGATGACGCCGATGGCCCAAGCAACAAACTTTTTGCCGATATGCAAGAGTGGAGCGGCAATCTGCAGCGCGGGGTCATAGAGAAGAGTGCTGGGTTGGAGCGTCAAGCGGACAAGACGATCCTGCTTGTCTTGGGAGGTCTGTTGCTCTCGGTGTTTGCCGCCTTCGCCGCCGCACTCTTCATCGCATCCAGGGGAATTACCGGGCCGATCAAAACCTTGGTCAAACGGATGAAAGCACTGACACTGGGCGATACCCAATCGCCCATAGCTGGGCTAACAAGGCTCGATGAGGTCGGGCATATGGCATCGGCGCTCGCGATCTTCCGCGACAACGCGGTCGAGCGTTTGCGTCTCGAAGAGGAAACCTCCTCCAGTCGTGCTGCTTCCGAACGCGATAGGGCCGGTCGCGAAGCGCAGAGATCCCGGGAGTCAGCGGACGTCAGGTTCGCGGTCGACGCGCTCTCCGATGGATTGGGTCGCCTTTCGGCGGGAGATCTTGGCTTCGAATTGCAAGACGCGTTCGTTGGTGAACTCGATCTAGTAAGGACGAATTTCAATCAGTCGCTGCTCAAATTGCGAGAGACGTTGCGTTCGATCGGGCGCAACGCGCTCGCTATGGATGCTGGGGCTCAGGATATGCGCAACGCGGCGGACGATCTTTCGAAAAGGACCGAGCAGCAGGCGACCTCGATCGAACAAACCGCCGCCGCGCTGGAGCAGATTACGATCACCGTCAGGGATTCCACGGGCCGGGCCGAAGAGGTGGGGAAACTCGTCGAACGAACCCGGGTGGGCGCAGAAGTATCCGGCAACGTGGTGAGCCGAGCCGTGGCAACGATCCACGCAATCGAGAAGTCCTCCCTCGAGATCACCGGGATTATTTCGCTTATCGACGATATCGCATTTCAGACGAACCTTCTCGCGCTGAACGCCGGCGTCGAGGCTGCGCGCGCAGGCGAAGCCGGCAAGGGCTTTGCCGTAGTCGCGCAAGAAGTGCGTGAGTTGGCGCAACGCTCTGCGGGAGCCGCCAAGCAGATCAAGGATCTGATCACGTCGTCGAGCAATCAGGTTCGTTCAGGTGTATCGCTTGTGAATGAAACCGGTGTTGCGCTGGAAAACATCGTCGGTGAAGTGCGCGAGATCAGTCAGCATGTCACGGCTATCGTAGCGGCCGCTCGCGAACAGTCGACGGGACTGCAGGAGATCAACGCAGCCGTCAACGTGATGGACCGCGCGACGCAGGACAATGCGACGATGGTTCAGCAGACGACGGACGCCAGCCGCGCTCTGGCTCAGCAGGCCGAAAACCTGAATGCCCTCCTGGCGCAGTTTTCCATTGCTCGTGAAGATGCTGCAATAGGCCTCAAGCACCGGCGTCCTGCGGCGGCCTAGCGCCTTGCTACCATCGCAAAAACCGGTTGCCTGCGAAATATCCGATGGTCACCACCATCAGCGTTGCAAGCGGATACCAGGTGGCCACGAACAGCGGGCTGTCATCGAAGCAGTTGGAAGCATAAAGGGTCGCCGCAATTCCGACTGAGACGAGACCCGCCAGCGCACCCGCGGCTCCGGGACTTTCGGGAGCACCCTGGCGCATGGCGAGAAAGAGAAAGATACCGGGAAAAGCAGACAAGGTCGGAATGATTGTCAGGCAGTGCAAAGCATTATGGCCGATCAACTTGGGTACCCAAAGATTAGGTGGCGTGACCAGTAACTCGATAAGGGTTGCCGACAGCAGTAAAAGCGGCGCCACAAGAAGCAACCAGCGCCGCCTGCCGAGATCCCTGCCTGGTCGAATTGCCGAATCCACCATGGTCACTGCGGCAGCAAACAGGGAAAGCGTGACGACGAACTTGAAGCAAAATCTCACCGTTTCGATCGCCTGGGAAATGTCGTGTCGAAAGCCCAGCGTCAAAAAGAAGGCCGTACCCGAAATCAGAGCTCCAATGACCACGGCGCTCGTCAATATATAAGAAGGATTTATGGGGCGCCGCGTGTCCTGCGCTATCAAGTTTATCAAGTCTTCTGTTTTCACCCGGGCAACCCCTATTCGATGATCCGCCGTGCGCGGATCACATTGATGTAAGTGCACCCGCTGATATGAGAACTTCGCCCCAACACATCAAGCGCCTCGCCGTTTTCCCTGTCGGGTCGTCACATGATCGACCGCAGGACGTGACTCAAGGTGGTCACGATCTCGTCGATATGATTGTCTTCCACGATCAACGGTGGGGAGAGCGCGATAATGTCACCAGTCACCCGGATCAGTACGCCCTGCTCGAATGCCTTGACGAAGGCATCATACGCGCGCGCGCCAATCTCACCTGACCTCGACTGCAATTCTATGCCTGCGATGAGCCCAACCGTTCTGATGTCGATGACGTTTGGCAGGTCGCGAAGGCCGTGGATCGCGCTCTGCCACCTTTCCGAGACTATCGCGGCCCGTCGTAACAGCCCCTCCTCCTGGTAGATGTCGAGCGCTGCCAATCCCGCGGCACACGAGACGGGATGGCCCGAATATGTATATCCGTGGAAAAGTTCGATCACCTGCTCGGGGCCTGTCATCAGAGCATCGTGGACCTTGCGGCTCGCAAAGACAGCCCCCATGGGCACGGTGCCGTTTGTCAGACCTTTCGCCGTGCTGACCAGGTCAGGTTCAACGCCGAAATACTCGGTCGCAAACGGGGTGCCGAGGCGGCCAAACCCCGTGATTACTTCATCGAGGATCAACAGGATCCCGTGCTTGCGGGCGATTGACTGCAGCCTTTCGAGATATCCGATCGGAGGGATAAGGACACCCGTCGATCCAGCGACGGGCTCGACAATGACTGCGGCAATGGTTTCGGCACCATGCAAGGCAACGAGCCGCTCCAGGTCATCTGCCAGTTCAGCCCCATGTTCCGGCTGCCCGAGGGAGAAAGCATTGCGATCAAGGTCATGTGTATGGCGAAGATGGGCCGACCCGGGAAGCATGGGATAGACCCGGCGATTGTTAACGATGCCGCCTACCGAAAGACCCCCAAAGCCGACGCCGTGATATCCGCGCTCCCGGCCAATCAGACGTGTCCTGGTTCCCTGCCCTATCGCCCGCTGATAGGCGATTGCAATCTTCAGCGCAGTTTCGACCGACTCGGAGCCGGAACTGGTGAAGAACACCCGATCAAGCCCGGCAGGCGCGATCTTGCCAAGCCGTTCCGCAAACTCGAATGCGATGGGATGTCCCATCTGGAAGGTAGGAGCAAAGTCGAGGTCCATAAGCTGTCGGTGCACCGCGTCAGCGATAGGCTCCCGCCCATGTCCGGCGTTCACACACCAAAGTCCGGCAGTCCCGTCCAGGATTTTCCGGCCGTCACGATCCTCGAAGAACATGCCCTTGGCCGCGGCGAGCATTCGGGGAGCTGCCTTGAATTGGCGGTTCGCGGTAAACGGCATCCAGAAGTTAGAGAGCGATTGTTCATTCGTATGTTTAATTGTCATGACGTCCTCCGGATAAAGTCACACATCTTCGGTCGCGTTCGGGCGATCGGCCCTGCAAAGCCTGGGCACCACTTCCCGTTAAACGTATTGCCACTCGTCGGTCGTGCTCAAACGGGCGAGGAGGTCCTCAAACTCACTGGCGCTCTCCTCGGGGAACTCGAACCAGGTCAGGAAATCGAATGGCTCACCCAAAATCACGGCTGTGGTGGAATTTGCGTGCAGGAGCTGGGAGATAGTCCACCCCGAAAAACTGCGATCTCTCCTCGATGGTCGATCGACGTGCGTCCTGGGCAAACGACCACCAAGCTTCGGACTTGCGAATCGGTATCAGGGCCGCGCACTTGGTGCTCGTTCGCCCCAACGGGTCCTGACGCCGTGCGAGCTGACCAGCCTCTGACGGCGTCCTTTAGCGCGTGTCTGGCAGTGCCCACCCAGCCCCTCCTGCCTTTGCTCGTGTCGCCGTCATTAATCCTTAAGAAATCGGCAGTTGGAAGCGACAGCCCGCAAATCTGCTTGATGTCGGCTATCCGCCGTTGCCCTTCCTCGCCCGCGCGGAAGACAGATAGTAGCCCCATAGATAAACCTACCAGCGCAGGAGACTGCGACCGACCAAAGCTCCGGTCGCCACGACGGTTGATATAGCGATCGGATACCAAAGCAGGACGAATAGCGGGCTGTCATCGTTGCAGTTCGCGGCATAGAACGTGGCCGCAATCCCGGCCGAAGCCAGTCCTGCAACCGCGCCTGCAAGTCCCGGCCGTGCCGGAGCACCATGGCGAAGTGCAAGCAGAAAACACGCCAGTGGCCCCATGGAAAGCAGCGGAATGATCGTCAGACAGAGCCTGGAATTATGCCCGACCATGCGCGCACCCCAGGTCTCTGGTGGCATCACCAACAACTCGACAATGGCCGCGGCAATCGCCAAGGCCAACGGGATCAGCAAACTCCAGGCCGACAACCTCAATGGAACGCCCGGTTTGCCGATCCGGAACATCGCAACGTTGCCGGTTGCCGCTAAGGCGATCGTGATCACGAATTTGAACAGGAAGCGCGCGGTTTGCATCGCACTGTCGATATCAGGGCGCAGACCGATAGCAGAGAAAAAGGCGATCGCGGCGATCAGTATCGCGGCGATTGTCGCCTGCTGAAGCATATGGCTCAACTTGAAACGAACGGGCGCATCCTGGACGATCAGTTCAATAAGATGATCTGTCTTCATCTGGCTTGCTCCGAATACAGAGCCGATAAGGCTTTCAGGGCCCGATGGAGTGCCACACGAACAGCGACCTCGGTCATTTTCAGGCGTTCCGCCGTTTCGCGAACGCTCGAACCTTCGATCGAGATCGACTGTACGATCGTCCGCTGGGGATCCTTGAGACGTGCCAGGATCTGCTCGACATCCATGCGGTCGCCAGCGTCCAGTCGTTCCTCGCTTTCGAGGATCGCGACGACATCCTCCAGCGGAATGCTTGTTTGCCGACCTCGTCTGCGAAGACTGTCGATCAATTTATTGCGAACAAGAGCGGCCATCCACGGACCCAGAGGTCGAGATGGATCCCATGTACCGCGTTTAAGATGTAAAGCCAGCAACACTTCCTGTACCACGTCCTCAGCCTCGCTTGCCGGCGCGCCATACTGCTCGCACCGCTTACGGGCCATCACACGCAGATGGGGCGTTACGGCTGTCAGCAGTTTTTGATAGGCCCTGCCATCGCCCGCGATTGCGGATCGCATCCAGGAAGCCCATTCTTCTTCACGCGCCGGATTCTTCATCCGATACACTCTATTTCGACAGAAAAAGAAGAATCGTTACAGACTGGACGCCGTACTTTTTGACAGGCTGCAGGCATAGAAATATGATTCTGTACAAAGTGGATTGTGCTCATGGTACCGCAGATACCAATCGCGTCGTCACAGCAGGTTCAAGCAGGCCGAGAACAGGTTTGATGAGACCCTCAAGCAGGTCTCTCTCGGGTCGCGTGCGCGCAAGGACCCGGATGCCAAGCAACGTACTCAGAAGCGTTCCAGCAAGATCAGACGCGTTTTGCCGGTCGCTTATCGTGCCATCCTCCTGGCCCCTTCGTACGCAGCGTAGGAAAAAGCCCTCCACCTGCACCAGCACCTCCGCCACGACCCTTTGGAACTCTTCGTCGTGCGGCGCCACCTCGAGCGCAGAATTCACCAACATGCAGCCCTTGCGTTTGACGTCGCCGAGTGATCGCTCGATGATTTCATCGAAAAACGCTTTGACCGCGGGCAGCGGCGGCTTCGATTCGAACCGTCCGACACGATCACCGAAGCTGCGCTCGATATAGAAATCCAAAGCACGGCGATAGACAGCGCGCTTGTCTCCGAAGGCGTTATAGACGCTCGCGGTCGTCAGCCCCATGGCCTGGGCGAGATCTCTGATCGAAGTTGCCTCGTATCCTCGTTCCCAGAATTGCTCGACAGCCAACGTCAATACTTTTTCTTCATCGAATTCTCTCGGCCGGGCCATGGAATCAACTCTCAAAAATTTGATCTCGCCTCCAGCATAACCGGAAGTTTGCGGGATACATTTTATAACGATTGATTTAAAACGCAATCGGGTGCCGACCACGGATGCGCGCGTTTCCGATTGCGGTCGCGTGTCCAAACATGAAGAGGGATGAATGACAATGAGCCTTGAGCACGAGCTGGCTGATTTCAATGCAAAGTTCGAAGCAAACGCGCCTGCAGGTGCCGCAGCGTTTTTGAATTCGAAGATCGAAGAACTGACCGCAGCCTTTCCCTTCGATCGCGTTCCAAAGCCTGGTGATCTGGTTCCAGAATTTTCCCTGCCTGGCGCCTCGGGTGAAGCAGTCTCGCTGCTGGAGACGCTCGCCGGTGGACCGGTGGTCCTGACCTTCTATCGCGGCGCCTGGTGCCCGTATTGCAACATCCAGCTTGCGGCGTACGAACGGGCCCTTCCCGCTATTGCCGAGGCTGGTGGCTGTCTGGTTGCGATATCGCCCCAGTTGCCAGATGGCTCGCTCTCGATGACCGAGAAGAACAATTTGACGTTCGACGTCCTCAGCGATGAAGGCAACGCGGTCGCCCGGAAATTCGGCCTCGTCTACAAACTCCCCGACGATCTCAAAGCTGCGTATTCCTCTTTTGGTGTCGATTTGGCTGCTATCAATGGCGATAACAGTTGGGAACTGCCGATACCAGCTACGTTCGTGATCGGTAGTAACGGCCGTGCCCAGCTTGTTCATGCGGAATCGGACTACCGCAACCGGCTGGCCCCGGAAGCGATTGTCGATGCACTCCGGCCTTCCTGGGCTGCGTGAGCCAAACCGAAAAATAATCTAAGCGAGGTCAAGTGATGAATCTGGAAGGAAAACGTGCTCTCGTCACAGGTGGATCCAGTGGTATCGGATTCGCCATCGCGCATGCTTTGCTTGCCAAGGGCGCGCGTGTCGTTGTTACAGGACGAAACGCCGAACGGCTTGCCCGGGCGGTGAAGGATCTTCAAGTGGGTGGTCTGCCAGCATCCGGCTTTTGTGCTGACGTCGCGACGGCGCAAGGTCGAGCCTTGTCGCTTGACGAGACAATGAAGATTCTCGGCGGGCTGGACATCCTTGTGAACAATGCCGGCGGCGTTCGCGCAGGACGCCTGGAGAAGACGACTGAGGAGGAAATAAGGACAATGGTCGAGGTCGACCTTGTTGCTCCGATCCTCCTGACGCAGACAGCCTTGCCTCACTTGCGAGCGTCGGGCGATGCGTTGGTTGTCAACGTGACGTCAGGTATCGCGCTCATCGGCGCGCCGTTCTATACGACCTACGCCGCGGTAAAGGCAGGTCTTTCACGCTTCGGCGAGGCGCTGCGCCGCGAATTGAAAGACGAAGGCATCCACGTATTGACGCTTTATCCCGGGGCAACAGATACGCCTATGATGCAGTCCTCCAAGGCCGGTCCTGAGCTCGGTTTCACAAGAGAGCCGGCACGCGCCGTGGCGGACGCCTTGGTCGAAGGCATCGAGACTGACGTCTTCGAAGTCATCCGCGGCGGGGAGGCACGTGCCAAGATGATTGCGGCCAATCGCGACAATCCAGCTGCGGTTGACGAACGATTCCTGACGATGAAATCAGCACTCGAAGAGGCCGTGAGTGGCCATTCGGCGCTCTAAAAAGAGGAAATGGTCATGACAAGGGTTGCATTGTTTGTTCAATTGAAAGCCAAGTCCGGGAAAGAGGAAGAGGTCGCCGCCTTCCTTAAGAGCGCACAGGCGCTGGCGCAGCAGGAACCATTGACGGTCGCATGGTTTGCAGTTCGCTTCGATGCATCGACCTTCGGCATCTTTGATGCCTTTGAAGGGGAAGAGGGACGGCAGGCTCATCTCCAAGGTCAGATCGCAGCAGCGCTGATGGCAAAATATGACGAGCTCTTCGAGGGCCCGCTGGAAATAAGGCAGCCTGACGTATTGGCCGATCACCTTCCGGGCTGAAACGACCGTGCCAGAGCCGGCGCCTTCGGCTGGCTCTGGCAGACCGTGACGTCAGGTCCGCGGAAAGGCGCTGTCGAGAAACGCGATGACGTGCTTCCAGTTTTCTGAGGCACCTTGCGGATCCTCGTCGGTCCGTAGCGTCGAGGATCCGTGCACGCCGTCCTTCGGGATATATTGAACCGCCCTGTGATCGGGTACCGCTTTGGCCAGCGCTTCGCCGCTCGATATCTCGCCGCCGTCGGGGGCCGAAGTGATGAAGACGGGAATCGAAAGCTTGGCGGCTTCCTTCTCGATCGAATAGCCCTGGATATATTCCGCCGGCGAAAAGGCGAGCAGCGCTTTCACCTCCGGGTGACGAGCAGCGACAACGAACACGAGTGCTGACGAATAGCTCGAGCCCCAAACGATAATTGGGCCGCCGTTTTGCAGGCTGCCATAGGCAACGGCGGCCTCAAGATCCGGAATTGTGTCGGCGAAATCTGAACTGACTTTGGCCTTTGCAGCGGTTTTGTTGACGTCACCCCAGAGATTGCCGCCTGAGCGTTGGTCGATAGCCAGGGTGCTGAATCCGGCATTGTTGAGAATGGGCGCCAAAGGCGCATATTCGCTCTTGTTCGAACCGGCCATGTGAAACAGGAGAATCGTTGCACGCGAACTGCCCTCGGCCTGACGGAAGTCTCCATAAATTTTGACACCGTCCTTTGCATCGAACGAGACCGGTTGGGCAAACGCCGGAGCAGCCAAGGTTGGACCAAGAGCCAGGGCTGCGGCAACGAGTACGCGGTGAAGCGTGTTCATGATTTTTCCTCGGACATCGGTTGCAATCGTCTCCAATACGCGCGCCGATCATCTGCTGTTACATCATCATCTTCCGATCGCAGAAACGTTATGCTGCATAGCCATCTGATCACTAAGACGTGAGCGTGTAACATTGCTCATTCTTCGGGCGAACTTCTGTCAACCGCTCGGATCGTCCGGCGCGGCCGCGATGGGAGTCCAACCATGAATAATCTCGGCAGGATCGGTAGCCTGATGCTTCTTTCTTCATCGGCAGCAGCTGCTGCGATACCCGTGGCGGCAGCAGACCGGCAGCCAACGGTCATCGAATTGTTCACCAGTCAGGGCTGCTCGTCTTGCCCTCCGGCCAATGCCAATCTAATCAAGATCAGTAATCGGAAGGATGTTCTGGCGCTGAGCTTCTCAGTGACCTACTGGGATTATCTTGGCTGGAAGGACACCTATGGAAAGCCTGAGTTCACCGAGCGCCAGGTCACCTATGAACCCGCCCTGAGGCAGCCCGGCCCTTATACGCCGCAAATGGTCGTCAATGGTTCGGCCACGGTTGTCGGAAACAGCCTGCTAGAGATCGAATCCCTGCTTGCCGAAGCGTCTCCGTTAGAAGGCCCGGCGCTTGCCTTCAACCAAGACCGGATCGAAGTGGGTGCAGGCGCCGGCAATGCCGATGTCTGGCTGGTGCGCTACGATCCCCGGGTCGAGGCGGTGCCGGTGGCGCGAGGAGAAAATGGCGGTGCCACGCTTCAGCATACGCATGTTGTTCGTCGGCTTGACAGGATCGGAGCATGGGATGGCAGTAAAGCGTCCTTTACACTCCCGAAGCCAGAAATCGGTTTAAAGACAGCCGTGCTGGTGCAACGCGCCAACGGAGGAAAAATCATCGCGTCGATTACTGATTAATTGCGATAGCGCGCGAGTTTGCCCCGGCGTGTGTTTGGACATTGGCATGTAGCTGGCCTAAAAATTCCTCGACTGGAACCGGTCTACCAACAAGGTACCCTTGCCCCTGGTCGACCCCACATCTGAGTAGGGCAAGCACCTGGCGTTCACTTTCTATCCCTTCGGCAATAGTGGACGCCCCCAACCTTCGAGCTAGGCCGACTAGCATCGTGACGATTGCGGTTGCAGTGTCGTCAATGCCCACCAGATCGACGAATTTTTTATCGATCTTGATAGGGTCGCTTCCCAACTCCTGCACATTGGCCAAGCCGTTCTGACCCACTCCTGTATCGTCCAGCGCTACCAGAAAGCCAGCAGCCTGTGCACGCAGGACAGCCTTTCTGGCCAGATGAGGTTCGACAAAAGCCTGGCGCTCTGTCAGCTCGAGTATGACTTGTCGAGCCCGGACACCGTTTGGAGCCAAATGCTCAACGAGTTGGTCAACAAACCAGTCCTGCTGGAAATGATGCGGCGCAATGTTGAAAGCGATTGTAAAGTCTGGTCGAGCCGTCAGCACAGCGGATAACTTTCCAAGCGCATCGCTTAGGAGATAGTCCGTCAATGCGACGATTGTACCGTCCGCCTCAGCCTGCGGAATAAAGCTGTCAGGCGTATGTCTTCCTTTCCCGTTCTTGGTCCACCGAACCAGAACTTCGCATCCGATGATTTCCCCGGATGACAACTTGAAGACCGGCTGAAAAAAGGGCTGGATCTCGCCGTGGCGAATAGCGCGCTGCAGGGAAAGTGCCGGGCCGTACCGTCGATTGATCATGAGCAAACTGATGGCAAAAACCATAACGCCGAATGCAGCACCGAGGAGAGCACCCGGCGCCGCCCGATAGCTGCGCCAAGTAGGGAAAAGGCTGTCTGCTATCTCTAAATGGACTTCTAGCGGATAGCGGTCAGATCGGGCCTCAAAACTTTTTGCTTGATATCCCGCAAGCATCGTGGGATTGCGCCGCGCTACCGCTTCCTCCGTCCCGATCCTAATCGCCGCCTCCGCATTATCGCGCCACTTTGATGGAAAGACGTCGAACAGCAGAGTGTCGACATTCAAGACTATCAAAAATCGTTGCTCGGGCGTTACGCGCCAGAGCAATGCAAAGACATTCCCACTTTCTTTTGGGCCCGCCGAAAGAAACATGTCTGGGTTCCGGGCTGGGTACCACGGTGAGGGAATAAAGGTGGCGACCGAAGGCCGTCCAATGTTGCCGGCGCCGGAACATTGGACGTTTCCCTTGTTGTCTATGATCGCGACATCCTTCACTGCTCCCTTGCTTTTGATGAAATCGCCGAACTCGACCTCTTGGTCACCGGAACACGCGTAGTGCTCATTCTCTAGAAGATCGCCAAGGGCGATCACAGCATAATCTGCCGAAAGCTCGACACGTCGGAGCAATTGATCGCTGAGCATAGCGGCTTCTTGAAGTTCGCTTTGACGCTGATACTGCCAAACAACGAACTGGCCCAAGGCCGCGAAGGCAAAGATGATTGCAAATCCGAGTACGAACCGAGCAAGATTATTATCGAGGCTTGCGATACCATTTTGTGAGCGCGGGCGCTTCAGTCCATATGGATCCTGACGCGTATTCCTCTCCATCTACGCTTCCCGATTCCCCGATTGGATGTGCGGTGTTGAAAACAAACACTTGATGATGCGTCCTGCAAACTCAGCAGAGGCAACACACCACGCGGCCATTTTATGACGTATGTTCTAAAATTTCCCTACTTTGGCTAGAACCGGTTGCCAGACGAGCATACAGGCGATTTTGTTAAAGATCTTCACATCGAGGTAGATGCCGCGGCCTTACGCCCCGCTTCCTCGTTAACATTAGACAAGGTTTACTGCTTGTCGCTCATGCTGTCGGAGGGTAATTCGACGGGAAGAGCGCTCTCTTGGTCTCCTCGTCGTTGATCCGCTTGAACGCATGATCCTTTCCGACTTCGCGGGCGCGAGCCGCTGCCGGACGCGCGTCGACCATCTCAAACAGCCGCTTCAGATTGGGATAGGCCCCGAACGGCTCTTCCGCGCCCTTCAGCACCCGCGAAGCCCGGTCCAGCCATCCCCATGCCGAAATATCTGCAATCGTATAGCTGTCGCCAACGATGAAGGATCGCCCGTCCAGATGGTCGTTCAAGACCTGATAGTGACGTTCGGCCTCACGGCGATAACGGTTGACGGCGTAGTCAAGCCCTTCGGGAGCAGCATGCTGGAAATGGACAGCCTGGCCTGAGAACGGCCCCAGGCCGGAGGCGAGAAACATCAGCCAGGAGAGAAGCTCAGGCCGATCTTCAGGCGAGCTCAGAAACTTGCCGGTCTGCTCTGCGAGATAGATGAGGATTGCGGTGGAATCGAAAACCCTCGTCTCTCTCCCTGCGGGCCCGTCTGTGTCGACGATTGCGGGAACCTTGCCGTTTGGATTGATCGAACGGAAGGCTGGCATATGCTGCTCCCCCTTACTGGTATCGACGGGGATGGTTTCGTATGCGAGGCCCGCCTCTTCAAGAAACAGCGCGACCTTGGCGGGATTGGGTGTCGGATGAAAGTAAAATCGGATCATATGGTCCTCCAAAGCAGGTGGGTGAATCGCAAATCTATCTCCTCAGCGGTTCGACGCCGCTGAAGTGGCCAAGATTATTGAGACGAAAGCGATTTGAGCGCGGCGAGAATCTCGTCAGGCTCGAGCCTGTTGCGGTAATCAACGTCGAAATGGGCGAGAGTAGCGATGGCATTTCTATCAACAACGAAGGTCGCCGGAACAGGAAGTTCCCAGCTTTCATCGCCATTGATACCGGGCAGCGCCTTGCCATTGGCAGTCATCGCAGCACGCAATTCGTCCGGCAAGGTGAAGACGATTCCGAAGGTCCTTGCAACTTTGTTGCCGGGATCGCTTAGGACATCGAATGCCAGGGCATTCTTTTCGGCCGTAGTCACAGACTGGTCGGGGAGTTCGGGAGAGATGGCGATGAGTTTGGCACCATACGACTGGATCGCCGGCAGGATCTCTTGATATGCCTTCAGCTGTATATTGCAGTACGGGCACCACCCACCGCGATAAAAGGTGATAACGACAGGGCCGAAGCCAACTTCATCTTGTAGCGAAACAAAGTTTCCCTTTGCACCCGACAGGCGGAAATCGGGCACCCTTTCGCCTATTCGGACAGCTCCATCAAAAAAAGAGCTCGCTCGCAGCTCCGCGATTTTTGACTCGTACAGCGCCACGCGTCCTTCTGGCGCCGTACGCGCAAACTCTTCCTTGAAAGCCGTCAGTGTCTGCTGCAATCCCATAACGTCCGCCCGGAGCCTCCCTGTTTTCCGTCATTTACAGGGTTTTAATTCGTTTGTTTTAGAATTCAAGCCGAGAACGATTCAGATTCGAGTTAAAGCCAAATTTGCAATGGAGGGGGCGATCGCGACCCGATCTTCTCGCTCAAATTTTTACGAGCTCGATGTAACGAAGGCGGGCTTGGTTGCGTAGAGACGAAGAGATATCGTCTTGGCCAGGGAGTTTGATTGAATGTTGTTCTACCATCCACCTAAGATCGGGTCGTCGGAGATCACGCCACGTTCGATCTATCTTCGCCGCCGCGAGTTTATGGCCGTTTCCGTGGGTGCCGCATTCTCGTTCGCCGGCACGGCGAATGCCGAAGCGCTGCATGCGACGAAGACCAACTACAAGGTCGACGAGCCGCTGACGCCGATCAAGGATGTCACGACCTACAATAATTTCTACGAGTTCGGCCTCGACAAGGGTGATCCGGCAGCATTGTCTGGCAACTTCAAGCCCCGGCCGTGGACGATAAAGGTTGATGGCATGGTCGGCAATCCCGGCACATTCGACATCGATGCACTGATCAAGGAATTTCCGCCCGAAGAGCGCGTCTATCGCATGCGCTGTGTCGAAGCCTGGTCGATGGTCATCCCCTGGGACGGCTTCCCTCTGGCCTCGCTCCTGAAAAAGGTCGAGCCGATGGGCAGTGCCAAATATGTAGAATTCGAGACAGTCGTGCGTCCCTCGGAAATGCCGGGCCAGTCCGGCCTGCTGCAGTCGCTGAATTGGCCTTACATCGAGGGGCTGCGGCTCGACGAAGCCATGAACCCGCTGACCTTGCTGGCCGTCGGTCTCTACGGCGAGACCCTGCCGAACCAGAA
This sequence comes from Rhizobium sp. BK376, assembly GCF_004341625.1. GTDB lineage: Bacteria > Pseudomonadota > Alphaproteobacteria > Rhizobiales > Rhizobiaceae > Rhizobium. Next base: position 117,327 of record NZ_SLZG01000015.1, on the reverse strand, counting down.
CGGTGCACCGGTGCGCCTTGTCGTGCCGTGGAAATACGGCTTCAAGGGCATCAAGTCGATCGTGCGCATCTCACTGACGGACAAGCAGCCGCTTAACACCTGGCAGGCGACGAATTCGGACGAATACGGCTTCTACGCCAACGTCAATCCCGCCGTCGATCATCCGCGGTGGAGCCAGGCGAGCGAGCGACGCATCGGCGAGAGCGGTTTCTTCGGCGCCAAGCGCCATCCCACCCTGCCCTTCAACGGCTATGCCGATCAGGTGGCGAGCCTTTATGCGGGCATGGACCTGCGAAAGAACTTCTGATGGCCGGCCTTTCCCTCGCCCTCCCCAAGCGCTGGCAACCGGCCTCGGTCTGGCTGCTCTATGTCGTCGCCTTCATTCCGGCCGTCTGGGAATTCTATCTCGGTGCAAGCGACAATCTCGGCGCCGACCCGGTCAAGACCTTCGAGCTCTTCCTCGGGCTCTGGACGGTACGCTTCCTCATCCTGACGCTGCTGGTGACGCCGATCCGCGATCTCGGCGGCTGGAATCTCATACGCTATCGCCGGGCGCTCGGGCTCATGACCTTCTACTATGCGCTGATGCATTTCCTGGTGTACATGGCGCTCGATCAGGCGATGGATCTTGCCGCGGTGCTTGATGACGTGCTGAAGCGGCCCTTCATCATGTTCGGCATGGCGGCGCTCATCATGCTTCTGGCCCTCGCAGTCACCTCCAACCAGCTCTCGATCCGCCGGATGGGCAAGAACTGGATCCGGCTGCACCGGCTGGTTTATATCGTCGCCGCACTCGGCACGGTGCATTTCGCGCTGTCGACCAAGGTCCTGTCGGTCGAGCAGATCGTCTACATGACCCTGCTGATCGCGATGATCCTCTACCGCTCCTATCGGCCAATCATGATGGAGCGCCGCCGGGCGGCGAAGCGAGCGGCTGGGCCTTCGCGGTCCTTCGCGGGCTGAGATTTTGCTTTCAACACATGGCAGCTCAGCTGTTGGCGCTGACCCCGGCAGCTGACGAATGTGACCGCCAATCCTTCCTTAATGAGGCTTTCGATATGGGCAATCTACGCATCGGTCTGTCTGTGGTGTGTACTGTTCTGACCCTGTCTCCGGTTCCCTGTGCTGCTGGCGGACCCAAGGCTGTAACGGAATTGTTTACGGCGGAGGGATGTGCGGACTGCCTGGCAGCTGACGAGAATCTGAACAAACTCAGCCAAGACCCCAACATCCTAACCCTGACATTCCCTATAACCTATTTCGACGAGGAGGGCTGGACCGACCATAACGCTCAGCCCGCTTTCACCGACAGACAAGTCGCCTATGATGCGCGTCTCGGTCCTCTGGTCCCAGGTGCGCCGCAAATCATTATCAACGGCCGCGCCACTTCCACGGGCACGAATTCAGCTGAGCTCTCAGCGCTCATCGACCACAACATTTTGAAACCTCCCTGCACCGCGACGATCGAGGGAAGCCGCGTCACTGTGGGAAAGGGAACTGCTCCTTTTGAGGGAGCCGATATTTGGCTGGTCGGCTATTCGCCGAATATCGAAAATATCGTTGTCGGTGGTGGCCGCAACATCGGGCGCACCATTGGGAACGCGGGGCTCGTCCGTTCACTTGCGTTGCTTGGCCGTTGGTCCGGCGAAACTTTGTCCTTCGAGGTGCCAGAAGCAGGATCTTGGAAGCAGGCTATCCTCATTCAGACGGGGAACGGCGGGCCAATCCTAGCGGCGACCACCTTACAAGATCAGCCCGCCCGCCTCACTGCGGCGTTCCACTAACGCCGAGGCAGGTCGGAGCAATGGATACCAATCTGACAGCCGTTGCCCATGCCGCAGAGGCGTCCCTAACGGAAAGCCATCGGCGTCTCGGGCTTTTTGTCGATGCGAAAAAGCAAAGGAGATTCCAGGACTGGTTCATTCCACGCCATGCCTCTGATGGTCGAGCGCTGGAGACGATATTTCAGGAATGGCTCTCGGACGACAGGAAATACATGCTGCGGATCTTGGGCGAGACAGGGGCCGGAAAGACGACATTAAAAGATTACCTGTTCTTGCAATTGGCCGAGAGGGTATTGCGGTCCGACAGCGATAGAATACCTGTCGAGATGAACTTTGCCGAGGCAGTAAACGCTGTCACATCGGCGGGCGGGCAGTCCGACGCGATTGATCTCGGACCGCGAAACGAGGTCATATTCCTGGATGGCCACGAAGGGCGGCTTGCAGCCCTGGAGGACCGCGCAACGGTCGTGCGTGGAACAAAGGTCGTGGTCCTGCAGAGGGATGCAATCATTCGCTCGACGCCCTCGGTCACACGGCTAGCGAGCATATCCTCGACCGTTGATGGCTGCACCACCACATGGCTCAGAAGCCTAACCCCAGAAGAGGCGAGGAAAGCTGTCGAGCTGTTCTTCCCGATCGCACTCGAGGAAAGGGGCGCGACATCTGAACCACTGGTCTGGCAAGAGGAACGGCTATCTGTTCTTCGGTCGGGTGCGTTCGACGGGTTGCTCGTCAGCCCTGCCATGGCCCACCAGCTGTGCAGGATGGCCGCCGATCCAGGTATCGAGATGAGATCGAACCAAGATCACGGTAGATGGGCCTTTCGCGCGGCGTCGGTGCCCTCACGTTTTTGAGCTATCAGAATCCGTCGTACACGTCCTTGACCTTGCGATTGCGAACAGGCGCCGATCAGAAATGACTGCTGGATCACATCAGAAAGGTTTGGTGACGGCCAGCCAGTCGATCGCTGCAAAGGCGAGAAGGATCGCAAGCGGCGCCCAGGTGATCAGCGCGGTCGGATACACCGCCTGGAGCTGACGCTTCAAAACGATCCCTTGGACGCCGTGTAGACCGGTCAGGAACGCTGCTGGAACCAACTTCAACAGAAGCCAGAGCGACGTGCTCCAACCGGCACCGAAAGCCATCGTGAAGCCTGCAACCCAGATCACGGCAAGCGCCGGGGTCGTGACCATCCCGTCCCACTGGAGAACGATTTCCCCGAACCGGCGGGCGCCTGTGTCTTGCGGCATCGACGTCACTATGCGCAAAGCAAATGCCGTGGCAAGTATCCCTGCAATGAAGAGGATGACGGCAAAGAGATGAATGGCCTTGACATAGAGATACATCAGACGTTTCGCCCCCGATCGCCGAACAGCCCGGGGATCTCGGCCAACGAACGCACCGTCACATCTGCCACCTGATCGAGCGTTTCAGCCTCCTGACCACGCAGGAGATCGAACAGTGCACGCTCATCGACCTTCAAAGGGAGATCATCCCTGAATCGATCGGTCGAACGCGCAACGCGCACGACCGTGAAGCCGAAATTCTTCGCGCCGCAAATATCAAAGCCATTCGACGACACGAAGACAACCTCCTTGGGGCTCACGCCAAGCTCTTGCTCCACCAAGGCGTAGGCGTCTTTGGCCGGTTTGAACACTCGTCTGCTGTCGACGCTCAAAATGCGATCGAAAAATCCCTCGAAGCTGGAGTTCTTCACCAGATTGGAGAGCATCGCAGGGCTGCCGTTAGAGAGAATTGCAAGCCTCTGCGGCGCCAAGCGTTCCAGGCAATCTCGTGCGTCGTCATAAGGTCGGAGACTGAGATAGGCGGCGGCGGTTTGCTCGACACGTTGTACATCTGCATCCAGATGAAGCGACCGCAGCGTGTAATCAAGGGCACGCTTCGTCAGGCTCCAAAAGTCCTCGTATCTGCCCATCAGCGATGTCAGCCAGGTATATTCAAGCTGCTTTATTCGCCAGATGGCCGTGATCAGGCTCCCGTAGCTCGGAAAGGCAGCCTCTACAACTTGCTCGACCGACTGGACGTCGTAAAGCGTGCCGTACGCATCGAAGACGAAAGCTTTGATTTCTTGTTGCACCGACTTCCCTCCGGTGAGCCTGGAATTGCAGGTCTTTCTCAGCCGGTGACCGGTGCCGCCATGACAATCAGGCTGCTGCGGTCGTGACCGACGATAACCCTGAAGGTCGAACCTTCCTTGACAGGCACCGGCGTGATGAAAGGATGCAGGATCTGCAGCCATCCTCCGTCCGGATAGTCGTCGGGATGGTTCTCAAATTCTATCCCTTCGGCAAGATCGATTTTCAACCACTGCACCATCCCGGCGGCCGTTCCATCTGACACGACAGGAATATCGATCACGCGGTAGTCCTCGCCGTGGATCGTGCCGGTGAGATCGATCACCTGGAGATCGACATCGTGTGACAACCGCTTCCATTCCGTCATTGTTCCGTGCACCGGAAGCTTGTTCGGCGCGAGCGACGCGAAGCCGGAGACGTCAAAGCCGGAGACCTCGTCGACAAATGCATATTTGTTCAAGATCTCGCTCTGCACAAGGCACCCTACCGCCATCGCGCGGCGCGGAATGACGAGCGCGTCCTCGTTGATCAACCGCTTGTGAGCATCCTCGAAGGTGGTGAGGACGTCTTCGGCAAGAAGGTCGCTGGACAGGATTTCGGAGACAAGGATATCGGCGCGGCGATCGATATCCTCGCCGATGACGAGTTCGGAGGAGCTCTTGTTAACGACGACGATACGATCAGAAAAGCCGTTCTGCTCGACAATCTCTTTTGCAGTCGCGGCGATCACCGGCACGACCTCGCAGGTGACGACATGTTTTGCCCCAGCTCTGGCAGCCATCATCGACAGGAGCCCACTGCCGGTGCCGATATCAAGAACGCTCGCATCCGGCCCTCGCTCAGCGATTGCTTTAACGATGGCCGCTTCGAAGGCGTCATTGCGTCGAGTGTCGTTCAGCATCGGAATATGCCAGAACGGCACGATTCGCGATGTTAAGCGACGCACCTGATGTCGAGCCAGGAGGTTTGTTGGTTGATGGCGCACCAGGGTGCGGAACGTCTCCAGAGCATCGTGCTGTCGATTGGCTTGGGTAAGTGCAACGGCAAGATTGTTGAGTGCAAGCATATTGTCCGGGAAGCCCAACGTGGCGGCCTCGAAGCAATCGACTGCTTCCGCCGCCTCCCCAACCTTCAAATGCAGAGCACCTTTTTCCAGAAGCGCAACCGGGTGGTCGGGACGGATCTGAAGGAGCTCGTTCCAGTAAGCGATCGCAGCCTCGTACTTTCCCTTTGCGCCCACTACGCCGGCGAGCAACGGCAAAATGTCCGCGATCCGATAGCCATGGTTCAGCACCTCGACATAACACTGCTCTGCACGGTCGAGATCGCCGGAAGCGTGAAATGCCATCGCATGATTCAAGAATTCGCGCGCCTTCGAGTGGTCCCTTGGCAAATTATCAGCCGTCATCAAATGTCCCCGAGTGACAGGTCAATCCTCGACCCACTTCGCTAGCGCGGTCCTATTCGTTACAGTCATTGACAGAAATAATTGCAGTCCGTCGTTTCCCCCTGGCTGGGATGATCGCTGCAAGGTCCACGCACATGGATGGAATGATATTCCCTCAGCAATCGCATTCTCGACGCGCTGACCTCGAAACAGACCCCTCAACGAAAGATTGGCGAGAAACTCAATCCCGGCGACGACCGATGTTCGTATATACCGAATCCGAACCACTGCTCCGGGTAGTCAATAAGCATTTGATTGTCCCGAGAATGTTCTGGCGGTTACTGTTGGCATGCCTGGGAGTGATTACAATGTCACCTGCGCGATCAGCGCGAACTCGGGATATTCCGGTGGAAACGAGGCAACCATTCATCGCGAGATTAACCGGGTTTCACTGCCGTCGCGGGCAAGCGAGAGGCAAGTGTTGCCGTAACATGGCTTGCACAGGGCCCAGACTTACCGCGATCAATGGATGATCGTGCATAGGAGAGCCGGGAGGAAGAAAGGACTTCAATCGACCACCGGGCGCTCGAAGGCGGAGATGTCACGGTTGATTAGGTTTGCAACGAGCGCCGTCCAGCCGGTCTGATGGGAGGCGCCGAGGCCCCTGCCCGTATCGCCATTGAAATACTCGTGAAACAGCAGGTTGTCATCAATCACCGAGCTTGACGATAGCGAGGTTCGCTGTCCTTTGGCGTCTGCAATGAAGAGCTGTTTCAGGCGTAGGCTTAGCTCGTCGGCGACGCCGGCGAGATTGAGCATTACACCGGAACCGACAGGGCATTCCACACGGTAACCGTCGCCAAAGTAGGCGTGGAATTTTCGCAAGGAGTCAATGAGCAGAAAGTTGACGGGCATCCAGATCGGTCCTCGCCAGTTCGAGTTGCCTCCGAAAAGTCCGTTAACGGATTCTCCTGGCGTGTAGGTGGCGTCGAAGTGCATGCCGGCAAATGCAAGGTCACATGGAGCCTCAAGATGGGCCTTCGACATGGATCGCACACCGAAGTCAGAAAGGAACTCGTCTTGATCGAGCATGCGGCGAAGCAGGTCTCTCAAGCGATCGCCATGCAACAGCGAAAGAAGGGTTCGCTCGCCTGATCCCGGTTCGGTCCATTTGGGAACCAGGTTTGCAAGCTGCGGCCGGTGCTGGAGGAACCAGTGCAGGCGTTTCGAAAATTCCGGAACCTTGTCGAGCATCGCCTGATCAAGGACCTCGACCGCAAAGATGGGGATCAGGCCAACCATCGACCTCGCCGGTATCGGCTGGAGTTGGCCTCCTCCTGTATGCAGGGTGTCGTAGAAGAAGCCGTCTGCCTGGTGCCAAAGGCTTTGTCCGCTGCCAGCCACATCGGCCATTGCGCCGGCGATTGAGAGAAAATGTTCGAAGAATTTTGTCGCGACATCCTCATAGACCGGGTCGGTCATCGACAATTCCAGCGCGATGCGCATGAGGTTGAGCGCATACATAGCCATCCAGGCCGTGCCGTCGGCCTGGTCGATCGAAGCACCGTCCGGCAGGATTTCCGAGCGGTTGAATGGGCTGATGTTATCGAGACCGAGAAAGCCACCCTGAAAGATATTCCGGCCCCCACTGTCCTTGCGATTGACCCACCAGGTAAAGTTCAGCATCAGCTTGTGGAATATCCGCTTGAGAAAATCAGTATCGGCAACGCCGGTAAGGGTGCGATCCGTCTGATAGACCTTGAGGGCCGCCCATGCGTGGACCGGCGGATTGACATCGCCGAACTCCCACTCGTAGGCCGGAAGCTGGCCGTTCGGATGCATGAACCATTCGCGCGTAAAAAGAACGAGCTGATCTTTCGCAAAACCCGGATCGACAAGAGCGAGAGAGACGCAATGGAATGCAAGGTCCCAAGCCGCATACCAGGGATATTCCCATGTATCCGGCATCGAAATGACATCGGCATTGTTGAGATGGCGCCAGTCGGCGTTCCGGCCCGTTAGCCGCTCGGTTGGCGGTGTTGGCTGAGCTGGGTCCCCAGCGAGCCAGGTGGGAATGTCGAAATGGTAGACCTGTTTCGACCAGAGCATGCCTGCCAGTGCCTGCCGCTGGACTTTCAGCGCATCTCCATCATGAATGCCCGCCTGAAGTGTACTATAAAATTCGTTCGCCTCATCGATGCGTTGCGCTAGGATCGTATCGAAGTCTTCGAAAGGTTCACTTGCCACGCCGTCCGGGCGCCAGCGAACCCGGATTTCGCGGTTCCCCAATGCAGGTAGATCAAGCACGATATGTGCCGCCGCCTTGGTGCCACATCCGTCGGCACTTACCGCGGTCCTTGCTCCGTTGACGATATAATCGTTGATGCCATCCTTGAACGGGCCAATGGCCGGCGATCCGAATAAAAGAGGCACGTTGGTCTCGTTTTCGCAAAACAGCAGCTCGGCAGCACTGTCGTTGCTCCAGCGCCACGTCTTCTTGCCGGCTCGGAGCGCAAGCACGTCGCCCGGCTCGATCGCCTTGAGGATTGGGCGTTCACTGCCGGGTTTCCATGACCATGTGTTTCGTGCCCAGATTTGCGGTAAGACGTGAATGCGTGCAGCGCTACTTGCCGCGTTCTTGACAGATACCCGCATCAGGATGTCATCGGGTGCCGCCTTGGCATATTCGACCGTGATATCAAAAAAGCGCTTATCGGCAAAAATACCGGTGTCGGCGAGTTCATACTCCGGCTCCAACCGCGAGCGTTGTGAGTTAACACGAATCAGTTCCCCATACGGAAAGGCATCCTGCGGATAGCGATAGGCCATCTTCTGGTAGGCGTGCGTCGGCGTGGCGTCGAGGTAGTGGTAGACCTCCTTGACGTCTTCTCCATGGTTGCCCTGCTCGTTGCTGAGGCCGAACAGCCGTTCCTTGAGTATCTCGTCCCGGCCGTTCCACATCGCCAATCCCAGGCACCATCGCATGCTCTCATCACAAAAGCCGGCAATCCCATCTTCACCCCAGCGATAGGCGCGGCTGCGAGCCTGGTCGAAGGTCAGCGCATGCCATGCATCACCGTTGGCACTGTAGTCCTCTCGCACGGTCCCCCATTGGCGCTCTGCCAGATAGGGTCCCCATCGGCGCCAGCCAACGCCGTCCGTCGTTTCGAGGAGACGTTTGCCTTCGGCGGTCTTGAACATTGAAGTTTTCAGCGTCATGGAATCAACACGTGTGGCGAGAGTGTTTCGGGCAGGAGGTTGCCTGCCCGAACATATCACGAGACTTTTTTCTTCGAGCTCTTGGGCTGAGATGCCGTTCTTTGGCGCTCGCGGCGTCACGCGCCCTGTGCCAATGCTCGTCAGCCTTTCCCTCAGGCTGTCCCTCTTCAAGCCAGAGCATATAGGCTTGATAGCGAACATGCTCTTCATCAGTTTCCTTGGGTGTTTCTTCGATATCGACTTCCACGATGGTCTGCCTTTCCTAGGAATGTTAAAGGTGACGCTCGGCCTTCACTCGCAAAGGAAAAGGTGAGCCAACCCTCTTTGCAAAGGTCAGGGGAAACGTTACAGATCGTTGAGGAATAATGCCATTCTTGCCGCCAGGAGTGTATGAAGATCTTGTCGGGCGGCGATCTCGAGGATCTCAGCGCTTCCCAGTAGGATGGCCGGTTTACATAGGCAGCAGGACGCCAGAGCGCCGCTACTCCATCAGCTTTGATATCAGATTGTTCAACCCGGAAAGCAGTCCAATCGCCACGACGGCGAAGATCACGTACTGCAATTCTTCGAACGGTGTACCGTCAAGGTAATCGAGGCCATATTCCCAGATGACGACGATCACGATTGCTGCGGTCGTAGCCAGCAACAGCCCAAATAAATGACGTCCAAAGCCTGAGACACCGTCCCTCATGCGCCTGCTCCGTCAGCGAAGCGCTCGACCTTAAAGATGAACAGGTCATCACGGCGTTCGACAGTTCCTTCAAGCGCCACCGGTACACTGGTCTTGTCGAGAAGAGCCGCCGGCATCGGGCCACCATCCTTCGATGCGAGCATAAAGAAAATGCGGCCGTCAACCGGTGCGGTGGAGACGAAGACCGGCGGGACGCCGCCCGAAATGCAAAGATTGGCGCAGGCCTTGTGCGCGAGGCCCGTCCCGGGCTTCATCGCCCCACCTCCGCATTTTCCGTCGCAAATCTCACCCGTCAGCCGCCATCGCCCAAGATCCTGTGGTGGCGAGAGCACCGGAGCCACGGAAGCTTGTTGGTCGGCGGCCTTCAATTCATCGCCGCCGCCGACGAGTAGCATCTCGAGATCTCCACGTTTGACGAAGATGCCACCGACCCGAGCGGCCTTTCCGGCGAGCGGCAGCGCCCGGTCGTCCGCGCCAAATTTACCCGACCCCGCCAGCATGATGGCGCGTGCAGGCGTCGTTCCATTCCCGGGGACGCGCAATATCGGATATGGCTTGACTTCTATCGTGCCGGTCAAATGCTCGCCATGCAGTTCGTCCGCATAGCTTCCCGCGCCGGGGCTTTCGGTGTTGAGAGACAGGAGTACGGAAGCTGACGCCATGCCGGCGACGAAGAACACGATGAAGCCGATCATCAGCGCTCTGACATCAGCCGGTACCTTCTTGAAATAGCCGACGAAAAATCCACGCTCAGCAGGCTTCAGCATCAGGCTCCTCCTTGCTTAGATACGCTTGCAGACGCAACAAGCAGTTCTGCAGGAATTGCAAACGGTTCCAGCTTTGCTCCTAGCGGTAATGGTTCGGGGTCGACGAGCACATTCGAGCCTCGCAGTTGAACCCGATATTTACGGATACGATCGCGAAATGGCGGCGGCGAACAGCCGTCATCAAGCCGATACTGATAGCCGTGCCACGGACAGGTAATGAATCCGAGAACGACCTTGCCTTCGCCGATTGGCCCATTCTGGTGCGAGCAGACATTCGACACGGCCGACAGACCACCCTTCGAGCGAAAGACCGCGATGCGTTCGCCGCCTGGAGACGCGCCGATGATCGCCCTGCCCTCGGCAATCTCAGAGAGATCGCCGACGACGATCCAGGGTTCCTCGGTTGCCGTGGCCGAAGCAGCCGCATCTGCCGCAACCTCACGCCACCCAGCGATCAGATGCAACGTTGAGAGCAGTGCCAATCCACCGACCAGGAGCAGCCCAAGGGCGAGATCACGGCGATCGAGGAGCGCGCCAAGCGCCACATGCATTATGATCGCCGCGTAAGCGAAATATACACTCATATGGATCGCCTTCCACAAGGGCGGCGTCAGGAAGGAAAGCCAGAAGTCATGGCTCGTAGCCGCAAGGACAGCCAGAATGACAAGCGCAAAAACGCCGAAAAGCTCGAAGGGAAAACCTGCAATACTGTTGAAGCTGGTATTGCTGGTGAAAAGAGCTGTTAGCTCATGGGTCGGGCTGTAGGAAAAATACCAGCCGAGAACGTAATAGGCATGTGTCGCGGCGACAATCGCAGTCATCACGCCGAAGTGACGTCTGTTGTAGAGCAGCGGAATAAAGCGCGTATCGATGCGGGCGAGCGGTCCAATCGCCAGCACGATTGTCAGCATCAGCAGCGCCAGTGTACCGAAGGCCCGCATCCGCTGTGTCGGCAGATCGACATCGCGCAACGCCGGCGATAGAAGCGGGCCAGCTTTCAGGAAAATGAGAATGTAGATGACGATCCCAGCCAGCAGGACGCAATCATAGATCATTTTGGTCCGGTTCCAGATGACCGGCTTGTAGGAGACTGTCATGGTCGCGCTCCTTCAATGGCGTTGCCGTCGAGACGGATTGCCGGCGCATCAATTGGCAGCTTTGGAGCGCTTGCGAAGATGACGGCAAGCAAAAGCGGCAGAGCGATTGCAAGTCCGCTCCAGATCGCCTTGTGGGCGCGACGATGGCGGCGCTGCATCTTACTTTCCTCCCTTTGCGAGGCTCAGCCAGCGCCAGACGACCACCGGCCAAAGGAGAACGAGGCCGGGGATAAGGAGAGGTCTCACCGCATAGGCATCATGGGCGCCTGGATCGACCTTGTCGAAGCCATAAAGCAAGAAGGCAGCGGCGACAATAAGCCCGATGCCCGCCCACAGCATCAGCCCCGCAGAGATCGGATCGGAGGGATCAAACATAAATACCTCACACGCGGCCCGTTGCCGGGATCGCGGCACCCGTCACGATACCGCCTGCCGGCGAAACAAGAAAACCGATAAGCCTTGCGATATCAGCAGGCTGAACCCAGCCGTCCGTTTTTGCATTTGGCATCGCCGCCCGGTTTTGCGGCGTATCAATCGTGCCGGGGAGGATACAATTTGCTGTGATGCGTCTGTCGCGGTTCTCCGCGGCGATCGCCTCCGTGAGGCGGATGACGGCACCCTTCGAGGCGGCATAGGCTGCCTGATTGGCGCCAGCCTTCAGGCCCGGTGCCGCTGCGATGTGGATAATACGACCGTAACCTGCCTCCTGCATCGGTTTCAGGGTTGCGGCACTGATGGCGTAGGCAGTGCGTGCATTCATCTGGAACATGTGGTCCCATTGATCGAAACCCTGTCCCTCGACGGGGCCGGTTTGGAAGCCGCCAACCGTATTGACCAGCGCATCGACTCGACCAAAAGCGTCAAGCGTCCGTTGAACAGCGTCCTGACACGCAGAAAGATCCCTCAGATCGACACCGTCAAGGTCCAGGATTTCGCTCGTTTGCCAGGTTGCGCGAAAACCGGGATCCCGTAGATATCGTTCGACCGCCGCAACTTTTGCGCCGCTATCAAACAACTCGGCGACGACCGCTCCACCGAGATTGCCGGCTGCGCCCGTCACCATCACGACGATTCCACTTCTTGATGCGTCTTGCATTGGCGTCTCCCCTTCATTCAGCCGATGCGAATTCTGTCGAGCTTCATACGGAGTAGACATTTTTTTTGTTACAGATGTTTTAAAACTTTTCCAGTGTCATTGCGCTGAAGACGATTTGCTGCAGCAGCGAAAAAAATACCAACCGATGTAACGAAGCCGGTGGAACGACCGTAAAGGCCATTATCGGACCTGAGCTTTTGATTTCCCAATCCGAGATGAAGGCCCCTCCTCAAGGAGAATAGCATGAAACGCGATGCATATGATCTCGTAACCAGCACGGACAGCACGGAAGCACTGCGTGCGTTCGAAAACGCGGTGTTCGGTATTGCGGCTCATAGGCCAAACACCGGAACGGCACTTCAGGCCACGCTTGCGGCTGATCCGGATCATGTCGCCGGTCATGCCCTCAAGGGTTTCGCCAACCTGATTCTCGCTCGATCGGAGCTGACAACGGTCGCCACCGCAGCGCTTGCGGATGCCCGCGCCGCTCTGGTCGAAAAGAGCGGCGGCACAGCCGACGAACGCATCCTGGTGACCGCGCTCGAGGCCGCAGAGGCGGGCCTCTTCGCACAGGCCGCGCGCATTCTGGATGCCGGGTTCGAAGATCGTCCGGCGACCTTCCTTCCTTTCAAGCTCGCCCACGCTCTGCGTTTCATGATCGGCGATGCCGGCGGCATGCTGGCGGCGAGCACGCGGGCCGCACGGACTATCGACCCGGCAAGCAATGCTGCCGGTTTTGTTCTCGGCTGCCATGCGTTCTCGCTCGAGGAACACGGGCGCTACGACGAAGCTCTCCGGGTGGGGCAACGCGCCGTTTCGCTGCAGCCCGACGATTCCTGGGGTCTTCATGCCGTTTCTCACGTGTTTGAGATGCAGGGCGATGCCAAGCAAGGCATCGATTGGCTGGAGGGCAGCCGCAAGGCGTGGTCACGATGCAATAATTTCTCGTTCCATATGGCTTGGCATCTCGGCCTGCTGCATCTCGAGCGTGGCGATCACGATCGCGTCCTTGAACTTTACGATGACGAAGTCCGGCCGCAGCAGACGGACGACTTCCGCGACATGGCCAATGCGATCTCGCTGTTGTGGCGCTTGGAGCAGTCGGGCGTCCATGTCGGCAACCGCTGGATGGACGTCGCCGAGATTGCCCATCGGCGTAAAAGCGATACGACGCTAATCTTTGCTGCCCTTCACAACCTTGCCGCACTGGTGGCGGTCGGCGATCGCGACGGCGCGGCAGAGCTGGTGGCGCAGATCGACGCCAAGGCGCTCGGCCTGGACGACCAGGCCCGCATCGCGGCCGAGATCGGCGTGCCGATGGCCCGTGTTCTTGCCGGGCTCGACGCGCCGGCCGACCAGCGGATGATCGACCGGATGGTTGCCAATCTGCCGAAGATCGGCGGCAGCAACGCCCAGCGTGACTTTTTCGTCCTCGCCCTGGCCAAGGCGGTGGGCGCCGGCGGCGATGATGCCGCCGTCTATCGCATCGGCCAGATTCGCCAACGCCTTAAGGCGGACGACCGGCTTTTCAGATCGATCGAACGCTCTGTCGCCATGCGCCTGTCAGCCTGAGATCATCTATCGAACAAGGAGAACTTCAATGTCCATGATGGAAATGCAAAAGACGAGCGTCTTTCCCGACATCCAGCCAAGTCTTGGCCGCACGATCGTGCTCGCCGGCCTTGCCGCTGACATCACTTGGGAGATCTGGGCGCGCATCATCACGCCGCTTTGGGTCGGCGGACCGCTGGAGCCCGCAGCCCTTGTGCAATCGGTCTTCGGCTTCAACAACCTGCTCTTGGCCGAAGCGATCCACGCTGTCGTCGGCATCGTCTTCTACCCGATCGGCTATCTCTTCATCGCGCGCCCCCTGCAGAGACTGATCTTTCCGAAGCTGCCGCTGTTGCTCACTGGCGTTGGCTTCGGCACGGGGCTCTGGGTGTTTGCACTTTATGTGATGGCGCATCTGTTTGCCGGATTGCCGGCATTCCTCGGCTTCATCACGCTGACCTGGGCCTCGCTGATCGGCCATATCCTCTTCGGCACCGTCGTCGCGTTCGTCGTCCGCCAGATCGAACGATAAGGTGTCGCAGAAGAGGCCTGTGCGGTCCCACCATCCGCCGGACAGGTCTCTCGTTCCACAACGTCGTTCAAGTCGAAATGGCCACCCACAATGCCTGAATCCGAACATCCCGCACGCGTCGCCGATATCGTTGCCAAGACACTTTACGAGTACCGGGTGCGCCATGCCTTCGGCGTGCCGGGCGGAGAGGTCGTCACTCTGATCGACGCTCTGCAGACTGCGGGGATCGCTTTCAACCTGACCCGCCATGAGACCTCTGCCGCCATCATGGCAGCGGGCGCCAGCACCATCAGCGGCAATCCCGAGCTTTTGGTGACGACGGTTGGTCCCGGTCTTGCAAACGCCGTCAACGGCATCGCCGATGCGGTCCAGGAGCGCGTTCCACTGATCGTCATGTCCGGTATCGTCGATCGCGCCACCCGGGCGCGCTATACCCATCAGGTGATCGACCACGCCCAGCTCCTGCGCCCGCTGGTCAAGGCTTCCTTCGAAATCGAACCGGAAAGTGCCGGCTCCACCGTCGCACGGGCGATCGCAATCGCGACAACCGAGCCGATGGGACCAGTGCATCTCGACCTTTCGCCCGCGGTTGCAGCAATGATCGCTGCGAATGGCTCCGTGGCCACGCCTCCGATGCGACTTGCAACAAGCGCTTCGGTGACGGATCCGGCCGTTCGCGCCCTGTCGGAACGTATTCGCATGGCCGACCGGCCCTTGATTATCGCCGGCCTGGAAGCGGTACGCGGCAACGCCGGCCCGGCACTGCAACACTTGGCTGAGACGATCGGAGCGCCCGTTATCACGACCTACAAGGCGAAGGGCATCATTCCCGAGGACCACCCGCTGTCCCTTGGCGGCGCCGGCTTGTCGCCGCTTGCCGACCGCGTCCTGCTCCCTTTGTTCGAGAAGGCGGATCTGGTGCTTGCCTTCGGCTATGATCCGATCGAGATGCGGCTCGGCTGGCTCGATTTCGTGGCCGACCAGACAAAGCTCATCGATATTTCCAAAGCTCGTCCCGATCATGCCATGCATCACGCCGGCACATGGATTTCGGCAGAAACGAGAAGCATATTGCAGGCGCTCAATGGTTCGCTCGTCGCGCGCAAAGCCTGGGTCGGCGGCGAGCCGGCCAAGGCGAAAGCCGAGCTTGATCGCGTCTTTTCGACCAGGGATGCGTGGGGGCCGCACGCCATTGTCGATCACCTGAATGAAGTGGCCGGGACAGATGGCCTGGTCACGGTCGACAGCGGCGCCCACCGCATTCTGCTCTCGCAGAAATGGCGCGCGGCAACGCCGCTGTCCCTTCTTCAGTCGGCCGGCTTCTGCACGATGAACGCAGCACTCCCGCTGGCGATTGGCGTGAAGGTCGCGGATCCCTCGCGACGGGTGTTTGCGGTCATGGGTGATGGTGGGCTGGAGATGGGGATCGGCGAACTTGCGACCGTTCGGGATCTCGGCCTGCCGCTGACGATCGTTCTGTTCCAGGATCGTAGCCTCGCGCTGATCGCGATGAAACAGGCTTCCGCCGGCCTCGCCCCGGCCGGCGTTGCCCTTGGTGAAACAGATTTTGCTGCCGTCGCATTTGGGTTCGGCGGCTACGGCGTGAACGTGGAGACGATCGATGACTTCCGCAACGAGCTTGAGGCTGCCGGCAGACGCAAGAGTTTCAGCCTCATCGCCTGCAGGTTCGATGCCAGCGCCTATAACGGCGCCTTCTGATGTCGCGCCAGCGATAGCGCCGACCGGCCAGACGGCGAAACGTCCACGCGACCCGCGCCTCGACTTCTTCCGTGGCGTCGGCATGCTCATCATCCTGCTTGCGCATATACCGAGCGACGGCTGGGCGCTCTGGATCCCCGCACGCTTCGGATTCTCGGACGCCACCGAGATGTTCGTGTTTCAATCGGGCATGGCGTCGGCGATTGCATTCGGCGCGACCTATGACCGCAACGGCGCCATTGCGCTCATTGCCCGCGTCGCACAGCGCATCTGGCAGATCTTCTGGGCCCATGTCGCCGTCTTCATCGTGGTGGCAGCCATCATGGTGATCGCCGGGACGCGCTATGACGGCGTCACCTATGTCGACAGCCTGAACCTCGTGCCGTTCATGAAGGATCCTGGCCATCTGCTGGTCGGGCTGCTGACACTGACCTACGTGCCGAACTATTTCGATATCCTGCCGATGTACATCGTCATCCTGGCGTTGATGCCATTGATGATCTTTGCCTCGAAGGCAAACCGTTACCTGCCGTTTTTTCTGATGACCGTCCTATGGCTTGCCACGCAGTTCGGCCTGACGCGGCTGCCGGCCGAGCCCTGGTCGGATCGCCCCTGGTTCTTCGATCCGTTCGGTTGGCAGTTCCTCTTCTTCACCGGTTTCTTCCTGATGCGGGGCGTGCTGCCGGCGCCGGGTTACGACCGCCGCCTGATGGCGCTCGCGATTGCCGTCGTGATCGCGACGGTGCCCTTCGCATGGGTCCGTTTCCAGGAGGTTCACCCCTTCTTCCAGATGGCTGCCGTGCGCATCGCTCCACTCACCGACAAGACCAACTTCGGCTTGCTGCGCTTTGCTCACTTCATGGCGCTCTGCTACATCGCCGTCCATGTGGTCGGCTTCAAAGGGGCGCGGCTGCGCGGTCCGCTCGTTCGGCTGTTGACCGTCGTCGGCCAGCAATCGCTCGCCGTGTTCATAACAGGCATGGTGATCGCTCAGCCGATCGGTATCGCGCTTGACCACGCCGGCCGCACGACGAGTGCGGAAGTGGTTGGCAACCTGTTCGGGTTCGCGACCCTTGTCGGTACGGCCTATCTCGTCCGTTGGTTCAAATCCTCTCCCTGGAAATCGTGAGGCGTCGATGTCCGATCACCCAAAGCCCGCCAGCCTCGAAGGTCTGCGTGTCCTTGATCTCTCGCGTATCCTTGCCGGACCGACGTCGACACAGCTTCTCGCCGATCTCGGCGCCGACGTCATCAAGGTCGAACGGCCAGGCGCCGGCGACGATACCCGCGGTTGGGGTCCACCCTTCGTTGCCAATGCCGATGGCAGCGACAGCGATCTCAGCGCCTATTTCCTCTCGGCCAACCGTAACAAGCGATCGATCGCGATCGATCTGGCGACCGAAGACGGGGTGACCCTCGTCAAACGGCTGGCGGCGATTTCCGACGTCGTGATCGAAAACTACAAGCCGGGCGACCTTGCCCGTCGTGGCCTCGGCTACGACGATATCTGCAAGGTCAAGCCGGATATCGTCTGGTGCGCGATCTCCGGCTTCGGCCAGACCGGGCCCTATGCCGATCGCACTGGCTACGATTTCCTGATCCAGGCCATGGGCGGCATCATGAGCATTACCGGCGACAGCGATGAGAATGGCGGCCGCCCCGTCAAGGTCGGTCTCGGCATTGCCGACGTCATGTGCGGCATGTACGCAACCGTCGGCATTCTCGCCGCCCTTCGCCATCGCGATCACACTGGCGAGGGCCAGTATATCGATCTCGCGCTCTACGACGCGCAGGTTGCATGGCTGATCAATGCGGCGACGAACCATCTGGTCTCCGGCAAGATACCCGGGCGTATCGGCAACAGGCATCCCAACATCGCACCCTACCAGACTTTTGCCACGGCCAATGGGGACATTGCCGTCGCGGTCGGAAACGATCAGCAGTTCCAGAGGTTTACCGCCACAATCGACAGGCCAGAACTATCCGAAGATCCGCGCTTTCGTCGCAACCGCGACCGGGTCGTCAATATCGATGCCCTTGATGCGTTGATCACCGGCGCGCTCGCACATGACACCGCTGAGGGGTGGGTCGAGAGGATTCTTGCAGCAGAGGTTCCGGCAGGAAAAGTCGCCGATATCGGTCAAGTCCTGAGCGACCCGCACACGCTGGCGCGGGAGATGGTGGTGGAAATGGAGACGCACGGCGCACAACCGCTCCGGCTTCTAGGGAACCCTCTGAAAATGTCCGCGACGCCAGTGCGTTTTGATCGGGCTCCGCCGCATGTCGATCAGGATCGCGACGATATCCTGCAGCTCCTGCGCGGTCTTGAGATGAATGCACGGTCTTGAAACGACAATAGAGAAATGATTTCGGGAGTCTGATGTGTCCGAGAAGCCTGTACCATATACGATCGATATTGCGGACGCCGTCCTGGATGACGTCAAGCGAAGGCTAGACATGACGCGCTGGCCTGACGACCTGGGCAACGAGGACTGGGGATATGGCGTCAACCTTGAGTATCTGAAGTCCCTGGTCGACTATTGGCGGGATGAATTCGACTGGCGTGCCGTCGAACGTCGGATGAATGCTTTTGCCAACTTCAAGACGATCGTTGACGGCGTCGATATCCACTTCATCCGCGAAAGGGGCTATGGCCCAAAGCCTATGGCACTTATTCTCACTCACGGCTGGCCGTGGTCATTCTGGGATATGAAGAAGATTGTTCATCCACTCGCAGATCCAGCGGCTTTCGGCGGTGATCCGGCGGATGCCTTCGACGTCATCGTCCCCTCACTTCCCGGCTACGGCTTTTCCGGGCTAACGTCACGCGCCGGGATCAGTTTTTCGGATACGGCCGACCTGTGGGACCGCCTTATGACGGAGCAGCTCGGCCATGATAGATACGCGGCAAGCGGCGGCGACTGGGGCGCGCTGATCTCTTCGCAACTCGGCCACAAATACACGCCGCATCTTCATGGCGTTCATCTCATGCACCCCATGCTGCTTGATCAATTCAACACCGAGCGGCCGTGGGACGTGACCGCTCGCGCCTGGGACACCGGCCGGACCCGGCCATCAGCAAATACGATGAAGTTCGTTTCGCACTTCGCCGTGCAGGTTCTCGATCCGCAAACGCTGGCCTACGGGTTGACTGATTCGCCTGTCGGACTTCTGGCCTGGCTCTTGGAGCGGTGGCGCGCCTGGGGAGACGGCGGTGGAGATCCGCAAAAAGTTTATTCCCGCGAGCACATGATCACAACAGCCATGCTTTATTGGGCGACCGGCACCGCCGCATCCTCAATGCGCGCCTATGCGGATGCAGCGCGCCACCCCTGGCAACCATCACATGACAAGATGCCTGTCGTACAGGCGCCGACGGGTATCACGTTTCTTGGAGGTGAGAACCCACCCGGTGTGTCGACTGCCGAGCGCATCGATTTGTTCAAATCCGGCCCGCGTGCGAGCTTCTTCAACACGGTCTATCTGAATGCTCACGCAACCGGCGGCCACTTCGGTTACTACGAGAACCCAGGGGCAGTGATCACCGACATCCGCGCGATGTTTAGGCCGTATCGTTAGTCCACGGCGCGCCTGAACACGTCGTTGTGACGTGTTGTAAGACAGCTTCAGTTGACACGGCGACATCACGACGTCATGATGTCGCTATGTCAGATACTTCTAATTTCCCTCTGTATTATATAGTAGAGACGGCGTTAGCGGGGGAAATTACCAACGGTTTCCTCAAGCCCGGCGACCAGCTTCCGACCGAAGAGAATCTTATGAGACGGTTCGGGGTAAGCCGCACCACGGTCAGGAAGGCGATAGAGGCTTTGGTTAACCGGAGCGTGGTGGAAATTCGCCGCGGCAAGGGGACCTATGTCACGCAGCCGAAGATCCGGCAGGAACTGACTGAGCTCAGTGGATTCGTCGAGGACATGTTGGCGGTCGGTCGCAACCCGACCGCGCGTCTGATCAGCAGCGAAGCGGTGACGGCCGATTCCACGGTTGCGGAACGGCTGGAAGTTCCAACTGGTACCAGGGTCTACCGGATAGAGCGTATCCGATTGGCCGATGGCGTTCCCGTCTCCTTTGATGAAACCTACCTTCCTTTAGAGATCGGAGAGAAGATTGCATCGAATGATTTGGAAGCAGAGCCGATCTTTTCCCTATTGGAAGCAAAATACGACATCCCCTTGATCGAGGCCGAATACCAATTGGAGGCGACAACGGCCGATGCCCGTTCCGCCGAGGCGCTCGGGATCGAGGCAGGTGCGCCGATCTTCCTCATCGAGCGCACATCTTTTTGTGCGGGTCCGACCCCGATCGACTACGAGCGGCTCTACTACCGAGGCGATCTCGTTCGATTTGTCACGCGCCTTTCACGGCGCCCGCGCGAACGCAGCTAAGGCTTCAGACCATGGAGTGGCACGTGTTCTGGCTGTTTATGGCAGCGTTTTCATCAAGCCTCGTCGGCGGGCTTCTTGGAATGTCCAGCGGAATTTTCGTGGTCCCTCTGCTAACCATTGCATTTGGTATGAGCATTCGGACAGCCGTGGGTGTCAGCCTAGTCTCGGTGATCGCATGCTCATGCGCCAGCGCGGCGCCATTTCTGAAGAGCCGATTAACCAATGTCAGACTTGCCGTCGTTCTGGAAGGCGCGACGACATCGGGCGCGCTGGCTGGCGTCCTGCTGAGCGGGGTCATGTCGACTGGGGGCCTCTATGTTTTGTTTGCGGCCGTTTTGCTTGCTTCGGCTTGGCAGATGGTGCGGAGACGCGCCGCAATACCACTATCGCCCCTTCCCGTGGGCGACTGGTCAAGCTCGCTCGCACTTCACTCGAGCTACACCGATAGGCATAAGAAAGTGCTCGTCAATTACACCGTTGGCAAGCTTCCTTTAGGACTCGGTTTGATGTTTTTCGCCGGACTTCTGTCGGCTCTTCTAGGCATCGGAAGCGGGGTTCTGAAGATCCCTGCCATGGATACCGCGTTGCGGCTGCCGCTTCGAGTTTCCTCAGCGACATCGAATTTCATGATCGGAGTAACAGCGACGGCCAGCGCCGGCCCTTACTTCCTCAGAGGCGGTATCGATCCATCGGTGGCCGGCCCGATCATCCTCGGCTCCGTCCTTGGCGCCCTGCTTGGCGCCAAGCTCCTGCTCAAGCTCCCTGTCGAGATGTTGCGGCGGGCGTTTGCGGCCATCCTGTTGATCCTCGCTTGTCAGATGCTGACCACAGGATTGGCATTCTGTTTTTCTTGAGATGAGACAATGCAAGACGATTATGCCAAAGAAATGCCGCCGGATCAATATGTTGGCCTGATCCGACTGTTGCAGCTGGGAACCCTGGTCGGATTCCTGCTTATCTTGAGCGGCCTTTTGATGCCGTCGATCTGGACGACGGACCCCTATCCTTCTGTCGCCCGACGTCTCATTCAGGGTGGCGTCGCTCTATTCATTCTTCTTCCGAGCGCCCGAGTCGCGCTCCTTTTCTGCCTGTATTTCCAGGCTGGCGATATGCGCATGGCGGCGGTTTCCGCCGCCGTGCTCATCATTCTCGGCGCAAGCCTCTGCTTCGCCTTTTGAGTTTGCAAATGAGGAATACCAATGAGCATGAAAAGCTTGTTTTCAAGGTTTGCCATCTCCCCTTTGCCCCTTCCGATATCCTGGTACTCGCTGCCATTGCGAGCGATTGTCGGCTTCGGTTTCATGCAGCACGGCTATGCCAAGCTAGCTCGCGGTCCTGACGACTTCATTGGAATTTTGAAGACCATGCATGTGCCCCTACCTGCGTTAGCGGGTTTCGGAACGATTGCTGTCGAGTTGATCGGCGGATTTTTTATCCTGATCGGTGGTTTTGTGCCGTTGGCTGCCATTCCGATGCTTGTTGTCTTGGCGGTCGCAGTCATAACCGCTCATCTTCCCAACGGCTTCAGTTCCATCAAACTCCTGAGCTTCGATGCAAATGGAGCTCATTTTGGTCAACCCGGATACGAAACCGATCTTCTTTATGCCGCGGCAATTCTGGCGATGTGCATTGGCGGCGCGGGCCCACTGTCGCTTGATCGCATGCTAAAGAGATCCCACTGAGAAGCGCGACCAGGCTCTTGCCGGGCATCTTCCCACGGCGACCGTTCATCAGGCGCCCACGCTCATCGCAAGGATCCGGCTGATTTGGGTCAGATCCCTACCACTTTCGACGGACCAGCGATTGAAGGCGGCCTGAACGGATAGGAGATCCGTCTTCGAAGTCGGGGCACGATCAACCACGCTTTCCCGGATGAGGACAAGCACGACAACGCGCGTCAGGATAAACGCCGGCCTGCCGATTGCACGAAGGAAGCGCCCGGCGGTTTCCCCGCCCAGTTGACTGGCCCGCGCCTTCAGGATGGCAAGCAACCCGACATAGTCGTCGTCAGGCCAATCGGCAAAAAATCGACCGGCACTGCCATAATCTTCCCGCAATGATATCAGGAACTGGGCGTTAACCGGCACGGATCTTATCTCGCGGCCGTTGCGGACGATGGAAAGATCGCGCAGCAGTTCCGCCAGATGATCATCCGTCATGACCGCGCAAGCGTTGACGTCGAAACCGACAAACGCGCGTTCAAAGCCTGGCCATTTTGCCTCGATCACCTTGGCAAAAAATCGGCAGTAAACAGTCGTCGCGTCATTTCGGCCAGGATTTGGTCGTCGGATAGCCTCGATATCTCGTCCGCCGACCGGGAGGCAGAGGCGCTCAGATGTCTTCCAGCCGAGCGTGACCACCCATGCGATCGGCTGCAATCGTGAAAATGTCCTCGAATTTCATCCCTTCGAACGCCTTCCCTTTACAATGACTGCGGTCAATTGCAAACCTGTTCTCAAGCGGCCCGCGCTCGCCGTATAGCTTCAACCAGTTGCTCCTTCCCCAGCACGCCCGAATAGGCGGTCCTCCCGATCACAAAGGACGGTGTGCCGGCGAAATTGAAAGCTAGCGCCTGATTGTAATTACGGGTGAGGAGATCGGAAATCTTCTTATCATTCCGCTGGACTGCTTCAGCGATCTTGGAAAGATCAAGGCCGGCCGACGTCAGAAGTCTTTTGACATCGTCTTCGCTAAGCGAAGCGGGTGTCGCCATCAAGGCTTCCATGGCTTTTCTGTAGGAACCGATCTCGCTTGCACCGAGCACCGCCTGCGACGCAAACACGGAAACATCGCCGAATACCGGCCAGTCCTTCATGATCAGCCGGACCTTGCCATCTTGGGCAACAACCGATTCCACGTCCGGATGGCTTTTCTTGCAATAGGGGCATTGATAGTCGAAAAATTCGACGATGGTGACGTCGCCCTTGGGGTTGCCGAGAACCGGGGCATCCGGATCGTGGAAAACTTCGTCCTCTGTCAACTGCTGGGCAAAACCCAGCCGGGGAGCCAAAGCAGCTGCGACGACGCCGCTAGCGGCGACCGAAAGAAATTGCCTGCGAATGAGCATATCATTGTCCTATTTCTGATTGCCGCCCGATTAAAAGCTTAACTACCGCTCTTCGCCGCTGAAGCCGCTTTCAAAACCTCATCCGTGCCGAACTCGCCGATCAATCGTCCGCCAGCCTGCTCACGATCGGCCTGAAAGAAAATCATCGTCGGCGGGCCCACGACATTAAGCGCGCGCATCAGCTCACGTTGTTCGGGGCCGACATTGGTCAGATCGATCTTGAACGTCTTCAGCGGCGAAAGCGCATCGGCAACATCCGGCCTGGAGAAGACATTCCGATCGATCGAGCGGCAACTCACGCACCAATCGGCTGTAAAATAGACCAGGCTCGCCTTGCCCGCCGAACGCGCAGCGTCGAGCTGCTCGGCCAGTTGCGACTTCGAGGTGATGGAGGCCATCTGCGCCTCGGGGCTGGTCCTTGCGGCCGTTCGCGCAACGCCGAAGCCATCGAGCGGGCGCAGTGGATCGATGGAACCTGCGGCAAACCCGACAACGAGCACGACCGCATAGGCGGCTGCAAGCAGCCCGACCGACTGCAAACCCATGCGCACCGGGGTCGTGCGGCCTTTCGTGACATCGAAGGCACCCAGGAAGACGGCGACCGCCATCGACCAGGCGGCCCAGAGGCCAAGCGGCAGCCATTGCGGGAGCACCGGCTCTCCCATCCAGATTGCAAAGGCGAGGAACACGAAGCCGAATACGTGCTTGACCGAAGTCATCCATGCTCCTGCTCGCGGCAAGGCCTGAGCACCGACCGTCCCAAAAATCACCAGCGGAACACCCTTGCCGAGACCGAGCGCAAACAGCAGCGCTGCCCCAAGAGCGATATCGCCCGTCCGAGCGACATAAAGCAGCGCGCCCGCAAGCGGGGCCGTTACGCAGGGACCGATGATGAAGGCCGAGGAAAATCCAAGTATGGCGGCCGACCCAACGGATCCGCCGACCGTTTTATCCGAGCGACTAAGTCTCGTCACCCACGCAGAAGGGAGTTGCAGTTCGTAGAGGCCGAACATCGACAACGCGAGGAGGGCAAAAATGACCGCCACCGCCGCGACCGTGAAAGGCGACTGCAGCGCAATCTGCAGGTTCTCGCCGGTCCACGCTGCTGCCGCCCCGAAAATCGCAAACGCCGAGGCGAGTGCGATTGCATAGCTTGCCGACAGGACGAGGCCGCGCCGCGCGTTGAGCTTCTCTCCCTCGCGTGCAAGGGTGGCTGCCAGAATGGGATAAAGCGGGAAAACACAAGGCGTAAACGCCAAGAGAATACCAAATCCGACAAAAGCCATCAGAAGAAGCGGGACACCACCGCGCGACAGGAACCCACCGACGATATCGTCCTCGCTCGCCGCAGGCACGACGGACGCAGTGTTCGCAGATGCGTGCGTCTCTGTCATTTTGTTCGCCGACGCGACCTTGGACCATGCCGAGCGTCCGCCGGTCGGTGATGAAAACACAGGCTCTTCGGAAATCACTAGCGTTGCGGGATCGATGACACGCCGCGCTGGGGGATAGCAGAGACCGTGCTCCTGACATCCCTGATAGGTGACGGTCACTGCGGAACTGGCGGAACCAAGCTCCGCATCGGCGTGATCGAAGTAAACTTCTGATTTGCCGAAGTTGGGATCGTCCTTTTCGACACCCGGCATAGTCAGCAATTGAATGGAGCTGCCGTCGGAAGCTTTGGCAGAAAGGTACTGCCGGTAAAGGTAATATCCAGGCGGCATTTCCCAATGAAGATGAATGCCACCGCCATTTGACCGAACGAGCGAAAACTTGAACGCATCGCTCATCGCAAGCGGCGCCTCGGCTGCAAGCACCGAGCCAACCAGGGAACCGAGAAAGAAGATAGTGACCAGGAATCGCATGCTTTGCTCGCCCAACGTGGAAACTCTAAGATGCCAAAACGTCATGCGACGTAGCGCGCCGGCTGACTGACATAGCCGGCCATCGCGCGCAGCAGGCCATCCGCATCCGAACGTTCGGCGTCCAAGAGATCGGCGAGGGCCACAATGACCTCCTGCCTGCCCCAGCCAATGGCGGTCGCACCATCGATGAGGGCGTTGAGATCGGTCACCACCGACCTTTGACACTCGCGAAGTCGATTCGGATGGTGATGCGAAAGAGGAGGTGGAGCAATCATAGTTCGGGATCCCAAAATAGTTTCAGCGTCCCGCCTGCCCAGATGCCAGATACTTGGGCAGGCGGTTCTTGGTGAAAGCGCCAGTCACGGAGCAGGCTGCGCTCTCACCGCGTCCCAGTTGGCATTGGCCTTTTTAATGTAGCCGCCGATATCCGAACGCCAGGTCTTCGCAACATCGTCGTTGTAATTGAGATAGAGCTTGTCATCGACGACCGTGAAGGCCTGCGGCTGGGTTGGAGCTTTGTGTCCCTCGGCGGTCCCGAATGCGCAATACCCCCCATATTGTGGAGCATAGTGTTCCGGTTCCTTCGTAAAGGCATCACGATGCGCGGCGGTCGCGAAATAGAAGGTCACGCCCTTATACGAGATCGAGAATTCCTCCGTACCCCTCACCGGCTTGTGATCGGTGAAATACGCGACCGGATCGTAGCCGTTGATGGCAACCCCGTTGGTTGCATAGACTTCGTCGGCGAAGGCGATCGATGCCGAGGACAATGCGAGAATGGCGGCCGTGGCAATAGGCACCATACGCGGGATGTAAGTCATGATCATTTCCTTTGCGTTTGAGACGAACGTCGCCGATACGCGCGTGGTCTGGGAAACGTTACAGCCACGCCGTTCACACTTTTGTGCGTGCCGTGCGGATGCTCACTGCGAGCACATTGCAAGTGCGACCTGGGATCGAAGCTGCCGGATTTCACGATCGTTCTTGGCAGATTCGCGCAACAAATGATCGAAACGGGCATCGGGTGCCCGCGAAATCTCCCAAAACGTGATGGCAAGGATGACGGGAGTTGTCGAGGTCAGGTTGCGATTACGCGACTGTTCCCGCTGCGTCGGCTCCTCAGCTCTTGCCTTGCCCCAAACCTTGAGGGTGCAGTCGCCGCCGACATCGATGCGCACAACGGCTTCCACGGACGCGTCTGGACGAGCGGTACCGTGGCGAAACGCGGACGTTTCGACGTGAAGTCGCAATGTAGAGGCATCAATGACATGAGGCAGCATGGCAACGCCGGTTTCGACCTCAAAGACAATGCCGGGACGGACACGAGAGAAATCAATCGGCAGTTCGCGCTGGGACTGAATGAGGTGAGCGATACTCGGTGTGATCACCTGCCCCCAGACGGCCGCACCTTCTGCGAAGGGATGGATGATGGAGTGGCCCATGCTGGGACATACGATGGAATGCAGCATGATCACGTTTCCTTTGTAACGGTTGGACTGAACGTCTTGGTCGAACTTTGCCAAGGCTGAACACCTTGCTGTCCGTTAGTTCGCAAGATGCCGCCCCGTTGTTACAAGGCGCTCCAGCTAATTTTTCGGGAAAAGGATCATCTTGGAAAGCCGATGGCCGTCAAACCGGCATCGAGCATGTCTGCGCTGGCCTCGTGGCCGCCATGGTGGATGCACATGATGCTGTCGCCTCGTATGCAGCCGGGAACGTCATCGCACTTGATGCCGTCAAGCGTGATCGTCCTCGCATCCTTCATATCGCATTTTGCACGCGATCGCAGGATCGCCATGCTGTCATAGGCGTTTCCCTGGTGAAAGTTTGCACTAAGCGCGCGTCCGGCAAGCGGAAAGGTCTGATCAGCGGTACCGTGAAAATGGATGATCGGTGGAACGTCCGCAACGCAATCCTCCGACTTTGGAAGCGGATCCCAGAAAACGCCAGAGAAGGTGATCATAGCGACTGCTCTTTCCCCTTGTTGGCAAGCAGTATACCAGGCCATCGAGGCACCGATGGAAAAACCTCCGATGACGGTTTTATCGGCGGTGAAACCATAGCGTTGACGTAGGTCGTCGAGGACATCGGCGATAAAGGTCTTTTCGTCTCGTCCGGGGCGGGCGCTGTGGGGAAACGACCAACTGCCATTGATCCCGTCCACCGCGACATAGGCAAGATGGTGCGAAAGGGTCGTGTCGACGAGCGGACGTTGTTGCATCTGCAGCTCCGCCGAACTTTTGTAACCGTGGAAGTAAACGTAGGCACCCCGAATATCGCCATCCTTCGGCAGCTCGATTCGATAGTTCCCGTCCTGAACCCGACAGGCGGTCGCACCGCCGCAGTTGACTGCGGCAAATAAATGTTGGGGCAGAGCCGCCAGCATCAAAAGGCACAACAAAAGACTTCTCGCCATCGATACGCTCCCACCAATCGGAATTCAGTGAGCATGCGTAAGGCTTCGGGCGACCGCAGACAATTTGCCCGAAAATCAAATTAGCGAGAGGCGTCGGCTTTCCAGGCTCCCTTCGAATCGGAAATCAGAGCCCAGGATTGAACATCGGTTGGTCCTGAGGCGTTACGCTATGCGAAGGGCAGCCCACTTAAGTCGCAGCGCATCATGGTTCGATGAACGACTTCGGGACCGGATATTCCTCGTTGGGCTATCTGCGCAAATTCCCCTTCAACAACATCAGGTCTTTCGTTCGTGAACCTCGAGGATTCGCCGGTAATTATCAAGGCGGTTGCGACCATGAGAGCGTCAATCTTAGCATGGACACGGCGGTCGAAAGTGTCGAGGCCGTGGACCAGTAGGAACTGCTCCGGGGCAAGGGTTGCACGGAGGAAGAGGTGATCGCTTTGTCGAGGATCGGGGCAGGGGTGCTCACCTGACAACGCGGCATGCGAAGGCTTCTTTGGACGGCTGAAATCGGAGCTCTTCTATCCCCGGGACTGGGAGACCACAACGATCGAGCAATTCGTTGAAATCGTTGATTTCCACATCCGCTGGTACAACGAAGAGCGGATCAACATCTCCCTTGGTTCTCTCAGTCCCATCGAATACCGAGAGAGTCTTGGACGCAAAGGACAAAAACCGGTCCAAGTTTTTATACGCACCCCAGAAGGGTCGAATCAGGATGGAATTCAACAGCCTGATCTCCATAGCCTGCCTCAGAGACCGCCATCCCGAAACGCCCGGTCAGAGCGTTCCGTCACGGCGATTTCCTAGCGCTTGAAACGAGTTCCCAACGGCGAACCTTGGCTTCAACCGGTCCCAAACGAGAAACCGTAATGCCTCGCTCCCGCGGTATTCGCTACGTCTGCGATCGCGAGGCGGACCGCAGCCTCAAGTTGCTGTTGGGTGAAGGGTTTCGTCAGTCGCAGAAGACCGGCCAGTTCCTGATCGTCAGGCAGTTCTGCATAGCCTGACGCCATGATCACAGGCAATCCCGGATACGACGTGAAGATCAAGCGTGCGAGCTCCGCACCTGTCATGCCGGGCATCGCGTGATCTGTAATGACGAGATCGACTTTCTCACCTGCAGCGAGAACTTGAAGGGCGGCTGCCGCCGCCGAAGTCTCGGTGGCGACGTGCCCCATGTCTTCCAGCATTGCGGCTGTTCCCATACACACTAGCGCATCGTCGTCGACCACGAGCACGTTCAACGAACGGAGGGCCACGGAAGCGAGCGATGAACTCTCCGGCGATGGTGCCAGCGTGGATTGATCTTGCGCGACCGGCAACCATAAGGAGACTGTGGTCCCTTTTCCCTTTGCCGTTGAAAGACTGAGGGCGCCGCCTGATTGGGCCGCAAGTCCGTGGACCATGGACAGGCCCAGACCAGTTCCCTTGCCAAGGCCTTTCGTGGTGAAGAACGGCTCGGTTGCGCGAGCGGCCGTCGCTTCGTCCATACCCTCGCCATTGTCGATAACGGATATCTTGATATATCGCCCCGGCGCAAGGCTCGTCGGTCGCGATCTCGCGTCCTCCGCGGCAGACACTGTGATTGTGCCTCCTCCCATCATCGCGTCGCGGGCGTTCACGAAGAGATTGAGCAGCGCGAGCTCGAGCTGATTGCTGTCGACTAACAGCGGCGGCAAATCCGTCGCGATGTCCTTCCTCACATCCACGCCTGGCCCAAGTGACTTGCCCAAGAGATCCTCGATGCTTTCAAAGAGCTGGGAAAAGTCGACCGCTCGAGGTTTCAACTCCTGACGACGCGCGAATGCCAATAGGCGTTGCGTGAGCGAAGCGCCTCGCTCTGCTGCCTGTATCGCATTGCCGAGCAGACGTTCGCTTTTCTGGTCGGGGGGAAGGCGTTTCTTGAGAAGGTTGAGGCTTCCCAACACTGCCATCAACAGGTTGTTAAAGTCATGAGCAACGCCACCGGTCAGATGCCCGATTGTGTCTAGCTTCTGGGCCTCGAAAAGCTGCGCCAGCGCCTCCTCGCGCTCTTTCGTCCGCTGATCGATTCGTTGTTCGAGCTCTTCATTGAACCGGCGCAGCTGATTTGATGACGCCTCGAGCTCGGCAGTTCGCTCTCGAACCCGGACCTCTAGCTCGCCGTTCAACCTTTCGAGCTCTCTTGTCTTGCGGTAAAGATCGGCGAACACTCTCACTTTGGCGCGCAAAACATCCGGTACGATGGGAACCGAGACATAGTCGACGGCTCCAGCGGCATAGCCCCGCAAGCGGTCCGGTTCTGCCATCATAACTGCCGAGACGAATATGATTGCCGTGTTCTGATAGCGTGGATGCTCCCGGATCATCCGGACGAGCTCAAAGCCATCCTGCTCCGGCATGCAAACATCGACCAGGATGACAGCGATATCGTTTCGCAGCAGATGTTCCAGCGCTTCCCTACCCGACTGCGCCTTCATGAGATTCTCGCCTAGCTCCTGTAGCACGACCTCGTAGCTCAGGAGCTTTGCCGGTTGATCATCAACGAGAAGAATATTCACAGGGTTCATCGCCATATCTCTAGCGGTGCAGCCACATTCGAAGCGCGGAAAGCAGTTGTTCTGTATTCACCGGCTTTGCCAGATAGTCTGAAGCGCCAGCCTCGAGACACTTTTCCCGATCCCCCTTCATCGCCTTCGCTGTGAGCGCGAGAATAGGAAGGCGTCGGAGCCCAGGGTCAGAGCGGATAACTCGCATGGTTTCATAGCCATCCATTCCAGGCATCATGATGTCCATTAGAACGATAGCGAGACCGGGCTCTTTTTGGATAATATCAATTGCCTCGCTACCTGTAGTCGCCGTCAAGACCCTCATTCCGCGGCGCTCGAGAATGCTGCTGAGGGCGAAGATGTTGCGAGCGTCATCGTCGACAAGCAACACGGCCTCTCCGACGAGATCCTCGTCCGAGCTATGCAGTTCCTCAAGCATCGCCTGCTTTGCCGCCGGCATGTCCGCGACAACACGATGCAAAAACAACGCCGTCTCGTCCAGCAGGCGCTCTGGAGACTCTACCCCCTTCACGACGACGCTGCGTGCCATCGTATGAAGTTTTGCATCTTCCTCGAGCGACAATTCGCGGCCGGTGAAGACAACGACCGGTACTTCGGCAATGTTCTGATCGTCGCGGATTTTCTCCAATACCTCGAAGCCCGACATGTCTGGAAGAGTGAGGTCGAGGACGACACAGTCAGCCGGGACAGTTCGCAGTAAGGCAAGCGCCTCTTCCCCGGTGCCCACGCTTTCGATGTCGATGTCTTCATGACCTAACAATGCAGCAATGCTGAGGCGCTCCGCCTCGCTATCCTCGACGAGAAGAAGTCGTTTGCGCCGGGGCTGGACATAGGTTTTCAGCCGCGAGAAAGCTCTCCCAAGGCTATCTGCTGTCGTCGGCTTGCTCATAAACGCGAAGGCGCCGCGGGTCAGACCGTGCTGGCGGTCCTCCTCGAGGCTGATGATCTGGACGGGTATGTGCCGCGTCGCCGAACATTGTTTCAGTTGGCTGAGCACAGTCCACCCCAGCATGTCGGGTAAAAAGATGTCGAGTGATATCGCCGCTGGCCGATATTCTTGAGCAAGGCTCAGCACGTCGCCGCCCTGTGCCACGACCAGCACCTTGAATCCGCTGTCGCGGGCGAGATCGACAAGAACACGCGCATAGTGTGCATCATCCTCAACAATCAGGAGAACGGCGTCGCCCGACTGGAGATTTTGGCGGTCGTCGTCAACCTGTTCCACCGTTTTGTCTTTCCAGCGCGCGGCCGCAGCCTCCGCGAGCTGCACAACATTGTTTGGCTCCAGAGCAGGTTTTGCGAGAGCCGACGCCGCTCCGACGTAGGTCAAAGGCAGATAAAGCACAAAAGTGCTGCCGACGCCTGGAGTGCTTCTCAGCTGGATTTCGCCGCCAAGCAAATTGGAAAGTTCGCGGCTAATCGCAAGCCCAAGGCCCGTGCCGCCGTATTTTCGGCTGGTCGAAGCATCCGCCTGTTGAAATGCCTCGAAGATGAGACGCTGCTTTTCCGGTGGAATGCCGATCCCGGTATCTGACACCTCGAAGGCAATAACCGACGGGGCACTCTTTAGAGATGCGTGATCGGGGGACCAGCCTTCCGTGACGGCAGAGACCCGAAGCGTCACCCCTCCGTCAGCCGTAAACTTGAATGCGTTTGAGAGCAGGTTCTTGAGGATCTGCTGGAGGCGCTTGGAATCGGTAATGATGCTTCGTCCCACTCCCGCTCCGACTTCGACTAAGAACTGCAAGTTGCGATTTTCAGCCTCGTGTCTGAAAGGCCGGGACATGACCTCGAGCAGGTTGCTGATGAAAATCTCCTCGGCGTCGACCGAGACCGTGCCCGATTCGATCTTTGAAAGGTCGAGAATATCGCTGATCAGATTCAGAAGATCGGTGCCCGCCCCATGAATCGTTTTTGCGAACTCGACCTGTTTTGCAGAAAGGTTGCCATCGGGATTTTCCCCTAGCTGTTGGCCAAGGATCAAGATCGAATTCAGTGGCGTGCGCAATTCGTGCGACATGTTGGCGAGGAATTCTGACTTGTATTTCGAGGTCAGCGCAAGTTCGGTCGCCTTCTCCTCCAGGGCGTGACGGGCCTGCTCGATTTCCTGGTTCTTTGCCTCGACCTCTACGTTTCGCTCTTCAAGCTGCTGCGCCTTCTGTTCGAGCTGTTCGTTGGTCTGTTGCAATTCCCGTTGCTGGGTCTGAAGCTCGGTTGCCAGCTGCTGTGACTGTTTCAGCAGCCCTTCCGTCTGCATTGTCGCTTCGATCGAATTGAGCACGATACCAATCGATGTCGTCAGCTGATCGAGGAAGGAGAGCTGCAGTTCGGTGAACTCTCCGGCCGAAGCGAGCTCTATGACTGCTTTGACCTGTCCTTCAAAGTGCACAGGCAGAACAATCGCGCTCTTGGGAAGCGTCGAGAATACGCCTGAGCTGATGGGTACGACATTGTCGGGAAGATTGGTCACAAGAATACGGCGAGTGTCGACCGCGCATTGGCCGACCAACCCCTGGCCGAACTCAAGGCGACGCGGGTGAGCCGCTTCAATTCCGCCGGCATATGCCGAGAGCAGAGACAGGCTCGGCCGTCGCTCGTCGGCCTCGACCTGATAGATGACACCCTGGTGAGCGCCCACCAGCGGGGCCAGTTCCGAGAGGAGTAATTTTCCGACGAGTGTCAGATCGCGCTGGCCTTGCAGCATGTTCGTGAATCTCGCCAGGTTCGTTTTCAGCCAGTCCTGTTCGGTATTCTGGTCCGTTGTCAGACGCAGATTGCCAATCATGGTATTGATGTTGTCTTTGAGCTCGGCGACTTCGCCCCTCGCTTCGACCTGAATAGAACGGGTGAGGTCACCCTTGGTTACGGCTGTTGCGACTTCGGCGATGGCGCGCACTTGAGTGGTGAGGTTGGCCGCCAGCAAGTTGACGTTACCCGTCAGATCCTTCCAGGTGCCAGCGGTGCCTGGCACGTTCGCCTGCCCTCCAAGCCGTCCCTCGACGCCGACCTCGCGGGCAACGGTCGTGACCTGGTCTGCGAACGTAGCCAGCGTGTTGGTCATATTGTTGATGGTTTCGGCAAGTGCTGCGACCTCGCCCTTGGAGGCGACGGTCAGGTTCTGTTTGAGATCGCCGTTGGCAACAGCGGTCACCACCTTGACGATCCCGCGCACTTGCTCGGTCAGGTTGGCCGCCATGACGTTTACTGTGTCGGTCAGGTCCTTCCATGTGCCAGCCACGCCGGTGACCTGAGCTTGGCCGCCAAGCTTGCCTTCGGTGCCGACCTCACGGGCCACGCGCGTTACTTCACCTGCGAACGCGTTCAACTGATCCACCATCGTGTTGATGGTGTTCTTGAGTTCGAGGATCTCGCCTTTCACGTCCACGGTGATCTTGCGCGACAGGTCGCCGCGAGCGACTGCGGTCGTAACCTCCGCGATGTTGCGGACCTGCGTGGTCAAATTGGCAGCGAGCAGGTTGACGTTATCCGTCAGGTCTTTCCAGGTTCCCGCGACCCCCGGTACGACAGCCTGGCC
Source organism: Rhizobium sp. BK376 (assembly GCF_004341625.1). Lineage (GTDB taxonomy): Bacteria > Pseudomonadota > Alphaproteobacteria > Rhizobiales > Rhizobiaceae > Rhizobium. The sequence goes on along the minus strand of NZ_SLZG01000015.1, from coordinate 83,544 downwards.
ACCGAGCCGGCCGTCCGTTCCCACTTCGCGCGCCACGCGCGTCACCTCGCCTGCGAAGGAACGCAGCTGGTCTACCATCGTATTGAGCGTATCTTTGAGCAGTAGGATCTCGCCTCGGACATCGACCGTGATCTTGCGCGACAGATCGCCGTTGGCGATCGCCGTCGCCACTTCGGCGATGTTGCGGACCTGGGCAGTCAAGTTCCCGGCCATCGAGTTGACGCTATCCGTCAGGTCTTTCCATGTGCCGGCAACTCCCGGCACCTGCGCCTGGCCACCGAGCTTGCCCTCGGTGCCGACCTCGCGCGCCACACGCGTCACTTCACCGGCAAACGCGTTTAGCTGATCCACCATCGTGTTGACGGTATTCTTGAGTTCGAGGATTTCGCCCTTCACGTCCACGGTAATTTTGCGCGAAAGGTCGCCGCGAGCGACGGCCGTGGTGACTTCGGCAATGTTGCGAACCTGACCAGTCAGGTTCGAGGCCATGGAGTTGACGTTTTCGGTCAGATCTTTCCAGGTGCCTGCGACACCTGGAACCTGCGCTTGACCGCCAAGCTTACCCTCAGTGCCCACTTCGCGCGCCACGCGCGTCACTTCCGAAGCGAACCGGTTCAATTGATCAACCATCGTGTTGAGCGTTTCCTTCAGCTGGAGGATTTCGCCCTTCACGTCGACGGTGATCTTGCGGGAGAGGTCGCCGTTGGCGATGGCGGTTGATACTTCCGCGATGTTTCGGACCTGGGCCGTAAGATTTGATGCCATGGAATTGACGTTGTCGGTCAGATCCTTCCAGGTGCCGGCAACACCCGGCACCTGAGCCTGCCCGCCCAGCCGCCCCTCGGTGCCGACTTCGCGCGCCACGCGCGTGACCTCTCCGGCAAAGCCGTTCAATTGATCCACCATCGTATTGATGGTTTCTTTCAGTTCCAGGATTTCGCCCGAAACATCGACCGTTATCTTTCGCGACAGGTCACCAAGAGCGACGGCTGTCGTCACCTGGGCGATGTTGCGAACCTGGGCGGTCAGGTTTCCGCACATCGCATTGACAGAGTCGGTCAGGTCCTTCCACGTTCCCGCCACGCCGGGAACGAGCGCTTGCCCTCCAAGCTTGCCTTCCGTGCCGACCTCGCGCGCAACACGCGTCACTTCCGAGGCAAAGGATCGCAGCTGGTCAACCATCGTGTTGATGGCTTCCTTCAACTGCAGGATTTCGCCTCTGACGTCGACGGTGATCTTCTTAGAAAGGTCGCCGTTGGCAACTGCAATCGTCACGTCCGCGATATTGCGAACCTGAGCGGTTAGATTCGAGGCCATCGAATTGACGCTCTCGGTCAGGTCTTTCCAGACCCCCGTGACCTCCGCAACCTGCGCCTGCCCTCCAAGTTTGCCGTCCGTACCAACCTCGCGCGCTACACGTGTCACTTCAGAGGTGAAGACGCTCAGCTGCTTGATCATCGTATTGACGATCTCGGCCGAGCGCAGGAATTCTCCTTTCAGCGGGCGCCCGTCAACGTCAAGCGGAACGGTCTGCAGCAGATCACCCTTTGCAACGGCGGTGATTGTCCGGGTAACAGCTGCGGTGGGCCAGACAAGATCATCGATCAGTTTATTGATCGAAACCTCCATGTCCGACCAAGAGCCATCGGAGAGCCCAAACCGCACGCGCGTGCTGGTGCGACCGTCACGGCCTACCACCTGACCGACGTTCTCCAGCTGGGAAGCGATTTTCTGGTTGGCAGCAATGATTTCATTGAATGTGTCCGCGATTTTTCCTGTTACGCCGGTTAGGTCGGATCTCATTCGGACCGAAAAGTCACCTCTTTTCATGGCGAGAAGTGCATCCAGCAATGCCCGGGCGTCGTCCCCTGCCATTGCGGTCAGATCAAGCTCTAGTGGACTTTCCAAACTTTCGCTCTTACGCTGAACGTCGCCGCCTTGTCTGCCCACCAACATCCCCTCCATTGAAGTGCTAATGAATCTAGTGCCAAGTGAAAAAAAGGCCACTGGGGCAACAAGAGCTCTTTATCCTTTCCAAGGGGAAGTCAGGGTTTTGCGGGGCGCTATACGTCGCGATAACGCATCCTGCGCCGCCGGAGGTGCCAGTTGGGTCATTTAGAGATATATTCCGGAAGGTTTTGTTGCCTTGGCCATCTCCGACACTTCACCGCCGCGGGACGCCACCGAGTAAGTTGAATCCGGGACCGGTGAATTTCCGCTGTGGCGCGCCGGCGACGGCGTGAAAGCGGTGAAAAGTCCCACCCATTCGCTGGCGCGCGACCGCGCAACTCTTGAGGAAAGCTCACGTTAGTCGCAATCGGAGGATCGCGAATGGAAGACCGGTCGCAACAACAGCATCAACAGCAAGACGTTGATGCTGTTGTTGATACACCTCGGTCCCCTCGCCGGGGCCGAAACAATCTTCATCCGCAAAAGTGGATGAGTTAGAAGAGTTCAAACTTCTGCAACTTCAGGCGATCGATGGCCGGGTTGGCTGACGTGGGCCGATAAGCTGCTCTCGTCTTGGCTGTTCCCAACCAGTCCCAACGTTATCCGAGCAACCAGAAATACCAGCTTAGCGGCCGAGACCGGTGCTTTCCGTCCAGGCTTTGCCCGGCGAAGTGACGCAGTTATCGGCTGCGCTATCTCATACCTTGCTGGAAATGATCCGCCCGACCGTAGCAGCGATGCGCTGACCGCATTTCAGGGATCCGTTAGTACGGTTCGCCAAATTCGTTGCGATATTTTTCCTGGGATTGTCGAAAGGATCGACCTTCGTTCGTCTTCCAATGCGAGGAAACGAAGGAGCGGCAAAAGGGCTGCACCAGCGTATCCCAAAACGGACGCAGAACGTAATAGCGCACAACCATAGTCGAAATTGAATCCACAACAACGGAGATCGCTGAAATGACCCTGAAAACCCATTCCGGTAGCTGCCACTGCGGGGCGGTGCGTTTTACGGCGGACGTCGATATCGCCGAGGGAACGATTAAGTGCAACTGCTCAAGTTGTACTAAAGCTCGTTCATGGCTGTTGTTCGTCCCAGCCGACCGGTTTCACCTAGTAACCGATTCTGCGTCCCAGGCTACTTATCAGTGGACGCCGCCAGGCCGCATCGAGCCGACCATTCAATTTCATTTCTGTAAAATCTGTGGAATTCGCACGCCGGGTCGTGGTGAGCTTCAGGCGATGGGGGGCGCTTTCTACGCAGTTCAAGTTCCCTTACTTGACGATATTGATCCAGAAGAATTGGCTGCGGCGCCAACTCAATATGTGGATGGTCGGCATGATCGATTCGACCAACAGCCGTCTGACATTCGCTTTCTTTAGAAGCAACCGAGGGATATGCAACAATGTAGGAGAATAACACCGACCCTTGACGCAAGATGGGATGATCGTATGTGTTCTTGCCGATCGCAGACTTGGCATGAGGTCGGCGGACGCCAGGCAGCAACTGCGACGGTTGCAGTCCTTGTCAACACCAGATATCCCGGAGAACGCCACTCAAGATAGTTCGTTTCGTCGCCCTCGCAAAGAAGGTGCGAACTGTCAAACTCATCACATTCGGAGCTTCTGAATGCATATCCAGCCCCAGCACCGGATCTATGCCTGTTTCTTTCTGTTCGCCGCATCGATGGGCGCGCTGCTTTCGCGATTGCCTGATCTTCAAGTGGCGTTGGACATCAATAAATCCCAGTTGGGCCTGACGCTGATCGGCGCGGCAATCGGCGCGCTGATTTCCCTAACCTTCGCGTCGCCCCTCATTGCACGGTTTGGAGCGCGCAGGACGGCATTCCTGACCGTGCTCGGCACGTCCGCGCTGTTGGCTAGCGTTCCCTGGGCCGGCTTCGCGCCACTGGTTTTCCTCATTTTGTTTTGTGAAGGTCTGCTGGCCGGGGCGCTGGAGATCAATCTCAATGTCGAGATCGACCGCATCGAAGCGCAACTTGGCCGTGGGGTGATGAACCGGGCACATGGCTTCTGGAGTCTCGGATTTTTTCTGACCGCTCTCGTTTCCTCGGGCATTCGTCAGGCGGGTGTTCCAATGCAGCTCCATCTCGCGCTAACCTTCGCCTTCGCTCTGATCGTCGGCACGATTTTCATTTACGGCATGAAGAGCGCACCGGCCCGCCCCGGGCTCGAACATGCGGCAGCTCCGAGCATCGCACTGCCGACTCTGGGGCTTCTGCCTCTCTGCGTGATCGGCATTGCAGCTTTTCTGGTAGAGGGTGCGGGCATCGACTGGTCAGCCATCTACATGCGCGATGTGTTTGCGGTTGAGCCCTTCATCGGCGGCCTTGGGCTAACATTGTTTACCTTTTTCATGGCGGTGGCACGACTGTTTGTCGATCCGCTCGTCGACCGATTTGGTGCGCGCACCGTTGCAACCTTTCTCCTTGCTCTCTCGGTGGCAGGTCTCTGCGCCGTTTGGCTTGCGCCGCACCCCTATGTCGCACTGGTCGGTTTTGGGCTGATGGGCGCCGGCTGCAGCGCGGTTTACCCACTCGCTGTTTCTGCAGCGGCGCAGAGGATCGATCGCCCGGCCCATCTAAATGTCGCGGCGCTGGCGCAAATGTCGTTCGTCGTGTTCTTCCTGGCACCACCGTTGCTTGGCTTTGTCGCCGAACATGCTGGTATCAGGGTCTCATATCTCGTCTGCCTTCCGATCATCATCACAGCTCTATGTTTGACAAAAGCGTTGAAGACGCATGATGTCGGATGCAAGGTCGAGATCGAGAGCAGAACCGATCAGGCAGCTCACGGAACAGCTGCCGAAAGCGGCGACAAGGCGTCCGCCGGAATTTGAATTTTCGGAAGCCATGTGGGCAATCATATGCCAGGAGCGGCAATCTTGTCCGGTGCGACCACAGTTGAGTCGCAGTCACGGTGGGGCCGACGAGTTTGCTGCTCGTATCTGGCAACCTTGATCGGATCAATAAAGCTATTGATTGAGGCCATCAGTTGATCAGGAGAAAGGAGTAGTTTGCCATAACTCCGGCCAACGTTCATTAATTGAAACAAATATTAGCGATGCTCGTGCCGATTGCGACCTGCCACTTATTAAAAAATAATCGAAAAATCGAGCACATTCACGGCCGCATCAATAGCTAAATTAATGCTGTCTCAATAAGTACATCACTATCTTTCAATCGTACTGGACTGGCCATGATGAGCCTGCGAACGAGCAAGTCTCGACGGCCAGCGGATTGCCTATTCGCAATCAAGCAAGCGGTTTCAGCACATTCACCCGTCGAGATGCCAACCAGCACCTAGACACCAGCAGCAACGTGAGTGGGGTTACTATGACTCTGTCTATCCGAAATGTATTGGTCGGGATATTTCTTCTTCTTAGCACGGTGATATGCGTGCTCACCGCATCGTCCGCGATGGATGCTTACCGCAGAGCTGGGGTCTTCAGCGACGTTTCGAAACTGACCGCTCTCGACCGCGCTCTCTTCCAGTCACTCGCGGCCTTCCGCAACGAACGTGGCGATGGCTCCTCTGCCGCCAAGATGGAGCCCGATGCGCTCACCGCAACGCTCGCCTCCCTGGCAAAGGATCGCGGCCTTGTGGATACGGCTATGGCGAGCGCGAAGTCCATTTACGCGGGCATCGATGATAGCGCGCTCAAAGGGCCGATCGCCGATGTCATGAACACGTTCGACCAGGTGGTGGCTTTCCGCTCCAAGCTGGACGGTGCGCTCACCAAGAAGGTTGCGGACCGCGATCCCGCCCTGCAGGACGATACACTCAATCTCGGACAGCAGCTGTTGACGGCGCTGGAAAATGGCTCGACGGCCACGGAAGCGCGCGTTCGCGAGAGCGACCCGTCGATGACCGCGATGATCCAGATCCGCTCGCTGGCCTGGTCGACGCGTGCGCTTGCCGGTGCCTCGAACCTGCAGCTGAACATGTCAATCGGTGCCGGCGCGACGATGACGCCGGCGGAATTGGGTACGATCAAACTCAACGACTACGCCGCGAACTTCGCCTGGAAGCAGGTCGGCGTCCTCGTCGATCATCCCGATACGCCCGCTGTCATCAAGGATGCCCACCAGGCGACCCAGACCGGCTATTTCGGCGGCGACTTCGGCCAGAAGCGCGCAGCCCTTCTCGACACATTCGCTGCCGGCAAGAAGGCGCCAATGTCGCTCGATGTCTGGCGACCGATGGGCAACGCCGCCCTTCTCTTCATCGCCAATACCGCTGCTGCCGCTGCAGACGGCATGGTCGCTTCCGCCCAGGCCAGCCATTCCCAGGCCATCGCTGATTTCACGATCTACGCGCTCACCTTCCTCGCAGCCGCCGTCATCAGCATCATCGGCATCTGCGTCATCGTCTTCCGCGTCACCAAGCCGATTGGCGTCATCACGCATTCGATGGCAGCTCTGGCGCAAGGTAATCTGGATATTCAGGTTGGCGGCGTGGGACGCCGTGACGAGATTGGCGAGATGGCTCGGTCGGTCGAGGTTTTCCAGCAGGCTGCCATTCGCAACGTGGCGCTCGAAGAGCAGGCTGCGGAAGTGCGCGTCGCCTCCGAGCGCGAACGCGCCGAACTCCAGCGGCGCGCCGAGGCGGAAGCCGAAGACCGCCTGATGCAGGCGACGGGCGCGCTCGCTGCCGGTCTGCGTCGGCTCGCATCGGGCGATCTCGTCTGTGAAATCGATACGGCGCTCGCGCCGCAATTCGAAGCGCTTCGCCATGACTTCAACCTGTCGGTCAGTCAGCTTCGCGATGCCATGCGTGGTGTCGGCCATGCCGCGTCGATAGTCAGCAGCGGCAGCTACGAGATTTCGCAGGCATCTGGCAATCTCGCCAAGCGTACAGAACAGCAGGCCGCTTCGCTAGAGGAGACCGCTGCCGCGCTTGAGGAAGTTACGGCCAATGTGAAGTCGACCTCGCAGCGCGCCGGCGATGCGCGCGATCTGGTGCGCGGTGCGCGTTCGCGTGCCGAAAACTCAAGCCAGGTCGTCAACAATGCCGTCAGCGCCATGGGCAAGATCGAGCATTCGTCGCGGCAGATCAGCCAGATCATCGGCGTCATCGACGAGATCGCCTTCCAGACCAACCTGCTCGCATTGAATGCCGGCGTGGAAGCCGCACGTGCCGGCGAAGCGGGCAAGGGCTTTGCCGTCGTCGCCCAGGAAGTCCGCGAACTGGCACAGCGCTCCGCGAATGCCGCCAAGGAAATCAAGAGCCTGATCGGCAACTCTGAAGTTGCCGTCAGCGAGGGCGTGCGCCTCGTGAACGATACCGGTGAAGGTCTCGCTGCGATCGCCGATCTCGTGCAGCAGATCAACCAGCACATGGATGCGATCGCGACGGCCGCCCAGGAGCAGTCCATGGGTCTGTCTGAGATCAACAGCGCCGTCAACCACATGGACCAGGCCACACAGCAGAACGCCGCCATGGTTGAGGAGATGAATGCTGCCGGCGCCGGCCTGTCGCAGGAGAGCACCCGCCTCGGCGAACTGCTCGGCACCTTCCAGACCGGCAATGGCAGCGGAGCGGCCGGCGGCAATCGTGCGCCGAAACGCAGCCCGGGCCCTGCCCTGGTCACCGCCTCCTCTCCGGTCTCGCGCCCGGCCATGGCCGCAAGAGGCAATGCAGCGCTGAACAAGCTGCAGCAGGATTGGACGGAATACTGATACTAGCACATAAAACCATCGCCCGCGCAGCAATGCGCGGGCGATCGTTTCCGCAAGCCCGAGGCCTCAACCGGCTGTCAGCCCATGAGCCTATACCGCGGCGACCGACAGACTGTTGGCATCCGACCGGCGGAAGCGCATCTAGACGGTGGTCGATACGGATGGCCGGCCCGTCGTCCATTCCGATCGTGGCGCTCACTATCGCTGGCCAGGCTGGCTCTCGCGGATCGCAGATGCCAACCTCACTCGCTGCTCACCTGACAACGCGGCGTGCGAAGGCTTCTTTGGACGGCTAAAAACGGATCAAGATCTCGCTTGGTTCTCTCAGTCCCATCGAATACCAAGAGAGTCTTGGACTCAAAGGATAAACCAGTCCAAGTTTTTATCCGCACCCCACAATTGCCGTTTCACGATGACCCATAGTGTCCCTCAAAATATCCAGATATTCCATCGGCCTGTCTGTGGCGAGCCGGATCAAAGCGGGATGGAATTCAACACGGATAGCTCAAGGCACCGCTAACGGATGCTGCCTCAATTGCAGTTATGGATCGGCAAACGACGTTCCTGGCATGGGACGCAAGGCCTCGACAATCGAGGCCTCACCCGATTTTAGCTGGATCAGCCATCGAGATGGCCGCTTGCGGCTGCGGCTGCGGTCTGTATAGAAATCGCCACGTCGACACCCTTGACCACCGAGGCGCCGCTTGCGCGGAAATCGCTGACCGTTTTGAGATTTCCGACCGTTGGATCGGCAAGGGGCACGATCGTGCCCGCGTCGAGATCTGCAATCCAAAGGTCCTTTTTCACCGGTCACACCGACGATAACAACTTTTGCCATTCTGGTAGTCCCTTTCAAGTGGATGGTTGATTTTAGAATCCAGCTTTCTTTAGGCCTTCCCGATAAATGTCTTTCTGCCACTGTTCTTTCAGGGGTAAGACAGCAAGCCATTTGTCGACGTCGAATTGAGGGTTTGCTTCACGTGCTCGATGAACGAAGAATTTCGCCTTCTCGTCGTTATCCAGCATCGCCCAGCTTGCGGCCGAGAGCCGGTCGGCAAGATCACTATCTTCCATCTCATCGATATAGCTGAGCGCGCCAATAAAGTTGCCGAGACAATAGCTCGCGCCCGCCGCGGTCCATAAATAGGAGTCAGGGCTCATGGGATTAAGCTGAATTGCTCGTTCGATCTTCTGCAGCGCGAGATCCGGCCGTGAAAAATGAACCAGCGTGTCGGCATGGTCGGCGATGATATCGGCGTAAGGCGGGCTCAGGGTTTCCGACAATTCCAGAGCGCTAACGCTTTCATCGATCGAACCCTGAAGAAGATTGGCAATCCCCAATTCACGATGTCCATCTGCGGAATCGTTCCGTGTTTCGATCGCCCGCGTCGCACAGGCTGAGGCAGTCTTCAACAAATCGACGTCCCCGCGCGCAGTGAGAAGCCATTCCTTGGCGTAGGTGCGGGCAAGCGAACTCAGCACTGGTGCGAAATCTTGACCATCTTCCAGTGCAGCCTTCAATTCCTTGCGCGCGCGACGTAAATTGGGGAGCGTCAGGCGATTGAGATAATGGCGTCCCACGAGGTAGCGATGATAAGCGACCGCGTTCCGCTCGATGTAGGTACGTGTGATTTCATCGTTTTCGATCCGGCCTACCACGGAAAGGGCAATTCGTCGGGAGAGGTCGCGACGTCGGCGCATCAACTGTGACTAGTCGAGGTGATACCGTTCGGCCCATATGATCTCGGCGTTATCCGGATGGATCAGCTGAACGAATAAAGAGATATCGTTATCGTCGGCGCCGCTCAATCGAGTGTCGAGAACGTAGTTGATGTCATAGCGCTTGAAGGTACCGGGCTGTTCTTCCAATCTATTGCTGATCTGGATGGCCGTGTGAGGCGCAATGACTTCAAGGCTGTTGAGGGCACAGAATCCGATCGTGACGTCTTCGATCAACGATGACGCAAGGATGCCAACCATCGGATCACGATGCGCGTTGTTCGGCGGGAGCAAAGCAAGGCGGGGAATGACCGTCCTGGGGTATTTCTTAGGCGAAGAGGGAACGCTTGTGATCGATATGGAGGATGCCGTCGGGCGCCGCGCTACCGGCGCCTTTTTAGTAGACGTCCTGTCGACAGTGGTACGGGAGGCATCAAGAGCTCGGGAAAGCAATTCCTTCCGTTGCTCAAAGAATGTCCGGAAATATTCCACCTCCTCTTCCGCGTTGAACAATTGTATGAGCAGCCGCAGCGTATCCGGATCCTCCGGCTCGGTTCGAAAGATGAGAATGGCAGCGCTCTTTATAACCTCATCATCTTCCGGCCCCCTCAATTTCTGTGCCGTCAGTCAACAGTGGGATCTTGCGATCGACCATTAATCTGGATGACGCGCTTATCGAAAGGGCCCGTTCTCTAACCGGCTCGAAGGAAAACGTCCGCGGTGGAATTTACTGCTGGCTCGCCAGAGACTAGCACCGGTATTGCAGGCAGCGCGGCGGCTCCTCGTCTTTACAAACTGCTGGGAGCAATCAAATAATTGAAAAATTTTCAATTGCAGGCGCCAATCAGAATTTCGTTCCGCAATACCCCTTCCGCCATCACATATTCGCACATGATCGCTGCAAACTTAAAATGAAAAACTATTGAGGCCGTCGAGTTCGCTTGGTAGCGTTGAAGCGCTTCAAAATAAGATTGTCTCATGCACCGCAAACGTCCAACCATTGCCGATGTCGCTCGATCTGCCGGTGTCTCCATCGGTACGGTGTCGAACTATATAAATGGAACCGCGACGGTCAAAGACGCAACGCGCGAACGTATTGAGAAAGCCATCGCCTCCCTCGCCTATCGGCCCAGTGCGATTGCGCGTTCGCTTTCGGGGCATTCCGCCGGGAGGCAACGCGACCTTGGCGGACTGCCGCGTTTGCTCGTGGTCGGCTATATCAGCGTGGATTATCTCTGCAGGGTCGCGGTCCTGCCTCATCGCGACGATCGCGTCACAGCGCGCCATATCGAAAAGGCACTCGGCGGTCCTGCAGCAAATCTTGCCGTTGCCGCGGCAGGTGTCGGCGCACCATTCGCGCTGGACGTCGAGCTAGCCACCGCCGTCGGTGACGACCCTGACAGTGACTGGGCACTGCATGAACTTGGAAAACGCGGCGTTCACGCCCTGCCGATCAAGCGTCCTTTCAATAACAGGCTCTCACGCGCAATCGTCATCATCGAGCTGAACGGCAGCCGGACGATCATAAACGAGCCTTTCGAACTGAGCGAAGTCGACCTGACCGCCAATATGGATGTGCAGCCGGAAACGCGCCCGGCATGTCTTCATATAGAAGGCTTTCACTATGAGCGGATGATGAGTTCGATCGACCGCTTTCACCAGGCTGGATGGCGCGTCAGTCTCCATTCGACCGGTCTGCCGGAAAGCTCGCGCACTCCGGCCGCCTTTCTTGATCTGGTGAAGCATGTCGACTTGACATTCGTCAATGATGTGACGCTTCGCGAGATATTCGATTTTCGCACGCCGATTTCGACAATGATCCAACAGACCCATGACGCGCTCTCACGCGTCAAAGGACGCGGCGACGTGGTCCTGACCCTTGGAGAATTCGGAGCGGTCGTTTTTAGACGCGGCGGCGGCCCCCAGATCGAAGTGCCGGCCTTGCCTGTCGAGCGGGTGGACGCCACGGGAGCCGGCGACGCCTTCGCGGGTGTTTTCCTCAGCTTGTGGCTTCACGGCGCTACCCTTGAGGAGGCCGCCCGTTACGCGGCAGTTGCCGGCAGCCTGACAACGACCGCGGAGGGTGCCCAGGGTCGGGTGTCAACCTTTGAAGAGCTGAAAGCGGAACTACGACCAGTCTTAGGAATGGCTTCGCGATAATGCGCGGCTGAAACGAAGAAGCACGGTGCGAACAAGAACACCGGCTTAAAAGCAGGGAACGAAAATGGTCTTCAGGATGTCGGGAATTGTGAAGCGCTTCGGTGGGCTGGTAGCGCTCAACCATGTCGACTTCGAGGTTGCAGACAGCGAGGTCATGGCACTTGTCGGCGACAATGGCGCCGGGAAATCGACTCTGATCAAAACCATGTCCGGCGCACACGTGCCTGACGAAGGCGAGATAAGGATGCTTGGAGAGCTCGTCCGGTTTCGATCTCCTCAGGATGCCTGGAAAAGCGGCGTGGCGACAATCTATCAAGAGCTTGCCCTCGCCGGGAAAATGACGGTGGTCGACAACATTTTCCTCGGTCGCGAGATCAAGCGCCCGCGTCTGGGAATTCCCTTTCTCGATCTGCAGGCCATGCGCAATCGCACCACCGAGCTTCTGGCCCAACTCGACGTACACGTGCCGAGTATCGATAGCTGGGTCGAGCAGATGTCCGGCGGCCAGCGCCAGGGCGTCGCAATTGCCCGAGCTCTCAATATGGATGCGCGACTGATCATCATGGATGAGCCGACCGCCGCGCTCGCCGTCGCCGAGGTGCGCAAGGTTCTCGATTTCGTTGTCCGACTGCGCCAACAAGGAAAATCGGTCGTGCTGATTTCCCATAATATCCAAGACGTCTTCGAGGTGTCGGACCGTATCTCGGTCATGCGCCATGGGCGATGCATCGCGGTCCGCGAGACACGCAAGACGACACCCCAGGAAATAATCGGCCTCATCACCGGGGCTCACGAAGTCCGCGCTGTCGCCTCCTAAGCGCTGGCACAATCCGGCTTGCCGGAGAGCATTCAACAAGAAACCAAAGGGAACTAAAACATGAAAAACCTGATGATATCCGCTTTCATAGGCCTTCTTGCCAATACCGCGACGATCGTTGCAGTCCATGCCGCCGACGTGCGCGTCGCCTTTGTCCCACAGATCCAGGGCATCCCCTACTATGTCGCCATGGAGGAGGGAGCGAAGAAGGCGGCGGCGAAGTTTGGCGTCCAATATACACAGCAGGGTCCGACCAGCACAAATTCGGCGGACCAGCTCCGGATCTTCGAGAGTTTCGTGAATCAGGGCTTCAACGTGGTCGGCGTTTCGCCCGTCGACGTCGAAACGTTGAAGCCGGCGATCACGGCCGCCGAGAAGAAAGGCGTTCACGTCATCACGTCGGACGCGGACGCTGCGGGCAGTGATCGCGAGTTCTACGTCGCTCAAGCGATGGATAAGGATCTCGGTTACACGATCCTCGATGAAATGGTCAAACGCGTCGGCAAGCAGGGCAAGATCGCAATCATTTCAGATGCGCCGACCATTGCGAGCCTGAACAACTGGATCGCCGCCATCCAGGAACGGGCAAAGTCGGCCTATCCGGATCTTCAGATTGTCTCGGTCGATCATACGGACGGGACTGCGGCACGGGCATTTCAATTCGCAACCGATGCAATGACGCGGAATCCCGACCTCAAGGGCATCATCGGCATCGCGTCGACGACCTGCCCGGGGATCGGCCAGGCCGTTGAAGCGGCGGGGCGTACGGGTTCGATCGTGACCAGCGGCTTCTGCTCGCCGAATACGGTTCGTGATTATGTCACGAGCGGCGCCATGACCTACACCGTGCTTTGGAACCCTGCCGACCTTGGCTATCTTACGGTCTGGGCCGGCAAACAGATTGCCGATGGCTCGAAGTTCGATGCAGCTCCGAAGGTCGATGGCTTGGAAGCTGACGTGAAATGGATGCCTGCCGACAAGACGCTGCTGCTTGGCGCGCCGATGGTTTTCACCAAGGATAATATCGGCAATTTCAACTTCTGATCTGCCTGTCCACCGATCCCGGCAAGTCCCCTGCGTCTTGCCGGGAAAGATCGAAAGTTGTTACCATGCAAGATGTTATCGCCATGCGCCCCGCACTTCGCATCACTTCGCCGACCGCGACACGCGAGTTGGCGCTTTTCGCGGCCATCCTCGTTGTTGGCACGGGGTTTTCGTTTGCGTCCCCCTATTTTTTAACTCCTCTGAACCTGATTCAGACGCTGCGCGTGGCACTTGAACTGGCGATCGTCAGCGCGGGCATGACTTTGGTAATCATCATGGGCGGAATAGATGTCAGCGTCGGCGGCATTCTGGCTGTGTCCGCGATCATCATCGGGAAGGGATATCAGGCCGGCCTGCCTTCTGTTGCTGTTGCGCCGATGGGCCTTCTGACAGGTGCGCTGCTTGGCGGCTGGAACGGATTTCTGACCACAAAGCTGAAAGTGCCGCCAATCATCGCGACGCTCGGCTCGATGTATATTTTCTCCGCAATCATGTTTCTGGCCATTGGCGGCGCTTGGATCTCCGGGCTTCCTGGCACGCTCTCTCCGATGATCAACGGCAACGTCCTCGGCATACCCGCGGCAGCGATCGTCATCATCTGCGTCTATCTAGGCTGCTGGCTCATCCTGAGGAAGATCCCGTTCGGCCGACACCTCTATGCGATCGGATGCAGCGAACCATCGGCGCGGCTTGTCGGCATCAACGTCGATCGCACCAAGATTGCGACCTATGCCATACTCGGATTGCTGGCCGGTTTTGCTGCACTTCTCTACGTCGCGAGGCTGCGCAATGTGGAAATCAACATCGGTACCACGGTCGCGCTCGAGGCGATCGCCGCCACCGTCCTCGGCGGCACCAGCATCACGGGCGGCGTCGGCAGCCTGCTCGGGACGTTGCTCGGCGTGATCTTCATTCGTGTCATACAGAACGGGCTCGTACTGGTCGGGATCTCCTCATTATGGGAAACCGTGATCATCGGGTCGCTGCTCATCATCGTCCTTGCTGGCGACGCCTTGCACAATCTTAGGAAAACCAAGAGCCCCCGATGACAAACTTCATGACCTATTTTCGTGGCGATCCGCTCAAGTCACGGCTTCTATTGCTTGTCTGCCTCTGGCTGGTGGCACTGGTGGCAATGAGCGCAGTGTCCCCCTACTTCCTGCAGGCAAGCACGCTGCCATACCTCCTCCAATACGTTCCGGTGCTTGGGCTGCTCGGTCTTGGGCAAACACTCGTCATCCTTGCTGGAGGCCCGGGCATCGATTTGTCCGTCGGTTCAATCGTCTCCTTAACCGGTGTCGTCATCGGGGGGTTGTTTGCAGCGGGCTTTGCAATTTGGCCGGCGTGCATCGTGGGGCTGGCGTTCGGCGGCCTCCTCGGTCTGCTGAACGGCGTGCTCATCAACGTCTTGAATATTCCCTCGCTGATGGCGACACTGGCTACCATGTTTGCCTACGGAGGGGTGGCCATCGCAACGACGCAGGGAGCTCCGGTCGGTGGTTTGCCGCAATCGTTCAGCTGGCTGGGCCAGGGCACGACGTTCTCCCTCCCGAACTCCTTTCTCTTCGTTCTCCTGCCGGTTGCAATCATTCTCCACGTCATGTTGACGCGCACGACCATCGGTCGGCATATCGTTGCATGCGGCAACGATGAACGTGCTGCACATCTCTCTGGCTTGAATGTCGTTCGCCTGCGTATCGGCCTCTATATTCTGAGCGGCCTGCTTTCGGCCCTAGGCAGTGTCATCTCGCTCTCCTGGTTCCTCGCTGCGCGTCCGGACGCCGGCAAGGGTATGGAGCTTCTTGCCGTGACGATTGCCGTCCTTGGCGGAACCCATATTTTCGGCGGCATGGGCGGCATTCCAGGAACCGTCATCGCCATCCTGATTATCACCACGCTGCAAATCGGCCTTCAACTTGCCAATATTTCGGCGGCATGGCAGCTCGGCATTATCGGCGTGATGCTCATCGCATCCGTGGCTCGCAGCGACGTTATCCGCAAGATGTGGAGCTTCAAGCTGTGAAGACGGAATTTGACGTGCTCTGCATCGGCGATCTCGACGTCGATCTCTTTATTTCCGTGCCATCCATACCGGGCTTCGACCAGAAAATATCAGGCCGAAATCTGGGGCAACGACCGGGTGGGATGTCTGCCAACACCGCCGTTGCGCTTACAAGGCTTGGTCGTAGCGTGCGCCTGCTCTCGGTGGTTGGCGATGATGCCGCCGGCCGGCAAACGCTCGCACATCTGATGGCGGACGGTGTCGATGTCGGCTTCGTCAAGGAACTTCCGGCGGTCAGTACCTTCATGTGCGTGGTTCTCCTGTCTCCATCGGGGGAGAAATCCCTGATCAAGCTCGAATCCGACGCCTATCTGCCAAAGCCCGACGATCTTGTGCCAGAGGCTTTTGAAGGAATTCGCCACGTGCACGCGACCTATGGCTCGGCCGATTTGACCCTTCGCGCATTTGCGATGGCCCGTGATCGCAACATTCCCGTTTCGCTTGATCTGGAACCGCCCGATATTCGGTTGTCTCCGCAGCACCTGTCGACGGTATTGTCGATGGTCGATACCCTCTTCTTGAACGGTGAGGCCCTCAAGGAGGCATCGCAGGCACTCGGCCGCTGCATCCATCCCGGCATGCTCCGGCCAGGCGGCGAGATTGTCTTGACGCTAGGCGCAGAGGGTTGCCGCAGGATATCCGACGGCGGCACGCTGGACGTTCCGGGTTTCAAGGTAGAGGCCGTCGATACGACGGGCGCCGGCGACTGTTTTGCCGGGGCTTATCTGGCCTCGAAGCTCGAAAATTCGCCTGTACACGACCGCCTTCAGTTCGCCAACGCAGCGGCGGCCATCGCCACTCTCAGCTTTGGCGCCCAGGCCTCGATGCCCCGACGGGACGCCGTTAAACAGCTTCTTTCGACGTCCGGGCGATTTGATGCAAGCAAGACCCTTTCAGATGGAGCCCGCTGATGCCTGAACGGCGATTTGAACATGTGATGGAATTGAGCGGGCTGGACCTTTCAAAGCCCGACGATCAGACAATGCATTTTCTCTGGCAGATCGTCGACGAAGGCGTGCTTGGTGCCAGCAAGCACGTGTCGCTCGGCAACCAGTTGCTCCTGCATATTCTTGAGACGATCGCCGACCGGACCGAGGCTCTGCGGCGAGCGCGGCTTGCCGCCGGCTTTATCTCGCGCACACGCGGTCAGGATACGCCCGTCATTGGCAACAGCCTATCTCTACTTCTTGCCGACCTCGACAAGATCGACCCTGACCGGCAGGCCGAGGCGCTCAAGCAGCGCATCCATGAGTGGACCGCAGCTGCCGACCTTCGCAGGCAGACGCTGATATCGTCGGCCGTTCGGCATCTATCCGGCGCACGTGGGGTCATGGCATTTGACTATTCCAGTACGGTCGCTGCCATCGTTTTGGCGCTTGCCAAAACCAATGCTGATCTTGTTGTCGTTGTTCCGGAAAGCCGAACGATCGCCGGTGGCGCGCGCTATCTCGACGAGTTCCTGCCGGCAGGACTGCACGTGCGATATATACCCGATGCTGCGATCGAACACGGACTGGCAGATTGCGATGTAGCACTGTTCGGGGTCGAGACATTGCGTGCGGATGGAAGCTTTCTTAATACGATCGGTAGTCGGATGATTGCCCGGCTCGCGGCCCAACAGGATGTCGAAGTTTACGGCTGCACGGATTTGCTCAAACTGGATACCCGCAGCTACGACGGTCACCGTCCTGCGCCCGCCATCAGGAATTATGACCACCCCCTCCTTGATGCGTTGAAAATCGATGGGATCGAGAGGGCCGATACGCGAGCACCCGAACTTGAAGTTATCCCTGCAAATCTGGTCACCATGCTCCTTACGGAACATGGGCCGGTTCCTCCCCAGGCGATCTGGATGCTTGGTCGCCAGACGTTCAAGCCGTAATAAAGGTTCGACATGATCAACGATATGATGGAGCGCGAGATCGCCGCACAGGCGAGCGTGCTTGCCGATTGCCTTGGACCCATTGCTTCCGCCGTCTCAAAACTTGCTGGGGCCGAGGGGCGAATATTCGCCGGGGGCTGTGGAGACTCGGTGTTCGCACCAGCAGCTCTTGCCGGCGTGTTTGCAGCAATGGACATTGATATCGTTGCAAGAACATCGATGTCGCTCGCCGGCTTCACCCGCTTCCTTGCCGGCGACACGGTGATCCTTTCCTCGATTTCGGGGGGAACGAAGCGAACGGTCGAGGCGGCGACCATTGCGCATGCCGCAGGCGCAAGAGTGATCGCGGTGACGTGCAATCAAGACAGCGCTCTCGCAAGTGTTGCAGACGATACGATCTTGCTGCCATTCACACCGCTTTCTCGAAAGACGCCGCACACGCTTGATTATGCGGTGACGATGCTGGCTCTCGTGCGGCTGGGGCTGCATTTCAAGGGTAAGGCCGCCGAGGATCTGACACACATCCTTGGGAAAGTTCCCTCTCTGCTGGAAGACGCAAGTACAAGGGCGGTTGCCATTGCCGCGGGGATGGGCGAAGGCAAGCTCTTTCTGCTGGGCGCCGGGCCCGATCTCGGGTCAGCCGAATATGGGGCTGCGAAATTTCACGAAGCGGGCGGTCTCGTCGCGATTGCGGCTGAAACCGAAAACTTCATTCATGGCATGAATTTCATGGTTGAACCGGAAGATACAATTCTTGCGCTGGCCGGCAACGTAGCCGGGCGTTCGCGAGGCGAAGGTGTCGTCGAACAATTCTCGACCTTCGTGGCCCACGCCGGGCTGATCGGAGGCCCTCCTGAAAATCCTTCCTGGG
Source organism: Rhizobium sp. BK376 (assembly GCF_004341625.1). Classification (GTDB taxonomy): domain Bacteria; phylum Pseudomonadota; class Alphaproteobacteria; order Rhizobiales; family Rhizobiaceae; genus Rhizobium. Next base: position 65,340 of record NZ_SLZG01000015.1, on the reverse strand, counting down.
CGGCCCAGTTTCGGTCCGTGCTGCGCACGACATTCGAACTGCAGTGCCTATGCCTCGCGGTAGCGAATATAAACAACCTTGCTTTGGAGTCGCCCCGCGCGGGGCGCGACAACGGCAGCGTTCATCTTGAGATCCAATCGCGATTGATGGCTCGATGAAGGAGACAGAGCGCAGCACGATCGATTTGCAATTGGCCTGTCCTTGAATTAGCGGCCCCTTCAAAGCCGATGCCCTCAAATCAAAATCAAATCGCAGAATGAGAGAAAATTTAGCAAAAGCAGCTTGACGAAATGTCATGACGTTATACTCTTTCGACATGAGCTGGAACGACGCAAAACTTGATGAAGGCCCCATCCCTCTCTGGTCGCAGATTGCCGAGCGGCTGCGAGGTGACATCGATAGCGGACGTTTCAAGCCGGGAGATACGCTGCCAGGTGAGACCGAAATCAACCTGCATTTCGGAGTTAGCCGCAGCACCTCACGGGCCGCGCTCGACTATCTGGAGACGGAAGGCTTAATAAAAAGGCGATCAGGGCGTGGATCGATCGTAGTCGAGCCGCGTGTCGAGCGGCCGCTCAACCGGATTTCGTCGTTCTCGGAGGACATGCGGTCAAGAGGTCTGCAGCCTGGCTATCGCACACGCTGGATCAAGATCGTGCCGGCAAGCCAGGTCGTTGCTGCGGAATTGCAGATGCTGCCTGGAGAGCCCGTTGTAGAGATCGACAGAACGATGTTTGCGGACGACAGGCCGCTTGCGACGTCGATCACTTACATGAAGCCCTCGATTTTCGAGAAATCAGGAATTCCAACGGTTGAGGAGCTGGATGCGAGCTCTCTCTATGACCGGCTGCGCCGGGACGGCATCGTCATAGATACCGGCGACGAAAGGATCGAGGGCGCGCTGGCCGACGCAACAACGGCACGCATTCTTGAAGTGAAACAGCCCGCGGTCGTTCTCATCTGCCACAGGACGTCGCGAATGCCCGACCGGCGACCGGTCGAATATGTCGTGCTTCATTATCTGGCCGAACGCTACAGCTTCCACGTGAAGCTGGGTTAACCGCACCGGCGCTGACTGCCGTTTCTAGGACAATGCCTCGCGGCGCAGTTCGCGGGACTGCCGGAGGTTTGCCACGCACGCCCCGGCGATTGCAACTCATCCTTTGTCATCAGCAATTATGCCGCCGGGCCTTCACCCGGCGTAGGAAAAGCGCGTCCTCGAAGACCCGCAACACAATAAAAACACCAGAGAAGGAACATTGAATTGAGAACAACGTGCACTTCGATCTTAGGCATTGCCGCCCTCTCCCTGTTTCTGCTGCCGATCAGCGCGTCTGCCCAGACCCCGCAGAAAGGAGGCACGCTCAATGTCGGCGTCGTTTCCGATCCGGTAACGCTCGATCCGGCGTTCTTCGCTTCCTATTTCGAGCTTTACGAGCAGTACCTCATCTACGAACCGCTTTTGACCATGACCCCCGACCTTAAGGTCGTGCCGGGCATCGCGAGCTACAAGCAGATCGACAACCTGACATATGCGTTCGACATCAAGCCCGGCGTAACGTTCCAGGACGGCACCCTCTACGATGCTGTTGCCGCAAAATTCAATCTTGACCGCATGCTCGACCCGAAGGTCGGCTCGCCCCGTCGCTCAGATCTCGGCCCTGTCACCTCGGTCGACGTAACGGGCCCCTTGAGTTTTACCGTCAAGTTCTCTCAGCCCTATGCGCAGTTCCCGCTGGTGATGACCAATCGCGCCGGGCTGTTCGTCTCGCCGACCGCGCTGCAGAAGCTCGGCCCAGACTTTCCGGCAAAAGGCGTCGGTGCCGGTCCTTACAAGCTGGAAAGCTGGACAAAGAACGGCCAGATGGTTCTCACTGCGTTTGACGGCTACTTCAAGGGACGTCCGGCACTGGACAAGATCGTCATCCGCCCGATCCCGGATGAAACCTTGCGTACCGCAAGCTTGAAAAGCGGCGACTTGCAGCTCACCGATCTTGTGCCACCGCAGATGCTCGGCCAGATCAAGACCGACCCGAATATTGCTGTTGCCGACCTTCCTGGCCTGGGGTTCAACGCGTTTTCGATCAACAACACGGCCGCTCCGTTCAACAACAAGAAGGTGCGGCAGGCGCTGCTCTATGCGATCGACAAAGATGTGGTGAACAAGGTCGCCTACTTCAATTCCGGCACACCGTCCTACGGCCCGGTACCCCCCCCGGTCTCCTGGGCCTTCGACGCGAATTTCAAGCCCTACAAGCGCAATATCGCCAAGGCCAAGCAACTGCTGGCAGAGGCCGGCCATGCGGACGGCGTCTCTTTCGCGATCACGGTCGTCGCCTCGCCGCTGCAACTGCGCATAGCCCAGATCATCCAGGCACAGGCACAGGAAGCCGGTTTCAAGGTCTCGGTCCGACAGGTTGACGCGACGAGCCTGATCACCGTTCTGCAGAAAAGAGACTACGATATCTGCTGGTCTCCCTGGAGCGGCCGCCCGGATCCGGATGGCAATATGTTCAACTGGTTCACCAAGGATGGCCCGAACAACTTCTCGGGTTACCAGAGCGACGTGGTGGATGGCCTGATGCGCAAGGCACGCGTCAGCGCAACCCAGGACGACCGCGCAGCGATGTATAAACAGGCTCAACAGATCATTTCCGACGATGCGGCAATGATGTTCCTTCATTTCGACTCGACGTTGCAGGGCTCCGGCAAAAAGCTGCATTGGACGCCCTATCCCGACACCGCATTCCGTCTCGGCGACGCGTGGCTGGAAAAATGATCGGAGTTCGACCCGAAATTCAGGCAAGGCCGCCGCAGAAGTCTCTCAGTTTGCGGCGGCGAAACACACGACAACAAAAGGCATATTAGATGAGTGAAGCAACCAAGGCACATCCTGTTTTCCGACCAAAGCCAAACGCGATCGAACAGATTTTTGGCCGGCGCAAAGCGATCATCGGGGTCATCCATTCGCTGGCCCTGCCCGGCTCTCCAAACTATGATGGCCAACCGATTTCCGAAATCATCGATTTTGCGGTCGCCGAAGCCGAACGATACAAGGCGGGTGGCGTCGACGGGTTGATCGTCGAGAACCACGGCGATATTCCGTTTGCCAAGCCGGATCGTCTTGGGCCCGAGACAGCCGCTTCCATGGCGGTCATGGCCGACACGGTAAGACGGGCGAGCGGCCTGCCGATTGGCGTGAATGTGCTGGCGAATGGCGCGATCCAGGCGATAGCCGTCGCCAAGGCCGCCGGCGCCGCCTTCGTGCGCGTCAACCAATGGTCCAACGCCTATGTTGCGAACGAAGGATTGATGGACGGACCGGCCGGAGAAGCCGCCCGTTACCGCGCCTTTCTGCGCGGCCGCAACATCAAGATCTTTGCAGATGTGCATGTGAAGCACGGCGCTCATGCGATTACCGGCGACCGCACAATCCAGGAACTTGCCCGCGACAACGAATTCTTCGATGCCGATGTGGCCATCGCTACCGGCCAACGCACCGGCGATTCTGCCACGATGGAGGAATTGCGGACGATCAACGCGGGTACGGCCCTGCCAGTTACCGTTGGCTCCGGCGTCAACCCCGACAATATCGGCGATATTTTCACCGTCGCAGACGCAGTTATCGTCGCAAGTTACATGAAGCGCGATGGCGTGTGGTGGAATCCCGTGGATCCTGAAAGACTGAATGTCTTCATGGAAGCCGTTAAAAAAGCAAGGAACTGAGCTCCCATGGCGAGGGTCCTCGTGCTCGGGAATGCCGGGCTTGATATCAGTCTGAGCATGCCGCGCCTCCCGGAACGCGGGGAGACCCTTCTGGGCGACGGGGTTACCCGTGCGCCCGGTGGCAAGGGGCTCAACCAGGCTGTCTGCGCTGCGCGCGCAAGGGCCACGGTTCTCTTCCAAGCCCCGGTTGGCGACGATGCCACGGCAGACGAGATCAGATCCGCACTTGCGGCGGAAGCTGAACTCGCTTTTGAACCATCGGTGGTGCCAGGGGCAACGGATTTCTCGCTTCTGATGGTTTTGCCGGATGGTGAAAACAGCATCGTCAGCGCCGGACCCTGTGCCGCCGCCTTAGGCCGGGCGGCGGCGGCAGCCTTCGCCAGCCGAGTCGAGCCTCAGGACATTTTCCTCGCCCAGGGCAATCTTTCACTGGACGCAACGCTCGAAGCTTTTGTCGTGGCCCGGGGACGCGGAGCAAGAACCGTGCTGAATCCGGCGCCGATATGGTGGGACATCGACCCTCTCATCCCCCATTGCGACGTGCTGATCGTCAACCAGAGTGAAGCAGAAACGATCAGCGGCAAGACCGACCCGACGTTGGCGCTTGGTGAACTTTCCAGGCGCGGAGCTCAAACCACGATCGTCACACTCGGGGGCGACGGTTGTTTGATGCAGTCTGGTGGAAAAATGACGAGATACACAGCCGTGCCGGTGGACGTGCGCGACACGACAGGTTGCGGCGACACGTTCTGCGGCGTGCTCGCTGCTGCCCTCTCTCGCGATATGTCCCTGGATGACTCGATCCATTTCGCACAGGCGGCGGCGGCAATTACGGCGACACGCACGGGAGCTTACGCCGCCCTGCCGCAGCGCGTCGAACTCGACGCGCAATTCTCTGGGGGAGCCTGACAGCATGGCCCTGCACGAACAAGAGCTTCTTCTCGATATCGATCGCATGTCTGTCGAACTCGGGCCGCCTGGCCAACGCGTTCGTATCGTGCGCGATATCTCCATATCGCTCGCAAGAGGCAAGATCACCTGCATCGTGGGAGAATCCGGTTCCGGCAAGAGTGTTTTTGCCATGTCGCTCATGCGACTGATAGCAGAAGAGATTTCCAGCATCACCGCCGATCGCGCGCTTTTCGAGGGCGAAGATCTGACCAGCCTGAACGAACGCGATATGCAGCGGTTGCGCGGCGGTCGGATGGCAATGATCTTCCAGGAGCCGATGACCAGCCTTAATCCCGTTTTCACGATCGGCGATCAGATCGCTGAAGCTGTACAGCTCCACCAGAAGGTTTCCTCGCGGCAGGCGCGAGACAAGGCGCTCGCCGCCCTTCAAAGCGTCCATATCCCGGCCGCGGAGCGCCGGCTCGACGCCTATCCGCACGAGCTGTCCGGGGGCATGCGCCAGCGCGTCATGATTGCCATGGCACTTGCCTGCGAGCCCTCGCTATTGATTGCCGACGAACCGACCACAGCGCTCGACGTCACCATTCAGGCGCAGATTCTGGCTCTGCTGCTGGAACTTCGCGAACGCTCCGGGATGGGCATCCTGTTCATCACTCACAATCTCGGTGTGGTGGCGGAAATCGCCGACGACGTCGCGGTCATGTATGCAGGCCGTGTTATCGAAAAGGCGCCTGCAGCATCCCTCTTTGCCGACGCGCAACATCCCTACACCCTGGCACTGCTGGCGGCCATGCCGCATTTGAACGGTTCAGTCGATCGGCTGGAACCGATCCATGGACGCATGCCGCCGCCATGGGAAGAGGAAACCGGCTGCCGGTTTGCGCCACGTTGTCCCTTCGCCGCAGACGAATGCACGAAGCTGCCGCAGCTTCGCGAAATCGACACAGATCACTACGTTGCCTGTTGGCGTGCACCCGTGGAGGGCTTGGCATGACACCGCTACTTGCCGCGGAAAATCTCGTCAAATCCTTCTCCGTCTCGACCGGATGGCGCAATACGAAGCGCTTCTATGCGGTCGACAACGTCAGCCTGCACGTAGAACGCGGACGCACACTCGCGATCGTCGGAGAATCCGGCTGCGGCAAGAGCACGGTTGGCTCGATGCTGCTTCGACTTCAGGATCCCGATAGCGGTCGTATCCTTCTTGATGGCGCAGGCGTGATGACGCTTGATCGGGATGGACTGCGCCGTTTTCGACGCCGGGTCCAAGTCGTTTTCCAGGATCCTTTCGCCTCGCTGGATCCACGCGAACGCATTCGTGACGTGCTGATGCGGCCGATGTTGCTCCACCAGCTTTGCGACAAGGCCGAGGCGCCGAAGCGTGCCGCCGCCCTGATGGAGGCGGTCGGCCTTTCCGCCAGCCAACTCGACCGGTTTCCGCATCAGTTTTCCGGCGGCCAGCGGCAACGGATCGCGATCGCCAGGGCGCTCTCCGTCCAGCCCGATGTGATCATCTGCGACGAGCCCGTTTCCGCGCTCGACGTCTCGGTGCAGGCGCAGGTCGTCAATCTGCTGCAGGACCTGCAACGCGACACTGGTATCGCGCTCATCTTCATCTCCCACGATCTTTCCGTGGTGCGCCACCTGGCCCACGAGGTGGCCGTCATGTATTCCGGCCGCGTCGTCGAGCAAGGAGAGACCAAGCCGCTTTTCGAGCGACCGAGCCATCCCTACACACAGGCTCTCCTGGCCGCTGCACCGACCATCGAGGCTCCGAAACGCGCTCCGACGCTGCTTTCCGGCGAGCCGCCGGACCCCACCGATCGTACACCAGGCTGCCGTTTTGCCGCCCGTTGTGCATATCGAACCGAGCAGTGCCTTCAAGAGGAGCCGGCGCTCATGAAGATCGAAGGTAAACATCTAGCGGCCTGCTACTTGGCGAAAACCTTGCCGCCCGTCTCCAACGCCGTGGACGTCCTGTCCGAAACACCGGCCGCGGCACGGATTGCTGCCTATCGCCGTGCGCGTGACGGGCAGACGATTTTGCCTGGGGAGATGCAGAAATGAAGCTGCTCATCTCCCGCGTTCTTTCCACCGTTCCCGTGCTCTTCGGCCTCTGCGTCCTGTCCTACACGCTGCTTGCCATGATTCCCGGCGACCCGGTGACTGCGATGCTCGGTATGGATGCCTCGCCGGACGCGATCGCAGCGCTCCGTGCCAAGTTCGCGTTGGACCAGCCGCTGCCGATCCGGTTCCTGTCCTGGTTCGGGCATCTGCTGACCGGTGATCTCGGACGCTCCATCCAGTCGGGCCGCCCGGTGCTGGATATGGTCATGACGGCCTTGGTGCCGACCATACAGCTTGGTCTTGCAGCACTCCTGATTTCGTTGCTAATCGCGATACCGGCGGGTGTCATCTCGGCTTCGCGACGGAACACGGCGGCGGACTATGGCGTCTCGCTGCTTTCCCTTGCAGGACTTTCACTGCCGAGTTTTTGGCTGGCCATCCTGCTGGTGCTGTTCCTGTCGATCCGTCTGCAGCTCTTTCCGTCCACCGGCTATGTTGCCTTCAGCGACGATCCAGCGTCGGCACTGCGCCACATCACCCTGCCGGCCATCACGCTCGGGGTTGCTTTGGCCGCCTCGACAATGCGCATGACACGAGCAGCCATGCTCGAGGTCCTGAACGCCGACTATATCCGCACTGCCCGTGCGAAGGGCCTCCCGCGGCGGCGCGTCATTTGGAAGCATGCCCTGCGCAACGCCCTCATTCCCGTCACGACCCTGGTCGGCTTGCAGCTCGGCCAGCTCATGGGCGGCGTCGTCGTGACCGAAACGGTGTTCGCATGGCCTGGCATCGGCAAGCTGACTGTCGATGCCATTTTTTCCCGAGACTATCCTGTCGTACAGGGCGCGATCCTCGCCTCTGCAGTGCTGTTCGTTTTCATCAACCTTGCGACCGATTTGTTATACGCGGTCCTCGACCCCAGACTGAGGAAACGCACATGAGCTCGGTCTTCGTCTCGCATTCGCTCGTTCGCCGCCTTGCGGAAGACAGTCGCAGTGGGCTCGGCATGTCGCTTGTCGCTTTGCTCGTCGTCTCGGCAATCTTCGGCCCCATGCTCGTGCCTTACGGCCCCGACGCCGCGGACTTCATGGCGACGCTCGCCCCGCCATCCTCCAGCCACTGGCTCGGCACCGACGACCTCGGCCGCGACGTCCTCTCGCGCATTCTTGCCGGAGCGCGGGTCTCGCTTCTCGTCGGGTTCTTGAGCGTTGGTGGCGCCGTTCTCATCGGATTGCCCATTGGCCTTTCCGCCGGCTATTTTGGCAAGAAGACCGATGCGGTACTTATGCGCTGCATGGATGTGCTCCTCGCTTTCCCCGGCATTCTCCTCGCTTTAGGCATCACCGCCGCGCTTGGCGCATCACTCCCCAACACGATCGTCGCAATCGCCGTGATCAACACGCCGACGATCGCTCGCGTCGCGCGCGCGCAAACCATGCTGATCTCAAGCCTCGACTACGTGAAGGCCAATCGCGCGCTCGGCTTCGGCCACACCACCATCATGCTGCGAAGCATATTGCCGAATGCCATGTCGCCGGTGCTGGTGCAGGCTTCGCTGCTGCTTGCCTCCTCGATCATTACCGAATCCTACCTCTCGTTTCTCGGTCTTGGCGTGCAGCCGCCGACACCGACCTGGGGTACGATGCTGCGAGATGCCGTAAGCTTCATCGATCAGGCGGATTGGCTCGCCTGGTTTCCAGGAGCGGCGATTTTCCTGACGGTGCTTGGCTTCAACCTGTTCGGAGACGGCCTGAGAGATCGACTCGATCCGCGCGACTGAAAGCCAATTCAGCAATCCCCGACCTGACCGGAATTCTCAGAAGGAATGGATTACAATGACCAAGAAAGTGCTTCTCGTCGGCGAGAGCTGGGTGAGCTCCGCTACTCACTACAAAGGCTTCGACCAATTCGGCAGCGTTACTTTTCACCTGGGCGCCGAGCCGCTGGTAAAGGCGCTTGAAGGCAGCGAATACGAGCTGACCTATATGCCCGCCCACGAAGCTGTCGAGAAATTCCCTTTCGACATGGCAGGCCTCGACGCCTATGACGCCATCATCCTGTCGGATATCGGCTCCAATTCTCTCCTTCTGCCGCCAACCGTCTGGCTGCAGTCGAAGACAGTCCCGAACAGGCTGAAACTCATCAAGGCATGGGTTGAAAAGGGCGGTGGCCTGCTGATGGTCGGCGGCTATTTTTCCTTCCAGGGCATCGACGGAAAGGCCCGCTGGCGCCGAACACCGGTAGAAGACGTTCTACCGGTTACGTGCCTTCCCTATGACGACCGCGTCGAAATGCCGGAGGGTTCAACACCTGTCGTCGTAGATCCGGAGCATCCCATCGTGACAGGCCTTGACGGGGAATGGCCCCTGCTTCTCGGCGTCAACGAAGTACAGTTGCGCGAACGTTCCGATGTCAAACTGCTGGCGCGCCTTCCGGACGACCAAGGCGGACACCCCCTGCTCGTTCTCGGCAAACATGGCGAAGGCCGCACCGTTGCCTGGACCTCCGACATCGGACCTCACTGGCTTTCACCCGCTTTCTGTGAATGGGAGGGCTATGGCCGGCTGTGGAAGAACATCCTCGGCTGGATGACAGAAACGCGTTGACTGCAGCAAGCGAAGCAGGAACGGCCGACAGCAAGTCCATCCGGCCGTCCTGATCAATAATGCCACATTAACTCCAAGAGGTTTTGACTTGGACGGGGCCATATTCCGAACTAGACAGCCTCGAAATCCCGAATTGGACGCGCGTAGATTCCAGATCAGACGAATTTCAACGGGTTAATGAATGGAAAGCAGAACACCTCAGATCAGCTCTACCCAAGGGGCGCGTCTGATCGAGTACGGACGGCATTGAGCGACACACCGGTCGTTCTCGTGAACGGCCCCCGTCAATGCGGCAAGACCGCCTTGGTGCGCTCCCTATTTAGAAAGCGATTTTCTGATCGACTGCTTTCAGTCTTGGGCGGATAGGCCTTCTCGATTATTTCAATGTCGGCTGCCCAGGCAGCGAGCATCACGAAATGCTGGACACCTTCCATCCGCTTGGCCGCATTGGCGCAAAGCGAGCGAAGTGGCCAGTGCCGTCGTATTGCTTGAGCCAGCAGAATTCGTCACAGGCGAAATCCTACACGTTGACCGCGGCCAGAGCGGCGGTCGCGAATTCATGGCCTCGCTGCCGCTTTGCGCAGTAGAAAGCAGTACTCGTCCAGGTGGACGGCGATCGACAGTTAGCGGCTTCATGCACCGCGGGAACGTCGGCGACTTTGCCCTAGACCCACGTTCTTCGCGAGCCGCGATCGAACTTCGGCGTATGAGGGGGCAACCATCGGATAATCAGATTGAAGGTGCCATTTCTCGCGGTACTCTTGAGGCGATTGCGCGTGATGGGTCATCAGATGGCGCTTGAGCGATTTAAAGTCTACGCCGCATTCAAGGCACGTGAGGTGATCGTCATGCACGGATTTCCTGATGGAAACCGCCGGCCTTTGTTTGGCCGCCGCCGGTACAATCGAAGATGACGTCGCCTGCAATGCCGAATGGATGCCGGAGATCAGTTTGCCGAGTTCAGACACCGGCGTAAAATGCCTGGCAACATACGCTGATACGATCGAGGACGTCAGCGGACCGTAATTCCCCTGCAGTCCTTGTCCCTTGTTGTTTACCATCAGGCATTCCTTTCTCTGAACTGATACATTTGCCGCGACATACCGCACTCAAGGCACCTAGCCTGAGCAATATTAGATTCGCCTCGCAAAAGAACCCCGTCAAACTAAGGGAGTTCGGTACACTATCGAGCTGCATCGCTGTCGCTAATCTTCCAAAAAGTGGCTGGGTGGATATTCAGCGTCTACGTGACACACGATCAGATGGAAGCGATGACGCTTGCCGACTGGCTGGTCGTTCTCAATGCCGGTCGGATCGAGCAATTCGGAACACCCATCGAACTCTATGAAGGGCCGGCCACGGCTTTCGTTGCGACCTTATCGGATCGCCGTCGATGAATCTTCTCCAGATGACCGATGGTTTTGTGTTATCGACCCGCGATGCACCGACAGAGCAATGCAACAGTCGGAATTCGCCGAGAAGATATTCGGTTGGCCGAAAGCGGAAGCGTGATCGCCTTTCGCGCACGGGTACGGGTTCAAGCAATGGAGCTGGTCGGTGCAGAAAGCTGCGTCTACGGTATTCTTGCCGATGGCCAATCGATCATCGTCCGCCGGCCGTTGGCGAGCGGGTGACGCTGAGATTCCAGTCTTCGGATTTGCTGCTTCTGCCATAGCACCATTTTCAGTCGATTGGGCGGTTTGGGGGCGCCACGTTCGCGAAAAACTGGAACTGCCGACGGACCTGGCGGCGCAGCTTCGATTTCGCCTTCTCCTCGATGAGCAAGAACAGCTTCTGCAAATCGGGTTCGGCGACGCGGGCGGTCGCTTCCTCGCAGGAGACCCAAGCATAGCGGCGCTGCCCCCGTTCCTTGAAATCCTTCACAATATGATGGACCTTCAGCGCATGGGTTTGAACGACACAGGGCCGCCGCTCCCCGTCAGCCATCAGCTTCGTGTAGGTGAATTCTCCCAGCGGACGTTTGCAGACCTTGCCCTTGACGCCCGCTTCCTGCAGCGCCTCGACTTCCGCGACCCGATGGGGCGGCTTGTCTTCCATCGGCCAGCCTTTCGGGATTGCCCAACGGCCCGTCTCGCGCGTCGTGATCAGCAGATATTCAACGACGTTTTCATGCCGATTGATGCGATAGCAGAGCGCGGCGTATTGCCGGCCGAACTCACCGCTAGAGGCATTGGCAACAACACCAGTCGACTGTTCCATCGATTGCTACTCGGCTCCCATCGAATCGCCAAGGGACTTAATATGAGTTTAGCCTAAGAAATGACACCGGCAATGGTTGTAGGCTTAATCGGATTACAATTAGTAACCTCGTCAGCGGTTCGGCGTTTCTTTCCTGTTTGAAAGCATCTCGGGTAGCGTGCCTTGAGCTTCGGTCTCGGCTCTTCAAAAGCGCAGCCCATAATCCGCCGGACGGCTCGATGTTTGAATCAGGTCCACATTCAGCATGTCGCTGGAATCGACCTGCTGCGCGATCTCCTCGCTCGACTTGCCGTGTTCCGCCCTACGTTTCATCAGTCTTTGTCGCAAGGTCTCTCCAGGAACATCCAACATCATGGTCGTATCGAAGGTGAGAGCGTTCCACCCATCCCGATCCAGCAGGAGATAATTGCCTTCAACGAGAACCAGGCGCACCGATTGTGGAATAATGCGAGCCCCTGCCCGCGCAATCTCCAGCGAGCGATCGAAGACCGGCAGCGCGATTTCTTTGACCGCGTTGCGCCGGAGCCGGTCCAGCATGTGGAAAAAACCTTCGATGTCAAAGGTCTCAGGGGCGCCCTTGCGCGGGCGCAATCCCCGTGGGATCAAAACCTGGTCATCGAAATGATATCCGTCCATCGGGAAGACGGCAGCGTAACCGGGCGTTTTCGCGTTCAGAACGGTTTCCATTCTTTCGGCCAAGGTCGATTTACCGGAGCCGGGTGGCCCGGCAACAGCAACGATCCGTCGTTCGCCGTCCGCGATGTTCGCGAGAAGATCGACAAGCTCTTGTTCGGATATATATTTCATTGCGCGCTTCCTGGATCAGATTTCGCGCGCGAGCCAGCGAACCATATTGGTCATCAGTTGGTCATATCCTCGCCAGCGCATGAAGTCGTCGGAGAGCCAATGGGGTCCGATATCTGTCGCCCATGCCAGCGATCGACCGGCGCCATAGTCGCGAACGGCCAGAAGCGGCAGTTCTCTTCCTCGGATGGAGCATTGGACCAAGCCAACCGCTTTGTCATCGGTCCGAAGGACAACACGATTCATTCCAAGCACGAAGGGAAGCTGCGATGGGACACCAGTTAGAACCGGGTGGCCTCCATCGATCACAATGGGATCGAGGCCTTCCGGCGCCTCAAGGCCATCGGGTCCAGCACTGATCTCGACCGGCAGGCACTCCTCAATAGCAGTGCCGTGGAACATAGCTGATCCGTCCATGCCCTGGAAACAGGTGTAGCCACCCGCCATCAGCAATGCGCCGCCCTGCTCTACCCAATGGCGAAGAAGCTCCAGCCTGTTGACTGATCGCTGCCCCGCTCGGGTTTCAGGTGTGTATAGCAGCGACAGCGCGCCGACATCGGAGATCACGACAACCGAATATTGCCAGAGCGCTTCCAGTGTCGTCGGAAACTCGGCCTCGCATCGTTCGCCGCCGATCTGGACGACATCGATCCCATGGGCGGCGAGTGCCTGGATGTATCGCGTCGCGCCATTGGAGTAGCGGGATGATGACCCGACCTCCAACCCCTTGGAAGCGAATGCGGTGACGTGGAAAGTCTCGCCCGCAAGAAGTACCGGCTTCATGACAGATCCTCGATGGAGAAGGGTGAGCAACGCCATGTCGGCGTTGCTCCGTTTCAAAGTCAGAACTTGAATTGTTCGACGTTGCTCGGCGTTACGATCTTTGCCGGCCCGAGCAGAACCTCGCCCTTGGCTCCAACCTTGTAGGATCCGAGACGACCGGCGGTGAAGGTTTCGCCTTCCTTGCCGCTGACTTTGCACTCGGCGACGGCCTGCGCGGCGTAATATGTCAGGTAGCCGAGATCCTTGACGTTCCACCAGATGTCCTGGACGGAGCCGTCCTGAATATACTTCTTGATAAGAGTGGCGGGCGCCAATCCAGTCAGCTTGATCTTGCCGAGAAGACCGGCCTGCTCCATGGCGCGGGCGGCGGCTGGCAGACCAATGCCGGCAGGAATGATGATGCCCTTCAAGTTGGGAAACGCCTGTGCAAGGCCCAGAGCCTGCTGCTGATTCACCTGTTCGCTTTCCTGACCATAGGCGACCTGCACCAGCTTCATCTTCGAATATTTCTTGTCGGCCGCCATCTTCTTTTTCATGAAGTCGATCCAGGCGTTCTGGTTCGTGGCCGTCGGCGTGGAGGACAGGATCGCAAAATCGCCTTCGTAGTTGATGAGTTGCCCCATCGACTCCAGCATCATTTCGGCCAAACTATCGCCGGCTGCCTGGTTCAGGAAGAGCGTGCGGGAATTCGTAGCGACGTCGGAGTCGTAGGAGACGATCTTTACGCCCTGCTTTTCGGCGCGACGAAGTGCGGGAGCAACGGCGTTGGCATCGTTCGCCGAAATCGCGATGACGCCGACCTTCTGGGAAACCAGATTGTTGATGAAATCAATCTGGGCTTCTGCTGTCGCCTGGGAGGGTGCCTGCTTGATCGCCTTGCCGCCGATCTCGGCTGCGGCCTCTTCGGCCCCGGTCTGGGCGACCTGGAAATAGGGGTCCGTGTCGAGCTTCGGCAGGAAGCCTACGGTAATAGGCGCCTTGGCGCAGTCGGCCGCACTTGCCACTCCGAAGCTTGCAATCAGTGTGCTGGCGAGAAGCAGCGATGTCAAAACTGTCGTTTTCATGAAGTTTCCTCCTCCGAAAGTCCGGCTTGAGTGAACATTGCGAGCCACCGGATGCTACTCGCTTGTCTTGGTTTTGAAGTAGTGGGTTCTAACGCTGGCGAAGATGCGCTCGGCCGCATTGCTGGCGAGCAGCGAGACGATCAGCAGCAGTCCGATGACCGTCCCTTGCGCATCGCCGCCAATCTGCAGAAGGCCAAGAACGTTTCGGATCGTCGCAAACAGGAGCAGAGCCCACAAAACACCCGTCAGCTTGCCCTTGCCTCCAAAGACGCTGATGCCGCCAAGGAGCGCGATCGTTATCACATCCAACTCGATGCCAAGCGCATTGTTGGCTCGAGCGTTGGCCAGCCGTGCAGCGTAGACCATCCCGGCAGCGGCGCAGACGACACCCGACGTGATGAACAGACCCAGCACCGTCCGAGCAAGACGGATGCCCGAGTATCGTGCCGCCTCGGGACTTCCGCCGATGGCATATATCCGGCGTCCCAGCGGCATCCTTTGCAAAGCGATTGCGAACATCGGCGAAAGAACGATGAATGGCGCGATGGTCCAGGGAACCGGCGTATCGCCGACGGTATTGATACCAAAATCGAGGAAGCTGTCGGGAAAGTCGTTGATCGAGTCCGAGCCGAGCAGAATATAGCCGATACCCCGGAACAGCGCCATTGTTCCCAGCGTAACGACCAGCGACGGCAAGCCCAGTTTCGTCACAAGCACGCCATTAAAGGCGCCGCAAGCGGCTCCCGCCAGCAATGTCAGGGGAATGGCAGCGTAGAGGGGAAACTCCGCCTGCACCATCAGGCCGAATACAACGCTTGTGAGCGCCAGCGTGCTGCCGACCGAAAGGTCGATCTCGCGGGCGATGATAAGAAACACCATCGGCAGCGCGATCAGAGCTCGTTCCGAGATTCCCGCGACGGCCTGCGAAATATTGAAGGTCGATGCGAAGTTCGGCACCTCGAGGATTGCGTAGAGGATCACGACAATGGTGATCGCAGCCAGGAAGTTGTCCCAGTTGCCGATACGGGCGACGAAATCAGTCTTTTCCTTCGATTTGTCGATCATGAGTGCGCTCCTCCGCGGGCCGCTCTTCGGGCGACATAGGCGTCGATGCCGATGGCGATGAGGATGACGAGACCGTAGACACCCTGAAGCCAGAGGGGGTCGACGCGCACGAGCGTGAGGCCATTGTTGATCACCAGGAGCAGCAGGGCGCCGGCGGCGACGCCGAGCACGGTGCCGGCCCCCCGCGAACGGCGACACCGCCGACGACGACGGCGGCGATGACCGTCAACTCGAAGCCATAGGCAACGCGCGCATCAACCGTGGCGTATCGGGACGCCCAGAGAGCGCCGTCGAATCCCGCGAGGAGACCGGCTGCGGCAAATGCCAGCAGAATGCGAGGTCTCGCGGGGATCCCGATGAGCCTTGCACCTTCCGGGTTGGAGCCGATTGCATAAAGTTCGCGTCCAAGCGAGGTGTAGCGAAGGACGTAGCCTGCAATCAGCAAGGTGGCGACGGCGATGAGAATGATTGCCGGAACGCCAAGGATGTTTGCGCTGGTCATGTCCAGCCAAGCCTGCGGCACCTGGTCGGCACTGACCTGAGTGCCGCCCGCCCATATGCTGTTCAAGCCGCGGAAAACGGACATCGTGCCCAATGTCACGACAATGGCCGGCACCCGTCCATAGGTGATGATCACCCCGTTTACTGTGCCGGCAACCAGGCCGATCGCGCAGGCAAGAAGCAAGCCGCCGATCACGCCTATTTCCGGATGGGCATGAAGGGTCGAAGCTGCGCCATAAGCCGCCAGCCCTATGATCGCAGCGACGGACAGGTCGATGCTGCGCGTTATCAACACCAACATTTGCGCAACGGCGACGATCATCAGCAGACCGGCGTCCATGGCCAGAGCGGAGAGGTTCGATCCGCTCAACATGCGAATGTTGAGGATTGAAATTGGAACGATCACGGCAAGCATGGCTGCAACAAGCCCAAATTCACGCCGGGCAAATATCCGCTTTAACGGGCTTTGATGCGAACTGAGCTCGATGTGCTCGATCCCTGTATGGACCGGCTGGGCGACAACCTCTCCATCGATCTTCTGAACGATGGCATCCGTTGCTGCGGCAATCACCTTTTCCTGCGTGGCCTCGTCGCGTTCGAACCTGCCGGAAATATGTCCTTCCCGCAGCACAATCATGCGGTCAGACATTCCGAGAAGCTCGGGAAGCTCCGACGAGATCAGGATGATTGCCATGCCCTGGCTGGCGAGATCAGCCATCATCGCATGGACGTCGGCCTTTGCCTGGACGTCAATGCCCTGGGTGGGCTCGTCGAGGATCAGAATCCGAGGCTTGGTCGCCAGCCACTTCGACACAACGACCTTTTGCTGATTGCCGCCCGAAAGAGAAGTGACCGGCTGTTCGTAGGAACTGAAGCGCAGACGCAATCGATCGAGGAAGGGTTCGGCGAGCCGCAGTTCTTTCGAGCGAGACATCATCCCGCCACGCGTTGCCTTGTCGAGAACGGTGAGCGACGCGTTGTTCAAGATCGAGAAGTCCATCACCAGGCTTTGGCCAATACGATCCTCGGAGACGTAGGCGATGCCCTGTTCCATCGCTTCGCTTGCGGACGAAAAATGGACGACACGGCCATCTACCGCGATGGAACCTGCAGTCGGCCGATCGATACCGAACAGCACGCGAGCGATCTCCGTGCGGCCGCTTCCCACCAACCCTCCGAAGCCGAGAATTTCTCCTGCCTTGAGCTCAAAAGAAATGTCGTCGAAGGTGCTACTGCGCGACAAGCCATCAACCTTGAGGACAACGCTTCCAGGAGCCGAGGTATGACGAGGGTAAAGCCCATCGAGCGCACGACCGACCATCATCTGGATAGCGCGCTCGCGGGACAAATCCGCGGTCAATTCGGTACCGACGAGCCGTCCGTCACGCAGGACCGCGATCCGATCGGACACGCGGTAGATCTCATCCATGCGATGGCCGACGAACATCATTGCCACCCCGCGCTGCCGCAGAGAGCCCACGACGGCGAAGAGCCGCTCGACTTCGCGCTGCGACAGGGCTGCCGTCGGTTCGTCCATGATCAGCACCCGAGCATCCAGCGACAGGGCGCGAGCAACTTCGACCAATTGCTGCTCGGAGGTCCTGAGTTTGCCCAGAGGCTGGGAAACGTCCGCATCGAGGCCGACGGTCTTTAGGAGACGGGCCGCCTCCGCCTGCATGGAGCCGTGATCGAGCTTCCACGATGCTCCAGTCTGACCAATGAAGAGGTTTTCGGCTATGCTGAGGTCCGGAAACAGACCCGGATGCTGGTGCATCACCGCGACACCCGCATGCTGGGCCTCGAGGGGTGAAGAGAAGCGCCGCTGCTGGCCGCCGATGACAATCGAACCCATGTCCGGCCGATGGACGCCCGCAAGCACTTTCACGCATGTGCTTTTGCCGGCGCCGTTCTCGCCAAGCAAAGCCAGAACTTCACCTGCCCGAAGCTCGATGCTCACGTCCGATACGGCGACGGTACCGCCGAAGACCTTGGTTACACCAACGAGCGACGCTGCGACTTCAACAGTGTCTTTCGATGCGGCCGCAGGCATGGAGACATCCTCAAGCATGCTTGCCAACATCAGTGCGCAAAGCCGCGATTACGATCCGGCAACGGGAAGAAATCATGGGGTCCTCACCACAAACTCATTCCGCCAACTCCTACCGCGGAATAATTAAAGCAAGTTACTATAATTGGAATTGAACTTCGTCAAGAGGCATCGTAGTGTCGTTTTGACAATCGGAGATCGGCGCGTAAAACAGCGCGAATTCACGGGATGTGCGGAGCCGACAAACATGGCAGGCAAGGGCAGCAATTCGATGCAGTTGCGCTATTACAACGAACGGGTCGTTCTCGACGCCGTTCGGCGGTCGGGCGAGGCATCCAAGGCCGAAATTGCACGATACGCTCACCTTACCCCGCCTGCAGTTGCGGCGATCGTCGACGCCCTTGTCGACGGCGGCTATCTCGTGGAGAACGGCAAGCGTTTTGGCGGGAAAGGACAACCGTCTGCGATGTACCGATTGGCAAACAACGGCGCATTTTCGATCGGGCTCCATGTCGGCCGCCGTGCGCTCGATGCCATATTGACCGATTTTGCAGGCCAGACGGTGGCCTTCGAGACCCATGACTACGATCATCCCAATCCGGTCGGAATCAGACAATTGGGCGATGAGGCGATTGCCCGATTTCAGAGTGCTTTGGGAGCAAGTGATCGCAAGCGTCTCGTCGGCATAGGTATCTCTGCTCCGTATTTCATCGGAGGCTGGGATGCGGAACTCGGCTTTCCTTCTGAGGTCCAGCTCGAGTGGCGCACGTTCGATCTAAGATCGTACTTTGCTGACAGGTATGATCTTCCTGTGATGATCGAGAACGACGCCTCGGCCGCTGCAATCGCGGAACTGGTCTACGGCGTGGGCAGGCGGCACTCCGACTTCCTGCACCTTTCGCTCAGCACCTTTGTCGGCGGCGGCCTCGTGCTTGACGGCACGTTGCAAACAGGTCCGAATGGCAACACGGCAGCCTATGGCCCCTTTCCCGTGACGTATTCGACTCTGAACTCTGTGCCGAAGCCTCCGGGGAAATTCGATGTGCTTTTGCATCGCGCTTCGATTTTTACCCTGGTGAACCATCTGAGATCGAACGGCTTCCAGATCACGCGGGTTCGCGATCTCGATCCCATGCCATCTGCCGCGCAGGTTCTGGTATCGGAATGGCAGGACGATTGCGCTGATGCCCTGGCCCAGGCCCTTATCGGTAGCATCTCCGTTGTCGACGTCGAGGCCGTTGTCATTGACGGACTGTTGCCAAGACCTCTGCTCGTAGACACCGTGGAGCGGGTCAAGCACTGTTTTGTCGAGATGATGCCGCCCGGCCTAATCCCGCCGGCGATCACTGCCGGCGAGTTGGGCGCGCGCGCTTCCGCTTTAGGGGCAAGTCTGATGCCGCTCTATGCGATGTTCGGTCCTGACACGGGCGTACTGATGAAGAAGGGCATCGACAAGAAACCCCTTATGATTGGTTCGGAGTACAATCGGCGCGGCTGAGAAAAGTGAAGTGACAATCAAAGAAATTCTCCCGGCTTCGCTCACGTGCAGGACTTGATGCCCTCCAGACTTGCTCTTGAAAGGATTGGAACCTGCGACCCTGTCAGCGGACGTCCTGCAGCATCCTCGCGGCGGAGGAAATAGACAAGGCAGTTACATCATTCTTGAGCGGGAAGGAGACTTCGCCTGGATAGAGGACGAGACGTTGTTCGGGCTCAAGATCTTTACAGGCGAGAAAAAAACCTTTCTCAAGCGTCGGACTTAGGCTTCGCTTGATTTCAACCGCCCAAGGCCGGCGCCCAGGCAATGTTAATAGTAGATCGATTTCCGCACCTGCAGCGGTCCGGTAAAAATTCGCCGTGGTTCCCGTCGGGGCAGCAGCGATCAACGTTTCTATGGCAAAGCCTTCCCAGCTTGCTCCGGCAACGGGATGGCCTAGCAATTGCTCTTCATTTGCCAGGCCCAGAAGTGTGTGGGTCAGTCCGCTATCCCGAACATAGATCCGCGGGGATTTGACCAACCGCTTGCCTACGTTGGCATGCCAAGGTTCCAATCGTCTCACTAGGAGGAGACCCACAAGCAGGTCGAGATAGGACGCAACAGTCTTGCCGTCGACGCCAAGTGATCGCGCGAATTCGGCGCCGTTAAGAAGCCCGGATTGGTGGTGGGCGAGCATTGTCCAAAATCGCCTCAAGGTTTCCGCAGGAATCCGAGGGCCGAGTTGAGGAATATCGCGCTCCAGATAAGTGCGAATAAAATCCTGCCGCCAGCGCTGGCTAATGTGGTCTCCCTCGGCGAGAAAACTGTCTGGAAAGCCGCCACGGACCCACAAGCGGGAAATATCTTTTGTCGGAACCTCAAGACCATCGATCGGATGCATTTCCAGATAGGCAATGCGCCCGGCAAGGGTTTCACCGGACTGCCGCAATAAGTCGATCGAGGCCGATCCGAGAAGGAGGAACTGGCCGGCTTTACGACCGGATCGTCGGCCGCGGTCGATAAGGCCACGGAGGTTCTGGAATAGGTTCGGCAATCGGTGGACTTCGTCGAGAATTACCAATTTATCCGTGTGCTGGCTGAGATACAGCTCCGGCTCGCCCAGCTTGGCGCGATCCGCGTCCGATTTCAGATCGAGATAGATCGACGGTCGTGTCTCGCTGATTTCAAGCGCCAAGGTCGTTTTGCCCACCTGCCGGGGGCCAATCAGCGCCACCGCGGGACTGGAGCCGAGTAAGTCTTGGAGGTCTGACTGAATCCTGCGTTTTATCATACCTTGCATTTATGGACCTCCGCTCCAGATTTGCAAGGACAAAGAGGGCGGCGGGTCGAGTTCGAGCGTTTCGTGACACTGGACTAAAGCGATCAGGCCAATGCGCGTCACTATGATACAAGCAAAAAGGGTGCGGAACCGGCCGGACGTCTTGGAGAAGAAATTGCCGGGACTTGCGTGTCTCTTGAAGAGACCTGAATCGTCGACCCGCGACTGTGTGGGGAGAAGAAATTGCTATATTCAGGCCCCAGATTGACGATCCCGATTTACGGGATACGGAGAGGCGGTATCGTCGCATCGCATTTAGGCGTAGGTAGAATTATCGACTTAACCAGCGAGATCGAAAACTGGACCGCTGTAAGAGGCAATCACCGGTGAACGGCGGCGATAATTCGAACTCGCATCCCCCTAAAACGTCGCCGCTGCGCGCAGTCCAACGACCGTCGCGTTGGGAATAGTCTTGCCTGGTTTGTCGGGATCTTCAGCATTTGCGCCGGGCCGGATGATATATTGGAAGAAAGGTTGCAGAGACAGAGCCGGCGTAACAGCTGCCTGGTAGGTTATCTCGATGACCTGCTCCGCCGTTGGCTCGGGCACCGAACCCCCGAAGGTATTTTCCGTCTTGGCAAAATTCCGCGCGCCGGAGGACGCATGCGCGAAAGCGTAGCTGATACCGGCGATATCATCGCCTCGCCCTGGCAGAAGCCCCTTGTATGTCAGCCCGCTATCGAAATACCAGTCCGTCAGATTCCGGTCGGACTGTGGTGCGACTGCGACACGAAGGAAGCCGTTGAGTCCGTTGTCGCTACTGCCATGCTCCCCCCACAGCGTCTGATCGATGATCGCGTAAATCGCATAGTCGCCCGAAAGCCGCGCCGGTACTCCGTCCGAAGCGGGATCGGCAAGCGACAGACCGCTGCGATCAGCTAAGAGACTGTCGAACGTTTCGGAATTGTACCACGCGCCGATCTTATATATGCCGGGTAACCCGGAACTGTCCTTCGATGGCGTATAGCTATAGGCCGCTTCGGCAATCGCGAGAACGCCATCTCCCAGCGGAAAGCCCAGCCCGTTTTTGTTTCCATCAGGATCCGAGCCAGTCGGGCTGCCGTTGAAGATCGCAGCTTGCAGCGTCCATGCATCATTCGGCTTGAATATCGCTTGAACCGCAGGGACCGCATAGGGATAGGCGGGCCCCCCGCCTGGCAGATCATTGGCGAAGATCCCGGGCCAGCCAAAGGTCGAATTCACGAACAGGGCAGCATTGGTGCTGATGGCGAAATTCTGGTCGGCGAGGATCTGTCCGGCCTTGAACGTCAACTTCCCGTCTGAGAGCTCTTGTGACAGATATAATTCGCTCAATCGGACACCCGGGTCGGCCTCCAGGGAGCTGGTCTCCAGCAGGTTGCCGACCTTGCTTCCAAGGCCCTGCCCCTGCACCGCATATCCCGAGGCATGGACCGTCGCTCCGTCCCAGCCGAAAAGCCTGCCCAGATCGAAATCGCCTTGAAGCTGGAAGGCACCTGCGTAACCAGTGCCCGTGTTGATGCCGCCCGATACGTTCGCAAGGCCGTCACTCTCTTGCGTCAATGTGAAGGTGACGCCACGGTCACGTAACCAATCTCGGCTGCCGGACCAATTGCCCGTCAATGCAGTGCTAGAATAGTCCAGCGGCTGGCTTTCATCGGCAAACACCGGGGACCCGGCAAGAGTGGCACAACTGCAGACTACAAAGCGAAATCGCACGCGCCACCTCTTTTCAAGGAACCACTAACTTCAGGAGCCGACGGCGCAATCTGCGAATTGCTGTAGAGAGTCGTCAAGGGGAAGACATGCAGCCACGGCCATTCGCAAGCGGATTTCGCGCCCTGAGAGCATGCTGGACACATCGCTTTTCTTTCGCATCTGCAATGGCGTGGAATCGACACCTGAGTTTGCTCTTGCACTGTTCATTGGATGGTCGCTAAGTCATGTTACCACGGCGGGCGTTTGTGGCGAACGAGCGACCTCGCCCAATTAGAATTCGACTATCGAGGGCAGTTCAATGACGGCACAACTTTCTCTTCCCCGCGATCGGATTTCCGTACTTCTGTTGGAAGGGATCAGCCAGAGTGCGGTGGACTACTTTTCAGCATCCGGCTACGTGAATCTCATTCATTTGCCGAAGGCTTTGGATGACAAGGATCTCAAGGCGCACATAGCCGAGGCTCACATCGTCGGAATTCGCTCGCGCACGCAACTGACCGAGGAGATTTTCAGCTCCGCCAAGAAGCTCATGGCCGTCGGCTGTTTTTCCGTGGGCACAAATCAAGTCGATCTGGATGCTGCCCGCCGACGTGGGATTCCGGTGTTCAACGCCCCCTATTCGAACACGCGCTCGGTCGCAGAGCTTGTGATCGGTGAAATTATCATGCTGACCAGGCGGATTCTCCCGCGCTCGGCATCGGCACACGAAGGTGGCTGGGACAAATCTGCGGAAGGCAGCCGTGAGCTCCGCGGGAAAACGCTGGGCATCGTTGGATACGGCAACATCGGCATGCAGCTCAGCGTTCTTGCTGAAAGCATGGGCATGATCGTCCGCTACTTCGATCTTTCCGACAAGCTTCGCCAGGGCAACTCGGAATCAATGGCCTCGCTCGGCGAGCTGCTGGAAATCTCCGATTTCGTGACGATGCATGTTCCGGAAACCAGCTCGACGCAAAACATGATAACTGAAGCAGAGCTGCGCAAAATGAAAAAGGGAGCCTTTTTCATCAATAATTCCCGCGGCACCGTGGTGGATCTCGAAGCGCTCGCGAAAGTTTTGAAAGAAGGACATCTTGCAGGCGCTGCCGTCGACGTATTCCCGAAGGAGCCGGCATCAAACAAGGAGCGCTTCGAAACGCCGCTGCAAGGTTTGAGTAATGTCATTCTCACTCCGCATATCGGCGGATCGACCGAAGAAGCCCAGGAGCGCATTGGAAGGGAAGTCGCCAGAAAGCTTGTGGAATATTCCGATGTCGGCTCGACGCTGGGCGCGGTCAATTTCCCGCAAGTTCAACTGCCGCCACGTCCAAACGGCACTCGCTTCATCCATGTTCACGAAAATCGCCCAGGCATCCTGAACAGCCTCAATACAGTCATTTCGTCCCGTGGACTGAATATCGTCGGCGAGTTCCTGCAGACGCACGGCGAAACCGGCTACGTGGTTATCGAAGTCGAAGGCGTTGGCCAAACGGCAAACGATATCCTTGATGCGCTCCGCCAGATCCCGGGAACAATAAGGGCTCGGCTGGTCTACTGACACCGGTTGCAGGCAGGCGATGCCGCCCATCGACAGACGCCAATCGGCCGGTACCGTTTCCAGTACCGGCCAATCTGCAGCCTTCTTATAAGCCCCCAATAAGAAGGTCCGTCACGCTCTGGTTCTCCCCAATCGGTTTGCCGCTTCCGCTCTCTGAATGTAGGCGCGCCAGCCGCCGTATTCCGTGATGTCGGCCGCTTCGCCAAGGGCAATGGGTTCAGCCAGGAAGCCCTTCGCCGAGGTTCCATCATCGAGAACGATCGTGCCGATGCCGAGCGGCGCCGGGATAGCGGCGACAAACTGACCGAATGCCGCTGGCGTCAATTGCCAGATTTCGACGTCGATGCCGGAGCCATGGCCCTCTTCGACACGAACAAGGCCGGGCTTGGGCGGCACCTGGCTGGCAAGAGCATAGAGCCGGTAGGAGGACGACGTGCGCGCTGCTCGCAAGAAGCGGGCTTCGACGTCGCGAAGCTGACCATTCAGCGGCATGCCCGAGAGATGCGCGCCGACGACGACGAGATCGATCATGCCGCTGGACGCTACCGGGGAGACTGCTTGCGAAGTCGGCAGACCATGGCCGGTTGCGCCGAGCGTCAGCCCGCGTGCCGCATGAATGTCGCGAGCAAGCGAGGCGGTCAGGCCATCGCGGCCGGCTGGAGCGAGCAGGGTGACGCTCGCCGGCAGACCGTCGATGCGCGTCCCCGTCGGCACCGCGATGCCGCACATGTCGAGGAGATTGACGAAATTCGTATAGGTGCCGAGGCGCGAATTCTCGCGGATCGGTTCGGCCTCCAGCTCGGCGCGCGTATAGTGGCGCGGTGCTGTCGGGACGCAGAAGAGATCGACGGAGGCAATTGCGGGCGCAAGCTTGCGTTTCAAGGCCTGCAGTGCATAAAAGCCGTTGAAGGCATCAGCGGCCGACAGCGTCTTCGCGGCGCCGTAGATTTTGCGCGTCACCGGATGGAAGCTGCCTTCCCTGGCGTCGAAGAATTCTTTGACCGCGGCATAGCGCTCAGCGACCCAGGCGCCCTCATAGAGGAGGTCCGCAACCCTAAAGAAATCGGCGAATGGCACCTCGACCAGCCGGTGGCCGAGGCCGGACAGCGTCGCAAGTGCAGCCTCATACGCCGCCTCCATGGCGCCGTCGCCGAAGAAGCGCCGATCCGTTTTAACGGGAACGCCGATCGTCAGCACTGGCGGCGCGGCACCGAAACCAACCGCGGGGACCGAGCGGGAATAGGCATCGCTGGGGTCGGGCTTTGCTGCCACGGAAAAGACCTTCCAGGCATCGTCCACCGTCAGCGCAAAGACCGAGACGCAATCCAGCGTCCGGCAGGCGGGGATCACACCCGTCGTCGAAAGCGCGCCGACGGAAGGCTTCAGCCCGACGATATTGTTGAGCCCAGCCGGGATACGTCCCGAACCCGCCGTGTCCGTGCCAAGCGCGAAGCTGACGATCCCCTGCGCAGTGGCGACCGCCGAACCGGAAGAAGAGCCGCCCGGCACGAGATCGGGATCAATCGCGTTGCGCGGGATCGGATAAGGCGAGCGCACACCGACGAGGCCGGTGGCGAACTGGTCGAGATTGGTCTTGCCGATGACGAGCGCGCCCGCCTCCTTCAGCAGCTTGACAACCGTCGCGTCGGCCTCGGGCATGTGGCTATAGTCCGGGCAGGCAGCCGTCGTCGGCATGCCCGCGACGTCGATATTGTCCTTGACCGCGAAGGGTACGCCCCAGAGCGGTCTGGTCGCGGGGTCGAAGGGGCCGAGGGCTTCGGCCTGCGCCAGCAGACCCTTGATGTCGGCCAGGTGGATGAAAATGCCGGGATCGTTCACCTCGGCGATGCGCGCAAATACGGCTTCGATCATACCACCGGCGGTCAGGCCGTCGGCATAGGCCGCGTGCAGGGAGGCGATATCGAAAGCTGGTCCCGCTCTCATGCTGTTTCCTCTTTCAGTATTTTGACGGGCCGGTCCCATTGGATCAGCACGACGCAGCCGGTGTCGCTCCAGACCGAATGTTCGGTGCCTGGCGCGTTGACCACATAGCTGCCCTTGCCGTAATCGCCGGCCTCATCGGATTGGGTGCCCTCCAGCACCAGAATGGTTTCGAGCCCTTCGTGTCGATGACGGGGCACGGAGGCGCCCGACTCGTATTTCAGAAGCGCCACGCCCGGCTGATCGTCTTCGAAAGGCCGGATCCAGTGGATGGTGACATCGGGGCGGAAGGGCCCGAATTCCAGCTCCCTCCAGCCGCCTGATGTCAGGAGTTCGCGGGTGGTCTCAGGCATGGATCGCCTCCAATATATCGTCCACATGCGCCGTCCAGCCGACGATCGCGCCCTGGGCGCGGATCATGGCGATGGCGGCAGCCTTGAATTCGGGGAAATAGCTCTCGGTCGCCTCTTCGGCGAGCAGGCATTCATAGCCTCGGTCGTTCGCCTCGCGCATGGTCGTCTGGACGCAGACTTCCGTCGTGACACCGGCAAAGACGAGCTGGGTGATGGTGCGCCGTTTCAGGATGTCGTCGAGATCAGTGGCGTAGAAGGCCCCTTTCCCCGGCTTTTCGATCACAACCTCACCGTCGATGGGCGCCAGTTGGGGAAGGATCGCCGTGCCCGGCTCGCCGGCAATGAGGATACGCCCCATCGGTCCCTCGTCACCGATCCTCAGCAAGGGATTGCCGCGGTCGCGCTTGGCAGGTGGCAGGTCGGAAAGATCCGGCCTATGGCATTCCATCGTGTGGATCACCGGCAGTCCCGCCTTGCGGAAGCCTTGGATCAGCCGCTTCACATCGGGCACGATTTTCGTGATGCGGCTGACATCGTTGCCAAGGCTTTCGCCGAAGCCGCCGGGCTCGGCGAAATCGCGCTGCATGTCGATGACGATTAGGGCCAGCTGCTTGGGCCTTGCCGGAAAAGCGAAAGGTTCTGCCTTGATATCGACCATCAGTGATGTCCTGCCATGTGCGCGCCGATGACGCCGATATCGGCCGAGAGCGCCGGCGTCTCGTAAACCAGCTTGCCCTCTGAGATAACCATGATGCGATCGGACATTTCCAGCAATTCGTCGAGGTCCTCCGAGAGCAGCAGCACGGCGGCGCCAGCATTGCGGGCGCGCATGATGCGGGCGCGGATTTCGGCGACCGCGGAGAAGTCGAGGCCGAAGCACGGGTTCGAGATGATCAGGAGATCGACCTGACCCGTCAGCTCGCGTGCCAGCACGGCGCGCTGGACGTTGCCGCCCGAAAGCGCCGCGATAGGCGAGGAGGACGAGGCGGTCCTCACCTTGAAATCGGCAATCAATTCGGCGGCTCGCTTCTTCATCTTGGTCGCGCTCAGCCAGATCGCCCGGCTGCCATCGGCCTTGAGGTCGAAGGTGCGGAAGGCGAGGTTCTCGCTGACCGTCATCTTCGGTGCGCAGGCATTCTGCAGCGGCTCTTCCGGGATGAAGCGGACATTGTTTCGACGCGTCTCTGGTCGCGTCGCGCCGTAGATCTCACCATTCACCATGACCCGGCCCGCGTCGGTCGGGCGTTGGCCGGCAAGGATTTCCGTCAGTTCCTTCTGGCCGTTGCCCGAGATGCCGGCAATGCCGACGATCTCTCCGGAGCGAACGGTCAGACTTTCGATCTCGATCGTCTTGAGGCCGGTGCGGTGCGGCGCCTTGACCTCTTCCACCGTCAAGACCGGCTTTGCAAGATCGGCAACGGGTACGCGGGTATCAAGCTCGGCAAGCTTGACATCGCCGATCATCATCGCCGCCATGTCCGAGGTCGAGAGCTCGCCGACCTTGCCCGCCCCGACCAGCTTGCCGCGCCGCAGGATCGAGACCGCGTCGGCGAATTTCGTCACCTCATGGAACTTGTGGCTGATCATCAGCACGGTGAGTTCGCCGCGCTCGGTCATGCCGCGCACGAGACCGAGCATCTCGTCGGCCTCGGCCGGCGTCAGCACGGAGGTCGGCTCGTCAAGCACGAGGAAGGAGCGGCCGAGATAGAGCTGTTTGACGATCTCCAGCTTCTGCTTTTCGCCTGCGGCAAGCTCGCGAACCGGCCGATCGAGTGGAATCTTGAAGGGCATGTGCTCCATGAACCCGGCGAGATCCTTGCGCTCCCTCCCCCAGTTGATGACGGAAGGCACTTCGGCGCGGCTGATGACCAGGTTTTCAGCGCCTGTCAGCGAGGGCACCAGCGTAAAATGCTGGTAGACCATGCCAAGTCCGTAGGTCGCGGCATCCTTCGGCGATGCGATCGTCACTTCGCGGCCATCGACGGAAAGCGAACCGGTGGTCGCGTGGTAGAAGCCCATGATGCATTTGACGAGCGTCGACTTGCCGGCGCCGTTTTCGCCGAGCAGGGCATGGAAGCTGCCGGCCGGAATTTTGACGGAAACCCGGTCGAGCGCGGTGAAGCTTCCGAAGCGCATCGTCATGTCGAGCGTGTCGATGCCGACGGCTTTGCCGGCTTGCGGAAGGGGTGTGTCGCGGACGATATTTCGGACCGATGGGCTCATGGCAGAGCCTCGATCAGTGCCTTGGAACTAGAGACGGAGCCGAAGACGCCGCCCTGCATCTTCACCATCTTGATGGCGGCGAGATGATTGCCGTAATCGGTCGCACCGCAGCAGTCTTCCAGGAGCAGGCATTCGAAGCCACGGTCGTTCGCCTCGCGCATGGTGGTGGAGACACAGACGTCGGTCGTGATCCCGGCCAATATGATGTTTTCTATACGCTTCTGGTTGAGGATCAGCTCGAGATCCGTGGCGCAGAACGAGCCCTTGCCCGGCTTGTCGATGATTACTTCGCCTTCGATCGGATAGAGTTCGGGAATGATGTCCCAGCCGGGTTCGCCACGCACAAGAATGCGGCCGCAGGGACCGCTGTCGCCGATGCCGGCGCCGATGCGCTGCGAGCGCCAGCGCTTGTTGGCCGGCAGATCGGCGAGATCGGGACGATGGCCCTCGCGGGTGTGGATGATGTGATAGCCCTTGGCGCGCATGGCCGAGAGCACCGCCTTGATGGGTTCGATTGGCGCCTGGACCAGCGACAGGTCGTAGCCCATGTGGTCAACGTAACCGCCCTTGCCGCAGAAATCCGTCTGCATGTCGATGATGATGAGCGCCGTGTTGTCCGGCCTCAGACCACCATCGTAAGGCCACGCATAGGGATCGGCGTCGATGTAACGTCCCTTGGTCTCGACCATCGCATCCATCGTCTTCTTCTCCTATTCGGCGGCAGGTTTGAGTGTCTCGCCGTAGCGGCGCACAGGCTTGTCGAATCCACAGGACGTGCCGTCCGTGATCTTGATCCTGTCTTCCCATGGCAGGCGGTATTGGCCCGCGATCAGATCATGCATGTATGTGTAGGGCGCATCGCCCGCACCTCCCGAGACGGCCACATAGCCACGATGGCCGAACTGGTAGATGTTGTTCTCCACGCCCCAGCCGAGCCGCGCCTCGCGCACCAGATCGGGACGCACTTCCGCTGTGATGATCTCGTTGACTCGGCCAGATGTGCCGTGGGCGATGATCGAACCATCGAAATTGCAGATCATGCCTTCGCCCATGGAATCGAAGGTGCCGTCCGAGCCGCACATGCACACGCTCGCTGTCACCATCAGGTTGCAGAAGGCATTGGACTGGTTGGTGAATTTCCAGCTGTCGCGGATCGGCGCCGTGTAGCCGGCCGTGCGGATCATGATCTCGGCGCCCTTATAGGCGCATTCGCGCGCCATCTCGGGAAACATGCCGTCGTGGCAGATGATCAGCGCCAGCTTGGCGCCCTTCGGGCCGTCGATGACGGGAATGCCGAGATTTCCGGGCTCCCAGGGCTCGACCGGCACCCAGGGGTGCATCTTGCGATAATAGAGCTTCAATTCACCATTGTCGTCGATGACGATGCCGGAATTGTAAGGCATGCCGCTGGGATTCCGCTCCATGATGGAGAAGCAGCCCCAGATCGCATTCTCGCGGCAGGCTTTCTTGAAGGCGGCGACTTCGGGTCCGTCCAGCGCGCACATGATGTCGGGATTGATATCCATCGACAGGCCGTGAAGCGCGTATTCGGGGAAGACGACCAGATCCATGCCGGGCTGATTGCGCCGCGCCTTGCCCACGAGATCGACGATCACCTGCGTCTGCCGGGCAAGGTCTTCTCTGGTAACGGTCACAGGAAGCTGCAGCTGGACGAGACCTATGCCGACACCGTGTTCCGATTTGTTCAAACCGCCGAGGCCGTTCATGGCTTGGCTCCTTTCATGCTCATTTCGTAAGGGACAGCGCGCCGGGGGCCCCGGCAAGCGAACGGGTCGGCGAAGATGTGGCGATGAGGATGATCAGCGTGAGGACATAGGGCGCTGCGTAGAAGAGATAGTAACCCTCGGTGACCCCGACGGACTGTAGCGCCGGCCCGAGAGCGCCCGCGCCGCCGAAAAGAAGCGCCGCCAGAAAACATCCGATCGGGTTCCACCGGGCGAAGATGACGAGCGCCACCGCCATCAAGCCCTGGCCGGACGAGATGCGCTCGTTCCAGGAGCCTGGATAGTAGAGCGACAGATAAGCACCGCCCACGGCCGCGAGCGATCCGCCAACGGCGGTTGCGATCAGCCGGACGCGGTCGGGATGGATACCCATGGCACGGGCGGCATCGGTGCTGTCGCCGACGACCCTGAGGACGAGGCCGATCCTCGTGTTCCTAAACGCCCACCAGAGCAGCACCGCCAGCGCGATACCGATCAGGAAGAGCGCGTTGACATCAAGCGCCGCAGGCACCGGCGCCAATGTCGACCAGAAACCGAAGGGGATCGAGGGCAGGTGCGGCGCGGGTGGCTGGATGAAGGGCTTGCCGAGAAAGAACGCAAGGCCGAGACCGAACTGCATCATGGCGATACCGATCGCGATATCATTGATCTTCGGCCACTTGCAGATCCACCCGTGGATGCTGCCGAATACGGCACCGGTTGCCATTGCCGCGAGGACGCCGAGCCAGGGAGAACCGCTCATGACGTCGACGGCGTAGGCGGTCATGGCGCCGAAGACCAGCGTGCCCTCGAGGCCGAGATTGATACGGCCGGAGCGTTCGGTGATGGTTTCCCCGAGGCTCACGAAGATGAAGGGCGTCGAGACACGGATCGCTCCGGCAAGGATCGCGAGCGGGACACCCCAGACGCCGATGGCAGTATCTTCCATCATGCCTTCCCCTTGTTGAAGCCTCTGATGTTCCAGAGATCGGGCCAGAGATCGGGCCAGCGATCGGGATTGAAGATCCTGAACCGGCCATAGAAGGTCTCGCAGAACAGGATCACGATGAAGAGCGTGCCCTGGAGGACGAGAACGGTGGCGTCCGGCAGGCCCATGCGCCGCTGGATCAGGCCGCCGGCGGCATCGATGCCGCCGAGAAAGAAGGCGACGGGAATGATCGCCAGCGGATTATGCCGGGCGAGGAAGGCGACGAGGATGCCGGTATAGCCGTAGCCGGCTGCAAGGGAAGCGTTGGCGCTGCCCTGGACGGCGGCGACTTCCACCATGCCGGCAAGACCGGCGAAGCCGCCGGCAATCGCCGTCAGTCCCCCGATCAGCTTGCCGACAGGCAGGCCCTGGATCTGGGCGGCACGCACATTCCCGCCGGCAATGCGCGCGGCAAAGCCGAAGCTCGTCATTTCGATCAGCACCCAGGAAAGAATGCAGGCAACGATGCCGATCACGAGGCCCCAATGCACGTCCATGCCCGGAATATTGCCCAGCATGTAGTCGTGCGGCAGCGGCTTGGTGGAAGGCTTGTTGAGGCTCTCGGGATCGCGCAGCGGCCCCTCGACGAACTGGTTCATCAGGGCGATGGCGATATAGGCGAGCAGCAGCGAGGAAATGGTCTCGTTGACGCCGCGATAATGGCGCAGCAGGCCCGCCAGGCTGATCCAGATGCCACCGACGACGAAGGCGGCGGCGGCCATCAGGATCAGGACGACAACGACCGGCGCCGTGCCGACGAGCGGCAGGGCGATCGCCGCTGCCGCGACACCGCCGAGAACAACCGCGCCTTCGCCACCGATGATGACGAGCCCGAGACGTGCCGGCAGCGCGACGCAGAGCGCGGTCAGAAGCAGCGGCGAGGCCCGGCTCAGGCTGTTCTGGATGGAAAACCAGCTGCCGAAGCCGCCGGTATACATCAGCTGGTAGAGCACGGCCGGCGATCTGCCGAGCGCAAGGATGAAAAGGGAGAAGAGCGCCAGGCCGGTCAGAATGCCGCCGAGCGTGATGACCACCGGCTCGGTTCGCCGCGCCAGCCATTCCAGCAGCGGGCGCAGCGATGCCTGCCTGGTGGCAGCAAGCGAAATTGTCTGATCGTCGACCTTGACCGTCATGACGCTTCCCTCCCTTGGGATCAGGCTGTGGATCCCACGACGCCCTCGACGAGATAATCCATGCTCTCCAGCTCAATTGCGTCTTCGGCATAGGCCTTGCCGCTGTCGACCACCTGCTTGCCCTTGTTGTCCTTCAGCGGACCCTTGAAGACGGAGAAGCCGCCGGCCATCATCTCGGCCTTGGTCGCCTCGAATTTCTTGCGGCCTTCGTCCGACATGCCCGGGCCAAGGGCGCTCATCTTGACGAAGCCGTCCTTCAGGCCGCCGCGGACGAAGTTCGGCAGGGTTTGCCCCGCCTGAGCCTGCTTGATGAAATTGCTATAGACATTCCCCCAGGCCCACTCGGCGCCGGTCAGGTATTTTCCAGGCGCGAGCGGGCTCTGGTTTGCGTGGTAGCCGCAGACGAATGCGCCGCGACCGGCCGCCGTCTGGACAACCACCTTCGGGCTATCGACATGGCAGGTGATGACGTCAGCACCCTGGTCGACGAGTGCGTTGGTGGCTTCCGCTTCTTTGACCGCCAACGACCATTCGCCCGTGAAGATGACCTGGCAGGTGATGCCCGGATCGACCGAGCGCGCGCCGAGCAGGAAGGCGTTGATGTTCTGCAGCACCTGCGGAATGGGCTTGGCGGCGACGAAGCCGATCTTCTTGCTCTTCGTCGCATAGCCGGCCGTAACGCCGTTCAGATACTGACCCTGGAAGATATAGCCGAAGTAGGACCCGGTATTCGTCGGGTGCTTGTCCTTCTGCCACAGGCCGCCGCAATGACGGAACTGGATGTTCGGATATTTGGCCGCCATCGCCAGCATATGTGGATCGAAATAGCCGAAGGAGGTCGGGAAAATCAGCGAAGCCCCGTCGAGATTGATCATCGATTCCATCGTCTTCTGGACGTCGACCGTCTCCGGCACGTTCTCTTCCTCGACGACCGTAACACCCGGCATCGCCTTGACGACGGCAGCACCTTCGGCATGTGACTGGTTGTAGCCATAGTCGTCCTTGGGACCGACATAGATGAAGCCGACGGTCAGCGCCGTCTCTGCGGCGGCGCGGGAAGCAAGCAGGCCGGGAACCAGACCGGCGAGCGCGCCGGCGGCTGAAGTCTGCAGAAAGTTGCGGCGGTTCATGGAAAGGAGTTTGGTCATCGCGATGCTCCCTTGCGGCGCGGGGCCGGTTAAATTGGTACAAGAAAGTGTATGCAACAGCCGTGCCAAATTTTAACCAATTGAAAATACGTGATTATATTTTCTGCCCTTGGCGACATGTAAAAAGTGTATGCAGATTTCGCATGCCGAAAGGTCAAAAATTAATCACTGATTAAAAACGCGCCGGCATAGCGATTGCGGCGAAAGGGAAGCTTCTCACAGACCTGGTTTTCTGTGAGTTTTCGAGCGATTTCCGCCAAATTTGACTTTCCGGCTCTCACAATACATCTGTATGCACTCAGGCAACACGCAGATTGAGTCCGTGAAACAAGTCAGGCGCAAGGAAATCATCCGGGCAGGAACGACCGTCGAGCAGATGGTGCGGGCGATTGCCGATATGATCGTCACCGGCGTCATGTCACCTGGGGACAAGCTCGATGAAACATCGCTTGCCGTGCGCTTCGACGTATCGCGCACGCCCGTGCGCGAGGCTCTGAGGCAGCTCTGCGCTATGGGGCTCGTCGGCCGCGAGCCCAACCGCAGCGCCGTCGTCACCAATGTCAGCGAGCGTTATCTTCATTCGATGTTCGAAGCGATGGCGGAACTCGAGGCGATCTGCGCCCGGCTTTCGGCCCAGCGTATGGCGATCGATGAGCGACACGCGCTGGAGGCGGCACACCGCGCCTCGATGCAACTCGTTCGCCGCGGTGCCGAAGAAGACTATGCGGCCCACAATACGGATTTTCACACGCGGCTTTACCGCGGTGCCCACAACGATCACGTCTATGACCTGGTGACCCAGACGCGGGCGCGTCTGGCACCCTTCCGCCGCGCGCAGTTCCGCCTTCCGGGACGCCTTGCCAAATCCTATGAAGAGCACGACGTCATCGTGACGGCGATCATGCGTGCCGATGCAATCGGCGCCGGCCAAGCCGCCTATTCGCATGTCTCGATCGTCAGCGATGCCAGCACGGTCTTTGCATCGGTGAAAGACGAAGGCTGAAGCCGGCTGCACTCACAGACCTAGCTCCAATGTCGTCAATGTTCGCTGCGAGCTTGGCTCGCTCGCTGCGCTGACTGATCCGAAAAGCGAACTAGCCGCGGATAAACCGCTCGAAGACGGCTCTCAATGCGGTGATCGTGTCCAAGTTACCAAATTCCCTTCGCGAGGCGTTCAGATGGGTCGCCGGGTCAGGAGATCTTGCGTAGCAGCTCGGCGAGCATGGCGCGCTCGGCGGATGACAGTGTTGACAGGGTCTCTTCCGAGATGTCGTTCGCGACAGGCAGGTTGCGGGCGACCGCGGCCTCGCCTTCCTCGGTAAGGGTCAGGACGAGCCGTCTCGCGTCGGTCGTATCCGGCGCGGTACGGACCAGGTTGCGCTTTGCCAGCCGGTCTACCACGCCCTTGATGGTCGCGACGTCCATCGCCGTTTCGCGCCCAAGATTGACCTGCGAACAGGGCTGGAGGTCGCGCAGTTTGACCAGCGCCGCCCATTGCGTCGTCGTCAGCTTCTCGTTCATTCGGCTGGTAAAGATCGCCACGTGCCGCTGGTTTGCCTGTCGCAGAAGATATCCAATCTGTTCGGCAAGCGTATAGGCCCCGGCCGCCTTGTCACTATGGCGCGGCTGACTCGGCACCTCCTGATCCCCGTTCTGCATGACCTATCCTTTGGTGAGAGTGCCGCGAGCCGGAGCCGCGTCCACTGCGCTCAAGATCTCCTCGGTCGAAAGCAGCAAGATTTGTTCGGGCATGCGCGGTGCAAGCTGGTCGATGACCGCGCGATGGGCCGCGCCATCGCTGCTTGCCACCGCATCCGTCGCAATCACCACGAGGTAGCCGAGGTCGATGGCCTGGAGAACGCTGGAATAGACGCAGACGTCGGTTTCCGCTCCTGAGACGATGATGGTCCGAACACCGTTCTTCTGCAGCCGCGAATGAAGGGTCTCGTTGGAGAAGATCGAGTAACCCGGTTTGTCGAATATCTGTTCGGCCGGCGCGATCGCCCGCAGCGGCCCCATCAGGTCGTGAAGGGCTGGATCGTGATGATCGCCGGTCAGCATGGACCAACGCTCGTAGTAGGGCTTCCAGCATCCGGACGCGTTGTCCACTGAGGCAGGCACGATAAACCGCGCAAATAGCGTCTCGGACGGCATGCGCCGGCTGAGCGCAATGACGTTTTCGAGAATGTCGCGCATTGCAGGCGCGTGCCATGCGGTCTCTTCGGCGAAGAGCCGCTGCATGTCGATGACCACGTGACAGTAGCCATCAAAGATGGTCTCGATCTTCATTCTATTCGACCAACGCGACGGTGTGCTCGGGCATCCACGATAGCGTGACGTTTTCGCCTTCGCGCAAAAGGCTGCCGTCGCGATTCTGCGAGAACAGCTTCAGTTCGCGTCCCTGATTGGTCACCAGATGATAGGAGAGCACTGGCCCTGCATAGATCACCGTCTTGATCTGCGCCGAGATCCGGTTCTTGCCTTCGCCTGACGGCGACATCTTCTCGGGCCGGATGGCGAGCGTCACCTTTGTTCCTGCCGACGGCAGTGTGCCTGAAACGTCGACCATGCCGCCATCTTCGAGACGGACACCGCCATTCTCCACGGTGCCGGGCAGGAAGTTCGAGTCACCGAGAAACTCCGCCGCAAATCGCGTTCGCGGTCGCTCGTAGACGTTTGCCGGCTCGCCGATCTGGACGATCTTGCCCTTGTCGAGGATCGCCACCTTGTCGGACAGCGTCAGCGCCTCTTCCTGGTCATGCGTGACGAAAATCGTCGTCAGCCCGCTTTCGCGCTGGATGCGCAAGAGCTCGACCTGCATTTCCTGGCGCAGCCTCCGATCGAGCGCCGAAAGCGGCTCGTCGAGCAGCAGGACACTCGGCTTGATGACGATAGCGCGGGCTAGCGCGACGCGCTGTTGCTGGCCACCCGACAGCTGCTTCGGCAAGCGGTCGCCGAAGCCCGGCAGCCGTACCATTTCGAGCGCGCGCTCGACTTCCTTGCGGGCGACCTCGCCCCGGATGCCGCGACGTTCCAGTCCGAAAGAGACGTTCTGCGCAATCGTCATATGCGGGAAAAGCGCGTAGGACTGGAACATCATTCCAATGTTGCGGTGCCAGACGGGAACGTTGGTGACATCCCGTTCGCCGATCGTCACCCTGCCCTGATCGGCGGTAATGAAGCCTGCAATAATACGCAGGAGCGTCGTCTTGCCCGAGCCGGAAGGGCCAAGCAGACTGGTGAAAGAGCCTTCAGCGAATTCCGTCGAAATATCGGACAGGACAGGCACCGAGCCGTAGCTCTTGGCAACCGACTTTACGTTAACGTGGGTCACGATTTTCTCCGGGTTTTGCGAAGCGGGCGAAGATGAGAATTGCGGCCATGGAGCCGAGTAGAAGGATGGTGGAGATCGCATTGATCTCGGGCGTGAAACCCTTGCGGATCGCCGAATAGATCTGCACCGGCAACGTCGTGTAACCCGGCGTCGCCAGGAAGTAGGAAATCACGAACTGGTCAAGCGAGACGGCAAACGCAAACAGGGCGGCGCCCAAAATGCTTGGAAAGAGCAGCGGCAGCGTTACCGAATAGAAGGCATGGATCGGCGTCGACCCAAGGCTCATCGCCGCTTCCTCAAGATCTGCGCGGATCGTCTTGAACCCGGTGCCAACCACGATGACGACATAAGGAATGGCGAGTGCAACGTGGCCTATGATCAGTGCGTGCATGCCGCGGCCTATTCCACTCCAGTAGAAGAAGATCAGCATCGCCGTCCCGGTGATCAGCCAAGGAATGGCGATCGGTGGCAGGAGCAGCAGCTGCAGCAGGCTGCGTCCGCGGAAGCTGCGGCGGGACAGCGCCACGGAGGCTACGGTTCCGAGCGTCGTCGCAACCACACCGGTGATCACGGCGATGATGATGCTGTTCAGACCCGAGGTCAGTAGCACGGTATTGCCCATCAGGGCGACGTACCACCGGGTCGAGAAACTGAACGGCAGCTGGTAGAGCGGCGATTCATTGAAGCCCATCGCCATCATCACGATGATCGGCGTGTAGAGAAACGCCAGGATCGCAAAGAGATAGAAACGTCCGAGTGTCTTCATTCCAGCACCTATGCGACGGATCCACGCTTCAGCACTCCGGAGAACGTGGCGAAGATCGCCAGAACCACGGCCAGAAGCGTGAAGGAGAGTGAAGCTCCGAGCGGCCAGTTAAACGCCTGGGTGAACTGGTCCTCGATTACGGTTCCCATCGTCACGCCGACGCGGCCGCCAAGAATGCGAGGCTCCATGAACGAGCCGATCACGGGAACGAATGTCAGAACGGCACCGGAAATCAGGCCGGGCGCAGCCATCGGCAGGAGGATCTTGTAGAGCACGACCCACCAGCGAGCGCCGAGGCTGAATGCCGCTTCGATAATCGCGTCGTCGATGGTCGAGAGCGCGATGTAACAGGTCAGGATCATGTAGGGCAGATAGCCATGTACCAGACCAACCACGATCGCCGGCCGAGTGTAGAGGAAGCCGATCGAACCGGCCCCCGGCGCGATCAGGTGAAGGACATAGTCGAGGAACCCGCCTTCACGCAGCACCATCGTCCAGGAGAAGACGCGCACCAGTCCGTTGGTCCAGAAAGGTAGGAGGATGAGGATCAGCAGCACCTCTTTGGTCCGGCCAATCGTGGCGCGGGCAAGAGCAAGGGCCGCAAAGAAACCAAGCACGGCACAGAAAAACGTCGTCCAGAAGCCGATCAGCAGCGAGCTGATCCCGACGCCGATCAGATAAGGCTGATCGATGAAGGCGCGGTATTGCTTCAGCGTGAAGACAATCGGCTTGTTGCCCAGCGGCGTTGCCGTCATGAAGGAAAAGGCAAACATCGCCAGCAAGGGAATGAAGACGGCCAGCGTCAGCCAGCCATAGGTCGGCAAAAGCAACGCACCTGTCGTCACCCATGACGGTAGCCGCCGAGACTGCTTTCCTTCAAGCGCAACCGCCGACGGGGGTTCTTGAGCGTTAAGTGTGGCCATCCAGCCGTCCTCCGCGACCACAACGACCTTCGCGTCGCTGCAGCGGTCAAATCCAATATTGAAGTTCACTCGCCGGCCGCGTCATGCCGCAGCACGGTTTCTCGCGCCGATGCCGATAACGCGTTATCCGCTAAGCGGTCGCTTGCATGATTGTCTGAGACTGCCTCATTTGCTCACCCTCAAATTCTTCTTTCTTTGTTTTGTGTACAAATGATTTCAGCAGTCCCAGCCATTGTCAAGCGCGCTTTTTCGGCGAACGCTTAGATGCTGTTTTTCCTGCAAAATAGCCAGGGCAACGGCGCCGGCCCAGGCCCATTCATCGCAGCGGAACGTGCTGAATGTCCGAGAATATCGTTAGATCGGAAACAAGGCATCTAACCGGCGGTCAAACGGCGCTTGACAAGATAGAAAACTAGGGACAGGTTATTTGTACACGAACGTTTTTCTGCGAAGTTGCCCAGGGCCTTCGCGGCAGGAAGATCGTGAACATATTTCGTTGCGGATGTTCAGAGGATGCGGGGAGGCATCACCGCACTCGCCTGCGCAGCCGCAGACAAAATCCAAAAAACTATCGACAAGGGGTACAGAGATGAACAACTTCACCCGAAGACAAGCCCTCGGCCTGATGGGCACCGCGGCGGTTGCCGCCACAACCGGTCTGTCGCTTTCGACGCGCCCGGCGCTCGCCGCCGGCAAGATCACCGTTCTCAACTGGCAGGGCTACGGCACCGACGAAGCCTGGGCGCTGAAGGCCTTCAAGGAAAAGACCGGGATCGAAGTCGTTCACGACTACTTCAGCTCCGAGCCGGAAATGCTGACGAAGCTGCGCACCAATCCGGGCGCATACGACGTCGTGCTGATCAACAGCGCCCGCTCTCAGCAGGCCGCGGGTGACGGCCTGCTGACGCCGATCGATTTTTCGAAGATCCCGAATTCAGCCGGCCTTTCCCCGGAACTGAAGAACCATGCAAACCTGCAGCTCGAGGGCAAGACCAACGGCGTGGCGTGGGTGTGGGGCATCACCGCGCTGGCGGTTGCCGATGGCACACCGAAGCCGGACAGTTACGCCGCGCTCGGCGCTCCTGAACACAAGGGCAAGGTCGCGCTGTTCGACGACGCAGTGACCGGCGTTGCGATCGGAGCGCTGCTTTCCGGGCAGGATATCAACAATCCGACCGACCTTGCAGCAGTTGGCGAAAAGCTCAAGGCTTTCAAGCAGAACGTCAAGCTTCTGTGGTCGAGCGAAGACCAGTGGAACAAGTCCTTCGCCGCCAAGGAATTCGATCTCTCGGTCTACTGGTCAGGCGCAACGGTCCGCTCGAAGCGCAATAGCCACCTGCCCGTCGATTTCGTGGTCCCGAAGGAAGGTGGCATCGGCTGGCTCGACAGCCTCTCCATTCCCGCCTCCGCACCGAATCCGGAAGCCGCGGCAACCTTCATCAACTACATGATCGACCCGGACTTCTATGTCGAATGGGCAACCAAGATCGGCGCTCCGGCGTCGGCCAACGCCGCCGCTATGGAAAAGCTGCCGGCCGACGACCTGAACCGCCAGATCCACAAGCCCGAGTATCTGAAGACCATGGCAATTCAGTCCGCTCTTCCCGACGACCGCCGTGAAAGCTTCAACAATCTCTGGCAGGAAGTGAAGGCGTTCTACGCCAGCTAATGATACCGGCTGCCCGGTGCCTTGCGGTACCGGGCAGCTATTCAGACGCGCCCTGGGCTTGAATTGATGAAATGCGTCGGCGAAAAGCATTGCGCCGGGACAGACGAAGTCCGTGACGGCTCAGCCGACGTCTGCGACGTCAACCGCATCCGGATCGACATCGGCGATCTTGCGTAAAAGGTAGAGCAAAGCGACCTGCTCCGCCGGGTTGAGCGGCCCCATCGTCTTCTCAGTGATGGAACGCGCGCGCGGATACATCTGCTCGAGGATTGCCTCGCCCGCTGGCATCAGAGAAACGATCACCTTTCGTCCGTCATAGGCATCCCGAGAGATCTCGATCATATTCTTCGACTTGAGGCGGTCAATGATGCCGCGGATCGTCGCCTGGTCGACGGCGGTCGCCTTGACCAGCTCGCCCTGGGAGATCGGTCCGTTGTCGCGCAGCGCGCAAAGCGTCACGAACTGAACCGACGTCAGCGAAGGATCGATGGCATTGTCCTGGAAGATCGCCAGGTGGCGCTGATAGGCCTTGCGCAGCAGATGTCCCACCTGGTCTGTGACGCGGTAGGGCCCCCCTGGAGAATTGCCTTCACCATTGCTCATTCCCACTCCAAACCTCCTCGACATCAGCTGAAGCCGATCGAAAAACGGCTGCACCAGCATGCTGGTACAGCCGCGTCACCATCATGCGGTCGGTGGCTGATGTTTACCCGAACGTATGCTGCATTTCCTTGACGGCGATTTCGCCCTTCAGGACCATGGGCTCATCATCCAAGAAGAGGCTGCAATTACGCATCGGAATGTCGAGATGGCAAGCCGTATCGTTCGGGCCGCCCAGCTCGTTGTTCGGACCGGTGGAGAACATCACGTTGCCATAGAATGAGCGCGCCTCCATGCCCATGCCGCCCGGGAATTCGCCAGGCACCATGCGATGCCACTTGGCGTTCTGATTGAGGCCCCAGCCGACATGGCTCATGCCCATGCCGCGCGGATCGTTGAAACCGGCCATGTAGGACTTCACGAGTTCAGCATCGAGACCGCCACGAATATCGGTGATCCAGCCGTTTTCAATGGTATAGATGATCGGATCGCGGACATAGATGTTCTGCGGCAGCAGGATGTCCCCCGGAGCAACGACAATCGTGCCATCGACGCCGTCGTCGTCACCGCCGGTGAACACGAAACCCGATGGCCAGTGGTCCCAACGGCCTGGCTCATCCGTGCATGCGTATTCGGTGATCGCAGGATAAGTGTTGAGCTTGTAGGTGACGTCCGTACCGTGCTCGGAGGTGATGCGCATCACCTTCGCCTTGGACAGAAGCTCGCCGGCAAATTCGACACGCTCACGCAGTTCCTTCGTCGGCAGCATACGGGCGAGAAGTTCCGGCGGCTCTACCGCCGTCAGAATGCGCGTGCCGGATGCCTGGATCGCCATCTGCTCCGGGCTGAAAAGCAGGAAGATACAATCGATGACCATGTCTGCTGCCTTAAGAGCTTCCACCGCATCAGGCATGGCTGCCAGTCCGGTCTGGCCGACGGCCCATGCACCTGCCGGCGGAACCGGCGGCAACCGCATATGATACATTTTTGCGCCGAGGCGCATGCCCGCGGCCATGAAAGCATCGGCATAATCGAGGCGTTCGTTACCCTGGGTCAGGACGATAAGCTTTTCGCCCTCGTGAACGCCTGACATTTTCAACTGATGCAGGCAGATTTCCGTGAAGCTGAACTGATCCATGCTCGTTCCCTTTTATTGCTTGAGGACTGCAATGCCTCGTATCGTTACGGAAAGTCAGGCTTTGGCCTTGGCGATTTCTGCGATCGCCTCCGCCTTTGCGACGACATCGCCATATTTGCTGTCGATATCGAAAAGGTTCGCATTGTGCGGATCGGGATGCCGGTCGCCGACGCAGTCGCGCACCACGATCGCTCGAAAACCGTGCTGAACTGCATCCACTGCACTGGCGCGAATGCATCCGCTGGTCGAGCAACCCGCCATGATGACAGTATCGATGCCCTGCGCATGGAGATGCGAGGCAAGGCTGGTCCCGAAGAAAGCGCTGGCATACTGCTTGACGACCACCAACTCGTTCCTGGCGGGCTCAACCTCGTTGCAGAACTCTGCAAGCACGTTACCCTCAACCATCGCCTTCATCACTGGCGACTTCTTCACCCACATACCGCCGTCGGCGCAATTTTCCGCCAGATACAGAATGCGGGTGTGAATGACCGGAATGCCGGCCTTGCGAGCGGCTTCGATGAGTTCTGGCGTCTGCGCAACGGCATCGACGACACCGGGCGCATAGAGAGGCGCGCCCTCGATCGTATAGGCCTTCAGAAAATCGATAACGAGCAGCGCAGGGGACCGGCCGAAGCCGATCCTGTTGCCCCACACACCCTGATAGTTCGCTTCGGCTGTCTCCATCTTAGAGCTCCCTAGTATGCGCCTGATAGCAGCGCGCCCGCACCGGGGACCACCGGTTCGAGATCCAGCGACTTCAGCATGAAGTAGGTCGTGGCAACCGCCGCGGTTAAGACGGGCTTGCCGGTCATCGCTTCCACCTTGGCGATGGCGGCCAGCGACGGCATCTGCACGCAGGCCGACAGCACGATCACATCGACACCGGTCAGATCGAGACCGGCAACGATCTCAGGCAGGTTCTGCGGATCATGACGGCCAACGGCGAGATTGTCCGGGATTTCAAGGGCGCGCCAGTCACCGACTTCGAAACCTTCGTTCCTGATATAATCGACGACCAGTTCGGTGAGCGGCTTCATATAGGGCGCGACCACCGCGATCCGCTTCGCCTTCATGACCTTCAGCGCTTCGACAAGCGCACCGGCGCTGGTGACGACGGGCGTGTTCGCGCCGTTCTCAACCGTGCGGCCCCGAAGGCGCGTCTCGGATTCGCGGTGATAGCCATGACCCATCGCCATGATCGCGACGAGGCACGCGTAACCGAGAA
This sequence comes from Rhizobium sp. BK376, assembly GCF_004341625.1. GTDB lineage: Bacteria > Pseudomonadota > Alphaproteobacteria > Rhizobiales > Rhizobiaceae > Rhizobium. Next base: position 22,326 of record NZ_SLZG01000015.1, on the reverse strand, counting down.
CATCGACCTGCGCGTCGGAAAGCTCGAGCGCGCAGCGATCGGATTCCGCGTCCATCGCCGCCAGCTCGTCCTTCTTGACCGTCTTCATCCGCATGCGGCTGGAGTGGAAGGTGAATCGTTCCGGGCGGATCGACTGCCTTGCGAGCAGCATCGCGGGGATTTCCGTCTCCATCGTGGTGTTGGAGCTCGGCACGATTTGACCAATGCGATAGACCTTTTGCACGGCTTGTCCTTTTACAATGCGTTCAAAAAAGCGATGACGCGGCTGCCGCGTTATGGAAAAGTCACTGGATCAGGAAGTCGCCGAGCGCGACGAAAAAGCCTTCAAGGTCGTCCCAGGGGATCATGTGGCCGGCATTCTGAGCATGGGCGATCTGCAGCGAGGGATTGAGACCTTTGATCTCCTCTTCGTCCGCCGCCTGGATGACGCCGCCGCGGCCGGCAACCATGAGCATGGCCGGAACGGTCAGCTTGCCGAAATCGGGCAGGATATCGATGTCGTGGAAATCGTTGAACGCCTTGATGATCCCGGGCGCATAGCAGGTGTGGAGCCATTCGGCGCGCAGTTGCAGCTGCTCCTCGGTCCAGGTTGGGCAAAACGCCTTCATCGCCTCGCCATCCATGCCCTTCTCGGCAAGGTCGATCGAATCGGTATACCAAGGCAGCTTGCTCGGGTACGGACGACGACCAGGACCGGAGACAGGCGGATCGATCAGCGCCAGGCGGCTGAAGACGCTTGGCGAACGGTTGGACGCCCGCATCGCGATACGTGCGCCCATGGAATGTCCGAGTATGGCCGGATGCTTCAACCCGAGCTCGCCGGCAAAAGCAATGACGTCATCCGCCATCGCATCGAGACCGTAGTCGAGTTCGGGGCCGGTCGACGAGAGGCCACGCCCGCGAACGTCGAGAACATAGACGTCATGGCGCAGCGCCAGCCTTTCGGCAACGAAGCCCCAGGTGATCGCCGGCGACGTTATACCGGGAACCAGGACGACCACGGGGCCCTTGCCGCCGTAGCGGAGGTAGTGCTGGCGGATGCCATTGGCGAAGAGATTCGCTCCATAGAGAAACCGGCCGTTCATGCTGCATTCTCCGTGCGCAGCGGTTCGGCGTAGACGTCGTAGCCGTAGACCCAGGAGGGGTCTTCCTGCGTCAGGAGGAACGTATTGGCGTTGGAAACCACTTGAACACGCGTCGCCCGGTCACGCCGGTTGACCTCATAGAGTTTGAAGGCGGTCGCGTAGTCGGAGATTCCGGTCTCCAGCAGGCAACGGGTCAACATCGCGGCATCTTCGATCGCCATCGCCGCACCCTGCGCCATGTGCGGCTTCATCGGGTGGCAGGCATCGCCCAGCATCACCAGCCTGCCCTGACTCCAGATCGGCAGCGGATTGCGGTTGAAGAGCGGCCACTTGGTGACCGTCTCGGTGCTGTCGATCAGCGCTTCGATGACAGGGTGATAGCCCGGAAATGCCGCATGCATTTCTTCGCGGCTGCTGTCGACGAATGCCGTTTCGAACTCCCACGCGTCGTGTGGAACGCCGGTAACATAATAATATTCGTCTTTCCGGCTGGTGGTGAAATAGACCATCATGTGACGGTCCGGACCCCACCACTTCACACAGTCTTCGAATTCGAGATCGTACTTCTTCAGCCGCTCCGCATTGATCAGCGCGCGATGTCCGACCCAGCCGCTATAGTTGGGCTTTTCGAAGCCGAGCAGCGTCTCGCGAATCTTCGAATTGATGCCGTCGGCACCGATAACGATGTCGGCGCTCGCCGAGGTGCCGTCCTCGAAGGTCATGTGAACGTCACTGCCGGTGTCTTCGATCGTCGCAAGCTTCTTGCCGAAGTGAAGAGTGCCGTCCTGCAGCGTGTCGCACTGCAGTGCCTGCAGGTCGCCGCGATGAACCGTGCAATAGGTATGGCCATAGCCTTCCAGAGGGATGCGCGAGAGATACTCGCCCGAAATGCCGTCGCGGCTCAGCCAGAACGTCGGCGTGCTGCTGATCGACACCACTTTTTCGGCAACGCCGATGCGCTCGAAGATCTTGAGCACGTTCGGGCCCATGTGAATCCCGGCCCCAAGACGCGAGAAAGTCGGCGCCTGCTCATAGACGTCAACATCAAAACCGGAATGCTGAAGCAGCGACCCGGCCACCGCACCGCCGAGGCCGGCACCGATAATGGCAATCTTCTGTTTTCCCATAAGCTGCTCCCCTTTTCTGGCTGGCATTGCATCGCCATCAGTTTCGGCCAGATTAAGCGTATACACTATTTATTGCAAGCGAGATTTCGAAGATCAAGACATTCTTACTTCGCAACAGACACGGCACGGCTATTGGAAATTTGGTCGACCGGCCTGTTGACAGGCGATCCATCTTAAATCAGTGTATACGCTATTAAATAAAAAGGGAACGCGCTCCTTCGCGATATCGGTCGATCCGGCCGCAAAGGCAGCGAATATCAGGCGGCGAAAGCCGGCCATGGAGACTGGGATGCTAGATCTGGCAATCGATTTTGCCACAATCGCCCTCCCCGACCGGTGCAGCGAATGGCATGCCGCGGGAGCGATCCTCACGTGAGCGCATCGTCAATATCGATCAGAGTGAATGACGCACAGCACACGGTCTGCTGCGATCCGAAAACCCCGCTGCTTTACATCCTGCGCAACGACCTCGCCCTCAACGGCCCGAAATTCGGCTGCGGGCTTGGCGAGTGCGGCGCCTGCGCCGTGCTGATCGACGGACGCGCTGTCCGCTCTTGCGTGGTTCCGGTAACCGCCGTGCAGAGCCGGAGTGTGGTCACGCTTGAGGGCCTTGGGGATAGCGCCTCGCTGCACCCGGTACAGCAGGCCTTCATCGAAGAGAACGCCGCCCAGTGCGGCTATTGCCTGAACGGCATGATTATCACGGTTGCTGCGCTCGCCCTGCGCGAGCCGAATGCCGACGATGATCAGATCAGGCGCGCCCTCGAACACAGCCTCTGCCGCTGCGGCACGCACCATGAAATTCTAGCCGCCGCCAGGCGTGCCTTGATGCTCTCAAGGACCGCAAATTCGCCGGAAGGTCCGGACGAAGAGCTGGCAAGCAGCGAAGCAGATTACGGAGAGGCGAATGCTTAGCGTTCATTCCACGACGCTGGATGGCCCCTTGTTTCTGGTCATTCACGACGACGGCCGCATCGTCGCCTTCAACGGCCATGTCGACCTCGGCACGGGGATCCGCACATCCCTTGCCCAGATCGTCGCCGAAGAGTTGGATGTCGCGTTCGAGAGCGTCGAGATGGTGCTCGGCAGCACCGTCGGCGGGCCGGACCAGGGCGCCACCATTGCCAGCGAAACCATTCAGGTCACCGCCGTTCCCCTTCGGCAGGCGGCAGCGACCGCCCGGCGCTTCCTGCTTGCACGGGCGCGGGCCGTTCTCGGCATCGAGGATGCGGAGCTCAAAGTGGAAGACGGCATCATATTCTGCGACGGAGAGCGGAATGTTTCCATCAGCTATGGCGAGGTAGTCGATGGTCTCGATGAGCATCTGGCGCATGATCCCGGTGTCGTACTGAAGCGCATCGCGGACTACCGGTTGGTCGGCAAATCGCAATCTCGTGTCGACATCCCGCTGAAAGCGGTTGGCGCCTGGACTTTCGTGCACGACGTTCGCGTCGCGGGCATGCTGCACGGCCGCGTTATCAGACCGCCCTATGCCGGCTTCGACCATGGCAGCAATGTCGGCTCGAGCTTTGTTTCCGTCGACGAGACCTCGGTCGCACATATCGATGGCCTTGTGGCGGTCGTCGTCGTTGGCGATTTCGTCGGTGTCGTCGCGACCCGCGAAGAAAACGCAATCGCCGCGATGAACGCGCTGAAGGTCGAATGGCTGGCTCCGGCGCGGCGGCCCGACCTGAACCGACCGGAGATTGCGCTGCGAACGAATCCCTCGACGCCGAGGCAGCTGATCGATCGCGGCAATGTCGATCTGGCGCTGGAAGGCATGCCTTCGGCGATGAACCGCACCTATATCTGGCCCTATCAGATGCACGGCTCGATCGGCCCGTCCTGCGCCGTTGCGCACTTCGAGAATGATCACCTGACGGTCTGGTCGGGAACGCAGAACCCCTATCCGATCCGGCGCGATCTCGCGTTGCTGATGGATATTTCCGAAGAACAGATCGTCGTCGAGCGGCTTGAAGCTGCAGGCTGCTACGGCAGGAACTGTGCCGACGACGTGACCGCCGACGCGGCGCTCCTGTCGCGCGCGGTCGGCGCGCCTGTTCGTGTACAGCTGACCCGCGACCAGGAACATGCCTGGGAGCCCAAGGGTGCCGCCCAGGTCATGGATGTCCGCGGCGGCATCGATACGGAAGGCGGCCCGGCGGCTTATGATTTCGAGACGCGCTACCCCTCCAATCTCTCGCCGACGCTCGCCCTGATTCTGACCGGCAAGGTCGCTCCCGTGGCCGACGTGATGCAGATGGGCGATCGAACCGCGATCCCACCTTACGCCTATGGCAATCTCCGGGTGACGGTTCACGACATGCCGCCGATTGCCCGCGCCTCTTGGTTTCGCGGCGTCTCGGCGATGCCGAATACCTTCGCGCATGAATGCTACATCGACGAGCTGGCAGCCGCCGCTCAGGTCGATCCGATCGAGTACCGGCTCCGTTACCTGCCCGACCAGCGCGCCAGCGAACTGGTGCGCGCGGTGGCCGAACGGGCAAAATGGCAGCCGCACACAACCTGGGGCACCCTGGGCGGCGAAGGCGATCTTCTCTATGGGCGCGGCTTTGCCTATGCCGTCTATGTCCACGGGAAATTCCCGGGAACGGCCGCCGCATGGGCGGCCTGGGTTGCCGATGTCGCGGTCAACAAGAAGACGGGTGAGATCGCGATCACCAAGGTGACCTGCGGCCAGGATGCCGGCCTGATGATCAATCCGGATGGCGTCCGCCACCAGATCCACGGCAATGTCATCCAGTCGACCAGCCGGGTCCTCAAGGAAAAGGTCGAGTTCTCAGATACTGCCGTTCTGTCGAAGGAATGGGGCGGTTATCCGATCATCACCTTCCCTGAGGTGCCTGATATCGACGTTCTGATGCTCGACCGGCCGAACGATCCGCCGCTCGGCGTCGGCGAGTCGGCATCGGTCCCGAGTGCTGCGGCCATTGCCAATGCCGTCTATGACGCGACCGGCGTACGATTCCGCGAGCTGCCGCTGACGCCAGAAGCCGTCCTTGCGGGACTGGGCAATGTCACCCCCAAGCAGGTCGATCCTCCCAAGCAGGCCCGCAAATGGTGGCAGTTCTCGCTTGGCACGGCAGGTATTGCTGCCGTTGCCGGCGGGTTTCTTCAACTGCTCTCGCCGTGGCAACCAAGCATTGCTTCGATCAGCCGCCCGGACGCCAACGTCTTTTCTTCAGCGACCATCGAGCGTGGTCGGCTCGCCGCTGCCATCGGCGCCTGCGATGTTTGCCACGTCTCTGATGACGGACGCGCCTTCGGTGGCGGCCGGGCCCTGGAGACCCCGTTCGGCACGATCTATGCCAGCAATATCAGTCCCGACGTGACCGGCGGGATCGGCGCCTGGTCCTATCCGGCCTTCGAGCGGGCAATGCGCAACGGGGTCAGCCGGGATGGCCATCGCCTCTATCCTGCACATCCCTACACGTCTTTCGCAGGCGCCGAAGACGCGGACCTACAGGCCCTCTACGCCTATCTCATGAACCAGCCGCCGGTGGAGACAACGGTACCGGAGACGAAGCTCTCCTTTCCCTTCAATATCCGCCCGCTGATGGCCGGCTGGAACGCGCTCTTCCATCAGCGCAGCGTAATGCAGTTTCAGCCTGACAAGGACGCCGTCTGGAACAGAGGCGCCTACCTCGTGGAAACGCTGGGTCACTGTTCGGCCTGTCACTCGCCCCGAAATGCGCTCGGCGCCGAGATGTCGGGTCAGTCTCACCTTGCAGGCGGCTTTGCCGACGGCTGGCACGCCCCGGCGCTGGACGGTTCGGGCAAGGCTCCGGTCCAGTGGACCGAGGCGTCGCTTTATGACTATCTCCGCAAAGGCAGCGCGGCCAACCATGGTAGTGCTCTGGGGCCGATGGGTCACGTGGTCAAGGCGCTGGAACCACTGCCTGACCAGGACATCCGGGCGATGGCAAGCTATCTTGCCAGACTGAACAAGCAGGAGACATCGGCCGATCCGGACGCCGATGCCGCCCAGGCCATTGCAAAGGCCGATGCAGCCGAACAAACCGCTTTTGCGGCATCACCCCGCGGCCAGCGGATCTTCGAAGGTGCCTGCGCCGCCTGCCATAGCGGCAACGCGGCGCTGGCATCCCTTGCGCTGAACACCAACCTTCACGCTGGGACATCGGACAACGTCATTCAAGCCATTCTCGCAGGCGCCGAGGCGCCGGCGGAGATGAAGGCACGGCATTCGCCGGAGACGATGTCGATGCCAGCGTTCAAAGATACGCTGAGCGATAGCGCAGTCGAGGATCTCGTTGCCTATCTGCGCGCCCGCTTTGCGCCTGACGAGCCGGCCTGGACCAATATCAACGGCAGCCTTGCCAAAGCGCGCACTTCCGGACATTGAGCATGCCGATGCCATCACGCCAAGAGATATCGACCAATCAGAGCTTCCAGTCGCCCGGCTCGGAATTCCGGCCGGCCGCCTATTGGTTCTGGCATTCGATCCCCTCTGGCGAGCTGACGCGCCTGCAGCTCGCGGACTTTGTCGCCAAGGGCTTTGGCAGGATCTACATCCAGGCCAGGCTGGCGATGCCGCGGGAGGACTATCTCTCGCGCCGGTTCACCACGGCCTACAGGGACGCCGTCGAAGTCGCCAGGACACTCGGCCTGCGCATCGGCATTTACGACGACTATAACTGGATCAGCGGCCAGGCGGCCGGACGCACCGTCAAAGGCCGTGACGAACTTCGCGAACGGCATCTGTTCTGGAGCGAGACCTCGGACCAGACCGGTGAGATCAGCGGCATCGTCACCTCCTGGACCTCGGGAATGGGCAAGGACATCCTCGACTGGCATTATGACGAGGGACGCCCTGCCTGGTGCGACTGGAAGGTCGAGGGCGTCGCTCTCCACCCCTCTGGCGGCATGACATCCATCGGCGAGGCATTGGTATTTTCCGGATCCATCGAAATTACCGATAGCGGCGATGACCATTGCGCGTTTCGCATAGCAGGTGAGATCCCGGCCGGGTCCGGGATCACCATTTTCATCAGCGCCCGCAGCCGCACCTCCCGCATCATCAACTATCTGCTGCCGGAAGCTGCTGAAGCCTTCGTCACCCATGGATTGGAGCCGCTGGTTTCCGCGCTCGACGGTCTTTTGCCGGATCCGGTCGATCAGATTTTCTACGACCAGCCAGCCGCCGGCTTCTACAGCTGGAAACAGAAGACCGGAAATCTCGAAAACAGCCTGCCATTCTCGGCCGCCCTCGCCCAATCACTTCGCCGGCGGACAGGTCAGCCTCTCGCAGTTGCCCTTCTTTCGCTGGTGCGGGACATCGGGCCTGAAACGGCCGTCATTCGCGCCAAGACCTACGATGCCCTGTCCCAGCAGATGAACGACGCCTTCTTCGGCACTCTGCGGGCCTGGGCGCAGGAAAAGAAGTTGCTGCTGACCGGCCACGAAATTCTTCCGCATGTCGGCAGTTTCGACCTCAACGGCACCTTCAAAGGGATCGATCCGCGCATCGCCCCGGCCGTCGATTTCTTCGGCATCGATACCTATCGCGATCTGACCGCGGCGGATGCCAACAACTTCATGCCACAGCTCTCGCCAAAGCTTGCGGATTCGGTCGCGCGCGCCAACGGGCGAAGCCGCTGCATGCTGGAGACCTACGCGACCGCGGAGCGCACATCGCTGAGAGCCGCCGGGCAATGGGAATTGACGCTCGAAACCCTACGGACGCATCTGATCCGCATGCACTTTCTCGGCATGCGTCAATCCATCTGGCACGGGCTCTACACATCGGATGGGACTGCGGAGCCACGACCATTCGTCAACCCCCGCTTCGACTTCGCGCCCGGTATCAATTTCGAGCCGTGGTGGCCGTTTCATGACTTGCTGGCAGACGAGACCGCAAGGCTATCGGCCTTCATCGAGCCAGCACGGCCGCTGACGCGCGTCGCGATTTTCTATCCGCTCCACACCGCCCTGGCGGAAGGGCCAAGACACATTCATGCAGAACATGTCGGCGCCTGGTGCAGAGCGCTTCTGGAAAAGCGTATCGATTTCCTCTTCGTTTCCGAGGCTGCGCTGGCAAACGCTTCGATCGATGGAGCGCTGATCGAAATCAGCGGTCAGATATTCGACGCCGTCATCCTGCCCGCGGTCACGACAATTGGCGGCCCCGAGGCCATCCACTCGCTTGAACGCTTCAGAGCTGCCGGAGGCATCGTTTGGTCATCCGGCTGCCACCGCCGTTTCGTCCCAGTCGAGGGCGGGAGCGCGGTCGACGATCCTTCGACGACCAAACTAGACAGACTGCCCACCGACGCTGATGCCGAGGCATTGCAGTCAACCTTCGGTCAACGAGGGCCCATTCTTCGAACGGATGCCATGCCGAAATTCTGGCGCTGGTTGGGAGAGGATGCGACGGGCTGGAGATTGGCTCTGTTCAACGATAGCGCGCAACCTGCAACAGAAGATTTCGCACTGAGCTCAGACTTCGACATCGCATCATGGGATTGCGCCGATGGCACCGAGTTCCGGCATGGCGCCTCCTCGCATCTGTCGATCAGCCTCGAACCCCATGAACTGATCTGCCTGCGGCTTGGCCCGAGCCTGACGGCCGGCAGCAGGCTTGCCTTGCCACCATCTGGCCTTAATCGCGTGGATAGCAGGAGCATCGCCCTTTCCGACCGATGGACGTTGCGCTTCGAGGGCAGCCCTGGGACGATCGATATCCGCGTCGATTGCGGATGGGATGCGCAGGGGTTTGAAGCCATCTCCGGTACGGCAACCTACTCGCGGGTGATCACCACGACCCATCCCGGCAGTTGGCAGCTGGAGCTGCCCGTCGTGCATACCGCCGCCAGCGTCAGCATCGATGGTCGCCCATCGGGCCGGCGCGGCTGGCGCCCCTATCGCTTTGATCTCGGCGAGCTCGAACCAGGCAATCATCTGCTGGAAATTTCCGTCTCTTCCACGGCGGCAAATGCCTATTATGCCGACACGCCGTTCAAAGGCGGCAAGAACGATCCCGCAGGGCTCGGCGCGCCTCCCATTCTCTTCTTCTCGGGACATTAAGACATGCCTCAGCACACGACCATTCCCCTCAACCGCGCCTGGAACACCTGGAGCGACCGGCCGGCCGAGATGGTATTCCTGCCGCTGGGCGTGCGCCTGACACCGGTGCTGTATTCGAGCCGCAGCCGGAAGACATCGACCATCGAGCCCCGCCATGACGCCGTTCGCCTGGGACGGCACGAACTCGACGGTTCGGAAGTATCGCTCGAGACCGACCATACCGGCACCGCCCTCTCCTTCCACTGGCGCAAACCCGACCCCTTCGTCGTAACCGGCGGCTGGAAAGCGCTGACAAGCGGCGAGTGGGGGTTGCGCTTCTGGGTCACGTTGGCAATCTCGGCCGATGGCGCCGAGGTCACCTACGATGAGGCAGCCGGCGCCGCCCTCATCAAGATCGGCCAACGATTTGTCGCCGTCGTCAGCGCAGAGAGCCCGGTACAAGTCACCGGCCATGACAGCATTGCCGATCTGCGTCAGGATTTCGAGGCGAACGGCTATTTCTATCTCGGCAGCCGAAGCAGCGCCGCTCCGGTGATCGGCCTGCGCTTCAATCTCGAAATGATGCGCGACGGCAGCTATTCGGCCGCCGTCGCAGACCGTGCCGATCTCGCCATCGAGAAGGCGCGGGCCGCCCTTGCCCAAAAAGCAGCACCCGCACCCGGTGAAACCGACACATTCCTTGCCGCGGTTCGCGATATCGTTGGCTGGAATACGATCTGGGACGAGACCAACAACCGGCCTTACACGGCCGTCACCCGCATCTGGAACCTCGGCAAATTTGCCGTCTGGTACAACGACCAGACTTATGCCGCTCTTCTTTCCGGCCTGTTCGACATGGACATCGCCCGCGAAAACCTCGCAGCCGCCTTCGCCGGCGTCACCCCGCAAGGCAACGTCGCCTGTATCGTCACCTCGAACGACGCGTGGGTCGACCGCACACAGCCGCCGCTCGGCTCGCTTGTCATCTGGGATCTCTATCAGCGCAGCGGCGAGCGATCGATCATCGAAGCAAGCTACGACGTCGTCGCCCGCGCCCACCGCTGGTGGTGGGACAATCGCGACCCGGAAGGCCGCGGCATGATCTCCTGCGGCACATCTGACGTCGGCGAATCGCTTTACAAGGGCACAGCCTTCGGCGCCCGCAACGAAACGGGTATGGACAATTCTGCGACCCATGACGAGGCGGCCTACGATCCAAAGACCCGCTCGCTCTCGACTTTCGATCTCGGCCTGAACTGCGTCGTGGCGCTCGATGCCGAAATGCTCGCAAAGCTCGCGGCCGTTCTGGGGAAGACTAATGACGCCGAAGACTTCAAGGCGATCGCAGCTGGGCTGCGCCAGCGAATTCGCAAAGAACTCTGGGACGATGAGCGCAAGATCTTCGCCAACCGCCAGCGTTCAGGCGCCTTCGTCAAGTCGCTATCGCCGACCAGCTTCTATCCGCTGCTGTGCGGCGCTGCGAGCGACGAGCAGGCCCGTCATCTGATCGATCATCTTCAGGACGAAAGCCATTTTGCCGGCGAGTTCGGCTTGCCGAACGCCACCCGCAACGATCCGGCCTATGCCGAGAACGTCTATTGGCGCGGCCGCATCTGGCCGAATGTCAACTATCTGGTCTGGCTCGGCCTGAAGCGATATGGCCTTGAGCCGCAGGCCCGGACGCTGATGGAGCAGTCACGCAAGCTGTTCCTGAAGTCCTGGGAAGGGACGCGGATCGCCGCCGAGAACTACAACGCCGTGACCGGTGAGGCCATGGATCAGGGAGATACCGATCCCTTCTATATATGGGCAGGCCTGCTGCCACTGATGGCAATGAGCGATGTCGTCGATGTCGATCCGTGGACCGGATGGGCGATCAGCAACCAACAGCAGAATACGATGCTCGGCCCGATCGTATCTCCGGCCGGGCCGCTCAGCGTCAGGATTTCGGAAGGTCGCCTGTTCCTCTCGGTGAACGGCAAACTTATTCTGGAGACCAGCCTCAGGCTTCGAATGTCTTGCTTGTCCTTTGGACCGAGCCACATTCGCATGGCTATCGCCGCCCTCGACGTGGGTGGAGACATTGCCTTTCCATCGGTCGTTTCAAGCGATGTGATCGCTGCCTATATCGATGGGGTCACGGTGCCCACCAAGCAAGAGAATGGGGGGCTGATCGTAGCCATTACCGGCTCTTCTGAACCACGCACGTTCGAACTCTTCCTCAGGCCGGCGTCCGCATAGACCCGTTGATGAGCGTCCTTAGCCAGATAAGAGCCAATGGGAGCTGGATTTTCCGGGTTCACGCCTCGCAATAAGAGGTTGCTGATTTCCGCCAAGATTTGATCACTGTCTCTGTCAAGCAACGACCCGTTTTGGCGAATCTTTAGTCAGTCTTTTCAAGGCCATAGCGGGTTTTAGACAAGCCTGGCGCGGAATGGAAAAGGGGGCATTTCGCAATGGAAATCAACATCCTTTGATTAAAACGATTAACTAACCTCGTTGGCGCTCATCCGCGAGGCAAAGGCGGGGTTGCAGCCAGATTGTCGCGCCATGGTCACAGTCTCGCGGTAGCAAGAGGGACCCCACCTCGCCGGAGCGCCTCGCCATGAAACCGGACAGCGATCAGAACTTTGATATCAGCCGCCGCAGACTGCTAACCGCCGCCGGCATCGGCACCGGGGTGCTGCTGACAGCGTCGTTTGCCAGCGCTGAAGAGAATGCGCCGACATCGACTGTTACTGGTTTGACGAATGCGGTGGAAACGCCCCCGGTGGCGGGACTCCACCTTCAGTTCGGCGCCGATGCGTCCGCCGAGATGGTGGTCTCCTGGCATACGCTGCAGCCGGTGAAGCAGCCGCGCGTCTTGATCGGCCGGCTCGACGGCAAGCTCGAACAAACGGTCGTTGCTGTCGAATCCAGCTATGTCGACGGCAAATCAAACCAGACGGTCTATGCTTGGCATGCAAAGGTCGGCGGGCTCGACGCGGATGCCGCCTATCTCTACGCCGCGCTGCACGACGGCGCCGAGCCGCAATTCGGTACTTTCCGCACCTCACCGCGCGGTCGTAAGCCCCTTACCTTCACCAGCTTCGGTGACCAGGGCACACCGACCCTCGGCAAGGTCTTCCACCCGCCGGCGGGCGTTACGCTGCAAGGCGTCACCTATATCAACGACAATCTCGGTTCGCCATCGGCAGGCGACACCACGCTCGGCGTCGAGCGCCTGCGCCCCCTCTTCCACCTGTTCAACGGGGACCTGTGCTACGCCAACCTCGCCCAGGACCGCGTGCGAACCTGGTGGGATTTCTGGAACAACAACACCCGCAGCGCCCGCAACCGCCCGTGGATGCCTTCGCCTGGCAACCACGAGAACGAACTCGGCAACGGGCCGATCGGCTACAAAGCCTATCAGACCTATTTTTCCTTGCCAGCCGCTGACGGTCAAACCGAGGTGACGCATGGGCTTTGGTACAGCTTTACAGCCGGCTCGGTGCGGGTGATCGCCATTGCCAATGACGATGTCTGCTACCAGGATGGCGGCGATTCCTATGTACGCGGCTATTCCGACGGCGCTCAGAAAGCATGGCTCGAGAAGGAACTCGCCGCAGCCCGCAACGACAAGGACATCGACTGGCTCGTGGTTTGCATGCACCAGGTTGCCGTTTCAACCGCCGACAAGTTCAACGGCGCCGATCTCGGCATCCGCGAGGAATGGCTGCCGCTGTTCGACACATATGGCGTGGACTTGGTGGTCTGCGGTCATGAGCACCACTATGAGCGCTCTCACCCCATCCGCGGCCAGCAGAACAACAAGACGCTGACGCCGATCCCGGTCGGTACCGCCACCGACGCGATCGACACGACCAAGGGAACCGTGCATATGGTGATCGGCGGCGGCGGCACCTCCGTGCCCTCCAACGAACTTTTCTTCAACCCGCCCTGCTGTCGCGTGATCATGGGCGTGGGCGACAAGAATCCCACCACCGGCAAGCGCCCGCCGATCTACATGGCAGAGGATGCGACCTGGTCGGCCGTGCGCAACGCCGCCCACGCCTACGGCTTCGCCGCCTTCGACGTCGACCCCGGCGCCCATCAGGGCGATCTCACCACCATGAAGGTGACCTATTACGACGTGGTGGGCCAGGATGGTCAGATCGCGCCGTTCGAGAGTTTCACGCTGCGCCGTCCGCGGCGAGATTAAGGATATGGGCGGCCTTGCCACCAGATGGCAGCACACGGCTTGCCACCACCAAGCTGCACAATTCGCGGACTGTACATCGACGGCATGAATGAGGAGGACGTGGCCGGGGCTTGTGGCGTCGTCATGGGCGTCTCGGTGAAGGTCGGACAAAGCGTATTGACGCGGATTCCATGCGCTGCGAACTCCAGGGCCATACACCGGCTGAAGCCTTCCATCGCCCATTTGATCACTCTCTCGAAGGCTCTGTTGCAAAAACCTCGGTGATGCTCGATTTTGGGCAGACGATTTTCAACGAGATTTTTGATGAGCGATTTCAAGTGGCGGCATTTTCAGGGCGAGGTGATTTTGTGGGCGGTGCGCTGGTATTGCCGCTACGGGGTAAGCTACCGCGATCTCGAACAGATGATGGGCGAGCGCGGTGTGTCCGTCGATCATTCCACGATTTATCGCTGGGTCCAGAAATATGCGCCAGAGATTGAAAAACGGCTGCGCTGGCACTGGCGGCGCCCCCGATCAACGAGCTGGAGGGTCGATGAAACCTATGTGAAGGTTCGCGGCAAATGGACATATTCTATATCGGGCTGTCGATAAGTTCGGCAACACGATCGATTTCTATCTGTCGCCGACGCGCAATGCCAAAGCAGCCAAGCGATTTCTCGGCAAGGCTCTGAATGGCTTGAAGGATTGGGAAAAGCCAACAGTTATCAACACCGACAAGGCGCCGACCTACGGCATCGCGATCTCGGAACTGAAGGCCGACGGCAAATGCCCAAAAGAGCTTGTGCACCGGCAGGTCAAGTATCTGAACAACGTGGTCGAGGCGGATCATGGTAAGCTCAAACAGCTGATCAAGCCAGTTCGAGGATTCAAGACGTTGAAAACGGCCTATGCGACGATCAAGGGGTTCGAGGTCATGCGCGCTCTACGCAAGGGCCAGGCTGCGATCTTCAACTTGACCGACGACATTCGCGGAGAGGCTCGCATCGTTGAACGGGCCTTCGGAATTGGGCCTAGCGTGCTCACCGAGGTTGTTGCAATGCTTGAGCAGAATCTCGACGCCAAATTCGCGTGACTGAGGCGTACGAAGGTACTCTTCACAGCCAATCGTAATTCTTGCAACAGAGCCGTCACGCAATTGGCAGGCTTTGAGAACTTAACCTGACATCACCTTCAAGCCTATTGCCGTCGCCAAAATTCGGCCTGACCGTATTTTCGGAGCATGTTGCCTCCAGAAGTAAACTGGTTGCGAAGGCGGCTTCCTTGGTTTGAGCGTATGCAGCCAGTGATGGTATTAAGTGATAGAGCACCCGGGTCGGCATCGGCGAGGGAGGTTTTCCATGTATCGCACCCAGATCGTTCGCCCAGCATAGCGTTTCACGGTTGAGATAGTGCCGGAATAGGAATCGGACGATGGCGTCGCTGGTTTTTGAGGGACCACCGTCCAGTCGGTCTCGCAAGGTGGAAGCACGCAGCATCTCTGTGGCAGGCCACAATGGCCGCTCGTCGGACGTTGGTTTTCCATCTGGATTGACGCCGTTTGGAAACGGATTGATCTCGCTACCAGACCAGGAAATCGTCTGCATCGCAAAATCAAACAAGCCGTCGGCAAGCGTCTTTGCAGAGGATGAACGTGTCATCGCTGAATGGCGGTAAAGAAGCCATGCCCACTCGAATTGATGGCCGATCTCTATCTGGACCTGGCCAGTGTCTTGCGGAAGGGACCACGAGCGATCGTACTTCTCGGCAATCGCTCCGCTTGGCAAGACGAGCCGTCTTTCGAGAAGATCAAGGATCTGTCGTGATCGGCGGGCCCAGTCTCCGACCGGATCCAACCGAGCAAGCAATTCGCACGCCTCAAACAGATGCATATAGGGAAATTGCAGTTGGAGGCACGGCTCTCCCACATATGCACCGTCATCGAGATATGGGCCGTCGATGTGGCCTGCAACTTCACGCGCGATCTGCAACGATCTCGGATCTGCCGCGATCCGGGCAAAGGCGCCGAGCGCTAGCAAGATAAAAGCGCTGTCATATAAATCTGCGCGTTGAGCGAATGCTTGGCTGTCAGCAGGAAGACGATGTGGAAAGGTGCCGTCGTCCAGACGGCCGTCCAGCATAAAGGCATATCCCTTCTTCGCCGCGTCGAGATAGCGACCGTTTGGATCGAGTTCGTGGCACAGGCACAGTGTATAGACCAAACGCGCGGTGACCATGGTGCTTCGCTGTCCGGTATCTACACAGAGACCCCTCGCGTCAATCTCCTCCGGAAAGCCTGACTCGCGTTGTGTCAATATTTTTGACCACGCCGGCAGAAAGCGCTCGGTCAGCCAGTTTGAAATCAGAGGTGGTGGGGACGATGCCCCTTCGACCTTACCGGAACCTGTATCCACGGGTATCATCGCGCTGCGTTTCATTAATCCGACAAGCTCTCACACTAAACCATCTAGACATCGATTGGCCTAAAAATGCCCTATACAGCGCTGGCCCCGAAAACACGCGCTGCAGCTTCGACCCGTGGATCGATCTGTTCGATAAAAGGTATGAGAAGAACGACCGTGAAAGGAATGGTAGGCATGCGACCGTCCTCTACAAGTACGGGCTGGCCGGTCAAATGACGGGCAAGCGGCACGCCAAATGTCATCGGTGGAACCAGCAGCGGCAGGATGAAGAGGAGCATGACCAGCCGCTTTCCTGGAAATTCTCGGCGTGCAAGGGCATAGGCAGCCGGAACCCCCAACAAAATGGAAAATATGACCACCGCTGCCGCGATTTCGAATGTCACGATCATAACATCTGTCAGCTGGAACTCATTCCACGCTGAAGCATACCAGCGGAACGTCAGCGCGTTGGGTAGCCATGTTCCGAGCCACCGCGTGCCAAGGGAGTTCACCACCACGCTGGCGATCAGTGCCAAAATATTGACAACCAGGAAGCCCGCTGTGATCCGAACGGCGATTTCCCAGGTTTTTTCCATGGCGTTTTCGATATTTGGCATCAGCCCTTACCCCCGCCGGCGGGGCCTTTGTAGAAGAGCCCACGCATTCCAAGTATGACCAAGACGATCGCAAACTGAACTGCTGCCATGATCATCGCGATCGCGGAGGCAAACGAATAATCATATTGTTCGAATGCCGCCTGCGACGCCGCGATCGATATGACGCGTGTTTCTCCCGCTGGCGCACCCAACATGACCGCCGAGGGGAAAACGGAAAAGGCGTCGACGAAAGATAGACAAAACGTTACGGCCACTCCGGGTATGATCAGCGGCAATACGATGTGTCGAAACCGCTGCCTTGCCTTGGCGCCAAGGGTCGCTGCGGCTTGTTCCAAAGCCGGGTCGATGCCTGAGATTATCGAGAGCGTCAGCAGAAAGGTGAGGGGGAATCCCGTCACGATCAACGAAATGAAGACGCCGATATAATTGTGTACAAGCCTTACCGGCCGATCGATGAGACCAATCAAGATCAACGTTCGGTTAAACCACCCCTGCGGGCCGAGGTAGTTCAGAAGCCCCTCTGCGACGAGGACTGTGCCAAGCGTAATGGGAAGGACGAGTACCGTCGTCAGCACCCTCTGTCGCTTCATGTTTCGTACTTGCATTGCGATAGGGATCGAGAGCAGCAGGTTCACGACTGTGACAGGTACAGCCAGGATAAGCGTCAGATAGATCGTGCGATAGAGGTATGGATCGGAAAAGAAATGCCGGTAATTCCCGAGCCAACCGCCGTCCTTTGGGGAAAACGACAACATCAACCCGTAGAGAAACGGATAGACGAACACGACCAGGAGAAACAACGCAGCTGGTACAAGCAACAGCGTCACCCCGTCGATCCCGCGCTCGGAAAGTGGCACTCGCTTCGTGAACGGGGTCGATGGCTGCTTTATGGCTTCCATTCTTCAGTCCCCCGGTAGGCAAGGCTTCTCAACGAGGGTGCGTCCAGCTTGATTGTCTCCCCGACGGCAATTGGGTCTTCGGTCCGGAAAAACAATTCCTGGTTCACAGCCCCTTGAGCCGTTCCGAAATAGGCCTCACCGCGATACTCGAGGCTCGTCACCGCAGCCGAGATTTTTCCATCGAGACTGGGGCGGAGGTCTGCAGGCCGGATTGCTACAACGGCGCGTCCGCCTTCGACCGCATTGACGGCCATCGCGCGCAATGTTCCCCCTGTATCGCATTCGACCTCGACCTCGAGACCATATTTCCGTTTGACGGTTCCAGCCAGCGCATTGCGAAATCCCATGAATTCCGCCACATCGATATGCGCAGGTCTGGCGTACAATTCGTGCGGCGTGCCGATCTGCCTGACTTCACCTTCTCTCATCACGACAATACGGTCGGAGAGCGAAAGCGCTTCGTCCTGGTCATGTGTCACATAAATCGTCGCGGAGCCGATCGCACGATGAATGCGACGTATCTCGGCGCGCATTTCCAGGCGAAGCTTGGCGTCGAGATTGGAGAGAGGTTCGTCCATCAAGACAATAGGTGGCGATACCGCAACCGCCCGTGCGATCGCCACGCGTTGCTGCTGACCGCCTGACAGTTGGCCCGGAAGCTTTAGCTCCTGGGATCGCAAACGGACGACGTCCAACGCGTCGTCGACGCGCGCATCCATTTCCGACTGCGGCACGTTTTTCATCTGCAGACCGAAGCCGACATTCCTGCGGACGTTCATGTGGGGAAACAGAGCATAATTCTGGAACACCATGCCGAAGCCGCGTTCCTCTGGTCGCAGCACGTCGATACGGCGGTCATCGAGCCAAAGGCTGCCACTGCTCAGCGGTAGCAAGCCCGCAAGACAGTTCAATGCAGTGGATTTACCACAGCCCGACGGCCCCAGAAGCGAGATGAATTCGCCCCGGTTGACTGTCAAGGAGATGTCTTTAAGCGCGTTGTAGTTGCCGAACTGACGGCTCATGCGTTCGAGCCGCACCTCGCGAAATTCGGTCGAGGACGTTATCATTGCGATACAAACCTTGTGTAGCCGACGACATGCGCGAGCCGGGGCAGCGGCGAGCTGCCCCGATCCCAGCTATTTCTTCATCTTCGCAGCGCCGATCTCACGATCCCACTTGTCGAACATGGCGGTAAGCTGCTTGTTGTCGAGCGGAGGCTCGGTCGGATTGTCGTCGATGAGGCTTTTATATTCCGGGCGGCCGAACTGATTGATCGTGTCCTGGCTGTCCTGCGGCGCCATGTCCAGCGTCACACCCTTCATCGCCGGCCCTGGATACATATAGCCGTGGTCGTACATGTAGGCCTGCTGCTTCTGCTCTAGCAGATAAGCCATAAGGTCAAGGACAACCGGCAGCTTTTCCTCGGAGACACCCTTGGGGACGGCCATATAGTCAGCGTCGCCAACCCAATGGAAATTCTTCAAGGTGGCAATCTTATACTCTTCAGGAACGATCCCGAGATAGCGGGGGTTGATATCCCAACCGGTCGAGGTTGCGATGATGTCTCGCGTGCCGTCCGCGAGCTCCTTCATTGATGCAGTCGTGCCGCTCGTGTAGTATTCGATACAGCCGTCAAGCTCTTTGAGATAGGCCCAGGTCTTGTCCCAGCCCTTAATCGGATCGCTTGGATCTTTGTCTCCAAGCAGATAAGGAAGGCCCATGACAAAGGTGCGGCCGGGGCCCGAATTGGCTGGACGGGCATACATGAAATGTCCCGGATTGGCCTTGCACCACGCAAGCAGCGCTTCCGGGGTATCAGGCATCTTTTTCACGCGATCCGGTGCATATTCGAGCAGGGGTCCGGATGGATTCCAGTCAAGCACAAACGCCTGACCCTTGGCCATCTCCTGCATAAGGTAGGCACCCGGCAGGTAGCGCTCCTTGAGATTCGGGAATTTTGCCTCATATTTCGGAAGTATGTCGAGCCAGATCCCCTGCTCCATGCCGGCGGCGAGAGCATCGTTGCCGGTCAGGACGAAGTCGATGTCGACATGACCTGCATCCTGCTGTGCCTTCAGCTTTCCGGCCAGTTCGGGAGCCGTCGCCTGGGTGAACACAAACTTGGAAACGAGGTCCGGATGTTCGGCCTGAAATTTTTCGATCGCGGGTTGGCTCACCTGCAAATCTCCAGCAACGTCGATGACGTTAATAACGACCGGTTGCGCTAAAGCACCGAACGCAACGCCGGAGCACAATAATGTGCCGGTCGCAAAAAGGCAGCCTCTCCAGTTGAGGTAGTTCATTTCAGTTCTCCACTCTGAGGTTTTAAAGCCAGCATCCAATGATGCTGGTTATGCGCACACGGCGGGCTTCTTCGAGAGCCTTTGAGCCGCATGAATATCGAGGAAAAGATGGCAGTTC
Source organism: Rhizobium sp. BK376 (assembly GCF_004341625.1). Lineage (GTDB taxonomy): Bacteria > Pseudomonadota > Alphaproteobacteria > Rhizobiales > Rhizobiaceae > Rhizobium. The sequence goes on along the minus strand of NZ_SLZG01000015.1, from coordinate 2,554 downwards.
GGATGTTGTTGAATGATCGACGCCGGGCAGATATTGCTGATCGGCCCTTCTAAGGCTTCTTTGACAGCCTCGGATTTACGCTCATCGAGCACCGTCAGAACCAGTGTTTCACTGGAAAGAATGCGCTGTACGGTCATCGATATGGCCCGTTCGGGCACATCCTCGTAGGAAGAAAACCAGCCCTCGCCGAATTGCTGCCGTCGGCAGCGTTCATCGAGGCTGACAATCTTGTAGGCTTCCGCCGCTTCGAAGTCTGCTGGCGGATCATTGAAAGCAAGGTGGCCATTTTCGCCGATGCCGGCGAAGGTGATATCGATCGGGTGTGCGTCGAGCGTGCGATTCAGCCGAGCGAGTTCGTCGTCGAGCAAGGCAACATCGCCATTGATGAAGTGGAACGCGCCGAGTGTCGGAAGCTTAGAGGTAAACCGCTCCCTGAGATACCGCCGGAAACTTGCCGGGTGATGGTCCGAAATGCCAATGTACTCGTCGAGATGAAAGGCCGTCACCTTGGACCAGTCGACACCGTCCATCTGGACCAGGCTTTCCAACATTTCGAACTGGCTAGCGCCCGTTGCGACCACGACGGTTGCCCGTCCCCTCGTTTCAATCGCGGTCCGGATCGCCGCAGCGCCAACATCGGCGGCTGCTTTTCCGGCATCCGGCTTCGTGGAAAATTGTTTAAGTTCGGTCATTCTACGTCCGTCTCATTTTGAGTTTGCCAATTGCTCGATCACTTCAGCTGCCTTTGAACGTCGTGTGAAAGCTTCCTCACCGTGTGCCAGTGGGCCCGTTGATGCTCGAGCGATGAATTCGCCGTTTATGACTTTGCGGTCCTGGGATTGAGATTGCTGTGATAAGGTTTGCAGGAGAAGATCGATGGCCTTCGCGCCGGTCTCGGCACAATGGGCGTCGACTGTTGTCAGCGATGGATACATCGTCGTGGCGATAATGTTGTCGCAGCCCACCACACTTATATCACCCGGCACCGAAAGGTTTAGCGCCGCAAGGCCGGAAATTATCCCCTGCGCCACAAGATCATCGATCGCGAGGACTGCCGTCGCTCCAGTTGACAGCAGCGATCCGACGCAGGCGCGACCAGCCTCATGAGAGGGGCGAACGGCATCAATCAGGACAAGTCTTATGCCATATTGGTGGGCGGCTGAGGTGACCGCTTGCGCACGCTGCTGGTTCGACCACGACGCCTTCGGGCCTCCAACATAAGCCATAGTCGTATGCCCCAGCTCGACCAAGTGCTTGACCGCCTGTGTGAAGCTGCCGACGGTGTCTACAAGGATCCTGGAGATGTCTGCGATATCCCGGTTGATCACGACCAAAGGCTTCAAAGCGGCATGGGCACGGATCCGTTGCTCATCAAGTCGGGGGGACGCCAATACAAATCCATCTACCTGCGCCGCAAGTTTTCCAAGCAGGAGATCTTCTAGAGCCTCGTTTTCGTCGGAGTCCCCAAGGAAGGTTGCGTATCCGCGGGCATAAGCCTGAGCCTGAGCGCCTCGCATCAAAGCGGAGAAGAATGGATTGCCAATGTCGGGGACTATCAAGGCGATGTTGCCGGACCTGCCAGTGCTTAGAGCCCGGGCCACCTGGTTCGGAACGTAGCCTAGGCGGATCGCGGAAGCCCTGACTTTCTCCACCGTCTCTTTTGTGAGCAGTTCCGGATTTGAAAACGCGCGTGAAACCGTGGCTCTGGACACACCTGCATCATCAGCCACCATGCTGATCGTCGCCGCGCGCGCTTTATCTGATTTGATCATTTATCGCCATTTGTAACCGATTTCATCGTAAATGAAACCGATTACATATCAGTTGTCAAATTAAAACTGTTTGCATGCTTCGAATAATTTGAAGGCGCCTCGGCATTGACGGTGGTGTGCTTGGAAGGAAATAGCAGAGGGCATCTTTAGCCTGGGAGGTTTTGGTCTTGTCAATCAACCTCGATTCGCACTTCGTCTCTGTTCTCACCAAATCGCAAAGCAACGCAATCGGCATGGACAGTAAGATTGGCGTACCCTTTGCGGTTGGCCTTGGTGCACGGATTGTTTATGAGCGCTGAAGTAGTCGGCTTGGGTCGGAACACGCCAGCTGTTAGATCATGCCTTTCAAGCCCAATGCCTGCCGTCGCCATCGTATCGGCAAGATGAAGTTCAAGGTGACGAATTGGCCGGAATACGGGTGCTATCAAAGCCATCTAAAGTGTCTCGACGCACTTGCCCGAAGCAACTTCGACGCCGCGATAATCATGGAAGACGATATCGAAATCGGCGATCACACCCTTGCCAGGACGGCGTCGGCATTCGAGGCGTTTGGTGCGGACGCCATCAAGATCATCAACAGCAAAGCCAACATACCTGTGGCCGATATCGAAATCATTACCGGGGATTTGGCCGAACATCTCGGCGACGAGATCGACGCAATGAACTGGGCAATCAAGCTGATCAACGGTAAGCGCGCTTTTCAGTGCACGTCGTAAATCGGCTTGAAGCGGCAGCTTATGCGGTCTGTTTTTTATAGTTGAAGGGCAGCAGGTCGTCGATAT
>NZ_SLZG01000014.1 GCF_004341625.1 Rhizobium sp. BK376 | reverse complement strand
GCCTCAAGTCGTTCGGAGTGACGTTGATCACGATTGTTCGGAGCAATCGCGCCGACGAAGACCTCATCGAAATCTGGACATACATCGCCGCAGAAAATCCGACGGCGGCCGATCGCGTTCTCGATGCAATCGAAGCGCGCTGGCAACAGCTTGCCCAGCACCCCTACTCCGGTGTCGCTCGCGACGACATTATGCCGGGTATCCGCCATCTGATCGCGGGACAGTACCTGACACTCTATCGGCTCAACGACCATAGTGTAGAAATCGTTCGTGTCGTTCATGGGCGTCGAAAAGTTGATCAAGACGAGATCAACTAACGGCCTCGTCAATCCACAACTCTACAGCCGAAATCGTGGTCTTACGTCCGATTTACAAACATCCGGCAAACTCGCATTCAGCGCGTCAGGCCAGTCAACTCGGTCACCAAATCGCCGGCCGAACTTTAACCCCGCAGCACAGTGATCTAGAAATTCGCAAGAAAGCATTTCAAATGCGGCTTCAACGAGAACGGCCTTGGTTCGAATTTTAGTAAACTGCGACGAGGATTAAACGTTTTGCGTGTCTCGAATCGAAGAGGATGAACAATTACCCGCGATTGGGATACGCGACGATCGAAGTCGGGAGTCTCCGCTTCGAATTGCAGTCAGATGAGCTGACCCATTGTACTAAAGCTGTTTTTGCGATTTTATAATGGATAATTGCGCGCTTCCTTCGGACTGATCCTCCCGACAACGCGCATTCTCGCATCCCGGACATCGATGTCGTCTCTGCGCCGATCCGAGCGAAGGTCAATCGCGACCTCCGCAGCATCGCGGATCCGCGAGCGCGACAAATTGCAACCATCAGGCGCAAGTTCTCCGGCCAGATCGGGGTTTGCCCGCCATTGGAGGAATAGCCGTGACGCTTGAACCTATGATGCGCACCCACCTGAAAGCGGGCATATCGGCAATGGCGCTGCTGTCGTGCATGGCATTCGCTCCGGCCGGATTTGCCGAGGATGCCGCAAAGGCGCCTGTAGCCGCTCAAACCGGCAGCAGCCCGAAACAGGCCGCCCCTATGACGCCTCCGCAAGACGGTCAGGCCGCGGGCTCACAGCAGCAAGCCAATGTCACCAAATTCGACGACTGGTACTATCGCTGCGTCGATGGCAAGGCGGCCGACAGCGCGGTGAAGTCAAGCTGCGAGGTGGCACAGATCGCCACGGTCAAGCAAGGAGACCAGACGGTCAACGTTCTGACTCTGGCCTTCGCCAAGGCCGTGGACACCGGACAGAAGGGCGTAAAGCCCGCCGCACCCGGACTGCTACTGACAACGCTTGTTCCGCTCAATGTATATCTGCCCGCCGGACTTTCGATCGACGCCGGCGACAAGCAGGTGGTGCAGTTGGCCTATCGGAACTGCAATCAGACCGGCTGCTGGGCCCAGCAGGAAATGACCACCAAGACCTTGGCCACCTTACAGAAGAGTGCGGACGGCGTCGGACATCTGCAGCTGATGGACGGCCGAAAGGTCAACATCAAGTTTTCCCTGAAGGGACTGTGGCCCGCTCTCGATGCCATGAACAAACCGGCCGCGAAGTAAGCTCGCGATCCCATTTCCCCCATGCCTCCCCGGACTTCCGCTCTCATTTTTCTGCTTCTGACCGCAGCCTCGGGCAATCCAGCCGCCGCAAGGCGATCGCCTGCCGACGATTTCGCGCGTCGCCAGGCCGAACGGAACGACCAGCAGCGGCTCGACGATCTGAAGAAGATCACGCCGCAGCAGCAACCGGCGGCGAGAGGTGGCGAACCGGCACAGCAGCCTGCCCCAGGCGCCTGTTTTGCGATCTCGCACGTCGAGCTCGCCGGCGTGACACGGCTTCCAACGTCCGCAACCGACAGGATCATTTCCGCCTATCGCAACAAGTGCATCGGCGTCGCCCAGATCAATATCCTGATGCGGGATATCACCACTCTTTATCTAGACAAGGGCTACGTAACCTCGCGCATCTTCGTGCCGGCACAGGATATCGCGGGCAGCAAGGTGCTGAAACTCGTCGCGGTCGAGGGGAAGCTTTCCGACATCTACATCAACGGCAAGCCGGCCCTGGATTCCGCCATGCTGGAGACGGCCTTTCCCGGCATGAAGGACCATATCGCCAATCTGCGCGACATCGAGCAGGGCCTGGATCAGATCAATCGGCTGCAATCGAACAAGGCGAAGACGGCGATGTTGCCTGGAAAGGACGAAGGCACATCCATTCTTAACATCCAGAATGTTCCCGAACACGCTTGGCACGCATCCTTCGCCAACAACAATCTCGGCCAGGAGGAGACCGGCTATTCCAGCTCCACGCTGTCGCTCGGCTACGACGGTTTGCTCGGCCTCAATGACGAGATCGACTTTTCCTATGGCCGCACCGGACCGGACTATCCCTGGCGCGGCGACGGCGACGGGATCTCGCGCTGGAGTTCGGAGCAACGGACATCATCTCCGAGCGTGGTGACGATGGCGTCGCGCGTATCAAGCAACTCACCGGTGGCGTCGGTGCAGATTGCGTCCTCGAATGCGTTGGCACTCAGGAATCCATGAGCCAGGCGATAAACGCTGCCCGTCCGGGCGGCAAGATAGGCTTCGTCGGTGTTCCGCATGGTGTCACATTCGATGGACAGAACCTATTCCGCCAGCAGAAGAGCCTGCTCGGCGGTCCCGCGCCCGTCCGGCGCTACCTTCCCTATCTTATGGATCTCGTGATCGACCGTGAGATCAATCCTGGCAAGGTCTTCGATCTCGAAATTCCTCTTGTGGATGTTGCCGAGGGCTACCGTGCAATGGACGAGCGCCGCGCCATCAAGACGCTCCTGCGCGTCTGAGATCTAGTTTGGCCCGGTACAAGGCGAGCCGGGCCAGGCCTTCAAACGGGGCGGCGGCAGATGACCTTAATGGGGACGTCACCAGAAAGGCGGTAACGCGCCAGCGCTGATCGAGATCCACATTCCAGAAACGGATGGCTTCATCTGATCGATAAAGGGCCTCATTCATCGCCGGCAGTTTGCGCGAATGATCGCCCGTAAGGAAAGAAAATCTCCTTGCGGCCCTCCGCCCACGCGGTCCGCAGCGCCGGGTCCGTAACGCCAGGCACGATATCAGATCTCATGATGATTTCCCCAGGTTGGGCGTCTCCGCCTACAGAACACTCAAGAACCACCCTTTGCAATCGTACGATGGTGCCGCTGAGGGTCCAAGCTGCAATGGATAACGCCGGAGGCCACCGGCATCATGGATGAAACGAACTTTCATGCATTGGCGCTGACGACGGAAGAGTTTTCGCGCATCGCGACGTGAGATGAAATCTGAATCCTATAATATCTATAAAGTCACTATACATTAATTGGACACGCGATCGAACCGACGGAGCCCCAATGATGAGACGAAGGACTTTGTTACAAGCTGCCATGATTGGTCTGCTTGCTACCTCAGGCGCAACGATGTCGTTTGCTGCCGACCCGTCAGCAAAGCTCGTCGTTGCAGACCAAAGCGAGTTCGTTCGCAATCTGCTTGAGGCCAGCGGCGAGCAGAAGAACATCAATTTCAATATCGAATTTCCGAATTTTGCCGGCGGTCCGGCGATCCTCGAGGCGATTCGGGCAGGCGCGCTGGACATCGCCTTCGTCGGTGATACGCCGCCCATCCAGGCTCGGGCGTCGGGCACCCTCCTCCCGATCATCGGAACCTTCACGCGCGACGTCGCCGAATACCGCCTGACCACTCGGCCGGGACTGGTCATCAACAAGCTCTCCGAACTCAGGGCAAATAAGGTCAGCTATGTCGAAGGATCCGGGCGACAGGTATTCCTCATCGAGGCCTTGAACCGTGCCGGATTGAAACTCAGCGACGTGCAGCTGGTCAATTTACGCGTTGCCGATCTTCCTGATGCGGTCAGGTCGGGTGCGGTTGACGTCGCCGTCTTGCAGGAACCATTCGTCACCAGACTGACCAAGCAGGCGGGAGCCTCTCCGGTCCTAGACCCCGAGGAGCGCAAGCTTCTTCCCAGCACATCCTATTTCTACGCCCGGCCGGAAGCACTGGCGGACCCGAAGAAGGTCGAGGCCATCAAGGAATTCCTGACCGCATTCGTGCGTGCTGGCAAATGGAGCAACGAACACGAAAAGGAATGGGCGAAGTTCTACTACACCGATTTTCAGCACATACCGCCGCCCGATGCCGACGTGATCATCAAGGGTCAGTCGCCTCTGATCTTCGAGACGTCAGTGGAGGCAATCCCGCACCATCAGAAGCTGATCGACATCCTCTATCAGGCCGGGTCGATCAAGGAACGCTTCGATGCGAAGACCTCCTTCGTCAATACGTTCGATCAGGTGATCGAGCAAGCCCGCCAGGGAGGAAGCTGATGGCCGACATACTCCAATCGTCTGTTGCTCATTCCCGCAGCCGATACCGGCAAGGCCAACAGCGTGCGGCGCCGATCGCCGCAAGGAAGTCAGTCCGACTTACGCCGGCTAAGTTGCCCGCAGGATTACGGCTGCTCGGTCCGGCGCTGATCCTCATCGTCTGGGAGGCGGCGTCACGGCTCGGCTTTCTGTCGCCATACACTCTTTCGGCACCCTCGACTGCCCTGCAGACCGGGTACGACATGATCCTCGACGGATCATTGCTTCCGCATCTTCTAGCCTCCGCCGGCAGGGCGTACACGGGCCTCTTTCTCGGCGTAATCGTCGGCGTCGTCCTTGCTATGCTCTCCGGACTGACGCGAACTGGTGAGGCTCTGATTGACGGCGTTGTCCAGATCAAGAGAGCAATTCCCACACTTGCGTTGATCCCGCTGGTGATCATCTGGCTCGGAATTGGCGAAGAGATGAAGATATTCCTGATCTTCACCGCCGTTCTGGTGCCCGTCTACATCAACACCCACGCGGCACTTAGGGCTATCGACATCGGACATGTCGAGCTCGCGCAAACGCTGGGGCTGACGCGATTGGAGTTCATTCGCCATGTCGCGCTTCCAGGGGCGTTGCCCGGCTTTTTCGTGGCGCTTCGCCTCGCGGTCGCTATCTCCTGGACCGCACTGGTCGTGCTCGAACTGGTGAACACCCAGACTGGGATCGGATATCTGATGAACCGGGCGCGTGACTGGGGTCAGACCGACGTCATCGTCGTCGGCATCTTTATCTACGCGGTCCTCGGCCTCGTCTCGGACGCAGTGGTGAGGTTCATCGAGGGACGTGCCCTGTCCTATCGGAGGGCTCTTGGATCATGAACGCACATACTCGCATCCCCTACGCCGTCGAACTTCGGGACCTGTCCCGCAGCTTCAAGGGCAAGACAATCCTAGACCGTGTCTCGCTGGAGATACCGCGCGGCCAATTCGTCTCTTTGCTAGGCGAATCCGGGTCCGGAAAGACGACGCTGCTCCGTGCCCTGGCGGGTCTCGACGACGACGCAGAAACACGCGGCGAATTCGATGTTCCAGAGAATACGTCGGTCCTCTTTCAGGATTCGAGACTTCTCCCCTGGAAGTCCGTTATCGAAAACATCACGCTCGGCTTGCGCCGTCAGGATGCGAGGCCTGCTGCTCTGGAGATGCTTGAGGCCGTCGGATTGAGCGACAAGTCGGATGTTTGGCCTTCGACACTATCGGGCGGTCAGAAGCAGCGGGCATCGCTGGCGCGATCCCTAATCCGCTCTCCGGAACTCCTGCTTGCCGACGAGCCCTTCGGAGCGCTCGACGCCCTCACCCGGCTTCGCATGCAGGAACTGCTGATGCGGCTGGTGGATCGAGAAAGACCCACGATCATCCTGGTCACGCATGACGTCGACGAAGCGCTGCTTCTCTCCGATCGCATCCTTGTTCTGAAAGACGGGCGCATTGCCGAAGACCACCTCGTTTCCGCGTCGCACCCCCGGCGTTCCCATGACCCTAAATTGATTTCGCTCCGCGCCAAGCTCCTTCAGAGCTTCGGCGTCGCCGAGCGCGTTTGAAAGGTATCGATAATGTCCCGGCAATTGCACCTGAACCTATTTCTGATGTCGCGCGGCCACCACGAGGCAGCCTGGCGCCATCCGGGCTCCAATCACAAGGCGCTGACGGATCTCGAACTCTATGTCGAGGCCGCCCACATCGCGGAAGCGGCGAAGTTCGACGCAGTCTTCCTGGCGGACACCTTGGCCGCCGGGAATAGCAGCGGACTGGCGTCCTCCGGTTCACTGGAGCCTATCGTCCTGCTGTCTCTGCTCGCGGCCCACACACGGAAGATCGGGCTCATCGGCACAGCGTCGACCACCTACAGCCTGCCCTACACGCTCGCGCGCCAGTTTGCCACGCTCGACCACCTTTCCAAAGGCCGCGCCGGATGGAACATCGTCACCTCCTGGGCACCTGAGGCAGGCGCCAACTACGGGCTGCAGCAGAACCTCGACCACGCCGACCGCTACAAGCTCGCAGAGGAATTTGTCGAGGCGGTCGACGTTCTCTGGAAGAGCTTCCCCTCAGACGCTGTCGTCGACGATCGCGATGCTGGCCAGTATCTGGATCTTTCGCGTATCACGCCCGCGAACTACCAAGGCCAACACTATCGGACGAAGGGTCCTCTGAATGTGCCGGGTAGCCCACAGGGGCGGCCAGTCTACATCCAGGCCGGACAATCGGATTCTGGCAGATCCTTTGCGGCTCGATGGGCCGAGGCAATCTTCACCGCGCACATGACGATCGATTCCGCGAAGTCCTTCTATTCCGATGTGAAGAACCGGGCGGTCGCTTACGGCCGCCGTCATGAGGACATCGTTGTCCTGCCGGGGATCAGCGCAGCCATTGGCTCGACGCAGCGCGAAGCCGATCAAGTCTGGGAGGAGCTTGACGCGCTCACGAGCACCGAAGTCGGCCTGACGCGGCTCAAGGCGCGCTTCGGCGGACATGACTTCAGCCACGTCCCGCTGGATCGCCCGCTCACCAAGGACGATTTTCCGGATCCAAATGCGGTCGAGGCTTCCAAGAGCCGCGTCATCGGCTATGTCGAAATGTCCTTGCGCGAGAAATTGTCCCTCCGTCAGTTGTTGCGCAAGCTCGCTGGCGCCCGTGGCCACTTTGCCGTCGCGGGCACGCCGGAAAGGATTGCCGACATCATTCAGGAATGGTTCCAGTCGGGCGCCGCTGACGGCTTCAACGTCATGCCGCCAATCATAAACAGCCAGCTCTCGCTGTTTGCGGATGAAGTCGTACCGATCCTCCAGAAGCGGGGTCTGTTCCGGAGTGAATACGAAGGCGATACATTGAGATCGCATTTCGGGCTCGCCGAAGTCGAAGTAGATCGTACCTTCGCACGATCCGCATAGCGCTGAAAGCGGTTGGCGGTGGAGCGCCGGGCTCCGCCGACATCTTGCTGACAAGTCCGGCTTCCTTACCCCGACTGCGCCTTCGCTGTCACTAGATCCTCGATGGCACTCGAAATCGTCGATCCGGCTACCCAGAAGCACATTGACGCGCATGCTTTCGGGATGAGGAAGACAAGCAGCGAATATCTCAGGGAGTCATCGCCGAAGGTCAGCCGAAGCAAATCGCCGACCAAGCCGACGAACTGTGGTCCCGGTCCGGACCCGAAGATGCTTATCACAGCAAGAGCGACCAGGACGGCAGAGCCCCCGATTGGCCGGATCGGCTAGCCTCGTCGGGCCTTTTTTTGTTACCCCGAACGCGGACATTTTACATTCCGTTTCGGGTCATTTTAGAGTCTGGTTTCAATAGGAACGGACCTTCCTCTGGTTCTTTTTCGCTCCGTTCTTACGCCCCTCACTTTCTTTCGAACGAAGCGCGGAATTGCTTGGGCGTTGTGCCGGTCCGCTGCTTAAAGACATCGTAGAACCGACTGACGGAAGCAAACCCGCAGCTATAGCCGATCTGCAGAATCGGCTCTTCGGTATCGGCGAGCCTCTGCATGGCTCGCGCCAGCCGGTATCTCGTGAGATATTCGTTCACCGAAATGCCGAGCACGTCACGAAATATCTTGTTGGCGGTGCTCGGGTGAATTCCTGCGAGCTCGGCGAGAGCGGGCATGCTCAGCGGTCTCGCGTAATGCGTGTTTATCAGGTCCGTGAGCATCTCTGCGCGATGCACAGCCGGGCCTGCGGGTGTCGCCAACGACTTCCGGGCTGATGAACCATGCTCATCCGCCGTATCGAGAATGAGACGGCGCACCCTGAGCTTGACTTCGTCCGCAATCAGCTGCTGCCGCACTGTGTCGCCTTCCTGCCATTCCTGCACCCATTGTGGGATCAGGATCGTGTTGGCCGGCTGCGGCTGCATTTCATTCAGGAACCTCCCCTGCATGATCGACTGCCTGACTTTTCTGTTGATGGGCAATGCGAGAAAGTCGACCAACGGGAGATAGATGCAGACGAGCGGCGTATCCGGCGTAACCTCGATGGTTTGATGCGGGATCGCCGCCCAGAAGAGCACAAGCCGCCCGGCCTCGACATGCTCCTGCCGTCCATTGAAAAGATACGTCATCTGCCCCTTGAGGAGCAGATTGATTTCGACGTGATCGTGCCAGTGGGCCTCGCCCATGGCTCTTGCGGTGTGCCGCTCGATCAGAAAATCGCCTTGCGAGATGATCAAGGCCTCGCGCTCGGCGCTATTCTCTCCGCGCATGAAGTTCTCCTCTGACTCGAATCCGGGAAGAACTCTCTCATTAGCAGGAAGAAATTCTAGTTTAAAAGGAGCAATGAGGCGGATGAGACCCAATTATCGGAGTTTGTCATGCCAAAGATTTGCCTCGTGGGTGCCGGCAGCACCGTTTTCGCACAAAATATCCTGGGCGATGTCCTCTCATCGCAGGGTGGCAGCGATTATGTCATCAGCCTGTTCGATATCGATCCGGAACGTCTGAAGACGTCCGAGATCGTGGCCCGGCGCATCTGCGAGGCGCTGAAGCTGGAGAAAGTCAGGGTCGAGGCGACACTCGATCGGCGCACAGCACTTCGAGGCTCCGATTTCGTCATCCTGATGATGCAGGTCGGCGGCTACAAGCCGGCCACGGTGACCGACTTCGACGTGCCGAAGAAATACGGCCTCAGGCAAACCATTGCCGACACGCTTGGTATTGGCGGCATCTTCCGCGGGCTGCGCACAATTCCCGTTCTGGAAGAGATCTGCCGCGACATGCAGGACGTATGTCCCGACGCACTGCTCATGCAGTATGTCAACCCGATGGCGATCAATTGCTGGGCGATCAAGGAGATCGCGCCTGAGATCAGGACCGTCGGTCTCTGCCATAGCGTACAGCACACCGCCGCCCATCTCGCCGATTGCCTTGGCGAGGACATCGCTGACATCAACTATATCTCGGCCGGCATCAATCACATCGCCTTCTTTCTCAAATATGAGAAGCGTCACCTCGACGGCAGGCGGGAAGATCTTTATCCGCGCCTCAAGGCCTTGGCTGCAGAGGGGCGCGTTCCGCCTGATGACCGTGTTCGTTTCGATGTCCTGAAGCGTCTTGGACACTTCGTGACTGAATCGAGCGAGCATTTCTCCGAATACACGTCCTGGTACATCAAAGAAGGGCGCGGCGATTTGGTAGAGCAACTCAATATCCCTCTGGACGAATATATCCGCCGTTGCGAGGTGCAGATCGGCGAGTGGCACGCCCTGAGGCGGGATCTCGAAGGCGATAAGCCGATCGAGGTCTGCCGAAGCAACGAATATGCCGCCGGCATTATTCATGCCGCGGTGACGGGCCAGCCGGCGCTGATCTATGGCAACGTTCCGAATAACGGATTGATCACAAATCTGCCGGACGAATGCATCGTCGAGGTACCCTGCCATGTGGACAGGAATGGCGTTCAGCCCATGCGGATCGGTCGCATCCCTTCTCAGCTTGCCGCTGTCATGAGGTTGAGCACATCAGTGCAGGAACTGACCGTCGAGGCCGCCCTGACGAAGAAGCGTGACCGTATCTACCAAGCTGCCCTGCTCGATCCGCATACTTCGGCGGAGCTGTCGCCTGATCAGATCTGGAATCTAGTTGATGACTTGATCAAGCAGCACGGCAATTTGCTGCCCGAATATCACTAAAGCGACGCCCCTCTCCTAAAAAAACGATCAATCTATCATGCAGTTAAGCGCGCCGTCCCTCGGACGGCGCGCTTTTCGCATCGCGTCATCAGGCATCGATAAATAGATCATAAAACGTCATACTTGTGATTGACATTGATTAAATCCAGTGAAATTCTGATCGGAACAAGATAATGGCGTGAGGAGAGCATTCTGTGAACCAGATCGGAGGAGTAAAAGTCGATCGCCTCGACGCCATTCGCAGCCATCTCTACGCGAACGGTTTTTCGACGATCCACACCCTTGCCGACGCCATCGGCGCTTCGCCGGCGACCGTGCGGCGAGACCTCCAGATTCTCGAACGGGAAGGCTTGATCGACCGGACACACGGCGGTGCGCGCATTGCGGAAGGCTCTTCGGTGGAGCTTGCGTTTCAGGAGCGCGCGAAGCGGCATCTTTCGGCAAAGCGGGCGATTGCGACAGCAGCCTATGATTTGCTCGTCCCACGAACGGCCATTTTCCTCGATGCCGGCACGACGGTTCTTCAGCTCGCCCGCCTCATCCGCATCAATCCGATACCCCTTCGCATATTCACCAACGGCCTGACGGTAGCGCAGGAATTCCTCGATATTCCAAACCTCGAGATCGTCCTGCTGGGCGGCCAGTTGCGCAGCGAAAATGCCTCGCTGGTCGGACCACAGGCCGAGGCGATGCTGGAGGAAATCTGGTTCGATCAGCTCTTTCTCGGCGCCGGCGCCATCAGCGCCGATGGCGCGATCTACAGTGTTGACAGCGCGGAGGCGAACCTGAACAGGCGCATGCTCACGCGCTCCGCACATTGCTTCGTCCTTGCGGATTCCTCGAAATTCGGAACCACGGCGACCTACAAGGTGGCGCCTCTAACCGCCGCAAAAATGATCACCGACACCAGCCTGTCGGAGCCATGGCGCGCCCAGCTCCGCGAACTCGGTGTTGCAACGACGATTGCTGATTTGGGAGCGAACGATTGAGCGATGACCTGATTCTCGGCATCGACGGCGGCGGAAGCAAGGTGCTTGTTGCACTTGCTGACCGGAGCGGCCGGATTCTGCGCACATCGCGCGGCGGTGGCGTCAATCCGATGGACAACAAGGATTGGTGGGAGGAACTCGACAAGCATCTGGATCCGTTTCTGGGCGAGCAGCGATTGGCCGCGGTGGCGGCCGCGCTCCCAGCCTATGGAGAGGTGGCACGCCTCTCCGAGCTACAGGACGAAGCGGTCGGAGAAGCTTTTCCAGCCGTGCGCAGAACCGTACTCAACGACGTGGACGCCGCCCATCTTGGCGCCTTCGCCGGCCAATCGGGCATCCTTATCCTTTCCGGCACCGGCTCGATGGCCTGGGCCCGCGACGCAGCAGGCGTCTCCCGGCGCGCTGGCGGATGGGGTGATGTCATCGGCGATGAGGGCAGCAGCTACTGGATCGGACGTGCGGCACTCAGCCTCGTCAGTCAGAGCCTCGATGGCCGCGCGCCGCGCACGGCGTTGGCCGAGGCGATGTTCAGCCACCTGCGGCTTGATATTTCCGATCCAGCAAACGGACTTGCAGGCTGGGTGAGCGAGCTCGTCAATCCGCGTGCAGATATTGCGGCTCTCTCGGTCCTCGTCGATCGGGTGGCGCAGGCCGGAGACCAAGCGGCAATCCAACTGATCGAGCGGGCGGCCGACGAACTTGCAAAACTTCATCGGGCCATTGCCAAAGACGGCGATCCGGTGGGTGACTGGACTTATGCCGGCGGCACGTTTTCGAGCCCCCTTTTGCTTGCCTCGGTCGAACGGCGCATCGGCCGGCCGGCCATCTCGCCAAGACTTCCTCCCATCGGTGGCGCCCTTCTGGCAGCCGCCCAACTCCTCGGCTGGCCCATAGACGAAGGCTGGATCGGGCAAGTCGCCGCCACGGCAAAGGCTGCAGCGGCGCAGTCAGGTAGTGCAGACCTCAATAACAAGGAAAGATGGGAACATGCGTAGATTCATTTTGCCGCTAACAGCGGCCGCGGCCTTGATAGCCGCAGTTCCGGCACTTGCTCAGAATGCCAAGCCACTTGCCGGTCAATCGATTACAGTGCTGATGCCCTCGCCCCAGGGACCGACCATCGCGGCTGACTTTGAAGCCGAAACGGGCATTCACGTCGATCTGCAGACATTGTCCTGGGATGACATCCGCCCGAAACTGGTGACGGCGCTGATCGCCGGAACGACGCCGGCTGACGTTACCGAGTTTGACTGGTCGTGGACCGGCCAGTTCAGCTCTGCCGACTGGTATATGCCGCTGAACGACGTCATCGATGCCGATACGGTGAAGGATATCGGCGTCTCCAGTATCTTTACGGTGAACGGAAAATTGCTTGGTGTGCCCTACACCAACGATTTCCGTGTCATGCTCGTCAACAAGAAGCATTTCGCCGACGCTGGCATTACCGAGATGCCGAAGACGCTGGACGAGCTCGTCGCGGCGGCAAAGAAGATCAA
The DNA here is from genome assembly GCF_004341625.1 of Rhizobium sp. BK376. Taxonomy (GTDB): domain Bacteria; phylum Pseudomonadota; class Alphaproteobacteria; order Rhizobiales; family Rhizobiaceae; genus Rhizobium. The sequence goes on along the minus strand of NZ_SLZG01000014.1, from coordinate 153,003 downwards.
GGAAAAGGGCATATCCACCTACCCAATCGGCCTGCCGCTTTCGGCGACGGAAGGAGCTTCTACCAGCTGGTATCTGTTGACCAAGGCCTTCGGCGGCGAGCTGTTCGACAAGGATTTCAATCCGTTGTTCTTGAAGCCGGATTCGGCTGGCTACAAGGCCCTGGCCTTCGAATTGATGTTGCTGAAGGACGGCCTTGTCGATCCGGCTTCCACCACCCTCAAGGACACCGAGATCAACGAGGGCATGTTCACCCAGGGCGTGACCAGCATCATGATCTCGGGCGAACCCGGCCGACTGGGAGCGATGAACGATCCGAAGCAGTCGAAGATCGCCGGTCAGGCGGCTGCGATCCTTGTTCCGACGGCAAGCGGCGAAACTCGCACCTTCGGCCTGCCGGAAGCACTCGCTGTGCCGAACGTGTCGCAGCACAAGGAAGCTGCGGTGGCCTTCATCAAGTGGTTCACCAGCAAGGACTACCAGAAGAAGAACTTCGTCAACGGTTTCCTGCCGACCCGTACGTCGGCTCTCTCCGAGCTAAACGCTGCGGGCGGGTTGCATAGCGGCGACACGCTGGTGGCGCAATCAAAGACCGTCGAGGCGCTGTTCCCGCAGGGCACTCCTCCCTGGTATCCGCAATTCTCCAGCGCGGTGAACACGGCGATCAACAGCGCTGCCAAGGGTCAGATGACCGTTGACCAGGCGATGCAAAGCATTGCCGACGCAACAAAGCAGGCGATGTCGCAATGACGGCTATCGTCTCACCGAGCGTGGGAACCAAGCGTGGGGTCGGCGCAAATGCCGACGCCGGGCTTGGGGTGCTGCTCGTCCTGCCGATCTTCATTACGATGGCGGCGCTCGTCTTTTACCCTGTCGGGAGAACCGTCTGGGACAGCCTGCACAGGGTCAACCCGATGCAGGCCGGCACGCCCTTTGTCGGCCTGGAAAACTACACGCGGATGTTGTCCGATGCGCAGCTCGGGACGACCTGGATCAACACGCTCCTCTATGTCGTCCTTGCCGTGGCTGCCGAGACGATCTTCGGCGTGCTTGCCGCTGCTCTCATCAATCAGGTCAAGGTCGGGCGCCAATGGCTGCTTGCGGCAGTCATCCTGCCCTGGGCACTTCCGGGCGTCGTCAATGCGGTGATCTGGCTCTGGATCTATCAGCCCGGCGCTGGCCTGCTGAACGGTATCCTCTCGGCGATGGGACTGCCCTTCGACAATCACGTCTGGTTCAACGACCGCACGAGCGCCATCATCGCAGTCACTGTGGTGCATGTCTGGCGCATGATGCCGCTTACCATCGTCATCGTCCTTGCAGCGATGCAGGGCATCCCGGCTCATCTTTACGAGGCTGCGCGGATCGATGGAGCCACACGGGCGCAGATGTTCTGTTTGGTCACCCTGCCCCTCGTGCGCAGCGCAATCGCTGTCGCCATGACCAATGCGACCGTCAACGCCTTCAACCTGTTCGACGAGGCCTGGGTTCTCTCGGGAGCCAGTCTCGCGACGAGGCCGGTCCTCGTGCAGATCTATCTGGAGACATTCCAAAACCTCCACTTCTCCTACGGGATGGCGCTTTCGGTGGTGATCACATTGGTCTCGCTGCTCGTCTCGCTCGTTTATGTCCTTCGCGTCTATCGCAACACCCGGTACGACTGATGAAACAGAGCCTTGGATATCGTTTGCTGATCTTGGTCGGTGTCGCAGTCTTGCTGCTATGGTCGTTGGGACCGATCTACTGGACGCTCGTCAGTTCCGTCACCCCCTCCGCTGATTTCTCGGCCCGTCCGATACATTTCTTTCCGCAGCGGTTCACCTTCGACCATTTCTCCCGACTTCTCGGTATCAATATCGCGCAGATCGGCGGAGTGGAGGTTTGGGCGCAGTTCCGTGCCGCTGTGGTCAACAGTATCGTGACGTCGGCCGCTGCTACGATCCTGTGCGTCGCGATCTCCGCATTGGGAGCCTATGCTTTCACACGGCTGGAATTTCCCGGACGAAGGACGCTTTTTGCCGTGGTGGTGGCAACGCTCGCCGTTCCGGCCTATGCGGTCCTGATCCCTCTCTACCAGATCATGATCAAGCTTCACCTCGTCGATACCTATGTCGGCGTCGCGTTGATTTACGTCTCGGCCTATTTGCCGCTGTCGCTCTGGCTGTTGCGAAGCGTGTTCGAAGCGCTACCGATCTCGCTGGAGGAAGCGGCCCAGCTTGATGGGGCCGGCCGTCTTTACATCCTCTTCAATATCGTGCTGCCGCTCGCAGGACCGGGGCTGACGGCAGCGGCGATCCTGACCTTCCTCGGCGCCTGGGGGCAATATCTGGTGCCGCTCATCTTCTCGCCGCAGGCGACAAAGCCGATGACCGTGCTCATCCCTGAATTTGTCACCAAGAACTACATCGACTACGGCCTGATCACGGCAAGTGGATCGATTGCCATCATCATCCCGGCCCTGGTCGTGATTTTCCTCAACCGGTACCTCGTTAGCGGCCTGCTGGCTGGTTCGGTAAAATGAATCGGAGATAATATGAATACGACGGAAAAGGTAATCATTGAGCAATTTCCCTACTGGGAGAAGGCAATCGGCTCGATACCGGCTCCTCAGAGTGCAGAACTGATGGTCTTCGTCGGCTGCGGTACCTCCTATAATCTTGCTCTCTCGCTCGCGGCATTGTCGAATTTGGCCGGCCGTTCGGCGATTGCTGCAGCGGGTGCCGAATGGCTGAACCGGCCTGCCGCTCTGTGGTCGCGCTGGCAGCAGACCCATGTGGTCGTCCTCTCCCGCAGCGGTGAAACCACCGAAACCGTCGCCGCAGCCAAAGCAAGTCGCGCAGCCGGCGCCTTCGTGACGGCGCTGACCGTAGAGCCGGAGAGCTCGCTCGCGAAGAATTGCGACCGACTGATCGCCTCCCCGACGCATCCGGACGAAGGGATTGTCATGTCGGTATCGGCCAGTCTCATGCTGCTTCTCGGCATGCAGATGATCGGTCTGCAAATTCCGCACTCGATCGTTGCCTCTGCGCGCGGTCTGGCCAATGATCTCGATGCAGCCTTGTCAAAGGCCGTGACCGGCCGGTCGCATTTCGTCTTCCTCGGGAGCGGTCCCCTTTATGGTGTCGCCGTCGAGGGAGCGCTTAAACTCATGGAGATGAGCCAAAGCATGACGCAGGCATTCCATCCCCTCGAATATCGCCACGGACCAATCAGCCTGGTAGATGAGAAAACGGCCGCCATCATGCTTTACAGCGCCGATCAAAAGGCCGAAGAGGCAAAGCTGGTGGAGGAGCTGCGGGAAAAGGGCGCTGTCGTTATCGGCCTGGGCGGTCCTGGTGATCTTGAGCTGAACGTCGATTTCGATCTTTCGCTCGCCGGTCTGGCGATGCTGCCAGCTTTGCAGATCCTCGGCGAGCGCGTCGCACAAGCCAGAAATATCGATACGGTTTCTCCCCGCCACCTGACGAAGGTCGTGACGCTGGCATGAGTATGTTGATGGACAACAATCGCAGCGTGGCACTCGGGAAACTCTTCGGAGACCGCACGCATTCACTCCCGAGCGGCATTACTTCCGTCTGCTCCGCTCATCCACTGGTCATCGAGGCCGCGCTCAGGCGTGGAGCCGCGGAAAACTCGGTCGTTCTCATCGAGGCAACCTGCAACCAGGTCAATCAGGAGGGTGGCTATACGGGCATGACGCCGGCGGATTTCCGGCGCTTCATCGAAGATATCGCGGCGCGTGTCGGGTTTCCCGTCGACGACATCATTCTCGGCGGGGACCATCTCGGCCCAAACCCCTGGAAGCGCCTGCCTGCCGAAGAGGCCATGCAGCGGGCCGAACTCATGGTAACCGCCTATGTCGAGGCGGGTTTTGAGAAAATCCACCTGGATACTTCGATGGGCTGCGCCGGCGAGCCTGTCGCCTTGGAGGACGAGCTGACCGCTGCCCGGGCCGCGCGTCTCGCCAAAGCCGCTGAGCAGGCAGCCCGCCCGACTGGTCGGCGCGCCCCGGTATATATCATCGGCACCGAAGTTCCGCCGCCGGGCGGCGCGACCCATGCCCTTGATGTGCTTGAGGTGACGCGGGCCGATGCAGCAGTGCGAACGCTCGCGGTCCATCGCGCCGCTTTCAGCGACGCGGGCATCGAGGCCGCCATGGAGCGGGTGATCGGCATTGTCGTTCAGCCGGGCGTCGAATTCGGCAATGCCAATGTTGCAATCTATGAGCCTGACCGGGCACGTTCCCTGATCGGTGCTCTCGAACACATGCCGGGTCTGCTTTTCGAGGCGCATTCGACGGACTATCAGCCCTCGGACGCGCTGTCGTCTCTCGTCGATGGCGGCTTTGCCATCCTGAAGGTCGGTCCCGGATTGACCTTTGCTCTGCGCGAAGCGCTGTATGGCCTTGATGCAATCGCCGCCGTTCTTGCCGGAAAGATGCTATCTGATCCGCTTGTCGCGACGATGGAAAGCGTCATGCTTGATCGTCCTGAGCATTGGAAGGCTCATTACCATGGTACGGCTGAGGAGCAGCGGTTGCAGCGCCATTTCAGTTACAGCGACCGCATCCGCTATTATTGGCCCGACCCCCGCGCCTCGGCGGCCGTAGCCGACCTGTTTGATCGATTTGATGCAGATATTCCGGAAACGCTCATCAGCCAATATCTCGGTCGCATCTCCCCCGGCGTTGTGTCGAAAGAGGTTTTGCCGCGGCCGCGTGAGCTTTGCCTTGCCATGATCGATGCGGCTCTTGAGCCCTACTCGGCCGCGACGGCTCCCCGGAACATCCGGACTTAAAGCTGCGGGCCGCCTGCTGCCGCGGCCGCAAATCATCGACAGATCACTTACGCGGAGGGATATTATGGCGTCGGTAAGCGTGACGAACGCCCGCAAGAGCTACGGCCATTTCGAAGTTCTGCACGGAGTCAATATTGATATCAGGGATGGCGAATTCGTCATTCTCGTCGGCCCGTCCGGCTGCGGCAAGTCCACGCTTCTGCGGATGATCGCCGGGCTCGAAAATATCACCGATGGTCAGATCGCGATCGGCGCGCATGTGGTGAACGATGTCGCGCCCAAGGAACGCGACATTGCCATGGTGTTTCAATCATATGCGCTCTATCCGCATATGACTGTGGAGGCGAACATGGGATTTTCGCTGCGGCTTGCGAAAGCTCCGAAGGAACAGATCCGGAAACGTGTTCGGGATGCGGCGCAGATCCTGGGGCTAGAGCCCCTCCTCGACCGGTATCCGCGCAACCTTTCCGGCGGCCAGCGCCAACGCGTTGCCATGGGACGCGCGATTGTCAGGCAGCCGCAGGTATTTCTGTTTGACGAACCCTTGTCCAACCTCGACGCCAAGCTCCGCGTGCAGATGCGCTCCGAGATCAAGCAACTGCATCAGCGGCTGCGGACGACGACGATTTACGTCACGCATGACCAGATCGAGGCCATGACGATGGCCGACCGGATCGTTGTGATGCGCGACGGCTCGGTGGAGCAGATCGGCTCGCCGTTGGAGCTTTATGATCGGCCCGCCAATCTTTTCGTCGCCGGCTTCATCGGCTCACCCGGGATGAATCTCATTCGTGGTAAGATCAGTGCCTCCGGCCCGCTGAACTTTGTGGGCGACGGCGGAAGCCAGTTGCCGCTTCCTGAAGGCATTGCCATGACACGCGGCGCGGAAGTGATTTACGGCATCCGGCCGGAACATCTGTTCGTCGGACAAGGCGGCGTTGCGACGGAGGTTTCGGTTATCGAGCCGACGGGAGCAGAGACACAGCTGACCGCAAATATCGGCACCGACACGCTTGTCGCCACGGTACGCGAGCGCCTGGACATACGCCCCGGTGATGCTCTCCCGCTTGCGCCTGACATCAGCAAGCTGCATTTGTTCGACGCGGAGAGCGGGAAGCGCTTGACGTGGTGATGAACGGGACGCTTCGGTGAGCCGGGGCTGGTCCAGCCAGCCCCCTCCTCCGCATCATCACGTTCCAGGGGTCCAAGACCCGTTCGATATCAGGCCTAGAAGGCCTTCAGCACGACTTCGACATGCTCGACCGTCGGTGCCTTGGCAAAATGGGGACCTGCGAGCCGGCGCCATTCCTGGAAATCGGGAGATTCCCGGAAGTGGACCATATGGTCTTCGACGCTTTCCCAGCCGACGACGAGGCGAAAGACCAATGGCCGTTCGACGATCTTGTGCAGTTCGAGGCTGAGGCAACCCTTCGCCTTCTTGAAGTAGGGAGCAGCCTCTCCGACCGCCGCCTCGAAGGCCTGCCCCTGGCCGGCCTTCACTTCGATTTCCGCGATTTCAAATACCATGTCTGCCTCTCAAGCGCGCTCGGAATCGATCGTGCGCGTATCACCCGTCGCAACCAGCGTGCGCGTGGCGTCAACCGATGCGTAGGTCCAGAAGATGCGCATACGCTCCGTGGACGATGCGTTGATGAAGCGGTGCGGCAGATTGGCCGGAACCCAGGTCGTGTCGCCAGGTCCCATCGGATATTCAATGCCGTCGATCTCGGCGATGGCCGAGCCTTCCAGCACCATGACGCTCTCTTCGCAATTATGCGTGTGCAGCCCGATCGCAGCTTGCGGTTCGAATTCGGTGATGCCGTTGAGCAGGCTTGTCGAGCCTACCCCGCGGGTCACCATCGGAATGGTCCGTGCGCCGCCGCCGCGCTCGTGCGGCTTGATTTCGGCGGGACGCAGGATTGCCGGCTTTGCGGTTTGTTCTTCGCTCATCTTGCCCTCGCTCACTTGGCTGCAACCGACCGGACCGGTCCGATCCAGATCGTCTTGATGTTGGTGAATTCCCGGATGCCGTGATAGCCGAGTTCGCGGCCATAGCCGGAGCGCTTGATGCCGCCGAACGGCAGGCGCGGGTCGGAAGCGACCATGCCGTTGATGAAGACAGCACCAGCCTCGATCTTGCGGGCGAGCTTGCGCGCATTGGCAAGATCTTTCGTCCAGAGCGCTGCGCCGAGGCCGAACTCGGTCTGGTTGGCCAGCCGGATGGCTTCGTCAGCATCCTTGACGCGGATGATCGCGGCAACCGGCCCGAAGGTTTCCTCGGTGAAGGCGGCAGCCTCTGGCGTGACGTGGTCAAGCACTGTCGGCGCGTAGTAGAAGCCCGGACGGTCGACGAATTGGCCGCCGACGGCAAGTGTGGCGCCTGATGCAACCGAACGGTTCACCTGGTCATGCAGCGTGTCGCGCAGATTGGCGCGGGCCATCGGACCGATATTCGTGTCGGACTCCATCGGATCGCCGACCTTCAGCTCGCCGACGCCCTTGATGTAGGCTGCAACAAAGCGATCGGCGATGCTCTCTTCAACGATGAAGCGCTTGGCGTTGACACAGCTCTGGCCGACATTGACGAAGCGAGCCTTGACCGCGACCCTGGCCGCCTCTTCGATATCGGCATCCGCAAGCACGATGAACGGATCGGAGCCGCCGAGTTCCAGCACCTGCTTCTTCAGTGCCTTGCCGGCCTGCGAAGCGACGATGGCGCCGACTTCGGTCGAGCCAGTCAGCGTGACGGCAGCAATTCGGTCATCGGCGATGATAGCGGCGACATCCTTGGCCTCGATCAGGATCGTGCGCATCAGGCCCTCAGGCGCGCCCGCTTCACGCATCACTTCTTCGCAGGCAAGTGCGCATTCCGGAACGTTGTTGGCGTGCTTCAGGATCGCGCCGTTGCCGGCGGCCAGCGCCGGGGCGACGAAACGGAAGAACTGCCAGAAGGGGTAGTTCCAGGGCATGATCGCCAGCACGACGCCGAGCGGATCATAGGCGATCAGGCTTTCCTGCGCGGTCGAGGCGACCACTTCGTCTGCCAGAAATTTCGGCGCCTGCTCGGCGTAGAAATCGCAGTTCCAGGCGCATTTTTCGATCTCGCCGGCCGATTCCGGCAGCGGCTTGCCCATTTCTCTGGTGATCATCAGCCTATAGCGCTCGGCGTTGGCGCGCAGCACCTTCGCCATGCGGCGCAGCAACTCCACGCGCTCGGCGATCGGCACTTCGCGCCATGCAGCCTGAGCGGCCACTGCCTTGGTCAGAGCCGCGTCAACATCCTGCGGCGAATGCAGATCGAACCGTGCGATTTCCTCGCCCGTTGCCGGATTGATCGATTGGATCATGATTGTCTCCTGAAATATCAAACCTGTCGGCCCACCGCCGTCAACGGGTGGCGGCACCACTTAAAAGGTCCTTCCAGGACGGCATCCATGACAGGGTCTCGCCCGTTGACTTGGAAGGAATGTATTCGAAACCGATTGCGTGCTTGTATCCATGCGCCAGAAGCGTCTTAAGCGTGCCCGTGAGATCGAGGCCGCCCGTTCCCGGCTCGTGCCGGCCAGGGGCGTCGGCAATGTGCACATGCCCGATGCGCGCGACATGCGCAGCAATGAAGGTCGCCAGATCGGCGCCGTTGGCGGCAGCGTGGAAGGTGTCTACCAGCAGAACGGTCTCGTCGGCAGAACCGACCTGATCACCAAATGCGATCGCCTGTTCGAGGGTGGAAAGGAAATAGTTCGCAACGACCTTGTCGCTGATTGCCTCAATCAGGATGCGGACCGGCCGGTCACGGCACTGCTCGACGGCAAAGGCCAGGTTGGTGCGATAGGTCTCTTCGGCACGCTGGCGATCCCCATCGACGGCGCCATCGACGGCGCCTGCCATCGGATGCACGAGCGGGCATCCGATCGTCTCGGCATAATCGAGCGAGCGCAGCAGCGCGTCGCGAAATTCCGCCTCGCGCCCCGGCAGAGCCGTGATGCCCTTTTCGCCGCGGGCAGCATCGCCTGAAGCCGCCGCCATCTGGGAGAAAACGAGACCATGCTCCTGCAGTTGCGCAAGCATGGCCTTGGCATCGACCGACAGGGGATTGGGATGTTCGATCGCGGTAAAACCGTCGCGCGCTGCCGCGCCGATCCTGTCGATCAAGCCGAGCTCGGTGTAGAGATAGCCGATATGCGCCGAAAGATGCTGTGTGGACATGGGGAACTCTATGGAAACGCTGACGGTCAGCTGACGTTGATCTTGTATCGGAAGCGTCTCGCCTCGCCGCGCGAGATGCGCCATTCCATCGGGTGGCCCGAGGCGTCCTTCGCCAGCCTCTCGATCGCGACGACCAAGTCGTCGCTGCCGAGCTTCAGCAGGCCGGCATCATCCGGAGAAACGTCGGTGATGCTGATCTCTTCCTCGATGAAGCAGACGAGCTGGCCGCAGAGGCGCTCATAGGCGGGGTAGAGCAAAGGACCGATTTCTTCTGGCGTGTGGCTGAGAATAGCCCTGAAGCGGGCGGGCGGCAGGAAAATATCCTCGAGCAGACGTGCCTGCCCCTCCCAGTGGCGATGCCGGGTGACCTTTATGACGTCATCGCCTTCCCGCATCTTCAGATTGGCAGCAACGTCGGCGCTTGCGGGAACGATTTCCCGCGAGACAATGTGGCTTTCCGGCATGATCATGTTGCCCGCGGGATCGCGGAACAGGAAGAAGCGGACCATCATATTGTCGAAGTTCGGCCGACGGATGAAGGTGCCGGAGCCATGGCGACGCTCGATCAGGCCGTCGTCGACGAGTTCGTCGATCGCCTTGCGGATCGTGCCGGGCGCCACGCCATATTGCTTGGCGAGATCGAGTTCGGCCGGCAGGGCATCGCCCGGACGCCATTCGCCATTCGCGATCCGCTTGGCGATGGTCAGATAAAGCCGGCGATAGAGCGGCAGGTGCTCATCGCCTTCAAGCACCAAGGCGTCCTGTGGATTGCTCTCGCGAATGCCCATGTTACCCCCGTGATCCTTTCAATCGATTCGTGACCTTGTTCGATGCTTCTACAGCACCGCTTGCGCCCGTCTTGCGATTTCCGAGAGAATGCAGTTGATGACCATGTAAACGACGGCGACCAGCGTATAGACCGGCAGCGAGTAGCTGCCGCCGAGATATTCGACCGCCGTGCGCGCATCGCGCAAAAGTTCCGCATAGCCGATGACGAAGCCGAAAGAAGTCTCCTTCAGGAGAGTGATCAGCTGGGTCAGCAAGGTCGGCAACATGCGGCGGATGGATTGCGGCAGCAGGATGATGCAGAAGACCTCGGCGTTGCTGAGGCCGATCGCCAGGCCGGCTTCGCCCTGCCCCTTCGGCAGCGTGTCGATGCCGGCTCGGAAGATTTCGGCAAGGACGGCCGAATTATAGAGGACAAGCCCAAGCACCAGTGCCCAGAAGGTCGAGATATCGACGCCGATCACAGGGCCCCCGAGGAAGAGGAAGAAGATCAGAAGCAACAGCGGCAGGCCGCGGAAGACCTCCACCCATGTCCTGAGGGCAGCGCGCAGCAATACGGATCGCGTCATCAGGCCCGCCGTGACCAGTGCGCCGAGAACGACCGACATGATGATGGCGACTGCGGACACTTCGAACGTGGCGAGCAGGCCGCCGGCCAGAAGGTTCAAGAGATCGGGCTGGAAGACCGTCGCCCATAGATCGGGTGCCAGCATGCCGGCCTTGTCGAGGGAAAAACCGGCCCAGGCGAGGAGGAGCAGGATAACAAGGATCGACAGCGCCGACAGTATTTGCGAGCGGCGGCGAGCCTTCGGTCCGGGGGTGTCGTAGAGAAGCGTGCTCATCGAGAAAATGCGCTCCTGCGCTCGATATAGGATGCCAGCAGCCCGAGCGAGATCGTCGCGGCAAGATAGATGAGGGCCGTGGCGATCAAGACGGAAAGCACGGCGGAGCTTTCCTCGTTTGCCAGCTGCTGCATGGTCGCAAGCGCTTCGCCGACGCCAAAGGCTGCCGCAACAGCGGTATTCTTCACCAGCGCGATCGCGACGTTGACGATCGGCGGAATGCAGCTGCGCAGCGCTTGCGGCAGGATCACGAACCAGAGGCATTCCACATAGGGCAAGCCGATGGAGCGCGCCGCTTCGGCCTGGCCGATCGGAACCGAATTGATGCCCGAGCGGACGGCTTCACAGAAAAGCGGCACGTAATAGGCAACCAGCGCGATGATCGCGAAGCTGAAATAGGATACATGCACGCCGAACTGCGGCAGCACGAATGCCGAGAAGAAGAAGACGATCGTCAGCGGCACGTTCCGGATGATCTCGATATAGATCATCGAAATCACTCGGAAGCCGCCGACAGGCGATATGCGCATGACGGCCACTAGGACGCCGAGCGGAAGGGCAATCACGATCGACAGCACGGAGAGAGCAAGCGTCACCAGCATGCCGTTCCAGAAAACATCGATATTGTTCAAAAACGCTGTCATTTCGATATGCCTTGCATCCTTCCGCTCAAGCCTGTGGAACCGCCGTCAGATCAGGGGCACTGATCGAGAGCGGGCAGCTTGCCGTCGCCGCCGACATAGGTCTTCAGCGTTGCGTCGTACATCTTCCCGTAGGTGCCATCCTTGTCCGCCTCGGTCAGGACATCCGACACGAAGTGGCAGAAATCATTTTCCGACTTCGGCATGCCGACGCCCCAGGGCTCGCGGGTGAAGAGGTTGTTGACGAGCTGGAGATTGTTCGGATCGCGGCTAACGAGGCCGGCCAGGATAAAGTTCGTCGTGACAACCGCATCGACGGAACCATTCTTCAGCGCCTCGACGCATTTGGAGATGACGTCGAAGGGAACGATCTGCGCCTGAGCGTACTTCTTGGCCAGAGCAGACTGGCCTTCGCTGCCGCTGATGACGCAGGCCTTGTGGCCGGCGAGATCATCGGGGCCTTTGATGTTCAGCGGATTGCCCTTCTTTACGATCATGTCCTGGCCACCGACGATATAGGGGCCGGCCATGTCGATGACCTTCTTGCGCTGGTCGTTCATCGCATAGGTCGCGACGATGAAATCGACCTTGTTCTGCTCGAGGAAGGGTTCGCGGTTGGAAGACGAGGTCTCGACCCAGGTGATCTTGTCGGCCGAAACGCCGAGCTTCGAGGCGATCAGCTTGGCAATGTCGATATCAAAGCCGATCGGCTTTCCGGAAAGGTCGCGCAGACCGAAGAGCGGCTGATCGAACTTGACCCCGATGCGCAGCGTCGAAGCCTTCGACAGCCGCTCCATCGTGGAGCCGGCCGGGAATGCGGCCTGATCGGCGCTCGCAAGAGACGGTGTCAGCGACAGCGCGCCAAGCAGCGCAACTGCTGCGAGACGAAGATTGAATTTCATTGATTCCTCCCTTTCAAGGTTTGTTTAGTGATGCAGCACTTTTGCGAGGAAGTCCCGGGCGCGCTCGCTTTGCGGGGCTGCAAAGAATTCCTTGGGCGATGACTGTTCGACGATCCGCCCGGCATCCATGAAGACCACCCGATCGGCGGCCGACCGGGCAAAGCCCATTTCATGGGTGACGACGACCATGGTCATGCCGGCATCGGCGAGAGAGCGCATGACATCCAGCACACCGCTCACCATTTCCGGATCGAGCGCCGAGGTCGGCTCGTCGAAGAGCATGACTTCCGGCTCCATAGCCAGCGCGCGGGCAATCGCCACGCGCTGCTGCTGGCCGCCGGAGAGCTGTGACGGCATTTTGTTTGCCTGCTCGCGAACGCCGACGCGCTCCAGAAGATCGAGCGCCTTCCGCTCCGCATCCTTCTGCGTCATGCGACGCACGCGGGTGGGGCCAAGCGTGACGTTCTGCAGGATCGTGCGATGGGCGAAGAGGTTGAAGGATTGGAACACCATACCGACGCTGGCGCGCAGCCGTGCCAGGTCCCGCCCCTCTTCCGGAATCGGCTTTCCGTTGATCTTGATCGCGCCGCTGTCGATCGTTTCAAGCCGGTTGATCGTGCGGCAGAGCGTCGATTTTCCCGATCCTGACGGACCGACGATGACGACGACCTCGCCCTTGCGGACATTCAGGCTGACGTCGTTGAGGGCGCGATAGGCGCCATAGAACTTGGTGATGTTTTCGATCAAAATCGCGGGCGTCGCCGAACTCGCCGCGGCATTGGCCTTGGCTTTTCCCAATCCTTCTGCGCTGTCCATTTCCACCCTTGCATGACCTTTTGATTACTTTTATAGAACTAGTCTTATACAAGACTATAGGAATCGATCAAGAGGTTTTTCGAGAATGAACGTTATGCCGGAGTCCGGGAACTGGGTGGACACGCACGTGCATATCTTCGAGCGGCGGCTGCCCCTGGCGGCGGCCCGCCGCTATGCGCCCGACTATGATGCCACTCCGGAAGAACTCCGCCGGGAAATGCGAACTGCAGGAATTGCCAAGGCCGTGATCGTGCAGCCGAGCTTCCTTGGAACCGACAATCATTATCTGCTGGATACGATCGTTGCAGACCCGCAATCCTTCGCCGGTATCGCAGTGATCGACCCTGCGAGCGGCATCGATGAATTGGAGGCCCTGAAAGAAGCAGGCATCGTCGGGGTGCGTCTGAACTGCATTGGCCAGCCCGCGCCGGATCTGCATCGGGGCGACCATGGGGTCATGGCGCATCGCCTCGGCGAACTCGATCTTGTGCTGCAGATCCAGGCCGAAGGCGTGCAATGGCTTTCGATCGCCCCCGGCCTTGGCGATCTTCCCTGCACTGTCCTTGTCGATCACTTCGGCCGTACGCCGGCCGGTGATGAAAGCGGCGGCTTCGAGGCTCTGTTGTCGAGCGCCACCGTTGCAAGCAATGTCTGGTTCAAATTTTCAGGCCCCTACCGCTTTCCCGAAGATGCCGCGGATCGCTGCGCCGCTGCAATCCTCGATGTGACCGGCCATGACCGGATCGTCTGGGGCAGCGACTGGCCGTGGACGCAATTCGAGAAGCAGCACACCTACCAGGAGACGCTCCATTGGCTCGATCGTTGGGTCGGTGATGCCGGCAACCGCCAGCAGATACTCGCGGACAATCCCGCCCGTCTCTTTGATTTCAATTCCAACAAGCACTGAAGGAAGGCTCCCAAGATGACGAACGTGTCGAAGAAAAAAGTCGAGGTCGCATTGATCGACGGCGATGGCATCGGGCCGGAGATCGCCGCGGCGGTGGCGGAAATCCTCGCCGCCGCCGGCGCGCGGATCGAATGGGTCCCCTGCCTCGCCGGCTCCCGCGTCTTTCTCAAGGGCGACCCGACGGGGCTTCCCGAAGAGACGATCGAGACCATCCGCCGCTGCAAGCTCGCGCTGAAGGCGCCGCTCGCAACTCCGCTCGGCGGCGGCGAACGCAGCGCCAATGTCCGCCTGCGCGAAACATTCGACACATTCGCCGCCGTGCGCCCGGCCAAGACGCTGCGGGGGCTGGAAGCCAGCTCGCGTTTCCCTGAAGTCGATCTGATCCTTGTCCGCGAAAACCTCGAGGACCTCTATCTCGGTGTGGAATACGACCTCGGCCGCAACGTGTTCTCGGCCCTGAAGGTCAATTCGGAGAAGAATACGCGCCGTATCTGCAAGGCGACCTTCGCCATCGCCCGCGCGCTTGGCCGCAAGCGCGTGACCGGCATCTCGAAATCGAACATCCTGAAGCGGACCGACGGAAGCTTCGATCGGATATTTGACGAGGAAGCGAAGCTCTATCCCGACCTCATCGCCGACCGCATGCTGGTCGATGCCGCGGCCTGCAAATTCGTGACTGATCCAGGTCGTTTCGACGTGGTCGTCACCAGCAATCTCTATGGCGATATTCTCAGCGATCTGACCGCCGGCCTTGCAGGCGGCCTAGGCGTCTGCGCGTCGGTCAATCTCGGCTGCGACGTCGCCATCTTCGAAGCCGTGCACGGCACTGCCCCCGATATTGCCGGCCGCAATGTCGCCAACCCGACCGCGCTGTTGCGCGCCGCGATCATGCTCCTCGACCATATCGGCCAGAACGATGTCGCACGGCGGGTGGAAGGCGCGCTCTCGTTGGTCCTCCAGGAGCGTAAGTCGCTGACGGCGGATCTCGCCGTCGGCGGTCCTTCGGTCTCGACGACAGCATTTACGCGGGCCGTCATCGAAGCGCTGCCGAAGGTCGAACTCTTGAACGAGGAAATGCGCTGGCACGCGCCTTCTCTCGAAGGCCTGTCCGAAATGGGGTGGAAGCCGGACGATCTCAGAAGCTTCGTCCAGGCAAGCCTAGCCCCAACGGCAGCCTGAGCAGCAGAAGCTATCGTAGTCAGGTATTGAAACATTAGACGGTGGTTGTCGGCCGAGGCTATTACTTCGGCCGACAATGCCATCCCCCGCGGGTAAGTGAGTTCCGTGTCGCTCACATTCCCACGGCCTGCTCGGCTGCGGCGATTGCCCGCTTGCCGAGGCCCGATTTGACAATGCGGATTAGCTCTTCCTCGCTCGTTTCCGAGGTTGCCGCATCGAGTACGATCTCGCCGGAATGCAGGAAGTTGATGCGGTCGCACACTTCAAAGATCTGGTTGTAGTTGTGGACGATCAGCACGACAGACACCTCGCGCTGGCGCCGCAGGTTCTGGATCAGTCCGAGTACATGGGCGCTCTCGCGCACGCCAAGCGCCGCAAGCGGTTCATCCAGGATAAGCACCGTTGGCGAGGAATAGATCGAGCGCGCCACCGCGATGCACTGCCTCTGGCCACCGGACAGCATGTCGACGGTGCTGTTCACGCTTGGAATGGAAATGCCGAGCGTGTCGAGATAGGTTCGCGACAGCTGCCGCATGCGCTGATTGTCGAGCAGGTTGAGCCCCAGGAAGCGGCGGCGCTGCTCGCGACCGAGAAACATGTTGTGAAACACGCTGAGATCGCCAATCAGGGCAAGATCCTGGTAGACGGTCTCAATGCCGAGGGCACGCGCATCGCGCGGGGAATTGAACCGCACTTCCGAACCGTTGAACAGCATTTTGCCGCGATCCGGCGTATGGAAGCCGGACATCGTCTTGATCAGCGTCGATTTGCCCGCGCCGTTATCGCCGACCAACGCCAGTACCTCCCCCTTGCGGAGCTTGAGGCTGACATCGACCAGCGCCGTCACCGCGCCGAAGCTCTTGCTGATATGCTGCATGTCGAGAATGATGGGAGCGTTTGCCGCTAGAGCTGGTATGGGTTCATCGGTCATTTGCGTTTCCTTGTGCGCAGCCTGTCGACCTGCACGTTGAGGATCATGGCGGCGACAATGGCCGCGCCGAGATAGATGTCCGAGGTCGTCGCCTGTGCGCCGACCATGACCAGCCCGTTGTTCAGGGAAGCGACGACGAAGGCGCCGATCAGCGAGCCGATGGCCGTCCCCGAGCCGCCGAGAAGGGATGTGCCGCCGATGACGGCTGCTGCGATCGCCTGTAGTGTGAGGAAGGGGCTGCCTGCCGTCGGATCTGCCGATGAGAATTCGGCCGTGTTGATGATGCCGGCGAAGGCGGCGATGCCACCGGCAATCATGAAATTGTAGATCTTCATCCAGTCGGTTCTGACGCCGATCTCGCGAGCGCCGGTGATATTGCTGCCGGTTGCGATGGTGTGCAGGCCGAAGCGTGTCTTGGTCAGCACCAGCGCAAGCGCCACGACGACCAGCAACGCCCAGAGGAATGGCGAGAAGGCCGTCAGGCCATGCAGGGAAAACAGAGAATCGCCGGGTGTGTACAGGCTCTCGCCGAAGATCGAATTGAATGGCTCTTCGACGGGCGCGACGATCGGCTGGCTGTCGTAGATCGAGACGGTGATACCCTGAAGCAGGAATAGCGTGCCGACGGTCGTGATCAGCGAAGGCACGCGCATCCTGACTGTGATGAAGCCATTTATGAAACCGATGGCGACGCCGAGCAATATGCCGATGATTGCGCCGGCGAAGAGGGGCAATCCCCAGGTGATCGACATCAGCACCATGAGATAGGGCGCAAGTGAAAACGTGCTGCTGAGCGAAAGGTCGATTTCGCCGGTGATCATCAGCATGACTTCGGCGACCGAGATCATTCCCAGTCGGCCGGTATCACGCAGGACGACGCTCATCAGCTGCGTCGTCAGGAAGCCGCCGTTGCTTCCGATCTGAAAATATATCACGAGCAGCACGGCGACGACGGCAATGCTCGCCTCCTTGTAGCGCGACAATATCGCTGCCAGCCTGCTGCCGACCGAGGGTTGCCCCACAGGCGTTGAGGAAGCAGCGGTCCGATTGGCCTTTTCCAGGCTATTGGACTCCACGTTCATCTATATTCGACCTCGTCATTGAAGGGCCATGCACGGCCGGCAAGGAAGTGCACAGGCGGGCGCTGTGCACTTCGGTTTCCAGGACCGGAGTTACTTGGGCTCGTCGGCGGTCCGGCCTTCGAAGCGGGTCTGGCCAAGATAGTTGTCGACATTGTCCTTGGTGACATAGGCCTGGCTGGTGTCGCTGTTTGCTGGACCAACGAGGCCGCCGGAGACCTTGTAGAGGAACATCTGCTGTACCGGCAGGAAGCCCTGCAGATAGGCCTGCTGGTCGGTGGTGAAGGTGACGTCGCCGCTCTTGATGAAGGTCAGCGTCTGCGGGAACAAGTCAAAGCCGGCCACGACGCCGCCCTTCTTGGCGAGCCCGTATTTGTTCGACACGAAACCGCAGGCATAGGTATCGGAACCGCCGGTGCCGAAGAGACCGGCAACGTTCTGATGGCTCAGATAATAGGATTCGACACGCGAGATTTCGGTCTGCGGATCCGGCCCGGAGTTGACGACGTCGTAAGTGATACCATTGCCGAAATCCTTGATTGCCTGGATGTAGCCGTCGAGGCGCGGCTGCGTATTGAGCGAGCCGGGAACACCGATTGTCAGCATCACATGCGCCTTGGCCGGCAGCAGCTTCAGCCACTTCATCGCGACGTTGTAGCCGGCCTGGAAGAGCGGCTGGCCGACATAGGAAAGCCGCTTGTTCGGGCTGCCCGTCGGGACGTCGGCGTTGAACGCGACGACTGGAATGCCGGCAGCGATCGCCATGTCCGTTGCCGCGTCGAATGCCTTCGGGTCGACCAGGCATACTGCAATGCCATCGGCCTTCTGTGCGATTGCCGTCTGCATGGCGCTGACCATTTCGGAGACGACGTTTTTCTGCGATCCCGTCCACTGGTAGGTGGCGCCGAATGCCGCGCACGCGTCCTGAATGCCGTAGATGCAGGGAGTGAAGAACTGGTCGAGCGTCACATGGCAAACGAAGTGAAACTTGAACGGCTTCTTGGGCAGGCCGGCGCTCGCTGTTGCCGCCGCCTGCGCCATCGCAAAATCAGGGTTTGACATGAGCGCTGCGGCTCCGCCGGCAAGTGCCGCGGCCCCGAGACCCGCCTTGGCGGCGAAGCCGAAGGCCTGTCTGCGGCTCAGCATGCGCTGGGCAATGAGATCGCCATTTTTATCGTGACCGTCATTCAAAACTGCATCCTCCCTTTGAGGACAGGAGCCACACCTCCCGTGCGCTTGCTGTCGTACGGTTACATTGTTGTACGACAAATTCTGTGTCAATATGAATCGGCGGCCTGCGGCAAATGAGACGCCACCGGCCAGGTCACAAATTGGTGAAATCAAAAATTAGTCAGGAAAATCAATGTCTATATTGGAGAAGAGAAGCTTAGCCGGAGGACGACTGAACGTCACCACGATGGGTTTGGGTGGGACGGGTCTCGGCAATATGTATCGCGCTACCGACCCGAAGGTCGCACACGAGACCGTCCACGCCGCCTTCGGAAACGGCCTGCGCTATTTTGATACTGCCCCGGTTTACGGCTTTGGTCTCGCCGAAACGCGTCTCGGCGAAGCGATCAGGACGCTGCCGCGAGGGGAGATCGTCATCTCATCGAAGGTCGGATATGATCTGGTGCCCATCCCTGACAGCGAGGTCAAGCCGGTCCTCTGGGATGAAGCCCCTCCTTTTCGGGCCGACTTCGACTATTCGCGCGATGCCGTTCTCCGCTCGATCGAAAACTCGCTGAAGCGGCTTGGGACCGACTATATCGACATGCTGGCCATCCACGATCCGGATGAGGCTATCCATTTCGTCAAGGGTGAAGACCCCTATGCGCGCAGCCGGTTACGGGAAGCCATGGATGGAGCCTATCCGGTTCTCTCGGATCTGAGATCCCAGGGCGTCATCAAGGCGGTCGGCGTTGGCATCAACCAGTGGGAGATGCTTTCGGACTTTGTCGAGGCCGGGCAGTTCGACTACTTTCTTCTCGCCGGACGCTATACGCTGCTCGAGCAGGAGCCGCTCGCGACGCTCTTTCCCGCCTGCGAGCGCAAGGGTACGAAGCTCGTCATCGGCGGCCCCTATAATTCGGGCATCCTGGCGACGGGCGCGGTACAGGGCGCCACCTTCAATACGCGGAACGCGCCACAGGCCGTCCTTGACCGCGTTGCAAGCCTGAATGCCGTTTGCGAGAGTTATGGCGTCCCCCTCCCCGCCGCCGCCCTGCAATTTCCTCTGGCACATAAGCTTGTGGTGAGCGTCATCCCTGGCGCCCGGTCAGTCGCTGAACTGGAGCAGAACCTGAAGTACATGCAGTGGCCCATCCCCGATGGCCTCTGGACCGATCTCAAGAGCCAGAAACTCATTGATGAGGCTTCGCCCATACCATCGAAAGCGGCCTGAGGCCGCTCGACCGAGCAATCGGCCTGCCGAGATCAGTCTTCGGCAGGCCAGAGCGACCTTCGCAACCGCGATTGCGCAGGTGGCCGGTTAGCTGGCCTTCGGCAATGACGGCCGAAAGAGATCGTCGACTTCCCGCCAAAGTTCTTCCGGGATGACCTGCTGCGACCAGGCAAGGTTTTCCGCAATGCGCTCCGGCCGGCTCATGCCGAGCACGGCTGCGGAAACCAGCGGATTGCGAAACGGGAACTGGATGGCCGCCGCCTGCAAAGGCACGCCGTGTCGATTGCAGATCTGTTCGATCGCCCTGGCTCTCGCCACCACCTCAGCCGGCGGCGCACCATAATCAAAGGTTGCTGCTGCGCTTGCCGGCCCTGCTGCAAGAATGCCGGAATTGAACACGCCGGCAACCACGATCTCGACACCTCGTCGTTCTGCCTCCGGAAGAAGGTCAGTTTCGGCACCCCGGTCCAGCAGCGTGTAGCGGCCCGCCATCATGACGGCATCCAGCGAGCATGCCTTGATGAAACGCGTCGCAACATCGCCCTCATTGACGCCGACGCCGATCGCCTTGATGTGGCCGGCCTTGCGAAGATCGTCGAGCGCGCGATAGCAACCTTCGATCGCCTCGTTGAACCGTCGCTCGTAGGCGTCGCCATGGGTGAAGCGATCGACGTCATGAATATAGATGAGATCGAAGTCGGCGATCCCGAGGCGGTTTGCGGACTGCTCCAGCGAGCGCATGGTGCCGGCATAGCTATAGTCGAAGACCGGTTTCAGTCGCAGCGGCGAGGCCCAGAGCCCATACTCCACCCTCTCGCCGAACGGAGGCACCATATAGCGCCCCACTTTCGTTGACACGGTGACGGTCCCGCGATCGATCGTGCGCAGGAAGCGGCCGAGTCGCAGTTCGCTAAGGCCATGACCATAGAGCGGCGCGCCATCGAAATAGCGCATCCCCGCTTCATAGGCCTGATCGAGCACCTCGGCCGCCTGGGCTTCCGTTACATCACGGTAGAGGGTGCCGAGGCCGCTCGCGCCAAATCCGAGGCGCGAACGAAAATTAATGCGGTGTCCAGAGTGATTGTCGGTCATGCGCCCATCCCCCAAAATTCCGGCAAGCGATAGGCTTCGATGGCATTCAGGCCAAAAATCTTCTGCCTGTCGGCCTCGGAGAGATCCTTGACGCACTCCTGCAGCGCGTCCATCACGCGGTCATAGCTCGCTGCGACGAGGCAGACCGGCCAATCGGTGCCGAACATGCAGCGGTCGGTGCTGAAGATATCGAGCACTTCATGGACATAGGGTTTCAGGTCTTCTGGTGTCCACGTTTGCCAGTTGGCTTCGGTCACCATGCCTGAAAGCTTGCACCAGACATGGTGCTGGCCGCGAAACTGTCGGATCAGCGCGGCCCATTCGTCGAACCCACCGCTACGGATTTCCGGTTTCGAGATGTGATCGAGCACAAAGCGCATGTCGCCGAACGCCTCGACCGTCCTGATGCACGACGGCAGTTGCGGCAGGTTCGGCACGAGGTCATAGACGAGGCCAGCGGCGCCAACTGCTTTGAGGCCTTGCCTGACATCGTCCCGCAGAAGCCAATTTGGATCGCTCTCGGTCTGGATAAGATGGCGGACGCCGACGAGCCATATGCCCTCGGGCGAGCCCCTCAGTTCGTCGAGCGTATCGACAAGGCGCGCATCGGTAAGATCGACCCAGCCGACGACACCCGCCACGAAATCCGTCGCCTGCGCCGTTCTGATGAAATCCCAGGTCTCGCCGAGATCGTTCCAGGTCTGGACCAGGACCGTCCCGGTGACGCCGTTCTTTTGAAGGGCCGGGCGTAGATCGTCCGGCTCGAATTTCCGGTTGATCGGCTCGAACGGACCGCTCAGCCAACCATAGTCGCCGCCGCTGGCCGGGTCCCAGAAGTGATGATGGGCATCGATGATAGGCGATGTCATGATCCGGCTCTCCTACCAGCGCTGATGGACATATTGCTTGATGTAGGCGTCGTAGATCGACTTGATCTCCTGCATGGCGCTTTCGGAAATCGCCGGAAGGGCAGCCGCCTCGGCATTCGAGCGGGCCTGGGCCGGGTTGCGCGCTCCCGGGATGGCGACCGTCACTGCGTCGAACATGAGGATCCAGCGAAGCGCGAATTTTGCCATGGTCGTGTCGCCCGATACCAGCGGACGCACCTTCTCGACGGCATCGAGGCCAACTTCGTAGGGTACGCCGGAAAAGGTCTCGCCAACGTCGAAGGCCTCTCCATTGCGGTTGAACAGCCGGTGGTCGTTGGCTTCGAACTGTGTATCTCTCTTGAACTTGCCGGAAAGCAGCCCGCTCGCCAGCGGCACGCGGGCGATGATGGCAACCTTCTTTTCCGCCGCCTGTGCAAAGAAATGCTCGATCGGGCGCTGCCGAAACACATTGAAGATGATCTGCACGCTGACCACGCCGGGATATTCGATGGCCTTCAGCGCCTCCTCGACCCGTTCGACGCTGACCCCGTAATTGCGGATCTTGCCCTGATCGACCAACCGGTCCAGTCGCTCGAAGACCTCGGGGTGGTAGTAGAGATCCGTCGCCGGGCAATGGAGCTGCACGAGGTCGAGGCAATCCGTCTCGAGATTCCTAAGGCTGCGGTCGATCCAGGCGTTCAGGTTCTCGGCGCTATAGCCCTCCACCGATTGCTGCGGCAGTCGACGGCCGGCCTTGGTGGCGATGAATGGACGCTCGCCGCCGCGTTCGCGTATGACTTTCGCGATCAGCTGTTCGGAATGGCCGTCGCCATAGACGTCGGCGGTATCGATGAACGTCACGCCCGTGTCGAGTGCAGCGTGCAGTGCGGCCAGCGCTTCCTCGTCATTAACTTCCCCCCAGGCCGCGCCGATCGCCCAGGCCCCAAAGCCGATCTCACTAACTTTCCGGCCGGTGCGGCCGAACTCCCTGTTACGCATCTCTCACTCCCTCGTTTGCTTGCCCCGACATTGCCGGTGGCCTCCGGTTGGACTTGCTTGACATTCTCCGTCAACCCAATTATCAGAAAACAGGGTTGTACGACAACCCGGTAAGTACGCAAAATCTGCACTGGGAGGATTAGATCGTGCGATCACTTGTGATGGGAGGCATTTCTGTTGCGCTCGGCCTTGGCGCGTCTGTACAACTGGCGTCCGCGGAGGACACGATCAAGATCGGTGTCGTCGCGGCCGAATCCGGCGCTTTCGTTTCCGCCGGCCATACGCTGCCCGCCGGCGTCGGTCTGGCGGTAAAGGAAATCAACGCGGCCGGCGGCGTGAAAGTCGGCGACAAGACCTACAAGCTCGAGATGGTCAAGCGCGACGACCGCACCGATATCTCGACGGCGATCGCTGCGACACAGGAGCTTGTGCGCGACCAGAAGGTGGCGGCGATCTTCGGCTCCGAGACGCATGACTTCACGCTCGCCATGACGAAGATTACGCAGCCCGCGAAGGTGATCCAGATCGCCGGCAACAGCACGCTTGCGAAAATCCTGAACCCGCAATCGGTCGCATCCGGTGGCGAGGACCATTATCTGTTTCAATCCGAGCCGCAGGAATTCCAGCGGTCGGGTTCGACCGCCCGTGGCGTTCTGAGCCTCCTGACCCCGCTCGTCGGCCACCCGTTGAAGAAGTCCGTCGTCATCGTCGGCAATGACGCGACCGGTCAGTTCCTGACGTCCTATTACGTCAAGGCTCTCAAGGCCGAAGGCCAGGAAGTGCCTGAGGTCATCTCCTATCCGCCTGATACCACGGACTTCTCTCCGTTCCTGACACGCGCCAAGAGCCTCAATCCTGACGTCGTGCACTTCTGGTACAACGGCGACTCGACGCTGACGGCATTGCCTCAGGCGCTGGAACTTGGCGTGGCCCCCAGCTATTTCCTGTTCGGCGTCGATCCCGGCATCTGGAAGGAGCGCAATTTGAGCGCCGACGTTCCGGTCGCCATGAGCTGCGTCCCGATCTGCTGGGGCGAATCTTCGAACGCCAATGCGAAGACCTATTTCAAGAACTACTTTGCCGCCGGCGCCCCGAAGGGTGTGACCTCCTCGGTTTCGCTCCTCTATTACGACTACGTCCATATGCTGGCCGAGGCCTGGGAAAAGGCCGGCTCGCTTGATCCTGATAAGACTGTGGCAGCGCTCGAAACCTTGCATCACAAGGGCGTTGTCTCCGACGATCTGGCCTTCAACAAAAGCCATCAGGTGACGCACGCCACCGAGGTCTGCGCCGCCGCACCCGGCGGAAACATCTCCTGCGCGATGCAACAGCCCCCTGCCGAAGCCCCTGCGGAATAGGCTGTCATAGCGCCGTCCCGCCGGTTGCCCCCAAGGCCGGCGGGACCTTTTGTTACAGGAACAGGCGGGCCAAGCGCGCGACGCCCGCACAACAGCGGAACAAGGCTGTGGACATTCTCATTCAGCAAATCCTCAACGGTCTGTCGATCGCGAGCGTCATCACGCTGATCGCCGTCGGGGTCACATTGATTTTCGGGCTGACCGGCATCATCAATTTCGCGCACGGCGAATTCCTGATGGTCGGAAGCATCGTCACCTGGCTGGCTGTTCAAGCGGGTCTTGGCTTCCTTATCGCCCTCGTGCTTGCGGTCGTGGCCGTCGCCGCGATGGGTTTCTTGTTGGAACGCGGGTTGTTTCGCTTCACGCTGACACGACCGACCAACGGGTTCATCGTTTCGCTGGGCCTGATCGTGGTCCTGCAGCACATAGTCATTTTCTTTTATGATCCGAACCAGAAGAGCATTCCGCGACCCCTCAACGGCATCTGGGATGTCGGAGGCGTCCGCATCGCCTCGGTGCGTGTCATGGTCATTCTCGTGACCATTGCCGTGGTCGCTCTCACCTTCGCCATGGTGACCCGCAGCCGCTATGGCCGCGCACTTCGCGCCGCCGTCGACGATCGCGATACCGCCGCCTTGATGGGCATTCCGGTCCGCCGCTATATCACCGGCGTCTTCGTTCTCGGCAGCGCGCTTGCCGGGCTCGGCGGTGCGCTCCTGATCGCCCTCTTTCCGATCACTCCATTCACCGGCGGAACAATGGTCATGAAGGGATTTGCCGTGGCCCTGATCGGCGGCCTTGGAAATCTGACCGGCGCCGTCGTTGCGGGTCTCATTCTCGGCATCGTCGAGGGCTTCAGCGCAGGCTACGGCTTCTCCGAATGGACCGACGCCTATTCCTTCGCATTGATGATCTTGGTGCTGCTGTTCCGCCCGAACGGTCTCTTCGGTGGCACAAGCGGGCCGAAGATGGCTTGAGGCCCGAAAGGTAACATCATGAACACGTCTCTTTCGTCGCTTCGCTCGCTTGTTCCGGCCCTGGTGGTGTTGGCGGTGCTTGCGCTTGTCCCCTCCATGGGGCCTAGCAATCGTATGCTATCGCTCGCCATTTCCGCCGGCATCAACATTGTTGCTCTCTATGGCCTGTCGGTCCTCTTCGGACAAACCGGCATCCTGTCGATGGGCCACGCAGCACTCGTCGGTGTCGGAGCCTATGCCGCCGCACTGTTTGCACGCGATGCCGATGTAGGCTTCTGGTTGGCATTGCCGCTCGGGGGGATTTTCGCCGCGATCGCGGCGACAGTGATCGGCATCCCGTCACTGCGTGTCTCCGGCCATCACTTCGTCATCATGACCTTCGCCTTCGGACAATTGCTGACGATCGTGCTGACCAATGGTGGCGATTACACGGGTGCGGCAACCGGGCTTGACCTGCAGTTCCCTGTCACTGTCTTCGGGCAGCGTGTCGACGATCTCATCCCCTATTACTACATCGTGCTTTTCTTCGTTGCTCTGAGCGCCGTCGCGAGCTGGATGATCATCAACTCGCCCTACGGGCGCACGCTACGCGCCATCCGGGAGAACGAGAAGCTGGCCGCCTCGCTAGGTATCAATGTGGGCCGACACAAGATCGGCGCCTTCGTCGTCAGCGGGGTTTTCGCGGGCGTATCCGGTGTGCTCCTCGCCTATTTCCTGCGTCATATCTCACCCAGTCAATTCGCCTCCTTCCCGAGCATCTACCTCGCCCTAATGGTCATGATCGGTGGAGCAAGACTGCTTCTCGGACCACTCGCAGGCGGTATTCTCGTTTCCTTCCTGCCTGAAATGCTGAACCTTGATCCGGTCGAATCCCGCATTCTCTATGGCGTCTGCCTGATCGCGGTCATTCTGCTGCTGCCCAACGGGCTGATCGCAGGCCTGCTGGAAGGCTGGCAACGATTGTTCCGGATGTTGATGCGGAAGGATACGGCAAGCCGAACCGCCGACGGAAATCATGCGTCGGAGGCGGGCCGATGAACGCCATTCTCGAGATCAAGGGACTGAAGAAGCAGTTCGGCGGCCTCACGGCGCTCTCCGGCGTCGACCTGTCGATCGAGGAGGGAGAGATCCTCGGGATCGTCGGCCCTAACGGATCCGGCAAGACGACGCTTTTCAACGTCATTACCGGCGTCCACAAGCCGACTGAAGGCAAGGTCAGCTGGCGCGGACGCGACATCACCAGTCTGGCAGCGCATCAGGTATCGGGCGCGGGTATCGGCTATACGTTCCAGCAGGCCATGGCCTTTCCCGGCCTCTCGGTCCACGAGAATGTCCAGATCGCCTGCGAGCACTCGCATCGCATCAGCCGTCCCTATCCCTGGACAACGCCGGCCGCACTGCTTGACTTCGTCGGGCTGACGGCTCTGGCGCAGGAACGGGCCGGAATCCTGCCCTTCGGCAGCCTGCGCCTGCTAGGTGTCGCCCTGGCGCTCGCGACGCGACCATCGCTCATCTTGCTCGACGAGCCCGCGGCCGGCCTCAATGATCGAGAAACGGCAACGCTGGTCGGTCTCGTTAAGCAATTTCCTGACCACGGCATCAGCGTCTGCGTGATCGATCACGATATGAAGCTGATGCAGATGCTCTGCAAGCGATTGGTCGTGCTGGATTTCGGTTCGAAGATCGCCGACGGGCTGACCCAGGACGTACTCTCCGATCCTAAAGTCCTCGAAGTCTATCTTGGAGGTGCGCTATGAGCCTGCTTGAGGTTTCGAACGTAACGACCGGCTACGGTGCGACTGTCGTCAATCGCGACGTTTCCATCGCGCTCGACGAAGGCGAAGTCATCACCATTCTCGGCCCCAACGGGGCGGGCAAGTCCACGCTTTTGCGCACCATCGTCGGGCTGGTCAAGCCAAGGGCGGGAAGCATCCGCTTTGCGGGCGAAGACCTGACGGGAAAGACGCCCGATATCATGGCCAAGCGTGGCGTCGTCCTGGTGCCGGAGGGCCGGCGTATCTTCGCGGACATGACGGTCGAGGAGAACCTTCGGCTCGGCGCCTATGCCAGACGCGATGCCGGTGCCGTCGACACCGACGTGAAGACGATGGAGAATTTCTTCCCGATTCTCGCGACCAAGCGCCAGCAGAAAGGCGGGTCGCTGAGTGGCGGCCAGCAACAGATGTTGGCGATCGCCCGCGGTCTGATGGCCAGGCCACGCGTGCTTCTTCTCGATGAACCTTCGCTCGGTCTTTCGCCGCTGCTCGTCAAGGAGATCCAGGCGATCATCCTGGATATCGGCAAGACCTTCGGCGCATCCGTTCTTCTGGTCGAGCAAAATGCGGGACTTGCCTTGTCTGTGGCGACTCGCGGCTATCTCATGCAGAATGGCCGCATTGCCACATCAGGACCGATTTCCGATCTCAAGGATATGTCGCTGATGCGCGAGCTCTATCTCGGCGGCGTGGCGGAAAAGGTATAGCGATGCGCTCAATTGCTCTTTCATATGGCCGCGGCCACATTGACATTGAACTGCCCGCCGGTGTGCGGCCAACGATCGTCCGCAAGCAACAGCTGCCGAAACTGCCCGATCAACAGGCAGCCGTGATTGCGTCTTTCGACGCGCCGGTGGCATCGGCGACGCTGGCTGAGCTTGCCCGCGGACGCAAGAGTGCCTGCATTCTGATCTGCGATATTACCCGACCGGTTCCCAACAAGCTCTTCCTGCGGCCGATGATCGAGA
Organism: Rhizobium sp. BK376; assembly: GCF_004341625.1. Taxonomy (GTDB): domain Bacteria; phylum Pseudomonadota; class Alphaproteobacteria; order Rhizobiales; family Rhizobiaceae; genus Rhizobium. The sequence continues at coordinate 125,477 of NZ_SLZG01000014.1, read as the reverse complement.
CCATGTGGTCCTCGGGCATTCCGAAAGATAAGATCGTCGTCCTAGTCGCGACCGGCCTGCATCGGCCGAACCTCGGTGACGAACTGGCCGAACTCGTCGGCGATCCCTGGGTGCTGGACAATGTCCGCGTCGAAAATCACTACGCCCGGGACGACGCCGCCCACATCGACCTCGGCGTCACGAAGACCCGGAGTACGCCGGTCAAACTCGACCGGCTGTTCGTCGAGGCGGATCTGCGCATCGCCACCGGGCTGGTAGAGCCTCATTTCATGGCCGGCTGGTCGGGCGGACGCAAGGTCATCGCGCCAGGCGTCGCCCATCACGAAACGATCCGCACCTTCCATTCGGCCCGCTTCATGGAGGACCCGCTGGCGGTCCAATGCAATCTTATCGGCAATCCGCTGCACGAGGAACAGCTCGAGATCGTCCGCATGCTTGGCGAGGTCTATGCCGTGAACACCGTTCTCGATGAGGTCCGTGATCTCGTCTGCGTCACCTTCGGCGAGATCATCGCCAGCCATCAGGCGGCCGTCGATTTCGTCAGCGGCGTCACCCAGATTCCGCTCAACCGCAAGTTCTCGACCGTCGTCACGTCTTCGGCCGGCTATCCGCTCGACAAGACCTACTACCAGACGATCAAGGGCATGGTGACGCCGCTCGATATCCTGAAGCCGGGAGGCACTTTGATCATCGCGTCGGAATGCTCGGAGGGTTTCGGATCGGCCGAATTTCGCGAGGCGCAGGCTCGGTTGGTCGACCTCGGGCCGGATCGGTTTCTCGCCACGCTCACTGCCAAGACCCTTGCGGAGATCGATGAGTGGCAAACGGAAATGCAGCTGAAGCCCATGCGCCTCGGCAAAGTCGAGCTCTATACAACTGGGCTTTCCGGCGATGACCGACGTTTGACCGGTGTCGGGATGATCGACGACCTTTCCGGCGCAATCGCCCGCAGTATCACCGCAGGCGGAGATCCCGATGTCGCCATTATCCCCGAAGGTCCCTATGTCGTTCCGCGATATGCCGCGTGAACGATCAACGATGGAGATTGGCGTCGCGCAGCTCTTCGAAGCGAGCCGTGCTTTTCGACAGGTGGTTGCGCAATGCCTTGCGGGCAGCCGCCTCATTGCCTTCGCGGATCGCCTGGAAGATCGCGTGATGTTCCTTGCGCATGCGTGTCGCATGACGTTCGCGCTCGGCCGCGGTCATCTTGTCGAGACGCGCCCATTGACGGGGCACCATGGCGGTTCCAAACGTATCGAACAGGCGTCCGTAATAGGAATTCTGCGTGGCGACGAGTATGGCCCGGTGGAACGCGAAGTCTTCCTCGGCGCCGTAGCCGCCCTGCTCTATCGCGTGATCAAGCGCATCCAGCCGGTCCTGTATGCGGACGATATCCTCCGGCGTGCGCCGAAGCGCGGCAAGTCCGGCCGCTTCATACTCGATGCCGAGACGAAGCTCGAGGACACGCAGCACCTCGTCGATCGACTGCAGGTCATTAGGAATGATCGAGAAGGTGCGCGGCATCGGATCGTTCGAAACAAAGGCGCCGAGCCCCTGCCTAGTGGTAATCAGGCCCTTGGCGCGCAAGGTCGCCAGCGCTTCGCGTACGATCGTGCGGCTGACGCCCGTCGCTTCCATGATCGCCTGCTCCGTCGGCAGCCGCTGTCCGGGCTTCAGGTCGCCGGACTCGATCTGGCCGATCAGACTGTCGACAAGCCCGCTGCGCAAATTTGGCGTCTGCGGGATCGTGTTGAAAACGGCGTTGTCCCTATCCTTCATGCTGTCTTGACGTCCATAATTACCGTCTGGCGAGTGGCCGATGATGTCGTTGCTACCGCATACGCAGGCAAAAAGCAAAATCCCGCATGACGGGAACACACCAAACGAACCGGGAGGAAAGAATGAAAGAGGAAATCGGGTTTATCGGTCTCGGCGCGATGGGTTCCGGCATGGCGGCAAACCTGCTGGCGAAGGGCTGGCCGCTGACGGTCATGGCGCACAGGAAGCGCGAAGCCATAGAGCAGCTGAAGAGCCTCGGCGCAGGCGAGGCAGCCACTCCAAGGGAACTGGCGGAGGCATCCGATGTCGTCATATTCTGCGTCACCGGTTCGGAACAGGTCCAGGAATTGCTGTCCGGGCCTAACGGCATTCTCGCGGCTGGCAAGCAACTTCTCATCATCGATTGTTCGACTTCCAATCCGGCGGTGACGATCAAGCTCGTGGAGGATCTTGCCCGTCAGGGGATTACGCTCGTCGATGCGCCGCTGGCCCGTACGCCCAAGGAAGCGGCCGAGGGCAAGCTCGATGTTATGGCGGGGGGCTCGCCTGAGGCGATTGCCCGGGCACGACCGATCCTTGAAGCCTTCGCCGCCCGCATTGTTGAAACCGGTCCCGCAGGGACGGGACATACGATGAAGCTTCTCAACAATTTCGTTTCGATGGGATACTCGGCAATCTACTCCGAGGCGCTGATGATCGCCGCCAAGGCCGGGCTGACGCCGCAGGTCTTCGACAGCGTGCTGCGCGGCAGCCGCATGGATTGCGGCTTCTACCAGGCCTTCTTCGACTTCGTGTTGAACCGCAACGAGAATGCCCAGCGCTTCGCCATGGCGAACGCGTTGAAAGACATGTCTTATCTGGCCTCACTGGCTCAGGCGGTTCAGGCGGTCAATCCGGTTGGCGCGGCAGTCCGCAACAGCTTTGCCACTGCCGTCGCGGCAGGTCATGGCCAGTCCTTCGTGCCGGCGCTGTCGGACGTTATCGCAAGCGCGAACGGCGTTTCGCTGGTCGAAGCATCGAGCCGCTGATAGGACGAGCAGCATGCTGGACATCCATCTCGATCCGCTCGGCGGCATTTCCGGCGATATGTTCGTCGCAGCCATCCTCGATCTCAGGCCCGATCTCGAAACCGGGCTGCGGGCGGCTTTAGCACTCTGCCCGATGATCGGAGAGGTCGAGTGCGATGTGATCGATCATCACGACGGCGTTCTGACCGGTCGCCGCTTCATCGTGCGGCATGCGAAACACGGCGAGGACCATGCCCATGATCATGGGCATGACGGTCATGATCACAGTCATGACCATCATTCCGGCCACGAACATCAGCACGGCACGGATGGCCATATCCATACACATGCCGACCATTCACCGGCCGTGGATCATCATCATGAGCACGTGGCATGGCGAGACATTCGTAACGCCCTTGCAGAGTCCCGGTTGGATAGTGAGACCATCCGCCACGCGATCGGCATCTTTCAACGCCTGGCCGAAGCCGAAGCCAGGGTGCATGGCACACATCCCGACGATGTTGCGTTCCACGAGGTCGGGGCGTGGGACTCGATCGCCGATATCGTCTCCGCAGCATGGCTGGTGGCGCAGCTTGGCGCGGCACGCTGGAGTGCCGGGCCGGCTCCGCTTGGAAGTGGCCGTGTCAGGACGGCCCATGGCCTGCTGCCTGTTCCAGCCCCTGCAACGGTCCATCTGCTGCGGAACTTCGAGGTGATCGACGATGGCATCGGCGGCGAGCGCGTGACGCCGACCGGAGCGGCGATCCTGTCCTATCTTTGCAACGACCAGAAGGTGGTCGGGAAGCGCGGACGCAGGCTCATCTCCTCCAGCCATGGCTTCGGCAGCAAACGGCTGCAAGGAGTCAGCAATTGCCTTCGCGTGCTGACATTCGAGCGGTCCGATGCCGACCAATCGTCCGGGGATAGGATCGCAGTTCTCGAATGCGAAATCGACGACCAGACTGGTGAAGACCTTGCACAAGCGATAGACAGGCTCCGTGGCCGCGCGGATGTCTACGACGTCGTGCAGGCGCCGGTTTTCGGCAAGAAGGGACGGATGATGACGCATCTGCGGGTTCTCGCGGCGACTGACGCAAAGGAGGAGGTCGCCGCAGCGATCCTCGACGAGACGACGAGCATCGGCGTGCGCATGACCACCACCGAGCGGATGACGTTGAGGCGGGAAGCTGCCACGGTGGAGCATGAGGGGACGGTCTACGCCTTCAAAATCGTCGAACGACCTTCCGGCAGCACGGCCAAACTGGAGGCCGATATGCTGACCTCCATCGAAGGTGTCGGCCCCCGCAACGCGCTTCGCCGGCTCCTGGACGGATTGCTGAGGCAAAAGAGAGGAGAGCTTCGATGAGAGATGCACTCGAAGACGTGTTGTCTTCCCTCGGTGAAGTTTCGATCGCTGTCAGCGGCGGGGTAGATTCCGTTACGCTTGCGACAATCGCAAACCGTCTCAACGGTCCCGATCGCGTTGCAATCGTCCATGCCGTCTCGCCCGCCGTCCCGCCCGAGGCGACCGAGCGGGTCCGGGCGCTTGCCGCCAGCGAGAGTTGGGACCTACGCATCATCGATGCGGGCGAATTTGGCGATGCCGATTACCTAAAAAACCCGGTCAACCGCTGTTTCTTCTGCAAGGGCAATCTCTACGGAGCGATCGCGGCCCAGTCGGATAGACAGATCCTATCGGGTACGAACCTGGATGACCTCGGCGAGTACCGGCCCGGTCTCGATGCGGCAAAGAACTTTTCCGTTCGCCATCCCTTTGTGGAAGCCGGCATCGACAAGAAGGGCGTACGTGAGCGTGCGCGACTAGCTGGTCTAGGCATGATCTCGGAACTGCCCGCGTCTCCCTGTCTTTCGAGCCGCATCGAGACATCGATCGCAATAAGGCAGGATGTCCTTGCGGCGGTGCACCGCATCGAAAGCTTTCTGACGAAAACGCTCGATCCCAAGACCGTACGATGCCGCGTGCGGCGCAGTGGCATTGTCGTCGAGCTTGATCCTGATGCGCTTTCCCGCGCCGGGGGGATGGCAGCCAACGGCGATGCGCTTCGCGAGCTGCTACCGGATGCCTATAGAGACCAGCCGCTGAGTTTCGAACAATATCGCAACGGCAGCGCCTTCGTGGGAGCGAAGCCGTGAGAGACGATGTCGTCTTCGACTTTGCGCGCGCCGAGCGGATCGGCCTCAGCGAGGCTGTCTTCTGCGCCGGCAAGTCGCCGGAGCAAATCGCAGTCATTCTGGAAGGTGCGCAACAGCGGGAGGCCGGGTTGTTGTTAACGCGTCTGGAGGCGGCCAAGCTCGCTGCCTTGCCCGCGGCGCTGACGGAACGGCTGGACTGGTGCGAGCTCTCGCAATCGGCCTTCTTCGGTCCGCTCCAGCCGGTAGCCATCAGTGGCCAGGTGGCGATTGTCGCTGCAGGAACCTCGGATGCGCCAGTCGCAAGAGAGGCGGCGAGGACGCTCCGGCATGCCGGCGTTGAGGCATCGAGTATCGTCGATGTCGGCGTTGCCGGGCTATGGCGGTTGATGGATCGGATCGAAGACATCCGCCGCTATCCGATCGTCATCGCCGTTGCCGGCATGGATGCCGCGTTGGCGAGCGTTCTTGGAGGGCTCTACGGCGGCAGTCTCATCTGTGTGCCGACCTCGGTCGGATATGGCGCCTCCGAGCAAGGGCGTACGGCGTTGAATGCGATGCTTGCGAGCTGCGCCCCGGGCTTGCTCGTCTGCAATATCGACAATGGTTACGGCGCCGCCTGCGCGGCGCTGCGCATGTTAAAGACAATGAATCTTCGGTGAGGAGGCGCCTAGACGCCTCCTCCACCATCTCAATCCGCATTGACAGTTAGTTGCGTCTGTTCCCCGAGGCCCTCTATCCCGAGCCGGATCGTCTGGCCGGCGGTCAGGAAGAGCGGCGGCTTCATTCCGAGGCCGACGCCGGGAGGCGTTCCTGTCGAGATGATATCGCCCGGCTGCAGGCTCATGAACTGCGAAATATAGTGAACGAGGAAGGCAACGCCGAAGATCATCGTCTTGGTCGAGCCGTTCTGGCGCATCGTGCCATCGACGGACAGCCACATCTTGAGGTTCTGCGGATCGGCAATTTCGTCGCGGGTTACCATCCAGGGGCCGATCGGACCAAAGCTGTCGGCTGACTTGCCCTTGGTCCACTGTCCGCCACGCTCCGCTTGGAATTCGCGTTCCGACACGTCGTTGATCAGGCAATAACCCGCAACATGCTTCATCGCGTCGGCTTCAGAAACGTAGCGTGCCTCGTCGCCGATAACGACGCCGAGTTCGACTTCCCAATCGGTCTTCTTTGATTTGCGCGGGATAATGACGTTGTCGTTCGGACCGGTGATAGCGCTGGTCGCCTTCATGAAGAGGATCGGCTCTTCGGGGATCGCCGCCCCGGTCTCGGCCGCATGGTCGGCATAGTTGAGACCGACGCAGATGAACTTGCCGGTGCGCGCCACGCAGGGTCCGAAGCGGCCCGGCTCGGCGACGACAGGCAGACTCTCGACATCGATCGCGGCAATGCCGACAAGTCCCGATGCCGTCAGGTTATCGCCGGCAATGTCGTCGATCCGACCGCTCAGATCTCTCACGTTTCCGCTCGCGTCGAGAATGCCCGGCTTTTCGGAGCCACGCGGTCCAAATCTTAAAAGTTTCATATGATTATCCCCGTATCCTTAAGTGTCTCTTCAGGCATTTGCCCAGCCGCCGTCGATGACGATGGCATTTCCGGTCATGAAGGCGGATTCATCGCTCGCGAGATAGACGACGAGCTCGGCGACTTCCTCCGCCGTTCCCAAACGTCCCATCGGCTGGCGGGCAATGAAGCCCGAACGTGCCTGTTCGTAATCGCCAAGCGCCCGCATGCGATCCTGGAGCGAAGGACTTTCGACTGTTCCCGGGCAGATCGCATTGGCCCGGATACCCTTGCCGACATAATCCAGCGCGACCGATTTCGTCAGGCCGATTACCGCTGCCTTGGTGGTTCCGTAGATGAAGCGGTTCGGTGCAGCGATGACGGTGGAAGCAACCGACGCCATGTTGACGATTGACCCGCCGCCGCGCGCAATCATGCCCGGCAGGAAAGCGCGGATCATGCGGTACATGGCACGCATATTGAGATTGACCGAGAAGTCGAAGGCATCCTCGTCGCAGTCGAGGATCGAGCCGTGATGAACGAAGCCGGCGCAATTGAACAGAATGTCAGGTGCTTGAATTTCCTCGCTGAGAGCCCGGATCGCCGCGGGATCCAGCACATCGAGCTTGCGTATCGTGACATCGGCAAGCTCGTTCAGCGTGCCGAGCTTTTCGGCATCGATATCGGTCGCGAGAACATGAGCGCCCTCCCGCAGGAACGCCAGCACCGTGGCACGCCCCATCCCCTGTCCGGCGGCGGTGACGATCGCCGTCTTTCCCTTCAGTCTTCCCGTCATTTGAAATCCTCAAGACATTATTCTGATTGCTCTTCCGCAAGGCCGACACGGCTTGCTGCACCATGAAGATGCTGGCGCATGGCATCCCGGGCCTCATCGGCCTGCCGGGCCTCGATGGCATCGAGAATGCGCTGGTGTTCGCCGAGCGTGACGGCTGCGAGATCTTCCGAGCGCTGCTGATTGCCTGAGGCGAGGATACTCTCGCGTACGCGTTCGGAGACGAAGGTCAGGAACTGCACCATGTAGGGGTTGCCTGTCGCCGCAGCGACCGTCTTGTGGAACTCAAGGTCAGTCTTCAGCCACATGACACTGCCGTATGGCGCGGCCTGCATGGTGGTCAGCGCGTCCCTCATGGCCGACAGATCGCTATCGGTTCGCCGCCCGGCCGCGAGTGCCGCTCCCTCGACTTCGAGAATGCCGCGCAGCTCGAAAAGCGACTGAAAGGCGTTGGCCTGCTGCAGCGCCTCGTAGTCGATGGTCAGCACCGTTGCATTCGGCTGATCCGCCACGAAGGCGCCACGACCCTGCTGCGACCAGATGCGTCCCTCGGAGCGTAATCTTGCGATCGCCTCGCGCACGACGTTGCGACTTACGCCGAAGGTCGTCGCCAGCTGCTGTTCCGTCGGCAATTGATCACCGGGCTTCAACCGGCCCTGCGCGATCTCTCTGGAAATCGAACTCGCGACCAGTGTCGAAAGATGCGGCCCTCGATTGACCTTGTCGAGCTTCAGCGCCATTCCCTATTCCCCTGCCCCTGCTTCCACGCGTTCCAATATCCGTCCTTCGCTCAAAAGATGGCTCGGATCGAATGCGTCCTTGATCCGGCGCGACAGCTCGAGCGTCAAAGGGTCGGCGCGCTTGAGAAAAGCCGCCTGTTTGACACGACCGATACCATGCTCGGCGCTGATCGAACCGCCATGCTTGTCGATCATATCGAAGATCACCTCTTCCGTGGCATGAAAGAGTTCGTCGAAACGATTGGTCGACATATCCTCAGGCGGCACGATATTCATATGGATATTGCCATCCCCGACATGGCCGTAGGTGACAGCGATCGCCTCGGGATGCCTCTCCGCCAGGGCCTCGAGTGTGTCGGTAACGAAGGAAGCCAGGCTCGATATCGAGACCGACACATCCGTCCTCAGATAGCGACCTCCTCGTCCCTGCGCTTCCACCATCATTTCGCGCAGCAGCCAGAGCCGGTCGGCCTGCGCCTTGCTGCTGGCGATGACACCGTCGAGGACAAGATCGGATGCGTCGGCGAGGAAGCCCTCGAGCAACGCACGCAGGTCGACGCGTCCCGCAGCTGATGTCTCGATAAGAACATAGACGGGATAAGGTTGATCCAGCGGATCGCGCAGATCATCCCTGGCGTTGAGCGCAATCTCGATGCCGCCTCGCAGCAGAAGCTCGAATGCGCTCAATAGATCGCTGCATTCGCGCCTGGCGCGGGCATAAAGCTGCATGGCATCCTCGACAGAGCGAAGACCAACCAGGGCAGTTTCAATCTTGTCAGGCATCGGGAAGATCTTCAGCGCGGCCGCGGTGACGATCCCGAGCGTGCCCTCGCTGCCAATGAACAGCTGCTTGAGGTCATAGCCGCGATTGTCCTTTCGCAAGGTGCGAAGCCCGTCCCAGACGCGTCCGTCGGCGAGAACGACCTCTAGGCCGAGCACGAGATCACGCGTCATCCCGTATCTCAAGACATTGAAGCCGCCGGCATTGGTCGAGACGTTGCCGCCGATGCGGCAGGTACCCTGAGCGCCGAACGTGATCGGGAGAATACAGTCTGCAGTCTCCGCCTGGCGCTTGGCATCCTCGAGAATGCATCCCGCCTCCACGACCATCGCAAAATCGATGGCGTTGACAGAACGAACCTTGTTCATTCTCTCCAGGGAGACGACAAGCTCGCCGCCCGGGTAGCTCGGCACAGCGGCTCCGACAAGGCCCGTCAGGCCGCCTTGCGGGACAACATGGATCTGCTGTTCGTGACAGCATTTCATCAGGCTGCTCAGTTCGGCCGTCGACCGCGGTCGCGCGACGATCAGCGGTCGAGCGTAATGATCGCCGGACCAGTCACGGCTGTATCGCTCCATGGCGTCCGCGTCCGTCAGGAACAGATCCGCCGGCATGGCAGAGGAAAGGGCGGCAAGCGCTCTTTCCTGGAGAGGCGGATGGGCATTCATTTGGTTGCTCCGATTAGACGGGAAAACATCTGGACAACTGGGTCACTTACATGGTTATCATACAACACTGGTTTCGAACATCAAGTGCAGGGACCAATTCCGCTGCTCTCATTTCTCTAAAAACCAGTGTGAAAACGATAACTTGCAGGAGGATCCGTACCATGACCGCAGCGTCCGGCCAATTTCGTATGATGCATACTATGATCCGCGTTCTCGACCTCGACCGGTCGATCAAGTTTTACACCGAGCTGCTCGGCATGAAGCTGCTGCGCAGAGACGATTATCCCGGCGGAAAGTTCACCAACGCCTTCGTCGGCTATGGTCCCGAGGAGACCGATACAGTTGTCGAGCTGACCTACAATTGGGGTCGCGAGGAGCCCTATGATCTCGGCACCGGCTTCGGCCACCTTGCGCTCGGCGTCAACGATATCTACGCCGTCTGTGCAGCGCTGGAGAAGCAGGGCGCAAGAATTCCGCGTCCGCCGGGCCCGATGATGCACGGCACCACGCATATCGCCTTCATCGAAGACCCGGACGGCTACAAGATCGAGCTGATCGGACTGGACACGATGTAAAGAAGACTTGCCGTCTGACCGGCCGCGCCCCATGGCGCGGCCTTTTTGATGCTCGGATGAGGTCATCTGCCGCTCCATCATTTGATGATCGCGATCTTGCTGCGATCGATGGTGATGGCGACCGCGAGAATGAGGACCGCGCCGAAGACGACATTCTCGGCAAAGATGTTGATGCCGACGAAGGTCATACCGATACGGACGATCGAAATGATCAGCGCACCGACGGCGGTACGCGCGACGCCGCCGAGACCTCCGGTGATAGCCGTACCGCCGACGATGACCGCCGCGATGGCCGGCAGCAGCAGCTGATTGGCGAGATTGGGCGATCCGCTGGACAGGCGGGCAGCAAGAATAACCCCTGCAATCGCGGCCAGCATGCCGGAAACGGCGAAAGCAATGATCTTCGTGCGCTCGACATTGATCCCAGCGGCGATCGCTGCCGGCTCTCCGGCGCCGATCGCCAGGCTATGACGGCCGAAGCGCGTATAGCGAAGACCTGCGAAGGCGAGCAGGCCGATTACGGCGGCAATCCAGATCACCGTCGGCAGACCGGCAAATGTTCCGTTGATCCAAGCCGTATTTTCGCGGCCGCTCTCCTCGATCGTAATCGCGCGCCCGGCCGCGGCCCAGAGCGCAATGCCGGCAACCACGCCGCCGGTTGCAAGCGTCGCGACGAAGGAGGGCACCTTCAGCCGCACATGGACGTAGCCGCTGAGAATGCCGAAAACCAGGCCGGACAGGATCGCGGCCACGAAGGCCAGCATGCCGAACCTGGGCAGCAGTTGCGCGAGGATGACGCTCGACAGCGATGCCACCGACTGGATCGACAGGTCTATGCCGCCAATCAGGATCACGAAAGTGACCCCTGCCGCCAGGATGAACAGAACGGCGGTGTTGGATAGCAAAAGCAGAAGCGTGTCGCCGGTCAGAAAGCCAGGTGCTGCGAGTTCGATGATCAGCACCAATGCGACAAGCAGTGCCGGCGGTATGGCACCCTGCATCCAACCTGCTGCGAGAAGGGCCTTTATATCCTTGATGCGTTCCATGGTTCCCTCCTCACACCATTGCCCGGACAAGATCGACCTGATCGGGCTTGTTGCCCGGCGCCGCATCGAAATGCGCCGTCACCGCTCCATCGCGCATGACAAGCACTCGATGCGAAAGCCCGATCGTTTCCTCCAGCGTGTCGGAGATCAAAAGGATCGCCACACCCTGTGAGGATAGGTCGCGAACCAGCTCGTAGACTTCCTCCTTCGCTCCGACATCGAGCCCGCGGGTGGGATGGTCGAGCACGAGAATGCGCGAGCCGGCCGTCATCCACCGCGCCAGCACCACCTTTTGCTGATTGCCGCCGGAAAGCTTGCGGCAGGCGATGTCCGGCCCCGGTGCCTTGATGCGCAGCCGCTTGATCCATTCGCTGGCCAGCCGGCGCTCGCGACGATAGTCGATCGCACCGTTTCGCATGACCGAGGACAGATCGGCGAGCGAGATGTTCTCGGCAATCGAGAGGAACATGACGAGGCCTTCGACACGCCGCTCGCGCGGTATATAACCTATGCTCTTGCGAACGGCCTGCTCCGGCCTGTGGAAGTGTACCGGCTCACCATTGATTTTCAGGCTGCCGCCGGTATGCGGTAGAAATCCTCCGATCGCACGGGTCACTTCCTCGCGGCCGGAGCCGACAACGCCGGCGATGCCGACGATCTCGCCTGCCCGGATTTCGAGGTCGACATCATGAAACGCGCCGGCGATTGCCAGTCGGCTCGCTTCGACGACAATCTCGCTGCGTGGCGGAAGCTGCTTGTCTTCCTTGTAATAGGTCGCCTGCAGACCACGGCCGACCATGATCTCGTGCAGTGCCGGTCCGGTTACGTCGGCTGCCTGATGTTCGGCAACCACCTGGCCGTCCTTCATGGTGTAGACGCGATCAGAGATGCGCAGCACCTCGTCCAGCCTGTGCGAAACGAAGACAAAGCTGGCGCGAGATTTCAGCGACCGCACACGCTTGAACAGAACGTCGATATCGCTGCCGCTCAAAACGGATGTCGGCTCGTCGAGCAGGATGACCAGCGGACGCGACACTGTTTCTTCCAGCGTCAAAGCTTTTGCCAGTTCGACCATCTGACGTGCCGCGAACGTCAATTCCGATGTGCGCGCCGTCACGTCGATATCGACGCCGATCTTTGCGAGCTGCCGTTTTGCCGCCGCCCGCATGGCTCCCCAATTCACGACGCCGAAGCGAACGAACTGGTCTTCCTGACCGAGGTAGATGTTTTCGGCAACCGAGAGATTGAGCAGCAGCGACTGTTCCTGGAACACCATGCCGATGCCGTGCGCCGCTCCGTCACGGGCATTGCGCAATCTCAGCGGCTGGCCATCCAGCATGAGCGTTCCGCCATCCGGCTGATGGGTTCCCGCAAGGATACGCATCAGCGTCGATTTTCCGGCGCCGTTTTCTCCGATAAGACCGACGACCTCGTTCGGCCGGACTTCCAGCGAGACGCTCTTCAGCGCCGGGACGCTCGCAAAGGATTTGCTGATTTCGTTGGCTGACAACATGGCGGTCACTTCACGATCTGGAGGCGGAGGCGGTCGAGCGACAGGGCGACAGCAGCAATGATCATCAAGCCCTGTACCGTCTGCTGCACGTAGGGCGAAATGCCGAGCAGGATCATGCCGTTGCTGAGAATGGTCACGATCAGTACGCCGATAAAGGTGTTGACGACACCACCCTCGCCCCCGGTCAAGGCCGTGCCGCCGACGACGACTGCAGTCACTGCGGCAAAGAGCCGCCCGTCTGCGATGACTGCGTCGGAGCGGCCGAGCTGGGCGGCGGCAAGAACGCCGGCGACACCGAAGAAGAAGCCGGCCAGACCGAAGGTCATGATGCGCACCCGGCGAAGGTTTATGCCGGAAAGCTCCGCCACGTCCTCGCCGCCGCCGATGGCCATGATGTGGCGACCGAGACGCGTATAGTACTGGATCGTGCAGGCGAAGAGAAAAGCGGCAAGCGCCACCCATACCCCCACCGGCAGGCCGAGAAAGCGAGCGAGCGCGAGGTCACGAATGGACGGGTCCATCAGTCGCACTGCCGATCCCCCGAGCATATAGACCGAAATGCCGAGGCCGATGAACCAGACGCCGAGCGTCGCCATGAAGGACGGAATTCGAAGGAAGGTCTGGATGATGCCGGTCGTAAAACCCATCGCCGTACTGGCCGCGATTGCCGCAAGCACTGCCAGCCAGCCGTAGGAATTGCCATTTGCGTCATTGGTCGCGAGCAGCACCGTCACCATCGCCGCAATCGAGAGCGATCCCTCGACCGAAAGGTCGATGCTGCCCAGAAGAATGATGAAGGTGAGGCCCATGGCGAGCGTCAATGGAACCGCAGCGGAATTTGCGACGCGAACGAGATTGCGCAGCTCGATGAAATTCGGATTGGCGATGGTGATCAGGATGCAGAGCGCGATGAGAACCATCACCGGTGCGTAGGCGCGCAGATGCTTTCGGTTGAGACCGCCGAAGAGGCGGCGTCCATTGTTCGGCATGGCACCTGCCTGTTCACTTTTCGGAATAGTTTTGATGTTTTCGGCGTTGATGGTCAACACAGGCACCTCAAAGCGTCAGCGGGGAGACTGGCGGGCGTCGCAACACACCCGCCAGCATAGGGGCGGCCGCAGAAGGAGCCACGGCCGCCGGGGAAACGATGCATGATGTCAGGCGCGGATGGCGCCCGTCACGCGGCCCCACAGGTCGCTCCAATCGAGCTTCGGATGCGAGTCAATATTGTTCTTGTAGTACTCCTCGACATTGTCCTTCGCGACGAGAACTGCCTTGCCGTAGAATTCGCGGTGCTCCGGCGGTTCCTTGGCGGGATCGAACTTCTTCTGCAGCGCGGCCAGACCGATCGCGAGCCCCATGCCGCCCTGCCAGAAGGGATCTGACGTAACGGTGCAGGCGAACTCGCCCTTGCGGACCGCATCGACCGCGGCCTTGATGCCGTCGACACCGACGACCGGGACCTTGCCGGCGAGATTTTCCGCGCGCAAAGCTTCAAGCGCACCGGTGCCCATGTCGTCATTGGCGGCCCAGACGCCTGTCACGTCGTCGCCGAAGCGTGTCAGAAGATTGCTGGTGAGGTCATAGGCTTCCGACGATTTCCAGTTCGCGACCTGGAAATCGAGGAGCTTGATATTGGGGTTGGCGGCCAGGGCGTCTTCAAGACCCTTCTTGCGCTCGATCGCCGCCGTATTCGAGATCTGGCCGCCGAGCGCGATGATGCCGCCCTTGCCGCCCATCGTCTTGAACAGGATTTCGGAGATCTGTTTGCCGCTGGAGATGCCGTCGAACTCGATATGCGAGACATAGTAAGGGTTGAAGTCTTTTGGGTGCAGATCGTCCGGCTTGTTCCACTGGGTAACGACATAGGCTCCCGCCTTGGCGCAAGCCTCGACGATCGGACGTGCGTCCGGCGTGTCGTTCGGGTCGGAATTCAGCACCATGTTGCCGCCGGTCTTGGCAAGCATGGCCTTGATGTCGGCAATACCCTTCTCGCTGTTGCCCTCCGACACCAGCGTGACGTGGTCCAGCCCGATCGACTGTGCAAAGGCTTCGGCACCGGTCTTCCATACCGCATGGTAAGGATTGGACAGCGAACGGATCGACGTTACGAGCGTCGGCTTGTCGGCCGCGAAGAGTTGCCGGGGCAATGCGGCCACGGTCGCGCCTGCCGCGACGGTGGCGAGAAACGACCGGCGATTCATGGCAGCAAAACGCGAATTAGTCCTGTCAGTCATTCGAAAACCTCCCGTTGAATGACGAAGATCGGGTGTCGTCCTTCTCCTACGACATCCGGATCCAAGAGCGAGTTGGTCATAGCATTTGTACGACAACCCTTCAAGACGATAACCGTACCCTTTCTCTTGACGCGGAGCAAGAGACTTGAGATGGTGACTGCGATTTATTGCCCGGACAATGAGGAGATCCCGGCGCTCGCATAAATTTATCGGAGGAGAGAATGCCTGATTACATCATCGTCGGGGGCGGCTCGGCGGGGTGTGTCCTTGCTGCGCGCCTGAGCGAGGATCCGGATGTTACCGTGACCTTGCTCGAGGCCGGCCCGCGTGACACCAACATGTATATTCATCTGCCGGTCGGCTTCTTCAAGATGACAGCCGGGCCCCTCATCTGGGGATATGAGACGGTGGCGGGCCGTGAACTGGCAGGCCGGAAAATGGTCTATCCGCAGGCGCGGGTGCTTGGCGGCGGCAGTTCGATCAATGCCCAGGTCTTCACCCGCGGATGCCCCGAGGATTACGACGGGTGGCGCGACCTCGAAGGATGCGCCGGCTGGGGTTACGAGGATGTGAGGCCTTATTTCCGCAAATCCGAAGGCAACGATACGTTCGGCGGTCTTCACCATGGTACCGAAGGTCCGCTCGGCGTCAGTTCGCAGGTCCCGCACCCGCTGACACGCGTGTTCGTGCGCGCGGCGCAGGAGGCAGGCCTTCCCTTCAATCCCGACTTCAACGCCGGATCTCAGGCGGGTGCCGGCTTCTACCAGACGACGACACGCGGCGGCCGTCGCAGCAGCACCGCCGTGGGCTATCTCAGGCCCGCTACAGGGCGAAAGAACCTCACCGTCCGCACAGACGCGATGGTCAACCGTATCGTCATCGAGAACGGTTGTGCCGTCGGCATCGAGATCGTCGAAAATGGCCGCCCGGTCATCTTGCGCGCCGACCGCGAAGTCATCCTGACGGCCGGAGCAATCGGCTCGCCAAAAATGCTGATGTTGTCCGGGCTGGGGCCTGCGGACGAGCTGCGCGCGCTCGACATCGACGTTATCAGAGATCTGCCGCAGGTGGGCAAGAACCTGCAGGATCACATGGATGTCGACGTGCTTGCGGAACTTTCCGGTCCCCACGGTATCGATCGCTACAAGAAGCGCCACTGGCAGATTGCTGCTGGCATCGAATATGCCTTGTTCGGCAAAGGACCGGTCGCTTCGAATATCGTCGAGGGCGGCGGCTTCTGGTGGGGCGACAACGAGGAGAAGACGCCGGATATCCAGTTTCATTTCCTTCCCGGCGCCGGCGTGGAAGAGGGTATCGGCAGCGTGCCGGGCGGAAACGGCTGCACGCTCAACTCCTATCACGTGCGTCCGCGTTCGCGCGGTCACGTAAAGCTCCGCTCGAAAGATCCGGCTATCGCCCCCGATATCGATCCCAACGCCTTTGCCGAGCCCTACGATCTCGAGCGCGCCGTCGACGGCATCAAGATCAGCCAGGAAATCCTGTCGCAGCCGGCCTTCAGGCCCTTCGTGAAACGGCTGCATTTGCCGGATGGAACGATCCGCAGCCAGGCGGAATACCGGGAGT
The DNA here is from genome assembly GCF_004341625.1 of Rhizobium sp. BK376. Taxonomy (GTDB): domain Bacteria; phylum Pseudomonadota; class Alphaproteobacteria; order Rhizobiales; family Rhizobiaceae; genus Rhizobium. Next base: position 109,088 of record NZ_SLZG01000014.1, on the reverse strand, counting down.
TCGCCAGACAATATGCGCGTTCTGCCTATCATCCCGTCGGCACCTGCCGGATGGGCGGCGGCAGCGATTCCGTCGTCGATCCCGAGCTGAAGGTCCGCGGCATCGACCGACTGAGGGTATGCGACAGCTCGGTAATGCCGCGACTAATCTCTTCCAATACGAACGCCGCGACGATCATGATTGCGGAAAAGGCGGCCGATATCCTCAAGGAGGTAACGGACAATCGGACGACGCGAAGCTACGCATGATGTCGTCATTTAGGAGAACTTCAATCGGGTGACGGGCGCTGCGGCGCCCGTTGGTCTAGGGTTTCAGGCCAATTAGGTCGGCAACATCAAGCATCCTGTTTGCAAAGCCCCATTCGTTGTCATACCAGCCGAAGACGCGTAGCAGCCCTCCGGGAGATACGGAGATCTCTGGGCCGGAAATGACAAGCGATTCCGGCCCCGCGCGCATGTCGACCGAAACCAGTGGCTTTTCGATCCAGCCGAGGACGGGTGAACCTGCCGCAATCTGTTTCAGGCGCTCGATCGCCTCATCACGAGTGGGTGCCTGCTTCAGCACCACGGTCAAGTCGATCGCGGAAACGCTTGCCGTTGGAACACGGATCGCACGCGCCTCGATTTTTCCAGCAAGATGTGGAAGTACCTTGCTTAAAAGCTTGTGTGCACTCGTGCTCGTCGGAACCATCGAAAGAGCGGCGGCTCTGCTGCGGGCAAAATCATCCCGCGGTTGATCGACGGTCGGCTGACTTCCGGTATAGCAGTGAACCGTCGTCATCTGCCCACCGATGATCCCATAGGCGTCGTCGATCACTTTCAAGAGCGGCACCAGGGCGTTTGTCGTGCAGGAGCCGTTTGAGATGATGGTTTGTCCGGTGAAGACCTCTTCGTTGGCGCCAAGGATCATCGTGGCATCGGCAGCCTCGGCTGGGCCGGAGATCAGCACCCGTTTGGCTCCAGCCTCCAGGCCCCGAGAGGCATATTCGCGGGTGTAGGGCTGCCCGGTGCATTCTAGTAGGACATCCACTCCCTGAAGATCCAGTCGCCTGACATCGTTCTCGTTGAAGAAGCGGATATTCCGTTTCCCAATCTGCAGTACCTGGTCCAGAGCGGTTACTTCTTCACGCCATGGCCCAAACACGCTGTCGTATTGAAACAGGTAGGCGCAGCTGGCGAGCGGAGCGACGTCGTTGATGAGGACCAGCTCAAAGTTTCGATCGTCATTCAGCAATATCCGCAGGAGCGAACGGCCGATGCGCCCGAACCCGTTGATGGCTATCTTGATCTTCTGCCCGGACACTTTTCCCTCCGAAAAACCGCAGTACCCGATGGTGATAAACAGGGATAAGTCCGCAAGGCAAGCCGGAACGAGTTGTTGGCGAAAACGTCGCGGCCCTTTGCGAAATGCGGGTAGAGCTGCATATACTCCGGCGAACGACTATTCGCTTCGCGACCTCGTCTTTTGCGCAAGCAAGCCAATCATCCACGGCGACATCACCGGCAAAATTGTCTCTGCGTTGAATTCAGGCCTTGCGACGGGGCAGTTCCGGGGGCTTGGCAAATAACTTTTGTGGAGGACTATGCAAATGCTGGACGCAATCGACCGGAAGTTCGCAGCCTTGGCGACGGATAATGCGCCGGGGCAAGAGGTGCGACAGGTCGCCGCAGACCTGACCGGGAAGATGATCGGTGAGAAATTCGATGGTCGGTTGGTGGATTTTTCCCACGGCGATGTCGATGCCTTCCTGCCCGCACCGAACTCCTTCGAAGCGTTCGAACAGGGTGTCCGGGATGGTGGCAAACAGGCATATACGGAGTATCGCGGCTCGCGCGACATTCGTGAGGTGGTGGCCGAGCGGCTGGCAGCTTTCACAGGGGCGCCGATCTCAGGCGATCAGCAGGTTATTCTGACGCCCGGTACGCAAGGCGCGCTGTTTCTGGCCGTCGCGTCCACAGTGGCTGCCGGCGACAAGGTCGCGATTGTTCAGCCGGACTATTTCGCCAACAGAAAGCTCGTCCAGTTCTTTGGCGGCGAGATCGTTCCCGTTCAACTCGGCTATCTCGATGAAGACGAGCTGAAGGGACTCGACCTTGCCGCGCTGGAGGCTGCCTTCGAGGCAGACGCCCGGCTCTTCATTTTCTCTAATCCGAACAATCCCACAGGAGCCGTCTACTCAGCAGATGAGATCGAACAGATCGCGGCTCTCGCAAAACGGTTCGGCGCCACGGTCATCGCCGATCAGCTTTATTCCCGCCTTCTCTATAGCGGCAACACCTATACGCATCTGCGGGCCAAGGCCGGCGACGACAATCTCATTACGATCATGGGGCCGTCGAAGACCGAATCCCTGAGCGGATATCGGCTAGGCGTCGCGTTCGGCTCTGAGAAGATCATTCAGCGGATGGAGAAGCTGCAGGCCATCGTTTCGCTTCGCGCCCCAGGCTACAATCAGGCCGTTTTGCACACCTGGTTTGCGGAACCCGCTGGATGGATGGAGGAGCGAATCCGCTTGCATCAGGCAATTCGCGACGACCTCGTCACGATATTCCGCAGCGCCAACCTTCCGGTCGCGATACCCAAGGCAGGAAGCTACCTGTTCCCGAAGTTGCCCGAGCTGCGCGTTGCGCCAAAGGAATTCGTCGCGCTGTTGCGTCAGCAGGCGAACGTGATCGTGACACCAGGGTCGGAATTCAGTCCGCGAACGCTGACAAGCGTGCGTCTAAATTACTCTCAGGATCGCGCCGCCGCGGTCGCCGCCGCCAAGCGGATTGTCTCCATGGTAGAAACCTACGCGAGATGAACCCGGTATCTCAGGGCTCCAAGGGCAATTACGTGGAACCGAGATGCAGCTCGTCCTTCGAATGGCTGCGTCTTCCCTCTTCGACCAGCCAATCACGCACACGCCGTGCCTGAGCGTTCAGTTCACGTGATCGGGGCCAGACCACATGGAAGGCAAGATTTGTATCGAGGACGTGGCTGCCAACAGCGACAAGCGCACCCGATCGAAGCTGTTCTTCGACCAGGTGCTGCCATCCGAGCGCCACGCCTTCGCCTGCCAGGACGGCCTGAATAACGAGGACGTAGTCATTGATTGCCAGCCGCCGGGGCTGGGCGGAGTAGCGAACCCCAGCGCTTGCGAACCATTCGGACCAGTCGCAGGCCGCCCTCACAGGCTCTTCCAGATGGATCAACGGCAGTTGCAGCAAATCTTCGGGACGCTCGGGACGTCCGCGTTTTTCAACGAAGCTCGAACTGGCGACCGGAAAGACGATCTCCGGTGCCAGCATCACGGAATGATATCGCGGCCAGTTTGCCGGATCGCCACCTCGCACGCCGAGCGGGATCGGCTCATCGTCCAGATCGAGGTCCCGGACGCTCGTCTGGATGCGTAGGTCGATATCCGGGAGGTCGGCACGCAGCCGGGCGAGCCGTGGCAGCATCCACATCGAGCCGAAGGCGGTCGATGCAGCAAGCGTGACATTGGATTCCCGTCCTTTCATGCGAATATCTTCCGCCGACTTCTGGATACGCGACAGGCCAACGGTGACGTCCACGTGGAACCTCTCGCCAGCATCGGTCAACTCGACACTGCGGTGCTCGCGATGGAAGAGCGGCACGCCAAGCTGGTCCTCAAGCTTTCTGACGGCATAAGAGACGGCAGCCTGGGTCATGCCGAGTTCTTCGGCCGCCCGGCTGAAATTCTGGTGACGCCCCGCTGCCTCGAAGATGATCAGGCTCGACGCGGAAGGCAGCAGTCTTCGAAACGTTTCCATAAATAGAGCTTATACAAAGACCAAGTTTTTTCCAGCGTCACAAAGCGTCGATGTCGTCCTAGCCTCTGTTCAAATTATGGAGGCGGATATGACCGAAGCGGCAATCGAGGAAGGGACTGTCAGGCGGGGACGCAGTGGAAGGGCTGCGCGTCGCGATGGAAACGCGAAGCCGCACGGTGCCCCGTACATCGTCCGCAATATTCCGACCTATGACATCCTGTCGGAAGAAAACCTTCAGAAGATCGAGCGGACCGCGGATCGTATCCTCGCAGAGATCGGCATCGAGTTCCGCGATGATCCCGCGGCGGTCGATCACTGGAAGCGAGCCGGAGCGAAGGTCGACGGTGTCCGGGTCAAATTCGAGCCGGGGATGCTCCATGAGATCGTTGCATTGGCGCCGAGGGAGTTTACGCAGCACGCCAGAAATCCGGCCAACAGCGTTCAGATCGGGGGCGACAAGGTCGTCTTCTCCCCGGCCTATGGTTCACCTTTCGTCATGGATCTCGATAAAGGACGCCGTTACGGCACGATCGAGGATTTTCGGAATTTCATAAAACTCGCCCAGGCAAGCCCGTGGCTGCACCATTCCGGCGGCACCATCTGCGAGCCGGTCGACGTGCCCGTCAACAAGCGCCATCTCGACATGGTCTACAGCCACATAAAATATTCTGACCGCGCCTTCATGGGTTCGGTGACGGCAGAAGATCGTGCCGAAGATTCGATCGAGATGACGCGCATTCTTTTCGGCGCCGATTTTGTCGACCGGAACTGTGTTATCCTGGGCAATGTCAACGTCAACTCGCCGCTCGTCTGGGACGGCACCATGACGAAATCGCTGCGAGCCTATGCCCGTGCCAATCAGGCCGCCGTCATCGTGCCCTTCATTCTCGGCGGTGCGATGGGTCCGGTCACCAATGCCGGAGCCATTGCGCAATCCTACGCCGAGACCCTGGCGGGCTGTGCCCTGACCCAACTCGAGCGTAGGGGCGCGCCGGTCATCTTCGGAAACTTCCTCTCGTCCATGTCGCTTCGATCGGGGTCTCCGACCTTCGGCACACCGGAACCGGCCATCGGCTCGATGGTCATCGGTCAACTCGCACGGCGACTGAAGCTCCCCCTGCGCTGCGCGGGAAATTTCTCGAATTCCAAGCTGCCGGACGGTCAGGCCATGCAGGAGGGCCTGATGTCGATGCTATCGGCAATTCACTGCGGAGCGAACTTCATCCTCCACTCAGCCGGCTTCCTGGATGGGCTTCTCGCCATGTCCTACGAGAAATTCGTGATGGACACAGACCTCTGCGGCGCGCTGCACTCCTATCTTGCCGGCGTCACCGTCGATGACAATACGCTCGCCTTCGATGCCTTCGAAGAGGTCGGGCCAGGTAGCCATTTCTTAGGCTCGGCTCACACGATGCGGAACTACCAGACCGCATTCTGGGATTCTACGCTTTCAGACAATGAGCCCTTTGAGAAATGGAGCGAGGAAGGCGGTTCGACCGATATCGCAACCCGCGCCAACAGGCAGTGGAAGCGGACGCTCGAAAGCTACGAAGAGCCGCCCCTCGACATCGCGATCGACGAGGCCCTCGGCGACTTTATGAACAGACGCAAAGCGTCGATGGCTGACGGCTGGTATTAAGGATTCCCGCAGCCCAGCGACCGCTTTCATTTCCCGGCAATCACCGCCGCATCGGTAGGAAACGTTCATTCAATCGCCGGGATCACGTATTGATGACTCCCGCAATGATGATTGAATTGCGCCGACTCGACTCCCCCAAGCAACGCTGCTTTAGTTAGCCAGGTTCTGCGTTAATAGAGCGAGGCAGGCGAACGTGGTGAGAATTGATTGGGATGAGCGACACGATCGCAGAAGCCAAACGTTGAAATTCTGTACTGCATTACTTGTAACCGTCGCGTTTTCGGCTCTTCCAATATTATACGTATGCTGGGACATGGGGTTGTAAGAGTTTACCTTACGTAAGGCTGATTGTTTTCAACCCCATGTCTTTTTTAAATTTCGAGAAAATTAGCGGATGCTAGTTTATCACAAGCCTGCAGGGGGACGCAGGCGTGGCCGTCGCCGGTATTAAGATGAGCGCTGGCGACGGCCTTTGATCTCTGGATATTGGGCTGGACTGTCCGGTTCGCCAGCCAAGATCTCAATACCTCATATCCGTATCTTCCGGAACAGTTGGCCTTTGGCGGACTGACCAGCGTCAGATCGCCCCATCGTCGGCCTGATCGCCCTCGATATCATCTCCAGCTGAAACGGCATCGCGAAGGCGAAAACTCACCCGCACGGAACTCCAACGGCATCCTTTTTACCCAGAAAGGATGATGGGACGTGAGCCCTTATCCCATGGTAAAACCTGATCACTTGGGGAGGGTTCGATGTTGCATCTGCGGGCCGCCGCATTCGTGTTGTTCAGCGTTATCCTACTCGCCCCGTTGCAGTCGAAAGCCGCCGAGGAGGTTGGCCAAGCCGTTTTGATCAAAACCGAGGTTTCGGGTGACGGCGGTCCCCTAGCCGTCGACGATCGCGTGCATCGCGACGAGCGAATCCGCACCTCGCAATCCGGCCTGGGTCAGTTCACCTTTCGTGACGGTACCAAGCTCGCGGTCGGCTGGGGCTCTTCCGTGGTCATCGACAAGTTCGTTTTCGATGATTCCGGCTCGGTGAAGAAGCTCACCATAAAGGCCGCGAAGGGAACGTTTCGCTGGATCAGCGGAAATTCGAACTCCTCCGCCTACCAGATCGTGACACCTGCGGGGACGATCGGGGTGCGCGGAACTGCGTTTGATTTCTATGTCGATCGTAATGGCCGGACGGCGGTCGTTCTCCTGAATGGTGCCGTCCAATTCTGCGGAGCGGGCGGTTGCAAACAGTTGAAGCAAAAATGCGATGTGGTCGTCGCCTCACCGAGTGGCGGCGTGAGCGATGCCCGCAGGGTCAATCGCGATGTCTTAAGGACGCTCGGCAATCAGCAGGCTCTGCCGTTCCTGTCTGGCGACCAACAGCTCGCCGGGCAATTGGGTTTTGCCGGCTCAGGAGGATGCGGTCTGGCCACCGCGACAAGAGAGCGGCCGAATGGGATTTCTCCCCGAGCCGCGCCGCCATCCGCACCGGCTCCCCAGAGGGCACCGGATACTCCCACGGCTCCAAGCTCGCCGGCGGCGCCCAGCGCACCTGCAGCGCCGCAAGCGCCGAGCACACCGAACACCCCCGACCCTCCGAGCACGCCGGGTAAGCCCAATGGTCCGGACAAGGATCACGACGGCCGGGGCAGGCATCACGATCGCGACCACGATCATGATCATGACCGTGACGGTAGACACGACCACGGCTGGGGCCGGGACAACCACGGACGTGGGCGAGGGGATCATGACGGGGGTCGAAATAATGGTGGAGATCACCATCGATAACGCCTCGCCCCCGCCAGGCATCGATCAGGGATCCAATCATGTCTCGACGTGATCCGTCCTGACTGCCGGGTCGGAGAGAAAGTGATCGGACCGGCGCGAGATCCGCTCGTAAAATCCGGGCAGGCCCGTTGCCAAGATCGCCGCCTTGCGTTTTGCGGCGCCGAGAAGCTTGCGACTGCTCGTCGACCGCGTTCGCAAGACATCGACGAGCTGTCGGTGAAGAGCCTGAAGCTCGACAAATGCGGCAGATTTCGCCATGCCGGCGTCACCCACGACAGCAAAGAGCGTGGTCCGGGTGCTTTTTCCCTTGAGCGTCAGCGCGCCCGCCTCCAGCAATGCTGACGCAGGCAGTAAGCGCGCTGTCGTGTCGGACACCAGGATATCGAAGTTGATATCCTTGCAAGTGGATTCGATGCGCGCGGCGATGTTGACCGCGTCACCGACAGCCGAGTAGTTGAAGCGTGTCTGCGCCCCCATGTTTCCAACGCAGGCAAGTCCCGTGTGTATGCCGATGCCTATGCCGACCTTTCGTTCGGGACCGAAGCCGAACGCATCGCTGTCATTGAGACGCGTGAGCGTTTCCCGCATGCCAAGCGCGGCATGGACAGCCTTGCCGGCATGATCGACGACATCCACGGGAGCGTTCCAGAAAGCCATGATGGAGTCGCCGATGAACTTGTCGAGCGTGCCCTCGTTTGCGATGACGTGGTGGCTCAGCGCATCGAGCAACGTGTTGAGGAAATTGACGACGGCTGCCGGCGTCATCGCTTCGCTGATCTGGGTGAAGTTTCGCACATCGACGAACATGACGGTCAGCTCGCGATCGTCGCCCCCGAGACGCAAGGCGTCTCGCGTATGCTCGACGCGATAGAGCAGAGACGGCGAGAGATAGTGGCCGAAAGCCCGCCGTACGTCGCGCCGCTCGCGATCGGTCACGAGGAAGCGGAATGCCGTGGCGGCGAAATGGGTGATGGAGCCGGCGACGATCGGTGCCAAGGGGTCGAAGAGGAGACCAGCATAGAGGAACGCTGCCCATGATGCAGCAAGCGCGAGCAATGTTATCAACAGCCCGCAAGCGAGCGCGACCGCTGGAGTAACGAAAGTGGTCAGGATAACCAACAAGCTACCCAGCACGGCAATAGACAAAATCTCCATTCCATTTGCCCAATCCGGCCGGGAAAGGAAATGCCCGGAAAGGATCTGCTCGACGATCTGCGCATGGATGGAAACGCCCGGGACATTTTCACCCAGCGCCGTGGTGCGGACGTCCTGAAGGCCGGCCGCTGAGGTGCCGACAAAAACGATGCTGCCTTCGATGGCCGATCTGACATCAGCAGAAGGCCCCTCCGGAGCCAAGACCTTGCTCGCGGAAATATATCTTTCAGATGTGTCTGGGCTGACATAGAGCCAAAGCTCGCCCGAAGCCGTTACCGGGACGACGAAATCCCCGATCTTCGCGCGGGTCATCGTGTTTGGCGTGTCCGGGGCACCGGCCAGCACGTAGGTGGACGAGCCCTGTGCTACGCGCAGCGCCTCGAGCGCAAGGCTGGGATAGAGCTGCTTGCCGTCGCTGAGAAATAGCGGGACGGCTCGCACCACAGCGGAGGATGCGCCCGGATTGAGGCTGATATGTCCGATGCCCGTGGCATTGGCCTGCAGCTGTGGCCTTAGTGGCGTGGCGGCCTTGATGGCGGGAGGTGCCCCGACAGGGCTTTCGCCGGTGAAGGCAAAGCCGGCCAGCACGGGGGGCAGATAATTGCCCTCGTTCGAAAGACCAAAGCCCAGCACCACCGGTTTTCCGGTCAGCGATTTCGCGAAAATCTCGTCATTGTCCGGCAATTGGCTGAGAAGCGACGGATCGATGCCGCTGACATCGCGAACGACATTGCGTGGCGACAGGCGATCGGGCTCCGCGAACAGAACATCGAACGCAATTGCCGAGGCTCCCATATCGGAAAGCCTGTCTACCAGCGCGGCGACCCGATTTCTCGGCCATGGCCACTGCCCGAATTCCCGAAGAGACGCTTCGTCGATGTCTATGACGCGGACGGGCACATTCTCGAATTTCCTCGGGACCAGGCGCTGATATTGGTCAAACGTCAAATCACGGGCCAGTTGCAGCAACTGCGGGTCGCTCGCCCGCAAGATCGTCAGCACTGCGACAATGGCAAGACCGACAATGACGCCAACCTGTTGTGCGCGTGTCACCATTATGGTGCCGGTCCCTCTTTGCCGGAAGCCAAACAATAAATACTATTTCGTCGAGACTGCCCTGTTTATTATCCTGCTGCCGCGCCAAGCGAAGTATATGCTGCATCGTTGTTGCTATGGATGCAATGGCGAAGGTCTGAAAGGCAAGCAGAGCCTCGACAAACCGTGAAATCATGCTGCCTTACGGCATCTTTTCATCGACTTCCAGGTAGCGCATCTTCTCCAGTACCCGACTGGTTGTCCGCTCGACAGCAACCGTCTTCGGGTCCGTCACGCCGGCTCTCGATCCGAGGAAGAGCCTGCCGTTCTCGATCCTGGGGCTGGAAGGCAGCAGCTGTATGCTCCCTTCCGCGACATAGCGATCAGCCATCCGCGTCGGCAGAATGCCCGCGCCCAGGCCTGCCGCTACCAGCTCGGGGATTACTGCAACGCTGTTGCAGATACTGACCTTCTCCGGCTGTATTCCGGCAAGCGCAAACCAGTGGGTGATCTGGCGATACATGGCGGAAGGCGGCGGATTCGAGATGATCGGCTTGTCCCACAGGTCCTTGGGTTCAACCGAGCTGCCCATCTTCCACGAGGCTGGAGCAACCCAATGTGTCGGTTGCGGGCCTAGCGGCTTCAGCGCCAGTTTTTCGTGCCCGGTCGGATTGAGCAGGACCGCAACATCGAGCTTGTCGTCCAGAAGCGAGGATTCCAGCGTCGTGCTGGTCGAGACAACCCATTCCGGCTGTAGTGCCGGATGATCCTCCAGGAGGCCCGCCAGCAGCGGCGCCAGACAATTGACCGCGAAACCCTCTGCCAAACCGACACGAATGGCGCCCACCACAGCGCCGGCCGGATCCTGTTGCTGGATACCTTGCACTTCCGTCATGATCGCCTTGACGCGGGGCAGCAGCAGGCGGCCCTCCGCCGTCATGACAAGGCCCCGGCTCGAGCGCTCCAGCAATTCTACGCCTAGCGCTTCGCCGAGATCCTTCAAACGCAACGAGACCGTTGGCTGCGCGAGATTGAGATGCTGCGCCGCCCTTTGCGCCGAGCCAAGTTGAACCGTCCAGTAAAAGGCTTCGACCTGGGCGAGCGTTATCCGCATATTGAATAATCCTATATCCCTATCTTTGAAAAACTCATTTGATTGGAAATGTCAATATTCGATAGAAGCTGCACAAGCGGCTGACCGCCGCCTTGTGGGAGGAAAGAATAATGACAGATAGACCAGACATCATATCCAAGGCTGCAAAGCGAATATTGCCGATCCTCATGCTTTGCTACCTGGCGGCGTTTCTCGATCGTGTGAATATCGGTTTCGCGGCTTTGACCATGAACCAGGATCTTGGCTTTTCCGCCTCGGCCTTTGGGTTCGGCGCCGGCATCTTTTTCCTGGGTTACGTCCTGTGCGAATTGCCGAGCAACCTGATGCTGGCGCGCGTCGGTGCGCGTCGCTGGATTGCCCGCATCCTCATTACCTGGAGCATTCTTTCCGCCGCGACGGCGTTCGTCTGGAGCCCGGCGAGCTTCTATATCGTTCGCATTCTTTTGGGTGCGGCCGAAGCAGGCTTCTTTCCAGGCATGATCTTCTACATGACCTTGTGGTTTCCCCGCGCATACAGGGGCGGAATATTTGCCTCATTCAACGTGGCGGTTCCCCTCGCCTCGGTCATAGGAGCGCCGATATCGGGGCTCATCTTGGAAAATCTCAACGGCGTAGCCGGTCTGCACGGCTGGCAGTGGATGTTCCTGATCGAAGGAGTGCCCGCTCTCATCATGGGTCTGGTGGTGCTCTCTGCTCTTCCGCAGGAGCCCAAGACGGCCTCCTTCCTGAATGACGAGGAACGGCAGTGGCTGACCAATCGCCTTGACAGCGAACGTGAGGCGCAGGAAACCGTGGAGCGTTTTTCCGTTAGACGTGCCCTGGTTGATCCGCGCGTTCTGCTGATGTGCTTGATTGCTGTCGGCCTTGTCATCGGCACGACGGGGATCGCGATCTGGATGCCGCAGTTCATCAAGCAATTCGGCCTCTCCAACATCCAGACCAGTTTCGTCTCCGCCATCCCGCCCGCCTTCATGGCTGTTGCCATGATCGTCGTCGGTCGTCATTCCGATAAAACCGGAGAGCGCGTCTGGCATACCGCCGGACCGTTTCTCGCAAGCACGGTTGGTTTTGTGATGGCCGCTTTCGCGACGAATCCGATCATCGGCCTCATTGGCCTGACGATCGGCGCGGCCGGTATCGGCGGAGCTTCGCCGACGATCTGGATCTTCCCCTCGACGCTTTTGACAGGAACTGCCGCGGCCGCCGGTATCGCCCTTATCAATTCCGTCGGCAGCACGGGCGGCTTCTTTGGTCCGACGATCATCGGCTGGGTTCGCGACGCGACCGGCGGCTTCCAGGGCGCTCTTCTGTTTCTGGCAGCGGCAATGGCAATCACTGCCGCTGCCATCTTCCTTCTCGGGTACAGCATGAGGGACATGATCCGTCCCAGGATTGCCCGCCCGCTATCCGCAAGGACACAATCATGAGAATATCCGAACTTCGCCTCTACCATCTTTCGGCTCCGTTATCGGAGCCGATTGGAAATGCCCTCATCTTCTTTCCGAGCCGCCAGACACTTCTGGTGGAGATCGTAGCAGGAGGGCTTTCCGGTTGGGGCGAGGCGTGGGTTTCTCCTGGCACTGCCGCGGCGATGGTCGAACAGCAACTCGCCCGCCATCTGATTGGACGCGACCCCACCCATATCAAGGCGCTATGGCAGACAATGCGTGAAGCGAACGAAGGCGATGGCATCATGGTGGCCATTGCTGCCGTCGACATGGCTTTGCACGACCTGACGGCACGCGCCTATGGCATACCGCTATCGAGCCTGCTCGGCGGCGCACGACGCGACAAGGTGCTTGCCTATGCCAGCGGCCCGTTCTTCAAGCCGAACGGTCATCCCTATCGGGATTTCGAGCGAGAGATCGATGGCTATTTGAAGGAAGGTTTTCGCGCGCTGAAACTGCGAAGCGGCTTCAATCCGAGAGACGATGTCGCCGCCGCACTTGGCGCGCGCAGGCAGATCGGCGCGGATGCCGACCTCATGATCGATTTCAATCAATCCTGTACGGCGCGGCGTTCAATTGCGACCGCGGCCTTGATGGAAGAAGCGGCTCCGCTCTGGATTGAGGAACCGGTGACGCCGACGGATATCCAGGGCTACCGCCTGGCCGCAAATCACATCAAAGCGGCGATCGCCGGTGGTGAGGCCCTGATGACCCCGGCTGCCTTCCGTCCGTTCCTGTCGGAGGGCTGTATGGATATCCTGCAGCCTGATATCGCCATCTGCGGCGGTCTTACCGGGGTCGGGCAAGTCGCGACATTGGCCGATATGTACAATCGTCCTGTTATCCCGCACGTCTGGGGAAGCACCGTCAATTTCCATGCAGCTCTGCATTTCATCTCGACACTGCCGCGCCATCGCTCCGGCGGGAGCCAGCCATTCCCCTATCTGGAATATGACGTCGGCCCGAATCCGCTTCTGGAGCTGGCAGGCAGGCCGAAGGTCAATGGTGATGGCACGGTTTCCGTACCCGAAGGCGCTGGGCTCGGAATCGAGCTGAATGCCTCGATCCTTGAACCCTATACTATTGCTCGCAAGATCATCTCCGAATGAGGCTGCCTATCGAGAGGTCTCCGCATCGGTGATTTCTCTTGAAAAATAAAAATTTGGCGCGGTTGGTTCAAGTCCGATCACGCCTGATTTCACGCGGCGAGTAGCCGAAGCTCCGCTTGAACATCGAGGTGAAGGCGGCGGGATTTTTGTATCCGAGGTCAAGCGCAATTGCCGTCACCGGGTCGCCCGCCACCAATCGGGGCAAGGCGGCAACCAGGCAGGCCTGCTGCTTCCACTCGACGAAGCTTAGGCCAGTCTCCTGGCGAAACAGACGCGTGAAGGCACGGCGGCTCATGTTCAGCGATTGTGACCAGGCATCGATGGTATCGTGCGTTGTCGGCGACATCAGGAAGGCACGGCACCGTTTTGCAAGGGCCTGATCCGCTGGAAGCGGAAGGGACAGCGGCAATGGCTGAAGCCGCACCAGCTCGTGCGCTATCAGTGCCATGAGCGCGCCGTCGCGACCTGAGACGTCATACTCCACCGATATATCCACTGCCTCGGTGACGAGCTGGCGCAGCAACGGCGTTATCTCGACGACCTGACAGTGCTCGGGCATCCCCTCGACGCATCGCGGGTCGACATAAAGGCTGCGTATCGTGACCGCCCCCAGCATGCGGACACTATGGATCACGCCGGCCGGGATCCACATCCCACGTTGCGGCGGCATGACAAATGTCCCCGTGGGCGTTGTCACCATGACGACACCCGAATAGCCGTACAGGAGTTGGCCGCGACTATGGTGGTGCGGCTCGACAAAATGGCCATCCCTATAGTCGTTGCCCAAGGCAATCAGCGGCCTTGGAGCGTCTATGTAATCTTCAATCCTGATGTTTCTGACCATCCTGGCCCAGTCTCGTTATAATTTCGCCTACTCGCGGTGGCGGGCCGACTGCCATTTCATTATCAGGAGCGTAAAGCAAGTAAAGAGGCGACGATGAGCCAGACAATTGAAGCGCCGAGGGTTTCGGCTTCCATGACAATCATGCCCGTCCTGGTGGCGGCCAGTCTCTGCCATTTCATCAACGACGTAACGCAGGCACTTCTTCCCGCGACCTATCCCGTCCTGAAGATTGCATTCGACTTGTCGTTCAGTCAGCTCGGCGTGCTGACGCTTGTCTATCAGATCACTGCGTCGATCCTTCAACCTGTCGTCGGCTGGTATACGGATGGCCGGCCACAGCCCTATTCATTGCCTTTTGGAATGGCGTGTTCGATGGCAGGGACGCTGGTGGTGGCATTTGCCCCCAGCTACCCCGTGCTGCTGATCGGCGCTTCAATGCTTGGCATCGGGTCCTCGATATTCCATCCGGAATCGTCACGTATTGCTCGTATGGCTTCCGGCGGAAAGCATGGTTTCGCGCAATCATTGTTTCAGGTTGGCGGCAATCTCGGGACATCGCTCGGCCCGCTGCTGGCGGCATTTTTCGTATTGCCCAACGGACAGCACTATCTTGCCCATTTTTCGGTCATCACCTTGGTCGGCATTCTCATCCTGACAGGCCTCGGCCGCTGGTACCAAGTGAACGCACCGCACCTTGCGGCGCCGCGCAAGAGGGCGGCCTCAGCCACGACCCCTGCGCTCTCCCGTTGGAAAATCGGCACTGCGATCGCCATTCTCGTCGCGCTCATATTCTCCAAGTATTTCTACCTCGCCAGCTTCACCAGCTACTATAATTTCTACCTCGTGGAGCGGTTCGGGATATCGGCGAAGGCGGCTCAGATTTACCAGTTCGTTTTCTTTGCAGCCGTCGCGACAGGCACGCTGATCGGTGGTCCCGTCGGTGATCGCATCGGTCGAAAGAAGGTCATCTGGGGATCGATACTCGGCATCCTTCCCTTCACCTTGGCCCTGCCCCACTCGAACCTTCCGATCACGGTCGTCCTGAGCGTCATCATCGGGATCGTCATTGCCTCGGCCTTTTCGGCGATCGTCGTCTACGCTCAGGAACTGATGCCCGGACGGGTCGGCATGGTCTCGGGCCTGTTCTTCGGCTTTGCTTTCGGCATGGGCGGGATAGGAGCGGCGGCGCTCGGTGCGCTGGCGGACTGGACGAGCGTCGAATTCGTCTTCGAAGTCTGCGCATTCCTGCCACTGATCGGTCTGCTGACGGCGCTGCTGCCGAACGTGGAACATTGAGTAAAAGCAACTGGTTCCGTGACGGAATTAGCCTGACCTCTCAAAAAGCGATTAGTCCTCGCGGTTGATTGCTTTTAAGCAGCTTTGCCGACGAATGGAAATCCGCCGATCTTGCGTTATGGTTTTGCGCGGTCGGGATGCGCCGCCTGAAAGGCAGGCAATTGCGCGCACCGGCTGTCGATATCGACGATGCGCTTGAGGCCACTCATATCAACGCCCCAGCGGCGGGCATTGTAGACCTGCGGCACAAGGCAAAGATCCGCCATTGTCGGCGCATCCCCGAAGCTGAACTGCCCATCCAGCTTGTCGAGCACAGCCTCCAGCCGGTGAAGGCCGTCCGAAATGAAGTGCTTCATCCATTCTTCGCGGGCATCAGTTTCATCCACTATGGTCATGAGATGAGCGACCACGTGCGTGTTGCAGATCGGATGGATGTCCATGGCGATCGCATATGCGAGCGCCCGCACGTGTTGTCGATCCAGAATGTCCGATGGCAGTAGCCCACATTCCGGCCGAAGCTCCGCCAGATATTCGATGATTGAAAGGGACTGCGTCAGCGTCTTCCCGTCGATCACCAATGTCGGCACCAAGCCCTGAGGATTGAGTGCGAGATAATCGGGGCGTCTGTGCGCTCCCTCCAGCAAGTTAACCGGCACAGTCGTATAGTCGATCCCCAACAGGTTGAGCGCGATACGGACGCGATAGCTGGCGGACGATCTCCAGTAGTCGTAAAGAACGACCTCTTTCATGGCTGCGCCGGCCCTTCATATCTCTCGACGGTTTGCTCGATTGCCCCGAAGATCGAGTGCCCTGCCCGGTCCTTCATCTCGATGCGGACCTGGTCCCCGAACCGCATGAAGGGGGTCTTCGGCGATCCGGTTTCGATGGTCTCGATCATCCGTATCTCGGCGATGCACGAATAGCCGTCTCCGCCCTCCTCGATCGGCTTACCCGCTCCACCATCCAGTTTGTTGGAAACCGTGCCGGAGCCGATGATCGTTCCCGCCACGAGATTGCGGGTCTTGGCAGCGTGGGCGATCAACCGGCCAAAATCGAATGTCATGTCGACGCCGGCATTGGCCCTGCCGAATGCACTGCCATTCAGGCTCACAAGCAACGGAAGATGCACCTTGCCACCATCCCACGCTTCACCGAGTTCGTCCGGTGTTACGGCGACCGGAGAAAATGCGGATGCGGGCTTGGATTGGAAAAAGCCAAATCCCTTTGCCAGCTCCTCCGGTATCAGACCGCGCAAGGACACATCGTTGACGAGCATCACCAGACGGATGGCATTACGGGCCGCGTCCGGACTGGCACCCATGGCAACGTCGCCGACCACGACGGCGACCTCACCCTCCATGTCGATCCCAAAGGTCTCGTCGGCCATAAGGATAGGGTCGCGTGGCGCCAGGAAGCCATCCGACCCTCCTTGGTACATCAGCGGATCGGCCCAGAAGCTGGCGGGCATCTCGGCATTGCGGGCCTTGCGCACCAGCTCGACATGATTCACGTATGCCGAGCCGTCGGCCCATTGATAGGCTCGCGGTAAAGGCGACGCGGCCTCATGTTCGTGGAACCGGATCGTCGGCTGGGCGCCGGTCTCGATCCCTTCGGCGATCTGCGCAAGTCGCGGAGCCGCATGTTCCCAATCGTCGAGAGCCGCCTGCAAAGTGCGGGCGATATGACCGACCTCGGAGCAGCGGGTCAGGTCGCGGGAGACGACGACGAGCCGACCGTCCCTTGTGGAGTCCTTCAATGTCGCGAGCTTCATGTCCCAATTCCGCTGGCAGAGAATATGTGGCTGGCTTTCACTTGATACCTGGGGTTCCGTCGAACCTGCGTTCCAGCCCGTCCCAACACTCCAGGTAATCGTTCTGCAGCGTCTCGAGCTCGGCGGCGTATTTCGTCACCTGCTGCGGGTATCGGGTCTCGAACATGAAGGCCATTGTGTGATCGAGCTTCACGGGTTTGAGCTCGGAATTGGACGCCTTTTCGAAGCCAGACGTATCCGGCCCGTGAGGAAGCATCATGTTGTGCAGGCTCATGCCACCAGGCACGAAGCCTTCTGCCTTTGCATCATACTGTCCATGGATCAGGCCCATGAATTCGCTCATGATGTTCCGATGGTACCAGGGCGGACGGAACGTATGTTCGGCGACCAGCCAGCGCGGCGGAAAGATCACGAAGTCAACATTCGCCGTGCCCGCCGATTCAGTCGGGGCGGTCAGCACCGTGAAAATCGACGGATCGGGGTGATCGAAGAGGATCGCGCCTACGGGGGAGAATGTCCGCAAATTGTATTTGAAAGGGGCGTAGTTGCCATGCCATGCCACCACGTCGAGGGGCGAATGGCCGATTTCCGTGGTGTAGAACCTGCCGCACCATTTTACATGCACGCGGCAAGGCGTCTCCTTGTCCTCGAATGCTGCGACGGGCGTCTTGAAGTCGCGCGGGTTCGCCAGGCAGTTCGCGCCGATAGGCCCGCGATCCGGCAGGGTGAATTTCGCGCCGTAGTTTTCACAGATGTAGCCGCGCCAAGCTTGGCTCTCGCCTTGTCGCAGCACCTTGAACATCATGCCGCGGGGGATGAGGCATATTTCCAACGGCTCGACATCTATGATGCCCATCTCGGTAAAGACGCGGATAGCGCCGAGCTGCGGCACGATCAGCAGCTCGGCATCGGCGTTGAAGAAGTAATCGTCTATCATGTCTTCGTTGAAGACGTAGGCGTGGGCCGCCATCCCGGTCTGGGTGAGCACGTCGCCGGCCGCCGTAATCGTCCGCACTCCTTCGATAAAGGTCAGCTTCTCGGTTGGCGCTGGGAGAGGTCCCCAGCGAAGCTGGCCCAGGGGAAGCGAATGTTCCTCCACACATGGCGCGGTCTTCCAGAGCGGATAGGATGTGCTGGAGAAGCGACGTGTGTGGCGCACGCTCGGACGAATACGATAGAGCCAGGACCGCTCATTCGTTCCTCGCGGGGCAGTGAAGGGCGAGCCGGAAAGCTGCTCGGCGTAAAGGCCGTAATTACATTTCTGCGGGCTGTTCTGGCCTTGCGGCAGGGCGCCGAGAAGCGATTCTGTTTCGAAGTCGTTGCCGAACCCCGACATATATTTCGGCCGGTCCGCCGCCGAGGCCCCGCCGTCGGAGGACTGAGTTACCGTCTGTTCCATTGCTCAATTCCTCTCGAAAACTAAGGGCGACCCACGCAGACGTGGGTCGCCGAGAGATCACTCTGCCGCAGTGCCGATGACGCCACGCTTGATCTGATCCGCTTCGATCGACTCGAAGAGTGCCCGGAAATTGCCCTCGCCGAAGCCTTCGTCCCCCTTGCGCTGGATGAACTCAAAGAAGATCGGGCCGATGACGGTCTTTGAGAAGATCTGGAGCAGGATTTTCGTCATGCCGCCACTGACCACACCTTCCCCGTCGATGAGGATACCGTGTTTCCTCATGCGCTCAATGGGTTCGTCATGTCCATTCACCCGTGCGTAGGACATGTCGTAGTAAGTCTCGGGCGGGCCTGGCATGAAGCGTAGGCCATTCTCAGAAAGCCGGTCAGTGGCCTCGTAGATGTTCTCGGTTCCGACGGCGATATGCTGGATGCCCTCGCCCTTGTATTTCTTCAGAAACTCCTCGATCTGGCTCGTATCGTCCTTGGATTCATTCAGCGGAATGCGGATCTTGCCGCAGGGCGATGTAATAGCGCGGCTGACCAGCCCGGTGATGCGCCCGTCAATATCGAAGAAGTGAATCTGCTTGAAATTGAACAGTTCACGGTAGAAGTCCCACCACTTGTCCATGTTGCCGCGGAAGACATTGTGCGTCAGATGGTCGAGATAGTAGAAACCGACACCTTCGGGACGCGGATTGCGCTCGCCAAGCCAATCGAATTCCCTGTCGTAAGCCGAGCCCTTCGCACCATAGGTCTCAATGAAGTAGAGCAGCGAGCCGCCGATGCCAACGATCGCAGGCACGTCGAGCGCCTTGTCATCCCCTTCATAGGGAACAGCGCCTTTCGATACCGCGTAGTCGAAAGCATGCTTGGCGTCGACAACGCGCCATGCCATCGACGGAGCAGAGGGGCCATGATCTGCGACGAACCGAGTGGCGTGGCTGCCCCGCTCAGCGTTCAGGAGATAGTTGATATCGCCCTGACGCCATACGGTGATGTCTTTCGTCCTGTGTTTGGCGACGGCGACATAGCCCATGCCCGTGAAGAGGTCGCGCAGCTTCTCAGGTTCAGGATGAGCGAACTCGACGAATTCAAAGCCATCCGTGCCGGCCGGGTTTTTGGCGTTGATTTCCGGGGGCGGTGCATCGTGCGGATAAGGGCCCATTTTCTCCTCCTGAGAATGGTGCTTCGACTATGCAAAGTGTGGCCCAAAACGCGCGCAAAGTTCTTGCATTCTTCGTATCCTATGAAGATATTACGCATGTTCCGTGAGCATTATTGGGATTTGGCGCAATGAATGAGCAGCTCGACAAACTGGATTTTCGTCTGCTTCAGGAGCTTCAGAAAGACGGCAGGTTGACGAACAATGAGTTGGGCGAGCGGATCGCGCTTTCCCCTTCTCAATGCTCCCGCCGGCGGACGAGATTGGAGGCGGAAGGATATATTCGCGGCTATCAGGCGAACCTTGATAGACAGAAGCTGGGTTTCGATATGCTTGTGGTCATCTCCGTGACGCTCGCAACCCACAACAGGGACAATGCGCGCAGATTTTCCCAACTCATCAACGGGTTACCGGAAGTTCTTGAAGCCTATGCGCTGACCGGCGAGATGGATTATCACCTGAAGGTCGCGGTCCGCGGGCTGAATGATCTCTCCAGGTTCGTCAACGACGTCCTGTTGCCTCACGAGTCGGTGCAGCATGTGAAGACGTCCATCGTTCTCGACACGCTCAAGACATTCGAAGGCCTGCCGGTGCTTATGCCAACTGGCTGGCATGGCGACAGTGCGCGGTGAGTTTGGCGCCTCGGTTATGAACGGCTAGATCGGCAGTTCGGTGGAGAATTTCAATTCGCGCAGCACGAAGCTCGACACGACCGTACGCACATGCGGGTTGCGCATGAGGTAGCGGGTCATGAAGGCCTCATAGCTTTCCACATCGCTTGCCCGGATCTTCAGCATGTAGTCGAAGGCGCCTGAAAGCGCGTAGCACTCCATGATCTCCGGCCTCTCCAGCACGACCGAGGCAAAGGATGCCACCGCCTCTTCGTGATGATCCTCCAGCGTCACATGCGCGATCACGCAGAGCTTGAGATCGAGCTTTGACGGATCGAGCAGGGTCACGCGCTTGCGGATGACGCCGTCCGATTCCAGTTCCTGGATTTTCCGCCAGGCTGAACTTTGCGACATGCCGGCGCTTTCCGCCAGTTCCGCCAGCGAAAGACTGCCGTCGGCCTGAATGAGTTGCAGGAGCTTGCGATTGAAAGTCCCAGATTCTTTCATGACTGGCCCCGAAGCCGAAGATATTTTTCATCACTATGTCGCTGGCCAGCATAAAAGAAAAGAAAACCCTCAACCCCCGGAGCATAATTGCAAGAAAACCGCAGTTTCCAGGGAGGATCAGCATATGCCGAAGGAAAGCAGCTACACCGCCAAATTGCCCGGCCCGGACGGCTTCTATGCCTACACTACCGAAGAGGATGTGATATGGGGCGAGCTCTATGAACGGCAGATCAAGCTGCTGGCTAGTATGGCCTGCAAGGAATATCTGGAGGGCGTCAAAACCTTGGGCCTTAGGCCAGACAAGGTGCCCCAGCTCCTCGATGTCAACCGACGTCTGAACGAAACCACCGGCTTCGGCGTCGAAGGTGTGCCTGCGCTCATTCCGCCATCGCGCTTCTACGAACTTCTATCCCAAGGCAAATTCCCGCTCGCAACCTTCCTGCGCCGTCGTGAACATATCGACTATATCGAGGAACCCGACCTGTTCCACGAGGTCTTCGGCCACTGCCCGCTGCTGACCAACCAGAGCTATGCCAATTTCGTGCGGCATTTCGGCGAAACCGCCGTCCGCCTCGGCAAGGGCTATTCCTGGCATCTGTTCCGCATCTTCTGGTTCACTGTCGAATTCGGCCTGATCAATACGCCGGAGGGGCGCCGCTGTTTCGGCGCTGGCATCGTCTCTTCACCCAGCGAAGCGAAGGCAGCGATGGAAGGAAAAGCTTGCGAATTCAGGCCATTCGACCTGTTGAGCGTGCTGCGGACCCCCTATCGGATCGATATCGTCCAGCCGATCTATTATGTCATCGACAGCTTCGCCGACCTTGAGGCCATTGTCCAACAGGATATCGGGGAAATGATCCTGCACGCAAAGTCGCTGGGTGATTTCGCCCCCGCCTTCGAAGCCAAGGCCTCGTGACCTGCTGGCGGCGATGGCTATTTCTTTTGCAGTGCAAACTTCCGAAAGTTTGATCGATATCAGCATGTTGTAACCTGTCTCGAAAGGCAGGATGGCACAGCGCTAGTCTGCAACCTGCGCAGAGTGACGCAGTTGCGAAATACCGATTGGCAAATTCGCGATATTCTCTACAGTGATTTCAGAAATTACTGAAATCACTGTAGAGGCTGAAATCGCCATGAACCTCCCTCCCCTCGTCCAATCCTTCGTGCTTCACTTCGGCGAAATGGGCTCGCGGTGGGGCATCAATCGCACGGTCGGGCAGATCTACGCCCTGCTCTACGTTTCGCCTTCGCCGCTTTGCGCCGAAGAGATTGTCGACGCCCTCGGCATTTCGCGCTCGAACGTCTCCATGAGCCTGCGCGAACTGCAGACCTGGAACCTCGTGTTGCTCAGGCACAAGCCGGACGACCGACGCGACTTCTTCACCACGCCGGAGGACGTCTGGCAGATTCTCAGGACGCTCGCCGAGGAGCGGAAGAAGCGCGAAGTCGATCCAACCCTCTCGGTTCTCCGCGAAATCCTGATGCAGCGCCCCTCTACCGAGGACGAGCGATATGCGCAGGTGCGCATGAACGAAATGCACGGACTGATAGAGCAACTTACCAATTGGTATGATGATGTTCGGCAACTGGAAACTGATAGGCTCGCGACATTACTATCGCTTGGTGCTAAAGTAACAAAATTGCTGGAAGCGAAGGATCGCGTCGTATCCCTGGGTCGCCGCCGTCCCAATCCTGCGGACAAGAGGTGAGCCCAATGGCCAGCGCTTTCTTCGATGCCAGTGCTGCGCCCAAGGGGCGGCGGACAAGGAACCCGCACGCGACCGATGAGCCGGCCGGGGCGCCTCCCCGTTACAGAAAGCCGAAGCGTTCGCAGCCCAAGGGCCTGCCGCGGGCGGCTCTGGTCCAGGCATTGGGGACCTCACTCTGGATTCCGCAGGCGGCGCTGCTTGCCTGGAGCGTTGGCGCGATCGTCAATCGCGGCGGCCTTGCCGCTGTTGCGCCGGCGGCTGCATCTATTCTTGCGCTGGGCATATTGCGCTCCGGCCTTGACGCTATGGGCATGCGCATGGCCTTCCGGGCCGCAAGAACCGAGCTAACACAGCGACGCGAGAGAGCAGCGGAAGCGCTCGCTGCCCGTTCACCGCTCGATATTGATCGACCTGCTTCCGGCGCTGCCGCCAGCCTTCTCGCCGAACAGGCCGAGACAACCGTGCCCTATTTTGCGCGCTTTCTGCCGGCCCGTATGAAAGCGAGTTTCGTGCCCTTGGCTATCCTCGTCTGCGTCCTGCCAATCTCCTGGGTAGCTGCGCTGATACTCCTTCTTTCAGCGCCACTGATCCCGGTCTTCATGGCGCTGATCGGCTGGAGCGCCAAGGAGGCGAGCGAAAAGCAGCTCGCCGAGACCGGCGGTCTCAATGCATTTCTTCTCGATCGGCTGCGCGGGCTGGCAACGATTCGCGCCCTTGATGCCGTTGATGCGACGGCGCTGAGGCTGCGCGCAGATGCGGATTCGCTGCGGGTGCGTACCATGGCGGTGCTGAAGATCGCCTTTCTGTCCTCTGCCGTATTGGAGCTTTTTGCCGCTCTCGGCGTGGCAGCCACGGCGGTCTATGTCGGCTTCGGCCTGCTCGGTTCGATCGATGTCGGCACCTGGCAAGGCAAGCTCGGCCTGACGCAGGGCATGTTCATCCTGCTGCTGGCTCCGGCATTCTTCGAGCCCCTACGCGAGCTTTCCGCTGTCTGGCACGATCGGGCGGCGGGCGAAGCTGCGCTGGATGCGTTGGACAAACTGTCCGCGGAGGCCCCGATTTTGCTTGGTGCCAGCGGTGCCGAAGACGCAGCCGCAATTCCGCCTGTGCAGTCACCACCCGCAATCCGCATCGAGAGTCTCAATTACTCGCGAGAGACAAACCGGCGGCCGATTTTCAATCACTTCAGTCTCGCCGTTCGACCGGGCGAACATGTCGCGCTGCTCGGCGCGAGCGGCTCGGGAAAGACGACGCTTCTGTCCCTGATTGCCGGATTGGCAGCGGCCCACAGCGGTACGATCCAGATCGATGATACGGTGCTCAGCGACGTCACCGCGCACTCTCTGCGCCACCGCATGGCCTGGATCGGCCAGCGCCCTCATGTCTTCGCCGGCACCTTGTTCGGCAACATCACGCTCGGCCGCCCCGAGATCACCACCGATGCCGTCCGACAAGCCATCGATCATATGTATCTCGGGCACATCGAGGAATCGCGCGGCAAAGCACTGATCGGCGAAGGTGGTATCGGCCTCTCGGGCGGAGAGGCTTTGCGACTGGCGCTCGCTCGCGCAGCCGCCAATCCCCGCGCCGACATCATCCTCGCCGACGAACCGACCGCGCATCTGGACGGGCAAATGGCAAGCGAGATCACCGAGAGCCTCCTGGCGCTGGCACAAGGCCGCACGCTGATCGTCGCCACGCACGACCCGGTGCTGGCCGCAAGAATGAACCGCACGATCCGCCTGGGCATGGAGATGCAGGAGGTGGCCGCATGAGCCAGATGATCAGATCCCTCCGGCCGATCCTGCGGCTGTTCATGCGCCAGCATGGCGGCGCGCTGCTGCTCGGTGCGCTGATGTCCTTCGTGACCGTCACGGCAGGTATCGCGCTGCTGGGCCTCTCAGGCTGGTTCATCACCGCAACATCCTTCGCCGGGCTTTCGGCTGGAGGCGCAATAGCCTTCGATGTTTTCGCCCCATCGGCCGGCATCCGCCTGCTGGCGATTGGTCGCACGGCTGCGCGCTACGGCGAGCGACTGACCACGCATGAGGCCACCTTGAGGGTTTTGGCATCGTTGCGCGAAAGGCTCTTTCGCGGCTGGGCGACGCCAGGGGCGGCTGCGCTTCTGCTGCATCGGCCGGCGAAGCTGCTCTTCCGGCTGACTGCTGATATCGACGCCCTCGATTCCCTCTATCTGCGCGTTCTCGTCCCGGCCGGCGTGGCCGTTCTCTCTGCTCTCGGCGTCGGCCTGGCCTTTGGCCTGATAGAGCCGTTATTCGGTCTTTCGGCAGGCCTCTTCCTGACTGCGGTAGGTCTTGGTATCCCGTTCCTTGCCGGACGAAAGGCTCTCGCGCCAGCGCGCCGCAGGGCACACACGATCGAGGCGTTGCGTTCGCGCGTCATTGACCTCGTCGCCGGCCAGACGGACCTTGCCATGACCGGGCGGCTGCAAGCGCAGCGGATCGCGATCGGCAATGCGGAGTATCGGTTGGCGGACGCCGACGACGCGTTGAACCGCATCGAAAGCGCCAGTGCCTTCGGCTTCAGTCTTGCCTCAACGGTGCTGCTGACAGGTACGCTCCTTGCGGTTGCAGCGCTTTCGGAGGCTGGACAAATGACGGCGCCCGTTGCGGCACTCGGCCTGCTCGTCGCCCTTGCCGCAATCGAACCTTTCGCGGCGCTGCGCCGTGGCGCGCTTGAACTCGGCCGCACCGTGCTTGCCGCCAAGCGTATCGGCCCTCGCCTTGCGCCGGAAGAAGCTTCTCCTCCTATCGCCGTTCCAACGGATGGGAGTGCCTTCCGCGTCGACCGGATCAAGGTGCAGCACCGGCATGCGCACCATCCGGCCCTGCGTGACATCACGCTTTCGCTCGCGGCTGGCGAACGGCTGGCCCTCATCGGCGCGAGTGGCGCGGGCAAATCCACTTTGCTGGCACTCATTGCCGGCGAAATGGCTCCGGATGGCGGTTTGCTCGAAACGCAGCGCGCAACTCTGCTGACGCAGCGCACCGAACTCTTTCAGGACACGCTGCGCGACAATCTTCGCCTCGCCGATCCGGCAGCCATCGACAGCAAGCTCAGTGATGCTCTCGCCGCTGCCGGGCTGCTGGCCGATGTAAACGTGTTGCCAAAGGGGCTCGATACCCGGCTCGGCGAAGGCGGGCTCGGACTGTCTGGTGGGCAGTCGCGGCGCCTGGCGCTCGCCCGTCTGCTGTTGCGGGATACGCCACTCTGGCTTCTCGACGAGCCGACTGAAAGCCTGGATGGAGAGACGGCCCGCGATGTCATGGATCGGCTCGTCCAGAGGTCGCAGGGCCGATCCCTGGTCATCGCCACACACATCCGGCGCGAAGCGGCAATTGCCGACAGCATCGCGATCCTCGACCGAGGCCGGATCATCGCCACTGCACGGCGCGGTGAACCCGAATTCGATATCGCACTCGACGGGCTAAGGCCCGATTGAGACGACAGTTCAAGTGCATGACCATGCCGCATTGATAGGCGGTGTGTAACCGAACCCCGTGGGACCGTGGGAGAAAGACAAATGGAACTCGACATTGTGGCGCTGTCGCGCCTGCAGTTCGCCATGACTGCGCTCTATCACTTTCTGTTCGTGCCGCTGACGCTTGGCCTATCCGTGTTGCTTGCCATCATGGAGACCACCTATGTCATGACCGGGCGGCAGATCTGGCGCCAGATGACCAAATTCTGGGGCACGCTCTTTGGCATCAACTTCGTCCTTGGCGTCGCCACCGGCATCGTCATGGAATTCCAGTTTGGCATGAACTGGAGCTATTACAGCTACTACGTCGGCGATATCTTCGGCGCGCCGCTGGCGATCGAGGGGCTGATGGCCTTCTTCCTGGAGGCGACTTTCGTTGGGCTTTTCTTCTTCGGTTGGGAGAAGATGTCGAAGGTCGGGCACTTGGCGGCGACTTGGGCGGTCGCGCTGGGGTCCAACTTCTCCGCACTCTGGATCCTGATCGCAAACGGATGGATGCAGAACCCCGTTGGCTCTGCACTCAATCCGCAGACCATGCGCATGGAGATCACCAGCTTCTACGATGTCGTGTTCAATCCGGTCGCCCAGGCGAAATTCGTTCACACGGTTTCGGCTGGCTATGTCTGCGCCTCCGTTTTCGTCCTCGGCGTCTCGGCCTGGTATCTCGTCAACGGCCGTAGCGTGGAACTTGCGAAGCGCTCTATGACGGTTGCTGCTTCCTTCGGCCTTGCCTCCGCGCTTTCGGTCGTCGTCCTCGGCGACGAGAGCGGTTATCTGGCGACTGAAAACCAGAAGATGAAGCTCGCCGCCATCGAAAGCATGTGGAACACCGAGCCGGCGCCTGCAGCCTTTACCGCCTTCGGTTTCCCGGATCAGCAGGCCCGCGAGACGCACTTCGCCGTCCATATTCCCTGGGTGATGGGATTGATCGGCACGCGTTCGCTCACCACGGAAATCCCCGGCATCAATCAGCTGGAGGAACAGGCCAAGACGCGTATCCGTGACGGCATCAAGGCTTACGACGCGCTGCTGCAGATCCGCTCGGCGCCGAAGCTTGACGCTGTGGCGCCGGAAGTCCGTTCCTCGTTCGAGGATCTCGGCCACGAGCTCGGCTACGCCCTTCTCCTGAAGCGCTATGTCGACGATCCCCGCCAAGCCACGGACGAGCAGATCACACAGGCAGCTCGCGACACTATTCCCAACGTGCCAACGCTGTTCTGGTCGTTCCGCATCATGGTCGGACTCGGCCTGTTCTTCATCCTGCTGATGATGACCTTCTTCTGGCTCTCCGCCCGCAGGCAGCTCGATCGTTATAGACCACTGCTTCGGATCGCAGTCTTCGCGATCCCTCTGCCCTGGGTTGCCATCGAGCTTGGCTGGGTCGTCGCAGAATTCGGCCGCCAACCCTGGATCATCGAAGGCGTGCTGCCGACCGCAGCCGGCGTTTCGAGCCTCGGCGCCAGCTCGGTTCTGCTGACGATCATCGGCTTTGCGGCGCTCTATACGGTGCTGATCATCATCGAGATGACCCTGATGATCAGGGCCATCCGCAAAGGTCCGGAACCTGACGACAGACCGGAAGCAGAACTTATTCCCGAAACCTTCGTTTCCGCTGCGGAGTAACACGCCATGATCCTGCACGAACTTATCGACTATGGAACATTACGCATGATCTGGTGGCTGTTGCTTGGCGTGCTGCTGATCGCCTTTGCCGCCACCGACGGCTTCGACCTCGGCGTTGGTACCTTGCTGCCATTCGTGGCAAAAACAGACACCGAAAGGCGCGTCGCCATCAACACGATCGGCCCCGTATGGGAAGGCAACCAGGTGTGGCTGATAACGGGCGGCGGCGCGATCTTTGCAGCGTGGCCACCCCTCTATGCCGTCTCCTTCTCGGGCTTCTATCTGGCGATGTTTGCGATCCTCTTTGCGCTCATCCTGCGCCCGGTCGGCTTCAAGTACCGCTCGAAGCGTGACAGCGCCGCCTGGAGAGCGGGTTGGGACTGGGCCCTGTTCATCGGTGGCTTCGTGCCGTCGCTGATCCTGGGCGTTGCGGTCGGCAACGTATTGCAAGGGGTACCCTTCCGCTTCGCCGACGACATGCGCATCTTCTACGAGGGCTCATTCTTCGGGCTGCTGAACCCCTATGCCTTGCTCTGCGGCCTGTTGTCCGTCGCCATGTTCATCATGCATGGCGCCGCCTGGCTTCAGCTCAAGGCATCCGGTCCGGTCGCTGAACGCGCCCGCACCTATGGCAGCTTCGCGGCACTTGTCGTCATAGTGCTCTTTGCGCTTGGTGGGCTCTTTCTGTGGTACGGCATCGATGGCTATCGCATCACCAGCGAGATCAGCACGATCGGGCCGTCCAACCCGCTTCTGAAGACGGTCGATCGCGGTTCGCGCATCTGGTTTGCCAACTACAGCACGCACCCCTGGATGCTGATCGCTCCGATCCTCGGTTTCGTCGGCGCGATGGCGGCATTCCTCCTGATGCTGGCGCGGCGCCCGGGCGCCACGATGATGTTCAGCGAGCTGTCGATCTTCGGTATCATTTCGACTGTCGGCCTCTCGATGTTCCCCTTCATCCTGCCGTCGTCGCTGGATCCGAGATCGAGCCTTACCGTCTGGGATGCCTCATCCAGCCACACGACGCTGTTCACCATGCTCGTCGTGGTCGTGATCTTCCTGCCGATAATCCTCGCCTACACGAGCTGGGTCTACCGGGTGCTCTGGGGCAAGGTCGATGCAGATACTGTCAACGACAAGGGCGGTCACGCCTACTGACCCGGAAAGGAGAATGAAATGTGGTATTTCGCCTGGCTCCTGGGCCTGCCCCTGGCAGCCGCCTTCGCCGTCCTCAACGCTATATGGTACGAACTGATGGATGACGAAGCGAAGAAGAAAAAGCGCAGCTAGTACATATCGCGGCCGGGCCTAATCCCCGGCCGCATGCCTTTCACATGGAGCCTCGCGCCCCATCGCCGCTCCCCGCTTGACACCGCGTCGATGCGGATGCCCTATTGAACTGTTTGCATAGGGAAGGCCCACATGAGCGACGAAGACGCAGCGACCGATAGCAAGCTCACCCTTTCGAAGCGCCGCTGGGCCGCAGAGGGCAAATTTCTGACCGGTCGCATCAGTCGCCCTGAAACTGAGCGGCTGCCGCCGGGCCAGCATCTCGTCAAGAACTGGCCTGTGCTGGACCTCGGGCAGCAGCCCGAGATTTTGACATCCGGTTGGCGGCTCGAAGTGAGCGGCCTTGTCGAAAATCCGCTTATCTTCCGCTGGGCCGATTTCCAGGCGCTCGAACAGAGCACGCGCGTCACCGATATTCATTGCGTGACGACGTGGTCGCGCTACGACAATCGCTGGGAAGGTGTCTCGACGCGCGAATTGCTCGATCTTGTCATGCCGAAGGCCGAGGCACATTACGTCATGCTGACCAGCTATGATGGCTACAAAACCAATCTACCGCTTGCCGATTTTGCCGCCGAAGACGCCATCCTCGCCACGGCCTGGGAGGGGCAGCCACTCAGCGCCGAACATGGCGGACCGATGCGGCTGGTGGTCCCTCACCTCTACTTCTGGAAAAGTGCCAAGTGGCTGCGTCGCATCGATCTGCTGCGGGCGGATAAAGCCGGGTTCTGGGAGATGAACGGCTATCACATGTACGCCGACCCCTGGAAGGAACAGCGCTACTCCGAGGATTGATCATCCGCCTTGCGGCGAGACTAGCTCCGCTCCTCCCAGACCTTCGCGAGCTCCACGATCGTCTTGGCCGCTTTCTCCATGTCTTGCCGGCTGACCCATTCGAGCGGCGAGTGAAAGGCATGGCCGCCAGCGAAGATGTTGGCGCAGGGCAAACCCATGAATGACAGCCGGGACCCATCCGTGCCACCACGGATGCTGCCGCGCACCGGTGTCATGCCCGCACGCCTGATGGCATCGACTGCGTTTTCGACAATCTCCGGGTGGCGATCGAGGACGACCTTCATGTTGCGGTACTGATGCTTGACCTCGAAGGTGTAGGAGGAACCGGGGTAGCCGACCATGACCTCCTTCACGATCGCCTCGAGCATCTCTTCCTTGGTCGTCAGGGCTTCATCCGTGAAATCGCGGATGATAAAGCCGATCGTGGCCTTTTCCATCGAGCCGACCACGCCGGTCGGGTGAACAAAGCCCTGCCTGCCTTCGGTGGTTTCAGGCGCAACGTCCTTCGGCAGGCGGTCGATGATCGCGCCGGCGATCTTGATGGCATTTTCCATCCTTCCCTTGGCAAAGCCCGGATGGATGGCAACGCCCTGGATAGTGATCTCGACACCATCGGCCGAAAAGGTTTCGTCCTCGATATGGCCCGCCGTTTCGCCATCCATCGTATAGGCGAACTGGGCGCCGAGCTTTTCCAGATCGACCTTGTTGACGCCGCGCCCGATCTCTTCATCAGGCGTGAAGAGGATTTTGATCGTTCCGTGCTTGATATCCGGATGATCGACCAGGAATTTCGCCGCGGTCATGATTTCGGCCAAGCCGGCCTTGTCGTCGGCTCCGAGCAGGGTCGTGCCATCCGATGTGACGATGTCATTGCCGATCTGGTCGGCGAGCGCCGGATGATCCTTCAAGCGAATGATCTGCTGCGGATCACCGGAAAGCTGGAGATCGCCGCCGCGATAGTCACGCACCATCTGAGGCTTGACGTTCGTTCCCGTGAAATCGGGCGCCGTGTCCATATGTGAACAGAAGCAGATTACCGGGACCGACTTGTCCGTGTTCGACGGAACGGTTGCGTAGACATAGCCGTGCTCATCCAGATGCGCATCGGAAAGGCCGATGGCCAGCAATTCCTCGACCAACAGACGACCGAGGTTCTTCTGCTTTTCCGTGGAGGGCTGCGCCAGGGATTTGGGATCGGATTGGGTGTCGATGACAACGTAGCGAAGAAAGCGGTCTGTAACGGTATCGGTCATGGTGCAACAGGTCCAATATGTGCTCTTGAAGCGTCGACCTTAACCTCCACGGCCGCTCTCGTGAATGCCCTTTTTCCCCAAAGGAGCTCTTCGCCGTTCAACTCGCCGAACTCATGGCAACGGATCGTGCGCGAAGCCGGCGGCGCGTCTCGGAGGGGCTTTCGGAGAAACTCGCCCGATAGCTCCGCGCAAAAGCAGAGGCGGAATTGAAGCCGGTTGCCGCTGCGATGTCTGCGAGGGAAGATCTTGTCTCGATGACCTTGCGACGTGCTGCATTGAGCCGCAGGGCGAGGTAATGCACATGCGGTGGCGCGCCCAGACTATCCCGGAAAAGCCCCTGCAAGTGGCGGGCACTGACGCCGACCCGGCGGGCAAGTCGCGTCAGCACCAATGGCTGCTCGATGTTCTCCTCCATCATTCTGACGGCTTGCGCGACTCGTGGATCGCGCATGTCAAGTCCCGCCGCTGCCGGCGAAAGCGATCCATCGGTCAGCTGGAATGGCGCCTGCTGATAGCTGAAGAGACGGCTGACCTCCAAGGCCAGCGAATAACCCTGCCGCCGCCTGATCACCTCGAGCATGAGGTCGATCGTCGGTAGCGAGCCGCTTGTCGTTATCCGCTTGCCGTCGATGACGAAGCGGTCCTGCACGCATCTCACCTGCGGATAGGCGGCGGAAAACTCCTCGAAATCCTCCCAGTGGATGGTGGCGGACACGTCATCGAGCAGGCTGGATTCCGCCAGCAACCACGTGCCCGACTCGATACCTGCGATGAAGGAACGATAACGCGCAGTCTGGGATAACTGCATCTTCAACGACGAGGTCGCACTACGCTGCCAATTGTAGCTCGCCACCACAAAAAGCGGGGCTGCATCACGCTGCGGCCGGAAGGGACCTTCCGCGGACACCGCGAGATGGCACGTCGTTTCGACCGGCTCGCCTTCTGAGGTGAAGACCCGCCAACGATATATCTCGCTGCCCGCTATACGATTCGCACCGCGCAAGGGCTCGATGACAGATGCGAGCAGAATGAGGTTAGTTTCCGGCAAGACCAGAAGATCGATATCGAGCCGTTCATTGGAGGCAGTTAGCATATTGGATCGCCCGTCTTTTTCCGGAAATGTATAGAATGCATCCGTAAATGCAAAGCATGTTCGTCACTCTTGTTTCGTAATGGTCACAAAACGAGGGAGAACAAAATGCCTCTTGCGATGAACCGCGATGTCTTCATCACCTGCGCCGTGACCGGTGCCGGCGACACCACCAGTCGGTCGAACCACGTGCCGATCACGCCGAAACAGATCGCCGATTCCGCCATCGATGCCGCCAAGGCCGGCGCAGCCGTGGTCCATTGCCACGTCCGCGATCCGGAGACCGGCGCTGCCAGCCGTCGCAACGACCTCTACAAGGAAGTGACCGATCGAATCCGCTCCGCGGATATCGACGTCGTGCTTAACCTGACCGCCGGCATGGGCGGCGATCTGATCTTCGGCGATGTCGAAAGCCCTCTCCCGCTCAACCCCAAGGGTACGGATATGGCCGGCGCCACGGAGCGCGTTTCGCACGTTGCCGAATGCCTGCCGGAGATTTGCACGCTCGATTGCGGCACGATGAACTTCAATCTCGGCGACTATGTCATGACCAATACGCCGGCCATGCTGCGCGCCATGGCAAAGAAGATGACGGATCTCGGCGTCCGTCCGGAAATCGAAGCCTTCGACACCGGCCATCTCTGGTTCGCGAAGCAATTGGTCGAGGAAGGCCTGATCCAGGATCCGGTGCTGATCCAGCTTTGCATGGGCATTCCGTGGGGCGCGCCGGACGACCTCAATACCTTCATGGCGATGGTCAACAACGTTCCGTCATCCTGGACCTTCTCGGCATTCTCGATCGGCCGAAACGCCCTCGCCTACCCGGCTGCCGCAGTGCTCGCGGGCGGCAATGTCCGTGTCGGCCTTGAAGACAACCTCTATGCCGGCAAGGGCGCGCTCGCCACCAACGCGCAGCTCGTCGAAAAGGCGGTCACCGTCATCGAGGGAATGGGCGCGCGGATCATCGGACCGGAAGAGGTCCGCACCAAGCTGAAACTGACGAAGCGCTGAGGGTGGCCATGAGCAAGATCAGACAGGCCGCCTGCGTCGGCGGCGGCGTCATCGGCGGCGGCTGGATCGCCCGGTTTCTGCTGGCCGGGATCGACGTCAAGGTGTTCGACCCGCATCCGGATGCCGAACGCATCGTCGGCGAAGTGCTGGCCAATGCCGAAAAGGCATATGCGATGCTGACAGGGGCTCCGCTACCGCCGCGTGGCAAGTTGACTTTCAGCAAGACGCTTGAGGAAGCCGTTGCGGGTGCCGACTGGATCCAGGAGAGCGTACCGGAACGGCTCGACCTCAAGCGCAACGTGCTGACGCAGATCGATGCCGCAGCTAGGCCCGATGCGCTGATCGGCTCGTCCACCTCGGGCCTTCTGCCGACCGATCTGCAGCGCGACATGAAACATCCCAAGCGGCTGTTCGTGGCGCATCCCTATAATCCGGTCTATCTTCTGCCGCTGGTCGAAATCGTCGGCGGTGAGAAGACGTCGGCCGAGACGATCAAGTCCGCGATGGACAAGCTTGTCCCCATCGGCATGAAGGGCGTTCACATCGCCAAGGAGATCGAGGCTTTCGTCGGCGACCGCCTGCTGGAAGCGCTCTGGCGCGAGGCTCTTTGGCTTATCAAGGACGACATCTGCACCGTCGAGACACTGGACGACGTCATCCGTTATTCCTTCGGCCTGCGCTGGGCCCAGATGGGTCTGTTCCAGACATATCGCATCGCCGGCGGCGAAGCAGGCATGCGCCATTTCCTCGCCCAGTTCGGACCCTGCCTTGCGTGGCCCTGGACGAAGCTGACCGATGTCGTCGATCTCGATGATGCTCTGGTCGAAAAAATCGGCCAGCAATCCGACGAACAGGCCGACGGCCTGTCGATCCGCGAACTCGAGCGCATCCGCGACGAAAATCTTGTCGGCATTTTCCACGCCTTGAAGGGTGGGCATGGCGGCAAGGGCTGGGGCGCTGGAAAGCTGCTCAAGGAGTTCGAGGCGACGCTTTGGGCCTCGGCAGGCAGCGACAAGACCCTGCATGATACGGCAAGACCACTCCGTCTCGTTGAAACCAAGGTCAGCCCCGCCTGGGTCGATTACAATGGCCATATGACCGAGCATCGCTACCTGCAGGTCTTCGGCGACACCTCCGATGCGCTGCTGCGGCTGATTGGCGTCGATCTCGCTTATGTGGAGGGCGGCCACAGCTACTATTCTGTCGAGACGCATATTCGCCATCTCGGCGAGGCCAAGCTCGGCCACGCCATCTATTCGACCTGCCAGGTTCTTTCCGCCGACGAAAAGCGACTGCAGGTGTTCCATACGATTTACGAGACTGCTTCCGGAGAGGCGATTGCCACAGCGGAGCAGATGCTGCTGCATGTGGATACGAAGGCCGGAAGAGCGACGCCCGCACCAGCAGAGGTGTTCGCGAAGGTCAATGCGATTGCGGCGGAACACGCCAAACTGCCGACGCCGGAGGGAGCCGGCCGACATGTGGGACAAAAACGCTAAGGGGAGAGCGGATCATGAATTTCGGATTGAGCGAAGAGCAGGAATTGATCGTCAAGACGGTCCGGGACTTCGTCGAGACCGAAATCTATCCGCATGAAAACGAAGTCGAGCGCACCGGCATCGTGCCGCGAGAACTCGGGCAGGAAATCAAGCGCAAGTGCCTCGAGCTCGGCTTCTTTGCTTGCAATTTCCCCGAAGAGGTCGGCGGTGCCGGCCTCGATACGTTGACCTTCACGCTGGTCGAACGGGAACTGGGACGAGGATCGCTCGGCCTCACCGTCTATTTCGGCCGTCCGTCCGGCATCCTGATGGCCTGCGAGGGCGAGCAGCGCGATCGCTATCTCCTGCCTGCGGTTCGCGGCGAGAAGTTCGATGCTCTGGCAATTACGGAGCCTGATGCCGGCTCCGACATGCGTGGCATGAAATGTGCCGCCCGACCCGATGGTTCGGACTGGGTGCTGAACGGCACGAAGCATTTCATCTCCCATGCCGATATTGCCGATTTCGTCATCGTCTTTGCTGCGACCGGCGAGGAGGAGACGGCAAAGGGCACGAAGAAGAAGATCACCGCCTTTCTCGTCGACCGAGACACGCCGGGCTTCGAAATCCGCAAGGGCTACGAGTCGGTATCCCATCGCGGCTATCACAACTGCATTCTTAACTTTACCGATTGCCGCCTGCCGGCGTCGCAAATTCTCGGCGAGCTGCACAAGGGATTTGAGATTGCAAATCAATGGCTTTCCGGCACACGCTTGACCGTGGCTGCAACCTGCATCGGCCGTGCCAGGCGCGCATTCGATCTTGCGCTCTCCTATGCAGCGGAACGCAAGCAGTTCGGCAAGCCCATCGGCGCCAACCAGGGTGTCTCCTTCAAGCTTGCCGACATGATCACTGAGATCGATGCCGCCGAATGGATGACGCTGGCTGCCGCGTGGCGGGTCGACCAGGGTCTGCCGGCCAACAGGGAAATCTCCTCGGCCAAGCTGTTTGCGACAGAGATGCTAGCCTGCGTCACCGACGAGGCAATCCAGATCTATGGCGGCATGGGATTGATGGATGACCTGCCGCTTGCCCGTTTCTGGCGCGACGCCCGCGTCGAGCGCATCTGGGACGGCACCTCGGAAATCCACCGGCACATCATCAGCCGCGACCTGTTGCGGCCCTTCGGAGCGTAACCGGATGGTCCAAGCGTCACTCGACCGCCTCATCAGACCGAAATCCATCGCCGTTTTCGGCGGCAGAGAAGCGCGGCGGGTGATCGAGCAATGTGATCGCATGGGGTTTGCCGGAGAGATCTGGCCCGTGCATCCGAAGCTGGACGAGGTGCTTGGTCGCCGATGCTACCGGTCCGTCGCTGACTTACCGGCAGCGCCGGACGCGGCGTTCGTCGGCGTCAACCGAACGCTGACGATCGACATCGTCCGAGATCTGGCCGAACGGGGCGCCGGTGGCGCTGTCTGCTATGCCTCCGGCTTTCGCGAAGCTGTAGCTGAACTTGCCGATGGCGCCGAATTGCAGGCGGCGCTTGTTGATGCCGCCGGCGATATGCCGATTATCGGTCCGAACTGCTATGGCCTTATCAACGGCCTTGATGGCGCATTGCTTTGGCCGGACCAACACGGCGTCCTTCGCACCGAAGGCGGCGTTGCCATCCTGACGCAATCGTCCAACATCGCCATCAATCTCTCCATGCAGACACGCGGTCTGCCGATCGCCTATCTGATGACCGCCGGCAATCAAGCGCAGACAGGAATTTCGGACCTCGCCTGCGCGGTCCTCGAAGATCCTCGCGTCACTACCGTCGGCCTACACATCGAGGGCTTCGATAGTCTTGCGGCCTTGCAACGCCTTGCAATGCGCGCCCGCGAACTCAAGAAGCCGGTGGTCGCGTTAAAGGTCGGCAAATCGGAAAAGGCGCGACGGGCGACCGTCTCGCATACCGCTTCGCTCTCCGGCAGCGATGCGGTTTCCGCCGCCATACTGGATCGCCTGGGCATCGGCCGCGTCTCGACATTGCCCGAGATGATCGAAACGTTGAAGCTGCTCCATATCGCCGGCCCTCTCGCCAGCGCCGAGATATCGTCGATGAGCTGTTCCGGTGGTGAGGCGTCGCTGATGGCTGATGCAGCGGTAGGTCGCCGCGTTGACTTTCGCGCACTGACACCCGGGCAGGTACCACCCCTACGCCGAACCCTCGGCGAGATGGTCACCCTGTCCAATCCGCTCGACTACCACACCTTCGTCTGGGGAGATCGCATCCGGCTGACGGAGGCTTTTTCCGCGATGTTTGCCGGAGGGTACGCTCTCAATCTCGTCGTCCTGGATTTCCCCAGAGCCGACCGCTGCGATGGAGCCGACTGGATGACAACAGTGGACGCCGTGATCGATGCCTCCACTGCTACGGGCGCACGCGCCGGCATCGTCGCAACGCTTGGCGAGAACATGCCCGAACAGGTCGCATTGGGGCTGACGCAGGCCGGGGTCGTCCCTTTCAGCGGAATCAGCGAAACCCTTGCAGCAGCGGAAACGGCTGCGGCCATCGGAGCAGCCTGGCAACGCGCTGAACCGCCAAAGTTTCTGGACACTACCCCTCAAGATGGCGACGCCGTTCTTTTGACGGAGGCCGAAGCAAAGGCTGAACTGGCGCTGTTCGGCGTTGCGATACCCAAGAGCCGCACGGCCACGACACCGGACGCGGCGGCGAGTGCCGCGGCCGAAATCGGCTTTCCGGTCGCCCTCAAGGGGCTGGGTGTAGCTCATAAAACCGAAGCGGGGGCGGTTCGGCTCAATCTTCAAGACGCGGAGAGCGTCTCAGCCGCAGCTCGATCGATGGCTGGGATCAGTTCAGGTTTCCTCGTCGAAAAGATGATCCCCGCGCCAGTAGCCGAGCTGATCATCGGCGCGGCGCGCGATCCCGTCGCCGGTCTTTACCTCACGGTTGGTGCCGGCGGAATCCTTGTGGAATTGCTTGAAGATTCTGCAATTTTGGTATTGCCTACGACGGAGGAGGAAATCGCCGCGGCGCTCTCGCAACTTAGGATCAGCAAGTTGATCATGGGTTATCGCAACGGCCGTAAGGGTGACTGGCGGGCTCTGGTCCGGACCGTCGCATCGGTGGCAGATTATGTCGCTTCAAACGCTGCAATGCTGGAGGAACTGGACATTAATCCCTTGATGGTTCTCGCAGACGGCGAAGGTGTCGTTGCGGCAGATGCGCTCGTCAGGCGAAGGAGGTAAGGCATTGGATAGCCCCATTCGCACCAAGCGTGTCGGCGGCATATTGGAGGTCACGGTCGACCGACCGAAGGCCAATGCTATAGACCTTGCTACCAGCCGTTTGATGGGAGAGATTTTCCGCGGCTTTCGCGATGACGCCGAATTGCGCGTGGCCATCATTACTGGGGCGGGCGAAAAGTTCTTTTCGGCCGGCTGGGATCTGAAGGCAGCGGCCGCCGGTGATGCAGTCGACGGCGATTATGGCGTCGGCGGCTTTGGCGGTCTCCAGGAATTGCGCGACCTGAACAAGCCGGTCATCGCGGCGATCAACGGCATCTGTTGCGGCGGTGGGCTGGAGATTGCGCTCTCCGCCGATCTCATCCTTGCAGTGGAGTCCGCCACCTTCGCACTGCCGGAAATCCGTTCGGGTACGGTTGCAGATGCGGCTTCGATCAAGCTGCCAAAGCGCATTCCCTATCATATAGCCATGGACATGCTGCTGACGGGCCGCTGGCTGGATGCGCAGGAAGCGCATCGCTGGGGCTTCGTCAACGAAATCCTTGGCGCAGACAAGCTGATGGAGCGAGCCTGGGAACTCGCCCGTCTTCTGGAAAAAGGGCCGCCGCTCGTTCAGGCGGCCATCAAGGAAGTGGTTCGCGAAGCGGAGGGCATGACCTTTCAGACTGCCATGAACAAAATCACCAAAAGGCAGTTTCGGACGGTCGACGTCCTCTATTCGAGTGAGGATCAACTGGAAGGTGCCCGCGCTTTCGCCGAGAAGCGGGAGCCGGTCTGGAAAGGGAAATGACGAGGCCGGCGACAACCGTGCCGAATAACCGCGAATGATCGTGGGCAGCCGGGCAATCTGCGAGAGGAAACGCAGCTTTGAACCTACTGGCCGGGATTTCACTTTTAAAACTCGAACAAGAAGGAAAAGGGGAATGACCGAATATACCAAATATCTCGCCGGTCGCGTGACCGCGGGAGGCATGAGCCGCCGCGAATTCATGGGCCGCGC
The DNA here is from genome assembly GCF_004341625.1 of Rhizobium sp. BK376. Taxonomy (GTDB): domain Bacteria; phylum Pseudomonadota; class Alphaproteobacteria; order Rhizobiales; family Rhizobiaceae; genus Rhizobium. The sequence goes on along the minus strand of NZ_SLZG01000014.1, from coordinate 70,427 downwards.
CATGGCCGCCGGGTTGACGCTCGCCGCGGCCGACAGCCTGTTTACATCAAGCGCTTCCGCTGCCGATACGCCCAAGAAGGGCGGCCACCTGAAGCTCGGCCTCGAAGGCGGCGCCTCGACGGATTCGATCGATCCGGCAGCAGCGACCTCGCAGGTCATGTTCTGCGCCGTGCGCACCTGGGGCGACACGCTCGTCGAAACGCATCCGCAGACCCGCAAGCCGCTGCCGTCGCTTGCCGAATCCTGGTCGTCTTCGCCGGATGCCAAGATCTGGACCTTCAAGATCCGCAAGGGCGTGCAGTTCCACAACGGCAAGGAAATGACGATTGACGACGTCGTCGCCACCCTGCACCGCCATTCCGACGAGAAGTCGCAATCCGGCGCGCTCGGCATGATGAAAGCGCTGACGAAGATCGAGAACCAGAACGGCGACCTCGTCATCAGCCTCGACCAGGGCAATGCCGACATGCCGGCGCTGCTGACCGACTATCACCTCGTCATCCAGCCGAATGGCGGCGTGGACAACCCGACCGCAGGCATCGGCACCGGTCCCTATAAGGTGACGAATTTCCAGGCCGGCGTTCGCATGACCTTCGAGAAGAACCCCAACGACTGGCGCACGGATCGCGGCTATGTCGACAGCGTCGAACTCATCACCATGAACGATGCGACGGCCCGTATCGCGGCGCTGACATCAGGCCAGGTACACTATATCAACCGCGTCGACCCGAAGACGGTCAGCCTCTTGAAGCGCGCTCCGAACGTCCAGCTGCTGACGACGGCCGGCGGCGGCCACTACGTCTTCATCATGCATTGCGACACCGCGCCCTTCGATAACAACGACCTGCGCCTCGCTCTGAAGTACGCGATCGATCGCGACGAGATGGTCAAGCGCATCCTCGGCGGCTACGGCTCGCTCGGCAACGACTTCCCGATCAACAACACCTATGCTCTCTTCCCCGAGGGCATCGAGCAGCGCAAATACGATCCGGACAAGGCCTCCTTCCACTACAAGAAGTCCGGCCATAGCGGCTCCATCCTGCTGCGCACGTCGGAAGTCGCCTTCCCGGGCGCCGTCGATGCCTCCGTGCTGTTCCAGGAAAGCGCCAAGAAGGCCGGCATCCAGCTGGAAATCAAGCGCGAACCGGGCGACGGCTACTGGACCAACGTCTGGAACAAGCAGCCCTTCTCCGCTTCCTATTGGGGCAGCCGCGCGACGCAGGACCAGTTCTATTCCGGTGCCTATCTCTCCACCGCCGACTGGAACGACACCCGTTTCAAACGCCCGGATTTCGACAAGCTGCTGATCCAGGCCCGCGCCGAACTCGACGAGACCAAGCGCAAGGACCTCTATCGCCAGATGGCGATGATGGTTCGCGACGAAGGCGGCACTATCCTGCCGATGTTCAACGACTTCGTGAACGCCGGCACCAAGAAGCTGATGAACTACGTTCAGGACATCGGCAATGACATGTCGAACGGCTACGTCGCCACCCGCGTCTGGCTCGACACCTGATGCCTGAAGCCGGGCCTATTGCCCGAAAATCCGGAACCAGGACCGCAGGCGATCCGCCTGCGGTCCTTCCCCGTTTGTTTCAGCGCGAGGCGAGCCTGCCATGTCCAATCCCGTAGAAGTCGCCAATCCTGTCGAAGTCGGCGGCCTTCCAGGTCGAAGACTGCGCGAGCGTTTTCCGCTCGTCTTTCTCATCTTCGAACGACTGGTGCTGAGCATCATCCTGTTGTTTGCCGTGTCTATCCTCATCTTCGGCGGCGTCCAGGCGCTTCCCGGCGACTTTGCGACGACCTATCTCGGCCAGTCGGCAACGCCGGAGGCCGTCGCCAACATTCGCGAGGAACTGGGGCTCAACCAACCGGTGACGACCCGCTATTTCCAGTGGCTCGGGCATGCGGTCGAGGGCGATTTCGGAACCTCTTGGGCGAGCAAGAATTCGGTGAGCGAGCAAATCGGCAACCGTTTGGGCAACTCGCTCTTTCTTGCCGGCTTCGCGGCTTTGATTGCCGTGCCGCTTGCCGTCGGCCTGGGCATGCTCTCGGTTCATTATCGCAACCGGCTGCCAGACAAGATCATCAACGTCGTTTCGCTCGCGGCGATCTCGCTGCCGGAATTCTTCATCGGCTATCTGCTGATCATGTTCTTTGCCGTCAAATTCGGCGTCGCCACCTTTCCGGCCACGGTTTTCGACGGCATGGATTTCCTTGACCGGTTGAAGGCGATTGCGCTTCCGACCGCCACGCTCGTGCTTGTCGTCCTTGCCCATATGATGCGGATGACGCGGGCGGCGATCCTCTCTGTCATGTCGTCGGCCTATATGGAAACGGCAGAGCTCAAGGGCCTCAGCGCCTTTCGGGCCATCGTCAAGCATGCGGCACCCAATGCACTGGCGCCGATCGTCAATGTGGTAGCGCTTAACCTTGCCTATCTCGTCGTCGGCGTCGTCGTGGTCGAGGTGGTCTTCGTCTATCCCGGCATGGGTCAATACATGGTGGATGCGGTGACGGTGCGTGACATGCCCGTCGTGCAGGCCTGCGGCCTGATCTTCGCCGCGGTCTATATCCTCCTTAACATGGTGGCCGACATTCTGGCGATCGTCGCCAATCCACGCCTGAGGCATCCGCGATGAGATTGAGAGATATTCCCATCACTGCCTGGGTCGGCATTCTCGGCATCCTTCTCGCACTCATATGCGCCATCTTTGCTCCCTGGATTGCGCCCTATGGCGAGACCCAGGTTCTTGGCGACGTCTGGGCGCCGGCCGATGCCAACTATTTCTTCGGCCTCGACAATCTCGGCCGCGACATCCTCTCGCGCCTGATCTACGGCGCGCGGACGACGTTGTTCGTCGCACTCGGCGCGACCCTCATCTCCTTCTCGCTCGGCATCATCCTCAGCTTCACGGCGGCGGTTTCCCGCGGCCTGATCGACCTTATCTTCTCGCGCTTCAACGATCTGATGATGTCGATCCCGACGCTGATCTTTGCGCTGGTCGTGCTGGCGGTTCTGCCGCAGAACCTAATCGTGCTGATCCTCGTCATGGCGATCCTCGACTCCACCCGCGTCTATCGCCTCGGCCGCGCCGTCGCCCTCGATGTCGCTGTCATGGAGTTCGTGGAGGCCGCGAAGCTGCGCGGCGAAGGCAAGGTCTGGATCATCTTTCGCGAGATCCTACCGAACACGCTGTCGCCGCTGCTGGCAGAGTTCGGCCTGCGTTTCGCCTTTGCCATTCTATTCCTCTCGACCCTCTCCTTCCTCGGCCTCGGCATCCAGCCGCCGGCGGCCGACTGGGGCGGCATGGTCAAGGACAACAAGGACGGCATCATTTTCGGCGTTTCGGCTGCACTCGTGCCTGGCGCCGCCATTGCGGCGCTCGCCGTCTGTGTCAATCTGGTGGTCGACTCGCTCCTGAAACGGACATCCAGCCTCAAGGGAGGACGCGGCGATGCCTGAACTTCTTTCGGTTCGTGATCTGAAGATCGAGGCGACAAGCTATCCGCCCGGCGAGCCGCCCAAGCGGGTGACCATCGTCGACGGCGTTTCCTTCGATCTCCAGAAAGGCAAGGTGCTCGGGCTGATCGGTGAGTCAGGCGCCGGCAAATCGACCATCGGCCTTTCTGCCCTCGCCTATGGTCGTGGCGGTGCCGAGATCACCGGCGGCGAAGTGCTGCTCGACGGGCAGAACCTCCTGACCCTCGGCAAGTCAGGCATTCGCAAGGTGCGCGGCGCCCGCGTCTGCTATGTCGCGCAGTCGGCCGCTGCTGCATTCAACCCCGCTCACAAGCTCGGCGGCCAGGTCATCGAAGCGTCAGTCAAGCACGGCCTGATGAGCAAGGAAGAGGCGAAGAAGCGGGCGCTCTATCTGTTCCGCGTCCTCGGCCTCCCCAATCCGGAGGGCTTTGGCGATCGCTTTCCCCATCAGGTGTCCGGTGGCCAGCTGCAGCGCGCCATGACGGCAATGGCGCTCTGCTCGAATCCCGAGCTCATCGTCTTCGACGAGCCGACCACCGCTCTTGACGTCACGACCCAGATCGACGTGCTCGCCGCCATCAAGCACGCGATTGAGGAGACCAATACCGCGGCGCTCTACATCACCCATGATCTCGCCGTCGTTGCGCAGATTTCCGACGACATCATGGTTCTGCGCCACGGCAGACGAGTGGAATACGGTACCGCGCAACAGATCATCGAGGCGCCTCGCGAAGATTATACGAGGGCCCTCGTCAATGTCCGTCAGGACAAGCGTGAGGAGGCTCCCGACCAGAGTTCGGCCCTGCTGAAGGTGGAGAACGTCACCGCCGGCTATCCCAACGGCTTCAAGGTCTTGTTTGACATTTCGCTGCATGTGCCGAAGGGACAGACGCTTGCCGTCGTCGGCGAATCCGGTTCCGGAAAATCGACGCTCGCCCGCGTTATCACCGGGCTTCTGCCACCGTTGCAGGGTACCCTCTCATTCGACGGCAAGCCGTTATCCAAGGCACTGAAGGGCCGGTCGAACGACGATCTTCGTCGTATCCAGCTGATCTATCAAATGGCTGATACCGCGATGAACCCCCGCCAGACGGTGCGTGACATCATCGGCCGGCCACTGACCTTCTATTACGGCTTGCGGGGCGCGGCGAAGACAGCGCGGGTGAAGGAGTTGCTCGAACATATCGAAATGAGCAACGGCTTCGTCGATCGCTATCCCGCCGAACTCTCCGGTGGCCAGAAGCAGCGCGTTGCGATTGCCAGAGCACTGGCGGCCAATCCGGAGATGATCCTCTGCGACGAGCCGACATCGGCGCTTGATCCACTGGTTGCAGAAGGCATCCTCAAGCTATTGATGCGGCTGCAGGAAGAGCAGCAGCTCTCATATATCTTCATCACCCACGACATCGCCATTGTCCGCGCCATCGCGGACTCGGTTGCCGTGATGCATCGAGGCAAATTGGTACGCTTCGGGCCAAAGTCGAAAGTGCTCTCTCCGCCTTTCGACGACTACACCGATCTCCTGCTGAAATCCGTTCCCGAAATGGAAATCGGTTGGCTTGAGAAGGTGCTCACGACGCGAAAGATGGCCAGTGCCGGAAATTGACCAAGCGGTCTTTCGGGACCGACAGGTGTAATGGAACATGGATTTTGACAATGACTGACCGCAGCTTCACCGTCATCGAAAACGAATGGATCATGCTCAAGGACGGCACGCGGCTGGCGGCGCGTGTCTGGATGCCCGACAATGCCGAGGTCGATCCGGTGCCGGCGGTGTTTGAATTCCTGCCCTATCGCAAGCGTGACGGGACCAGTGTCCGCGACGAATCCACCTATCCCGTCTTTGCGGCCGCCGGCATTGCCGGGGTGCGGGTCGATATCAGGGGGTCCGGCGAATCCGATGGTGTCATCGATGGCGAATATACCGAGCTGGAACTTGCCAATGCCTGCGAATTGATTGCCTGGATCGCGGAACAGCCCTGGTCCAACGGTTCCGTCGGTATGATGGGCATTTCCTGGGGTGGGTTCAATTGCCTTCAAGTCGCCGCACTTCGGCCCCCTGCACTGAAGGCAGTGATTTCGATTGCCTCCACAGTCGACCGTTACAACGACGACATTCATTACAAGAATGGTTGCCATCTGTCGGCGCAGCTTTCCTGGGCGGCCACCATGCTTGCCTATCAGTCCCGCGCCCCCGATCCCGAGATCGTTGGAGAACGCTGGAAGGAGATGTGGCTGGAGCGGTTGGAGAAAGAGCCGTTCTTCATGGAGGAGTGGCTTTCCCATCAGCGCCGCGACGATTTCTGGAAGCATGGCTCGATCCGGGAGGATTTCTCTGCCCTGGAGGTCCCTGCTCTCGTTATCGCCGGCTGGGCTGACGGCTATCGCAACACGCCGCTTTCCGCCGCAGAGGGGCTTGGCGAGAAAGCCAAGGCGCTGATCGGACCATGGATCCATAAATATCCGCATTTCGCCTGGCCGAAGCCGCGAGCGGATTTCCACGGCGAAGCGATCCGCTGGTGGAACCGCTGGCTACGCGGAGAGGAAAACGGCATCGAGGAAGGCCCGCAGGTTCGAGCCTACATTCTTGACGCGGTAAGGCCGGCACCGAGGCGTGACCGCGATCCGGGCTTCTGGATTGCCAAGGACGCCTGGACGCAGCCGGAGATGCAATGCTTCTATGTCGAGCAGTTCGGAACGCTGATGGAGGGGATGCCGATTCCCCATGCGCCGGCGCATGACGTCTATATCAAGTCGCCGCTGGATACCGGAACCACGTCCGGCGAATGGTTCACCTTGAAACCGGATGCGGAACTCGCGATCGACCAGCGTATCGACGATGCCGGTTCACTGACATTCCAGACTGCACCGCTCGCCCAAGCGCAGGACTATTTGGGACGGCCGGTGGTGACAGTGACGCTCAGCTGCACGGCGGAGATTGCCAATCTTTGCGCCCGCCTGGTCGATGTCCACCCCGATGGCACCGCGACACGCGTCTCCTATGGCGTGCTGAACCTCGCCCATCGCGATGGTAATACCGAACCGACCCCGATGAAGCCCGGTGAGAAGACGCAGATCCGTCTTGTTCTGGACGCCTGTGGCTACCGGTTTGGCGAGGGGCACCGTATCCGGCTTTCGCTTTCCACTGCCTATTGGCCGACGATCCTTCCCGCACCGACCGATCCCGGCCTTACGATCGATATCGCGTCCATTGGACTTGGCTTGCCGAAGCTTGGCGTGCATGACGCGATCGAAGTGAAGGAGCCGGAGAATCCCGATCCGCTACCGCATTATATCGAGCACAAGCCCGCTGCGACGAGACGCCAGGTCATGCGTGATCTCTCGGCCAACCGTACGGACTATCGTATTCACGAAGACACCGGGCTTTTTGAGCATCCAGGCACGGGGCTCTCGACACGCCAGCGACGCGACGAGGTGTGGTCGATTTCGCCCGACGATCCACTTTCGATGAGAGGTGTTTCGGTCTGGACCTGCGAAATGGAACGGCCCGGCTGGTCCGTCCGCACAGCAAGCACAGCGACGATCACCTGCACGGCCACGGACTGGCGGGTCGGCGGATCGGTCGTCGCCTACGAAAGCGAGGAGCAGATCTTCGAGAAGACATTCGTCAAAACCATTCCGCGCGACTTCATGTAGACGCCGAAAGCGCCTTCAGCGCAGCGACTGCCCGTTCGGCGTCGGCCGAAGGGACGAAGATGTGGTCGTGATAATAGCCGGCAACGACATTGGCGCTGATCCCTTCCCGGGTCAGTGCCGCCGCGAAAGCCGCAGTCAGTCCGACGGCCTCAAGCGCCGAATGCACGGTCAGCGTGATGCATCGTAGCGGCGCGCTGTGTGGCAAGCCGTGATCTTTCGCGGCCCCTATCGGCAGGATCAGCGTCGTGCCCTCGGCCTCGTGGAAAACGCAAAGCGGGTTCAGGGTCAGATAGTTTGTAAAGTCCTCGGTCGGAACGCTGCAATAAACGAATTCCAGCGGCGAAAGGTTGGGCTCCATCGTCTTCAGAAGGATCGAGAGATCCGTGATCCCAGCCATCTCATAAAGCTCCCGCAAAATAGCTGACGGCATCGCAGACGGCGCGAAACCCGATGCGCGCTCCTTCGCTCATATGACGCGCTCGCAGCCACGCATGCACCATCTGCGGCTCCTCGCGAAACCAGACTTCGACACCGGCGGCCGCAAGCCGGCCGGCATAGATACGGCCATCGTCGCGCAAGGGATCGAAGTGGGCAACGCTGATAAAGGCAGGCGGGAGGCCGGCGAAGGACTCTGTGGCAAGCGGCATCGCTATCGGATTGTCTTCCGGCGCCCCGAGTAGCTGGCGGTAGTAGGCGACATCTGACGTTGTCAGCCCCGGAGCATCCGCCATTTCCTCGTAGGAACCGGAAATCAAATCACCGCCGAGGCTTGGGTAGATCAGCACCTGGCCAACGATGCCATTGAGGCCATCGTTCTTCGCCTGGACAGCCACCCCCGCCGCAAGGTTGCCGCCGGCGCTATCGCCGATCAGGACGACACGGCGGCCGTCCCTCAGAACATGTTTCAAGACAGCGAAGCAATCATCCGCCTGCGCTGGCCAGAGATGTTCGGGCGCGAGGCGATAGTCAACCGATACGAGCTCTGCTCCGGCATGGTCAGCGATCTCGGCGCATATGGCGTGATGGCTCTGCCGCGAACCGACGACGAATCCACCGCCATGGAAATAGAGGAGGAGCGTGGAACTGCGCAACGTGGCAGGACGATAGGATCGGACGGGAACATCGCCGATGATCGAATCTTCGACGACCATCCTTTCCGGAAGCGAACGATCGAAACGCGCACACAAGGCATCATACCATTGCCGCTGCTGCTCGATGGAGGCGTTCACCGCGTCGGCTGGGTAGAAGGAGTCGCAGATTTCAAGGAACTGCAGAATACCTTCTTCCGAAGGCCTGGGGCATGTTGTGGAACTCATGGTGTTCTCGACAAATGTGGCTGATGTTGTGACAGCAATACCATCATATGAACTGCCTATGGAAAGTCCGCAATTTTTGACCTGATTCGATACAGAAATGCCGTCCGTCATAGATCAAATTTCCGGAGAGTGTTCAAAAGCATATTATTGCGAATTGCCGCGGAACATAAAGCGCGATCCAGCGTTTACGCCGATTAATCCCGGTTGGGGATTAATCCCAGGTGGTAGGAGCAATGATCATGTTTCTTAGAACCCTCGCGGTATCCGCCTTGATAATGGGCGTTGCGACGACGGTCGTGGCGCAGAACACTCACAAGACGCATACGACGGAAATGTTCAAGGGCTCTCGTGTGCAATCGGTGATTGGCAGCGGCACCGATCATTCGAAGGATGCCATTCTCCCTGACGGCACAATCAATTTGGACCCAATGGTGACGGGCAGCCTGACAAACAGCAATGATGGCACGACCAGTTCCAGTCAGCCTCGGATGCTGTGCGACTCCGGTCCCAACACAGTCGGGATGCGAACAAGCACCTTCGATATGTCCATGCCTTGCCCGTAATTGGGTGAGCGGCAAAGGCGTTAGGCCAGGCTGTTCGTCCGGGTTTTAAGGATTGCCGAAAAGCGAGGGTCGAAGGCGCGGCTGATGGGTTCGGCGGCGGCGCCAAGTGCCACCGCCCAAGGGTCCGTCATGCCAAGTTGAAGTCGCGGCAGCCTCCTTGTCCGTCGTTCGGCAATTGACGGCAGCAGTGGATGCATTGCTTCGATCAGCCGGCGCGCCAGCGGCTCGGGAGCGCTTCCGCACAGAATGACCGTCTCCGGATCGAAGATCGTCTCGATGATCTGCACGCTCCAGCGCAAATCCACGCCTGCAGCCTCAATCCAGTCCCTTAGCAACGGATCGGCAGTTTCGACTGCGACCGTCAGTTTTTGACGCAACATCGGGTCTGCCGGATCGAAACCCATATGTTGGTAAAGCGAGGCGAACGACGCCCGATGCTCCAGCGTCTGTCGCTCTTTACCCTTGCTTCCCGGCGGCGAGAGTACCATGCCGATCTCGCCGGCGTTTCCATTTGCTCCGGCGTAGAGCTCGCCATTGAGAATAAGGCCCGCGCCTATACCGTAACCGAGATAAAGACAGACGGCATTATCAAGCCCATGGGCGGCGCCGACCATTCGTTCGGCGGTCGCAGATGCGGCGGCGTCGTTCTGCAGCCCGACATCGAGCCCCGTGCCGGCTGCCAGCGTTTCCAGTAGCGGAAAATTCTGCCAGGCGGCCATCATCCACGGATCGTCCTCAGGGGCTTCGAGACCGAATGGACCAGGCATGGCGACGCCGAGGCCGACCAGACGCTTCTCCGATTGCGCGCTGAGGACAGCAAGTTCCTTGCGCACCCCCTCGATTAGGTCGAGGATGACTTTGACACCTCTTGCCGGCCCGTCAAGCGGCAGGTTTGCTTCGGCGCGGACCAATACCGTGCCGACCAAATTAACGGCCGCCGCGCGCGTCACATAGCGATCGATCTGGAGGCCGATCGCAAACGCACCCTCAGGGACCAGACGATAGGGCGTCGAAGGCTGCCCCCTGCCCTTGCGCACCGCTGACAGGGAAACGACCAGACCATCACCTTCGAGTTCTTCGATGATGTTGGAGACCGTCTGCTTTGTAAGCTTGGTTGCGCGGGAAAGATCGGCGCGGGAAAGGGAACCGTTCAGTCGCAAAGCGTCGATCATCACCCGGCGATTATGGGCGCTGGTGCCTTCCTGATTGGTACCACTCTTGGCCCGGATGGGGCGGATATCGTTCATCTCGGTCGACCGCTGAAATCCCTCTTGACTTGATTAGAATATTGAACAAGAAATTAGTCAATGCAATTGACTTAATAAGGAACCGTTCAGAGTTCCGGGGAACGCAGACGACGAGGGCCAGGGTTTCCGATGTCGTTTCAACGCTCCAGTACGCATGGCGGTGCCGCGTCTCGACGCGACGCCAACCCGAGATCCCGATGCCGCGATGAGCTGGCAGCGGGCGACATCACAATAAACAGTCAATGGAGGTAGGAATGTTGAAATCGACACGCAACGCGCTTTTGGGTGCTGCCCTCATCGGCGCGTCCTTTGCCACGCATGCCCACGCGGAAACAACGCTCAACGCGCTTTTCATGGTCCAGGCGGCCTATAGCGAGGCCGATGTTCGCGCCATGACGGATGCCTTCATGAAGGCCAATCCCGATATCAAGGTCAATCTCGAATTCGTCCCTTACGAAGGCCTGCACGATAAGACGGTGCTGGCGCAGGGCTCCGGCGGCGGTTACGACGTTGCCCTCTTCGACGTCATCTGGCCGGCCGAGTATGCGACCAACAAGGTGCTGGTCGACGTCTCCGACAAGATTACCGATGAGATGAAGAAGGGTGTGTTGCCGGGCGCGTGGACAACCGTTCAGTATGACGGCAAATATTACGGCATGCCGTGGATCCTCGACACGAAGTATCTCTTCTACAACAAGGAAATCCTTGAGAAAGCCGGCATCACCGCGCCCCCGAAGACCTGGGACGAACTGAGCGCAGACGCCAAGATCATCAAGGACAAGGGCCTGCTCGCCACCCCGATCGCCTGGAGCTGGTCGCAGGCGGAAGCCGCGATCTGCGATTATGCAACGCTCGTCAGCGCTTACGGCGGCGACTTCCTGAAGGACGGCAAGCCGGACTTCCAGAACGGCGGCGGTCTCGACGCCTTGAAGTACATGGTCTCCAGCTATACGTCGGGCCTGACCAATCCGAACTCCAAGGAATTTCTGGAAGAGGATGTCCGCAAGGTCTTCGAAAACGGCGAAGCTGCCTTCGCGCTGAACTGGACCTACATGTACAACATGGCGAATGACCCGAAGGACAGCAAGGTTGCCGGCAAGGTCGGCGTCGTGCCTGCCCCCGGCGTCGATGGCAAGAGCCAGGTTTCCGCAGTCAACGGCTCCATGGGCCTCGGCATCACGGCAACCAGCAAGCATCAGGACGAGGCCTGGAAGTACATTACCTTCATGACTTCGCAGCCGGTGCAGAACCAGTATGCCAAGCTGAGCCTGCCGATCTGGGCGACCTCCTACGACGATCCGGCCGTGACAAAGGGTCAGGAAGAACTGATCGGCGCCGCTAAGCATGCGCTCGCCGCAATGTTCCCGCGCCCGACGACGCCGAAGTATCAGGAACTTTCGACCGCCCTGCAGCAGGCGATCCAGGAATCGCTCCTCGGCCAGTCAAAGCCTGAAGACGCGCTGAAGACCGCAGCTGACAATAGCGGCCTCTGATCTCGACAAGCCGGGCGGCGGCCTTCCCGTCGCCCGGACTTTTCTCCGGCTATTCCAAGAACAAGAAGAGACGCTGATGTCCGGCACCTGGATGACGACCCGCGCCTGGCTCCTGATGCTGCCGCTCCTGGTGGTCATGATCGCCGTCATCGGTTGGCCGCTCGTCGACACGGTCGGCCTCTCCTTCACCGATGCCAAGCTGGTCGGGACCGCGGGCAGTTTCGTCGGCGTCGACAACTACGTGAAGATGATCTCCGGTTCGAATTTCCAGCGAACCCTCATCACCACGGCCGAATTCGCCATCGCCTCGGTCTTTGCCGAAATGGTGCTTGGTGTCCTTGCCGCCCTGCTGCTCAATCAGGAATTCAAGGGGCGCACCATCCTGCGCGGCCTGATGATCCTGCCCTGGGCGCTGCCAACAGTGGTCAACGCCACCCTCTGGCGCCTGATCTATAATCCTGAATATGGCGCATTGAACGCCGCGCTGACCCAGCTTGGTCTTATCGGCGAATATCGGTCCTGGCTCGGAGAACCGGGCACTGCCCTCGTCTCGCTGATCGTTGCCGATTGCTGGAAGAATTTCCCGCTGGTGGCGCTGATCGCTCTCGCGGCCCTGCAGGCCGTTCCGCGCGATATAACGGCCGCGTCGCTGGTCGACGGCGCCGGACCGTTTAACCGCTTCCGCTTCGTGATCCTGCCTTATCTGGCCGGACCGCTGATGGTGGCGCTGGTGCTGCGCACGATCGAAGCCTTCAAGGTCTTCGACATCATCTGGGTCATGACCCGTGGCGGCCCTGCCAACAGCACCCGGTCGCTTTCCATCCTGGTCTACCAGGAGGCGTTTTCCTTCCAACGCGCGGGATCCGGTGCCTCGCTGGCGCTGATTGTCACGCTGCTCGTCACCGTGCTCGCGGCAGCCTATGCCGCATTGGTGCGCAAGACTGCAGGGAGTGCCGCCTGATGGAACGCAAGAACCCGATCTTCACCGCCTTCGTTTATGTCTGTGCCCTGTTGCTGGCCGCAGTCATCCTGGCGCCGCTTGTCTGGCTCTTTGTCATGAGCATTTCGCCCGCCGCGGATCTTGCCGCCAAGCCGTTGCGCTGGTGGCCGCAGGCCGTCGATTTCTCTCGCTATGGTGTGTTGCTCTCCAGAGCCGAAAACAGTGCCGGCGCAGCATTCACCTCGTCGCTGGTCAACAGCATCGAGGTATCAGGCATGGCAACGATCGCGGCAATCGCGCTTGCCATTCCTTCCGCCTGGGCGGTATCCCGCACGCCCTCCGTCGGCTGGTCGCTCTATATGGTGATCGCGACCTACATGCTGCCGCCGGTGGCGCTGGCCGTGCCGCTCTATATGACGCTTGCCTATTTCGGCATGCTCAATAACGTCTTCGGGCTGGCGCTGGTTTACCTGACGATCCTTGCCCCCTTCACGACCTGGCTGATGAAATCAGGTTTTGATTCCATTCCGCGCGAGATCGAATCCGCTGCAATGATCGACGGCGCCAGCCTGTTTGCCACGCTGCGGATCATCACCCTGCCCCTGGCAGCGCCCGTCATGGCGACGTCGGCGCTCTTCGCCTTCCTGCTTGCCTGGGATGAATTCTTCTACGCGCTGCTCTTTACCTCGGATCAGCGCGCGAAGACCCTCACCGTCGCCATTGCGGATCTCGCCGGCGGCCGTGTTTCCGATTACGGACTGATAGCGACCGCGGGCGTGCTTGCCGCCCTGCCGCCCGTGGTGATCGGTCTCGTCATGCAACAGGCCCTGATCTCGGGGCTGACCAGCGGCGGCGTCAAGGGATGACCATGAGCTCGAACAATAACCGCCCGGCGGGGCTTCTTGCCATCGACCGTGAAATGGCGCGCCAGCACGCTGATGCCATCGCCTCCTATGAGGGCGCTGGCGATATGGCCAAGACCATTGCTGCTTCCCTGAAGAAAACCGGCCGTCTTCTCTTGCTTGGCATGGGTGGATCGCATGCGGTCAGTCGCGCCGTCGAGCCCCTGTACCGCGCACTCGGCGTCGAAGCGATCGCCGTCACCCTTTCCGAGCAACTCGGGCAACCCCTGTCGCTCGATGGGCGCACGATCCTCGTCACCTCACAGTCCGGGGAAAGTGCCGAAGTCTTGAGATGGTTCGCAGAGATTGGCGGCGGCACAAAGGATACGTTCGGCCTGACGCTTGAAGGGGGCTCCTCGCTGGCCAAGGCTGCCCCGTCACTGGTCGGTGCCGGTGGTACGGAGCTCGCCTTTGCCGCGACCCGAAGCCTCACCGTGTCCTTTGCGCTGCATCTCGCCGTCCTTGCCGAACTCGGCGAGGATCCGGCAGCAGCACTCGCCGCTCTCAATGTGCCGGAGACCTCAGATATCGATGGCGCGCTCGCAGCCTTTGCCAATGTCGCAACCGTCGTCACCTCGGGCCGTCGTCTGCAGGGTGTCGCGGAAGCCCTGGCGCTCGGTCTTACCGAACTGTCCCGCCGCCCCTGCTTCTCGCTCGAAGGCGGGCAGTTGCGCCATGGGCCGATGGAAATGCTTGGTCCCGAGATCGGCGTCGTCCTCTTCAGAGGCAAGGATCACACGGCAAGCCTGGTAACCGCCATGGCGGTCTCGGTCGTCGAAGCTGGCGCACCCGTCGTCGTCTTCGATTCCTCCGGCGAGGAGCCGGCTGCGGGAACGATGACCATCCGCTTCAAGCCCGCAACGGGAATGGCGGCGATCTTCGCCATGCTGCCGGTCGCACAGCGCTTCATGATCGCGTTTGCCGACCAGCGCGTCGAGAATGCGGGGACGCCAGTGCGTTCCACCAAGATCACCCGGAGCGAGTGAATGCGCCCGCTTGCAGTCATCGGCAACGTCAATGTCGATCTCATCTTAGGACCGGCAGAGCCGTGGCCGAAGGCCGGCACCGAGATCATCGTCGACCATGACGAACTCCGAGTCGGAGGGGCCGCGGGCAATAGCGCGCTCGCCTGGCAAGCGCTGGGCGTGGATTTCCAGATTGCGGCCAATGTCGGTTCCGACGAATTCGGCCGCTGGCTGCGTCAGTCCTTCGGCACGCATGCCGAGACATGGCCGGAACGCCCCGAGGGGACGACGCTTTCCGTCGGCATCACGCATCCGGACGGCGAACGCACCTTCTTCACCACCCGCGGCCACCTCCCACGTCTTTCACTCACTGACGTCCTTACCGTTCTCGATGGCAAGCGCCTTGCGGGAGGCTATGCGCTACTTTGCGGCTGCTTTCTGACTGACGATTTCACAGCCGACTATTCCGCGTTCTTCGATTGGGCCGACAGCCACGACATCGCCGTCGCGCTCGATACCGGCTGGCCGCTCGACGGCTGGACGGAAGCCAACAAGCAGGCGACGCGCGGCTGGCTCGCGCGCAGCAGTTGCTCGATCATGAACGAGGTGGAGTCGACGACGCTGACAGGCCTCAGCGACTCGGTCGATGCCGCGCGCGCGCTGAAACGACAAATGCCTGAAGGCGCAATCGTCGTCGTCAAACGCGGCCCGGATGGTGCGATCGGCATCGATGCCGATGGCACATTGGTGTCGGTTGCGGCACCGAAGGTAACGGTGGTCGACACCATCGGGGCCGGCGATGTTTTCAATGCCGGGTTCCTCGCGGCACTTGCGGCCGGTGAACCGCTGTCTCTCTGCCTGGAAGCCGGCACGCGCATTGCCTCGCAGGCAATCTCCACCCTGCCACGCAACTATGGCGGCCCATTGTCACTGAAAAATGGAGAGGCCGTGCGATGAGTGCACTGGAAATCCGCGATATCCGCAAGACCTATGGGGACGTCGAGACCCTCAAAGGTATCGACATCTCACTGGAGAGTGGCGAATTTCTCGTGCTTCTCGGCTCGTCCGGCTGCGGCAAGTCCACGCTGCTGAACATCATTGCCGGCCTTGCAGAGGCTACTGCCGGTGATATCATGATCGGCGGCAAGTCTGTGCTCGGCGTACACCCGAAGGATCGCGACATCGCGATGGTGTTCCAGTCCTACGCGCTTTATCCGAACCTCACCGTCCACCGCAACATCGGCTTCGGCCTCGAGATGCGCGGCGTGCAAAAGGACGTGCGGGACAAGGCCGTGCGCGAGGTCGCGGCCCTGCTGCAGATCGAAAATCTGCTCGACCGCAAGCCGAGCCAACTTTCTGGCGGTCAGCGCCAGCGTGTCGCGATTGGTCGGGCACTGGTGCGCAAACCGGAGGTCTTCCTGTTCGACGAGCCATTGTCGAACCTCGACGCCAAGCTCAGGATGGAGACCCGCACGGAGCTCAAGCGCCTGCATCAGATGCTGAAGACGACAGTGGTCTACGTGACCCACGACCAGATCGAGGCAATGACGCTCGCAACCCGCATCGCCGTCATGCGCGACGGGCGTATCGAGCAGCTCGGCACGCCGGAGGAAATCTACAACAGGCCGGCAACTCTCTACGTGGCAGGCTTTGTTGGCGCTCCGCCGATGAACATGCTTGAGGTGACGGTTGGGCATGGTCGGTTGCAGATTGTGGGTTCTTCGGCCAGCCTGCCGATGCCGGCCCGCTTCCGCGATCTTGCCACGGATGGACGGAAGCTCATCCTCGGTGTCCGCCCGGAGACGATGCGGCTTGGCGGTGAAGGACTGTCGCTTGAGGCACGCGCTGATGTGGCGGAGCTGACCGGTCCCGAATTGGTCGTTACCGCGCTTGTCGGCACGCAGCGGATCATGGCCAGCCTGCCGCCACGAACGGGCGTGAGGGAAGGCACCCCCTTGATCCTGTCATTCGACGAGGATGTGGCGCATCTCTTCGATCCCGAAACGGGGCGAGCTCTGGCGTAAAGCCAAGCTTGCGCTTTGCCAAGTCCTCGGTCCACCGGAATTCCCCGAACCTGGGTATGTTCTGCCGGGTGACGCGATGCGGATGAACTGCGGGCCGGTGATCGAACTATCCCGGATTTGAGAACCAACGGTTCGATATTTATTGATTTTCTGAACGGTCACGTTCGTCGATATTCGAGGTGGCGGCTCGGTTGAGCGCGCTAGATGTCTATCGAGGAATAGCTCCAATGCCTATTTTCACCGTGACAATGAAGTCAAGCCGGTCAGCCCCCGAGAAGGATCGCCTTTCCAGGGCTATCCATGCGGCGACCATCGCCGCGGGGTATCCGGAAGACGATTTTTTCCAGCGTTTTCTTGCTCTCGACCCCGGTGATTTGAGAGTGGATCCACACTATCCGGCCCTGCCCAAACCACGCACCGATCAACTGCTGCTGATCGAGGTTCTTATATCGACAGGGACCGAGATCTCCAGAAAGAAGAAGCTGGTCGTGAAATTGGTGGAGAACCTTGTGAAAGCAGGCGTTGATGCCAATGATATTATGGTGTTTTTCGTCGAGACCGATCGATCAAGCGGGTCGTTTGGCGGGGGTCTGTTTGCATCACCCGTTGTTTTCGATGGTCGATAGCGATCGAGCATAGGCAGCTTATGCCCGCTCGATATCTGTCAAGGCGAAGGCCTCGGCCTTGCAAAGCAGGGGTTGCCGATAGTAGCGCGCGCAGGCATAGGTCATGCATTGAGCGAGGCTCAGATTGGCCGGATGCCGACCTTCGCCATAGGCGGCAAACGCTTCCGCAGCGAGGAACGCTGCGCGCGGCGGAACGGCGAGAAGCTGGATGTTGGCAAGTTGCAGGAAAGTTCGCACTGCGGTACTCGCCTCCTCGATGGCCAATCCGAGGATTGCCGTGATGCCGATTGCCGTTTCGGCAACCTCCTGGGGCGAGATCATACGGGTGGTTGAAGCTTGCATGCGGACGGCAAGGCGACGCGCCTCATCCTCATCGGTCATCATCGCCATGAGCGCGGAAGCGTCGATGAACATCAGGCTTCTCCGGAGCCGCTAACGTCGTCGGCGGAGGCTCTGTTATCCGCGCCTGCCTTGCGCTTCAAATCGCGGCAGAATGCGACAATAACGTCCTCCAGGGTCGGCTTTGCGAGTTCTTCCTCAAGCGCCTTCTGCAGGGCGCGACGGACAGCTTCGGTCTTGGACGGTGACTGCGTGAGGATCTGATACCGCCGCGCAAGCCGATCGATCGAGTCATCCTTAATGTAGAGTGGCATAAGATATTCCTGTGCACGGTGATCGAGGCCCCGGTGGCTCGATTCGGGCTCAGCCGAAAATCACCTCATCCGATCAATCCGTAAAGTCCCGTCAGCGCGCTTTCCCATCGCCAACATGCCGTGCGGCTTCAGCGAAGGAGACATCGTTCTTGATTTCTCGGGTAGACATCGAGGTTACAGTGCGGCGCACGCCGGGAAGGCGGCTAAGCTCCTGGCGCAGCAGCCGGTCAAGCGCTCCCATATCCGCGGCAAGAACATGCAGCAGATAGTCGGCGTCGCCCGTTGTGGCATGGCAACGCCAGATCAGGGGATGCTTGCGAACGGCCGCCTCGAACGCCTCCGACAGCTCGAAATCGATCGAGACCTGGACGAAGGCTTCCAGCCCGAAGCCGAGCTGCGCGGGATCAAGCATCGTTCTATATCCACGAATGACGCCGGCCTCTTCCAGGGCCTTTACCCGCTTCCAGCAGGGCGTCTTGCTCAGGCCGACCGCTTCGGCAAGGGCAGCAAAGGATAGACGCGCATCTGCTTCCAGCGCGGAGACGATCTTCTGATCAATGGGGCTTAGGGACATCGTTCTCAGTATTCGGCTTAAAGGTATCTTTCGTACTCTATCAACAAGACGAAAAGTGACAAATAGGAACAATGTTCGGCGAAAAATTTCGTATCGTACATTCTAGGCAAACATGCCGCTGGCCAGAGCGCCGACAAAGGGGAACAACGAAACATGCAGAAGCAAGAATACTACGCTCGCATCGAACAGCCGGAAATGCGCGACTACGGCGTCTATCTTCAATGCGACAAGCTGCTTGCCTGTCAGAAGCCGTTGGCTGACATGGCCAACGCGGATGAACTGCAGTTTCAGATCGTCCATCAGGTCGAAGAGCTGTGGATGAAGCTGATGGCCTACACTCTCGTGGACGTCATCGGCTATATCGAGGAGGAGAACACGCACCGCATCGTGACGCTGATGGGCCGTGTGCATCGGCTGATGCGGATGATGACGGCGCAGCTCGATCTCTTGGAGACGATGTCGCCGAAGGAATATCAGCAAATCCGTCTGCAGCTCGGAAATGGCAGCGGCCAGGAATCGCCGGGTTTCAAATTTCTGCTGCGCATGCCGCCTGACCTCTGGCGGGCCTTCAAGGCAAGTTATCTCGACAAGCGTGGCCTGTCTGTCGAAGACGTCTACGATACGAAATATGATCACGACGACAGCTATGTCGTTGCGGAATCACTGATCGAATTCGATGAGTTATTCCAGAAATTCCGCGCCCACCACGTCTACCTGATCCATCGCTCAATCGGGCTCGGCTCGAAATCCCTCAAGGGCCGGCCGGTCGACCTGCTGGAGGCCGGAGCCCGCCACCGCTTCTTCCCCGAACTCTGGGACATCCGTTGCTCGATGACGGACCAATGGGGCAGCCAATACGGCGTCGTGCGCGACTCTATTTCGAAGCACGACAAGGCAGCAGAATAGTTTGAGAGCGCGGCGGCACGTATTTACCGTGCCGGACGTCTACCGCTTCATCGCCCGCCTGAAGGCCTGCAGCGTCTCGGAGCTGACGTGGTGCTCGATGCCTTCAGCATCGATTCTGGCCGTTTCCGCGCTAACCCCGAGCCAGCGTAGGAATGCCTCGACGGTCTGATGGCGTGCACGAATCTCCTGCGCGATCCTGTTGCCTGCCTCGGTCAGGAAAACGCCGCGATAGGGCCTGCGCGAAACCAGGCCCTCATCCGCGAGCCGCGCCAGCATCTTGGCGACCGTGGGCTGCGAGACCGCAAGGCGAGCGGCGATATCAACCTGCCTTGCCTCGTTTCCGTCGTCGATCAGGTCGGCGATGAGTTCCACATAGTCTTCCACCAGGGCGCCACGGCGCGCCTGTCTGGTCTGCCGGAATCCTTCCGAGTGGGTTTCCGCGTCCGGTAGCGGCGCGTCCCGGTGTGTGGATCGTCTTGCAGCCGACAAGCCTCTCCCCCTCTGAGCAAATCACGAAACGGCTTGCATCATTATAGCACCGGTTTCGATTTTGAAAGCGCGTGACGATTTCTTCCCGGGTTTCCGGGCTTCGGTCGGTTATGGCCTAAAAATGCCATGGGTATAGAATATAGCCTATTGCATAATGTTTATAAGAATCATATTTATTTAGTTCCGTACAATTTGATCCTCCCCTGGGTGTTTTATGTCTGATGTTCAGGATGCCGCAATTTCGCGGCGCACGTGGAAATTCTCCGATCCTGCGGAGGATGCGAGACCGAGCCTCCCTGAAGTGAATGCTTCCATCCATGTGCCCCAAGGAGGCTCCTGGATCAGGCGGCTGATCGCGTTTCTTGGCCCCGGCTACATGGTGTCCGTCGGCTATATGGATCCCGGCAACTGGGCGACCGACCTCGCCGGGGGCGCGCAATTCGGCTACACGCTGCTGACAGTGATCATGCTGTCGAACCTGATGGCGATCCTGCTGCAGGCCCTATCGGCGCGTCTTGGCATTGTCACCGGGCGCGACCTCGCACAGGCCTGTCGTGACAGTTATCCGAGGCCGGTCAATATCGCGCTGTGGATCGCATGCGAACTTGCCATCATCGCTTGCGATCTCGCCGAGGTCATCGGAACGGCAATCGCACTGCAACTGCTCTTCGGCATCCCCCTGGTCGCCGGGGCACTCATCACGGCGCTCGACGCTTTCCTGCTGCTACTGTTGATGAGCAAGGGCTTCCGCTTCCTGGAAGCCTT
Source organism: Rhizobium sp. BK376 (assembly GCF_004341625.1). Lineage (GTDB taxonomy): Bacteria > Pseudomonadota > Alphaproteobacteria > Rhizobiales > Rhizobiaceae > Rhizobium. The sequence continues at coordinate 49,823 of NZ_SLZG01000014.1, read as the reverse complement.
CGTGGTCGCCCTTCTGACCGTCATCGCTATCTGTTTCGCGATCCAGATCGCGGCTGCCGCTCCCCCCGTTGCAGCGATCCTTCGCGGGTTCATCCCATCGACAGAGATCGTGACGCATCCCGAGATGCTCTACATAGCCATGGGCATCATCGGCGCGACCGTCATGCCGCACAATCTCTATCTCCACTCCTCGATCGTGCAGACCCGCGCCTACAAGCGCACCGACGAGGGCCGGCGTGACGCGATAAAATGGGCAACCGCCGACAGTACGATTGCGCTGATGCTGGCCCTCTTCGTCAACGCCTCGATCCTCATCGTTGCAGCTGTCGCGTTCCATGACAGCGGCCATTCCGAAGTGGCAGAGATCGGCCAGGCATTTGAGCTTCTGTCGCCGCTGCTGGGCCTTGGGATCGCCTCGACGCTTTTTGCGGTTGCGCTCTTGGCCTCCGGTCTCAATTCCACGGTTACGGCGACACTTGCCGGTCAAATCGTCATGGAAGGCTTTCTGCGTCTGCGCATCCCGCATTGGGCCCGGCGGCTTCTCACGCGTGGTCTTGCCATCATCCCCGTCGTTTTCGTCACGGCCCTCTATGGTAACAAGGGAACTGCCGACTTGCTTGTTCTCAGCCAGGTCATCCTCTCGATGCAGCTGCCCTTCGCGGTCATTCCGCTTGTCCAGTTCGTTACCGACAAGCGCAAGATGGGGCAATTCGTGATTCCCAAAAGCGTCGCGATTCTATCGTGGTGCGTTGCCGGGGTTATCCTCGTTTTGAATTTCAAGCTGCTCTACGACACGATCACAGGTTGACGCAAGGAAAGGCGGTCATTGTTGACATTACGGTTGGGTACGATAAAACCAGGGAAAATTAATAGCTGCGTAATAATTGCCCCCATTTTGCCATGTTCCGCCCTAGTTTGGGCGCCGATATAATCTGCAAGGTTACACAGATAAATGGCCGAGAATCCGCTTTATATCCAATTCCCAGCGGAACCGGCCCTTGTTGCACAGCCCCACCATGAAACGTTTCACCTTCCGTTCATGCCGCGGTCGGCACATGCCCGGCATTTGATCGCAGTCTGGCTGGGTGCGATCGGATCTTTTGGCCTTCTGGCCTCAGTTCTCTACCCGCTGGTAAATCGTTATATCGTTGCACCTGCGGTTGCCGTTCATCCGGCACAGATCGTCCAGTCCTTGCCGGCGATGCCGAAAACGAGCCGGCTGGCGATGCGTCGTCGTTTTGATGGTGCGCGTTTCGCCCAGGTGGCCGAGCAGGTGTCGACAGGCGAGACGCAGATCTTTACCTACCATCGCCTGACGCTCGTTTTCAAGGAAGATGGCGAAGATCGCAGCGGCATTGTCAACGCCGATTACGAAGGCGAAGGCCAGCAGGATGGCGCGCTCGTTGCGACGCCCGTCTTTGCCGATTTTCGCAGTGGCGTCTATCCGCAGCCTGATGCCTTCGTGTCCCAGCGACGCTCCCGCTTCCCGGTAAGGGGAGTTCCCCTCAATGTCAGCGTTGCAAACGCGGGCGTAGTGCCAACCCGCGAATTCAAACGGGTGGTCTCTATGCCGAAGAACCGCCAGGAGCTGGCGGACATCCTCGAGACGGCGGGCGTTAGCGACAAGAACCGGGAAGAGCTGGAGCGGGCACTCGCGACGGATGCGGTTGCGCCGGGCAACAGTCTCGAACTCCTGATGGAGAAGAATTCGGAAAACGGCCGCCCGAAGCTGATCATGGCAAAGCTGAACGGGGAAAAGGGTAACGCGAAGGTCGTCGCCCGCGACGATTCGGACAGCTTCGTACCCGTCTCCGACGACCGGCTTTTTTCGACCCTCTATAGCGAAAGCCAGCCGGATGCGCCCTCCTCCTCGGAGGTTGCCGCGATCGATTTGAACGGTCTGGACGATGACGACCCGACGGGGCTGCGCAACCGTCTCGAAAAAGCCGGGCTCTCCGAAGTAACGGCCAACGATCTGATGAAGCTTGCCGACGCCAACGGCGTGCCGCTGAACGGCAGCGATGATGCGCCCGACAGCGTCGATCTTCTTTTCCGCAAGTCCGACGGCAACAACAAGACCGATTTGATGTTCATCGAATTCCATTCCGGCGACGAGGCGCACCGCTTTTATCTGCATCGGGACACGCCGGACGGCGCGTCGGAATTCTATGACGAAGATGGTCATTCGGTCGCAAAGGTATTGGCACATCGGCCCGTTCCGGGCGGCAAGCTCGGCGACGGCTTTGCCTGGCGTATCCATCCAATCCTCGGGGTGAAGAAGTTCCACAACGGCGTCGACTTCCGCGCACCGATGGGAAGCCCGATCCTCGCGGCCGGCGATGGCATCGTCGAGAAGATTTCCTGGGAGACCGGCTACGGGAAATATGTTCGCATCCGCCACGATGGCGGCTATGAGACGACTTACGCTCATATTGCGTCCACGCCGGACGATCTAAGGGTCGGCGAGCGTGTCAAGCAAGGCGAGGTGATCGCCTATGTCGGCTCGACGGGCTACTCAACCGGTCCGCATCTCTACTATGAGCTCCGCGTCAACGGCCGATACGAAAATCCGCTGACCGCCGATCTGCCGGCCGGCACCAACCTGACAGGCAAGTCGCTCGACAGCCTGAAATCACAGGTCAACCACGTGGACAGCATAATGAGCTATCTCGATGCGTCCTCTGAGCCGCAGCTGGATGCCGCTCCTGAACCGCAGCCGGAGCCGTTCACGTCCTTCGATCACAGGCCAAAGGGCCATTTCGGCAGACCCTGATCGTCCAGGCCGACAATATCCGGGATCTGGGCCGCGCCGCTTCGGAACTCCCGGATATGCCCTAAATCCTTGCATTAATTCAGTGTGTTTTTACGCAGACATGGTCGACAAGCCATGCCGGCTCAATATCTTAACGGATAGAGCTGTCGTTGTCGCAGTCTGCTTCTCAAGCTGCCTTCGCAAGGCAAAGGATAAGATCGTGGCCTTCCCCCTATTCGATCTCAGCGGTCGTCGCGCACTTGTGACGGGCTCCAGCCAAGGCATCGGTTTCGCTCTGGCGCTGGGTCTCGCCCAGCACGGAGCCGATATCGTGCTCAACGGGCGCAATGAGGAAAGAGCGCAGGCCGCAGCCCGACTTTTGCAGGCGGAAGGCTATGAAACTGACTGTGTCGCGTTCGACGTCACCGACCCAAAGGCGGTCTCCGATGGTGTCGCGAGGATCGAAGCGGAGCTGGGACCGATCGACATATTGATAAACAATGCCGGCATGCAGTTCCGCACGCCGCTCGAGGATTTTCCCGTCGATAAGTTTGACGAGCTGCTGAAGACGAATGTCTCGAGCATCTTCTATGTCGGCCAGGCGGTGGCGCGCCACATGATCCGCCGGGGGCGTGGCAAGATCGTCAACATCGCTTCGGTTCAAAGCGAACTCGCGCGCCCCAATATCGCGCCCTATACGGCAACCAAGGGCGCAGTGAGGAATCTGACGCGGGGGATGTCGACCGATTGGGCAAGGCACGGGCTGCAGGTGAACGCGCTCGCGCCCGGCTATTTCAAGACGCCGCTTAATCAGGCGCTTGTCGACGATCCGAAATTTTCCGCCTGGCTGGAAGCCCGAACGCCGGCGGGCCGCTGGGGCGAAGTGGAGGAACTCATCGGCGCGGCGGTGTTCCTCTGCTCCGACGCGTCGTCCTTCGTGACCGGCCATATGCTGATGGTCGATGGCGGCATCACGACGAGCCTTTAGGGCGCTTCCGCAATTGTCCCGCTTCAGATGTCGATTGTCGGCCCGCTGAACGAAAGGTCGGGATAGAGCGCGGCAAGGCGGGTCATCGCCGGCTTGCCCGCAAAGGCCGGCAGAATGACACGAGGCTGCACGAGGTCAGCAAACCAGCGAATATCGCTGGCACGCGGGTGGACATTCCACCGGGCGAAACCTGCTATGCCCTCCTCGATCAGCGCCTTTCCCGGCGTGCCGTCGGCAACATGACCGGTGAAAATGATCCTGACCGCGTCGTTATCGGCGAAGCGGGCAGCAAGCTTAGCAGCCAAGCCATCGCCGGCGTCGGCCGCCGCAGCGATCATCACGCCCTCGGCCGAAGAATCCCCATGGAGCGTTGCCGCCTTCTCCAAAAGTCCCGTCAGGCGCTGCCGGGCTGTCGCGGACACCTCGCCCCGGCCGCTCGCGGCAAGTCTTTCCGCGATTTTTCGATGGGCAGGACATAGGCCGACCCTTAAACCCGCCTCGCTCAGCAAGACGGCAGAATCGAGACCCCGCCCCGCAGGCGGCATCGGCAGCAACAGCGGTCCACTCAGCGCCTCCTTGGCGATACGATCTATCCCGATCGACAAGGGCTCTTCGTGATCGCCATAGGAAACGTCGCAGATGGCTGCCGCCGCCCGTGGAAAGTCATCGAGACCATAGAGTTCGCTTTCGCGCGTCCAGTCGCCGGTATAGAGGACGCCGCCCTCCCCGCCGATCCTCATCCAGATGCCTCCCGGAGCATGCGATGCGCGGCCCGTTTCAACGGCAACACCGAGAATATCGATCGCACCCTGAAGCGGCAGATCGCGTGTGACATCCAGCATGGAGTGCGCGCTAATCTCCCGAACCATGGCAGTGGTATAAACCGGCGGGGAGCCGATCTGATCCAGCAAAGGCAATGCGCCGATATGGTCCTTGTGGCTGTGGCTGATCAATACCGCGTCGATACGACCAAGCTTTGCAAGATCGGGGAAAACGCCGGCTTCCGGTCCTTCGCCGAGATCGAGCAGGAAACGCTTCCCCTCGATTTCGACCAGAAAGCAGGCCGGCGTCTTGCCGCCATAGCCCGAAATTGCCTCGATCTTCATTTCTTAGTCCTGGATAACGCTGCTGCGGCGCATGACGCCGATCAGGCAGAGCGGCAGAACCGTCGTGATCAATATGGCGATGAACGCCATAGCCATGCCAAGACCAATAGACCCCTGCTCGAACTGACGCCAGATGAAAGTGGCGATCGTCTGCATGCCGACCGGCGCAATGACGACAGAGGCCACCAGTTCGCGCGAGGCGACCGCAAAGACCAGCAGCATCGAGGTCGCCAGGCTCGGGAAAACCAGCGGCAGCATGATCCGGCGAAAGGCGGTGAAGCTGCTGGCGCCACAGACCCGGGCGGCGGCCTCCAGATTGTCACCGATCTGCTGAAAGGCCGCTGTGGTATAGCGCACCGGCTGGGGCAACAGGATGCAGCAGTAGGCGAGTAGCAGGATGAAAGGCGTGTTGTAGGGCGTGAACGGCAGCCCCGGCGCGTTCCAGGCAAGGATCAGGCCGACCGCGACGACGATGCCGGGAAGCGCATTCGGCAGGATCGTCATGATATCGAGCAGCCAGCGGCCACGATAGCGCGTCTTGACGGTAGTATAGGCAGCCAGCACCCCGATGATGCCGGTCAGCAGGGCTGTGCCGATGCCGAGCGCGAAACTGTTGCCGAGAGCTTGCAAGGCACCGGCACCATTGTTGAAGACGGCGACGAAATTCTTCAGGCCGAGATTATCGAACGCCAAGCCGCCGGAGATCGTCTTGGATGTCGCCGTCGCAAGGATCGCGAGGAGAGGAACGCCGGTCGCGAGAAATGCCACAACCGCAAAGGCGATGAGGACGGGAACACTTAGTGCTCCAAGCGGCCGCTTGTCCTTATTCTGCGGCTTGCCGCCAGTCGTCTCATAGGAGCGCCGCGCCAATATCCAGCGCTGCAGCAGGAATGTGATCAGCGACATGGCGACCAGCATCAGCGACAGTATCGCGGCGCCAGGCAGGTCAATCGGCCAATCGGAGATGCGCAGATCGATACCGGTGACAAGCACCTGAAACTTCGTCCTGCCCCCGAGCGCCGCCGGCGTGCCGTATTCCTCGATAGCGGCTGCAAAAACCAGCATAAGACTGCCTGCGAGGCCGGGCGCCGACAGCGGAAGCGTTACGCGCCAGAAGGCGCGCGCCGGAGAAGCGCCAAAAACGCGACCCACATCGGCATAGCGCGAACCGACGGCCTCGACGGTACGCGAGACCGCGAAATAGACGATGGGAAAGGTATTCATCGCCATGACGAAGGTCATGCCGAACAATGAGAACAGGATCGGCGCCAGATTGAAGCCGGCAAGCTGCTGCAGGTAGCCGCGCGGCTGCAGGGTGAGTATCCAGCCAAGCGTCGCAATATAAGGCGGAATCATGAAGGGGACGAGCAGCAGGACGTCCCAGAAAGACGCCAACGGAACCTTGTAAAGCGCGCGGCAGATGCCGAGCGGTACCGCAACAAGCGCCGAGAGCAGGACGACACACGCGCCGAGGATCAGCGTGTTCCCGCTCATCGAAAGGAGCGCGCTGTCGCTCAGCGTAGCGATGAGCTGCGAGAAGGGCGCCGCGAAGGAGCCCTGCCCAAGAGATGGAAAGATGCCCTGCAGGACGACTGCGACGAACGGCACCCCGACCAGGACGACAAGTCCTATCGCTGCCACCCATGCGGCGGGTGCAGCACCACTGATGCCGTTCGTCTTCATTCGCCTGCCTTCAATCTTACTTCGCGAACTTGTCCGCGAATTCCTTCAACGTTTCCTTGCGCTTGCCGTAGACCGCCTTGGTGTCGATCTTGATGACCTTCAGGTCGCTGATCAGCGGACGGTTGGCGGGAACATCGGTGCGGGCCGGCATCAGATAGTCGTCGGCAACAGCCTTCTGACCTTCATCCGACAGCATGTAGTCGATGAACTTCTTGGCATCGTCCTGGTTCTTGGACCAGTTGAGGATCATGGCCGGGCGCGGCGCAATGACTGTGCCGGAAGCTGGGAAGATAACGTCGATATTCTCGCCGTTCGCCTTGCTTGCGAGCGCGATGTAGTCGACTGCGCCGAAGACGGCAGCCTTGGCACCCTGCAGAACCGGGTTCAGAGCGTCGGCGTTTGCGCCGGCAACGATGGCACCGTTGGCCTTCAGGTCATCGAACAGCTTCCAGCCGTCCATGCCGACGAGAGCGGCGGTGAGTTCGAAGGAAGAACCAGACTGGGCCGGATCCGGAATGTTGACGAGGTCCTTGTATTCCGGCTTGGCAAGATCAGCCCACTCGGTCGGCTTCGGCGTGTTGCTCTTCGGGTTCCAGGCGATACCGAGAGCGGAAACACCCTGGGCGACGGCGGTGTCGGTCTTCAGGAAGTCGGGAACCTTGGCGGCATTCGGGCTGGTGTAGGGAACGAGCCAGCCGCGCTTGGCGAAATCGGTTGCGGTATCCCACGAAGCCGAGATGACAACGTCGACAACAGGATTGGCGGCTTCGGACTCAATGCGGGCCATGACCTTGCCGGTCGTCGCCTGGAATACCTTGACCTTGATGCCGGTCTTGGCGGTAAAGCCCTGGGAGAGCTTGTCGATGAGGTCCTGGGGACCTGCGGTATAGACGGTAATGTCTGCATGGGCGACGCCGGCCATCATTGCGGCAGCCACGGCGGCAAGCGCCATGCTTTTGATCGATTTAAACATCTTGGAAAATCTCCTCTTATTTATGTGCTTGGCGTGAAAACCAGCGAATGTGCTGGGGGTCGATCCGCAGACCGACATGGTCTCCTGAACGAAGTCTCGTTCTGCTGATCAATTGCAGTTCGGCGTTGCTCTCGGGCGATCCGACAAGGACCGTCGCCATGTGGCCATCACCGCGAAATTGCGATCTGAGGACCTTCCCGGCGATCGCAGATTGCGAGGCCTCGGCAATTTCCATCGCGCGCGCAGGAAGAAGAGCGTGGGTGGTATCGGCGGGCACGCTATCATCGGCGGCAATCTGCACTCCGCCTTGCGCCAGATACCAGGCCCCATCACGACGCTCCACGGCCATCACGGAACCAAGCCGGAGAAAATCGGCCACCTCGGCACTCGCCGGCTGATCGACAAGAATATCAGGCGACGCCAGCTGTTCGATCCGGCCGGCGCGCATGATGGCGACCTCGTCGGCAAGGCTCAACGCTTCGCTGTGATCATGCGTAACGTAGATAGCAGTCAGGCCGAGACCCGAGATGAGGCTGCCGATCTCGTCGACCATCGTCTCGCGCAGCTCGCGGTCCAGATTGGAGAGCGGCTCGTCGAAGAGGATGAGCGCAGGCTCGGCGACAATCGCGCGAGCAATCGCGACGCGCTGCTGCTGGCCGCCTGAGAGCTCGCTCGGTCTGCGTGTCGCATAGGCAGCAAGACCAACGCGCTCCAGGGCCCGCATCGCGCGGGTTTCGCGATCAGTCTTGTTCAGCCGGCGCATTTCCAAGGGAAAAGCAACATTTCCACCGACCGTCATGTGCGGCCAGAGTGCATAATCCTGAAAGACCATGCCGAGACCACGTTTTTCGGGAGGCAGGAAAGTGCCGTTGGACGCATCGGCGACCAGCTGGTCCGCGATCGAGATGCGGCCCTTGGTCGGCGCAAGCAGGCCAGCCACCAATCGCAGCAAGGTTGTCTTGCCGCAGCCGGAGGGGCCGAGCAACGCCAGCGTTTTTCCCGAGGGCAAGGAGAAGTCGATCCCGCGCAGGATAGATGTCGCCCCATAGCTCAATTCGAGGGCCGCCGCTGAGACTGCGGCAAGCGGCGGGCGTGTCGAAACATTCATCGGAAACCGGGGATTGATATGATCAATTAAGGCGACATTTAGACAGGCGAAATGACAGTTTGGCGACATTTTAATGACAGTTGCATGACATCGGCTTCAATGAAGCGTTTGTGGAATCCTAACCTGCCCATGCCACAATTGCTTCCAAACAGGGATTTTGCGAACGCGCTTTGCACCTGACACCAAATATTGCGCAAAATGCACTCTTCGCACGACGACGAAAGTGTGATTGAGTTGGCGGGGATTGGACTGGTAACAACGTGCGCATGAAACACGACAATTTCGAACTCAAATTCTGGGGAGTACGGGGCAGCATTCCCGTGTCAGGCCCGGAGTTTGATCGCTATGGTGGCAATACGTCCTGTATTGAGCTGCGGCACGGCGGCAGAAGAATTCTATTCGATGCTGGAACGGGTGTTCGGGAAGCCGCTGCCGCGCTCCGGACCGACGGCATCGGCGAGATCGACCTTTTCTTCACCCATACGCATTACGATCACATGATCGGCCTTCCCTTCTTCGATCCGATTTATTCCTCTGACGTGACCGTCAATCTCTGGTCCGGCCACCTTGCCGGCAAGAGCACGACGCATGAGCTCGTCGATCAGTTCATGCGTCCGCCATGGTTCCCGGTCGATCCGGAAATATGCCGTGCCACGCTGGGCTTTCACGACTTCAAGGCCGGCGACGTCCTGAAGCCGCATCCCGGCATCGTTATGCGGACCGTGACGCTTAATCACCCCGGCGGATGCATTGGCTACCGCATCGAATGGGCAGGCAGGATTGTTGCCTTGGTCTACGACACCGAGCATATGGCCGGCAAAGCCGATGATGCCGCGCTTTTCCTGATGAAGGATGCGGACGTAGCCATCTACGACGCAACCTATACCGATGCGGAAATGCCGAAGCGTCTCGGCTTCGGTCATTCGACCTGGCAGGAAGGCATAAAGCTGGCCAAACTCGCCGGAACAAAACGCCTTGCCATGTTCCATCATGCGCCCGAACGAACAGACGATCAGCTGGACGAGATTCAGGCTGCGGCGCAAGCGGAATTCCCCGGCGCTTTCGTCGCCTTCGACGAGCAAACTCTGCAGCTTTAGTCGAGAAACTCCTCAAGGGGCCGCCAGCTGCCGGCGCGGCTGACCGACATCACGTCGAACAAGGTCTCGATGAAGTCCCAAGCGGCTGCATCGTGGACGAGGTGATGGGTCAGAATGCCAATCGGCTCTTCGTTGCCCTGGAAGCGGTTATCGAGCTGCCTCACGATATCCCGGACGATGTCGGCGTGCGGTCGGCAGCCGCCGGTGCCATGCCAGTCCATTATATCCACATGGGTGTTGACCTGCGCGATCGCCCCCGGTTTGGCAATGCCGAATACGGACAGCGCCTGATAGCCGATGCCAGGCAGTTCGGGCAGCAGATCGGAAGCAATCCGGTTCCAGGGCGGCACGAAGACAGGAACGAAACGCGCGGTGTGAAGCGATCGTAGCCTCTCGTAGCCACGGCTAAGCTCGTCAAGCATCTGGTCCGCGGGGCGGTGGGAGCCAAGTTCCTGCTTCTTTTCTGAAGCGGACGCGTGGTTCTTGTGCGTCCAGCCATGTACGGCAACGGAAATCCTGGACTGATCCGCCAACCGGACGGCCAGCGCTTCGCCGGTCGAAGCAGGTATGACGGCAAGCGTCATCGGCACCGAAAACCGATCGGACAATGCGAGCAGCTGATCAAGCGCCTCCGTTGGCTCTATTGCGTCATCGTCGCGAAACCAGAAGCGGGCCACCCGGCCTGCATCTTCCCATCGCTTCAGTTCGTCCAGCAATGGCTGCCAGATTGTCTCATTGGCCATGATGTGTTCCCAGATATTGTCGCAAGATGGCGTCGAGACGTTGCGACGCGACAGACAGAGATCGCTCCTCGTGCATGAAGCGGAAAGCGGCGTCTCCCATTTCGCGTCGTCGTGCCCGGTCCTCGAGCAAGAGCGCTATGGCTTGCGACAGTGCCTTCACATCCCCCTCCGGTGTAAGCAGCCCCGTTACCCCGTCGACGACGACCTCCGGAACCCCGGCGGTCGACTGAGCCACGACCGGCAAACCCGCTGCCTGCGCCTCGAGATAAGCAAGCCCATAGGCTTCGCCGCAACCCGGCCACACGTAGATGCCACCCTTTTGCAGCTCGATCCTGATTTCATCGGCCGAGCGCTCCCCCAGCCAGAGGATGCGGCCAGGGTCAAACGAAGAAAACAAGGCCTGCACCTCTGCCAACGCCCGTCCGCCGCCGATAACAGTCAGCGTCCAGTCGCGATCGCGGATCATCTCAAGGGCTTTGGCGAGCATGACGTAACTGTCGTACTTGTCGCCCGGGCGCATCATCGCCACCGTGACCAGTCTTCGATCATCTCCCTGACTATTCGCCTGGCGAAAAGGCTCGACATCGATGAAGGGAAGAAGTCGCTCATAGCGGCCGTCGGGAGTATTGGCAACGAGACCTGCCCGATCGCGTTCGGTGAAACACAGATTGACCGCTGCCTGGCGCACGCCTTCCGTCACAAGACGCTGGTTTGCCGCCCAGCCGCTCGCGTCATGCCGTTTCGCGTAGGAGGCTTCGGCGGTGATATAGGGAATACCGAACATCGAGGCGATGACAGGCCCCAGCAGGTCCGGCGTCTTGTAGTAGGTGTGATAGCTGAACCAGAGATCGGGAGGCGCCCCGGTCTTCTTCCATCGATCGAGCAGGCCATCTACTTCCTGCCGTGCCGCTTCCACCACCTCGTTGCCGGGATCATCGACCGGTACTGCCATGAAACCCCGGAGCTCCGAAGCGACCTCCACATCATGCCCGGCCATCTGCAAGGCAGCGATCAGCAGTCGCGCCATCAGCCGGTCTCCAGAGGGGACGGGGTGATTGGGCGATTTCAAGGGAGCGTAGAAAGCGATCTTCATGGAGCCGACTGCGTGATAGGGGCCATCAGGCAGGCTCGGGCCGCAAACGTGACAATAGCACTCAATTTTGGCATATTCATCGCAATTATCACTTCGGCGTAGCCGTGCATTCTCGACAGAATCTCTCATAGAAGTTAGATGAAAAATGACGTGTCGTCTGCAAAGGGTGCCCGGCGGTCATTATTCAGTTTCCTCTGCCTTGTGAACAGGCCACCAGAACGAATTTGATGACCACAAAGACAGACCCTTTCCTCTCCGATCAGTTCATCCGAAAGGCGCGCCTCGGATCCGGCTTGATCATATTCCTTTTCGTGACCATGCATCTCGGCAACCATTCGCTGGGGCTGATTTCGCTCAAGGCGGCGGAGGCAGGACGCGGCGTATTTCTGGCCATCTGGCGCAACCCGATCGGAACTGTCGTTTTCTATGGCGCAGTCATCGTGCACGTGCTTCTGGTCCTGCGTACGCTCTATGTGCGGCGCACGCTGCGGATGCCGCTCGGAGAAGCATTTCAGATCGTCACCGGTCTGCTGATCCCTCTCCTGCTGATCGATCACGTCCTCGGGACGCGCATCGTACACGACATCTATGGCTACGTGGACAATTATCACTCGATTGTCCGTACGCTCTGGATCAGCTCGCCGGTCGATGGCATTCGCCAGACGCTTGCCTTGCTCGCCGTCTGGATTCACGGCTGTATCGGCGTCCATTTCTGGCTGCGATATCGGCCGTGGTACACGCGTATCACGCCCGTCGTGCTGACGGTCGCCATCTTGCTGCCGGTGCTTGCGCTGCTCGGCTTCGCCAATATGGGCCGGACGCTTATCTATATCTCCACCGAGGAGGATGAGCGCGGTTACGTCGGCGGCTATTACAGCGATGTGCGTAGCTTCGGAGAAAGCCAGTCGGTCCCTGGAAACCAAATACGTAGCGACATCCAGCCCTATCGCGTGACGCTTTATGGCTCGTTCTCCCTTGCACTCATCGCCCTCTTTGGATTGCGCGTGACGCGCCGATTGTCGGAACGGGCGCACCAGATATCGATCCGCTATCCCGGCGGTGAGAACATCCGGGTGCCTCGTGGCTTTACGGTGCTGGAGGCAAGCCGCCTCGGTGGAATACCGCATTATTCCGTCTGCGGCGGAAAGGGCCAATGTTCGACATGCCGAGTCCAGGTCGTCGACGGCGTAGACTCGTTACCGTCGCCGGAGCCGCTCGAGCAGAAAACGCTCAATCGCATTCGCGCCACGCCCGACATCCGGCTCGCCTGCCAGCTTCGTCCGACGCACGACGTTGCCGTGGTGCCCTTGCTCGTCCCGATGTCGGAGTCCGCTATTCCGACCTATAGTCAGACCACAAGTCCCGGCCGGGAGCGGGAGATTGTCGTCTTTTTCTGCGATCTGCGCCATTTCACTTCACTGACCGAGGAACGGCTGCCTTTCGACATCGTTTTCCTCCTGAACCGGTACTTCGCCATCGTCGGCAAGGCGATAGAGGATGCAGGTGGCCGGGTCGACAAATTCATCGGTGACGGTGCCATGGCACTTTTTGGCCTTGGCCATCCGCCTGACGAAGCCTGCCGTCAGGCTTTGAAGGCTGCGGCCACGATCATCAGGGAAGTCGATCGCCTGAGCGAAGAGCTGGCTGAAGAGCTTTCGGTACCGCTAAGAATAGCCGTCGGCATCCATAGCGGCCTCGCCGTCGTCGGTTCCATGGGCTACGGCAATGTGAAGAACCTGACGGCAATCGGAGATACGGTGAATGTGGCGAGCCGTCTGGAAAGCGCGGCCAAGGAATTCGACACCGAACTCGTCCTTTCAGAGCCCGTAGCCGCCCTTTCGGGCGCTGATCTGTCAGGGATCGAAAGCAGGGAAATCGCCGTGCGTGGTCGTGCGGTACCGCTCCGCGTCTTCATCGTTCCCAAGGAAGAGAGCGCCCGCTTTGCATGACGCCGCGCCGCGGCTATAGATATGAAATGGCCATGATATTCAGCCGCGCGACCGCAACTCGAAAATTCCTGAAACGCCGCCTGCGCAAGATGCGGGAGCAACTCGCCCAACGATTTTTCGATACCCGCTACGGCCGTAATCTTCTCATCGGCGGCATCGGCTCACGCGTACTGACGATGACGGTGGATTGCGGCGATCACGTCATGAGCTTTTCGCCGTCGGATTATATCGGTCGCAAGATATTCCGGAAGGGCCATTTCGAGCGTGACAACGTGGACAGGCTGCTCGCCGTACTGAGAGAACAGGGCCTGATGCGAAAGGGCACCACCCTGCTCGAGCTCGGCGGCAATATCGGAACACAGACGATCTATTTCGCGCTCAGCCAGGCCTACCGCCGCATCATCACGGTCGAAGCCGATCCACGCAATTTTCGTCTGCTTACCGCCAACATCCGACAGAACGGCCTTGAGGATCGGGTCACCGCCATCAACTGCGCCGCCGGCGACCGATGTGGCGAGCTGGACTTTTTTCTCCATCACAACAATCACGGCAAGAGCAGCGCTCTGCAGCAGAATGCGGCTGATGAGAAGATCCTGGTGCCTGTTCGAACAGTGCCGGATATCCTTGAGAGGGCGCAAACGCCGATCGATGAAATCGGCCTTATCTGGATCGATATCGAGGGATACGAGCCGGTCGCCTGCCGTTCGATGCAGGCTTTGATGGCGCAAAAGACGCCTCTCTATATGGAGTTTACGCCATCCTTCTATGGAAGCAGCGGGAGCCAGGCCTTCGCACGGTCCCTCGCAGATTATTATGAAGAATGCATCGTCTTTGTCGAAGACAAAAGCACGCCAATGAAGGTGGTTGATTTGCCCACCAAAGGCGAACAGTTCGACGTGCTGTTTATGCGCTGAGGCGGCGATAGAGGAAATACCGGCCCGTCTTGACGCTTGGCGGCAACGGCATGGCCTGCAACTGCGCATGATCGAGCGGCAGACCACTCAGCGCGATGCCGCCGGGCGCCAGCACGCCGGCTATCAGCTGCGGCAGCCATGTCAGCGTAATCGCATCCTTGTCGTCATAGCCGGTTCCGATATCGGCATGGGCAAGAGCAGCGTCGATGCCAATGAAACGCTGGCCCGTTTCCCTGATATTGCCCAGGACCATGTCTTCCCCCTCGGGGACCGACGAATTGTGGGCATGGACATCCCAATCGAAGGCGACGATACGGCGATCGGGGAGACGTTCGCGAAGGTGATCGAATGTCCTGCCGTTTCCCAGTCCGAATTCCAGTATGGGGCCGTCGATATGGCTAACTTCTTCGAGAATGAGGTTGAGAATGTCGCGTTGTGCGGTCAGACGGCGAATGAAGCTATCCAGACGGCTCATGATATCTGCGTTCCTGAAACTATTAATATCTAGCCGACGTATCATAATCATGGGACGCGCGTCGACCGCTTCGCCCCTATCCTTGACGATAACTGGTCTTTCGCGATGGTTAGGCTAAGGATTGGGATGGCGCAGCCTCGAAGAACGGCCTTGGTCCGTCTCCTGCGCCTGAGAAAATGCGATAGGAACTTTCATGCTCAAACCGACGAATGACGATTTCTTTGGCAGCGTGCCGGTCTTCAAGCGATTCGAAGGCGTGACTGACAGCAGCAACTATCGCCCGCTTCCGGACAACTGGTGTCTGGCATTGGCGGATATCGTCAGCTCGACAGGCGCCATTGCAGCTGGTCACTACAAATCCGTCAACATGGCAGGCGCAGGCGTGATTTCTGCCGTCATCAACGCGCTCGGCAAGGGTGACTACCCATTCGCGTTCGGCGGCGATGGGGCCTTGGTCGCAATCCCCTCCTCCGGTATCGAACCTGTCCGCAAGGCGCTGGCAGCCGTCAGGACCTGGGTCATGGAAGAGCTGCAGCTCGATCTGCGCACGGCGGTTGTTCCAATGGCCGCCATTCGCAACGAGGGACTGGACGTTCGCGTCGCCCGCTTCAGTCCCAGCGATTTTGTCTCCTACGCCATGTTTTCCGGCGGCGGCACGAGCTGGGCGGAGGCGCAGATGAAAGCCGGGAAATATGTGGTCGACCCGGCGCCTCCCGAGACTCGGCCTGATCTTACCGGCCTTTCTTGCCGCTGGAACCCGATCGACGCACGCAATGGCGAGATCGTCTCCATCATCGCCGTGCCAGGCACCGCCGGCAACGGGCCTGAGTTCCAGCGCCTGGTGACCGATATCATCGCGATCTCGATGGAGCAGGCCCGCGACGGCCACCCGGTGCCCGTCGAAGGGCCGACTCCCGCCTTGGATTTCGAAGGCGCCGATGTGGAGGCACGGGCTCAGACGGTCGGGAAAATGCGTTTTTTCCGGAGACTTTTCATCATTGCCCAGATCGGTCTTGTCTATCTTCTCGATAAGCTCGGCATCCATACCGCCACGTTCGACGTCAGCATCTACAGACGTGATCTGGCAGCCAATTCGGACTTCCGAAAATTCGATGATGGACTGAAAATGACGATCGACGTCGACGGCGATCATCTGTCAAGAATCGAGAAGCGGCTCGAAGAAGCCGAGCGACAGGGTATCTGCCGATTTGGACTGCACCGTCAGGCGTCGGCTCTGATGACCTGTTTCGTTGCCACGCCGCTATCGCGCGATCACATGCACTTTATCGACGGCGCGGATGGCGGCTACGCAGTGGCCGCATCCCGATTGAAATCAAAGCTGAATTCAACGATGGATTCGATCACGGAAGCCATCACGCCCGCCGTGCTGCCTTCCGCCGGATCGCCGTGAAACTTTGCCGGCTTCCAATGATTTCGCTGCAGTCGGCTTGTCCTCCCATTGTCTCGCTCCCGTCGTCAGCTTACTTAAGGAAGGCATCGGGCTAAGGAATTTGCCTTACTGCCCTATCTACATCGGTCGCGGGGGATAACGGCCAGTTCATCAAAGGGATGAAGCCCAGGAATGAAGACCATCCACTCAAGCGTTTCCGACATCTTTCTTGATAAAGTTGCCGAATGGCTCACGCAGTCTGCGCTGAAAGGCGAAAATCTCGAGAATATCGTCCGTGGGTTCTGCGACCGCATGGCTGCCTCCGGCCTGCCGATTGCTCGCGTCCATTTGACTTTTTCAATGCTGCATCCGCTCTACGACGCGCTCGGGTTTACCTGGCGTCGCGCCAGTGGCCTCACGATCGAGGGCTATCGTCATTCGCAGGACAAGCCCGAGCGTTTCCTGCAGAGCCCCTATTACTATCTGCTGACGAACAATCTGGATTATCTCCGCCGCCGCATCGATGTCGACGGCCCGCTGGAATTTCCGATTTTTGAAGATCTGCGCAAGGAAAAGATCACGGACTATATCTCTTTCGTGCAGGCCTTCGGAGACGGTTCGGCTCAGGGTATGATGGGCTCCTGGTCGACGGACAGCCTTAATGGTTTTTCCGAGGAGATGATTGCAGCACTGCTGCGCCTGCAGAACCATCTGGCGATGGCCGCCAAGATGGCGGTGCTCGGAAAGCTCGCCAACAATATGCTGACCACCTATCTCGGTGGCGACGCCGGTAAGCGGGTGTTGAACGGACAGATTCGCCGCGGCGACGGCGAGACCATTCGCGCGGCCCTCGTCATGGGCGACATGCGCCAGTCGACGATGTATGCGGAGAAGGAAGGCCGGCAGGCCTATATCGATACGCTCAACGAATTCTTCGACGCGATCGCCGCCCCGTTTAACCGCAATGGGGGAGAAATCCTGAGCTTTCTCGGAGATGGCTTCCTCGCGGTCTACCCATGCGGACGCCACAAGGACCCATCCAAGGTTGCTTGCGAAGCCGCTCTATCGGCGGTCTTCCAGGCGCAGGCGCGTGTTGCACGGCTCAATCAGGAGCGGCAGGCAGGAGGCCTGGGCATTGTTCGCTACGGTATCGGCCTCCATGTCGGCAATGTCATGTTCGGCAATGTTGGGCTGAAGGACCGGCTCACCTTTTCCGCCTTCGGCGCAGCCGTCAACGAGGTGCAGCGTCTGCAGAACCTGACGAAAAAATACTCCCGCGAAGTCGTCGCCAGCCAGGCGTTCGCAGGCTACACCGGCAGCGAGTGGGTCACCCTCGGCGAGGAAAAGTTGCGTGGCGTGCGCCAGAAACTGACGGTGCTTCATCCCGCTCCCTTGGTCGAATTGCAATCGCTGGAGCCCGATGCGGATGCCGTTCATGACGGACTGTCGGAGGCAGAACGCGTGATACTGCTTCATCGCGACGCAAAGAAGCGCGAAGAGCGGCCGCTGCTAGAGAAACTTATGCAATAATACTGATACGGCGCTACTGTATCTCTCTACGATAATCGCTTGGAAGTAACGGGATTTTTGCCAGTGACACCCTATGTCGGGTAACTGGACACCGGTTATGGCCTAAGTTAGTGTGCCTCGACGGATCACGAGGTCTTATCACTGGGAAATTCTTTGCATGGCGTCAGGGACGGACTTGCTGCGTATCGAAAACCTTGACGTGTCGTTCTCGGCTTTCGGGGACAAGATACGTGTGGTCAAGGGCGCAAATCTGAGAATTCTCCCCGGCAAGGTCACTGCGCTGGTCGGCGAGTCAGGTTCCGGAAAATCGATCATAAGCCAGGCCATCATGGGCATTCTGCCCACGCCCGCTCAGGCTGCCGGCCGAATCCTGTTCACTGATCCCCTGAACGGCACGCCGACCGATCTCCTCCAATATTCGCGCGACAGTATCGAGATGCGAGCGCTGCGCGGCGGGCGAATGGCAACCATATTCCAGGAGCCGATGACATCGCTTTCGCCCCTGCACACCGTCGGGAATCAGATCGGCGAAGCGCTGCGCATCCATAGCCACGCCGACAAGGCCGAACAGCGCCAGAAGACGGAAGAGATGCTGGGACTGGTCGGCTTTACAAATCCCAGCCGCACCTATGAGATGTACCCGTTCGAACTGTCGGGCGGCATGCGGCAGCGCGCTATGATCGCCATGGCGCTCATCTGCAATCCCGCCCTTCTGATCGCCGACGAACCGACGACTGCGCTCGACGTCACAATACAGGCGCAGATCCTCGGGCTTCTGCGTGACCTGCAGCACAAGTTCAACATGGCCATGCTGCTGATCACGCACGATCTTGGGGTGGTTGCAAACATGGCTGACGAAGTCGTGGTGATCTATCACGGCGAGATCATGGAGGCCGGGCCGGTCGAGACGATCTTCCGCAACCCGCAGCATCCCTATCTCAAAGGTTTGATGTCGGCAGTCCCACACTTCGACATGAAACCGGGGGAGCGTCTGAAGGCCCTTCGCGAGGTCCCGGTCAACATCGATACGCTGCTCGGCAAAAAGAAGCCGGTAGCAAACGCACCGGATGTTCTTTTGTCCGTGCGCAACCTGCGCAAGACCTATGTCAGCAAGAGCGGCGGCATCTTCGCAAAGAAAGAGACCGCGTTTCTACGCGCAGTTGACGATGTCAGCTTCGACATTCGTCGCGGAGAATGCCTGGGGCTCGTAGGCGAAAGCGGTTGCGGCAAGACGACCGTCAGCAAGATCCTGATGCGCGCGTTTCGTCCGGACAGTGGTTCTGTGACATTCAATGATGGCCACGGCGAAATCGACGTGATTTCCGTCAGCGGCGATGAACTGATGGATCTTCGGACAAAGATCCAGATGGTGTTTCAGGATCCCGTTTCGTCGCTATCTCCCCGTATGACCGTTCGCAACATCCTGAGCGAACCCCTCGAAATCCACGCTCGGGGTGACAACGACGAGCGCAAGGAGAAGGTCAAGGCGCTGATGCGGGCGATTGGCCTCGATGAACGCTACCTTAGCCGATACCCTCACAGTTTTTCCGGAGGTCAGCGCCAGCGCATAGGCATAGCGCGGGCGCTTGCGCTCGGCCCCAAGCTTCTCATTCTGGATGAGCCGGTTTCCGCGCTTGACGTATCCGTGCAGGCCCAGATCCTGAACCTGCTGAAAGACCTGCAAAAGGAACTGGGCCTCACCTACCTGTTCATTTCGCACAATCTCGCCGTCGTCGATTATATGGCCGATCGGATTGCGGTCATGTATCGCGGCCGCATCGTCGAGATCGCTCCGCGCGAAATCATCCTGCGCGACCCTGTTCATCCCTATACACGGTCGCTGCTGGCTGCCGTGCCTTTCCCGGATCTCGACCGGCCGTTGGATTTTGAGACGCTGCAGGCGCTCGGACCATCTTCCAAGCGCAATTGGGGTGCGCATTTTACCGAGACCGGCGAAGAAAACGACCTTTCCTACGCCGACCTCGGCTCGGGCCACTTTGTCCGCGCCCGTCGCGATGTTGCTGTCGAGGAGCTCCGCACGTGGTAACGCGCCGCTCTTTCCTAGGACTTGTCGCATCGACAGTGCTGGCGCCAGCAGCAGCGCGGGCGACGGATCGCGACATCGAGCCCGAATATCTCCGCCCATGGCTGCGAGCAGCACAATTGCCGCCCCTGGCTGAGCGTCTCCCTGATCGGCCGCGGATCGTCTACGTCAAGAGGATGGGTCGGGAGCCCGGCCGATATGGCGGCACGGTTCGCACGATCATAGGCGGCCAAAGCGATCTTCGCTTCATGACGATCTATGGCTATGCGAGGCTGGTCGGCTACGATGAGCGGCTGCAGCTCCAAGCGGACATTCTTGAAGGGTTCGAATCGCAGAGCGATGCCGTCTTTACGTTCAGGATACGTCCCGGACATAAATGGTCGGACGGTAAACCCTTTACCGCCGACGATTTCCATTACTGGTGGAATGACGTCATTCTGAACAAGCAGCTGACCCCCGGAGGCGGAGCGCTAGAATTGCGGCCTCACGGCACTCTGCCTCGCTTCGAGGTTATCGATCCGCTGACGGTTCGCTATTCCTGGGATCAGCCAAATCCAAATTTCCTGGCCGCGCTTGCGGCTCCGCAACCTCTGGTCCTTGCCGGGCCTGGGCATTACCTGAAACAATTCCACAAGAAATATCAGGACGATATCAGGCTGTCCGCCCTTATGAAGGAATACCGCGCGAAGAAGTGGCAGGACCTGCACATCAAGATGGGACGGAGCTACAGGCCCGAAAATCCGGATCTGCCCGTTCTCGATCCCTGGCGCAACACGACGGCTCCTCCGGCCGAACAGTTCGTTTTCGAGCGCAATCCCTTCTTCCATCGTGTGGATGAGAACGGCCTGCAGTTGCCCTATCTCGATCGCTTCATATTGAATGTCAGCTCCTCCTCGATCATCGCCGCCAAGGCAGGCGCCGGCGAGAGCGACTTGCAGGCGACGGGTATCGACTTTGACGATTACACGTTCCTCAAGGATGCCGAAAAGCGCCATCCAGTGAAGGTCGATCTCTGGAAGGCGATCCGCGGATCGCGCGTGGCGCTCATGCCGAATCTCAATTGCGCCGATACCGTCTGGCGTGACGTCTTCAGGGATGTGCGTGTCCGTCGCGCCTTGTCGCTGGCGATCAATCGGCACGAAATCAACATGGCGGTTTTCTACGGTCTTGGTGTTGAAAGCGCCGATACGATTCTGCCGGATAGTCCGCTCTTCAAGCCGGAATATGCAAGCGCCTGGATCGACTATGATCCCAAACAGGCGAATTCGCTTCTGGACGAAGCCGGTCTCGACAAGCGGAACGAGGATGGGATCCGGATTCTACCGGATGGACGCCCCGCCGAGATCACAGTGGAGACGGCGGGTGAGAGCACGCTCGACACCGACGTCCTCGAGTTGATCACCGATCACTGGCGGCAGGTGGGCATCGCGCTCTTCAGCCGCTCGTCGCAGCGCGACATTTTCCGTAGCCGAGCAATGGGCGGGCGTACCATGATGTCAGTGTGGTACGGCCTCGATAACGGCGTGCCTACTGCCGATATGAACCCCGGACAGTTGGCCCCGACCATGGACGACCAGCTGCAATGGCCGCTTTGGGGAATGTACTTTCTCTCCGGCGGCAGCCAGGGTGTAGCGCCGGATGTGCCGGAGGCGGCCGAGCTTGTCGCGCTTCTCGGTCGCTGGGGCAAAGCCGCTTCCTTCGGCGAGCGGACAGAGATATGGCACCAGATGCTGTCGATCTACACGCAGCAGGTCTTTTCCATCGGATTGATCAATAGTACTCTGCAACCGATCATGCGCTCTGCCAAGCTCCGCAACATTCCGGATAAGGCTCTCTACGGCTTCGATCCTACCTGTTACCTTGGCGTTTACATGCCCGACACCTTCTGGATGGGAAGGGACGCATAGGATGTTGCGATATATACTTTGGCGTATCGCCGCGATGGTTCCGACCCTCCTCATCATTTCGGTGCTGGTATTCACCATCATCCAGCTTCCGCCTGGAGATTTCTTCGAGAGCCAGATCGCCGAACTGCAGGCGCAGGGCGAGACGGCAAACCTGCAGGAGATCCAGGATCTTCGCCATGAGTACGGTCTCGACAGGCCGATGGTGCTGCAATACGCCTATTGGGTCGCGGGCATGCTGCATGGCGATTTCGGCTATTCCTTCGAATATCAATTGCCGGTCTCCGATGTCGTGGGCGACAGATTGTGGCTGACGATCCTCGTCTCCTTCACGACCATTCTCGTGACGTGGTTCATCGCCTTTCCGATCGGCATCTATTCTGCAACCCATCAGTACAGCTGGGGCGATTACGGGCTCACGCTGTTCGGCCTCCTCGGCATCGCCATTCCGAATTTCATGCTGGCGCTGATCTTGATGTATTTCGCAAACGTCTGGTTCGGCGTATCGATCGGGCATCTGATGGACCAGCAATACCTGTCCCAGCCAATGAGCTGGGCCAAGGCGAGCTCCATCCTTTCGCACCTCTGGATTCCCGTGATCATCGTCGGAACGGCGGGAACTGCCGGCATGATCCGACGGCTGCGTGCCAATCTGCTGGACGAGATGCAGAAGCAATATGTGATCACTGCACGCGCCAAGGGGCTTCATCCTCTGCGCGCGCTGGTCAAATATCCGCTGCGGATGGCGCTCAATTTCTTTGTAGCGGATATCGGCTCCATCCTGCCATCGATCATATCAGGCGCCGAAATCACGGCCATCGTGCTGTCACTTGAGACAACGGGACCGATGCTGATCAAGGCGCTTCAGAGCCAGGATATGTATCTGGCGGGGTCGTTCCTTATGTTCCTCGCCTTCCTGAACGTCATCGGCGTGTTGATTTCCGATATCGCCCTTGGCTTCCTCGATCCCCGTATTCGCTTGCAAGGCAGGAGCATGAAATGACCCTCTCCTTGCCACAGCCCGGCGCACCACTGGAACATTACGTCTCGACCGCGCCGTTCGATCCACTGCAGTTCGAAGCGATGTCGGCCGGTCAGGCACGCTATCATCTTGCGTCGCAGAAGCGGCTGATGTGGTGGAAATTCAAACAGCATCGGCTCGCGGTCGTTTCGGGCATCTTCCTGCTGCTACTATATTGCACGATCCTGATTTCCGAATTTCTTGCGCCTTACGGTCTGCATACGCGCAATGTCGAATACATCCATTCTCCGCCCCAACAGGTCCATTTCTTCCACGATGGCCAGTTCATCGGTCCTTTTGTCTACGGCCGGCAAATGACGCTGGATATCGAAACATTGCGCCGCAGCTACACGGATCGACCAAACGACGTGCAGCCGATCCGATTCTTCTGCCGTGGTGATTCCTATCGTTTCTGGGGATTGATACCGTCCAATCTCCACCTGGTTTGCCCGGCCGTCGGCGGCCAGATGTTCTTGCTCGGAACAGACAGGCTTGGGCGCGACGTCCTGTCTCGCATTATTTACGGCGCAAGAATCTCGCTGACGATCGGCCTGATTGGCATCGCTATCAGCTTTGTTCTCGGCATCGTCATCGGCGGGTTTGCAGGTTACCACGGCGGTGTGTTTGATCTTCTCGTCCAGCGCGTCATCGAGGTCTTGCAGTCATTGCCGAGCCTTCCGCTCTGGATGGCGCTTGCAGCCATCATGCCGGTTACCTGGAGCCCGATCCTCGTTTATTTCGGCATCACGATCATTCTCGGTATCCTCGACTGGACGGGTCTGGCACGAGCGGTGCGATCCAAGCTTCTCTCGCTGCGCGAGGAGGACTACGTTCTGGCAGCGCAGCTTATGGGCGCGAAAGCTCAGCGCATCATCGGTCGCCACCTCATTCCCGGCTTCATGTCGCATTTGATTGCAACGGCAACCATTTCCATCCCAGGCATGATCCTTGGCGAAACGGCTCTGAGCTTCCTTGGTCTCGGCTTGCGTCCACCGATCACCAGCTGGGGAATTCTGCTCACGGAGGCAAAAAACGTCAGCGTTATTGCCTTCTATCCCTGGCTGCTATTTCCCATGATTCCGGTAATCCTTGTGATCCTGGCATTCAACTTTCTAGGAGATGGCTTGCGTGATGCCGCCGATCCCTACAAATAGACTGGGAATCGCTTCCCTGACGCATAGTTGTTCAGGTAGCGGTTGCAGATGCCTTTTGCGGTTCCTCCGTGAAAATGACTTCCATTCTTGAGGTTTTGCCCATGACGCGGCGTGTAGAAGATGCTCGTATCCTCATGTACAGCCACGACACATTCGGTCTCGGACACTTGCGCCGCTGCCGGACGATCGCCCATTCACTGGTCGAAGACTATCGTGGCCTCAATGTACTGATCATTTCGGGCGCAACGATTGCGGGCGCATTTGATTATCGTGCTCGTGTCGATTTCGTGAAGGTGCCGAGCGTCATCAAGCTCAGAGACGGCGAATATACGTCAATGGCGAGCCACGTGGATCTTCAGGAAACGCTGAAGATGCGCCAGTCGATCATCCGCCACACAGCAGAGACGTTTCAGCCGGATATCTTCATCGTCGACAAGGAGCCCATGGGGCTCAAGGGCGAGGTCGAGGAGACCCTGCAATATCTGAAGGCGCGCGGCACGACGCTCGTGCTCGGCATGCGCGACGTCATGGACGCGCCGCATCTCCTTGATGTCGAATGGAAAAAGAACAACGCGTTGCAGAAGATCGATCAATTCTACGATGCGGTCTGGGTTTATGGCCCGCCGGATTTCTATGATCCGCTCGTCGGCCTGGACGTACCTGCCGGTGTCAGAAGAAAAATGGATTTTGTAGGCTTCCTTCAACGCAGCGTTTCGCGGCTGGGTACCAAATCCGAACATGTGCCTGACGAGGACTATATCCTGGTAACGACGGGCGGCGGCGGCGACGGTGCCGATCTCGTTCGCGATGTCGTCGGCGCTTACGAGCACGACACCACGCTTCAGTGCCGGACTCTGATCGTGCTTGGCCCCTACATGCCGGCTCGCGAGCGCGCTGAGCTTTTGGAGCGCAGCAGCAAGATCGCCTGTCTCGAGGTCATAGAATTCGACAACAAGATGGAGGAACTGATCGCCGGCGCCAAGGCGGTCGTGGCCATGGGTGGATATAACACCTATTGCGAGATCCTCTCTTTCGACAAGCCGGCGCTGATTATTCCGCGCACGCGGCCGCGCGAGGAACAGTTGATCCGCGCGCAGCGCGCCAGCGAACTCGGCCTGATCGACATGTTGCTGCCGGAAGAATCCGCCGATCCCAGCCGCCTGGCGGAAGCGCTGAAGAAGCTCGTAAACCGTGAGCCACCTTCGGCAAGCGGCACGTCGGAGATGCAGCTGGAGGGGCTTGTCCATATTTCGCGGACTGTCGGCGACTGGCTGGATCGTCGCGATAACTATCCGCCGCTTACTGCGGTTGCGGAATAGGATTTCCTACTTTGGCTATCCGCAAAAAACTCCTGGTCGTCCTGAAGGGCTATCCCAGGCTGTCGGAGACTTTCATCGCACAGGAATTGCTCGGGCTGGAACAGGCCGGCTTCGATCTCACTCTGGTTTCGATGCGCCGACCGACCGACAAAAAGCGTCATCCCGTCCATGATGAAATCAAGGCTCGGGTGGTCTACCTGCCGGAATATCTCTACGAGGAGCCGCTGCGCGTCCTGCGAGCCCTCTTCGCCGGCCTCTCCAAGCCCGGCTTCAAGCCGCTCATCAAGCGTTTCTGGACCGACCTCAAACGCGATCTCACGCCAAACCGCGTACGGCGCCTCGGCCAGGCATTGGTCCTTGCGCACGAGTGGCCCGACGGCGGCGAATGGCTGCATGCGCACTTTATCCATACGCCCGCATCGGTCACCTACTATGCCAGCATCATGACGGGCATCCCCTGGACCTGCTCGGCGCATGCTAAGGACATCTGGACATCACCGGACTGGGAGATTTCCGAGAAACTTGCCGATGCGCGCTGGACGGTTACCTGCACGCGCAGCGGCTTTGAGCATATGCGGGAACTGACGCCGATGAAGAGCCAGGTGCACCTGAGCTACCATGGTCTCGATCTCGCGCGCTTCGGACCGTTTTCGGGAGAACATTCGGACCGGGACGGTTCTCAATCTTCCGATCCCGTCCGGCTACTGAGCGTCGGCCGGGCTGTCGAGAAGAAAGGCTATGACGTGCTCCTGCGCGCGCTGGCGCTTCTGCCCAAGGATATTGCCTGGAGTTTCGAGCATATCGGCGGCGGCGATGAGCTGCCGAAACTCAAGGCGCTGGCCGAGAAGCTCGGTGTCGGGAACCGTATTACCTGGAATGGCGCCATGGCGCAGAAGGACGTGCTTGCCCGCTATCGCACAGCCGATCTTTTCGCGCTTGCCTGTCGCGTCGCCTCCGATGGCGATCGCGACGGATTGCCGAATGTTCTTGTCGAAGCGTCGAGCCAGGGGCTGCCCTGCATCTCCACTTCGGTGTCGGGCGTGCCCGAGTTGTTGACCGACCGTGAGAATGGCCTGGTCGTGCCGCCGGAGGAACCTGCCGCCCTCGCAAAGGCAATTGAGGAGGCGATCCGAAATCCGGAGCTGCGCAGGCAACTCGGCAAGGCCGCGGAACGGCGGGTGCGCGAGCATTTCGACCACCACGCCAGCATCCGCCAGCTCACGCGCCTTTTCGAAGAGGAGTGGCAGAAAGAAGAAGGATGGCAGAAATCCGCATGACCGGCCCTCGTGTCTTCTTCTATGTCCAGCATCTCCTCGGAATAGGTCATATTGCCCGCGCGAGCCGCATTGCCAGCGCCATGGCAAAGGATGGCTGCAACGTGACAATCGTCACCGGCGGCATTCCGGTTCCCGGTTTTCCAGGGTCGGATGTCACGTCAGTGATGCTACCCGCCGTCGTCGCAAGCAGCGCCGGCTTTTCGGGTCTTGCCGACGAGAAGAGCAATGCGGTCGACGAGCGCTTCCTTGCTGCGCGTCGCGACCTCTTGCTTGACGCCTTCCGCACGGCGGCCCCGGATGTCGTCATCATCGAGGCCTTTCCGTTCGGAAGGCGGCAGATGCGTTTCGAGCTGCTTCCGCTTCTCGATGCAATTGCCTCCACCTCGCCCAGACCAAAGCTGCTCACATCGGTTCGTGACATCCTGCAGCAACAGAAAAAGCCGGGGCGTGACGAAGAGACCGTGTCGCTCCTGAGAGATCATTTCGACGGCATTCTCGTCCATGGCGATCCGACATTCGTCCGTCTGGAGGAAACATTTCCGCTGACCGAACGGATCTCGGACCGTATCAGCTATACCGGGCTGGTCGCTCCTCCCCTGCCGCCCGAGCCGACCGAGCTATTCGACATAGTGGTTTCTGCAGGCGGGGGCGCTGTCGGGCGCGACCTGATCCGCACATCGCTCGAAGCTGCGCGGATCATTGGAACCAGGCAAAGCTGGTGCCTGATCACCGGCCCCAACCTGCCAGAGGCCGATTTCGTAGCATTGGGCGCCGAGGCGCCGACAAATGTCAGCCTCGTCCGTTTCCGCAAGGATTTCCCTTCCCTGCTCCGCGGCGCTGAATTGTCGATTTCGCAGGCGGGCTACAATACGGTCTGCGATCTCTTGATCACCGGCTGCCGTTCCATTCTCGTGCCCTTTACATCAGGCGGTGAAACCGAGCAGTCAGTTCGCGCTGAACGGCTGGAGAGAATGGGCCTCGCAATCGCGTTGCCCGAGGCAGGACTGACCGTCGAGCTGCTTTGTAGCGCCGTTGAAAAAGCGCTCGCAAAGCCGAAACCCTCCGGCCACGGTCTGGACTTGAAAGGTTCGGAGCGAACGTCGCATATAATCCGTACCGCTGTTTGAGATTCTTGCGAATTATCCTATAAGATCAATCCCTCCTCGTTTTGCAGGAGGTTGTGATATAAACTGAGATCTCAGGGAATCGGGATCGGTCGGGCAGACAATCGCCCTTTCTCGTTTCCCGCGGTAGGGGGCACGTACCTGCGATGAACCTCCTTTACATTTTTACGACGTTCTTCAGACACCGAGCCGTGCGGACCGCCGACTATGGAAGTATGTGATCTGCAATGGAAAAAAGCCTAGCACGCTATATCTGGTCAAATACCCGCCTGGAGCAGATCTGGATTCTGCTCGTCGTGGCGGCGTCGATGGTGCCTTATTTCCTGTCCTTCGATCTGCCGAAGCAGATCGTCAACGGCCCTATCCAGGGCAAGGGATTCGAGACCAGGGGCGCCACCCAGACCTTCATGCACATCGCCTACGACTTGCCGCTGTTTGGCCATGTCGAGGTCTTCCACGGCCTGCAGCTCACACGCTTCCAGATGCTGATTGCTCTCAGCCTGGTCTTTCTGGCGCTGGTGGTCCTGAACGGTCTCTTCAAGCTTTACATCAACACCTACAAGGGCCGGCTTGGCGAGCGCATGCTTCGTCGCATCCGCTTTGAGCTGGTCGATCGCGTGCTGCGTTTCCCGCCGGCGCATTTCAAGCGGGTCAAGGCTGCCGAGATCGCCACGATGATCAAGGATGAAGTGGAGCCGATGGGCGGCTTCACCGGCGACGCCTTCGTCCAGCCTGCGCTTCTTGGCGGGCAAGCGGTCACCGCCCTCGTCTTCATCATCATGCAGAATTTCTGGCTCGGTATGATCGCTGCGGGGATTGTCGCGGTTCAGGCTATTGTCATCCCACGCATGCGCAGGCGCCTCCTTGATCTCGGCCGGCAGCGGCAGTTGACCGCGCGTGAGCTTTCCGGTCGCGTCGGCGAAATCGTCGACGGTATTGGGACTATCCACGGCAATGATACCTCGAATTTCGAGCGGGCCGATATTGCGGCGCGTCTCGGGCTGATCTTCAAGATCCGCTACGACCTCTACCAGTGGAAGTTCCTGGTCAAGTTCATCAACAACTTCCTCGCCCAGGTGACGCCGTTCCTGTTCTATTCCATCGGTGGTTTTCTTGCGCTTCAGGGCAGGCTCGATATCGGTCAGCTCGTCGCCGTCATCAACGCCTATAAGGATCTACCCGGTCCGTTGAAGGAATTGATCGACTGGGATCAGTCGCGCCAGGACGTGCAGGTCAAATACAATCAGGTGGTCGAGCAGTTCAGTGTCGATCGGTTGATCGATCCGGCCATCCAGTGCGTTTCGTCGGAGCCGGCTCCGCATCTGAAGCACCCGCTGACGGTGGTAAACCTGACTGTTTCCGACGATACCGGCGCTCGCGTTCTGGACCATGTCTCCTTGGAAATGAACCCGGGCGAGAGCGTGGCGATCGTCGGCGAAAGTGGGAGCGGCGGCGAGTATCTTGCGGAAGCCTTCGCCAGATTGGTCTGGCCGGATACCGGCCGCGTCGCGATCGATGGCCGTGATGTGTTGGAGATGCCGGAGGCTGTGGCCGGCCGGCGGATTGCCTATGCTTCCGCCGATACCTATTTCTTCCACGGCACGCTGCGCGACAATATTCTCTATGGCCTCAAGCACGCACCGCTGAAGCCTTATGAATACGAAGGAGCGGAGGCAACGCGCTTCAAATGGGCCATGGCGGAGGCGCGTAGGGCCGCCAATCCCGAACTCGATCTGAAGAGTGACTGGGTTGATTATCAGTCGGCCGGCGCAACCGGCCCGGATGATATCTATACCGTCATTCGCCCGGTTCTCGATGCAGTGTTGATGTCGCAAGACATTTTCGACATGGCGCTACGCTCCTCCGTGGATACGATTGCTCACGCTGATATGACGGACCGCATCGTCGAACTGCGTCATGCTTTGTTGGAGAAGCTGAAGGAGGAAGATCTTGACGGGCTCGTCGTGCCTTTCGAGTTCACGGCCTACAATCCGCAGGCAACGGTCGGCGAAAACCTTCTGTTCGGGACGCTCAAGCGGCCGCTGATGACCAACAGGAAATTGGCAGCCCATCCCTATTTTCAGGCACTCTTCAAGAAGACGGGGCTCGACGTCGAGCTCTATACGATGGGTCTTGAGATCGCCGAGAACACGGTGGAACTGTTCAACGATCTGCCGCCGGACCATCCGTTCTTCCAGCAACTGACATTCATGACGGCTGACGATATTCCGGACTATCAGGCGCTGTTGCAGAAGCTCAACGGCCGCGGTTTCGAGGTGGCAACGCCCGAAGAACGCGCGGCGATCATCCGCCTGAGTTTTTCCTATATCGAACCCCGGCATCGCTTCGGCCTGCTAACCGACGCATTGATGGCAAAGATCGTCGCAGCGCGCGCCGAATTCCATGAACATATCCCCGCCGATCTCAATGCTGTCATAGAGCGCTACGATCCCGAACGCTTCATCGCGTCGGCAACATTGATGGATAACGTGCTTTTCGGAAGGATCGCTCATCAGCAGGCGGATGCGCCGGAGCGAATTCATTCCATCATGCGCGATCTGTTCGATCGGCTTGGGCTGCAGGATAGCGTATTGTCCATCGGCCTTGACTTCGATGTCGGCTCGGGCGGCAAGCGGCTGACGATCGTCCAACGGCAAAAGCTCAATCTTGCCCGCGCCTTGCTGAAGCGCGCGGACTACATGGTTTTCAATCGTCCACTGCTTGGCCTCGATCACCGCTTTCAGGACCAGATCGTGCGTACCGTTCTGAACGATCTGCACGGGGACGACTACAAGCCGGCGGTCATTTGGGTTCTCTCCAATCCGACCTTGGCGGAACTCTTCGAGCGCGTTCTCGTTTTCGATCATGGGGCCCTGGTCGAAAGCGGCACAAGCAACGATCTTTTAGAGAAGAACGGTATGTTCAAAGAACTGTTATCGTAATAATCTAGAAGAGCGCGTAAACTGGGGGTTTGAACGTCTATGCTTCTGAAAGATGAAGTTGAAATGCTGAAGCGGGTGCCGATCTTTGCCCGCATTGCACCGGCAAAGCTCAAACTTTTGGCCTTCACCTCCGATCGCGTTACCTATCAGTCCGGTCAGACGTTGTTCCATCAGGGCGACATGGCCGACGCTGCTTATGTGATCCTTACCGGCACAGCGGATATTTTAGTCGACAGTCCGGCCGGCCAGATCAAGGTCGCTGACGTCGAGGTGAATTCCATTGTCGGCGAGATTGCAATCCTTTGCGACGTCTCACGTACGGCAACCGTAAAGGCGACCTCGCGTCTCGAAGCGCTGCGTATCAGCAAGGAACATTTTCTGAAGCTGCTCAGCGACTTTCCGGAAATGGCGGTCGAGATCATGCGCGTTTTGGCCGACAGGCTGAACCACACCACCAGCGAATTGACCGCCGCCCGCAGCCGCCAATCGCAACTTCAGCCGGTTTCGACCCACTGAATTTTGGCTGCCCAAGGGCGTCGCGCCCATCTCTGTGTCCCTTGCCGCAGGGAACTTAAATCAGGGCTGCAAGTTTCTACGTTCGAAGTTAACCGTCGAGCGATCCTGGAACATGTCCCATCCGCCACTGAAAACACGGGCGCCGAAGCTTGCGCGCCAGTTGCCGCGTGCGCATGCAACTGAGCGCACCTTCCCATCGGCAATTGTCTTGCGGCACGCGCAATGACCATTCCGAGCTCGACCTACCGCATTCAATTTCGCAACGGCATGACCTTTGACCGGGCGACCGCGCTGATACCCTATCTCAAGCGCCTCGGCATCAGCCATCTCTATGCGTCCCCAGTCTTCACTGCGACCGCGGGCTCGACCCATGGTTACGATATCATCGATCCCAATGAGATTGATCCAGCGATCGGCGGACGGCACGGCTTCGAGGCGATGGCAAACAGCCTGCACGCAGCCGGACTAGGCCTCATCATCGACATCGTCCCCAATCACATGGCGGCGTCGCTTGAAAACTCCTGGTGGCGCAGCGTCGTGGAATGGGGAACTGAAAGCCCGTTTTCCGATTACTTCGACATCAACTGGAGGCGTCGTCTCACCCTGCCGATCCTTGGGCAGCCACTCGATAAGGTCATCGAAGCGGGCGATCTGAAATTTGCTCTCGACGCAGCCGCGGGCGCATTGACGATCGCCTATTTCGACAATCTCATTCCGCTCCATCCCGCCACCTATGCAGGGTTACCCCTTCCCGCAGAAATCCTCGAGCGAGCCGTCGCCGCCACTCCTGAGAATGCGGCAACTTTTCATAAGAGCTTGCGGGACCTCTTTGCGAGAGAGGGAGTAACCGCGTCTCTTCAGACGGCACTCGATCATCTGTCGGGAGATCGCGAAGCGTTACAGCGCGTCCTTGATCGCCAGTCGTGGCAGTTGCTCTATTGGCTTGATGCACCGAATGAACTCAGCTATCGCCGCTTCTTCGAGGTGACCGGTCTGGCAGGACTGCGCGTCGAGGATGAGAAGGTCTTCGAAGACTCGCACCGTCTCATCCTCGATTTGGTCCGAAGCGGTCAGGTCGACGGACTGAGGATCGATCATATCGACGGTCTCGTCGATCCGAAGGCCTATCTCGATCGCCTTCGGCAGGAGGTCGGCCCAGACACTTATATTGTCGCCGAAAAAATACTGGCGGCCGACGAACAACTACCCTCTGATTGGCCGATCTCCGGCACCACTGGCTACGAATTCATCACAGCTCTCAGCAACGCCTTGGTCGACACTCGCGGCCTGGACAGGTTGGATCTGGCTTATGCCGACGTCACAGGCCAGAGGCTGAATTTTCAGGATGGCGCCCGGCAGGCGAAACAGCAGCTCATTGCCGCAAATCTTGCGGTCGAGGCAAACAACCTGCTCAAGCTGGCTCTCGATATCGCCGGCACGCAGCGGGAAGACGGCCCATCGGAGAAAGCGATCCAAGACGCGCTAATGGAGATCCTGATCGCCTTCCCGGTCTACCGCACCTACGGGACGAAAAATGGGCTCGATGACGCGAACCTCTGTCTCTGGAATAACGTCATCATCAGCGTCCGTGAATTGCGGCAGCCACCGGACCCTCGAGCTCTCGCCTTCCTCGATCGTGTTTTTCGCGGTGAAACACCGACGGCAGACCTGGAGATAGCCGCTGAATTCCGCCGCCGCCTGCAGCAACTGACGGGGCCGCTGACTGCCAAGGCGATCGAAGACACAATGTTCTATCGTTTCAATCGGTTGCTTGGGTTGAATGAAGTCGGCGGTGAGGTGGATGGCGGAGATTTCGGTCTCGACCGTTTCCACCAATTGATGATTGAGCGGATAGCCACTCAACCCCATGGCCTCTCGGCAACCTCTACTCATGACACGAAACGCGGAGAGGACGCGCGGGCACGCCTCTACGCCATCAGCGAAGCTCCTGATGTCTGGGAAGCGGCAGTTCGGCGATGGCGCGAGATCAACAAATCCAGAGTTCGGCATCTGTCCGACGGCCCTGCCCCGGATGCCGAGACGGAATGGATGCTCTATCAGGCGTTGGCGGGCGCCTGGCCCGCCGGTTTGGAAAGCGGACACCAATTGCCGACGGATTTTGAGGCCAGATTCCTGGGTTACGTCGAAAAGGCGCTCCGGGAGGCAAAGCTGCGCACCGATTGGAGCGCCGTGAACGAACCATATGAGACGGCCGTCAAGAATTACGCACGGTCCCTGCTGTCATCTGAAAACAGCGCGTTCCAGCTGGATTTCCGCAGAACCCTTCGCCCCTTCATTCGCGCCGGGCTTTTCAACGGGCTGTCGCAAACATTGATCAAGCTCTCAGCTCCAGGTGTGCCGGACATATATCAAGGCTCGGAAGGGTTGGATTTCAGCCTCGTCGATCCCGACAATCGCCGCATGCCCGATCTCCCGAGACTGACTCGGCACTTGATGACATCGGAAACCTCGACAAATGAGGCGGCACTGTCGAGCGGCGTGTTGAAACAGCAAATTATTGCTCGCACGCTTCGGTACCGGCGAGAGAACGCCGCCCTGCTTCGTGACGGAAACTATGAACCGTTGCAGGCTCGCGGCGCGGGGAGCGAGCATGTCATCGCTTTCCTGCGCCGGCTCGGCGATCAGTTCGTCATAGTCTTGGCACCACGTCTGGTTTTCTACCTAGGGGACGACGAATGGTCCTGCGCTGATTTCTGGGGCGACACAGCTGTCCTGCTCCCAGCCTCCTGCCGAGGTCAGGGCATGCGGAATGTCATTCTGGAAAATGAGATCGATGCGGGGCGGGAATTTCCGTTGGCGGCAATCCTGGATCGCCTCCCCGTCGCGCTGCTTGCCAACAGTTGATGCCCGTCAATGGATGGTGCGGGCGATGGCTTCGGCCAGTTGGCTCTGTGAGAATGGCTTGGCAAGTCTGGGCCACGCTTCCCGGACCTCTGTCGGCAATTCCGCGTAGCCAGTCGCGAGAATAATTGGCACATCAGGCCATTGGTCATGGATGGCGGTCGCGAGCTCCGACCCCGTCATACGCGGCATGACATGGTCGCAAATCACCAGGTCGACCGGCTCCCGCTGCAATATGGCAAGTGCATCGAGGCCGGAATCGGCTTCTAGGACCCGATGGCCGAGATCCTGCAGCATCAACTTCGTATTCATGAGAACGAGGCCATCATCATCGACCGCCAGGACGGTAAGAAGACGCATCTCTGATATCAGGGGTCGCACCAGCGGCGACTCGTCTGGAACTTCAGCCAGAACCGGTAACTCATTGACGGGAAACCAGAGTTCTACCGTCGTTCCCTGGCCCTTTTCGCTTTTCAGCAGAAGCTTTCCCCCGGATTGCTCCGTCAATCCGAGCACCATCGAGAGACCAAGGCCGGTTCCCTTGCCAATTCCCTTGGTCGTAAAAAAGGGAGTTGTTGCTCGCTGGAGGGTTTCCGGATCCATCCCTTCCCCGCTATCGACAACCGCGATACAGACGTAATGACCAGGCGACACCGGTCCGGAGCAAGCGTCTTGAGCGATCGCCAGCTGCCTTGCAGAAATGCGGATCTGTCCCTTGCCGGACATGGCATCGCGACCGTTGAGGGCAAGATTGAGGATTGCGGTTTCAAGCTGATTGGGGTCGCTGGATATCGGTGGCAATTGATCCGGCAAATCCATGTCGACAGATACGGTCTGACCGAGAGATCGTTGCAGCAGCTCGCTCATCCCACTGAGCAGCGCATTGACATCCACCTGCTCGAATTGAAGCTCCTGACGCCGGGAGAATGCCAGCATGCGCTGCGTCAAGGCGGCGCCACGTTGCGCGCCTTGGATGGCATTATCAATCAGCGGAATGACTGACGTGTCGTGTGGCAGGCGCTTTCGAGCGATTTCAAGACTGCCCAATACGGCCATCAAAAGATTGTTGAAATCATGGGCGATGCCACCGGTCAGCTGACCTATCGCCTCCATCTTCTGGGCTTGGAAAAGTTCCTCGCGTGCCTTCTCCAGCGCACGCTGTGTCTTCATCTTTTCGCTGATATCCCGCGTCACCTTGGCAAATCCGATAAGGCGGCCACTCTCGTCGCGGATGGCATCCAGGACAACACTCGCCCAAAAGCGAGTTCCGTCCTTGCGCAGGCGCCAACCCTCTTTCTCGAAGCGCCCGTCACGTGTAGCGATCGCAAGCCCCCGCTGCGGTTCGCCGCTCAGCCGGTCTTCTTCGGCGTAGAAGCGGGAAAAATGCTGGCCGATAATTTCTTCGGACGAATAGCCCTTGATGCGTTGAGCGCCAGCGTTCCAGCTGACGATTTTGCCTTCCGGGTCGAGCATATAGATGGCGTAATCGGTGACCCCCTGAACAAGGATGCGAAACTGCTCCTGGCTCTGCTTTATCTCCATTTCCGCTTGCCGGCGCTCGGTCAGGTCGCGTGTGATTTTGGCATATCCGACCAGGAGGCCATCAGGGGTACGCACGGGATCGATGATGACGTGCGCCCAGAAACGGCTTCCATCCTTGCGGATCCGCCAGCCCTCATTTTCAAATCGGCCTTCGGCCTTGGCAATGGCGAGAGCCCTGGCCGGCAGGCCGGCCTGCCGATCCTCTTCGGGATAGAAGCGGGAAAAATGCTCACCTAAGATTTCGTCAGCCTTGTAGCCCTTGAAGCGCTCCGCACCGGCATTCCAGGTCGCTATATAACCCTCAGGGTTGAGCATATAGATCGCATAATCTGTGATCGTATCGACCAACAGCCGGAAACGGTCTTCCACGCTCCAGGCAACTCCAACAGCCATGTCATTGCGATTCATATGAAGTGTCGCATATTCATTACTTTGAATGCCCCCCGCTCTCATGTCATCGGTTTTGCCGTCGAGCTTGACAATTACACTTCAAGCCCCAAACAACGCTGCAGGTCCCAAATGGTTCCAGAGGAATCTGGATGCCCCTTAAAAAATAGGGGACCAGACAGTCTGGTCCCCTATTCGGCGTGAGAATTCGCAAATGGCGGTACTTGAGGGAGGCTTAGAGCAATCCGCGTTGAGCGAGGTTCCGCATCAGATGAGAGGTCCCAAACGTCCAGGGATCGCATTCAGTCGACAAGAGTACTCGATTTCGGAGTGCACCGAGCTTGTCGTTCGAAATGGTGACGACGTCGCCGACCTTGTGGGTGAACCCCTGACCGGGTGTGTCGCGGTCTTCTACGGGGGCGAACAACGTCCCCATGAACAACACCAAACCATCCGGATACTGGTGATGACGACCGATCGTCTGCGATACGAGGTCGAGCGGATCACGGCTGATTTCCTTCATAGAGCTCGAGCCGTTGAGCACATAGCCGTCCTCACCTTCGATCCTAAGGGCGAGATCCGCATTGCGCACGTCGTCGAGCGAGTAGGTCTCGTCGAAGAGCCGGATGAACGGACCGATGGAGCAAGAGGCGTTGTTGTCCTTCGCCTTGCCGAGCAACAGCGCCGAGCGACCCTCGATATCGCGAAGGTTGACGTCGTTGCCCAGTGTCGCGCCCTTGACGCGGCCCTGGCTGTCGACGGCGAGCACGATTTCCGGTTCAGGATTGTTCCATCTGGAAATCGGGTGCAGGCCGACATCGGCGCCATGGCCGACTGACGACATGACCTGCGATTTCGAGAAGACTTCGGCATCCGGACCGATGCCAACTTCAAGATATTGCGACCACACGCCTTCCTCGATGAGTGCAGCCTTGACCTTTGCTGCTTCCGGCGACCCTGCCTTCAGATTGCGCAGACTGTCGCCGATAATGGAACTCACCTTTTCACGAATCTTCAACGCCAGATCGGGATTGCCGGCCGCGCGCTCCTCGATCACACGTTCGACCATGGAGCGGGCAAAGGTGACGCCGCAGGCCTTGACTGCCTGCAAATCGACCGGAGCCAGCAGCCGGACAGAAACTTCCGTGCCGTTTAGCAGCCCCTCAAGACTGCCGAGAGCCCCGCCCTTCTGTTGGCGCACAAAGGCGGCCGGATCATCCTTCTCCAGAAGATCGCGCACGGTCGGCGCTTCCTTCGAGGTGATGTCAACAACTGCACCATCCCGTACCACCACGACCGAAGGGCCGCTTACGTCCGATCGCCAGACACGGCCGACGAATGTGCCAGTGCCGAAAATCTCCATCCCGCTTGTCATTTCCAAATTCTCCTCGAATGCCGTCTCAAAATTTGTGTTTCAGTGAAAGCGCACGGCCCAATATCAGTCGCGGCGTATCATGCTCATCCAGACCCCAATCACGGGTGAGCATCCAATATCTATGTATTTCCTCCGGAAGTACGAAACCGCGCCGTCCTTCGTTCTGTGGGACAGGCGAAGAATTGACGAGCACGCATCTTCTCTTTCTCGACGGGCTTGTCAAGAAATCCGCGCCTCAGGCATCGGGTGCAGCCTCGCATCGCGAAAATGGCTTCAGCGGATCGGTTCGCTTCAAAATAGAACAATTCGTCCAAGTGATCGGCTACGCCTAACCACGTCACGGATTTGAAGGGACAGACTTCGAATTGATGTGATTTCGCAATTGCTTATGAAGCGTAATTAGTTATGTCTACGGCATGAACTTGCACCACCTGATTCGACAGCCTTCGTCGCGGCGGACGATTGGCGATAAAGCGAAGGGTATGGCGGCGCGCTTGTTGTGCGGCGTATTTCTTGTCTCCGCCTCCTCTGCAATTTCAAGCTGTGCATCGAAAGATGGTATCCGCGTTCCCGACGGGGCCGCAACCGTGTCCAACGATCAGGCCTTCGCTCTGCCTCCCCCGGGCGGCCCGGCGATCGTCAACGTCATTCAGCACCATTTCAACAATGCGGTACGGCAGGATATTTTCCTGTTCACATCGGCCTCTACTCCGGGCCAGAACGTGCTGCGCATATCCTTCTTCGGTCCGGTCGGTCTCGACTATGACGACCAGAAGAGCATGTCCTACACCGCGATACGCGACTCCAGCATCGCGAGTGAAATGCGCCATGAGTTCCCCGGCGTCGTTATGTCCCGTTCGCCCTATTATGTGCAGAACAATTATGGGCCATTCGGTTACGCTACAGGCAGAAGCCGGACCGGCGACACATGCCTTTATGCCTGGCAGCAAATCCGTTCGAATGCGAATTCCCAGTCGGCCTTCCAGAACCGGGGGACGATCCAGGTGCGCTTGCGGCTCTGCGATGCCCATTCGACCGAGCAGCAGCTGCTGGGCGTCATGTACCGCTACACGATAACGGGCACATTTCCTGCAGAGGGATGGAACCCGTATGACGCGCCGCCCAAGATCGATGCGTCTCTCGGCGGGACGGAAAGCCCCATCTATCCCGGCATACCATCAAGCAATGCCAGCCAGCTGCCGCCTGCTCTTCAGCCACAGACAGCGCCCGTGATCTACAGGCAGGCGACAGCAGTATCGACGCCATCCGCCGCACGGCAACAGCCGGTAGCGGCAAGCTCTCCGACGGGCCCGATCGTCCCACTGCCGACGACGGCGGCGCAGGGCGCCAAGCCGGCCTCGGTCGTCGTTCCCGGACCGGGTTGTGCGACGACCGCGGCGGAGGGAACTGCATGCAAGTGATTAATCGTTCGCCACCTGTCATCCAAAATATCCCACCCGCCCGGAGCATTGATTTCGAACGACAACGCCTCGGATAGCAAAGGGAAATGAGATGCGCAAAGTCCGCAGTGTCATCGTCTGGCTCATAGTCGTGATCAGCGTTGTCACCCTTATTACGCTGCCGATCAATCTTCAGACCCAGTTGATCACCAGCGTTTCGGTGGTGATCCTGATGGCGTTGATCAAGTTCATGAAGGGCGAGGGTTCGTGGCGGCTGATAGCGCTCGCTTTCGGCAGTTCGATCATTCTGCGCTATGTCTTCTGGCGAACGACAAGCACCCTGCCGCCGCTGAACCAGCCGGAGAATTTCATTCCTGGCTTCCTTCTTTATCTTGCAGAAATGTACAGCGTGATGATGGGCGCGCTCAGCCTTTTCGTCGTCGCCATGCCCCTGCCTCCACGTCCCTCTCGTGCTGCATCCGAAGACAGATTTCCGCATGTCGATGTCTTCGTGCCGAGCTACAACGAGGAAGCGGCGCTGCTTGCCAATACGCTCGCTGCGGCCAAAAGCATGGACTATCCCTCGGACAGGATCGATGTCTGGCTTCTCGATGACGGTGGCACGCTGCAGAAGCGCAATGCCCACAATCTCCTGGAATCACAGGCTGCCACCGCCCGGCATGAGCAGCTATCGCAACTTTGCGAGGAGCTTGGCGCACACTACCTGACCCGTGACCGCAACGAGCATGCCAAGGCCGGCAATCTCAACAACGGCATGAAACACTCGAAGGGCGAACTGATCGCCGTCTTCGACGCGGATCATGCGCCAGCGCGCGATTTTCTGCTCGAGACCGTCGGCTATTTCGATGATGATCCGAAGCTCTTTCTAGTCCAGACACCGCATTTCTTCCTCAATCCGGATCCGGTCGAGCGCAACCTGCAGACCTTTGACAAGATGCCGAGCGAGAACGAAATGTTCTACGGCATCATTCAGCGCGGGCTCGACAAGTGGAACGCAGCCTTCTTCTGCGGCTCTGCCGCAGTCCTGCGGCGCACGGCGCTGGAGGAGACCAAGGGCTTCAGCGGCATCAGCATTACCGAGGATTGCGAGACGGCCATCGCGCTGCATTCACGCGGATGGAACAGCATCTATGTCGACAAGCCGCTGATCGCAGGATTGCAGCCGGCGACATTTGCAAGCTTCATCGGTCAGCGTAGCCGCTGGGCACAGGGGATGATGCAGATCCTGCGGTTCCGCTTCCCTCTGCTGAAGGGCGGCCTCTCCATTCCGCAGCGCCTCTGCTACATGTCGTCGACGCTGTTCTGGCTGTTTCCGTTCCCGCGAACGATCTTCCTCTTCGCACCGCTCTTCTATCTCTTCTTCAACCTCGAAATCTTCACGTCGTCGGGCGGCGAGTTTCTGGCCTATACGCTCACCTACATGCTCGTGAACCTGATGATGCAGAACTATCTCTATGGTTCGTTCCGCTGGCCGTGGATCTCCGAGCTCTACGAATATGTGCAGACCGTGCACCTCTTGCCGGCGGTCGTGTCGGTTATCCTCAATCCGAGGAAACCGACCTTCAAAGTGACGGCGAAGGACGAATCCATCTCGGTGAGCCGCCTCTCTGAGATCAGCCGGCCGTTCTTCGTCATCTTCGGTGTGCTGCTCGTCGCTTTTTGTGTCGCGATCTACCGCGTCTATGCCGAACCCTACAAGGCGGATGTGACGCTTGTCGTCGGAGGCTGGACGCTGCTCAACCTGATCATGGCCGGCTGTGCGCTTGGTGTGGTATCGGAGCGAGGCGAGCGATCGTCCTCCCGCCGCGTGCGCGTCAACCGCCGCTGCGAATTCGGCATCGGCGACAAGTGGCATCCGGCCTCCATCGAAGACGTATCGGTGCATGGCGCCCGTCTTCATGTCTTCAGTAAGACCTTCGATCCGCTGGAAATCGATGCCCGCGGCGCCATCAAGTTCAGGCCCTATAGCGGGGCCGACGAGGAGACGCTGCCAATCGCGGTGCGTAATATAAAGGCGTCCGGCGAGATTACGTCGATCGGTTGCCTCTATCTGCCCCATAACGCCCGCGACCACAGGCTGATCGCCGATCTCATATTCGCCAACTCCGATCAGTGGACTCGCTTCCAGCTGTCGCGGCGCCGCAATCCGGGCTTGATACGCGGCACTATCTGGTTCCTGAGCGTCGCCTTCTATCAGACAAGCCGAGGGCTCGTTTACTTCTTCCGCAGTCTCAAGCCGAAGGAGGAGGATCAACGTCAGACCGTAGGGGTACCGGGCGAATGAAGGCGATCGTCCTTGTCTCGGCACTCGCGCTGAACACTGTGCTGATCTGCTCGCCGGCCATGGCCCAGCAGCAGCCGGCGCCTTTTGACATGTCGACCGAGCGGCCGAAGGAGGCAAGCCCGGCTCCACAGCCGCAGCCTGCCGCTCCCCCCCCGGCTCCCGCGTCGCCTGCGCCCGCCGTGGCTCCTCGTCCGCAAGCGCAACAGGCTCAGCAGCCCGCCGCTCCGCCGCCACCGCCTCCTGCGGCTCAACCGCGGCCCGCGCCGGTCATTCCCGCGCCGCCTGCCGAAAATACCGCATCAGTGGCCAAGGCAGGCGAGTTTCATCGGTTTCTGATCCCGGACGCTGACTTCAGCCTTGGTGGCGAATTGGACCGGCGAACATGGACGATCTATCTGACGCCGGAGCAGGCGCGCGCGCCAGCAAAGCTCAATCTCGCCTATCAGAACGCCATCGTGGTGGCGCCGGAAATCTCAAAGCTTTCCGTTATGATAAACAACCAGAAGGTCGGCGACGTGCCGATCCGGTCGCCGGATGGCCCCTCGCAGGTCGGTTTTGCTGTTCCCGCAGGTCTGCTTCAGGCGGGATCCAATCTCATCACTATGATGGCGGATCAGCGCCACAGGACAGATTGCAGCATTGAGTCCACCTACGAACTGTGGACCGCCGTCGATCCGGCCCACACCTATCTGAGCTTTGGGGGGCCCGACGCCGCGAGGCTATCGAGTGTCGATGGCGTGCGCGCCATCGGGGTGGACGAGAAGGGCAAGACCGAATTCGACTTCATCGTGCCGGCCCTCGAGCAGCCGGGGACCACGAAGCCATTGATGCGGCTGGTTCAAGGGATCGCGGTCCTCAGCGGCATGCCCAACCAGTCCTTCGTTTTCCATCGTAGCGGCATGCCTTCGGCCGGATCAGGAAGACTTGCTGTCATTGTCGGGACGAGCCAGGAGATCGCTCCGCTGATCTCCCCTCTGCCCGTTGCGGCTCAAGCGGGGCCGCTTGTCACCTTCATCAATGATCCGCGCACCGGAGCGCCCGTGCTGCTGGTCAGCGGCCCTTCCTGGCAGGCCATCGGCTCGGCGATTGAAAGCCTTGTCCAACCCGCCGACCGTTCTCCGAACGTGCGCCGGGATGTCCTGGTAACGCAACGGTGGCGGGCTCCGGATGCGCCATTTCTGTTTTCCGATACGGATGTTCCCTTTTCACAGCTTGGCGTCGCCACCACGCAATTTTCGGGCCGACGCTTCCGTACCGATTTCCAGATCGCAGTTCCTTCCGACTTCTATGCAAACGCCTATGGCGAGGCGACGATCCTGCTGGACGCGGCCTACGCACCTTCTGTATTGCCGGGCAGCCATATAGATATCTACGTCAATGGCAGCATTGCCTCGACCGTTCCGATTACAAATCCCGGGGGCGGCATCTATCGCCATCTGCCGATCCGGGTGACGCTGCGCCATTTCAAGCCCGGTCTGAATGCGATTTCGTTCGAGGCGGTGCTGCAAACCAGTGACGACAAGGCTTGCATCCCGGGAGCGACCGCCTCCACCGAGCCGCGCTTCGCGCTATTCGACACCTCGGTCTTTCACATGCCGGATTTTGCTCGCGTGGGACAGCGGCCCAATCTGGCGGCGATGGCAGGCACCGCCTATCCCTATAACCGCGCGACAGACGAGTTGCCGCTCTTCATCGACAGAGCCGATGAGAACACGCTTTCGGCGACGGCGACCTTTTTAGGGCGGCTGGCGATGATGGCCGGCGGACCCATTTCGGTCGATGCCGTGGCGTCGCCCGCTGCGATCGGCGATCGCAATGCACTGTTTATCGGTGCAATTTCGCAAATACCATCGATCGCGCTCTCGCAACTCAATATCGCAACGACGACCCAGGCTTCCTGGCGGCCCGCCGCGAGCGGGCAAACGGCTGACGCCGATACGCGTGCCACCTTCGACCAGTGGCGTTCAAAAGTCAGGGGCGGCAGCTGGACCGGCCAGATATCGGTCTTCGAAGACTGGATGCGCAGGAATTTCGACATATCGCTAAGTTCCTTGCGATTCGTGCCCAGCGCGGAAGAGACGTTCACGCCGCAGAACGCAACGACTTTGATGGTCGCCCAAGGCGCAAGCCCGAACGGCGGCGGCACCTGGACGGTTGTGGCCGCCCCCACAAGCGGAGATCTCAAGGACGGTCTGTCGGCGATGTCGACCGAGACAAGCTGGCCGCAGATCGCCGGGCATATCACCACCTATACGGCGGGAACGAACAAGATCGCCGCAGTGCCGGTCACTCGCTTCGATTTCATCCCGTCGCAGGA
Source organism: Rhizobium sp. BK376 (assembly GCF_004341625.1). Taxonomy (GTDB): domain Bacteria; phylum Pseudomonadota; class Alphaproteobacteria; order Rhizobiales; family Rhizobiaceae; genus Rhizobium. The sequence continues at coordinate 6,533 of NZ_SLZG01000014.1, read as the reverse complement.
ACCATCTCTGGCAAATTATCGCTTGATCGCTGCCAACTGGCTGTCGACCAACATTCTCTCCTATGCCGTGCTATTCGTCGGTTCCTCCATATTGCTCGGGCTGGCGACGGCAGCGCTTCTATCCAACCTCGGCAGGCGCCGATGAAAATGCCGGTCGGAGATTATAGTAGCGAAATCAAATGCAAGTCGTGTGCAACGCCGAAATCTTAGGGGATCATTAACCATACTATGACCTTTTAGGTAGCGGGGCGGAACCTCCTGCGTCCGTCAGGTCATTCGTTCGACGCACATATGTCTGTCCGCACTTCAACGGTTTGGGCTCGCCTTTGAGGGAAAATATCGAGGTGCCTATGAAGCTGTCCTTCATTCTGCTGTCTGTCGCCGTCATCGGAACGGCCGCTTTCGTCGGCCTGAAAAATGGTGAGCGGATAGCGGAATGGAGAGACAGAATTCTGGGCAGCAGCGAGCCTGTGCAGAATGCTCAACTGATGCGGATGGGACGGATCAGCGGTCCCGACTTCAGCTCGCTCGATAGAAAGCCATCAGATCAGCAGGAACTAGCCCAAGCGGACCAGGCGCAATCTGAGCCCGATGCGCAGCAAGATGCAAAGCCTCGGGCGGAAGCCATTGTCGATCAGCAAACCACAGCTCCTGCGGACGCTGACGCCTCCGCAGTCGCCCAGGCCAATCCTCAGCCCGCCGCGCCCGCTCCAGCCGGAACCCCGACCCAGGCCAATGCGCAACAGCCTACTGTCGATGAAAGTGCGCTGCGATATTTCGCAAGCCGCGGTGACAAGGCCCGCCTGCAGGCGGAGATATCGCGCCTGCGCGCACTTTATCCCACCTGGACGCCGCCGACCGATCCGCTTGCCGTTCCGCAAAATCGGGATCAGCAGCTGGAGGCGATGTGGCAACTCTATTCCGAGTCCCGCTATGCCGATCTACGCAAGGCGATCGCGAACAGGCAAGCCGCAGAAGCCGGTTGGCAACCGCCAGCCGATCTGCTTGACCGTCTGAGCGTGGCCGAGGCAAGAGCGCACCTCATCACCGCCTCGGACCAGAAGCAGTATGAAATGGTCGTGCAACTCGGTGCTGCGACGCCAAGCTTACTGACCTGCAGCGAAGTGGACGTGCTCTGGCGCGTGGCAGAAGCCTTTGCTCACACCGATCGCCTGCCGAGGGCACGGGACGCCTATGTCTATATCCTGAAGAATTGCGACAATCCTTCCGAGCGGTTGGCGACCGTCCAGAAGGCATCCGCATTATTGCCCTACACTGCCATGCAGGACCTTGTCGCATTGGAACGGCCACTGCCCAACGGCAGCCGCGAATTCGACGCCATCAGGGACGATCTCGCGCGCCGTTTCGTAGCGGAAGCCAACGATGATCCGAAGCTCGTGATTTCGCCGGACTACCTGAGCCGTGTCGAGCAGATCGCCCAGACCCAGGGGCTTGCTTCCGACGCGCTCCTGCTCGGTTGGTATTCCCTGCGCCGCGAAGACATGCCGACAGCCGAGAAGTGGTTCCGCGCCGCGCGTGCGAAAGAGGATACCGCATCGGCCTCTCAAGGCCTTGCTCTGACGCTGATTGCACGCAAGTCCCCGCAGGAGGCCGAGGACGTCATGTACCGCTGGCGTGATGCCTCGAAGGATGCGACGTCGACCTATCTCGCAGCCACGGCAAACCTGCTTGCACTCGATCCGCCCCCAGCGCTTCAGCCGGAGATCCTGCAACGGATCGCGGCCGTTGTTCTGAAGGAGAGCAATGTTCCGACGGCACAGCAATTCGGCTGGTATGCACGCACGCTCAAGCAGTTTCCGACAGCTGCGCAATGGTTCGAAACCGCATTGCGCTGGAAGCCGGATGATGAACCTTCCGCCTATGGATTGGCGATAACCCGACAGCAGCTGAACGACAAGGCGGGTGTCACCGAGATCCAGCGGCTCTGGGCAGGACATTCCGCGCGCATCGAGCATCTCGGCGAAGTCGAGCAACCCAAGCAGGACCTGAGAATTCCGCTGCCCAGGCCAAATGTCGATGGCGACCATACGCAGGCAATCGAAAATCTGAGGCGGGTGGAAGTCCGTGAGCCCTCGACGCCGGCGATCTATAACGCGCCGCAATCGCCGGATGTATCAGGGACTGCGGCTTCGCGTAGCGTAGCAAGGGTCGTCGCCACCCGTACGTCACGTCCGGCAATTCCACAGGGTTGCTCGACCACGATCGACCCCGAAACGCTGGCCCCTGCTGCTGCGCTCCCGCGCGGCTGGTGCCTGATGAACCTCAACCGCCCAACAGAGGCCGCGGCGGCTTTCGATGTCGCTCTGCGCAGCAACGTGCCCCAGGCGCGCGAGGACGCCGCCTACGGCCAGAGCCTCGCCTATCTCCGGCTTGGCCTCTCCAACCAGGCGGCAGTCTCCGCAGCCAAGGCACCACAGAACCGCCAGCGCGCCCTCGAGCTTCAAACCGCAATTCTGACGAACCGCGCGACCAACGCATTCGGTACCAAGCGCTATCGCGAGGCCATTCTCTATCTCGACCAGCTTCGCCAGATCCAGCCCGAGCGGATCGACCTCATGGTACTGCGCGGCTATGCCTACCTCAACATGAAGCGCTATCCAGATGCGATCAGGATCTTCGAGGCGGCAGCGGAAACAGGCAATCACGATGCCATTACCGCCCTGAGCAATGCGCGGGAAGCGCAAAAATACCCGAACGACTAGGCTTCGGGTACCTATTGAGCGGATTTGTGAGTAGCCCGCTGGTCAAAGGTGCGAATCCCGGAAATCGTGTCACGATTGACTAGCTCAGATACGTCACGCTTTTAAAAGCTCTGCTAATCAAGGGTATCCGGCTGGCCCCCCCAGGGTCCTGCTTTCCGTGATGCGTTCCGAGTGGGCGCGACGGAAATGATGAGGGCCCAACGGGGCATAGGCGCCTCTACGCAACTCCAGGAAAAGTGCTCGAGTGGGCCGGGCCTTCCTTGCGTAGCCGACCGCACGCTCGGCGAGATAGGTACCAGACGACGGCATCGGAGCAAAAGACGATAGCTGACACGCCTGGCATTTCGCGCATCATAAAAATAGCAGCATTCAACTCCGCCGTTGCCTCCCCTATGCCGATGTGTCGGCCCTCCGGCTGCGAGGCGCGATGCGATCGCTCCAACGGTTTGACGCCGATACCGGGAAATCCGGCATGAACGGCGAGGAACAGACTTAGAGCTTCTGTTGCTCGACAGCGCTGAAACGAAGCGTTCTCCCGTCGATCGCGACGATGTCGTCCATCTCGCTTTCGAGCGCATCGCGATCATCAACTCCTCGAAGGAGCCGACCTGCAAGGGCATCGAAGCGGCCCGCAGCGATGTCGGAGATCAGAAGCGCAGCCCGCGACGGTTCTACGTTGACCCCGTCGTCGAAAAGCTGCTGGATCCCCGGCAGATACATCTTCCCCTCTTCTGAGAACAGTTGCTGCTCTGTCATGGAGGTGCGAACCAGACCAGGGTCTACCGCGAACGCACGCACGCAGCGGTAGAGGGTCGTATCGTTCAGGCATTCCGTGAATCGCATGATGGCGGCCTTGCTCGACGCGTAGCCGGACCCATGCGGAAAGCTGTTGCCCGTTCCTCCGCCGACCAGGTTTACGATCCGTCCCCTGCCCCGGGTCAGCATCGTCGGAACCACTGAGCGGGAAGCATGAAAGGTTCCGCGCAGGTTGATCTCCACGTCCTGCCACCAGACAGCGGGATCGCATTCCCATATTGGGCCGAAAGCGCTGAACGAGCCATGATTGTTAATCAAAATGTCTACCGGTCCCAAATCAGTCGCAATGCGGGCGAAGGCGTTCTGCACCTCGGAAAGCTGTGTCAGGTCAGTCGCAAGAGCAATTGCTGTCCCACCATTTCCCCTGATAAGCGAAGCGGTTTCCTCGATCTCGGGAACCGTCCGCGCAAGCACCGCTACCCTTGCACCCTCCCGGGCCTGCTGCAGTGCTATCTCCCGGCCGATACCTCTGCCGCCGCCTGTTACGACCGCTACCGTGTCCGCAAGTCTGGTCATTCAACATCTCCCAACACCGATTGCAAATCCCTGCGATAACGCCTAACACCCACTCGACTTTGATGATGCCCGAAGCTGCGCGCCACTCGCTCCATGAGGCAAAACACCTTCGTAAGAAAAAATGGCCGTCCAGGTCCCAGGCGTGTGAGCGTTCGCGGAGACACGGACAGCCATAACCTACCAAATACCACGGTCGAGTTTGAATAGTCGCTTACCCCTAAATTCCAGGGAACTGTCTGCGCGATCCCGCGGGCTGTTGTATTCTTGCATCAAACCGTCTCGGCGATCGAACCTCGTGGACGGGTCGACGCGCTCAACGCGATCGTGTCCTATATGATCTTGCGACGGCCGGGCCGCCGCTCTCTGTATTTTGCGGAACTCCTGGCAGCCCGCAGCTCGTCGAGTGTCGGCTGCCACCACCCGCGAAGCCTCTCGTAATCGCCCGGTCCCGTGCGCGCCGGCCATGTGTGGACGAGCTCTTCCAGCGTCGCCGCCCGCCATTGTGCCCAAACGTGATCGTCGGCGACATCAGGGTAATGCTCGGCCACTTGGTCGGCATCGACGAATTCTCCCGTGATTTCAGTTAGGACGACGATCCCGTATGCCGTCGTTGCGACCGGCCGCTCCAACGGCGGAAAATCGTCGCTCGGGACAGGCAGTCGCTTCTTTCTCCGCTCGGACGTCTTCCTCTTGGCCTTGGCCTCCTCCTCGGTTCCCTTGCGAGCCTCAGCACGTCGTCGCCGTTCTTCCGGTTCAGATCGCTTAGCCGCCTCCTCTATCGTTTGCCAGCGGTGCTGAAGATCGTCGTAGGAAGCGAATGGGATCTCCCAAACCCTTTCCTCGCCGTTCCAGCGGGAGAAGGGTATCTGTCGGATCTCGTCGACAACCGTTCGAGAGAACGGGGTCCTAATGCGGAAACCTCGGTCATAGACCTGCAAGTATGGGCTGAGAATCGGCTCGAACTCGTAGGCATCGCGGCCTCGCTCTTCTTCGTATGGCGCCCGGCGGTCGGCTTCGGACGCGAGCCATCGGTCGATACGTTTTCGCGCAGTCTTGCCGGGGACCGTCCATGCCAGGAGAGTGTCGTTCCAGCGAGCGTTGGGAAACGTCTGCCGGAACCTAGAGACCGTCATCCTGTCGAACGGGAAGGATACCGTTTCCTGCGACGGTTCGACCGCCTCGTTCATTTCGCTGTGCCCGTCTGTCATGAAAGGGAAACGGTTAGATGTTCGTACGGTTTCGCCTAGGAGTGTGACTTCTTCAGGAAGGATCCGGGCGGCGAACGCATCGACTAATCCAGTGTCTACATTGGGAGGTTTTGAGATCATCAGAAGCCGCAACATAACGCATCACTGGCCCTTAGCTCAGGTCCCGGCGGCTTTCCGCCTGAAGCAACCTTCCCCAGGAAACTATTGAAAGATATGCTGCCAACTCTGTAGGAGGCAATAACAGCGGTGATTGCGATGCAATGCTCGAACTCCCAGTGTTCTGCAACGGTCGGTTCGGACAGTGTCGTTTTTCGCAAGCGCAATGCTTTCTTTTGCTCTTCCTGCCATCCTCATGACGACGACGAATGGCGCGAACCCTTGCCGTGCCAGGTTTGCGGTAGGCTGGTTCGTACTCATCGGCGGTATGTTGCTCCTGTCGTTTACGTCTGTAGCCGGAAATGCAAGGTGCGCCACAATACAATTCATAGGTCGGAAAGTCGAAGCCGATCGCTTATCGTGTCCCATTGCAAGTTATGCGGTGAAGCCTTCACATCGCTCCGAAAGACCGCTTGCTACTGCTCCAAAACCTGCAAACAAAAAGCTTACCTCAGGCGCCGCGGAGTACCGAGTATCGAAGAGTGCCTTCGCGATCGACGATGCCTCTTCTGCCTAAAGGTTTTCAGTCCGCTGGGCAAAAATGCCCTTTACTGTTCCGACACTTGTAGACAGCAGGCTTATCGAAGGCGTCGCGCGCTCAAGCCTCTTGATAACCTCGATTGTTGCAATCGGGATGTTTGACTTCGCGGCCTTGAAGGTTTGTAGGTCGGACCGATAAACACGCTAATCTTCAAACGCGACGACGCTCATCCTCCGGATCGGCTGCTGGTGCCGAAAGATCCGTCTGGGAATACATGAAGCATGAAGGGAATTTCAGTCTTACGGATCGTGACCGATCGCTCAAACCTTTTCACGCCTGCTCGATTTGGTGATCTTCCGAGATGCTTGGTCATCGTCGCAGAGGTCCCATCGTGCAATGACACATACTCACCTATCGCGCCGCCCCACCCGTGACACCCTAAATGGAAAACGGCGCGATCGCACGACTGTTCACTCGCCTTCTTCACCCGTCTTTGCAAAGAGATAAGTGATATTGGAACCAGGCGCCTGAGCCAACGCTGCGGTCTTCCTGACGCCCGTGCTACGTTCTCCAGCAGCTTGTACGACCGAGGCCAACCCTTCGCGCTGCCTGTAGTAACCGGGCTTTTCAGGA
>NZ_SLZG01000013.1 GCF_004341625.1 Rhizobium sp. BK376 | reverse complement strand
ACCGCCGAGCGCGAGGCAGCATTGGATATGGTGGGCCGCATGGATGGTCGTCATCGCATCACATTGGCTGCAGACAAAGCTTACGATACGGCCGACTTTGTCGCCGCCTTGCGGGACATCAAGGTGACACCACACGTCGCCCAGAACACGACGAACCGCCGCTCGGCCATAGACGGTCGCACCACCCATCACTCCGGCTATGCCGTTAGTCAGCGCATTCGCAAGCGTATCGAAGAAGTGTTCGGCTGGGCCAAGACCAGCGGCGGAATGCGCAAGACCCGCCACCGCGGAAAGGATCGCGTCGGCTGGATGTTCACCCTGACGGCCACCGCTTATAATTTGGTGAGGCTACCAAAGCTGCTGGCGACGGCATGATCGCGCCCGTAATCCGCCCAAAGACGGCGGATTACTATCAAGCACGCCGAAAGGGCCGCTGAAAAAGCATCGTCAAGGCTCGTCTTCGAGCCATCTAGCGAGGATCGGCTGAAAATTAGCGCTATTTCCGCACCTTGTTAAGAGTGCTTTCAAGACCTCTGAGACTAATTCGGGCTCGTTTGATTGGGCCAGGTGGTGGATGGAATCGAGTTCGGAATCGCCAGCATCGAGAGCCGCGTTCCAGTAGTTCAGAATTTCGTGTTTCCCTACAGCGGCATCGCGCGCGAGATGCCCCATCGCCCAATTCGCAAGCGACGGTTTCTCGTCTCCGCTGAAATAGTTCTGTCTCAGAGCTACAATTGCGGTCACGGGAGGGCACTCCGAGATTTCTTCGTCCCTTCCAGCCAAAATCGCTTGGTGAATGCCGGCGGCGACTACATACTCGTTATGGAAGGTCTTATTTTCCGCCTCGGCTTTTCCTAGTTGGTCCGCCGTGAGTTTGATATCACCGTGAATCGCAAACTGAACGAACCCTTCCGCGATCGCAGACTTGATCAGATCGTTGGTATATTTCTCAATCTTCGCGAGCGGATCTTCTTTCTTCCGGATGACTGCGTTTCGATAGTGCTGAGAAGCCCATCGCAGGATCCCCAACTCGCTTTCGCGTCCCGCCGCAATTGCATTCACCTTGGGTGCCATATTTGCAATGTTGTGAGCTCGGGCTTCCTCGTTATCCGCAAGCTTCTTCGCTTGACGCTTTGCCTCCTTTTCCTTCCAATCTCTGTTTGGGTCCGTGCGCAGTGACGTTATGAAATCGTCAAAGCCGCCCTCTCTCTCAAGGGTTTCAACAACGCGTTTTTCCCATATGGGCCAATGCGATTCAGTCCGCACGGCATATGAAATAACCTCCAATAGCCGCCGGCGATATGGTCCTCGAGGGGTGCTCTCCGCAAGATTGATGAGGTTTTCGATCAGCGTGTCCGACGGAACCCTGCGCGCGATGGTGATGAAATGGTTTGTAGCCATCCACGCACCTTCACCCTCTTCGCCGCTCTCCATCAAGACGGTAAAAAGCTCGAGTTCTCTTTGATCCGTGTCCCGATCAATCCACGCGTTGATTGACTTCGACAGATCGTCGTCAATTCGCTCCCACTCATATTCGCGCGTATTCCGAATCCAGGACCAAAGCGTTCGCGCATCGATCTGGAGATTTGACGCGATTGCCGCTGATAACGTTTGCTGCAAGAAATGCCGCACTTCGACCTTATGACCGCGGTGGTCGTCCGATTCTCCGATCACAGGTTGATCAAACAAATCGCTCCGAGGCGATTTCATCAGAGCCATCATCAAGGAGAGCAAGGCGCCTGAGTCTTCGCTTTCCCCAGGGGGAACCGGGGGAAGACGATCTAGGTCGGAAAGCAGCCCCCGAATCTCCTCCAGTTGGAGCTGCTCGGGCTTGATGCCGGAAAGCAGATTGGCTCGAAGCGAAACCTGATCATAGTTGACCGGGGTAGCGGCGATCTCGCGGAATAGCTGACGTCTGGCCGCAGTTGGATCGGTCTGGCCCTTGATCCACGCCTCGGACGTGCGCAATCTCTGCCAATGTGGCCGGGTCGGCGCGATTGAGATTTCGTGCAGCTTTACCTGCATGCCGACAAGAGGCAGACCATCCCCTAATGCCTCGAGTACTGTGAGCTTAAGGTGGCTCTGTGCGTCACTATCGAGAATGGCTATGAATTCGTCGACGAGATCGTCAGACGCCAGACCGCCAAGCACGGTGACACCATCCCGCGATGACAGAAAATACGGATCGTCGCGATCTAGATTGTTTAGAATCGCCTTCCGACCTGCCGCTTTGAAGGCAGCCGAATCGCCGTAGGCTAAAACGGTTGCTGCATCTTTCTCGATCAACCGGATCGCTCCGGCTTCATCGCCCTTTTGTGACAGGCTTGCGGCAAACCAAGCGTACAATCCCCTTAGCTCACTCGGCGCCTTTTGGTCGTTGCCCGTGATGAGCGCGGTAGCACGACTAAGAGGGAATGGAAGCCTACTTGAGGAACCAAAAACCACCCCAGCAAGAAAACGGCCAGCAAGAAATTCGGCGACCGTTCTATGGGAGGGCTCGAAGCTTTGTCCTTCACCACGAAAGATGGCGGTATCTAGCGCAAACCCTGCGCGGTCCCGACCTAGACCGATGGAGTCGACCGTGACATATCCTTCGGCTTGTATTCCAGTGGCAAGCGCGTTTGAACGCCAGATCCTGCGCGCACCAGTCGCCAACAGGTAAAAGCACATTCGCTCTGCGTCAGCGATAATCTCCGCCACGCCCGGGCGGGGATCCAGGACGCGCTGAGGATCGTGTTCGTGCGCGAGGGCGTCGATCGCCCTATCGAACAGTTCAAACCTCGTCGCTGGCCAGACGCCATCCCTGCGCACAACAGAATGAAGAAGGCTGAGGCTAAGAGGATTTTCGAGGAACGCTATTGCCCCTCTGGCGCGCGCATCGGATATGAACTTTTCGGGGTCCGGTTCTCCCAATCCGGCGAGGACAGCTTTCGCCTCTTCGTCGTCCAGAGGAAGGAGATGAGCAACAATGATTGGCTGATTGTTTGCCGCACGTCGCATTTGCTGGAGATCCCCTGCGGCTCTCCAGTCCTCGGCTCGGCAGGTAAGCCGCCAACGCCCGACCGAACTGTTGGAAATCGCCGTGGCGAGCTGAAGTAACTTGTCCTTACCGCCATCCCCGGCTCGATATTCATCGAGGGCATCGAGATACGCCGTCTGCGAACTGCTAAGAGCGACGCCGTTCATGACCTCTCGGCATGTTACGATCTCGCCACCTTCCTGCATTGCTTCATGCTGAAGTGCTGTCGATTTTCCGAGCCCCGGCTCCCCAAGCAAGACTACATATGGCCTGTCTCGTAATTCGCTGAGATAAAACTCAATGGTTTCGCTCTCAAGGCGAATGTTAACCCGTCGATCGAGTGGCACAATGGTCATGAGATCAAAGGTAGAGTTGATCGTCGCCCGCAATCAATTCCTAGATGAGATGCTCAACAATTTTATTGCGCGAGGCAGTGGCGCTGGCCTCAAGGATCAGGTCGGGATAATCGAATGCAGCTCGGCTAGCTGCTGGGGTTAACTGAGTAGATCGGCCTTGCGACGCGCTACCGTTGGGCCAGTTGCGGGCACCGGAGATTGAAGGCGATTGGCGCTCCTTCTCGCTCAGCCAACGTCGCTTGTGCCGCGTACCGCGTACGCGGACTTTCCGGACATTGGTATTGCCGGCGATGGCCGGAAACCATCTCGAATCGGAAGACGTTTCGGTGGCAACATTGATATTCTGAAAGGGGAGCCCGTTATGCTTATCATCGTAACTCAGACTATCTCGGCAAAAATGGCACCCAATTTAAGGTCGGACCTCGCAATAGTGTCACGCTTTCGACCCTCTGCTCTGTTCACAACTTTTTGCTGCAATCTCATCATTCATACTTGGCAGCAAACGATTTGCAGTGTGCAACTATAGCGTAAAATTATCCCGAGCCGGGGCGGCTATGATCGCAGAAGATAACATGCGCCCGACATAGAGGCTCTTGCCTGCTTCCGAAAACATGTAGATGGCTGATCACTTGAAGTCCGGGCGCAGGACCGCGTTTGTGACAGGCTCTTGAGCGATGAGTGCCTCGAATCTCGCATGCAGGTTTGCGGTGAAAACGCGGAATGTTTCGTGTATGACTTCCGACACGAGCTTTTTAAGGCGTCAGCTCGCGCAAAATAATCTCCGCGCGAGCTGCGAAATCATGGATCCTGCTAAATGGAAGAATCCTTGCGTTGTCGGTCACTACAGGGAAGCGCGAAACGACCATATGCTGAATGCACTCTGTCCCAAGTTGCTTTTTCAGGAGGTGTTCACGGCCAACCTCCTTTCGCAATGCTTTCTCGTAAGCTTTCACTAAGTAGCTGTTGTATCGAGCAAACCGCTCCGCGTCAGAATCAACCTTCTCCAGGTGTACGAAGTTGTTCTTGCATTGAACGTTCCAGATCACACCGTTTTTGACGGTGACGACATCGAACTCAGCTCGGCCGACACGCGTGAGCGCTTGAAGTTCAAAACCTTGACTACCTAATTCGGCGGCAACCGCATCCTCAAATATAAAACCGGATCTGATTTGATACCGCTTCTTACGGTCTAAGCATCGAGCCCGCCAATTGTATAGGAATCGACTGAGTAGAGTCACAGTAGACCGATAGACCCCTCCGACCAATACCATTGGGGCATAGGTCGAGAGGCAGTCGTTGTAGTCGGCAGACGCATTGACGAAAGCATCCTGTAGCGCCTGCGATGCCCCGTATCTACGAAATAGCCGTTTCAAATCCGGCGGCGTGATCGCGATCCAGAAATCGCGGTCGATATAGTCGTTGGACAGTTTCCGCACCAGCTTGGAGCAAGGCGGAAAGTCCGACGCCGAAAGGTCAAATTCGGCGTAGGCAGCTTCAATCAAAGCTATGTCATTTCGCAGCTCGGCGGCTGAAAACAGTCTGTCGTCCCGAAGCTGTTCGCGCGATTTCAGAATTTCTACACCGTCTGCGGTTATCGGCATATCGACGATCGGCGCGCGTTCGGGTTCTAAAAACAGCGGACTCAACATCGCCAGCTCCGCATTAAGGTCCGCAGGCAATCCCAACTTTTCGCGCGCCGCCCTGACGTTCAGGACGGTCTGACAGCCAGACATCGGCAAACCGTAAAGTTCGACAAGCGGTAGAACCACGTTTAGGGTGTCGAGAGGAGCAAAAGGACTACGTCCCTTACATACGTGCGGCATCAGATGCAGCATGGCGACAAGATGGCGCCGACGGGACTGGAAGTACCCTATCATCGAACCGACGTCAGCTAAGCCTTCCGTCGCACCATCGATTCCATGCAGTGCGAACGAACGTCTAATGGCGAAACACTGGACCATCAAGTTGCCGAAGCGGGCCGCAAAGTTCGCACTGAACTTAGCTGTCATTCGCTCCCGGACTGCAACAAGGTAGGTGGGAGCGATGAGAAAGCGATCGACGGGCGTCGAAAGCAAGTCGGAGAAAAATGATTCTTCTGCAGTTGACCAGTCGACCATCACAAGATTGATACATTCCTCCACAGCGCGCAGGGTATCGAGCCATGCGAATATCGTCGACCTCGGCTCATATGCTTCGAGCAGTTCGCGAATTGCCGTTACCTGCTTACGGATCCTATCGGCGATCTCTTGATTGTTCAGCTCGCTGGGTAGGCGGTGATCCATTATCATCAGGCGACCTTCACATTTTGCGCTATGACCGCTTCGAAAATTCTCTAGCACCGACTCTGTGGCGTCCCGCTCGTCTAACCGACGATTCACAGTTCGATGGGTTGTCGGTTGCGGCCAAGACGACATTGGGTGGCAGTTCAAGCGTCGTTGTTCTTTACGATCAAGATCGGGTATGCTACCCGTTCTTCCTATGAGCTCGGGTATAGTACCCGATCTCTCAGGATTGTCATGAAGTTCGTCACGACGCCCGACGCGACACTGCTCACCGGTCTCTCAACGGCTACGCTACGAGAGTGGACGAGCAGGCGTGCCCTTATCCCTGCCGATGTTCCTCCCAAAGGCAAGGGGTCGCCGGCAGGCTTTACGTGGCAAACGATCCTGCTTCTCAGAATTGCCGCCAGCCTACGAGACAGATTTCACCTTGAGCTGCAGTTTCATCAATCGCTCTTCATGAGCCTCAAAGCCGGTTTGCGACGAACGTCTTTCATTGCACTCCGAGGCAAAACCCTCGCGCTGCATGGTGGCGACCGCTGGTCTCTGGTAGAGGATGGCTCAACACCGCCACCTGGCGATGCAGTATTGATCACCTTGCAGCCCCATCTTGAAGCGTTGGCAGTCGGGTTTTCGCTGCCTTCACCGACAAATCCGGCAGGCCAGCTCGAGCTTTTCCCCGCACGCGCCATCGATTCGGGTGAGAACCTCGTAGCGGTCGCCAGTGCCCGCAAAGGCAATGCCGAGCCGGTCACCGCGAAACGGTGGAGGTCAGCTTGACGAGCTCGGCATTTAGGCAAGCGCTCGAGGCCACTGGCTATATGAGCGGGAGTGGTCGCCTGGCTCCCGGTTTCGTGTCTGCTGACGATCCACGAGCTGCAAGAATGCGCGCCGTTTTTTCCGACGATCGCGTCGGATTGAATGCGGACGCCGTTTTTTCAGCACAGAATGCCCCCACCTGCATCTTCAAGGATGCAGGTTTCTCCAAGCCAAGCGAGGCGGATCTTCGCCAATGGCAGGAAGCCGCTTGGAATGTCGGGGTTGCGCCGCTCCTTTGGATCATCACGCCGACCGACGTGCGGCTATATGATTGCTACGCCTTGCCAGAGCAGAGCAATACGGCAATGGACGAGGCCCCTCAAGCCCTAGAATCTTTCGTATTGAATTCTTCCGAGCGATTGCGTGATCTTGATGCGCAATGCGGACGCGTCGCGACGGAGACGGGTGCGTTTTGGTCCAGCGCGATTGGCTCCAAGATTGACCGAAGGCATCGGGTGGATCGCGAGCTTTTGGCGGAAATCAGTGCCCTTGAGGATCGCCTAACCGCGTTAGGGGAAGAACGTCGAACCGGCCGCGAATTGGTCCACGCCCGCGATATCGCCCAGCGCTTCATAGGGCGCTGCATCTTCACTTGGTACCTCTTGGACCGAGGGATAGCACAGCCGTTTTTGCCATCAACCTTGCCAACGGATCTCAGCGCCATGTTCGGGACACCAGCAAGTGCCTTCGCGCTCTTCGACTGGTTGCGCAAGACGTTCAACGGGGACTTGTTTCCGATGGACGATCCAGGGGCCGAGCGCGATCAGCTAACCGCCCAGCATCTCGAGCTCATTCGTGACTTTATCGACGGACGCAGCCTGATCCCGGAACGATATGGCCAGGGGAGGCTGTTCCGTTTCCGGTTTAATGCGATACCGATAGACTTGGTCAGTTCAATCTACCAACAGTTCGCCCGTACCAGCGCTGCCGATGAGGCGAGATCGCTGGGATTGCACTATACGCCAGTCGAACTTGTACATCTGACCCTCGACCCTGTGTTCGAGGGCCTGTCGCTGGACGCTCGGATCATCGACCCGGCCTGTGGGTCGGGCGCGTTCCTGGTCGAGGCCTTCCGGCGATTGGTGTGGCGTGCATCCGAAGGCAAGCCGGCCGGCCGGCAGCTTGTGCGCCATATCTTATACAATCAGCTTTTCGGGATAGACATTAATCGGGCGGCTCTGGGCATAGCGGCATTCAGCCTCTACCTGGCCGCGCTCGAACTGGACGAGGAGCCCGTCAACGACATATCTGACCTCAAGTTCGATCGCCTGATCGACACGACCCTGTTTGAAGCTGATTCCCTCGGCGATAAGCTTCCGCAAAAGATCACCAAGAATAGTTTCGACGCAGTCGTTGGCAATCCGCCATGGACTTTTGTCACCAAAGCCAACGCACAAAAACGGCTTGCATCCGACACGTCTACGTTCCGTCCGAGGCGAAGCCCAGACCAGGCATTCTTGGCCTTGGGGGCGGATCTGGCCGGCGACGCCGGTCGGATTGGCATGGTGATGAAGGCCACGCCGTTTTTCTCAAAGGACATTCATGCTGTTGCAGCGCGCAACCACTTGCTTGAACGCCTGGCACCCGCAGCTCTCATCAATCTTTCCTTCCTTCGTCGCGAAGACCTTTTCCCCGACGCGGTCGGCCCGGCCCTGATTTTCTTTGCTCGGTGCGCGCTTGGCCCCGATAAAGACCGTTTGCTCGTAGGGTCTATACCTTGGACGCCAGATTATCGGCGAACAGGCGTTTTTCATCTGGGACCTAACGAAATACGCTCGGTACCTTTGAAAAAGGTGTTAACGACACCGCCATTTTTGAAGGCGGCGACATTCGGAACCGTGCGCGACGGCTGGTTGATTGAGAGGCTCGAACGGGAGTTTTTCACGCTTGATCGCACACTGGATGGTATCGAAATAACGCAACGAGTGAATCGAGGCCAAGGGTTCAAGGTTAAGGGTCGCGAGCAGACGAAGAGCCCGGATGACTACGCGGAACTCCGTGTTGTAACGCCAGACAATTTCACTGCCTTCCGAATTGAGAGCGATCAGCTCGACGAGTTCACACACGAGACTCTGCATCGCGTCCGTAGCCGTTCGATATTCCGGGGGCCGCTTCTCCTGTGTTCAAAGGTTGGTTCGGATGCGGCGGCAGAACGCGGCAGGTACAGTGCGGCGGTGAGTGAAGAAGACGTACTATATACGCAGGGCTTTTTCGGGATTTCCTTTGCCGGCGTTGACAGTCGCTTCGCATTTTTGCTGTCAGGGATATTGAACTCCAGCCTCACAGCCTTTCAGTTCGCTATGGGCGGACCAACATGGGGCCTAGAGCGTCCAACTGTCGAACCGCATGACCTTTTATCGATCCGAGTTCCGCTCTTCGGTCAATGTGATCCCGCGGCCATCGGCGCAGTAATAGATGCCGAAAAATCAGCGGCGGCAAACCCCGGGGATTCGGACCGGCTCGATCGCTTGGACGATGCGGTTTTCGAGCTTTACGGTCTCGAGCCGGACGAATGCATCCTAGCGCGGGAAAGTGTGTCGCGCGCCCGATACCAGATTTTCGAGAACCGTGGCGAACGCATCGGTCTGGTCACGCCTCCTGACGTTGATTGCCTTCACGCCTATGCCGGACAGGTCGCAGGATCTGTCAACGCCTATCTGCGTGCCCGCAACGAGCGTCATCTCGAGGCTATTGTCTACCCTATCAAACTCACTGGTGGCGATCTCTCCGCAGGCATTCCTGGCGTCACGGCCGTGAGGTTCGTAATGGCATCAGGAGGTCCAGGAGAAAAACCAGTCGTGCGTGAGGGGGACCCGGCCGAGCTTTATTCGCTTGCCAATCTGCTTCGAGGCCAACTCGAAGCGGACATTCCGCCATATCTGAATGAACGCCGTCAGATGCGGCTTTACGGCACCGATGATCTGTTCATGCTCAAGCCGGCCGAAGTCCGCTACTGGACGCGTACGATTGGACTGAACGACGCCGACATCATTCTCGGAGACCACTGGGTACGGAGGCCGGATGTCTCTTCTCGCGGTTGACGCGCCGGTTGGCCTTCCAGCGTTTTCTCTATCAGATGATCAGATCGCGACCGTTGTTGACCTGGTGTGCAGGGGTTGCAACGCTGCGCGCTCGGACCTCACTGCCGGCATGCTCGAAGTCCCGATCACAGTCATCGTTCGTAAGGCAATGCGACGCGTCAAGAAAACGCTCGGGCTGACTAACCTTCAGCTTCGTGGCGAAGTCGAACTTGAAGACATGTCCGCTAACGATCCGAGCCTGCTCGGTCGGATCGACATCACTCTACAGTTCCTGCATCAGTTCGGGGACGAGGATGCCTATGTCGCGATCGAATGTAAGCGCGTGCGAGCAGGCGAGCCGGGCTTGAGTACCCGTTATGTGACAGAGGGCGTCGATCGCTTCTTCAAAAGCAAATATGCCGCCGGCCATGAGTGGGGTTTCATGCTGGGCTATGTTCTGGCCCTCCCAGAAACGGATATTGTCAGCGCGATCGACGCCCGTGTCCGCGGGGATTACGGGGAAGCAGCTGGCCTTACCCCTGAAGCTCCACATACGCTGTCCTTGGCTGTTCTTGAGGGCGCTCTGATGCAAAATGGAACTCACACGATCCGTTTAAAACATATTTTCGTTGACATGTTGCCTGCCGCTCAGGTCTCACCTCAATAAGTCCATCCGATCATCGCTGATATCTGATCGCCGATGATCGCGAAGAAACCCAAAGCATCTGGCTACAGCACCCCCCATGCCCGAAACCTCCCCCTCCCCGTCATCTCCCTGAGGCCGAGCTCCAAAACAATCCGCCGCGCCGCCTGCGGCGTGACGTCGAGCGTGTTGGCCACCATCCCGGCCGACACCAGCGGTTTCGCCATCACCAGCTCGGCCAGCTCCGGCAATTTTGAAGAGGTTCGCCGTCCTTCCAGTTTTCGGTCCATCATCGTTTTCGCCAGTGTCAGTCGGTCATGCTCTTTTATGCCGATCTCCGCGGCCGCCAAAAACCCTTGGGCGATGGCCCGCAGCCGGGTTTCGCGGTCGCGATGCCGGCGTCGATCGACCGGAATGGTTTTGAGGCCGAGATTGATGGCGGCGAGATGGGCACCTGACGTGACGCCGGCCTGGCGCAGGATCGATGCCGCCAGCAGCCGGCCGAGCCAAGGCGCATGCTGCAGCACGGCCAGCTCATTCCAGGCATCGAGGGCGACGATCGCCTGCAACACTGCCGGTAGGCTTTCGGCCTGGTGCACCACGCTGCGCCATTCGTCGAGCCGCGCATCCTCGTCCC
The DNA here is from genome assembly GCF_004341625.1 of Rhizobium sp. BK376. GTDB lineage: Bacteria > Pseudomonadota > Alphaproteobacteria > Rhizobiales > Rhizobiaceae > Rhizobium. Next base: position 178,127 of record NZ_SLZG01000013.1, on the reverse strand, counting down.
AGTCGAGGTCGTAGATTATTGGGTCTCTTTCTCGGCCGCCGTCGCGCCTGGGTCGTGTTGCATTCTCGATTGCCGCCTCCGATCGGGCCAGAACCGCGTCGATGGCGGCATAGTCGACGCCAGGAAGGTTTTCGATGTCGTCGACATCGTCCCCCTCCCCTTCCCGATCGTCCGCGACGGCGCGCCGGATGGCACCGTACGCCTGCACCTCTTCCGTGTCGGCCGAAGTAATCTCTGCGGTTTTTCTGAGAGTGCGGACGCCGTCAGCCGACAATGCCCAGCCGGGAAGTTGGGCGGCGATCCGCCGGCGGGTGCGCAGCACGTCGCGGGCGATTGTCAGCTCATGGGTGGGTGTGCGAATATCTCTGATATCGTCGTGGAGGACGAGGTCTTCGAGATGCACCAGCTCGCCGTCGATCCACAGCGAGGCGCACGCATCGGTAAACTGTGCGCGCTCGATCCAGCCCGGACCAACCGGCGAACGGGCGATACGCTCGTCCAAACGCGCCAGTTCGATGCCGGCGCGAAAAGCCGGCTCCATCAGGGCTGTCATGCTGATTTTCGCGAGATCGTAAGCCATTGAAATTATAGTAAATGATTTGCTAAACGAACTCTATCTCAATATTCAGGTTCGTCACATGGTATGATTGGGAGTTAGTTCGCTAACCATCGATAAGTACTGGTTATCGATGGTCAGTAATATTCGTAGCCATTAATATGGAAAAACTACTTACAGAACACAAAATGTATTACGGCCATCCCGAATTGATAACCATACGCGCTGAATCTATACTCAATAATTCAGAAACTATCACTGGAATCGCTTCACAATTAAAGCTGTGACTTCAAGCTTGCCAGATGTTCTTCACAAATTGTCGCCACGAGTTGGTGCAGCTCAGTTGTCCGCTCTCCGAGCCAGATTAAAGCCTCTTGGCTAATCTCGTAGTGGGGCGAATACCGTGCTTTAACGTAGGCCTCATTGATCAGATTGAACCAAGCGATAAAGCGCTGCCGGTCCCGAGGCCACGCGTCCGCCAAGCGCCGATCTCGGTCCTCACTGAGGGCGCGTAGAAAGCTGATGTTGTGAGACGCTGGCGAATAATTTGTAAGAGTAAGAAGGACGGTCGAATAAGCCTGTTCAATCGCCTGATGAAGACTAAACGATGCAGACTTGAAACTGTTCTCCTCTGGCTGAAGTTTTTGCCACTGCGATGTCTTAAGCATCATGACAGCTTCGGGGTATCGTGCATCGAAATGCCCCCTCGCAACTTGATACTCTTCGGCAGGTGACATTGGCTTCGGCTGTGGAAGAGGCACGTCATCAAGTTCGTAGAGAACAATCCCGTCGCGGCGGATGTCTGAGAAAAAGGGCTGACCTAGGTGAAGACGATCGCCAACCTCGCGCCGCGAGTGGACAATGATGCCTACCGGCGTCTTGAGTCCACTGTGCATCAGTCGACTCCTGGTCGCGTCCCAATACTCCGGATCCGTCAGCTTCTTGGTGTTGACGATGATCAGGATATCGTAATCGGATCGGTAGCCTTTCGTCGTGTGCGGCTCCTCGACCCAGGTTCCGCGGGCATAGGAACCAAACAGGATGATCTTCCAGATCCGCCCCCTCTTCTTGAATTCCGCCTCGCCACCCTTCAGCGCATCCTCGAACTCCTCGTGAATGATCTCGACGACGCGCGCGAGTTCCCGCTGCTTCTGTTCCGGCAGATGCTCGAGGCTCGATTTCATCAAAGGCAAAACTCCGTCTGAATCATCTTCCTAGCTTATAGCAACGGGGTGACGCCACCGTAATTTCTGACGGGAAATGGCACTTTATTTTCAACTTTTCGTTTAGAGCCACGCGCGCGTCACCATCACTTAAGGATTTGCTCTCCACGCTTCGCTGACATCGCGGCGGATCCCATAATCGCTTCGTAAGAGGCCACAATATTTGTTCGCGTTGACTTACCCAATGACCTCCCTGACCACAGTCGTCAAAGCAAGATCAACGCGCTTTTCCATGCGAGGAATCGTCCTTTGATTTTGTACCGAACGCGATCACTGCGCTTGCAGCAGATGCCACCGCCGCACACCACATCACGCTGGTATAGGCACTGGTCAACACCTCGACCGACATCGCTGCCATCCGGTCATCGCCAAAGGCAATACCGAGTGCGGCGGTGGCGAGCAGGCCTCCCGTTCTCGCCGCAGCATTGTTGATACCCGACGTCGCGCCACTGTCGCTGTCGGAGGTGGAATCAAACACTGCGGTGGTCAGGGCTGGCACCGCAAGCGTCATTCCTACCCCGACGATGACCAGTCCCGGCAGAAACGTCGTCACGTACGTTTCCCCGTCTGCCAATAGCGCCAGGGTCGCAAACCCGACGCCGGCAATGAGGGGGCCGATCGTCAGCGGCAGCCGCTTGCCGACCCTGTCGGCCAGGCTTCCGGACAGCCGTGATCCAAGGCCGAGGATGAGCGACAGGGGCAGAAAGGCCAAGCCCCCGGCGATTGAACTATAGTGATGCGCCCTGATCATCGAGAAGGGCAGCATGAAGATCGCAGCACCCAGGCCACCATAGAGGATCACGGTGAGCGCGTTTGCGCCGGCAAAGGTACGACTGCCGAACGGCGTTGGTGCATGGGTCACAACGGGAACGACTTTCTGTCTTTGAAGCAGACGCTATGCCTTTGCTGCTTGGCAGCGGACGGAATTCGGGCGAGCGCATGCGAGCATGCGATTGAGGGCGGCGCAGCCGATGGCGACCTCGGTCTGTTGCGCGCTGAATGAGCGTGCCCGTAGTCGGTGTCCGATGATCGATTTGTATCGGCCGATGGCGGTCTCGACCAGCGAGCGCTTGCCATAGCCGGTCGTTGCTTGCCATTTCATCCGACCGTGGGCCTTGATCGCTTCGATGTGTCGGTCTCGCTGACTGGCGATCCCCGTTTGCGAGCCGTCGATCGCGTTTGATCGAGGTGGAATGACGACGACAGCATCGGCCGCTATGCCGACCGACGGCATCATAGGTCGGTTCACCATCATAGGCGCCGTCGGTCGTGAACTGGCTAATCGGTCGATCGATCTCATTGAGCAGCGGTTCGACCTGTGAGGCGTCGCCCGCATTCTGATCGGTCATGTTTTGAGCGATGATTTCGCCGGTGGCGGCGTCCAGCGCAAGGTGCAATTTGCGCCAGCGCCGACGGGATTTAGCACCGTGCTTCTCCCCTAGCCACTGGCCGGCACCATAGACTTCGAGCCCTGTGCTGTCGATGATGATGTGGACTGGTCCCGTTTTCGCAATGCTACGACCATTTGGCCTGTTCATCGATCGCCATGTCCGTGCCCGCCGGCTCAGCGTGGTGTGATCGGACACGGCGAGATCCAACCCCATCAATTTGAGCGCCGACACCAGCAAGCCCTCCGTCTGTCGCAGACGCAGGCCGAACACCAGGCCCAGCATCAAGGCGGTCTCAATCGCCAGTTCAGAATAGCGAGGCTGGCCGCCGCGTGTCGTCCGCTTCGGCGCCTGCCAGGACGACAACGCTTCCGGTGTTATCCAAAACGTCAGACTGCCGCGACGGCGAAGGCCGGCTTCGTATTCTGCCCAGTTCGTCACCTTGAACTTCATCTTGCCGATACGATGACGGCGGGCAGCATTGTGTTTGAAAGGCATAGCGGTGACTGGGCGTTGTTTCGATCGCCGCTCCATAAAGCGTAACCGCTAACGATCGGTGCACCAATGCCATGTTTCGCTCCAGTACGGTGCGATCCAGGAGAATGGCAGGGGTTTCGATCGTGTCTAAGCGGATCATCATGTCTCTATCCAATCCCGTGCGGCGATTGCCAAGCCCTGCCCAGCAGCGCGGCTTGGGCTTCGATGTCAGTTTGCAATATCGGCTGCAATTGCCGCCGACCACGGGGATATCACATCGCTGCAGCCGACCGCACCGCTTTGATCGACGATGATCATGTTGGGACAGGCGAAATTGATCGGCAGGACGCTGTGTTCGACGATCGACAGCGGGCCCGTTTCATTAAGTGCGGACAGGACCGCATCCGGCAATCGCCGATCGGCGTTGACGCCATCAGGGCCTGACACGTCGATCCGCGGCAGATGGGTGACATCGGCGAGATCAAGCCCGAAGTCGAGCGTGAAAGCCAGCATCTGGTAGATGCTGGCGAGAATCCGCCGCCCTCCGGAGGCGCCGGCGGCCATGCGCGGCCAGCTTCCGTCCTTGGGCGTGACGATAACCGGGCACATGTTGCAGAGGGGACGTGCGCCCGGCTTGATCGCATTGGCGCTACCCGGCCGCGGATCGAACCACATCATGCCGTTGTTCATCAGGACGCCCGTCGACGGCAGCACGACGCGGCTGCCCATCGACGACAGCAGCGTCGTGGTGACGGCGACCAGATTGCCTTCGCCGTCAACGACGGTGAGGTGCGTGGTGCAGGTATCGCCGGGCTCCGTCGCCATCTCGGAGGCTCCGAGACCCTCCAGTCGGTTTGCATAGGCGTCCTGCATTACCCTTGAAAGGCGCGCAAACCACTCGGGTCCCGGTTGTTCGCCGGCAAGATCGGCATGCGTCATGCCGGCAATGACCTGCGCGAGCGTTGGCGCGGCCGTCAGGCCGCCGGCGGTATGAACAGTATGCGTTCCACGCCAATCGATACCAGGCGCATCGCGCACCGCGGCGCGGTAGCCGGAAAGGTCCTGCGCATCGACGACACCGCCGAGTTCGGCGATGTCACCGGCAAGATCGGCAGCGATCGAGCCGGAATAGAAATCGTCGAGACCGGATGCGGCCAGCCGCTCCAGGGTTTGCTGAAGGCCGCCAAGTCTGAAGAAGCCCGGCACCCCCTGGTAAGGCGGCACGGGCGGAAGACCGTTCGGCAGATAGATGCGCGCGCTTTCGGAATAGAGGCGCAGGACGGAGGCCGAGGAGGCCACCTTCAAGGTCGTGTACCAATCCTGCGGAAGGCCGCGCTTGGCAAGGCCGATGGCGGGCTGCAGCAGGTCGCTGACCGGCATGTCGGTACCGAATGTCTCCTTGAGCTTGGCATAGCCTGCGACGGCCGACGGTATGCAGAAGGATAGAGGTCCGTGAATATTGCGGTCGCCCTCGACCTCCGGCCAGGTGAAAAGGTCCTGTTTGACCGCGCCGGTCAACGGATAGTCGGACGGGTCGGCGCGACGCGGTGCGATCGGTCCGAAATCGACGACCTTGGCCTGCTTTTCTCCCGCCGGCAGAACCAGCGCAAAGCCGACGCCTCCAAGACCGCTGTTCCAGGGCTCGACGGCGGCAAGCGCAAAGCAGGCCGCCACGGCGGCGTCGGCCGCATTGCCGCCGGCTTCCAGAATGGCCGCACCGGCCATGGCGGCATCACGGCTTTGCGAAACCACGATACCATGCTTGCCCTCAGCATGCGGTTTGCTGACGAGCCAGTTCTGGGTTTGATAGGTCGGTCGTTCGACGCTCAATGGCGTGCCTCCCGTAAAGAAGATTTCGGGCAGATGCGCGGCGGCCACACGGCCACCGGTTATGTTTGCATCGGCGAGGATTTGCCTGCGGGCGGTCGGAGCGCGGTGGCGCTCCTTCGCAATCAGGATTCCTTGACGTATTGCGCGACTTCGGCGTGGGTCGCGAACCAGACATCGCCCTTTGCCTTGGCGTGCCGGATCACCTCCTCAAGAATCCAGATCCTGGAGCGCGCCGTGATGATGTGCGGATGCATGGTGAGCTGGAAGAGGCCGCCCGCCTCGTAGGCGGCATCGAATTCGCGCAGGAAGATGTCGAGCACGTCTTTCGGCGGCGTATAGGGACGCAGCGACTGGAAGCGATGCATCATGAAATAGACGGCGTCGTCGCGGACCCACTCGACCGGAACCTCGACGATGCCAGTCGGCGTGCCGTCCATGACGAGTTCGTAGCAATCCTCATCGGCCATCAGCGAGGAATCGTAGAGAAGGCCGAGCTCGGTTTCGATGCGCAGCGTATGCGGGCTGAAGTCCCAGGACGGCGTTCTGAGACCGACCGGCCGAACGCCGGTGATCTTTTCCAGCGTGTCCGTCGAGCGGAACATCAGATCGCGCTCGACATCATAGGGCAGCACCGAATTCAGCTCGTGGATCCAGCCGTGAATGCCGATCTCGTGGCCTTCGGCAATCACACGCCGCTGCTCGTCGGGATGCAGGAGCGCTGCGACGGCCGGCACATAGAAGCTTGCCTTGATGTCATGGCGCTTCAGGAGATCGAGAACGCGTGGAACACCGACGCGGTTGCCATACTGGCCCCAGGACATGCGGCTGATCGACTTGCCGCCATCCCGCAACTCATTGGTTTCGTGGTCGGAATCGAAGGAAAGAGCGACCGCGCAGCGCGCGTCGTTCTTCCATTTGGCCGGCGCCAGCCGCCGGCCCGCCCGGGCCTGATTGACGAGCTTGCGCCAATGCGCCTCTTCCCACTGCCAGGGTTCGCCAAGCTTATCGCCGTCGTTGCTCATGAGGGACAATCCTTTCCTTGATGATCTCTATTTGCCGCCGTCGACCGACAGAACCTGGCCATTGACGAAGCTCGCCAGATCGGAGGCGAAGAACATCACGGCCCTGGCGATTTCGTCGGGCGTGCCGAGGCGCTTCAGCGCCACCGCCTGAACGATCTCAGCCTGACGATCGGCACTATAGGAGGCCCATTGCCGATCGGTCGATGTCGTATGAACGAAGCCGGGCGCAACGCTGTTGACGCGGATACCGAAGGGACCGAGCTCATGGGCAAGCTGCCGGGTCAGGCCGAGCATCGCATGCTTGGAAGCACAATAGGCCTGCACACCGGTCAGGGACGCCTGCAGGGCGGCGCCCGAGGTGATCGTCACGATGGCCCCCGATTTCTGTTGCTTCATGGCCGGGACGACCGCGCGGCAGAGCGCGAAGGCAGCGCCGAGATTGATGTCGACAACCCGATCCCACTCCTCGTCGCCAACATCCTCGAAGGGCTTTTTCAACTGACCGGCCACGCCGCCAGCGTTGCAGACGAGGATGTCGATGCCACGGCCGGTCCGCGCTTCGATATCCGCGATCCATTTCGCACCCGCCTTGCGATCGAGGAGATCGACCTTGTCGAGGACGATATTACCTTCAAACGGAGGCTCGGGATCGCTGATGTCACAGCCGAATACTCTCGCGCCGGCAGCTGCAAAGCGGATCGCGATCGCCCGACCCAAACCAAGCGCCGCACCGCTGATCGCGACCGTCTTTCCCTGAAAATCGAGCATGCTCATCGTCTTTCTCATTTGACACTATGCAAATTCGATCGACCGGCACCTCTGAGGAAAGGCGCCGGTCAAAATTGCTAGCGCAGCTCGCTGTGGGCGGTTTCCTTCAGCGTGGCAATCACAATCACCGAGGCGATCGCAGCGGCGATGAGGTAATAGGTCGGCGAGATCGGGGAGCCTGTTCGGCTGATCAGCCAGGTCGCGATGAAGGGTGCGAAGCCGCCGAAAATGCTGGTCGCGAGACTATAGCCGGTCGACATCCAGGTCGAGCGCGTGCTCGTCGGGAAGATCTCGGCGATTGCCGCAGGCCCCGGTCCGGAGAACATCGCGATCATCAAGCCGAAGATCAGCTGGACAGTGATGACGGTCGGCAGGGATGCACCCGACAGCATGACGGAAAACAACGGGTAGGTCAGGACGGCAAAGGCGACGCAGCAGCCGATCAGGAGCGGCTTGCGGCCGATCTTGTCGGAGAGCAGGCCAAGGAGCGGAATGGCGACGACAAGCATGACCAGGCCGATCGTGTTCGACCAGAGCGAAGACGTGCGGGAGAGGCCGGCATATTTTTCGGTGAAGGTCGGCATGTAGTAGAGGATGACATAGTAGGACACGGTCCAGAGGATTGTGAAGCCGAACGCCTTCGCGGCCAGGATCCAGCCGGGCGTTTCAGACGCGGTCACAACGTCCTTGGCGGCACGATAGATCGGCGTTTCCTCGATATCGCTGCGCATATACATGCCGACGGGCACGAGCAGGATGCCGAGAAGGAAGGGAATGCGCCATCCCCAGGATTCCATCTGGTCGCCTGACAGAACCGTGCTGCAGATGGCCGCAACGGCCGAGCCGATCAGCAATCCGCCGGCAACACTTGCCTGCTGGAAGCTGCCGAAGAAGCCGCGCCGGTTCTGTGGCGCCCATTCGACGATGAAGGCTGTCGCACCGCCCCATTCGCCGCCGGCCGCAAAGCCCTGCATCAGGCGGCAGATCAACAGCAGCAGCGGCGCAAACAGTCCGATCGAGCTATAGGTGGGAATAAGGCCGATGCCGATCGTGCCGATCGCCATCAGGAAGATCGTCAGCAGCAGCGCTGCCTTTCGTCCCTTCGTGTCGCCCATGCGGCCGATGATGATCCCGCCCAACGGTCTGGCGACGAAGCCGATGCCGAAAGTGGCGAACGTCGCCAGGAGGGCACCGACTTCGTCGCCGCTTGGGAAGAAGTTTCGGGCAATGATCGTCGCGACGTAACCGTAGATCGCGAAATCATACCATTCGAGAATATTGCCGGCGATCGCGGCACTGACGGCCCGCCAGCTTTCCATATGGGATGGACTGTCGGCCTCGGCGAAATGATTGGATGTCGTGTTCATGCTGCTGCTCATCTCTGTTCCCACTCACTCTTGCATCTTAGTTTTTGGTATTGTATTGCAATACTTAAAATTATAATTTGGGAGGGAGACGATGTCAAACACTGACGTGTCGGAGCGCGGTGACCCATTGCATGTCGCATCGGTTGCGAAGGCCTTTCGCGTTCTGGAGGCTTTCGGGCAGACGATCACCGATCTGAGCCTGATGGAAATCGCTGATCTCACGGGTCTCGACAAAAGCGCCACCCAGCGCTTTACGCATACGCTTTGGCAGCTCGGCTATCTGGAAAAGGACGAACGAACCCGGCGTTTCCGCCTCGGCAAGCCGGTTCTCGATCTCTCCTTTTATTATCTGCGATCGAACGCGCTGATCGAACTCGCAACACCGGCGCTTGTCGATCTCCGCAATTCCTGCGGCGAACGGGCCAATCTCTCGCTCTACGACGATACGACGACGATCTACGTCATTCGCCAGCAGACCAAGCGGGAATATTTCGACGGCTCGCTCATCGGCCGCCGCATCCCGGTTTTCTGCACCTCCGGCGGCCGGGCAATTCTCGCGCAGCTTCCCGCCCATGAAGTGTCCTCCATCCTGTCGAGGTCGGACCTTAGGGCCAAGACCGCCAAGACCATCACCGACCCTGAGACAATCATGCGAAAGGTCGAGGAGGCGGGGGAGCAAGGCTATGGCCTGGCCGTCGAGGAAATGGTCCTCGGCGAAATCACCATCGGCGCCGCCGTCATCGACGCCAATGGCAGGCCCATCGCCGCCGTTCACATTGCCGCCTCGACCGGCGACTGGGGCGTCGAGGCATTCCGCGAGCGGTTCGCCCCGCTTGTCATCGAGACCGCGCAATCGCTCAGCCGCTCACAGCGCCTTATCACCCACAGAATGCGGTAGAGGCTCGCACTCAGGTCCGCGACACAGCTTTAGGTCAGTCGGGACAGCGCAAGGTCACCATCAACGCCGGAGATCTGCGCTCGCTGGACAGGATCACGACGCGCCGTCGTCACGTTACGCTTGAACCGGCGATGTTATGATATGCGCGGTCGAAATAGATAAGTCCGCGACCCTCGGTTCGGGATTTCATGGCAAGAACGTCACAGATGAGAATGTTATGGCTGCCGCTCGGTATGCAGGAACCTACCCTGCAGTCAAAGGCTTCCAATGCGTCATCAAGGCCCGGGCATCCGGTCGCCAGTGTTGACCAGGAACCGAGCCTGAAGCGATCCTCCGCCGCTGTTTTGCCACCAAAGAGCTGACACAGCGGCTGGTGATGACCACTGGCAACGTTGACGCAAAGAAGTCCATTTCGGATGACGGGAGCATAGGCCGATGACGCCCTGTTGACGCAGACCAGCAGGCTCGGCGGCGCGTCGCTGACGCTGCAGACAGCGGTCGCGGCAAAGCCGGTTCGCCCGCCCGGTCCGTCGGTCGTGACGATGTTTACCGCTGCGCCAAGCCGCGCCATTGCGTTGCGAAAGCCGGCTCTCAGGGCTTCCTCCGATTTTTGATGCTCGACGGGCTGCGACTGCATTGGTGCTGCTTCCGGTATCAGGCACTTGCGTGATCTGCGGTGATCGCTGTCATACCGATTGCGCATATCTGCCGGCGGGTCGTTTGAGACCCAGATTTTCGCGCAAAGTGTCGCCTTCATATTCACGGCGAAACACACCCATCTCCTGCAGAATAGGCACGACCCCGTCGACAAAATCGTTGAGCCCGCCGGGGAGAGTCGCAGGCTGGATAAGAAAACCATCGACGGCATGGGCCCGGTACCAAGATGCCATGTCATTGGCAATTTGCTCCGGCGTTCCCACAATCGTCCTTTGACCTCTCGCCCCGGCGTATCGCAGATACATCTGGCGGATGGTCAGTCTTTCATGGCGGATCATGTCCACCATGATCTTCAGGCCGCTTTTGCTTGCATTCGTGTCCGAGGGTATGAGCTCATCCGGCACCGGCTCGTCGACGGGCAAGCCGGTCAGGTCGATGCCCAACTCCGCCGAAAGCAACATAGCCCCGACGCTCGGATGGATCAGGGACTGCAGGTATTCATGTTTCTCCCGGGCTTCCGCTTCGGTGCGGCCTATAATCGGATTGAGGCCCGGAAGGATTTTGAGTTCCTCCGGCTTTCGCCCGAACTTCGCCATCCGCCCCTTGAGGTCCTGGTAGAAGGCGACCGCAGCCTCAAGCCGGGTCTGGGCGGAGAAGACGATTTCCGCCGTCTCCGCAGCCAGTTCCTTGCCGTCTTCCGACGAGCCCGCCTGCGCAATAACAGGGTAGCCCTGCGGCGGCCGGGCAATGTTCAGCGGGCCTTCGACGTTGAAAAAATCGCCGTGATGATGGAGCGGATGGAGGCCCGACGGATTGAAATAGGTGGCGGTTCCTCTGTCGCGGACAAAGGCATCGTCGTCCCAACTGTCCCATAGCCCGCAGACGACCTCGACGAATTCCTTTGCCCGCTTATACCGCTCCGCGTGGCCGAAATGAGCGTCCCGCCCGAAATTCACCGGTTCCCTGGGATTTGTGGAGGTTACGACATTCCAGCCCGCGCGACCGCCGCTGATATGATCAAGCGAGGCATAGCGGCGCGCGACATGGAAGGGTTCGTTGTAGCTGGTGGTCGAGGTGGCAATCAGGCCAATGTGCTCGGTAACCACCGCCAGCGCGGACAGAAGAGTGACGGGCTCGAAATACGACATATACTGCGGCCAACGCTTCATCACATCCGGGTCGCCATCGCGGATTGCCAGGGCGTCTGCCAGGAAGAGGGTGTCGAACTTGCCGCGCTCGGCCGTTTGCGCCAGTTCGGCGTAGTGACGGAAGTTGGATCCGGCATCAATTTGCGCTTCCGGATGGAGCCAGGACGCAACATGGTTTCCCGTCGGATGAAAGAGCGCGCCAAGCTTCAACTGGCCTTGTCTGACTGCTTCCGTCATATGTTCCTCACACTGGATCGGCTTCAAACGGCAAAGAGCAGCGCGTCTGACGGGTTGAAGAAGATGGTGGTGCTATCGCCGATGCTGAGCCGGGAAGCGGTCGAATTGTTGGGCATCCAGACGCGCAGCGGCTTGCCGGCGAGGATGAGCTCGTATTCGATCACGCTGCCGAGATAGGTTCGCCTCGAGACCCGGCATTCCAGGCCGGCATCGCGATGTCCGCCACTGAGAGGTGCGACCGACAGGGCTTCGTAACGGATCATCACCGAAACGGATGTTCCCGAGGGCAATTCGGACGGTCCGCACAGAACGGTTCCCCCACCCGCCAAAGCCACCAGCGTCCCATCCGGCGACGTGTTGACGACCCTGCCCTCAAGCTCATTCATCTTCCCGATGAAACGACCGACCGTTCTGTCGGAGGGTTGTTCGTACAGGTGTGCCGGATCGCTATATTGAAGCAGGCGGCCTTCCGAAAAGACTGCGACCCGATCAGCCAGTGCCAATGCTTCGGACTGGTCGTGCGTGACGAATATCGTCGTCGTCCCGACTTCCTGCTGCACGCGCTTGATTTCGTCGCGCATTTCATCTCGAAGCTGGGCGTCGAGATTGCTGAGCGGCTCATCCATCAGCAGCAGACTTGGCTGGAAGGCCAGTGCACGAGCCAGCGCAACGCGCTGCTGCTGGCCACCGCTCAACTGTCTGGGAAAGCGATCGGCCAGATGCGCGAGCTTGACCAGCTGGAGGGTGCGGGCGACGGCTTCGTCTTGCTCGGCGCGAGATTTGCCGCGCATCAGCAGGCCGAAAGCGACATTCTGCGCGACCGTCTTGTGCGGGAAGAGCGCATAATGCTGGAACACCATCCCGATGTCCCGCTTGTTCGGAGGGCGATTGCTGATGTCGACGCCATCAAGAAGAAGGCTTCCACGATCCGCCGTCTCGAAGCCCGCAATCATCCGCAAGGTCGTTGTCTTGCCGCAACCGCTGGGGCCAAGCAGACAGACGAACTCGCCGTTCCCGACCGTAAGGTCCAGATCGGCAACGGCCTGAAAGGCGCCGAAGCGTTTCGATATCCCCGAGAGAACCAATTCCGGCATCAGTCGAGCAACCTTATTCCAAGCCATCTTTCCAGAATGACCGTGGTCACGGCCGCGATAGCGATTATTGCAGTGGAGACCGCTGCGATCATCGGGTCGATGCGAGACTCGATGTAGGCGAACATGACGGTCGGAAGCGTCGCGGTCTCGGGACTGGTGAGAAACATCGAGATCGGAAGGTTCACGAACGAAAGGATAAATGAGAAGGTGAACGCCGCCACGATGCTGGGACGCAACAAAGGAAGCGTCACCTCCCGCCATGTCGCGAGCCAACCCGCGCCGAGATTCCGGCTGGCCTCCTCAAGGCCAAAATCAAAACGTGCGAGCCCTGTGAGTATGAGCCGAAGCGCAAATGGCATGACGTAGACCGTGTGGACAGCGATCAGCGCCAAGAGGTTTGTCCCAATCCCGGTCCATTCTGCGAACTGCAGGACAGCCAGGCTCAGCACGATCTGCGGCACAAGCATCGGCGTCAGCAGCGCGGCTGAGACGACGCTCTTCCGTTTGCTCTCAAACCGGCTCAGCCAATATCCCGCGAGAAACGACGTCGCCACTGCAAGCGCGGCGGATATCGCGGCGACGAGTGCGCTGGTTTTCGCAGCGGCAAGAAAATCGGGCTGGTCCGCAATGGCGGAATACCAGGAGAGGGTAAAATGCTCGAACGGCGATGGAAAGCTTGTCGCGCTGTTGAAAGACGTGCCAACGACCACAAGCAAGGGTGCCATCAAAAATGCATACATGGCAGCGAGATAGATCGCGGCGAGCGTCTTGTTGGCAAATCTCATGTGCGACCGATCCTTCGAAGAAGCATGGCCACGACCACGATGGTCACGATCATCGTCAGCAACAATAGGATGGCTGCAGCCGCCGCGAGTTGGCTGTTGTAGGTCGCCAGAATGAACTGGGAGATCAAGGTCGTCAGTGTGAGTTTCGAAGCGCCGCCGATGTAGTATGGCGAGACATAGGAACTGGCACTGACAGAAAACGAGATCACCGAAGCCGAGACGATGCCCGGAGCGCTGAGGGGAAGGGTCACATGTATGAATCGCTGCAGCCCATTTGCGCCGAGATTGCGCGCGGCCTCGTTGAGCGCCACCGGAATCTGCTTTAGCGCGGTATAGAGTGTCAGGATGACAAACGGCAGCACGAAATGAAGCATGCTGGTTATGACTGCGGTGTCGGTTCCCATCATATGGGGCTTGGCGATCAACCCCCACCTCACGAGAGGCCCGAACAGAGGGCCACCATCCGCAAGGATCGCCATCCAGCCCAGAATGACGACGAGCGGCCCGGCAAGGATCGGGAATGTCAACGCCATCATCGCGAAATTCGCCATTCGACCAGTCAACGTGGTGAGGATCATCGCGGCCACATAGCCAAGCGGAAGAGCCAGAACGGTGGTGATCAACGCCCATGCGATCGAGCGAAAGACGACGTCCAGATAAAACCGATGCGAAAGAAGATACGTGTAATTGCCAAGCGACAGCCCCTGAAACTGCACGATCGGATTTGGCGCAAGGCTATCCGCGACAATGACTGTCAACGGGAGCACCAGGAAGATGATCAGTACGGCAAGGCTCGGTACGAGAAGCAGCAACGGCGCTTTCGGCATTGCCCAGACCCAATGCATGCGACGCGGCCGTTGCGCGGCGCGTCCGGTGCCTGTCAATGCTTCAATCATGCTCATTGCTGCAGCCAACGTGACCCAAGACGGCTCAACGCGCTCCCCATGACGGCACGACCTCAAGGTTCAGACGCTCGGTCCACGCAGGACGATTGTCGGCAAACACCACCGGATCAAAGAAACGCAGTTGCTGCACGCGCGGGCCGTAGGCGCAACGGGCTGCGATTTTTTCCGAAAGATTGGCCTTCGCGTTCGTCGGCCCCTGGTATGTTTGCTCCGCAACCCCTTCCTGAACCTTGGGATCGATCAGAAGATTGAGGAAAGCCTCGGCGAGATCCTGCTTCTTGGTGCCCTTGACGACGCTTGCATATTCCAGCGACGCGATCGCTTTTTCTTTCGGATACACGTAATCGATCGCGTATTTCTGGTCTTTCATGGCCTCGAGATAATAGTCGAATTCGGTCGCCACGAGCACGTCGCCCGTCTTGTTGAGCGGAGCCCAGTCCGTCCAAAAAACCGAGAGTTTCGCCGGCTTCAATGTTGCGAGCTTGGCGAAGCCGGGATCGACGTTTGTGGCTGATCCGCCGGCGAGTTCCGCGGCCATGATGACGAAGGCCGGCATCAGGCTGTTGACCGGCGACGCGAAATCGATCCTGCCTGCGAATTCGGGCTTCCAGAGATCCTCCCAGCTCGTCGGCGCCGTCTTCACGAGCTCCGGATTGTAGGCCAGCGCGCAGGCGATCAGTGAATAGGGGACGCCACCCACGTGTACGTCGTCGTCCGACTTTAAGGTGTTTGCCCACGGCTGAAGATCCGCGAAATTCGGCAGGTTCTTTTTCGTAGCAGGCGTCAGGACCCCGGCACGCGTTCCCGTCACGACTGCCTCGTCGGTGGAGAAGAACACGTCCGCCGGCGGGTTCGCGCGCTGTGCCAGCAGCTTGTTGTAGCGGGCGCCCTGCCCGCCAATGTCGAACGCAAGCGTGGCACCGGTGAGCTTCTCAAAACCCGGCTGGACATATTTGCGGATGCTGTCCTCTGTAATGCCGCCCCAGGTCGACACGGTAAGCACGGCGCTGTCTGCAGCCCTGAGCACGGTCGGCGCTCCCAACACGGATGCCGCCGCCACGGTTCCGAAGGTCTTGAGAGCATTGCGTCGCGTAAGCTGCATGGACGATCTCCTGTCAGTCGAAATTCGCATCTTCGATTTTCGTGAAACTAAGCCCTGCGGGATGGATGTAAATCGAGAAAATAGATACTGATATGTTCTAATTATCAGAACATTCCGAGCTTCTTTTGCAAAGACCCCGTTGACATATGAAGACGAGCAAGATCGCACCATCATCCATCGCCAACTCGTTGAGCGCCGCGCCAATTCGATATTTCTTCGAAGTGTCCCAAGCGGGATCGTTTCGCCAGGCGGCGGAAAAACTTGGGATCGCATCCTCCGCAGTGCACCGTCAGGTCGGCCTGCTGGAGGCCCAGTTGGGCACCGCGCTCCTCCAGCGCGGGCGAGGACGTGAAGGCGTGCGCCTGACGGCGGCAGGTGAGTTGCTGGTCTACCGGATATCTCGCGCAATGCGCGAGGTTTCCATCGGCATTGCTGAAATCGACGATCTTCGCAAGGTCCGGCGAGGCAAGGTGCGCGTTGGATCGCCGGACATGCTGGCGATCGATGCCATTGCTCCCTTTCTGCGGCAGTTTCTGGAAGACAATCCGAGGATTGAAGTGGACGTGCGGATCGCCGACAAGGCTGAACTTCTCGCCAATCACGAACGGTTGCAGTTCGATCTGCTTTTGTCCTTCAACACACCGCAGCTGATCGGTCTGAAGGTCCTGGCGGAATTCGAGATGCAGAGTTACGCCGTCGTGCCTGCAGGCCATCCGATCAGCGCCAAGGACTTCACATCGCTCGCGGAATGCGCACAGTTTCCGTTGGCGCTCATCAATGATCCGGCTGTCAAAGAAGGAATACTGACGCGCATGGAAGCGACTGCCGGCTTCAAACCGAGGGTCGTCGTCACGACAAATTCCTACGCGTTTATGCGAGAGGTTGTCGCTTCAGGATCCGCGATCTCGATTCAGGCCGCCTTCGAGGGTGAACTGAGGTACCGAAACCCCGAACTCGCCTACGTGCCCATCCGAGAGTCGCTCGGGCGCTTCAGCACATTGGGATGTCTTGTCCCGGTATCCCGCAGACTTTCTGCAGCGGCTGACCTGTTCATAGGCTCCATCACCGCATCCCTTGCTTCACGATTGGCATAGCGGCGCCCTTATCGGTCCATTGCAGGCTTGCCTTTGCCGGCAGTCTCTCCGTATAGAGATATTTACGAATATATCCTCATATATCTTCATTCGATAGGGTTTCGCACCGTGGCCTTGCTCGCTTCACAATCGAAATCTCCCGCTGATGACAGTTACAAATGGGTTGCGCTCAGCAACACGACCCTTGGCATGCTCGCCGCCGCCATCAACAGCTCCATTCTGCTGATCAGCCTGCCGGCCGTTTTCCGCGGCATCGGCCTCAAGGCGCTGGATCCGGGCAACATCAACTATCTGCTTTGGGCGATCATCGGCTACATGATCTCGGTCGCCGTGCTCGTCGTCGCGTTCGGCCGGCTCGGCGACCAGTTCGGTCGCGTGAAGATGTATAACCTCGGCTTTGCCGTGTTCACGGCGGCCTCGATCGCGCTCAGCCTGCTGCCGGGGCAAGGCGATTTCGCAGCCATGTACCTGATCGGCGTGCGCATCCTTCAAGGTGTCGGCGGCGCACTCATCATGGCCAATTCGACGGCTATCCTGACGGATGTATTTCCGGCGCATCAGCGTGGCCTGGCGCTCGGTATCAACGTGGTTGCGGCCATTGGCGGTCAATTCGTCGGCCTGTTGATCGGCGGCCTGCTTGCCGACAGCAACTGGCGGCTGGTCTTCTGGATCAACGTTCCCTTCGGACTTGTCGGCACCGTCTGGGCCTATTGGAAGCTGCGCGAAATACCCAATCGCGTCTCGCACAGGATCGACTGGACCGGTAACATCACGTTCGGTCTCGGTCTGATCCTCATTCTGACGGCCATCACATACGGCATCCAGCCCTACGGCGATCAGGTCATGGCGTGGCTTAGCCCGAAGGTCCTCTCCCTCTTTGGCCTTGGTCTTGTGTCGCTGCTGATCTTCATCGTAGCGGAACGACGTATCGAAAAGCCGATGCTGGATTTCCGTCTCTTTCAGATTCCCGCCTTCGCTTATGGCAATATTGCCAATCTGACATCGGCGATCGCGCGTGGTGGACTGCAATTCATGCTGATCATCTGGCTGCAGGGCATCTGGCTGCCGCTGCACGGCTATTCCTTCGAAGAGACGCCCCTATGGTCGGCAATTTTCATGTTGCCGCTGACCGCCGGCTTCCTGCTTGGCGGTCCCATAGCCGGCTATTTCTCGGATCGCATCGGCGGCCTGCCGTTTGCGATCGGCGGCATGCTGCTTGGCGCGGCAAGCTTCGTCGCGCTGATGGTCCTGCCTTCCGATTTTTCCTATCTTCTGTTTGCCGCGCTGTTGTTTGCCAACGGTCTCGGATCAGGCCTGTTTGTCGCGCCGAATGCGACACAGATCATGAATTCCGTGCCGAAACGCGAACGCGGTCAGGCCTCCGGCATGCGGGCGACAACGACCAATGCCGGCCAGGTCCTGTCGATCGGTCTCTTTTTCAGCCTGATGCTCGCCGGATTGGCACAGGAACTGCCGCAATCGATGGAAGCGGGCCTGCTTGCGCGGCATGTGCCGGCAGACATCGCCCGCCAGGTGGCGGCGACGCCGCCAGTCGCCAGCCTGTTTGCCGCCTTCCTCGGCTATAACCCGATGGGCGAACTCATCCCTGCCTCTGTTTTGCAGTCGCTGCCCGCCGACAGCGTCGCCGTGCTGACGGGAAAATCCCTCTTCCCGGCCCTGATGTCGGCGCCGTTCAAGCAGGGCCTGTTCTACGCCTTCTCCTTTTCGGCGCTTCTCTACATCATAGCGGCGCTTTGCTCCTGGCGTGGCGGATCCGAGACGGCGGATGAAACAGCAGAGCTGACGCTCGACCGGGAGGAGAAGGCATCGGCGGCAGAGTAGCCATTGCGCTCAGGAATGAAGCGCGTGTCCAAGCGCCTTCATCGCCGCCTCCTGGAAGGCTTCGCTCCGTGTCGGATGGGCGTGAATGGTGCCGGCAATGTCCTCCAGCCGCGCACCCATCTCGATGGCCTCGGCGAATGATGCGGACAGTTCTGAGACGCCCGTCCCGACCGCCTGAATGCCGAGGATCAGGTGATTGTCGGCGCGGCAGACCACCCTGACGAAGCCGTCCTCCGCCTGCATGGTCATGGCGCGGCCGTTGGCGTGGAAAGGGAATTGTCCCTGATTGATCTCCAGGCCCTGGGCCCGGGCCTCCTGTGGAGACAAGCCAGCTGACACAATTTCCGGATCGGTAAAGCAGATGGCTGGTATGCAGCGGACCTCCCAGCGCCGGCGGAGACCTGCAGTGATCTCGGCGACCATGGCGCCCTGCGCCATCGCCCGATGCGCGAGCATGGGTTCGCCGGTGACGTCTCCGACCGCGTAGATGCCCCGCATCGAGGTCCGGCATTGCTCGTCAATTCGAATGGCGCGGCCGTTCATCTCAAGATCGAGTTCCTCAAGTCCCCAGCCTTCGAGACGCGCCCGCCGACCGACGGTCACAAGGACCTTGTCGACGTCAATGATCTCTTCCGCGCCCTCCCGTTCGATGACAAGGGCGTTGCGATCCTTCGCCATGCTCTTTGCCTTCGCATCGACGACAATCCGAACGCCGATCTTTTCCAATCGTTCGGCAAGAGGCTTGGTGAGTTCCGCGTCATATTGTGGCAGAATTTTTTGGGTCGCCTCGACGATCGTCACACGGCTCCCGAGCTTGGCAAAGGCAGTGCCAAGTTCAAGGCCGATATAGCCGCCGCCCACGACAGCCAGGTGCCTCGGCACCTCCGAAAGCGACAGGGCCTCGGTGGAGGAGATGACGTTGCCGCCGAACGGCAGCCCGGGAAGCTCGAGCGGCACGGAGCCGGTGGCGATCACCACTGTTGCCGCGTGGATGATCTGCAAGCCGGTTTCCGTTTCGACCTCGACGGTCTTGCCGTCCCGGAAGCGTGCATGGCCGTTGACGATCTTCACTTTCGCTTTTCTCAGGAGGCCCTGAACGCCACTGTTCAGGCGGCCAATGATCCCATTCTTCCAGGCGATGGTGGCGGCAAGATCAATCTGAGGTTTCTCAACCCGGATGCCGAGGGGCGTCCCGTTGGAATAGGCAGAGATCTTGTCGAACTCTTCGGCGACGTGGATCAGCGCTTTCGACGGGATGCAGCCGACATTGAGGCAGGTGCCGCCGGCCTTCGCCTCCTCGACGATGACCGTGTCGACGCCGAGCTGGCCCGCACGGATGGCGCAGACATAGCCCCCCGGCCCGGCGCCGACGACAAGCAGCTTGCAATGGATTTCATTCATCAAGGTCAGCCTTCCAGGAAGATCATGGCGGGGGTCTCCAGCAGCGCCTTGACGCGTTGGATAAAGATCGCTGCGTCCCAGCCGTCGACGACGCGGTGATCAAAGCTCGACGAGAGGTTCATGCATTTGCGGGGCACGAACTGGCTGCCATCCCAGACCGGTTTCACAAGCAGCTTGTTCACGCCGATGATGGCGACCTCGGGATGATTGATGATCGGCGTCGACACCAGGCCACCGAGAGCGCCGAGTGAACTGATCGTGATGGTGGAGCCTGTCAGCATGTCCCTGGTCGCAGAGCCGTCACGCGCCGCCTGTGCCACGCTGGCGAGCTCGTCGGCGCAATCGCGCAATCCGCGCGCCTCGACATGCCGCACGACCGGCACCGTCAAACCGGCCGCGGTTTGCGTCGCTATTCCGATATGGACGGCTTCGTGCCGTATGACCACGCCGCGTTCATCGTCGAAGAGCGCATTGACGACGGGATGGTCCTCGACCGCGCGTGCGATCGCCTTCATGAGAAACGGCAGGACGGTCAGTTTTGCAGCGGCAGTCTTGTTCTCCCGGTTGAGCGTTGAGCGCAGTTCCTCAAGCGCCGTCATGTCGACTTCCTCGACATAGGTGATGTGCGGGATGCGGCTTGCCGACACTGCCATCTTCTCCGAAATGCGTCGGCGCAAGCCCGTGATCTTGACCTCCGTCACGCCGGATTTTCTCGCCGGCTGCATCTGCCCGGAGGCCGGCGCGTGATCGGCCTGCAAATGGCGATCGAGATCCTCATGGGAAATTCGCCCCGCCGGCCCTGTGCCCCTGATCTGACGAAGGTCGACGCCCGCCTCCAGTGCGCGACGCCGCACCGCCGGCGACGCCAATGGACGTGTGGCGCTCCCAGCAGAAGGCCGGCGTTCGACCGGCTCAGCCTCGCGGACCTGCGGGCGCGCCGCCATTTCGGGTGCCCGACCGATATCGGCGTCTGCTGATACGACCGGGCCGTTCGCCAACGGTTCAGCGCGCGTATCGCTGTCTTTCGTTTCGGCAGTAGATCCCGCCGCCGCGGTGCCGGCGACTTCGATCTTGAGCAACGGCGCCTTGACGGCAATCTTGTCGCCGATATCGCCCGCGAGCCAAGTGACGCTTCCGGTGACAGGCGACGGTATCTCGACGGTCGCCTTATCGGTCATGACGGCGGCGACGATCGCATCCTCGCGCACGATGTCGCCGAGCTTGACGGACCATTCCACCAGTTCGGCTTCGGCGACGCCCTCTCCTACATCCGGCATCTTCACGACAAATTCCATCTCAGGCCTCCAGCACTTCGTGAAGGGCGCGGCCGACCCTGTCCGGGCCAGGGAAATAATCCCATTCCTGCGCATGCGGATATGGCGTGTCCCACCCGGCGACGCGGACGATCGGCGCTTCCAGGCTGTAAAAGCAATGTTCCTGCACGAGGGCGGCGATTTCCGCGCCGAAACCCGAGGTCAGCGTCGCCTCGTGCACGATGACGCACCGGCCGGTTTTGGCAACTGACGTCACGATGGTTTCCAGATCGAGCGGCAGCAGGCTTCTGAGGTCGATCACCTCGGCATCGATGCCGGCATCTTCGGCCGCCGCCAGCGTCACATGCACCATGGTGCCGTAGGCAATCACGGTCACTGCCGAGCCCGTCCGCCGAACCTCCGCCTTTCCGATCGGGATCTTGTAATGCCCTTCCGGCACTTCGCCGAGATCATGCTTCGACCAGGGCGTGACCGGCCGATCGTGATGGCCGTCGAAGGGGCCGTTATAGAGCCGCTTCGGCTCGAGGAACATGACGGGATCCGGATCCTCGATCGCCGCAATCAACAGGCCCTTTGCGTCAAAGGGGTTGGAGGGCACGATCACCTTCAGCCCACAGACATGGGTGAAAAGCGCCTCCGGGCTCTGGCTGTGCGTCTGCCCGCCGAAGATGCCGCCGCCGGTTGGCATACGCACCACGATCGGACAGGTGAAATCACCATTGGAGCGATAGCGTATACGCGCCGCCTCCTGCGTGATCTGGTCATAGGCCGGGTACATGTAGTCGGCGAACTGAATTTCCACGCAGGGCTTCAACCCGTAGGCGGCCATGCCGATTGCCGTACCGAGGATGCCGGATTCGCTGATCGGCGTATCGAAGCAGCGCATCTTGCCATACTTCGCCTGCAAACCCTGCGTGCAGCGAAAGACGCCGCCGAAATAACCGACATCCTCGCCGAAGACCACCACACCGTCATCACGCTCCATCGAGACGTCCATGGCGCTGCGCACGGCCTCGATCATCGTCATCCGGGCCATATCAATACCCCGCCTTCTGGCGTTGACGACGAATGTGCGGCGGCATTTCCGCATAAACGCCTTCGAAGATGTCGCGCACCGACGGCTTGCCGCCATCATGCAGCGTGCCATGCGCCTCGGCCTGCCGTTGCGCCTCGATCACCTCGTCCATGATCTCGGCCTCGGCCTGCGTGTGGCGCTCCTCCGACCAGGCGCCCCTGACAATCAGATGCTTCTTCAGCCGCAGCACGGGATCACCGAGCGGCCAGGCCTCCGATTCCGTCTTTGGCCTGTAGGCACTCGGATCGTCTGACGTGGAATGAGCGCCGACCCGGTAGGTGACATATTCAATCAGCGTCGGCCCGAGATTGCGGCGGGCCCGTTCCGCCGCCCAGCGGGCGACCGCATGGACGGCGAGATAATCGTTGCCGTCGACGCGCAAGGCCGGAATGCCAAAACCAAGGCCACGGGCGGCAAAGGTCCCGGAACCGCCGCGGGCGATCCCCTGGAAGGTCGAGATTGCCCACTGGTTGTTGACAATGTTGAGGATGACCGGCGCCCTGTAGGTCGAGGCGAAGACAAGCGCTGAATGGAAATCCGACTCCGCCGTCGAGCCGTCGCCGATCCAGGCGGCCGCAATCCGGCTGTCGCTCTTGATTGCCGAGGCCATGGCCCAGCCGACGGCCTGGACATATTGCGTGGCGAGGTTGCCGGAAATCGTGAAGAAGCCATGCTCCTTGGAGGAATACATGATCGGCAATTGCCGGCCATGGAGAGGATCGCTCTCGTTCGAATAGATCTGGTTCATCATCTCGACCATCGGATAATCGTCGGCGATCAGAAGGCCGGCCTGCCGATAGGTCGGGAAATTCATGTCGCCCTTGGCAAGCGCCTTGCGGAAGGCGCAGCTGACCGCCTCTTCGCCGAGATGCTGCATGTAGAATGAGGTCTTTCCCTGCCGCTGCGCCATCAGCATGCGGGCATCGAAAGCGCGCAGCTTCATCATATTGCGAAGCCCCGTCAGCAATTCCTCGTCGGTCAGCGAGCCTGCCCAGGGGCCGACGGCTTCGCCGTCGCGGTTCAGCACGCGAATGATCGAATAGGCGAGCTCGCGAATGTCTTCAGACGCGACATCGACCTCCGGCCGCGGCACGGAACCTGCCTTTGCGATCCTGACGTTGGAAAAATCGGGCTGGCCGCCGGGGCGGACGGCGGGTTCGGGGACATGCAGGCTCAGGCGAACTGGTTCCACCATCTGGTCTTCTTCCTCCCTTGGTCGGCGCAGCTCCTCTCCTCCAGGAACAGGCCTCGTTTTACAGGTTGCGGGCAATCACCATGCGCTGCACGTCACTTGTGCCCTCATAGATCTGGCAGATGCGCACATCGCGATAGATGCGCTCTACGGGATAATCGGCCATGTAGCCGTAACCCCCATGGATCTGGATCGCGTCGGAACAGACCCTCTCGGCTATTTCAGAGGCAAAGAGCTTTGCCATCGACGCCTCGGAAAGGCAGGGCAGCCCCGCTTCCCGGAGCGATGCCGCATGCAGCACCAACTGCCGCGCGGCTTCTATGCGGGTTGCCATATCGGAGAGCCGGAAGGCGACGGCCTGATGCTCGATGATCGGCTTGCCGAATGCACGTCGATCCCGGGCATAGTCCCGCGCCGCCTCGAAAGCGGATCTCGCCATGCCGACGGCCTGCGCTGCGATCCCGATGCGGCCGCCTTCGAGATTGGCAAGTGCGATGCGATATCCCTCTCCCTCCTCGCCAAGCCTCAGGTCCGCGGAAATGCGCATGCCATCAAAGGCGATCTGGCAGGTATCGGACGAATGCAGTCCGAGCTTTTCCTCGACGCGGATCACCTCGTAGCCGGGCGTATCCGTCGGCACGATGAAGGCGGTGATCCCCTTCTTGCCGGCATCGGGATCCGTGACGGCAAAGACGACAATGACATGACCGTTCTTGCCCGAGGTGATGAACTGCTTGGCGCCGTCGAGCACGTAGTGATCGCCATCGCGCCGCGCCCGCGTCTTCAAGTTCGAGGCATCCGAACCGGCCTGCGGCTCCGTCAGGGCAAAGCCGCCGATCCACTCGCCGCTGGCAAGCTTGGGCAGGAATCGTTGCCGCTGTTCCTCGTCCCCAAATTTCAGGATCGGCACGCAGCCGACAGAACTGTGGACGCTCATGATGGTGGAGCAAGGTCCATCGCCGGCGGCGATTTCCTCGAGTGCTGCGGCATAGGCGACAACGCCGGTATCCGATCCGCCATAGGCCTCGGGCACGAGCATACCGAGAAGCCCCAGTTCTCCCATTTCCTTCAATTCTTCACGCGGAAAGAGATGCTCCCGATCGCGCTGGGCTGCCCCCGGTGCCAGCCTCTCCCGGGCAAAGTCGCGGGCGACATCGCGGATCTGCTGCTGGAGTTCGGAAAGGATCATCTGCTCCTCTTTTCTCTATTGGCGCTCGATCGCGCCGGTAGTGGCTTCGCCGCCAATCGGCGCGAGGGCCATGCCAACGATGACGGCGGGATCGATTGCGGACATCGGATATTTCTTCAACGCGGGCTCATGCGAAGAGCACCGTCGAGACGGATCACCTCGCCGTTGATCATATTGTTCTCGATCACGTGCTCGACCAGTGCGGCAAATTCCTCCGGTCGTCCGAGGCGCTGCGGAAACGGCACGCTCTGGCCAAGCTTGGCCTGCAGCTCCGGCGGCATCCCGGCAATCAGCGGCGTCTCGAACAGGCCCGGCGCGATCGCCACGACCCGGATGCCGACCGCCGCGAATTCCCGCGCGATCGGCAGGGTCATGGCCGCGACACCGCCCTTCGATGCCGCATAGGCGGCCTGGCCAATCTGTCCTTCAAAGGCGGCGATCGAGGCGGTGTTGACGATCGCGCCGCGACATCCGTCTTCGTCCGGCTCGGCTTTCGCGATCACCTCGGCCGCCAATCGCAACATATTGAAGGTGCCGACCAGATTGATGGAAATCGTGCGGGTAAAGCTCTCCAGCCCGTGCGGGCCGCTGCGGCCGAGGACCTTTTCGCCCGGAGCGATCCCGGCGCAGTTGATGAGTGCTTCCAACCCGCCAAAAGTTTCCGTCGCCAGCGCGACCGCCTTGGCGCAATCCTCCTCGCGCGTCACGTCACAGCGCTGGAAGCGAGCCTGCGGACCGATCGCATCGGCAATCGCAGCGCCGCGGTCCGCGTCGAGGTCGACAAGCACAAGTCTTGCGCCGGAGGCAGCCAGCCGACGCGCCGTGGCCGCACCCAATCCGGATCCTCCGCCGGTAACGATCACACGCTTGCCTTCAATCTGCATGACCCCTCCCCCGTCAGTCCGCTGCGATCTGGGCGTTTGGCGCCGCGGAAAGCAAAATCTCCCGTGCCATCAGGTCGGCTGCGACATTGGCGGGAATGCACATTTCCTCCGCGCGATCGAGGACGTGGAGCAGGCGCTCGCCGATCTCCTCGACCTTACGCCCGACCACGGCCGGCGTCTCGTTCAAATATTCGCCAGCAACGTTGATGACACCGCCGGCATTGACGATGTAATCAGGGGCGTAAAGGATGCCGCGCTCCATCAGGAGCCTCCCATCCCTGTCCGTGGCAAGCTGGTTGTTGGCCGCGCCGACCACGGCCCGCGCCCGGATCTGCGGGATGGTGTTCTCGTTCAAAACCGCGCCCAGGGCGCAAGGCGCAAAGATGTCGACGTCCGCCGCATGGATCGAAACTGCGGGCATGGCCTTGGCGCGAAAATTCCGCTCGGCATGCGTCAATGCTGCCGGATCGATGTCAGCGACCATGAGTTCGACGCCCTCGTCGAACAGCAATTGACAAAGGCTCATGCCGACATGCCCAAGCCCCTGAACGGCGACCGACAGCGTGCCAAGCGGCTTGCCGATCCTGGCTGCGACCGCTGTGATCGACGAAAACACGCCCGTGGCGGTCCAGGGCGACGGATCGCCTCCGGCCAATCCCTGTGCCGACGGCACCCCGAAGACGTAAGGCGTTTTCCGGCGCACACGCTGCATGTCGGTAACCGCGGTGCCGACATCCTCGGCGGCCAGGTAACGGCCGCCCAGTGCGTCCACTGCCTCGGCAAAGGCATCGAAATATCCGGCCCTGTCGGCTTCCTGTTCGGGTCGCAAGAGCACCGACTTTCCGCCGCCAAGCGGCAATCCCGCCATCGCGTTCTTGTAACTCATCCCGCGCGACAGCCTGCGCGCATCGAGCAACGCGTCGTCGAACCGCTCGTAGCGCCACATGCGGCAACCGCCAAGTGCTGGACCGAGCGTCAACGAATCGATGACGATCGCTCCGATCCGCCCGAAGCGTCCGTGTTCAACGTAGGTGATCCTCTGGTCGCGCCAATCGGATGGGACCTGGGCGTTCATCACTATTGCCTCCTCCGCAATCGGCCGCCCGCCAGCGGCCGTATTTGTCCGTCTGTTTCCTCCCGAAACGACGTGTTAGAGTAACAACTGGAGAGGGGCCGAAATGGAGTGAATTGCACCGACAATACGGTCTTTTCGCCGACAAAATGTTCTAAATCGGGGGGAAATCGCTACGAATGTTGCACACGACCGACCTCGACGTATTTGATCAGAAAATCATCAGCGAATTGACCGCCAATGGCAGGCTGAGCTGGAGGGATCTGGCCGAGAAAATAGGCCTGTCACTGTCCCCGACGATCCGGCGGGTCAGACGGCTGGAGCAGAGCGGCATCATCCGGGGATATTACGCAGCGGTCGACCAAAGCCGGCTGCAGGGCGCGATCGGGGTCTTCATCCATGTCGCGCTGGAGCACCAGGTCCGGGAAGCGCTGGCACTGTTTGAGCGCAGCGTCGAAGGAATTGCCGAAATCGTCGGCGGCTACCAGATTACCGGCTCATCCGACTATCTGATCCATGCAATGGTCCGTGACCTTCCCCACTATCAGAAGCTCCTCGACAGCCTGACCTCGGTCGAAGGGGTATCCAAGATCCAGTCGAATTTCGTCGTCAAAACCTTCGTGCATAGGCCGCTGCCGGCATGAAACGTGCGTTGCGATGAAGGCGATGTTTCATCCGGCTGCGCAGACCATGATGGAGACGCCGAAGCAGGAACAACCTGCGTTTTCGGATCGCGGAAAATATCTTGTTGATTCAGTCAACGATCTGTATGGTTGACTGAATCAACGGATGATCGAGTCATGGATCAGAACAGAGACAATGAGATAGCGGCCCTTCGTGCCTTCAACCGCGCCTACACAGCCAGGACCGGCTTGCTGAATACCCATCTCGATCAAAGCCCGTTCAGCTTGAGCGAAGCCCGCGTTCTTTATGAAATCGCGCATCGAACCGATCCTACGGCTGCAGAAATCGGGCGTGCTCTCGGCCTTGATCGTGCGCAGATCAGCAGAACGCTCAAACGCTTCGCGGAGCGTGGCCTTGTGGAGACGCGGGACCATCCGTCCGATGCGCGAAACCTGATCATCTCGCTGACCTCCGACGGGCAAGAAGCTTTCGCCGCACTTGAGGGCAACACGCGGGCAGCCGTTGGTGCGTTGCTCGACGGTTTCCCCCCAATCCGTCGCGCCCGCCTCCTTGAAGCAGCGCGTACGATCAGCAAAATCGTGGAGGCCGACGACGAGCCGGCACTGATTTTGCGAGACCCGGAACCGGGCGACCTTGGCTATATCCTCTACCGGCAGTCGGCACTTTATGCGCAGGAGTACGGCTGGAACGGCGAGTACGAAGTCCTGGTCACGAAGATCCTGGCACAGTTCCACCAGACGTTCGATCCCACGATGGAAGCGGCATGGGTGGCGGAGCTGGATGGACAGATCGTCGGCTCAATCTTCCTCGTAAAGGGAGACACGACGGGCGTCGCCAAACTGCGACTTCTCTACGTCGAACCGGACGCGCGTGGTTCGGGCGTGGCAAGCAAGCTTGTCGAGGCGTGCATCCAGCGGGCGCGGGACGCGGGATACACGCGCCTCGATCTCTGGACGAACTCGGTTCTGACGGCAGCCCGCAGGATCTATGAGCGTGCGGGGTTTAAGCTTGTCGACGAAGCCCCGCATCATTCGTTCGGGAAGGACCTGGTTGGACAGACGTTTTCCCTCAATCTTTGACGTCCTGTTTATGGGGAGACCCGTCGGGAAGACAGCGAAGTGGCTGTCGGCGATCTTAGCCTCTTCGGCTCACAAACCTTCAGGCTTTTGCGAAGCATAATACTTCGCCGCTTCTGCGATTTCGTCCTTTGACATGCGGCGGGCAATGTTGCGCATCTGCTGGCTCGTATCGTTGGTCCGAGCACCTTCCGAGAACGCATTGAGCTGCGATATGATATAGGCCTCGGGTTGTCCGCCCAGCCATGGGCTTCCGGGCTTGTTCTCGATGGAACCATGGCACGATCCGCAGGGCGCAATGCCGCGCATCGGCGCTCCGAAGCCGACAATGGCCGGGATGGTCGACGCTGTTGCCCGGTCTAGCGGTACCGTTGGGAGATAGGCGTAGTAGGCGGCGAGATCGTTGATGTCCTGGTCGGAGAGATTTGCCGAAAACGGGCTCATGATCGCGTTGGAACGCGCCCCGCTCTTGAAGTCATGAAGCTGCTTGTAGATGACTGCGGCATATTGGCCGGCAAGGTTCGGCGAATCCGCGCGGCTTACGCCGGTCGGGCCATGGCAAATCGCGCATTGAAGGGCAAGCGTCGCGCCACGGCCGATCGCATCCGCCTGAGATTTTCCCATCCGGCTCAGGGCGACCTGCGAGATCTTGAAGGTCGGCTCGACAGGATCGGCGCTGGAGGAACGTCTGGGAAGACCGGCTGCGCTGCAGATGGAATCCCATAGCGACGCGAAGCGATCAGGCCCCTCGATGTTCGGGAACACGACAAAACCGAAAAGGCCCGCCGCCAGGAAGATAACTGCCGTTATCCCGACGCTAACCGAGGTCCAGCCGCGCGCGGTCACTTCGCCCTTCCCGTCGCTCATCGTCTGTCTCCGACATAGAATGCGGGCACGGATGTGTCGCTTCGGACCGCAAGCTGCATGATCGGGAATCCATAATTGGTCAGCGTCAAGCCGATCATCAACGCGATCCAGAGGGCATGACCATTCAAAGCCGCGGGCACGCGGGTGATGGCATGTACCGCCTGGCTGAACGAGTAGGGCTTGAGCTCAAGGCGGCCTTCGAAATGGGAGCGCAGGAGAATGAACAGGAACAGCAATCCGGAGACCAGGAGTATGACGCCGCCGATCACGGACATCACGACCGGCACCGCCTCGTCGGCAAGCCCCGGATTGGTGTAGTCATAAAATGCCATCCGTCTCGGCATTCCCAGAATTCCGACGTAATGCCAGGGAAAGGTCGTGACGATCATGCCGATGAACCAGAGCCAAAGCTGAAGCCGGATGAACGACATGCTGGCTATCGCCCGTCCGGTCAAATGCGGCCAGAGGTCGTAGACGATGACGAAATACATGATGACGATGGCGCCGCCGAAGATCAGATGGAAATGGCCGGTGATCCATTGCGTATTGTGGATGGAGGCATCGAGCTGGTAGCTCATGTTGATAAGCCCGCCGGCACCGCCGAAGCCCAATGCCATGCGATCGTTCCCCGCCGAGATCCTGGATGCGGCCCGCATGGACGGCGCCGGAAGCTGGCGGGTTCTCTGGCAGATCGTCGTGCCGAACATGGGAGCCCCCCTCGCCTCGGCTCGGCCTCGGCCGCATCGGCTTTCTGACCGATCCCAATTACGCCCTGGCGACCTTGACATGGATCACCGGCTGGAAGCTGATCGGCTTCTCGACCCTGCTGTTTTCCGCAGCCAATGGCGGCATCAATCCTTCCTACATCCAGGCGGCACGCATCGATGGCGCAGCAACTGGCAGATCATACGCGATATCCCCCTGCCGTTGCTGTCGCCGACCATCCTGCTCCTGTCGATGATGACCATCCTCTTCGGCGCGCAATGGAGCTTTGCCTTCATCAACGTTCCCCAGAGATTGCCTTCCTGCGTCATGAACATCTGCAGCCCTATCTGCACGACGGAATTTTCGGGCGTGCGCGACAATGGCGGCTGCCGCGATCATCAGCCTGCCGATCCTGGCAATCTATCTGTTCCTGCAGCGCCACATCATCGAATCCTTCGTGAAGTCGGGAATCCGTTGACATGCAGACCCACCATCGCCTGATCGCCCTTGGGGGCACCTATAATCTCCGCGATCTCGGCGGTTACACGACCGTCGATGGCGGCATGACGCGCTGGCGATCCATATTGCCTAGCGGTGCGCTTCATGGCTTGAGCAAGGCCGATATCGATATCCTGATGGGCCACGGTTTGACGACGGTCATCGATTTGCGCAATGCTGCGGAAATTGCCGCCGAGGCCAATCCCTTTAGCGCGTGGCCAGGCGTGCACTATGTCAACATCTCTCTGTTTTCGGCGCTGGCGCCGGTCGAGATGATGGCAGACGCCTCGACGGATTTCGACATGGGGAGCGTTACTGCCGTGCGATCGACGGTTGCCAGGAGGCAATCGCCGGAGTCCTAGGCGCAATTGCCGAAGCGCCGAAAGGGCTCCTACTCTTCCATTGTACCGCCGGAAAGGACAGGACCGGCTTGATTGCGGCATTTCTGCTTGCAATCGCAGGCGTAGATGAAGCGGCGATCGTCGAAGACTATGCACTCACGGAACGACTCTCCGGCCTGCTTCTCGCCCGGCTCAGGGAACGGGCGCTCGCCCGCGGGACCAACCCGAGACTGATCGACATCGTTCTCCGATCAGAACCGCACAATATGCAAAAGGCGTTCGATCATCTTCGTGAAAAGCACGGCGGCCTCTCGCCTTATCTTGCGACGCTGGGCCTGAGCCAACAGGCAAGAGAGCAGTTGGCAACCCGCCTGAAAGAAACCTGACAGGTTTGCGATCGGGTGAGAAAATATCTATTCAAGTAGAAAGATACCGTGATGGCCTTGCGCATTATAGACCAAGAGACGGAGCGGCGGGCGCGTGCACTCTCCGCGCAGTCATCGGTGCCGCAGGCTGGAAGAAGGGCAGACAAAGCTTCATACGATCTAAGCCGCAGCTATTTCTGCCGGATCTCGGTCTTGCCGCAGCCGCGTCGCGTTACTAGACGCACACCATAAGAGCTGTTGCCCATAGCATATTTCAGGCATCCAGCGGCTCGATTTCTTCAATCCCGGCTTCTCGGTGTCACACGGCGCGCGCTTAAGACCGAAGACCGAAGACCAAACGCCTCGACAGATGATCTCCTCCTATTCAGGACGCGCAGCGAAGATCAGCGAAACGTGACATGCCTCTGATCCGGGGCGCCAGCGGCGAAATCAAAACGTTGGCGGGGTGTTGATCCATAAAAGCACGGTCTCGCCGTCGTGGCGATTGCGCCAGGAATGATAGCGCCGGCTCTCGAAATAAAGCGAATCCCCCGGCCCCAGTTCGAAAAACTGGTCGCCGTCCAGCACGATCTCCAGCCTGCCGGACAGCACGTGCATGAATTCCTCGCCCTCATGGCGGTAGTCGCCCTCGCTGGCGGCCCCCGGCGCAAGCACGAAGCGGTGACAGTCCATTGCCCGCCGGCCTTCTGCCAGGAGCTGCACCGTCACACCCGGCGTCGTTTCCGGCCATGTGTTCCATTCGCCGGAGCGAACCATGGCTGGGACATTATCCTCGTCCTGCCCCGACAGACGGGAGACGGTCGTGCCGTAATAGTGGGCGAGCTCATGCAGCGTCTTGAAACCAACCCCCTTCGAGGTCCGCTCGAGCGTCGACAGGCTTGAGGCGGCAACGCCAACGTCACCGGCAACCTGGTCCAGCGTCTTGCCGGCTGCGTGCCGAAGGCTGCGCAGCTTCCGGCCGATCCCGGTTTCGGCGCTGTCCTCGGACATTTGCAGATCGGCTTCCTCGGCCTCCAACGCCTCACGAATAGCCGCCGGATTGAGGCCGCGCTCGGCGCGAAGCCAGGCAATGCGCTGCAGCCGCGCCACGTCCTCGGCGGAATATTGGCGGTGGCCCGTCTGTGATCGACCCGGGATGACAAGACCCTGGATTTCCCACAGCCTGAGTGTCGAGGCTGATACGCCCGAAAGCCGTGCCGCTTCGGCAACCTTGTAACGCCTGGGCGCGTCGTCCGTCATTGCCTGATCATTCCTCGATTCATCGCTGCGACCATCCATCAAAAGACATGTTGTTTGAAGCGGAAATTCAAACTTGATTTCCTGCAGGAAAAATATAGGAATTTTATATCTTGCAGAATTTCTGCAAGATATCTTCGGTCGCGTGCATGGGAGAACAGCGATGAACATGATGAGCCTTTCAGATCGGAAAGACGCCGCCATTGCCCGCGGCGTCGGCATGGTGACCCAGATCTTTGCCGCGCGGGCCGAGAATGCGGAAATCTGGGACAAGGAAGGTCGCCGCTATATCGACTTTGCGGCCGGCATCGCGGTCCTCAATACAGGTCATCGCCACCCGCGGGTCATTGCCGCCGTCAAGGATCAACTCGACCGCTTCACCCATACCTGCCACCAGGTCGTGCCTTACGAGACCTATGTCCATCTCGCCGAACGCCTGAACCGGATCGTCCCCGGCAATTTCGAAAGGAAAACGATTTTCGTGACGACCGGCGCCGAAGCCGTCGAAAATGCCGTCAAGATCGCCCGCGCTGCCACCGGTCGCTCGGCCGTTATCGCCTTCAGCGGCGGCTTTCATGGCCGGACCTTCATGGGCATGGCGCTGACCGGCAAGGTCGCGCCCTACAAGCTCGGCTTCGGCGCCATGCCGGGCGACGTCTTTCATGTCCCCTTCCCTGTCGAACTGCACGGCGTGACGCCTGAGCAGTCGCTGGCAGCACTGAACAAGCTCTTTGCCGCCGATGTCGATCCACAGCGTGTCGCAGCGATCATTCTGGAGCCCGTCCAGGGAGAAGGCGGATTCTATCCGGCCCCGACCGGCTTCGTAAGAGCGCTGCGTGCGCTCTGCGACCAGCATGGCATACTATTGATCGCAGATGAGGTGCAGACAGGCTTTGCCCGCACCGGCAAGATGTTTGCCATGGACCATCACGACGTCGCCGCTGACCTGACGACCATGGCCAAAAGCCTTGCCGGCGGTTTCCCGCTTGCGGCCGTCACCGGTCGCGCCGATATCATGGACGCGCCAGGACCGGGCGGCCTCGGCGGCACTTATGGCGGCAATCCGATTGGCATTGCAGCCGCCCACGCCGTTTTGGATGTCATCCTGGAAGAAAGTCTGTGTGAACGCGCCAACAGGCTCGGTGCGCTTTTGAAACAGCGTCTCGCCTCCTTGCGCAACCGGGTGCCCGAGATTGCCGACATCCGCGGTCCCGGCTTCATGAACGCGGTCGAATTTAACAGCGATAGCGGCCGGCCGAGGGCGGACTTCGCCAACAGGGTTCGCCGGATCGCGCTCGAAAAGGGCCTGATCCTTCTGACCTGCGGTGTCCATGGCAACGTCATTCGCTTCCTGTCACCGATCACCATCCAGGATACGATCTTCAACGAGGCGCTCGATATCCTTGAAGCCGCACTCGTCGAGGCGAGCCGCGTGAACTAGGCCCCAGCCCTGCCCTTCCATTCCATTTCAGCTGTTCCCATGGAGAACATAACATGGCTTTCACCCCCGCCCTGACCAAGCATATCGCTCCCGCATCGCCGCTTCTTCGCGATGCCGGCTTCATCGACGGCGTCTGGACCGCAGGCAGCGCCAGAGACACTTTCGAGGTGATCAATCCGGCAACCGGGGAGGTGCTCGCATCACTGCCCGACATGGGGCCCTCGGAGACCGGCGCAGCGATCGACGCTGCCTATCTGGCACAGCCGAAATGGGCAGCACGCCCTGCCAGGGAGCGCAGCGCCATCCTGCGCAAATGGTACGAGCTGATCGTCGCCAACGCCGACGAACTCGCCGCGATCCTTACGGCCGAAATGGGCAAACCGCTTTCGGAAGCGCGCGGCGAAATCCTCTATGCCGCCGCCTACATCGAATGGTATGCGGAAGAGGCAAAGCGCATCTATGGCGAGACGATACCCGCGCCGTCGGCCGACAAGCGGATGCTCGTCATCAAGCAGCCGGTCGGCGTCGTCGGCACGATCACGCCCTGGAACTTTCCGGCAGCGATGATCACCCGCAAGGTCGCGCCGGCGCTTGCCGTCGGCTGCGCCGTGGTATCTAAGCCGGCAGAGCAGACGCCCCTGAGCGCGATCGCTGTTGTCGCGCTCGCCGAACAGGCCGGTGTTCCGGCCGGCGTCATCAACCTGATCGTTGGCCTCAACGGACCGGCAATCGGACGCGAACTCTGCGGTAACGCCAAGGTCAGAAAGATCAGCTTCACGGGCTCGACCGAGGTTGGCCGGATCCTGATGCGCCAGTGCGCCGACCAGATCAAGAAGGTGAGCCTCGAACTCGGCGGCAATGCGCCATTCATTGTCTTTGATGATGCCGATCTCGATGCCGCCGTCGAGGGCGCCATTGCGTCGAAATACCGGAATGCCGGCCAGACCTGCGTCTGCGCCAACCGCATCTATGTCCAGTCGAATGTCTACGAGCGTTTTGCTGAAAAGCTCGCAGCCAAGGTGAACGAGCTCTCCGTCGGCGACGGTTTTGCGCCCGGGGTACAGATCGGGCCGCTGATCGACGGCCCGGCGATCGTAAAAGCGGAAGACCACATCCGCGATGCGGTGGCCGGAGGCGCGACCGTGGCGCTCGGCGGAAACCGCATCGATGGCGCCGGTACCTTCTTTTCGCCAACCATTCTGACGAATGTCGACCGCAATATGAAGATCGCCCGTGAAGAGACCTTCGGGCCTGTCGCGCCCCTCTTCCGCTTCGATACCGTCGAGGACGTGGTGGGGCAGGCCAATGACACCGAGTTCGGTCTCGCCGCCTACTTCTTCGCTGGCGATCTGAGGAAGGTGTGGAAAGTGGCCGAAGCCCTCGAATATGGAATGGTCGGCATCAATACCGGCCTCATGTCGACCGAGACGGCCCCGTTCGGTGGTATCAAGCAATCGGGTCTCGGTCGGGAGGGTTCGCGTCACGGCGCCGAGGATTATCTCGAGATGAAATACCTCTGCATCGGCAATCTCTGAATCAGGTTTTCAGGCCCATCGGGCCGATCGGTTTGAAGACTTGTGCGGCAGTACCGGGCTTTCGCATCTCTCCCGTCGGCGTCGTCTACGGTGAGCAAGGTTGATAGCGCGGTTGCAGTTTTTCCTTGGGCGGCTATCTTTCAGGGACATTGATTGATTTGCCTTCGAAAGCCGCCCATGGTTCCTTCCGGTTCGATTACTGCCGACGGTCTTTCGTTCTCGGCGCTTGCGTCCCGCCGCATCCTGGAAAACAAGCTGCCGGAGGAAACCGCGCAGGCCCGACTGAAACAGATCGGTATGATGAATGTGCTCCATTACATGGTCAACGCCGGTCGCGAGCTGACGGTGGCCACCATCGTCGCCGAGACCGGGCTCACCCGTACCGGCGTCAACGAGGTCATCTTGCCTTTGGTTCAGAAGGGATTGGTGATCGAGCGCCTCAGCACCAATACGATGGGTCGCGGGAAGGCACGGGTCTTTACCGTCTCCTCCGCTCTCCTCCCCTCCCCTTCCGATCGGTGACGTTTATTCGAGGAATTTCTGCTTGAAATCGATCTTTAACTGCCTTATTCAAGTCGATTAAAATCTGCAGTGCATTCCAGTTGATGATTGCCGATTCGGCTTTTTGGGAGGCCGGGACACGCCCGTCTGGATGATGAGAGGCCGGTGCCCGCGCGCTTGGACATCCGTTTTCGGCAGCAAATATGTAGAGAAGCGGCCGTTTTCGGCCAGTTAACCGTAAATTCCTTGTCCTCAATCGAGAATCGGCAGATAGTGCCGATAATTCGACGATTTTCGTTAAAAATCGACACCAAGGTATTTAATTGGATGAACGCGTCACCAAAGCCTATCGCGCCAGCGCCGCGCTTCTCGGATGCCATCCTGGATCAGGGCAACGAGATCTCCACGAAGCTCGACATGCTGCGCATGGAGAGGTTTCCTCCGAACGCCCAGAAGACGCTGCGTACCTTCTCGCTTGCCGAGGTCGCCGGCTTCATCGACGTCTCGCCGAGCTATTTGAAGAAGCTGCATCTGCAGGGCAAGGGGCCGCAGCCGGCGACCACCGCGACCGGACGCCGCTACTACACCGCCGATCAGATCGACGCCCTGCGCGAAACCATCGATCGCTCCCCGCGGCGGCGGCCAGGCGAAAAGCTGCAGGTGATCTCGGTCGTCAACTTCAAGGGCGGCTCGGGCAAGACGACAACGGCGGTCCACCTGTCGCAATATCTGTCGTTGCGCGGGTTCAGGGTATTGGCCATCGATCTCGATCCGCAGGCCTCGATGTCGGCGCTCTTCGGCATCCAGCCGGAGCTTGATTCCAATCCGTCCTTTTATGAAGCGCTGCGCTATGACGACGAACGCCGCTCGGTGACCGAGATCATCCAGCAGACGAATTTTCCGAACCTGAATATCGTGCCGGCCAATCTCGAGCTGCAGGAATACGAATATGACACGCCGATCGCCATGCAGCGGCGCGACAGCAATGCCGGCAAGCTTTTCTATACCCGCATCGGTCAGGCGCTCGCCGAGGTCGACGATCAGTATGATCTCGTTGTCATCGACTGCCCTCCCCAGCTCGGCTACCTGACGCTGACGGCGCTGACGGCATCGAGCTCTGTTCTGATCACCGTCCATCCGCAGATGCTCGACATCATGTCGATGTCGCAGTTCCTGCTGATGCTCGGCGGCATCCTGAAAAGCGTCGAGGGTGTCGGCGTCAACGTCTCGCTCGACTGGTTCCGCTATCTGATCACCCGCTACGAGCCCGGCGATATCCCGCAGCAATCGATGGTCGGCTTCATGCAGAGCATGTTCGCCGAGCAGATGCTCAAGCACCAGATGGTCAAGTCGACCGCGATCTCCGATGCCGGCCTGACCAAACAGTCGCTCTACGAGGTCGAACGCGCCCAATTCACGGCCACGACCTATGACCGCGCCCGCGAGACCATGGACAACGTCAACAACGAAATCGTCACGCTGATCAATCGTGTCTGGGGGCGTCCCGATGAATGAGAGGTTGTCAGCCGTACAAATGGACATTTTTTCAAAGAAAATCAGCGTTTTAGAGCGAATCGGGGAGGGATCGCATGGCACGGCGTGACGTTCTGCTTGGAATCACCCAGGCCGATGCGAAATCCGGCCGTCCGGTGGCCAACGGCTATGCCAGCCGTGGCGCGTCGCGCTCGATGATCAGCTCGCTGAGTGAGCTTGCGGAAAAGGCAGCCCTTGTCGACCAGCTGCAGGGCGAGACGGTCGTCGAGCTCGATCCAGACCTGGTCGATGCCTCCTTCGTCTCCGACCGCATGGAGGGTGACGACCAGGCCTTCGAGGAACTGGTCGCAGCCATCCGCGAGCGCGGACAGGACACTCCGGTTCTAGTGCGCCCTCACCCAAGCCTCGTGGGCCGCTATCAGCTGGTCTTCGGCCATCGGCGCGTGCGGGCGGCGAAGCTTTTGGCAAAGCCGGTCAGGGCAATCGTCAAGCAGATCGACGATATCGGCCATGTGATCGCGCAGGGCCAGGAAAACTCTGCCCGCGAAAACCTGTCCTTCATCGAGCGCGCCGCCTTTGCCGACCGCCTCGTGGGCCTTGGTTACGATCGGGCGATCGTCCAGGTCGCGCTTGCCATCGACGCACCGATGCTGACGCGCATGCTGTCGGTCACCTCGCGGGTGCCGGCGGAGGTCATTGCCGCCATCGGTCCGGCCAAATCCGTCGGACGCGATCGCTGGATCGATCTCGCGCAACTCCTGGAACGGCCTTCCAACAGCGAAAAGGCGATGGCCTTCATCGGCGAAGCAGCGTTTCGCTCGGCCGGAGCCGATGTCCGGTTCGACGCGCTGGTGAAGCAATTGAAGGCGGCGCCAAAGCGGACGGCAACGGCGGGGTCCGCCTGGGAAGCCGGCGACAAGGCGCTTGCCGCTCAGTTCAAGCCGTCCGGCAAGACCTATACGGTGGCACTAAAGGCCAAGAATGCCGGAAAATTCGGCCGCTATCTCGCAGACAACATTGATCGTCTCTACGAAGAGTTCAGACGGGACACCGAAAACAACTAGGAGCTAACCCGCAAAAGAAAAAAGCCCCCGCACGAAACCGCAACGGAAGCTTTCCTCATAGTCTAGGCAACTCTGAGAATCGCACTTCCGAGAATCGCTGTCAAGGATCTTTGCGCCGTTTCGGCGAGCTGATGTCTTTTGCCTTTTGAAAAGGTGACGGAACATGCAGAGCGGAAGTGTATCGACGCCCTTCGGGCGGCGGCCGATGACGCTTGCCCTGGTAAAAGGGCAATTGCAAAACAGAGATGCGCCGGCGGACGTGTCGATCGACAAGTGGCGTGTCTATCGCGACATCTGCGAATGCCGTGAACGACTGGGGGTGACCGACCGCTCACTCGCAATCCTCAACGCGCTTTTGTCCTTTCATCCCGAACAGGAGCTGACGGGTGGGCATCCGCTGGTGGTCTTTCCCTCCAACGTCCAGCTGTCGCTGCGCGCTAACGGCATGTCCGGTGCGACCCTGCGGCGCCATCTTGCGATCCTCGTCGAAACCGGTCTGATCATCCGCAACGACAGCCCGAACGGAAAGCGCTACGCCAGGCGCGACAAGGCCGGCGCGCTTGAGACGGCTTTCGGCTTTGATCTGAGCCCCCTCGTCTCGCGCCATGCCGAGTTCGCGGCAATCGCCGAGGACGTCTCCGCTAAGCGCAAAGTACTGAGGCTTGCCCGCGAGCGGCTGACGCTCCTGCGCCGCGATGTCCGCAAGCTGATCAGTGCGGCGATCGAGGAAGGTGCCGCTGGACATTGGGCGGTTATCGAAGCGCAGTTCCTGGCACTTGTTGCGCGGCTGCCACGCCATCCTCTCCTCGCAACGGTCACAGATATTGCCGAGGAAATGTCGATCTTGCGTGAGGACATCATCAACCTTTTGGAAAATCAGCTAATTGTTGAAAATCCAAGCGCCAATGATGCCCAAATTGAGCGGCACCTACAGAATTCACATCCCGAATCTAAATCTGAACTTGAACCAGGCTTCGAAACGAAGCAGGCAGCGCAAACTGAGACAAAGCCGCAGCGTCGGCATGAGCCGCTGAAAGCTTTCCCCTTGTCCATGGTGCTGACCGCCTGCCCTGATATTGTCGATTACGGCCCAAGTGGGACGATCAGCAGCTGGCGCGACCTGATGGCGGCGGCCGTCGTCGTCCGAAGCATGCTGACCATCAGTCCGTCGGCCTACCGGGATGCCTGCGATGTCATGGGTCCGGAAAATGCCGCGGCGGTCGTTGCCTGCATCCTTGAACGAGCAGGCCACATCCAGTCGGCCGGCGGCTACCTCCGCGACCTCACACGGCGGGCAGAGCGGGGCGAATTCTCGCTTGGCCCGATGCTGATGGCGCTGATGCACTCCCGTCCAGTAACAGCAAGGACGGGCTGAATAAGAGACGGCAAGGAACCATAGGCGGAAATCACTTGCGGAACGGAGCGCCTCTTTTGCTTCTGTACAGGGGATTTCGTTAAGCGTAACGCATTCTAGCAGCGACGGTCGTATCGACCCTGCGGGCAGTCGGGGCTCCATTCTGCCCAGGCGTATCATCTCCCCGGCAGGGACCCGAGCATCGTCGACGGCAGTCCTCAGCCTCGTGGACAAAGGGTTGGCGCTGAGGATCTCTTCGGAAGAGGCGAGGGGGCTCGGCAATCGGGAAGACCACGATTTCAGCCGTTGTGCCTGACCGATCGTTTTTCCCTCATGGGCAGCGCGAACGGGTTTGAATGGGATGGCGGGCAGGAAGCTTGCGAGGCCGCCTCCCTCTTCCTGTGCCATTTCTCGACTTCCGCGATCCCTGTGGTAGCCGGGTCGAGGTCGTCGGCGCCCGAGACCGCACGCGGGATACGCGACAAGAAAATGTCGTGACGCAGAGGAGAAGAGGACGCCGGTTGCGGCCCGTACCCCAGGGTGCGCGATCGGCTGGAACCGACATTGATCGGTCGGGTGCGTCGACCTTGGCAGTGCTTTCGGTCTTTCCGAGCCATCCGCTGAATTCCCCACGGTGGGCAGAGATCATTCCGGCCGATCACGTGAAGGCGAAGGATCCTCGTGTCTCACTCTAAAAGCGAATCCTTGACATCCGGTAGCGAACAGGGCGATTCTTCGACAGCGCCAATCCGAATCGCCCTGAAGATTCGTCACGATATTCTCCTGGATGCGCCGGACACGATGTCTCAAACTCTCCCTTTCTATGTGTATGGATGACGGAAATGAACCGGCACTTAGCTTCCGTTTCCGAATTTTTGTTAACCTTAAGAGTATGTTGCTGACTGAGCGCTTTTTGTCGCGCAGACGGCCGGATCGTAAGCGGGGCTGATTTGGTGGCAGTGCTCGAAAACAAGTCGATCGCAGGCATCAGCTTGTCTCCTGAAGTGGAGATTGGCATGGTGGCTTTGACGATCAACAGGAGAGTAGGGCGGAGCAAATGCGGCAGATCGATATCGACAGCCTTGACGAGGCAACCCTCATCGAACTCAACGCGCGCATCGTTGAGCGTCTGCAGGTTTTGCATCACCAGCGAACCACGGCCGCCCTTCAAGGCATCAGGGTGGGCAGCGGCGTGGAGTTTGAAGGCCCTGGCGGCGTCCTGGTCCGGGGTGTCGTCATTCGCCGCAACAAGAAGACGGTGACGGTGCATGCCGATGATAACCGTCAATGGAATGTATCGCCGACATTGCTGAAACCCACCGGCGCCCACGTGCTCGATACTACCGGTCCTATACAGTCCGAGGACGGTAAGGTCGTGTCCTTCCCAAGGCCAGACCGTCGGTGATGCGCTCAGGATCTGGCAACGATCATCGTGGCCAATGGGGGAATGGTTGGGTGCGATGTGCCGATCCCCAACCGATCGCCGAGATAGCGCCAGAACGACAGGCCGAGCTTCTGGCAGGTCTTCGAAAGGCCCAGCATGCTGTCGCGTGCCAGCCGCCCGTTGCGACTGACCGTCCCTCCGGAAATCTTCCGCTTGATGACAAAGCCACGCAGATCGCGTTCCGACGCATTGGTGTGGAGCGGGATCTCGGGCCGCTCCAGAACGCGCAGCAGTTCCGGCTTGCGGCGCCTCAGCCGAAACAGCAATTTGTCGAGATCGCCATAGCCGGTGCGGATGGAGAAAATCCGATCGAACCGGACCTGAAGACCTTGAGCTGCACGCGGGCCTGGACTTCGCTGGTAGTTTTTCAGCTGCTTGTAAAAGAGCCAGATCAGCTCGCGCAGGGTTTCGACGTGTTTTACCTGGCGCGGCGTCGCCGGCATCAGCTTGTGCAAAAGCCGTTCGGCGTGGACCCAGCACAGTGCGTGGGTACCGACGCGAAACTGCCCGGCATCGTCGGAGACGATCACTGCATTGCCGACCAGGCCATGGTGGCGGATGGCACCCCATATGCCGGCCTCGGCGAAGGGCCGGAGCGTCTCCGTGTCGAAGATGTCGATACCATGTTCGGCGAGGTGCTGGAGAAACGGAACCTGATTGGCAAACCGCTGCGGTTCCTGCCTCTGCAGCGGCGCCAGAAGAACAGGGTCCACCTGCCGGTCTTCGAGAAAAGCGAAGGCGGCATCGTTGAGGACGTAGTCCTGATAGTTGCCGCGCAGCAGCGCCAGGAAGTTCAGTCGCGACTTCGAGGACGTCGTGCGAAATGCGGTGAAATGCTCACCGCCGATATGCGTCGTATGAAAATTGCGGCTGGCGTGACGGGCACCGGTGTCGTCGACCGTCACATAGGGCGCCGAGACGAGGCCGGCATGCAGCACGGCGGCATCCTCCGCATGAAAGCCGTCCAGCCGTTCTGTCAGGAACCGCACCACCTGGCGTTTGGAGATCTCCACACCGACGTCGTTGAGCAACGTCGTCATTCGCTGCGTCGTGACCTGGCCATGCGCATGCAGCATCAGACAAAACCGCCGCAGATTGGCCCCAAAGCCACCTCGTATCCCCGCAGGCAGCGGCGCGATGATGGTGTCTCCCTCGGGCGTCACCCAGCATTCCCGACGGTAACGAACCACCTCGACCCGCAACACCAGATCCCGCACGAAGCAGTCCTTGTAGCCCTTGAAGCGCGATCCCGGCGGTACACTGACAGGCAGCACCTCTTCACGCGTTACCCGCTTCGTATCGTTCTTCGGCCCTCGCGGTCTGGGTGCCGGATCCTTGCCGGTGAGCGTCTTGTCACCCGTTGCCTTTTCCATTCCCGACGGTCTGAAGGGTGGGCGCGGCGGCAGGTTTTTCAGCCGCGCAATCTCGTCGCGCAGAAGCTGGTTGTCGACCTTCAGCCGGGTGTTTTCGAGCCTGAGCTGGTCGTTCTCATCCCGAAGCCTCTGGTTCTCAGCCTCGAGCTTCTCAATCCGGGCGTCCGCCCGATCAGCCCGATCCACCAAACCCGTCACAAGCTCGCGCAGCGCCTTCAGCGACAGCGTGTCGGCATGCTCGGCCATGGGCAGGCGGCGCTTCGTCATGAAAGAAGAATCTCATGATTTGCAGAAAACAGGAATCCCTCCTGCCACCAGATTTGCTCCAGTTACGCCGGATCGGCAATTGAGATAGAGCAGTTGGCGTCGGCGCTGGCTGTGCCGAACTCCGGCGCTGGTTCCGATAGATCTATCGGGCCGTCCTTCTTCAATCGAAGCGGTGCCGCCAGAGGTCGGGATCCTGCCGGTTCTCAGCTGGGATCTGCAGTGTGGCTGATGATGACATACCGCTGATTTTCGCCCAGGGCCTCGGGATCCATCAGGACCGCCTATGCTGGATATCAGAATGAGGGCAGATGGAGTCGCTGTCTCCTCATTGGGCACCCCGACTGCGGGTATATCGCTGCGCGAAAGAAGACGAGGAAGCAGGATCAATCGCGGAGGGCAAGAAAATGGAGAGGACACGGCACCCTCCGATAAGAAGCAGCCGCTCCAATCGCTGTCTGATCGAGCGACGGTTTCGGCTTGGCTCGATATCGAAATTGTCAGCCGTACAAATGCCCCTTTTCTTTCGAAAAAGCATCGATTTACCGGCAGTAACCACGCGTGTTCGCAGTGGTCCCGCCAACCGATCCAATGATTTGCGGTCGCTGTATCAGCG
Organism: Rhizobium sp. BK376; assembly: GCF_004341625.1. GTDB lineage: Bacteria > Pseudomonadota > Alphaproteobacteria > Rhizobiales > Rhizobiaceae > Rhizobium. The sequence goes on along the minus strand of NZ_SLZG01000013.1, from coordinate 134,807 downwards.
AAAGCTTTCCAAGCTTTAATTTTCGTTCGCGTTTCGCACTTGCTAAATCGGAGCACGACACCTTGTTGATATGCAGGAGCAGGAAATGAAAACCATGGTGACGATTGCCCTCGGCGTCAGCCGGCTGAAACTCAAGCCCATGATGCTTCCCGTCGTGGGGTTCGGGGTCGCGTTCATGGCAGCCAATGCCCAGGCGGACCAGCTCCATTTCAATCTTCGTCTCACCGTCCATGATTATGCCAGGTTGGTCGCAAGTTCGCGCGCTTGCGACACGCCGCTCGTACCGGAAGGTTTGAAGCAGTCAATCCTGGATGTCATTCGGATGGACGCGAATCTCGATGACGAGGCGATAGCGAAGACCATGGACGCGGCGGTCCGCAAGCAACGTCGAGGGATGCCCGGATGCAGCAGGGCGACGATCGAGGTTGCGCGGGCAAATCTGAACCGCGACCTGACCGCTCTGAAATATTCGGTCGACAATCAATAGGGGCGTCCAAGGTCCCATCCAGATCAATTTGGCCGGCGGCCTTGAGACGTCGCTGGCCGATCGCCGGCATGGAAACCTCAGTCGTGCCTCGTATTGCCACGCGGGTTTCAAAAGGAAAAGGCGATCAATGCCGCGACTCTCCCGGCTCGACGGATGGCCACGCTTCGCGATCATCACCCCTGCCGGACGGATTCCCGTCAACCGGCGAGTTCATGGCATTCTGTTCGTCGGAGCGACCCAGGTAGCGAAAGACCTGTGCCCAGAAGCGAAAGTCGCTAAGACGGCCCGCACATCTGGCCTGGATGCCACACCATGCGACCGCCGTTCTTGCCTGCGGGCCATAAGCGATCATCGCGGCAAGCGCCGCAGTCTCGATCGAAAACACGTCATTCAGCGCGCCGCCATCAGGCGGCGGGAGGTTTGTTTCATCTGCAAACATTGCGTTGATCCCGTCACCGTCCGGCGCGGGTTATTGCGGGTTGGACATGCCGGACGTTTCCCCCATGCGGGTCACGGTCACGTGCCGTCCTTTGGCGGTCCAAATCGCAATCGGCAGTGCAGGTAGCAACTATGTTACAACAAAAAATGAATGACAAGAGGGTATGAATCGCGGTAAGCGTGTTTTTTTAGTGAAACATGCCAGAATGCGACGCCGTCCTGCTATCTGCAGCCTTATTTTGTAATATCAAAATGTACTGTTTTTTGGTAACCTCAGCGAGGTATGAAATGAAAGCGCGTGCTGCGATCCTTTCCGCCGACGCGGACTATGTGCTCCTGCTTTCCCACGTGTTGTCAATCGCCGGCTTCGGCCCTGTCTTCGCCGATACTGTCGAACAAGCTATGGCACTTGCCCATGAGGGCGATGTCATTGCGCTGCTGATCGACTGCCGGCCGGGATCCTCGATCCTGTCGGACCTGTCACGGCAACTGCGTGACCAGGGGCCGGCGGCGCATGCGCCGGTCGTCGCCCTTGTAGCCGAGGGTGTTCCCTACGTGGAGGTGCTGAAGTCCGCCGTCGACGAGACCTTCATTCGCCCGATGAAACCGGAACAGCTGCTTGCCTATCTGCACGCGCGGCAGGGTCACCCGCCGGGGGCAACAGAACTTCCGGCCATTCGGCTTCAATTTGACGATGGGACCCGGCAGGTCGGCCTGGACGGCCGGACGGCGAACATCAGTCCGATCGAATATAGGATCGTGAAGCTGCTTGCAGGCATTCCGGGCCGCGTGTTCAGCCGAGCCGACATTGTCGCCGCCGGTTGGCCGGCGCGCAATTTCGTCGATCTGCGGACCGTCGACGTTCATGTCGCCCGCCTTCGCAAGACCTTGCGCGATCTCGTCGGGCGCGATCTGATCAGGACCGTTCGCGGGGAGGGCTATGTCATCGATCTTTAGGCTCGTCACGCGAAGCTTCACATCGTCACACAATCTTTGGGAACTCTTCCAGTTGGCCTGGTTGTATGAACGGGGAATACCCCTTTAGGCTTTGCGCATCGATCAACGACGGGAGGATCGCATGCGCAGCCAAACCGATCCGGGCCAGACGGCCCCGCGGCATCACCGCAATACAGCAAGCCTTATTCAGACCTCGGCCGGGCATTTCGCCGCGGCGCATCTCAACGGATTGATGTCGCTCTATGTGGAACCGATCGGAGGACGTCTGGTCGAACTGCCGTCGCCTGACGGTGCATCACAGCCCATCGCCGATTTCGTTCGTTGCAGCTATCTCGGGCTCGACAATCACCCGGCCATCGTCACCGGCGGCATGGCCCTGATGCTGCGCTACGGATGCCTGCACTGGTCTTGCGCCAGGACGCGATTGAACTTCATGGCGCTCGGCGAGCTCGAGGATGCCTTGTCCGAACTGTTTGACGCGCGGGTCACGACCTTTTCGACGGTCCTTGCCGCCAACATGAGCGCCCTGCCGCTCATTGCTTCCGGCGCGCTCACCGAGGGCGTCAAGCCGGTCATGGTCTTCGACCGCCTCGCGCATGCCACGCTGGCCTTCAACAAGCCCGTTGTCGCCGAAGAAACCGACGTGCGTACGATTGCTCACAATGATCTCGCCGCACTCGAGGAAATCTGCGAAACGCATCCTTGCGTCGCCTATATCTGTGACGGCGTCTACTCGATGGGCGGCAGTGCGCCGGTCCAAAAATTGCTGGAGCTGCAGCGGCGCTTCGGGCTGTTTCTCTACATCGACGACGCTCATGGAATCTCGATCGTCGGCGACCGCGGCGAGGGGTTCACGCGGTCTCAGATCAGGGGTTCGCTGGGCGATCGCACGATCATTGCCGCTTCGCTCGGCAAGGGCTTCGGGGCCTCGGGCGGAATGTTGATGCTCGGGTCGCCGACCCAGGAGGAGCTCTTCCGCCGGTTCGGCCTGGCACATGCGTTCTCGGCGTCGATCAATGTCGCCGCGATCGGCGCGGCATTGGCGTCGCAGGCCCTGCATCGCACCGACGAACTTGGCGCGCGGCAGGCCCGCCTGGCGCAGAATGTCGCGCTCTTTGACGAACTCGTCCCGACTGCGCAAGCGGGTTCGCCATTGCCGATCCGGACTGTCGTCATCGGTGATGAGCTGGCGGCCATCGGGGCCGCCAGACTTGTTCTGGACGCCGGCAGCTATGTTTCAGCGATCTTCTTCCCGACCGTGGCATCGGGAAGAGCCGGCCTGCGCATCTGTCCGACCGCCGACCATACGTTCGATCAGATCCGCGCCCTTGCTGCCGCGATCAATGGTGCTCTTGAGCGCTAGCCCCGATCGTCTCAGCGAATCCAGGCATTCCAGCGTTCCAGCATCATGTCGGCATTGGCGTTGATCCAGGCCGCGTCCGGTATGACGATATGGTCGCGGAGATCCTCCTCGCTCGGAAGTGCGGCGCGGGCGGCAGGCGACATGAGAGCGATCGCCTTGCCGCTCGGCGGCGTGCATAAAAGCACCTCGCAGACGCGGGCCTGCGCCTCGGGGCTATTCAGCCAGAATGCGATCAGCTTCAACGCGTTTTCTTTGTCCGGCGCCCCCTTGATCACTGTCAGTCGGTCGCCCACGAGGAAGGCGGCCTTGTTGGACCAGGCGATCGGCCGGCCCTCCGCCTTCAACGCGTTGGCACGCGTCAGCCAGATCTCGCCGATCGTGTAGTCTGCGTTGCGGAAACCCTGAACACTCTGGTCGCCGCTCTTCCACCAGACGGAAATGTCGCCGCGGATCGCGTCGAGCTTCCTGAGCGCGCGGTCGATGTCGAGAGGAAAGAGCTTGTCCCGGGTGACCCCGTCGGCAAGCAGCGCAGACGCCATCACGCGCCACGGATCATCAAAATTGGGAAACGAGCGACCACCGGGGAAGCGCTTGGTGTCCCACATGTCGGCGAAGCTGACCGGCTGCTCGTCCTTCAATGCATCGGTGTTGTAGACCATCAGGGTCGCCGTCGAGAACAACCGGGCGCCGCCGCCGACACAGGCGTCGTCCACCAGGTCGGGACGACCGACGAACTGCCTGCAGAACACGCTAAGATCTTCCGAGGTGGATTTGTGGGCCTCCGATATCGCCTGGATCTCGCCATCCGGATAAAGATCCCAGGTGACGTGGCCGGTCTTCACCATGGCGGTGGCCTTCGCCCGCATCTCGGCATTGGTCGCAGCGACGGAGACCACCTTGATACCGGTGCTCGCGGTGAACGGATCGAACCAGTATTTGCGCAACGCCTCGTCATAGGCACCGCCGGTGGTGGCGATGACGACCTGCTCCTCGGCGCGGGCCGGGGAGGGGGAAATGCCGGTCAGCGCGACCGCAGCCGTCATCGCGGCCAGGATATAGATCATGGACCTGTTCATGTTGTTTCTCCATTAGTCAGAATGGCCGCCTAATCCTCCCGGCGGCGCTTCAGGAGTTCGACCGATCCCATCAACAGCAGCGAGACGGCGACCATGAGAGTCGAGACCGCGGCGATGATGGGAGTGAGGTTGAAGTCGATGTCCTCGAACACCTTACGGCTGATCGTCTTGCCGCCGGCGTCAGAGATGAAAAAGGCAACGGTCGCCTCGTCGAACGAGGCAAGAAACGCAAAGATCGCCGCCGCGGCGAGCGACGGCATGATATTCGGCACGACCACGGCAAAGAGCGCCCTTGTGCGGGTGGCGCCGCAACTGAGCGCGGCAAGCTCGAGCGACGGATCGAAACGTTCGAGTGCGGCTGTAACGGTGATCACCACATAGGGAATGGAGAGCACCGAATGTGCGACCACGAAACCGGCAAAATTGCCCGTGAGCCCGATCGGCGCGAATACGAGATAAAGCGCAACGCCGAACACGATATGTGGAACGATCATCGGCGCCATTGCCAGGGCCTGGAGCGTGCCGCGTCCTGGCAAAGTGCCACGGACGACCGCAAGCGAGGCCAGTGTTCCGATCAGCGTGGCTGCGATCGTCGTCGCGCTGGCGATCTCCAGGCTGAAGAGCGTTGCGGCCCGCCAGTCCGGATCGGCAATGTATGCCGCATACCAGCGCAGCGTCAGTCCGGCGGGCGGCAGCCGGATATAGTCGGTGCTGCTCAGCGACATCGGTATGACAAGCAAAGTCGGCAGCAGAAGAAAGAACAGCACCGCGCCGACCGCAAGGCCTGCTGCAAGTCGAAAGACGGCGCGCCGCATTGGGCGGCCCCGGTGAACCAGCACGGTACGTGCCAAAAAAACATCAGACGACACTGCTTGTTCCTTTGCTGAGGGAAAGTGCGCGTCGGAACACGATGACGAAGAGCAGCGTGACGACGAGGAGGACGGTGGACAGCGCCGCGGCAAACGGCCAGTCGAGTGCGACCGTGGTCTGTTGTCCGATCAGCGTTGACATCGTCATCGCCTCGGGGCCGCCGACGAGCGCGGGTGTGATGTAGAAGCCGATCGCCAGGATGAAGCACATGACGGAGCCGGCAAAGACCCCAGGCAGCGATAGTGGCAGGATCACGCGTATGAAGGTGGTCGTCCGGCCGGCCCCCAGGCTCGAGGCAGCACGGCCGTAATCGTCCGGGATGGTGCGCAGGTTGTTTGCGATCGGCAGGATCATGAACGGCAAAAGGATATGCGTCATCGCGGCAGCGACCGCGCCATCGGTGTAAAGCAGCTTCAATGGCTGCGTGATCAGGCCGAATTCGAAAAGGACGGTGTTGACCAGTCCGCTGCGCTGCAGAAGCACGATCCACGCGTAGGAGCGAATAAGAACCGAGGTCCAGAGCGGAATGAAAATTGCCGCCATAATCAGGCTCGAAAGCCGGCCCCGCGCCCTGGCGGCGGCCCAGGCCACCGGATATCCGAGCATCAGGCACATAAGCGTCACCAGACCGGCCATGGTGATCGTCCGCCACAGCACCTCGAGGTAGAGGCCGGCTGCGAAGATCCGGCGATACTGGCCAAGGCCGGCAGGGCCGTCGCCGAGACTGATCAGCACCAACCGGATGATCGGATAGACAAAGCCGATCGACAACAGCACCGCCAGCGGGGCGAGCAGCATGAGGCAGGCGCGCGGTCCGTAGCGGCCGGCAGGTGTGGCTGCGGTGCGCGTGGCGCGGCGAAAGGATGGTGGGGTGACCGCAACCATGATCACACCACCTCGTCTGCAAACACATGCAGCGCATCACGGATGGTGACGATGTCGACCGCCGCGCCCGGGCGCAGCGTGCCCGCCGTCGATCCGACGGGTGTCTGGACCTGGATGAGCGGCCGATCCGCAGCATCCGCCCGCACCAGATGAAGATCGAAGGCTCCGGCAAATACGGTCGCCTCCAGCGTGCCGGGTATCGTGTTGTTGCCGCCAGCGGCGCGCGGCGCCAGTGATAGGTGCTCTGGTCGCATGGCGAGCGTGACGGCAGCCCCCGGCCTGATTGCCGGATCGAGCCCGGTCGCCTCGACGACGACGGTTTCCGAGAGCCGAAGCGCGTGCATCCCCTGAGCCCGGCCGAGATAGACCGCCTTGGCAAAGCTCATGCGTCCGACGAAATCGGCGACGAAGGCTGTCTGCGGCCGACTGTAGAGATCCGCGGGGCTTCCAAGCTGCACGAGTTGGCCGCCGGCCATGACGGCGACGCGATCCGACATCGTCAAGGCTTCCTCCTGATCATGGGTGACGTAAATGACCGTCGCACCCAGCCGCTGCTGCAATTGCTTGATCTCGAACTGCATGCTCTCGCGCAGCTTCTTGTCGAGCGCGCCGAGCGGCTCGTCCATCAGGAGGACCGGCGGTTCGAAGACGATCGCCCGGGCGACGGCGACCCGTTGTTGCTGGCCGCCGGAGAGCTGGTGCGGATAGCGGGCCGAGAACGCACCGAGTTGCACCAGGTCAAGGGCGGCGGCAACCCGCTCCTTGCGCTCGGCCGTGCCCACATCCCTCATCTTTAGCGGAAAGGCGATATTGTCGGCGATCGTCATATGCGGAAACAGCGCATAGCGCTGGAACACCATGCCGATATCCCGTTCGTTCGGGGCAAGCGCGGTGACGTCGCGCTCACCGATGACGATACGGCCTGCACTCGGCATATCGAAACCGGCAATCAGCGTCAGAAGCGTCGTCTTGCCCGAGCCTGACGGACCGAGAATGGACAGGAACTCTCCTGCTAAAATGTCGATCGAGACGTCGCGGACGGCGCAATAGGCGCCGAAGTGCTTATATGCACCGTCTATTCTTACAGGGGCACCGATCAAATTTCTTTCCTCCCTTGATCGCCATGTTTTCTCGAACCCGTGCGCAGGCGTGCTGCCGCAATCCGGGGACGCCGGATGGGGTGTCGTTGCGATTGCTCTCAATCGCGTTATGCTGTCACATTGAAACGGATAATGTTCACAATGTTCGTTTTGTTGCAACAAAAAATGACATCTGTCAATGCCGGGGGCTGAAATATGAATGAAGATACAACCAAGAGTGAGGCGAAACGCGAAGAATTCGCGGGGCGGCTAAGTGATTTTGCTTATGAGGCGCTGCGCGATCAGCTGGCCCGCGGTGCCTTCAAGCCGGGTACGAAGCTTCCCATCCGCACCGTGGCTGAGGTCCACTCGGTGGGATCGACGCCGGCGCGCGAGGCGATCAATCGCCTGGTGGTGGAGGGAGCACTTGTCATGGCGGGTCCGAAAACCGTCATCGTGCCCTTTCTGACCCTGGAGGCCCTTTACGAGATCACCCAGATGCGTCTGGCGCTGGAGGGGCTGGCTTCTGCGCGCGGGTGCCGGACAGTCACGGACGTGACGATCTCCAAGCTTTTATTTCTGCAGGATAAAATATCGCTTTCCCTCGACGAGAAGCGCTACGCCGATGCGCTTTATGACAACAAGGAGTTCCATTTCACCATCTATCGGCTCTGCGCCATGCCGCATCTCCTGGCGGTCATTGAAAACCTCTGGCTCCGGGTCGGATCCTCGTTTCACGATCTCTATCCCGAGTTCGCCGAACAGCGCTACGGCGTCCACAATCACATGATGGCCATCGAAGCACTGGTCGAACGCGATGCGGATTCGCTGAGGGCTGCCGTCGAAAACGACATTCGCGACGGCTTTCGCCGCCTGAAGAAGGCCGCGCTTTTGCGCTATCCCGGCGGCGCCATTCCCGGAAGTTGAAATTTTTTGTTGCAACGTCGTCATCATTGTGATTTTTGTTGTAACAAATATCAACGTTCGGATGCATGGTGCATCCTGGAGGAGACGATGCAACAGAGACAGAACACGCCGATGGCGCGGCCCCCTTCGCATTTCCGGTCTAGCCATTTCTACAATCGCGGTCGCAGGGTGTTTCCAGCCGGCGTGACCCGGGTCACCGTCGACCGTGAACCGACACCGCTCTACATCGCACGCGGGGAGGGCGCCCATGTCATCGACGTCGACGGCAACCGCTTTCTCGATCTCAACAATAACTTCACCACCCTCATCCACGGCCACGGCTTCCTGCCGGTCGCGGATGCCGTCGGTGATCTTCTGCACCGCGGCACCTGCTTTTCCAATCCGACCGAACATGAGATCGCGCTTGCGGAACTGCTGATCGAGCGTATTCCGGCACTCGAACACGTGCGCTTTGTCAACAGCGGCACCGAGGCTGTCATGTTCGCCATCAAGGCTGCCAGAGCCTATACCGGCCGGCCCGGCGTCGTGCGCATCGAAGGGGCCTATCACGGCGCCTACGACTGGGCCGAGGCAGGCCAGTCCGGTTCTCCCGTCAGCTGGGGTCCCGAATCAAAACCCGTGACGGTCGCCGCCTATCACGGCATGCCATCTTCCGTGATCAGCGACGTGGCCGTCACGCGCTTCAACGACATTGCCGGGCTCACCCGGCTCCTGGACGAGGTCGGACATCGCACGGCGTGCATTCTGATCGATCCGATGCCAAGTCGCGCCGGGTTGCTCGCGCCGCGGCCCGATTTCATGGCAGCCGTTCAGTCACTCGCCCGACAACATGGGCTCCTGGTGGTTGCCGACGAGGTCCTCAATCTGCGCCAATCCTATCGGGGCGCATCGGCGCGCTACGGCCTCCATCCGGATCTGATCGCCTGCGGAAAGATCATCGGCGGTGGTTTTCCGGTCGGCGCCATTGGCGGCAGCAGGGATGTCATGACGGTCTTTGCCAACGACAAGGGCCGGCCGCTGCTGCCGCAGGGCGGCACATTTTCGGCCAACCCGGTTTCCATGGTAGCCGGGCGGATCGCCATGGAGGCCATGACCGAGGAGGCGTTCGAGGCACTGGACGCCTTCGGCGAGGCGATCCGCGCAAGCCTCCGGGAAGAGATCGATCGCACCGGCGCATCCTTCAGCGTCACGGGCGCTGCCTCGCTCTTTCGCATTCATCCCAAGAAGACCGAACCCGTCGATTTCCGCAGCGGCTATCCCAACGGCGCCGAGAGCGCGGTTAGCAAGGCGCTCTGCGATCATTTTCTGCAGAATGGCATACTGTTGCCGAACGGCGCGGCTGCCTGCCTGTCGACGGCAATGACCGCATCCGACGCCGATACGATCGTCAACACCTTCGCGACATTTCTCTCCTCTCCCTTCGTACACGGCCTGGAGGCTGCCCAATGACAACCGCTCTCGAACCCCAGACCGTTGCGGAACGGATCGCTCTGGCGCTGAGACGCCACGGCGTCTCAATGATCTTCGGTCAAAGCCTCCCCTCTGCGGTGATCCTGGCCGCAGAAGCCATCGGAATCCGTCAGATCGCCTATCGGCAGGAGAACATGGGTGGCGTCATGGCCGACGGGTATGCGCGTCGATCCGGCAAGGTCGGCGTCGTCGCCGCCCAGAACGGCCCGGCTGCGACGCTGCTGGTCCCGCCGCTGGCCGAGGCCCTGAAAGCCTCCATTCCGATCGTCGCGTTGGTCCAGGAGGTCGAACGCGATCAGGCCGACCGCAATGCCTTTCAGGAGCTCGACCACCTCACGCTGTTCCAGGCCTGCGCCAAATGGGTCCGCAAGGTCGTCGTCGCCGCGCGCATCGACGACTATGTCGATGCCGCCTTCACCGCGGCGGTTACCGGCCGCCCCGGCCCGGCCGTGCTCCTGCTTCCGGCCGACCTCCTGAGAGAGACCGTCGACTACGCGCCGCGGCGGCGATCGGTCAACCTCGGGTCCTGGCCGCTTGATCGAGTCCGCCCCGCGCAAAGCGAGATCGTCCGGGCGGCCGGCGCACTCGCCGCCGCACGTGCCCCTGTCATCCTCGCCGGTGGCGGGGTTCATTCGAGCGGCGCGGCCAATGCGCTCGCACGGCTGCAGGACGAGGCGTCACTTCCCGTGCTGACCACCAACATGGGAAAGGGGGCGGTTGACGAGCACCATCCCTTGTCGGCCGGCGTCCTCGGTGCCCTGGTCGGTCCGCGCTCGCTTGGTCGCCACACGCTGCCGCTCGTGCAGGAGGCGGACGTTGTGCTTCTCGTCGGCACCAGGACCAACCAAAACGGTACCGACAGCTGGCGGCAGATCGATCCGTCGGCGACCGTCATCCACATCGACGTTGACCCCGAGGAGATCGGTCGGACCTATGAGGCGGTCAGGCTGGCCGGAGACGCCGCAGAGACGATCGATGCGTTGCGCGTCGCGCTGTCCGCACAAGACCTGACGCTTCGGCGAAACGCGCGGCGCGCTCTTGAAACACGGATCGCCGACTGCTGGTCGAAATTCGACGTCGACCGTGCCGAGGTCAGCCGCTCGGATAGCAGCCCGATTCGGCCCGAACGGGTCATGCGGGAACTGCAGCTGCAGCTTTCCACTGACACCACCGTCGTTGCTGACGCCAGCTATTCCTCCATGTGGATCGCGGGCCAGCTGCGCGCGCTTTCACCCGGCATGCGGTTCCTCAGTCCGCGCGGTCTCGCCGGTCTCGGATGGGGATTGCCGCTGGCGATGGGCGCCAAACTTGCCGAACCGGACAAACCAGTCGTCGCTCTCGTCGGTGACGGTGGTTTTGCCCATAGCTGGGCCGAGATCGAGACGATGGTGCGAAGCGATATCCCGCTGCTGATCATACTTCTGAACAATGGGATACTCGGTTTCCAGCGGGATGCCGAAACGGTGAAATTCGGCCGCTACACCAGCGCCTGCCATTTTGTCGACGTCGACCATAGCCTGATGGCCGAGGCCTGCGGCTGCAGGGGCGTGCGGGTTGGTGATCCGAACGAACTGGCGCATCACATCCGCTCCGGTCTGGCCGGCCGATCGCCGCTTCTTCTGGAGGTGATGATCGATCCAGAGGCCCATCCCCCAATATCGTTGTTCGCCGGCATGGACGAGGCATCAAAGGCCAAGCCGGAAGGGCAGACGTTAAATCGCTTGTCATTGGTAGGGCGACATGAACGAGACGAACGGGCACAGGGTCGTGGTCGTCAGCGGCGGCACGACCGGCATTGGACTGGCGACGGCACAGCGCTTTCTGAAAAGCGGCCATAAAGTTGCCGTCTGCGGGCATAGCCCGGATGCGGTGAAGGCAGCGCAGGAAACCCTCGCTGCCTTCACCGATGCGGATTCGATCCTGGTGGCGCGAACCGACCTCCGAAACGAGGGCGAAGTCGAGGCTTTCTTTGCGAAAGTGACCGGGCAGCTCGGCCCCGTTTCGATCCTGGTCTGCTGTGCTGGCATCTCACCCAAGGGATCCGACGGCCGTCCGTCCCGGCTTGGGTCGACGGTCAAGAATGAGTGGGACGATGTGCTCTCCGTCAATCTCACAGGTGCCATGCTATGCTGCCGGGCCGTCCTGCCCCAAATGCAGGCCTGCCATTTTGGCCGGATCGTGCTGGTCGGTTCTCTGGCGGGACGCACGCGGCCACGGATCGCCGGTGCCGCCTACGCTGCCTCGAAAGCGGCGCTTGCCGGCCTCTCGCGGATCATCGTTACGCAATATGGCGGCGACGGGATCACGTCGAACGTCATTGCACCTGGTCGTATCCTGACGGCGATGACGGGGCCTGCCGACGGCGCGAGCAATCGCGAGGCACTCGCCCGCATTCCTAGCGGCCGTCTCGGCACCGTCGACGACGTTGCTGCAGCCGTCACCTTTCTCGCCTCCGATGAGGCCGGGTTCATCAACGGCGCGATCCTCGATGTCAATGGCGGGGAATTCACGCCAAGCTGAAAGACGAGGAATCCGAAAGATGAGGAACCCGATGGCGAAGACCGTTCTGATCTGCAGCGAAGATCCGGAGCTCTATCTGCTGCTTCGCTACATTCTGGCAACAGAGTGCTTTGTCGCCGTGTTGGCAACGAGCACGGCAGACGCTGAACATGCGCTGCAGGCAGGGGGCATCCTCGCAGCCATCGTCGACGCGGCTGCCTGGCTCGGAGACGTCGTTGCCCTGTGTACGCTGGCAAGGTCGTCCGGCGTGCAAACCGGCGCGTTGATCGGGCCCGGCACGACCGGCACCTATTTGCGGATGATGAATGCCGGGCTCGACGACGGCATCATGCGTCCCTTGGCGCCCGAACGGCTGCTTGCGTTTCTTCGATCGGCCGAGCGCAACAATGGCGCCACAGGCGTCAAAGACAACGGCTTCGGTTCCGGTCTTTCGGTCTCGCCCGATCTCACCCACGTGGTGGTCGATGGACGCAGCGAATCCCTGTCGCCGACCGAGGCGCGAATCCTCCTGACCTTGATGAAGAATGGCGGCAAGCCGTGTTCCCGCAACGAGATCCTGGCTGCCGTGTGGCCTCATCCTGAGGCCGTCGAGCAACGAACCATAGACGTTTATGTCGGACGCCTTCGCCGGGTTCTCGCCCGCTCCGACAACGTCCGGATCAGGACGATCTATGGCCAGGGCTATGCACTTCTCTCGGCGCGGCCATAGCCTTTCGTGCGAGGATGCCGATCCGGCACGATCCGTTGTCAGCCGTACAAATGCCGAATTATGCCAGGAAAAACAGCTATTTACGGTTTTTTAACCATAATTGCCCCACGGGCAAGACTGCGTTCCGGCCACGGCGATCTCAGCCATCGGAGGGGACGTTGTCGGCGCGGGCCCTTTTCTGTCCCGCTCCGACCCTGGAGCCAGACTGGGCGTCATCCGGTTGCGCGCGGGTGCGCTGCAATGTCAGGAACCGCTGCTGCGCGATGAGGCGATCCGCTTCAACGATCGCCTCGACGCTGTTTCCATCGATATCGTGACGCATGGCATCGGGCTGGGCGCTTGCAAAATAATAGCGCTTGGAATGCACAAAAGCAGCGACGGCGCGACGCAACGTCGTGACCGCAATGTCAGGCTTGAGGAGAAGGCGGATCTCGTCAAACAGCCCGACCGCAAAAGGTCTGATCTGATCGCCGGGCACGGTCGGCAAAATGCCGATCGGGCGAACAAGCAATAAGTTGATCGCATTGGCTTTTTCGATGCCAATCTCGTTCGCCGCAATAGGTCCGCGACTGACCGTCCACGCCTTGGTCATGCTTCGAGCCTCCTGCGATCTCCCCGTAGGCGCGAAATATGAAGCAAAGGTGACAGAGAGCAAGCTTTTCCGGCCCTGATCGTGATCAATCGAACAGAGTCATCCATCGACATCAACGGGATCACCGTCATCGCAGCCCTGTTCCAGCCGCGTGGGCAATCATCTTGCCAGCGTGCCGCCACAGGTTCAGGCCCTGTGAAAAACCTCGTCCGTCATCAACAGGAGGAAGGTCTCGTCATCGAGCCTGCTGGCGATCTCGCCGTCCTCGGTCATGTAATCATAAACCGGCGCCTTCGCGTTTCCCGTCGTCTTGCCGACCGCCCATTTGCGCTGCTCGATGATCACCAGTGGTCGTCCACTGGCATTCTGACAGCCTATGCGGCGCGTTTCTTCGAAATAGGTCATCCCTGTGCCCTCCAGCGTCGATGAAGTCTATGTTGAGCGCCTTTGACGCTTGTCAATGGCGCCAGACATGGTCGCCTTGCCGGGTTTTCGAAGCGGCGAAACAAGTTCGTGAAAACAATGGGGAATCCACTTGGCGCGCCGAAACATCACCGGCCGACGGGCGTGGCAGGACCAGGCGGAGCCCGTCGCGGCGGCTGGGCGTCCTGTCCAGAGGGAGAGGGGGGCAGGGGTCGGGTGACGGGTTGGGAGGCTTGGAGAGAGATCCGGCCGGCCCGTCGTGGAGAAACCATCATGGCGCAGAATATGCCGAACATCACACTCAGCAGCGCACGCGACATCCCGTTCAACAAGCTCATCCTTAGCCAGCAAAATGTCCGGCGGATCAAGGCCGGCATCTCCGTCGAGGATCTGGCCGAGGACATTGCCCGTCGCGGCTTGCTCACCAGCCTCACCGTCCGGGCAGAGGTCGATGCCGACGGCAGGGAAACCGGCATGTTCCGCATCCCTGCCGGCGGACGACGCTATCGCGCGCTCGAACGGCTCGTCCTGCAGAAGCGGCTGTCCAAGAACGCCGCTGTCCCCTGCATCGTAAGCACGAGCGAGACGCTCGAAGTCGAGGATTCGCTGGCCGAAAATCTGCAGCGGGCCGACCTGCATCCGCTCGACCAGTATCGCGCCTTTCAGACCATGCGGGAACAGGGGCTCGGCGACGATGAGATTGCTGCACGGTTCTTCGTTTCGCCGGCGGTGGTGCGCCAGCGCCTCCGGCTGGCCTCGGTCTCGCCGCGCCTGCTCGCGCTCTATGCCGATAACGAGATCAGGCTTGAACAGATCATGGCCTTTTCGATCACCGAGAACCATGACCGCCAGGAAGAGGTCTGGGAGGCGCTGTCGCGCCAGTCGTTTCGCGATCCCTATCACATCCGCAGGCTTTTGACGGAAACCGCGATCCGCGCCAGCGACCGTCGTGCGGTCTATGTCGGCGTCGCGGACTATGAGGCCGCCGGCGGTGTCGTGCTGCGCGACCTGTTCGAACAGGATCAGGGCGGCTGGCTTCAGGATCCGCCGCTACTCGAGCAACTTGCCATCGCAAGGCTCAATGCCGATGCTGAGCGCATAAAGACGGAGGAGGGATGGAAATGGGTCGAGGCTGCGTTCGACTTTCCCCATGGCCACGCCCTGGCACTGGGCCGCTTCTATGGCGAGCCGACCGAATGGTCCGAAGAGGAGCTTGCGACCTTCGACCGATTGAAAGGCGACTATGACGCGCTCGATGCCGAGTATGCCAAAGCCGAAGCCTATAGCGAGGAAACCGAGCGACGGCTCGAGCAGCTCGGCGCAGAGCTCGACCGACTGAACGAACGGCCGATCGTCTTCCTCGAGGCCGACGTCGCCCGTGGGGGCGCCTTCGTTTCGCTTTCAGCCAACGGCGAATTGAAGGTCGAGCGCGGCTTTCTTCTGCCGCAAGACCAGGTGACCGTCGAGCCGGGCGACAGTGCCTCTATTGATGAAGACCCCGATCAGGACCCTGGCATCGCCGGCGACGCCGTGGTTCGCCCATCGACGGGAGCGCTGAGCGACGAGGACGAGGAAGAAGCGATCCGGCCGCTCTCCGATCGCCTGATCCTCGACCTGACGGCCACCCGCACGGTCGCCCTGCGCAACGCCTTGGCGCAGAAGCCGCCAATGGCCTTCACCGCCGTGTTGCATGCCTTCGTCTTGAAGACCTTCTATCCCTACGCCTCGGAAACCTGCCTCGAGTTCAACCTCCAGATCACCAACTTCGCGCAGACGCAAGGCCTTGCCGACACGCCCTGGGCAAGGGACATCGAAGCGCGGCATGCAGCCTGGGGACGGGATCTTCCCAAAGATCCGGGCGGGGTCTTTGGCCATCTCATCGCTCTTGACGAGGCCAGCCAACAGGCGCTTCTTGCCCATTGCGCCTCGCTTTGCCTGAACGCTGCCGTCGAGCCATGGAACAGGCGACCGCGCGCGATCGCCCATGCCGAAGAACTCGCCCGCTCGATCGAGTTCGACATGATCAAGGCCGGATGGAAGCCGACGGTGGACAACTATCTCGGACGCGTCACAAAGGCCCAGATCCTGCAATCGGTTCGCGAAGCCAGAGGCGAAGAGGCCGCCCGGCGCATCAGCCACCTGAAGAAGACCGACATGGCAGCGGAAGGCGAACGTCTGCTTCAGGACATCGAATGGCTTCCTGAGCTTCTGCGTGCCGCCAACGCGGTCGCCCCCCTCGCAATCCTCAACCCCGATGCCTCGACCACGGCCGATGAAACCGAGGGTCCCGATATCGAGCCAATCGAAACCGGGTCGCTCGGAACCGGGATGCTTGAAACCGGGAGGCTCGAAACCGGGGCATGCGCCGATCCGGATGACAGCTCCCGCAACGAGACCGGCGAATGGTCCGATGACGGCGACCATCCTCCCAACGAGGCCGCCGAATAGCATTCCACTTTCGTCGCAACGGCGCCCGGCATCCGGCCGGGCTCTTTCCCACAAACGCATCGCGCCCGGCCCTGCATTGGCAGATCAGCCGGGCGTTCCTGTTTGAGGAGATAATCCGGTGAGCAACATGGATTTTGGTTCAACGCAGAAATTAGCCGGCTTCAAGGTCGATATTTCGAGAGGGCAGCGCATCGGTCGGGTGTCGTCGGAATGGTTCCTGCGTCCCGACGACGAACGCTATCTTTCGCTTGGCGAACTCTATCGCGCAGTCAAACGCCGCGCCGATCATGCACAGGTGCGCACCGTCGAGAGCGCCGCGATTCGTGTCGAGGCGACACGCGACAATGCCGAACGCCTGGAACTGATCGTTCCGGGAAAGGACCAGCCGATCGCGCCGACGCACTGGAGCTACGGCCAGCTCTGCAGCCTGATCGGCGCTCCCGCCGCCTATCTCCGCCGGCTGCCGGCACCGCTTTCCGCAATCAATCTGCAGCACGGACTGCTTCAGCACCGCGCGGAACTGGTCAAGACGCTGGAGATGGAGGACGGCCGCACCGAGCTGCGCGCCGTCACCGGACCGGACTATGGGCGGATCTGGGATCACGAACTCGTCCTTGCGGTGATGAAGTTCGCCGGCAACGGAACCGGCGACACGATCTGGAAGGTGCCGGGGCTCTTGGATTGGGCGAGCATGACGCACAACCCGTTTGTCGACATCACCAAGGATACGACGACGCTCTATGCCTCGGATCGCGACGTCTTCCTCTTCCTCGTCGACGACACCCATCCGATCGAGGCCGGACGCCTGCCGAACGGCGAACCGGATCTGTTCTTCCGTGGTTTCTACGCCTGGAATAGCGAGGTCGGATCGAAGACGCTCGGGATTGCCTCCTTCTATCTTCGGGCCGTCTGCGCCAACCGCAACATCTGGGGCGCGGAGCGTTTCGAGGAGATCAGTATCCGGCATTCGAAGTTTGCCGCCGACCGCTTCGCCCACGAGGCGGCGCCGGCGCTCGCTCGCTTTGCGAACTCCTCTCCGGCCGCGTTCGTCGCGGGCATCAAGGCCGCACGGGAACGGATCGTCGCCCGCAGCGAGGAGGATCGCCACGCCTTTCTCCGCAGGCGAGGATTTTCGAGGGGGGAGACAGCCGGGATCATCGAAACGGTTCTCAGGGAGGAGGGCCGGCCGCCCGAAAGCGTCTTCGACTTCGTCCAGGGCATCACCGCGCTTGCGCGTGACAAATCCAACCAGGACACGCGGCTTGAACTGGAGGGAAAAGCCGGAAAGCTTCTCGAAGGTGCGAGCGGATAATGTCGGATCCTGTTGATGATCCCGGCTTCGGCCTATCGGCTGAGGAGCTGGCAGATCGCCTGGCGCTGGTCGCCGAGGCGGTCTGTCGCCATTATCTGTCTGCCGGTCGCCGGGCCGGCAACTACTGGATCGTCGGTGACGTCGCCAACAATAGCGGCCGATCGCTCTATGTTCGTCTGACCGGCCCGCGGGCGGGCCGATGGACCGATGCGGCGACCGGCCAATATGGCGACCTTCTTGATCTCATCCGCGAGAGCGGCGGGTTGAACGCCTTTCGCGACGTTGCAGCCGAGGCCCGCCGCTTTCTCAAGCTTCCCACGGCCGCACGGCCCTTCGATGACAGCGGGCGGCCCGTTTGGCGGGACGGCGGGGCCTCGCCGGAGCGCGCCCGCCGTCTGCTTTCGATGACACAGCCAATCAACGGCACCCTTGCCGAGCGCTATCTGTCTGGTCGTGGCATCGACGGGGCAGCAGACCATGCCGCACTTCGGTTTCATCCGGCCTGTCATTGCCGCGACCTTAAAACAGGTCGTTCGCTCCGTTTTCCCGCACTCGTGGCGGCGGTGACCAATTCCATCGGCGAGGTCACCGCAATCCATCGGACCTTTCTTGATCCGCAAGGCGACGGAAAGGCCAGGATCGAAGATCCGCGCCGCGCGCTCGGCCATCTGCTCGGCAACGCCGTGCGCTTCCGGTTTCCTCCGGACGGCGATGTCGCCGCTGCGGTCGCGGGCGAAGGGCTCGAGACCGTACTTTCGCTGTCGCGGGTGGTTCCCGGCATGCCGATGGCGGCCGCACTTTCCGCCGCCCATCTTGCTGCCTTCGTGCCGCCTGCCGGGTGTCTGCGGCTCTATATCGCCGAGGATGCGGACGCAGCCGGCCGCCGCGCGGTTTCAACGCTGCGCCGGCGCGCAGAGGCGCTCGGCATCAGAACGCAGGTTCTCAATCCTGAGCTTGGCGATTTCAACGAGGATCTGCTCCATCTCGGTGCCGATCGATTGCTGGCACACCTGCGCGATCAAATCGCACCGGAAGACGCAGCCGCCTTGCGGCCGGCACAATGACGGGGAGGCGTGGGTAGCGTCGGACCGCCTTTCGCAGAAGGCCAGGTCCTGCGGATTCCGCTCGGAGCGGGCGCGCCCGCGGGCCTGCTCATACGCGACCCTTGGCATGCGAAGGCCGGGCTTTCAGCGGGTCATCCGGGTTTCTTCCCCGTGCCGGCTTTCGCCGGCACTCCTCGCCCAAGCCAAGAAACCCTCCTTCCGCCGCCCGGCGCTGCGCTGGGCCGCGGCGCCAGCGCCGCGGTTCCAACCCGCCTGCGCATGCATCGGTCCGCTGTCAGGCCGCGAGAGGCGCGGCCGCAACCGGATGGAGATCAGCATGGACCTTTCCCTTCCCTTCAAAGACGACATCGAACCCGGCCACGCGTCCTCGCCGACCGGCGAGGTCATCTATGAGATGCAGCTCTTTGGTCATCGTCCTTTCGAGGATGAGCCCGATCAGCGACCGCTTCCGGAGGAGCCCGTCGTCTCCGCCGCGCTCACGGCGATCTTCGACGCGCTGTTTGAGATTTTTGGCGACACGCGGATGGAGCCGGATCTCGAGGGGCTGCTCTGGTCCGTCGTCAACCTTTTCCATCGCGCCGGCGAGCGTGTCCAGCGCGAGCTCGATCGCAACGAGGACGCACAAAGGTCCGGCCAGCGCGAACAGGACGGCTCGGAGATCAAAAGCGTCGAGCTCGAACGTCGGATCGCCCAAGGGATATCGCTGCTCGAACGGCGCAATGCCTTCGAATTCATGCGGGACTTCGCCGCCGACCTCTTCGAGGCACAATCCGGCTCGGCCTGGCGCCCGCATGCGGGCTCCAGGGTCAATCACGCGCAGATGACTGCGGCGGTGATCGATTCCAGAGACTTTCTTTCGGCCCGCCGGCGGGCCGAGACCGAGGTTCTGATTCCACCCGGCACCAAGATCGCCTTTGCCGGCGGCATGGACTACAACGATCACCTGCGCATCTGGAAGACGCTTGACCAGGTTCATGCCAAGCACCCCGACATGGTCCTTCTCCACGGTGGCGCGCCGAAAGGCGCCGAGCGTATCGCCGCCTGCTGGGCCGACACCCGCAAGGTGACGCAGGTCATCTTCAAGCCGGACTGGGCCAAACACGCCAAGGCCGCTCCCTTCCGTCGCAATGATGCGATGCTGTCGGTCATGCCGGTCGGCTTGATCGTCTTTCCCGGCAACGGCATCACCGGCAATCTGGCCGACAAGGCGCGCCAACTCGGCATTCCGGCCCTGCAGGTGAGGGAAGGCGGCGCGTGAGCGCCGCATTCTCAAGCCGTCGCGACAATCTCTCACGGTCGGGCTCTCACGGTCGGGCTCTCACGGTCGGGCGCATTCCGTGCAGGGGGCACGAGTTCTTGAGCGGATAGACAGCGTCCACTATCCGCCTTGCGCCTGTTTGACGCCAGCCAGGAGCCGCAGCAATATTTGACGCTGGTTCGAAAGGCTGGGGCCGCGTCACGATAGACGGTGCATTCGACGCGTCGTCTTTCCCGGCACGACCGCAGGTGAAAATGTCGGTGACGAAGCGGCGTTTCTTGCGCCCGTTCTCCAGGCCTCAAGCGTGATCCCACGGGTTGATGATGTGTTCAGTCATCGGCGCAAAATCAGTCACGTTGAGCGTCACAATCGTCATTGCGTGCACGAGCGCGGTTGCGGCGATGAAGGCATCACATTTCGGCCGAGGATCCGGAACGTGAAGGCGAGCACAGCGCAGCGCGACAGCACGGTCGACCGGCAAGGTTCCCTTGGAAAATTCGGGCAAAACATAGTCGTTCATCCAGATGCGCAACCGTTCGCCTTGTCCAGGATCGCGCCTTTCGACCAGAAGAATGCCGAGATCCAGCTCCATGATTGTCACGGCCGAAACGAAGAATGCCGCACTCTCCTGATCCGACAGCCATGAAACGACATTGGGGTCGGCTTTTCCCGAGCCGGCCTTGCGCAGTTCGGACAAAACGTCTGTCTCGAGCAAGAACATCAGGACAGATCAGCCGGGCGCGGCAGTTCATGCGAACGGGAAACCTCAAGATCGATATCGGCCAATCCTGGCATCGACAAAGCCTCTACAATATTGCGGCGTTTTCCCGTGATGCGCTGATAGTGCTCGTAGCTGAGCAGCACATGCCCCGTTTCACCTCTGTTCGTGATGAAGACGGGGCCGGCTTGCGCTGCCTTTTGTGCCCGATTGGCGTTTTGCTGAAACTCGCGACTGGTGAAGGTCGTGATCGTCATGGCAGCCACCTTTCCTTTTATGTTGGTACATTCGAACATGGGTGCAATTTTTGCCATCGCAGGTTCCTGGATCGTCGCTCGATCGGCGTTTCGGTTCATTTCGTTATGCGGAAATCCGTCGGCGGTTCGGCAAGCGACGTGTCGTGCTGCTCGACGGAACGGACAATCGCGCCAGGGGGGCCTTTTCGAAACCGTTCCAGGATGTCGGCAACAGACCGGTCCGTGCCGACGACGAGGGCCTGCACGCTGCCGTCGTTTTCATTTCGAACCCATCCGGTCAGGCCGAGATCCAGCGCCTCCGCTTGCACCCAGGCCCGGTAGCCGACGCCCTGGACCCGGCCCGTGATTTTGACGAGTGCCGCCCTGATGTCCTTTGACATGGTTCCTCCAGCCGGAATTGTTGAAGCATCCCTGGAAAACTAGCACCCGGATCCCTGCGTGGAAGGCTTGAATCGGGAGTTTCGAACGCCCGAGTTGTCGTCAGGCAGTCTGGTTCGGCCTTTCATTGTGGCTCGGGGGCATGGACGGCCGCCCCGACGCCACGCGGTCGACACCTAACGGCCCCGCCCGTTGGCGCTCTGCGGTCTGCCAAGCAGCCCATTGTGAACCCGGACAGGCACGGCCTCCGGGCCGAGGCTGATTTGCGGCCAGGTCACATGTGTGGGCAACGCGAGGTCTCGATGCGGTCCTGCTTGGAGACCATTCCCTTTGTTTCTGTCGCCTGTCTAAGGCACCGGCCGTCATCTGCGTCAACCCGCAAGGGGTTTCCCGGCGCTTATGCGCCGGTGACGCCTGCGGCGCGGCGCCTTCTTCGGGCGCCATCGGGAATGGTCCCGATCAACCGAAGGAGACGTCACATGGCCACCACGATCGCAACCCTGACGCAGAAGAACGACGGCAGTCTCGAAGGCATCTTTGCCACGATCCGGGTCAACGCCCCGATCGCCATCATCCCGAATACCAACAAGGCAAGCGAAGAGGCTCCCGACTACCGCATCATCCACAAGAAGACCGGCTTCGAGATCGGTGCCGGCTGGAACCGTATCGCCAGGCAGACCGGCGAGGAATATCTCTCGGTCAAACTCGAAGCGCCGGAGATCGGCGTCATTTTCGGGAACCTGGCGCCGGCACCCGGCGGCGAACCCAACCGCAAGGTGATCCTCTGGAACAACCCTGCCTGAAAACCGATGGCCGGCCCGATCAGGGCCGGCCATCCAGTATGCAAGTCCTGTCCTGCAAGTCTTGTCCTGCAGGTCTTGACCCGCACATTTTGCTCTGTGGTGTCTGGGAAGCCTGCCTGCGGCGACCTCGGCTTACTTGTTCATTGTATCCTTCAGCGCCTTTGCCGGCGTAAAAGTGAGCTTCCTGGCGGCTGCGACCTTGATCATGGCGCCAGTCCCCGGATTGCGGGCTTCCCGCTCCGGCGTTTCCTTGACCTTGAACTTCCCGAAGCCCGGGATCGATGTCTCGGCGCCGGCGGTGGCGGCTGCCGTGACGGCTGCAAAGACAGCTTCGACGATCGCCTTGCCCTGGACCTTGGTCAGCCCGTGGTCGGCGGCGATCTTGTCTGCGATTTCATTGGTGGTGGTCATGATGTCTCCCCGTGGAATGCCAGGAATCCTTTGCACCGGAATCTTGTCCTGTCACGGGTTTGTCGTCTCCGGATCGCTGCCGATTGCCGTCTTTCCACAGGTTCCGACCGGTTTATAGCCCTTTTTGCTCTTTTTGAGCGCCAGAGCGCGGAAGTGGGCAGCCGCCTCCCGCTCCGTATCGAAGATGTCGCTCTTTTCTCCGCCGCCTTTTCCAATCCTGCCCCAACAACGAACAACGGCGACCTCGCCGAACAGCGTCGGCTGAATGGCCAGCGCATAGTAGCGCGCCATGTTCTTGGCTCTGTCGATACGCTGCCAGTAGAGGCGATCAGGATGGTCGGACATGCAGACAAAATCGCCCAGGCCCATCTGGCCTGTCCAACGACAGTTTTGAATCGGTCGCCGCCCATCGATTCACACGATTGATGAAAGTGCGGCCGATCCTGCCGGTCGCCGCGCTGGCGAAACCTTGTCTTCCCCTCTATATCGGCCGCAGAGATGGCGGAGCGACAATGACAGACACCATAAATATAGCCAGCCGTGGAGACTTCGGGCTTTGGGCGATCGAGGTCGCCAAGCAGATCGTCAGCGAGCAGGGTTTTGAGCTTGCAAGGGCTGCAAAAGACGGTGCCGAGGATGACATCCGTGTCGCCGGCAACGCCCTTGGCCAGGCGATCACCAATGCCTTGATGGAGGTCTATGACGGGCTCCTCGAGGGTCCTGTGGAACGATAGTTCTCCTCGTCCAGACCGGGAAGCGACGGCAGGTCGCCCTCCGCGACACGCCAAACCCATGCCGACAGGTCGGGTCGTGCCGCAATCATATCGCGCAGCGTTGTCTCGAACGTCGCGTCGGCGCCCGCAGGCACGATATAGAGCGCCATGGGTTTTGGTTTCAGGTCGGGCAGGATCGCATTGGCGATGGGCTGGTCCCGAGGCAGGTTGAAACGCAGACCCTTCACCGACTTCGACGTCGATCGTGCCAGGTGGTCGAGCAGCCTCTGCTCGGAGACGCTTTCCATCGGCAGCCATTGCCCGGTCACGGCCATCAGCGCGATCTCGTTGACGGTTGCCAGGCCGCCTGCCGATCCGGCGACTGTCGAAATGGCGATGAGATGCCCGTCCTGACCGCTCTCCCAGAGCCTCAGTTCGGTTTCGAACCGCCTCTGCAAGGCACGCCAGCCTGCCTCCTCCAGATGGAGGCGAAAGCCCGGCATGTGTTTGACGACAAGCTGCTTTCCGCTCCGCGCGGACCCGAATTCTTTGATCTCTCCGATCAAAAGCATCAGCTTTTTCCGGCCCTCGGACGGCTGATAGAGCCCGGACAGCTTCCCCGCCCGACGCTGCTCGATCGCGGCCTTGTCGTCGGCTCGAAACGGTTCCGGGATATACAGCCGCTCCCCGAGACTTTCACCCCGAATCTCCATCATCCGCGCCGCCTGCGACAGATGATGGTAGACCTGCCACCAATGCCGTCGTCCCGTCCAGCGGCTTGTCCACTCGGTCAAGCCACCCTCATGCCATAGGAGATGCAGGAGCGAGCGCAGCGACAGCTTCCTCGCTTCGCTCTTGACGCTGTCTGCGGCATGCGTAGTCGCGATCCCGTTGCGCGAACCGGTTTGTTTGGAAAGGGGAAAGTCGAGCTTGAGGGAGGCGATTCCTGCCGAAGCATCGAGTTTGATCGCCGTGTTCACGAGAGGTCCGAGCCCGGTCAGTTCGTAGGGCGGCTCATGGGACGGGCAGGTCGGGTCGTGGTCACCGCCCGTCAGCGGCATGCGCTTGACCACAAGCTGGCTGCCGATGTCGGCAATATACATCGGTATGCCCGACGGCCTGCAGAGGCAGAGCAGCCTGACTTTGCTGCCATGAGCCTGCAGCACCAGACCCTGGAAAGCCTCGTCCTCCTCGTCGCATTCGACGTCCCCCAGCCGAAATCGTCTCATGCCCTCGGCTCCCGTCCACTGTCCGAAGCCGCCGCGAAACGGTGCCCCGCGAGAGGGAAACCTATCTGTTCAGATCCTTCGATTCTGGCGGACAGGCAAAGACAGCTCAAGGCCGCGCGGCCCCTCCAATTTTCTCTCCGCTCCATTGCATTGCGCTCCAACAAAATCGGCACCTCCGCACGCCGGCTTTGCCGGTCGTGTTCACGAGCCCTGACCTGCCTTCGCCTGCCCACCGGACGGTCGTCATCTTTCACACCACGTCAAGGAGACGACGATGACCATCGAAAACCATATCGAGGAACTGCGCGCCGAAGCACGCAACGCCATGACGGCCGAGGAGCGGAGCCGCATCGCGGCCGAACTCGACCTCGCACGCGCCGAACTGGAAGTCATCCTGGCCGAACTCGATGGCCGCATCGATCCGGAACCGCCGTTCTGAGAATGGCTGGCGTCCCAGTCCACTTGGCTTGCGAATGGAACAAATATTGTTCTGTTCTTCTGCTTTCGTCAAGATCTGGATCGGCGCCTTTTGTTCTGTCGTCGGCTGTTACAGACGGTCGTGGGTCAACGCAGAATGCCAACTTGAACTCGTTGATAATCATCCGATAACAGCGATTTTTTCGAGAAAATCGCGCAGCTCGCGTACACGGGCCATTGCGATGCGGACGATGTGCGGTGTCCTGGGGGCGGGCATCAGCCGACGATGTGGGTTGAAATTCAGATCAAATATAGTAAAGTCTGGCTTTGACTGGTTTTGGCAGGATACGCAAATTTGTGATACAAATTTGCTGACGATCGACGGACGGGCCGTCGATAACGCCTGCGGCGAGCCTGGTGCAAGGCGATCGGATGGCAGGCATGCGGCATTCCGAGACAATAGCGGCCGAGAGAGCGTCGACAGGGACCCGTCAACGAAAGACGGCGATCATTCATACACGCTTTTCGGCTTCGGAGGCTCTCGCCGTCGACCTGGCGGCCAAACAGGCGGGGATGACGGTATCGGCCTTCCTTCGCTCGCTGGCGCTCGAAGGCGCGGGCGTGGAACCGTTCCTGAACGACGACGATCGCCTGATCTTCGATCTCCTGTTCCAGGAGTTGCGAAATGTGCGACTGGATTTGAACGCGGTGACGCGGATGGCGCATCGCGACGAGGCGAAGGAGAGTGAGGCCTTAAGGCTCCTGACAGAATTGCGTCCGGTTGTGGCGGCCATCGGCATCGAAGTGAAGCGACTTGCCGGCAACGGGCGCGGCAACCGCCGGAGAATGCTCTGATGGAGATCTTCCTGGGTGCCTTCCTGTTTGAGTGGGAACAGCGGCGGGCGGTGCTGCTGCATGAGCGCAGTCTTGGTGCTGGGCCAAGTTGGGAGGAAGAGTTGCGACGCCGCCGGGTCGGGGGGAGTGAGCGCAATTTCGATGGACGGCGAACGAAGAGAAGGGGCTCGGGCTTTTCGCAGAGCGATCAGCGCCAGGTCGCGGCGCGTCCGATGTCACAGCGGTTCGGGGCGCTTGCGCGGGGAAGTCAACCGGCCGTGGTCAAGGTTGCGTCATACGGGGGAAGGGCGCGGCTTGGCGCCATGATCTCCTATGTAGCGCGCAATGGTGAGATCGCGATCGAAAGCCATCTTGGCGAGCTATTGAGAGGCAAGAGCGAGATCGCTTCCATTGGCCAGGCCTGGGAAGACCTGATGAGCGCAAGAGCCGAGAGCCGGGACATTGGCGTATTCCGGATGCGGGTCAGCCAACCGGTACGCAGTGAGAATGGCGATTTCGACGAGGCGCGCGCAATTCTCAAGTCCGGCCTTGGCAATCGTTCCTTTGCGTTCAACGTCTCTCGTGGCGAAGACGGCGGTTACCGGATCGAAGGGGTCGTCGTGCTTCGGGATGGCCAGGGCGAACGGCTGACCGCCGATGCAAAGGCGATTGACATTGTCCGCGCAAGAATGAGTGCTGCCAGCGTGGCCGGTCGAACCATCGATGATTTTCGCTTCACTGGTTACGGGAATGGCGTCGACTACGGGACGGCGCGTCTCCGCAGCCTGGTCGACAGACACGCAGGCGCGGTCGAGACCGGGGACGGTCAACGCGTGTCGGATAGCAGGCAGGCAGGCGACCTCGTCCAGCAGCAATGGCGACATCAATTTCACAGCCGCAGGCCAAGAGATGTCCTGCATCTCGTTTTGTCGGCGAGGGCCGGGACGGACCGGCAAGCGTTCCGCGCAGCGGCCCGGGACTTCCTTGCGAGCGAATTCGCATCCCACCGCTACGTCTTTGCGCTCCACGATCCCTTCGACGATCCGAAAGGCGAGAGGCAGGGCGGCCGGCGACCGCATGTCCATGTCCACGCGGTCGTCGCCATGCGCTCGGAGGACGGAGAGCGGATCGAGACGACCATTGCCTCGTTTCGGCGCTGGCGCGAGGGTCTTGCAACGCAGGCTCGCGCGCAGGGCATCGACATGGAAATGACCGACCGGCGGGAGCGGGCAAATGCACCTGCATATGGCCGAAACCAGGTTCGCCCGACGAGCCATGTCGGGCGCACGCAGCATGTGGGAACGAGCCTGGCGGCCCAGCGGCGATATGACGAGAAACGCACGGACGTGCCGCATCGGGCCCGGTCGGAGGCAAGCAGGGCCTATGCAGACACGGCACGGGGCGAGTGGCATCGGCTCACCCGGGAGAGCGAGGCCGCGCGGGTCCGGGGTTTTGCGCGAGACCAGCTCTCCCGGTTCGAAACGGCCGACAGAGCCGAAGGACAGGGCGTTCCTTCTCGGCGCGCTGCCGATCAATCACGGCCGCAGTTGAAAATTGAATTGGCAAACCTGTCCAGGCTTTTGGAGATTGATGACATGAACGCGATGACACGACCGGAATTCGAGATCTACGAGAAGCGGGTCGAGACGGCGCTGTTTCAGGCGGAGCGTCTGGTGGCGGAGACCGCCCGCGACAGGTTCAGGGAGATTGCGACTGCAGCGCGTGCGCATGTCGAGGTTCGGCGCGAGATGATGGAAGAAGCCGAACGCGACGGCGCGCCTGCTGCTAGAGATCGGACGGCCCTGACCGCCGACGACCGACGCTGGGAAGAGGCGGTTGCCCGCCATGGCTTGAAGACAGTTGAAGTGGCCAACGAGGCCATGCTTGTGGTCGAGTACTACCGACAGAGGATCGCGCTTGCCGACAGGCGCGAGATCGCCGACGACGCAAACGCCTTGCGGGCAAGCTTGAATGTCGAGCTCACGCGCGCGGCGAAACTCGGTGCGGCCGGAAACAGCCTCATCCGCGAAATCGCCGAAGTCGATGTGGAACTGAAAAGCGCCATTGCCGCGGCAGATCACCTGCGGGATCGATCGGGTCATGGCGGGCGTCGTGACCAGGCGACGCGGAGCTCGACGCTCATGCACGAGACTGAGAGCGAGCGTCTTGCCGACAGGCCAGAGGACCACGCCAAGGGAAAAAACGCAGGCGATATGCAGCACTCCTCGCCGAACCGAGAAGACGTCCCCCGGCAACCAAGTCCTCGCCGAAACGCGGATGAACATATTCGCCGGGACGGTGACGATCACGACCGCTAGCATTCACTGCCCTGCGTCCGCTCGCCATCACATTCCGGGCGCAGGATCGGCGGCGTAGCCGTCGCTGCTTCGATCGCGTCCCGATCGCTCGGATAGGTCCAGGCGCCAGGGTCGGCGCCTGAGCCTGCTAAGGCCGCGTTCCCAGTGGACAGGCTGGATGATTACCTCGGCAAAGCGGCGTGATGGATCGGTTTCATCGGCACTTGCGCGTGAGGATGCCTGTCCGGCATGCGATCCGGACATGACCGGCGGTCTTGAAAAATATGGCGGACTGGCGCGTTTCCTCCGTGCCTTGCCCAGGGACGATCTGATTCAAATTTACGCTGGCGTGGGAACTTGCAGCTCAGACGTCAGTTTCAATGCTGCCATGAAATCTTGTGTAAAGCACAGTTGGGCGTCTTCGCCCGTATTTCCCACCGTCTGTCGCAACCCTGGCTCATACCGCATCAGCCGGGCGATTTTGGACGGGAAGGGAGGAATATTTTCGAAGCCTCAGATTTCCTCGATAACAGATTGGCTCTTCAATGGATGACGACAGGAACGAATGGATCGCTGCACGGGCATACGCCCTGTGGGAGCAGGCGGGGCGCCCCTTCTTCGAAGACAGGACCCATTGGGAACAGGCGGTTCTGGAGCGTGATCTGCTCGAACAAACCCGCGCGTCGGCGGATGGCCGGGACGTGATGAATTATGTCCACAGCGTCCGTGAGAGGCGCGGCGCAACAGCACGCGTCCTCATTGTCGAAGACGAAGACCGGCTGCGATTCCACACCGTCGACTTTCTCGAACAGGCCGGGCACCGGGTGATGGAGGCGGCCAACGCGGACGAGGCCCTTGTGCTCCTGGAAAGAAACGACATCGACGCGCTGGTTACGGACATCGACATGCCAGGGACGATGGATGGTTTGGGGCTGGTCAGGACGGTGAGGTCCCACTGGCCCGCGATCAAGATTGTCGTGACGTCGGGCGTGATCAAGCTATCCCATGCGGATCTTGAGAGCGGTGTCTGCTTCATTTCGAAACCAACACCGAAGCTGGAACTATTGAGGATGATCTCTTGATAGGGTTGTCTTCGGGCACGATGGTCACTGACAGTGAAGCTCGAGATTGCACCCTCGATGTAATGCGACAGCGAAGCGCAACCGGCGCGCAGGCGGCGGTGATGAAACCGGTCTGGCCGCCTCCACTTGAGACGGGTTAGTCGTTGCCGCGCCGTCGATTCTGTTGGCACGTGCAATATCGTGAAACGACAGGCCCTAGTTGACATCGATCTTTGCGCAGTGGAAAGAATTGTTACCACACAAGGAGACAATTCATGGCTGACGAGAACGAGATGACGGTAAACACCGAAGCTGCAGATGCGTCTGCATCCGCAACAGCAGCGGAACCAAAAAAACAGCGCGCCCCGCGACGCGCGAAGAATGCTGCCGGTGCCTCCGTGTCAGAAACCTCGACCGCTGCCACAACACCCGCAACAACCACCCGTCGCAAGCGTGGAGAGAAAGCAGCAGAAGCGGCCGCGGCCGCCACCGATGCTGGTTCCGTCAAAAAGCGCGGCGGGAGACCTGCGAAGCCGCAGACGGTCAAGCAACTCGTTTCGGCGCCGACAGCGGAAGCGCCTGTTCTCGATGAGATGGCGGACCTCATTCAGCTCGAAGAAGAAAATAAAAGGCTCCGCATGGCGCTCGCCGAAAAGCTTCGCGCCGAAAACGCGCATCTGCGCAAGCGGCTGGGTGTCGATTGATTTGTAGACGGACAGGCAGGGCAACATCGGAAATCCGGTCGATCCGGTTTCGTGTCCTGCGATAGGTTCTTTTCCCGGGCCGACATTTCCGGCCCGGGTCGAAGATGACGGCAACATCAGCATTCGTGTTGCTGAAGGTTCAAGCGATGAAATCACCATGGAAATTCCTTGCCGAATTGGCGTCGCGGCGCCGGAGGCCGGAACACGAGGCGACGTCTGACGTCGCCGGGGGCGACGGCCAGACGGAGGCGGTCAAGGACCAGCCCCAGCTTTTGATCGCGCCTGGTTCCCCGGAGGCGGGATCGGAATTTCACGAGGAAGAGGCGGTATCGCCGGATCACGCCGTGCCGGCCTCAGGCAGTCTGGCGCCGGTCGACGACGGAGCGGTGCCACCCGCCGAGCCCGTTGCGGCGCAAGAGGTCTTACCTGAAACAGTCGATCGTCCAAGCCAGCCGCAAGGCGAGGCGCAACCCGTCCAGTCGATACCGGCAAATGACAGCGCGCCGACAGTATCGGGGACAAAACGTGTAACGGCGAAAGAAAAAGGCCGGACCCGCACCGCGGCCGGCGGCCAAAAGGCAAAGGGTGACAACGATGCCACGCAGGCGTCGCCGCGCGAGAATTCGTTTTTTGGCGAGGCAACCCGTCTCGACCAGGAAATCAGCGACCTCAGAGAGCAACTGGCCCGGAAGCTCCGACTGCAAAACAGCCAGCTCAAGAAAATGCTTGAGCGGTTTGACCATCCGTAAAACATCCGATCACCAATCGAGACATTGACCCATGAAGACATCACACCGCAAGTTCGTGGTTGAGATCAAGTCGGCGCGCCGGCGGCCGGTTCAGCACTCCAACGCAATTTGGGGCAACACCGATTTCAAGGAACTGGTGCGCGAGGCAATCGCGGATGCGCCGCATCTGTTCGAGCTGGACAAGGCTGTCGACATGCTGCGCGCATCGTCGAGCGGAACTGAACGTCAGCATCCAACAGATGGCCCCGACGATAAAGTCGTCGTCGCAGCGGCGGCTTTCGATGGAGAGGGTGAAAGCGATCCGGGATCGTCAAAGGAGACGACTTCCAATCAGAGCGTTGCTGATGAGGTTCGGCAAGATGCGACCGTCAAACGCCCGTCGCGCCAAGACGTAGCCGACCAGAGCAAAGATGGTGCACCGCGGCGCGCCACGGATAAAAACCGTGTCAACCAAACGGGCAAGACTGCGATCGATCCTCCAACGCTCGTAGAATTAACAACGCTCGATGAGCTGGCTCTTCTGCAGAATGAAAATCAACGGCTGAAGCGATTGCTGGCCGAGCATTTGCGCGAGCAGAATCATCGGCTGCGCAAGATGCTGGAGAGGTTCGTTTAGCCGGCAAACAGCTGACCATCCGTTTCGTCTTGGGAGGCGAGACCTGCAGGATCAGCTGTGCGCGTTTGGGGGAGAAGGTTTGCGAAGGTCATCGTCGCATTCTCGTCGGCCATTTCCTTGGCGACTGCGCATATAAGGTCCCCTTCTGGGCGCGTTTCAGTCCGGCGATCTGCGATGGGGTCCGTTCGATCACGCTTGCGAAAATCGCCGTCTTTGTTGGAATGCGGGTCCCCTGGCTCGGAAATGCCGAAAGTCTGAGACAAAAGCCGGTACTTTATCGTGGTGGGCGATGACTGAACCATTCCAAAAGGCGGCCATGGTCGAGTATTGCGTTCCTGCCGGTCAGGAACGGGGGGCGGATCAATCGGGGACCGTATGAACGAGGATATTCCCGATGGTCTTTCTGGCTTCGGACGGCACAGGAGCCATCTCCGCCAGCGTTTCCGATATGGCCGATCTCAGCACCGCCTCGGTTGCCTTTAACCGATCGGCCAACGGATCGGAGACTGCAGGTCGCGTCGGATCGTCAAAACCGGAATGCGCATTTCGCGATCCCGTCTGGATGGCAGACGCCACCCGCGGCGGTGTCCGGCCGTGCGCGCCAGGTGGGTCGGCCAGCTCATCCCTGACGTTGCCGGGCCGAGCTCCGCCGTCGGAATGATCACGATCGGCGATGGCCGATGTGAGCGAGGCAATCGGAAGGTCGACGTTCGGCACCGCGACCCTCAGCCGACGGGCCTTGTCGGCCGTCGACCGGAAGGGCTTGTCGGCATAGTATCTGAGCTTGCTGCCATAGATCGGGCGCTCGCCCTCGACCAGGATGATCAGCCGGTCCAAGGGCATCTGGCGGATCTCCTGCGGCATGAGCAGATCGCGCTCGCGGATCTGCTCGACCTTCGTGCGGCGTGACCGCCCGAACAGCTCGACCGTTTTTGTATCCGACTGGTATCGGATCGTTTTCTTGCCGAGCGCTTTCGACGCATAATCGGCTGTCGCCTGGTCATTGGCGCCGAGGATGATCTGCAGGCCGCAATTGCCGAGCAGCGAGTGTCGCGCAGTCTCGCCGTAGATCTCGTCGAGGTTCTTCAGGTTCTGAATGATGAAGGCGATCTTGATGTTGTAGCCGGCCACATAGGGCAGCTTGTTCAGAACCTCGTCCATTTTCTTCAACTGCCGGAATTCGTCGAGCAGGAAATAGACGGGCAGGGCGCTCGGATCGTGCTTGCGGGTAAGGAGATCCATGACCTGCTGAACGAACAGCGTCAGCAACGGCCGCAGCATCGTCATGTCGGTGATCGTCGGAGCAAGATAGATCGTGATTGGCCGGTGCTGCAGCGATGTCAGATCCATATCGGTCGTGCTGGTTGCCGCAACCACACGCTCGTTTCGAAACGGCGACAGGGCTTTCTGGATGTCCAGCAGCGCCGAACGCGCCGCTCTCTCGTTCAATGCAATGTAGGCGTTGAAGCTGTCCCTGGTGAAGCGCGACAGATCGGGTTCCCGTTCCTCTATGCGCCGCATCAGATCCTGCAGATCGACACCGCTGTTGAAAAACGCGTTCACGTCGCCGAGCGTGCGGCGATCATCGTAGTGGACACTCTCTAAAACATAGCTGATCACGCCGGCGATCACCTGTTGGGCGATGCCCTGCCAGATGGCGTTATCCGAACCGGCGCTTTCCGGGATAAGGATTGCGGCGATATTCTGAATGTCGATCGTGCGGCTGCCGCGGTCGGCGCGCACGAAGTCGAGCGCGTTCCATCGATGCGTCTTCGGGCTGCCGGGCGAAAACAGGAAGACTTCATGACCATTGGCTTTGCGGTAGCCCGCCGTCAGCTTGAAGATCTCGCCCTTCAGGTCGGTGACGATCATCGACCCTGGAAACACCAGAGCATTCGGAATGACGTAGCCGACCCCCTTGCCGGATCGTGTCGGGCCGATGACGAGGTGGTGACGGTCGTCGTTGCGGCAAAGCAGATGCCGCCCGGATCGACCGAAGACGTGGCCGCTCTTGCGAAACCAGCCGCCACGACGCAGCGATGCCGGATCCTGGAAGGCGGCGTCTCCAAGCGGGTTTGACGGACGGTGCATCCCGAAGGCCACCACTGCCGCCCCAACGGCCAAGGCCGGGGCAAGAGCGGTCAGGGCTGCGAGCTGCAAGGGTCTGGCGGCGGAATATCGAACAAGCTGCCGGAACGGCACGAAGGGGTCGGAGCTTGTCATCAGGTGGAGGACGCGGCCATCCTTCCAGACGAATTGCAGGATGAGACTGTAGATCAGCATCCATGTTGCCGTCGCCGTCAGCAGGGAGAAGAGCAGATGAAGGGCGAGGGCGGACCGCTTCATGGCGTATTCCGGGCATAGTAGATTTCGGAGACGCCGCGCCGCCCGCCGTCACGCCGCAACTGGATGACGATCGGAACGACGGTGCGGATATAGGCCATCAGGTCCTGCTTGGTATAACCCGAGGACAGGCTCGCCTGGATCATCATGGCGAGCTGCTCATAGGCCCCCGTCGGCGTGTCCGCATGCACCGTCGACATGCTGCCGGGATGGCCGGTGTTGATTGCCCGCAGGAAGGCGAAGGCCTCGGCGCCGCGGATCTCGCCGACAAAGAGCCGGTCGGGGCGCATGCGCAGCGATGCCTCCAGCAGCGACTGGATCGTTACCCGTGCCGTTCCCTGATCGCCCCGGGAGGCAAGGAGATGGAGTGCGTTGTGATGCGGCGGCGTCAGTTCACGCGTGTCTTCAAGCGTCAGGATCCGCTCGTGCCGATCGATGCTTTTGAGACAGGCATTGAGCAGGGTGGTCTTTCCGGTCGATGTGCCGCCGCTGATCAGGATCGACACGCGGCCGCGCACCGCGGTCTCGATAAAGTCGTGGATGCGGTGTGTTCGTAGGAGCCCGGTGAGCTGGCGCTCGATCTCGGTCAGGCCGCAGGAGGCAACAGAGACTTTGTCGAGCCCGCCTGCGTTGCGATAGTCCGCAAGCGAAAAGTCGCTGATCACCTGTTTACGGATCGAGATTGCCCCGCCCGCGGGTGCAGCGGGTGGAAGAATGACCTGGATGCGCTCCCCCGTCGGCAGGGCAGCGCTCAGCAGCGGGTTGAGATGGCTGATGAACTGGTCACTGGCGGCTGCAACCCGCTCGCCGATATGTTCGATTTCCGCCGCCGTCAGCTCGGGCACGGCATGATACTCCATATGCTCAGCACCGAGGCGTTCGACAAACACCTCGCCGGGACGGTTGACCGAGATCTCGACCACCTGCGGATCGTCGAGAAATTTCACAAGCGGTGCGAGCGACCGCCGCAGAAAGTAATGGGGATCATTGCCGGGAACGATCCGCAGCGATGCCTCGCTCATGCTTGATCTCCTTAAGGGCCTCCTCGACCGGGTCCGGATAAAGCGCCGAGAAGTCGAGATCCTGGCGGACATAGACGAAGATGCGCTCGCCCTGCGCGACGCTGATCGTCGGGGGAATATGCAGGTTTTCGCCAAGCGCCTGATTGGCCATGTTCGAAAAGGTCTGGGCGATCGTTTCTCTGGCAAGATCAGCGGCGCGATCGGCGTCGGTCTCGCCGCTGCCGCTTCCCGTCGAATAGGACCCGCTGCCATAGCCCGTCAGGTAGGACGAACCCGCACCGACAATCGAAAGCAGGATTGCCGACCCGAAGCGCTCGCGCCATTTGTTGTCGACGATGCCGGTCAGCCCCGAGCGGCCGAGGCTGTCCGTGCCGATGCTGTTCAGGCGAACGGAGACGCCGTCATCGCGCAAAAGCCGCGTCCAGATCACGAAGATGCGTTTTTGCCCGCGCGTCACATCGGATTGATACTCGCCGATCAGGCGCGTTCCGGTTGGAATGAGGATCCGCCTGCCGTCGAAGGAATAGACGTCGGCAGACGTGATAGCGCGGATCTCGCCCGGGAGATCACTGTTGATGGCTGTTTCGAGTATGCCTGGAATGAGGGTTCCCTCCGGGATCAGGGCGTCGAGCCGGCCGAGCTGCCGGGCCTTGGCGGAGCGGTCGCCGATCGTCGAAGCCGTCGCCAGGAACTTGCTGTTGCGATCGTCGCCGGCAACCGTCGGGCCGCCGGCGCCTCCTTCGCCTGCCAGGGCGTTGCCCTGGCCGGCCGCTTTGTCATTATCGACGATGATCTGCTTCGACAGGTATCGCTTCGGGAATTGTTCGGCCGGCTTTTCGGGCGCCGGAGGCAGTTCTACGGCCGGGGGAGGCGGGGGAACATTGAACGCGGTGGTGTCGGTCTCATCCGGCTTCTTCGCCGGTTGGGGGTCCGGCAGGTGGATGATATTGTCCGCCCGCTTTTCCTTCGGTTTCTCGTCATCGCGCAGGAAGGACGGCGGCCGGAACGTCGAGGTGGAAAATTCCTCGTCACTGTTGAGAGCGTCGCCGCTCTTCTTCTGCGGTGCAAGGATGACGATATAGGCGAGCGCTGCGCCGCCGAGGATCAGTGCCGCGCCCGTGAGCCATTGCCTGCGCCGGGCGCTCCCGTCGCGCACCTCGCTGTCGTCGGCGGCAAGCATGGCTTGAAGTTCGGGCGAGCGCTTCATGGATTGCCACCCCCACGCCGCCGCCTGGCCTTGCTGTCAAAGGCTGGTCCCATGATGCCAGGATCCGGCGCCCCGAAATCCGGCTTGCCCAAATTGAAGATGCAGGTCCATTCCTTGCCGTCGCGCAACGTGTATTGCGGGGCGGTGCCGTCGACCACGATGTAGTCGCCCTCGCGCCGGAAATTGCGCAAGGTCTCGGTGTAGTCGGAATTGACCGCGAAGATCCCCGGCACCCTGGCGCCGAATTTGAAAAAAGTCTTCGCGCCGTCGTCGAAGACCATCAGCGGCTTCAGGTCCGGATCGCCGGAAAAGGAGTAGTCGATGTTGACGTTTTCCTTGTCGATGCCGGACAGGTTGGGGTAGCCGGCGCGGGCCTCCGCCTGCCTTCGCAGCGACGCGTTGAGATCCTTGTCCGGATAGACGAAGCGGATCCCGAAAACCTGACGGTTGGCCTCAGGCGCAAAGTCGTTGAGTTCGAGATAGTAGATCCGCCTGTTCGTCACGACATTCATGTTGGTGCCGACATTCTTCGCCTTCGGCTTGACGAACAGGATATTTCCCTTGTCGGTCGGCACCACGTCCCAGCTGTCGGTATCGCCAACGGCGATCGTCTCGAATTTTTCGTCCCCGTCGAAGATGATCATCGTCGAGATGCCGTAGGTGGCCGCGACCTTGACGACATTGTCCGGCTGGTAGACGACGCTGGTGACCCTCGGGTCGGACCGGCCGGCAGAGGGCGTTTGCGCTGCCCGGACCGTGCCGGTCAGCGAGAGCGCAAGCATGATCGGGGCGAGAACGGGTGCTGCTGGAATTCTCGTCACGGATTGTCCTCCGTGACCGTTTCCTGATCGCGGCGATAATCATACACCTGAAACCCGAGCGGGTTTTCGAATCGCCATTCGTTGGTCTGCGGCGTGTCGGTATAGCGATATCGCACCACCGCGATCCAGTGATTGACGACCGTGTCCGTGTCGGACTGCTCGTTCGTCGCAAATCGCACAATGCCGGTCGATGCGTTCGGAAAGGTGACGGAGGCGATCTCCGTCGTCACGCGCTTCACCTTGCCATAGAGCTTGGCGGGGTTCTTCGGGTTTGCGGCGCTGTAGAGTTCTTCGAGTGCGCGTGCGGCATTGCCCGTCGAAAGCAGCGCCGCAATGCCGAAATTGTCGGAGATCGCATAGGGATCGTAGCCTTCTCGGGCGCGAATGAAGCGGACGATGTAGGCCTGGGTGATCGCCCGCTGCTCGGTCAGGTTCGAGGGTCGTGTCAGGCCGGTCTTTACCTCGATGTAGCCGGTGTTCCTGTCGACCTCGACGATATAGGGTTCGAAGCTCTTGAGCGGTATCAAAAGCACGAGGGCAGCCAGGCTGAGCAGGGTGACACCGCCGAACAGCGCGGTCACGAACCAGGCAAGCGCGCGCGAGCGCTTGGCCCGTTTGACGACTTCCTGTTCCCAGATGTCGCCGCTCTGGTAATAGCTCCTCAGATCGGCGTCGCTTGTCTCTGCCATGATCGATTATCTCTTATTGCTTCAGATCGGGTGGGGTGCTTTGGCGCGAAATTTGGGCTTCCATCGCAGCCCGGGTCCCGGAGCGCGCATCGCGGCCGATATCGCGCGTCCGGTTGGAGATTGCCTGCCCTGCGCTGTACGCCGATCTGCCGGCGCGTAAGCTATTGCTTACGGTCGCGACGGGCAGCTGCACTCCGAAAGAGTGCGATATCCCGCGGGCAGCGTTTCCGATTCCCACCGCGATGCCGCCGGCGATGCCCTGGCCGATCGACTGGATGTATAGCATGACGAAGCCGCCGGCGATCGAGAGCAGCAGGAAGCCGGCGACATCGGCGAGCGTCAGGGTGCGCGCGCCGCTCGCCGCGTTGATCTTCGCCAATTCCGGGTTCATCGCCGCAATGAGAAAGGCGGCGATGACATAGATGAAGAGGGGAATGAGCGCATAGGTCAGGACCTGGTTGAACCAGCCGACGCCATAGCCGCGGGTCCGCTCGAACAGCATGCAGGCGATGAAGATCGGTGCGGTTCCGATCAGGACCCAGAGCATCACCTTGGCAAGGATGAGAACGGCAAGGGCCACGGCGATGAAGATGCCGGCGCCGACGAGGATGACGATGCCGATCATGCTGGGCAGGATGGAGAAATAGCCGGATTGCTCGGCAAAGGCGGAAGCCGCCGCATTGGCCGTCTGCCAGATCTGCGACATGCCGTTGGTCGGCTCGGTGACGCCGGTCCCTGACGCTGCAAGGATCGCGCGACCGACATTCTCGGGCGCATCGTTGATCCAGTGATAAAAGAGCGTGTTGAAATTCGCCCAGGAGCCGACAAGCGCATAGATGATCATCATCCGCGCGATGCGGCCGATGACCTCGCCGACACCAAGCCGGGCGGTGCCCATGGTAAGCTGCAGCCCATACCACGCGACATAGGCCGCGAGCATGATCTTCAGCAGCGGCATGATCTCGTTGCCGACGGCCGTATAGGCTTGCTGCGAAAAATTCGTGCCGGAATCGTCTATCCGCCGCAGCAGGTCGCCGAGAAAATCCTCCATCTCAACGCCCTCTAGTACTTTGCTGGGAACTGATCGGGAGACGCATCGGGATCGGTAAGACCGATCGCCGTGAACGCGGCCTTTGGATCGTTGACGGGGCGCATGGGCCCACAGGAAAGCCTTGGATCCTCGGCAAAGGAGGCAAGCCCCGCCGGCCGCTTGCAGGGGGCGGTCCTATCCTTGACGGTGCCGCAGCCGCTGATCAGCCCGCAACCGATCAGCAATGCTGCGACCGCCGTGATCGTCCTTCCTTCAATCGCCCTTGCTTCAGTTGCCATAGGCGAGTGCCTTCTTCGAATTGGAAATGTCGGTGAGCCGACGCTGGTTTTCCGCCTGGAGGGAGGTGACCGCGCCATTCATGACACCGATCATTTCGTTGAGCGTCAGGCCCGATTGCACCTCCAATTGCGTGTTCTGGTCGATCGATCCCTTGATATCCTGGGCGGTGCCGATCTGGGCTCCCGCCTGTTCGAAGGCGTTTTTGCGCGTCTCGATCGCCTGTTGCGATCCGGTGATCAGGGCCGAGACGCCGAGCACGGTATTGACCAGCTGCTCATAGGACTTGTCTCCCGAAAAGGTGCTGTCGTCCTTGCCGGAGAGCGATTTGACCAGTTGCAGTCCGTTGATGAAGGTGGCGGCGGTCCTGGCGATATCGCCACTCATCGATCCGAAATTCGGCACACCCTCCTGGATGATGCTGTCGAGCGAGGGGACCGACGACACGCTGAAGCCGTTGCCAATCGCAAGGTTCTTCAAGGGGCCGGCGGTATTGCCGCGATCCCCGGTCACGGCCTTCAACGTGTCCTGAACGGTGGTCAGGATGTTCTTGTTCGTCTCGAGGATCTGGTCGGTTGTGTCGGCCGTCTTCTTGGCGACTTCGTAATTGGTCTTGTCGATGACCGGCACGTCGGCAGCTGCGGACGTTGGAGGGATCAGCAGGACAGGGATCAGCAACGCTGGGATTGCGAGGGCATTCGAATTCATCTGACGTCTCCCATCATTGAGGTTGCAGTTGAAGCTCTATCCGGTCCTCGGCCTCCCGCTTCTGGACACAGACCTGCTCCTTGTCGTTCCAGACCAGGTTCTGACGCGGGTCGCAGAGGTGGGTGGTCGCTTGTGGTTTCTCATCGGATGTCTGCCGGCTGCTGCTCGCACTGCCGGAGAGGTTCGACACGGAGACCGTGTTTCTGGAATTGATCAGGTCGGCCATCGCAGCGCCGAGCGTGATGACGTTGTTCATCATCCCGAGATTGGCGTTTCGGACGGTGGAATTCTGATCCCAGCTGTCCTGGATCGACCCCGTTTGGACGGCTCCGAGCTGCTGATACCAGCTCCCAACGTTGCCGAGGCTGTCCGACATTGCCGCGCTCGTGCCCATGGCATTCAGCGTCGAGGACCGCATCGTCGCAAAGGCCATGTCGCCGCCGCCATAGTTCAGCGGAATGGCGGACTTGTCCGATCCGCCGAAGGCCGGCAACCATTCTTGGGTGATCGAGGCGACATAGCCTTGTGTTTCCTTGAAAGGCGGCACGCCGCCATATTTGCTGACGCTGCCGGGACCGGCATTGTAGGCGGCGAGCGCCAGCGAAACATTGCCGCCGAACTTGTCCATCTGATCCTTGTAGTAGCGCGCGCCGCCGCGCAGGTTGTCCTCGATATTGTTGGCGTCGACACCGAGCTCGGCTGCCGTCCCCGGCATCAGCTGCGCAAGACCGGTCGCGCCAGCCGGCGACTTTGCACAAGGGTTGAACCGGCTCTCCTGGTAGACGAGCGCCAGGAACTGGTTTTCGTCGACGCCTTCCTCGCGCGCCACCCGTCGCACCAGTCCTGAGATCTCCGGATTGGCCTGGGCAGCCCCAACCGGGTCGTTTGCCGGACCAGGGCGATACATCGCACAGGTCACCGATGTGTGGATGGCATAGCGGTCATGATCGGCATCCTCGATTTTGCTCGTGGCGTCGTCCCGTCTGTTGCGGGCGTCGAAAGCTGTGTCGTCTACGACCGGCACGTCGGCATGGGCGATGCCTGCCTCCGTCTCGGCAAGCAGGATCGAAGCCAGGACGGCGATCGATGAGGGAAGGGCTCTCATTCCTCCGGCTCCCAGCCGCAAAAGGCATTCAGCCAGCCGGACGGATGGTCGCCATGGACCGCACGCAATGCCTCGCATTTGGCAACCGTTTGCGTTCGTCCCGAGAGCACCTTGACGATGTCGGGCATGGCGCCGAGATCGAGCCGTGCAATGACGCTGTCATTGCCATGCTTGACCAGGAAGGCGCGTCGCTCCGGTGGCGTGTTGCGCAGGAAGTCGAATTCCTTCACCGTCAGGCCGAAACGGTGGATATAGCTCTCCTCGTCGGCGCGCGGGTTGGGAAAATGGATGGTCGTCGCAGATTGTTCGATCAACGTGTGCGCTGCCGGCGACCGGACGATGTCAGCTGCCGATTGCGTGCCGAAACCGACGATACCGTTCAACTTGCGGATCGTCTTCATCTTGTCGACGATGAAATCCGAGAAGGCCGGGTCGCGCAGCAGCCGCCAGCCTTCGTCCATGAAGATCAGGACGGGCGAGCCGTCGAACAGCTCCTCCAGCCGATGATGGATATACATTAGCGCCGGCGTGCGAACCTCGTCATTGTCGAGGATGCTCGTCATGTCGAAACCGAACAGACGGCGCTCGGAAAAGGAAAGAACGTCTTGGCCGGCGTTGAACAGCCA
The DNA here is from genome assembly GCF_004341625.1 of Rhizobium sp. BK376. GTDB lineage: Bacteria > Pseudomonadota > Alphaproteobacteria > Rhizobiales > Rhizobiaceae > Rhizobium. The sequence goes on along the minus strand of NZ_SLZG01000013.1, from coordinate 93,894 downwards.
CGCCTTCTCGCCGTCGATCCAGGGGCGGAGACGGGCGCGCAGATCATTCGGATCGGCGCGCGAGCGGCCGGTCAGAAGCCCGGAGAGATTGGCAAGCGTCCGCTGCGATACCGGCTCCGACATCAGGCGGAGCACGGCGCGCTCGAGCGTGTCCTCTTCCTCCTGCTCGAAGGGCACGCCCGTGCCCCTTCTGAGCATGGATTTCAAAAGGCGCAGCAGGAAATCGCGGTTTTCGCCGGTGTCGGCGATCTGGAGCGGGTTGAAGCCGGTCGGCCTGTCCGGCGACAGCACCTCGTAAGCGCCGTTCATTGCCCGGATGAAGATCTCGGCACCCCGGTCCTTGTCGAAAAAGACGGCGCGCGGTGCTGGCCGCACCCGGAAAGCCTGGGCAAGCAGGAAAGTAAGCACGACCGTCTTGCCCGATCCGGTCGGCCCGGTCACCAGAAAATGGCCGATGTCGCGCCGGTGGAAATTGAACCAGTAGGGCGTCTGGCTTGTCGTTTCCAGCACGGTGATCGGTGAACCCCAATGCTGGCCCTCGCGCTGTCCGGACGCGAAATTATGCATCGACGACAGGCCGGAGAAATTTGCGCTCGACAGCATGGCGCGCCTGGCAATATAGGCGTGGTTGCCCGGAAGCTGCGCCCAGAAGGCGGCCTCCATGTTCAGGTCCTCGCGCAGCCAGTTGATGTTCATGTCGGTGAGGCAGGCGCCGAGCTCTGAGACCGCCTTGTTGAGGCTCGCAAGGTCGCGCGACAGGGCAAGCAGCGACAGATGATGAAACCCGAACACCGCCTCCTGATTGAGCAGGCTGTTCAGGGCATAATCGATATCTGTCTCGACATCGCTTCCCGCCTCGTCGGAGGCGCCGATCTGGCGTTGCAGGCGGGTGATCCGCTCCTGCGCGATCGGCTTGTCGGCGATCGTGAAGGATTGCGTCAGAATGAATTCGTGATTGACCTCAAGCAGCCCGTCGAGCATGCCCGGCCCCGTGAAGGGCGGATATTCCTTGATCGACAGCATAGCGCCGAACCGGTCTTCATGCTTAACCGGCCCTTGTGCCTGCAGGCTCCGCCTTGAAAAATGCAGCCGCGATGTCCCGAGATAGCCGGCAAGCCCCATGCGCGGCAGGCGCATCCGTCGTTCGATGCCGCAGGTCAGGATCGCGTTTAAGAATTCGCAAGGCTCCGAATAGGGCTCGCCGTTGCGATGGATGATTCCGAGTGGGCGAGCGCCGTATTTGCCAAGGTCGCCGACGATATTGCCGACGGTCTCTTCGAGCGCGCCGATCGCCTCACGCATCTGTTCGTCTTCGGCGCCGCGTGCCTTCGATCGATCGATAATCCCGGCGATGGCCTGTCCTGCCGCCAAGGGGCCGCGCATGCTTGATCGCAGGATCGTCAGATAGAGTTCGTTGCTGAACAGGCGCTTGTCTTTGAGCGATGCCGCGTAACGACGGTCGAGCGCCGCACAGAACGGATCGTCGAAGGCGCCGTCGAGCGCCGTGTCGACCTGTCGGCGGATGACCGTCGACCAGAGCGAGAAACGGCTGGAGCCGAGCGCGCGGATCAAAGTGTTTTGCACCGCCGCGCGCATGTTGAGCTCGGCTTGGTCTTCCGTCTGGAAATAGAGACCATCGAGCTTGACGACGCTCATCAGTGCGCCGTCCTCAAGCTTGATCACCGTGTCGGCCACGTGCCGCAGATAGGGGATGTGCCGGCCCATCGACCGCTCCCGATGAAGCGTGTTGCCGAAGCCAAGCTCGTCGCGAATGAGTTTCAGCATGGTCATGGTCCGTAGGAATTGGCGCCCCAGAACGTCCTGTTCGGGATGCGTGGCGTTCGGCGGGTGGCGACCTGGATGACGTCGAGGGCACGTGCGTCCCAGCGACAGAGGGCAAAGAGGGCGAAATAGGCAAAGGGGGCGGTCAGCAGCGACCAGAAGGTGTTGGTGACAAGCCAGGCGACGATGGTCAGACTGATCACCAGCACGATCGCCATATAGGGAACACCCCACAAGGTCGGTGCGCGGGTCAACCCGATCACCAGCGGCGTCAGAGCAGGCTTATCGTCCTCGGTCCGGATCATCGCTCAGTTCCCGACGGTGGAGATCAGCTGATCGACAATGGCGGGCGCGCCGAAGACGAGGCCGATGCCGAGCACGACCGCGCCTGCGGTAAACCAGCTCAGCCGACCGGCGAAGGCCAGGAATCCGAGACCGATCACCGCAATGATCGCAACTAGGCGGCCGAACGGCCCGGTGATGAAATCGACGACCGCCTGGACCACCGTCTGCAGCGGCGCAAAAGCCTGGTTGGTCGCCTGGGCCAGAGCAAGATCGGCGGTCGGAATTTGCGACAGCACGATCACGGAAACGACGAGTGTTGCACGCAGGCAAAAGCCTGGGCGCGGCGGGAATGCGGGTTTCATGGCTTTATCCTTTCCTTTGAGATCTGCAGGACGCCGGCAACGAAGGTGACGGGGCGGGCGCCGATGACATCGCTCGCGGACGACGCGCCGCCGGTCTTGGGCAAGGGAGCTTGTTGGCTGGTTGCGAGCGGCTTTGCGGGCAGTGCGATGCCGAGTTCACGATTGATGACGGAGGCGACGTAGCGAACGGTCTCGGCATAGGCCGGCATGCCGTTGCTGTCGTAGATCGCTTGCTCTCCGGCATTGTAGGCCGCGGCCGCCAGCAGCGGATTTTTGAATTCGTCGAGAAGCGCGCGCAGGTAGCGGACGCCGCCATCGATATTGGCGATGGAATCGCAGATGTCGGCAACGCCGAACCGTGCTGCCGTTTGCGGCATCAGCTGCATCGGGCCGCGAGCGCCGCGCGGACTGTTGCGGCTCTCATCAAGACGGCTTTCCGTCCAGGCGATCGCAACGGCAAAGTCGGGATCGACGGCATAGCGGTCCGCAGCAGCCCGGACGAGCCGGGTGATGTCGGTGGTGGTGTAATGTGACGATCCGCAAGCCTGATTGTCGATAAGATACCTATATTTGTTCTGTTCCGGTAATCCGTTCCTCGCGTCTCTGCTGTCACCACTCGAAGGCGAGGTTACCGCAGGATGATATCCAAATTTGTTCTCGGCTGCTGCTGACTCATCCAACGAAGCGATCGCTTCTCGGTCGGGAAGGAGAGCGATTGGTGCGGTATTGTTTTCAGACCAACGGATCGGCTGTTGTCCCGATGTCGGGACAGTCGTAGACATAAATTGTTTGATTTCAAAGGATTTTGACGATGCTGCCGAGGCAAGCAGCAATGTCGATGCTATGGCGCATCTGAGCGATATCGCGGATTTGAGACAAATAATCATCTAGTCAACCACTCTCAAACAGGATCAACACGGCGCTTGGCGGCATCAATCACACTGAATTTGACATTGCGGAAGTTTACTAAATACGATAACTCGTACATCAGGAAATTGCGGTTGAAAAGAGAAAAATTCGGGATGGAGCGAATTCTGAAGATATCAAAAATAGATATGATACGTGTGGGCCTTGTGGCGATGTCCGTGGTTGTCGTGCAGCTTGGCGTCCCTGGGCGAGCCTGTGCCGGCGGTTCGGTCGATGCCGATTACGTCCGGTCGCTGGCGGCTCCGGGAAAGACGGTGCTGGTGATCGAGTACTACGATGGTCAGAAAACCGTCGTCGCCCGTCAGGGCTATGCGTCGGCGAAGGGCTTCGCGCCGATCTCGCCCACGGATTTCAGGGTCGACGACCGCGTCAGCCTGCACCTCTTCGGGGTCGAGCCCTGCCAGGGAGACTTCGTCAACAAGCGCGAAGGCTACAGCGGGAGCTGCGAGGATTTTGCAAGGACGCATCTGGCCATCGAGCTGAAAGCCGCCAAGGTGCTCTACTGCCGGGCGTTCCTGACGGAGGAAAAGGCGAGCGTCCAGGACGTGACCTGTTGGGGCTATCATTACTATCCGGGTAGTCTCGACAGTGTCGATAATATGGAGGAGCAGCTGCTGTCGATCGGCGCTCTTCGCCTATCCAGGAAAGCCGACGGAACGCCGCTGCGGCCAGACCTTATAAGCGCGGAGAGGATCGGCCGGACAGGCTACGGCATGTGGGCCGACGCGAGGACGCAGAGATGACCGGGATCCGCGCCCGCAACCTTTCCCTCATGCTGTGCCTGGTCGCTTCGACGGCGCCGGCGCAGTCAGGCTACACCCCACTCGGAGACGGCATCACGCTCGAAACCGGCGATACCTGGTCGTTCGACGGTCATCGCTTTCGCCTCTATGGCGTCCAGTCCTGTCTGAGGGGCACTTCGTTTACCGTCTCACCGGGCGATACACGCGATTGCGGCGAGGCGTCGCTGGCGGTGCTTGCGGCCTTCATCCGGGACACCAGGCCCGCCTGCGCGCCGGTCGCGCAGAACACGTCCCTATCCTACGTCCTCTGCTTTTCAACGGTCGGCGGCCATTCGCTCGATCTCGGTACGATACTGATTTCCGAGGGGTTCGATTTTGCCGCACTCGATAACAAAGGCCTGCCGGTCAATCCCGCCTATGCCGTTGCCGAGCAGGAGGCGCGGTCGCGTCGGGCGGGGCTCTGGCAATTCGCCGACGTGCAGCATCCGTCCGTCCTGATCGGCCATGTGGCGACAGATCCCGGGGAGCGACCATGATGAAGCGGTGCGCGGTGCTGTTGTCGATGACAATCGGGCTTTCGGCCCATGCCTGTTTCGCTGCCGATCTTTTCGCACTTGGCAGAGACACCGGTGATCTCAGCAGCAATGAGATCAGCGGTGGTGAGATTAGGGGAAGGGTATCGGTGGTCGATGGCGGGGCACTCTGGTTTCCGCAATATGCCGTCGCCGTCAGGCTCGCCGGTGTCGACGCTTGCGCCTTGCCGCAATGGGCGTTTGAGCCGGATGGCGCGCCTGCATCCGTTTCGTCCCCGCCGGTTCCGTGTGGACCGCTGGCAAAGGCATGGCTGAAACGCATCGTCGGCAACGCCGCCGTCACCTGTCGTCTGACCCTCGACACGTCTGGAAACCGAAAGACAGCGCGATGCGCGGCCCGCGGTCACGACCTCGGTCTGGAAATGTTGCGGGTCGGCTGGGCGAGAACAACGGCCGCCGGCCGAGGCGATCTGCAATATTCAGCCGCTGAGCGCTATGCCCGGTCTGCCCGCTACGGCTTCTGGGGAACCTATGTGCTCGACATGGACGAGTGGCAGCAAAGGGCGGTCGATCGGACAGTCTCGCGGGGGCCCGCCGCCGACCGAAACCTTCTGGCATCGCTCCAGGCTGAGATCACGCCGCCATTTGCCGACTGGCGCCGGCGAGCGCTCAGAACCGATCGATAGGAGGAAAGCATCATGCGTTTGCCCCTGGCTGTTCTTCTGATGGCGATGGCCTGCACCGTGCAATCCCCGACGCGCGCCAGCGAATGGGGATGCGAAGTCCTGCTCTGCGCCGCCTCGGATAATCCCGCCTGGCAGGCAGTCGCGACCTGCCGGCCGCCGATGGAGCGATTGATCGATGCGATGAAGCAGCCCGGATTTTCCTGGCCGACCTGTCCCGAGGGCGGCGCCGGCAAACCGGGTTATGATCGCTATGCCGACTGTCCCGCAGGCTGGACGCCGAGCGTTGCAGACGTCGACAGCGACCATGGAAGCTCGGACCTGTCCCGCTGCCGTCGTGTGGTCGATCAGTGTGCACGCGGTGCGGCGCGCGCCGGTCGGGATGGCGCCGACGGTCGCATAGTCGACGATGCCGGGATCACCAGGGCGTATTCGCAGTACGATTCCTGCCATGTCGTCGAGACCATGGCGCGGCCACTGCGCGACAAGCCGTATTTCTTCGATATCGAGGAACAGGATGGCTCTGGTTCGGCACGGCAATATTTTAGTCTGGATCGATAATGGAACGCGCGGTAGCGATTGACCGGTATTTTAAATTTCGGGAGGGAGAGGCAGGGGTTGCGGTCGGCTGCCGTTCCAGTGATAAATCGACTGTGAGTGGCGCGACGAGCAACAGAATGACCGCAAAAACAAACGATTACATCAAACGCAGAGGTCTCGTTGAGACCAATGATGCGGAAATCGACAATCCGATCTTCCGCGCAGAAGGATACGAGGGAACGCCTGCGCTCGGTGAGATGGACAATCGCATCGGCGAGGCGCTCAGGGTCGCGCGCGAACGGCAAGGCCTGACGCGGCCGGACCTTTCGCCGCTTCTTGGTCTGACGACGCAGGTTTACGGGCGTTACGAGCGGGGAGAAGCCAAGCTCCACGTCACCCGCCTCGTGCATCTCTGCGAAATTCTCGGTTTCTCGCCTTTGGAACTGATCTTTGCCGCCGCCCCCCATCTATGGGGAGAGGCACAGGAAGAGGCCGAAACCCGCTACCGCCTGATGCGGCATGTCGAGCAGCTGCCCCTGGAGAAGACGAAGCTTCTGCTCGGTGTCATCGAATCGTTCCTGGCGACGGAGCAATCATCTCCGGCCAGCACCTGATACTGAGGCCTCCGCTCCAAGACTGCGACGGCTCGGGTCAGTTCGTTTGCAAAGCCGAGGTGGCAAAGTCCTGCTGCCAAAAATCAGCCGGCGGGCGGGAAGGGCGGTTGAGGCCGGCTTTGAACACTGAGCTGCTACGGAGTTGCCGACATGCGCGACCATCATCACCGCCTATCGGAACTGGACAAGCCGTTGACGATTTGCGTTCGATACATGGAGTGAAGTCCGAGGATGGATAAGGTTCACACTGAGGAGACGAATGTTTCTCGATGGGTTTTGCCCATCTCTATCCTTGGGAGCAGCCTTGGCTTTATCGACAGTTCGGTCGTCAATATTGGGGTTCCGACCATCCAGGACCATCTGAACGCATCGCTTGCCACGATCCAGTGGGTAACCAACGGCTACCTGCTGACGCTGGCAAGCCTGGTCCTGCTTGGCGGTGCCACCGGTGACCGATACGGATCGCTTCGCGTCTTCGTCATCGGCCTCATAGTCTTCGCTCTTGCCTCGATTGGATGTGGGATCGCCCCCTCGGCTGCCGTGCTTGTCGGTGCGCGGATCGTCCAGGGCGCTGGTGCCGCCTTCCTCATTCCGACCAGCCTTGCCCTCATCAGCCAGGCCTATAAGGGAGAGGCGAGGGGGCGGGCGATCGGCACCTGGGCGGCTGCGGGAGGCCTGCTGATGGCGCTCGGACCGCCCTTCGGCGGTTTCCTGATCAACGTCGCCGGCTGGCGCTCGATCTTCTTCATCAATATACCGCTCGCCGCTCTGGCGATCTATCTTTCAGGAATGATCCGCACCGCCGGGGGCCGGTTAGACGATCGAAGCCTGGATGTGCCGGGAGCGCTGCTAGCGATCGCCACGCTTGCGGCGCTGACTTACGGGCTAATCGTGCTTGGAGAGGGGATGGCGAGAGCTGGCGCGATCGCGATTGCCGCCGCGGTGCCGCTTGCCGTTGTTTTCCTATTGATCGAGCATCGAAGCGCGATGCCGATGATGCCGCTAAAGCTGTTCGGCAGTCGTACCTTTGCCGGCGCAAACGCGCTCACCGTGATCCTCTATGGTGGCCTGGGTGCTGCGATCTTCATGCTGCCCTTCTCAATGATCAGGGCGCATCACTATAGCTCGATCGCTGCGGGCCTGGCCTTCCTGCCCCTATCGCTGATCCTCGGCCTCGGGTCACGGCTGTCCGGGAGCCTGGCCGACGCGGTCGGCAACCGGCTGCCGCTGACGATCGGTCCGCTGATTGCTGGCGCCGGATTTGCGACCCTGGCGCTTTCGGCAAACGGTGAAAACTACGCGACGACGTTTCTTCCGGGACTGCTCATTGTGGGCCTGGGAATGACACTGGCTGTGCCGGCTCTCACTACCGCGGTGTTCGATTCCGTCGCTGACAGCGATAGTGGCGCGGCGTCGGGGATTAACAATGCTGCGGCGAGAACGGGAAGCCTTTTGGCAACGGCTGCCCTCGGTATTGCCTTTGGTAGTGAACGGATGGCAGCCATGTCGATCGAGGTGCTGACCAGCGCCTATACCAGCGTGATGTGGTGCGCAGCGCTGGCATCGGCTGCAAGTGCTGTGATTGCATTCGTGAGCATTTCGAAGGGCAATGGCTCACATGAAAAGGCGCATTGATCTTGGCCCGATGAGACCAAGGCTGGTGGCTGGATAAAGTAAAGCGTAGCTGACGAAATGGTTCTGTCTGGTCAGCTCTTTTTGGTGGCAGCATGCATGCGGCGGCAATCGGAAGAGTTGAAAATAAAGTGTGGTTTCCCGTCAGAAATTACGGTGGCGTCACCCCGATGCGATAGGCTAGGAAGGTGGTTCATACGGAGTTTTACCCTTGATGAAATCGAGCCTCGAGCATCTGCCGGAACAGAAGCAGCGGGAACTCGCGCGCGTCGTCGAGATCATCCACGAGGAGTTCGAGGACGCACTGAAGGGCGGCGAGGCGGAGTTCAAGAAGAAGGGGCGGATCTGGAAGATCATCCTGTTCGGTTCCTATGCACGCGGTACTTGGGTCGAGGAGCCGCATACGACGAAAGCCTATCACTCCGACTATGACATCCTGATCATCGTCAACACCCGGAAGCTCATCGATCCAAAGTACTGGTATACCGCCAAGGACCGGCTGATGCATGCCATCAAGACGCCGGTCAATCCCATCGTTCATTCACGGCGCGAGGTTGGCGATGCGCTTCATAAGGGAAATTACTTCTTTTCCGACATTCGCAAACAGGGCATCATTCTCTATGAGCTAGATGATGCGGAATTGCCAGTTCCGAAAGACCCTAGTCCAGAGGCGGCGCTTGAAAGCGCGAAGCTCTACCGTGAGAATAGGCTGTCTGATGCGCGCGCGTTTCTTAAAGGCGCCCGATTTTACCTTACGGAGAAAGAGTACCGTCAGGCGGCTTTTTCCCTTCATCAGGCTTTGGAACAAGCTTATTCGGGATTGCTATTGGTGCTCACTAATTACAGCCCCGCTTCTCATAATCTAAAGCAATTGCGGGGTCTCGCCGAGCAAAACGCGGAGGGCCTTTCAGACCTTTGGCCCCACGATCGACATCGATACATTTCATGGTTCAACACGCTGAACGAGGCGTATGTCAAAGCCCGCTATTCCCATCACTACAGCATCACGGAGGAAGCCTTGGTTTGGTTGATCGAACATGCTGAGAAGGTGATCGAGAATATTGACCAAGCTTGCAATAAAAGAATTTCGGAACTTGCGAAGAATATAGGCAATATTTAGAATATCGTCCCATTTTTTGATAGTAATTTGTTTCCGCACAAATGACCATCGATAACCGATACTTATCGATGGTTATAGTGACCATTCACGGTCTAATCCTCCAGCGGAACAGAGTGGCGATATCGCTTCCATTTAATGATCTATTTACCATGATTTCAGTGCGTTACTGCTTTTCAAAATTGTCGATCTAAAGCTGATACTGGCGGAAATGGGGTCTTTGATAGATACCTGGCGTCAAGACGGCCCAGAGCCGTACAAAGTGGGTGGCCGGCGCCGGCCACCGCCGCGCGACCGGTAATCTTGAACGTTGAGCAGATGTATCTGGATCCTTGGAACCCCAAAAAACAAGACACCTACTTTCTCGTCAGGGCCGGCATCGCGTTCGGCTTCCTGGCCGTCTTCTCGATCATATGGCACCTGACAACCGTCTGGCGTATAGCCTATTCCGCTCATGCCACTGCCACGATCAAGCAAATAGAGACCCGGAATTCTGCCGATCGCTACGGATCTTCAACGGTCTACCAGGTCGCCATGCTGACCTTCGTCCGCATTCAGGACGGTGTGGCCTACAATTGCGATGCGGAAATCACAATCGACCGTTATGCCAAGGGTTACGCTGTCGGCCGGCAACTGGATGTGGTTCCGCGGTCGGATTCATGCTGGTTGCCGCTTGTCGTTGGTCTGAAGACCGACTAAGTCGTCGCGGCAGTTTCTGAAGCGGCCGAAGAAAGCCGCGCACATTGATGCGGCAGAGGATGGCCAAGGCTTTCGAACTCGCGGGCGACGGCCGACGCTTCTTGCTCGATGCGACTGAAATTTTTCGTCTATTTCGATAAAATCTACCGGATTGACTTGTGCACGAATTATTACGCGATCTGCATCAATATCCCGTTTTTCACTCGGCCCTGGTACTGCTGTCACTGGTGGTCGGCGTGGTCACAATCTTTCCGTTCAATGGTCAACGGGTCAGACTGTTTTTGCTATCGAGCAGTTTGGGCATCTGCAGCTTTGTCACGCTTCTCGACATCATCAGGTTACTTGAGATGTCAGACTACAGGGGGCCGCTTGAGTTGCTGGCCTATGTGTTGGTGTCGCTTGTTCTGCCGCCGACCAACCTCATCCTCATCGCCGTGCTCTACTTCTGTGGGCGGGAGTTGTTTTCCGGCATGAAAATGTGTGGCCGCTTTCCATCGATCATCGGATGTGCAGCGGCGATGCTGGTACTCTTTCACGGGGTCCTGTTGCTGGTTTTGTTCGATATGAGCATCAATACGACTTATTAGGTGTCGGGTGAGATAAAAAGCGTCGCACGCCTCAAACAGGGGGCGAAGATTGCAAGGCGACATCGCGTAAAACACTAGGTGCTTGGTCTTCCGCGCATTCACGGAAGGAAACGTCCGTGGAAAAATATTGTGCGAAATGCACAAAATGGGCGAGCCGCATTTCAACAATTCTCACGTTCGTGACATCCTTCCGCAGGATTGACTTAATACGCATGCGCGACGGTTTCGAAATCATGCGATCTTGGGATACTGCCATGGGCTGGGCCATATAAAGCCGAAGAGGACAGCTGGTGATTTCGCGGTCCGACGTCATCGCGGCAATCGATGCTGCCGAGGAAACGTTCTCCTGGTGCTTCGCCTTCCTACGGGATGCAGATGGGATCGCGCATGATCGACCGAACCTGTATGCTTTCCAGTCAAAGCTGACGCATGCCCTTTTTAAGCTCAATCAGGCCTACCGCGCGATAAGGGCCGAACGCAACCTGCTGATTTCGAGAAAGGTTCGCTACAAGGAAGCCTGGTTTCGCGCCCGCATGGCGCAGCTCGATCAATATGCCAAGGCGGTGACCTTTGCCATCGGCAATGGCCGCGAGCTCGGGGATGGATTTGCTTGGCTGTTCTATCGCGACGAAACAGCGCTATTGGAGGAGCATACGCGCCACCAGCGTCAGTTGCTGCTTCCACCAAATGTCGGCGGTCTTGGCGAACGCACTTTTATCGACAGGATGCAGGGATTTGCTGGTACGTTTATACTCTATCACGCGATCACCTCATTCCTGCGTCTGGGCGACTTCAGCTTTTTCGATCCGGACTCCGGCAGGATCGAAACGATCGCTGAGCTGAAGACGCGCCATATTGCCGACGATCACTATGAATTCACGCTGGCGTTCTCCTTTGGCCGCGATAGTCCTCTCGCAGAGAGATTGAGACGGACACCCGAACCAACGACATCGCAACCAGCACTCGGGCTCGACAGTGTCACCCAGCACAAGCTCGACCGACAGGTCCATCAGATGACGGCTGCCTTGCAGAAACGGGACACCCAGCCTGGACGCTCAACGCTAAACGCGCCTGGCAACTTTCACTACGACGCGCTGGACAAGGTTATTCGCTCCAGTACGCCCCGCGCCATGGTTTTTGGAAAAGCGGGAAACGGTCTCCTGTTGGCAGCTTGGCGACCGCGACCACAGAAAAGCCTCGGCAAACGTATGATGCGAAATGCGGCCAGTTTGACCAAACCAATGGATCCCCTGAGAACTCAAGTCGAAAATATCATGAGCTCGGATTTCGAGGACAATTGCCTTTTCGTGGGCAGTCTGGGCAATACCGAAAATGGATTTCCGACCATGCTACACGGTGCTATTCCCCTCGTCTGGTGGCCGGTCGAAAATGCAGAACTGCGCGATCTGCTGTTTCACCACGTTCACGTGACGACGGTCTTCAATCCCGCCCATTTATGGAACAGGATGCGTTCGAAAGGGTTCACGGTTACGATCGGCGATCGTTCGCGTGTGAGAGAGGTCACACGCCGGATCAACGGGAACACGCTCAAGATCCACCATTTTCAGCACTTCCAGCAGCTGGTTGAATATACCCTGATGGACGACGGGGCCGTCGCGGATTTGTTGGATGCGTTCGTTCAGCAAGCAACTGCGGTTGCCAATCAAAAGCCAATTCGAATTGGCCTGCACACCAGGCTCACCTTGTGATCGCCTTTGCGGCGGGTGGGATCAATCCGTTTTGAACCATCGTCGAATAGCAGGATGAGGTGGCGCTACCCGTTTCGCAACGCCACCTGCAATCGCTATGCAAAGGCCTTTATCGTCAGTGCGCCCACACCGCCGGCGAACAGATAGAGAAAGGTTCTAAAGAGTTCAGCGAGCATCGGATTGTCGCTGGCAGCCGGGAAGGCGAGGGGAAGTACCGCAACAGCTACAGCTGCGATGCCACAGGCTGCGGTAAAGATCGTGGCGGAGGTCATGAAAGTCATGGCGGCTCTTTCGGTTTGTCATCGAGAGAGAAACACCATCGCTTGCGCAGGGAACCTCTCTCGATCTGTTGGAATAAGATCGAAAACGAAGTTCCCTCGCTATTCTCCATCTAAAGCGCACTCTTGCGCGCCAGATAGCAAAGAGAAACTGAAAAGACATCGGGTGGACACGAGAGGGACGGAGAACCCCAAGCGCCCGTCCGCCTGAAGCGAACAACGTCAATTTATGAATCGAACGCAAATCTTCAAGCGGAATTTTTTACGTTGATGAGGATTTTTCTGATTTGTCGATCAGCCACGTGTACGGCACATCAATTTCTACCTTTGAGTGCTTTGCATTTTTGTAATATAGCAAAAGGAACAGATTGGGTGGCAACGCTGTTGATTTGCGCTGAGAGTTGACCCGGGTCAACTCTCAGCGCAAATCAACACTCTCGGCCGCATTTGTCCGGATTTTCGACGCCGCCGCAAGACGACGATAGCGTTTGTCTTTCTTTTCGCTAAAAGGTTGCTATCGCGGGGACTTGATAGAGGGCAGGGCAAATGTTGCAGTGGGTGATTTTGATAATAGCGACAGTCGGTGCAGGGAAATGCCTATCCTATTCGGCTACTCTGCTTCAGGCCGCAACACAGATGGCTGAGAAGCACGGTCTCGGCATAAAGCCGATCCAATACCAAAATACCATCTCGCCGCCGTGGCTGACGAACGCCACCATAGTTTTCTGGCTTGTGGATGCCGCCGCGGCCATTTGGATTTGGTACTTCCATGGCTGGCAACAGGGGCTTGGAGCCGTTGTCGCAGCGTTGGTCCTCCCAGCGGTCTTTCAGGCCGCGTTGCCGCCTCGCCAAGGGTCAACCGTCTACCTCCGCAATTCGTTTCAGGTCATGAACAACCGTCAGGCCAATTACGCGCGTGACAATGACAAGGCGAGGGCAATGGCGATGGAGGTGAACATTAGCTTGCTCCTCGATGTTCGACCCGACCTGCTGGACGCCTACAAGGACGAAAAGGGGGCCTGAAAATCGGAGCCGTCGTCAAAAAACTAGGTAGCAGGCGTATGGCATATTCTAAGGACGAGCAGGAGTCGATAATCCTAAACGCTGTTTGGGATATGATAGACAACCTTGTGAACTTTGGTCGGTTTTGCAAAATCAACAAAACGACCGATACCAGCCTGCTTTTCGAAAGATCGGCGGACGCACGGTTGTTCAACATCTTGTTGGTTGATTTCCTGTCGCAAGCGCAAGCAATTCCGAAGCCCTTCGATTTGCCGACGCCCCCGCAAATCGCACGGTCGAGCGACCGTACATACTTGTTCTACCTTCGCCAGATCTGTAACGATCCCACACTTGGCGACCCCGAGCTGATAGCTGCTCCCATGGAGAAATTCGCGGACTGGCTAGACGGCGAAATAGTCATTCCCAAGGCTTGGTTTTCTTCTGTAAATTACAACGGGCCGCTGACTATCGAGCGGATGCAAGCGCTGAAAACATGTGGAGACATAGCAAAGCATAATTTTGCACGGCTCGACGTGAACGTCCGAAAGCTTCTGAAAATAATGGCGTTCAACGGCTGGCCGATCTCCGAAGCGCAGGCCTATTCGATGCTTCCCGATTTCTACGAGTGGTTCCACAACCATGCATTCATCTACTATTCGAGTTGGATAGCAGAGATGCTGAACGATATTCGGTGGGGGATTTATCAATATCTTATGCCGGAATACGCTCGATCTTATAACCCTTATGGTGACCCCCACGACATGCTTTATCGATTCGATGTTCCCCCGACGATCAGTCAGCCCCTTGCTCGTGAGATGTATTGGGGGCTGATGAACAAGGTAAGGGCGGGGCCGATATTTCCTCGCTTCACGGTCTCGTCCTCTTTTAAGCAACCTTTACATTGATTGCGAACACCCATGACGCTGCGTAAGCATATCGAAAACGCCCAGAACCAGAACGACCGCGAAGCCGAAACCAGCGTGCGCTATTGCGGGATCGTCATGCCGATCGCCAGTATGTCGGCCGAGTACGATGCGAGCCACTGGAAGCGGGTTAAAGACGTTCTCGATTCGGCGATCATATCGGCAGGCTACACCCCGCGCCTGGTCAGCGACAGCGACGAAATCGGCGTGATCCATGCTCGTATCGTGCAGAATCTTTATGACGACGAAATTGTGGTCTGCGATGTCAGCAACAAGAATCCCAATTGCATGTTCGAGTTAGGTCTACGGCTCGCATTCGATAAGCCAACGATCGTCGTCAAGGACGAGCTGACAGCGTACACCTTCGACGCTGGCGTGATCGAGCATATCCCCTATCGCCATGACCAACGCTTTGACGATGTGGAAGCGTTCAAGGAAAGGCTCACAAGAGCGATAACCATGACCGTGGCGAAAAAGGAAAAGGATCCCAGCTTCTCACCGTTCCTCAAACATTTCGGAACCTTCACGCCCAAGCAGGTGGAGAACCACGAACTCCCGCAGGCCGAGTATTTGACGAAACGGCTCGACACTATCGAGCACTCCTTGAGCATGATTGCTAGTTTATCGGTATCCTCGGCGCGGGAATTTAGATCATCGCGGATCAATTACAGGCAGGAGATCAGCAACCTGATCCGCATATGGATGGAAATCCGCAAGATCGCGAAGTCAGACGCTGCGATGGCTAAAGACGACTGCTACAAGTACATCTACGAAAAGTTCAACGGGATCATGTCTCCTCCAAATTTCGAAACGCAATTCGATGACGCGTGGGGCCAGGAGATCGGCATTTTCGGTTGAGGCTTAGGAACGACCTCTAGGATGCCTCCACAGCGTAGCCTTTCGATTCAGAAATCGGGACCGTCGTTAGGATCGAAGACTGACAGACCAGCGGCATAGGCGGCGTCTATGAACGTCTCGCGGGCATGGTCCGCCGTATCGTCCTCGCCACCCGATAGAACGGCCTCGCAGACCATCAGGGCGGTAATGTAGGCATCGCCGCGGCCGTCCATGGGCCAGCCATGCATCAGCGATCGAGCAAGCCCAGAAACAGTCGTCAACGTCTCGTAGCGGCCCCATTCCGTCGTCAGTGGCATTTCATGTGCAAACAGCCGTTTGTAAGCGGTGTTCTAATCGCACCTTGACCCTCTGTATGGGTGGGCTTCATAGATTTCAGCCTACTTGACGAAAAATTTGCGCCATTCGTCGGCATTGCGTGGCAAAAGTAGAGCGCTTACGACCTTACCGTAGAATTTGCCGAGCCTGCTCATAGTCGCTCGCGGCGGAGCGCATCGGCCATCTCATAGCTTCGCGTCAGCAATGTGCGCAACTCGTCATTCTCGGTAGTAAGCATTTGGCCATTGCGATGGAGAATAAGATCGTTCAACGAACCCATCCCACCGAAAAGCCCAAGGAAGCGTTCAACTCCGTAATAATCAGACTGTTCAATCGAGGCTGCGCATCTTGCTATGTGATGAGCCCAGTGAGGCGCATCATTCGCGCACAGATGCGTCTCAAGTTCGCGAAGTGCGCTGGCGAATCTGAGGATGTCTGGATGGAGTGGCATGTACCGATCCTAGCGTCGGCGATAACTCATGTCATCTTTTATAGATTGCCTGCGGCCTGGCTACATGTCGCATTGGCGGACTGCAGTCTTCAGGGCCATATTACTTCCTCTTGTAATTCCAAGGCAGCAGTTCATTGATCTGACTTTGTTTGTGACCGTTGACGATGGCGGTGAGCGTGGCGGTTAGATAGGCAAGCGGATCAACAGCATTGAGTTTGCACGTCTCGATGAGCGAGGCGATGGTCGCCCAGTTCTCCGCTCCCGCGTCATGTCCGGCAAAGAGTGCGTTCTTGCGGTTGAGCGCTATCGGCCGGATAGTTCTCTCGACACTATTGTTGTCGATCTCGATACGACCGTCGGTCAAGAACACGCAGAGGCCGTCCCAGAATTTGGCGATATAGGCGAGCGCTTCACCGAGCGGCGACTTGCCAGCGACGTGGGCGCGATGATGCGTGAGCCACGTCCGCATGTCAGTGATTAGCGGTGCTGATCTTTCCTGCCTTCCAGCCAGGCGAACTTCGGGGAAGAGACCGCGCAACTCCGCTTCGATGCGATAGAGTTCACCGATCCGCTTGACGCCTTCCTCGGCAATCGGCGCGGAGCCAGTGCGAGTGATCTCGACCAGCTTGCGCCGAGCGTGTGCCCAGCAATAGGCAAGCTGGATATTGGGACCGACACGGTCGGGTGCGATCAGCCGGTTATATCCGGCGTAACCATCCACTTGAAGGATGCCCGTGAAGCCTTGCAATATCCGCTCGGCATGTAGCCCAGCGCGACCGGGCGCATAAGTGAAGGCGACACCTGGCGGCGCACCTCCGCCCCACGGTCGGTCATCACGGGCCAGAGCCCAGAAGTATCCGGTTTTGGTTTTACGGGAGCCGGGATCGAGCACCGGCGCACGGGTCTCGTCCATGAACAGCTTCATCGACCGCTTCAGATCGGCGATAAGAGCGTTGAACACCGGGCGCAATTCGAAAGCAGCCCGACCGACCCAATCGGCGAGTGTCGAGCGGTCGAGATCGATGCCCTGGCGGCTCATGATCTGGGCCTGCCGGTAAAGCGGCAGATGATCGGCGTATTTGGACACCAGCACATGAGCGATAGTCGCCTCTGTCGGCAATCCGGCGTGGATCAATCGTGCAGGCGCTGGAGCCTGAGCAACGCCATCAGTACAGGCACGGCAGGTATACTTGGGGCGGCGAGTGACGATGACGCGGAACTGCGCTGGAACCACATCCAACCGCTCGGACACGTCCTCGCCGATGCAATGCAGGCAACCGCCACAGGCGCAGATCAAGCTTTCCGGCTCGATGATCTCCTCGATACGAGGAAGATGGGCCGGAAGAGAGCCGCGATTGGCGGCGCGTGGTTTGGGGTGCGGCTTCCCCGGAAGGCTATCCGCTTCGTCTTCGGCATGGACGGCCGCGATGGCCGTTTCCAGGTCCTCCAGTGCGAGGTTGAACTGTTCAGGGTCGGTCTTCTCGGATTTGCGGCCGAAGGCAGCCTGCTTGAAAGCGGCAACAAGCTTCTCCAGCCTTTCGATCCGCTCGTCCTTACGAACCTCACGGGCTTGCGCCGCGATCAGCATCGCCTTCAGGGCAGCAATATCGTCGGGAAGATCGGTGGCGTCCAACATGGTTGAACTCTATCAAAGCCAGTGTCGCTTCGCCGTCGGAATTTGCCGCCCGAGTCATCGTGCCGCAGCTATTCGATGGCGTCCGGCGCTTTCGCTTCCACAGCATGAACCCGACGCCAGTCGAGGCCTGCAAACAGCGCCTCGAACTGAGCATGGCCCAAGGTCATCAGGCCATCCTTGATGCCTGGCCAGGAGAACGTGTGTTCCTCCAGCCGCTTGTAGGCCATCACCAGACCGCTGCCATCCCAGTAGATCAGCTTCAATCGGTCTGCTTTGCGCGACCGGAATACGAAGACCGTTCCCGTGAACGGGTCCTTGTGCAGCTCGTTCTTGACTAGCGCCGCCAAGCCATCGTGGCCCTTACGGAAGTCGACCGGCTTGGTCGCCACCATGATCCGAACGCGGTTTGATGGAAAGATCATTCCGGAACCGCGCAGGCACGCGCGACAGCGGCGATGCGGGCGGCAGACGCGCCTTCTTCCAGGCGGATAGTAACGGAACCGATGATGATCTCAGGGCGACTGGCCTTTTTGACTGGCGGCTCCACAACGGGTGGATCGACGACTACCGCTGCGAACTCAATCGCATCCTCAGGTGCAGGCAGAACAAGCTTGCCCTGCCGCGCCATCGTCCGCCAAGTCGAAAGGCGGTTCGCCCGCAATCCAAAGCGTTCGGCGACCTCATTCACCATCGCACCGGGTCTCAAGCTTTCCGAAACGATCTGCGCCTTGACCTCATCAGGCCAGTGCCGGTGAACCTCACGTCCAGACTTCCTGGTTGTGAGAAACTCCAATGTACTCTCCATGGAGAAACTCCCGTTGCTCGTCCATGGAAAGCCGATCACAGATTAGGACGGTAAGGACAACGTGGGGCTGGAACAGCGGTTACAGCCGTTTCCATGGCGAACCATGTGCGAAAGAGGACGGAACGGCACAGGGCTACGCAGTCAGTCCCGCGCTCTTCGACCGCTCCTATGGCTGCCTCAGGACGCCCTTTCGCCGTGGCGCGAATTCCCGAAACCCCGCCGAGGCGGCGCTATACTGGTTTCTCCGATATGCTCCATTGTCCCAAAGATCAGGACGTTTTAGCTCGAACAAACTCCCAGAACGCTTCTGGCATCAACCCTCCTCTATCGCTCATATCGGCGGCGAAAACCAAGATGTTGTCCCCTTCTCGAAGAAGGGGCTTCATGCGGCGATACCATGTTCGACTAGTTTGTTCGGTCCACACGAGCCAAGATTGATCGCGAAATTCCACCCAATCGCGAGCGCGATCCAACTGCTCCTCAAACCTCGACAGATCGCGGGTTTCAGATGCGCTCGTGAGTATGATCGCCACGAAATGAAACTCACTCATCGCTGATAGGCCCGCCGTGGCTAGAGTAGCGTGCCGGCTCGCGTTCATCCTCTTCGCTGAACGTCGGCTGGACCTCTCCCTTCTTCATTCTGAGTGAGTGGCGGTCTACAGAAACGGAAATCATCAGCCTTCGCTTCTCAATTCGAACAACCACTGTCGAAATAACGCTAGCGATAGCGCCTAGCACCGCAACGCCAATCGCCGCATATGAGAGCCATTCATGCAGCATCTTGCATCTCCGAGAGCGCGATACACGTTGTCGAAACGATAACCCCAGTTACAAAGAACCCCATAGCGACACGAGATAATGTGTGTCCGTCGTCGGAGACGGGTTCCTGATCAGAACGTAAAGGAAAATGCAGGCGAGGATATGGAATGTCGCCGTTCTACCTACGATTATCTTGGCCAACTCGCCTTTTTTGACACCAAGCCCTATCAGTTCCCCGAGGCCTGCACAGCAAAAAGCGGTGCAAAGGAGATAAAGGTCGCCCTGATCTAAGACCGACCAGAGCGAGAGATCAGGCTTGTTGTTCGCGGTGCCCGATACGTAGCTCCCGACAATAGGGACCACCGACAGCAAAACCGTGAAAAACAGCCACCTCACAACCTTTGTTGACATCTACGCCTCATGGCCGCTCTAGGGCGGCCAGTCGCCCTATTGTTGGCGTTTCGTACCACCGTGGATTTAACGCGGCAACATGCCATGTATCCATTTGTTCCCGTCACGGTTTCCGCACTCGCGACAGCGGAGGCGGGATTGCAGGCTGTTGAGATAGGCGTTGCCCCATCACGGCACTGATGGGTATCGAGTATCCGTGTCACGCCGTGGTACAACAAAGCGGCAAGCGGGGCGTAAATGGTATTCGTCTGAGCACGACGCGAAGGCGGCCGCCCTCGGCGCGCTAATCTGGGCGAAAAGCCATCTTTGATCGATCCGGGAGCGTTTCCTGCGGTGCGTCGAATGTGCCGCCGGTCAGGCAGATTATCCGAGATCGATGATGGTCCAACCTGCGGCCGTCAGGCTTTGACGTTGAGCGTCGGTCATCCGGTCTCTTCCCATGGCGAGGCATAGTAGGTGTCTCGGCCGGCTCGAGGCGACAAACGCTTTTTTCATGAACGAAGCCTTTATCGATACGTTCGTCAGTGGATGGGCAGGATCGAAAACTGGAGCAGGACGCGCTTGGTCGATGATGTGAGGAAGCATCTCTTTCAGGTCGAATAGCCTGCGATATTTGGTTTCCAAAACAAGTGTGGCGTCATGTGTTTCCCCTTTCACGCTGTGAATGGTCGCCAGCTCTACGTGCAACCCGCCTAGCGAGACAAAGGTATTTGCCTGGAATACGACCTCTTCGACGCCTTCTGCGGCCGTACCATCGAACGCAAGAAAGCTATTTAAGTCGGCATTGTTATCAGGGAGGTGTAGGAGGTCGCGCAGCGCTTCCATTCTCAGGTCCCACTCGTCTTCTACGGGTTCGGCTCCCAGCATCCATTGTGCAATCTCGCGACGAAGAGGCGAATAGATGTTAAGTGAGCGAAGGTGGTCGAACAGTCCGGCTCTGGATGGGGACGTTTCTAGTCCCGCCCGGTTGCGGAAACGGACGTTCGCAAGGCGAAACGCGGTTACAACCGCGTCGAGGATGAGGGACAGTCCCGGGCCGCTTGTGCCGTTGGCTATCGACTGCCTTACTGCCTGGCACATCGAATTTGGTTTCGGGCTTTGGGGCTGCAGATTTCGCTGGAACCCAGGCCAGTAGCTTCCAATATTCAACGGAGCTGCCGCCTCGCCGTTGTTTTCCGCAACGCCGCCCACAGCCTTCACGATCCGCCGACGCTCCTCAGGAAGCTCTTCAACAATTTCGGCAAAGCGGCCGAGCACCTGGTCAAGAGTCGCGCCGCTGAAGAGGATAATTGCGCTACCAGGATCTCCTTCCGATGCTTGGCAACTTGTGTCGAGTGGAAGCTTTCTGCTGCTCAAACCCCTCAGTTGGCCAGCGATTGCCGGGCAGTATCGATGACTTTCCGATATCGGTTGCATCTCGGCAGTATTGTACGTTGTATTCGGCAGTTCCCCGCCGACGCCGTCAAAGATGGATTGGTCCGGATCGCCAAATCGTTGATAGTGGACCGATTGGTGGTCGAAAATCGAATTGATGAGATCGTCTTGAAACTTTTGCACGTCTTGCATTTCGTCAATCAGTACAACCGGGAACCGGTGTCGCAGCGAGGCGGTCAGGCCGGCGTTCGACGATAGGGCTTCATGTGCATAAGCGTACATCTCGGAATAGAAGAATGCGCCTTCGGCCTGAAGGCGGCTCTTGATCGACAAAAGATTTGCATATGAGGGTGACGGTGACGGTCCCGCGAATGCTGGGGTCTTGAGCATGAGGTTGCCGTCTTCCCATCTGTACCTAAGATCGGATAGCGAGGCATGCCGGTTCGCCAAGTATGCGCGAGCTCCGACAGAAATCATACGCTCCAAGCGGGTCACGCAATGGTCATCGTCGATTTGCGCGACAGTGAGGCCCTTTGATCGAAGCGATGGCATGGCGATATACGTGTTGATGAACTCCTGGATCGTCCCAATAAAGTGAGGATAGCTTCGCAGGGAGAAACCCGAAGGGTGACCCGACAGGCATTTCAAGATTTCATCTCGTGCAACGTTGGTGTGCGTAAGTACGCAAATGCCCTGCTGCGGAGCGGTCCATTTGCGGATCAGGCACAGCAACTTGAGGCCAACCAACGTCGTCTTTCCGCTGCCTGGGCATGCCTGGACATCTCCATCGCCGCACATCGCCTGCCGACGCGACGCATCGAGGACCAACGGGGTTGCTCGGTTAGGGTTCAGGACCGCAAGCAGTTCATCGATATCGTTTTCGACTATCGTGATCATCTGGGCTCATGCTCCATCAGCGATGAGCCCAGTGACATAGTCGATGGCGCGAACCAGATATGATGGTAGCGCCGCGCGTAGATCTTGTCGCGTTTGCTCGACGAGTTGCGTGTTCTGATGGTGCCGCTCTTCTGCCTGCTGCTCGGTCTCACCCGCTGGTGCCGGTGCAAGTTGCGCTGTGAAACGCCGCTCGAGGATCGGGCCAAGTTTATAGGCCGTCTCAGTCTTGGACTTGTCTACCGAAATTCGGCCGTAGATCGTCAGGGCCCGCTCTGTAGGATCAGCCGGCAGTTGGGCGAATGGGACATCCGCTCCCGGCGCGGCCTCGTGGACCTCGGCAGACAGACCGGCCATCAGTAGCGAATACTCAAAAGTCCAATGGTCAGAGATCTCGACACGCACGTTTTGACCTTGGGGCTGCTTGCGATTGGTGACCCAAGCTGTCCTCGCTTCTGCATTTCCATCGTAGTGCGATTCCCAATAGACCGCGCCCCTCGGTTTGTATGGGATGAACCCAAATGGATTATCCTCAGCGATCTTGGCGCCTTCCGGCCGCAGATCCATGTCCCTAACGCAAACAACCGGGATCGGAAGCCAGCTGCCGACATGTTGCGCATCGCCCAGGTTTCGGCGTTTGAAAATGTTTGCGTAGCGGGCAAAGGCGGTGCTTCCGACATTAACGATCGAGACGCCGTAGTCATCGAGCGGCCTGCCCAGGAGCTTAGCTATAGTTGGCAACAGAATATTTTCGCCGTCACCCTCCACGATGATGACGCCCTTGGCGAAGAACAGGTTGGCTTTCGTGACGTCTAGAAATTTCTCAAGGAAGACATAATCGTCGTCGCCCAGCTCGGTGTGTCCTTTCCGAAGCGGAAACGCCTTTCCACCCGACATAATGATCAGGCTCCCAAGATCGGACTTTGATGCAAGGTTCGGGCTGTGTGTCGTAAGGATGCTCTGCAATGCAGGTTTTCCAATTCCTCCAAAGCCCTCGCGGATAGCTTTCAGGAATTTCATTTGTAACTGCGGATGGAGGTGCGCTTCGGGCTCCTCGATTAGTAGCATTGGAAAGTCATCCTGCTCCTCCTCTAGCAGCAAGAGTTCCGTGGCCATGAACAGCAGATTGCTATATCCCAGACCCTGCATCCGTTCGCTCTCGTCGATAAGCAACTGTAGCCGCTCGAGAACAGCCTTCAGCATCTGCTTACGCTCAACTGGGCCCAATGCCTCGAGATCGGTGCCTCCAACAATCTCGATGATGGGGCTCAGCGGAGTATTGGCGAAATCCAAGCCTTTGAGCTGTGTCTTGATACGCGCGAGGCTGTCTGCGATGCCCGGGTTGCCCAGGATCGTGACGTTGGCCTGAATAACCGCGTCGAGGAGGCTGTTAACATGCGCTGCATTGCGAAAGCTCTCTGCGGCGTTCAAGACCTGTGCGAGGCGCGAGCCGCGACCGCCGCTGAGTTCGGCCTCGGCGTCACGCAGGGGCTTAAGGTAGGTTCCCGACAAATACTCGCGCGCTTCGCGTTCTATTGACGGTCCTTCACCGGATGCCCCTGATCGGATGTCAGAGCGGATTTGCCTCGTTCCCCTGACGATCTGCTCTGTGAGCTCTGCGGCGAGTGTCACGTACAGAAAAGGTCTGTGTTGCTCCCCTGTCTCTTCGAATGTCAGATGTTCGAGGAAGGCGGCTGCTTGCTGCGTGGAGAGGTCGGCGAATTTCAGCCTGATTGAAAATCTGGTGGCGCCTCTCCGGAAATCCGTTTCGAGAATTCGCAACCATTCGCCAGTCCTTGAGGACAGTGTGTACCGGATCGCATCGATTAGCGCGGTCTTGCCGGAATTGTTCTCACCGACGATGATGTTCAACGTCTTGTTTAAATCGACTTCAAAGTTCTCGAAAATACGGAAATTCTCGATCTTAACGCGTTGCAAGTACATAGCTTCCCCCACGAATCGCTCTATCAGAATTGCAAAGCGATCAGGGGAAGTCTACTCCTGCGGGTACCAATGCCTTCTCCGGATTATATTGAATCCGAGCTTGGTCCGGGAAAAGCATTGGAGGAAGGGATCCCCGCGAAATCAAGCTGGCACTGGGAGCGTGTGACTGATGGATAGTCGCAAACAACCTGGCAGCTCCTTCAAGCTCTCCTGCAGGAAAGCCATAACCGGATCTGTCGCATCCCAAAGATCCTCTTCTCCAGGGTAGAACTGGCCCGGATCTTCCGGATCCTCGATCTCGTCTTCCTTCCATGTCTCGCCCAGCATCGCGCTGGCAAGCGCGACTGGTTCCTTGTCCTTCTTGCCCATAGAAGCTGCCATCACCTCGACTTGCCGGTTGAGCGGCAGGTTGGACTCATAGTCATCCATATGGTCACGAGCTTCATCTATAATTGCCTGTGGGAATGAGATCTTGGAAAGGGCCTTCCTCAAACGTGCGGAATGACTAGAGAGATTGGGCAGCACCGGATACGAGTTGCGCTTCTCGCCAGTCAGATCGAACTCAGCCGTGAACGTGGTTTGTCCGGTTAGGCCGGTCTCGTCTAGCATCCGGGCAAGCGCGACTGCCAGGGCGTGATGTGCGGCGATCATTCTTGGCGTGGTGAATGTCGAGCCGCCCAGGTGCCATGTGCTTCTGCCACCCTGCGGCTTATCCAGGACGAGATGTGCATCCACCCGATCCGCCACCCGTTGGACTATCAGCGCATGAAAATTCGCGGTCCGACCTCCTTGATAGGTCCGAAGCGAGAATTTCCGGCCGATCTTTGAGATGGGAAGGTCGTAGTGCGCGGCCCAGTCGAGTGTCCTCTGGAAAAGTTCCAGGCCCGTGAGGCTCGGGTCGCGCCAATCATCAAAGAAAAACTGAGCGCCGGCAAAACGCTGATCCGGATTTTTGCGGGTGTCCGTCGCCGCCCTGCTTCCGTCCGGCTTCTCTTTCCCAAGCCAGACCTTGGCTTCCGTCAAGGCGAGGCTTTCCATCGATATCTTCAGTGTGCTGGAGCGGAGTTTTTCATCGGCGCCGATTAGCCCAATGGGAGCGATGATGGATCGTTCGGGGAGAGACGAAGGCAGTATTTCTTCTGCCGATTTGGGAGGTGCCGTCGTCCGCGGTGTTATCGCATCATCCGGAGCAAGTTCCTTGCCGCTGTCGAGATCGAAACGATAGATGCATCGAAACTCACAGCCGAGCGTCTTCGTCGCGTCCTTTGAAAGAGAAAGGTCTTTTATGCTGGCCTTTAGGGCGGCAAATACCCTGCGGCTGTCATAGCCCTCTTCGGCCCTAAATCTGCGGATAAAATGATCTCGCCACGACCGTGGAACCTGGGCGGCGACCTTTGCATGGGCCCGCGCCACTTCGTCCTCCGGAAACCGTCGGATTTCGATTTCAGCTTCAATATCGACGTCACCGTAATCGTCGCGTCCTGCGTCGAGCGCGCTCCCGAAAAGCCTGAGTTCTTTGACACGGGCGAGTCGATCGGGATCAGCGTTGATCGCGCGCGCGCGTCTGACGACCTCGTCGATAATCAACTGCGCCCGTTGACGAGATATTCGCGCACCGAGGCTGTCAGCCATCAAACGAAGACCATGCTGGGTCAGATTCCAATCCGAATTTTCCCCGGCGCCGTCGCTCCATTCAATATATCCGGCGGTGGCGACTTTCCGTAGAAACGCGTCAGCGTCTTGGGCTGGAAGTTTCAGATCATCGATAGCGGTGGCCAGGAGGAACCTTCCACGTCTGTTTTCGTGCTTGAGGAAGAGACTGCGGATGGTCGAAATTTCGATGCCGATAACAGTAGGATGCTTGGACATATGTAGAAATCAACTCTTTTAGAAACAACCTGAAATTAAGCCAATATCAGCGCGGCCCGCAACCTATAGGCCGCACGTCTATGGCCACGGTGCAGAGGGCGAATCCGGCCGGCGTGATGACTTGGCCCTTCTCGCTACATCCCGAAATCCAATTGCGACTGTTCCTCATGGCCATCGTCGCCCTGATTGCTGGTGAACGATGATAGCGTCACGCCGAGCAGGCGTACCGGCCGCCTAAACGGATAGACGGTCGCAAGCAGTCCTGTTGCTGCTTCAAGGATCTCGTTGCAGTTG
The DNA here is from genome assembly GCF_004341625.1 of Rhizobium sp. BK376. GTDB lineage: Bacteria > Pseudomonadota > Alphaproteobacteria > Rhizobiales > Rhizobiaceae > Rhizobium. Next base: position 67,868 of record NZ_SLZG01000013.1, on the reverse strand, counting down.
GCAAAGGGTAGGGTCGTGGTCTTGCTGCGCGTCGCCTGGGTGAAGTCGGAATACTTGATCTTCACCGTGACCGTCTTGCCGCTGAAACCTTTCGCCTCGCAATAACCCCAGACTTTCTCGGTCAGTGGCCTCAGCTCATTGGTCGCAAGATCGAGGTCGTCGATGTCCTCCGTAAAAGTGTCTTCGGCGCCGACCGATTTGCGAACCCTGTCCGGTCGCACCTGCCGGTCGTCGATCCCGCGGGCAATCCCATAGAAATAGGGCCCGGATTTCCCGAAATGTTCGACCAGGAACGGCAGTGACTTCTCTTTCAGATCGGCACCCGTCTCGATCCCAAGCCGCTGCATCTTGTCCGCGGTCGCCGGCCCGACGCCGTGGAACTTCTTGACCGCGAGCGCCTCGACAAACGCCGGACCGTTCTTCGGCGTGATCACCGCCTGGCCGTTCGGCTTGTTGAGGTCGGAGGCCATCTTGGCGAGGAACTTGTTGTAGGAGATGCCCGCCGATGCGTTCAGTCCTGTGACCGCCTTGATCTTCGCGCGGATCTCCAGCGCGATCTCGGTGGCGATCGGCATGCCTTTCAGGTTCTCGGTGACATCGAGATAGGCCTCGTCGAGCGACAGCGGCTCGATCAATGGCGTATATTCCGCAAAGATCTCCCGGATTTCCTGGGAGACGGCGCGATAGACCTCGAAACGCGGCTTCACGAAGATGAGCTCCGGGCATTTGCGGGCGGCCGTGACCGACGGCATGGCGGAGTGGACGCCGAATGTCCGGGCTTCGTAACTGGCCGCAGCGACAACGCCTCTTGCGGCAGCGCCGCCCACAGCGATCGGCTTGCCGCGCAGGTCTGGGTTATCGCGTTGTTCGACGGAGGCATAAAATGCATCCATGTCGATATGGATGATTTTCCGGACCTGAACAATGTCATTCATGATTGCAGCCGGAGACCCGAGCGATTGCCAAAAGAAACAAATAGAGAACATATCATTGTGGCCGCAAATCGCAACCACCGTTCTGCCGACGGTCGGCTTCGTTGGGGCGCGTTACAGCAAGCTACCCTGGTCGATCGGATCGCCGGATTTCGACACGATCGAGGACCCATAGGGTTCGCGTGAGGAAACCATCAGCGCGTCATTCGGCAACGGTCGGGCGAGATCTCTCGCCTCTTCCCAGGGCGCCCGCATCCAGGTGTCGACCTCTTCCCTGGTGAGCAGCAGCACGGGCATCGCCTTCTCGTGGATCGGCCTGACGATGTCATTGGGATCCGTGGTCAAGAACCCATAGAGGTCATCGGCGGTCAGGCCATCCCTGACCTTCCGCACACTCTGCCATTGCGGCACATGAATGCCGGCAAAGAACATCTGGGATTTCTCCGCGTCACGGGCAAACCAGGCATTCGGGACATTGCCGCCCTCTGTCTTGCTCGTCGGATCCGGTTCCGCGAAGCTGGTGACTGGCACGAGGCACCTGTTCTCGACACCGAACCAGCGCTTCCAATGAGGTAGGGTGAGCTTTCTGACATTGGTGACACCACGATCGGGTTCCATGCGAATGAGCTCGTCCATGTCGACGGCCTGGCCTTTGGCTCTCAGCTTGTCAGCCCGCGCCTCGGCTGCTGTCTTCTGGACGAAGATCGGCGAGGGAAGGCCCCAGCGCGCATGGACCAGTTGTTTCTTGCCGTCGGCGGTATTGCGGACGATCGGCCCCATCTGGTCGGGGTTCATCTGATAGGCCGGCATCAGGTTGATGAAGCTTTCGGCGTCCTGGGCCCATTTCGCGACCCAGTCCTTGTCTTCCATGCGATAAAGATTGCACATCGCCGCCCATCCACTCCGCGTGATCTCGATCGGAAGACAGTCTAGCGGAAGTCGCTGATTGCGCTAGTCGAGCCGAAAGACGTCGGCATTGTCCTGGTGCTCGCGCAGCCCTTTGTAGGATGCGTGGCGAAGCTTGCCGTCCGCCGTCCAGGCGCGAAACTCGATCTCGGCGATCAGTGTCGGCTCGACCCAGACGATATCGGCATTGCCGGAAGAGGGTACGGGCGGCTGCTTTCGCGTCCAGCGCAGCCTGTCCAGCATCTTCCGCAACTTGGTGGCCTCAGCTTCTTTGAAGCCAGTGCCAACGCTTCCGACGTCAACGAGATCGGCACCGCGATAGGCAGCAAGCACCAGCGAGCCGAACCCGCCGGGTGACGCCGCCGACATCTCATAGCCGACGATGAAGAAGGCCTCGCTCGCGACGCATTTGACTTTGACCCAGTCCCCGGTCCGACCGGAGCGATAGGGTTGATCGCGATGCTTTCCGACGATGCCTTCCAGACCGAGATCCCGAACATGCTCCAGCAGGATGGTGGGTTCGGCGTCGATGGCCTCCGACAGGCGGATGGCGCCGGATTGGCTGCCCTCATGGCTGTTCAAGCTATCCTCCAGAAAATGACGGCGTGATCGATATTCGACAGCGCGCAGATCGTGCCCATCGAGATAGAGGAGATCGAAGGCGTAAAGCACGGCGTCGGAGGCGCGGTTGCCGGCCGTTTTGCCGGATGCACCGAGCGATCTCTGCAGCAGCCCGAAATCAGGTCGTCCTTCCTCGTCGAGCACCACGGCCTCGCCGTCGATGATCATCGTCGCCGGCCCCAGCGCCCGGGCGGCTTCCGCGATCGTGGGAAAGCGATGCGTCCAGTCATGGCCGCCGCGGGTGAGGATCCGGACACCCTGCGGCTCGATGTGAACGGCGAGGCGATAGCCATCCCATTTCACTTCCCAGCTCCAATCGTCTCCCTCAGGCGGATGAGCCTTCAACAGCGCCAGCGCGGGTTCGACGCGCTCGGGCATGGGATCGAACAGCAGTTGCGGCTGGGCGGGATTGCGCTTCTGCCGCGGCCGCGAACGGATCGGAGCCTCGGTATCACTGAGGAGCGGTTTTGATCTCGGCGGCTTTGTCATCGCGACAGTTCAGCAAAGGGATTTAGGGCTTGTGTGACGATATAGGGTTTGTCCCCGCAATTCACATCGGACAGCGAACACGGTCGCGGGCGGCCGGAAAAAAATCTCAGCGGCGCTACCGGTTTGATTCTCATGGGCATTCCTTGGATTTCTAATGTTCAGGATAATTTTCCCATTCTCTCGACCGCTTGACTCTGGAATTGCGCAGGAACAAAAACAGAACATTCGCATTTGCACGACATGATGTCGGCCACCCGCACGACCTCGAAGGGAGCCGTGAACGATGACTGTTGCCCGTGAACGGGTCATGTCCGATTTGCGCGAGCGCATTGCCGCGCTGGACAGCGTGTCGGCCAGGAAGGCCGGCTGTCTCTCCTTTGGCGTGCCTGACATCGACGCGGTCCTGCCCGGCGGTGGTCTAGCCTATGGCGCCCTGCATGAGTTCGCGGGCGGTGGGCCGGGTACGGTGGATGGTGCGGCGACTGCCCTTTGCGTGGCGGGGATCGCGGCGCGCACCAAGGGTCCTGTCATCTGGTGCCTGACGCGGCCGGACCTGTTTTTTCCGGCGCTCGCCCAGGTCGGGTTGAAGGCCGACCGCGTTATCTTCGTCGAGTCCGACAAGGAGGAGGATGTGCTTGCCAATATGGAGGAGGGTCTCTCCTTCGGGGGCCTCGGCGCCGTCGTCGGCGAGCTCGTGCGCCTGCCGATGGTCGGCTCCCGCCGGCTGCAGCTGGCGGCCGAGAAAACAGGAACGATGGCGCTGGCCGTCCGGCGCTGGCGCCGACAGACGGAGGCAAATGATTTCGGGCAGCCGACGGCCTCGACGACACGGTGGCGGGTCAGCGTCATGCCGTCGGAGGACTTGCCGGTGCCAGGTGTCGGCAGACCGCAATGGTTCCTGGAATTGATGCGCGTGAAAGCGGGTGAATGTGCTGAGTTTCTCGTGAGGGCGTGCGATGACAAGGGTCGTCTCGATCTATCTTCCGGATCTGCCGACGGATCGGATTCGTCGCGCCGATCCCGCCATTCCGCCTGACCAGGCCATCGCCGTGATCGCCAAGAGCGGGTCGAAGCGCTGGGTAGCGGCAGCCGACGCGGCCGCTCGCAAGGCCGGCGTCCATATCGGCATGCCGGCGGCCAAGGCGCAGGCGCTGTTGCGTGGATTGATGCTGGTCGATGCGGATGTGGTAGCTGACGCGGCATCCCTGGAGCGCATCACGCTTTGGGCGCTGACGATCTATTCTCCTGTTGTCGCCGTCGATGGCGTCGACGGGATCGTCATCGATACCGAGGGCGCCGATCACCTGCAGGGGGGGGAGCTTGCCATGGTGACGAAGATCGCCAATCAGTTCCTTGCAAGGAAACTGACCGCGCGTGTCGCTGTTGCCGATAGCTGGGGTGCGGCGCATGCCTGCGCCCGTGCGATCAGCCGGGAGACGGTGATTGTTCCGAGCGGGGAAACGGTACGCGCCGTCGAAAAGCTGCCAGTATCGCTGCTCCGCCTTCCGACAAAAGTCGTCAGCGATCTGCGCATGCTCGGCTTCCAGACGATCGGCGAGTTGGCCAACACGCCGCGCGCCCCCCTGACGCTCCGCTTCGGCCCGGAAATCGGTCGCCGGCTCGACCAGATGTTCGGCCGGGTTTCGGAGCCGATCGACCCGATCCGCACCGCAGACTTGATCGAGGTTTCCCGCGCTTTTGCCGAGCCCATCGCGGCAGCGGAGACCATCGACAAATATGTCGGCCGGCTGGTCGTGCAACTGATCGAGGAACTGCAGCGTCGCGGCCTCGGTGTTCGCCGCGCCGACCTGATCGTGGAAAAAGTCGATGGCACGCGACAGGCGATCCGTGCCGGCACGGTCAAGCCGGTGCGTGACGTCGCCTGGCTGACGAAACTGTTTCGCGACCGGACAGAAAAGATCGAACCCGGTTTCGGGATCGAAAAGCTGACGCTCGCCGCCGTCATGGCCGAGCCGCTGGAGGAGCACCAGGCGTCCTCAATGCTGGCCGAAGACGAGGTCGCCGATGTCACGCCGCTGATCGATATCTACGGCAATCGCGGCCAGCGCGTCTATCGCGTCGCACCCGTTGCCTCCGATGTGCCGGAGCGCTCCGTCCAGCGGATCAGCGCCGTGGCCGACCCGATCGGAGTCGCCTGGGTCAGCCATTGGCGCCGGCCGGTGCGGTTGCTGGCACGTCCCGAACTGATCGAGGCCATCGCGCTGCTGCCGGACCGGCCGCCGGTCTCGATCGTCTGGCGTGGCACGCGCCGCAAGGTGATGCGGGCCGATGGTCCGGAGCGGATTTTTGGCGAATGGTGGCAGCGCGACGCCGAGATGGAAGCGGTGCGCGACTACTTCATTGTCGAGGACGAGCGGGGCGAGCGTCTTTGGATCTTTCGCTCCGGTGATGGCATCGACCCCGCGACCGGCAGCCACCGCTGGTTCATGCATGGAATTTTCGCATGAGCTACGCCGAGCTGCAGGTCACCACCCATTTTTCCTTTCTGCGTGGCGCCAGTTCGGCGCAGGAGCTGTTCGAAACCGCCAAGGCTCTTGGCATCGAGGCCCTTGGCGTCGTCGATCGCAATTCACTGGCGGGGATCGTCCGGGCGCTGGAGGCGTCGCGTGCCACGGGCTTGCGTCTCGTCGTTGGCTGTCGGCTGGATCTCGCCGATGGCATGTCGCTGCTCGTCTATCCGACCGATCGCGCTGCCTATTCCAGGCTGACCCGTCTCATCACACTGGGCAAGTCTCGCGGCGGCAAGAACAACTGCATTCTGCACTGGGACGATGTCGTCGCCTATTCCGAGGGGATGATCGGCATTCTGCTGCCGGACCTCGCCGACGACACCTGTGCCGTCCAGCTGCGCAAGATGGCCGAGGTGTTTTCCGATCGGGCCAATGTGTCGCTTTGCCTGCGACGTCGTCAAAACGATCAGCTGCGGCTGCATGAGATGTCCAATCTTGCCCACCGGTTCAAGGTGAACACGGTCGTTACCAATGATGTGCTGTTCCATGAGCCGGGGCGCCGACAGTTGCAGGATATCGTCACCTGTATCCGCACCCATACGACCATTGACGATGTCGGCTTCGAGCGCGAGCGTCATGCCGATCGATACCTGAAGCCGCCCGAAGAGATGGCGCGTCTGTTTCCGCGATACCGGGAGGCGCTCGCACGCACCATGGAGATCGTCCGCAGGTGCAGGTTTTCGTTCGAAGAGCTGACCTATCAATATCCCGAGGAGGCGATCGTTCCGGGCAAGGATGCCCAGGCCTCTCTCGAGCATTATGTCTGGCAATGCGTTCCCGACCGCTACCCCGAGGGACTGCCTCCTGATGTCCTGAAAACCGTGCGTCACGAGCTCGATCTCATCCGCACGATGAAATACGCGCCGTATTTCCTGACCGTCTTCTCGATCGTGCGCTATGCGCGCTCGCAAGGCATCCTCTGCCAGGGCAGGGGTTCGGCCGCCAACAGCGCCGTCTGCTATATTCTCGGTGTCACCTCGATCGATCCCTCGACCAACGATCTCTTGTTCGAGCGTTTCGTTTCCGCTGAGCGCGACGAGCCGCCGGATATCGATGTCGATTTCGAACACGAACGGCGCGAAGAGGTGATCCAGTGGATCTACCGAACCTATAGCCGGGAAAAGGCGGCGCTCTGCGCCACCGTCACCCGCTACCGGGCGCGCGGCGCGATCCGCGACGTCGGCAAGGCGCTTGGCCTGCCCGAAGACGTCATCAAGGCTTTGTCCTCCGGCATGTGGTCCTGGTCGGAAGAGGTCTGCGACCGCAATGTCCGCGAGCTCAATCTCAATCCCGACGATCGCCGTCTCGTCCTGACCCTGAAACTTGCCCAGCAGTTGATGGGTGCGCCGCGTCACCTCGGCCAGCACCCTGGTGGTTTCGTGCTGACCCATGACCGGCTCGACGATCTCGTACCGATCGAACCCGCCACGATGAAGGACCGGCAGATCATCGAATGGGACAAGGACGACGTCGAGGCGTTGAAGTTCATGAAGGTGGACATCCTGGCGCTCGGGATGCTGACCTGCATGGCCAAGGCCTTCGATCTGATCCGGCAACACAAGAACCGTGACCTCGACCTGTCGAGGATCGAGCAGGAGGATCCCGCGACCTACGCGATGATCCGCAAGGCCGATACGCTTGGCACCTTCCAGATCGAGAGCCGCGCTCAGATGTCGATGCTGCCGCGCCTGAAACCGCGGACCTTTTACGATCTGGTCGTGCAGGTCGCCATCGTCCGCCCCGGACCGATCCAGGGCGACATGGTGCATCCCTATCTGCGCCGGCGCGAAGGCAAGGAGAAAGTCGAATATCCGACACCGGAGCTAGAGGCGGTGCTCGGCAAGACGCTTGGCGTGCCGCTGTTTCAGGAAAGCGCCATGCGGGTGGCGATGGTTTGCGCCGGCTTCTCGGGCGGCGAGGCAGATCAGCTGCGCAAGTCGATGGCGACCTTCAAGTTCACCGGCGGTGTCTCGCGCTTCAAGGACAAGCTTGTCTCCGGCATGGTGAAAAACGGCTACACGCCTGAATTCGCCGAGAAGACATTCAGCCAGCTCGAAGGCTTCGGCTCCTACGGTTTTCCCGAAAGCCATGCGGCAAGCTTCGCGCTGATTGCCTACGCCAGCAGCTTTGTGAAGCGGCACTATCCGGATGCTTTCTGCGCCGCGCTCCTGAATTCGCAACCAATGGGATTTTACGCGCCTGCCCAGATCGTTGGCGACGCCAGAGCACATGGTGTCGACGTGCGCCCGGTCTGCGTGAACCGCTCCCGATGGGACTGCACGCTGGAACCCATCGGAGATTCAGGACGGCATGCGGTCCGGCTTGGCATGCGCATGGTGAGAGGACTGGCCGTGGCCGACGCTTCGCGGATCGTCGCGGCCCGCATGGATGACGTCTTCGAATCCGTCGACGATATGTGGCGACGGTCGAGTGTTCCGGCAGACTCACTCGTAAAGCTCGCCGAGGCCGACGCATTCCTGCCATCACTTCAACTCGAGCGGCGGGATGCATTGTGGGCCATCAAAGCATTGCGCGACGACCCGTTACCGTTGTTTGCAGCTGCTGCAGAGCGCGAGGAGCGGGCGATCGCCGAGCAGCAAGAGCCCGAGGTCGCCCTCAGGCAGATGACGGAAGGCCATAACGTCATCGAAGACTACGCTCACGCGGGGCTGACCCTTCGACAGCATCCGCTCGCGTTCCTGCGGCGCGATCTGACCGACCGGAACATCGTCACTTGCGCCGAAGCCATGAATGCGCGTGACGGTCGCTGGTTGATGACGGCCGGTCTTGTTCTCGTCCGCCAGCGGCCAGGCTCGGCGAAGGGGGTGATTTTCTTGACGATCGAGGACGAAAGTGGGCCGGCAAATTGCGTGATCTGGCCGAAGCTCTTCGAACGTCGGCGTCGTGTGGCCCTTGGCGCGTCGATGATGGCGATCAATGGCAAGATTCAGCGTGAGGGGGAGATCGTGCATCTGGTTGCCCAGCAGATATTCGACCTCTCGGGTGACCTAACTGGATTGGCTGACCGGGATGTCGAGTTCAGGCTGCCAACGGGAAGAGGTGACGAATTTGCGCACGGCACGCCAGGCGGTGCCGACACAAGGACGCCCAAGCCTCGGGATATCTTCATACCGTTATGCCGAATTCGGCATAAAGGAATTTATCCCGCGCCCGAGACTATGCCGAGCGAGTTTCCTAAAGCCCGCGATTTTCGATAGACCCAGATTCTAAGCTCGGCATATCTACACGCTCAACCCAGCCATACTTGCATGCCCATCTGGCGATCAAGGAGGCGGAACTCGCGAAAGTTGTCCCCTTCGGCGACCAAACTCATCGGCGCTTCAAGGCGGACGATAAGTTGTTGTCGTTTCTCGACAAACTCTAATCGGATTTCAATTTGGTGATGCCGCGGCGCGAACCGCGGCATCAAATCCTAATTCGTAGGTTCAAGCATCGATGCATTGGGCGCATGTCGCCCGAAGCGGACCACAAGCCTACCGTTTGGCGTTAAGCTTCACGCCATGGTGGCAATTTAGCTTCTACCCAGAGAACGCACAGTATCGCCCAGCGTTTTGATTTCCAGTTTCGTGAGTTGGATTGTCGGGGAACACCGCTGTATGCGCTTCAAGATAGTGAGATTAACAGTAGTAGCTGCGGCAATTGTCCTATGCGTCGCTGCTGGGCGGGAAATATGGTCATTTTGGTCGTTTTATCAGTTGGTGACGTATAGTAAGGAGCCGACCATCACACAATCTGGTGGGGCAAATGCGCCGCGATTAGTCCTTCAAGCGGTGATTCCATCGAAAGTTTCGCCATCGCAATTACGATGGAATTCTGCGATGCCGAATTTAGTAGCTTATAGCTACGATGGCGTTCGTTCCTATCGCTCAGACGGTTCATTGAATTTTCAAGGCGAACTTCCTTCACCTTTCACCTTTCACGAGATGCTTGACGCGAAGCGCGTCGTGACACCCGGCGGCGACGACAACGACACCGCATTTACGGTGACTGATCTCGCAGATGGTCGAACTCTCTTCAAGGGGCCACGGCGTGGCGATATTTCGGAAAGCCTTTCGAAAGCGACGGTGGTCTTTTCACCGTCACCGGACGGCTCGATGTTGGCCGTCGGCTATAGCGCGCTGGCTCCTAAGGAGTCGGTCATTGTCTATGACACCGCAGACTGGCACGTACTCGCTAGTTTTGAATTGCCTGACGAGAGCCGCCCTGGCATCGGGCTGATGCAGTTCTCCGATGATGGATCGGTTCTCGTCGTTCCGCTCGCTGATAACGCCATCGTCGCCAATCCTCGCCTAAGTGACAAGTTCAAGATATTTTCGAGCTCCTTGAATTACGGCTACTCTTTAAGTCCAGACGGAAAGCTTGTCGCTGTTTTGGAGGCCATTTCGGCAGATAGAGATGCGATCCATATACGTCGAATCGAGGACGGCGCATTGCTCGCCAGTCATTCTCCCGCCTGGGTCGGCGACGATTGCGCCGACCATATTGCTGAATGCGGGGTGAGTTTGCCCATACTTTGGAGCAACGATCAGCGCGGCCTCGTTTTTCCCGACGGCTGGGATACAATCCGCATTTGGCGGCCCTTTAGCGGAGACACGGCCGACGCCATTATTCATATCAGCTACTTTGCTGGGGGACTGGCGATTTCGCCGAACGGAAGTCAGATCGCGGTCGCAGACTTGCACTCGGTCGACCTTATCCACATCACAGCGCACTAGCTCGAAAGGAGTTCCGAGAGCTTCATTGAGACGAGCTGGTCACTTCCGCTGTTGGCATTCCAGCCGAGTACACATCAAGAGACTATGCCGAGCTTAGAATCTGGGCCTATCGGAAATCGCGGGCTTTAGGAAACTGGCTCGGCATAGTCTCGGGCTCGGGATAAATACCCGATTTGCATATCGACACGCTGAAGGTGAAGACGCGGAATTTTCATTGAAGATTAGCGCTGTGAGCAGGTCGTCGGTTCAAATTGCTTCAAGAGCAAAAAACGACAGAAAGGCCCTTGTTCCCAACTTCATAGTCTCAGGCTTGCTTCCATCAAATGCACTTCTGTGGATTTGTCGATTAAAGCCATCTGACGCAGGTGTTTCACAGCACTGTCGGCTTGACGCGGCACCTATGAGGCAAGAAACTGATGATGCCGGGAAATAGACATGGGCGGCGCCCTCAGGCATGCCGATCCTCGATCGGTGCGATCCTGCCGTCGCGTTGTTGCGGGTAATAGTTGCCAGTGTCGACCACGACGACTTCCGGGCTGACGCCGTCGAAAAGATCCTTCGTTAAATTCGGGACGCTCGACTCTTGGATCGTTACGATTATCACATCTCCGCTACGAGCAGCTTCATGTGCGGTTACCGCTGTCGCTACTGTTTCCGCAGCTAGCTCGGCAAGTGATTCGGGGCGGCGTGAATTGGCGACGAAGACCTTGTGGCCAACTGCCGCTAAGCGACGGGTCAAGGTACCGCCAATATAGCCGGCGCCAAAAACGCCGATATTCATGTAGGTGTCCTTCAAGGAGCTAATCGAATCTGGATTAAGCATATGGGCTGCACTCTCGGCGTGGCAAAACACGCACGTTCACAGATGCTTGAACGCTCTCAACTCGAGCATAAGCCATTCGAGAAACCTTTTGCGGAATCTTATTCTATTCCTTTACTATCGGTCCATAGGGTGACGGGGCAAAAGACATTCCGAAACGATCAGGTGACCAGAGATACCGATGCTTGTCGAGGATATTGAGGTGCTTCTGGAGACATGTCCGATGTCGGCGCTCCTAGTCGACACAGACGGCGCGATTGTTTTCGCAAATCTGAAAGCCCGCAACTTGCTTGGCTACGGTGGTGAACTGCTGGGGATCGCCATACCTGACCTGATGCCGGCCTGGCCGTTGGCTCCAAGGTCGTTTTGCGAAATCAGGGATTCCAGCGGCCATATGATCCCCCATCGCGTGAAGGTACTGACTTGGCCATCATCGGTCGGAGAGAACACGATTGTCCTCATCGAACCCACGGATGAGGACCAACCGGGCCTGGGAGCCAGTGAAGCGAATCTTCGTCTTCGATATGTGATTGAAATGCTCCCTGAAGCGGTATGCGTCTTCGATGCGAGTGATCGATACGTCTTGTGGAACGAAAAATATGCCGAGCTCTATGCCGACATTGCCGAATATCTGGCGCCAGGTATTTCTTTCGAGGACTTACTAAAGAGGAGCCTCGCAGGCGGGAACATGGGGGAGGTCGTAGTCGACAAGAATGAGTGGCTGCGCGAACGCATGCAGAAATTCCGTCAGCCCGTTTCCCAAGAATTGCAGCAACTGCGAGACGGCCGGTGGCTTCGCCATGACGATCGGCGTACTCCGGACGGCGGTGCAATCGGCATGCGCATCGACATCACCCAACTGAAGCAGCGCGAGGAGTGGCTCCATCAGTTGTTCGACGCCAATCCGATGCCGATGCTTCTATGCGATGGCAACAGCTTGCGAATTCTGGAGGCGAACCGGGCAGCTGTCGAATTTTACGGTTTCAATGAATCAGTCCTGCTGTCCAAGCGGGCCTGCGACATGCATGTCGATGTCGAGGCCAAGCGGTTTGCAAACGCTCTCCTCGACCTTGATTGCGATTGCGACGCGAAAACCGTCTGGTTGCAGCATACAGCCATCGGCAGGGAGCGGCATGTCATGATCTACGTCCGCCTGCTCCATGACGGTCCCGAGCGCCGGCTTCTACTGACCATTGCAGACGTCAGCGAGCGGATTCTCGCGGAGGCGGAGGCCAGCCGTCTGGCTCACCACGACGTCCTGACCGGATTACCAAACCGCATGCAGTTCTACAAAGCTCTGGACCGGGCTCTGTCATCACGCAGTGGCGGCGATATCACGGTCTGCTGCCTCGATCTCGATGGCTTCAAGCCGGTCAACGATACCTTTGGGCATGCTGCCGGCGATGACGTGCTCAAGATCGTCGCCCAGCGCCTGCAGGCGGAGGCGCAGGGCTACATGGTTGCCCGTTTGGGTGGCGACGAATTCGCGATTCTGTTGGTCGGGAGCAAGAATAAAGCAGTTGGTTTGGTAGAGCGGTCCATTAGCGCGATCAGCAGGCCTTTCCTGATCAAAGGGCTGTCGATCACCATCGGGATCAGTATCGGGATCGCGACTGCGCAGGCGGATGGGGTGGACGGCGAGGCGCTCGTTCAAGAGGCAGATCGAGCGCTCTACCACGCCAAGGCCGACGGCCGGAACATCTGGCGGATGGCTTCAGCCGAAGGCTCTGCTAGGGAGCGGGCTGACAAGCCGGTTTCATCAATGGAGATCAGTTTTTCCGGATCGAGATCGAGATGGCCGTGAAGCCGACTGCTCAGTCAAGACAGAAACGTCAGCTAGTGGCACGAGCCACCTGACCTTGCAACCCTAGCGACTTGACAACAATTTGGGAATGATCTGGGGCTGACATGGAAAGCCAATGATGGTCGGCTCATACAAGCCTGACAGATGAGAGATGGCTCGCTGGAAGATAGTCAACGCAGTGCTATGTTTTCAATCTGGACGATATGACCCTCGCTGACCTCCCGATATTTTCGGATGGGAGCGACGTAGTCGGTTGAACGGATTGGGCTCTTAATTTCATCGCTTTGCAAATTTCGCTTTATGGATCGCCGGGCTGGATCTGGGTCAGGAACCGCGGACATCAGCTTGCGGGTATATGAATGTTGTGGGTTTCCGAAGACGGCGGCTCGGGGACCCATTTCCACGATCTCCCCCAGGAACATCACCGCAACCCGGTGACTCACCCTTTCGACAACCGCCATATCGTGGCTGATGAACAGGAAGGCGAGATTCAAACTCTGTTGTAGGTCAAGCAGCAGGTTGCAGACCTGGGCCTTGATCGACACATCCAAGGCAGAGACCGCTTCATCCGCAACGATTATTTTCGGATCGAGCATGAGAGCTCGGGCGATCGCAACGCGTTGTCGTTGGCCGCCAGAGAACTCATGCGGAAATCTGGTCATTTCGTTGGCGCTCAGGCCGACTTTCTCCATCAAGTCGGCCGCCTTCTCTCGGGCTTGATCCGCTGTCCCCAAGCCGTGCTCGACATAGGGCTCCGCAATCGCATTTCCGACGCGCATACGCGGATTCAGAGAAGCGAAGGGGTCTTGGAAAACCATTTGTATAGACCGCCGCAAATTGCGGAGCTCAAACCCGTCGGCCTTCATCATGTCATGGCCATCGAGGGTGATGTCCCCATCAGTCGGGGTCACCAGACGTGTTACCGAACGGCCTGTTGTCGACTTGCCGCAGCCGGATTCTCCGACCAACGCCAAGGTTTCGCCTTGGAACAGGTTGAAGGAAATCTTCTCAACGGCGTGTACGGCGCCAACTTTTCGTTGAAATATACCGGAACGAATATCAAAGCGAACTGTCAAGTCTCGGACATTCAAAACAGGTTGCCTGGCTTTATCGACGGTGTTGGTTATGTCAGCCACGTCTTGCCGTTGTCCGCTGGCGACGTCGACAAGAGGGAACCGCATAGGCACCTCTCTATCACCCATCGAACCCAGTCGTGGTACCGCGGAAATTAGCGCTCGGGTGTATGGATGTTTTCCCTGTTCAAAGATGCGGTTTGTACTATCCGTCTCAACAACATCACCGCGAAACATAACGATGGTTCGGTCCGCGATCTCCGCGACGACGCCCATGTCATGGGTTATGAAGAGAACCGCCATGCCTTCTTCTTCCTGGAGTGCTTTTATCAGATCGAGGATTTGGCCTTGGATGGTTACATCGAGTGCGGTTGTCGGTTCGTCGGCGATCAAAAGCTTGGGCCGGGACGCCAATGCCATCGCGATCATCACGCGCTGCCGCATACCGCCCGAGAATTGATGAGGATACTCGGCAAAGCGGCTTTTCGCATTCGGAATTCGGACTTTTTCGAGAAGGCGGATGACTTCCGCGTGTTCTTCCGCTTTCGACATATGCCTATGAACGGTCAATGCCTCGGCAATCTGCTTACCGATCGGGAAGATCGGATTAAGCGATGTCATGGGCTCCTGAAAAATCATCGAGATTTCATTGCCCCGTACCTGTCGCATTTCCTCCTCCGGCAACGACAGCAGATCGCGGTTCCGGAACAGGACCTGACCCCCGATGCGGCTCAGCTTTTTCGGAAGAAGACGCATAATGGAAAGTGATGTCACACTCTTGCCTGAGCCAGACTCGCCAACGATCGCCACGGTTTCCCGCGGAGCGATATCGAAGGAAATGTTTTTGACAACAGGGTTCCAACCCTCATTCATGCGAAACGAAGTGGTAAGATTGCGTACAGAGAGTATCGATTCAGGGGTCACGTATCTAACCTTGGTGCGGTGTATTGGCCCGTTGTTCTGTTCTACGCCCGGCGTTTGAGCCATTCGGGCGGGGTGCCGTTGAAACCTCCGTCTAGTGCATGACCGCAATTGCAGGTTCGATCGTTGGAAACACCTGAAATCGCGTCGATCAGTGTTTTTTCGACGAGATCGTGCAAACCGTTTTTGTAGTACATTTCATTCATGCTCCCGGGGCCGAAATGGACCACTGCGGGAGCCATTCCAGCTCCGAAGTTGATGACGGGAGCGATGGAGGCGAAACACATTTCCGCTTCTCGTGCAAAAATAACCTCGGGAACCAACGGCGTGCCGACGATATCACCGCCTTCTCGAGCGAAGGCCGCGATCTCTGCCGGAGTTTCAAACCGGGGCCCTTCAGTACAGACGAATGTGCCGCGTTCGATGACCCGATTGCTGTGCTTAACGGCCGCTGCAATCAGATCGGCGCGCAAACGGGGGCAGAACGGGTCGGTAAAATCCACACGCACCCAGCAATCGCTTTGGTCGAAGAGCGATTGCGCGCGGGATTTGGTTTTGTCGAGGAAGTCGTCGGAGATCACGATATCGCCCGGTCGGATCGCAGGATTTACTGACCCGATGGCATTTTGAGAAATTATGGACTCAACGCCGAGCTCACGTAGCGCCCAAATGTTGGCCTGATAGTTGATCTTGTGGCTGGGAAGCGTCAGCTTTTCGCCATAGCGCAGGATAACGGCGGATTGCCGTCGTCCAATCTCGCCTACGAGGACCGCAGCTTCTCCCCACGGAGTGGAGACAAATTCCGATCGTCGGTTTTTCAAGAGGTTTTCCGAGGCCGCGCTGGTGATCAGGCCGACAGGTGCGTCCGTCATGGTGTTACTCCCTAATGTTTATGATGTTTGTAGTGTTGCTGGATTGAATGACGGACAGCTGGTTCGTCGACCTTGGTTAGACGGCCGTTCTCGAATATCATGCTGCCCGCGACCATGACGCCGTGCACGTGCTGCGGACCGGCATGGTAGACGACGTCCGACAGCACCCGCTCGGGCGTTAGACCCAATGGATGGTCTAGGTTGAGGATCACCAGATCGGCTTCTTTTCCGATTTCAAGTGTTCCAATCTCCGAGTCCCAGTTGAGAACCCGAGCGCCTTCGGATGTCGCCATGGTGAAAGCTTCACGTGCTCCCATAATCTTGCCATCCAGGCTGACGGCACGCTGTAACAACACCGATAGTTTCATTTCCTGGAACAGGTCGAGGCAGTTGTTGCTGAGTGTGCTGTCGGTGCCCAGACCAACGGGAATGCCTCGCTCGCGAAGTGCGGGGATCGGTGCGATACCGCTGGCAAGCTTTGCGTTGCTGGTGGGATTGTGAGCGACCCCGGCACCGGACTTTGCAAGGATATCCATGTCTGGTTCGTTGACCCAGACACAGTGCGCCAATATCGAGCGGGCGTCCAACACACCTAGCCTGTCAAGCCAAGCGGTGGGAGACTGACCATACTTTGCCATCACGATCTCATTCTCGCGACGGTTTTCCGCCAGATGGATTACAAATGGCAAATCCAGCCGGTCCGCCTCACGCTTGACGTCGCGCAACAGATCGGATGTGCAGCTGTATGGTGAATGTCCGCCGAGATAGAATCGGGCGAGACGATTGCCTCGATGCAGTTCGATTGCCGCTGAGGTCTCCTCGAGAGCGAGCGGCCAGTTTGGTCGTCCGTTCGGCCTTAACTCGGGAGAATTTGCAAGCGCACCGCTCAGCGACCGCATGCCGATTTCACTCGCGACCGATGCAAAGACCCCTGCGCCGTATCGCGTACAATCGCACGCGGTCGTAATGCCATTCCGCACCATATCCATGATCGCGAGATAGGAGCCGCGGCGGTTATCGTCGGTGGTGAGATGGGAAGTGTGGGGTGCAAGGGCCGCCGCCCACTCAAAAAGGTCGCCTTCATCGCAACATCCACGATGGGTCGACAGCCCTCCATGGGCGTGTGTGTTGACAAGGCCGGGGATGATAACCCGCCCGCCCATGTCCCGAGAGGTTGCTATCTCCATATGTGCAGGCATCTCGCTGCGGGAGCCCGCCCAGACGATTTTACCGTCTCGAATAAGGACCGCGCCATCGGGATAAAAGCCGTCGGACAGGCCTGTGCAGAGAAACGCATTGTGAAGAAGTGTCAGCATCTTCAGCCCCCGATCACGAAGCGGCGACCATCGAGCGTGAGGCTAATCTCGGCTGATGGAGTTGAGGCGGCGACAATATTGCCTTTGCTCATCAAAAGTGGCCCGTCATGCCCTGGAACTATGACATCCGCCATGTCGACGATGCGCCGCAGGCTGGCCCGGGCTGCCTTTGCTTCGAAGGCTCCTGAGGGCTCGCTCGTTTCGATTTCTCCCCGGTGTTTGATAGCATCTTGAGCCAGCACGATGCATTTACTCTCAACGGTTAGAACCAAAGATACGTGCCCGCCGCTATGTCCCGGTGTGCAGATCATTTTAACGCCGGGCAGAACCTCAAGCTCTCCCGAAACCAGGGTCAAGCGTGGGCTTCTGAAGAGACCTTCCACCTGGAAGCGAGAAAGCGCCGGGTCGTCGTTGATATGGTCCTGCGCATAATTGAACTCCCTCTCATGAAGAACGATTTCCGCTTCCGGGAAGCATTCGGCGTTTGCCATGTGGTCGAAATGCAGGTGCGATAATATCACCGACCGGATATCGCGTGGACCGATGCCCCGCTCGCCAAGAGCATTCATCAACCCTGGTCGATCACCACTCGCTCCTGTATCAAAGAGCGAATATCCACCGTCGCTTTTCAGGAGAATGATTGTGCTCCAACCAAGGAACCCTCGTAGCGTTCGCCCTGGAAAGCCGGACATCAAAATTTCATAACAGGCGGGTTCTTTGGCCACTCAACCCTCCATTTGCTGTAGACGCGGGTCGAGGAGATCGCGCAGCCGATCGCCGACAAGATTGGTCCCAATGACCGTGATGAAGATGGCGATCCCCGGAATGGTCGCTACCCACCAGGCAGTGGCGATGTAGTTGCGCCCGTCTGAGATCATCGTCCCCCATGTCGGGGTCTCGGCGGGAACGCCCAGGCCGAGGTAGCTCAGCGATGATTCAAAGAGGATCATCTTGGCCACCAGCAAGCTTGATATGACGATCACCGACGACATGACGTTGGGGAGCAGATGCCTCGTCAAAATATGGGGGGACGAAATCCCCATGCTATGAGCGGCCTGGATGAATTCGCGTTCTCGGAGCACGAGGCATTCGGCACGCACTATGCGTGCGTACTGAACCCAATTCGTCAATCCTAATATGGCGATGATATTCCAAAGGCTGGGGCCGACCACGGCGGCCACCGCCAACGCCAGCACGAGGAAGGGAATGGCTAGCTGGATATCGGTCAACATCATGAGGACACGGCCGGAATATTTTTCGTCGTAGCCCGCAAGTAGCCCGAAGGTGACGCCTACAACTCCGGAGATGACGACCGAGCTCACGCCCACCAATGTCGATACTCGTGCTCCCGCGATGATGCGGCTGAAAATGTCGCGGCCGAGTGCGTCGGTCCCAAGAAGATGAATGCCTTCCGATCCATGCCAGAGCGGCGGCTTTAAGCGCTGCAGGATGTCCTGCGCGCTGGGGTCGTAAGGCACGATCCATGGCCCAAGGAGAGCGGCAAGTAGAACGACAACCACGATCATCAGTCCAACTGCCGCAAGGCGGCTCGAAAGATAGCGCTTGAGAAACTGGTTCATTTTTTTGTCCTCAAACGTGGATCCAATAGACCGTAGGAAAGGTCGACCAAGAGATTTATCGAGACGATGACAACGGCCATAAACAAGACAAAGGCCTGTACGACGGTGAAGTCGCGGTTTGCGATCGCCTGAATTGCCAGCCTGCCGACACCCGGATAGGCAAAGACCTCCTCGGTAATCACGGCCCCTCCGAGTAGAGCGCCGACCTGTAGCCCGATGACGGTGATGGTTGGAATTGCGGCATTCCGAAGTGCGTGCGAAAGGATGACGCGGCTCTCCCGCACACCCTTGCCTCTGGCTGTGCGAACATAATCGGACTGCAGCACTTCAATCATCGAAGAACGTAGGAGTCGGGTGATGATCGCTGTCGAATACGTGGCAAGGACGATCGCCGGCATAACCAGATGTTGCCAGCCACCCCGTCCCGAAGGCGGCAATAGGTGCCACGTCTCCGAGAACAGTAATATCAGCATGATTGCGAGCCAGAACGCCGGGAAGCTTTGCCCAACCAACGAGATGAGAAGACTTATCCGATCGATGAAAGTCCCCCGATTGGCGGCGGCAAGGATTCCAAGAGGTACGGCCAGGATGATGGAAAGCACGAAAGCGCTTCCCCCAAGTTCGAGTGTGGCCGGCATCCTGTCCACGACTAGCTGCATTGCCGGCTGGTCGTAGCGCAGCGACATACCGAAATCTCCGCGGAGCGCGCGGCTTAGAAAATCCCAATATTGGAGCAACAGCGGTCGGTCGAAACCCATCAGATGTCGGAAGCGCTGGATGTCTTCGAGCGATGCATCGGGAGGCAAGAACAACGATGATGGATCGCCGCCGATCCGGATCAAGAAGAATACGGCAATGGACACGCCGAGAAGCACGGCAAACGCGTACAGGAGCCGGGATAGGAGAAAATTCGCCAAATCAGCCTCGTTTCGTCAAGAGGTCATCGTTCGCGGATAGTGATTGTCCGCCCGCAAACGGGAGTTCTCTAGAAATGTGCTTTGCGGAGATCGATCATGCCATCGGGACGGGGTGTCCAGGTCAGTCGGGCGTCGAGGCCGTAGATCAGCGGAGGCTGGAGCATAGGAAGATGCGGTGCGTCCTCTTTGATGATAGCGGCCGCCTTCGCGTAAATGGCCTTTCGCTCGTTTGCGTCAATCGTTGCCGCTCCGGCGTCGAGCAATTTGTCGAGTTCCGGGTTGCTGTAGTAGCTTTGATATTCGCCTGTATGAAGAAGCGGCATCCAGACGAGATTCGGATCGCGGCCACTCCAACCGGGGAACGTTATACCTTCCCGACCATGTTTCTCTGATATCTGACCCCAAACTCCTGGCTCAACATATTGAATCTCAGCTTTTATGCCCACTTTTGCCAGGAACCCGACAGTGGCTTCGACAATCTCACTGTCCTTCATAAACCGGCCTTTTCGGGTCATGAGGGGGATCGTGAAACCGTCAGGGTATCCTGCTTCCGCGAGAAGTGCCTTTGCCTTGGCCGGGTCATAAGGGTAGGGCTTCCATGCGGGGTCATAGCCGAAACCGTTTGAAGGCAAGGTCAGAGCAATTCGTGTTCCCATGCCATTTAACAGCGCCTGCTGGATGGCATCCACGTCAACCGCATAGTTGATTGCCTGACGGACCCGTTTGTCCTTGAGCGGCGTGTCCCGCGTCGTATCGAAGGCAAGGAAATACAGGAACTCACTCGGAACCGAGGCGATCTTGGTTTCGTCATTTTGTAAGGACGGCATATCTTCCGGCGGTATATCGACCGCGATGCTTGCACCGCCGCTTTCGAGTTCCGCGATCCGCGTCCGGGTCTCCTTGATCGCGCGGAACACGACCTTGTCGATCGCGGGCTTTCCACCCCAATAATCTGGATTGGCCTCGAGGACGACGCGATCGTCCTTTTTCCACTCGACGAATCTATAGGGACCCGTGCCAATCGGTTTCGCACCGAGATCCGAACCATTGCTCTTCGCCGTGTATGCAGGCGGCACAATCAATGCAGGGAAGCTTCCTTCGTACAGTGAGAGCAGCATTGTTGGAAATGGCTTGTCGGTCTTGAAGTCGACCGTGTAGTCATCGACTACGTTAACAGCTTTTATTTGGGATATCCGAGAGTAATAGGGAGCTTTGAAGTTCGGGTCGAGTGCGCGGTCGAAGGTGTATTTGACCGCGGCTGCATTGAACACTTCTCCATTGTGAAATTTGACACCCTGGCGCAGCTTGAAGCGCCATGTAAGAGAATCCGGATTGCTCCATTCCGTCGCCAACGCGGGAACGATGTTTCCCTGCTCGTCCTGTGTGACCAGGCCGTCGTAAATCTGAAACAGAATGTTGGCAGTCGGGAAAGCCGAGTGTTTGGCCGGATCCATCGAGTAGGCGTCCGCGGCTTGGGCTACGACCAGTGTCGAGGGACCCTGTCCCCACGCCCCGATGGGTAGAAGCGCTGATGCGGCGACACCCAGAGTGCCCACCATGAAATGTCGTCTCAGGATATCTCTCATCTGTTCACCCTTTTCTTTTCCTTTACGAAACGTCTCCTTGGATCAAGGTCGACGCATGAGGATTTTATTTCGCAACCTTGGTCAGAACGATCGCGAGGAAATGATCCAGGCGGTCGACATGCATGACGGCCATTTTACCCTCCCTTGTGAGGGGTAGACCCGAACCATCGTTGAGCAAGAAAGCGCTTTCGGCGTCGCATTCGACCGCGATCTCAAATCCCGCAAGCGGCGTGAGTTCAGTCAAACCTTTTGTCTGCGCAGAGGCACCGTTCAACAGGTGCAATACGATGCCTTCTGGATGACGGTAAACGATAGTCTCGACCGCGGTGGGAGCAGTGGAGCGCACCGGTGGACTGCCTATCCAGCTTTTTACCATCGCGCCGAAAATCAATCTGAATTCAGGCACCGAGGAGCGATGGTAGAGCGCTCCTAAACGCCAAGGAAGCCAGACTGCATACCCCTCGCCAAATCGGCGCTCGATCAATCCGGGTTCTTTTCCCGGGCCTTCAACGGTCGTGAATTCCGGGGCGTTATTTGCGAAGGGGCCGATGATACGCAGATCATCTTCTTTGTCCCCGTTGCCGAATGGCGTCCAGAATTGCCCGCTGACGGGGATATGAGGAATGTTATCAACCGCGCCGCTCAAGGCTTTTTTCCCGAGCTCCAGGTAAGCACCCACCGCCGATCGAGCTTTCCCGGGTAACGCGGGCAAGCTTGCCAAAGCGGGGGTGTCGCGAGGTGCACCCTCACCATCCGCCCCGCCGAAATCCGCAGTTACTAGGATTCGTCCACCGGACTGGACATAGGCGTCGAGGACGGTTGCGTCGCCGGCGGAAAGGCAGCTCGTACAAGGCAGAATTATCAGATCGTAACGGGCAAGGTCTTCAATTTCGAGCCCTGGAGACACGACGATGTCGTAAGGATACCGGAGGTCGCCAAGGCACTCACAGATTCCGCGGAACTCCGCCACATGGCCCGTCCCTTCAGGCGTACCTCCCATGCGGCCCTCGTCTTTCCCCCAAAGACGGCTTTCTTCCGATCGGAGTATGGCTACCCGGGCAATGCTCCCGAGTTCGCGATACCAGTGTGCGTTTCTCTGTAGATAGTCGCCGAATTCCTGCAACGCTGGCACGAAGCGTGCATCGCTTTGGTCAAGCGGGCCATTCACCGCCGGAGCAGTGCTCGCACCATGAGCAGCGGCCTGAACGAGATTGTGGATGAGGCGCGCGTCCGGCATGGCGGACTGTCTGCTTGCAAAAACCTCGGACGTCGTCTGAATGAGCAGCGGCGGACATTGCTGTTTAAGCGCGCGGGCGGTCAGCGCTTCCTCGGCTGCCCACAGATTCCATATCGGTTGCGGATCGATCGGGTTCGGTATGACCGGGTTGGAGACCTGGGACCCTATGATATCGGTGACCTTGGCCATGCGGCGAATGTTCCAGCCATCATGGACGTGGTGGTAGGGAACGATGGCTGCCCCTGGGTTGCGCTCTTGGATATAGCGACGGATGCGCCCAACGTACTCGGCCAGGAAATCTTGCCGCCAGGCTTCGAATACGGGGTCTCTTCGATCGGCCTCGGGAACCGGTCTTCCTGTCTTTTCCGCCACGATGCGCTGACAACGCTCGCAGTGGCATCTGGGCACATGCAGGTAATTGAAGAAGAAACCGTCCAGATTCGGATAGCGGTCGAGGATTTCGTCGAGAATCTGGAATACCTGTTCCTGCCAGAACGGCCCGGTCGCGCAGATCTGCGGCATCTCCCAGACTGAGCTGATCTCACCATCAGCTTTCCGGACGAACCAGTCCGGCTGCAACTCCTGCATGCCGTTGCGGCCCTTGGAGATATCCATTCGAACCAAGCTGCGAATGTGTTCCTGCCTTGCGGCTTGCAGGAAATTCCCAAGGAAATCATTCCTCAAGTGAGGATTGACCGTCTGCGATGACAGACCCGTGGGATACCACGCTGAAAAACCACCCCCCATGACGATGCATGCGTTGGCGCGGACACTTTTGATCTCGCGGATCAGCTGGTCAACACTCGTATCCGCAGCGTCTGTCTCGCGCAGCAGATGCTGGAAAAACCGTAATGGCTGCTTGGTCCACTCCAAAGCTGAGTTCAATGACATGAGCATCCCTCCGCCCAAAGCTTTCCGTAACGACTTCTCATTTTTCGAATTGGCTGCTCCAAAGCATTGGCGGCGACATGCGCCGATGCTCCGTCGATTCGTCTACGGTCTGCGATGGCCTGCGCTTCGTCCCAGATCGCGGATGCATCGATATTTGTGCACCGCCCGTCCGAGACGGCGATTCGTCCATTGATCATCACCCTGTCAATTGCCCGCCCGTTCTCGGAAAGAACCAGTTGGCGCGTCGGGTCGTGGAGGGGCTTGAATGCCGGGTTTTGCAAACGAAAGAACGTAATGTCCGCGCTATATCCAGGCTCGATGCGGCCAACGCCGCTGAGTCCGATGACATTCGCACCACCGGAGGTCCCCAACCGCAACGCATTCCCGGGTCCGATCCACCGTTCTTCGTTGTCGGAGCGGAGATTGTGTAGCAACGCGGTCCACTTCACGGTCTCCAGAAGATTGGCGCTGTCGTTGCAGCAGGCGCTGTCCGTGCCAAGTCCTATCCGGACACCACTCTCGAGAAGATCCGGGATCGGACAATAGCCGCTGCCCAGTCGCGCGTTCGAGACAGGGTTGTGAACCACCGAAGCGTCCGCTGCGGCTATTATTTCAATATCGCCCGGCTCGAGCCAGATCGAATGAACAAGATTGGTGCGCGGCGTTAACAAACCCAGTTCATTGAGGTGGGCGACGACGCCACGTCTGTAGAGCTTGAAACCCATTTCACGTTGCAGACGTGTTTCCAGGGCGTGAGTATGAAGGATAGCGTTGTGACGCTCGCTGAACTCCCCCGCGGCAAGCAGAAGCGCATCAGAGCATCGTTGGGGGCCGGATGGCCCAATCGCTACGCTGATACGTCCTTCGGATTGGCCATTCCAGCGATTATAGAACTCTTCGACAATCCTCATTTGCTCCGCCGGGGGGAGCGGTTGCCGCCTCCCGTATGAGGATAAATCTTGGCCCTCTGAGAAGTCGCCCGGTTCGAAGGGTAGGGTGTCGACAACGCTCTTGTCAGACACGATCGGCGCTATCACCACCCGCATGCCACTATCTTTCCAAGCGGCGGCAACAGCGTCAAGGCTGTCTAGATCGACATCGGGAGATATCCTGACATGATCGAGAACCGCGGTCGTTCCCGATAGTATCATCTCGATAGCGCCGAGCATCGTCGATACGTAAATCTCCCGAAGATCACGCTTCTCGCGGGCCGCAGAGGAGGTCAAAGACCAAAGCTCAAGAGGCATATCCCCCGTCATTCCCCTGGTCATGTTGTCTGGTGAATGGCTGTGACAATTGACAAAACCGGGTATGGCGAGCAGATGGGAAGCATCGATGAATTCTCGCTCCGACGGCATCGGGGTTCCCGGGACGTGGAGCGAGATGATCTTGCTCCCGGCAATCTCTACAGACCACCGCTCAGCTTCAAAGCGGCCTGCTCGTTCCACTAGACACAATGCGTTGTCGAATAAATATCCGGACACGGATTTCCCAGTCTCTGTTTTGATCCCCGGCGCGTTTTCGCGTCCTTGGGTCCAGTGTGCCTATCTCGGCCCGAAGGAGAATATGTCCTTTTGGAAAAAATCATTTTCTCGATCGCAGGTCCGAAGCGCACCGGGGAACGGCACGGAAGTTGCTCGGCTATCGTCCACTTGTGATTGATAGCCAAATCCTTAAGCTGTTGCGCTTGCATTGGGCGAGAGTGCGCATTTGTTGAGCAGCGAGCGGTGAAAATTGAACAGATTTCAGGATATATTGTCGTTCGTCCGGGTCGCGGAGCTTGGTGGATTCACCGTTGCTGCGAAGGCGCTTTCCACTACCACGTCCGCCGTCACGAAAAGCGTGACACGGCTCGAAGAAGGACTTGGGGTCCAGTTAGTTCACAGGACCACCAGACGAATGCATCTTACTGAATACGGTGCCGAATATTATGAGCGCTGTCGGCAAATCCTCGCAGATCTGGACGACGCGGAAGGGTCAATCCGAGAAGCCAATATCGCTCCGAGTGGTCCAGTTCGGATCGCGCTGCCTCCTTCATTCGGCCGGATGACCGTGATCCCGGCTTTGGCGGAGTTCTATGAGCAATATCCCAAGGTGGTGCTTGATCTCTGCCTGAAAAGCCAAACGGCAAATCCCATTGAAGGGGGATTCGATCTCGTCGTCCATTCTGGTCGATTGATGGATTCGCGGCTGATAAACCGTATTCTCGTGCGCGGCGTCCAAAAGACCGTAGCCGCGCCAAGCTACATCGAGCGATATGGCAAGCCAGAGACCCCAGAGGACCTTGCCGCCCACAATTGCATAACCGGGGCATTTGGTCCCAATTGGCACTTCCGCGGCGAGGGCGGCGGCGAAAACGTCGTACGAGTGTCCGGCGCTTTGATCACGGACAGCGGTGATATACTGCGTGAAGCGGCCGTCAAAGGTTTGGGGATATCTCAGGCAACTTGGTGGTTGTTTCGCGAGGAACTGAAGCGCGGTCAACTGGTGCCGCTCCTCGAGGACTACGAGATCGAGGCCGAACCAATCGCCATTGTTTTTCCTGCAAATCGGCGGACACCTGCCAAAGTGCGCGCGGTTGTCGATTTTCTGCTAAAGATTACCAGAAGTAGCGACACTTAGGTTTCGAAATCATGTTTGAGATGCCCCTGACAATTCGATTGTACTCGGTCGCGCATTGAGTGGGTTTTCAGCGCAAGCCGGTCAAAGCCGGGGGAGCTATAGCCTCGAATGTACATCTACGGGGTATCAGGGAGAATGGCTCGATTTCCGGGTGCCACTGATGCTGAGTCTGACCTAGTATGTGTCCCTGCCGTTCACCGGAGCGAAGAATGGATTTGGGCAATTACTTCAGATCAAGACAGAAGTATTTCCGTTAGGACGAGAAACTGTCGCTTGCGAATTGGTGATGCGGCCTCTGGCGCCTCCGCGCTGCCGTAGAGAAACATGGAATTCTATCGTACTGGTTCGCTGCCTTGACCCAAGAGCGGTGAGTAAAGTCCACGCCGACTCGCCGCTAATTTCGAACGGCCACAAGAATTGTTTTACTAATGTCAGCGCAGCCTGGATGCTGCCTTCAATTCCTTGCTTCGGCGGCTTTGGACGCCACAGCCTTTAACTTATTGGCTGGCACGCGTGACCGAGCA
Organism: Rhizobium sp. BK376; assembly: GCF_004341625.1. Taxonomy (GTDB): domain Bacteria; phylum Pseudomonadota; class Alphaproteobacteria; order Rhizobiales; family Rhizobiaceae; genus Rhizobium. The sequence continues at coordinate 41,490 of NZ_SLZG01000013.1, read as the reverse complement.
AGTACAGGATCAGTAGGACAAAACGCTAGACTGCGCTGTGTCGGGTAGCGATATCATGCGCAGGCGCGCCGCATCCCGTCCGGGAGGCGAACCAAAGAACCGGCTATACTCACGGCTGAATTGAGACGGGCTGTCGTAGCCGACTGAAAATCCAACAGAGGCGACGTCTTCGGCGTCTGCGATCAGTCGAGCTCGAGCTTCTTGTAAGCGAACTTGCTTTTGATACTGAATCGGAGTCATCGTAGTCACCGCGCGAAAATGACGGTGAAATGTCGATAAGCTCATCTGGGCTTGCGAGGCGAGATCGTCGACGCTGAGTGCTTCAGCGAAATGCGTTCGAATCCATCGAATAGAATGGCTAATCTGAGACAATCGGCTGTCTGCGAAACCAACCTGACGGACTATTGCCCCCTGTTCTCCATTGAGCAAGCGCCAAAGAATCTCTCGCTCGATTCCAGGTAGCAGGACCGGAATGTCTCTTGGCGAATCGAGGAGCCTCACCAGGCGGAGGATCGGATCAAGGAGATCGGCGGGAGCGTCACTGACGCCTATTCCAGCAAGTCCGACCGCAGCAGGCTCCGCTGTCGCGACTTCGAGAAGAACGCTTGCAATAGCGGCCGGCTTGAGCGTCAAGCCAATTGCGAAGAACGGTTTTTCTTTAGTTGCGGAAACGATGTGGCTTCGTACAGGGAGATCGACAGAAACAATAAGATATTGGCCGATCCCATAGGAGAATATTCGATCGCCAAGAACTATTCGCTTTTCCCCCTGAGCGACCACCGCCAATACGGGTTCGAATACATGCGCGATCGGTTCAGTCGTTATGTGGCTGCGCGTGATCCTCAGCATCGGGACCGGGGTAAGGGACGTCGTCATATCACCGGGGGCGATATGACGACCAATCAATTCGCGAAGCTCCGCAAGTTGTTCCATGTCGGCAAGAAAGCAGGAGAGCACATGGACGGCAATAGTCAGATACAGGAATTCATCGAGAATGACAGGAAAATGCAAGAGAACGGCAGCATTGATCTACTGAGACGCGATTCAATTGTGGTTTTAATGAAGGGGGCGGCCGCAGAATCTTGCAAGACCGTTTTCCAGAATTGGCCACCTCGATGGCATGGTTGTCAGCCTTTCCAAGGAAGGTTTCGGTGGCGGCAGCAAAATGGGATCCGAATACCAGACCAAAACTGAAATCACCGAAAGTCGGTGACACCGGGATGGTCCGGATACCCGCGGCCAGAAGGCGAGGGAAAGTATCGTGGATATAGATAAAGCAGTGCCGAAACCAAAACTATATTACGGATGGGTTATCGTATTCTTCTCCGCGCTAATGCAGGCCGTGGGGCCAGGTCAGGTCTATCTCAACGGCATTATTATTGTCAGCTTTCGCGATCGCTTTGCGGTCTCAAATGAAGAAATATTGTTAGCGACAACTGGGATCATGATGATCTCTTATGGCATCTCTTCAGCTCTTTTCGGGATCCTCGTTGGCCGGGTCCCCCTATCTTGGTTTTCAGCTGCGATCCTGACTGCAATGTCGGTGGGCTACCTTGCGCTGAGCATGGTCACCGAGGTGTGGCAAGTTGCTGTGATCTACGCCCTAGTGTTCGGCATCGGCCAAATGGCACTTCCTGTCGCACAAACTATGATCGCACGATGGTTCACGTTAAGGCGGGGATTGGCGTTCGGAATAGCTTCATGCGGCTTTGCGTTGCCAGGCTTTTTCATTGCTCCGCTAATGACCTACTCTATCGGCCGCTTCGGCTTTTCGCCAACAATGGTCGCCTACGGTGTGATCATTGCGCTCATGATCCCCTTCGCGATTCGCCTGATCGTCAACTGGCCAGAAGACAAAGGTCTCTTTCCGGATGGTATGCCGGATCCGGCAAGCGCAGTACCTTCGACCGCGTCCCGGCAGTCTGAGAGTTTTGAGGTTCGGGCTCTGATCCGCTCCCCGCACTTTTGGGTCGTTGGGCTAATTGTAACAATTTCTCCTCTGATAGTTAGCCAGCTGATGACGTATTTAGTCCCCATGGCGAACGCGTCGCATGTCGACTTACAGGCAGCCTCGTTCTTTTTGTCGGGTTTGGCAGTGTCTTCGGTGGCAAGCAAGCTACTAGTGGGCTGGCTCGCCGATAGAATTCCGCTCAGGGTACTGACGACGATTCCGGCTGCCGGCTACGTGATTGCTTGCTTGCTATTTATGAACGAAGGTTCGGCGCTTTCTTTTGGTATCGGGGCTTTGATCGCCGGTGCTAGTGGCGGGGCTTCCGCTGTCATGATGGCATATGTTGTCGGCCAGGTCTTTGGACGAAACGCGTTCGGAACGGTGGCTGGCCTTGTGACACCCATAATGGTAGTGCTTTCTCTAGCCGCGACATGGACTACTGGTCGTCTAGTCGATCTCCACGGCCACTATCAGACGGTTCTGCAAGGGTTCATTGGCCTCTCGCTCATCGCTGCCGCTCTGTCAATGCTGCTTCGACCGACCAGGGCGAACTCGTAGCTCTCCTTAAGCCCCGCCCCCACACTGTTAGCATCGCGCTAGGGCGCGATCCACCACGAATACCTCGCATGGCATGCGCCGGGCGAGCGATATCCATCCATAAGAGGACAAACAAATGTCACTTGATTCGTATGTCACACTCGGACGATCAGGCCTCCGAGTTAGCCCTTTCTGTCTTGGCACAATGACTTTCGGCGAAGATTGGGGGTGGGGTTCGAGCGTCGCGGAATCCGAGGCCATTCTTGGTGAGTATCTTGGTCGTGGTGGCAACTTTATCGATACGGCCAACATCTATACGAATGGGCACTCTGAGAAGATTATCGGAGATTACTTTGCTGCGCGACCAGGTCGCCGCAACCGTGCCGTTCTGTCGACCAAGTTCTTCGGCAACCTTCATATCGGCGATCCGAACGGCGGCGGAGCGGGCCGTAAGGCAATTGTTGAACAATGTGAGGCGTCATTGCGTCGTCTCCAAACGGACTTTATTGATCTCTATTGGTTGCATAATTGGGATCGGAGAACTCCGATTGAAGAGACGCTGCGGGCCATGGATGACTTGGTCACTGCGGGCAAGGTACGGTATCTAGGGATATCTGACGTGCCCGCGTGGAAGGCATCGCAGGCGCAGATGATCACCGATTTTCGTGGTTGGGCGCCCCTGATAGCAATGCAGGTCGAGTACTCTCTCCTCGCCCGCACTGTCGAGGGTGAACTGGTTCCAATGGCACAGGAGCTGGGTTTAGGAGTCATGCCTTGGGGACCGCTCCGCGGTGGGAAGCTTTCCGGGAAGTACACTCGCGAGAACGCTGGCAAGCTTAAATCCGACCGGACTGGGTCTTCTAGCGGTCCGACTGAAGGAGAGTTCGTCATCATAGATGCACTCAACAAAGTCGCTGCTGCTAACGACTCTACCGCCGCCGCAGTGGCCCTGGCATGGGTTCACCGCCGGCCCGGTGTTGAATCTACACTGATTGGAGCACGGCGGATCGAGCAGCTACATGCAAATCTTGAAGCGCTCGACATCAATCTGACACCGGGTCACGTGGCCGAACTGGATGCAGTTTCTACGCCCGTGCTAAATTTTCCGGCGGAGAACAATCGTAGTCTCGCACCCCATTTGGCCTTTGCTGGTGCAAAGGTCGACGGGACACGGACAAGTGCTTTGCCAATGATTGCTGACAATCCCGCGCGATACTAGACCGGATGCTGAGAGTGGGAGTCCAGTTTTTCGTAGGGAATACTGCGCGGCGCATTCTTCAGATAGTCCCCGAAATCAGCGAGAGAGCCTGTTGCGTCGCCTTCGAGCCAGGCGATCTCGTCACGTAGATAGGCTGTAATTGCTTGCAATTCAGTAGCTTTGATTTCTAGTACTGCGAGTTGCCCGCGCAGAACTTCGGCGCTTCGCTTCCGGGTCATACGCCCCTCGCGACGCTCCTTGGCAATATTGGCAATTTCCTTTAGCGGCATCCCTAGTGACTGGGCAACTCGTATTATCTTTGCTGCCTGAACGTCCTCGTCAGTGAAAATTTGATAAGGGCGGCGCCCGCCCTTATCGGTGGCCCGAGGTCGGAGAAGGCCTAGGCGTACGTAGAAGCGCACCGTATCCCGGCTCAGTTCGGTTGCCTTTGAAAATTCTGAAATCAGCATCGTTTTTCCCTATTGACTAGGGACTGTACTCCACACTTATAAGACTTGTCACCTGCTAATGTCGAAAAGGAAATTGCAATGGGAATGGTGGCGAAAAGTGGCGTGTTTAACATTGGTGGCGAGCTACCAGTACACCGAATGGGCTATGGCGCGATGAAGCTGACCGGTCCTGGAGTTTGGGGGCCTCCTGAAGACGAAGGCTATGCGCGTGCATTGCTCCGTCGGGCGGTCGAGCTTGGCGTTGATTTCATCGACACCGCAGATGTTTATGGCCCCGACCACAATGAGCGCATCATCCGCGAAGCTCTCTATCCCTATCCCTCTGGTCTCGTGATCGGCACGAAAGCAGGCCTGGTTCGCAAAGATGGCCCCGCGACGAGGGAGAACCCGGGCATTTCAATGAATGGGTCCGAGAGGCATATCCGCGATGCGGTCGAAGGTAGCCTCCGCAAGCTTGGAGTGGAATGTCTCAATCTTTGCCAGCTTCATCGGATCGATCCCGCAATTCCGGTGGAGGAGACCATGGAAGTATTCCGCGCTCTCCGCGACGAAGGGAAAATTCGTCATATCGGGCTTTCGGAAGTCGGCGTCGAGGCGATTGAGCGAGCAAGGAGCGTAGTCGAGATTGCGACAGTCCAGAACGTCTACAATCTTATCACTCGGGTGCACGAGGACGTGTTGACTTACTGCGAACTGAATAAGATTGCGTTCATTCCCTTCTGGCCTTTGCACTCTGGTGGCCTACTGGAATTGGAGGCTGTGGTTGGGATAGCAGCTCGAAGAGACGCTCGGCCTGCCCAAGTTGCACTTGCTTGGCTGTTACAAAAGTCCCCTTCCATCATCCTAATCCCCGGCACTTCCTCGATTGCACACTTGGAGCAAAATATTGAAGCGTGTGATTTGGAGCTATCCGCCGCGGAAATGGTGGCGCTCGAAGGCTTGGCCGATCATTGATCCTGAAAACGCGCTGCGGATTCACCACGATCGGTCGAAAACGCCAGAGCCAATTCGATGCTAGCGCAAGAGCTTCATGTGCCGGTTGACATCTTTATAGAGAAGATAACGAAACTTTCCGGGGCCACCAGCGTAGCAAGCTTGCGGGCAAAATGCGCGGAGCCACATGAAGTCGCCCGCTTCGACTTCCACCCAGTCCTGATTCAGCCGGTAGACTGCCTTGCCTTCGAGGACATAGAGGCCGTGCTCCATCACATGGGTTTCCGCAAAGGGAATGACGGCGCCCGGCTCCAGGGTCACGATCGTGACATGCATGTCGTGGCGGAGATCCAGCGGATCGGCGAAGCGGGTCGTCGCCCACCTGCCTTCGGTGTCGGGCATCGCAGTCGGAGCGATATCCTGTTCGTTCAAAAAGATCGGTTCCGGGCTGCCTAGCCCCGGAACCTTCTCATAGGACTTGCGTATCCAATGGAACCGTGCCTCGACCTGTGCGCGATTGTACAGACGCCAGCCGCTGGACGGCGGCAGGAATCCGTAGCCTCCAGGCCGCAGAACATGTGTTTCGCCACCGATTTCGACCGTGATCTCGCCTTCTGTGACAAAGAGCACCCCTTCGGCCTGCGGGTCCAGTTCCGGCTGGTCGCTGCCGCCACCGGGGGCAACCTCCATGATATATTGCGAAAAAGTTTCGGCGAAACCGGAGAGCGGACGGGCGATGACCCAGACGCGGGTGCCGGTCCAGAAGGGAAGATAGCTCGTGACGATATCCGTCATCACCCCCCTGGGGATCACGGCATAGGCTTGCGTGAAGACTGCGCGACCGGTGAGAAGATCCGTCTGGGCGGGCAGGCCGCCGCGTGGCGCGAAATAGGTTGGCTTGGTCACTTTGCACTCCGCGAACTATTGTGCATATATCGTTGCCTAATCGGCAGTATCACGCCGAAACCCCTTGGATGGGCTGGCGATTCATCCGTATCTAATGGTTATTTAGGCCATTTGTCGCTTTCAAAAGCGGAATAGACAGCCCGAAAATAGCTGCGAAAATTTGAAAGTCTTTCGTATTTTTACGGGGAAATCCCGCTCTAGCGGTGCGCGCGCCGACGAAGCACAATCATGGACCGCAGGAAATGCGCCGTATGTCGCATTGCTTGTGCCTGTATCTGGAGGAGATGCGGGGGGCCACGACAGCAGGGAGCGCCGGAAACGCTGCCCTCGGGAGGAACCATGTTTGAAGGGCTTTTCAAATTGCGTGAGCACGGCACCACCGTGCGCACCGAACTCATCGCGGGGGTAACGACGTTCCTGACGATGTCCTATATCATCTTCGTCAACCCCGACATCTTGTCGAGCACGGGCATGGATCGCGACGCCATATTCGTGGCCACATGTCTTGCCGCAGCATTGGGCTCGATCGTGATGGCGCTCGTCGCCAACTGGCCGATCGGCATGGCGCCGGGCATGGGGCTCAATGCGTTCTTCGCCTTCACCGTCGTTGCGGCCCTCGGCTTCACCTGGCAGCAGGCGCTCGGGGCGGTCTTCATCTCGGGCATGATCTTCGTGCTCCTGACGGTGACCGGCGTTCGCAGATGGCTGATCGACGGTATTCCGCATTCGCTGAGAAGCGCGATCGCTGCCGGTATCGGTCTTTTCCTCGCGATCATCGCGCTGAAGAGCGCCAACATCGTCGTCGATAATCCGGCGACGCTCGTCGGTCTGGGAAGCCTGCGGGAAACCGGTCCGCTTCTGGCGATCTTCGGCTTCTTCACTATCGCCGTGCTCGATGCCTTGAAGGTGAAAGGGGCGATCCTGATCGGCATTCTTGCCGTGACCGTGCTCTCGTGGATTACAGGGGTCAGCCAGTTCCACGGCATCGTTTCCATGCCGCCATCGATGCTGCCGACCTTTTTGCAGCTCGACATTGTCGGCGCGCTTCATGGCGGTCTCATCCACGTGATCCTGGTGTTCGTGCTTGTCGAAGTCTTTGATGCGACCGGCACGCTGATTGGCGTTGCCAAGCGCGCGAAGCTCATCGAGGATGGGCAGCCAAGCCGCCTGAGCCGGGCTTTGCTTGCCGACAGTGCCGCCATCGTGGCCGGCTCGCTGATGGGCACAAGCAGCACGACGGCCTATGTCGAAAGCGCTTCGGGCGTGCAGGCGGGCGGGCGCACCGGCCTGACGGCACTGGCTATCGCCGTACTCTTCCTCGCCGCTTTGTTCATATCGCCGCTTGCTGCTTCGGTGCCGACCTATGCAACCGCTCCGGCCCTGCTTTATGTTGCATGCCTGATGATGCGTGAACTGACCGAGATCGACTGGGACGACTTGACGGAGGCGGCACCGGCTGCGCTCACCGCGCTTGCCATGCCCTTCACCTATTCGATCGCCAACGGCCTTGCCTTCGGCTTCGTCACCTATGTGGTGCTGAAAATCTGTACCGGCCGCTGGTCGATCTTGCATCCGGCAACGCAGATCGTGGCCGGGCTGTTCGTGGTCCGCTTCGCCTTCTTCGCGCAATAGGACGCAGCCAAGAATAAGCCGGGCCGTTCGAAAGGACGGCCCGGCTTATTTGCATGTTGGTCTAACGATGGTCGATCAGCGGATGAGGAAGGCTTCCCCATAGTAATGCTCTTCCAGATTGACGCCGTCTCCGCCCCGGTCGACGACCGCGAAATCCGACAGGTGGTCGAGAGGCGTCAGCACGCCATGCCAGACATTGCGTGCGATATTGACGCCCTGTCCCGGCCCGGTGCGGAAGGCCAGCGGCTCACCGGGGCCATTCTCCGTTTCTTCTGCCACGACCACCAGAAACCTGTGGTCTCCCAGCGGAATGAAGGCCTGGCTGCCGAGGGGGTGCCGCTCCACCATCTTCAGTTCGAGCGGCAGCGCGCGAGGTTCGGCCCGCATCAGGCTGATCATCGGCCGCGCCTTCTCGCCCGTGGTCTCGATATTGGCGAGGTCGTGGTAGCGGATACAGGTCCCGGCATTGATGGGGATTCCGCGCCCCTCCCATTTCGATCACCTCGCCGAAAGGAGCGAAGGCGGCTTTGGTAAGAGGCTGGATCTCGATTTCCTTCATGTTGGTCTCCCTATGCTTTTCACGCCGCTGATTGTTACGGGGCCGATGGCGATTGCAGGCCTGCGGGCAACATGGCGGAGAGGCGCAGCAGAGCGATCCGCTCCACCTGGCGGCGGGCGGTTGAAAATTCGGTGTCGCGGTCGTTGCCGATACGGGTCTCGAAAGCCGCCAGGATCTTGTCCTTGTTCAAGCCTTTCACCGCGATGATGAACGGGAAGCCGAATTTGATGACATAACGGCTGTTGAGATCGGTGAACCGCGTCCGTTCTTCGTCCGTCAGCGCGTCGAGGCCCGCTGATGCCTGTTCTTCGGTGGAGCTGGCGGTGAGCTGTTTTGCCTGTGCAAGCTTGCCGGCAAGATCGGGGTGGGCCATGAGCACGCGCAGCCGTTCCTCTTTGCTGGCGGCGCGAAACTGGAAGGCCAGTGCTGCATGCAGCCCGATGGCGGTGTCGTTCGCCGGAGAAAGTTCACCGGCCCAGGCTCGGCGCGCGATCCATTCGGAATGCTCGAAGACGCCGCCGAAGCGATCGACGAAGACCTCTTCCGGCAATTGCGATGGCCGCTCGCTGACCGGTCTCGGCGGATGGACCTTCGCCCAATGCTCGGCGATATCGATGCGGCGCGCGATCCAGACTTTCTCGTGGCTTTGGACATAGTCGATGAAGCGGGCAAGCGCCATGACGCGGCCGGGCCGGCCGATCAGGCGGCAATGCAGGCCGATGCTCATCATTTTCGGGCGGCCGGAAGCACCTTCCAGATAGAGCGCGTCGAACGAATCCTTGAGATAGGTGAAGAACTGGTCGCCGCTGTTGAAGCCCTGTGGCGTGGCAAAGCGCATGTCGTTGGCGTCGAGCGTATAGGGAATGACGAGCTGTTGGCGGCCGTCATGCTGATGCCAATAGGGGAGGTCGTCGGCATAGGAGTCGGAGATATAGGCAAAGCCACCTTCCTCAGCCACCAGATCGACGGTGTTGGCCGAGCATCGGCCGGTATACCATCCGCGCGGCCGCTCGCCGGTTACAAGCTCATGCAGGCGGATGGCCGCTGTGATCGCCGCGCGTTCGGTTGCCGGCGCCATGTCCTTGTGCTCGACCCATTTCAGCCCGTGCGAGGCGATCTCCCAGCCGGCGTCCTGCATGGCCGCGACCTGGCTCGGTGAGCGCTGCAGGGCGGTGGCGATGCCATAGACCGTCACGGGCACGCGCTTTTCGGTGAAAAGCCGGTGCAGTCGCCAGAAGCCGGCGCGCGCACCATACTCATAGACCGATTCCATGTTCCAGTGCCGCTGGTCCGGCCATGGGGCGGCGCCGACGATTTCGGACAGGAAGGCTTCTGAGGCGGCATCGCCATGCAACACGCAGTTCTCGCCGCCCTCTTCGTAGTTCAGCACGAATTGTACGGCGATATACGCGCCCTCAGGCCAATGGGCCGCCGGCGGCGATGCGCCATACCCTTCGAGATCGCGGCAATAGCGCATGAAAAATATCCTCCAGATTTTATCGATGGCGGAGTTGTAAACTCAAATTACGCGCGCCATTCCCCCTGGAAAATTTGAAAGTCTCGAAGGATCCCGATGCTTTTCAGAGCAATCTGCCTGTCGGATAGTGGAGATAGGAGAACGACGTTCTGGAGAAAATATGCAGTCTCATTCGCAACGAACCGGCCGGCTAACGACCCATGTGCTGGATACGGCCCGCGGCAAGCCGGCCCACGGTTTGCGCATCGATCTTTACCGGGTTGAGGGCGATACGCTGCATCATCTGAAATCCGTCGAGACCAATGATGATGGCCGCTGCGACGCGCCGCTCCTGTCTGATGAAGCCATGGAGGCCGGGACCTACGAACTCCGCTTCCATGCCGGCGATTATTTCCGCGGCCTGGGCGAGCGAGCCGAGTTTCTCGATCTCATCCCGATTCGCTTCGGCATGAGCGAGAGGAATGCGCATTATCACGTGCCGCTGCTCCTCTCGCCCTACAGCTATTCCACCTATCGCGGGAGCTGAACGATGACCGCTACGCCAATTCGCTCCGAACTGCGCTTTATCCTGAACGGTCAGGACGTCGTCCTCGCGAATGTTGCGCCCGATCAGACGTTGCTCGACTGGTTGCGTCTCTCGCGCTCGCTGAAAGGCACGAAGGAGGGCTGCGGCGAAGGCGATTGCGGCGCCTGCACGGTACTCGTCGGCCGGCTGACGCCGGTGGGCGGTCTCGTCTATGAGGGCGTCAATGCCTGCATCCGCTTCCTCGGCTCGCTGGACGGTTGTCATGTGGTCACCGTCGAACATGTTGCCGGCGACGGCGAGCGGTTGCATCCGGTGCAGCAGGCCATGGTCGATTTTCACGGCTCGCAATGCGGCTTCTGCACGCCGGGTTTCGTCATGTCGCTCTATGCGCTCTGGATGCAGACGCCGAACCCGACGGACCAGCAGATCGAGACGGCGCTGCAGGGCAATCTCTGTCGTTGCACAGGTTATGAGCCGATCCTGCGGGCTGCCCGGGCGATCTCGAGTTATGGCGGAACCGAGAAGGATCCGCTGCTGGCCGAACGAAAAGCGATGATTGCGCGCCTGAAGGCATTGCGCGATGGCGCTCGCGTCGAGATCGGTGAAGGCAGGCACCGTCTGGTCGTGCCGGCCAATCTCGACGATTTCGCCGCCGTGCTGGAGGCATCGCCAACCGCCACGATCGTTGCCGGTTCCACCGATGTCGGCCTCTGGGTCACCAAGCATATGCGCGACATCGCGCCTGCGGTCTTCATCGCCGGGCTCGATGAGCTGAAATCCATCGCGATGAAGGATGGCGTGATCTCCATTGGCGCCGGCGTGACTTATAGCGAGGCGATTTCGCTGCTCTCGCAGCATATTCCGGCGATTGGCCCGCTCATCACCCGCATCGGCGGCCAGCAGGTGCGCAATATGGGCACGATCGGCGGCAACATCGCCAACGGCTCGCCGATCGGCGATACGCCACCGGCGCTGATCGCGCTCGGCGCGACGCTGACCTTGCGCAAGGGCGCAGAGCGGCGCACCATTCTGCTCGAAAATTTCTTCATTGCCTATGGCAAGCAGGATCGTCAGCCCGGAGAATTCGTCGAGGCCTTGCATATTCCGGTCCCGGCTCCGGGCGAAAAATTCGCCGTCTACAAGGTGACCAAGCGCCGCGACGAGGATATTACGGCAACGCTAGCCGCCTTCTGTCTGGCCTTGGCGGCGGACGGAACGGTGGCATCGATCTGCATCGCCTATGGTGGGATGGCGGCGACGCCGAAGCGCGCCACTGCCGTGGAAAAGGCGCTGCTCGGCCAGCCCTGGAACGAGAACACCGTGGAGGCAGCCATGGAGAGATATGCCGAGGACTATGCGCCCTTGACCGACATGCGCGCCACCGCCGACTATCGGGCACTGGTGGCGCGCAATCTCCTGCTGCGTTTCTACATGGAAATCACCGACAGCGCCGTCGCGGCGCAGGTGTCCAGATACGAGGCCGCGTAAGCTATGAACAAGCACACATCCGACCTAAAGGCCACAAGCATCGTAGGCGGCGTCCATTCCAGCCCGCGTCACGACTCGGCCCACAAACATGTCTCCGGAACGGCCGTCTATATCGACGACATCACCGAACCCGCAGGCACGCTGCATGCCGGTCTTGGCCTGTCGAGCGTGTCGCATGGTATCCTGAAATCGGTCGATCTGTCGGCGGTGCGTGATGCGCCTGGTGTGGTCTCCGTCCTCACCTATGAGGATGTCCCCGGCGTCAATGATATTTCGCCCTCAGGCATGCATGATGACCCCGTGCTAGCGGTCGACAAGGTCGAGTTTCACGGGCAGCCGATCTTCTGCGTGATCGCGGAAACACGCGATCTTGCGCGCCGTGCCGCGCGTCTTGCCAAAATCGAATACGAGGAACTGCCGGCCGACATAGACATCTGGGATCTTGATGTTGCCAAGCACCGACAGGTCTTTACACCGCTGACATTGAAACGCGGCGATGCGGCCAGCGCGCTTGCGACTGCGCCGCGCCGGATCAAGGGCCGCATGCAACTCGGCGGTCAGGACCATTTCTATCTCGAAGGCCAAGTCTCGCTGGCCATTCCGGGAGAGGATGAGGACGTTATCGTCTATTGCTCGACCCAAGCGCCGAGCGAAACGCAGCATATGGTCGCTCATGCGCTCGGCGTGTCGAGTCACGCCGTCACGATCGAAGTTCGCCGCATGGGCGGCGGCTTCGGCGGAAAGGAAACACAGGCGAACCAGTGTGCTGCGCTCGCGGCGATCGCGGCCAAGAAGCTGAAGCGCGCCGTCAAGATCCGGCTCGATCGCGACGAGGACATGGTCGCCACCGGCAAGCGGCATGACTTCGCCATCGACTACGACGTCGGCTTCGACGACGATGGTCGCATTCTTGCGATCGACTACCTCTTTGCGCTTCGGGCCGGATTTTCCGCCGACCTATCCGGCGCGGTCGGCGACCGTGCGCTGTTCCATTGCGACAATGCCTATTTCTTCCCGCATGTGCATGCCAAGTCGGCGCCGCTCTATACCAACACCGTTTCCAACACCGCTTTCCGCGGCTTTGGCGGCCCGCAGGGCATGGTGGGGGCCGAGCGAGTCATCGATGAGGTGGCCTTCGCCGTAGGCAAGGATCCGCTGGAAATCCGCAAACTGAATTTCTACGACGCGATGGGCGTCGATGGGGAACGCAACCTCACGCCCTATCACCAGAAGGTCGAGGACTGCATCATCCAGCGCATCGTTGCCGAGCTCGAGGAAAGCGCGGACTATGCCGGCCGCCGCCGCGCCGTCGCGGCATTCAACGCCGAGAGCCGCTTCGTCAAACGTGGGGTGGCGCTCACGCCGGTAAAATTCGGCATCTCCTTCACCAAGACGGAATCGAACCAGGCGGGTGCACTGGTGCATGTCTATACGGATGGCTCCGTGCACATGAACCATGGCGGCACGGAGATGGGGCAGGGGCTGCATCTGAAGGTCGCGCAGGTGGTGGCGGAAGAATTCCAGATTGATCTCGATCGGGTGAAGATTACAGCAACGACGACCGCCAAGGTGCCGAACACCGCGCCGACTGCCGCCTCCTCGGGGGCCGATCTAAACGGCATGGCGGCGCAGAATGCCGCCCGCCAGATCAAGGACCGGCTGATCGCTTTCGCGGCGGAAAGCCACGGCGTGCCCCCCGATCAGGTGGTGTTCCTGCCCAACCGGGTGCGGATAGGTCACGAGGAGATCTCTTTTTCCGATCTTGTCAAGAAAGCGTATCTGGCACGTGTTCAACTGTCCGCTGCAGGCTTTTACAAGACACCGAAAATCCATTGGGATCGTTCCAAGGGCCGCGGTCATGCCTTCTATTACTATGCCTATGGTGCGGCCTGTTCGGAGGTGTCGGTCGACACGCTGACCGGCGAATATGTTGTCGAGCGCACCGACATCCTGCACGATACCGGCCGCTCGCTGAACCCAGTGATCGACATCGGGCAGATCGAGGGTGGTTTCATCCAAGGCATGGGTTGGCTCACCACCGAGGAACTTTGGTGGGATGGTAAAGGCCGGCTCAGAACGCATGCGCCATCGACCTACAAGATCCCGCTCGCTTCCGATCGGCCGAAGATCTTCAACGTTTCGCTCACCAACTGGTCAGAGGCCTATGAGCCGACGATCCACCGCTCCAAGGCGGTTGGTGAGCCGCCACTGCCGCTTGGTCTTTCTGTCCTGCACGCGCTCTCGGATGCGGTGGCGAGCGTTGCCGACCACCGGATCTGTCCGCGCCTCGATGCACCGGCAACGCCCGAGCGCGTGCTGATGGCGATCGAGCGTCTGAAGGCGGCGATGAAGGAGTAGGGTCATGCCGGCGCGCGAAGACATCCGCGATTATCTGCGCCGCGAACCGGTCTCGATCCTGATCGAGGTGGTCGGCGCCGAAGGATCGACCCCACGAGATACCGACGCCTGGATGCTGGTGTCGGAGCGGGCGATCTATGCGACCATAGGCGGCGGGCAGCTCGAGCATATGGCGATCGACCAGGCGCGGCGGGCGCTCAGGCTCCAGACGCCCCCAACGCGGATGAATGTGCCGCTTGGTCCGCAAATTGGTCAGTGCTGCGGCGGCTATGTCAGCCTCGACCTCACCGCGCTCGATCCACAGCTCGCCTGTGAGCTGATCGACCGCAGCGACCGGGAAATGGCTGCACGCCCGCATGTCTACGTCTTCGGGGCGGGCCACGTCGGCGACGCGCTCGCGATGGCGCTGTCACTGGCACCACTGCGCGTCGTTCTGGTCGATACCCGTGAGGATGAGCTGGCCGCCTCGTCGGTGCCGCGAATCGAGACCTGTCTGACGGCAATGCCGGAAGCGGTGGTGCGCGATGCGCCAGCCGGAAGCAGCTTTGTCGTGCTGACTCACGACCACGCTCTTGATTTTCTGATCACCGCCGAAGCGCTTCGTCACCCGGATCCCGCCTATGTCGGTATGATCGGTTCGAAGACCAAGCGGGCGACCTTCCGCAACTGGCTGTCGCGTGAAATCGGCCAACCGGAACTTTTTGGACGGCTCGTTTGCCCGATCGGTGGGACGGCAGTCAAGGACAAACGCCCAGCGGTGATCGCGACCCTTGCTGCGGCGGAAATCATGACTGCGGCCCTGAGCTGGTCGGCAAAGGCCAATCAACTATCTATTAGCGCGCCGGCCGGCTCGTCGTCCAACAGCGCACCGATCAGCCGCTGACAGCGATCGGCCATGAAATCGATCATCAGCCGCACCTTCGGGTCCTGAAAGCGCTTGTGCGGATAGATCGCGGCCAGTTGCACGGAGGCGGGCGGGCTGTCCTTCAGGATTTCCACCAGCCGGCCCTCGTTGAGATAGGCCTTCACCTCGAAGAGCGGCTTGTTGATGATGCCGCGCCCCTCCAGCGCCCATTGGGTCAGCACGTCGCCGTCGTCGCTGTCATAGGGACCGGCGACCTCGAATTTGCGCGGACCCTCGGCTGTCACCAGCGTCCAGAAATATTCCTTGGAGCCGGGGTAGCGTAGCAGCAGGCAATCGTGCTTGTCGGCGATCAGCGCATCGGCATTGGCAGGCATGCCGCGGTGAGAAAGATAATCCGGCGAGGCACAGAGCAAGCGCTGGCAATTAAGGATGCCGCGCATGCGCAGGTTCGAATCCTCGAGAACGCCGAGCTTGAAGGCGACATCGACGCCTTCGGCGAGAATGTCGACGTTATGGTCCGACAGGCGGACACGCACTTCGATATCCGGATACTTGTCGTGAAATTCAGGGATGCCCGAGGCGATCAGTCGCCGGCCGATGCCGAGCGGCGCGGTAATCCTGAGGGCGCCTTTCGGATTGTGCGACAGGTCCGCGACCGCCGCCTCCGCTTCGTTCACCGCTTCGATGATCTTGGCCGCGCCCTCGTAGAAGACGCGTCCATGCTCGGTCGGCGACAGCTTGCGTGTCGTGCGGTTGAAGAGCCGCACGCCGAGATGGCGCTCCAGCTCCTTGATACGATTGCTGGCGACGGCGGGGGTCACGCGCTGATCGCGTCCCGCGGCTGAAAGCGTACCGAGTTCCATCACGCGAACGAAGACGCGCACATTATCGAGATAAGACATAGCGCTTTCTATCACATGGTTGAGCAATGAGCATCGAGTGCGATCTTATAGATTTTTTTGAAAGTGTTCGAGGATTTCACGGGATTTCCGGAGAAGTCGCGCGATGGCAGAACCGTATCCGAGAACCGGGAGGTCACTATGTACGAATTTGCCATTGCCTGGGATTGGCTGACCTTTGCCGTCCGCTGGCTGCATGTGATCACGGCGATCGCCTGGATCGGGTCGTCCTTCTATTTCGTCGCGCTCGATCTCGGCCTGAAGAAGCGTCCCGATCTTCCGCCCGGCGCCTATGGGGAAGAATGGCAGGTTCATGGCGGGGGCTTCTACCACATCCAGAAATACCTCGTGGCGCCCGCCAACATGCCGGACCATCTCGTCTGGTTCAAATGGGAAAGCTACGCCACCTGGCTGTCGGGTTTCGCCATGCTCTGTCTCGTCTATTATGCCGGGGCGGATCTCTACCTGATCGATCCGGCCGTGCTCAATGTTTCCAAGCCGGTGGCGATCGGCATTTCGCTGGGCTCGATCGCGCTCGGCTGGATCATGTACGATCTTCTGTGCAAATCGCCCTTCGGCAATGACAACACGCGGCTGATGGTGGCGCTCTATTTCATCCTGGTCGCCGTCGCCTGGGGCTATACCCACCTGTTTACCGGCCGCGCCGCCTTCCTGCATCTCGGCGCGTTCACGGCGACGATCATGTCGGCCAATGTCTTCTTCATCATCATGCCAAACCAGCGGATCGTCGTTGCCGACCTGATTGCCGGCCGCAAGCCCGATCCGAAATATGGCCGGATCGCCAAGCAGCGCTCGACGCATAACAACTATCTGACGCTACCGGTGTTGTTCCTGATGCTGTCGAACCACTATCCGTTGGCCTTCGGCACCCAGTTCAACTGGATCATTGCCTCGCTGGTTTTCCTGATGGGCGTCACCATCCGTCACTATTTCAACACCCGCCACGCCAATGCAGGGAACCCGACCTGGACCTGGCTCGTCACCGTCGTGCTGTTCATCATCATCATGTGGCTTTCGACCGTGCCGAAAGTGCTGACGCGCGAAACGGAAAATGCGCGGATTTCGGCGCTCCAGCAGCCCTTTATCTCGGCTCAGGCCTTTCCAAAGGTGCGCGATACCATACTCGGGCGCTGTTCCATGTGCCATGCCAAGGAGCCGGGATGGGAGGGCATCGTCCGGCCGCCCAAGGGTGTCGTCTTCGAAACGGATGGCGATATCGCGGCCCATGCCCGTGAGATTTACCTGCAGGCCGGTCGGTCCCATGCCATGCCGCCGGCCAATGTCACCCAGATTTCCGACGAGGAGCGCCGCCTGCTCGTCTCCTGGTATGAAAGCGCAACGAGTGGAGAGAAGACCCAATGAGTAAATTACTGATCCGCGGCCGCGTGCTGACCTTCGTTGCCGAGCCGCAGGGCATCGATGACACCGCCTCCTATCGCTATATCGAAGATGGCGCCGTGTTCGTGAGCAACGGCAAGATCGTCGAGATCGGGTTCTATGGCGACATGCGCAAACTCGCGGGCGCCGATGCGGATGTCGCGGATCACCGGCCGAACCTCATCCTGCCCGGGCTGATCGACACGCATCTGCATTTCCCGCAGACGCAGGCGATCGCCTCCTATGGCGCCCAGCTGCTTGAATGGCTGAACACCTATATTTTCGTCGAGGAACAGAAGTTTGCCGGCGCGGCCCATGCGGCCGAAGTTGCCGACCGTTTCATGGACGAATTGCTGTCCAATGGCACGACCACGGCCGTTGCCTATTGCTCGGTGCATCCCGAAAGCGTCGATGCCTATTTTGCTGCGGCCGAGGCGCGCGGTATGTGCATGATCGGCGGCAAGGTGATGATGGATCGCAATGCGCCGGAAGCGTTGCGCGACACGCCTGAGCGCGGTTATGACGAGACCAAGCGGCTTATCGAAAAGTGGCATGGCCGCGGCCGCAGCCATTATGCGATCAGCCCGCGCTTCGCCATTACCTCGACGCCCGAGCAGATGGAGATGAGCAAGACGCTCGTCGCCGAACATCCTTCCTGTTATGTGCAGACCCATCTCTCGGAAAACCGCGACGAGATTGCCTTTGCCACCTCACTCTATCCCGAGGCGAAAGACTACACGGATATTTACGCCCGCTACGGCTTGCTCAACGATCGCACGCTGCTCGGCCATTGCATCCATATGAGCGAGCGGGAAATTTCCGTGCTGGCGGAAACCGGCGCAGTCGGCGTCTTCTGCCCGACGTCGAACCTCTTCCTCGGCTCGGGGCTTTTCGACGCCGCCGGTTTCGACAGGCTCAGTGCCCGCTGGTCCGTGGCGACCGATGTCGGCGCCGGCACCAGCTTCTCCATGCTGGAGACGATGGACGAGGCCTATAAGGTTCTGCACCTGCAGGGCCAGCGGCTGACACCTTTCAACTCCTTCTACCGGATGACGCTCGGCAATGCCCGCGCGCTCGGACTGGAAAAGCAGATCGGTTCTCTGCACGCCGGGGCGGATGCGGATATCGTCGTGCTGGATTCCAGTGCCAAGTCGGCAATGGAATATCGCATGCGGACAGCGAAATCGCTGCTGGAGGAACTCTTCATCCTCCAGACCATGGGCGACGATCGATGCGTGACGGAAGTCTATGTCGCCGGCAAGCCGATGAAGGGCAAGGGCACCAGGCGCAAGATGGCCCTCGATCGACAACTCGAAAACGCCTGATGATTTAATCGTGCGCCTGCCATTCGCGCCGCCGCATCCCGAGGGGTGCGGCGGCTTTCGCCGTCGGTCAGGCTTTTCGCAGCCTTCCACCCATCGCTTTTGTCAGCCCTTCTGCGGCGGCTTTCACAAGCGGCCCGAAGGCATCGATCTTGCTGTCGGGTAGTCGTACCGCCGGGCCGGAGACCGAAATCCCCGCAACCGCTTCGCCATATTCATCGAAGATCGGGGCTGCCACGCAGCGCATGCCGAGCGTGTGCTCTTCGTCGTCGATCGACCAGCCGCGGGTGCGGATCGTTTCGATGTCTTTCAGCAGCATTGGGATCGTATCGCGGGTCCTGTCGGTAAAATGCTGTAGCGACCGGCCGGAAAGCACCGCCTCGATGCGCGCGTCCGGCCAGGTCGACAGGATTGCCTTGCCGATGCCCGACGCATGGATCGGCCCGCGCCGGCCGGGGCGGAAGAAGGCGCGCATCGGCGCATGGCTTTCCACCTGGGAGATGAACACCACGTCGCCGTCGTCCTCGATGGCGATATTGGCCGTTTCGCCACAGCCTTCCATCAGCTGTTTCAGGAACGGCCGGCTGATGGTGCCGAGCTTGCGGAAGCGCAGATAGGCCGTGCCGATCTCGAAGGCTTTCACACCGATCGTCCAGGCGCCGGTCTCGCCGTCATGCGTCACCATGCCGTGATGGGCCAGCGACGTCAGCAACCGGTGTACCGTCGAGGGCGCCATGCCGGACTGGTCGGCAAGTTCGGTCAGAACGGCGCCATCGGCTTCGGCCACCAGTTCCAGCAGTTTCAGGCTGCGGTCGAGCACCTGCACCGATGACGGCACGGCATTCTCCGCAGGCTTCCTGCCCGGTCTTCCCTTTGTCTTCTCCTGACGCTCCGCCATGCCGCTTACTCCTGCTCTCTATGTTCATGACATAAACGGCATAGCTCGATTGTTCCAGATTCGTTGAAAATGTTTATTTCCACAGAGTGGTATTGATTTCCATTTTATGATTGCGCGTGCCCCTAGATCCGGTACCTTCTTTTCAGAGATACGGAGGATACCCCCATGGCAAAAATGCGTGCTGTCGATGCCGCTGTGCTGGTTCTGGAGCGAGAAGGCGTCAATTGCGCCTTCGGCGTTCCCGGCGCTGCGATCAATCCATTCTATTCGGCGTTGAAGGCGGGCGGCTCGGTTCGCCATATCCTCGCCCGCCATGTCGAGGGCGCAAGCCATATGGCTGAGGGCTATACCCGCGCTCGGGCCGGCAATATCGGCGTCTGCATCGGCACGTCAGGCCCGGCCGGCACGGATATGATCACCGGCCTCTACTCGGCTGCCGCCGATTCCATCCCGATCCTGTGCATCACCGGCCAGGCGCTGCGCGCGCGCCTCGACAAGGAGGATTTCCAGGCAGTCGATATTGCCAAGATCGCAGCCCCCGTTACCAAATGGGCGGTAACCGTCATGGAGCCGGGGCTGGTTCCCTTCGTCTTCCAGAAGGCATTCCACACCATGCGGTCCGGTCGTCCAGGGCCGGTCCTGATCGATCTGCCGATCGACGTCCAGCTTGCCGAGATCGAGTTCGACATCGAGACCTACGCATCGCTCGGAGCCTATAAGCCGACGGCCACCCGCGCCCAGGCCGAAAAAGCTCTGGCTATGCTGAACGAGGCCGAGCGCCCGCTGATTGTCGCCGGCGGCGGCATCATCAATGCCGATGCTTCGGACCTGCTCGTCGAATTTGCAGAAATCACCGGCGTTCCCGTCATTCCGACACTGATGGGCTGGGGCGCGATCCCCGACGATCATCCGCTGATGGCCGGCATGTGCGGCCTGCAGACCTCGCACCGCTACGGCAATGCCACGCTGCTTGCCTCCGATTTCGTCTTTGGCATCGGCAATCGCTGGGCCAACCGCCATACCGGCAACGTCCCGACCTATACGGAAGGCCGTAAATTCGTCCATATAGACATCGAACCGACCCAGATCGGCCGGGTCTTCGCGCCCGATTTCGGCATCGTCTCCGATGCCGGTGCTGCGCTGAAGCTGTTCCTCGACGTTGCTACGGAGTGGAAGACGGCCGGCAAATTGCGGGACTGGTCCGCCTGGGCCGGCGAGTGCCGTGATCGCAAGCGCACGATGCTGCGCAAGACCCATTTCGTCCAAGTGCCCTTGAAGCCCCAGCGTGTCTATGAGGAAATGAACAAGGCACTGGACCGCGACACCTGTTATGTCTCGACCATCGGCCTCAGCCAGATCGCCGGCGCGCAGTTCCTGCATGTCTACAAGCCGCGCAACTGGATCAATTGCGGCCAAGCCGGCCCGCTCGGCTGGACGCTGCCGGCCGCGCTCGGGGTGCGCGCCGCCGATCCGGACCGCTCGATCGTCGCGCTCTCCGGCGATTATGATTTTCAGTTTCTCATCGAGGAGCTTGCGGTCGGCGCGCAGCATAAGCTGCCTTACGTGCATGTGGTCGTGAACAATTCCTATCTCGGCCTCATTCGCCAGGCCCAACGCGGCTTCAACATGGATTTCGAGGTCAGCCTCGCTTTCGAGAACATCAATGCTTCCGACGATGCCGAGCCGGGCTACGGCGTCGATCATGTCGCGGTGGCCGAAGGCCTCGGCTGCAAGGCGATCCGCGTGCGCAGCCCCAACGAAATCCAGGAGGCTTTTGTAACGGCAAAGCAACTGATGCAGGAGCACCAGGTTCCCGTCGTCATCGAATTCATCCTCGAGCGCGTCACCAACATCGCCATGGGCGCCGACATCAACGCCGTGGTCGAGTTCGAAGAGCTTGCCGAACACGGACAGGACGCCCCGACCGCCACGCTGGCCTTGCTGGACTGAGAACGGGCCGTTTCAGGGAGACAATCATGCCGAAATTCGCGGCCAATCTGACCATGCTCTTCAATGAGGTGCCGTTTCTCGAGCGCTTCGCGCTGGCCGCCAAGGCCGGCTTCGAGGGCGTCGAATATCTCTTCCCCTATGATTTCGACAAGGAGGCGCTGCGCGCCGCCCTTGATCTCAATGGCCTGACGCAAGTGCTGCACAATCTGCCGGCCGGTAACTGGGCCGGTGGGGAGCGCGGCATCGCCATCCTGCCGGACCGTATCGACGAGTTCCGCCGCGGCGTCGCCTCGGCCATCGATTATGCGACGGCGCTCGGCTGCACAAAGGTCAATTGCCTGTCGGGCATTGCGCCGGCTGACCTGTCGGACGAGGTGCTGCGCACCACCTTCGTCACCAACCTGAAGCATGCAGCAAACGAGCTCGGCAAGTCTGGCATCCGGTTGCTGATCGAGCCCGTCAATCGCTTCGATATTCCGGGCTTTTACCTCAATACGCCGGATCAAGCCGCCTCGATCATAGCGGAGGTCGGCAGCGACAATCTCTTCATCCAGTACGACCTCTACCACCAGCAGCGCACCAAGGGCGAACTGATCGGCACGTTCAAAAAGCATCAGGCGAAAATCGCCCATGTCCAGCTGGCCGATAATCCCGGCCGGGGCGAGCCGGGCACCGGCGAAATCGCCTATCCCTTCGTCTTCGATACCCTCGATGCGCTCGGTTACGACGGCTGGATCGGCTGCGAATACAAGCCGCGCACCACGACGGAGGCCGGGCTCGGCTGGTTCACCTCGGCCGGCCGGCAGACCAGAAGCGCAGACATTCTCAAGATCAGGAGCTAGATCATGGCAACCATCGGATTCATCGGCCTCGGCATCATGGGCACGCCCATGGCGCGCCATCTCCAGGATGCCGGCCACACCATCGTCACCTCGAAATTCTTCATCCCGCCGCGCCAGGAACTCATCGACAATGGCCTGACATTCGTCGACACGCCGAAAGCGCTTGCCGAGGCCGTCGATACCATCATCCTCATGCTGCCGGGTACGCCGGAGGTGAAGGATGTGCTCTTCGGTGAGAACGGCGTCGCCTACGGTCTTTCCAAAGGCAAGCTCGTCATCGACATGAGTTCGATCTCGCCGATCGAGACCAGGGAATTCGCCAGGAGGGTGCGCGAAACCGGTTCCGAATATATCGATGCGCCCGTCTCCGGTGGTGAGGTCGGTGCAAAAAATGCTTCGCTCTCGATCATGGCCGGCGGCTCGCAGGAAAGCTTCGACCGGGCTCTGCCGTTGCTCCAACTGATGGGCAAGAACATTACGCTGGTCGGTGATTGCGGCGATGGCCAGGTCACCAAGGTCGCCAACCAGATCATCGTCGCATTGACGATCGAGGCGGTCTCGGAAGCACTGGTCTTTGCCTCCAAGGCAGGCGCCGATCCGGCGCGGGTGCGCGAAGCGCTGATGGGCGGCTTTGCTTCCTCGCGCATCCTCGAAGTACATGGCGAGCGCATGATCAAGCGCAGCTTTGATCCGGGCTTCCGCATCTCGCTGCACCAGAAGGATCTCAATCTCGCCCTCCAGGGCGCCAAGGCGCTCGGCGTCTCGCTGCCGAACACGGCCGCGACGCAGGAACTCTTCAACCAATGCGCCGCCAATGGTGACAGCGGGCTTGACCATTCCGGTCTCGTCAAGGCGCTGGAGAGGATGGCGAACCATGCCGTCGGGTGAAAACCCGGCTAGCCGGAAGTCGCTTTTGGCCAGCCGTCCCAAGATCAGGAGCAGCCCATGCCGCCGATAACAAACCCGCGCGCTTTTCTGGAAGGCCTTTTCCATGCTGCCGTCGCTGCGGCCGATCCGGAGAAGGTGCTGGCCGGCTGCCTGCCTGAGAAGCCGAAAGGCCGCACGGTTGTCATCGGTGCCGGCAAAGGCGCAGCCCAGATGGCCCGCGCCTTCGAACGGCTGTGGCATGGTCCGCTGTCTGGCACCGTCGTTACCCGCTACGGCTATGCCGTGCCCTGTGACCGCATCGATATCCTCGAAGCCGCCCATCCGGTGCCTGACGAAAACGGGCTTACGGCTTCCGCCAGGCTTATGGCTGCAGTCACCGGCTTGACCGGGGACGACCTCGTGGTCGCCCTGATCTGCGGCGGCGGCTCGGCACTCCTTCCGGCACCCGCCGGCGACCTGACGCTCGCCGACGAGATCGCCGTCAACAGGGCGCTGTTGTCGTCAGGCGCTCCGATCGATGCGATGAATGCCCTGCGCAAGCAAATCTCGCGGATCAAGGGCGGCAGACTGGCGGCGCTCGCCCATCCGGCCCGTGTCGTCTCGCTGGTCGTTTCCGATATTCCAGGCGACAATCTCGCCCTCGTGGCCTCGGGACCGACCATTCCGGACACAAGCACCGCCGCCGATGCCTTACGGCTGATCGATCGGTACCGGCTCGATCTCCCCGACGCCGTGGTCCGTCATATCCGCGAAGCGAGGGATCCGGCTCCGCAGCCTGACAATGCCTGCTTTTCCAGAGACCAAGTCCGACTGGTGGCATCGGCCTTGGTCTCTCTGGAGGCGGCGGCAAAAGCTGCCCGCGATGCCAGCGTCGATGCGGTCATCCTTTCCGACGCAATCGAAGGAGAGGCTTCCGAGATCGGCCGCATGCATGCGGCGATCGCCACCGAGGTCGCCCGCCGCGACCAGCCGTTTTCCAAGCCCGTGGTTCTGCTTTCGGGCGGTGAGACGACGGTCACGATCACGGGAAAGGGCAGGGGCGGGCGCAACGGCGAGTTTCTGCTCTCCTTCGCCCGCGGCATTGCAGGTTTCAGAGGCATTTCCGCACTCGCCGCCGATACCGACGGCATCGATGGCTCCGAGGACAATGCCGGTGCCTTCGCCGATGGGACAACCAACGACCGTCTTCTCAGCCGCCAGATGGATGCCGGCGATCTCCTGGCCAGCAACGACAGCTGGTCCGCCTTCAACGCGATAGGCGCTCTCTTCGTCCCAGGACCGACAGGCACCAACGTCAACGACTTCAGGGCGATCCTTATTCGATAGTCGCAAGCAAATAACACTGCGCCATCCGAGATCCAGAGGAACAATAATGATGACGCATCACCATTCAGCGCAATTGATTATCGAAATGCGATCGCTGGCCAAGGAGCTTTTCAAAGAGGCCTTCAAAGCATTGCCGCCCACGGGATCGAACAGCGTGCTTCTTCACCCTCGAATAGTACAGCTGATTTGCTTAAACGCAGTCCGGGACGCAGCATATCGAAACTGCCAGACTGTATTGGCGCCTGACCTGCCTGCTATGGGTGATGCATCGATCGCAGCGACCGAGTTGCTGGAGCTCGCCGAAAACGCCTCACCTATTAAGGGGTCCATCGCAATCGTACGCGGCCGCACGAAAAGAGGTCCGTGCAACAAACAGCTGGCATTGGGATTTGCTCTAGCAGCTGATCGATCGCCGCTAGATCGCCCTTGGATCTTTTTGAGTGGCACGACTGGGCATAGGGAATGCCCCTATCAATCCGCAGGGGCAATTGTCGATGCAGGGACATATTCTTGGATCGGGCCTTTCAGAGAGCATGCGCAGGGAGTGCTGACCGATCCCACATCTCTTTTTGCGGCATCCGGTGATCTTTTGCTGTGCGGCCCCCCAGCATCGTATGCGATCAGCATTGATCTAGTAATTCTTGCTTGACGGAGATGGAAGCTGGCGGCGAGTACCGCTGTTCCTCGCGCCGCGCATCTCTCTGAATGTGCGGCGTCTTCTTTTCTCGCTACCTTAGATAGTTCGCAATCGTAACAGACGGCACTCATCCCCGCCTGCAATCACACTAAATCGAAGGCCGTGAGTTCAAATATCTGCCTGTACGAGCATCATTTTACGTGAGACAGACATAAACGGGGGTGAAATGCGTGCCTGATCACGCTCGAGCGTCATAAGGAAGAGCGGATGCTCTCGAACGAGAGCGTTAATTCGGTTGTGTCCGTGTCTCCATAAGCTACTGTCGAAAACTCCATCGCGCCGAGACTTTTTCGCCAGATGGACTGTTCAGGATGGTCGAAACTAACCACTCGCACATCGAGAAGCGCTCCGCGGTAACGATCCTTAGTGCGTGCGCCGCCTATACACATCCGCACTTTTCCCGCGCTGAGACCTGCCTCGGAATGTAAATTTTCTACCCAAAGGGATGTGGTCGGCCTCATAGAGGGCAACCCACACCCACCCAGCATCGCCGAGAAAACGGTCAACCGGCGTGCTGGTCGCAATAGCGCCCCGAAACGAGTTCCATAAAGCCGGGACATGGCAATATCGAAGTTGAAATAATCGGTGCCCAAAACTTCATTGATCAGCTGTTCAGCGAAGACCAACCACTGTTTTTTTGGCTAGATGGCCGCGACACCGGTCAGAGATTGTATGAGAATATCCGTTGTTAATTGCAAATGGCTTTCCATCAGTGCAACAGCGCGATTTGCATCGCGAGCAATGACGGCGTCGAAGATCGCTTTGTGTTCTCCCGCAACGTCGCGATCGATCGTTCGCATCGGCACTGAGAGCCTTCGATAGCGCTCCGTCTGAGCATAGAGCACGGCTCGGATTTTCATCAACGACGGGCTCTTGCAGGCTGCGACGATCGCTTGATGAAACTGTTGATGTGCTGCCGCCCAGCGTTCACTGAGGATGAGTTTGTCGCCATCGGTCTCAGTCTCGGGAAGGCGCTGTATCCGGTGGAAAGCTGCTACTAGAGCCGTCTCCCACTCGATATCGCCGGTTTTTATCGCCGCCCGGATACACAGGTCTTCGATCTTGATCCGCGTTTCGGTCAGGTCCACGAGGTCGGCAATTGAGACATCTGGTACACTGAAGCCCTTCTGCGCGGTCGCCACCGCCATGTCCTCGGCAGCAAGCCGCGAGAGCGCTTCGCGCACCGCGCCCATGCTGACTTCAAAGTCGCGGGCGACCTCATTGATGCGTATCTTCGCACCGGGCCGCAAACGGCAACTCAATATGTCGGCCTTGAGTCGCTCATAAACATTGTCGGCCTGTGTAAGTGCCGGCTGCGTTGCCATGATCTTCTCGCATTTGATCCCAGAATCTATTTCAAATGCAGATATAGGTTTCTGACCTGGATTACCACCTTAGCGACGAAACGCATCTTATCGATCGAGAAGCTGATAGAACCGGGGTGCAGACGAAATCGCCACTGCAAAAAGCACTGCCGACAGAATGACCTGCTGGGCGGTAGGCGACACACCAAGTGCATTCAGGCCAGCGTTGAGCAGGCATAGAACGAGCGCGCCGAAAGCTATTCCGACTGGGCTCCCGCGACCACCTGCCAACGAAACTCCGCCGATGATGGCAGCCGAAATCGCGGGCACCAAGACATCGGTGAGACCCGAGGGCGATGCGACCGATAGCCCGTAGCTGAGCAGTACGCCACTTGCTGCGGCAAGCCCGCTGGAGACGGTGAATACTGCTGCGACCATCGGCCCTGTTTTCACGCCAGCCGTTCTGGCCGCGACTCGTTCCGAGCCGGTTGCCACGAGATCCACGCCGATGCGGGTCCAGCGGAAGACCAAGCCAGCGATGACAATGCAACCGACGGCAAACAAACTGCGCCAGGAAAAGATGACGAGGATCGGTTCATTGATCGCGGCAGACAGATCCGGCCGTCCGAGCGATACGGTCAGGTTGCCGGTCACGATATAGGCAAGCCCTGCCGTCGTCATCAGCGTTCCTAATGACACGGAGATGGAACTGAGGCCAAGCCCGGTGATGGTAAGGCCCTGCAGCAGTCCGATCGCAAGGCCCGCGACGATGCCGGCAGCCGCCCCTGCTATCGGATCACCCGCTCCGATCGTGACTGCGATACAGCCCGAAAGGCTCATGACGCCGCCGACCGACAGGTCGAATTCGCGGGCGACCATCGTCAGCCCGAGCCCGAGCGCCACCGGCGCTATGGTCGCGAAATACTGCAAGATGCTGAACAGCACGAGTTGGGTTGACGCGGTGCCCTGTACGGCGAGCGCCGCAGCAAGCGCGCAAGCCACGAGGACGAAAATCGCGCCTGCGCCCCTTTCTTCGCTAAACCAATTTCGCATCGTTAGTTCCTCCGTCCAACGCCTTGGAGAATGACGACGGCCAGCACCGCAAGACCGATCGTCAGCCGCTGAAATTCCATGCTGAATCCCTGAAGCAAGGCCAGCGCGTTGATGACTGCGATCGCTGCCATGCCGAGAAAAGTCTGGAGCATGGACCCACGGCCGCCGCCGATCGCCGTCCCGCCGATCAAGACGGCGGCGATGGCTGTGTATTCAAAGCCGCGCGCCGTCTGCATGTCCGCGGTACCGAAACGGGAAGCGATCAGAATACCGCCAATGGCAGCCAGCGCGCCTGCCAGGGCATAGGCAATGATTGTCACGCGCGTGACGTGGATCCCCGCCGCCTCAGCCGCACGTGCATTGCTTCCCACGAGCATGAGTTCATGGCCGAAACGCGTGAACGTCATGATCACCTGAGCCAGTATCGCCAATGCCGCTAAAACGAGAAAGGAGATGGGGATGTCGGCAAGACGTCCCTTCAGAAACTGATAATCGAGGTTCGGCGCGTCCATTTTCGGACCGACAATGATCTGTGTCAGGCCGATCAGCAGTGCATAAGCCGCCAATGAGACGATGATGGGATTTGCACGCAGGGCGCCTATGATCCCGCCCTGAAGCGCTGTGATGACAATACCCAAAAGAACTGCGGTGAAGGCGGCAAGGACGAAGCCGTGGCCGAGCACGGCCATGAACACGATGCCGGTGACCGACGCCGTCGCCCCGAGGCTGAAGGACATGATATAGCCGCCGAGTGTCACGAACGTCATAGCAAGGGCAACACAGCCAACAAGCGACATGGCGTTGGCAAGCGCGATAAGGCTGGGGCGGGTGAAGAACCCGGGCGTGGACAATGCCAGACCGACCAGAAGTCCAATTGCAAGCAGCTTTGCAAGGTTTGCCAGAGACGGGGTCATCATGCGCCTGCTTCTGGTCCGCTTCGCCGGTGATGGTGAGATTTCGCTAACTACGCTCATGCCGCCTCCTGCGCGTTGGTGATTTCAGATAGAATGGCCGTTTCTGTGAATTCGCCACGTTCATGTACACCGACGATCCGGCCTCGGAACATCGTGACGACCCGGTCGACGAGGCCGACAACCTCTTCGAGGTCGGTTGAAGCAAGAAGAACGGCGTTGCCATCATCACATAGCCGCCTGAGCGTCTGATAGATTTCGGCGCGCGCGCCCATATCGACCCCGCGCGTGGGTTCATTCATCAGAATCACGCCGGGTATCTGACGATCGGAGCATCGCCCAATGGCAAGCTTTTGCTGATTGCCGCCGCTGAGCCGACCGGCCGCCAAATGCAGGCGCGAAGGATCGAAACCGACCTGCTGTGCAAGCAAGCTGGCGATGCGGCCGAGGCGGCCCGCTGGCAGCAGCCCCTTGCTTGACACCTCGTCAAGACGTGCTGCCACGAGGTTCGTGCGTGCCGACATGTCGAGGAACACGCCTTCGCTCGCGCGATCTTCGGATACGAAACGCACGCCCGATTTCAGCACGGCCGCCGGCATGCCAAGGCGCAGTTTTCGCCCGCCCACTGTCACGTCGCCGCGGGCATTGTGAACGAGGCCGGCGAGAGCGCGGATGCTTTCTGTTGCGCCCGAGCCGATCTGCCCGACGACGCCGACAATCTCGCCAGCGCGCAGTTGGATATCGAAGCCCTCGATCGTTTTCGGCACGTGCAGATCCGAGACATCCAGCATCACCTCGCCGGGCTGGCGGGTGGCCGGCGGATAGACATCCGTCAGCTCCCTGCCGATCATCAGTTCCAGGAGACGATCCCGCGGCATTTCCGCGACTGGCTGTGTCGCAACGACGCGTCCATTGCGCATCACCGTCACGGAATCACAGAGATCGTAGACTTCGCCCATGCGATGGGTGATGTAGATGACGGAGCACTTCCGTGCCTTCAGTTGGCGGACCGCATCGAAGACCTTGTCGATTTCCCGCTCGGATAGGGTCGCGGTCGGCTCGTCGAGGATCAGAACGGACGCGTTGCGCACCAGTCCGCGCGCGATCTCCAGCAATTGTCGCTCTGCTAGGGCGAGGTCGCGTGCCTTGACATCGAGACCGGTCGATTCCAGCCCGACGGCATCGAGTGCTTCCCTTGCCATGACGGCACTTTTAGCGGTGCGCCGCACGAACGGCGCACTGGCGTGGCCGAGCCAAAGGTTGTCGTGCACGGAGAGGTCTGGCGCAAGGCTCAGTTCCTGTGCGACGAGCGTCAGGCCGGCGCGTTGGGCATCGATAGGATTGCGGAAGTTGCATCGCCGGCCGTCGACATCAAGTGTGCCTTCGCTCGGAGCCAGCACACCCGTCAATATCTTGACGAGTGTGCTCTTTCCTGCACCGTTTCCACCGCACAATGCACGAACTTCACCTTGATGCAGATCGAGTGACACATCCTCGATCGCCGCGATACTGCCGAAACGCTTCGCTAGGCCCCGTACCGATAGGCGTACGGATTCGGCCGAACCGTGCTCGTTCGTCATTGTGTCCTCCTGTCGACGGTATGAGGTTACATTGGTCAGAAGCTGCAGGACTTCGCGTAGCTGTCCAGATTGCCGCGGGAAACGACTTCCAGCGGCGTGGTGACGCTGAGTTTCGGGATGTCCTTGCCGGAGAAATAGTCGGCGATCAGCTCGGCCGCCTTCGGGCCGTCATAGGACGGAAGAGGGCCGCTTAGCGTTGCATATTGCTTGCCCGCCTGCATGTTACGGATTCCCGACTCCTGGCAGCCCCCACCGATGACAAGCAACTGACCGGGAGCTGTTCCCAAGTCGATGCCGGCACTGTCCGCAGCTTGGATAATGGCATTCGCCATCGCGTCATTCATGCCGTAAATGGCATCCAGGCCGCCATCGGCTGCATATTTGGTGAACATCTGACCGGCAATCTGCTCGGTCACCGGCGGGATCCATTGCGCATCTTCGACCTGAGCAAGCGTGATCCACGGCTCTTTGGCGAGACGTGCCTTGAAGCCCTCGAGACGCCTCGGGGCAATACCCTCAGCGAGCGATCCGGTGATTGCGGCCACCTTGGCGGTTTGGCGGCCACCGGCCTTCAACCCGGCAATCATGGCCTCCGCGGCCAGCTCGCCCGATTTAAAATCATCGAGCGCCATCGTGCCGACGGACAATCCATCGCCCTTATCGACCTGAGAAATGACGAGAAAGACCGGAATTCCCGCGGCCTTGGCCCGCTGCAAGCCCGGCGTAACGGCACCGGAGCTTAGCGGCTGCAGGACGATCATGTCGGGCTTCTGGCCGATGGCGTCGTCAAGCTGCTGGGCTTGTAGGGCCGGGTCGAACGGGCTGGTCAACTGGGTGACCGTCATTCCCGCCGCTTTCGCCTTATTATCGAACTCATGCGAAAAGGCGCTGATCAGGCGATCCTCGGTCGGACCGGTCAACAAGGTGAGTTTCTTGCCCGCTGCCTCAGCATGGGCAAGCGCTACGACGCTGGATGCAAGCATCGCAGTATAAATTATCGTTCTGACGATCATGGTTTTCTCCTCCACTTGATCCAATGGCCGGCTCCCTCCGGCAATTCCATTCAGTTGCCTGTTGCCTTCAACTGGTCCGTCGTCATCAGCAATGGCGATCGCAACAGGATTTCGCTTGTTCGCACTAGGTGCGAACGCATGAGCGCACAGGCACTTTCCGCATCGCGGGCAAGGGCCGCCTCGCAAAGCTGGCGATGCTCGCCCGCCACGTCGCGATCCCCTGTTCGCAGAGGCACCGAGAGACGCCGGTAGCGCTCCGCCTGCCGATAGAGCGAGCTGCGAAACTTGCTCATCCACACGCTCCGAGCCCCGGAAACCAGGGCCGTATGGAAGCTGTCGTGGGCACGCGACCAGGCCATGCTCAACTGCAGGCAGTCACCGTTCTCGAATTCCGGTAGCCGCAGCAGACGATGCAGTGCGCCAGCCAATAAGGCTTCCCATTCCACGCCCCCCTCGGCGATCGAGGCGCGGAGGCAGATCTGCTCCAGAGCGATGCGCGTTTCGGTCAGGTCATTCAGTTCTTCCGCCGAGAGCGATGCGACCCGATAGCCGCGTTGCGCCGTTGCGATGACGATCTCCTCTGCCGCGAGTCGGGAGAGTGCCTCCCTCACAGCGCCCAGGCTGACCGACATATCCGAGGCAACAAAGTTCATTCGAATCCGCTCCCCGGGAGCGAGTGCTCCGCTCAATATGGCCGATCGCAATTCGCTATGAACCTGATCGGCCTGGGTCGTGGATTCGAAAGCTTCGCTCATTGATATTTTCTATAACATTAAAAACATTATGTCAAAGAAAATATATTTTATTGTTGAGAAGATATTTTACTGCGGCCTTCCGACTCCGTGCGAGACAGGCAGGGCGACATGAACTGCACCGCTCAGAACCGGCTTCTGCGGATTGCTGCGGTCTGCGTTGCAGACACAGAGAAACAACGTCTTGCGATCCTCACCGCTGCCAATGCAAGCAATGGCATTCATGCCAGGAAAACCAATTGCTTCGATTTCCTGTCCTTCTGGGGTGATACGCACGAACTCGCCCAGAAACAGGAGCGGCACCCAGAGGCAGCCTTCACCATCCAGGGAAAGTCCATCGGGTTCGCCGCGCAGTTCGGCGTGAATGCGCCTGTTGGTCAGGCCGCCATCAGCGCCTATGTCGAAGGCGGAAATCCGCTTGCCGAAGGTTTCGGCGACGTAAAGGGTCGCTCCATCAGGGCTGATGACGAGGCCGTTCGGAAAGAAGATGTCCGTGGCAACCTGCCTCAACCCCTTCTGCGGATGATAGGCCCAAAGGCAGCCACTTTCCTGCGGCTCGTCCACACCGAATCGAAATCCGGTATCTCCAAACCACGCCCATCCATTTGAATGCACGACGAGGTCATTCAGATAGGAATTGTCAGCTGGCGGAAGCGATGCCTTGAGTTGCATAGCTCCGGTTGCGGGATCGACGCTGAAAAGCTGGCGGCCGATTCCTGTTGCCAGCAACAGGCTGCCATCCGCGGTGAAGTCCATGCCGGCGGGACGTCCCTCCACGTTGCACAAGGTTTCCGCCTCGCCGTTGGCGGATACTTTGGCGATACGGAAATTGTGCACATCGGAGATATAGAGCACATCGTCACGCCAACGCGGCGATTCCGGCCACGCAAGGCCCTCGGCATGGAGTCGGGTTTCAGTGGGCATCGGCGCGATCCTGATGTGTTGTTTCCGTCCGCGGGGCGTCGACATTGGTACTAAGATGCAACTGGTTCAGCAGGTCGTCGACGAGCGCGCCAAGATTCGCGAGTTTCTCGCTGGCGCCAAAGACGTAGAAATCAGGGCGGTGGACGACGGCCTCGATATGGTTGTCGCGGAAATAGGCGGCGTAAGCACCGTCGATATCCTCTACGTCGGCATCTGGACCGGTGCCGACATGGACGAACCAGACCCCGATAGCCTCAAGCCTGTCGATCTGGCTCTGTGACAGGACGGAGGCCGGATTGGCAACGGAGCTGACGAGGACGAAACGTGTGCTGGGGAAAAACTCATCGAATAGCGTAACGCTGCCGTCCCTTTTCACCGCAGCCTGCAGACTGAGCGTACCATTGAGATAGGCTGGCGAGCCGATTTCCGGTGAAGCCAGAATACCGTCGACAAGCTTCGGGAAGTCCGGCATCGGCGGCATCCAGCCCTCGCGGAATTTCTCATCGCGAAGGCGCGCTTCTTCCGGATCGAGCGTGCAGGGCACCTTGCCGGCTTCGAGCGATATGATCGTCCAGTCGCGCGTATGGGGGGAGCGCTCCCGCTCATAGGTGTCGAGCAGAGAAGGTTCGGAAATGCCGCGGGCGATCAGATCCAGCTTCCAGGAAAGGTTCTTCGCGTCTCTCAGGCCGGAGCACATACCTTGTCCCATGAAGGGAGGTGTGGTGTGAGCTGCATCGCCGGCGAGGAAAATTCGTCCCTTGCTCCATTGCTGAGCATGGCGCGCCTCGAATGTGTAGACGAGCTGGCGAATGATTTCGACATCGTCCGGAAAGACATTCTGTTCGGCCAGCAGTCTCCACGCCGCCTCGGGTTTTTCGAGATCTGCGGCGGTTTCGCCGGGCATCATTGCCCATTCCCACCGGCGATGACGCTTGCCGAGCGGCAGCACGGTGACCGGACGCCTCGGATCGCAGATCTGGCCGCAATCGAAATCCAGCGAGAAGTCGCGCTTCTTGCGAGCGTCTACGACGAGCCATTTCTCGTTGAAGCCGAAATCGTCGCGTTCGATCTTCAGCATGCGTCGGACACTGCTGTTGGCGCCATCGGCAGCAACGACGTAGCGGGCGCGGATCGTCTGCATTTCGTCCGTTGCGACGGGGCGTATCTGGCCCGGCACCATTTTCGTACGCGCGAGCTGCAACTCCACGCCGTCTGCATCCTCGGTCATGGACCGCGCTTCCCAGCTGAGCAGCTGATCCACTGTTTCGGCGGAAGAAAGCTTGTCGCTGAGAGCAGCCTCGAAAACCGGCTGGAACTGCATGTAGTCGGAATTGTAGCCGGAGATACCCTTGGCACCCCAGTCGAATTCAAGCAATAGTTCACGCTGCGCGTTGACCCAGACATATTCGGTCGTGGGATAGCTGTCGGCCAGCATGGCATCTGCGACGCCGAGAGACTGGAAGAGCCGAACGATCTCGTGATCGACATGCCCGGCGCGCGGCAAGGCATAGAGGTCCCTGTGTTTTTCTATGACGACCGCCTTCAGCTTCAGCTGCGCTGCAAGCGCAGCCAGGGCAAGACCGACTGGTCCGCGCCCGATAATGGCAAGATCATAGTTTTTCATGATTGCTCCTCCTTGGCCGCACCCCCGGCGGTCGACATGTCACGATCGATAACATACGTCCTTCGAAAAGAAAATATATTTTTATTTGACAAATATTTTATTGTAACAGATATCTATCACATCAGATGGAGGACACATCATGAGATTTGTAAGATTTGGACTGGGTGGCGATGAAGGATTGGCCATTGAAGAGAATGGCACGCTGCGCGGGCTTTTCGTAACCGATCCGGAATTTCCGGGGACGCTGGATGCGTTGGTAGCAGCCGGCGGGCAGGGTCTGACTGCTGCTGGCGAAGCCCTGCGGAACGGAAAGACGATAGCGCGAGAAGAGATCCGCTACATGCCGCTTCTGTCACGTTCGCCGAAGATCCTCTGCGTTGGCTTGAACTATCGGGATCACTCGGCAGAGTCTGGTTATGCACAGCCGAAATATCCGACCGTCTTTGCGCGTTTCGGCTCCAGCCTGATCGGGCACCGAGACGAGATCGTCCGGCCGAAAGTTTCCGATACACTCGATTTCGAGGGCGAACTCGTTGCCGTCATCGGGCAGGGCGGTTCCAAGATTTCCGAAGAGGATGCCCTTCGGCACGTCATCGGCTATTCCATTTTCAATGACGGCTCGATCCGCGAATATCAGCACGCAACACCGCAATGGACTATCGGCAAGAACTTCGATTCGACCGGCGCTTTCGGCCCCGTCTTCGTGACGGCCGACGAACTTCCGCCGGGCTGTGCGGGGCTCGTCCTCGAAACCCGCCTGAATGGTCAGTCAGTACAGCGCGCCAATATCGACGATATGGTTTTCAGTGTTGCCTCCCTCGTATCGATCCTCAGCCAGACGATGACGCTTGAGCCCGGTGACGTGATCGTCACTGGTACACCCGCTGGCGTGGGTGCCGGCCGCAAGCCGCCGCTCTACATGAAGGAAGGCGACTTATGCGAAGTGGAGATTGAACGGATCGGCCTTCTCGTCAATTCTATCCGCGATGAAGTTACCCTCGGCAGGGAGGCAGCCTGAACGCCAGGCAAAGCAGGGAAGAGGAGGAGCTTCAATGACGGCGATCAAACGCTTCGTTAATGCGAGCCGCAGGCCGGGCGTGCTCGGTATCCATTCGATGGACAGTTTCAACATCCAGGTTCCCGACCTTCGGATTGCGAACGATTTTTATTCCGCTTTCGGTCTGGACGTGCGCGAAGAGGGCAATTCGCTTGGTCTCTACACCCATGGCCACGCGCACCGCTGGGGAAGCCTGTCGGAAGGGCCGCACAAGCGGCTCAGCTTCCTATCCTTCGGCGTATTCGAAGACGATTTCGATATGTTCCGCAAGCATGTTGAATTGAGCGGCGTGGCTTTGATCGATCCGCCCGCAGGGTTTCAATCCAACGGAATCTGGTTCCGCGACCATGACGGCAATATCGTCGAAATCCAGGTGGCGGGGAAAAGCTCGCCGAGCGAGAAATCCGACTTCCGAAATGTTTCGGTGCCGGCCAATCAAGCGGCCGCTCCCTTGCGTTCGCGTGCGCCTGCTGTTCAGCCGCGCAGGCTTGCTCATGTCCTGATCTTCACGCGAGACGTCGACAAGGCGGTAACATTCTACTGCAGGGTTCTAGGCCTTCGGCTCTCAGACAGGTCGGCGGACGGGATCGCTTTTCTTCATGGTGTACACGGCAGCGATCATCATCTCGTCGCCTTTGCCAAATCCGACGCACCGGGCCTGCACCATCTCAGCTGGGATGTCGGATCGATCAACGATATCGGCCTCGGCGCCATGCAGATGGCCGACAAAGGGTTTGCCAGAGGCTGGGGCCTTGGTCGCCACGTGCTGGGATCCAACTACTTTCACTATGTCCGCGATCCATGGGGCAGTTACGCGGAATATTCCGCAGACATCGATTTCGTCTCGGCCGACTACGATTGGCCTGCGGCGGATCACGCCCCGGAGGATGCGTTCTATATTTGGGGACCGACTCCGCCGGCTGACTTTACCGTCAATTACGAGAGTGACCGGCTGCGTTAGCGACAGGCCCGGTCTTCGAAACAGTGATCTTTCAGGTGGCTATGATATCCAATGCCGAAGCGTCGGTGCCTCTAGTGCTCCGCACAGGGCCATTGCGTCCGTGCGCATGCTAGTCGAAGATGTGCCGCGTTTGTCGAAGGGCTCCGAGGACGTGGATTGCAGCTAAACGTTCCGCGGTGAAGAACCGAACGGCAGGAGCGTTGGATAAAGTGTGATCGAGTATCTCAGATCGAGGTTAGTGGGCCGAGCTCTGCGCCTTTTCCACGCTAAGCAGTAGCCCCATATGGCGGTTCATGTTCTTATGGAGGAGATATTGGTAATGCCCTGGGAGGCCCTCATCGTAAGCAAAAAGCTCGAAGCGAAATGAAGTCGCCGGCTTCAACGTCCGTCCTGTCCTGCTTCAGTCGATAGAATGCATTGCATTCGCATGGAGTGCGGCGTTGTTCTATGGCTCTATTTGATGAATAGACAATCATGTTGACGACATCCGCAAATCGGGCGTCGAACCTTTCATAGAAGTCCCTCCTAAGGTCAGCAATACAACTCAAGCTTTTGATGGAAGCTCCTTGAGACGCGTCGCGTCTCGGCCCGGCGGGAACCCAAAGAGACGAGTATATTCTCTACTAAAGTGCGAAGGACTATCGTATCCGACGGCGAACCCGACCGACGCGACATCGCCAGCCCCCGCCAGAAGGCGCATGCGAGCTTCTTGCAGGCGGACTTGCTTTTGATACTGAATCGGCGTCATCGCGGTAATGGCTCGAAAATGGCGGTGAAACGTCGACACGCTCATCCCAGCTTGTTCGGCCATATCCTCGATACGGATGATGTCAGCATAACGGCTTCGTAGCCAGCGGAGGGCATGGCCGATCTGTGCCAATCGGCCGCCGACCGATCCGATCTGACGAACGAGACCGCCATGTTCAGCGCTGAGTAAGCGCCAAAGAATTTCTCGTTCCAACCCAGGCATCAAAATTGGAATATCCGTTGGCGAATCGAGCAAACGAATCATTCGCAGCATGGCATCGACAAGCTCAGGCGATGCAGTGCCGACCCCCAGGCCCGAAAACTCGGCGGGGTTGCGTTGCGGTATAGCCGCATCGAGGAGAAGTGACACAATTGATGTCGATCGCAATGTCAAAGCAATAGCCAGGAACGGCTCGTCCGCTTTCGCCGACGCGATACGACTGATAATGGGCAGCTCGATTGGGACGACAAGGTATTGACCGACCCCATAGTCGAAGATGCGCTCGCCAAGCACCGTCCGCTTTCGCCCTTGGACGACCAATACTACCACCGGCTCATATATGTGGCCGATTGGTTCGGTCGTGATGCTGCAGATAGAGAGTTTGACGCCGGTGATAGCAGTCTGGATGGTTGCCAGATCTGTTGAGCCGGAATGGTGCATGATGCGTTTTCGAAGTTCGATGAGAGGATCCATGGTCAGCATTCGAGCAGCAATCAAACGGCTGGGCAAGGCAAATGCGCCCATGCAGTATCAATGACAGGATCGTGCAAGACTTTGCAAGTATCGGTCTACCGCGTCACCTTCGCGGGCTGGCTTTATGGCGCACCACAGCCCGCGTAACGGCGCTTCACGTCGCATCCGCCCGAATGGCCCAATCGATGCCAATCCAATTCAAGGGAGAAGAATTTCATGAGACAAATTCCACTCGGGAGTCAGGGACTAGTTGTCAGTGCCCAGGGGTTGGGTTGCATGGGAATGAGCGCCGCTTATGGGGCGGGCGATGAACACGAAAGCTTGAGGACGCTGGCGCAAGCGCTTGATCATGGCGTAACGCTATTCGACACCGCCGAGGTCTATGGCCCTTTTACCAATGAAGAGTTGCTGGCAACCGCGTTCACGGGGAAGAGAGATGCCGTTGTCCTAGCAACTAAAGTTGGTTTTCAATTCACCGCCAACGGTGATCTCGCTATGATGAATGGCAAACCGATTGTCACCGGCAAACCGTCCGATATTCGCAATGCCGTTGAAGGGTCGCTTCGCCGGCTCAGAACGGATTTCGTCGATCTAGTCTATCTACACCGCATCGATCCGCAAACGCCTATCGAGGAGACGATAGGTGCGCTGGCGATCCTTGTCGGAGAGGGCAAGGTGCGCACGATTGGCGTCTCAGAAGCATCCGCCATAACCGTCCGAAAGGCGCATAGCATCCATCCGCTCACCGCCGTCCAAACCGAATACTCGCTGTTCGAGCGCGGCGTTGAACGCGATCAAGTCCTGAATACAATCCGCGAATTGGGGATCGGCTTCGTCGCCTACTCGCCGCTCGGCCGCGGCTTCCTTTCCGGCGTCCTGACAGATCTTAACCAACTTGCGCCAGACGACTTCCGGCGATTTGATCCGCGTTTTCAAGGCGGCAACTTGCAGGCAAACCTCCGTTTGGTAGAAAAAATAAAGGAGATCGCCGTGGCAAGAAACGTGACACCGTCTCAGTTGGCCATCGCCTGGACGATGAACGTTGGGACGGTCCCAATCCCAGGAACAAAACGATCGAAATATCTGGAGGAAAATATTGCTGCCGCCGACCTGATCCTAAGACCGGACGAATTGGCGGCACTCGACGAGGCGGCCCCAATCGGTGCAGCGACCGGCGACCGATATTCTCCCGCCATGATGGAAACGCTTGGGCACTGATGGGAAAAACTGAGATCACAACGCGATCGTGACCGCAATCGGTCTACCATCGCATACGGCAGCATCGTTTTAGCGCGGGGCTAGATCAAATAGCCAGCAACGCAGGACGGTCGCGCTTTTTGCGAAGGTGTGGGAGGGTTCCTTGTAACTGGCTGTTCCGAGCCTCGGGGCAGCTGGTACCGCTGGTCTTCTCGGCGATGGTGGGCGTCCCGCGATCTTCGGGAGCTCGACTAGGATCAGACTGACATTTGCGTGCCACTCTGAGGGAGCTTGCAGAATCAATTCGACCCGCCCTTTCTATCTGGTGGTGGCATTAGCTGTCTGAGGCAGGTGCATCCTGGTGTGTGGGAGTCGTATCTCGAAGGATATCTCCGAGCGACCTTAAGCCGGAGTGCTCTCGCACTTCCTTCAAAGTATAGCCACGTAGAATCTCACCCTGATGCCGCTCGGCAAGGTTTTTTGCCTCATCGATCCTTCCGGCTTCAATGAGATCAAGAATTCGTGCATGGTCGTGCATCAACAGGCGCCCGGATTTTGCCTGGCCGTAGACCGCTGCAAGGAGCACCGCCTTCTTGTTGAGACGGTCGTAAAAGTCGCTGATGAACTGGTTTTGAACCATGGCCGCGAGCTTCAGGTGGAAATCTGCCGCGCTGACCGGATGATCGTGCTTGAGGCAGAGCTCGTTGTCGGCGTGCCTGCGAAGATCCGCCCACGCTTCGGTATGCACGTAGTCGGCAGCTTTCTCGATGATCGCGCGCTCTATCATGATGAGTGCATCGAACAGTGCGACCACTTCGCCGAGCTCGGGTAAAGCCACTGAGGCGCCTTTATTGGTCTGCCATTTGACCAATCCCTCTTCAGACAGCCGTATTAGGGATTGGCGCGCCACAACGCGGCTGACACCCAGGGACTCCACGATCTCGCGTTCAACCAGCTTGTCGCCTGGCAGCAGCCGATGGCTGGTAATGGCGTCGCGGATAATGCTGGCCACTTCGTCAGAGCGATAACCCATTAGAATTCCCTTGCGAATGTCAATTTCACGTTGTGGCACAGTAACGATGAAATGGAAATATCTCATTTTCGCTTGCCAAAATTCTTCTTTATGGCTATCAGTAGCGAAAAATTGACTAACAATCCAGTCAAGTAATAATAATCGCAATGGGAACGCGCTGAACATCCGGACATTCTGGAAGCGCATAACAAAAGAGGGAATGATGATGCTTTCTTCTAAAATGCTTTCGCTGGCGGCTGGGCTGTCCTCGATTGCGTTGGCCTCGGCGCACGCTGAAGCACCCGCAGTCGTTTACGTTTCGCCGAACCCGCTCGGCGTGAACGAGTACCTCAAGGGCGGCGCTACCGGCGCCATGGTAATTGCAAAGGAAATCGGCGGAACCGCGAAGGTCTTCGAAAGCGTCGATCCGATTACCCGCAAGCGCGATCTTGACGCTGCGGCAAGGGAAGGGGCGAAGTATGTTGTCTCCATCGGCTTCGAATTCTCGGACTTACTCGGACCGATCGCCAAGAGCAATCCAAAGACTACCTTCATCGCCATCGACTATTGCCCGAAGGATCGCGGCGACAACGTCTATTGCGTGACCTTCAGAGAGTATGAGGTAAGCTTTTTGGCCGGTGCAGAGGCGGGATGGATGAAGGCTGGAGGCGGCTTTGCGGCAATCGGCGGCGTGGATATTCCCCTGATACACCGGTACACTGACGCGTTCCTGGCGGGCGTCAAGCATGCTAGCCCAGATGCCGTGGTTCGCCCGGTTCAGTGGGTCGGCGGCTCCAATCCATTTTCTGACCCAGCCCGCGCGTCGCAGATCGCGCAGTCGCTTTATTTCGACGGCGTGGATACCATTATCGCTGCCGCCGGTGCCTCAGGTGAGGGCGTGGTCGATGCCGCCAAATCGATGCCTGGCAAAACGGTTGTCATGCCCGATATCAATCATTGCCCGTCCGCTCCCGCCGCAATTCTCGATAATGTCGAAAAGCGCGCTGACGTCGCAATTGAAATCAGCGTTCGCGCTGCTGAGAAGAGGGAGCTGAAACCTGACACGGTTCTGGGCTTGAAAGAGGGCGGTGTCGCGCTCACGACGACCTCCGAAGCAATCAAGCCGAGCCAGTGCTTGGCGGCGACCGATAAGGACGTCATGGCGAAGGTCGAGCAGCTTCGCAAGGATATCGTCGATGGTAAGGTTTCGGTGATCGATCCGGCAGCCGTCAAGTAACTGCTGCGACTTGAGAATTCCTAACGGCTGACCACCCTCCAAGCACGTCGTTCGCGCGGGGCAGGTATCTGCGTGCGAACGAAAACATTTCGCTGGACCGCAAGATCACATATCGTGAGGTACGTACCTCAATTTTGCGCCCAGACCGAAGGAAAAGGAATCACATGAGCACCGGATTTTTCGGCGACATCCAGAAGATCAAGTATGAGGGCCCTGACAGCACCAATCCGCTGGCCTTCCGTCACTACAACAAGGACGAAGTCGTCATGGGCAAGCGGATGGAAGACCATCTGCGCTTTGCCGT
>NZ_SLZG01000012.1 GCF_004341625.1 Rhizobium sp. BK376 | reverse complement strand
ACGGCAAAGCGCAGATGGTCTTCCATCCGCTTGCCCATGACGACTTCGTCCTTGTTGTAGTGACGGAAGGCCAGCGGATTGGTGCTGTCAGGGCCTTCATACTTGATCTTCTGGATGTCGCCGAAAAATCCGGTGCTCATGTGATTCCTCCTTGAGACGAATAGGCTTGGAAAGTCCCCCTCTGCCTGCCGGCATCTCCCACAAGGGGGAGAAAGCCAGTGGGCACCGCCCGCTACTCGAGCAGGCTTGGGGCAGTGAAGCCCCTCCCCTTATGGGGAGGGGTTGGGGAGGGGTCCTTCGACCACTCCCGTCAGGATTAAATTCAATGCGCCAGCGACTTGAGCGCCGGGTAGAGCGCACGATAACGCTTGTAAGCATCCTCATAGGCAGAGCTCAGGCCGGCGACCGGCTCGATCGTGCCGGATGTCGCAGGCGGCGTGCAGACGGCGACCGGATCGGCCCCCGTTGCCGCGATCAGGCCGAGGCGGGCAGCGCCGAAGGCCGCGCCGAAATCGCCATCGGCGGGGAGATCGACGGGAACGCCGAGTGCCGTCGCGATCGAGGCCAGCCAGTAGCGCGAGCGCGAGCCACCGCCGATCGCGGTCACGCGGGCGATGTCCGTGCCGGCAGAGCGGAGGGCTTCGAGATTATCGCGGATGGCGAAGGACACGCCTTCCAGCACGGCCTGCGTCAGCACCGTGCGGCTGCTTTCATGGCCTAGGCCGATGAAGGCGCCGCGGATGGTGGCGTCGTTATGCGGCGTTCGTTCGCCGGAGAGATAAGGCAGGAAGGTCACGCTCGACGGCGCCTTCAAGCTCTCGCCGAGTTCGCCGGTGAGATCGGCCGGCGACTTGCCCGTAACTTCCGAATGCCAGTTCAGCGCGTCCGTGGCAGACAGGATGACACCCATCTGATGCCAGGTGTTGGGCAGAGCGTGACAGAAGGCATGGACGGCGCTTTCCGGCTTCGGCAGGTAGGAACCGTTGGCGGCAAAGAGCACGCCTGATGTACCGAGCGAAACGAAGGCAGCGCCGTGGCTGACCGTTCCCATGCCGCAGGCCGAAGCCGCATTGTCCCCTGCCCCGCCGGCAACGACGACGTCGCCCGATATGCCCCACTTGGAAGAAAGCTCAGACCGCAGCTTGCCGCCCTGCTCCGTGCCTTCGATTAGTGACGGCATCTGCTTTTCATCGAGATTGGTGGCAGCCAGCAGCTCGGGCGACCATTTGCGCTTGCCGGTGTCGAGCCAGGACGTACCGGCCGAGTCGGACATTTCGGAAATATGCTCGCCGGTCAGCCAGAGGCGCAGATAGTCCTTCGGCAGCAGAACCGTGGCGACCTTGGCAAAAATATCCGGCTCGTGCTTGGCGACCCAGACGAGCTTCGGCGCAGTGAAGCCGGGGAAGACGATGTTGCCGGTCAGCGCCCGGAAACGCGGATCGGCATCGAGTGCCGCAGCCTCGACATAGGAGCGCGTGTCATTCCAGAGAATGCAGGGCCGCAGCACCTTGTCGTCGGCGTCGAGCAGCGTCGCGCCATGCATCTGGCCGGACAGGCCGATGCCGCGAACGGCGGCCAGTTCCTTCGGGTGTGCCGCCTTGAGGCCGGCAACCGCCTCTTCCGTTGCGCGGATCCAGTGCGACGGCTCCTGCTCCGACCAGCCCGGATGCGGGCGCGAGACGTCGAGCCCGCCGTTGGCCGAGCCGATGATCTTCTGGTCGCCGTCGATCAGCATCGCCTTGACGCCGGATGTTCCAAGATCGAGACCCAAATACATGCGCGTTACTCCCTAAATTCCGCCTATCAAGGCAGATTGTCCTTCAAGAATATGTCGAGACGAATGCGCTCCTGCGCGGCAATGAAGCCAAGCCCGTCGGCCTTCGCCTTCAGCACCCGGATGGCGCTGCGCACCTCATGGCCGGCATCCTGGTTGAGAACGGCATCGATCGTCCCGTCAGTCAGCGCCCCGCGCGTGCTCTCGGTCAGCTCATGGGCAATCACGGTCAGTGTGCGCTCCTGGTGCCGCGCCTTCAAGGCGCGGATCAGGCCGCGATTGCCGGCGCCAAGGCTGTAGATCCCGATGATGCGATCGTTCGAGCCGAGCGCGTCGGAGATCAACGCATAGGCCATATCGGGATCGTCGCGGCCTTCCAACACGGACAGGAGATTGAGGGAGGGAAACTCCTCACTCATCACCTGGGTAAAGCCTTCCAGGCGTTCGCGGTGGTCGCGCACCATCATCGAACCGGCAAGAACAGTAATGTCGCCGGCCTTGCCGCCGAGAAAGCGGCCGAGCAGGCGCGCAGCGGTGCGACCGGCGGCGATATTGTCGACGCCGGCATAGTGGCAGCGGGACGATCCCGTGAGATCGGAGACGAGCGTCACGACGGGAACACCCGATGCAACCAGCCGATCGACCACTGCCAGCACCTCCGGCGCATCCGCAGCAACCAACGCAACGCCGGCCGGCTTTTCTTCCGCCAGCCGCTCGAGCTCGGCGACGAGCGCCTGCGGGTCGAAGGCAGGCACCTCGCGAATATGGATGT
The DNA here is from genome assembly GCF_004341625.1 of Rhizobium sp. BK376. Lineage (GTDB taxonomy): Bacteria > Pseudomonadota > Alphaproteobacteria > Rhizobiales > Rhizobiaceae > Rhizobium. Next base: position 188,274 of record NZ_SLZG01000012.1, on the reverse strand, counting down.
CGGTGCGTTCCGTTCCCGAACGGATCATCGCCTGGCGCACTTCGTTATGGAGGCCATGCATGAAGGAATTGTCGCTGGTCGGAAGAATGAAGACGAGCGGATAGACCCGGCCCTTGGCGAGATTGGCGGCGGCAACGTCCCTGATATAGCCGATCTCGCGGATCGCCTCCTCGACGCGCTTGCGCGTCACCTCGCGCACACCGGCGCGCTGGTTCAGCACCCGGTCGACGGTCGCAAGGCTGACGCCCGCGGCAGCGGCTATATCGTGAACGGTCGGCCTCATCGCTCCTCCTGACGAGACCATTAGATCAGAATTTGATGTACGTAAATCAAAAAGTCGCCGAAGCCGCCATTTTCAATTTGGCGCAAATGAAAAAGGCCCCGCGAGGGAGCCTTTTTCGAAGAATGGATGAGCTCAGTGACCACCGCCGCCGGCAGCGCCTGGCTGCGGAGGTCTCGGCTTGCTGATTACCATCGTTCCGAAGATCATCGCGATGAACAGCACGGTCAGCAGCATGAAAACATCCCCGAAGGACATGATCATTGCCTGCTGCTCGACGATATTGACCATCTGCTTCAATGCGCTCTGGGATGCGTCGAGCCCTGCGGCAGCATTGTTTGCGGTCATGCTGTTCATCTGGTCGAGCGCCATCGGGTTGCCCCAGTGAACGTTGTCGCGCAGACGGAAGTAATGCTGGTCCTGCCTCGTCGTCAGCAAAGTGTTGATGATCGCCAGCCCGACCGCGCCACCGAGATTTCTGGTCAGGTTGAACAGGCCGGAGGCGCCGCGCATACGCGCCGGTGGCATGGTGCCGAGCGCGATATTGTTGATCGGCACCATGCAGAGCATCAGCCCGAAGCCGCGCAGGATCTGCGGGATAAGCAGTTCCCAGAAGTCCCAGTCGGCCGTCAGGCCCGTCATTATATAGGTGCCCGAAGCGAAGCTCGCGAAGCCGATCGCCATCAGGATGCGAAGATCGAACTTGCCCGACAGGAAGCCCGCAAGCGGAGCGGTGAAGAACATCGCAAGGCCGGAGACGAACATCGTCTCGCCGATCATCAGTGAATCGTAACCACGGATACGACCGAGATAGACCGGATAGATATAGGTGAGCCCATAGAGCCCGATCCCCATGACGAAGGAGAACATCGAGCCGAGCGCGAAATTCTTGTTTGAGAAAGCCCTGAGGTCGACGATCGGGAAGTCCACCTTGAAGGCGCGATAGAAAAACACCACGGCGCCAACCGCCGATGCGATTGCGCACCAGACGATAATGTCGTCGTTGAACCAATCCTTGGTATTGCCCTCTTCGAGCACGTATTCCAGCGCGCCCAGGAAGACTGCCATGGACAGCAGGCCCCACCAGTCGAACTTCTTCATCAGAGACAGCTCAGGCTTGTCGAAATCGATGAAGTTCCAGGTCACGATGGTGACGATGATGCCCGGAGGAATGTTGACGAGGAACAGCCAGTGCCACGAAAAGGCATTGCTGAGATAACCGCCGACGGTCGGACCGATTGTCGGTGCCAGCGTCGCGATGAGGCCGATGATCGGAGACACCACATTGCGCTTAGACGCCGGAAAGATCGTGAAGGCCGCAGCAAAGACGGAAGGGATCATGCCACCGCCGATGAAGCCTTGGATGGCGCGGTAGATGATCATCTGGTCGATATTGGTCGCGGTCGCGCAAAGCGCGCTCGACATCGTGAAGCCTGCGGCAGCAGCGGCAAACAAATAGCGTGTGGATATGATGCGGCCGAGCGTGCCCGAGAGCGGGATCATGATGACCTCCGCGATCAGGTAGGAGGTCTGCACCCACGGAATTTCATCCGAACCCGCACCGAGGCCTGCCTGAATTTCAGACAACGAGGCCGATACGATCTGAATATCGAGGATCGACATGAACATGCCGAGGACCATCGCGAAAAACGCGATGAGGCGCCGCGGGTCCATGTGCTCGGAAGCCGGAGCCCCAACGGCTTGGCCCGAAGCTGCGCTCGGGCCTGTTGTTGTCGTTGCGGAAGCCATCAGGCGTCTCCTTCGACGGCTTAGTTCTGTGCGTCCGGCGCCGTGCGGATATCGACATCCACCACCACGCTGAGACCTGCGCGCAGGCGTCCGGAGTCCAGCGCATCCTGCGGGATAGCGATACGAACCGGCACGCGCTGGATGACCTTGGTAAAGTTGCCTGTCGCGTTTTCAGGCGGCAGCAGCGAGAAGACGGCGCCGGAGGCAGGTGCCAGCGACTGGACGGTGCCGACGATCGGCTTGCCGCTGTAGGCGTCGACATAGATATCGACCTTGGAGCCCGGAACCAGATGCTGGATCTGCGTTTCCTTGAAGTTGGCGTCGATATAGAGCTGCTTCGTCGGAACGATCGCCATCAGGCGGTTGCTCGACGTAACGTAATCGCCTTCCTGAACCGAGCGGTTGCCGACGACGCCGTCATAAGGCGCCTTCAGCACGGTGAAGGACAGGTCGCGAGCGGCCTTGTCGCGCGCCAGTTGGAGCTGGCGGATCGTACCTTCGGCCTCACGGCGCTGCGATTCAAGGATCGTCACATTCGCCTGAGCGGATGCAATGGCTGCATCGCCGCCAATGAGATTGGCCTTGGCTTGGTCAAGCGCGATGTTGGCGCTGTCGAGCGAAGCCGTCGTGCCGGCAGACTTCGACTGAAGGTCGCTTGCACGCTGCTGGGTGATCTGGGCGCCGCGCACGGTTGCCTCAAGCGCGACCTTCTGAGCCTGAGCCTGCTGCAGGCTGGCCTGGCCGCCGGCGATCTGGGCGTCGAGACGCTGCAGCGAGAGCTGCTCGGTGTCGAGCGAGGCCTGTGCTTGGTCGAGCGCGATCTTGTAGTCGCCGTCATCGAGGGTCGCCAGAACATCGCCGGCCTTGACCTGCTGGTTGGCAACGACATTGACCTTGGCGACATAACCCGTCACCTTCGGAGAAATGGTTGCGATATCGCCTTCTATATAGGCGTCGTCGGTGGACACCATGAAGCGCCCGACCGTCCAGTAGTTATAGCCGTACCAGCCGCCGCCAGCGATGGCGAGCAGAGCGATGATCGGCAGGACGGGGCTGCGGCGCTTTTTCGGCGCGACCGGCGCTGCAACTTGTGCAGGCGCAGGTGCAGGGGCTTCTGCCCTTGCCGGAGCTGCAGGATTGCCGCGCGCATCCGCGGTGGGGGCTTCCGCGGATGCGCCGGCTTCCTGAGCGACTTCATCGTCAGTGGAGTCGCTGACGATGCGCGCTACAGAATTCTTTTGCGTGGACGACATAGGGCCTGTACCAAACTCTTGAGGTAAATTTGATCGAACTGAACGGTTCGGTTCAGTTGACATAGAGCGTTTTTAATCGCATATCAAGTCTTACCGAACCAATCGGTTCGATTTGGTTAAAGATTCTTCGGAAAGTGGATGACCCAGGAGATTATGACAGACAAAGTTAATATGCGTGCGGAGGAGACCCACCCTTCGACTGCCGGCCGTTGGGCTGCGGGCGAGGATCCGGCGAAACGCCAGCAGATTCTGGACGGCGCCAAGCGCGTCTTCATGAAGATGGGCTTCGATGCAGCCAGCATGAACGATGTCACCCGCGAGGCGGGAGTCTCCAAGGGCACGCTCTACGTCTACTTCGACAACAAGGAAGAGCTCTTTACGGCAATGGTCGAAAACGAGCGCGCCGCGTTTCTGGCCTCGATGCGCACGACGCTTGCCGAACATGACGATGTCGAAGCCGGTCTTTACAAGTTCGGCATGAATTTCGTGACGCACATGACCGACGAGAAGGTCATCAGCGCAATGCGAACCGTTCTCGGCGTCCGCGACCGCATGCCTGCGCTCTGTCAGCGCTTCCTCAGGGGACCGGAGAACCTGCTCACCGTCGTACGCGAGTTCCTGACGGAGCATGTGGCCGCTGGACAATTGAAGATCGATGATCTCGATCTGGCAGCCGGCCAGTTTCTCGATCTCGCGAGCGGTGGCTTCTTCAAGCTGCGGCTCTTCGGCAGCATGGAAACCGCACCCTCACATCAGGAAATCGATCGGGTCATCACGGGCGCCGTTCGCGTTTTCATGGCCGCCTATGGCGTCCGCCACGGCCAGACGGAAGCCTAAAAACACCCGCGGCGCTTGCAGCAAAAATTTCGCCCCTTACATTAGCGACGCCGAACGCTAGTGTGGGGGACATAGCCAATGCAGGATATATTGTCGCTTATCCAGGATCCGTCCGCCTGGATAGCCCTCGTGACGCTTGTGGTGATGGAAGTGGTGCTTGGCATCGACAACCTCATCTTCATCTCGATTCTCACCAACAAGCTGCCGCCAGAACAGCGCGAGCGCGCCCGCCGCGTCGGCATCAGCCTTGCGCTTATCATGCGCCTTGCATTGCTGGGCACCGTCGCCTGGATCGTCCGGCTGACGGAACCCGTCTTCGACATTGCCGGACACGGCTTCTCCTGGAAGGACGTCATCCTGATCGCCGGCGGCCTGTTCCTTGTCTGGAAGGCCACCAAGGAAATCCATCACAATGTCGATCCCGCCGATCACAACGAGGATTTCATCGCAAAATCCGCGACATCGGGCTTCGCATCCGCGATTGGCCAGATCCTCCTGCTCGACCTCGTCTTCTCGGTCGACAGCATCATCACCGCCGTCGGCATGACGCCGCATCTGCCAATCATGTTCGTCGCCGTCATCGCGGCAGTCACCGTCATGCTTGTCGCAGCGACACCGCTTGCCAATTTCATCGAGAAGAACCCGACCATCGTCATGCTGGCGCTCGCCTTCCTGCTGATGATCGGAACGACCTTGATTGCCGACGGCATGGGCTTCCATGTCCCCAAGGGATACATCTATGCGGCAATGGCCTTCTCGGCGCTCGTCGAGGTGCTGAACATGGTGGCCAGAAACAGGCGGGAAAGAAAGCGAGTGCACTGACGCAGCCTTCGGTCTGGGTGCTCGAACCGTGCCGTCGGCGCGGTTTTTCTTGACGAGCAGAGTTGAATATGGCCTAAGGCCAGCCAAACGGACAATTGGCGGATGAGGCGGCTTTGCGCCCTTTTCCAGCCGGTTTCCTGATCCAGATACTCACATTCCTTGTGGCCGGCAGCGCTTCCTAAGAAGCCACCGGCTTTTATAACGGGCAAACAGAGATGACCACATCAGGCGTTCGCGTCCGCATCGCACCCTCCCCGACCGGCGAGCCGCATGTCGGCACGGCCTATATCGCGCTGTTCAACTATCTTTTCGCCAAGAAGCACGGCGGCGAGTTCATCCTGCGCATCGAAGACACCGATGCCACCCGCTCGACCCCTGAATTCGAGACCAAGGTTCTGGATGCGCTGAAATGGTGTGGCCTGGAATGGAAGGAAGGTCCCGATATCGGCGGCCCCTACGGCCCCTATCGCCAGTCCGACCGCAAGGACATGTATACGCCCTACGGCCAGGAACTGCTGGACAAGGGTCATGCCTTCCGTTGCTTCTGCACGCCGGCGCGGCTGGAACAGATGCGCGAGGCCCAGCGAGCCGCGGGCAAGCCGCCGAAATATGACGGGCTTTGCCTGAGCCTCACCGCCGAGGAAGTCACATCCAAGATGGCGGCGGGCGAAAGCTCCGTCATCCGCATGAAGATCCCGACCGAGGGCTCCTGCGACTTCACCGACGGCGTCTACGGCGATGTCTCGATCCCGTGGGACTCGGTCGACATGCAGGTGCTGATCAAGGGCGACGGCATGCCGACCTATCATATGGCCAACGTCATCGACGACCATCTGATGAAGATCACCCACGTCGCACGCGGCGAGGAATGGCTGGCCTCGGTGCCGAAGCATATCCTGCTCTATCGCTATTTCGGCTGGGAGCAGCCTGTCTTCATGCACCTCTCGCTGATGAGGAATGCCGACAAGTCGAAGCTGTCGAAGCGCAAGAACCCGACCTCGATCTCCTATTACACGGCGCTCGGCTATATCCCCGAAGCGCTGATGAACTTCCTCGGCCTGTTCTTTATCCAGATCGCTGAAGGCGAAGAGCTTCTCAGCATGGATGAGCTCTCCGAAAAGTTCGATCCGGAAAACCTGTCCAAGGCCGGCGCGATCTTCGACATCCAGAAGCTCGACTGGCTGAACGGCCGCTGGATCCGCGAAAAGATGTCGGAAGAAGAGTTCCAGCATCGCGTGCTGACCTGGGCGATGGAGAACGACCGCCTGAAGGCCGGCCTCGCGCTGTCGCAGTCGCGCATTTCCAAGCTCGGCGAACTGCCCGATCTCACCGGCTTCCTGTTCAAGTCGGACCTGAACCTCGATCCCGCCTCCTTCGCCAAGATCAAGTCGACGCCGGAAGAACTGCTGGAAATCCTCAATACCGTCCAGCCGGATCTCGAAAAGATCCTCGAATGGAACGTCGAGACGATCGAAGCCGAGCTGCGCGCCATTGCAGACCGCATGGGCAAGAAGCTGAAGGTCATCGTCGCGCCGCTCTTCGTTGCCGTGTCCGGCTCGTCACGTTCGCTGCCGTTGTTTGACTCCATGGCGATCCTCGGCCGCTCCGTCGTGCGTCAGCGGCTGAAGCTAGCAGCGCAGACGGTGGCGTCGATGGTTGGAAGCGGAAAGTAAAACGCGAGCGGAAAAGCCCCTCCCCCTTGTGGGGAGGGGTTGGGGAGGGTCTTCTTTCAAAGCAAACCCCTCCCCTCCGCTTCGCTCCGACCCTCCCCACAAGGGGAGGGTTAGCGCCGAGCCAGCAGCTGCGCTTCGAGCACTGAACCGTAGATTTAGAATTCATGCCGCATCGATGAGGCAAATGAGATGAACGAAAAGACCGAAACCACCCTCTCCTCCGACGCAACGGAAGTCCGCGCGCAAAAGCTGAAATTGCTGCGCGAGCAGATCGGCGATGTCTACCCCGCACATTTTCACCGCACCATCACCAACGGCGAGCTGGCGGCCAAGTATGAAAACCTGGAGCCGGATACGGAAACGCAGGATGTCGTCACCGTCGCCGGTCGTGTCTATTCCTCGCGCAATTCCGGCATGTTCATGGACATCCATGATGCCGGCGGCAAGATCCAGATCTTCTCCCACAAGGACGTGACCCCGGAAGAAGCGCGCAACATGCTCGCCATGATCGACATCGGCGACATCATTGGCGTGACCGGCACGGTGCGCCGCACCAAGCGCGGCGAGCTGTCGATCAACGCCCGCGAAATCACCATGCTGACCAAGTCGCTGCTGCCGATGCCGGAAAAGTGGCATGGCCTGTCTGATATCGAACTGCGCTATCGCAAGCGCCACCTCGACATCATGACCAATGAGGACTCGAAGCTCCGCTTCCAGCAGCGCTCGAAGATCGTCTCAGGCATCCGCCGCTTCATGGAAAACGACGGCTTCATGGAAGTCGAAACGCCGATGCTGCACTCCGTCTATGGCGGCGCGACGGCAGAACCCTTCAAGACGCATCACAACACGCTGAAGCTCGACATGTATCTGCGCATCGCGCCGGAACTGTTCCTGAAGCGCACGCTGGTTTCGGGCCTTACCGATAAGGTCTTCGAGATCAACCGCAACTTCCGCAACGAAGGCGTCTCCACCAGGCATAACCCCGAGTTCACTATGATGGAGTGCTACTGGGCCTATGCCGACTACGAGGACATCATGGACCTCGTCGAGCGCATGTTCGAGACGCTGGCGCTGTCGATCCACGGCAAGACCGAATTCACTTTCGGCGACAAGGAAATCTCCTTCAAGGGTCCGTTCAAGCGCGTACCGATGCCCGACGCCGTCAAGGAAGTGACAGGCATCGACTTCCTGGCGATGAAGACGGACGAAGAAGCGCGCACCGCCGCCAAGGCTGCCGGCTTCGAAGTCGAGAAGGACTGGACCTGGGGCGAATGTCTCGCCTTCATCTTCGAGGAGAAGGTCGAGGGCACGCTGATCCAGCCGAGCCACGTCACGCATTTCCCGAAGGACATCTCGCCCTTCGCCAAGGAAGTCCCGGGCGAGCCGCGCCTCGTCGAGCGCTTCGAGACCTATTGCAATGCCTGGGAACTCGGCAACGCCTTCTCGGAACTTAACGACCCCGAAGAACAGCGCAAGCGCATGGTCGAGCAGCTGGAGCAGGCCCATGCCCGGGGCGAGCTTGCCAAGCAGCTCGATGATGAATTCCTCGACGCCATCGACCAGGGCATGCCGCCCGCCGGCGGCCTCGGCATCGGCGTCGACCGCCTGATCATGCTTCTGACCAACGCCCCGTCTATCCGCGACATCATCCTCTTCCCGGCCCGCCGCAACAAGGCGGATTGAGGAAAGAGCGATCCAATATCAAGCCGGCCTCCGAAAGGTGCGCCGGCTTTTTTGCGGCATTCTACGAGGGGGCAGGTTGCGGCCAGACGCATGCGCTCCATGGCGTCGCCTCAAGAATCGAGGTAGGGTGAAATGCACAGCTCCAATTAATCTTTGTCGAGCTCGTCGAGCGCCGCCTAGACTTCGACGAAATTGCCTTCCTCGTCGTGGAGAGTAGTAGCAACCATATCAGGCGGGCGAAACAACAAGTCGAATGGGGCTCCGGTATACATCGACAAAACACGCGCGTAGTTCTCTTGAGACCAGTCGCTGTATGCCGGCCCGTCCAATGCGCTATCGGGAACAACTGGGACCATTGTTATTGGACCGTCGTCCGCGCCGATGACGATCGCGTTGGCTGACATATTTTCGTCGTCGAATGCTAGAAGAACCACAGTATAGTTGTCGTCTCTCTCGTCGTGCAGGAAGCCAAAATATGGAACTCTTACAGATAGCATGCTTTTATATGTAAGTTTGGCGAAAATTTCCTGAAATTGGGCCGGATGTAGTGGCTTTTCATTAAACTGATGCTTCGCAAAATCTGGGAAAATCATATCGTGAAGGCCGCCGTCAAATAACCCGACTATACCTTTTTTACCCATCCTAATCGCAACTGAATGAGCATCAGTGTTGTCGAGATAATCAAACCTTCCGTATGCCCCGTCAAACCTACACTCTACTCTAAGAAGTGAGTTTGGAAAATTCGTATGCGGACTGTGAAAAGTCATAGATTTTCGACATGACTGCATGAAGAAGTGCACCATCCGAAAATTAGACATGACGGTTGGAGGCAAAATTCGCCCGGCGTCAGGGTTGCGTCGATCGAAGCTAAGCTCCAGTTCTTTCCACAAAATTCCAATATATATCTTGGACAGCCAAGCATTCATATCTTGGTCGGAGATTTCGTTTAGTGACTTCTCCTCGTCAAGGAGTATATTCTTCACGCGATTCTCAAGCTGTGACAGGTGAATGCCATTGCATTGCTTACAGCACGGAATCACCAGATTTCGGTAGGGAATAAGTGTGCCATTCAAAAGATGGATCGTGCGATCTCTCAAATCGAATGCGTCTTGCAGCCATCTCGGAAACACGTGCTCGACAGTGCGATTGGAGGCGGTGAGTACCGTGCCGCAAAGAAAGCAATGATCGCCGTCAAATGGATGACCGTCAAAAATATCAAAAAGCTCTTTCGGCAATTGTTTCCCCACTTCGGCTCAATGTCCGTGCTTAGGTGTGGCTACCCCATTCCGCCAGTCGACGTCAAAAGCCCATACTACTTGCTATTTTGACGACACACCAAGAGCAGTAAAGCGCCGAGTGCGGCCTGTCGACATAACTGTTACAAGCTCCCTGTTGATGCATTTGGCTGGTGGCATGTGCTGCGCAATTACGCTTTCTCTGCATGAGATGCTTTAGTTCGTCACCGGCGAACGCCGCTGGCTGGCGCCCGTTGTCTGCGGATCGGTGCCGACGCGGGATGCCTCCTCCTCGGTCTGCGCTGAAATGTTCTGCTGCAGGGCCGGGTTTGGCTCGGCGCTGGCACCGATGAAACCGGTGCTTTCTTCAGCGGGCTTTACATGACTTTGCTCAGGTGCCGGATGCTGCTCCGGCGGCTTGTCGGGTTCGGGCGCCTTTTCGGGCTTGGCCTCGGCCTTCTCGGTCGCGTGGCCCTTGTCCTTCTTGCCCTTCTCCCCCTTGCCGCCATCCTTCGACGCTTCCGCGGCAACGGGATCGAGGCAGTCGCTGGTATCCTTGAGTGATGCAACGACGCCGTCGATATCCTTCGGCATCATGTCGACGTGCTCGCCGTAAAACAGCCCCTCGTCGCTGGCGCCGCCATTATAATAGCGTGCGGTATAAGGCACCGTCACGCTCCCGTCGCCGACTTTTGCAGGGTCGGGCACATAGATGACATCGGCGCCCAGGGCGCGACCGCGGATATCGGAACGCAACGTCGGACCATTCTTGTCCAGCACCACGACCTGAACGAGATCGGGCTTCTGCTGGTCATAAATGAATTTCGCAACCCGCAACGCCGTCTTGACGCGGGTAAGTCCATCCGTCGGCGCCGTGGTGATATATTTGCGGACCCACAGATGATTTTGCTTGCGGATCGTAACCAGGTTGACGTCGGTGCAAGTCAGGCCATCAGCGGATGGTGCCGACAGACCGATATATTTCTCAGCACCAAGATAAACGGCAAGGGCGCCGGAACCACCCATCAACAGAGCGGCGCCGCCGATAATAATGACTAGTTTCCGGGAGGGCCGGAAAATTCGCAGTAAGGCCTTCACGCCAACTGCTCCGCCATAAAGCACCCCAATGCCATACGATTATCGGTGCGAGGCTAAAGAAATGACGTTTCGGAATACTTAAGGAGGCACCATGCTAAAACCGACTCACGCCTTAGTTACCAAAAAAAGTCAGGTCACTTTCAGCTATGAAAACCAATAACTTCGCGATCAAAAGCGACGCACATTCATATTGACGCGTGTGAAAAATATTGCTGAAACACAATCAAAAGATGTGTTTTTATCTTTGCTTTCAACGATGGGGACTCGCGGCATCCACACGGGCGCTTTGAGCGATGCTTGCCTGTTCCGATAATCGCATGATTTAACACGCCATGGCATTCACCTTAAGACAGCTTCAGTATTTCGTGGCCGTGGCCGAGCAGGGCTCGGTCACCCGGGCTGCGCAGAACCTGTCGATCTCGCAATCCTCTGTTACCGAAGCCCTGAAGGAGCTGGAAACGGACCTTGGCGTCGATCTTTTCGACCGCCATCCCCGCGGTCTGTCCATCACCCATAACGGCCATCAGTTCCTGCGCCACGCGACGAAGATCCTCGCGACAGTCTCGGATGCGCGAACGAGCTTTTCCGGCCAGCGCAGCGAGCCGGGCGGAACGCTGAACATCGGCGTCACCTCGCTGGTCGCAGGCTATGTGCTTTCGGATATGCTGGCGCGCTATCGGCGCGCCTGCCCGGAGGTCGAGGTCAGCGCCATCGAGGACAATGGCGGCTATCTGGAACATCTGCTCGTCGGCGGCGAGCTGGATGTTGCCGTCATGGTCATCTCCAACCTGCGCGATCGCATGGCGCTGCAGGCCGAGATCCTCGAAACCTCGCCCTATCGCCTCTGGCTGCCGATGGGCCATCCGCTTGTCTCGGCCGATATCATCTCCGTCGCCGATATCACCCGCGAGCCGCTGATCATGCTGACGATCGACGAGATCGAGGAGAATACCGGCAAGCTGCTTTCAGCGCTCGGAGCCCGCCCCCATGTCGCCTTCCGCACGCGCTCCGTCGAGGCAGTCCGCAGCCTGGTGGCGACCGGCGCCGGCGTGGCGTTGCTCCCCGACCTTGTCTATCGCCCCTGGTCGCTGGAAGGCGACCGCATCGAGAGCCGCGACGTCTCCGGCTCCCTGCCCGTCGTCCAGGTCGGCATCGTCTGGCGCAAGGGCTCCAGCCTGCCGCAGGCGGCGCGGGATTTCATCGGCATCGCCGAGAGCATGCGATCAGGGCGGCAAAGATGATATCGGAATTTCCGATATCGGCGTTCTGATAAATCAGTTTGCGAATGCGGCGAAATCAAGCCACCCTTTTCCCGGGAACAAAACGCCACAAAGTGGCTCGAAAACCGGGAGACTCCGATGAAGCATTTGCTGAGATCATGCACTGCTGCGCTTGCGGCAGTGAGCTTTGCCACACAGGTCATCGCCGCCGAGCCGCTGAAGACGCTCGGAAAGGGTGAAGGCGCGGTCAGCATCGTGGCCTGGGCCGGCTATATCGAGCGCGGCGAGAGCGACAAGAACTACGACTGGGTGACCGACTTCGAAAAGGAAACGGGCTGCAAGGTCTCGGTGAAAACCGCCGCCACCTCCGACGAGATGGTGTCGTTGATGAACGAGGGCGGCTTCGACCTCGTCACCGCGTCGGGCGACGCGTCGCTGCGCCTCGTTGCCGGCAAGCGCGTCCAGCCGATCAACACCGATCTGATCCCGAGCTTCAAGAACGTCGACCCGCGCCTGCAGAACGGACCCTGGTACACGGTAAACGGCGTTCACTATGGCGTTCCCTATCTCTGGGGACCGAACGTGCTGATGTACAATACCGATGCCTTCAAGGATAAGGCGCCGACCAGCTGGAACGTCGTCTTCGAAGAGCAGACATTGCCCGACGGAAAATCCAACAAGGGCCGCGTCCAGGCCTATGATGGCCCGATCTACATTGCCGACGCCGCTCTCTACCTGATGACCCACAAGCCCGAACTTGGCATCAAGGACCCATACGAGCTGAACGAAGACCAGTACAAGGCGGCCCTTGACCTGCTGCGCGGCCAGCGCAAGCTCGTCTCCCGCTACTGGCACGACGCCATGATCCAGACGGACGACTTCAAGAACGAAGGCGTGGTTGCCTCAGGCTCCTGGCCTTTCCAGGTCAACCTGCTGCAGGGCGACAAGCAGAAAATCGCATCCACATTCCCCGAGGAAGGCGTAACCGGCTGGGCCGACACGACAATGCTGCATGTCGACAGCGAGCATCCGAACTGCGCCTATATGTGGATGGAACATTCGCTGCAGGCCAAGGTCCAGGGCGACGCCGCCGCCTGGTTCGGCGCCGTCCCCTCCGTCCCGGCCGCCTGCAAGGGCAATGCGCTGATGGGCGATACTGGCTGCACCAATAACGGCCTCGATCATTTCGACAAGATCAAGTTCTGGAAGACGCCGGTTGCCAAGTGCGCAACGCAGAGCGAATGCGTGCCCTATCATCGCTGGGTGTCGGACTATATCGGCGTCATCGGGGGACGATGACACCTGAATGTGGGGCAAGTCCCCTCCCCAACCCCTCCCCACAAGGGGGAGGGGCTACAGATGGCGCCCATCTCGCCCAAGCTCGAACTCTGAATGATTGGCGGGAGCGCGCGGCAAGTTAAGCCCCTCCCCCTTGTGGGGAGGGGTTTGGGGCGGGGTCCAACGCCCGCACTGCCCCCAATACGTGAAATCGGAGCCCAAACCCATGACATCAGCCGTCCGTTTCCAGAAGGTCTCCCGTCACTTCAGCCAGGTGCGTGCCGTCGACGGTGTCGATCTCGATGTCGCGCCGGGCGAATTCTTCGCGATGCTTGGCCCCTCCGGCTCCGGCAAGACCACCTGCCTTAGGCTCATCGCCGGCTTCGAACAGCCGACCTCGGGCCATATTGAGATCTTCGGCGAGACTGCCGAGGGCGTGCCGCCCTATCGGCGCAACGTCAACACCGTCTTCCAGGACTATGCGCTCTTCCCGCATCTGAACATCCTCGACAATGTCGCCTATGGGCTGATGGTCAAGGGCGTGGCGAAGGAGGAACGCAACCGCGCCGCTGAGCAGGCGCTCGAGCTCGTCAAACTTCCGGGCTACGGCGCCCGCAAGCCCGGCCAGCTCTCCGGCGGCCAGCGTCAGCGCGTGGCGCTCGCCCGCGCCCTCGTCAATAAGCCAAAGGTGCTGCTGCTCGACGAACCGCTCGGCGCGCTCGACCTCAAGCTGCGCGAACAGATGCAGGAGGAGCTCAAAAGCTTGCAGCGGGCGCTGGGCATTACCTTCGTCTTCGTCACCCACGACCAGGGCGAGGCGCTCTCCATGGCCGATCGCGTCGCCGTCTTCAACAATGGCGGCATCGTCCAGCAGGGCACGCCGCAGGATATCTACCAGCGGCCGAAAACCCGTTTCGTCGCCGATTTCGTCGGCTCGTCCAATATCATTGCCCCGGAAACCATGCTTGCGCTCGGCGGTGAACGACGCTGGGCAAGCCTGCGCCCCGAAGCCATCCGGCTGGCATCGGGCGAAGGCGTCGCGGCGACGGTTGCCAGTGCGAGCTTCCTCGGCGCAGCCACCCGGCTTTCCGTCGAAACGCAAGGCGCAAAGCTGCATGTGACGATGCCGGCGAGCCAGCCAGTTCCAGAGACCGGCGCATCCGTCCGCCTCGCCTGGCAGCCGGCCGATATCCACTATATGGACGACGCAGCATGAATGCCGTGACCGCCACGTCTATCGCCGCCGCGCCGGCGACCTCGATCCTGCCAGGCCGAGGCGGTTTCTTCGGCCGGCTCTCGGATCTTTTCTGGCGGCGTCCGAAACTGCTCTTGTTCCTTATGCTGACGCCGCCGCTGCTCTGGCTCGGCATCATCTATATCGGCTCGCTGATCGCGCTCTTGCTGCAGAGCTTCTTCTCGATCGACGATTTTTCGGGGATGGTGAACTACGAGTTCACGCTCTCGACCTATGCCCAGCTACTGGTGTCGGCCAATTTCGACATCATCGTCCGCACGATTATCATGGCGGCGCTGGTGACGATCGCCTCCGCCTTCGTCGCCTTCCCCATCGCTTATTATGCCGCCCGCTATGCCCAGGGGAAATGGAAGGCGCTGTTCTATCTCGGCGTCATGCTGCCGCTCTGGTCGAGCTATCTCGTCAAGGTCTATGCTTGGAAACTGATCCTAGCCAAGGAAGGTATCCTCACCTGGCTCTTCGAGCGCCTGCAACTCAGCTGGCTGCTCGACGGCGTGCTGGCCCTGCCCGTCATCGGCGGCAACTCGCTGTCTGTCAGCTATATCGGAACCTTCCTTGTCTTCGTCTATATCTGGCTGCCCTACATGATCCTGCCGACGCAGGCGGCACTGGAGCGGGTACCGGGAAACCTGCTGGAAGCCTCGTCCGATCTCGGTGCCACGCCGCGCCAGACCTTCCGCACCGTGCTTCTGCCGCTCGCGCTGCCGGGCATCGTCGCCGGTTCGATCTTCACCTTCTCGCTGACGCTCGGCGACTACATCATTCCGCAAATCATCGGCTCGTCCCGTCTCTTCATCGGCCAGGCGGTCTATGCCCAACAGGGCACGGCCGGAAACGTGCCGCTCGCCGCCGCCTTCTCGGTCGTCCCGATCGTCATCATGGCCATCTATCTCTGGATCGCCAAGAAACAGGGAGCTTTCGATGCGCTCTGACCGTAGCCAAAGATCACCGCTTCTGCTGAGGCTCGGCGCTGCCGGCGGCCTTGCCTTCCTGCACCTGCCGATCCTCCTGATCTTCGTCTATGCCTTCACGACGGAGGAAAAGAGCTACCAGTGGCCGCCACCGGGCTTCACTCTGCAATGGTTCGGCATTGCCTGGAACCGGCCTGATGTATGGCAGGCGCTCGCGCTTTCCGTACAGGTCGCCGTCATCGCGACCGCGATCGCGCTGGTGCTCGGCACGCTCTGCGCCGCCGCCGTCAGCCAGACGAAGTTCTTCGGCCGCGAGGGCATATCGCTGCTAGTCATCCTGCCGATCGCGCTGCCCGGCATCATCACCGGCATCGCGCTCAGGTCCGCCTTCAGCCTGCTCGATATCCCCTTCTCGGTCTGGACGATCGTGCTCGGCCACGCCACCTTCTGCGTCGTGGTTGTCTACAACAATGCCGTCGCCCGCTTCCGCCGGACGTCGGGTTCGCTGATCGAGGCCTCGATGGACCTCGGCGCCGACGGCTTCCAGACCTTCCGCCATATCATCCTGCCGAATATCGGCACGGCTCTGCTTGCCGGCGGTATGCTCGCCTTCGCGCTGTCCTTCGACGAAGTCATCGTCACCACTTTCACCGGCGGCCAGCAGATGACGCTGCCGATCTGGATGCTGGAAGAGCTGATCCGCCCGCGCCAGCGCCCGGTCACCAATGTCGTCGCCATGGTCGTGGTACTGGTCACCTTCCTGCCGATCCTGGCAGCCTACTATCTCACCCGCGACGGCGACCAGATCGCCGGCGGCGGCAAATAAACGAGGAGAACATCATGGATACCGCAATGCTGATTGGCTCGCGTTTCGAAGCTGGCACCGAGACGGAGGAACACATCCTCAACCCGAAGACAGGCGAGACTGTTGTGAACCTGCCCGAGGCATCGCTCGGCCAGATCGAAGCCGCCGTCGACGCTGCGGAAAAGGCCTTCAAGAGCTGGGCGCAGACGACGCCTGGCCAGCGCTCGACCTATCTGCTCCGGATCGCCGATGCGATCGAGAAGGATGCGGAGGGATTTGCGGCGCTGGAGGCGCTGAATTGCGGCAAGCCGATCAACGCCGTGCTCAATGACGAGATCCCCGCCATCGTCGATTGCTACCGGTTTTTTGCCGGCGCGGTGCGCAACCTCCATGGCCCGGTCGCAGGCGAATACCTGCCCGGCCACACCTCGATGATCCGCCGCGATCCGATCGGCATCGTCGGCTCCATCGCGCCCTGGAACTATCCGCTGATGATGATGGCCTGGAAGCTGGCGCCCGCCATCGCCGGCGGCAACACCGTCGTCTTCAAGCCTTCGGAACAGACGCCCCTTACGGCGTTGAAGATGGCGAAGCTGCTGGCGGATATTCTTCCCGAGGGTGTCGTCAACGTCATTCTTGGCCGCGGTGAAAGCGTCGGCAACGCGCTGATCAACCATCCGAAGATTTCGATGATTTCGATCACCGGTGACGTCGCGACCGGCAAGAAGGTGCTGCAGGCAGCCGCAAAGACAGTGAAGCGCACCCATCTCGAACTCGGCGGCAAGGCGCCCGTCATCGTCTTCGACGATGCCGATATCGACGCGGTTGTCTCGGGCATCCGCACCTTCGGCTATTATAATGCCGGCCAGGACTGCACCGCCGCCTGCCGCATCTATGCGGATGCCAAGGTCTACGACAGATTCGTCGCCGATCTCACCTCGGCGGTCTCCTCGATAAAATTCAACCTCGCTGACGACACGGAAAATGAAATCGGCCCGCTGATCTCCAAGCGCCAGCGCGACCGCGTCGAAAGCTTCGTCACGCGTGCCAGCGAGCACAAGCATATGGAAATCACGACAGGCGGCAAGGTCTCCGGCGACAGAGGCTTCTTCTACGCCCCGACCGTAATCGCGGGCGCCACACAGGATGACGAGATCGTCCGCCGCGAGGTCTTCGGACCCGTGGTCTCCGTCACTCGCTTCACCGATGTCGAGGATGCCGTCACCTGGGCGAATGACAGCGACTATGGCCTTGCCTCGTCGGTCTGGACCAAGGACATCAGCCGCGGCATGCAGACGGCCGCTCGCCTTCAATACGGCTGTACCTGGATCAACACCCATTTCATGCTGGTCAACGAAATGCCGCATGGCGGCCTGAAGCAATCGGGCTACGGCAAGGACATGTCGGTCTATGCGCTGGAAGACTACACCGCCGTCCGCCACGTCATGATCAATCACAGTTAAGGTGGGGGCCACCGCCGGCCGCGTCGCGTTTGCGGCCGGCCGGCAGCCAGCCATCGCGCTAACGCCATGCGATGATGGAACAATTTCCTCTTTTGTGCGTCTACATGACATCACACATTAGAGGAAATTGCCATGCTCAAATGGGCTCTTATATTCTTCGTCATTTCGATCGTCGCCGGCTTCTTCGGCTTCTCCGGCATTTCGGCGGCAACGGCCACGATCGCCCGCGTGCTCTTCGGCATCGCGCTCATTATCTTCCTGATTTTCCTCGTATTGGCGCTCATGGCGGGTAATGCCGTCTTGTAAGTGATGGCAAACAAAAGACCTGCTACGTTCAAGGCTGAAGCCGGAAAACGAAGCGGGTCTCCTCTTCCGAGGAAGTCAGCTCAAGCGACCCGCCATGTGCCCGTGCAATTTCCGAGGCGATATATAGGCCCAATCCCAAACCTTGTCGGCTCTGCTGGGCAGAAGCGCGGAAAAAGGGCTTGAAGAGATGGGCTCGAATGTCCTCTGGGATGGAAGTCCCCTGATTGGAAACTGAAAGCTCGTAGACGTCCCCTGACATGACGGATTGAACCCGGATGGCGCCGTCCGGTGTCCCGTGTGTCACGGCATTCACAAGAAGGTTCGAAAGCAACTGGCCAACGCGGCCGGGATCGCAGTGAATCGTGACGTCCGCAAGGTCACTCTCTATTTTGCGATCGGGATGTGCCGAGCGAATTTCTGCAACCACCTGTTCGAGCATCGGCCTGAGTTCTACCTGACCGGCCTTTTCGATCGCCAATCCGCTGCCGAGGCGTCCGCGGGCAAAATCCAGCACATCGTCGATCAAGACGGACATCCTCTGAACGCTGCTTTGCATCAGATCGAGGATCGAGATCGCCTTCTCCTCGAGCGGCGTTCGCCGCATCATTTTCACGCCTGCATCGATGGAAGCCAGTGGATTCCTAAGGTCATGGCCAAGAACGGCGATAAACTGTTCGCGGATGTCCGCTTCGCGCCGTTCGATCTTCAGATCACTCTCACTGGTCAGCAGCCGCTGGTTCGCATCCAGATGAAAGGCGATAAGATCGGCGAAAAGCTTGAACATGCCCACGATTTCCACGGTGTTCAGCTTTCGTGGAACGCGGTCGATTGCGCAGAGGGTCCCGAAAAAGGATCCGTCCGGCAGGGTAATCGGCATGGAGATATAGCTTTGCAGACAGTAGATCGCCGGCGTGTGATGGTGGGCATAGATCGGGTCTTCAGCGACGTTATCGATGATAACGGCCTCGCGATGCTGCCGGATCTCGTTGCATATCGTGGTCTCGATCTTCAGTTCGCCGCCGGGTGCCAGTCCGAAAGCGATCTCATCGCGAACGCCGCAGGCGATCCACCGATCCTCGGTAACGCGGGCAACTGCGGCAAAACCCATACCTGTGGTCCGACATACGACTTCCAGAATCGTGGGAACGGCATCGATGCGCGACACCGCGTCGACGGAGACAAGAGGATCATCGTTCAAATGCTGGCGTTCCACAGTTCGATCGAGTGACTCCCACTCGGACGACGCATTCCCGATCGGAATACATCCCGATTGACATAGTGCGGAGCCATGAAATGGAAATAACCGGCGACTTTGTACTTTGCGGGAGACCGTGGCTGGCCAGCAGCTATCTCAAGCGACGTCGTTTGTACCGTGCCCGATGTAGGTCGGCCGCTCGCGGAGACGATCGAGATAGGCACTGACTGCCGACAAATCCGGCCGCTCGATCGGCGTCTGCAGCCAGCGATTGACCGAAAGGCCGATGACGATGTCCGCCAGCGTGAAAGCCTCTCCCGCGGCGTAGGGGCCTGCGGACGAGAGATGCCGATCGAGGATGATCATATTCGCATTCCAGTCCCCGGCACTCGCGGCGATCAACGCCGGGTCATCGTAGCCCTGAATTCGGCGTGCAAGGGCGAGAAAGGCGTATCGCCAGGAGGTATTGAGCTCAGTCGCCTGCCAGTCCATCCACCGCTCCACCAGGGCGCGGCTCCAGGGATCGGTCGGCAGAAGATCGGTCCGGCCGTATTTGCCGGCAAGGTATCGGCAGATCGTGTTGGATTCCCACAGGATGCCGTCTTCGTTCTCGATAACGGGAACGAGACCGCGCGCGTTCTTGGCAAGAAATTCCGGCGTCTTCGTCGATGCGAATCCGATGCCCCAATCCTCGCGCTCATAGCGAATGCCGATCTCGTCGCAGGTCCACAGGACTTTACGCACGTTGATCGAAGATGCTTTTCCAAGGATACGAAGGACCGACATGCACTCACCTCTGCTCGCTGCTCTCGCTTCTATCCAAAGAGGGGAGATAAAGCAGCGGCAAACATGTCACCGCTACAACAAGCTTGCCCCGACATTGATCGCGAGCGCGAGGATCGTCGTGTTGAAGAGGAACGACAGTACCGAATGCAACAGCGCCAGCCGCCGCATCGGCATAGTGGCGATTGCGACGTCAGCGGTCTGTGCCGCAACGCCGATGATGAAGGAGAAATAGAGAAAATCCCAATAGATGGGCTCGTCTATGTGCTCTGGAAAGATGATGGCCGGCTTGGCTCCCGGATCGGCGTAAAAGCGATGCGCGTAGTGGGTCGTAAACAGCGTGTGCAGGAAAACCCAGGAGATCAGGATGGTCAGGAAGGCGACCCCAGCCTGAGCTGCGGCGGCACCGGGGGCTGCATCCTTCACGCCGGTCAATTCCAGTGCGATGCCGGCAATGCTCGCAAGTGCCGCGAGAATGGAAAGCGCGAGAACGAGCGAATCCGAAAAATCGAGATCGGCGGAGCGCCGGCGGATCCGACGCACATCGGCCGTCAGCATCCGGTACCAGGTAAGCACGATATAGACCGCCGCACCGACGTTCCAGCTCGCCAGGAAATTGCCGGCATTGAAGCGGCCGGATGTCAGGAGGACAAAGACCACGATACTGGCGATGACGGCTATCGCGACAGCGAAATGCTTGTGAAAGAGGGCCATGGCGGGAGACCGCACCTGCCGCTGATTGTCTTGCGACATGAAAATATTCCGCTCCGTTTTCGCCCCTCGACAACGCATTGATATAACTTTTGCATTGGCCGGGACAAGGCAATCGCCGAAACGAAAAGACCCCGCCGAGGCGGGGTCTCTGCTGTTGTGATCGGGAACGACCTCAGCCGGTCCAACCGCCATCGATGACGTGGATCTGCCCGGTGGTGAACCCCGCCTCGTCGCCGGCCAGATAGGTGACCAGCGCGGCGATTTCCTCGGCGGTCGCGATGCGGCCCATGGGCTGGCGCGCGATGAAATCCTTCAGCGCCTTGTCATAATCGCCCGTGGCGCGCAGGCGGTCGTGCAGCGAGGGGCTGTCGACGGTGCCGGGGCAGATGGCATTGGCGCGGATACCCTTGGTAACGAAATCGGCAGCGATCGACTTGGTGAGCCCGATCACGGCAGCCTTGGAGGCGCAATAGGCAAAGCGGTTCGGCACGCCCTTCACGCTTGAGGCTACCGACGCCATGTTGACAATCGAGCCCTTGCCCTTTTCCAGCATGCCCGGCAGGAAGGTCCGGCAGGTCATATACTGCGCCTTGGCGTTGAGATTGAAGGAGAAGTCCCAGTCCTTCTCTTCGCAATCGAGGATCGTGCCCGCATGGACGAAACCAGCGCAATTGAAGAGCACGTCGATAGCGCCGATCTTCCCGGCAAAGGCCTTGACCGCCCCGCCGTCCAATACGTCGAGAACATGCGTTTCGGCGCCTTCAAGCGTCGAGAGCGTCTTCTCGTTGATATCGGTCGCGATCACGCGGGCACCCATCGAGATGAAGCGCTCGGCGCTCGCGCGGCCAATGCCCTGGCCTGCCGCGGTAATCAATACGGTCTTGCCCTCAAGTCCGTGTCCCATTGTCTCGGTCCTTTCTGTCAGATTCCGGTCTGAAATGATTGCGCAAAGAGCGTGTTCAGCTTTTCCAGCATGACACTATGACGTTCGCCGTCACGCAGTCCATGGGTCAGAACGTCTGATGCGTCCTGCTGGAATGTCATGTAGCCGTCATGCCGCGGCCGAACGAAAGCACCCTCCAGCGTGGCGCGCGTATTGCGATAGAAATTGAGCGTCCGGGCATTCACCGCCTCGCTCACCCAGGCATCGGAATGACCCGGCTGCCCATTGGCGGCGGCGTAAATGCCGGCTTGAACTGGACCGCTGGCAATCCAGCGTGCAAAGGCTTTCGCCTCCTCGGGCGACTGCGTCTTTGCCGATACCGCAATGCCGGTGCCCCCAAGCGCCGAACCGTTGGCCGGACGCCCGCCGATGACAGGGATATCGGCAAAGGCAATGCGCACCGGGCGGAATTTCTCGAAGGAATAGCTAACATAACCGTAGATGAAGGGGGCGACATCGTAGGGGCAATCCGGCTCCGACATCAGATCAAGCACGGCGATCGGATCCATCTCGTAGCAGGACTTGTCCATGCCCTTGACCAGACGCGCCATCCAGTCGAGCACGATCTCGCCATCGGCCTCAGCGATCAGTCCCGGCCCCTCGACCTTGCAGGGGAAGCCCAAGTGAGCAGCCAGCGTATAGAAGGTCATCAGCGAATGCGGCGGACGCATCGGCAGGATGACCCTGCCCTTTTCGACCAGCGTCGCGATCTCGCGCAGATCCGTGACAGGGCCTTCCAGCCGGTCCGGCCGGTAAGCCTGCACTTGCGTAGCAGCATCGATCGGTAAGGCCCATTGGCGCCCCTGCCAATTGTAGCTCGGATAGGAACGCCCGACCGTGCTCGCCGCAATCGCCGCGAGTTCCGCGTCATGCTTGCCGTCGTCGAGCGGCAGCAGGCAATCCTCGCGGGTGATCTGGCCGACATGCGGATGGTCGATGACGATCAGGTCATAGGCTGCCGCCAGCTCCTCGACCGGGAAGGACTCGAAATCCTGCAGCGAGCGCTTCTCCCATGTGATTTCGACGCCGGTCTGTTCCAGCCAGGCCTTGGAGCAGGCGACCATCGGATCATAGCCGCGCGGATGCGACCAGGTCATTCCTTTGAGTTTCGTCATCAATCTTCTCTCAAACTTCCGTGGTAGGCGATTTGCGCTCGACAAGCAGGATATGGTCAGCGGCCAGCACGACTTCGTTGCGCTGGTTCAACACTTCGCAGCGCTCCACGACGCGGCCCTGCGACGGCCGCTTCGGATCGTCTTCCTTGGCAGAAATCGTCACCCGCGTGCGGATCGTGTCGCCGATATGGACCGGCCGGATGAAGCGCAGCCGGTCATAGCCATAGGAAAAGGCGACCGGATTGATCAGCGAGGCTGTCAGTCCCACGCCGATCGCAAAGATCATCGTGCCATGCGCGATACGCTGCCCGCCGGGTAGCGTCTTGGCGAATTCGGCATCCATGTGATGCGGGAAGAAATCGCCGGTATGGCCGGCATGGACCACGAAGTCCGTCTCGGTGATCGTTCGCCCCGTGGTGATGCGTTCGGAATTCAGCTCGTAGTCTTCGAAATAGATGGTCTGTTCTGCCATGTCCTCAGGCCTTTGGAAGGGCGGCGATCGGCGTTGCCGGCGTCGCACTCGATTGATAGGCGGCCTCGACCAGCGCCATGGTCTGCCAGGCATCCTCGACGGAGCCGACCAGCGTCTCGTCCTCGCCCGATGCAAAGCGCTGCAGGTTGGCCATGCGGTTGACGAAGGCATCCGGGAACCAGGCGCCTTCGAGCTTGACCTCCGCCCACTCGGTCTCGCCGGCGGCCCGGATCCAGAGCTCGTCCGGCTCGCCCTTGGGATAGTCGAGATTGACGCCGAGCTTTATGTAAGCCGCACCCTTCGTTCCCGATATCCGGAACTCACAGGCCTGGAACTTGCGGCCGAAATCATGATCGTGGTTGACCGAGAGAACGCAGCGCACCTTGTCGCCATAGTCGAGGATGGCGGCGGTGCGCGTTTGCGCCACATCGTGGTTCGGATGGCCGATCGTCTTGGCGTGCACGCCTTGCGGATTGCCGAGCAGGCCGCGGATGAAATCGAGATAGTGGATCGAGTGCATGGCGATCTCGATGCGCGGCAAGCCCTTCAGGAACGGCCAAAGGCCCCACGGCGTCGCCAGTGCCAGCCAGGCGTCGAAATCGACGACATCGCCGAGCAGCCCCTTCTCGACCGCATCATAGAGCGCCAGCATCATCGGCGCGAAGCGCAGTTGGAAATTCACCGCCGCCTTGATATCGCGCTCGCGGCAGACTTTCAGGATTTCGCTCGCCTGATTAAGATCGCTTCCCATCGGCTTCTGGATCAGCGCGAAGGACCCGCGCGGCAGCCTCGACAGGATCGCGGCATGAGCGGCTGGCGGCGTGGCAAGATCGAAGATCACGCCATCAGCCCCCAGCGCCTCCTCCTCGGAGGCAAAGGCCCTGATGCCCCATTGGTCCGCCAGAGCATTGGCCTTGTCCGCATTCGGATCGAAAATGCCGGCGACCGGGAAACCACCCTTCCTGTAAGCCGGCAAATGCGCATCGCCGACGATGCTGCCAGCGCCGAAGATGACGATGGGCTTGGGGCTGGAGGGTTTCGGCCACCATTGGCGGAGCGTGGTTGGGTCAAAGGTCATGGGAGATCTCCGCGAGTCCCTTCTCCCAGCGGGGAGAAGGGGTAACCTACCTTCCCCTTGAGGGGGAGGGTCGGACCGAAGGTCCGGGGTGGGGTGACTGCGGCAAGCTCGGCGCGTGTGGCGATCCCCCCCACCCGCGCGTTCCGCGCGACCTCCCCCCTCAAGGGGGAGGTAAAGATCTCACCCATGATGAAACACCTCTTCCATCATTGCCCACCATTCGCCGTCTTTCCGCGTCTCGAACGGCTTCTGGCAGGGCATGCAGACCGACCACCATTCCTGGTTCTTCGGGCTGGCCGCCATCTTCGCCATATCAGCCTCGAAGTCGGTGCCGACATATTCCCAGTAGCCGAAGAGCAGGTTTTCCGGCTCCTTCAGGAAGATGGAATAGTTGGTGATGTTGCACTCGGAGATCAGCGCCAGGATTTCTGGCCAGACGGCGGCATGCAATGCCTTGTATTCGGCAATCTTCGAGGCCTCCAGGCCGATCACCATTCCCATACGCTGCATGGCCGTCCCCTCCTCTTTATCCGTGATGTTCGGTCGTGAACTCGCCGATCGAGCGCGCCTTGACCGCCTCCCAATCCCATTCGATGCCGATGCCGGGCTCTGATGGAGCGATGGCACGGCCGTCGCGGATCTCCATGCCCTTGGTGGTCAGGTCGTCGAGTTGCGGGATGTATTCGACATATTTGCCGTTCGGAACCGCGCAGACAAGGCTGACATGCAGCTCCATCAGGAAGTGCGGGCAAACGGGAATGTCGAAGGCCTCGGCCGCATGCGCCACCTTCAGCCAGGGCGTGATACCGCCGATGCGGGCGACATCGACCTGAACGATCGAGCAGGCACCCTTCTGCATATATTCGCGGAAATGGCGGATTGAATACATGGATTCGCCGACCGCGATCGGCGTCGGCGTCGAACGCGTCAGCCGGATATGACCGTCGAGATCATCGGCCGGCAGCGGCTCCTCGATCCAGGCGAGATCAAGCTCGCGAAGGCGCGCGGCGCGGCGGATCGCCTCGTCGACGGTGAAGCCCTGGTTGCAGTCGGTCATGATCTCGAAATTGTCGCCGAGCGCCTTTCGAACGGCAGACAGGCGGTCATAATCCTCGGCGCCGTGCGGCTTGCCGATCTTGACCTTCGAGCCAGTAAAGCCCTTGGCCTTGGCGGCGAGCGCATCCTCGACGAGCGCTTCCTTGGCAATGTGCAGCCAGCCGCCCTCGGTCGTGTAGAGCGGGCAGCTTTCCTTGGCACCGCCGGCAAGCTTCCAGAGCGGCAGCTTCTGCTTCTTCGCGCGCAGATCCCAGAGCGCGGTATCGACCGCGGCAAGCGCCAAGGCCGTGATCGCGCCGATCGTTGTGGCGTGGGTGGCAAATTCCATCTTGTGCCACAACGCCTCGATGCAATCAGCATCCTCGCCGATCAGAAGCGGCACGAGATGGTCGGAGAGCAGTCGCATGACGGAGGAGCCGCCGGTGCCGATCGTATAGCTGTAGCCGACACCGACGGCACCGTCGCTGTCGGTGATGGTCACGATCGGCGTTTCCTGGGAGACGAAGCTCTGGATGGCGTCCGTCCGCTTCACCTTCGGCGGCAGGTCGACCATGCGCAATTCGATTTTTTCGATCCGGGCCATATCAGTTACTCCTTAGACTGCCAGGCTCTTGCCGGTTTCGACCGAGAACAGGTGGGCCTGCGACAGGTCGAAACTCGTCTTGATTTGTTCGCCGCTCGCAAGCGGACGCGGATTGAGCATGCGCGACACCCATTCACGGCCTGCAAATTCGACAAAGACCAGCGTCTCGTTGCCGAGCGGTTCGGTAATCGCGACCGGCAGCGTCAGTTCGTGGACATCAGCAGCCTGTCCCGAATGCAGTCCATGGCCGGTCGGGAAGATGTCATCGGGGCGCAGGCCGAAGGCGACCTTGTCGCCCTCCTTGACCTTCGCCTTGAATTGCTCCGGCACCGGCAGCTTGTCGCCATTCGCAAAGACGATCGCGCCCGACTGCACCACACCCTCGACGATATTCATCGGCGGCGAACCGATGAAGCCTGCGACGAAGCGCGTAGCAGGCTTCTTGAAGACTTGATCGGGCGTGCCGACCTGCTCGATATAGCCGTCGCGCATGATGACGATGCGGTCGGCGAGCGTCATCGCCTCGACCTGGTCGTGGGTGACGTAGATGACCGTCGACTGCACCTTGGCATGCAGCTTCTTGATCTCGGTACGCATCTGCGTGCGTAGCTTGGCATCGAGGTTCGACAGCGGCTCGTCGAAGAGGAAGACCTCCGGCTGGCGCACGATCGCGCGGCCCATGGCGACGCGCTGGCGCTGGCCGCCGGAAAGCTGCGCCGGACGGCGATCCATCAGCGCTTCAAGGCTGAGAATGGCCGCAGCCTCGTTGACGCGCTTGTCGATCTCGGATTGCGGCTGCTTGGCGATTTTCAGCGAGAAGCCCATGTTTTCGCGCACCGTCATATGCGGATAGAGCGCGTAGGACTGGAAGACCATCGAGATGTTGCGGTCGCGCGGCGGCAGATCGTTGACGACTGTATTGCCGATTTCGATCGCGCCGCCGGAAACTTCCTCGAGGCCGGCGATCATGCGCAGCGTCGTGGACTTGCCGCAGCCGGAGGGGCCGACCAGCGCGATGAATTCCTTGTCCTTGATGTCGAGATCGATCCCGTGGACGATTTCCAGCGCGCCGTAGCGCTTGACGAGTTTTTTGAGCGAAACCTGAGCCATCGAATTCAACCTTTGACCGCGCCGAACGTCAGGCCGGACACGAGATGCTTCTGGATGATGAAAGTGAGGATGAGCGCCGGGACGATCATGACGACGGCAAGCGCACACATGCCGCGCCAGTCGATCGTGAACTCGGCGGTATAATCGAGCAGGCCGACCGGCAGCGTCTTGGAATTGATCGACCGCGTCAGCTGCGACGCCAGCGCATATTCGTTCCAGCAGGTGAGGAAGGCGAAGATGCCGGCCGACGCGATGCCGGGACCGGCAAGCGGGAACTCCACCTGCCAGAAGGCCTGCCAGCGCGTGCAGCCGTCGATCTGCGCCGCCTCGGCCAGATCCTTCGGCACCTGACGGAAGAAGCCGTCGATCAGCCAGATGGTGAAGGGCACGTTCAGCGCAACATAGGTCAGGATCAGACCGAAATGCGTATCGATGATGCCGATGCGCGAATAGACCATGAAAAGCGGCAGCGACAGTGCGACACCGGGAACCGATCGCGTCAGCATCAGGCCGAGGAAGGCGGCCGACTTGCCCGTGAAGCGGAAGCGGGCGAAGGCATAGCCGCCCGACATGCCGATCGCCAGCGCAATAACGGTCGAGGTGATCGAGATGATCAGCGAATTGCGGAAATAGTCGAAGACTGGAATGCCGCCATGGCCGAGCCCGCCGAACATATCGCGATAGGCTTCGAGCGAGAGTTCATGCGGGATCCAGACCGGCGGTTTCGCCATGATCTCGACGGTGGGCCTCAGCGAGCTGAGGATGATCCAGACGCCCGGAAGGCAGATGATGAGCATCGCGATGAAAAGCCCGACGAGATGCAGGACTTTTCCGATGCGGCGGCGTACGCGTTGTTCAGCGTTGCGATCCATGATTACCACTCCGCTCCGATCTGGGTGCGGGCAAGCGCAAGCTTGCGGAAGAAATAGACGGTGAAGACGATCGAGAGGATGATCGAGACATAGGCCATGGCGTTGGCGAGGCCCATCTGCGCATCGGAATAGGCGGTGCGCCCGACCAGCGTCCACAGGAGTTCGGTGCGCTGCGCCGGACCGCCATCGGTCATGATCTTGACGATGTCATAGGCGCGCGCGACGTCGAGCGAGCGAATCGTCATGGCGATGAAGGCAAAGGGCATCAGGAATGGCCAGGTGACATAGCGGAAGGTCTGCCACGAGGTGCAGCCATCGACGCGCGCCGCCTCGACCGGCTCCTGCGGCATGGCGAGCAGGCCGGCCAGGATCAGGATTGCGAAGACCGATGTCGAAGACCAGACTTCGGCGATCACGATGGAAAGCAGCGCGAGATTGCCGTCGATCAGCCAGGGAATGGCATCGGTAGTGAGCCCCAGTGACTGCAGCGCGTTGTTCACGATGCCGACATTGTCATTGAACATGAACTTGAACTGGAAGCCGACGAGGACGGGCGAAAACATCATCGGAAACATCATCAGCGTGCGCAGCACGCGCTTGCCATGCGTCGCCTTGTTGACGAGCAGCGCAAGACCTAGGCCCAGCAGCATTTCAAGGTTCAACGCGATCGTCAACAAGATGACCGTGCGCACGAAGGCTGCCAGGAAGACTGGATCGGTCAGGATGCGCGTATAGTTGCGCAGGCCGATGAAGACGAAAAGCGTGTTCGGCCGCGTCAGCCGGAAGGGCGTGAAGCTGGAATAAAGAGACAGCAGCAGCGGGAAGATAACCACCGCCGCAAGAACGATGAACGCCGGTAGAAGAAGCAGGACCGGTGGAGATATTTTTTTGAACATTGATGTACCTGTCCGCGCATTCCCGAAAATGAGGAACGCAGTTTCGTGACGCCGCAGCTTGAGGACATTAGCCTTGGCAGACCGGCCGGATGGGTACTGGCCAAAGTCATGTTCAGACATCCGCACCCGTTTCCGGGTGCGGAGCATCGGTCAGGCGATCAGAGATCGCCGGCATCCTTGAGGATATCGGTCGCCTTCTTGGCGGCATCGTCCAGCGCCTGCTTGGAGCTCTTGTCGCCGAGGATGGCGGACTGCAGTTCCGGATAGACGGCGTTGGAGATTTCGATCCATTCCGGCGTGCGCGGAACCGGGAAGGCGTATTTCATGGCTTCCTGGAAGGCGCCGAGCGATTCCTTCTTGTAGGGATCGTTGGCGGCCTGGGCGATATCCCAATCCCAGACAGCCTTGCGGGTCGGCAGCGTGCCGTTTGCCGCTTCGAGCTTCTGGCTGTCTTCGTTGGTCAGCCACCAGACGAGCGATGCAGCCGCATCCTTGTGCTGGCAGGCTTCCGTTACCGAGAAGCCGTGATGGCCGGACCAGCCGGTATGCTTGCCGGAGGAGCCGACCGGCTGAACGACGACGCCGACATTGCCCGCGATCTTCGAGGACTTCGGATCGTTGAAATAGGAGGCCCAGCCGGGCCAGTCGAGGTCAAGCGCCACGGTGCCGGACGCAAAGCCCGCGCCGAGATCATCCCAGAGATAATTGGTGACGCCGGCCGGAACGGCCTTCGCCTTGTACATGTTCACGAACCAGTCGAGCGCGCGTACACCGGCTTCGGAATTGAAGGCCGGCTTCTTGTCCTTGTCGAGATACTCGCCACCCTCGGCAACCAGCATTTCATAGAAGCGACCGTTAATCGCTTCTTCCTTGCCGGGGAACTGGGTACCGTAGAAGTTCGGCGGATTGGCAAAGAAGGTCGACTGGTCGCTGACTTCCTTCCAGGTCTTCGGCGGCGCCAGCTCGTAGCCGAACTTATCCTTGAAAGCCTTCTTCTTGGCTTCGTCGGTATAGAGGCTCTTCTGGTAATAGAGGGCGGAAACGTCGAACTGAGCGCGCGGCAGCATCACCAGCTTGCCGTCGATGGTCGAGGCAGCGATCGTCGAATCGACGAACTTGGCGATTTCGTCGGCCGGTAGCAGCGGCTTCAGGTCCGTATAGAGGCCTTCATAGATCGGCGCGAAGGAAGAGTGGTTGGAACCGACGCACCAGGTGATGTTGCCTGACGCCATGTCGGATTTGATTTCCTTGTCGAGGTCAAAATAGTTCTTCTTCGAAAGAACGTTGACCTTCGCACCGGTCGCCTTCTCCCACTCGCCAATGCGCGCATAGAGCGGCTCATACTGCTGGCCGCCGATGATCTTCGCATCGATCGTCACGCCATCGAATTTTCCGGGCAGATCCGCGGACCATGCCGTGGAACTGGCAAGAAACGCCATCAAACCGGCGACTAGACCGGCTCCCAACTTCTTCATAGGAACTCCTCCCTTGAGCTCGGACCCTCTTGCCCGACAATCGATTTCCAAATATGGATCGATAATTCATATGTAAACATCATATTTATCGAGCGTCAAGCGTTCCGGTCACCGGGTTTGCAAATCATTTTCATTCATATATGAATTCCAAACGGCATGTACGCATGAAGGAAAGATGATGGCCTTGGATGATGAGAACGATCGCTACCGCGCCCCCGCCCTCGACAAGGGACTGGACATTCTCGAGCTGCTGTCGCGGATCGATGGCGGCCTGACCCAGGCCGAAATCGCCAAGCAGCTCGGCAAGAGCCCGAACGAATTCTACCGCATGCTCGACCGCTTGGTGCGCCGCGGCTATGTCCAGCGCCAGGAGGGCGATCGCTTTTATCTGACGCTTAAGCTCTTCGGCCTTGCCCATTTCCATGCGCCGGTGCGCCGCCTCGTCTCCTTCGCGACGCCACTGATGCGCGAATTCTCCAATCGCGCCGAACAAGCCTGTCATCTCGCCGTCTTCGACCGCGGCTCCGTCGTCGTCATCGCCCAGCAGGATTCGCCGACCTATTGGGGCATCTCCATTCGCGTCGGCGCCCAGATCAACCTTTTCAACACCGGTTCCGGCCACATCCTCCTGGCCTTCCGGGATGAAAAGCAGCGGCGTATGATGATCACCGAGCAGCAGCGCCGCGATGACGATATTCCCGAACCCGAGGACCTGAACGAAAAGCTGCAGATCATCCGGGAAAAGGGCTTCGAGACCATGGACAGCCTGCAGACCACGGGTGTCCGAAATATCTCGGCACCGGTTCTGGCGATGGACGGCAATGCGCTGGCGGCCATGACCTGTCCCTATATCCAGCCGGTCAACGGCAACGCGCCGAGCTATGAGAAGGTTATCGAATACGTCTGCGACGCCGCCCGGCAGATCTCCGAGACCGTGGCAGGAACGGTCGACGAAGCGGAGCTATAATTTTTATTTGAATAAACTATTCTTCTGTGAGTATATGTCGATAGCATGTAGGGGAGGATCACCATGCTTTTCGATACGCACCTGCACGTCGTCGACCGTGCGAAGCTGAACTATCCCTGGCTTGCGGGAGCCGGTGCGCTGAACCGCGACAGCCTTTATGAGGAATATGCCCGCGACGCCCATCGCGCCGGCATTTCGGATACGCTCCACATGGAAGTGGATGTCGCGCCGGAGGATATCGAAGCGGAAACCGCCTATATCAAGGAGCTTTCGCGGCAACCGGGCAGCCTGATCCGCGGCGCGATCGCCTCCTGCCGCCCGGAAGAGGATGGGTTCCCGGCCTATCTCGATCGGGTTCTTGCAGATCCCTTCGTCAAGGGATTTCGCCGCGTCCTGCATGTCGTGCCCGATGATCTCTCTGAGGGAGCGCTTTTTCGCGAAAATCTGAAACGCCTTGCCGGCACGCGCCTGACCTTCGATTTCTGTGTCTTGCCCCATCAGATCCAGAAGGCGATTGCGCTGGTCGACCTGAACCCCGGCATCCAGTTCATTCTCGACCATTGCGGCGTTCCCGCCGTCAAGGACGGCGTGAGCGAGATCTGGAAATCGGGCATGACCGAGATCGCCAAGCGGCCTAACGTTACGGTGAAGATCTCCGGCGTCGTTGCCTATGCCGATCCGGAAAGCTGGACTGTCGAGACGCTGCGTCCCTTCGTCGAACACTCAATCCAGAGCTTTGGCTGGGACCGGGTCGTGTGGGGCAGCGACTGGCCCGTCTGCACGCTGGGCGGCGGATTGACCACGTGGATTGCGGCAACCCATGCGCTGACCTCAGGCTGCAGCGCCGATGAACGCGCTCGTTTCTACAACGGCAACGCCAAGCGCATCTGGAAACTCTGAAGCGCTCTGGCTATCCAGCATTGGAAAGATGATCCCATGACCGATAACCGGACGACTGATGACCCGATGACCGCCACAGTCGGCATTTCGAGCACCCACCCAAAGACGATGCCGCAGGATCATGCCTCCCTGCCCGTCTGGAATTCGGAAAACTGGTTCTATGAGGATTTCGAGATCGGTCACAAGATCCGCTCGCTGAGGCGCACGATTTCCGAAGGGGAATCGATGCAGTTCAATGCGCTCGTGCTCGACATGCATCCTTACGTGGGCGACCAGATCTTCGCCGAGACCGAGGGCATGTTCGGCAAGCGGCTCGTTGCGGGCGCCTTCGTCTTCTCCGCTGGCCTCGGCCTCGTCGCGACCAACTGCATCAACGCCTTTTCCTATGGCTACGACAAGCTGCGTTTCATCAAGCCGACCTTCATCGGCGACACGATCTACACCATCCGCACCAATCTCGACAAACAGCCGAAATATGTGGAGCTCGGCCTGATCCGATCCTCCTATGAGGTCTTCAAGGGCGAAGGCGAGCTAGTGCTCTATTGCGAACATATCCAGACGGTCCGCTACAAGAACGGCAGGCCGGCGGATGCACCTGAACTGAAAGGCTGAAGAAAGCCGAATGATGAAGAATATGAATGCTGAAGGCCTGTTGTCCGGCATAACGGTGCTGGATATGAGCCAGTTTCTATCGGGTCCCATGGCAGCACTTCGCCTGGGCGATCTCGGCGCGCGCATAATCAAGATCGAGCGGCCGGATGGCGGCGATCTCTGCCGGCGTCTCTATCTCAGCGACACCGAAATCGGCGGCGACTCGACGCTGTTCCACGCGATCAACCGTGGCAAGGAAAGCATTGCCTTCAACATGAAGGATGCCGACGACCTCAGGGGTATCCATGCGCTGATCGCCAAGGCGGATGTCATCATCCAGAATTTCCGCCCCGGTGTGATCGAGCGGCTCGGCCTCGACTATGAGACGGCGCGCAAGATCAATCCCCGTATCGTCTATGGCAGCATCACGGGCTATGGCACCGCCGATGAATGGCGGCAGTTTCCGGGGCAGGATCTACTGGCCCAGGCCCGCTCCGGCGCCATGTGGCTGAACGGCGAGGCTGACGACGGCCCGGTTCCCTTCGGCCTCGCGGTCGCCGACATGCTGGCCGGCAATCTCCTCGTCCAGGGCATTTTGGCAGGCCTCGTACGCCGTGGCATGACAGGCGAAGGTTCGCATGTCGAAACCAGCCTCATCGAGGCCATGATCGATTTCCAGTTCGAAGTCCTGACCACCCATTTGAACGACGGCGGCCGCCTGCCGAAGAAATCCTCCGTACGCAACGCCCACGCCTATCTCGCAGCACCCTACGGCGTCTACCAGACATCGGACAGTTGGATCGCCGTCGCGATGATGCCGCTTTCCAAGCTCGCGCCCTTGCTCGACTTACCTGCTCTTGCCACCTACACGCCCGAGGAGGCCTTCTCCCGGCGCGACGAGGTAAAGAGCATGATTGCCGGACGGCTCAGGGAAAGGAGCGTCGGGGATTGGCTTGCGATCCTGCAGCCGGCCGATATCTGGGCCGCGGAGGTGCTGGATTGGCCGAAGCTGATGCAGACAGCGGCCTTCCGTCAGCTCGACATGCTGCAGACCGTTACCCGCGGCGACGGCGTCTCCGTCCGCACGACGGCGAGCCCCATCCGCGTCAACGGCGTCAGACACAAGAACAACCGGGCCGCGCCGACGATCGGAAACCAATCCGAAGAGATCAGGGCGGAGTTTATGTCGGGCGGGGAGTAGTTTCAGGGGCATACGGTGCGTGGCGTGCCGTATGCCCCTCATCCGCCTGCCGCAACCACAAGCTCTCAATTCCGCACTCTAACAAAAAAGGCCCCACAAACGGGGCCTTTTCACTATCAAATCACACGTCTACCAACGGAAGATCAAGCCGCGACGGCCTGCAGTTCCTTGGTGACCATGGTGCGCAGGGTGACGAGGTCCTTGGCGAAGTTGCGGATGCCTTCCGAAAGCTTTTCGGTCGCCATTGCGTCTTCGTTCATCATCCAGCGGAAGGTCTTTTCATCCATCTCGATCTTCGCCGCGGGCTTCTTCATGTCGGGCGAAAGCTTGCGCTCGAGCTTGCCTTCGTCCTTCGACAGTTCCTCAAGAAGGTTTGGAGCGATCGTCAGGCGGTCGCAGCCGGCAAGGGCCTCGACTTCGGCGGCGCTACGGAACGAGGCGCCCATGACGACCGTCTTGATGTCGTTGGCCTTGTAGTAGTTGTAGATGTCGCGGACGGACAGAACGCCCGGATCTTCTTCCGGCGTGTAGTCCTTGCCGGTCGACTTCTTGTACCAGTCGAGGATGCGGCCGACGAAAGGCGAGATCAGGAAGACCTTGGCATCGGCGCAGGCAACGGCCTGGGCCTTCGAGAAGAGAAGCGTCAGGTTGCAGTCGATGCCGTCCTTCTGCAGGACTTCGGCAGCGCGAATGCCTTCCCAGGTGGAAGCGAGCTTGATGAGGATGCGATCCTTCTCGATGCCGCGTTCCTTGTAGGCAGCGATGATGCTGTGTGCCTTGGCGATCGAAGCCTTGGTGTCGAAGGAAAGGTCGGCGTCGACCTCGGTCGAGACGCGGCCCGGAACCAGCTTCGACAGCGCTGCACCGACGGAGATTGCAAGACGGTCAGCGACGGCAGAGGCAACGGCTTCGGAAGCGCCGCCCTGCTTCTTGCCCCATGCAACGGCTTCCTTGATGCTGTCGGCAAACATCGGCGTGCCGAGGGCCTTCAGAACGATCGACGGGTTGGTCGTGCAATCGACCGGCTTCAGGCGGGCAACCGCTTCGATGTCGCCGGTATCGGCAACCACCGTCGTGATCTCACGGAGTTGGTCAAGCTTGGATGTCATGGTAGGTATCCTTGTTGAATTGGGACTGTTGACCGGTGCGAAATTCCGTCCGATGTTCGACAGACGGTATGAATTTTTCGGCGGATTTACGCACTTCCCTCTCCACTACCTCGGTAACGATGGGAAAGACGCGATGTTCCAGATGCCGTAAGCGGGCTGGCACCACGATGGAGTTCGGTGACTGCAAGAAGCGCAAATGCCGCCAATGACCGTCCGGCTGGCCAGATGTACCGATTGCCGTTTAACCGCACGATTTGCCCTCCTCGATCGGACAAGGACCCGCTTCCCGACAGACTATCACAATTCCGCCGATGTAAAGTCAAGGACATTTGTGCATTTCAATTGACATAAGTTTCAGGGCATAGAATATCTGGAAAAGAGATCCGAAATCGCAGGAACCGTTCTGCACAATTGCGCAGATTTCGCCTTCTACGGCTGCGATATGAACGGACGAGGTTTCCGGAGGACCTGTGGCCAAACTGAGACGTGGAACACATACCGCCTATTCCGAGACGGCGTCACTCAGGCTTCGTGCTGCCTGGCTTTATTATAATCAGGGTCTCACCCAGAAGGAAGTCGCCGAACAGCTCGGCATCAGCCGCACGACCGTTATCCGTCTTCTGGACGAGGCGATGCGACGCAGCGAAGTGCAGATCTGGATCAACGAGGCGATTGACGATTGCGTCGAACTGGCAATCAAGCTGGAGCGCGCCTATGGGCTCGACGAGGCGATCGTCGTGCCCACTCCGCCAAACAGCAGCGCCGATGCCCAGGCCAAGTGCGTGGGCCTGGCGCTCGGCCAGTTCCTGACCGAAGCCATACCGGACAATTACACGATCGGCGTCGGCTGGGGCCGCACGATGACGGCCTCGCTTTCCAGCTTCCGGCCGCCGCGTCGTGATAATTGCAAGGTCGTCTCCCTGCTTGGCGGCATCGTTGCGGTCCAGCAGACCAATCCGATCGATTATACATGGAGGCTGGCCAGCCAGCTCGGCGCGGAATGCTACATGTTCCTTGCACCGCTGCTGGTCGATTCCATCGAGACCAAACGCAATCTCATCGAGAAATGTGGCTTGGAAGCGATCTATCGCCTGGCCGAGAACCTGGATCTGGCGATCGTCAGCTGCGGCGATATCGGCCCGCATTCGACCTCCCTGTCGGAGGGCTTCATTTCCAAGCAGGAGCTGGATCAGCTGATCGATGCCGGCTGCGTCTGCGACACCATGTTCAATTTCCTCGATGCCGACGGCAATTCCATCGACCACAGCATCAACAGCCGGGTCATGTCGGTCGATCTCGACACGCTGAAAAAGGCCAAGCACATCGTGCTGTCTTCGGGCGGCGCCCATCGCGCAATGGCGATCCGCGCCACGATCAGGCGCATCGGCTGCAACACGCTGATAACAGACGAAAGCGCTGCCGTAGCATTGCTTGGCCTGGCGCAGGCCAAGGCTGCCTGAGGCCATCAGGCCTGCGCAGATTCCCAGCCAAGCATGGCCCGCTTTCGGGTCAGCCCCCAATGATAGCCGGTCAGGTCACCATTCTTGCCGAGCGCGCGATGGCAAGGCACGACGAAAGAGATGGGATTGCGGCCGACTGCGGCGCCCACGGCCCGCATTGCCGTCGGCTGTCCGATATCCCGTGCGATATCGGAATAGGTGACTGCCTTGCCCAGCGGGATCTTGAGCAGGCTCTCCCAGACACGGACCTGGAAATCCGTGCCGATCAGCACGACGCGCAACGGCTGGTCGCATGTCCATTTGCCGGGCTCGAAAATGCGCTCGGCATAGGGCGCGGTTGCCTGCGTATCCTCGACATATTGCGCGTTCGGCCAGCGGCAGGTCATGTCGTCAAGGCAAGCGGCCTCGTCGCCGCTGTCGCTGAAGGCAAGGCCGGCAAGGCCGCGATCGGTTGCCATGACAAGCGCCGTGCCGAACGGTGATTGATGGAAGCCGAAACGGATGACGAGCCCACCGCCCTTCGCCTTCCATTCGCCAGGGGACATGGCCTCATGGGTCACGAAGAGATCGTGCAGACGGCTCGGACCGGAAAGCCCGACTTCGATCGATGTTTCGAGCAGGGGCAGGTTTTCCTGCCGCAACAGCCGCTTGGCATGATCCAGCGTCACTGCCTGCAGGAATGCCTTCGGCGACAGGCCGGCCCAGCGAGTAAACGTCTTCTGCAACTGCGTGGGAGATTGGTCGAGCCGCGCAGCAATCGCCTCCAGCGACGGCTGATCGCGATACTCCTCGGTGATGAGTTCGATGACGCGGCGGACCGTATCGTAATCCGCACCTTCCGGCGTGATGTCCGTCTTGAATTGAGCGATTGCGTTCATGGTCTTTCTCCTTGCCCATGAAATGACCATTCAGGTGCTTCGTTACCACCCGTTTCTTGCCGAAACCGCTAAATTCGCCGCTTTACCGTGGCAAGTGCACCGGTGAACGCTTTTGCGAAGCTCTCGCGATCCTCGGGGCTGAGGAAAGAGCCGATCTCCATGTCGTGCCCCTCGCCGCGAACATGCATCGACCGGATGCCGACGCCCTGCAGCCGCCGCACCAGAAACCGGACCCAGAAGGGATTGAAGCGATGCTCCTCCACCCGGCCCGACGGCGAGACCTTGCGGATGGAGACGTCGGTGCGCGAGACGGTGACCTGCTCGCGAACGCGGCCGGAGCGATAGTTCAGCCAGAATGCGCCGTAGAGAAGGAGGAAATCGGCGCCGAAAAACAGACCGATCGGCCATGCGCCCTGCAGCAAGAACAAGCCGCCGTAAAACAGGCAGAACGTCCCCATAAGTACAAGAAGAACCCTGAACCCTTTCCGCCCGAGTGACCGATAGGGAAAGAGTTCGGCCGCAAAGACCGGCCTGTCGCCATCGGGATCAGTGCCCGGATCGCCTTTGCTCATATCGCCGTTGCGTTCCATCATGGCGCATGAGTATAGGTTTTCCATGGCAAATCCGAAACTCAAATCCACCACCCCGGCCCCACAAAAGACTGTGACCACACGCCGCAAGCCGGCAACGGTCCGCAGCGCCTATTCGAAGGCGGAAGTGGAGGAAATATTCCGGCGTTTCTCTATCCAGCGGCCGGAGCCGAAGGGCGAGCTGGAGCACGTCAACCCTTTCACACTGGTGGTTGCCGTGGCGCTCTCGGCCCAAGCGACGGACGCCGGCGTCAACAAGGCGACGCGTGCCCTGTTCAAGGTCGCCGACACGCCTGAAAAGATGCTGGAACTCGGCGAAGACCAGGTCCGCGACTACATCAAGACGATCGGGCTCTACCGCAACAAGGCAAAGAACGTCATCGCGCTTTCGCAGATGCTGGTCGACAAGTTCGATGGCAAGGTTCCGCAGACGCGCGACGAGCTGTTGATGCTGCCCGGCGTCGGCCGCAAGACGGCAAACGTGGTGCTATCCATGGCCTTCGGGCAGGCGACGATCGCGGTCGATACCCATATCTTCCGCATCGCCAATCGCATCAAGCTTGCGCCGGGCAAGACGCCTGACGAGGTCGAGCAACGGCTCTTAAAGGTTATTCCCGACCACTATCTCTATCACGCACACCATTGGCTCATCCTGCACGGTCGCTATGTCTGCAAGGCCCGCAAGCCCGAATGCGAACGCTGCGTCATCGCTGATCTCTGTCGGTCGCCCGAAAAGACGGTGGACATACCGGCGCCGCTGGTCGCGCTACCGCCGCAATTGATTGGCGAATAGCGGATCGCGCACGCTCAGCAGCTTGTGCAGATGCACCATCATCGCTGCGGCAAACAGCGGTGTCAGCAGATTGACGATCGGCACCGCCAGGAACGCCGCGATGATCAGGCCACCCAGGAAAACCGTCGTTGAATGCTTTGCCCGGAAGGATCGCGCTTCCTCCGGCGAACGAAACCGCATGGCGGCGAATTCGAAGAATTCTCGGCCAAGCAGATAGCCGTTGACCAGGAAGAAGGCGATCAGGTTGATGCCCGGCACGAAGAGCAGGATCAGCGCGATAATATTGCCGACGACCACCACGCCCAGGAATTTCAACGAGCCGATCATGGCCGGAACGAGCGGCATGGCCGTACCCTGCCTGTCGGCCGGATAATCGCGCCGCTCCACGACCTCGGCGATATCATCGAGAAAAAGGCCGGCGACAACAGCAGTGACGGGCGAAAGCAGGAAAGCAAGCCCGAATGCCAGACCCGCGCCTGCGAAAATCGTGAATACAAAGGCGACCCCTCCCGCCCAATCCGGTAGATCCGGAAAGAAGCTTTCGACCCATGGCAGGGCAAAGGCAACGATGGCGCCATGCAAGGCGAGCCATAGCCCGACCAGCAACAGCAGCGTTATGCCAAGTACTTTCCAGAAGAGCTTCCGTGTCTCCGGTGCAAGAAGATTGGCGAGCGCCAGGCGCGCAGCATCGATCACCATACAATAGCCATTCCTAATGGGCAGTTGTTCGCGATGTAATGAGAGATTGCGCCGCCGACAAGGGTCTCCCGCACTGCGGGATAGAATTGAATGCAACTGGCTTATTGTAATGAAGAACACCCTAATATATATTGGGCTACTTTTGAAAACAACAACTTAAACCTGCGAAGCAACCCCCGGGTGTCCCCCACCCGCATCAATTGTTGATGTGTTCAAAGGATCGCCAAATAGATGAGAGACCAGCGAGGCCGACTTGGAAGATCTTAGCCAGAAGCTCAAGCAGTACATGAAATCGGGAACGCCTGCCGAGCGTCGCATCGCCCGGTATTTCTCCGATCATCTGAATGAGCTGCCTTTCGAAACCGCCTCATCCGTCGCCGATCGGCTCGAATTGAGCCCGATGACAGTCGGCCGCTTCCTCAGGGCATTGGGCTATCAGGGGCTTGATGGCATCAAGGTTCATTTGCGCGAGACGGTGGCGCCCACGACGTGGCAGATACCGCATTCCATAGAACAGCTGCAGAAAGACGTGAACGAGGGGCGTCCCTTTGCAGGTCTCATCGCCGAGCAAGTCGAGATGCTCCATCATGTCTATAATCTCGCCGGTCAGCCGCAATGGCTGGATGCCGTCGCCATGGTTCTCGCTTCGAGCGAGGTTTTCGTGGCGACTCACCAGAGCTGCGCAGGACTTGGCCATCATTTCTGCGAGCGACTGACGTCTGCCCGCGACCACGTCTATTTTTCGTCCGGCAACAACGGCAGCTACATCGAACTGCTCGGCCACCAGTCGACGGATGCGATGCTGATCATCATCGATTCGCACCGCTTCTCGAAATCGCGGCTGCTGGCGCGTTCGGCCAGGCGCTCGGGCTACAAGGTCTTGCTTGTAACCGGCCAATATACCGAATGGGCACATGAGTTTGCCAATGCCACCCTTTCCCTCCCTCCGCTGCGCGTAGGCAGCCGGGAAAATATGGTGGCCATGACAGCATTGCTGGAATTCTTCGCCGCAGCCGTTGCTCATTCTGCCGGTGAAGAGGCCGAAGTACGCGCGCGCCGGATCGCTGAACTGGAAGGCATGTTCGCCGACGCACCGTTGCGCTGAAGAGGAACCCTGCGGCTACCAGCTGTTTTTCGCCAACTGCCACTCTCCATCTTCGTCCATCTCGACCCGCTTGTTGCCGCGGTAGAAGATCGGCTTTCCGGTCTTCTTGTCCATGGAGAACCGGCTGGGCGAGAATTTCTGCTTCTCGCCGCCCTGCAGGGCGAGTGCAAGAGCCTCCTTGAATTTCCCGTTTTTGCAAAGGGCGATGAATTCTTCTTCATTCATGGAGCATGACCTGCAAGAGCCGAAACAAGCGTTTCGACGTTTGGTTTGATGTGAGTGCAGTTCTTTGTCACACCGGCCTCACGATGGGAACCCTATGTCGCTTCAACTGCCAAGCGACATCATCGCCCCGATCGGCCTGCTAATCCATCTTTTCCAGCTCGGCGCGATGCCGGTACATGGCCAGAAAACGGCGATAATCGCGATCGTAGATTGCTTTCTTGCTTTCATCGGGCAGCCGTTCATGACCACCCGGATACATGGCAGCACCGGCGGCGGCGATATCGGCATGCAGTCCGCAGGAGACGGAAGCGGCGATCGCAGTGCCGAGCAGAACAGCCTCATTCATGGCA
Organism: Rhizobium sp. BK376; assembly: GCF_004341625.1. Lineage (GTDB taxonomy): Bacteria > Pseudomonadota > Alphaproteobacteria > Rhizobiales > Rhizobiaceae > Rhizobium. The sequence goes on along the minus strand of NZ_SLZG01000012.1, from coordinate 147,246 downwards.
GGCACGATCACCTTGCATCCCGTCACATCGGAATAAAGCTCCATGAGCACGGCGTTTTTGACATGCCCCCCCGCCACATGCAGCGTATCGGGACGATACCCGTATTCATGCATTTTTTCGAGGATATGGCGGATGCCGAGCGCGATGCCGACGCTTGTGCGCCAATAGAGACGGCAGAGCCCGTCGAACGATGTGTCGAGCGTCATGCCACTGATCACGCCGACCCCATGCGGATCGGCAAGCGGCGACCGGTTGCCGTGAAAATCCGGCAGGACATGGATGCGCGCGGCAAAGCCGTCACCCTCGGCGGCGCGCAGTTCCGCAATCCGGGCAACGATGCGCTCATGCAGCGCCGCATTCGGTTCACCGCCGGCTGCATGCATCCGCACGATATGATCGAGCAACGCGCCGGTTGCGGATTGCCCGGCCTCCACCAGCCAAGTGTCCGGGAATACCGCTTCGTAATAGGGCCCCCACATGCCGGTGCTGCGCTTGCGTTCCTTCGAAAAGGCAACGATGCAGCTCGACGTTCCCGCAATCAGGGCCAGTTGCCGCTCGAGCCCGGCTGCATCTCCGGCATAGCCGCCCAGCGCTCCCAGCGCCCCCGCATAGGCGTCAATCATGCCTGCTGAAACGTGGCAGGATTGATCAAGCCCCAGCGCTTCGGCAGCTTCTGCCGTGAGCGTGCCGACGCTGGAGCCGACGGGAGCGGTCTCCTCCGGAAGATTGCCCCGCACTTTCAGGTCCGGAAGCCCGATCAGCTCCAGAAAATCCGCCTGCCAGCCGGGCTTGCGATGGGCGAGATAATTCCATTTCGCCGTCAGGGTGCAGCGTGACCGCGCGAGCGAGCCTGTCGACTTCCAGGTCATGAAATCGGCGAGATCGAAGAAGTAGCCGCTCTTTTCCCAGGTGTGCGGCAGGTTCTTCTTCAGCCACATCAGCTTGGGCATTTCCATTTCCGGCGACATGAAATGACCGGAATATTCGAGCACGCCATGTTCGGTCGTCGTGCAGAAATCGGCTTCCCGCAATGCGCGATGATCGAGCCAGACGATTGTGTCGAAATGCGTGCCGCCTTCGCTGGAAACGCTGATCGGCTGCCCCTGCGTATCGCGCACGACCAGCGAGCAGGTCGCATCGAAGCCGATGGCGCCGACGGCTGATGCATCGACACCGGCGACCGAGCGGGCGTTTCGCACCGCGGCGCATACGGCAGCCCAGATATTTTCGGAATTGTGCTCGGCGTGATTCTCGCGCGGGCGATTCATGAGAATGGGATGCTCGCCCTTGCCAAGCAGCCGCCCCCGCGAATCGAACAACCCGGCGCGGGCACTGCCCGTGCCGACATCGACCGCAACCACATGATCACGCATCAGTTATGAGCCCCGTCCGACCTATGTTTTCGAACAAGGTGTATCAAATCCGGCATCGCGTCAAACACGACTTCAGGGGAAAGCTGCTGCAATTCCGCTCGGTAGCTCGGCGAATGCGCGTGGGATCCGCCGGTGAAAGCAAAGACCGTCATCCCCGCCGCCCGTGCCGCCACGATCCCGGCAGGACTGTCTTCGATGACGATGCAGCGCGATGGTTCGACATGCATTTGCCTGGCGGCATGGAGAAAGAGATCCGGAGCCGGCTTGCCACGTTCCACCATGGAAGCGCTGAAAATGTGGGGATCGAGTCGGCCGAGAAGCCCCGTGATACCGAGCGACAGCCGGATGCGCTCAAGCTGGCTGGAGGATGCCACGCAGCAGGGGATATCAAGGGTATCAATCGCCTCGCCGATCCCATCGATCGGTTTCAGCTCGGTGCGGAAGCGCGCATAGAGATCGTTGCGGATACGGTCGAGAAATTGTTGATCGGCAAAAACGTTGAACTCCGTCTCCAGCGTGCTGATCAACGTTGCAAGGCTTCGACCAAGAAAGCGCTGATAGGCCCCCTCTTCATCGATCTCGATGCCAGCGTCACGCATCGCCTGGACGAGAACGCTGATGGAAATCGGCTCGCTGTCGACGAGCACGCCGTCGCAGTCGAAGATTACGAGCCCTTTTTCCGTATCAGCCATGGCCGATCCAACCTGTGCCTGGTTTGCCGCCGGCGCCTCAAGTTAGGGCGCCGGGTCTTGCTTATGCGAGTTGCGTAAACCGAAGCTTACGCGAAGAAAGCTCCCGCCTATTTCGCCAGCTTGCCGTCGAGATAAAGCTGCAGCGTCGCGCGCGTGCCCTTCTCCCAAAGCGTCTGCAGCGCATCGGCAAAACGCTTGCGGAAGAGGTCGGACTTGGCGACTTCGCCGAAGATGTCTTCGAAGACGAGGAACGCCATCGGATCGTCCTTCGCCTTCACGGCAGCCTCGTGCAGACGGTCGGCGCTGGCATCGTTGAACACGATCTTCTGGCCGCTGTCAGTCGTGCCTTCGAAGTAACGGCACCACAGAGCGGAGACGAGCGCCAGACCGACGATGTCCCGGCCTTGGCGCAGGTTGTCGAGCGTAGAAGGCAGGATGAATTTCGGCTGGCGGTTGGAACCGTCCTGCGCCAGGCGCGGGATCGTATCGGCGATCTTCGGATTGAGCAGTCGATGCTCGATCAGCGCAAAATAATCCGTCAACGAGGTGTTCGGCACCGGCGGCACGATCGGGATGATCTCGTCGTTCTCGAGCTTGGCAAGGAAGGCGCGGATCAGCGGATCTTCCATGGAGTCGTGAACGAAATGAATATCCATCAGCGCAGCCGGATAGGCGATGGCCGCATGGCCGCCGTTCAGGATGCGGATCTTCATGTGCTCATAGGGCGTGACATCGGGAACGAAAGTGACGCCGACCTTCTCGAGCGCCGGGCGACCGAGGGTGAATTTATCTTCGAGAACCCATTGCTTGAACTCTTCGCAATAGACCGGCCAATTGTCCTCGATCTTGAAGGCGTCCTTGAGCAGGTCGATTTCGCGCTGGCCGGTCGCCGGCGTGATGCGGTCCACCATGGCGTTCGGGAAGGCGACATTCGCCTTGATCCAATCGGCAAGATCGGGATCGGAAAGTTTTGCCGTGCCGACAACGGCATTGGTCGTGACCACGCCATTATGCGGAATGTTGTCGCAGGACATGACGGTGAAGGGAGCGATGCCCTTCTCCCGTCGCGCCCTCAGACCAGCGACGATGAGGCCGAAGACGGTCTTCGGCTCATTTGGGTTCTTTCCGTCGGCTGATATCGCCGGATGGGCCGGATTGAACTTGCCTGACGCATCGATGAAGTAGCCGCCTTCGGTGATCGTCAAGGAGACGATGCGGATCGAGGGATCCGCGAGCTTGGCGATGATCGCCTTGGCATCGCCGGGCGGCAGGATGTCGATCATCGGCGCGGTGACGCGCGCCGCCGTCTTGTTGTTGTCCTGCTCGACGATGGTCGTCAGGAAATCCTGCGCCGCAAGCTTTTTGCGCATGGCGGCATCGGACGGGAGAACACCGGCGCCGATGATGGCCCAGTCATGGTCCTGCCCCAGATTGAAAAGATCGTCGAGATAAATGGCTTGGTGGGCGCGATGAAAATTACCGACGCCGAAATGAACAATGCCGGCCGAAAGCTTCGACCGGTCATAAGCCGGGATAGTCGCCGTTGCCGACACGTCCTTTAGTGTTGCCAGCGATAGTTTCGTCATGACTCAAGTCCTTCTGAAAGGTCTTTATATGCGGCAACCTCCGGGGTTCCCGCAGGATAAACCCGGGCCTTCTCTGGTCCGGGCACGTCTCTCATGTGCCGCAGGATCTGCGGACAGCAGGCGATCAGATCGACAGGCCCTTGTCGTTGAATTTGTGAATGCGGGTCTTGTCCGGCGTCAGATAGACGATATCGCCGGCGCGGGACGCAAAGTCGCCGCTGCCACGGGCCGTAACCGGGCCGATCCCTTCGACATCCACATGCAGGAAAGTGTCGGAGCCTAAGTGTTCGGCCACGGTGATCCTGCCCTTCCAGTCGCCGCTCTCATGCGAGAGGATGAGGTGTTCAGGGCGGATGCCGATCGTGTGGACGTTCAAACTTTGCGCAGGCGCACCGCTGACAAGGTTCATCTTGGGCGAGCCGATGAAGCCCGCGACGAAGAGATTGCGCGGGTTCTTATAGAGTTCCAACGGCGAACCGACCTGCTCGATGTTGCCGCGGTTCAATACGACGATCTTGTCGGCCATGGTCATCGCCTCGACCTGGTCGTGGGTGACGTAGATCATCGTCGTCTTGAGCTGCTGGTGTAGTTCGCTGATTTCGAGGCGCATGTTGACGCGCAAGGCCGCATCGAGGTTCGACAGCGGCTCGTCGAACAGGAAGGCCGAAGGCTGGCGGACGATCGCTCGACCGATGGCGACGCGCTGGCGCTGGCCGCCCGAAAGCTGGCGGGGTTTGCGCTCCAGATAATCCGTCAGGTTCAGGACGCGGGCGGCATCGGCGACCTTACGGTCGATTTCGGCCTTATCCATGTTCGCCATCTTCAGGGGGAAGGCGATATTGTTGCGCACACTCATATGCGGATAGAGCGCGTAGGATTGGAAGACCATCGCAAGACCGCGCTCCGAAGGCGGCCTAGCCGTCACGTCCTTGCCGTCGATAACGAGCTTGCCGGCCGAAAGATCCTCGAGGCCGGCGATCAGGCGCAGCAGGGTCGATTTTCCGCTACCGGACGGACCGACGAAGACCACGAATTCGCCATTTGCGATCTCGAGATCGACGGATGGAATGACCTGGACGTCTCCGAAGACCTTCGAGACTTTTTGAAGGGTAATGCTGCCCATGTTTCTCTCCCTGGAGTCTTTATTTTACTGCGCCGAAGGTCAGGCCGCGGACGAGTTGCTTTTGGCTGAACCAGCCGAGAATGAGGATCGGCGCGATCGCCATGGTCGAAGCCGCCGAAAGCTTGGCGTAGAACAGGCCTTCCGGGCTGGAATAGGAGGCGATGAACGTCGTCAACGGCGCCGCGTTCGACGTGCTGAGATTGAGCGTCCAGAAGGCTTCGTTCCATGCCAGGATGATGTTGAGCAACAGCGTGGACGCAATGCCCGGAACCGCCATCGGCGTCAGCACATAGACGATCTCCTTCATCAAGGTCGCGCCGTCCATGCGAGCCGCTTCGAGGATTTCGCCGGGAATTTCCTTGAAGTAGGTGTAGAGCATCCAGACAATAATCGGCAGGTTAATGAGCGTCATTACCCCGACCAGCCCGATCCGGCTGTCCAGCAGACCGGAATTGCGGAAGATGAGGTAGATCGGAATGAGCGCGCCGACCGGTGGCATCATCTTCGTCGACAGCATCCACATCAACACGTCTTTGGTGCGCTTCGTCGGCGAGAACGCCATGGCCCAGGCGGCCGGAATGGCGATGATCAGGCCGATGATTGTAGAGCCGAAGGCGATGACGACCGAGTTGAAGAAGTGCAGGAAATAGTCCGATCGGGCCTGCACCTCGGAATAATTCTCCGTCGTCCAGTGGAAGAAGAGGAAGGATGGTGGCGAGGCGACCGCTTCCCCTTCCGTCTTGAAGCTGGTCAGGAACGTCCACAGGATCGGGAAGAAGATCAGGAGGGCCAGCGCCCAGGCGATGACCGAGATGACAACCTTGCGGCGGGTAGAAACGCTACGTGCCATCTCAAGCCTCCAGATTCTTGCCGACGATGCGGACGAGGAAGATCGCGACGATATTGGCAAGGACGACGGCGACGATACCACCTGCCGATGCGCCGCCGATGTCGAACTGCAACAGGGCCTGCGAATAGACGAGATACGTCAGGTTCGTGCTGTCGGTGCCCGGGCCGCCATTCGTCGTGACAAGGATTTCTGCAAAGACCGAAAGCAGGAAGATCGTCTCGATCAGGATCACGACCGTGATGGCACGAGCCATATGCGGCAGGATGATATAGATGAACTTCGAGATCGGGCCGGCTCCGTCCATTTCGGAGGCCTCCTTCTGCTCCTCGTCGAGCGACTGCAGTGCAGTCAGCATGATCAGGGTCGCAAAGGGCAGCCATTGCCAGGCGACAATGATGATGATCGACAAAAGCGGAATGGTCGCAAGCCAGTCCAGCGGCTGCAGTCCCACCAGCTTGAACAGGTATGCGAAGAGCCCGTTCACCGGGTTCATGAACATGTTCTTCCAGACCAGCGCCGCAACTGTCGGCATGACAAAGAACGGCGCAATCACGAGAATGCGCACGATCCCCTGGCCGAACATCGGCTGATCGAGAAGAAGGGCAAAGGCGATGCCGCCGACGATGGTGATCACGAGCACGCCGGCAACGAGCAGCAGCGTGTTGAGCAGCGCATCGAAGAAGGCCGGATCGGTCAGGAAGTATTGGTAGTTGGTAAAGCCGATGAATTCGTGTTCGCCGGGATTGAGCAGATTGTAGTTCAGCGTCGAGAAATAGATCGTCATGACGAGCGGGACGATCATCCACGCGAAAAGAAGGAGAACCGAGGGCGCCATCATCAGGCGCGCGGAGGAACGGGTGTGTAACGTCGCCATGGCAAGGACCAATCTTGTCTAAATCTCGGGAGAATGGCCGCAAAACAGCGGAAATAAAAGAGGTCGCCGAAGAGTAGTTCGGACGGCGACCTAGGTGAGGGAGCGGAGGTCACTCCCTCGTTCTCTCGGGAGGGCTTCTTACTTGGGATAGCCAGCCTTTTTCATTTCGCGCGTCGTCAGCTGCTGTGCACTCTTCAGTGCGGCATCGACGGTGACCTGACCGGCGAGTGCAGCAGAGAATTGCTGACCAACGGCCGTACCGATGCCCTGGAATTCCGGAATGGCGACGAACTGGACGCCGACATAGGGAACGGGCTTGACGGTCGGATGCTTCGGATCAGCCGAATTGATCGAGTCCAGGGTCATCTTCGCGAACGGAGCTGCCTTCTGGTAATCGGCATTGGCATAGAGCGAAGCGCGGGTTCCGGGAGGAGCGTTCAGCCAGCCTTCCTTTTCCGCAACGAGGTTGGTGTAGTCCTTGCTGGTTGCCCATGCGACGAACTTCTCGGCAGCTTCGGCCTTCTTGGTGCTGGCCGGGACGGCGAGGTTCCAGGCCCAGAGCCAGTTGCCGCGCTTGCCGAGACCAGTGTCCGGAGCAAGAGCAAAGCCGACCTGATCGGCGACCTTGGACTGCTTAGGATCGGAAACGAAGGAAGCAGCAACCGTCGCGTCGATCCACATGCCGCACTTGCCGGTCTGGAACAGAGCGAGGTTCTCGTTGAAGCCGTTGGAGGAGGCACCCGGAGGTCCGTCTTCCTTCATCATCTTGACGTAGAAGTCGAGGGTCTTCTTCCACTCGGGCTGATCGAACTGTGCGTTCCACTTTTCGTCGAACCAGCGAGCGCCGAACGAGTTCGACATCGCGGTCAGGAACGCCATGTTTTCGCCCCAGCCGGCCTTGCCGCGAAGGCAGATGCCGTAGACTTCATGGTCCTTGTCGGTGATCTTCTTGGCCGCGTCCGCGATGAAGTCCCAGGTCGGGGCGTCAGGCATCTTCAGCCCGGCCTTGTCGAACAGGTCCTTGCGGTACATGACCATCGAGCTTTCGCCGTAGAACGGAGCTGCATAGAGCTTGCCGTCTTCGGTCAGACCGCTGCGGATGGCCGGAAGAAGGTCGTCCACATCGTAGCTGGCGCCGAGATTGTCGAGCGGCAGCAGCCATCCCTGCTTGGCCCAGATCGGAACTTCATAGGTACCGATCGTGACAATATCATACTGGCCACCCTTGGTCGCGATGTCGGTCGTGACCTTCTGGCGCAGGACGTTTTCTTCGAGGGTTACCCACTGCAGATCGATGTCCGGATTCTTCTTCTTGAAGTCATCCGTCAGCTTCTGCATGCGAACCATGTCACCGTTGTTGACGGTAGCGATGGTCAGCGTCTCTGCAGAGGCCATCCCAGCAAGCATTGTTGCCGAGCAGATGCTCAGCAGAAAAGTCTTCAATTTCATATCTTCCTCCCAGAAGAAAAGAAAATCTGAGCATTCGCTTTGCTCATGGGCAATTACTCACGCATTATTGCAAAAAGTCAATGCACATTCGTTGCTGCGATGCCGAACATGCAACCTAACTATCTGAAAATGAAGAAAATAATTTTTGCTCAGTCTCTGAGCAAAAATTCAGCAGTAGCCTCGTCGGTGATCAAACCGTTGATCTGATGACCTGTCAGGGCCGCCTTGATGGCCGAAAGCTTTCGCTTGCCCTTGGCGATACCGATGACCGAGGAAGTCTCCCGTGACGGTATGGGCGCACTGGCGACCCTATCGTTGATCGGGTCGACGAGGAGCCTCCCCTGCCCGTCGAAGACCCAGCCGCAGATCTCGCCGGCAGCGCCGCGCTTCATCAGCGCCAGCATCTCATCCTTTTCAAGGAAACCATCGAGGCAGAGTGGCGCGTCGATCCCCATTTCGCCAATGCCGACGAAAGTAACATCGGCCTGCGCGCTGATATCGAGCGTCGAGCGCACCAGCGCCTGCGCATGCAGGACTTCGCGGTCCTCGGAAGCGGTCACGAGCACCGGCAGCGGCATTGGATAATGCCGCGCCTTGATCGCATCCGCCATGCTGAAGATGACGTTGTAATAGGCGGCCGAGCCGTCAGGGCCGATATTGCCGGTGAGCGAAACGACGCGGTGCTGCGGACATTCGATGACGGGCAACTGATCCACCGCCGCCTTCAGCGTGCGTCCCGTCCCGATGGCCAGCACGATAGGATCGCTGCGCTTCAGCCAGCGCTCGATCTCCGCCGCTGCCGCTTCAGCGATCCCGACCGTGGTTGAACTGGAGCCGGCATCGCTGGGAACGACTTCGACATGCTTGAGATCATATTTGTCGCGCAGGGCTCGAGCCAGTTCGAGACAGGCCGCGATCGGGTGATCGAGCCGGACCTTGATCAGGCGTTCAGCCACGGCAAGCGACACAAGGCGCTGCGCCGACTGTCGGGAAATCCCCATCGCCGAGGCGATCTCGTCCTGCGTCCGTCCCGCAACATAATAGAGCCAGCCGGCACGTGCCGCATCGTCGAGCCGCCCATGGCTTTCCAACTTCCTCGCCATCATGGTCCTTCTATGCAAAACAGCAGCGGACCCCCGACGTCACCGGGGGAAATGGTGCGATGTTTCACAGACTACTGAATGTCCGGCGGAATGACGCCCTTGGTCAAGGTGAAACAACCATAGAAGCGCCGCTCGCCGGTCTGGATCACGCAATAGGCATTCTTGGCGCGCTCATAGAAGGCGAAACGCTCGACCGGCACCAGCGGCCAATGCTTGCCCTCGGCGCGGTCGATCTCGGCCTGCACTTCCTTGCGAGGCCCGGGAATTTCATCGGGCGCGCCGACGACTTCCATGCAGGCTGCAGCATCGTCGATGAAGCTGTCGAGCGGCATCAGGGAAAGGATGGCGGCGGCGGCCTGCGCGGACGTGACGTTGTCGATGCGCAGCAGCTTGCCAAGCCGTGTCTGGCGGGCGATCGCATCGGCCGGAAAATTCGTATCCACGATGACAAGCATGTCGCCATGTCCCATCGCCTTCAACGCATGAAGCACATCCGCATTGAGCAGCGGTGAAATTCCCTTCAACATGGGCAAACGTCCTCTAATATGTGGCGGCATCGCCATCAGACGTGCCGTTCCTCCTGCCGGACAAAACAAGTAATCGTGGCTTCGATTTCTGTCCATAGCCGCCGTGAACGTTCTCGATCACCGATCGAACACCAGGATTTATCGACCCGTTCAATTATGACACTTCCGTTGCGGCTTATTTCGGCCTTTATTGGATCGCCTATCACCATGGCGCCCCTTCATAAACACACGTCAACCGTGAGGAACGAGTGAGAATCCTGCTCATTGAAGATGACGAAACGCTCGGGAGCGCCGTTCGCGATCATATCGTTGCTGCGACGCATGCGGTGGACTGGGTGAAGCAACTGAATGACGCGGCGGAAGCATCAAGCGCCGTGCACTACGGCCTCATTCTGCTCGACCTGCAACTGCCGGATGGTAGCGGCGTCGAATTTCTCAAAAGCCTGCGCCGCGAATCCAATGAGACCCCAGTCATCATTCTCACCGCCAGGGATCAGATCACCGACCGTATCGAGGGCTTGAACAGCGGCGCCGACGATTATCTCGTGAAGCCCTTCAATCTCGGCGAACTCTCTGCACGTATCATGGCCGTCGCCCGTCGCTATTCGGGCAGCCCGCAGCCGACGATCCGCGTCGGCGACATCGAGATCGACCAACCCCAGCGCCGCCTGACGATTTCAGGCAAGGACGTCATTCTGACAGGCCGAGAATGGGCCGTCCTCGACCTTCTCGTGGTGCGGCCGGGTGCGATCGTGTCGAAGGACCGTATCGAGGAGGCGCTATATTCCTTCGGGTCGGAAATCGAGAGCAATACCGTGGAAGTCTATATCAGCCGGCTGCGCAAGAAGATCGGCAAGGATCGCATCAGCACAGCCCGAGGCGTCGGCTATTATCTGGGTGAGCGATGACCGAGCGCATGAAGCTGAACCGTGTAAGCATTACCCGCCGCCTGATCACGACGCTGACCGGCATGGTGGTGATCTTCTGGCTGATTGCGGTTGGACTGGGCGCCTATGTCATGAACCGCGAGCTAGCGGAAATATTCGACGGCACGCTGCAGGAAACGGCCGAACGCCTGATGCCGCTCGTCCTCGACGACCTGGGGCAGCGCGCTGGCGAGAACGATAAACAGCGCCTCCAGGAAATCCAGCAGGGCTTGAACAGGGAATATCTGACCTACCAGGTTCTCGACGCGACGGGAAAAATCATCCTGCATTCGCAGGAAGCTCCGACCGTCCCCTATGAAGTCCCGCTTAAGATCGGTTTTCACAACACGCCGAAATATCGAATCTACACCGAAACTGCCATGAACGGCACGCTCTTCCTGCATGTCGCCGACGCCTTCCGCAATCGCCGGGAAGCCGTGCGCGAGGGTACCGTCGCCCTGCTCTGGCCGCTGCTCTTGCTCATTCCCGTCAGCATGGCAGCCATCTGGTTCATCGTCAGCCGTTCGCTTGCGCCGATCGACAGATTGCGCAGCGAGATCGGCACCAAGGACAGCGGCAATATGGCTTCCCTGGAAAGCGATACCCTGCCGCGCGAATTGCGGCCGATCGCACGCTCGGTCAACCTTCTGCTCGGCCGCCTGCGTGCGGCGCTGGATGCGGAGCGGGAATTTACCTCGAACAGCGCCCACGAGCTGCGGACACCGATTGCCGGAGCTCTGGCGCAGACGCAGCGGCTCATTGCGGAACTGCCGTCAGGTCCCCTGGTGGAGCGCGCCGGACGCATCGAAACCTCGCTTGCCAATCTTGGCCGGCTCGCCGAAAAGCTGCTTCAGCTCGCCCGAGCAGAGGCGGGGATCGGCACTGCCGAAAAGCCCGTCGATCTGGCTCTGATCATACAGACGGTCATCAGCGACTACGACCGCGACACGGAAACATCAGGGCGCATCCTGAACGAATGCCAGCCTGACGGAACATTGATCCGCAACGTCGACATCGACGCTTTTGCGATCGTGCTGCGAAACCTCATCGAAAACGCGCTGCTGCATGGTCAGGCCGAAGGCGAGGTCATCGTCAAGGCCGAGCAAGGTGCGATCCGCGTCATAAACGGCGGCGAAGCGGTTCCCGCCAACGATCTGGTCGACCTGAAGCGACGGTTCCGGCGCGGCCGGACCAAGGCTGCCGGTTCAGGCCTCGGCCTTGCAATTGTCGACCGCATCATAGGCCAGATGGGCGGGCGCCTCGATCTCATCTCTCCGGTGCCCGGTCAGACCGACGGCTTCGAAGCCAGGATCACGATGCGGTAATATTCGGCAGCCCGGATTATTCTTGCATTGATCGGCAAAGGGTGCGAGCAAGCGCGAAAGGCTCCACGGGCGGATATCATGATCGTTTCTTTTGACATTGGTGGCTCTGCCATCAAGGGCGGCATTGCCCGATCGGACACCGAGATCGTGCCGCTTGCCCGGCGCCCAACCCCGAAAGACGATTTCACGCAGTTTGTCGCAACGCTCCGCGAACTGATCGGCGAAGCTGGCGAAACGCCGGACTGCATTTCATTTTCCATCGCCGGCGTTGTCGATCCCGATACCCAGGCGCTGACCTGCGCCAATATCCCCTGCATCCATGGGCGCCGCCTTGCTGCCGATCTGGAAGCCGAACTCGGATACCCCATATTGATCGCCAACGATGCCGATTGCTTCGCCATGGCCGAGGCCATGTCCGGTGCAGGCCGCGGGCACCGCATCGTCTTCGGCGCCATTCTCGGCACCGGCGTTGGCGGGGGGCTGGTTGCCGATGGGCGGCTGATCAACGCTGCGGGCGGCTTTGCCGGAGAATGGGGTCATGGCCCGATCATCGCCTCATTCGCCGGGACGCCGCCGGTCGCCATTCCGGCCTATCCCTGCGGCTGTGGCCAGAAGGGTTGCGTCGACACGGTCGGCGGTGCGCGCGGCATCGAAAAACTTCATCGCACGCTGGATGATATCGACCTGCGCAGCGAGGAGATTATCGACCTCTGGCGCAAGGGCGATGAAAAAGCCGGGCGCACATTGGATGTCTATATGGACCTCGTGGCCCCGCCGCTGGCGCTCACCGTCAACATCACAGGCGCGACAATCGTTCCTGTTGGCGGCGGCCTGTCGAATGTCGAGCCCCTGCTGGCAAGGCTTGATGCTGAGGTCCGCTCCAGGATCCTGCGAAAATTCGATCGCCCTCTCGTCGTCCAAAGCCAGTGCAAGGTCGAGCCCGGCCTGATCGGCGCGGCACTGCTCGGACTGAAATATGCTGAAGAACGCGACCATGCTGCTTGAAGTCTGTGTCGAAGATATCAAGGGCCTCTTGCAGGCAATCGACGGCGGCGCCGACCGCATCGAGCTCTGCAGCGCGCTCCCCGTTGGTGGATTGACGCCGAGCGCCGGCCTCATGGCGGCTGCGGCTGCCCAGCCGGTCCCTGCCTACGCCATGATCCGCCCGCGAGCCGGCAGTTTCATTTACTCATCCGACGAACTCGACGTGATGAAGGCAGACATCGATGCTGCCCGTTATGCCGGTCTTCCCGGCGTGGTGCTCGGGGCCTCCCTGCCTGACGGGCGGCTGGATGGCGAAACGCTGAAAGCGCTGGTCAAGCAGGCTGAAGGCATGGGCCGGACACTTCACCGGGCCTTCGACCTCGTTCCCGATATCCAGGAAGCCGTCGAACTGGCCGTCAAACTCGGCTTCGAACGCATATTGACGTCAGGTCGGGAAAAGACGGCGCCAGAAGGCGTGGAGACCATTGATCATGCGATCAAGGTTGCAGCAGGACGCATCTCCATCATGCCCGGCTCTGGGGTCAATCTCCAGTCGGTCTCCAAGCTGCTGCCGCGCCTCACAGTGACCGAAATCCACGCATCCTGTTCCGTGGCTGAAGACGAGCAGGACCCAAGGCTGCTTGCGCTGGGGTTCGCTGCGCCGACAAGCCGCCGCACGGATGCCGCCACGGTACGCGCCCTCAAGCAGCGCATCGGATGAGATAGTTCTCAGCCAGTTTCCGAGCATATTCGAACACAATTGCCAGACACGCTTAAAACATGCATGAGTTAGTCAAGAAGCGAGGATCGTGACTGCGTAAGGCTGCCCGTTGGGGCTGCAGAATAAAACGCAGACCTATCGCTTTGAACTGAATTTAAAGTCGTAGAGATTTGCTTCGAAATTTGAGCAAGGCGTAGTTTTCAGTATGTCGATCGCGCCGCCGCGGAAGAAAAGCAGAGCCGTTTTCTGGATCTCGACGATCATTATCGGCACCGCCATTTTGGCGACAGTTCTTCTCGCGAACGACAAACGCAATCTCAGAACTCTTACCCAATACTATCACATAACCTGGTTCGACAGTTGGCTTCACCAGGATGTGCCGGTCGCAGCAAAGCCGGTCGTCGCCGTGAGGACAAAGCCGAGATTGGCGCAGGTGCAGGCACAGATACCCTTGCCGGAACACGCCTTCGATAAGGCACCGTCAACGATGCCGGTCAGTTTCATCAGGACCTGGAAGATTTCTGGCGAAGACCTTTGCGCAAAATTGGCGGATGCCGGCCTGCCCGTCAGCAAATGGAAACAGAGCGGCTTCGATACCGGCACTTTCGAATGCAGCTATGAGGCCCAGAACGGGAAAGGCGATAACGAAGCTTCCTTCTTCATCATCGTGCGCGGTACGGAAACCGGTGAACTTGCCAATGTCCGGCTCAAGGTCATCCTGCCCGACACCGACGGCGGGCGGGCGTTCCGGGACAAATTTGTAAACACGGTCACGACGCTTGTGACGGAAAGCCAATGGCCCGACTTCCAGGCGGCCCTGGAACCTATCGGTAGGCTTGAGAATGTCACGTTGGCCGCATTCGGCGCGAAACTGACCTTCTCGCACGAATTTGAGGATGCCAGGCGCTTCAATTTCGTCCTCGACCTGGAAAGGACGACTGCAGAGCAACGCCGGGCGGGCGATTACTTCGATACGTCGAAATGGCTGCCAGTGCCTCCGCAGGCTGCAAATATCAGGTAAAAATCGCAGAATCCCGCACGATCGAAGAATATCAGCCGCCGGACCGTGTATAGGGCCGAGGTCCGCGTTCCAGAATGTGATGGCGATAGTAAGAGCCGGGCGAATCCGCGTTGATCAGGTTTTTATAAACCTGCTCCGGAATATCAGAATACGGAACGACTCTGCCGCTCTTGAATTCGATTTCCAGACGAGCCAGCGAGGAATCATACCTCACGGCGGAAATCAGCCTTGAATTTACGAGGATCTTTTCCATATCGCACATTCCAATCATTCAAAATAAGCTGGAATCGCTCAGTGGCACTGATCAATATCTCCGCAGTCTAAACTGCGTCATCATTGATCTGAAAGATATCTGTTGCAATGCACAAAACAATAACCAAGACATTAATAGCCGTCAATGCTTTTGTGCGGCGCGACGATTATATACTGTTTTGGAATGATACACTCGATCACGAAAAATTGTGACTTGGTACCTTCACAATGCATTCTTTGAGGCACACTCTGCCCTTCTGCCGAAATTCGCAGCAAATGATCGCAACGCGGCCGCTTTTTGTTGCACTGCACGATCTATAGTGCTGAAATGGTAATGATTGTTGAGCCGGAAATCGCCGGCGGATTTGCGGACAGGGTCCCCCAGTAGCCCTGGACGCGGAAAGCCTATTGCATGACCTCCACAGATGAAGCCTCCGAGGGTAGCCCTACCTTCGTCACTGAACGTGATCCTCGCCTCCGCTATATCATCCCAGCCGTCGTCGCGGTCGGCTTCCTGATGGAACAGCTGGACTCCACGATCATTATCACGGCAGTCCCCGACATCGCCAAGAGCCTCGCCACCACGCCGGTGCGGATGAACCTTGCTGTCACGACCTATATCCTCACGCTTGCCATGTTCATTCCGGTCAGCGGCTGGTTTGCCGATCGTTTCGGTGCGAGGCGTATTTTCACGCTGTCGCTGTTTCTCTTCACCCTCGGCTCGATCCTCTGTGGCATGGCCACAAGCTTTCCGATGCTGATTGCCACGCGCGCCCTCCAAGGCTTCGGGGGCGCCATGATGACACCGGTCGGCCGGCTGATTCTGATCCGCAGCTTCCCGCGCAGCCAGCTGGTGACTGCCATGACCTATATGACGCTGCCTGCAATCATCGGGCCTGTCATCGGACCCGTTCTCGGTGGCTTCCTGACCACCTATCTGTCCTGGCGCTGGATCTTCTGGGTCAACCTGCCCTTCGGCATCATCGGCATGGTCGCCGCCCTGCGCTACGTCGAGGACACCGACCGCGACAGCAGCCTCAAGTTCGATTTTCCTGGCTTCGTGATGGTCGGCCTCGGCTGTGTCCTGCTGCAATACGGCATCGAAAATGTCGGCCGCCCGACAATTCCAGTCCCGGCCATCGCAGCCGTTCTTATCGCAGCCTTCCTTCTGCTCGCCGGCTTCGTGCAGTATGCAAAGACCGCTGAATCCCCGGCCGTCGATCTCACGCTCTTTCGCCTGCGGACCTTCCGGGTGGGAACGCTCGCCGGCGGCATCTGTCGCGTCGGCCTGAACGGCGTGCCCTTCCTTCTGCCGCTGATGCTGCAGGTTGGCTTCGGCCTGAGCCCGATCATATCCGGCACACTGACCTTCGTAAGCGCCCTTAGCGCGCTTGCCGTGCGTCCGGTCTCGGCTCGATTGCTTCGCCTCTATGGCTTCGACCGCGTATTGACGTGGAGTGCCGTGTTCGGCTCTGCCATCGTTGCCGGCTTTGCCCTGATGGGCCCTGATACGCCACGCTGGTTTATCATGGCCTATGTCTTCGTCTTCGGCATTGCCCGCGCGGCACAGTTCATGACCTCGAACACGCTGTCCTATTCGGACACGCCAGCGGCCCAGCTTAGCCGCGCGACCAGCCTCGGCGGCGTTCTGCAGCAGCTAAGCGTCAGCTTCGGCATATCGATCGCTGCCATGCTGCTCGGGCTTGTAACGCTGGATGGATCGCAGCTCACGCCGGAGAAATTCCATCTCGCCTTCCTGCTGATGGCGATTATTCCATTGCTAGGATTGCCCGGTTTTCTGCGCCTTCGCCCGGAGGACGGAAGACAGGTCAGCGGCCATGTACGCCGTGGCGCGGAGGCTCCCGGGGAATAGCGGTGCGGCAGCATCGAGTGACGCAATTCCGGACGCAAAACCGTGTGACACTTTTGCTAGAATTGCTCTAGGCTGCCGCCACGACTGCCTCGCGCGGATGGATCAGATGATCCTTCAGCAACGCTCCGGACTGATCGACCTCCTGCAGCAGGACGTCATAGCTCCATAGATCCGCCAGATGCTGCATGACGCGCTTCGTATCGGTTTCGTCAAGCAAGCTGCCGTTCATGACCGTATGCTTGAGAATGAGGCGACGATCGCCGGCGAGATCGACATCGACGATCTCGATGTGCGGATCGATCCAGCCGATATCATACTGACGCGACAATTCCCGCCGGATGCGGCGATAACCGCGTTCATCATGGATCGCTGCAACCAGAATCCCCTCTTCCTCTTCCGGATCGTCGGTCAGATGGAACATGCGCATGCGCCGCATGAGATTGGGGCTTAGGAACTGTGCGACGAAGCTCTCGTCGCGATAGTTCGCCCAGAGATCGCGAAGCACGGCCATCGCATCGCCCGTGCCGGCGATTTCGGGGAACCATGCACGATCCTCCTCTTCCGGCTTGGTGACGATGCGCTCGATGTCCTGCATCATGGCAAAGCCGAGCGCATAGGGATTGAGGCCGGAATAGCGCTGGTCGTCGAAGGACGGTTGGAAGACCACATTGGTATGGGACTTCAGGAACTCCAGGAAGTCGCCGTCGCTGATACCGCCACGCTCATGGAGCCGCGTCATGATCGAATAGTGGACGTAGGTCGCCGTCCCCTCGTTCATCACCTTCGTCTGGCCCTGCGGATAGAAATACTGCGCCACATGCCGGACGATGCGAAGGATCTCCCGCTGCCATGGCTTGAGCCTCGGCGCCATCTTTTCAAGGAAATAGAGAAGGTTTTCCTGCGGCAGACCGGCAACGAACTGCCGCTTTGCCAGGCTGAGGTCCGGCGCACTTTTCCCCGGCTTGGTCGGCACGGTTCGCCAGAGATCGTTGAAGATCTTCTCATCATGCGCCCGCCGTTCCTGCTGGCGAAGCTCTTCCTGCCTGAGGTCAAGCTTCTTGCGGCCCGCATAGCGATGGACACCATGCGACATCAGCGCGTGAGCGGCATCCAGGGTTCGCTCTACCGCGGCATGCCCGTAACGCTCCTCGCAATGGGAGATATAGCCCTTGGCGAAGTTAAGATATTCGAGGATGCCGTCGGCATCGGTCCACAGCTTGAAAAGGTAGTTGTTCTTGAAGAAATGATTGTGGCCGAAGGCAGCGTGCGCGATGACCAGCGCCTGCATCGTCGCCGTGTTCTCCTCCATCAGGTAGGAGATGCAGGGCGAACTGTTGATGACGATCTCGTAGGCAAGACCCCTCAGGCCCTTGCGATAGAAAGCCTCGTGATGGGCGAAATGCTTGCCGAAGGACCAGTGCTTGTAGAAGAGCGGCATGCCGATCGAGGAATAGACGTCCAGCATCTGCTCAGCGGTGATGATCTCGATCTGATTGGGATAGCAATCAAGACCAAGTTCTCCGATAGCGATCTTCTCGCAAGCATCGTGAATCCGCTGGATCGTCGAGAAATCCCAATCAGCCCCCTCATAGAGCCGCTTCATCTTTTTTGTCATCACCCAACCTTCCCTTCCGCCGGGCGGCGCTGGAAGAGCTCGTGGAAAACAGGATAGATCTGGCTGCGATCCGTGACCTTCCGCATCGACAGAAGCGGCCATTCGCGCTGGATACGCTCATAAAGCGACCAGAGTGCCGAGCCTGACACGATGGGTGAACTGCGGGACTCGCCGACTTCGAGATAGGCGAAATACTGGCAGGCGGGCAGGATGAAGTCGGTGAGCAACGTGGCCGTCGCCGCATTGTCCGAATAGGCGTTGTCACCGTCGGAGGCCTGTGCCGCATAAATGTTCCAGTCGGACGGCGGATAGCGATCGATCACGATCCGCCGCATGGCCTCCATCGCGCTCGATACCTGCGTGCCGCCCGTTGCAGGACTGCGGAAGAAGGTTTCCTCATCCACTTCCTCGGCCGTATCCGTATGGCGAATGAAGACGATCTCCACCCGGCGGTATTGCCGCGTGAGGAAAATGTAGAGCAGCATGTAGAAGCGCTTGGCGAGATCCTTCATATGCTCCGACATCGAACCTGAAACGTCCATCAGGCAGAACATGACTGCCTGCGCCACCGGCTTCGGCTCGTTCTCGAAACGACGGTAGCGGATATCGATCGGATCGATATAGGGAATACGCCGGACTTTGGATTCCAGCAGCTTGATCTCTTCCTCCAGCGCCCGCCGGCGCTCCTCGTCGGTGCATTCCGCCAGCTCAGCAACGAGTTCGGCAACCGTCTCCGGCTTCGGCCGCTTCAGCGCCACGCGTCGCATCATGGCAAGCCGCATCGTACGGGTAACCGCAAGGTTTGCCGGAGACCCGGATACCGAATAGCCGGCACGAACGGGATTGACCTGATCGGTGGTTGCCAGACGCCGCTTGGCGAGATCCGGAAGCTCCAGATCATCCAGGAACATGTCGAGGAATTCCTCGCGGGTCAGAACGAAACGGAAGGCATCCTCGCCAGAGCCCTGGCCGGCCTCACGAGGCCTCCCGCCACGGCTTTCCGGCCGCGGCAGGATATCACCCTCGATAAAGGTCTTGTTGCCTGGCAGGATATGCTCCTGCTTTCCCCCAGCGCCCCGATGCAGCCGGGGCTCCTCCGTCCCATCGATGGGAATGCTGACCTCACCGCCGTTCAGGATGTCCTGAATGTCGCGATTTTGTGAAGACTCATAGACCGCTTTCTGCACCAGCGCCTTGGCTCTCCGCAGAAAACGCTGGCGATTCTCCAGACTCTTGCCGCCTGGGTTCAGGCGCCGGTCGACAATATGCATTCCCGCTTCCTTGTTGGGCTCACCCTGCTTGCTTTACACGCATGTACCATTCAACAAGCCGCCGAACTTGACGCTCCGTATAGCCTCTGGAGGTCATGCGCTCGACGAACTGCCCGTGCTTCTTCTCGGTTTCTCCGTCCTTCTTCGACCCGAAGGAAATGACCGGCAACAAATCCTCGACCTGGGAGAACATCCGCTTTTCGATGACTTCGCGGATCTTTTCGTAGCTCGTCCAGGATGGATTCTTTCCAGCATTGCCTGCTCGTGCCCTCAGGCAGAACTTGACGACCTCGTTTCGGAAATCCTTCGGATTGGCAATTCCAGCCGGCTTCTCGATCTTGGTCAGTTCCTGATTGAGCAGGTCGCGATCGAGCATCTGGCCGGTATCGGGATCCTTGAAGTCGACATCCTCGATCCAGGCATCGGCATAATCGACATAGCGGTCAAAGAGGTTCTGACCGTAGTCTCCATAGGATTCCAGATAGGCCTTCTGGATTTCATGCCCTATGAATTCGGCATAGCGCGGCCCAAGCTCGCCCTTGATGAACTCGATGTAGAGTTTCTCGGTTTCGCTCGGAAGCTGCTCACGCCGGATCGCCTGCTCCAGCACATACATGAGATGAACCGGATCAGCGCCGACTTCCGTCGTATCGTGGTTGAAAGTCGCCGCCAGCACCTTGAAGGCAAATCGGGTCGAAACGCCGTCCATGCCTTCGTCAACACCCGCCGCATCGTGATATTCCTGAACACTTCGGGCGCGCGGATCGGTCTCCTTCAGGCTTTCGCCGTCATATACCCTCAGCTTGGAGAACAGTGTCGAGTTCTCATGACGCGTCAGGCGGGACAATACGGTGAAGCGGGCAAGCGTTTCCAGGGTCGAGGGAGCGCACGGCGCCGTGCTGAGTTCGGATTCCTCGATCAGCTTTTCGTAAATCTTCTGCTCTTCCGTGACCCGCAGGCAATAGGGAACCTTGACGACGCAGATACGGTCGATGAAGGCCTCGTTGTTCTTGTTGGCCTTGAAGGTCTGCCATTCGGCTTCGTTCGAGTGCGCCAGGATGACGCCGGAAAACGGGATGGCGCCGATATTCTCGGTACCGATGTAATTGCCTTCCTGCGTCGCCGTCAGCAGCGGATGCAGCATCTTGATCGGCGCCTTGAACATCTCGACGAATTCGAGAATGCCCTGGTTGGCCCGGTTGAGACCACCCGAATAGCTGTAGGCATCCGCATCGTTCTGGGCGAGGCTTTCGAGCTTGCGAATATCAACCTTGCCGACGAGCGAGGAGATGTCCTGATTGTTCTCGTCACCGGGCTCCGTCTTGGCGATGGCGATCTGCCGCAAACGCGACGGGTTCATTTTCACCACGCGGAACTTGGAAATATCGCCTTCGAATTCTTCCAGGCGTTTCAGGCACCAAGGGCTCATGAGACCAGTCAGCCGCCGGCGGGGGATGCGGTATTTTTCTTCCAGTATCGATCCCATGGTCACAGGATCGAAAAGGCTGAGCGGACTTTCGAAAACCGGGCTGATCTCGTCCCCGGCCTTCAGCACGTAGATGGGGTGAACTTCCATCAGCGCCTTCAGACGTTCGGCAAGAGAGGATTTGCCGCCACCGACAGGGCCGAGCAGGTACAGGATCTGCTTTCGCTCCTCCAGTCCCTGGGCCGCATGGCGAAAGAAGGCGACGATCCGTTCGATCGTCTCTTCCATGCCATAGAAGCCGGAGAAGGCAGGATAGACCCGGATCGTGCGATTCATGAAAATACGCCCAAGCCGGGTATCCTTGGCGGTATCCACCATCTGGGCGTCGCCCATGGCGGCCAACAGACGCTCCGTCGCGTTGGCGTACATCAGGGGATTATCCCGACACGCTTCCAAGTATTCGGAAAACGATAACTCGCTTTCGCGCCGCGCTTCAAAAGTACGGGCGAATTCGTTAAACAGCACATCGTTGTTGTTCATGGCGCCTCGATAGCTTTGCTATTGCAACTAACGCCGCATCCGGCGAGTTTACACCCGCCACCACATTATATGGTGGGGGAAGCTTCATTACGAATCAAGACCTGGCCTATCTATAATTCGTACGCCCGATTCGGCAGCGCAGCAATATCTCGCTACTTACGCAGACTTGAATTTAATAATGCATACCACGGAGATTGCCGGAAGCGTTCTCGGCTCAATTTAAGATAGCAATCGCGAAACGAATACGACCGCCGCGACTCACAAGCCACATGGCTTCCCCGGAAGCCGATAGCACCTGTTTATATTGAGTTTAACCGCTCAACCGCGCGATAAACACGTCCCCACGCACGACCATCCGACTGCCTCGAAAAGATCGCCGCGATCTGTGGATAAAAACTGCGTTAGCAGGGATGCGTAAGCCATGACTTACGGCCTAACGCAATAAAGGCGACCAAAAACACGAAGCATTAATGGCAATGCAAGAAAGTGAATGGTGCCCGGAGGCGGATTTGAACCACCGACACGCGGATTTTCAATCCGCTGCTCTACCAACTGAGCTATCCGGGCAACTCTGCTTCGCTTGAAAAGCTCTTCTTGAAGAGCCTTAGGGGCTTGGTTCTCCCCGGAAGCGAGCGGGGTTATAGCATCTTGTTCGGCCATGTCCAGCGTCAAATGACTCTTTTTTGACGGGAAACGGGATTTTGCCAATTCCGAAGGAAATTGAAGGATTTACGGGAGAGTAAACGACAAGAACCTCGATAGCGGCCGAAGGAAATCTCAATCGGGGGCATCCGAAGCCGGCTATGTCCCGGCTCACTCCTCGTCGGAATAATCCGCCTTCGTCTCGTCTTCCGCAACGGGAATCGCATAGGAGCCGTTGAGCCAACGGGACAGATCCGACGAACGGCAGCGATCCGAACAGAAAGGATAATGCTCGCGCACCGAAGGACGTCCGCACTCGGCACAAGAACGCGTCTTCCGCAAAGGTTCTACCTTTGCGCCGATCTTCATCCGCTCATCCGCCATGATGATCATCCTTCCTGCCAATGGGCGTGGACATCGAATCCCTCCCCCGACAAAAGCAGCATGGTTTCATAAAGGGGCAATCCGACGACATTCGTGTAGGAGCCGACGATTTTCTGAACGAAGCAGCCGGCCAGACCCTGAATACCGTACGCCCCCGCCTTGCCGCGCCATTGGCCGGACGCGAGATAAGCTTCGATATCGGTTTCGGACAGCCGCTTGAAGCGCACTTTCGTCTCGACGACCTTCTGCCGCAGCTTGCGATCGGGCGTGATCACGCAGATGCCCGTATAGACCCAATGGGTGCGGCCGGACAAAAGATGCAGAGCCGACGAAGCTTCATCGACGAACTCCGCCTTTGGCAGGATCCGCCGCCCCACCGCGACAACGGTATCTGCCGCGAGCAGATAGCTGCCCTGCCAGGTGACATCATTGCGGATGACGGCATGGGCCGCCTCCGCCTTTTCAGCGGAAAGCCGGCGGGCAAGCGAGCGCGGATGTTCGGACTTGGCCGGCGTCTCGTCGATATCCATCGGCATCAGGCGCGCAGGATCGATCCCCGCCTGATGCAGCAGGTCGACGCGACGCGGCGAGCCGGAAGCCAATATCAGCTTGTGTTTCAGCGCCATCAAACCTCGACCATCGCAGGCGGACTAGGAAGGATCGGCCCGTTCGAAACGGCCGATTATTTGAAACGATAGGTGATGCGGCCCTTGGTGAGGTCGTAAGGGGTCATTTCCACCAGCACCTTGTCGCCTGCCAGAACGCGGATGCGGTTCTTGCGCATGCGGCCAGCCGTATGAGCGATGATCTCATGCTCATTCTCGAGCTTTACGCGAAAGGTCGCGTTCGGCAGCAATTCGGTGACAATACCGGGAAATTCCAGGACTTCTTCTTTCGGCATTAAGGCTTTTCTTCCTGTAGGGTTTGAGGCCGGGGGCTCGGCCTCCGGGAAATTTGCGCGGAAACTACACAATCAACGCGGTTTTGTGAACCTCGTTGATCAGGCTTTATGCATTTGTTTCACGCCGGCTGTACGGCAATACCATCCCGTCTGACAAGCCTGCTCTCGATCAGGCCGATCAGACGATCTCGAACTTCGCGGTAAGCATCCAATATCTGCTCTCGAGTGCCGGTTGCAACCGTCGGGTCGGGCATGGGCCAATAAACGACATCAACGGCCTTGGACCGGGTGAGTTCCAGCGCGGCGTGATGCGCTTCCGGCGACAGGGTGATGATCACGTCGAAGAAGTCGTCTTCCAGCTCTTCGAGGGTCTGCGGCTGTCGGCGCAACACGACAAGGCCGATCTCCTCAAGAACCGTATCGACGAACGGATCCCTCTCGCCGGCACGAACACCCACCGAATTTACATAGATGCCAGGCGGGAGAAGCCTGCGGGCGATCGCCTCCGCCATGGGTGAGCGGATCGCGTTCATGCCGCACATGAACAGTATCGCTCCGGGGATCTTACCGCTGCCTGCGGCCACTGGGCTCTCCATGGCCGTCACCCGCGCCAGTAGAGGACGCAGACGAGGGTAAACAGGCGCCGGGCCGTATCGAAATCCAGCGTGATCTTGCCCTGCAGCCGGTCGATCAGCGTCTGCGAGCCCTCGTTGTGAACGCCGCGACGCCCCATGTCGATCGCCTCGATCTTGCTCGGCGTCGCCGAACGGATCGCTTCATAGTAGCTCTCGCAGATCATGAAATAATCCTTCACGATCCTGCGGAAGGGCGTCAGCGACAATATATGCGTCGCCACCTCGCCGCCCTCCTCCGTCCTAATGGTGAAGACCAGCTTGGAATCGATCAGCGACAGGTTCAGCCGGTAGGGACCACCGGTATGGCCCACGGGCTCGAAGCTGTTTTCCTCGATGAGATCGAAGATCGCGACCGCCCGCTCGTGCTCGACATCGGGCGTAGAACGGCCGATCGTGTCGTCGAGGACCACATCGCTCAGCCGGTAGTCGCCTTCAGCCATCGCTCATTTTTCCAGATTGAGCCGTATTGCGACCGAGCGGGCATGCGCATCCAGCCCCTCGGAGGTCGCAAGCGCGATCGCCGCAGGTCCGAGTGCACGCAACTGTTCTGCGCCGAGCCGCAGGATCGATGTCCGCTTCACGAAATCCAGCACGCCAAGGCCGGACGAATAGCGCGCCGAACGCGCCGTCGGCAGCACATGGTTCGATCCGCCGACATAATCGCCGATGACTTCAGGCGTATGCGCGCCGATGAAGATGGCGCCGGCATTGCGAATACCGGGCAGAAGCGCATCGGGATCGGCAACGGCGAGTTCCAGATGCTCAGGCGCGATCCTGTTGGAAAGCGGCAGCGCGGCCTTGAAGTCAGGCACCAGAATGATCGCGCCGAAATCGCGCCAGCTTGCAGCAGCCATTTCGGAACGGCTGAGTGTCTTCAATTGCCTTTCGACGGCAGCCTCGACCGCCTTGGCGAATTCCGCATCGTCGGTGATCAGGATCGATTGCGCAGCCGCGTCATGTTCCGCCTGGGCCAGAAGGTCGGCGGCTATCCAGTCCGGATTGTTGTCCTTGTCGGCAATGACGAGCACTTCCGACGGGCCGGCGATCATGTCGATGCCGACGGTGCCGAAGACGTGCTTCTTGGCGGCCGCGACATAGGCATTGCCGGGACCGGTGATCTTGGCGACCGGGGCAATCGTTTCCGTGCCATAGGCAAGGGCTGCAATCGCCTGCGCACCGCCGAGACGGTAGATTTCCGTGACGCCTGCCAGTTTTGCCGCCGCAAGCGTTGCCGGATTGACCGCGCCGCCCGTCGCCGGAACCACGATGACGATGCGCTCGACGCCAGCGACCTTGGCCGGCACCGCGTTCATCAGCACCGAACTCGGATAGCTCGCCGTGCCGCCCGGAACATAGAGACCGACGGCCTCGATCGCCGTCCAGCGCGAGCCGAGCCCGACGCCGAGCTCGTCCTCATAGATATCGTCCTTCGGCAATTGCCTGCGATGATGGGATTCGATGCGGACGGCAGCGACCTTCAGCGCGCCGAGCACTTCGGAAGGAACCAGCTCGATCGCCTGGTTGATTTCTTCTTCGGTGACGCGCATCGGGACCTTGGTAAAGTCCACGCCGTCGAATTTCTTGGAATAATCCGCCAGAGCCGCATCGCCGCGCGCCCGGACATCGTCGATGATGGCGCGAACCGCCAGGTTGACGTCTTCGGACACTTCCCTCTTGGTCGTCAGGAAAGCCGCAAACTTCTGCTCGAACCCTTCAGATCCATGTTCCAGCCAGATAGCCACTGCCGATAGTCCTTTCAAATCGAGGCCGCCTGCCGGCTGCCGAAATTATTCCCCGTCCGAGTGGTCGGGTTTGGAAGCCGTTTCCCACGCGCCGCCGACATCCGCAAGCTGAACTTCGATACATTCGACATCGAGCGCGATCGTCGCGTTGCCGGCAAGCGTCAATTCCACGGTGCCATCAGGGCCCTCGCCCTTCTGCTCGAAACGGATGGCAAGCAGCGACAGAACCTCGTCGCGCCGGCGCCTGTCGATGCCGGTCGAGCGAACCGCCTGCACCCGTTTGAACACGAGGGCCGAGCGATGCCGCTCATAGGCCTTGTCCTTGCGGTCGGAAAGCTCCCAGACGAAGCGATTGGCGGTGATCGAAAACTGGCCTAAGCGCGGCGAATAGAACATGTCGCCCACTTTGAAGACGCTGTCCTGCATATGCGCCGATATGATTGCCAGGTCCTCGTTGTCGAGCGCCAGGAGCTTCAAAGTGGTCATTCGTCTTACGTCCCCATCACCAGCCAATACCGGAAAGCGGCATCCCCGTGATGGAGATAGGACGCAACGACAAAAGACGCAACCGCGGAAGCGTGAACTCCGCGGCGCGTCAGCCGTTTTCGATTATTCGCTGATCCGCTCGACGATCGCGCCGCAACGGGTCAGCTTCTCTTCCAGCCGTTCGAAGCCGCGATCAAGGTGATAGACGCGCGACACGACGGTCTCGCCCTCGGCTGCAAGGCCGGCGATGACGAGCGATACCGAAGCGCGCAGATCCGTCGCCATGACTGGCGCGCCGCGCAGTCGCTCGACGCCCTCGATCTTCGCAGTCTGGCCGGAAAGCGAAATTTTCGCACCGAGGCGGGCAAGCTCCTGCACATGCATGAAGCGGTTCTCGAAGATGGTCTCGGTGATATGCGAGGTGCCCGACGAGCGCGTCATCAGCGCCATGAACTGCGCCTGCAGGTCGGTCGGGAAGCCCGGGAAGGGATCGGTGACGATATCGACCGGCTTGATGCCGGCGCCGTTGCGCTTGATATGCAGGCCGTTATTGGTCGGCGTGATCTCGGCTCCCGCACGGCGCAGGGTCTCCAGCGCGGTTTCGAGAAGCGTGGAGTCGGTATTTTCCAGCCGCACATCGCCGCCGGCCATGGCAACCGCCATCGCGTATGTGCCGGTCTCGATGCGGTCAGGCAGAACCCTGTGGCGGGCGCCGGAAAGCGAGGTAACGCCTTCGATCGTGATAGTGCTGGTGCCGGCGCCCGATATCTTCGCGCCCATGGCATTCAGGCAGGCTGCAAGGTCGACGATTTCAGGCTCGCGCGCCGCGTTGCCGATCACGGTCGTGCCGCGCGCAAGCGTGGCGGCCATCATGACGACATGCGTCGCGCCGACCGATACTTTCGGGAACGTATAGCGCGCGCCGACAAGGCCGCCCTTCGGAGCCTTGGCATTGATATAGCCGCCATCGATCTCCATCGTCGCGCCGAGGGCCGTCAGACCTTCGAGGAAGAGATCGACCGGACGCGTGCCGATGGTGCAGCCGCCGGGAAGCGAAACGCGGGCATGGCCTTCGCGGGCAAGAAGCGGCCCGATGACCCAGAAGCTGGCGCGCATCTTCGAGACCAGCTCGTAGTGGGCGGTCGTGTCGACGATGGTGCGACAGGTGAAATGGATCGTGCGCGAATAGGAATCTTCCTGGCGCTCGCGACGGCCGTTGACGGCGACGTCGACGCCGTGATTGCCGAGAATGCGCATCAAAAGCTCGACGTCCGCCAGATGCGGCACGTTTTCGAGCGTCAGCGTATCGCTGGTCAGAAGCGAGGCGATCATCAGCGGAAGGGCGGCATTCTTGGCGCCGGAGATCGGAATGACACCGTTAAGTTCATTCCCGCCGACAATCCTGATACGATCCATGTGTCAATTACGGGCCGGGCCCGCCTTTCCTGAGAGTTCCAAGCCTTTAAGAAGGAAGGTGGTGTTTAGACGAAATACAAGGGCGCTTCAATTCGTTTGGTCTGCACGCGACGTTTCATTACGATTCGTCCATTTTTGCGGCAGGAAGCCCATCCGTCTCATCAGCCTGCCCCGCACGGCGGGCACGCACCTGCTGTTTGCGGCGGGCAAGATTCTCGCGAAGCTTCTGCGCCGCACGCTCCCGCCGCCGATCCGCCTCGGTCTTGTCAGCCGCACCCGTCGACCCGACAGCCCCGGCCGCCTGAGCTTTCTCGTCTTCTGTCCCGTCTTTGCTCATAAAGCCTCCATATCCGAAATCCGGCCCATCCAAAAGCTTGACCACACTTTTTCAACGGCTGTTTCGAACAACATGGATTTTGCGGCTTGCACTTGCCGCCAAGCTATGGCAATAGCCGCCTCGCTCACACGACGCGTCACACTGCGTCGCAGAAATGCTGCTATAGCTCAGGGGTAGAGCACTCCCTTGGTAAGGGAGAGGCCGAGAGTTCAAATCTCTCTAGCAGCACCATTCTTTCTATTTGATTTCCAGATAGTTGGTTGTTATCAGAGCCTTGAAAGCGCCTCGGTGGTACACAGAGGTGGCCACATGGTCCTACAAATGCCCCGCCCATTCAAACATCCCAAAACCGGCGTCTACTACTTCCGCGTTCGCGTCCCGGCTGATCTCGTGACTATCGTGGGCAAAGCAGAAGTCAAAATCTCGCTCTCGACGAAAGACCCAGCTCTTGCAAAGGAGCTCTTTGCCGATAAGACGCGTGAGATTGGGAAGCGCTGGAAGACCCTGAGAGCCAATCCGGAGCCTCTGAGCCAGAAGCAGATCGTCGCGCTTGCCGGCAAGGTCTACCGCAAAATTATTGAGCGGTTCGATGACGATCCGGGCAATCCACGTACGTGGCAAAACATAATTGATCTGGCCCATCGTGTTGCCAAAGCCGGGAGTTGGGAACAGTGGTATGGTGCAAGCGTCGATGAGCTTCTTCTAAGCGAGGAATGCACGACCGACGCGGAAAGTCGTGAACGGCTTATCCACAACACCCATGACGCGCTTATTCAAGCCGCAGAGCAGCAACTGAAAAAGGCGCAGGGCGACTATAGCCCCGATCCAAAGGCAGACCGATTTCCGCCTCTTCGGTCAAAAGAGGAGAGATCACCCACGAAGGCCGCCACACTCACCGACCTGTTCAGACTTTGGGAGCGGGACCATCTCGCCGATAAAGGAGCGGCGGGAACCCCGAGCGACTTTCTGCAGAAGATCGACAGCTTCAAGGTGTACCTTGGTCACGAGGAAGTCCACCGCATCACTCCGCTCAATGTGTCTGAATATTGCGACTTCCTACGTCACGAAAAGGGGCTATCTGCCAAGACCGTCAACGGCAAATACCTAGCTGCGATCAGGACCGTCATCCGAGTTGGCCTCGCCAAGGCTCGCATCGCCGTTGATCCGACAGCTAACGTCAGAGTGACAGTTCCGAAGGCTATTAAGGAACGCGCCTCGGGCTTCACGGACGACGAGGCCAACGCGATTTTAGGTGCTGCTCTGCGCGACCCTTCGACACTTGGAGGGATGGCAGATCTGAACAAGCTCGCTTGTCGCTGGGTGCCTTGGATATGTGCCTATACCGGAGCGAGAGCCGGGGAAATTACCCAGCTAAGGCGAGAGGACTTCACCGAGGAATTTGGGATTGCGTCGCTCAAGATCACCCCAGAAGCGGGGACCGTGAAGACCGGCACATATCGCATGGTACCCATTCATCCGCACCTGATCGAACTTGGCCTTCTCGATATGGTAGCCAGCCGCAAACCCGGCCCTCTATTCTACATCCCGAATGACAACAAGCGTAAACCGGGGCACTCACAGGCTGCCAGCGTCCGAGGGAAGGTTGGCGACTGGGTGCGCGACACAGTGGGTGTCAAGGACAAGCGAGTACAGCCGAACCACGCTTGGCGACACAGGTTCAAGACGATTGCGCGTGATGTAGACATCGCACAGCGATACATGGACGCCATTCAGGGACACGAGGACGGAAGCGCCAGCTCCGATTACGGCGAGAACACGATGAAAGCACTCTACCGCGAAATCGCAAAGCTTCCACGGTACGACATCTAACGAGGTGTGCGTGGCTCGGTCGATGGTCTCAAACCCCTCGTCCTATTCTCGAAACAAAAAACACCGATCGGGAGGCGTTGGCTCCGAATTAGCCAGTCCAACCCGAAGGTCGGACCAGCTTTGGCCTGAGGCTCATGAAAGTGATCTGTGCTTCCGGATGGCCTTATCTATCGCGAGGTTAGCCAGCCGATCACAGCGCTCGTTCAAAGGATCGCCACTGTGGCCTTTGACCCATACCCATGAGATCGGACCGAGCGTCTTGCAGAGCTGATCGAGTTCCTGCCACAGATCCATGTTGAGAACAGGTTTCTTGTTGGAGGTACGCCAACCGTTCTGCTTCCACCCTTTCAGCCAGTTCGACATCCCATCGATCACATATTTGCTGTCACTTCGGACGGTAATGGGTATCGTCTTGTCTCTAAGGCGCCTCAACGCCCCCAGGGCTGCCGAAAGCTCCATTCTGTTGTTTGTGGTCGCCTCGACCATTGCACTGGACAGCTCCTTCTCCTTGGTCACGTGGCCGCCAACTTCGAGCTGGAGAACCACGCCCCATCCGCCAGGGCCAGGGTTATTCCGACACGCTCCATCGGTGTGGACGATGTAACGGCTTTTGTTGTGGTCGGAGTTTAAAATTTCAGTGGTCATCAGGTCCTTTCATTCAATGCGGGAGCACAGCCGCGAACCGGATGGTGCGGTTGTTCTGTGCTTGATGTTGTAATTTATGGGTGTGTTGTGTGCTTAAGTAATTTGCCTAAGCACAACGATTGAAGACCATGGTTAAGGCCGCAGCCGCGATTGAGCCCGGTCGAGACCCCCGTAAGGCTCGGGCTCGCTTGAGAGACTTGGACCGCTGATCTTGATAGCGAGACACAAGCTGTTGACTGACATCGAGCGCCGTGGCGATCTCTGGCTGGCTTAGCTTTGGAAAGTAGTCCGACATCCATCGAACCATTTCCTCAACCGACATTTCTCTTCCGTCGGTGAGCTTGGCGCGGTATTCATTCCTAGCCGTGCGGAAGCCATCTAAAGCGGCGACCGCAGTAGCAATCTCCGGTGATACCTCAGCTTCCATTTCCGCCAGCACCAACGCTAGGTGTTGCCCGATCCACTCTTGGGCTTCCGGGCTGACGACATCGAACGGCGTTGAGCGTTCACCGAAATTTCGTCTCAGACGTTTCCCCCATCCCCGTTCTGTCACCCATGGGGCAAGGCGGTGCCGCCAGTCTTCGCCCACATATTCGAGCTGGAGAAAGTTCAGTCTTCTGAGGACGACCCGGAACTTACGGCCCCCGATGCTATGCATATCTGCAACTTCGGTAATCGTTCTCCACTCCCCGGTGGAGATGGTGACAAGTTCACCCGTAGATCTGTCTAGGACTTGCTTGGTGTATTCCATTCTTCCCTTATGTTTTTCAAACACGAGCCGCCGCCGCCGCCATGACGGTGACAAAAGCTTCGTTGCGGTTGTTCTGTTGCTGGATGTTCAGGAGAAGAGGGCGACCTGTCTCCTAGTGGAGCACCTATTGCAGTCAGCCGCCCTTGATGGCCGATGCCTCTCGTTGGTGATCCGCGTACTGGGTCACTATATCTCCGGCACCGGGAGGCTGGTCGAACTCGCGCTATGTTCGATAACTAGCCTTCAGAACTATAGGCCATTCGCCTCAGGCTTCATACCTTCGATGATCGGTCGAAGTTCGTTAGCGTCATTTGCAGAGACCCTGTTCACGTACAGATCGGTGGTACATGGGGGTCGAGATCGACAGCGATCCGCTACGCCGACGTAAGTTCAAGAACTTCGACGATTATGTCGATTTGAGTGAATATGTGGGCCCTGCATCCGTGGCTGATGAGGAAGAAGATGGGTGCGATTTCGACGTGAAGTAGTGCTGTTTCCTAGGGGTGAGGTTCCGTGAGGTGGCTTGAGAAATTCGAATGACGAGCTACTGCTGCCGCTATCTCTCCGTCACCGCGCCTCCTCAATCACTTTCTGGACGGCTGACTTGCTGAACCCTATCTGAGCTGCGATTTGCCGCACACTCGCGCCTTCCTTCTTCATAGCCGTGATCTGAGCTTTGATCTCAGAGGTAATGAGCGCCGGTCGGCCACCAGTCTTTCCCTCGGCTTTCGCCTTGGCAATGCCGTCCAACTGACGCTCACGTCGCAACGCGGTCTCAAATTCGGCAAAGGATGCGAGGATACCGAAGAGCAGCTTCCCGGAGCGGGTCGTGGTATCAATGCCGCTATCATCAAGCACCTTGAAGCCGACGCCCTTGGCCGTTAGTCCATCCACGATCTGGTGGAGGTGCGAAGCGCTACGGGCCAAACGATCGAGCTTAGTAATTATCAGCACATCGCTCTCCCGGACGAACTCCAGCGCCTTCTGCAGTTCAGGTCGATCTCGGTCGAGGCCGCTGAGCTTCTCGCTGAAGACCTTCTCACAACCGACTTCTTTCAATCGATCGATCTGTGTCTGATGGTCTTGGCCGGTGGAGCTAACTCTGGCGTAGCCGACGATCATGCAATGTCCTCACTCTAAGAGAAATGTGGACAAATGGTTAGTGGACGCGAAGTGGACAGTCAAGTGAAGGTTGTCCAAAAAGTAAGCTTTGTGGACGCGCGTCTGCACTAGATTCCAGCCGCTCGATCTCAAGCCCACACCGCACGCATGGCCAACCGTTTAACTGTAAATTTGGACTTGCTCGTTAGGTCGTGCCTATTATGTTTCAGGAACATCCTCATGCTTGTCAGACGTCCCCCAGCTCAACAAATAGAAGACCAGCCTCTCTTTGATCGGATCCGTGAGGCAGTGGAACGAGATCAATGCGTGACCGCCTGGGAACAGCACGTCCTTGCCCTTCATTATTCTTTAGACGATATGAATCACCCGCTTCAGCGCTGGCCTTTATGCTTTACGACGCGGTTCACGACGGATCGCGCCAGACTAACTCTTACGACAGGGCTGAATCATCAGTTCAAGTTTGTGTACGCGGTACGTATTCCACTGGATGCCATAGAGTTTGATCCCGAGGGCGGAGCTAGATTCGACGCCAAGCTGAAGGATGATGCGTTTGTTTGGGAGCTGCAGACTGGTACGGTAGTTTCTACGGAAGAGTACACCAAGCTCCCAGTTCAAACTGATGCTTCCAGCGTTCGCCTTGCGTAATGACCCCCATACCGCTACGCGGGCAAGATCTGGTCTGGCGATCCGAGCCCACTTAGGCGAGGTTGAGGTGAAACCTGTTCCATTTCACAGGACGTGACGCATAGAATCACCAGCCGTCCGCTGGTCAGCGCTGCGAGCGAACAGGGACGACCTGCCGCTTTAGCGTGGATGTAGAGGACGTCTATTTGGTCGGGGGTACCGGGGGGAACCGCCACCAGTCGCTTATCTGATGGGGCGCTCGCATTTTTCTACCAAAACATTCCGCTACTGCTCCTACAGGTCACTACCTGTTTACCGACGCGGTCGATAACAGATGCAGCACACGCATTCGGGGAATGGCATGAATCAACAGGCACTTTCGGCATTCATCTGGTCTGTCGCCGACCTCCTCCGTGGCGACTACAAGCAAGCCGATTACGGAAAGGTGATCCTACCGTTTACCGTGCTTCGCCGCATCGACTGCGTTCTGGAGCCGACGAAACAGGCTGTACTCGCTGAGCTTGAAGCCAAGACCGCTGCCGGGGTCAATCCCGAGCCATTTCTGCTGCGTAAAGCGGGGCAGACGTTCTACAATACCTCCAAGCTCGACATGAAGCTGTTGACTGGCGATCAGGACAACATCTCAGCGAACCTCTATGCATATGTCCAAGGCTTTTCGGAGGATGTCCGCGACATCTTCGAGCGTTTCGAGTTCGCCGCGCAGATCGACCGGTTGGCCAAGGCCAAGCTGCTCTATCAGGTGGCCGAGAAGTTTGCCCGGGTGGATCTTCATCCCGACAAGGTCAGCAACATGCAGATGGGGCAGATCTTCGAGGAGCTGATCCGCAGATTCTCCGAACTGTCGAACGAGACCGCCGGGGAGCACTTCACACCCCGCGAAGTCATTAAGCTTATGGTCAACCTCCTGTTCGTCGAGGATGACGACATCCTGTCGAAGCCGGGTGTTGTCCGCACCATCTACGATCCGACAGCAGGAACCGGCGGGATGCTGTCGATTGCCGAGGAGTATCTCGCCGAGCACAACGAACAGGCCCGTCTGGTGATGAACGGGCAGGAGTTGAACCCGGAATCCTACGCGATCTGCAAGGCGGACATGCTGATTAAGGGGCAGGACGTTAGCAACATCGTCTTCGGCAACACGCTGTCCGAGGACGGCCATGCCGACGCCAAGTTCGACTACATGCTCTCCAACCCGCCCTTCGGCGTCGAGTGGAAGAAGGTTGAGAAGGATGTTCGGGCGGAACATGAGCAGAAAGGCTTCAACGGTCGCTTCGGCCCCGGCCTTCCCCGCGTGTCCGATGGCTCGCTGCTGTTCCTGCTGCATCTCATTTCCAAGATGCGCCCGGCGGTGGACGGCGGCAGTCGCTTTGCCATTGTCCTCAATGGCTCCCCCCTGTTCACCGGCGGGGCTGGAAGCGGCGAGAGCGAGATCCGTCGCTACGTACTGGAGAACGACCTACTGGAAGCCATCATCGCGTTGCCGACGGACATGTTCTACAACACCGGCATTTCCACCTATGTCTGGGTCCTATCCAACCGCAAGCCAGTGCACCGCAAGGGCAAGACACAGCTGATCGACGGCTCTTCCTTCTGGCAGAAGATGCGCAAGAGCCTCGGGTCGAAGCGCAAGGAAATGGGCGAAGCGGACATCGCCACCATTACCCGCCTGTTTGGCACATTCTCCGAGGCTCAGACCGCAACAGTCCTCAATACTAGCGGCAAGGAAATCGGACGCGAGGTTGTGACCGCCGGGGACGCGCCGCCGGTGGCTCCGGAGGGCGGCAAGGTCAAACTCGCGCCCCTGTCCCAGATCTTCCCCAACGAGGCCTTCGGCTATCGCACGATCACGGTGGAACGTCCGCTGCTGGACGAGCACGGGAAGGTGGTGTTCGGATCCCGGGCCAAGTCCAAGGGCCAGCCACAGGCGGACACTGCCCTGCGTGACACGGAGAACGTACCGTTGTCGGAGCGGATCGAGGACTATTTCGCCCGAGAGGTTCTGCCCCACGCCAAGGATGCCTGGATCGACGATGAGAAGATCAAAGTAGGATACGAGATTCCATTCAACCGTCACTTCTATGTCTTCGAACCGCCGCGTCCACTAGAAGAGATTGATGTTGAGCTGAAGAAGATTACGGGCAGCATCCTGAAGATGCTCGGAGGATTGTCCGCATGACACCTGTGATCCAGAAGCTCTCGGAGTATTCGAGCTATCAGCCAAGCGGTGTGGATTGGATAGGCGAAGTTCCCAGCCACTGGGACATTGTTCGCTTCAAGCATGGACTACGCCTAGTAACCACGAAGGGCGGGAATGAAGATCATAAAATTGCGCTGGAGAACATCGAGAGCTGGTCAGGAAGATACCTCGAAACGGACACGACGTACGAAGGCGAGGGTACCTCATTTCGCGCAGGGGACATCCTGTTCGGGAAGTTGCGCCCCTATTTGGCAAAAGCTCTCTTGGCCACTTCCAATGGGCAAGCGGTTGGCGATTTCCATGTCTTGCGACCCGCGGCTCAGACCAATCCCCGTTTCGCGCAATACTTTGTGCTAAGTAGAGATTTTATCTCGATCGTTGATGGATCTACCTACGGTGCCAAGATGCCCCGCGCTAGTTGGGACTTTATCTCTTCGTTGCCGCTCCCTTTACCTCCCTTGGCAGAACAAGCCGCCATCGTCACCTTCCTCGACCGCGAAACAGCCAAGATCGATGCGCTGGTAGAGGAGCAAAGGCGGTTGATCGACCTGCTGAAAGAGAAGCGTCAGGCCGCCATTTCCCATGCCGTCACTAACGGGTTGAACCCGAATGCGCCGATGAAGGACACGGGAATCGAATGGCTAGGCAAGGTGCCAGAGCATTGGCCGGTGACGCCGCTAAAGTATGTTGCTGGATTTCAGAGCGGGGGAACACCGAGTAAGGCGAATCCTGATTACTGGGAGGGATCCGTACCGTGGGCATCAGCGAAAGATCTTAAGTCAGATCTGCTGGCAACAACCTTGGACTCTATCACCGAAGCAGCGCTTCAGGATGGTGCTGCCTCTCTGGTTCCTGCAGGATCCATCATTGTTTTGGTTCGGGGAATGATGCTCGCGAGAGCTTTCCCCGTGTGCGTATCTACTGTTCCAATGGCGATCAATCAGGACCTCAAAGCAGTCAATGGCGTTGGCATAGACAACGACTTCCTCGCATGGGTATTGCGCGGACTTGAGAGGGAGACGCTGTCGAGGCTTGACGAAGCGGGGCATGGCACCAAAGCGTTACGGATGGATGCTTGGACGTCAATGAACGTTCCAATTCCCCCACTGGACGAACAGCAAGCCATAGCTGCTCATTTGGAGCAAGAGACGAAAAAGAACGAACGCCTACAAGCGGCTGCAGAACGGGCGATAACTCTTCTGCAAGAGCGACGCTCCGCGCTTATTGCCGCTGCTGTAACTGGAAAAATCGATGTGCGGCATCAGCAAACGCCAGCAGCTGACGCCACCTTGGTGCGAGCCGCCGTAGGCTTCGAAGTCGTGCGGCGACTTGCCCATCGGCCAACGTTTGGTCGGGTAAAGCTGCAGAAGCTCGTCTACTTAGCAGAAACATATGCTGGGATCGAAGAGCTTGGAGGAAGCTACCAACGGGAAGCGGCTGGTCCTCTTGATCGTGCGCTCATTTCCGACATCGAGCGCCTTCTTCAGCGGGATGGGGAAGTGCTCGTTGCGCAACCTGATGGTCGCGGCAGCGCGGTGGCCTACAGGTTTTCCGGGCCAAGGCCAAAGGTTGAAAGGGAAGATCTTGGACCCTTGTTGGGAGACCGCCGTGAACGTTTCGAGCAAGTACTAACCAAGGTTGGCGATCTGGACACCAAGGGTGCTGAGGCGGTGGCCACACTCTTTGCCGTTTGGAATGATGCGCTTCTTGATCGGGCCACGATCAATGATGAGGGGATTATCACAGGCTTTCTCACCGAGTGGCATCACGAGAAGCCACTGAAGTTCAAGCGCGACGAACTGCATACATGGCTGGGATGGATGCGGAGGAATGGCATCATTCCCATGGGCCAAGGGCCTCGCACTCAAACGGGGAGGCTGGTAATCTAATGTCCCTTCACAAAGAAATTAGTTTCGAAGCGGAAATCTGTGGCCATCTTGCTGCGCATGGCTGGCTTCATTCGGCAAACGACGCCGCCCAATACGACCGCAGCCGAGCGCTGTTTGTACCGGATGTCGTCGCATGGGTCCAAGCCTCGCAGCCAAAGGCATGGGACACACTGGCCAAGAATCACGGTCCCGCTGCCGAAACTATGTTGTCCGATCGTATACGCAAACAGCTCGACGAGCGCGGAACGCTTGATGTTCTGCGTCACGGCGTTGAACTGATTGGCCTTCGGACGCCGCTGAAACTTGCCGAGTTCAAACCTGCATTTGGCCTGAATGAGGAAATTCTCGCCCGATATAACGCCAACCGGCTGCGCGTCATCCGGCAGGTGCGTTATTCCAAGGTCAACGAGAATTGCATCGATCTCGTGCTATTCCTTAATGGAATCCCTGTCTCGACCGTCGAATTGAAGACCGATTTCACCCAGAGCGTCCACGATGCTGTGGACCAGTTTCGGTTCGACCGTCATCCGAGCCCCAAAGGGCAATCCCCGGAGCCGCTCCTTAGTTTCCCGAGCGGCGCCATGGTTCACTTCGCGGTCAGCAATGCCGAAGTGATGATGACGACCAAGCTTGAGGGCGCGGACACTCGCTTCCTGCCGTTCAACAAGGGCAATGGCGGCGGAAAGGGTAATCCGCCTGATCAGAGCGGCCATCCTACAGGCTACCTTTGGCGGGAGATTTGGGAGCGCCATTCGTGGCTGGAGATCCTCGGGCGCTACATTGTCGCGCAAATGGACAAGAAGAAGAAGATCGCCAGCCTGATCTTTCCACGCTTTCACCAACTTGATGCCACGCGAAGGCTTCAGGCCGCAGTTCTCGCCGAAGGTGCCGGGAGCAAATACCTGATTCAACACTCGGCTGGATCGGGAAAGACGAACTCTATCGCATGGTCGGCCCATTTTCTTGCCGATCTCCACGATGAGCAGCACCGCAAGGTGTTCGACACCGTTATAGTCGTCTCTGACCGCAATGTAATCGACACCCAGCTTCAAGAGGCAATCTTTGGCTTCGAGCGCACGACGGGTGTTGTCGAGACTATCACCAGTGAGGGCGGGGCGAAGAGCGGCAAACTGGCCGAAGCGTTGGCGGGAGGCAAGAAGATTGTGGTCTGCACGATTCAGACCTTTCCTTTTGCGCTGAACGCTGTTCGGGAACTGGCTGCAACTCAAGGCAAGAGGTTTGCCGTCATTGCCGACGAGGCGCATTCCAGCCAGACGGGCGAGACAGCCTCTAAGCTGAAGCAGGTGCTTTCGCCGGAAGAGCTGGCGGAACTCGGAGACGGTGGCGAAGTGAGTAGTGAAGACGTTCTCGCGGCTCAGATGGCAACCCGTGCAAGCGAAAGCGGCATTACCTACGTTGCCTTCACTGCGACACCCAAAGGCAAGACGTTGGAACTCTTCGGGCGTCGGCCAGATCCGAAAGAGCCGGCAAGCGACAACAACAAGCCAGCCCCATTCCATGTCTATTCGATGCGTCAGGCCATTGAAGAGGGCTTCATCCTTGACGTGCTGAAGAACTACACGCCCTATGATCTCGCCTTCAAACTGGCAAACGCCGGGGATGAGATGGAGGATCGCGAGGTCGAGCGGAAGGAAGCTGTTAAGGCCCTGATGCGCTGGGTTCGCCTTCATCCGTACAACATCAGCCAGAAGGTACAGATCGTCGTCGAGCACTACCGAGCGAATGTCCAGCCGTTGCTTAATGGCAAGGCAAAGGCCATGGTCGTGACCGGCAGCCGCATAGAGGCCGTACGCTGGCAGATCGCAATTCGGAAATACATTCGGGAGCAGGGCTACGATCTCGGAACGTTGGTGGCCTTCTCCGGCGAGGTCGATGACAAGGAAAGCGGGCCTGAGCCATTCCTTGAGACGAGCAAGGAGTTGAACCCGGGCCTGAAAGGTGGCGACATCCGCGAGACCTTCAAGCTGCCAGAATACCACGTCCTGCTGGTGGCCAATAAATTCCAGACAGGCTTCGATCAGCCTCTGCTCTGCGGCATGTATGTGGATCGCCGCTTAGCTGGTATTCAGGCCGTTCAGACGCTCTCCCGTCTCAATCGGGCGCATCCAGGCAAGGACACAACCTATGTCCTCGATTTCGTCAATAGCTCGGATGACATCCTCAAGGCGTTCCAGACCTACTACGAAACGGCGGAACTGGCCGGAGTGACCGATCCCAACTTGGTATTCGACTTGAGGGCGAAGCTTGACGCTTCTGGCTACTACGACAGCTTCGAGGTTGATCGGGTGGTCAAAGCAGAGCTCGATCCGCATTCGACCCAAGGCGACCTCATAGCTGCCATTATGCCGGTCGCTGATCGGTTGCTGAAGGCATACAAGGAGGCGCAGGATTTCCGTCGGGTGGCCTTGTCGAAGGAGGACGAGAGGGGCGCGAAGGACGCCAAGGACGAGATGGACGCCCTGCTGCTCTTCCGTGGCGACATGGGAGCCTTCATCCGCGTCTATGCCTTCCTGTCTCAGATCTTCGATTACGGCAATACCGACATCGAGAAACGCTCGATCTTCTTCAAGCGGCTGATACCGCTGCTGGAGTTCGGTCGTGAACGGGATGTGGTTGATGTGTCTCAGATCAAGCTGACGCACCACAAGCTGTCGAGCAAGGGCGAGCGGGATCTGGCACTGAGCGGCTTCTCAGAGCCTTTGACGCCGTATACGGCCCCGGGTTCAGGCTCCGTGCAGGACAAAGAGAAGGCGCTGCTCGCCGAAATTGTGGCGCGGGTCAATGACCTCTTCCAAGGTGAGCTGACTGACGACGATCAAGTGATCTACGTCAACAACGTCCTCAAGGGGAAACTCATGGAGTCCGAGACGTTAGCCCGGCAAGCCGAGCACAACACGAAGGAACAGTTCGCCAACTCGCCGGACCTTTCCAAGGCAATCCTCGACGCCATTATGGACGCCTTCGATGCTCACGCCACCATGAGCAAACAGGCACTGGATTCCCAGAAGGTGCGCGACGGCATCAAAGACATCTTGCTCGGCCCGGGACAGCTCTGGGAAGGGCTGCGAGAGAAATCGGATGCGTGAGAAGATTCAACTTATTTGAGCGATAGCTTAATATGATAGGGCGACACCATCTCAAGGATGACCGTATCGCCGGGTTTCGCTTTGGAATGTGCGAAGAAGCTCCCTACGAAAGCTCTCGCCCTAAAGAACGGTCGGGGCTTGCCTGTCCGGCTATCGGAAGGGACATCGGTCTCGCATCGCCGTCCGTTATATTCCAGCACAACCGATCTAGGCGCCTTCAGAGCAGCGTTGCTACCTCCGAATACATCACGTGGAAGATGCGGGATCAGATCGGTGATGTAGATGTGGTTGTTTGGCGTATCGACGCCGAAATTTCCGTCAGTCAATTCAACTTCGAAACGCATTGCGCACCCACTAACTCCATTTGTCGATACGCAGCTACATCGGTCGCCGTGTTTGGTAAAGGGCGATTTGTCGATCCAAGCGCTAGGCCACACTGGTGGTACACACGACTTGACAGGCCGCCCCTGAAGCGCCTATTTCACAGGGGTATTGATAGATTTCTGCCGAGTTCAAATCTCTCTAGCAGCACCAGCTTTCTTCTCCGGAAAATCGAATCGCTCCCTTTTCAAAGACTGGCGACTCTGGGCATTGTCCCAATACGAGGATGACGCTCATAGTGCCGGATTGCAATTGAAGTTGGAAACAATCGAGCGATAAAGCTCGCTCGTCAATTCGCAACCCTTCTAGGTGGAGCACTTCAGCCCGCCCTCCGGCGCCGGCTTGCCACGTTCGTCCGTCCCCGATCATCCCAATTTCTCTTAACCAAATCCCAAGATCGGACCTTTGTCTCAGCAAGCTGGGACCTTTGCTGCATTGCGAAAAGGTGGCCGTTGAACTAACGTAACGTCAGGCAGAAATTTAAGCCTTTTATAACTGTTTTGTGCGCGCTCCGACACGCCTGACGCCGATGGATGCTCATGGCAGGATTGTTTCGAAAGATATTTGGCGGGAATACCGAGAAGGTCGTGGAGAAGCCGCCGCGGGTGCGGCTTAGCCTCGATCCGTTGGCTTATGCTGCCATTTACGCCATTGGCGATGTACATGGCTGCTACGAAGCGCTGATCGAAGCGGAGAGGCGGATCGTCGAGGACGCAAGCCTCATTGCCGGCCCGAAACTGATCGTGCTTCTCGGCGATTATGTCGACCGGGGCAAACGATCGAGGGACGTCCTCCAGCATCTTTGCGCGCCGGCCCCGGAAGGTTTCCACCGCGTCGCCCTCTGCGGCAACCATGATGACGCCTTCTTCAAGTTCCTGACCGCGCCGCGCACGAATATCGGCTGGCTGGAGTTCGGCGGCGAGGAAACGCTCTATTCCTATGGCGTGGATGCCAAATATCTTTTCAGCCAGGGGCGAGGCGGTCTGGATGCGCTCTGCGCAGCAATTCGCCTTGCCGTTCCGACGGAACATATCGAATTGCTGCGATCCATGCCGATCGCTCTTTCCATTGGCGATCTGATCTTCGTGCATGCGGGCGTGCGCCCCGGCGTATCGATGGATTCGCAATCGGATCGGGATCTGATGTGGATACGCGAACCTTTCATCACCAAGGGTCCGCAGCTGCCATCGCTCGTCATCCACGGCCATACGCCTGATATGAAGCCCGTCTTTGCCAGCGGGCGCATCGGCATCGACACCGCCGCCTTCGCAACAGGCAACCTAACGGTTCTGAAGATCGCCGGCGGCGAGCCGTCGGTCTTTCCCGTCGCCGCTTAAGTCGCCAGAACAAAGCCCAGAACCAGAACAGAGCCTGGAAACGGAAAACGGCCGGAGCTGAAACACCGGCCGCTAATAGGGTTTTCAAAATCCGGCTCGAATCGCAATTCGCTGCTCGGTCGGCGAGCAGCGATCCGAGCAGCGACCTTAATTTTTGCCGTTCCCAATGTCTCTGATTGAATCTCGTGTCGAGACTGTATCGGATGTTGTGCCGGCCGCGGTTGATGTAATGGCGTTGGCGATATCGAGGAACTTCAGGAGTTCGACGGAGCCGGAATTGCCGCTGTAGAGGATGTCCTTGTCGGCGAGCGCGAACTTCTGGGCGGCGAAGAAGCCGGACGGGTCGCGCAGGTTGGCGCGGAAGACGACCGGGATCTTGTCGGATTGGAAGGCGGAGGTGTTGACGTTCATCGCCTGCAGGATCTTGCGGTCGACATTGCGATAGAGCAGCACCTGGGCCGGGTTCGCCTGGTCGTCCCTCAGGCCGCCCGCCTTGGCGATGCCTTCGGCCAGCGACAGGTCGGTGTCCTCGAAGTCGAAGCGGCCGTTCTGGCCGTTGGCGCCGAAGGCGACGAAGGTGCGGCGCTGATGGTCGGCAAAGACCGTGTCGTCAGGTGCGACATAGATGTTTTCCGACGGGTTCTTCAGCAGCGTCTCGTAAGGCACGGTCGCCGTCTTGCCGCGGCGCTGCAGCGTGATGTTGGTCTCGATGCCCGCCGTCTTCAGGCCGCCGGCCTGCGACAACACGTCGAGCACGCGCTCGCCGGACGAATTGAGCTCGACGCGGGTCGGTGTCGTCACGTCGCCCAACACAGCCACCTGGCTGGAATTGCTGGTGACGGTCGTAATGACCACCTGCGGCTCGATGGCGCGGTTGGACAGCTTGTCCTCGATGTCGCGCTCGACCTCTTCCTTCAGGCGGCCGGCTGCCTGGATCCGTCCCGCATAGGGCACGCTGATCGTGCCTGACCGGTCGATCGTCTGGTTGGGGAGCGTGATGAAGTTGCCCGGACGGCTGCCGGCATCAGACGGAATGAACAGGCCGCCCGACTGGGCTTCGAAGATCGAGACCTGGACAACGTCGCCATAACCGAGCGGAATGTCCGGCGGGCCGCCCTTGCCGCCGCCAAAACTCTGCTTCAGCGAGGTCGCGGCCTTCTCGTCGAAATATTTCAGCATATTCTGGCTGAGGTCGACCAGGACATAATCGATGCCGGCCTTGCGGTCCTTGGTGGTCACCTTGACGGCGGCATGGTTGTCGATGGCTTTTTCATCGGGGCCGGAGCGCGGCAGGTAAGTACATCCCGACAACAACATCGCAGCAAAGGCAATGCAGCCGATCGGCTTCAAAATGTTTTTGTTCATATACCGCCCACTCGATGATCCCCGAAGGGCACTTGTCCCTCCGACGCAGCAATTATCAGAGTTGCCTGAAGAATTCGAGAAGGTTTTCCCAAAGCAAACTCAAGAGAATCCCCAACTGTTGCACCGCAGCAACGTTGCTATAGAAATAAAAAGTCAAGGATTTACCGAGTAAAAATGGAATCGAAGATGTGACTGCAATTAAACCGATTGTTTTCGGCGTAAACGGCGGTTTATCGGCCTATTTTATACCCATACGCCTCATTTCGTGGCAGTTTATGTTTATATTAGGCATTATTAAACCATAAATATATTTTGATAGTAAAGTCACATCTTGGAAAACTTGGCGTTGTAACCAAGGCTCAGCGGAGGCTGACATCGGCCATTGAAACCGCCTCTCTCTATAGAGAGCAGGCTCCAGTGCGGCTTGAGACCCGTACAGTCCGAACATGTCACGACAGCGACAATGCTTTCGCCCCATCGGCATGCGGGAGCCGGAAATCCCTATTTTTCAAGGCTTTGCAGCAAAAATCCGAGATCGATAAAATTGCTCATATCCATTTAAGCGCTTTGAGACCCGTCCTCGGTATTGTCGCGGTCATCGGCGGACGAAGCAGGACAGAGCTTCGCGGCATGAAGCATCCGCAGAACCCGGAATGAGTTTTCGGGTGTTGAGACAAGAACAGGCGGAAGAACCGCTCTGCTTGAAACGGGGATATGGACATGATGAAGCAAGTTACGCTTGCAGCAACAGTGGCGATTGCGGCCTTGGCCGGCAGTCAGCCCGTATGGGCGGCCGGTCCAGCCGGTTACGCACGCAGTTTGATCAATACGCCGACCGT
Source organism: Rhizobium sp. BK376 (assembly GCF_004341625.1). GTDB lineage: Bacteria > Pseudomonadota > Alphaproteobacteria > Rhizobiales > Rhizobiaceae > Rhizobium. The sequence continues at coordinate 103,064 of NZ_SLZG01000012.1, read as the reverse complement.
GAGCTACATCGTGGAACGGCAGCCGACCCTGGCACCTTTTGCCCAGGTCCGGTTCTGCATGCAGAATCCGAGTGAATGCCACACGAGCGAGGGCGCCTCCATGGTGGTGCTGACGGATTTCAACCGGCAGGAACTCGTATCGACCAACAATGACGTCAACCACTCGATCATCGGCGTAAACGATCAGGACGGCGACGATGTCTGGTCTGTCAACGTCAAGTCCGGCGACTGCGAGGATTATGCGCTGACGAAGCGCGATCATCTGATCGCCAAGGGCTGGTCGCCGCGCGCACTGCGCATCGCCGTCGCCACGACGCGGTCGGGCGAAGGCCACGCCGTGCTGGTCGTCAAAACCGACCACGGCGATCTGGTCCTCGACAACAGGACCAGCCGCATCAAGCCATGGAACGAGACCGACCTGAGCTGGGTCAAGATCCAGTCGGGCGAAAATCCCTACCTCTGGTACGCTCTCTGATCGAAGATCGAACATCTGCAATGAGGAAGGGCTCCGGTGATACCGGAGCCCTTCCCGCTTCTGCCCGCGCTTTTATTGGTTGATCTACTCTGCGGCGATCTGCGGAGGAATGTGATTGCGCACCCGGTCCTGATCGTCCGAACCGGAAGCGTTGTCCTCGACCGGCTGCTTCGTCTTTGGCGCCTTGCCGAAGAAGAGAGCGTAGCCGGCCGGCAATACGAAGATCGTCAGCACCGTCGCGACCAGGATGCCGCCCATCATGGCGTAGGCGAGAGGTCCCCAGAAAACGCCGCGTGAGATCGGGATCAGGGCCAGGACCGCCGTCAGCGCGGTCAGCATGATCGGGCGGAAACGGCGTACGGCCGAACCGATGATCGCCTCCTGCCGGTCCATGCCCGCCCTTATGTCCTGATCGATCTGGTCGACCAGGATGATCGAATTGCGGATGATGATCCCGAGCAACGCTATGACGCCGAGGATGGCAACGAAGCCGAAGGGCGAACCGCTGATCAGAAGTGCGGCTGCGGCCCCGATAATGCCGAGCGGGCCGGTTGCCAGCACCAGCATCGCCTTGCCGAAATGCTGCAGCTGCGCCATCAGGAGAACGACGATGACAAGCAGCATGATCGGCGCCTTGGCGGCAATCGAGGCCTGGCTTTCCGCCGAATCCTCCGCACCGCCCTGGATCTCGATCCTATAGCCGGCAGGCAGGCTGGACCTCAGATCCTGCATGTCACTATAGAGCTTGGTCACGACATCGTTGGATTGAACGCCGTCCGGCAGCGTTGCCCTGACCGATATCGTCGGCAGGCGGTCACGACGCCATTCGACCCCCTGCTCCATGACGGGCACGACCTTGGCAACCTGCGACAAGGGTACGAAGCCTCCGGAATCCGTCGGAATGTAGACGGAATTGACTGCCGTCAGCAGATGGCGGCTCGCATCCGGTTCCCGGGCCACGATCGACACGGTTTCCTCGCCCTCGCGGTAATCGTTGAGAGGCGCGCCCGACATGGAGGCCTGCATCGCCTGGCGAATCCGCTGCGAGGTCACGCCCAGCGCACGGGCGCGGTCCTGATCGATGACAAGCTTCATGGCAGGCACCGGCTCCAGCCAATCGTCATGGATAGCACCGAGCAGCGGGTTTTGCGCGAAGCGCTGCTTCACCTCGTCGGCGATATGGCGAACCTCCTGCCGATCGGGACCCATAACGCGCAGTTGCACCGGCCAGCCTGTCGGGGGCCCGAGGAAGAGCCGATCGACCTTGGCGCGGATCGACGGAAAATCATCCGCGAGAATGGTCCTGAGCTTGACGATCAGCCTTTCGCGCGACGGCTCGTCCTTTGCCATGACAAGAAGCTGGGCGAAGTTCGGATTGACGAGCTGCTGGTCGAGCGGCAGGAAGAAGCGCGGTGCGCCCTCGCCGATATAGGTGGCGATGAACCGTTTGTCCGGATCGTCGGCCATGCGCGTTTCCAGCGCCTTCGCCTGCTTCTCGACTTCTGAAATGCTGGTGCCCTCAGGCAGCCAGAGATCGACTAGGATTTCCGGCCGCGAGGACTGCGGGAAAAAATTCTGCGGAATGAACTGGAAGGCGAAGAGACTGCCGGCAAAGGTGGCAAGTGTCAGCGCAAGAACAATGATGCGATGCTTGACCGCCCAGGCGACCGATCCGCGTAGGCGGCGGTAGAAACGCGTATCGAACACATCGTGGTGGCTACCCGCATGATGACGCTGCTTCAGGATCATATAGCCGAGCCACGGGGTGAAATAGACCGCCACGAACCAGGACGTGACCAGCGCAATCCCGACTACATAGAAGAGCGAACGGACATATTCACCCGCCGTAGAGGCCGCGAAGCCGACCGGAATGAAGCCGGCCGTGGTGATCAGCGTACCCGTCAGCATCGGGAAGGCCGTCGAGGAATAGGCGAAGCTCGCAGCATCGAGCTTGACGAGCCCCTCCTCCAGTTTGCGTTCCATCAATTCGACGACGATCATGGCGTCATCGACCAGAAGGCCGAGCGCGATGATCAGCGCGCCGAGCGAAATGCGCTGCAGGTCGATGCCGAGTTCGTACATGATGGCGAAGGTCGCCGCCAGCACCAGCGGAATGGCAATGGCGATGACAAGCCCGGAACGCCAGCCGATCGAGACGAAGGAAACGATCAGCACGATGACCAGCGCTTCGCCGAGCGCATGCATGAACTCGCTCACGGCGTCGGTCACGACATCGGGCTGGTTGGCGATCTGATCGACGGAAACACCGACCGGCAGGGACGAGATGAACTGCTTGTAGGTGTCGTCGACGGACGCGCCGACATCAGTCACCTTGAAGCCCTTGGCCATAACGACGCCGACCTGCACGCTCTCGTGGCCATTGTAGAGGAACTTCGCCGTATAGGGATCCTCAAGGCCCGGCGTGACGGTCGCGATATCACCGAGGCGCGTCACCTGGCCGCCGGCCCTCAGCCGCAGTTCGCGGATATCCTCGACCTTGTGCACATCGCCCTGCACGGAGATGCGCACCGAGCGCGTGCCCGTATCGACAGAGCCGGCCGGATCGACATTGTTCTGTCCTGCAAGGGCATTCTGGAGATCGGTAAGCGTCAGGCCACGTTCTGCCAGGACCTTGGAGGACACGTCGATAAAGATCTTCTCGGGCTGGTCACCGATGATGACGGCCTTCTCGACACCCGGCGTCGCAAGCAGCATGTCACGCGCCTGGATCGCGAACTTTTTCAGTTCCGGATAGCTGTAGCCATCGCCGCTGATCGAATGCAGTGTGATGAAAGTATCGCCGAACTCGTCGTTGAAATAAGGGCCAAGCAGGCCCGACGGCAACTCGTTCGAGATATCGCCGACCTTCTTGCGCACCTGGTAGAAGGCGTCGTTGACCTCGGCCGTATTGGTGTCGCCCTTGATCTGGAGCTGGATGATCGCGCTGCCGGCACGCGTATAGGACTTCACCCAGTCTAGGTGCGGCGTCTCCTGCAGCTTGCGCTCGATCTTGTTGACCACCTGGTCCTGCATGTCGTTGATCGATGCACCCGGCCACATGACCTGGACGACCATGACGCGGAAGGTGAAATCAGGATCTTCTTTCTGTCCCATATGGGTGAGACCGAGCGCGCCGGCGATGATGATCAGCCCGAACAGGAAGCGGGCGATGCTTGGATGGGCAATCGCCCAGCGCGACAGATTGAAAGGCTTCTTCTCGTCGGTGACGGTGTTCATGGTCATGATCCCTCTCCGAAATCGATCAGCGAACGACGTCTGCGGCAGCGGTGCTGTCGTCGTCGGCGGAAGCCTGCTGGCTTTTTGCGGCGGGCAGCTTGACCTTCATGTTCTCGGCCATGAACTGCGTGCCCGCGGTGATGACGACATCGCCCGCCTTCAGCCCGTCGGCGACGCGCACGCCGTCAGCGGAAAAATCCGCCACCTTGATGGCGCGTGAATGAACCGTGCTCGCACCGCTGTCGACCAGCCAGACGACCTGCTGACCGTCTTTCTGCGCAAGCGCGCTGAGCGGAATGGAAACGAGAGGCCGCGTGTTTTCTGCCGTCGCCTCAATCGTTGCGGTCATGCCGAGCAGCACGCGCGGATCGTTCGGCATGCTGACACGGACGGCAAAGGTTCTGGATTGCTGATCGGCACTGCCGGAGACCTCGCGCACCTTGCCGTCGAGAACCAGCGTGTCGTCCGACCAGAAGCGCGCCTTTACCTCCTTGCCCGGCTTGAACTGGGCGATATCCATTTCCGGAACGGCGATCTGCACTTCCTTTTCGCCATCGACGGCAACTGTGATGACAGGCGTGCCGGAGCCGACCACCTGGCCGACATCCGCATTGATTGCCGTCACGATGCCGCTCATGTCGGAGGTGAGATCAGCATAGGCCACCTGGTTATTGGCCTCGTCGAGTGCCGACCGGGCGGAGTCTCGCGTCGACACGGCCTGATCATAGGTGAGGTCTGCCTGCTCGAGCTGCGACTTGGGAGAAACATTCTTGTCGAAGAGCTGCTGGGCGCGCTTATGCGCCAGGTCCGCCGTCTGCACCTGCTTGTCGGCGGAGGCAAGATCGGCCTGGGCGCGGCGCACGGCCAATTCGTAATCAGTGGAATCGATACGGGCGAGAACATCGCCCGGTTTTACCTTCTGGCCGATATCGACACGGCGGTCGATGATCTTGCCGTTGATGCGAAAGCCGAGGTTCATTTCGGTGCGTGCGCGGACGGAACCGGAATAATCGAGCGCTCGCGTCGTATCCGCCTTGGCGATGGCAAGCACTTTGACCGGCCTGACGACCTCGGTATTTTCCGCCTGCTTGTCGTTGCAGCCTGCGAGAAAGCCCGCCATCGCAACGAGCGCGAGGCCGGCAACAGAAGGCATAAGTGTGCTCTTGCGCGAAGATGACATCTCGCACTCCTCAGTCGATATGGGTGACAATGGCAGGAGCGCGGTTTTCCGCGCTGCCTCTTATTTCTTGAGAGCTCGGATAGCGAACTCGATCAGATCGTCGGGCGATGCCCGGTTTTCCTTGGTAAGACATTGCGCCACCATCTGAGGGTGGCAGAGGTTGACTGTGGCGGCGCCAAAACAGCGTGACGCGACGACCGGGTCCTGTTCGAAGAATTCGCCTGCCTCGATGCCCTGACGAATGATCTCGGCAATCACGTCGTGAACGCTGTCGATATGCTTTTCGATGACGTGCCAATCACGCTCGATCGCGACGACAATCATCTCGTGGACCTTCTGCTCGTCGAGCATGGCCTCCACGGTCATTTTGTATTGCTCTTGGACATAATACCGCAGGCGATCAGAAGCGCTCGCCTGCAGGCGCGAAGCATCGACCACGATTTGATAGCTCTGCTGCAGCATGCGGCCGCAGATAGCCTGGTGGATTTCCACCTTGGAGGCGAAGAAGCGGTAGATATTGGCCGTGGACATGCCGAGATCGCGCGCGATATCGGCCACGGTTGTCTTGCTGTAGCCGTAGTGGCGGAACAGCTTTTCCGCGGAATCGAGGATACGCGTTACGTTTTCCTGACGTACGCTATCCATGCCGAGTTCAGCGAGATCGATCATGTAAGCACTTCCAATTTACGAGTGACGTTTTTCGATTTTCGTCAGTCGTAAAGCATTATTACTCACATGTCAATAAACCGCCCGGCCCAGGGGACCAGGCGGGCAATACGCCGCATGCGTAAAAAACGATATAAGACCGGCTCAGATACCCATCAGCGTCGGGCGAAAACGCCGAACACTGAAGAAGCCGACGACAAGGAAAATCACCAGCAGCACAGCCTGGGAGATTGCCACCGGCGGCGAGGCGTCGGTCGGGGCAAGCGCATGGAGCGGCGGGATCTTCTGGAAGGACTGCACGATCAGTACCAGACAGTTGAAAAAGAGCATCGCCAGCGCGCCCACGACGAAAACCGGACGCCAGATGCCACGCATCTGAAAGCTATAGCGGGCAAGTGCCGTCGGGATGAAGATGATCACGCAGATGACGCCGACCGCGATCCCCGGCGTAACGCCGTTAAAGGGAAAGAGAAAGCTCGTAACAAGCGTCAGCGCCGTCGTCAGCATGTAGAGAAGCGTGGTCTTCTCGTAGCGCCGCGCCTTGATCAGGCCTTGAGCGACGACGATGCCGCTGCCGATTGCGATCAGGCTCAAAATGACATGGATCAATGTAAGTCCGGACATTCCTGCATACCCCCAACAAGAGAAACGAGGCGGAGGATAGTGAGCCGGCCGGCGGAGCGATTGAACAAACCCCGCATATTTTTCAATGAATGCCTATTCTGTGCAGGAAAAACGCCGGATCCAAAAATCCGGCGCAGTAGCGATCGCCGATCAGCCGAGCTTGGCGTCGAGCGTGATCGGAACGGCGGAGAGTGCCTTGGAAACCGGGCATCCGGCCTTCGCCATCGCAGCCAGTTCCTCGAACTTCGCCTGATCGGTGCCGGGGATCCTGGCAACGAGCGTCAGATGAATCGCGGTGATGGCAAAACCGCCGTCGACGCTTTCGAGCGTCACCTTGGCGGTCGTGTCCATGCTGTCGGCCTTGAGACCGGCTTCGCCGAGGATCAGCGAGAGGGCCATGGTGAAGCAACCTGCATGGGCAGCACCGATAAGCTCTTCAGGGTTGGTGCCGGCAACGCCCTCGAAGCGGCTGGCGAAACCATAGGGATATTCCTTGAGCGCGCCGCTCTGTGTCGAAATCTGCCCTCTGCCGTCCTTAAGACCGCCGGTCCAATGAGCGGAACCTGTCCGATTGATTTGCATACCGTCCTCCTGTTTCGATTGAGCGTTAAGGGAGAGCACCTGCCGTCCCAGGTTACCTATTGGAAGAAGCCGAAACGACTGCCCCAGCCGGCAATATAATGCTCTATCTCGGGAAGACGACAGGCCAGCGACGATTCCACCACCAATTGAGAGACGGTTTCGAACCGCACAGGGGCGCTCCCGAACTTTCGAAAGTTCGGCAATCAAAAAATAATATGACTTTTTATGGCAACAGTGCCCGACCCCTCCATGTAAATGTCGCAAAGCAGAGCGAATTCGGCTAATCAACATCCGCTGCGAGGGAGCCGGGCGGAGAAAGCACTTGGAAGCGATTGAGCGTGACGGAGATATCCCGAACGAGCCCCCGGCTCGTCGCCCTCGCGTTCGCCGCAACGTGACGGCAGCGCTTGCGCAGGACATCTGCTCGGAGCGCTATCCCGTCGGCAGTCCTCTGCCGCGGGAGAATGATCTCTGCGAGATCTACGGCGTCAGCCGCACGGTCATCCGCGAGTCCCTGAAGATATTGGAATCGAAGGGCATGGTGCGCGGCAGGCCGAGGGTCGGCACCACGGTCTGCGACCGCGACGACTGGAACATCCTCGATGCCGACGTACTCGAATGGATGGGTCCCTATATCAGCGATTTCGACATTCTCGGCTGCATCCTCGAAGCCCGCCGCACCATCGAGCCGGCAGCGGCCGAATATGCCGCCGAGCGGGCAACCGCCCGCGAGGTCGCCGATCTCGACCACGCCTGGCGGCAGATGCGCGATTCAGCCCTTGATCCCGAGCGCTTCACCGAAGCCGACGTGATGTTCCACACGGTCCTTCTCGGCGCTAGCCACAACCAGGTCTTTCGCCGCCTGTCGAGCGCCATCCATGCCGCACTCACCTATGCGCTGCATGCTTCCAATGTCGCCGTCGACAGCCGCGAGGAGGCGATCGTGGTCCATGGCGAGCTGGTCGAGGCGCTGAGATTGCGCGACCGGGCTGCGGCACGTGACGTCGCCAACCGCATGCTCGACCTTGCCGTGCGCGACCTTGCCGCTGCCTTAGCCAAACGGAACCTGTCTGGCGGCTGATCGCCTCAACGCCGGGCTTCTCGCTACCGCTTCAAATCCGCCTGAGACATGTGATCGGCAACCCGCAACGCCTGGGCCGCAATCGAGAGCGCCGGGTTGACGGCTGCCGAGGTCGGCAGATAGCTGGCATCGACCACGAACAGGTTCGGATGGTCGAAGGCGCGGCAATAGACGTCGAGCGGGGCCGAGGAAGGGTCGTTGCCGATCCGGACTGTTCCGCATTGATGCGAGGGCGTGCGCTTGTCAAAGGGCCGCGACAGCACGATCGGAAAGCCGGATTTCTTCAGCACCCGCTTCAGCTTCGACACCAGATCGAGATGCGCCTGCCAGTTCGTGCGCACCCATTGCAGCACGATCCGCTCGCCCTCGACCGTAATCCGGCTTTCCGGCGATGGCAGATCCTCGCTCATGGCGTAGAAATCGATCGCATGCGCGGAGATTCGATTGAGCAGCCACTCCGGATAGGCCGGCATATTGGCCTTCAGGATCGCCCCGGACACCCGCCCGAGCAGCTGCACATTGCCGAGCGGCGGACCGCCCTCGCCATCCGACAGGTAGAAATCATTGAAGCCAAAACTCTTCTGATAGATGGAATCGTTGCGATAGCCCGGCGAGATCGCCAGTACGGCAGACGAATTGTGGTTCATGAAGTTCCGGCCAACCTGATCAGACCTGTTGGCGAGACCGCGCGGATTGGCCTCGCTTGCCGACCGCAACAAAAGCACGGCCGACTGCACCGCACCGGCTGACAGAACCACCAGTTTCGGCCTGACGACCTTCGCCTCGCCGAAGGACGTGTAATGCACGGCGGCGATCGTCTTGCCGTCCTCGGCCGTTTCCAGCCGCGTCACCCGCGCGCCGGTCTTCAGCCGAACATTCGGATGCTGCAGGGCGTTCGTCAGCGAGATCGTCTCGGCATCCATCTTGCCGTCGAAACTGTTCGGATGCGCGTCCCAGGGCGTGTTCCCCTTTGCGAGCCACTTGTCGATATCGACGCCAAGCGGCAGGGAATAGGTGTGCATGCCATTTTCCTGCAGGCGCTTGCGCACCTTGGCGATCGCCGGCTCGTCCGGAACGGGCGGAAAGGCATAGGGTTTTGAGTGGAATGGTTCGGTCGGATCCTGGCCGAGAGCACCTCGGACCTGAAAGAATTGCTCCGCCTGGCTGTACCAGGGCTCCAGCTCCTCATAGGGAAAGGGCCAAGCTGGCGAAACGCCGTGCAGATGCTGCATCTCCTCGAAATCTTCGCGCCGAAAGCGCACCAGCACCGCGCCGTAGAATTTCGTATTGCCGCCGACATTGTAATAGTTGCCCGGGTTGAAGCCCTGGCCGCCCTTTTCGTACCAGGTTTCCTTGGGACGAAAATGCCCGCGCTGGAAGATCGCCCGCTGGTCGCGGTTTTCCGGCCGGTCTTCCAGCCGCTCCCCTGCTTCCAGAATGAGAATATTTGCGCCGCTTGCGGCAATGCCCGATGCCAGTGTCGAGCCTCCCATGCCCGACCCGATAATAACGACGTCCGGTTCCCCAGCCATGATTCCTCCCAATGCTCCTCAATCGATTTGTGGAGCGAAAGAATGGGGATTGTCCAGATTGAATAAGGACGTGAACAACAAAGAGCACCGAATGGCTCGGTAGCCAACGGGCCGGCGCAATTCCTGCCGGCCCGCCGAAGTCGCAAGGCTTACTTGTTCAGCTGCGCCTGCAGCTTGTTGACGTCATCGGTCGACATCTCGCCATCGGTCGTCACCTTGCCGTCGACGATCTTCCAGAGGCGGAACGGGCCGGTGATATCGCCATATTTGTCGAAGGCCACAGGGCCGATGACGCCTTCATAGCGGATCGGCTTGCCCTGCTTGATCAGGTCGAGCGCCTTGGCGAACTCCTCCTTGCCGGCATAGATCGGCGTGCCTGCCGGATCGACCGCTTTGAACATCGCATCCTTGATCTTGGCCGGATCATCCGAACCGGCAATCGCGATGGCAAGCCCGACAATGGCGCCGGCATCATAGGAACGGTCGGCTGCCGGGTTCGAAGGCTCGATGCCGGAGAAGTCCTTGTAAGTCTTCATGAAGTAGTCGGTCGAGGCCGTCGGGCTGGTGCCCGAGGAGGTGCCATAGGCATCCTTCAGATAGTCGGCGCCGACGGAATCGATGAAATCAGGGCTGTTCATGCCGTCATTGAGCAGGAATTTCTGGACACCGCCCTGCGATATCCAGGTGCGGGCGATCGTGGCGCCATCGACCGGCGTACTGACGAGATAAAGACCGTCGGGCTCGCCGCCCATCGCGGCGGTGACTTCGGAAGCATAGCTCGACTGCTTCTCGTTATAGGGCGTGTCTGACACGATCGTGCCGCCGAGCGCCTTATAGGCACGCGAGAATTCCGCGACCATGTTGACGCCGAAGTCGTTGTTGACGTGGATGATCGCGAGCTTCTTGAAGCCCTTGTCGATCGCATATTTCGCAGCGGCGACGCCCTGCAGGGCATCCGAGGTGATGGTGCGGAAGAAGATGCCGTTGGTCTTGCCCTGGCGGCCGAGCTCGGTCAGCGTCGGCGACGAGGAGGCCGGCGAGACCTGAACGATCTTGGCCGGTGCCGTGACCGAGGTCAGGATCGGGATCGAGACCGACGAGATGATGCCGCCAATGATCACAGGCACCTTTTTGACCTGCACGAGCTGCGTTGCCGCATCGACCGCGACGTTGCCCTGGCTCTGGCTGTCGCGCGTATCCGTGACAAGATCGCATCCGTGCACGCCACCGGCCGCGTTGATATCACGGAAGGCCATCTCGACCGACTTGGCACCGGCCTGGCCATATTCGCCGGCAGGGCCGGTCAGTTCCATCACGAGGCCGACGGTCACCTTGCAATCGGCAGCATTGGCAACACCGGCTACGGCCAGAAGCGCCATGGCGGTGGTCAGTTGAAATATCGTCTTTTTCATTCCTGTTCCCCTTTTTAGGTACGACTTCTATTTCAGTTTGTAAGCCTGTCAGGTCTCCGGCATCTGCAACCAGGTTTCATGCAGATGCTGCCATTCGACGCCTTCGGGCGCCGATGAACTCGCGGTGAAGAGCGCACTCGCCTGCCGCCGGCTTTTCTGGCCGGACCGCACCTGCGCCTCCACATAAGTCACCATAATCGCGTCGCCCGCCTCCCAGCGGGAACGGATGTCCTCGATCGCAATGGCGAAATCGCCATTGTAGGTCGCCCGGTTTCCCCGGATCAACGCGATTGTCTCGGTGCGATCGAACAGCTTGCCCGTGGGCGGGATCATATGAAAATCCTGCCCGAAGACGCGCTCGCAGCGATCGAAATCGACGGCATCGGCGGTCGCTGCATCATACCACTCCACGAAGAAGCGGTGGAAGGCGATGATCTCCGCCTCAGCGCGGTCGAAAAGCGATCCCTGGCTCATGTCCTGCCATCATTGAGGTTGTAGTGCATGATCGATCCATGGCGTCCCGTGCGGTCGCGCTCCAGCGTGTAGACATCGCCGAGCGGTCCCTTGCTTTCGCCGACGATGGCAGCAATCTCGCGGCGGTCCTGCTCGGTTAACTCGAGGTCCATGATTTTGGCATTGGCAAGCGCATGCGCCTGGTTGCGCGCGCCGACGATGACTGCGGCGACCAGCGGCTGCTCCAGCACCCAGGCACTGGCGATGGTCGCGATATCGGCGCCGTGGCGATCGCCGACGCTCTTCAATGCCCTGAGCAGCGACTGGAACAGATCCCAGCCGCCGAAATCATCGATGATGAGCTTGTACTTGACGAGCGAGCGGTTCTCGAGCGGCATGTCAGGCTCCGGCTGACCGAGCCATCTGTCACTGAGGAAGCCGCCTGCGACGGAGCCGTAGCAGAGGAACTTGATGCCGTTCTTTGCCGCCAATTCGGCAAGGCCGTTGAGCGGACGCTGGTCGAGCACGGAATATTGCAGCTGCTGGCTCACCAGCGGGATGCCGGCATCGAGCATCTGTCTGATACGCGGGCTGTCGAAATTGGTAGTCCCGACATTGCGCACCTTGCCTTCAGCGCGCATCTCGGCAAGCCAGCCGAGCGCATCGATATAGCCGGTATGCGCATAGTCCCACCAATGGAACTGCACGAGGTCCAGCCGCTCCGTCTTCAGTCTACGCAAGGACTGCTCGACGATCCCGCGAATATAGTCGCGATTGATATCGGCGAGCCTTTCGAGGTCAGGCACCAGCTTGGTGTGGACATGCATTTGCGCAGCGACATCAGCGCCCCGCTCGTCTTGCAACCGTTGCCGCGCCTCGCCGATCAGTTCCTCGACACCGGTATAGATGTCGGCGCAGTCATAGGTCCGGATACCTGCATCGAAGGCGGCGATGAGATCGGTGACGGCCTGGCCCCGATCGATCTCTCCGTGCCCGCCGGCCAGCTGCCAGCCACCGCGAATGACGCGGGAGATCGTGTAGCCTGGGGTGAGTTCGTAAGTCTTGCTCATGTCATGCGGCTTTCGGTGTGTCTGGAAATTCGGTCGTTTGAAGCAAGCAGCCCCTCATCCGCCTGCCGTCACCTTCTCCCTGAGGGGAGAAGAGACTTGCAGCACTGCCGCAGCTTTTCATAAATGCAGAGTGAGGAGCGAAGTCCGCGCGGCATTCCCCTCTCCCTTTCGGGGAGAAGGTGACGGCAGCTGGATGACGGGGCTCCGCGCACAACATCTCTATTCGTCCCCACCGCTGGGCAAAGGCACCGCCGTCGTCTCCGAATGGCTGAACCGCCGCGTCCCCGTCCGAACGATCCTGAGCCGGCTCGCGCAGTTCGGATCCGGGCAGGCGATCTCCGCATCCGAGGTCATCCAGTCATTGCTGTGCGTCGGCCGCTGCTTGGCCGCCAGCAGCGGCAGCACGGCCGAAATCGAATAGATCGAGAACCCCTGCCCGGCTGGCAGCGACAGCATCTCACCCTTCAGCTCGAAGTAATCGCCCGCCTTGGCGCCGCAATAGATCGGCTTGCCCTCGGGGATCACGGCTTCCACACGCAGGTCGAAGAGCTCGAAACTATCGTCCATCTCAAATCTCCGTGCGCTCGAACGTCACGTCACAGGCGCCGTTGCGACGGATGACGCCGCAGGCGCTGGCGAAATGTTCGCGCTCCTCGGGCCTGACCTGCGCCACCACGCTGCCGGCGAGCCAGCCGATCGGGAACAGCAGCCTCGCGCCCTGGCCATAGAACAGACCGATATCGAAGATGGAGTTGGGACTGCCGCCCCACATGCGCGGCGGCACATAGCTCAGCATGATATCGCCCGGCTGCGGCGTCAGCGTCGCATTCTCCGCCGGCAACGCGTCCGCATAGGAAGCGCCTTCCAGATGCGCCGGCGGGATCGGGCAGGAGATTTCCGGACCGGTCCACATGGCGTGGATGCCGGGCACTACCCGCGCTTGCGAAAGATAGTCCCAGAAAAAGGCGGCATTGTCCGGCGCCTTGCCATCCAGCAAGGGCGCGATGACAGAGAGGCCGGAACGCGGTTCTGTTATCTTGATGGCGCGCTGGCTCATAAGAGGATCAATCCTTGTTGGCTTCGGCTTGCAATTTATTGCGCAGGAAGGCGAAGGGGCGGCTGATATCGGCGACCAGCGCCTCGCGCGCGGCCTGCGCGTCCTGCGCCGCGATCGCCTTGACGATGCTGCGGTGATAATGGGCGGTGTCGATTTCTCCCGCATCGGAGAAGGCATAGATGGCGACGCGGATGCACGGGCCGGATTGCAGCCAGAGGCTTTCGATCATCGGGATGAGCACGGCAGATCCGCAGGCTCGATAGATCTCGAAATGGAAGCTCTGGTTGAGCGTGACCTCGCGGTCGACATCCTTCTTGTGCTTCAGCGCCCGCATCTCGTCCCACTCGCCGAGCAGGCCCTCGATCGCGGTAATCTGGCGCCCCGTCATGCGGGTGGCGGCAAGCGCGATCGCCTCGCCTTCGATCAGGATGCGCGCACGCAGGAGATCGTCCATGCGCTCCAGCGTAATCGGCGGCACACGCACCGAGCGATTGGGCAGCGCCTCCAGCGCTTTCTCGGTGATCAGCCGCCCGAGCGCCTCGCGCACCGGCATGGTGCTCGTGACGAGCGCATCGGCAAGACCGCGGATTGTCAGGACCTGGCTAGGCTCGAACAGGCCGCCGATCAGCGCACGGCGCAGCTCGGAATAGACGCGGTCCTGCACTGTCTCACGGCCGACAGGCGCGAGCTGCGAGGCTATGGGATCGTTGATTTTCTCGACTGCAGCCTTTTGCATTTTCGTCCCGTTTTGGGGTGTTCCCGTTTTTGGCTTGCGGAAGCGAGTAAAGCTGATTAGCGTGATCAATGCAAGTGTGATCACAAATCAAAAATCAGGAAGCGGCAATGACCGTTTTCGACCAGAGGGATCCATGATTACGACTTCCGAACGGCAGGGGGAGGATGCCCATATGCCCGTTCTGACGGCGAAAAACGTCGTGCGGCGCTTCGGCGGCATCGCGGCCGTCAACGACGTCTCATTCGATGTCCGCAAAGGTGAAATTCTCGGACTGATCGGGCCGAACGGCGCCGGCAAGACGACGATGTTCGACCTTCTGGCCGGCAGCGTCGCGCCATCAAGCGGCGAGATTGCGCTGAACGGCACGCTGGTCTCGGGCGAGTCCGCCCATCGCCGCATCGGCCGCGGCCTCGGCCGCACCTTTCAGATCCCTCGCCCCTTTCCCAATCTGACGCTGATCGAAAACGTGATGCTCGCCGCCCAGAAACAGGCCGGCGAGCGGCTTCTCTCCAATTTCCTGCAGCCCTGGAAGGTCGCGGCGGAGGAGAAGGCAGCCCATGAGAAGGCCATGGACCTGCTCGATCTCGTCAAACTCACCCACCTCGCCGATGAGCCTGCCCGCGTTCTGTCCGGCGGCCAGCGCAAGCTGCTGGAGCTGGCGCGCGTCATGATGGCCGATCCCGCGATCATTCTTCTCGACGAGCCGGCGGCCGGCGTGAACGCCACGCTGCTCGAAACCATCATCGATCGTATCCGCGACATCAACGCCCGCGGCATCACATTCCTGCTCATCGAGCACAATATCGACATGGTGACGCGGCTCTGCCATCGCGTCATCGTCATGGCGAGCGGCCAGCTGCTCTGCGAGGGCACCGCCGAGGAAGTGGCCCGCGATCCGCGCGTCATCGAAGCCTATCTCGGAGGGGCGGCATGATGGGACCGGATATGAGCGAACCCGTCCTCCTCGTCCGCGATCTCGTCGCCGGCTACGAGCCCGGCGTGCCGATCGTTCGCGGCGCCTCGATCACGGTCAACAAGGGCGAGATCGTCGTCGTTCTGGGTCCTAACGGTGCCGGCAAGTCGAGCTTCATCAAGGCGATCGCCGGCCTCGTGCCAGTCACATCTGGCAGCGTTGTGCTCGACGGCAAGGAGATCACGACTGCGCCGGCCCATAGCATGGTCCGCCTCGGCCTCGCCTTCGTGCCGCAAACGGAAAACGTCTTCCCTCTGATGTCGGTCGAGGACAATCTGAAGGTCGCGGGCGGGATATTGAAGCCAAAGGAAATCCCCGGCCGCATCGAGGAAATGTATGCGACCTTCCCCGATCTCGCCCGCCATCGCCGCATCGCCGCCGGCAATCTCTCGGGTGGTCAGCGGCAGATGCTCGCCGTCGCCCGCGCCCTGATCGTCCACCCGAAGGTTCTCGTTCTCGACGAGCCATCGGCAGGGCTTTCCCCGAAATTCGTCTCCATGGTGTTCGAGATGCTGGCCGATATCCGTAAATCCGGCGTCACGATCCTGCTGGTCGAACAGAATGCCAAGGCAGCACTCGCGATCGGCGACCGCGCCTATGTTCTCGTCGAGGGCAAGGATAGGCACGAGGGCGTCGCCTCCGAACTCTGGAACGACCCCGTGGTCGCCGAACTCTATCTCGGCCAGCGCCCGGCGCGTAAGGCAGCGGATACGAAGACCGGGGGTGCGGCATGAACCTGCAATTCGTCGTCGATGGCCTGTTGACGGGATCGATGATCGGGCTCGGCGCGATCGGGGTCACGCTCACCTATTCGATCCTGCGCTTTTCCAATTTCGCCCATGGCGATTTCATGGCCTGGGGCACCTATGCGACGCTGACCATCGTCAGCGCCATCGGCGCGCTCTTCGGCAAGATCGCGCCGATCGGCAAGCTCTCCTTCGGTTGGCCGCTGATCGTGGCTCTAATCCTCGGCATGGCGATCACCGGCTTGCTGGCCTTGGCGCTGGACAAGGTGCTGTTTGCCCGGCTCAGGGCCAAGGGACAGTCGATCATCGTCGTCATGGCAAGCTTTGGCGCCTCCATGGCGCTGCGCAGCCTGCTCGAATTCATCTTCACCTCGCGGCCGACTTATTTCAGCCGTGCCATCCAGATTGCCATGCCCGTCGGCTTCGGTATTCGCATCACACCTGACCAGATCGCGCTGCTCATCCTGACGGCCATCCTCGTTTTCGGCGTCCACATGCTGATGACGCGCACGCAGACCGGCCGCTCCATGCAAGCGCTGAGCCAGAACCCGGCGCTTGCCCGCGTCGTCGGCATCGATGTCGCCAAGGTCGTGCGTGTCACCTGGCTGATCGGCGGCGGGCTTGCCTGCGTTGCCGGCGTCATGATCGGCGTTCTCGTGCAGATCCGGCCGCTGATGGGCTTCGACATGCTCTTGCCGATGTTTGCGGCAGCCATCCTCGGCGGCATCGGCAGTGTTCCCGGCGCCGTGCTCGGCGGCCTTATCATCGGGTTGGCGGAATCCGGCGCGGTGCAACTGATCGGCGCCGAATGGCGCGCCGCCGTCTCCTTCATCATCCTGATGGCGGTGCTGTTCGTCCGGCCGATCGGCCTTTTCGGAGTGAAGGAACGATGATCGATATCTTCGGCTATGGCGCCTTCTTTCTGACGACGGCGCTGATCTTTTCGCTGATCACGCTCGGGCTGAACCTGCAATGGGGTCTGACCGGCCTCTTCAATGTCGGCCTCGCCGGCTTCGTCGCGATTGGCGCCTATACGTCGGCGCTGCTGACGACGCCGGATACGGCAAACCGCCTCGGCGGCTTCGACATGCCCGTCCTCATCGGCTGGCTCGGCGCCATGGTGGTCGCGGGTATTGCCGCCGCCATCGTCGGGGCGGCGACGCTGCGTCTGAAATCGGATTATCTCGCCATCACCACCTTCGGCGTCGCGGTCGTCGTCCAGCTTGTCGCGCTGAATGCGCAGATGCTCACGGGCGGTCCCTTCGGCATCGGCTTCATTCCGCGGCCCTTCGCCGGCCTCGCCGAGACGCCCGTTCTCTTCAACCTTTCGAACCTAGCCATCGTCGCAGCCGTCACGCTCGTCGTTTATTTTGCGCTGGAGCACCTGGCACATAGTCCCTGGGGCCGGGTGCTGAAGGCGCTGCGGGAGGACGAGCGCGCCGCGATCTCGCTCGGCAAGAGCGCCCGCTTCTACCGCGTCCAGGCCTTTGCCGTCGGCGGCGCCATCATGGGGCTTGCCGGCGCGGTGCAGGCGCATTTCATCGGCTTCATCGCCCCCGACAACTACGTTCCGACTCTGACCTTCCAGGTCTGGGTCATGTTGATCGTCGGCGGTTCTGGCAGCAACAAGGGCGCTGTCATCGGCAGCATCCTCGTCTGGGCGATCTGGGCCGGCTCCGGCGCGCTGACGAGCGTGCTCTTCACGCCCGAGCAGCAGGCGCGCGCCGCATCGCTGCAGATCGTCGCGATCGGCGTGATGCTCTGCGTCATCCTGCTCGTGCGCCCGAACGGCATTTTTGGCGACATTCCGCGCCGGCCGCGCTTCGGCAAGAAGCAGGCGAAGGCCTTGCCCGACGAGAGCGGCGCCACGCAATGAATGCCTCCATCCGGCCCACCGGCCAAAATCTATCGCTCTGGCATGCGGTCGGACGCAACCGCAAGGCCCGCCCATCCCTGCAGGAAAACCTAGATGCGGACCTCGCCGTCATAGGCGGCGGCTTCTCCGGCCTCTCGACGGCGCTGCATGCCGCCGAAAAAGGCCTGTCGGTCGTTATTCTCGAGGCTGAGATCATCGCTTGGGGTGCGACGGGACGGAACGCCGGCTTCGTGGTGCCGAATTTCGCCAAGATGGATCCGGACAACATCGTCGCCCATCTCGGGCCGGAGCACGGCGAACGGCTGATCCGTATGGCAGCCGGCAGCGGCGACCTCGTCTTCGATCTCATCAGGCATCATGGCATTGAATGCGCCGCGGCCCAGAGAGGCTGGATACAGCCCGCGCATTCGGCCGCCGCTTTCGAAAAGGTGAAATCCCGTGCCGGACAATGGGCAAGGCGGGGCCGGCCGGCCGTCGTGCTGAGCCGAGAGGAGATACGCGACGCGACAGGCGTCGACGGTTATTTCGGCGGATGGACGGACAAATCGGGCGGCGTGATCAACCCGGTCGAGTATGCCCGCGGCCTTGCCGCCGCCGCCGAAAAGGCGGGGGCGGCCATCTTCGAGCGCTCGGCCGTCCAATCGGTCAGCCGCAACAGTGATCGATGGAATATCCGAGCCGCCCAGGGAACCGTCCGGGCGGCGAAGGTCGTCGTCGCAACCAATGCCTATGGCGGCCGGCTCAATCCGAGATTGGCGCAAACCTATTTTCCGCTGAAGGTCTTCCAGATCGCCACGGAACCATTGCCGTCTGCAGTGCGCAAGCGCCTGCTGCCGGGCGGTCAATGTGTCTCGGACACCCGCCGCAATCTCTTCACCTTCCGCTTCGATGCCGACAACAGGCTCATCACAGGCGGAATGCATATCGTCGGGCCGGGCGCCGAAGAGCGCGTGCCGCAGGCGATCCACCGCCGCCTGGCACGCCATCTCGATTTGAAGGATCTGCAGCCGATAGAATATAGCTGGTCGGGGATTGCAGCCGTCGAGCCGGATTTCCTGGCTCATCTCGTCGATCTCGGTCCCGACATGATCGCGGGCTTTGCCTGCAACGGTCGCGGTATCGCGATGACGATGGCAATGGGGCGTGTGCTCGCCGACTGGGCGGCAGGTACCGATCCCAAGGATCTTCCCATCCCCTTTGCGCCGCCTGCACCGATCCCGTTTCACGCATTGATGCGCCATGCGCCGAATGCGTTGCTCCCATGGAGCATGCTGCGCGATCGGCTGGATGCACGCAGCCTCTAAAGCAATTCCAGCAAAAGTGTGACGCGGTTTTGCGTCCGGAATTGCGTCAAATCAAAGAGATGGAGCGTTTCCGCGATTCGAAGAAAAGCGAAAACGCTCAAGTCTTCCTTAAATAAATGGTACCCGCGGGCCTGTCATGAAACCCGCGGGCACCCAAGCGTCTCCCGGCCCCACGAAGGAGACGCTATTACTCCCTCTCCCCTGTGAAGTTGAGGAGAAGCTGAAAGATATTCACGAAGTTCAGGTAGAGCGACAGCGCACCGAATACGGCCAGCTTCTGCTGCGACTCCTGGCTATAATTCTCGGCATACTGCTCCTTGATATTCTGCGTATCCCAGGCCGTCAGACCGACGAAGACGAGGATGCCGATGATCGAGATCGCAAACTGCAGCGCGCTGGAACCCAGGAAGATATTGACGACGCTGGCAATGATGACGCCGATCAGGCCCATCATCAGGAACGAACCGAAATTCGCGAGGTCCCGCTTCGTCGTATAGCCGTAGAGGCTGGTCGCGCCGAACATGGTCGCAGCGATGAAGAAGGTCCGTGCGATGCTCGTGCCGGTAAAGACGAGGAACACCGAGGCGAGCGAAAGCCCCATGACCGCGCAGAAGGCCCAGAACATCATCTGTGCCGCCCCCGCCGACATGGACTGGATGCGGAAGGAGAAGAACAACACGAAGGCCAGCGGCGCCAGCATCACCACCCATTTCAGCGGCGACGAGAAGATCGGTACGTAGAGCGCCGGCGTCGTGCCGACGACAAAGGCAACAAGGCCGGTCAGAACAAGGCCAATGCCCATGTAGTTGTAGACGCGCAGCATGTGCTTGCGCAGCCCTTCATCGAGGAGCGCCTGTGAACCGCCTGCGGCGCCGTAGCCATATCGCTGATCTGTCTGGTTCATGGTGTTCTCCCTTACCTCAGACTAGTAGAGAGTGCGGGCCAACTGCCCCGCCTCGCTATCAAGATTGCTGGATTTGCCGTCGGCGATCAGCACGTAAGCGACTTCGCCGATCCGCCAGTAGGCAGCCTGCACGCCGTCGAGGGCGACATGAGCGACCTTCTCGACGGAAAAACTTCCCGGTCGCACGGCAAACAGTGACAGCCGCTCGCCCCTTCCGGTAATGGCCAGTTCGACGCTCGGGCCGAATTCAGACGGATAGATCTGCGCGTCCGTTACGGACCAACCATTCGGCAGATCAGGCAAGACAATACCGGTTGCCGCACGAATTTCGTCCGGATTGTAATGGGCATTGGTGGCCGGATCGGCCTGCTCACGCAACGCAGTTGTCCGGTAAGCACGCGCCGCGTCCTCCACGAAGGCCGGTGGGCGCGTGGACGCTACAACCTCGGTCGCGGTGAAGGCACCGAGAGAGGTATGCGCAACCCAGCCCACGGTCACCAGAACCGCAACTGCCGCAATCCTGTGAATCGTGCTCAGCACGCGTCCATAGGAAAGCCCGCGTTCCAGCCGACGGGCGGCCTCGCGTGTTTCCGCACGGCCAGCAGGCACTTCGCCCGCCAGAGCCAGGCGCAATTCGCCACGAATGCTCAGATCCGCCATGACTTTCGCTGCAGTGGCCGGATTTTCAGACAGATAGGATTCAACCTCTATCCGGCGCGTTACATCCAGTTCACCGTCGACATAAGCATCGAGATCGGCATCGATGATCGGATCAACGATTTTCATGATCGTTCCCTCCGATAAGCCGAAGATGCGTGACCGACGACGTTTCGTTCTCGAACTCACGCAGCTGTGCCCTGGCCCGCGATATCCGCGACATCAGCGTGCCGACGGGAATGCCAAGTGCCGATGCTGCCTCCTGATAGGACAGATCCTCGATTGCCACGAGATGCAGCGCCTCGCGCTGTTCCTCGGGCAGATTGAAGAATGCATCCCGAACCTGCTTCAGGCGCACTGCATGATCCTGACCGGCGGGCATGGACGGTTCCATCTCGACTGCGGCTTCGTCATGCCGGCGCGACATGGACCGCGCCTTGCGAAGGCGGTCGATATGGGCATTGTGCACAATGGACAAAAGCCAGGTGCGCAGGTTAGCGCCGCGGCGGAAGGTCGACTTGCGCTCATAGGCCTTGACCAGTGCATCGTGCACCAGATCCTCGGCTTCGTCCGCATTGCGGACAAGCGAGCGGGCGTATCGTCTCAGCGAACCGAGCTGCCCCAAAACATCGAATGTCCGTTCTTTGCGTTCCATGCACCAATATACGGATGCAGCGCCGATCTTATTCCATGGGTCTGCGAAAATTTTTCAGAAAATAATCGCCGCTTTCGCGGAAGCGAGATTCTGCGGGATCACATCAGGATAAAATCCTTGGGCTGCGGCAGAGGCGGCAGATCGGTCTCGCCCATCGCTTCGCGCAGGTTGATCTCGATCGTATCGGCAAGCGCGCCGATAGGCAGGGCGTTCAGTTGATTGCCGAACGGGTCCTCCAGCTCGTCCCCAAGTGCATCCAGCCCGAAGAAGGTGTAGGCGACCAGCGCCGTGACAAAGGGCGTTCCCCAGCCGAGGCTGTCGACGAAGCCGAAAGGAAGCAGGAAGCAGAAAAGGTAGGCCGTACGGTGGAGAAGCAGCGTATAGCCGAACGGCAAAGGCGTGCTGCGAATGCGCTCGCAGGCCGCTTGCACCGCGCCGATCTGCCCCACGCTTGCATCCAGCAGCTGATATTGAATGTCGCTGATCCGGTTATCGGCCTTCAGCCGGGCGAGATCGGCCGACATCAGCCGCAGCAGCAGGTCGGGCGGATTGCGGGCAGCGCGATAGAGGCCGAAGGTTCCCTCGTCGAGATGCCGGGCAACCTTGTCATCGTTCCCGCCGGGCCTCAAGTGGCAGACGAGTGCATGGGAAAAAGCAATCGTCAACCGCAGCAGTCCCTGGCGCGCGGCTATTCCTGCTTCCCCCGATGTTTCGAGCAGCAGGGTCTGACGCGCAAAGCCGCGCGCAATGAAGATGAGCTGCCCCCAATCCTTGCGCGCTTCCCACCAGCGGTCGTAGCAGGCGTTGTTGCGGAAGCCGAGAAAGATCGAAAGCGCAATGCCGAGCAGCGCGAACGGCCCGCTGTTGAGAGAGAGAATGACGCCGGGCCTCTCCTCATGCCCGGCGACGATGGCGAGCGAGAGCAAGAAAATGACGATGATCTGCGGCAATATGCGCAGGACAATCGAACCGCGAACGATGAAAAAGAGCTGCAGCAGGCTGGGCCGCGGACGGACGATCATGAATGGCGCTCGTAATGCAAATTTCGGTCCCCGGACCCATACATCAAATAAATCCGCCTCAGGCATCGATCTTTACACAGGCCGTCCTGCACAAGGCGCATTGCTTCGCCGGCTCTTCAAAAGATTATCACAATTCAACTTTAGACACGGCAGAATTGGTATTCGAATAATAGAATTAGTAGTAGTCCCGCGTTCAGTAACAGCATAAGTCGTGGCCACGTCGACGCCTATCCGAGCGCCAGCCATATTCTATTTCTTCACGGAGAAACGACAAATGAGCACGATCAGGATCGCCGCAGCACTCGTCGTCGAGAAGAATGGAGAAACCTTGCTCGTCCGCAAGCGCGGCACCGGCATATTCATGCAGCCCGGCGGCAAGATCGAGCCCGGCGAAAGCTCTCTGCAGGCGCTCGTGCGCGAATTGAAGGAAGAGATTGGGCTGGATATCGATCCGGAAGCGGCGCTCTTCCTCGGGCGCTTCGAAGCTGCCGCCGCCAACGAGCCGGACCATGTCGTCGAAGCGGAAGTGTTCCGGGTCGACGTCGACGGCCGCACTATCGAACCAACGGCGGAAATCGAGGAGGCTCGCTGGATATCCGTCCGCGAGCCGACCGATATACCGATGGCGCCACTGACGGAGCACCTTATCCTGCCCTTTTACCGGCAGACGCTGTCTGCCGGCAGGGCTCAGGAGTGACGACTGCTCAATTGGCCGAAGCGCTGGCTTCGACCAGAACCGGGTTGGCGCGATAGTCGCCGGGGAACATCTTCTTCAGGTTCTCGATCTTCGGCAGATCGTTGATGACGATGTAGGGATAGCTCGGATGCGTCGTCAGAAAATCCTGATGATAGTCTTCGGCCGCATAGAACATCCGCTCCGGCTCGATCTTGGTCACGATCGCTGCATCGAAGACCCGGGCATGGTTGAGCTGATCGATATAGGCCTTGGCGACACGGGCCTGGTCGGCAGTGGTCGGGAAGATCGCCGAGCGATACTGCGTACCCTCGTCCGGCCCCTGGTAATTCAGCTCCGTCGGGTCATGGGCGACGGAGAAGTAGATCTGCAGCAAATGGCCGAAACTGACCTTCTTCGGATCGAAGACGATCTTGACCGATTCCGCGTGGCCGGTCGTGCCGGTGCTCACCATTTCATAATGAGCCGCATCCTTGCCACCGCCGGCATAGCCGGATGTTGCGCTGACGACGCCGTTGACGTGCTGGAACACGCCCTGCACGCCCCAGAAGCAACCGCCGGCCAGAACCACGGTTTCGTTGCCGGCACCCGGCGCTTCGTCGGTCGTCGGCGCCGGAATGGCGCGTGCATCCTCGGCGGAAGCACGCGTAGTGAACTGAAACGCGACGCCCGCCAAAAGCAACGCACCCAGTGCGAAGGCGGCCGGTCTCCCAGCGCGCGATGCGATCTTGCGAAGCCTATTCTCCGATGAGCTGTTCATGATGATCTCCTCTCAGCCGAAGGTGAATGCGAAGGCCTGGACACCTGGATCCAGGAACTTGATTTCAAATGTATGGTCCCCGACCGGACCGCTCTGGCGGACCAGCTGGTAGAGCCGCTGGCCGGTAACGGTGCCGTTGCCGTCGGCGTCGGTATCGACACCGTGGTTGTCGCCGGGCGCCTTGCCGTCGACCGTCACTTGGAAACGCACCGGCTTGCCGTCCGCGCCGGGACCGAGGACCAGATGCAGGTCGCGGGCATGGAAGCGGTAGTAGATGCTGCCATTGGCGTCGTTGAGGGCGCCCTGTTCGGAACCGACCGTCCAGTTGCCGGTCAAGCCCCATTCGTTCAGCCGCGGCGTCTCTGCGACATAGGTATGGGCCGCATCGTTCACGGTGCCCTCAGCGCCGACGAAATTCTGCGAACGCTGGTAGCCGACATAGGTCTCCGGCGATTGCACATCCGCTTCGTCGGATGCGGCCTGGGCACCCGATGCCTTCACATCGACCACATCCTTGGCAACGTTGGTCTTGCCGGCTTCCGCCAGAAGCTGCTGGATAACATGCTCGGACTCGTCGTAGCTGCCTTCACCGAAATGATGGTGCCGCACGCGACCTTGCGCGTCGATGAAATAATGCGCCGGCCAGTATTCGTTGTCGAATGCGCGCCAGATCGCATAATTATTGTCGACGGCAACAGGATAGGTGATGCCGAGGTCGCCAATCGCCTTCTTGACGTTGTCGACATTCTTCTCGAAGGCGAATTCCGGAGAATGCACGCCGATCACGACGAGACCCTGGTCCTTGTACTTCTCGGCCCATGCTTTGACATAGGGAATGGCGCGTATGCAGTTGATGCAGGAATAGGTCCAGAAGTCGACGAGGACGACCTTGCCCTTCAGCGATTCAGCCGTCAGCGGCGGCGAGTTCAGCCACTGCACCGCGCCATCGAATTTCGGCGTGGTCGGTTCGACCGGCAGCGCATCGGCAGCTGCCTGCGGCGTGCCCTTCATCATCATGGCGTTCGAGCCGCTCATCATGGCAGGGTTGGCCGCCATCATCATCTGACCGCCGTCGCCGGACTTGTTGCCGCCCGCCTGATTGTCACCGCTCTTCATCATCATCTGATTGTTCGCGCTCATCATGGCGTCGCCGCCGTTCATGACGACCGACGACTTCATTGCTCCACCCTGGGCTCCCGCCATGGCCTGGTCGCCGCCCGGCTGCGCATGGAAGCGATCGACGAGGTTCTGCTCCAGCGAAGCGGTGCTGGCGAGCGATGCCTGTGTCAGGAAGCCGGTGTCGAGGCCAAGACCGATGGCGACCACGGCGACGAGGACAAGAACGCCGAGACCACGGCGAACCCATTCGCCAACGCCGAGCGAATTCTTCATCACTTGATAGACACGGCCACCGATCAGAAGCGCCAGGCAAAGCGACGTAGCCGCACCCAGCGCATAGGCAAGCAGCAGCAGCGTCGTACCGACGCTCGCGCCCTGAAGCGCAGCGCCCGTCAGGATCAGGCCGAGAACCGGGCCGGCACAGGGTGCCCAGAGAAGACCGGTCGCGACACCGAGCAGCAGCGAGGCGATGATCGTCGAGCCGCCGCTACGGGCACTCTTGTCAGCGGATTGCGATAGCTGCGCACCGAGGGAGACGAGTGGCCGCGTCAGATAATCCGACAGCGCCGGGAAAAGCAGGATAATGCCGAAGACAGCGAGCAGCGCCATCGCGGCGTAGCGGCCATACTCATTGGCTTCCACCGCCCAGCCGCCGCCAACGGCAGCAAGCGTTGCGACAGCTGCGAAGGTTGCGGCCATGCCGACCAGCATCGGCAGCGTGCTGCGCAGGAAAGGTTGGCCGGCCCGTGCAAAAACGAAAGGCAGGACCGGCAGGATGCACGGGCTGACGATCGTCAGCACGCCGCCCAGATAGGCAAGGACGAACAGCAACATGATATCTGATCTTTCCAGCGATTAGGCCGAGACTGTATGGAACGTCATGGCGACGCCGTTCATGCAGTAGCGCAATCCGGTCGGCTTCGGGCCGTCGTTGAAGACGTGGCCAAGATGCCCGCCGCAGCGGCTGCAATGCACCGCATCACGCACCATGCCGTAGGACGTATCCCGCGTCGTGCCGACAGCACCATCAATCGGCGCCCAGAAGCTCGGCCAGCCCGTGCCGCTGTCGAATTTCGTCGTCGAGGAAAAAGCGTCCTGCTGGCAACCTGCGCAGGCAAAATTGCCCTTGCGTTCCTCATGCAGGAGCGGGCTTGTAAAGGGACGCTCGGTCCCCTCCTGGCGCAAAACCTCAAACTGGTCGTCCGTCAGGATTTTGTGCCACTCCTCGTCGCTATGCATGACAGGGAATTTCTCGACCATCTTGGTCGCGGCTGGGCTGCTGTTGCTACCCCAAGCAAAACGGGTCGCCACCACACCAAGTCCGGCGCCCACCAGCAACAAACGTCTGCTCCACATGATCCAAACCTCCTTCAAGGATTAGGAATATCGGCAACCATCTCGCAATCATGCGTGTCGGACCGATCAGTCCATTTTACAGAGACCGCGAGACATCTTCATCGAGGTAGACAACCGATAACGGGGAATATTCCCGGCATTTCGAAATTCTTCTCGATTGGCTTGATATCAGCCGCGCGGTTCATTTTCTGTCATTGGGAGTACGCGAGCACGACCGCATTTGTTACACAACTGCATGTGAAACACTAAATTGTGATGGCGGGCCTGCGCAGATCCGGAAAACCGCCGGTCGGCCAAGGGGAACAATCTTCCCGCGCTCCGGTTGCTCTCGACGACGAACAGGCGGGAGAGCGCAATGGAACTGTCCGGAAAAGTCGCATTGGTCACAGGCGGAGCCTCGGGCATCGGCAGGGCCTCGTCTCTGCTTCTTACCGCCGAGGGAGCAAGTGTCGGCGTATTGGGCCATACAGCGGGCGAAGCCGAAGAGGTTGCGGCGCATATCCGCGACAGCGGTGGCACCGCAATTCCTTTGATCGCCGATGTTTCCGACGAGGCAAGCATGAGCAACGCGGTCGATCAGTTGGTTCATTCGTTCGGAAGCGTTGATGTGGTTCTGGCCAATGCCGGAATCAATGGCGTTTGGGCGCCGATCGATGACCTGAAACCGGATGAATGGGACAAAACCATCGCGGTCAACTTGCGCGGCACCTATCTGACGATCCACCTGGCCGTTCCATACCTGAAGGCAAAAGGCGGCGGCTCGATCATCGTCACCTCCTCGATCAACGGTACCCGGACCTTCACGACCGCCGGCGCAACCGCTTATTCGGCAACGAAGGCGGCACAGGTGGCGATGGTGCAGCAACTCGCCCTCGAATTGGGCAAGCATCATATCCGCATCAACGCCATCTGCCCCGGCGCCATCGAAACCCGGATTTCCGACAATACTTTCAAGCGCAATCAAGCGGAGGCCGACGTCCCGGCGGTATATCCCGAGGGTGAAATTCCGCTGACATCAGGAAAATCCGGCACCGCCGAGGAGGTTGCCGAAGCCGTCCTCTTCCTTGCCTCCGACCGTTCCCGTCACATCACGGGAACACCGATCTGGATCGACGGCGGCCAGAGCCTGTTGCGGTAGGCCGAAAGATCAAATCAATAGTGCGGCGGCTTGGTGATGGCAGGCGCCTCCAGCGACTGCTCTTCCAGATTAAGGAACCGCTCGGTCAACCGGTCAAGCTTTGCCCGCGTCTGCTCGACCACCTTCCATTGCTCCGCAAGCTGATCGGAAAGTTCGTCGATTGTCTTTGCCTGATGTGCCAGGATCTCCTCAAGCGCGTCGATACGGCTTCGTTCGTCCGACATCGGAACTCCTTCTCGGTAAGGCGGAAAATTTGCAGTGGGGATAACAGATAATTCCGCAAAAGTTTAGCCGACGAGATGCCTGATGACGCCTCCAAGCCAACGTATCTCCTCGCCGAATGCGCTGACAAGCGCGTAGGCGTACCAGAGAAAAAACAGGGATGAGAGCTGGATCAGGAATGGCGCCAGCCGCGCACCGCTTTTGACATCAGGCAGCAATCCGAAGTTTTCGTGCACAAAAGCCTGAAAGCTCCTGGGGCGCAACAGCGTCCAGAGCGCCAGAAATGAGATGGCGACGCAGATCAGGATCTGGACGGCAAGGATGAACAGGCCACGTGTCATAGGTCCTCGCCGGAATTCATGCGCAAAGCCACGTAGTCGCTGCCGTATAAGTTTTCGAGATGGGGATGCGCTGCTTTTTATCAGAAAAGAATGAAGGGCCGGCCTCGATTAAGTCCACGGTCCCGGCCCGTGATACGATTTCAGATGACATGGCGTCATTTCTCTGCAACATGAATGATGATGAGAGACAGGGGCGTTCGTCGCAAGACGGGCTGAGATGCACCCTTCGAACCTGAACCGGATAATGCCGGCGGAGGGAGTCGCTCGGGCCTTTTCGCAGCATTCGCGCATTCGCCCCCGCGTCGCCCCTCCGCATGAAAAGGGGCAATATGGATACGACAAAGACTTCAGGCGCAACGCTGACGGCCATGCGGCAGACTGTTCCGCTCGTGCAATGCATCACCAATTACGTGGCGATGAACATTGCCGCCAACGTCATGCTCGCGGCCGGCGCCTCGCCGGCCATGGTGCATGCCGAGGAAGAGGCGGGCGCATTCGCCGCCATATCCGGCGCGCTGACGATCAATATCGGTACGCTTTCGACGGCCTGGCTTGCCGGAATGCGCGCAGCCGCCAAATCCGCCAACCAGTCGCGGAAACCCTGGGTTCTCGATCCCGTCGCCCACTATGCAACGGACTTCCGTCGCGCCGCGGTCGCGGAACTGATGGAACTGCGGCCGACGATCATTCGCGGCAATGCCTCGGAGATCATCGCGCTTGCCGGCGGCGCAAGCAAAGGCCAGGGCGTCGACAGCCGCGATCCGGTCGAGCAGGCCGAGGAATCGGCAATCCTGCTGGCGAAACGCCACGGAGCCGTGGTCGCAGCGACAGGCGCGGTGGATTTCGTGACTGACGGAGAACGCGCCGTCAGGATCACCGGCGGCTCGCCGCTGATGCCTGAGGTGACGGCACTCGGCTGCTCGCTGACCTGCCTCGTCGGCGCCTTTGCCGCAACAAGCCCCAACGATCCCTTCGCCGCGACCGTCGGTGCACTTGCGACCTTCGCATCGGCGGGAGAGACCGCCGGACGGCGGGCTGAGGGCCCCGGCTCCTTCTCCTGGCGTTTCCTCGATGCGTTGAAATCGCTGGATGGCCGCACGCTCGACAGCGAAGCAAGGGTGTCGGCGGCATGAGCAGTTTCGATCTGTCCCTCTATCTCGTCCTCGATCCCGATCTCTGCGCCGGGACGGGCATGGTCGAGACGACGCGGGCGGCCGTTACCGGCGGCGCGACCATCGTGCAGTTGCGCGACAAGGATGCTGACACCGCTAGCCGCATTGCAACGGGCCGCGCCCTGAAAATGGTGCTGCAGGGAACGGGTGCGAAGCTCATCGTCAACGACGATGTCGAAGCGGCAATCGCGATCGGCGCCGATGGCATCCACATCGGCCAGGAAGACATGGATGCCCGAACCGCCCGAAATCTCATCGGCCCCGACATGATCCTCGGCCTGTCCGTCGAGACCCTGGCGCTTGCGGAAGCGGTCGATCCGATGCTGGCAGACTATGTCGGCATCGGCCCGGTCTTTGCGACGCCGACCAAGCCCGACCATAAGCAGCCGATCGGCTTCGACGGGCTGGCGCGCCTGGTCGCGGTCAGTCCGGTGCCATCGGTTGCCATTGGCGGACTGAAGGCGGAACATACGGCAGCGGTGCTTGCCGCCGGCGCGCAAGGACTGGCCGTCGTCTCGGCCATCTGTGGCACCCCCGATCCCGAAACCGCCACTTTGCGCATTGCCGAGGAAATTAGGAAGGCGCGTTCATGATCAGGAACGTTCTCTCAATCGCCGGCTCCGATCCATCAGGTGGAGCGGGAATCCAGGCCGATCTGAAGGCCTTCTCAGCACGCGGCGTCTATGGCATGGCGGTATTGACCGCACTGACCGCGCAAAACACGCAAGGCGTCTTCGGTGTGCATCTTGTGCCGCCAGAGTTTGTGGCCGATCAGATCAAGACCGTCTTTGCCGACGTGCGGGTCGATGCCGTGAAGATCGGCATGATCGCCAATGCCGGCATTGCCGAGGCCATTGCCGATGCACTCGCGCCCCATCGTGGCGTCCCCGTCGTGCTCGATCCGGTCATGGTCGCCAAGGGTGGCGCCTCCCTGCTTGCGACCGCTGCGGTCGCTGCCCTGACCAGCCGCCTTCTGCCGCTTGCAACGGTCCTGACGCCCAACCTGCCGGAAGCCGCCGCCCTGCTACATGAGCCGCTGGCCGAGGACCGCGAGGAGATGGCAAGCCAGGCGCAACACCTTCTCGCCCTCGGGCCAACAAACGTCCTGATCAAGGGCGGGCATCTCGAGACGGAAGAAAGCCCCGATGTGCTCGCCTCCGCAGCGGGCCTTACCTGGTTCGAAGGACGCCGGATCCCGACCCATAACACCCACGGCACGGGATGTACCCTGTCGAGCGCGATCGCCGCGGAACTCGCGAAGGGACTGACCCCACCGGAAGCGGTGGCAATAGCCAAGCGCTACCTTGCGGGTGCGGTGGCCGAGGCAGATGAGCTATCCGTGGGCTCGGGCCACGGGCCGGTGCAGCATTTTCATGGGCTTTGGAAAGACATGGAAGGGATGAAGAAATGAGCATGCCGCTGAGCAAGCAGATCGTCCTGGTCACCGGCGCCGGCCGCGGCTTCGGCGCGGCCATCGCTGCAGCCTTCGCCCGCGAGGGCGCCCGTGTCGCGATCAACTATCGCAACAGCCGCGAGGGAGCGGAAACGCTTGCCGCCGAACTCGGAGAACATTCCCGCACGTTCCAAGCGGATATTCGCGACAAAGACGAAGTGACCCGCCTGGTCGCCGACGTCACATCGGCCTTCGGTGCGCCTACCACGGTCGTGCACAATGCTCTGGCCGATTTCACCTTCAACGGCGATGCGCGGCCCAAGCTCGATACGCTGAGCTGGGAAGAGATGACCGCTCATTTGGAGACGGCGCTCAAGGGTGCGCTCAACCTGATACAGGCAGTGCGGCCCGGAATGGAGAAGGCGGGCTTCGGCCGCGTCATTACGATCGGCACGAATCTCGTCCAGAATCCGGTTGTCCCCTACCACGATTATACCGCCGCGAAAGGCGCCCTGCTGGCCCTGACCCGCACCGCCGCTGCCGAACTCGGCCCGCTGGGGATCACGGTCAACATGGTCTCGGGCGGCCTGCTGCGGACGACCGACGCCAGCAGCGCGACGCCGCAGGCTGTATTCGATCTGATCGCCGACAGCACGCCGCTGCGCAAGGTCACGACGCCGGAAGAGGCGGCCGATGCCGTGCTCTTCTTCGCCAGCCCCTGGGCCCGCGCCGTGACAGGCCAGAACCTGATCGTCGACGGCGGGCTTGTCTTCGGCTGACCGGATCTATAGCGCGAGGCCGCTTGCCCCGTCGAAGACGTAGACCTGTTCGGCATTGACCGCGACATTGAGCGGCGCGCCATAGCGAACCGGCAGGTCGCCGTCCACAACGGCAGTGACCTGTTCTCCGGCCAGCTCGAAAAGCACATGCGTCTGCGCGCCTGTCGGCTCGACCAGCAGGGTCTGGCCCGTCAACGGCGAGCCGGTCCCGGCCGGATTGAGATGTTCCGGCCTCAAGCCCACTTTCACGGATTGACCGGATTTCACTTTTCGATCGACGCCGATCCGGATCGGCGTCCCGTCCTTCAGGCGCACGGCGGGCGAACCGTCGACGCCATCGACGACGCCCTCCAGCACGTTCATTGCCGGCGAACCGATGAAACCCGCGACGAAGAGATTGGCCGGTTGACGGTAAAGCTCGATCGGCGTGCCCTGCTGCTCGATCTTGCCATGGTTAAGAACGACGATCCGGTCGGCAAGCGTCATGGCCTCGATCTGGTCATGGGTGACATAGATCGAGGTCGTCTGGACCTTCTGGTGCAAGGCCTTGATCTCCGAGCGCATCTGCACGCGCAGCTTCGCGTCGAGGTTCGACAACGGCTCGTCGAACAGGAAGACGGCGGGATTGCGCACGACGGCGCGGCCCATGGCGACGCGCTGGCGCTGGCCGCCGGAAAGCTGCGCCGGCTTGCGGTCGAGAAGATTGGTAAGGTCGAGCATGCGCGCCGCCTCGTTGACGCGCTTGGCGATATTGTCCTTGCTTTCGCCGGAAAGCTTCAGATTGAAGCCCATGTTCTCGGCGACGGTCATATGCGGATAGAGCGCGTAGGACTGGAAGACCATTGCGATATTGCGCTCGCGCGGCGTCATGGAATTGACCACCTGCCCGCCGATCATGACGTCGCCCTCGGTGATCTCCTCGAGGCCGGCGATCATCCGCAGCAGCGTGGACTTGCCGCAGCCCGACGGCCCCACGAGCGCGATGAACTCGCCATCCTCGATCGCGAGCGACACGCCGTGGATGACCGGCAACGCGCCATAATGCTTGCGGATGTTCTGCAGTTCGACGGATGCCATGCTGTTTACTCCGATATCGATGCGCTCAGGACTTCACGGCACCGGCGGTCAGGCCGGCGATGATGTGCTTCTGGGCAAGGAAGAAGACGATGATGGTCGGCGCGATGGTGAGCGTGATGAAGGCCAGCACCAGCTGCCACTGGGTGCCAAACTCGCCGCGATAGACCATGATCCCGAGCGGCCAGGGATAGATCGAATCCGAATTCAGCATGATCAGCGGCAGGATATAGCTGTTCCAGCTACCGACGAAGGAGATGATGCTGACCGTCGCGACGATTGGCCGGGAAAGCGGCAGCGAGATATGCCAGAAGAAGCGGATATAGCCGCAACCATCGACGAAGGCCGCCTGGAACAATTCTTCCGGAAGGTTTCGAAAATAGTTCCGGAACAGAAGAATGCTCATGCCGAGCCCGAAAGCAACCTGCGGCAGCACCACGCCCCAATAGGTATTGAGCAGCCCGAGATCTCGGATGCGGATGAAGAGCGGCAGGATCGCCGTTGCCGCCGGGAACATCAGCCCGATCAGGAAATAGTTGAGCAGGAAGTTCGAACCGAAGAACTTCACATGCGCGAAGGTGAAGGCCGCCATTGCCGAGACGGAGACCGTAAGGAACACGGTCAGCACGGCGATGATCAGCGAATTCATCATCTGCCGCCAGTAGCGCTCGCCGAACAGGATGTCCGTATAGTTCTCGAAGTGCCACTCGACAGGCAGGCCGAAGGGATTGGTACGGAGGTCGCCAAGCGACTTGAAGCCGCCGAGCGCCGTCGTCAGCAGCGGAACCAGCACGATGGCGGCGATGATACCAAGCGACACGTAGAGATAGATCTTCGTGCCGGTGCTTTCGCGGACGGATGAGGCCATATCAGTCATTGCGCATAAATATCCGTTTGTAGCCAAAGGCGAGCGTCACGCAGATTATGAACAGCACGACGCCGACGGCGCTGCCGAGCCCGACCTGCATGCGAGTGACGCCGAAATTGAAGAGGAACGTCACCATCGTCTGCGTGGAATTGAACGGTCCGCCACCGGTCAACGGCATGATCAGATCGAATAGCTGCAGCGAACCGACGACGGCGAAGAAGACGGAAAGGCGCAGCGTCGAGCCCAAAAGCGGCAGCGTTATATAGCGAAATTTCTGCCAGCCTGTCGCCCCGTCGATCTCCGCCGCTTCCAATATACTGCTGTCGAGCGA
Source organism: Rhizobium sp. BK376 (assembly GCF_004341625.1). GTDB lineage: Bacteria > Pseudomonadota > Alphaproteobacteria > Rhizobiales > Rhizobiaceae > Rhizobium. The sequence goes on along the minus strand of NZ_SLZG01000012.1, from coordinate 69,575 downwards.
TTGCAGACCAGCGATGAACAGCATCATGTGGAAGCCGAAATATTTCCAGACCACGACGGCAAGGACCGCATACATGGCAAGGTCCTTGTCGGCGAGCACATAGGGCGTCTGAAAGCCGAAGAGATGCGCGAAGGTGGCGAAGAGACCATAATCGCCGTCATAGACGAAGCGCCAGATCAGACCGGCCGCAACCTCGGCAAGTACATAGGGCAGGAAGAAGATCAGCCGAAACAGCACGACGCCGGCAATGCGATGCGCCAGCATCATCGCAAGCCAGATGGCGAGCGGTATCTGGATGATGATCGAGACGGCGATGATCAGCGCATTGTTCTTCAGCGAGGTGAGGAACGCGCCGTTCTTGAGCAGCAGCTCGAAATTCCGGAGGCCGATGAATTCGGTCGGCGGCCCATAGCCGTCCCACTTGTAGAGACTGTACCAGGCCGCTTCGCCCATCGGCAGGATGACGAAGATCGTGAACAACAGCAGCGCTGCCGGAAGAAACAACAGGATGACCGGTAGACGACCGCGATCGGCGGGGCTCTTGTGCCGCCTTGCCGATTTGGCGCCGGTTTCGGGCCGCAGCGCGGTCGTTATGCTGACATCAGTCATGATCGTCCTTGCTCTTGAAAACTAAAACGGGCGCCGGCCAAGGGGGAAGCCGGCGCCCATGTACCCCTTAGAGCTGGTCCTGCTCGAAGGCGTCCTGGACCTGCTGGGCGCCATCCTTCGGGGTCATCTGGCCCGACACGATCGCGACCGAGACGTCGTTGACCACGCGGCCGACGGAGGGGCCGAGATCCTGGTCGAAGAAGTTCTGGTGCCATTTGGTGGCGGCGAGCTGCTTGGCGGCATCGGCCATCAGCGGATTGGTGATGCCGTCTTCCGAGCCGTTGGTGACGGGAAGGATCATGCCGGCCTTCGCCATGATGCGCTCATTGTCGGCATTGGTCAGATACTTCAGGAAATCGAGCGTTTCCGGCGGAGCCTTCTTCGTCACGGCCCAGGCGTTCAGGCCGCCGAGCGTGTCGTTCGGATCGCCAGCGCCACCCGTCACGGCCGGGAATGCGAAGCGGCCGATATTGTCCGGTGCCAGACCCTTGCCGTCGCCGGCATTGGTTTTCTGGTTGGCTTGGGTGTTTTCGAAGCCAAGGATCATGGCAGCCTTGCCGTCGCCGAAGACGCCGAGCGTCTGCGGCCAGGTGGCGCCGAGATAGCCGGGCTGGAAGGGATCGAGCTTGCCGAGTTCGGCCAGCTGCTCACCGGCCTTGATGATGGCGGGATCGTTGAAGCCGTCGCCCTGCCCTGATTTGGCAGCATCGAACACCTTCTGGCCACCGTCGCGCATCACGAGATAGCTCCAGTAGAAGTGGATCGGCCACTTCTCGCCGCCGCCGCCAGCGATCGGAACAATGCCTGCTGCCTTGATCTTTTTGACCGCGGCCAGATAGTCGTCCCAGGTCTTGATGGCTGACGCATCGACGCCGGCCTTGGCGAAGAGAGCCTTGTTGTAGAAGAAGCTGACAGTACCGAGTTTAAACGGCACGGCGCCGATCTTGCCATCGAAGGTCAGGCCGGTGACGGAAGCGGGGTTATAGGCCTTCAGCCACTCGCCGCCATTGGCGTTCATGGCAGAGGTCAGATCCATCAGGGTCCCGGTCTGCAACTGCTGCTTCAGCACGCCGCCGCCCCAGCTGTAGAAGAAATCGGGCGCATCGCTGGATTGAAGCAGCGTCGGCAGCTTGGCCTTGAAGGCTTCGTTTTCCAGGAATTGCATCTGGATCTTCACGCCCGGATGGGACGCTTCGTATTGATCGGCGATCTTGCGCCAGATCGCGACATAGCCGGGATCCAGTTCGAGATGCAGCCACTTGACGACCGTTTCCGCTGCGGCATTTCCCGCGCCGAGCAGAATGGCAAGACCTGTCGCGGCCGAAATCGCAGCAACGCGTGCGCCGCTAAGGGCCTTCGCCCTTGCAAAATGAAACATGATTTCTCCTCCAGAAGGGATCTAAAGTTCCTCAGCAATTTTTCCCTTATGCGGATTAATTCAAGGGAAGTTTGCTCGAATGTCAACCGCCTTTCCTAATTTTTAGGCAAAGCGGCTTGACAAGAGGGGGCTTGAGGGCGGTATTAAATTCGCAACCCGCCAAAAATAACGCCCAAAACAACGATTACGACAAGCCACTAAATGCACTCGGCCAGAATTTCATGAAGACTGCAGATCCCGAACTTATGCGGGCGATCAACCGCTTCAACGTGCTGGATACGATCCGGCGGGCGGGGTCGATCGCACGGATCGAGATCAGCGACCGGACGCAGCTTTCGACGACGACGGTCTCGGCGATCACCGGCTCGCTGCTGGATGACGGCCTTATCCTGGCACTGACCGAGGGAGACCTCCGTAACGCTGCCGCAAGAGGCCGACCCCGCGTCATGCTGGAACTCAATCCCGATGCTGCCCGCGTCGTAGGCGCCAAGATTGCGGCAAACCGCATGGTCTTCGTCGTTACCGATTTCCGCGGCGAGGTGCTGTCCAAGCTGACGCTGGCGTTGCGCGTCGATCGCCAGCCGATCAACGTCATCGCCGATCTCATCGAGGATGGCATTCGCCGTTGCGTCGTCGATGCCGATCTTTCGATCGAGGAAATCGATTCCGTCTGCCTCGGCCTCCCCGGCGTCGTCGAGCATCGCACCGGCCTCGTCCGCACCAGCCCCATCTTCCGTGAATCCGACGTCGATTTCGCCCGCGAAATGTCGGATCGCCTCGGTGTGACAACGATGGTCGAGAGCGATGCCCATGCGATCACGCTCGCCCATCACTGGTTCGGTCAGGCGCGGGATCTGGACGACATGGTGCTCGTTTCACTCGAGCAGACGCTTGGGCTCGGCGTGCTGCATGGCGGCCAGCTTTTTCGCGGTGCGGGCGGCCTTAGCCACAATCTCGGCGACATGGTGCTCGGAATCGGTCCGCAGGGGCTGATCCGCCTGTCGAGCCAGGCCGGCGAAGGCGCGATCCTCGGCGATCAACCGACCGGCGGCCGTTTTGCCGAAGCGATCCGTCTCGGCCGCGGCATGGCCCATGCGCAGACGCTGATCGCCGCAGAAGACAACACGCTGATCAGCGCCGCCATCCGCGCCGGCGAGGCCTGCGGCATGGCGCTCGCCAATATCGTTACCCTGTTTGCGCCGCCGCGCGTCATCCTGGTCGGCTCCAGCCTGGCGCTCGGCCGGCCGTTCCTGGACAGCCTGCGCGAGGCCTACGCGACGGCCATCCCGCCATCGATCGAGGAGGTTGCGGAACTGGTCTTCGACCAGTCCGCTGACGAAACCTGGGCTCAAGGCGCGGCCGTCGTTGCCCTGCGCGAGCTCTATGAATCGCCCTGGGGCACGACCGGGCCGGCACCGGCTCTCTGAAATCCCACGGTTTATCGACAAATCCATTTGGAGGAGTGTTTATGGAAAAAGTTGGTATCGGCATCATCGGCTGCGGAAATATTTCCGGCGCCTATCTCACCGCGATGAAATCCTTCCCGATCCTCGACATCAGGGGCGTGGCCGACCTGAACCGCGAACTGGCGGAGGCCAAGGCCGCCGAATTCGGCCTGAAGGCTGTCGATGTTGCGACGCTGATGGCGGATCCCTCAGTCGAGATCATCGTCAACCTGACGATCCCGAAGGCCCATGTCGCGGTCGGCTTGCAGGCGCTCGATGCCGGCAAGCACACTTATTCCGAAAAGCCGCTCGGCATCAACTTTACCGAAGGCAAGAAGCTCGCCGATGCCGCCATGGCAAAGGGCCTGCGCATCGGCGCCGCCCCCGACACCTTCCTCGGCGGCGGGCACCAGACGGCACGCGCCATCATCGACGAGGGCGCGATCGGCCAGCCGGTCGGCGGCACCGCGACCTTCATGTGTCCCGGCCATGAGCGCTGGCACCCGAATCCGGCTTTCTATTATGAAGTCGGCGGCGGCCCGATGCTCGATATGGGTCCCTACTACATCACCGACCTTGTCAACCTGCTCGGCCCGGTCTCCCAGGTCGCCGGCTTTGCCGTGTCGCCGCGCAAGGAGCGCATCATCACCAGCGAGCCACGCAATGGCGAGCGCATCCCCGTTCATGTCGCGACCCATGTCGCCGGCGTCATGGCCTTTGCCAACGGTGCCGTCGTCCAGATCGGCATGAGTTTCGATGTCGCCGGCCACAAGCATGTGCCGCTCGAAGTTTACGGCACGGAGGGAACGCTGATCGTGCCCGACCCAAACCGCTTCGCCGGCCCGGTCGAATATCTGAAGAAGGGCGGCGAATTCCAGGAACGCGAGGTAACAGCGCCCTATGCCGATGGCAACTATCGCTCGCTCGGCGTCGCCGACATGGCGCATGCCATCCGCTCGAACCGGCCGCACCGCGCCAATGGCAGCCTTGCCCTGCACGTGCTCGAAGTCATGGAAGCCTTCCAGACCGCGTCCGACAGCGGTCGCACGGTCACCATAACAACACAGACGGAACGCCCGGCCCCGCTCTCCGAATCCCTCGTGGACGGAAAGCTCGGTCGCTAATCAGGAGGAATGGAAATGCGTGAAGCACTGATCGTCTGGGGCGGCTGGAGCGGCCACGAGCCGCAGGAATGCGCCAAGATCATTGAGGAAATGCTGCAGGAAGACGGCTTCAAGGTTTACGTCGAAAACAGCACCGAAGCCTTTGCCGACCCCTCGATCCACGATCTCAGCCTGATCGTGCCGATCGTGACCATGTCGAAGATCGAGAAGGAGGAGGTCAAGAACCTCGCCGCCGCCATCGAAAGCGGCGTCGGCATTGCCGGCTATCACGGCGGCGCCGGCGATAGTTTCCGTGAAAGCGTCGACTACCAGTTCATCATTGGCGGCCAGTGGGTGGCCCATCCCGGCAACATCATCGACTACACGGTCAACATTACCCGCCCGGATGATCCGGTCATGGAGGGGATCGAGGATTTCCCCTACACATCAGAGCAATACTACATGCACGTCGATCCCTCGAACGAGGTGCTGGCGACGACGACCTTCAATGGGGATCATGCTTACTGGATCAACGGCGTCGTCATGCCCGTCGTCTGGAAACGTCATTACGGCAAGGGCCGCGTCTTCTATTCCTCGCTCGGCCACCAAGCCAAGGAATTCAGCGTGCCGCAGATGAAGACCATGTTCCGCCGCGGCGCCAACTGGGCCGCTCGCTGAGCCTCTTATCCCTATGCCGGCGGCTCACCCCGCCGGCATATTATATGGCGTGATGATCTCCACCGCCGACAGCGACGATGAAAAGCCGCGCCCCGCGATCGGGATCCGGCTCATGATGGCGCGAAAGGCGGAGCGCGCATCCGTCCGGAGATCATGATGCAGCACGAATGTGATCCGCCGCTCTGACAGCAGCACCCTATTGTCGGCATCGAGATCATGCGCGACGAAGACCCGCACGGGCCGCCCCGCCGCTTCGAAGGCCGCAAGAACCGCGCGATTGCCGCCGCCGATCGAATAAACCGCATTGATGGATGGATGCCGCGCCAGCTCCGCTGCCGCAAGGCTTCCGGTCGCCGCATCCGTGCCATGGCCTTCGCTGATCTCTGTCATGCCGATGCCGGGGAACCGGTCGCGCATGATGCGGCGGAAACCAATCTCGCGCTCTTCCTCGCCGCGAAACCGGCTGCTGGAGAGCGTCACCAGCACGTGGCCGTTCTCGCCAAGATATTCCCCGATCAGATAGGCAGCGGTCTCGCCCGCGGCGCGATTATCCGCGCCGGCATAGGCTGATCGCGCAACATTCGGCAGATCCGTCACCAGCGTTACAACAGGAATTCCGGCCTCGATGGCGCGGCGAACCGCCTCGACGACATCGGGCACATCAGGAACCTTGACGACAAGCCCGTCCGTGCCGCGCAGACGGATACGGTCGATCAGCTGCGCCAGTTCCGCCGGTTTCATGATCTCGGAAAAATGGAAGCGACAGCGGAAGACCGTCGGCAGGAAGGTCGAGACCTCGGCCTCGAAGGCCTCGCGGACGGCGGCGCTGAAACGCTCCGGCGTCTCCATCAGAATATCGATCGCAATCTTGCGCCCGGTCGTCTCCGCGCCCGTCTGCTGCTTTTCAAGCTCGGCGATCGCCGCCTTGACGCGCAGCGCCGTCTGGCGGCGCACGCCTGGCCGTTCATTCAGGACGCGATCCACCGTCGCCGTGCTCAATCCGGCCTGGAAGGCGATGTCCTTGACGAGAAAGGGATGGGTCATGATGCGTTCGTTCTGATGGATTTTTGATGGTTTTATGATCTATATCAACTCGATGTCAGGCGTATAGTCCTCTCATTCATCCGATGGAGGAGGCACCGATGAAAACAGACAATCTTCAGATAATGAGAGCGGACCGCGTCTGGCTGACCGAGGACAGCTGTGATCTCGACGATTTCCGCGCCCTTGCGGAAAAGACCACCGAGCTCGCCGATTATCCGCATGCTGATGCCGTCGAAAAGAACATCCTGATCTATGACAGCCGCAAGGTGCTGGCGGCAGCCGCGACCACCGATGGCCGACGCGCCGTTCTGGCCGAAATCTGCGAAGCCTTCGGCGAAGGCCCGGGCGTCGTCGTCTTCAAACGCGCCTATGAGGACACAGGTATCATCGACCGCGCCAGCAAGATCTTCGACGAGATCATCGAGGAACAGCACCGCACGTCATCAGGTGGCGGCGATCATTTCGCCAAGCCGGGCGCCAACGATCGCATCTGGAACTCGCTGGAAAAGCACTGCCTCGCCAACCCTGAAAACTTCGCGAAATATTACGGCAATGCCATCGTGGCGCTGACGAGCGAAGCCTGGCTCGGGCCGAGCTACCAGATGACAGCGCAAGTCAACCGCGTCAATCCGGGTGGTGCCGCCCAATCCGCCCATCGCGATTACCATCTCGGCTTTCAGTCGTCCGAGATCATCGAGCAGTTCCCGGCCCATGTGCACAAGCTCTCGCCTGTCCTGACGCTGCAGGGCGCGGTTGCCCATTGCGACATGCCGCTCGAAAGCGGTCCGACCCTCTTCCTGCCGCACAGCCAGACCTATGTGCCCGGCTATCTCGCGCTCAAGCGCCAGGAATTCAAAGACTATTTCGAGAAGAACCATGTCCAGCTGCCACTGAAAAAGGGCGACGTCGTCTTCTTCAACCCAGCCCTCTTCCACGCCGCCGGCACCAACCGCTCGACGGATATCAAGCGCGTCGCAAACCTCCTACAGGTTTCCACCGCCTTCGGCCGCGCCATGGAAACGGTCGACCGCGAACGGATGAGCGGCAAGCTCTTCGCGGCGTTGAAAGCGCTGAAGGGCAAGCTCTCGGAAGCCGAGATCGCCAATGCCGTCGCGTCCTGCGCCGAAGGCTATTCCTTCCCCACCAACCTCGACCGCGACCCGCCGCTCGGCGGCCTTGCGCCGAAGACGCAGGCGCAGCTAATGCATGAGGCGCTGCGCGAGGGGTGGAGCGACAAGGCGTTTGTGAGGGCGCTGAGGGAGCAGGCGGCGAAGAAGTTGAGCTGAGGGGTCTTTCGTCTACCTTCGGAACAGGATGAAGGACCACACCCATCAAACACAAGCCTCCCGCTCACAAGCGAGGGGCCATCCGCATATCACCACACCAATCACCAGGGAGGAACCACATGACATCTAACCACAGCCGTCTCGACGGCAAGATCGCCATCGTTACCGGCGGCACGCAGGGCCTTGGCGCCACCATTGCCCGGCTCTTCGCCGATCGCGGCGCCAAGGGCATCGTCATCTGCGGTCGCAACGAGCAGAAGGGCAAGGCCAGGGCCGAGGAGATTTCCTCCGCAACGGGCGCGAAGGTGGTCTACGTCCAGGCTGATCTCGGCAAGGTTGAGGAAGCCCAGAACGTCGTCCATGTCTGCGACCAGACCTTCGGCCGCGTCGATGCTCTCGTCAATGCCGCCGCGCTGACCGATCGAGGCACGATCCTCGACACCAGCCCCGAGCTTTTCGACAGGATGTTCGCCGTCAATGTCCGCGCGCCCTTCTTCCTGATGCAAGAGACGATCAAGGTCATGCGGCGCGAGAAGATCGAGGGCACGATCGTCAATATCGGTTCCATGTCCGCCAAGGCAGGCCAGCCCTTCATATCAGCCTATTGTGCTTCGAAGGGCGCGCTGGAAACGCTGACCAAGAACACCGCCTATGCCGTGCTACGCAACCGCATCCGCATCAACGGCCTCAACATCGGCTGGATGGCCTCCGAAGGCGAGGATCGCATCCAGCGTGAATTTCATGGTGCGTCCGCAGACTGGCTGGAGAAGGCAGCCGCAAGCCAGCCCTTCGGTCGGCTCGTCGATCCGCAGGAAGTGGCACGCGCCTGCGCCTATCTCTCTTCTGATGAGTCCGGCCTGATGACTGGCTCCGTCATCTGTTTCGACCAGTCGATCTGGGGCGCCTGGGACGACTCTCCGCATCCCGTTGCGCCACTCTGATCGAATGTGACTTCAACATGACAAAACTGAAAAACGACTGAAAAAGCCCGTTACCTAACTGACATCGGAGCCTTCTAAACAGGTCGGCGAAACGCGCCGGCCTTAAGCATTTTTTAACGCCCGGCTGGCGCGACCCGAATTCTTTACAAGGGTGCTGCGCCTTGAAAATCATCCAGATCACCGACACGCATTTCAGCCCGAGCAAGCCGCATTTCAACGGCAATTGGGAGCCGCTGGCCGACTGGATCGAAAAGAGCAACGCCGATCTCATCGTCCATACCGGCGACCTCAGTGTCGATGGCGCCGACAAGGATGAGGACATCGCCTTCTGCATGGACCTGATGCGCCAGATCTCCGTGCCCATGCTGATCGTTCCCGGCAATCACGATGTCGGCCACCTGCCCGGCTCGCTGCAGCCCGTCAATGAGACCCGCCTGGCGCGCTGGCGCAATCTCGTCGGCCCCGACTATTGGGCGGAAGATGTCGACAATTGGCGTCTGATCGGCCTCGACAGCCTGCTGATGGGCTTCAATGACGACGAGGAAGAAAAGCAATTCCAGTGGCTTGAAGAAATGCTGGAAAGCAGAGGCGACCTGCGCTTCGCGCTCTTCGCCCACAAGCCACTCTTCGTCGATACGCCTGATGAAGGCGATACCGGCTACTGGAGCGTCCGCCCCTCGCCGCGCAAGCGTCTTTACGACCTGATCGCCGCCCATGACGTCGCGCTCTTTGCCAGCGGCCATCTGCACTGGGCATGGCAGGGCCGCTTCAACGATACGTCGCTCGTCTGGGGTCCGTCCGCGGCCTTCATCCTGAGAAACATGGAGCGCGAAATGCCGGGCGAGCGTCTGATCGGCGCGGTCGTCCACCAGTTCGGCGAGACGATCGAAAGTCAGCTCGTCGCCGTGCCCGGCATGACGGCCTATTATCTCGACGACGTCGTCGAGGAAGTCTATCCGCACGAAGCCCACAAGGTGAAGACGGAGCCGACCCCATGACCGCGCTCTCGCTTCGCAACATCACCAAATCCTTTGGCGACAACGCCATTCTGAAGGGCGTCAGCCTTGATGTCGAAGCGGGCGAATTCATTGCCCTTGTCGGCCCCTCGGGCTGCGGCAAGAGCACGCTGCTGCGCATTCTGGCCGGCCTCGACCATGCCGACAGCGGCGAAATCACGATCGGCGGCGCGCAGATGTCCGGCATCGCGGCAGCCGACCGCAACATCGCGATGGTCTTCCAGTCCTACGCGCTCTACCCGCATCTGACGGCCGCCCAGAACATCGCCGTGCCGCTCGCCATGCGCCGGCTGTCGACGACGCAGCGGCTACCCTTCGTCGGCTCGCTGGTGCCCGGCCAGCGCGCCACCCGCAAGGCGATCATGCGCGATGTGCAGGAAATGGCGAAGTCGCTGAAGATCGACCATCTGCTCGATCGCAAGCCCGGCCAGATGTCCGGCGGTCAGCGCCAGCGCGTGGCGCTCGCCCGCGCTATGGTGCGCCAGCCGAGCATCTTCCTGATGGACGAGCCGCTCTCCAATCTCGACGCCAACCTGCGTGTCCATGCCCGCGGCGAGATCGTCGAGCTGCACCGCCGCGCCGGCGTGCCGACAGTCTACGTCACCCATGACCAGGCCGAAGCGCTGTCGATGGCGGACCGCGTCGCCGTCATGATCGGCGGCAACCTGCTGCAGCTCGCGACCCCGCAGGAAATCTACGACAATCCCGCCCATGTCGAAGTCGCCCGCTTCGTCGGCCAGCCGCGCATCAACCTGGTGCCCGCCCGCGTCGAGAACGGCGTCATCGCCTTCGGCGATATCAGGCTCGCGCTCGAAGAACCGGATTTTGCCGGCACCGCAATCACGCTCGGCATCCGCCCGGAATTCGTGAAGCTCTCGCCGAACCGACAGGACGCACTCGCCGCCCATGTCGAGCGCATGGAGTTCCTCGGTTCCGAAGTCATCCTCTTCTGTAAGCTCGACGCGATCGGTGAAACGATCGTCGCCAAGCTCTCGCCATCGGAAACAGCAGGACTTTCCGCCGGAACGCCCGTCGGTCTGACGCTTTCGGCCGATCGCGCCATGGTCTTTGCCGAGGACGGCCGTCGCCTGCGCACAAAGGCGCTCGCCGTCAATCCCGCGCGGGAGGCTGCCAATGGCTAGCGTGACAGCGGCAGCAATGCCGGTGCATTCGGTCGCGGATCGCGAGAGGAGCGAAAGGCGCACCGCATGGCTGATAGCCATGCCGGCGATCATCCTCACCATCGCCTTTGTCATTCTGCCGGTGATCGCCGTCATCTTCCTCGGCTTTACCGATTTCAAGCTCGGCCTCGGCAAGTTCCGCTTCGTCGGCTTCGAGAACTACGCTCATCTCCTGAAGGATCGCACCTTCCAGAAGTCGCTCTGGAACACGACGATCTATACGGCGATCGTCGCACCCGCATCGATCGTCCTCGGTCTCGCCGTCGCGTTGCTGATCGAGAGCGAAACGGCCGCCCGCAGCTTCTTCCGCACCGCCTATTTCCTTCCGGTCGCGTCGCTGATCGTTGCCATGGCGACCGTCTGGCAATATCTCTTCCATCCGACCATCGGCCCGATCAATGCCATGCTGGCGCTGGTCGGCATCCCCGGGCCGAACTGGCTCGGCAGTTCGGCCACCGTGCTCTACAGCCTGTCGATCATCGGCATCTGGCAGTCGGTCGGCTTCAACATGGTGCTGTTCCTGGCGGGCCTGACCGCCATCCCGCGCGAGCTCTATGCCGCAGCCGAAGTCGACGGCGCGAAATCGGCGCTCGACCGGTTCCGCCTCGTCACCTGGCCGATGCTCGGGCCGACCACGCTCTTCGTCATCACCATCAGCGTCACCAATGCCGTGAAAGTCTTCGACACCGTGAAGACACTGACGGATGGCGGCCCGAACCATGCCTCCGAGGTGCTGCTCTTCACGATCTATCAGGAAGGCTTCGTCTATCTGCGCGTCGGCTATGCCTCGGCGATGACCGTGGTCTTCCTGGCGATCCTCGTCGCGCTGATGTTCCTGCAATACCGCCTTCTCGACCGGCAGGTGCATTACACATGAACGCCAACGCAATCACCCCCGGCCGCATCCTTCGTTTCGGCCTGCTGAGCCTCGGCGCGATCTTCTTCCTGGCGCCCTACATCTTCATGATCTCGACAGCGGGCAAGAAGCAGGACGATATCTTCACATCGGCCCTGCAGCTCATCCCGCAGCACTTCTACTATGTCGCAAACTTCATGCACGCGTTGGAGAAGGTGCCGATGGGCACGCTGCTCTGGAACGGCGTGCTGGTCTGCGCGCTGATCTTCTTCTTCCAGGTGCTGATCGCCGTTCCCTGCGCCTATGCGATGGCGAAGCTGAAGTTTCCGGCCGCACGCCTGATGATGGTGCTGGTCATGCTCGGCCTGCTGGTGCCGATCCACGCAACGGCGCTGCCGCTCTACGTCGCCTTCAACAACCTGGATCTGCTGAACAGCTACACCGCGCTGGTGGCGCCCTTCTCGATCTCGGTCTTTGCGATCTTCATGTTCCTGCAATTCTTCCGCGCCATGCCGGACGATCTGATCCACGCGGCGCGGCTGGACGGCATGTCGGAGCTCGGCATCGTCGCCCGCGTCATCGTGCCCAATGCCTGGCCGGCGGTGACCGCCTTTGCAATCTTTTCGGTCGTGGCGCACTGGAACGATCTCTACTGGCCGCTGATCGTCATCAGCAAGCAGGGTTACGCCACCCCGCCGCTTGGCCTCATGTATTTCCGCGCCGCCGAAGCCGGCGACGATTACGGCGCCCTCATGGCTGCCACGCTGTTTATCACCCTTCCCCTCGTTGTCGCATTCCTGCTCGCGCAGAAGCGCTTCGTCGAGGGTATCACCATGACCGGTCTCAAAGGATGACCGGTTTTCCAACAGGAGAACGAGCGATGAAGCATATCACCCAGATTCTCGCAGCCGCAGCCATTACGATGGCCGTGTCTGTCCCGGCTTACGCCGAGACGACGCTGACGGTTCACTACCCCATGCCCGGCTTCTTCAAGGACGTGATGGACACGATCTCGAAGAAGTTCATGGAAGAGAACCCGGATATCAAGATCCAGTTCGCTGCCCCGTCGGCGACCTATGAAGAAGGCATCCAGACGATCCTGCGCGAAGCCGGCACGTCCGACATGCCCGACGTTACCTTCATCGGCCTCAACCGCCTGCGCATGCTCGACGAGCGCAACGTCGCCGTCGATCTCGGACCGCTCGTCCAGAAGGACGGCAAGATGGGTGAAGAAGGCTTCTCCGACACGATCCTGAAGCTCGCCCAGGTCAAGGGCAAGCAGGTCGGCCTCGCTTTCGCCACCTCCAACCCGATCATGTATTACAACGCCGATCTCGTGAAAGCTGCCGGCGGCGACCCGAACAACCCGCCGAAGACCTGGGACGAAGTCATCGCTCTCGGCGGCAAGATCAAGGCTCTCGGCAACGGCGTCGACGGTATCGACTTCCGCTGGCAGGGTGACGACTGGATGTTCTCCGCCCTTCTCTTCGGCGCCGGCGGCAAGATGCTCTCCGACGACGAAAGCAAGGTCACCTTCAACGGTCCGGAAGGCCAGAAGGCTGCCGAGCTGATCCAGCGCATGGTCAAGGAAGGCGGCATGCCGGTCTTCACCAAGTCGGCTGGCGAACAGGCATTCGCAGCCGGCAAGGTCGGCTTCACGTTCCAGACCACCGGCGCCCTGATCAACACGATCAAGAACACCGGCACCAAGTTCGACCTGCGCACCGCGAAGATCCCGCTGATCGACCCGGTCAACGGCAAGCTGCCGACCGGCGGCAACGCTGCCGTCATCCTGACGCATGACGCTGCCAAGCAGGACGCCGCCTGGAAGTTCATCAAGTTCGCAGCTGGCCCTTACGGCGCTTCTGTCGTCGTTCCCGGCACCGGCTACGTTCCGAACAACGAACTTGCTGCCAAGTCTGCCGAATATCTCGGCGACTTCTACAAGAAGAACCCGCTCTTCCAGGCCAGCTTGAACCAGATGTCGCTGATGATCCCGTGGTACGCCTTCCCGGGCGAAAACGGCGTTCGCGTCACCCAGACGATTGTCGACAACCTGTCGCGCATCGTCGACGGCTCCGCACAGCCGAAGGAAGCGCTGGACGACGCAGCTTCCGACGTCCAGGACATGCTGCCCTCGCACAGCTAAGCTTGCGATTGACCAGCCATACCGCGCCGCTTCCCCCGGGAAGCGGCGTTTTCTATTGAAGTGAATGGTGTCCGCGCCGGCTGTCGGAGGCAGTAACAGCCGCTCCTACACCACTCCAGTGCGATCAGTTGACCGGCTTGATCGAGGCAACGATTGCCTTGACTTCGGCATCGTGTTTGTCTTCGTCGCCTTTGCTTCCCCAATAGGTTACCACGAGCGCATTGTCGCCGGATGTCGATACGAAGAGCAGGCCGACGCTGACGGGGCCGTCTTCATCCTTGCCATCCCATTCCAGGGTCGTCATCTGCAAGCCGTTGACCTCGGTGACGGGGGTGTCCTTCTGTGTCGACTGATCGATGGAAACCCCGTTTTTCGTCAGAAAATCGATCGAGTCGGTAACGACCTTGTCTATGGATTTGCTGTTGGCGACGTCGGCCGAAAGATAGACGGCGGAATCAGCCGATGTTCCCTGAACGCCGCTCTCGGTCTCTTCCGGCTTCCAGCTGTCAGGGATGGTGATGCTTGCGATGGGCTTGTCGCTGGGAAACTTCAAGGTCGCAGCGTGGGCCGCCAGAGGAGATGCAAAAGCAAGCAAGGCGAAAGCGATAATTTTCTTCATGACAGTATCCTGAAAGGTTGAGAGCGATGCAGCGGCATCGGCCGACAACCTTTAAAAGTAATATCTTAAAATCGCGGTCTCTGGCCCTTAAGAGGCCAAAAATGAACCTCTGGCTTGTGTCTGGGGGCCAAGAGCGGCCTTTGCGAAATGCTTATAGCCGGGACTGCGCGCCGGTCATGACACGTGGTTGAGATCGCGAACGGTGCCGCCGCAACGCAACCTGTAGGCAGCCGTCAAATGCCGTGGCGGAGCGGCATTCTCCGCTATGTCCAGCAGCAGGGACGCAGCCGCAGCTCCCATCGTGCCATCGGGTATCTCGACCGTGGTCAGCGCCGGATCCATCATCCGGCCGATGGCGATGCCGTCGAAACCGGCAACGGAAATATCCAGCGGAACGGAAAGCCCCAGCCGCCGCACCGAGCCCATGACACCCAGCGTCAGGAGATCATTGGAGCCGATGATCGCCGTCGGCTTGAGTGTCGAGACCGCTTCGCTGAGATCGAGCTGATCATAGCTGTCGATGAAGGGTATCTGCAGTGCCTCGAAGGCCTCGAGCCCGGCATTGCTCATGGCCCTTACATGGCCGAGATAGCGGAGCTTTGCTCGATCCGATGCACCGAAATGACCGGACACGAACAGGATACGCCGGTGACCATGAGCTATCAGATGGTCGGTCAAATCCCTGCCCGCCCCGAAATTATCGGTCGTCACAGCCGCTGCAAAACGAGGCGTCGGCAGATTGTTGAGCAATACGGTCGGCGGCAGCGACGAGGAAAGCGCAAGGCTGCGCTCCGGATCGCAGACCGTCAGGATAAGCCCCGTCGGACGCTCGTTGAGGAGCGAGGCAACCGCATCGACCTCCTGCGCGGGATCGTAATTCGATTGCGCGATCAGCACACTGTGGCCGGCAAGCAGCATGCGTTGCTGGATGCTCGACAGCGAGGCTGCAAAGACTGGATTGGTGATGCTCGGGATCAGCACGCCGATAACAGGCCGGCGTCTGGCAAGCGCGATGGCACGGCCACTGGCGCGATAGCCGAGCTCGGCAGCCGCACGGCGCACCCGGCGAACCATCTCGTCGCTGACGGGACCGTTGCGGTTCAGCACCCGATGCGCGGTCGCAACAGAGCAACCTGCACGATAAGCAACCTGCTGCAGCGTCGACATGGCTTCGAAAACCTTCGCCTTTGAGCGGTTACGCCACGAAAAACGCGGCAAACGGCATCGCGGCTTAGCCGACAGGGATGACACTTATATGAAGCGAGCCGAAAACGCGTCCGGGCTCGCGCACGGGCTGAAAATGCGAAATCAGCTCATCCACCTGCGGTGTTCTGCGAAGCGCTCCGCCGCCAGATCGATGAAAAGCCGCGTCTTGGTCGGCAGATGCGCGCGGTTCGGATAAATCGCGCTGATGTTGAATTCCGCCGGCTTGTAGTCCGGCAGCAACCGCACCAGTTTGCCGGCCGCCAGATCGTCCACGATAACGAAGCTTGGCGCCAGAAGGATACCTTGCGCGTTGAGCGCCATGTAGCGCAGCGTCTCTGCGCTGGTCGTCACGATATTGCCGGCGACCCTGACGCTGACCTGTTCTCCGTTCGGATCGAAGAAACGCCACTCGTCGCCATAGGGATAATAGGCGTAGCGCAAGCAATTATGCGTCCCTATATCTGCAGGCACCGAGGGCGGCTGATGCGCTTCGAGATAGGCAGGCGAACAGGCCAATGCGTGTCGCCACGGCGTCAGGCGTCGGGAGATGAGGCTGTTGTCCGGCAGCGGTACCGCGCTGATGGCAAGGTCATAGCCTTCCTCGACGAGATCAACCATGCGCTCCCCAATATTCAGATCGATCGAGACGGAGGGGTAGAGACTGAGATATTCCGATACGACAGGCGACAGGAAGCGAATGATCGCCGTGCTGGTAAAGATCCTTAGCGTGCCTCGCGGCGTTGTCGTCAGCGCGCCGACTGCCGTATCGGCCTCGTCGAGATCGGCGAGAATCTGGCTTGAGCGCTCGTAGTAATATTTGCCTGACTCCGTTAGGCTAACCTTGCGCGTCGTGCGGTTGAGAAGCCGGACTCCGAGCCGATCTTCCAGCGATTGCACATGGTTGCCGACCATGGTGACCGACATGTTGAGCCGCCTCGCCGCAGCGGAAAAACCACCGCATTCCACGACCCGCCCGAAGACTGTCAGGCTCGTCAGCCTATCCATGCTTGCTCCGATTATCCGCTCTCGGTTGATGATCTTTCCCGATTTAAGCAGATTATCACTTGGCGTGCCATGAGGCATTTTCCTCCCAACGACACATCGGGCTTCACGCGGTGAAGCCCAGATCGAAGGAGAAGGACCATGGTTGAATTGCCCCGCAAAGACGCTTTTGAAACGGCGCGACAGACCGAAGTTGCAAAGGTTTCCGAAGCTCCAGCCGCCCCCGCGACGGATGCCCCAACGGCGCCTGCCGCCGAGGCTTCCAAGAAGGCTGGTCGCAAGATCGTCAAACGCAGCGTCATCGCAGCCGTCCTGCTCGCCGGCGTCGCCTTCGGTGCAGATTTCGGCTATCACTACTGGACGACGGGTCGCTTCATCGAATCCACCGACGATGCCTATGTGAAGGCCGACTACACCACGATCGCACCGAAGGTTTCCGGCTATATCGCCGACGTGCTGGTCAAGGACAACGAACACGTCAGGGCCGGCCAGGTACTCGCCCGTATCGACGACCGCGATTATCAGGCAGCGCTCTCCCAGGCCCTTGCCAGCCTCAAGGCGTCGAATGCCGCCATCACCAATCTCGATGCGCAGATCGCCCTGCAACAATCGGTCATCGACCAGGCAAAGGCCACGATAGCGGCCTCGGAAGCATCGCTGAAATTTGCCGAAGCCGATAACGACCGTTTCCAGAACCTCATTCAATCAGGCGCAAGCACGACCCAGCGCGCCCAACAATCCGTCTCGGCCCGCGACCAGGCCGCGGCGCAGCTCCAGCGTGATCAGGCAGCCCTCGTCGCCGAGCAGAAGAAAATCCCCGTGCTTCAAACTCAGCGCGATCAAGCCCTGGCGGAGCGCGACCACAGTACCGCGGCTGCCCATCAGGCCGAGCTGAACGTCTCCTATACCCAGATTGTAGCACCCGTCGATGGAACCGTAGGTGCCCGCACGCTTCGTGTCGGCCAGTACGTCACCGCAGGCACCCAGCTGATGGCCGTGGTTCCGCTGAACGCCGTCTATGTCGTCGCCAATTTCAAGGAAACGCAGCTCACCTATGTCCGCCCCGGCCAAGAGGTCGAGATCAAGGTCGACAGCTTCCCGGATGCTGCCATCAAGGGCCATGTCGATAGCATATCGCCGGCAAGCGGCCTGGAATTCTCGCTGCTGCCCCCTGACAACGCCACCGGCAACTTCACCAAGATCGTCCAGCGCATCCCTGTGAAGATAACCTTCGACGATCCCAGCCTCGCCGGCCTGCTGCGCTCCGGCATGTCGGTCGAGCCCGACATCGATACCAAGGCCGCCGTGTTTTCGAACGACCGCAATCCGAAGGCGTCAGCAGACGCCGAAAACCATGAAGAAGGATTATCCAGCCACGCTGGATGATCCTTCCCTTCCTTTCACAATTATCGCCGGCCGTGGCTCGTGAGAATGTCTTCTCAAGAGCCAGAAGGAGAACTGTCATGGCCACCTTTCAACCCGCAGCAAACAGCAACATTGTTGCAGCGCCTGCCCAAAGAACGAATGTGAAGGCAACCCCCGCGGCAACGGAAATGCATGGCGCCAGCGGCCTGAAGATGTGGATCGCCGTCATCGGCTCCACGCTCGGCGCGTTCATGGCCGTCCTCAACATCCAGATCGTCAACGCCTCGCTCGCCGATATCCAGGGCGCGATCGGCGCAGGCACCGATGACGGCGGTTGGATCTCGACCTCCTATCTCATCGCCGAAATCGTCGTCATTCCGCTGACCGGCTGGCTCGCTCGCGTCTTTTCGGTCCGTACCTACCTGCTGGCCAACGCCATCCTCTTCCTGGTCTTCTCGGTCGCCTGCGCCTTTGCCGCAAACCTGCAGCAGATGATCGTGCTGCGCGCCATCCAGGGCTTTTCCGGCGGCGTGCTGATCCCGATGGCTTTCACCATCATCATCACCATGCTGCCCAAGGCCAAGCAGTCGATCGGCCTTGCGCTCTTTGCCCTGTCCGCCACCTTCGCGCCAGCCATCGGCCCGACCATCGGCGGTTACCTGACTGAAAACTGGGGTTGGGAATACATCTTCTACGTCAACCTGGTTCCCGGCGCGATCATGGTCGGCATGCTGTGGTTCTCCCTGGAAAGCGCGCCGATGAACCTCGGCTTGCTCGCCAAGGGCGACTGGCCCGGCATCTTCACCATGGCGATCGGGCTTGCTTCGCTGCAAACGGTGCTCGAAGAGGGCAACAAGGACGACTGGTTCGGCTCGCCCTTCATCCTCCGCCTGTCCGTCATCGCTGCCGTTTCGCTCACCCTTTTCCTGATCATCGAGCTGAAGACCGCGCACCCCCTGCTGAACCTGCGCCTGCTGGTCCGCCGCAACTTCGGCTTCGGCATCGTCGCCAACTTCCTGATGGGTATCGCGCTTTATGGCTCGGTCTTCATCCTGCCGATCTACCTGACCCGCATCCAGGGCTATAATTCCGAGCAGATCGGCATGGTGCTCGCCTGGACCGGTATTCCGCAGTTGCTGCTGATCCCGCTTGTCCCGCGCCTGATGAAGCGCTTCGACGTCCGCATTCTGATCATCGCCGGCTTCGCCCTCTTCGCCGCCAGCAACTTCATGAATGTCTACATGACGGCAGATTATGCCAGCGACCAGCTCTTCTGGCCGAACATCGTCCGCGCCATCGGCCAGGCCCTTGCGTTTACCCCGCTGACTGCCGTTGCGACTGCGGGCATCGAAAGGGAAAATGCAGGCTCCGCCTCGTCGCTCTTCAACATGATGCGCAACCTCGGCGGCGCGGTCGGGATCGCGATGCTGCAAACCTTCCAGCAGAAACGCGAGCAGTTCCATTCGAACATCCTGACCAATTCGGTCTCGACCTTCGAGGAAGCCACCCGCACCCGCATCGCCCAGCTGACCAATTATTTCATGAACCATGGCGTCACTGACCAGGCCGCCGCCCAGCACAAGGCGGTCATCGCCGTCGCCGGCCGCGTTCGCGAACAGGCCAATATCATGGCCTTCAGCGATACGTTCTATTTCCTCGGCGTGGCACTCGTTGCCGCTCTCGTTGCCAGCCTGTTGCTCAAGAAACCCGGCCATGTGGATGGAGGCGGCGCCCACTAGGCGTCGCCCTCCAATGAGGAGTTACGATCATGACGCCCGCCGACCTTCGCTCTGCCCGATCCCTGCCGACTGACATTGCCGAAATCGAAGACTTCAGCCCCGGGCGCGGTGCCGTCAGCCCGGCCGCCATACTCGCGCTGATCGAATGGCTCTCCGGAGATGAAGCGCACGCGCTTGACGAAGCCGATTTGATCTTCGGACTTGGCCGCCGGCTTCAGGCCATCGGGCTACCCCTCGACCGCCTCGCGCTGCATCTCCGGACCCTGCATCCGGAAATCATCGGCCGCTCCATCGCCTGGGCGCCGAACGAACCGATCCAGATCCGGGATCGCGAATACGGCGATGTTTCTCCCCTTTTCGCCAAGAGTGCGCTCTGGAAGGCGATGTCCGCCCGGCAAACAGTCATTGCCGACCGCACGGATAACGGCGATCAATGGGAGCAGCTCGACACATTCGCCGGCCGTGATCTCGTCGAACTGATGGTCGTCCCGCTCTGCAATGCCGATGGTCCGGTCAGCGCCGCGTCCTTCGGCACACGACGCCGCGGCGGCTTTACACCGGCGGAGCGACAGGTGATCGAGCGGATCATGCCGTCACTGCGCAACGTCTGCGAGCTCAGAACCCTGCGCCAGGTCGAGCTCAGCCTGCTCGACACCTATGTCGGCCCGATGACGGCGCAACGAATTCTCGCCGGTCGCATCCGCACTGGCGAAATCGAGACGATGGAAGCAGCGTTGATGCTCTGCGACCTGCGCCACTTCACCGAGCTGTCCAACGCCCTGCCGAGCGAGCGCGTGCTGGAATTGCTGAACGTCTATTTCGATGCCGTCGTGCCTGCGATCACCCATCGTGGCGGCGAGGTCCTGAAATTCATGGGCGACGCGGTCCTCGCCGTCTTTCCCGGCTATGATGCCGCGCGGTCTGCCCGCGCGGCTTTCAAAGCTGCAAGGGATATTCTCGGCCGCATCGATGGCTTGCGCTTTCCCGACACCCAATTGCAGGCTGGCATCGCGTTGCACTATGGCGAAGTCAGCTACGGCAACATCGGCTCCGGGCGCCGCCTGGATTTCACCATCGTCGGCCCCGACGTCAATCTCGTCAGCCGCATCCAGGGCGTCTGCAGCGAAACCGGCGATCCCTTGCTGATGTCGCAAGAGGTCGCGGATTTGCTCGAGGTGGAAACCGTCTCGATCGGCTACCGCAGACTGAAAGGCTTCAAGGAGAAAGTGGAGCTGTTTGCAATCACTCCCTCTCCCTTGGAAGAGAAGGATACCTAAAGCTCAGCCCCGCGCGCATTGCGCCGGATCGCCTGGGGTGGTTGTCCGAAGGCGCGCAGGAAGGCGCGGCGCATACGCTCCCGGTCGGCAAAGCCCGTTTCTCGCGCCACCACATCGATCGGATGCCTTCCGTCTTCCATCATCAGCCGCGCTGCTTCGACCCTCAGGGTCTCGACCGCCTTTGCCGGAGATTGCCCGGTTTCTTCGCGAAAGGCACGGCTGAATTGCCGGGGGCTGAGATGGGCAACATCGGCAAGCTGCTCCACCGAAAGCGTAGTATGAAGGTTGCGTTTGGCATAGGTCAGCGCACTCTGTATCCGGTCCGACTTCGGCTCCATGTCAAGCAGCGCCGAAAATTGCGACTGGCCTCCGGCGCGGCGATGATAGACGACGAGCTTCTTTGCCACAGCCCGCGCGACATCGGCGCCCAGATCTTTTTCCACCATCGCAAGCGCCAGATCGACACCCGCTGTCATGCCGGCTGACGTCCAGACAGAACCGTCGATGATGAAGATGCGATCCTCTTCCATCTTGATCTTCGGATACCGTACCTGCAGTTCGCGCGCCACGGACCAATGCGTTGTTGCTCTGCGTCCATCAAGCACGCCCGCCTCTGCGAGCACGAACGCGCCGGTACAAATCGAGGCAACGCGCCGTGATCTTGTCAACGCTTCCTGCACATACCGTTGCTCGCCCGGAGTTGGCACCGCTATGCCGGGAGCCCCCGAAACAGCCAATGTATCGAAATCCGGCTCATGGAAGGCCCGGGTATCGACCGTCATGCCGATCGAACTCGTGATCGGGCCGCCGGTCTCCGAGACGTAGATGATCTCGTAGTGATCCTCCCCGATCTCCAGATTGGCGAATTCGAAGGCCGAGATTGCCGCAAGGCTCATCACCTGGAAACCGGGATAGAGCAGGAAGGCGATGCGTTGCATGACCGAAATCTCCCTATGTCCTAAAAGGTGGTATATATGACATTTGGGACGCAAACAAGCAGCGCTATAACCCTCCTCAAGCGAACGGCATGACGCCGCGCCACCGAAAAGGAGAGAAACAATGACCACGCAATCCAAAGGCACTGCCCTCATCACCGGCGCTTCGACAGGCATTGGCGCTGTCTATGCCCACCGTCTTGCCAAGCGCGGCTATGACCTGATCCTCGTCGCCCGCAATCGCGATCGCCTTCAGGATCTGGCCTCTCGCCTGACTGCCGAAACCGGCCGGACCATCGAAGCCATCGCTGCCGACCTCAACGACAAGGCTGATCTTGCCCGCGTCGAGGAAGTTCTGCGCAGCGACGCCAGCATCACTTTGCTGGTCAACAATGCCGGCGTCGGCGGGACGGCACCGCTCCTCGGCTCTGATATCGACAAGATGGAGCAGATGATCAATCTCAACGTCGTGGCCCTGACCCGGCTCACCTACGCTGTCGTGCCTGGCCTCGTCGCTCGTGGCGGCGGCGCCATCATCAATATCGCCTCGATCGTCGCCGTTGCTCCCGAAATACTGAACGGGGTCTATGGCGGTTCCAAGGCCTTCGTTCTCGCCTTCAGCCAGTCGCTGAAGCATGAACTTGCCGACAAGAACATCAATATCCAGGCCGTTATGCCCGGCGCGACCGCCACCGATTTCTGGGGCATCGCCGGTACGCCGGTCGAGCATCTGCCAACCGAAATCGTCATGTCGGCCGAGGACATGGTGGATGCCGCCTTGGCGGGCTTCGATCAGGGCGAACTCGCGACCATTCCGGCCTTGCCGGACTATGCGCAATGGCAGGCCTATGAAAGCGCCCGTCAGGCGATGATGCCGAACCTTTCGCGCACCAAGCCGGCCGATCGCTATCATGTCGGTCCGGCCGCCTGAATAAAATAAGCTTATATTACAAACAATTCGGCGCCCGCAAATGCGGGCGCCTTCGCATTTGCGATATACCCAGTATTGCCCCTCAAAATCCGGAGTAGATAAGCCTGCTCTACATGATGGATTGCAGATTTCGATCGCAATTTGACTAAAACCGACACTAACCCACATTGACGTCTGGTAGCTGTTATAAAAAGTTGGTAGCCGTCGAAAAATCGGAGAGTGGCTGACGAGATAGTATTCGAGGGGGCGCCATCGAAGCGTGATCGGCGATCCATTGTGGGCAGGATGTGGGGCTTGCGACGATGCGTGGAATTCGACCCGACAACTATTTCCGCTTGAGCACACCTGCGTGTGCATTGAAAACCGCTTTGCTGAAAAGCGGGGTCAATCTGCACGCAAACGACTTGGAATGTCCCGGGCCGGATGGAGATCCGGAAAGAAGCCGCGAAATCGGTGTCATGCTGGGATTGCAACGCCAGGACCCGCCGATGGAGCGGGTGAGGATGATAGAGCGTTTCGTGCCCGTCATACCCTTTCCCTACGGCATGATCAGCCTTTTAATGTTGATGTTGGACGAAACCAAATATCCGATTGATGCAGGAGAGGATGCGCACCTCTATTTGCCGCGGCAGGCATTTGACGAGATCACCGACAAGCTGGGTGTCGATCGTATCACGGCACCGGCTCTCGGACCGGGTTCGGCAACCGGCGACACGGTAGTAGAAAATCTTCTGTCTTGCCTGATACCTGTCGTTGGAAAGCCCGACCGGATGAATTCCAGGTTTCTCGACTATATCGGCAAGGCCTTCAATACGCACCTGGTCCAGCGCTATGGCGGGATCAGCATTTCCCCGCTGGCGATCGTTGGCGGTCTTACGCCGTGGCAGCTGCGCCGCGCTCGCGACACGATCGATGCGCGGCTTGATCAGGAGGTTTCCCTGGCGCAGCTTGCCAGCGACTGCGGGCTTTCCACCAGCCATTTCGCCCGCGCCTTTGCCCGCAGCACCGGCACCCCGCCCCATCGCTGGCTGATGCAGCGCCGGGTCGATCGGGCCAAGGAACTGATGCTGACTGGCGCGCCGCTGGCTGAAATAGCCGTAATGTGCGGCTTCTCCGACCAGAGCCATCTTACCCGCGTCTTTTCGCAGACCACGGGCATGACACCCGGCCGGTGGCGCGAAACGCAGATCACGCAAACGCCGCGGATGGCTGCAGCCGTCGGGCAGGAAGCCGATCCGTGCTGACCAGCGGACAGGGCGCCCTTCTTCAGCGGCGATACAGCGTCAAAAATCCCCCGACGCTGATCTCGCATGTATCAGGCAGCAACCCCATCACCATCTCTCGCCTGCACGTAGATTCCCCGCAACTGACGTTGAAAGCCGTGCCGGGAGAAGCAGCCTACGCCCTGCCGCTCAACCATCTCGACTATTCCACCTTCAACGTGCGCATAGATTCAGCACGCACGCCGCAGCGCCACACGATCGGCAAGGGCACGATCTGCCTCTGGGATCTGACCGTACCGCCTGCAGCCTTCTTCGAGAACGGCTTCAACGCAACGCGCCTCTATCTGCCCTTCACTGCGCTGAAGCAGTTCGCAGAGGGCGTCGACGCGCGCCATATGTGGCTGAGGATGGACCCTGGAACCGACGATCCGATCGTCCGGCACCTGCTCGATTGCCTCGCGCCGGCCTTCAACGGAACGGAACATGCCAGCTCGCTCTTTGTCGATTACATAACGCTGGCCCTACAGACGCACCTGCTGCAGCACTATGGCAGCGGCATTACCGTCTCCTCGAAACGAGGCGGTCTCGCGGCCTGGCAGTTGCGCCGGGCACAGGAAGCCATCGCGGCAAATCTACGAGACGGCGTATCGATTGATGATCTGGCCCGCGATTGCGGTCTCTCGAACAGCCATTTCGCCCGCGCCTTCCGCCAATCGACCGGTAAGCCGCCGCATCGCTGGTTCACAGAACGCCGGGTCGATGCGGCAAAAGGGTTGCTGCTGAAATCGACGCTGACGATCCCTGAGATCGCCGCCGCCATCGGGTTTGCCAGCCAGAGCCACATGACCCGCATCTTCACCCGTTTTGTCGGGACAAGCCCCGCAGCCTGGCGAAGAGAACGCATGGGTGTCGCCTCCTTCGGACATGGCGAATAACCGGGAAAAACCTCCAGCAACAAAAAAGCGGGCGACCCTGAGGCCACCCGCGTTTCCGGACATTGCTGTCGGTTCAGAGAATTACTTGCGAACACCGTCCAGAAGATGCGGCAGGCTTTCAAGGCCTTCGCCGGCAAGTTCCGGCGGCAGCAGCTCTGCCGGCAGGTCCTGGTAGGACACCGGACGCAGGTACCGACGAATGGCGAGCGTGCCGACCGACGTCGTGCGGCTGTCCGAAGTTGCCGGGAACGGGCCGCCATGCACCATGGCATGGCTGACTTCCACACCCGTCGGCCAGCCATTGGCGAGGATGCGACCGACCTTGCGTTCCAGTACCGGAATGAGCTTGCGCGTATCGGCATAGTCGCCTGCATCGATATGCAGCGTTGCCGTCAGCTGGCCTTCCAGCTTCTCGGCAACCGCGATCATCTGGTCGACATCCTTGCAGCGCACCAGCAAGCTGCTAGCGCCGAAGACTTCGTTTCCGAGCTTCTCGTCGGCAAGGAAATGCGACGCATCGGTCTCGAAGAAGATTGCGGGGCTGCGGTTGACGCCTTCAGCCGGCAGACCCTTGCCCAGCGTCTTGACGGCTTCATGGCCGGCAAGTGCGGCAACACCCCTGTCATAGGCAGCATGGATGCCCGGCGTCAGCATCGGAGCCGGAGCGCTTTCGGAAATCGTGCCGGTCGCGCTGGCAACGAAGCGATCGAGATCGGGACCGTCGACCGCAAACATCAGGCCCGGATTGGTGCAGAACTGGCCGGCGCCCATGGTCAGCGAACCGACAAAGGCCTTGCCGAGCGCTTCGGCACGGGCAGCAAGGGCAGCCGGCATCAGGTAGACCGGGTTGATGCTGCTCATTTCAGCATAGACCGGGATCGGTTCCGGCCGGGCTGCTGCGATAGCAGCAAGCGCCATACCGCCGCCGCGCGAGCCGGTGAAGCCGACCGCCTTGATATTGTGATCGCGTACCAGAGCAGCACCCGTCTCATTGGCGCCGTTGAGCAGCGAGAACGTGCCCTCCGGAAGGCCGCAGGCGACGACCGCAGCGCGGATGGCGCGGCCGACGAGTTCACCCGTGCCGGGATGAGCGAGATGGCCCTTGACGACGACGGGGCAACCGGCGGCAAGCGCCGAAGCCGTGTCACCACCGGCAACAGAGAAGGCGAGCGGGAAATTGCTGGCGCCGAAGACGGCAACCGGCCCGAGCGGGATCTGGCGAAGGCGCAGGTCCGCCCGCGGCAGCGGCTTACGTTCCGGGAGTGCGGGATCGACGCGAAGATCGAGCCATTCGCCGGCGCGAACAACCTGGGCGAAAAGACGCAGCTGACCGACTGTGCGGGCACGTTCGCCTTCGAGACGTGCTACCGGCAGGCCGGTTTCTTCATTGCCGCGCTGGATCAGCGCATCGCCGATCTCCATGATATTGTTGGCAATCGTCTCCAGGAACGTTGCCCGCGCTTCGAGGCTGATGGAGCGATACGTATCGAAAGCCTGGCCAGCGAGCGCACAGGCGCGGGCGACATCGGCCTCGGTTGCGATGGCAAAGGCGGGTTCCAGATTGGCACCCGTGGAAGGATTGATAGCGCGGACGGAGCGATTGTCGCCGGAAGAATCAGCGCCGATCAGCAAGTCGCCGTTAATCGCAAAAGACTGTGTCATGGATATTCCCTGATTGTAGCAAGGGGCGAGCAATGCACCCTTCAAAACGAGATAGCAAGCCGAGATGACAGATATGAGATAATAAAGATGATAGTCATCATCTAAAAAATCAAGCTCGGCTGCCGGGTATTTGCGATACGGCATGGATGCCCCGAAATCCACCTTCGACACTCGACATCGGGGGACAATTGCGCGACCATGCCACCAATCGCGTGATCGAAGCATCACTTACAAGCCAAGGTAAGAGGAGCGCCACGATGGCGACAAAGGATTCCAGGTCGATGGAAAAATCAGAACACAAAGCCGGCAAGACAGCGTCCGAAAAGCCGAAGAAGGAACAGGACGACCTTCTGGAGGAGGCGCTTGAAGAGACCTTTCCGGCAAGCGACCCCATGTCCTCCATGCATTTCACGTCATCGAAAGACAAGAAGAAGAGCTGACGGTTTAGTCTGGCCAACGGAGCGGATGATGAGGTCGGGATGAAAAGTCACATCTGGATCAAACGTATCTACGATCCGGTTGACCCGTCCGACGGACAGCGCATCCTGGTCGATCGGCTATGGCCGCGCGGGGTGAGCAAGGACAAGGCGGCGCTGAGCCTGTGGCTAAAGGAGATCGCGCCAAGCACTGAGTTGCGCAAATGGTACGGACACCTTCCAGAGCGCGAGAAGGAATTTCGTCAGCGCTATAAAGCAGAGCTGGACGCCAATCCTGATGTCGTTCACCAGTTGCGGGAAATCGTGACGGCAGGACCGGTAACGCTGCTTTACTCCACCCATGATACCGCCAGAAACCACGCCATCGTCCTCGCAGATTATCTGCAGGCAACCGACCACAGATCTTGACGGCCTACCCCAACGATTACTCGGCTAAGCTTCCCTCGAGATGGGTTTTGAAGAGGCATCCTCTTGTCTCGGACAACTATCCGAGCGGATAGGAGACATTCGTTCCCGGTGCGCAGTATTTTAGCGCGGCGGCTTCACGCTTCCGAGCTCCTTGCCGGGGATGGAATTGAGGTCGACTTCATGTCAGTGTACCCGCCGTTCGACGGGGATCGCCCATGTCAGCTACAGGAAACGACCGACGTTGCCGTCTTCATTGCTAAAGATCTTTGCAGATCCTATTGCTCAGTTCTGCGTGCTGATCGTCGCGGGGACGCTGATCAGCCGCCTCATGCTTCGCCGCCGTCAGGCCGGGCGACTCATCGGGCAGACGGCCTTTTTCATCGCGCTCTCTGTGCTCCTGCTTTACAACGGCATCATTCCCTACGAGCCAAGCCCGGTCGAGGCGGATATAGCGCGCAAGATTTTCGTCGGCTTCGCCAAGATAGTGTGGTGGGTCAACGGGGCCTGGGTTCTCGTCGCCTTCGTGCGCATTTTCCTCATCTTGGAACGCAAACCGCGCGAAGGCCGCCTTGTCCAGGATCTGGTCGTCGGAATTATCTATCTCGGCGCCACTCTGTCGATCGTCTCGAACGTCTTCAGCGTACCAATCGGAACGCTGATCGCAACATCAGGTGTCTTCGCCATCATCCTCGGTCTGGCGCTGCAGAGCACTCTGAACGACGTCTTCTCAGGTATCGCCCTCAATCTTAACCGCCCCTATACCGTCGGCGACTGGGTCGTGCTCGATGATGATATCCAGGGCCGGATCGTGGAGACCAACTGGCGCTCGACGCATCTTTTGAACGGCACGAACGATCTCGTGGTCATCCCCAATAGCGCACTGGCCAAGGCAAGGCTGACAAATCTTAGCAGTCCCGATGAGAGTCACGGGCTGATGATCAGCGTGAGGATCGTGCCAACCGTGGTCCCTCGCGTCATCACCGATTTGATGCGCAATGTGCTTTTGAGCAGCAACTCCATTCTCAAATTTCCCGAGCCGACGGTCATGATCGACTCGATCGACGGGCAGGCGATCCATCTGACCCTTTCATGCCGCATCAAGGACATTTCCATGACCACGGCGGCGAAGAACGAGATATACGATCTCATTTATCGCCACACGAAATCATCCAGCCTCAGACTCGCCGACCCCGTCGGCTCGGTCAGCGCAATAACTCAGGAACAACAAGCAGATGGGAGCGTGGCACAACACCCGGGCACGCCATGGCGGCTGCTTAGCAACGTCCCGCTCTTTTCGTCACTCACAGAAGACGAAAAGGAAACGCTGGCAAACAACATGACGCGTCGGACCTTCCATAAGGACAGCGTCATTGCGGAGCAGGAGGATCGGCTGAAATCCTTGATGATCGTGCGCACAGGCGTGGTCATCGTCAGCCGCCGCGAAGGTGTCCGCCAGATCGAGCTGGGACGTCTCGCCCCAGGCGACTATTTCGGCGAAGGCGGCGTTCTGATGGGCGCGGGCGAGGTCGGCACCTTGCGAGCACTGACCTTCGTCGTCATCTACGAGATCAGCGAAGCCTGCCTGGCACCGCTCATTCGCGACCGGCCTTCGATTGCCGAAGAACTGGGATTGATCATGTCTCGTCGCATCGACGCCGAGCGGCATCTCTTTGCCGATAGCGACATACTGACCAATGGAGCCCACCCCGGTTCGCTTACCTCGCGCATCCGCCACCTCTTCCAGCTTCAGCACGATTGATTGGAGCGGCGCTCACTCCGATTGAGGCGGAGGAGATGCGGCATTCGAAGTGTAGAAAGCCTTCACATCATCCGAAAATGCGGCGCGCGAACTCGGCCGCGTGTAGAACATGTGGCCGCCGCGATAAAGCTTCAGCTCGACACGACCGGCAGCCTCCGGCGGCAGGTGATCGAGCACGTATCGATTGATCCCAAAAGGGATGACCAGATCGCTGTAGCCTTGCGCCACCAGCAGCCGGAACGACGGAACCAGCGCAAGCTGCTGCCTGATATCGTCGGTCCCGCTCGCCTCCGAGCGACCGCCCCCGCCACGGCCTCCCCAGTTCCAGTGTCCATTCACATCGCCGGAAAGCAGCGTGTAGGTCATTGCGGTCTTGAAGACGAGTTCATCATGCGCATAGCTCGCAAAGGCCCCGCCATAGGCCCGCACGAAACCATCAAGGATCGGATCGTCACCCCGATCGGAAGCACTTTCCGGATAGGGGTCCGGCGCGATGAAAGAGGCATCATAGGGGCTGACGACCTTGCTGCCGCCGTCGACCGAGTTCTTGACATAGGCATTGCCGATAAAACCCCGGGCCTTTCCGACAACGTCGACCGGAATGCCCGTCAGCTCCGACACCCTGCCGTAGAAGGCTTCCGCTGCATCACCCGTCGGCGGGGCGCCGGCAAGCGTCGTCAGATAGTCGCCGAGCGCGAATTTCTCCGCATCCTGGATGGCCTCTTCGCTGAAGACATTGCGGCGTTCGAGATCGGCCGCCGCCAGCGACGGCAGCTGCAGCGCCGCGCCAAGCGCGAACCGGTCACCACCAAAGACCAGCGATCCCTCGATCAGCGGCGACAGCATGACGATGCCGGAAACAAGGATGCCTTGCTGTTCGCGCAAGGACGACGCGACCTTCGCCGAACGGAGGCCGCCATAGCTTTCGCCGAGGATATATTTCGGCGACGAAGCTCGTCCATTGTTGGCGACATAGAGCGCGATGGCCTTGGCAAGACTGTCGGCGTCGGCGCGCACGCTATAGAAATTGGAAGCATCATCCGGCTTGATCGTGCGGCTCCAGCCGGTACCGATCGGATCGATCAGGACGAGATCCGTGAATTGCAGCCAGCTATTCGGGTTGTCGACCAGCTTGGCCTGCGCGCCATCCCGTCCGCTCGGCCCAAAATCGAGCACGCGCGGGCCGACGAGGCCGAGATTGAGGAAGGCGGAGGCCGCTCCGGGGCCACCATTGAAGACGAAGGTCACCGGCCTGTCGGGACTGCGGTTCTTCGCGACATAGGCGGTATAGAAGATGGCCGCCGTCTTTTCCCCGTCCTGCCCGTAGAGGTCAAGCGTACCGGCGGTCGCCGTGTAGGGAATGGTCTTGTCGCCGATGTTGAGCACATGATCGCTGACAGCGTCCGGCGGCAGCAAGGACAGAACGCCGCTATTGCCTGCTGCTCCTCCACCCCTCCCCTGGCCCGATTGCTGGGCGATTGCCGGCGCTGAGACGGCGACAACAGAAAGAACGATCGTCAAGGCCTTGGCGAAGCTACGAAGAAACACAGGCACATCCTCCATCGGCCCCGGTCCGGGACCATGATTGCGCGATAGTAAGCGCAACCACCATAGTGAGAGAATTCAACAGATATTGATCGAGCGGATCAGGTGAGCGGCTGCATGCCTTCGATGACAGTCGGAATGAGTTCCGAGACGGTCGGATGGATATGGACAGCGCGCTTCAGCGTCTCTGTCGTCGCCTTCGCATAGATGGCGTCGATGAGCGCATGGACGGCCTCGTCACCACCGGTTCCCAATAGGGAAGCGCCAAGGATTTCGCCTGTTTCTGCATCTGCCAGGATCTTCATGAAGCCCAGCGTTTCGCCCTTCTCTACCGCCCGGCC
This sequence comes from Rhizobium sp. BK376, assembly GCF_004341625.1. GTDB lineage: Bacteria > Pseudomonadota > Alphaproteobacteria > Rhizobiales > Rhizobiaceae > Rhizobium. Next base: position 38,505 of record NZ_SLZG01000012.1, on the reverse strand, counting down.
GACCTTGGTCATCGGTCGGGTGCCGATGAGCGCCTTTCGCCCGGATCGCCGCACCTCCGCTTCCGTCATGCCCACCCGGCCGAGCGGCGGGTCGATATAGAGCGCATAGGCCGGATGACGGTCGCTGATGCGCCTATCGCCGCCATCGATCAGATTGGCGGCGGCAATTTCGAAATCATTGTAGGAGGTGTGGGTGAACGCGCCTCTGCCGTTGCAGTCGCCGAGCGCCCAGATTCCGGGCACATTCGTCTGCAATTTGTCGTCGACCTTGATGTATCCGCGCTCATCGGTCTCGACGCCCGCCTTGTCCAGACCGAGATCGTCGGTATTGGGCCGCCGGCCCACCGCGAGAAGCACATGCGAACCGACGACCGAGGCGTTGCCCTCACCGCCGATCAGCACGGCAATGTCCTTGCCACGCCGTTCGAAGCCGATGCAACCGGCACCGACGTGAATATCGATATCCTCACGCCGCAGGATGTCGTGCACCGCCTCGGAGACGTCACTATCCTCTTTCGAGATAAGCCGGGCGTTTCGTTCGACGACAGTCACCTTCGCGCCGAAGCGACGGAACATCTGCCCGAATTCCAGGCCGATATAGCTGCCGCCGATAACGACGAGATGTTCGGGAATGGTATCGAGAGCGAGGATCGAGCTGTTCGTGAGATAGGGAACATCCTCGATCCCGGGCATGTCAGGGATAGTGGCGCGGCCGCCGACATTCAGAAAGATCTGATCCGCCGTCAGCCTCTGCCCGTCGACCTCGATTTCGTGAGGGGAAGCAAAGGATGCGTGGCCAAATATGACCGTGCAGTTCTTCATTCCCTCGAACCAACTTTCAAGACCGTGGCGGGCATCGAGGGTAACCTTGTCCTTGCGCGCCTTGACCTTCTTCATGTCGATGCCGATATCGCCGCCGATCGTCACGCCGTAGTCCGAGGCGCGCCGGGCGAGATGGGCGGCATAAGCGCTGGCAACCATGGTCTTCGTCGGCATGCAGCCGACGTTGACGCAGGTTCCGCCAAGGAATTTTCGTTCGACGAGCGCAACCGTCTTGCCGGCAGCGGCAAGACGGGCAGCCAGGAAAGGACCTGACTGCCCTGCACCTATAACGATCGCATCGAATTTGCTGCTCATCCGCGAGCCCCCTTGATGGCCGGCATCAAATCGCGGATGCCGGCGTTGGTCTCAAAGGCCGGTTCAGGACTTGCGTGTTGCCTCGAAGAGGAACCATGCCCGACGCTCCGCAAGATCGGTCCAGGTATCGACGATCCCGCTGGTCGCATTGTCCTTGGCTTCGTCGGCCAGTTCCTTGACCTTACGAAATCCTTCGACGAGATGCAGATTGTCCTCGCGCAATTCCGCGAGCATCGCTTCCGGCGCGACAAACTCCGCGTCATTGTCGCGAATGCTCTGGCGGCGGGAAATATCTTTGATCGAGCGCAGCGTGGTGCTGCCGATCTTGCGGACGCGTTCTGCGATATCGTCCGTCGTGCCAAGGATTTCGGCGCCCTGGTCGTCCAGCATCAGATGATAGTCACGGAAATGCGGTCCGGAGATATGCCAGTGAAAATTCTTGGTCTTGAGGTAAAGGGCAAAGCTGTCCGCGAGAACGGCGTTGAGGGCATCGGCCACTTTCGACCGGTCGTTGCGGCGCAAATCCGTCGGCGTGGCCAAATCCGGGGCGGGCGAATTGTCTTTGCTCATGTCCATCCATCCTTATCAAGGACCGCTGATGCGGCCGTTTCCAAAACGTTCAAAATCACAAAACGATGTCCCGAGGATGAAGCTTGGAGGAACTTGCTGTTCCTGCCGAATCCTTGGGTGAACCCCAAATGCATATAGGCGCGGTCTTGTGCCCGGCCAGCTTGTCGGACACGATTCTGAAGGTCTTCGGACGTTGCGAAGAGAAATTTTATGACAGCGTCCAATCCCGGTTACTGCGAAATCTGATCGGCTGCATCGAAAACACGGGCGGAATAGACAAGCGCAGCACCAGCATTCACCGAAATCGCAACGCCCAGTGCTTCGGCAATCTCTTCCCGCGTCGCGCCGTTCTTCAGGGCTTCGGTCGTGTGAACAACGATACAACCGTCACAACGCAGCGACACGGCGACACCGAGCGCGATCAGCTCACGCTGCTTCGCGTCCAGATGGTTCGTCTTCTGCCCGGCCGACGACAGCGCCTGGTAGCCCTTGACGGTGTCAGGTGCGACCTTAGCGATCTCGCCGATACGACCGAAAAGCTGTGTTCGGTATTCCTTCCAGTTCAACATGACTTTCTCCTTTGCTACCGGCGCGGCGTGATTGCCGCTGCAGTTGAAAAGGAATATGACCGTCATCGATGATTTTTTGAATGCTCTAAAACCTCAAATAATAGCGCGATCGTCTCATGGATATCTTAAGCCGCCTCATCGACCTGTCGCGTCTGCAGCCGGCACTGGACATCAGGTGCCAGCTGCAGGGCGCCTTCGTCATCGGTCACGAACAGGCAGAGAAGGGCACGCTGCCCTTTCATCTTGTTCTCGGGGGAGACTGCCTGATCCGTACGGGGAAAGGCCTCGAGGTCCGGATGCGCTCCGGCGATTTCCTGTTGTTTCCGCGTGGAGAGGCCCACGCGATTATCGGGACCCATCCCAAGGCTGAGACCCGGCCCCTTAAGGTCACGCAAGAAGGGATGCTACCGCTGCGAACAAACGGCGAAGGCGAGCCGGATGTCGACCTGATATGCGGCCATTTCAACCATGCGTGGGGCTCGTCGACGCTGTTGCTCGACACCTTGCCCGATGTCTTCCATGTTTCCCTGATCGAGGAGCAGTCGGAAGAGACGCTGAGGACGCTCGTCGGATTGCTTCGCCAGGAAGCCATGGTCGAGCAACCCGGAGCGTTGGCGATCGTGACGGCAATGTGCCTCGCGCTTTTCACCATGGCGCTTCGCGCCAGCGGCACATCGCCCCTGGAAGCACCCGGCTTGTTGGCATTATTGGCAAACCAGCGGCTGGTGCGATCGATCAAATCGGTGATCGCATCACCCGCGCATCCATGGACGCTGAGCGAGCTTGCCGGAATTGCCGCCATGTCGCGTGCGACCTATGCCCGCCAGTTCCAGGAATGCGCCGGCATGACTGTCGGCGCCTTCTTGACCGATCTGCGCATGAGCCTTGCGAGCAGTCTCCTGCTGCAAAGCCAGCGCACGACGGCCGATATCGCAGCCGAGGTCGGCTATCAATCCGAAGCCGCCTTCGGCAAGGCCTTCAAGGCAAGCAAGGGCGTGACGCCGGGGCGCTTCAGGCAGCAAGCCCAGTAGACTCAAACGTTGGTGATCGGACCTCTTATGTCGCCGTCCGCATCTGCTGCTTGATATCGTCGGCGAGCGGATGCAACGTCTCGGCCGGCATCGGGCCGACGAGGCTGTAACCCATTCCGTCGGCCGCCCAGGTCCAACCGGGCATGTTTCCTTCCGAATTCACGGTCATCGGCATGTTCTGATCGGCAACCATTGGCCTTGTCAGCATGACGAGGCGCGTCCCACGATCATTGTCGTACATCAGCATCAGCCCAGCGCCAGCCGAAGTGGAGAGGATGCGCCCGCCCATCAACCGATAGCCCGACTTGGAAAGATCGGGCAGCACTGGCTTGTGTCCCAGGCGTTGCGTCGCCCAATCGACAAGTTCCGGCATGTCGTCTGCCCGCAATTCGACCGGCCTCATTTGATCGGAAGCATAGACGCTATAGCTATTGGAGGCCTCGTGAGCGAGCATGCCCATGCCCTGCCCTGCGGGCTGGTAAGCGCCACGCATGAACCAGCCCCCGGATCCGCCGGCAACAAGCAATACGGTCGCGGCGGCCGCCATGCCCCAGGCCGGAAGCCGGCGCGATCGCCGGCCGGCAATCATATGGGCAAGATTGAGATGGGTCGGCACCGGCTCATCTACGATCGGATCGAATATGGCGCGAAGGTTCAGGCGCTGATCGGCATAGCTTTTGACTCGCGCCGAAACATCGGGATGCGCCTCGATATAGGTCGCGATCTCAGCCTTCCGGGCATCGTCAAGCGCGCCGTCGACAAAAGCCTGCAGATCGTCCTCGGTGATCGGTCTCACACTCATTTCACTCTCCGCAGATGCGCTCCGGACGTTTGCGCCGCCCCTGCGGCGCCTTCCAATATCAAACGAAGCCGCTCCCGGGCTCGCGACAGTCTCGACATCACGGTTCCGATCGGAATGGCCAGCACCTCGGCCACTTCCGCATAGGACAGATCTTCGACCGAAACCAGCAGCAACACGCTGCGCTGATCCTCCGGCAATTGATCGAGCGCATGAAGAATATCCTTGCGCAGAAGCGCATCCTCCTGCGTCGCCCTGACGGCGAAAGATGCCTCGTCGACCGTATCGAACGGCAGGTGTTCGCCACGCCTGGTCTTCTGCCGCAAGCGATTGATGGCAAGGTTATGGAGAATGGCGAAAACCCAGGTGCGAGGATCGTCGTTGCGGCGGCGATGCCAATGGCTCACGACCCGTTCCAGACAATCCTGGACAAGGTCATCCGCTGCAACAGTGTCTTTCATCAATCCGCGGGCATAGCGTCGCAAGGCTGGAATCAGCGGTTCGACAAGCTGCAGAATGTCGCTCATGGCGTATTCGCCTCCCCGAGCATCGGCCCGCCATTCCATATCATGAATGGCGGGCCGAGCGGATACTACTTTGCCTGCACCTGTACGATATCGCCCGGTCCCTTGTCTCCGCCATCAGCGACGACGAGGTAGCGGCGTTCGGCCTTGACGTTGCTCTGGACAATCTGGCGGATCGGGCCGACGGCATTGACGATGGCCGAACCTGCCGGATTGGTCATGAAGGAGGAGAGTGGCTCGAGCGTGCCGCTGCCATCCGCGTGGGTGGAAAGCGCCAGAACATAAGGCATCTTGGGCTCAAGGCCTGTGACGGAAGCCTGCAGGACCTGCGTGAGGCCCTGGTCGAACAGCGTAACGCTGGTCGGAACCTTGGCATCCTTCTGTTTTACGGAGACGAGCTGGAGATGCGCTGCCTGGCTGGAGGCGCCGAGAGGCTGCAGGTTCTGCATGCCGTCTCCCTCAGGTACGGCGTTAGGAACATAGGCGACGGCCTGCGGTGCCTGGCCGATCGGGATGTTGGCTATCACCTTGTTGGTCAGCGTATCGATCACGGCGAAGGCATCGGCGTTCTCAAGCCCGACATAAACGCGCGTACCGTCGCCTGATGGCCAGACGCCATGCGGCAGATTGCCGACGGGGATGGTCGCGACCTGCTCGAACGTATCGGTGCGGAAGACCTTGATCTCGTTCAGCCCGCCAACCGTGATGTAGGCAAATGTTCCGTTGGCATTGTGGACGAGGTTGACGTGATTGGTGATCGGCCCGGTATCGAGCGTCTTGATGAGATCGAAGGGCGCCTGCGCATTGAAGACCTGCGCCTTGCCCGTATCCTTCAAGGTGAACCAGACCTGCTTGCCATCGGGAGAGGCGGCGATGTTCGGGCAGAAAGGGCTGTCCTGCTTCACATGCCCGACGATCTGGTGATCGGCGACCGAGACGACGACGGTATCGGGATTGAAGGACGAGCAGATGTAACCGTATTTGCCGTCAGGCGAAAAGATCTGCATTCCCGGTCCGGCAGGCACCTTGATTTGCTGCTTTTCCTCAAACGTATGCGCGTCGATGACGGAGAGATAGTCCTCGCCGCGCACCGTCACCCAGACCTCGTTGCCATCAGGCGTATAGAATGCCTCGTGGGGCGAGCGGCCGACATAGGTCGTGTGTTTGACGGCATTGGTTTCGGTATCGATGAAGGTAACGGAATTGGAGCCGATCGACACAACGGCGAGCGTCTTGTGGTCAGGCGAGAAGCCCATGCCGTGAACGAGCACCTGGCCCTTGTAGAGCGGGCTCAGGTTGCCGGGCTGCGGATCACCGAGGCGAATGACGCCCAGAAGCTTGTTGTCGACGGGATCGCTGACGGAAACGGTGTTGGAAAACTGCTCGGCCGCATAGACGCGATCCTTGTGGCTGACGGGAATATCCGGATCGGCAGCAGCGCCCGGCGCCTGTCCGGCAAATGCGGCGATCGGCGCCAGCATCGTGCCTGCAAGAAAGCTGAGGGTCAGAAGGGTACGCTTCATCATCGGGTCCTTTTTACTTGCCCATTTTCATATTCCGATCCATGCCCTGCATGGCGGACATCCCGGCACCTGTCGAAGCCGGAGATTGCGGAGCGACCTGCGTCGGCGCAGGCGTGGACGGCGGCAGCGGATCGCCAAGCGCCAACCGCATGGCAGCGATTTCCTGCTGTTGGTCGACGATGATTTCCTGGGCGATGCGCTTCAGCTGCTCGTTCTTGCCGTAGCGCAGATAAGCCTGGGCCATGTCGATCGCACCCTGATGGTGTGGGATCATCATCTCGACGAAATCGCGGTCGACATCGCCGGTCGGCTTGGCTGCCATGCCGTCCATCATCGCCGTCATCGCCGCATCGTTCTCGCTGAGATAGGGCTGCTCGGCCTGTAGCGCCGACTGGTCGGCGGTCGCCGTCGCCTGCTGGGCAAAGGAGGGTGTTGCGCCTGCAAAAGATGTGAGGAGAAGTGCGGCGAGGAGATGTCTCCCGCCGTTTGATCGTCTAACCATGCCGAACTCCATGAAGTTTGGTTTCAGCTAGGTAGACAGCGCAGCCGGCGAATTATTCCGCACGCCAATCGTTTTTATGACGGGGCCGGTCCATGGACTGGATTGCGCTGGTCGTGCAGCATGGTGGATTATGTCGTAGACAGGCTCTGGTCACAGACTTCCTATCCTTAAAATCCGTTTTCAATTCCAATCGGGGTCGCATGCAATGGCAGAGTTTCCGCAAAAGGCGAAGGTAGTCATCATCGGGTTGGGCGGGATCGTCGGCGCCTCCATTGCCCACCATCTCATCGAACGCGGATGGGACGATATCGTCGGCATCGACAAATCAGGCATCCCGACCGACATCGGCTCGACGGCGCATGCCTCCGACTTCTGCTACACGACCAGCCACGATTATCTCTCGGTCTGGACGACGCAATATTCGATCGATTTCTACGAGAAGATGGGCCACTACGCCCGCATCGGCGGTCTGGAAGTGGCGCGATCAGGCGACGATACCTGGATGGAAGAGATCAAGCGCAAGGTGACCTCGGCCAAGGCCTTCGGCACGCGCGCTCACCTCGTAACACCTTCCGAGATCAAAGCGATGTTCCCGCTGATCGAGGAAGACCAGGTACAGGGCGGCATGTTCGACCCCGATGCCGGTCTCGTCATTCCGCGCTCGCAGACGGTTGCCGGCAAGCTCGTCGATGCCGCCGAGAAGTCGGGCAAGCTGCAGATGTTCGGCAATACGCCGGCGCAGTCGCTGATCGTTGAAAACGGCCGTATCAAGGGCGTCGTCACCCATCGCGGCACCATCATGGCCGACCATGTCGTCGTCTGCGCCGGCATCTGGGGTCGCCTCATCGCTGAAATGGTCGGCGAGGACCTGCCGGTCATGCCGGTCGACCATCCGCTCACCTTCTTCGGTCCGTATAACGAATTCGAAGGCACCGGCAAGGAGATCGGCTTCCCGCTGCTGCGCGACCAGGGCAACTCCGCCTATATGCGCGACACCGGCGACCCGAAGACAACAGAAGGCGGCCAGATCGAGTGGGGCTATTACGAAACCACCAATCCACGCCTCTGCCATCCGCGCGACATTCTCGAAAAGCACGAGGCGCGCCTCTCGCCCTCGCAGCGCGATCTCGACATGGAGCAGATCATCGAGCCGCTCGAGCGCGCCATGGAGTTGACCCCGATCCTGGGCGAACTCGGCTATAACGAAGGCCATTCCTTCAACGGTCTGCTGCAGGTGTCGGCCGCCGGCGGCCCGTCCTGCGGCGAGAGCCAGAAGGTTCGCGGCCTCTGGTACTGCGTAGCGATCTGGGTCAAGGACGGGCCGGGCTACGGCAAGCTGATCGCCGACTGGATGACCGACGGTCGCACCGAGATCGACCACAATTCGATCGACTATTCCCGCTTCTACCCGCACCAACTGGAAGAGAAGTTCATCGAAGGCCGCACCTTCGAAGCGGCGCAGAAGATCTACTTCCCGGCCGTGCACACGCGCGAGCCCTATGGCACCGGCCGCAACGTCAAGCGTTCGCCCTTCTACGAACGCGAGAAGGAACTCGGCGGCCATTTCATGGAACTCGGCGGCTGGGAGCGTGCGCATGGCTACAAGGCCAACGAGCACCTGCTGGAGAAATACGGCAATCGCGTCCCGGTGCGCGAGAATGAATGGGACAGCCGCCATTTCTGGCGCGTGTCGAATGCCGAGCACCTGGCGATGAGCGAGGATTGCGGCATCGTCAATCTCAGCCATTTCCATATGGTCGACATCGAAGGGCCGGACCATGTCGAGCTGCTGGAATGGCTCTGCGCCGCCAAGATCGGCGGTGATGCCAACATCGGCAAGGGCATCTACACGCACTTCCTCGACGACGAGGGCATGGTCCGCGCCGACTTCACCGTCTTCCGCATGGCCGACCGCTGCCGCCTCGTCAACGGCGCCGATGCCGGCCCGCGCGACTTCCACTACATGAAGCGTGTCTCGGAAGATCGCGGCCTTGATGTCACGATCACTGACGTCTCGGAAAAGTTCATCACAATCGGCATCTGGGGTCCGAATGCCCGCGAAGCTCTGAAGAAGGTTGTCGCCGACCCCGCCGGCCTGGACCAGGAAAACTTCGCATTCGCGGCGATCAAGCCGATCGAGATCGCAGGCAAGACGGTCACCGCGTTCCGCATTTCCTATGTCGGCGAGCAGGGCTGGGAACTGCACATGAAATACGAGGACGGCCTGGCCGTCTGGGATGCGCTGCGGGCTACCGGCATCATGGCCTTCGGCGTCGAGACCTATGCGAATTCGCGCCGCATGGAGAAGAGCCTGCGTCTGCAAAACGCCGATCTCCTGACGCAGTACAATCTGATCGAAAGCGATCTGGCGCGTCCGAAGGTCAAGGACGCCGATTTCCGCGGCAAGGCGAAACATCTCGAATACAAGGCACGGGATCACCAGCCGGCGATGCTCTGCACGCTCGTCATGACCGATAATGTCGACTCCAAGGGTGTAGCCCGCTATCCGGTCGGCTCGATGCCCGTTCTCGACCCCGATACCGGCAAGACGCTGGTCGATGAACTCGGCCGCGTCTCCTACACGACCTCGGTCGCCTTCGGCCCGACGCTCGGCAAGAACATCGCGCTCGCCTATCTGCCCTGGGACTATTGCCAGGTCGGCCGCAAGCTCAATGTCGAGTATTTCGCGGAGAAATATCCGGTCGAAGTTGCAGCCGTGGGATACAAGCCGCTCTACGACCCAGAAAATCTGAAGCCGAGGACCTGAGCGACAGCTTTCTGCAGCAAGCCGGATCCGAAATCCACCAATCGAAAGCCCATCTGCTCACAAACGAGCAGGTGGGCTTTTTGCTAGGCATCACATCGCTGCCGCCCAATCCGCCGTCCATTTCTGGACGAGATGGTCCGCGGAAACGCTCAAGTATTCCCGGACCGGAGGGACATAGTCCATGGCGCGAATGGGGTTCTTGATCTCATCGGTCGACACCGGACGGCTAAGCCCATGACGGGACGGATCGGGCAATGGCACGGCGGCGAGAAGACGCTTGGTGTAAGGATGCTGCGGGTTGCCAAAAACCTCCTCGCGCGTCCCGATCTCGACGATCTCGCCGAGATACATCACGGCGACACGGTGGCTGACGCGTTCGACGACTGCCATATCGTGCGAGATGAAGAGATAGGCTAGCCCGAAGCTTTCCTGCAGCTCCATCAGAAGATTGATCACCTGCGCCTTGACCGAGACATCGAGCGCCGAAACGCTTTCGTCGGCGACGATGATTTTCGGAGAGAGCGCCAGAGCACGCGCAATGCAGATGCGCTGGCGCTGACCGCCGGAGAACTGGTGCGGCAAGCGCTTCGCCATCGAGGGCGAGAGCCCTACCCTTTCCAGGAGATCCGCGACCTTGCGCTCGGCCTCCGCCCGCGTGCCGAGCTTGTGGGTGAGAAATGGTTCGGCAATCGCCTGCCCGATCGTCCGTCGCGGACTGAGGCTCGCAAAAGGATCCTGGAAAATCATCTGGATATGGCGGCGCGCCTCACGCAAGCGCGCAGCGGACATGGTCGTAACCTCCTGCCCGTCGATCTTGACGGAGCCCGCCTTCGGCTCGATCAGACGCATGATCGCCCGCCCGGTCGTCGACTTTCCACAACCGGATTCGCCAACCAGCGACAATGTCTCTCCGGCGCGCAGGTCGAAGGAAACATTCTCGACCGCATGGATGCGGTTGCGGACCTTGCCGAACAAGCCGGTACGGATATCAAATCGAGCCGTTAGGCACTGAACTTCCAGCAGCGGCCGTTCCTGCGTGCTGACGGTGCTGGCGCCGCTTTCGGCCTCCCGGCCCAATCCCGTCTTCGGATCGATGGTCGGGAAGCGCAGCGGTTGCGACTGGCCACGCATCGAGCCCAGCCGCGGCACGGCGTTGAGCAGGGCGCGCGTATAGGGATGCGTCGCGTGGTTGAAGATGTGTTCGGTCGTACCGGTTTCCACGGCTTCGCCCTTGAGCATGACGACGGTGCGTTCGGCGATTTCGGCAACGACGCCCATATCATGGGTGATGAAGATCACCCCCATGTTCTCTTCATTCTGCAATTGCTTGATGAGATTGAGGATCTGCGACTGGATCGTCACATCAAGCGCGGTCGTCGGCTCGTCTGCGATCAAGACCTTCGGTTTGCACGCCAGCGCCATCGCGATCATCGCGCGCTGGCGCATGCCGCCGGAGAAATTGTGCGGATAGTCATTGTAGCGGCTGCGCGCCGCCGGGATTTGCACCCGCTCGAGCAGCCGGATCGCCTCGGCCTCTGCCTCCCCGCCGGAGAGCGATTTGTGGATGGCCAGGGCCTCGACGATCTGCTGGCCGATCGTGAAGAGCGGGTTGAGGCTCGTCATCGCCTCCTGGAAGATCATCGCGATTTCGTTGCCGCGTATGGATTGCATCTGGGCTTCAGGCAGTTGCAGGATCTCCCTGCCCGACAGAACAACCGAGCCCTCGACCTTGGCCTTCTCCTCCGACAGCAGTCGCATGATGGAAAAGGCGGTCACGCTCTTGCCCGATCCGGATTCGCCGACTACGGCAAGCGTCTCGCCCGGCGCGACATCGAAGGAAACGCCCTTGACGACGGGAAGCCAGCCGTCGCCGGAGCGAAACGACGTCCTGAGATCGCGAACGGACAATACGGGTCGGCGATCGGAACCCGCAGCGTGCGTCTCGTCGCTATGGTCCAAAGTGCTGGGTTTGATCATGCTCACGGAGCCTCCTCTGCTCTGCGGCGTCATTTCTGAAAATCCGGCCGGGCGTCTACTCCGCCGCCTCCGGATCGAGAACGTCGCGCACCGCATCGCCGATCACGTTGAAACACAGGACAACGATGGTGACGGCAAGGCCGGCGCCGATGATCGGCCACGGCGAGCCGAAGACATTGCCAAGACCATCGCGGATGATATTGCCCCAGCTCGCCGCCGGCGGCTGTGTGCCGATGCCGAGGAAACTCAAAGCGGCTTCGAGGCGGATCGCGGACGCGATCCAAAGCGTCAGCAAAAGGACAATCGACGCCGAAATGTTCGGAACGACATGCCGGACAATGATAACGGGCGTGCGCACCCCGATCGCCATGGCAGCTTCGATATAGGGCTCCTGCTTGACCGAAAGCGTCGAAGCGCGTGCCACGCGGGCAAAGCCGGGAACGAAGGCGATCGTCAGCACCGCCACGACATTCCAGAACCCGCCACCGAGTGCAGCAGCGATGATGATCGCCAGAAGCAGTTCCGGAAATGCCATGAGGATATCGATGATGCGGGATATGATACGGTCGCTGATGCCGCCGAAATAGCCGGCGGTCACGCCGAGCGTCGTCCCGATGATGGCGGCAAGGACCGGCGCTATCAGTCCGAAGATCAGCGAGTTTCGCGATCCATAGATGAGGCGGGAGAGAACGTCGCGGCCGAATTGGTCCGTTCCCAGCCAGTGCGCCACCGACGGATAGGCGCTGATATCGAGATAGCTCTGCTTCAATGGATCATAGGGGGCAATCGTCGGCGCCAGCGCGGCGACAATGACGAAGATCGCGATGATCACGGCAGCGATTACCGTCGAAAAGCGGGTGAGGAAGACGCGTTTCAGGATCTGCAGAACGCTGGAATCGAGCGAAACGACAGGAGATGTTTCGGTCACAGCCATCATTTCCCCCGAATGCGCGGATCGACGAGCACATAGGCGATATCGACCAGAAAATTCACAAGAACAACCGAGAGCGCGAAGATCACGACGCCTCCCTGGATCAGCGGATAGTCGCGCTCGGAGATCGCATTGATCAGCATCGCGCCGATGCCCGGCCGATTGAACACCAGCTCGACGGCCACCGAGCCGGAAAATGTGGCGAGCACGCTGAGGCCGAGCCCGGTGATAACGGGCAGTAACGCATTTCTGAGACCATGCTTGTAGACAATTGCATGTCGAGAGGCGCCCTTGGCGCGCGCGGTCCGGATATAATCCTTCGACAGAACCTCCAGCAACGAGGTGCGCGTCAGCCGCCCGAGAAAAGCGATCTTGACCATGGCGAGGGTCACGGCCGGCAGAACCAGGTGATAGAGCCCGTCGACGAAACCATCGCCGCCGCCATTGATCGGGAACCAGCCGAGATTGAGCGCGAACGCAATGAGAAGCAGAGCTCCGAGATAGAAATCGGGAATGGCGTATCCGACAAGCGAGAAGATGCGCATGCCTGTGTCGGGCCAGCGATTGCGGCGAACCGCGGCAATGACCCCGAAAGGCAGCCCCAGCAGCGTGCCGATGATGGTCGCAGCCAGCGTCAGCTCGATCGTGTAGGGCAGGTTCTCGCCGATGGTCTGCAGGACAGGCTGATGCGAGATCAGCGACGTCCCGAAATCGAAGCGCGCGACATTCCAAAGAAAGACCAGATATTGCTGCCAGAGCGGCGCGTCGAGGCCGGTCTGCTGCCGGAACAACGCGAGCTGTTCCGGCGTGGCATAGTCGCCAAGGGCGACGACCGCGGGATCGCCCGGCAGAATTCTCAGCGCGACGAAGACAAGGGTCAGGACAAGCAGGACCGTCGGGATAGCGTCGAGCAGCTTCGCTGATATGATGCCGGGCATTGTCGCTCCTCCCGTCAGGCGGTCAGCTTGGCCTTGGAGAGCGACCAGTATGCGGGGCCGGCCTCGACCTTGTAGCCGATGTCGAGCCGCGGATTGCGGGCAATCACATAGGACAGCGTGATGATGCCGAAGAGCGGGAGATCCTTCAGAACCTGCTTCTCGGCTTCCTGGATGAGTGCCGTTCGCTTGTTGAAGTCAGGCTCATCCTGGGCCTTGTCGAGCAGCGCGTCGATGCCTGGAATGGCGACACCGTAGTGACTGTAGTTGCCCTGCCCCGTCCCATCGGCCTTGACCTCGGCATCCGAAGCCAGTTGCGACGCGAGGATCGAAGTGCCGATCGGCGGATAGCTCGACGACCAGAGCGCTAGCGAATTCTTGTCGAGATGGTTGTCCGAATGGAAGGTCGCGTGGTCGATGATCTTCAGATCGAGATTGATGTTGCAGGCGCGAAGCTGCTCCTGGATCATCAGCATGATCGAGGCATAGTCCTCCCGCTGGCTGACATAGCACGGGATGGTCACCCCTTGCGGATGACCGGCTTCGGCCAAGAGCGCCTTCGCCTTTTCCGGATCTGGCTTGTACTGAAGCTCCGGCGGCAGGTCTTCCATCTTCACGGAGCCCGCAAATTGCGGCGCGATGACGCCAACCATCGGTGTCGCGATGCCGTTGAACGCATTGGCGATCTGCGCATTGTCGATGGCATATCGAAGCGCCTGGCGAACGCGCAGGTCGTTGAGCGGCGGGCGCGTCAGATTGACATGCAGGGTATTCAGGCTTCCCGGCGCGGTGGCGTCGAAGATCGTTTTCGCGGACCGCTGCTTCATCGTGTTCAGCCAGCCGGGCGCACGCACGCCCTCGATCATGTCGACCTGGCCCGAGGCGAAGGCAAGCGTGCGTGCCGTCGTATCGGCGATATAGGTGATAAGCAGATTCGGCGTCGCCGGAGGGCCTGCAAAATGCTCGGGGAAGGCCTTCAATCTCGTCCCGCCCGATGCGGTGATCGAATCGACCTGATACGGGCCGGTGCCAATCCCATCCATATTGAACTTGTCGCCCTTTTCCTCGAAGGCCTTGCGGCTCATGATCGAGGCGCTGAGCGTTGCCACGGCGCTCCCGTTGAAAAGCGGGTCGGGGCGTTTCAGCGTAAAGCGGACGGTCAACGGGTCGAGCACCTCTACCGATGCGATATTGGTGTAGAAGACCTTGTTTGCCGTGACGGTCTTCGGGTCAAGCTGTCGGTTGAAGGTGAAGACGACGTCGTCCGAGGTCATTTCCCCGTAGCCCTTGTGGAAGGCCACGCCCTTGCGAAGCTTGTAGGTCCAGGTCTTTGCGTCGGCCGACGATTCCCAGCTAACGGCCAGGCTCGGCTGAAAATCCTCCGGCTTCGACGCCCAGCGGCCATCCGGCGCCTCCACCAACGTGTTGAACACCTGGTTGATTGCCCAGTTGTCGCCGCCGGTCAGTCCCGTCTGCTGCGGGTTGATGCCGCCGGGCGAGCGGGCGGCCACGGCCAGCGTGATGGTGTCGGCGGCGGCATAGCTGGTTCCGGTGGAAAGCGACGTCCCTGTGCCAAGGGCCGCCGCAACCAGGCCACTGCGGACCATGAATTCTCTACGCGTAATCGTCATACCTTCCTCCCAGAAGTCGCAAATCAGAACTTGATCGCAATCTTGCGTCGTTCCATTTCCTTTTCGTCAAATTGCACACCAAGGCCGGGTGCGGTCGGCAGTTCAAAAAGGCCGTTATGCGGCTCGGACGGATTGACGAAGACCGAGGCGCCTCTTTCCCAATTGTCGGCAAGCTCGACGGGCTTGGCCAAATGCATGATCGTGCCAAGGACATGGATATTGGCGAGATGCGCGACGGTCGGCTGCGTCTGATGCGGAACCAATTCGACGCCATGCGCATGGGCGATTGCCGCACACTTCATCATGCCGGTGATGCCGCCCATCTTGACGATGTCGGGCTGTACCATGCGCACGCCTGCGTCGATCAGTTCCCTGAGCGCCTGCAGCGTGTAGGTCTGTTCGCCCGCAGAGACAGTGATGTCGAGCCGCTGAGCCACCTCTCCCATGGCCCGAACGTTATAGTGCTGAACAGGCTCCTCGAACCACGTATAGCCGAGGTCCTCCAACACCCGGCCGACACGCATTGCACCGCCGACCGAATAGCCATTGTTCGCGTCGAACCCGAGGACGAAATCGTCGCCGAGCAGCTTGCGCACGGCCTTCGCCTTGGCGATGTCTCCGGGGATATCGACATCCTGCTTCGTCCGATCGCCATCCCAGCGAATCTTCACCGCAGCCGGCTTTTCCTTCTCCACCCGGCGTTCGACGACGCGCAGAACTTCGTCGACGGTTCTGGCCGCATTGCCGCCGACCGAGCTGTAGCAGGTCAGGCTGGTTCTCCAGGCGCCGCCGAGCAGCTTGTAGACCGGCTGGCCGAGCAGCTTGCCCTTCAGGTCCCAAAGAGCGATGTCGAGCGCGGCAAGTGCCGCCGTCGTCGCACCCTCTGGCCCGAGCTTGATGCAGCGGTGGAAGAGCGTGTCCAGAAGGATGGCGTGGTCGAGAACATCCTTGCCGACCAGATATGGCGCCATGTCCTTGGCGATGATGACGAGGGACGCAACACCTCCCTGCATCGGCGATGCTTCGCCGAGACCGAATTGACCGTCTTCGGTCTCGATCCGAACGAAGGCGCTCCGCGCCGTCCAATCATCACCGGTGCCAAGCGCCACCTGAAATGCTTCTACTGATTTGATTTTCAATGGATTTCCTCCCAAATCGATTGATATTTACCAAGTTACTGCAATGTATTTCGTCTCGCAGAACTCCAGAATTCCGTGATGGGCTCCCTCACGTCCGAGGCCGCTCTGCTTGACGCCGCCGAACGGAGCGGCGGGATCGGAGACGAGCCCGCGGTTCAGACCGACCATGCCGCTTTCCAGTTTCTCGGAGACGCGAAGGCCCCTGGAGAGATCGCGGGTGTAGACATAAGAGATCAGTCCGAACTCGGTGTTGTTTGCGGCACGGATCACTTCCTCTTCGGTCTCGAAGGTGCTGATGGCTGCGATCGGGCCGAAGATTTCCTCGGCTGTAATGTGGGAATCGGCGGTCACGTCCTGCAGCACGGTCGGCGGAAAATAGAAGCCGTCCTGGTCGAGCGGCGCACCGCCGGTCAATATCTTCGCGCCCCGCTTCGTCGCATCGGTAACCAGTCCGGCGATGCGATCCAGCGCCGTCTTGTTGATGACCGGGCCGCATTGCGTCGCCTTGTCGTAGCCGGCACCGACCTTCATTGCGCCCATGCGTTCAGCAAGCCGCTTGGAAAAGGCGTCGGCAATGCCCTTCTGGACGTAGAAGCGGTTTGCAGCGGTGCAGGCCTCGCCGCCATTGCGCATCTTGGCGACCATCGCGCCTTCGATCGCCGCATCGAGATCGGCATCCTCGAAGACGATGAAGGGAGCGTTACCGCCAAGCTCCATCGAGCAGGAGAGCACCGTATCTGCCGCTTCATGCAGCAGCTTACGCCCGACCGGCGTCGAGCCGGTGAAGGAAAGCTTGCGGACCCGGGGATCATGCAGCATGGCGCTGACGACGGGGCCAGCCTTCGTCGTGGTGATGACATTGACCACGCCGTCTGGAACCCCGGCTTCGGCGTAAATCTGCGCAAGAACGAAGGCGGTAAGGGGCGTCTCGGTCGCGGGTTTCAGAATACAGGTGCAGCCGGCTGCCAGCGCCGGCGCGATTTTCCGGGTTGCCATCGCTGCCGGAAAATTCCAGGGCGTGACAAGCACCGAGACCCCGATCGGCTGATGCTCGACCAGGATGCGGTTGGCGCCGGAAGGTGCCGTATAGAGATCGCCGTTCAGGCGCACGGCCTCCTCGGAAAACCAGCGGAAGAATTCCGCTGAATAGATGGCCTCGCCCAGCGCATCGCTGAGCGCCTTGCCGTTTTCCAGGCTGATGAGTTCGGCAATCATGTCCTTGCGCTCGATCATCAGTTCGTAGCAGCGGCGCAGGATTTCCGAGCGCTTGCGCGGTGCGGTCGTAGCCCAGGCCGGTGCTGCGGCATAGGCGGCAGCAACCGCTTCCATGCCGTCCTCGACACTTCCGTCAGCAACAGAGGCGATGGTCAGCCCGGTAGAGGGATCGATGACCTCCGCACGCTGAGCGGTCGAAGCAGCGCGCCATTTGCCGCCAATATAGAGGTCGGTCGGAATGGAGCCTATGTCGAAACTCAGATTGGCCGAGATCTTCTGGATGGCGTTCATGGTCAATTTGCCTTTCGATCTGGAGACATGGCACGAAGGCGACGGCGGTCGCCGCTGAATGCGGCCTCGACCAGCAGCGTCATCGTCTCCATGTCGAGCGGACGCGGATTGTTCTTGATAAGACGCACACTGCCCATCGCCTGTTCGGCGATCTGCGGCAGCTGCCCGGCAATTATACCGAGATCGGCGATCGTCTTCGGAATGCCGATCGATCCGAAAAGCGCGTCGACGGCGTCGATTGTCGCCGAGGCGCGATCGAAGGACGATTTTCCGGCGAGATCGATCCCCATGGCCGCGCCGATTTCGCCGAGTTCAGCCTCGCAATGCGCCCGGTTGAACTCCATGACATAGGGCATCATGACAGCAACGCCCATTCCGTGCGGCGTGTGGGTCATCGCGCCGACGGGATATTGCACCGCATGCGCAGCCGCCGTGCCGGCTGTTCCGAAGGCAAGCCCCGCCGTCGTCGCGCCCAGCATCAGCCGCTCGCGCGCCACATGGTCGCTTCCATTGTCACAGGCCCGCTTCAGGCTCGCGGAAATATGCGAAATCGCCATCAGCGCATAATTGTCGCTGAGCGCGTTCTTGCCGAGGAAGACATGCTCATGGACGATGGTCCCAGTCGGCTGGCGACGGACAGTCGTATAGGCTTCGATCGCATGGGTGAGCGCATCGGCGCCCGAAACGGCGGTGAGCGATGGTGGGCAGGAATATGTCAGCTCCGGGTCGCAGATCGCCGTGTGGGAAATCAGATGCGGGCTGGCGATACCGACCTTCACGGCCCGGTCCGGATCCGTGATGACGGCCACGGGCGTGACTTCCGATCCGGTGCCCGACGTCGTTGGCAAAGCGATAAGCGGCAGGACTGGCCCTGGAACCCTGAATTCGCCGTAGTAATCCGAGGCCTTGCCACCATGCGCGAGCAGCAAGGCAATGACCTTTGCCGCATCGATGCAGCTGCCGCCGCCAATGCCGACGATGAGATCCGCCCCGAATGCGCGACCGAGTTCGACGCCGCGCGCAATACATTCCAGCGGCAGCTCGGCGATCGTACCGTCGAAGACCTTCGTCTGCAGCCCGGCCTCCGCGAGCTTGTCCATAAGCACGTGAAACTCGCCATCTCCTGCCAGTCGTTCGTCCGTGACGACGAGCACCTTCGTGCCAAGAGCCGCGGCATAGGCGGGAAGCGCATTGCGCTGACCGGCGCCGAAGACCAGGTTTCGCGGCGTGCGAAGTGTTCCAAACAAAGGCAACGTCATCCTCCCAAAAATGCTCTTCAGGCCGCCACTTTCATGCCGGCCAGAACCTGCAAACGCTCCCAGACCTCGTCCGCAACCGGTACCCCATCGCGCAAACGCTGGTCGCGGCAGGCGCGCCCACGCTCGCCGGGCACTAGGACCTGCGAAAAGCCGGCAGCCGGTTCCATGTTGCGGATTTCATCTAGATAATCCCTGATGTCGTAGCGCGGCCCGTCGATGACGATGAAGACATCGCCCTTGTTGCAGACCTCAGTCGCGTCAAGCGTCCCGCGGACATCGGCTCCGATCGCAGCACCTGCGAGGCTGCTCACCAAAAGCTCGAAGGCAAGCCCAAGCGCATAACCCTTGGCCTGACCGAAGGGCGCGATTGCTCCCCTCTTGGCCGCCTCGGCATCGGTCGTCGGGTTGCCGCCCTCGTCGAGCGCCCAGTGCTCGGGAATTGGCGCCTTGCGATGAGCGTGGTCATGGATCTCCCCCATCGAGACCACGCCCGTTGCCGTATCCATCATGAAGGGCTCGCCCTCGGCCGGAATGCCTATCGCGATCGGGTTGGTTCCGAGCATCGCCCGGCGCGCACCCCAGGGATGCACAAGCGCCTCGCTGGTCGACAGCCCAATAATAGTGAACCCCTCGCTCGCAACGCGCTCTGCATACCAGCCGAGCATGCCGATATGGTTCGAATTGCGGATGGCTGCGACCGCGATCCCGGTCTCCCGCGCCCGCGATTTGACGGCATCGAGCGCGGCATTGGCAACAACGGGACCCAAGCCCTCCTGCCCGTCCACGCTAAGAAACGCCTGCTTGCGCCATTCATGCGACCCGCTTGTATTCGGATCGATGACACCATTTGCGATGCGGCGGGTGATCCGGTCCAGTCGAAGCAGGCCAT
Source organism: Rhizobium sp. BK376 (assembly GCF_004341625.1). Lineage (GTDB taxonomy): Bacteria > Pseudomonadota > Alphaproteobacteria > Rhizobiales > Rhizobiaceae > Rhizobium. The sequence goes on along the minus strand of NZ_SLZG01000012.1, from coordinate 18,816 downwards.
GTGAGGGAATGCCCCTCAACTCGGCTTCCATCAAGAGATCGAGCTGCTGGACGGCGTGGTCCTTCGGGATTCCCGCACGATCGAGTGCCTTTGCAGCCACATCCTTCAGCAAAACGGCATCAACGATAGTCACGACATAAAATCCGATCGGATATCTGATTGAAGTTCGCGCACTATGCTGCTAAGGAAAGGTTGCGTCAAGGGAGTAATTTTCAATGGTAAAGGACCTGAAGGCAGAGGGCGGATCCAACAGCTGGCTCGTGCGCCGTCCGCCGCGACTGGGCGACGAGGTCTATAATGCGATCTATGCCCAGCTTATGACGCTGAAGATCCCGCCTGGCGGCCGCATCTCGGTGGACAGCCTCGTGCGCGAGCTCGGCGTGTCGCAGACACCGATCCGCGAAGCCCTGTCCCGTCTGGAGGCGCTGGGCCTCGTCGTCAAGACCCATCTCATCGGCTACAGCGCCGCCAGCCAGATGGACAAGGCTCGGCTGCAACAGCTCTATGAGCTGCGATTGCTGCTCGAACCCTTCGCCGCCTCGCGCGCAGCACTTGCCATGAGCGACGACGCGATCGAGATGCTGGAGAAGATCGACCACGAGATGCGAACCACGCACCACGAGGACCCACGGCAGGCCTACGGCCAATTTGCCCAGAGCGACAGCGCATTCCATGACCTGGTCGCCATCGGCAGCGGCAATGTTCTCATTCACGAGACGCTGACGCGGCTGCATACCCACGTTCACCTGTTCCGGCTGTTCTTTCATGCCCGTGCGACGACCGATGCCAATGACGAGCATGCCCGCATCATTGCTGCGATCAAGCAGAAGGATGCGGCCCTGGCAGAGGCTGCAATGCGCGATCACATCGAGCGCTCGCGCAAGCGCTTCATGGGGATTTTCGGCGGCGAATAGAGGGGCCGAACTGGCCGCCTTTTGCGGTCATTGCCGGCCGCCGCGGGCGAAGCTCGGCCAAATTGATAGGCAACGACTATCAAATTCTGAGAATGATTATCATTAATCTATCATTCCACATCCTCTACCAAGAGCATGCAGGGACGTCAAACGGCATTCCCGAGCATGCAGTTAGAGGAAAGAGGAACAGATGAACAAGCTCACGACATCGTTCGGCGCTCCCGTCGTCGACGACAACAACATCATCAGCGCCGGTCCGCGCGGACCGGCACTTCTTCAGGATGTCTGGTTCCTGGAAAAGCTCGCGCACTTCGACCGAGAAGTTATCCCCGAGCGGCGCATGCATGCAAAGGGCGCCGGCGCATTTGGCACGTTCACGGTCACCCACGACATTACGAAGTATACTCGCGCGAAAATCTTCTCCGAAATCGGCAAGAAGACCGAAATGGCGGCGCGTTTCTCGACCGTAGCCGGCGAACGCGGCGCCGCTGACGCTGAACGCGATATTCGCGGTTTCGCGCTGAAATTCTACACGGACGAAGGCAACTGGGATCTCGTCGGCAACAACACCCCGGTTTTCTTCATCCGTGATCCGCTGAAATTCCCTGACCTCAACCACGCCGTCAAGCGCGACCCGCGCACGGGCATGCGCTCCGCGGACAATAATTGGGACTACTGGACGAACCTGCCGGAAGCGCTGCACCAGGTCACCATCGTTATGAGCGATCGCGGCATCCCGAAGAGCTGGCGCCATATGCATGGTTTCGGCAGCCATACATACAGCTTCATCAACGCGCAGAATGAGCGATTCTGGGTGAAGTTCCACTTCCGCACCCAGCAGGGCATCCAGAACCTGACGGATGAGGAAGCAACGGCGCTCATCGGTAACGACCGCGAAAGCAGCCAGCGCGATCTTTTCGACAATATCGAGGAAGGCAACTTCCCGCGCTGGACCCTGTTGATCCAGATCATGCCGGAAGAAGAGGCCAATACCTACCATATCAATCCGTTCGACGTAACGAAGGTATGGCCGAAGGCCGACTATCCGCTGATCGAAGTCGGTGTCATGGAACTCAACCGCAATCCTGAGAACTTCTTTGCCGAGATTGAACAGATTGCCTTTAGCCCCAGCACCATCGTGCCCGGCATCAGCTTCTCGCCCGATCATCTCCTGCAGGGCCGTCTGTTTTCGTATGGCGATACGCAGCGCTACCGCCTTGGCGTGAATTATTCGCAGATTCCGGTGAACGCGCCGAAATGCCCCTTCCGCAGCTACCATCGTGACGGCGCGATGCGCGTCGATGGCAACGGCGGTCGCCGCACCTCCTACGAGCCCAACAGCCGCGGTGAATGGGTCGCGCAGCCCGATTTCTCCGAGCCGCCGCTGAGGATCGACGGTGCGGTCCAGCGCTGGAACCACCGCGAAGACGACGATTATTATTCCCAGCCTGGAAATCTCTTCCGGAAGATGTCGCCTGCCCAGCAGAAGGTTCTCTTCGAAAACACTGCCCGCGCAATCTATGGCGCGACGCAGCCGGTCATCGATCGTCACATCTCCAACTGCTCCAAGGCCGATCCTGCCTATGGCGCGGGTGTGGCCGAAGCGATCGAGCGCATCCACCGCGCCAAAGCGGCAAAACTCGCGGCCGAGTAAATATCTGGTGGAGCCTGTTTCCTCCTCCCAAGCGAGGCTCCAACGATCGCCCGCATCATCCCCTCTGGCGCGGGCGATCTCCCAAAGCCGGCTCGATATTGCCGGTTTTGAGATTTCGACAAACAACTCTCCTGGACCAATTAATAGGCCAGGGGTAATCTCCGCAGAAAATGAATAGCCATCATCTATTGAGTGCTGACCATGAGCCTGTCGGGCCTGTCACTTCGTGACCTCGAATATGTTGTTTCCGTCGCGGACCACGGCAGCTTCGTGCGAGCGGCCGAGCATTGCAGGGTTGCGCAACCGTCCCTGTCTGCCCAAATCCGAAAGCTGGAGGCCTGGCTCGGCATAACGATCTTCGAACGCACGACGCGCCGAGTTCTTGTCACGGCGGAGGGGCAGCGTTTGATCAATCACGCCCGAGGCGTTTTACACGAGGCACGCAACCTCGTGAGCTCGGTGCAGACATCGGATGAATCGTGGGGCGGTTCGCTGAGGCTGGCGGCAATATCGACGCTTGGTCCCTACCTTTTCCCGAAGGTACTTCGCGAGCTTCGCACGCATTACCCAAACCTATCTCTTGTTCTCGGCGAAGGCCTTACCGCAGCCTTGGTCGAAAAGCTGGTCGACGGGGAACTGGATGCGGTGATCCTTTCCCTGCCGCAGGCTGAGCCCACTCTGGCGACTGCAGAGATCTTCGTTGAACCCTTCCTTCTTGCCAGCCCGATTGGACATCCGGCTAACTCTGAGACTGGTCCTGGCTGGGAAGAGCTGGACCCGCAAGAGCGGCTGTTGCTTGAAGAGGGACACTGCCTTCGCGACCAAGCTCTGTCTGTCTGCACCCTGGTGGATCGCAGCAACAGGCACGGCACCAGCCTTGAGACCCTGAAATACATGGTTGCCGCCGGAGAGGGATGCACGCTCATCCCGGCGCTCGCGGTCGCCGATCATGACCTGATTTCTTATCGGGCAATGACCAATGAAGCCTATTCGCGTCAGATCGGGCTTGCCTGGCGCAGAAGTGATCCGCGCGGAGCGGAGTCTGAGAAGCTCGCTGCTCAGCTATCGGCGATAGCAAACGAACTGAAACTCAGCGCGACGCCTAGATTGGCCGGATCGTGAGGCAATCAGCTGCTCAAAACACGACCGTCTCTGAGACAAACCAGCAGTGCCGCTCCCAGCAGAATGGCTGGCCCTATCGAGGCTGCATTTCCAATTACCGCTGTCGCAACGCCCCCGACCGCAGCGCCGACGCAAAAGCTAAGGCAGACGGCCCCGAATTTCGCTGCCTGATCCAGGGAAGCGCGGTCGCGATGCCGAGCAACCCATTGGAAAAGGGATTCTGCCGCCATGCGCAAATTTCCACTCGTCATTACCGAATTGTAGGGCCAGTTCTCAAGTCTATTGAATATCGAGCTTTGGAAAGCCGTCACAAAAGACACGGCAAGGACGATTGGTGCGCTGGCGAAACTGGATGGAAGGGTCGCAACGACACCTAAAACGACGATCTCAACTCCGAGACTGGGCAAGGTCAACCACCCCTGGTCCTTCCTCGAAGCGACACCCTTGACCCAATAGGCGGCGAAGACACCAAAGAAGAAAGCCACGATGGGCATCAGCCGACGCCAAGCATCCGACCATCCTCCAGTGGCGATGTCTATCCCCAGCAGAACCACGTTTCCGGATTGGGCATTGGCAAATACATGGCCATGGCCAATCCAGGTGAAGGCGTCGAGATATCCTCCGGTGCCGCTCAATAACAACGTCAGCGGTAGCGTACTCGCCGCCGACGGAGCACTCCCATCTGCCCTTGCAACCTCCTGATCCATTGATTTCCTCGCTTGAAATTATCGTCGAGCTTGCAGGAACAAAATATCCGGTTGTTTTGATCTATGCGTGGAGACACCCACTCAGAATATGGCGAAGTCTACGTGAAATCGAAACATCGCCGATAGATCCGGATATTCGGCCACAAAATCCTATTACGACCGACGCCCATCTCGAATATCTTCAAATTTCAGACCGAAGCGCGCCAGATATTTGGTCAGCCGATCGGCGTCGTTGGAGCTTTTCTTGTCCAGCCGCGAGTTGGCAAAGAGCGCACGTCCGGCGGCGCTGGCCGAAACATGATCCACGCAGACATCCAAAACCGCCGAGAGTTGGGCTTTGTCAAAAAGATCGAGCTTTGCCGCTGCATCGCCGCCGAGAAGCTCAAGGATCACGTGATCGGCAGCGACCATTCGTGGAACGCCACCCCAGGCGTTCTTGAGACGTGCAATCTCGTCATTGACGACATCCACCGTAATTCGGCCTTGCGGAGCAAGTGTTGCCATGCGGGTCACCGAAGCCGAAAGGTCACGGAAATTGGCACTCCAGGCAGCCTCCGCGCCTGTCGCAAACACTAGGTAACGTTCCCTCGCCTCTTTGTTGAAAGTGACGTTCTGCCCCTCTCGTTCCAGAAACCGGCGAAGTTCGAAATCAAGGTTCGGCTCGATATCCTCCTTGCGTTCTCGAAGAGCGGGAAGCTGGAAGGTCCAAAGGTTCAGGCGAGCGAAAAGATCTTCGCGAAAGCGACCGTCTTGCACAGCATCGCGCAGATCTCGGTTCGTGCCGGCCAGAAGCTGAAAATCGGCAGACACCTCCTTGTCGGCCCCGACAGGCAGGAACCGCTTTTCCTCGATGGCACGCAGGCACATCGCCTGTTCGTCAGCACCGAGTTCGCCGATCTCGTCGAGAAATAGCACACCCTTATCCGCAGACTTCAGCAGTCCTGCCCGCTCGCCGGCCGAGCCGGTAAAGGCGCCCTTGATGTGGCCGAACAGGGCAGACATCGCCTGGTCGCCGCGCAATGTCGCGCAATTGACCTCCACGAACGGCCCCGTAACCTTTCGTTGCGCCTTCTTGAGTTCATAGATGCGCTTGGCGAGTTGCGATTTGCCTGCGCCGGTCGGACCAGTCAAGAGGACAGGCGCTGTTGACCGGATCACGACACGTTCGATCTCGTCGATCATCCGGTTGAAGGCCGCGTTTCGCGTCGAGATGCCGGATTTCAAGAAGGAGGCCGCATCGTCCCGTTCGGAAGCGAAGCGCTTGGCAATCTCGTCATAACGGGACAAATCCAGATCGATGATTCGGTGCGTGCCGGCATAATCCTGCCCCGGCTCGCGATCGCGCGGCGGCGAAAGCTGCAAGAGGCGACCGGGGATGATCCGCGCTTCAGTCAGCAGAAACCAGCAGATCTGGGCGACATGCGTTCCGGTGGTGATGTTGACGAGGTAGTCCTCTGTATCCGGATCGAAATCATAGTCGCGCGAGAAATCACGCAACTTGGTATAGACCTCGGAAAAGTCCCAGGGGTCCTTGAGATTGATAATCCGCTGCCGGACTTCGGTGGCCGGCGAGACGGTTTCGATATCACCGATGATGCTTTTCGCCAGCCAGTCGGAATGATTGTCGTGGATCAGTTCCACGCGGTCGATGAAGAAGCCCGTCTGCTGACACAGCCCAACATTCGGCCGCCATCGGTTCCAACGGTCTTCACGACGGCCCATATCGAGGGTGGTCCCCAGGATGCTGATCGCAACGCGGCGCTTCATCGTTTATCCAATTTTATAAACTCTATTATTTTAGATAGAATATCGAGTGGTTTACAGAAGTGCAATTGTAGCCATTGCATGGCCGGTGATATTTTTTACTCTTTTAATAACAACAGGATAAAAAGAAAATTGCGCTCGACCTGGCTCCTCCATGGCAGTTTGGCATGAGACTTGAAAGGTATCTGGCACAACCAAGACCAAGAGGTGCTGCCATGGTGAACAAGGCAATCTTCAAATCCTACTTCGGCAAGCTCATCGCCGGCACTAATACCGTGAACCACGCGGGCGCTCCAGCCTATGCACTGACAGCGCGGGAAGCCCTGGCGCAATATGCGGTTACGGGAACGTTCAACGATACGTTCCATGCCAATGCCGGCGAACAGCTCGATGCTGTCGTGAAGCTCGCAGCCGAAGTCGAGCCGGAATTTCTGGCCAAGGTGGCGATTTACGCTGCCGAGAAGGGTCACATGAAAGATATGCCGGTCATGCTTCTGGCCATGCTTTCGGCCCTTGAAAGCGATGCTTTCGCGCGCGCCTTTCCGAAGGTGGTAAAGAGCGGCAAGATGCTGCGCGGCTTCGTGCAGGTCATGCGCTCGGGTGCCACCGGTCGTAAGTCGCTCGGAACGCGCCCGAAGAAGATGGTGCAGGCATGGTTCGAAACCCGCACGGTGGACCAAATCCTCCATGCGATGGTCGGCAACGACCCGTCGCTGCCGGACGTGATCAAGATGGTGCATCCGAAGCCGAAGGACGAGGCGCGCGCAGCGCTCTACGCCTGGGCGATCGGCAAACCGTACGACGTAGCGGCCCTTCCAGCGGAGGTCATGGCTTTCGAAGCCTTCAAGCGGGATACGGCCCTGCCGCTCCCGAATGTGCCGTTCCAGATGCTGACATCGCTTGGCCTGAGCAGGGAGCAGTGGGCGGAAATCGCACTCAAGAGCTCCTGGCAGATGGCCCGCCAGAACCTCAACACATTCGCCCGAAACCATGTTTTCGAGGTCGATGGCGTTGCGGAAAAGCTGGCGGTTCGGCTTGCCGATCCTGAAGCGGTGCGGAAGGCCCGTGTCTTCCCCTACCAGCTGATGGTGGCCTGGCAGATGGTGGATCCATCCGTCCCCACAGTCGTCAAGGACGCGCTGCAGGATGCGATGGAGACTGCGATCTCCGCGGTCCCGACGGTTTACGGCAATGTCGTGGTCTGCCCGGACGTGTCCGGCTCCATGAGTTCGCCGGTGACCGGTCACCGAAAGGGCGCAACCACCGTCGTGCGCTGCATCGATGTGGCCGCCTTGGTGGCTGCTTCCTTCCTGCGGCGCAACCGCAACACGCGGGTCCTGCCGTTCGAGAACAACGTGGTTCACGTCGACTTGAACGGTCGGGATAGCGTGATGACCAACGCGGCCAAGCTTGCGGCGGTCGGCGGCGGCGGAACGAATTGCTCGGCACCGCTCCACCTGCTGGTGAAGGAGAAGGCCAAGGTGGATCTCGTCGTCTTCGTCTCGGACAACCAGTCCTGGATTGATGCGGCGGGCCAGGGCCAGACAACGGCGATGATGGATCAATGGGCGCAGATCAAGAGACTGAATCCGGCTGCGAAGCTGGTCTGCCTCGATATCCAGCCCTACGTCCAGACCCCGGCAACGGGTGCGGACATCTTGAACATCGGCGGCTTTTCGGATGCCGTTTACGGCGCCATCGAAAGCTTTGCGGCCGGCAAGTCCGATGCAGGCGAATGGGTCCGTACGATCGAGACGATCGATCTTTGAGCCGTATCTGCCCTGAAACCGGCTTCGGTCTTCGGAAAGCAAGATGCAACAACGAGAATGTCCCGCGCTGAGTAGTGACGGCGCGGGATACCGTGACGAATGCCGGATGGAACTACAGGCTGTTACCCTCCAGGTCGCGGGTTCGAATCCCGTCGGGTCCTCCAATCCATGGACCCGTAGCTCAGCGGACAGAGCAGGCGTTCCCCCACTTTTCGTCGTCGCGGACGAATTTGGACCATGCATGGCGAATGCCGGAAGAGACTACATCCCGAAAGATGTCTCTTCTGAATTCCCGTCGCATGACTAGAAGAAGGATGACTGAGATACCATGGCGAATGCCGAGGAAACTACATGTACGGAGGTTCGATTCCTCCCTGAGCTTTATGCTCCGTCGCTCAGTGGTCGAGCAATGATGTTTCCGCAAAACTCGTCGCCATGGCTGTACGAAGAATGACTGGAATACCGTGGCGAATGCCGAGGAAACTACATCGGTAACCCCTTTGGGGCGCGGGTTCGAGGCCCGCCTTGCGGAAAGGCCGAAAGGCATGGAAGCAGGATGTTTGCTCACTATTGGTCGCCACGGCCGAAATTGAAACACAGCGGCGAATGCCGGACGAAACTACAGCCACCATATCCACGGATGGTCTGTTAGGTTCGACTCCTATCCTGGGCAGCGCTCTCTGGCACGAGCGGGGCCATCCGGTTTCGTCCAAACTTGTCGCCGCTGCAGAGGAATACCCGGCAAATGCCGGCAGGATTACAGGTAGAGCGTCCCGTCGATTTCGGCGGGAAGGTCGGATGTTCAAGTCATCCCGTATTTCGAAGGAAATGCGTGGCTCAGTTCATGATCCTGTCACCCTTGTTGCCGGGACAGGAATGCATGAAGTGCCCCGGCAAATGCCGGCAGGACTACAGGATAGAGCACCCCGCCGAGCATAAGGCGGGGAGGTCGGATGTTTCGATGCATCCCCTATCGCGAAAGCATTGCGTAGCTCAGTAACTGTCTTGCCGAATCTTGTTGCCGGGATGCTGAGACGAACCCGGGCGAATGCCGCCCCGGGACTACAGGGGCCGCATTGCGTCATCTGGCATGAAGTGCGTGTGGTGAGATGGTTCCGGGGCAAAAGCTAAGAGGCTAGATTGTCGCCCGGTTGGTGTTTAAACGAACGAATAGAAGGACTGCGAACGCAGAAAAGAAGATGATTGAAGTGGTAAGCGGACAGGATCTGATCAACGCGGGCATGCCGCAGGGCAAGTGGTTTCGCCCGGCGCTGGATGCGGCCAACCAGGTCCTGAGCGAAGGTGGATCGATGGATGCAGCGCTCGCCGCTGCCCGGGCTTTCCAGCCGGGGCCGACGCTGGCGCTCCGCACGGAAAGCGATATCGACATTTATTCAAACATCCGCGCCGAAAACGCTTTCGAACAGGACAATGTCGAGAAGGTGAACGCGACGATGCGCGAGCTCGTCCGCACGCCGGTCGTGCGCGCCGCAGCGATCATGCCGGACGCCTGCCCGGCCGGACCGGTCGGGACCATTCCCGTCGGCGGTGTCGTGGCGTCGGAAGCGATCCATCCCGGCATGCATTCGGCCGATATCTGCTGCTCGATGGCGATCTCGGTTTTTCCGGGCGTCGATCCGAAGGCGCTGCTGGACGCCGTTCATGCGGTCACGCATTTCGGCCCCGGCGGGCGCCCGCGCGGCGCGCAGATCAAGCCTTCCGAGGCGGTGCTGTCGGCCTTCCAGCAGAACCCGTTCCTGAGGGACGGAGCGCTTTCGGCCGGGATCGAGCATTTCGGAACGCAGGGCGACGGCAATCACTTCGCCTATGTCGGCACGATGAAATCGACTGGCGAGACGGCGCTCGTGACCCATCACGGATCGCGTGCGCCCGGCGCCCGGCTCTACGACAAGGGCATGAAGGCGGCAAACAGGGTCCGCGAGCAGCTCTCGCCGGAAACCCATCGCGACAATGCCTGGATTCCGGCCGATACCGAGGAAGGCGATCTCTACTGGACCGCTCTTCAGGCGGTGCGGCAGTGGACGAAGGAAAACCATGCGATCATCCACGACATGGCGGCGGAAAAGCTCTCCGCCAAGATCGCCGATCGCTTCTGGAACGAGCACAACTTCGTCTTCCGGAAGTCGGACGGTCTCTTCTACCACGGCAAGGGTGCGACGCCGGCCTTCGACGCTTGGGCCGAGGACGCGACCGATCTGACAATCATTCCGCTCAACATGGCGGAACCGATCCTGATCGTTCGCGGTTCGAACGCTGCCCATGGCCTCGGCTTCTCGCCGCACGGCGCCGGTCGCAATTTTTCCCGCAGCGCCCATATGCGGCGTCTCGCGGAGGAATATGGTGCGGATGCTCGCGGGCTCAGCCCGAACAACATCGCCGACATACTGGCGAAGGAAACGACGGGGCTCGACGTACGGTTCTTCTCCGGCTTCCCGGATATTTCCGAGCTGCCGGGCGCTTACAAGTCGGCCACCAATGTGCGGGCACAGATCGCGCATTACGGCCTGGCCGAAGTGGTCGACGAGGTGCTTCCCTACGGGAGCATCATGGCCGGCGACTGGCAAAAGAACGCACCGTGGCGGAAGAAGCGCCGATAAGAGCAAGCAAGGGCGGCAGATGCCGCCCTTGTCTATTTCATTCTTGTCCGATTCATCATTGCGTGCCGCGCACCAGCTCAATGCCGTTCGCGCTCGCCCACTGCCCGACATTCTGTTTTGTCAAAGCCGTCGCCATCAGATCGGGAAACTGATCCGGCGTGCAGGCAAAAACCGGGCAATCCATCGCAGCGATCGCGCCGGCATGGCGACTGTCATAGCTCGGCCGGCCATCATCGGAGAGCGCCAGAAGCACGATGACGTTGACGCCGGACTGTTTCAGCGCCGCCAACCGCGCCAGCATGGCGGCGGCATCTCCGCCTTCATAAAGGTCGGTGATCAGCAGCAGATGCGTCCTGCTCGGCCGATCGATCTTCGTTTCGCAATAGGCAAGGGCTGCATTGATATCCGTGCCGCCGCCGAGTTGAATGCCGAAAAGCACCTTGATCGGATCGGCCAGGTCCTCCGTCAGATCGACGATCGAGGTATCGAAGCAGACAAGTTTCGTCGACAGAACCGGCAGCGAGGCCATGACCGCCGCAAAGATCGATGCGTAAACGACTGATGGCGCCATGGAGCCCGACTGGTCGACGCAAAGCATGACATGGTCGAGATCGGCGCGCGTCCGCGTTTTGCGGGCAAAGCCGACCAACGTCTCCGGCACGACCGTATTGTAGTCCTTCTGATAATGGCGCAGGTTGGTGCGGATGGTACGCGGCCAGTCGATATCGGCATGGCGCGGCCGATGCGTTCGCTGCGACCGGTTCACCGCACCGCTCAGTTTCTCCACCGTCTTGGATTGCAGCCGCTTCATCAGGTCCTCGACGACCTTGCCCACCACCATGCGGGCGGTTTCCATGGTCTTCTCAGGCATCGCGCCGCGTAGCGAAATCAGATCGGCGACGAGGTGGACGTCCGCCTCCAGCGTTTCGAGGAACTCCGGTTCCATCATCAGCGCCTTGAGATTCAGGCGCTCGAAGGCGTCTTTCTGAATGACCTGCACGACCGGCGTCGGAAAGAACTCGCGAATATCGCCGAGCCAGCGCGAGACCTTCGGCGAGGACGCGCCAAGCCCGCCGCGTCCCTTCTTGCTATCGGAATCATAAAGCGCGGACAGCGCCCGGCTCAGGCGCTGATCCCGCTCGCCAAGCCCCTCCATGTCGTCATCGCCAAGAGCGAGCTTCCAGCGGCGGATCCGTTCAGATGTCATACGCTCATTCCCAGAATTCGTTTCAAAAGCGGCAGCGCGCGTTCGAAAGCAGGGTTATCCCCGGTTTCCACCGGCACGGCCGAAGCTTCTTTTCGACCGCCTGCGATGCGCTGCATGATCCGCTTGCGGCCGCTCGCATCGAATCCGGTCAAAGCGCGCCGCAGGAGCGGCAGGCTTTCGACGAACATCTCTTCATCCAGCCCGCAAAGCCATTCGTCGATCAGGAAGAGCAGCGCCTGGTCTTGGATCAGCACTTCCGCCGATCCTGCGATGAACGCTTCGACGAAGGAACCGGCTCGCGCCGGCGTTTCGCCGACGATCTGTCGCGAAAAGGCAGCTGATACCTGCTGTTCGTTCCAGAGGCCAAGGTCATGCAGCCGGCGCAAGCTGAAGCCGACGACCGGCGCAACAGCCTGCTCGTCATCGACCAGAAGCGCGAGTTGGCGACGCCATTCTTCCAACAGCGCGGCATCGCCGAAAAGACCAAGCGCCTCGTCATATGAGCGCATGGCATTCATGCGCTTCGACGTCGTGTCGTCATCCAGTTGGCGCGAACCGATGCGCACGCCGGCATTCACTTCGGCGCCGAGTGCCGTGACCAGCGCTCGAAGTTCGGGCTCCGGCAGCTTGCGGGCCGTGCCGTAGCGTACGATGCGCACCAGCGGCGCCACCGCATTCATGAGATCGGTAATGTCATTGTTTAATACAGCCGCCGCCTGCAGAAGATCGATGCAGGCGCCAGCCGCCTTGGGAAGATCTGCGACCAGCGCGCCACGCACCAGCTCCGAAAGCGCTGCTATGCCTTCCGCCTTGCGGCCACGGTCTACTGTGGCCGCCGCTGCCGCCTGCTCGATCGTCAGGCCCCAGACAAGCGCCTCCGCCAAGCCGACCGACATATCGGGAGACCAGGTAAGGCGCCAGATCTCACGATAGGTGCCGCGCCCGGCTTCCGCATCGATCAGCCGCCCCCAATGAATACCGAGGAGGTTGAGCCGGTGCAGGAAGGTCGATTTGAGAAGGCCCGCCTCGCTGCGCAAATCGAGCTTGATCTCGCTGGCCGCCTCGTCCGGTTTCAGCCGCGTCTTCTTGCACCAGGCCTCGAAATCCTTGGCGAGCGGCATTTGCGGCACGGACTCATCAATCTCGCCGATCCGGTCGCCGATATAGAGCTTTCGCTCGATCATCGCGAGTTGCATATCGTCGCCATGACATAGCGAGGAAAGCGAAGCGTCCCGCATTTCGGCGAGGCCTGGCACACTCAAGCCCCGCATACTGGCAAGTCCTAGCGCCAACCGTGCCGCCTCGATCGCCGAGGCCGTCGAGGCATCATACCCTTCCTGCCGCAACAAGGCGGCGGTCCGCGCCTGCCAGACGGCGGCGAAGGCTTCTGGCCCCTCGTGACGATCGTTGGAATAAAGGCTCCAGAGGTGTCGATACCAGCCTGGAGAGATAACGCCGGCACCATAACCAGAAGCGTAGCTCAGGCGCCCGTCGCTCCAAGGCGCCCAGGTCGCCTCCACCTTGATCTTCGGCAGATCCTTGATGATGGCGCGATCCTCGGCAACCGTCGTCTCCTCTCGAAGGCCGCCAATATGCCAGGCACCGACTACGGCGGCGACCTCGCCTTCATGGTTCTTCAGCGCATCGCGGATATGCCCCCGCATGAATGCCTCGCGGCGCTTCTCGCGCAACCATTCGGCTTCGCTGATGCCGCCGGCCTCGGTTTGATGCTGACGCGTCTCCGTCATTGCGTCTTCGATGGCGGTGAAGATATCGAGCGGCGACTGGCCGCTGCCATGCTGTTCGATCAATCCGTTCCAGAAGGTCTCGCCGTCGCCATAACCGGCTGCCTCCGCCAGAAGGTCGAGCGGATCGAGCCGACGAGCCGGCCCTTCGGGAGCTGCCAAATCTTCCCCCTGCTCCTCCTTGTCACTCTTCTGCGCCTCCGCTGTCTTCTTTTCCAGATCGGCAATAGCTTCTTCGCGCGCAGTCTTGGCCAGCGCCAGGGATACGGAAGCCGGCCAATCGATGAAGCGAACTGGGCGGCTGCGGGCGAGCGCCCACTGAATGGCAACCCATTCCGGCGAGAATTCCGCAAACGGTGCAAAGACGGCGTTCGCGGCCTCGTCGGCCGCATAAAACAGCATGGCGAGCGGCGGCTTCATGCCTGCCAAGCCGGCATACTGGATCAACGCATCGCCCTCCGGCGATCCCTCGATCAGCACACAGGCCGGATCAAGCGCGTCGAGCGCCCCTTTGAGGAGCGCCGCCGAGCCCGGTCCGTGATGACGGACACCGAGGAGATGCGCCTTCCGTTTCGCGACCATCAGATCACCTCGCGAATGGCCTCGTAGAGATCGCTCCACCCATCACGCGTCCGAACCACGGTTTCCAGATATTCCGACAACGCCACGCTGTCTTGCACCGGATCCTTCACCACCGCGCCAACGATGTTTGTAGCAAGCGCCTTCGCATCAATCCGGCCATCGCCGAAATGAGCGGCTTCCGCCCAGGCCGACACGCCGACGGAGATGGCTTCCGCCGTCGAGAGCGTCCCTGTCGATGTCTTGAGCTTGGTCTTGCCGTTCAGCGTCCTGCCATCGCGGATTTCGCGAAACAAAGTGACGACACGGGCAAGCTCCTTGTCTGCCGGCTGGATCGGCGGCAGGCTGAGATTGGTACCGATCTCGCCGACGCGCTTGACGACAATCTGGGTTTCCTCATCCAGCGAGCTTGGCGACGGCAGCACGACGACGTTGAAACGCCGCTTTAGCGCCGAGGACAGATCATTGACGCCCTTGTCGCGATTGTTGGCCGTGGCGATGACATTGAAGCCTCGCTCGGCGCCGATGGCGATATCAAGCTCCGGAACCGGCAATGTCTTTTCCGAAAGCACGGTGATCAGCGTGTCCTGTACATCCGAGCCCATGCGGGTCAGTTCTTCGAGCCTCAGCAGCGTGCCCTCTTCCATTGCCCGAACCAGCGGTGTCTTGACCAAGGCTTCCGGCGAAGGGCCCTTGGTAAGCAGCAGCGCGTAGTTCCAGCCGTAACGGATCTGGTTTTCGTCCGTGCCCGCCGTGCATTGGATGAGACGTTGCGACGAACCGGAGATCGCTGCAGCCAGATGTTCCGACACCCAGGATTTCGCCGTGCCCGGCAGACCGAGCAGTAGTAGCGCGCGGTCGGTTGCCAGCGTTGCGACAGCCGTTTCGATCAGCCGGCGATTACCGACATATTTGGCGGAGATCTCGGTTCCATCGGAAGCCTTACCGCCGAGCAGATAGGTCACAACCGCCTGCGGAGAGAGCTTCCAGTTGCTCGGTCGCGGGCGGTCGTCGCCCTTCGCGAGCGCGGCCAATTCGCCCGCGTAGATTTCTTCCGCGGGGCGACGAAGGTGGGCTTCAGGCATGGGCGGTCTCCAGGCTATCCATAAGATCAAGGAAAAGAACGGCGTTGCCGATTTTGGCGGGATCGAGCGCGGCAAGCTCCGCGCGCAAGGCCGGTCGCATTGCCGGCGGGCACATGACAGCCGCACTGTCTAGAACGTCTGCTTCGTAGCGGGCATTTTCCCTGCGAAGGGCAAGCCACGGCTTGGATATCAGAAGATCGCTGAACATGCCGTCTGTCGCTTCTGCGCTTAAAAGCTCGGCCATGTGGCGAATGATCAATGGCGTCGTATCGCTTTCCCAGCTGTTCGGCCGGAAGACATGGCCAATCCAGGCTCGTCGCATATCCGGGTCGTAATCCGCCAGTGCCTCGGCATCCTTAGAGATAAAGGCCGCCCAGCCATCGGCGAGATGGCGTTCGGTGATCGTCTTCACAACATCGAGCCGCTTGTCCTGCGTCGCCATGAGCAAAAGGGCAAAAAGCAGATCGCTCTGCTTTTCCGCCGCCGCGACCATGGCATCTACCGACAGCGACAATGCACCGGCAAGCGTATCAAGGCCGATCGGACCAAAGGTCTCATTAAGCCAGGCCATCTTCGTGTGATCCCGCACGGTCGGCGGCAATTCCAGCGTGAGGCTGGTCTTCTTGAAAACCAGCCCGGTTTTCGACACCTTGATACGCGCTAGCACTTCGCGCAAAGCAGGATTGTCGCCCTCGAAACCGGGCAGCTTCGCGAGCAATCTCTGCGCCAGCGCACGAATACGCAGCGCGCGATCCTTTTCGAGGCTTTTCAGGAATGGCGCATCCGCTTCGGAAAGATGCTCGCGGAGAGCTCCGAGCAAACGCATTCGGCTATCCGCGGTCTCTGTTCCCCAAGCCGCCTCGACAAGCGCACGCGCGGCTTCCCGATCGGTAGCCCGGCGGACGCCAATATATCCCGCCTTGATCGCCGGCGTCGCAAGCATCCAGTTTTCGTCATTCAGGCGATCGGGTGCAAAATAGTTCTGCTTTTGCGCAGCCGGCTTTTCCCGTTCCGAGAAGGCAAGTGCCTCCGCGCCGAGATTTTGCGCATGCGCCTTCACGAAGGCTTCGAGTTTCGGCAGATCAAAGGGATGCGGCCGCAATTTCCGTTCTGCGAGTTTTCGCACGATCATGGAAGACAGCTGCGCTGACCCTTGGTTCTTGCCCGAAAACAGGCGGATCAGAAGCTTCCTCGCCGCGTCAGGCATGATCGCGACACTATCCGCGACCGCTTCCTCGACATGAAACCTGGCCGGATGCACCGGTCGGTCGAACCGCAGGACCTGGGCGGCCAATGCGAGAGCCTGCAAGGGATCGGTAACGCCGATGGTATCGAGCGGCAGGCCATCGCGGGCGCCGGCGAGAAGTTTCGGCAGGATCGCAGTCTTTAGAGCCGACACAGTCATGCGGTCCACCGCCCAAGCGCCGTTTCCGACCAGCAAAGCGTCAGTTCGTTACCGTCCCAGAGGGCTGCGCCGTCGATCGCTTCCAATTGCAGGAGCGGCCAGGTCGCTGTCGATTGCGACTTGGCCAAAGGCAAGCTGATCTCATTGTCGCTTAGATAGATATCGTCGCCCCACCGCTTGACCCGCGCCCCGCGGAACATCAGCGGATACTCGCCGAGCCAGGGCTTTTTGATCAATGCTTCTTCGTACAGGCCATAGGAGGCCGACAGGTCTTGAACCGGAAGAGCCAAAGGCGCATCGGAAGAATTCGCGCCCGTGATCTGGCCGGCGATAAACGCACGCAACGGTACGCTCGACGGATAAAAGACCAGTTCCGCCTCGAAGGTATCACCCACGCTGTAACCGCTCGAGGACGCGCCTGTCGACACCGGGACATATTCGATAAGCACGGCTTGCTGGTCGCTGCCCTGAAGCCAGGTTTCGATCCGGCGCAACTTGTCCGGCTGCACCTCGTTGCGGATCGCCCAGACCCGCCATATGCCCGAGACGTGCAGAGCGTTCCTATCTGCCAAGAGTGCCTCGCGCGTCAGATTCCAGCCGATTAACTGCCTGATATCATGGCGCAGGGGTTCGGAAAGATGGTCCTGCCGACGATAGGCTTGAGCCGCCAGATGCAGCGTGCCGAGCTCTCGCACGGCGGCGATCGGGCGCTCGACCTCAGGAAAAGCAAACAGTCGGGCTGGCATACCATCCACCCGAAGCGCCAGGCCAGATGCCTTTGCGTCAAACAGGCGCTGCGCCATCACCCGACAAGCAGATGAGGCCTTTGTCGGGAAGGCTGCGAGCCCGCCATCCATCTGATCGACAAGCCAGGTATCCAGTTCGTCGAGACCCCCGGCAATCGAGGCCTCGCGTTCAAGCCGACTGCGCTCACGGGTAGCGGCAGCACGAGCTTCCGCCCTGGGGTCGGTGACAACTTCCGTTTCCTCGATGTCAGCGATCGAGGCCTTCGGCTTGTCGGCAGTGGCGGTCGGCGCGACGGCGGATGGTCCGCGACGGCGCGAAAGCCAGTCGTTCACCCAATCCGGCGCTGTCCCGATCGCAAAATCGACCTTGCCCTCGACCCGCATCCACATCAGCGCCAGCGCATGCTTGCAAGGAAACTTGCGGCTGGGACAACTGCATTTATAGCCGGCGTCGGCCTCGGTTACCGAAATCCTGTATGGCGTGGCGCCTGAACCCTGGCACTCGCCCCAGATGAGGCCTGAACCATTCTGGGCAATGGCCGGCCAGTTCGAAAGCTTCAGAAGCTTCTTCGCCGCCGCCAGCGAGCCCTGATCCGGTGCAACCTCTTCAATCTTCGCCAGAGTTAGACCCAAATGAAACCCCCGCCCCTGCTACCCAGATCCATGTCGTATCAGATTGATATCGTAAAAGGCATAATCGCCGCGCACGACGCCAAGTTGACGAAACCTGAGCAAATCAAAACCTGAGCGAATATGGAATCGCTTTATGATGAGTGACGGGAGAAGTGACAAGCTACCTGCCCAATCTCTCACGCGAAATGGCGACAGGGATGAGCAGTCTTTCGACAACGGTTACGGATGGCGGGCGCCTTGCTTCCGCTTCAGCCACTCGACAGCAACGGCGGATCCCATCTGCATTAAGATCCACCCGGATTGATCCTGCGCACGATCCTTCGGCGCCTTCGTGTTCCGGTCCGCGTGCCTTTGAGCTACGCTCGCGATGGCAGGGGCAGCTTTTGTGCCAGCGAAGGTCGGCCGGCGATGGGATGCGGCTATATTTCGGGGGATATTGGTTGCGGGGGCAGGATTTGAACCTGCGGCCTTCAGGTTATGAGCCTGACGAGCTACCGGGCTGCTCCACCCCGCGTCCTCTAGGTAAGCCGCTGAGCGGCTTATCCGGTGTTGCGCATTCGGCTTTGCCGAATGTCGCGATAGCGTCACCGCAAAGCGGTGATGCTTTCTGCCGGAGCCAATTGCGGAGCAATTGGTCTCCTGTAATGGACGCACCATTATAGACCCGGTGCGCCGATCTTTCATTTCATATGTTCTGCGGCAGGCCCCAAAAGCAAAAGGCCGCTTTCGCGGCCCGATGATTTCGGCTTGGGCCGAGGCGTGTCGAGAAGATTGTTTGTTGCGTTTGGCAGACCTGGCAGCGACCTACTCTCCCGCGTCTTAAGACGAAGTACCATGGGCGCAGGGGCGTTTCACGGCCGTGTTCGGA
>NZ_SLZG01000011.1 GCF_004341625.1 Rhizobium sp. BK376 | reverse complement strand
ACCCGCAACGCAAGCGATGGAAATCCACACCGCATGTCCGTATGGCCCGTTGCAATCCACACCCGCACATTTTGACCGGAAGGAAGCGTGATCACCGCAACGTCTCCAGACCCCGCATGATCCGCAGCAGCGCCTCAACGTCGACGCTGCCGTCCACGACCACACGACGACCGTTCGCCGCGACAATCTCCATGCGGCCGGAAGGAGGCGCTACCGGATGCTCCATCGCAGCAGGTGGAGTGACCTGCTTCGCTGGCACAAAAGTTTCCGGCATGACGAACGCCGGCACAAAACCATCGGCTTGTTTCTGGCCGTGCAAACCCTGGCGAACCGATTTGCGCCAACGGTTTAACAGGGAGCGGCTGATGCCGTACTGACGGGCCGTGGCCGATGCCTGGCCTCTCCCCGCAAAGCTTTCTGCGACAATCCGCAGCTTCTCATCCTCAGTAAATCGACGCCGCCGTCCGGTGTTGATCACCTCAAGACGGCTCACCCGAGACCCGCTGTCCCCTTCAAAAATCTCCATCTGTCCAACTGTCCTTATGCCTGGGAATAAGGACAGGGTCTGAACAGTTTTATCCAATATTCAAAGGCGGCCCCGCTCGGACGGATACGATAGGCTTGTCTTGCAATCAACTGCAGAAGGTATGGTGTTTTGTTGCAGACGCGTGCGACGTACTATCAAAATAATGCCGAGACCGTAGGCCGGTAGATACGACCGCCAGTCCACGACTGGGCATTGGCGTGTAGTAGGTAAGATCTTGGCAAAGGCATCTCTGCTAGCTCCAATCCACCTTCCGCAGATACCGAGCTAGCCCTAGGCTTCGTCACCGTCGGATCAGACTTCCGACGCGGCGTCTGATCTATGCCATCGATCCAACTACCCGAGCAGGGCTTTCTACTGATGTGCTGCTCACCGTGGAGATTAGCAATCCGGTAAGGCGATTTGAACAGTTGAATATTGGCTTAAACGAGGCGGCCTCAACGATACCGCGCAATTGCCTGGCCTGAGTAAGGGGGACTAGAGCGTTGGCTTAACTCTCGGTCGGCGGTTTGCCTTTCTCCGCAGTTGCCTCCTGTGGCGAGTCACGCACTGGCGGAACGGAAAACCATTCCAGTGGCACTTCCGATTTCGGCAATCCCGGTAGGATCGTCAATCCGCCCCCGGGGAAGGCATGTATCTTCCATCTGTCGTAGGCCTCATCGTCATCACCGCCGCCGCAATTGTAAAGATGCAATATTGTGGCGCCATAGGGACCGGCGGTGTATGCATAGGGAACGCAATTTGGAACGTAAGCCCAATCTCCCATAGTGAGTTCCACACCTTCCATCGTGATCGACCCACTCATTATCACCCGAGTGATCGCGTCATCAGGGTGCATATGCTTCGGCACATGGACGTTTGGTGCGGAGAAGGTGATGAAAAGAAATGACGGACGCCCCGCTGAGATTATTATCGGAAGCTGGGTTTTCACTATGCCTTCCGGCATATTAGGTCGACGAAGTAATTCCTCTACCTTCCTCATACCTTTGTCGCGAGAAGTGACAACATGCTTTCCAAAAGGCGGCATTCTGGCTTCTGCAAGCGCTTTTTGTACAAAGCGAACGCCATTATAAACACCATCGGTTTTCTTATGGAAAACGTCATCCGGCTCCCAGTTGTCTGGCATGCTCGTCACTCCTCCACGATGATTGTCGGCGGGAATGGTGCGTTGGCTACACCAAAAAATCAAGTATTATATGTACGGAAACTATGCTATTTAGGTTCAAATTTGGCCGTTACTTGCGGTTTCTTTACCAGATAGTATTGCCCAAATCGTCCTTTTCAGTACCTGTTGAAGATTCGTCTCTGTTAAGTCTAGGTCATTGCAACCAGAAGGAGAATCCAGGTCATGAAAGGCGTCTCTACTCCGCAACCGGTCAATCGGCATGCGAGAGTAAATATTCCAATTGAGTCCCTTCCTTTTTATCCGTCGCTAAAGGTTGTGTCGGAAAATACTGGCATCGATATGCACGAAATATTGGTGTATAATTCCGGATTTCGTGCGCAACCCGCAGAATGCATTTGCGGCCATGAATGGAATGCATATGATCTGATCATAGAAAGCGTGAATAGGTCACGACACGACTGGGATTTTTTTTCGAGCGCTTTGAAAACCAAACCATCGGCTTTTTTTTACCGACGTACCGAGTTGACTTGCGGATGCGGAGTACAGTCTGACGGCGTTGAAACCCTATATTTTTATAACCCAAAGCCGTAGGCGTTGGTGAGCCTCCATCTTTCTACAACCAGATTGTATCGACTAGGACCGGGGGCAGATCCTCTGTCCCCATGTAAGGCGCGTCGGCGGAAACAATCGTGGAGCAGTCGTGATTCCACGATCAAAATAGCGGGACTGCTCCCTCTAACTCAATGAATCTCGACGAACTTTCCTCCTCGCGAAATACCCGGCAGAAATGAGCAGGTAACCCACAAGGCAAAAAACACCTTGTCTCACAAGTGTACACTATGCCCGTTAGCTTCTCACGTGACACACCCTCGCACTCACAAACGATTAGTAGTTCGATATAATTAGGCTTGTCCTTAAAGGATCATAGATGGCCAGCGATTTTTTCATTCATCGGCTCGCGCGCCAGTCCGCAAACCATAAGCGCCACATAGCGAGCTCAATTGCGGATTGAGCAAAACCATCCGATCGTTGGCGATGGTGAAATCATCGGCCGAGAACACGTTGCTACGGCGTTGCTCTCCTCATTCAATTCTTTGGTTCTCGTCTCGACCGACGTCACCGTTCGGCGAGCATCAAGTTGTCAAACGCCGCCACCTCAAGTTTGGCCACTACATATTTCAGAGAAGCATTCGCTGCTGCCGGACAATTGTCGGACAAATCGCGCAAGCGGCAAGGCCGGCTTGGTGGTGCCAGCGACATTCCTCCCGCATTGAACAATCAGGCACTTCTGCGCGCACAGTATCTGAATGCAGGAGTTTATCGATCAATCCACATTCACCGGAAGACCACTTGTTGCAACCTCCATTGATGCATTTTCCTGCAAATCTGAACTTGGCATCCAAGGGCTCCGGGCCACCCTGATTAAAAAAAATCGGTCCCAGTTCGACTGCCTCCGGTAAAATTTGCACAGCGCGTTTTCCGACGACAAGGCCGAGTAGCTTCGAGCCCGCCTTTGGCAAAGCGCTCGGGCATTTTAGGTCGCTTTTGGGATCACGACTTCCTGCTGACACGGGCTTCGATTCCAGGTAAGATTCCAGGACCCCCAAGATACTCGATCTCAAAGGGCTCTCGAAAATCGAGCTTTGCGATTTCAGCTAGCATAGCACTTCGAAGTGCAGAGACGATGGCGCTTTTTTGCTTTTCAGTGAGTGCAATCCCCTTAAAGCCAATTTGAAAGATCGCATTGTCCTCTGATTTCGCGGGCACAGCACCCTCCTCTTTAAGATGAAGCTCAATTTAAAGCGGCAATTCGATTAAGGCAGGCTGATTTGGGCCTTTGCAGTTGGCCGTCGCGATGTCGCACGTTGACGCGGGCAGGAATCATTCGGCAGGTACTCATCGCCCGCACCGAAGGAAGCAACTCAAAGCGAGCATCTGCATAGTATCGCGTAATGGTGGAATCGCAATTCGCCCGGTCGGGCTAGACGCGCCAAATTGACTTCTCTGTCTCAACGACCGCTATACAAAAAAGTGGCTTTTTTCATTCGTATCTCCTTACCCCTCACCGGCATGGCACAGAAAGAAATCACCAACAGGGATGTCCTTGAAGAAGAGGATGACGGCCTGTATCCCTACTGGACGCCGGTGCACGAAGCCGAGCCCAACGAACTGCATATGAAGTTGCTCCGGGAAGTGGCAGGCAGGTTTGACATCGAATTCCACTCAGCGCCGCTATTTGGTCGCTATGGAGACCCTATCGGCAACTTGGATATCGCCATTGATCGTCTTCAGGGAAAGGCATATTGCGCCTGGTCATATGGTCCGAACGATGAAGAGGACGGCGCTTTTGATGCGGTTTGGGTTCCTTTGGGGAAAGACATGGACGCGACCCTATGCAGCGCCGTGGCCGCCATGGAAGCAGTCGGGATCATGTGGTGATCAGAGGAAAAAAACAAACCGATGGCCATCAGCTCAAACACCCAGCGATTGAACAGGCCACCACTGGTAGCGCGGAGCCAGAATTCTCAGCATCGGAGTTGGCAAGCATCGTGCTGGCCGACCATGATGGGGGACCATATGGCCGCCATCAAGGCACTCCTCGAAGATACCCAGCACCTGAGATTTCAGCTCGCCCTCACACAGGCGGCAATGAGCAAGGGCTTGACGCGGGGCTGGGTGCCGAGCTTTGAGCGGTAGACGCTCCTGCCTTCGATCAGCAATTGAAGTGCATAAGGATGAACATCGCGGGAAAGATCACCACTGCGAACATAGACAGGTTGCTGACGTACGGCACAAGGCGCTTCCGCTCGGGCTTCTTTCTGCTCCGGGGCTTTGGGAGTGGACCATACGGACCCTCGCCGTTCGACCTGAAGTACAGGTAGCCAATGCCCATATGGGTCGCCAGTGAAACAAAACCGACCGCCAACCAGATCAAGGTGGTTGAAGTCCAGCTATTGGCGCATTCAGCTTGCTTGTTCTCGATGCTCAGGCCCGCGATGCCGTTGGCGATGGTGCCCAACACCCACATTGCGAAGCCTGACACGGCCAAAGCGTAGACAGCCATGGACTTGTTTTGAGGATCGTATGGAAGGCTCATGAAATTGCCCGCTGCGATGGGGCGATCTGATAATCGCATAACTCGCCCCGAAGTGGAGATTCCAATGTGGTAGACCTTCGAGGTTAAGGCAAGTATCTGTAGGCATGCGTTATATGCAGCCAATTATTGCAAACAAGATTAATTCACTCGCGGACCAACCTGAGTACTACCGGGCGTACTAGGGAAATTTGACCTGAAGGCGTTTGGCGTCCGGACAGATGAATCGCACTGGAACTGATGAAATCAGTCGCGACGCTTCAGCGGTTCGCGGTTGGCCCGATCGGTCACGATGATGCGCTCGCGAAAACATGGTGCAAACCCCGCCTCTCGCAGCGCGTCGGCAAGCGTGGGCTTCTGAGAAATATCGTCCGTTTCCGCCATTGGATTCTCCACTGTCCAAAAGATATCGCACCGCCGTCCCGAGATCCACCGAAGATGCCGGCCTAGGGTAAACTCGTCACCGCAACGCCGCTGTTAGACGGAACTAAAGCGGTGCTGGTACCGCGCAACGTAGGCCGGATGAGGCCAGAGGCGCTCATCGACGGGCAAATGAATCCGATCCATCTGTTTCTCGAACTGCGTTTTCAAACAAATGTCTGCGACCCGCTCCACTGCGCTGGCGAGCAGCTTCGCATGTGCGAGCGCCTCGGCCGCCATGGCGTCAGCGCTCTCGTTTCCGAGGACGCCCGAATGGCCCTTGCACCATTCGATCGCAACGACAGGGTTCCGCGTCAGCAGGGCGTCCAGCTGCCGCCACAGGATTGCGTCAGGTATCTTCCTTCGCCTGGCCCGGGGATTCGGATTTATCCGACTCCACCCGTTGCCGCGCCAGATCGCCCGCCAACGATGGCAGCCCTCGACGACATGAAAGGAGTCGGTGCGAAGAATGACCGGGCGCCCCTTCGCCGCCGCGTCCAGCCACACGAGCGCCTGGATAGCTGCCAACACCTCAAATGAATTGTTCGACAGCCCCTCCCCGGTCCCGCTGGCTACGTGCAGCCGCCGATCTCCGTCAAGCACGACAACCGCCCATCCACCCGAGCGGGCTCCGGCGTCAAAGGATCGATCAACGAATGCCTGAAGCGCGTCTGACATGAGTTCAATTCAGCGAATGTGACACGGGGAGCCCGGCAAAGTGGGCGCGTCGTCGACAGTGTCAGGCATTGGCGGTGTCCTCAAGAACACGCAGTGTGAATTCGACGCCGCTGTCCGCGACCACTCGCAACGTACGTATCAGGTCCGCCGCTTCCAGCAGTGCGGCCCGCAGATCTTCATCTGACTGCGGCTCGATATGGGCCGCAACGTTAGGAAGTCTCGGATCCTATGGCTCGATCAGCATGATCCTGCGTCCGTTCAAGATGTTGATGACGAAGCTGTGATCGGAAAGGGCGTCCCACTCCGTTGGCGTATAGATATTCAGGTTTATCTCGCGCCCGAGCGCAAGTTCGAGACGTGCAATCGCCTCGCAAAGGTCGAACACGTCGAACTCGCCTATGACCACGAGGTCGACGCCGGGACCGGTCCAGACGTTGCCTTCCACGATGGATCCGAAAATGAACGCCTGGCTTATGCTGCTGCCAAATAATTCGAGTTCGAGCGTCACCAGGTGAGCTATCGCCAGCCGCTCGCCGCTCAACACGCCCGCCAGGTCGTGTCGGGGATCGTTGGCGGCTTGAGGGAGACTGGGAGTCCTGCTCTGCCCTTCTCCCAGGCCGTCTTCGCTCCGCCGAGAATCCGGCCTTCTGCCCCACAGTTGTCGGAACATTTGTTCCGACAAAAGATACGCCGAGGGTTTCCCCTGTCCGATGATCTCCACAGGACCCTCAGTCGCCTTGCGCAGCCAGTGGGAGACGTTCCTTTGAAATTCCAAAATCGAAACTCGGTCCATCCGATCTCCCGGCGTCGATCACCAGTGCCCGACACCCGTCGGCACTGCTTTGCGCAGCTCGTCGTCCTCTCAATGTCGAGCGGATTTGGTCGGCTGAACCTTGTCGCGCTCAATCAATATCCGCTTGTCGAGATAGAGCTCGGCAGCAAGCTTTGCGACTTGCTCCCGGTTCTTCGCGAGCATGTCGCGCGCGCTTCGGTACTCCTTCTGCAAAATCTGATCGATCTCGGGCCAGATCTCCGGCGGTGGGGTATAGGACTCGTCGATCCACCGCGCAGGCCTCATGAACCTTAGATTCTTTCCGAATCCGTAGGATTCGATCATCCGCGAAGCGAGCATAGTCGCCTCGTTCAAGTCGCTGCCTTTGGTTCCTCCCGCCCCAACGGATCGATCTCCGACTAAGACTTCTTCGGCGGCCATTCCGGCGAGCGCCACGCGAATCTTAGCCAGCAGAAATTTTTCCGTTGGGATCAGTGGAGCGTCCCACTCGTACTCGACCAGCCCGTAGCTGAGTGACAGCCCTTGGCGAACGCTCTCCCGGACCGACGCGGTGACGGACGAAACATAGCCGCTGTTAAGTGCGATCAGAGCGTGACCGATTTCGTGTGCTGACGCGCGGAGGAGTGCTTCTTCCGGAAGGTCGACCCTCGCCGGGAGTGCTGCGCTAATGTCCTCGATGGACAACGCCCGCTCCGCGTGTCGCGCATTGCTTTTGGCTTGCAGCGCGATGAATTCCAGATCGGCCTGCGTTATATCGTCAAGATGATCGGTGATGCTCCGGATCTCATCGACATCCACAAGATGATCAAGATGCAGCGCCAGGATCTGGGCCCGCTCGTCGCCCGATGGAAGTCCAAATCTGAAGTGATTTCCAAATCGTCCGGACCTGCGCAAGGCCGGATCGACGCGTTCGGGGTAGTTTGTCGCTGCGATAATGACGACTCCTTCGAGGTCCGAGCTCCCATCAGTAAGTTCGAGCAGCTGCGTTACGATCGACGTCTCGTAGTAGATGTAATCGCCCGCTATCCGTTCCCTATCACCGATGGCTTCGATCTCGTCGATGAAGAGCACGGCTCCGTTCGCAGCCCGCGCTTCGGCAAACGAAGCGCGCATCGCCCGCAGCATCGAACCGAGATGACCGCCCTCTGACGATTGCCAGGCGCCGACGGACGTCGCAATCAATTTGAAGCCCAATGACCGCGCCAGAGCGGACGCGAAGAGCGTCTTCCCGGTTCCCGGCGGCCCGGAGATGATGGCCCCACGGTTTACCGCCCCCCATGGAATTGTCCTTGAACGCCAGTGGCCGACGTCCTTCACGAGCGCGTCCGTCCACGCCCTTGCGGCTGCAAAACCGGGGAGTTCGCCCAAACGGGGGCCGTCGGCAGGCTTCCTCCGCATGCCCTCGAATTCGCGAAGGTCCGAATCCTTCAGCGAGCCCTTTCCGATCACCGCGCCGATCACTTCCATGTCCAGTGCCGCGATCCTCTCCGCCATCTGTTTTGAAATCGGTCTGCGGTGGGCCAGCTTCCTTGCCGCAACGAAATGATCGGCTGTCGGCTTCTTGAGATGGACGATGGCATCGGCAGCAAAACGCAACACAGGATCGATCGCCTCCAGCGAATGCGCCAGATAGATTGTCTGGCGGTCGGAAATGCCGGGCTCCTCCCCTGGCGTGGAGCCCTTGCTCTTTCTTCCCGAGGCGCCGTCTAGCACCCGAACCGAAGACCTAAATGGGTCAACATTGAAAGGCTCGTCCGCGCCTCTAACAAGCAGCGCTGCGGCTTTCTCGTAGCTTGCGACACTTGCACCGGGTGGCATCACCGCGACGATGACGGCATTTCGATTCAATCTGACGGCGGGGACATTTCTGAGCGCCGCCCGCAAGCTGAAGTATGCAAGCATCCGCATCGGATGGCGGATCATCTCGTCGAACACGCGTCTCCGGATCTTGTGCTTCATCGCCGGATCTCCGCGTCAAGATCATTCGCCAAGCAGTACCAGCGGCTGAGCGTGCGCGCATACAGCCGATCCCGGTTGCACACGCCGAGGAGCTGCGACGTCACGATGATATCGCCGTCTGTCAACTTTGGATGGCCGTAAACGCGTCCCTCCAAACAAAACATCTGTCGCTTCACGAGTGAGACGTTCTCTAGCGTGACCAGGTTTCTGATCTTCGAGAAGTCGAAGGTGCCGGCCTTGACCGCTTCAAGGTCGGCGGTCGCCGAACGGAAACGGGGCAGGTCTATTTTGAATGAATCCGAAGAGCGCATTTCCATCCTCTTTTCGACTGCGATTCGAAAACCGCTGTGATGGATCCTGAAAACGATCCCAAACCATGCCTTGAAAATCAGCCTGCGCCGAAGTCTGGCGCTCGCTCCCTCTGAACTGCGTTCGGATGGAAATTGCCATTCCCTACAATCGTGCGGAAAGTAGATGAGATCGGCGCTACCGTGAGCCTCGCATCCCGGAAGTGTAAATGATCAACTCGGTCCGCAAGGCGGTACCAGCCGGTCGTGCATCGTACGATTTTTAGAGATTCGGAGAACAGCTGAACATCCGATATCGGCAATGTATCGCGGATGATGCTGGGATGGGCGCCGACGGTTGTCTTTCCAACAAGAACGGGGACCGCTCTCGTTACAAACGTCCACTCGTAGACCTCGCTGAGGCCTGCGAGATCGCCGAATCGCGCTTCTCCATTTGCGGCGGTGAGGAAATCGCGACCCAACGAGAGATACATCTCGCCATACGCGGAAAGTAGGCGCTTGGGGCTGTTCCGAATGCCATCGCAGATTCTCAGCATTGGGATCTCCTGTGAGACGATTCGATTGTACCAACAGCCGGATCGGCGAACTGATGCTGATTCCTAAAAGCGGAAACTCATTTCCTCTTTTAGGCAAACTGTTTCCGCTTTTACGCAACAAGTCAACAATATTCTTGGCAGGATTTGCAAGGATTCACTTGGCGTGAGATTTGTTGCGAATGACGACACAGCATTTGATCGTGAAAGCGGCTCGGACTGCACTTGGCCTTTCCAGAAAGGAATTGGCTGAGCTTGCTGGGCTGTCTGACCGGACCATCTACAATATCGAAACAGCGCAGGACTATGTGCTGCTCGATACGATGATGAAAGTGCGATCGGTTTTCCGAGACCGTGGTATCGAGCTGGTGGAGGCAGAAGGCAGTAGAGGATGGGGTATGTTCTTCACGAAGGACAGTGGTTCCATCTAAGTCCGCGAGATACAGACGCTTTTATGTCCCACAGTTCGCCAGGCATCTTGATACGCAACACAAAATTCGCAACGGTTTTCGAAGTCGTTTGCCCTGTGGCGCAACACCGACAATGCAACATGCTGACGTGCATTTCTCCATTGTGACGCGGTCCAACCGTCTGGCAATCAGGCGGTTTTTCTTACTTACTCACTCAGCAACAAAATCGAAACGGCAGTTTTTGGAACTAAAAGCACATCCCACAAAGCCCTGTGCGATATCCGTAAACCGTTTTGTGGTCTCAGACTTCGACCTTTTCAACCAATCGCAGCGTGGTAATCGCACAGCCCTGCGCCAGTATCTCGCCGTCTGAGAAATCCGGAAACATCGGCCTGTATCGCATGAGCAATGCCGCCTCCAGTTCTCTCCGCCCGCTGATGCCGGCAAGCGAATGCCGGAAGTGATCTTCGGTCACCTCGGTCAAGGCAACGCGCTGCTCGACGTCTATGCAGATGCCGACAGCATAGGATGTCAGGCTGACATAGGCCGGCTCCTCCGAGCCGTCGGCATTGCGCCAGCCGCGTTCGATAATCGGAACGATGGCATATCGCAGCGCGGCCTGGTTTGTCGTCCGTCCGAGATTGAAGTGGACCAGCTTTTCCTGCCAGTCGGAAAGCTGGCCGTAGTCACTACTGCTGAGACGAATCCATCCGTCGACGTCGAGGCGTGTCTGAAATTCCGCGGCCGAAATCACGGACTTGCCGTTGCGATCGATGATCCCGATGCGTGTTCCGTCCGATATCAGATTTCGGGCCACGCAAGGTACTCCGGTTCGATTCTAGAGTGCGTTGCCGTCGATATCGCGCTCGAAGCGCATCTGGTCATAGGCCGGTTCGACATGATCGGGCGTCTCGGCCATGACGGTGTCGTAGTCAAGTGGCGTGTGCATATGCGTCAGGATCGCATGCCGCGGCTTCAGCGTCTCGATCCAGCCCAGCGACTGCTCGAGCGACAGATGGCTCGGATGGAATTTGTATTGGAGCGCGTCGATGACCAGCACGTCGACATTTTGAAGCTTTTCGACAGTTTCCGGCGGAAAATCACTGATATCGCTGCAATAAGCGACATCGCCGATCCGAAACCCCAGCGAGTGGATATCGCCGTGCTGCTGCAGATGCGGGAGGAAGCGGATGGGACCGCCCGGGCCGTCTATCACGAAACTCTGGTCCAGGTTTTCGATGATGACAGGCTCGACGATCGGCGGATAGTTGCTGCCCGGCGGCGTTTCCAGGCAATAGCGGAACGCTTCGCGAATACGGCTCATCGTATATTGGTCGGCAAGGATCGGGATGCGCCGATGCGTGTTGTGGAAATAGCCGCGCAGATCGTCGATACCGTGAATATGGTCCGCATGCGGATGTGTATAGAGCACGGCATCCACGGATGTGACGCCAGCCCTGATCATCTGCTCGCGAAAATCCGGCCCGGTATCGATGACGACAGTGGTGATGCCGCCGTCGGGCGCAATCTGCTCCACAAGAAAGGCCGAGCGGGTACGCCGGTTCTTTGGATTTTTGGGATCGCAGGCGCCCCAGTCTCCGCTGATGCGCGGCACGCCGGGGGACGACGAACATCCGAGAATGGTGAAACGCCGCCGGTAGGTCACGCCCTCAAATCCTCGGCATCTTGGAGAAGCAGCGGAAGGCGTTTTCCGTCGTGATCGCGGCAATCTCGGCATAAGTCAGCCCCAGCGTCTCCGCCATGACTTCCGCCGTGTTGACCACGTAAGAAGGCTCGTTGCGCTTGCCGCGCCAGCGCTTCGGCGCGAGATACGGCGCGTCGGTTTCGACAAGCAGCCGGTCGTGCGGGATCGTCTTTGCGATGGCGCGCAGCTCTTCCGATTTCGGGAAAGTCAGAATGCCTGAGAACGAGATATAGCCGCCGAGCTCGACGCCCGTGCGGGCGAGGGCTTCTCCTGCCGAGAAGCAGTGCAGGATGAAGGGGAAGGCCCCCTTCCCCGTCTCCTCGGTCAGGATCGCGGCCATGTCTTCGTCGGCGCTCCGGCTATGGATGACCAAGGGCAGCTTCGTTTCGCGCGCAGCCGCGATATGCCGGCGAAACCCCGTCTGCTGGTCTTCCGGCTTCTGCGTGTCGTAGAAATAGTCCAGCCCCGCCTCGCCGATCGCGACGACCTTCTCATGAGCATTCGCTAGGCGCACCAGATCTTCCGTTTGAATGTCCAGCTCTTCGTCGGCATTGTTTGGATGCGTGCCGACCGAGCAGAAGACCGACGGATATTTTTGCGTGATCGCCAGCAGGCCATCGAGCTTGCGGACCCGGGTCGAGATCGTCACCATCTGTTTGACGCCGGCGTCGTGAGCGCGCTGGACGATATCGTCCCGCTCCGCTTCGAAATCGGCAAAATCCAGATGGCAATGGGTATCGATCAGCATCGGCGCCTCAAGCTTCCGGAGCGACGTAGCGCGGAAACACCGGCTTCGGCGCTTCCAGCGGTGTAGCCGGCACGAGGCGACCCGCCTCGCCCAATGCGGCGAAGTCGCGCTTGTCGGCCGCTGCGCCGACGAGATCGAGCAGCTTGCCCGAGGATTCAGGCATGAACGGCTGAAGCAGGATCGCGATCTGGCGCACCACCTCGGCCGTCACATAGAGCACGGTGCCCATGCGCGCTTCATCGGTCTTCTTCAGCGCCCAGGGCTGCTGGCCGGCGAAATAGCGGTCGGTTTCTGAGACGACAGCGATGATCGAAGCCAGCGCCCGGTGGATAAGCTGCTGGCCCATGTCGTCGCGGGTCGAAGCATGCAGAGCGTCCGCAGCGGCCAGCATTGCCTTGTCTTCGTCGGTGAGTGGACCGCATTCCGGGATCTTGCCGTCGCAGTTCTTCACGATCATCGACAGCGAACGACTGGCGAGATTGCCGATGCCATTGGCAAGATCGGAATTGATGCGCGTGGCGATTGCTTCTTCGCTGTAGCTGCCATCCTGGCCAAAAGAGACTTCACGCAGGAAGAAGTAGCGCACCTGGTCGAGGCCGAAATGGTTCACCAGATTGACCGGGTCGACGACGTTGCCGAGCGACTTCGACATCTTCTCGCCCTTGTTGAGCAGGAAGCCGTGGGCATAGACGCGCTTCGGCAACGGCAGTTTTGCCGACATCAGGAAAGCGGGCCAGTAGACCGCGTGGAAGCGGATAATGTCCTTGCCGATGATATGAACGTTGGCCGGCCAGTATTTCGCTCGCGGATTGTTCCTGTCCTCGATATAGCCCGTCGCCGTGATGTAGTTGGTCAGCGCATCGACCCAGACATACATGACATGGTCGGGATCATTCGGAACCTTGATGCCCCAGTCGAAGGTCGTGCGCGAGATCGACAGGTCCTTGAGGCCCGACTTGACGAAGGAGATCACCTCGTTGCGGCGCTCGGCCGGACCGATGAAATCAGGGTTCTCCTCGTAAAGCTTCAGCAGCCGCTCCTGGTATTCGGAGAGCTTGAAGAAATAGCTCGCCTCCTCGACCCATTCGACCGGCGTGCCCTGCGGCCCGTAGCGCACGCCGTCGGCGCGCAGCTCGGTTTCGTTTTCCTGGTAATAGGCCTCGTCACGGACGGAATACCATCCGGCATAGCTGTCCTTGTAGATGTCGCCGTTGTCGGCCATCAGGTTCCAGATGTTCCGCGACGTCTCATGATGACGCTCCTGCGTCGTGCGGATGTAGTCGTCGTTCGAAGCGTTGAGCAGCTTCGCCATCGCCTGAAATTCGCCGGAATTGCGGTCTGCCAGCTGCTGCGCGGTAATGCCTTCCGCGCGTGCGGTCTGCTGCATCTTCTGGCCGTGCTCGTCGGTGCCCGTCAGGAAGAACACATCCTTGCCATCGAGCCGCTGGTAGCGCGCCAGCGCATCGGTCGCGATCAACTCGTAGGCGTGGCCGATATGCGGTTTGCCGTTGGGATAGGCGATGGCGGTCGTGATGTAGAATGTGGATTTGTCTGTCATGGCCGGCACTCGTCCGCTTGCAAAATCATCGATGTTATCTTTGTATGGCACGCTCTTATCTCAAGTCGCAGCGCAGCGAAACATTAAGTTTCCCGGCCTGATGCAATCGCGATCAATTCAATAGACATTCTTGACTCGATGGCATCCCGCCTTTACCCCGAATGGAAACGAGCCGCGGGATAGCCATAGACGTGAGATCAGCAACCCTTCTGAAGACGCTGCTTGAATATCCGGACGGACGAACGCTTTGAGTTTTCTCCCCTCGTTCCAGCCTCTCTATTCCCTTTCGGGTTTTGTTGTCGGCATGCTCGTCGGATTGACCGGCGTTGGCGGTGGCTCGCTGATGACGCCGCTGCTGGTGCTGCTCTTTGGCGTTCATCCGGCTACGGCCGTAGGTACCGACTTGCTCTACGCCGCCATTACCAAAACCGCGGGTACGGCGGTTCATGGGATGCACGGACGCGTAAACTGGAAGGTCGTCGCCATGCTTGGGGCAGGCAGCGTTCCTGCTGCCCTCCTGATGCTCTGGCTCATGGCCGGTGTCGACAGGAAAAGTCCCGAAATCGCCCACCTCATCACATTCTCTCTTGGGCTGCTGCTTTTCCTGACCGCTTTCATGCTGCTCTTCCGAAATCAGGCCCTGGCGCAAGCACGAAAATGGCGCGGAGAGCGTGAAGCGGTAAGCCCTCGCTCGATCGCCCTTCTCACGGTCCTGCTCGGCCTTGTCCTTGGCGTGCTCGTCACCATGACTTCAGTGGGTGCCGGTGCGCTCGGCGTCACCGTCCTTCTGGTGCTCTATCCGCAGACCGACGTCCGCGAGATCGTCGGTTCCGACATCGTCCACGCCGTACCGCTGACACTGATCGGCGGAATGGGTTACTGGGCGATCGGCGAGATCAACTGGACCATGTTGGGCACCCTGCTCGTCGGCTCCATTCCCGGCATCGTTGTCGGTAGCCTGATCGCGCCGCGCGTCCACGAGCGCGTCATCCGGCTCGTGCTTGCCGCAACGCTCGTCATCGTCGCCTGGAAGCTGGTTTTCGGCTGACGCCGTCGACTTGTGCAACAGATAAACTGTGAGTGAATTCTCTAACGCTTTTCGAGAAAAACCGATATAGCACTCCGGTGATTTTCAATCGGAGATTTTAATGAAACCCTTTATTCCTGTCGTTCTAATCGCCACCAGTGCTCTAGCGTCTTGCGCGACAACTCCAGCAAAACCCACTCCGCAATCTTATGCCGCCGCCCAAACTATGCTGGAAGGCAGCCCCGGCATTAGAAAGTTGGTCCAGAACAAATGTGCGACAGACATGGCAACACTTCAGCAAAAACAGGTGATGTCGCTGTTGGCGAACGTTCCGCAGGACAGGGTTGCGCGAGTCGTTTGCGAACGCCTGATCAAGGCCATGGCGTCGGGACGTCTGACCTACAGCGACTTCACACAAACGCTGGATCGTCATCCGACGGTGACGGCGGTCAAGGTCGTCCAGGGACGCTGACCCGTCAGCTGGCGGATCAGATCTGCTGTTTTAGATCACCAAGGATCGACAGGATCGTCTGCTTGCGATCGAGATTATAGCCCTTCGAGATGGTCAGGCGCTCGGTGATGTCAGAATAGAGCCGTGACAACCGGTCGGCGGCGGCAATACGCCCCTCGCCCGCTGCTACCCTCGCCCGATCCATGATGTCGTCACCGAGATAGGAGACGAAGAATCCGAAGATCGTGTCGCTTTCCTTGCCGGACAGCGCATCTGCCAGCTTGTGCATCGATCGACGCGCAGCCGGACCTTCCGCAATGATAATCTGCTGATAGGCCTGAATGATATCGCCGCCGCCATAGTTCAATAGCTTCAGGGCCTCGCTGACGCTGCCCTTGGCTTGGGCGAACAGCGCGGAGCCTGGTTCCGCGTTCAATCCAAGATTGGCGAGCGCTGCACCGAGTGCATTGTCACCAAGCGGCGACAGTCGGAGCGGCAGACAGCGCGAGCGGATCGTCGGCAGCAGTTTTCCCGGCGCGTGCGATAGCACGAGGAAGAGCGCGCGCTTCGGCGGCTCCTCCAGAATTTTCAGGATGGCATTCGCCGCATTGCGGTTCATGTCGTCAGCCGGATCGATGATGACGATCCGCCAATTGCCCGTACCCGATGTTTGGGCAAAGAATTTGCCCGCGCGCCGCACTTCATCGACCGTAATTGTGGATTTCACCTTGCCTGTCTTCTCGTCAACCGGCCGCGAGAGATGCAGGAGATTATGGGACGCCCCTGAAGCGATCTGCCGGCTGACGGCCGATGCCGGATCGGGATCGCCGATGCGCTCGGGAGCCAGCGCGGGGTCGGGATGAGACATGACATGATTGGCAAAGCGGAAGGCGAGCGTGGCCTTGCCGATCCCCTCCGGCCCTTCGATCAGGACGGCGTGATGGCCTTTGCCGGAGCGATAGGAATGCGCCAGGAATTCCTCCGCATCCTCGTGGCCGAAAAGACGTGTATTTTCGGCTGGCGGTATGGCGCCGTCGAGAACGCCGGGCTGCTCTTCGCTCATCGGGCCGGTTCCGGAGCGCTCACCGGCACGGGCTGCGCAGGCGTCAGCAATTGGGCGACGATCGACAGGATCTCTTCCGCTATCGCCTCCTCGGGCTGCATGGCATTGACGACGTGGCAGCGTGCCGGATCGTTGGCGGCGATGTCGAGATAGGCTTCGCGGCGCTTCTCGTGCGTCTCGATCTCTTCCTTCTCGAAACGATCGGGTTCCGAACCGGCAGATGCCGCGGCCCCGCGCTTGTGGGCTCGCTCAAGCCCGACACTCGCCGGAATATCAAGAATGAGCGTGCAATCAGGCACGATGCCATTCACGGCGATCCGCTGCAGCGCCTCGATGAAATCCGGCTCCAGATTGCCCGTTACGCCCTGATAGACCCGCGAGGAGTCCATGAAGCGGTCGCAGAGTACCACCTTGCCGCGTTTCAGGGCCGGTCGGATGACTTCCTCGACATGGTCGTTGCGGGCGGCGGCAAACAGGATCGCTTCCATCCGCGTCCCGAAGTCTTCCGCAGCACCCGACAGCAGCACATGCCGGACGGCCTCCGCGCCGATGGAGCCGCCGGGTTCACGCGTGACCACGACGTCGTGCCCGCGACGGCGCAATGCTTCCTCGAGCCGGCGAATCTGGGTGGATTTTCCTGCCCCCTCGCCGCCCTCGAAGCTTACGAACAACCCGTTTTCACTCGACAATGATCACGTCCTGCACTTGGCGCTTGGCCTTTCGAACCGGGATCGCTCGGAAAACGATCATGCGCAGATTTGAAACCATTTCTGTCGCCGACATTCTTTTCCCGATTTAGAGCGCGGAGACCGGCAACGAAGTGCCGATGGCTCCTCTTTATCGCAAGATGTTCATAGACGAAACCGGCACCATGGCAAACATCGGCAGTCTCTGCCGGATTTGAACAGGGATTTCGTGTGGATAGGATGGCCTTCTACGTGAGGAACTTAGGTCGCGGTAGGCGAATCCCACAGCCACGAGAACAGAAGTGATTCCGTAAGCTCCACGAAGGCATCGAGCGCCCGCCTGCTCAGCGAACCTCGTTCGACCGCGGCATCGGTAAAGAGCGGCAGTTCACGCACAAGACGCGAACCGGAAAAGACCCGCAAGGTGCCCGCCTGGTAACCGGCCTCTACGGGAGCGGCGAGCGGCCAGCGATAGACGATGCGGGCGGAAAGCCTGTCCGGGTTGTTGGCCGGGACGTAGACGTCGACAGGCGTCTTGGCGACGAGGCCGACGCTGGATGCCGAGCCGCCGTAGACGCTTGCCCTACCGATCACTTCGCCATCGGCAAAGACACGCTGGCTCTGGAAATTGCCGAGCCCCCATTCCAGCACGCGGCGCGCCTCTTCCGTGCGCTCCTTGTCGGAGTTCAGGCCGCCAAGCGCCAGGAACAGCCGCCGCCCATTGCGCTCGATCGAGGCCACGATGGAGAAGCCCTCCCCTTCCGCGAAGCCGGTTCCGAGGCCATCGACACCGATACTGAGCGGAAGCAGCGGATTACGGTTGCGCTGATAGATCTTGTTCCAGGTGAAATCCGGCTGGGCAAAATATTTGTAGAGGTCCTGATGCTTTTGCAGGTCCTGTGCAAGCGTGACTAACTCGCGAACGGAAACCTTGCTGTCGGCATCCGGCAGGCCCGTGGAATTTCCGAACACCGCCTTCGGCATGCCGATCTCGCGGGCGTGTTGCGTCATGCGCCGCGCAAATTCCTTGTCGCTGATCGACATGCCCTCGGCGAGAATGATGCAGCCGTCATTCGCCTGCTGGACGGCAACGCCCTGGATCAGGTCCTGAACACGTACGCGGGATTTGAGCGCTGCGAACATCGTCGAGGCACGCGACGGCGCTCCACCTGTCCGCCACGCATTTTCGGAAACGGGATAATCGGTATCGAGCGTGATTTGACCGCGGCGGATGGCATCGAAGACGACATCCATGGTCATCAGCTTGGCAAGCGATGCCGGCGATATCGGACGGTTCTCGTCCTTGGCAAGCAGGATCGTGCCGGTCGAAGCTTCGATCATGAAGGCTTGCGCCGCCTTGGTCTCGAAAGCAGCCGGCGGCGTTTGGGCAAGCGCCGGTAGGCCTGCCGTAGCCGCCAGAAAAAGTGAGACAAGCAGGCGTTTCAGCATGTCAGTCCCTAGTCCGTCATCCCCGCAAATGAGATTATCCGCGAGTGAAATTTCAGGCAACGGCGACGGTCAGTCGGCCTGCGTTTTTGCTTCATGCTGGCGGCGATAGGAGGAGAGGATCGAATCCTGCGTCAGTCCGTCGTTACGGACCATCACCGCATCGAAAGCGAGCTGAACGGTAACCGTCTTGACGGGAGCCTCCTGATAGGCGGCCTCAAGCGGCGTATCGAGGCTGGCCATCGGAACCGCACCGCGGAAGGAATCCGGCCGCTCATATGGAATGGGGCCAAAGACCGGCAGGATGATGGCGCCCTGCGCCGACGGCGTATATTGCTGCTGCTGCGCGGGTGCCGCCTGCGGCACGGGAGCCGGCGTCTGCCCGCCCCAGACGAGCGTCGGCGCCTGGGCGGATGACGCGCGGCCGTAAGAGGATGTCGGCGTCGATCCTGCATAGGCCGTCTGTGAATAGGTTGCTGGAACGGGAACGGCAGCGGGCGCTAACGCGGCCGTCGTGCGGCGCGGCGCGCGATAAGGGGTCGGCGCGTAATCGGGCAGTTCGTCCGCGGTGATCCGCTTGCTGTTGGATGCCACCATCACGCCGGTTGCGATCTGGCCACCGGGAATAAGACCCGGAAGACGCGAGCCCTTGGGAATATAGGACGCCATCAGATAGGGCTGGTCATGGCCGTCAAGCGGCGCCTTGCCCACATATTGCACGCGCACGTCGCCCGTCCCACTGTCCTTGAGGTCGAGCATGTCAGCGGTCTTGTTGGAAAGGTCGATGATGCGGCCCGGATGATAAGGACCGCGGTCGTTGACGCGAACGATAATGGAAGAGCCGTTCTCGACATTGGTCACGCGCGCATAGCTCGGCAGCGGGAACGTCGGATGCGCAGCTGTCAGCGACAGCTGGTCGTAGACCTCGCCATTCGCCGTCAAACGGCCGTGAAACGCATCACCGTACCAGGAGGCTATGCCCACCTTGTTGTAGGAATAATCTTCCTTGGGATAATACCACTTGCCCTTAACGGCATAGGGGTTTCCGAGCATATACCGCCCGCCGCCCTTCGGGATATTGTTGCCATAGGCAACACGCGGGCTGGCTTTCACACCATACTCGCTCTCGGAGAAATATTCCTTGCCATGGGACTTTTTGGCGACCGGACCATGTGTGGTTCCGCAAGCGGTAACCGTCGCGCACATAACAGAGATAGCTGCCCATCTTATGCCAGTGGCAAACGTTACTGCACCATTTTCGAACTTCATGTGTCCCACGCCGCTACTCGAATACCTCGTATGGTTAAGGAATGCTCCCGCATCCTCCCCAGACCAAATCTGGCCTACTACTCAACCAACTAACGGGACTTTAATCATGATTGCACTTTGTCGAATTTGCGAACCAATTTGCCACAGTGACCCAAAAACCCGTGGATATGGTTAATAAAATCTCAATATGAAACAATAAAGCAACACCATCCATTCGCTTGAGACTCGCCAATTCTTGCAGCTTTGCTGTCCCAGTGGGCTTTTCGCCAGGCGTCGAGCAACGCACGGATGCCGCAGAGCAGGTTGACGCTGCGATCCGAAAGGATATAAAGCCAACCAAACCGCGGTCTGGTCGAGAATCGATGGCAAACGCCGGGAAAACCGGGCTGAAATGCATCGAGAATCCAATCGGATCAATCAGACGGAAGAGTGTCCGAGTGGTTTAAGGAACCGGTCTTGAAAACCGGCGTGCGGGAAACCGTACCGTGGGTTCGAATCCCACCTCTTCCGCCAGTTTAGCTTCTATAGAATTGTTTTTGCTTTAGTTTTAGGTGGGATATCTGTCATTCCTACTTATCGCCTGCGATGCGGCCGCGACCAAAGATCTAAATGTCGTCGAGGTTCGAACTCGACTTCTGAACCTACGTGGATATCCGCCGATGGTGTGATGACATTGTCGAGCTTGCTCTTCCTTACGTCCGCACCCACCTCTGCCGAGGAGAGGCCAGCCTGAGGCCATTGGCTGACTGGCAGCCACGAGCAGCTGCATAGATCGTGTGTGCTTAGGCACAGGGCCGCGTTCGGGACGCGTTTCGATTTCATTGTTTTCTCTTTATGGTGGTGGAACCAGCTTGACCTGACCACAAGACCTACTGCCTGTTGTCGGTTTTTTCATGTGGCGCGATTGAGAATTAAACCCGGTATGGTAGGTGCTTGGGGAATTCAACCAGCCCTAAACGCAAGAGAGCATCTCTAGGATGGCAAACACTTTTCACCCGATGTCTAACCACATCGCACTGCAAAAATGGCAACCTTTTCTCGAAACCTACAGCCGCCGCGAGCTTCGCGCCAAGACCGACTTGCTGAAAGCGCTATGTGATAAAGACTCGGCATCAGAGATCGACTGCTTCATTGATCGCGTCCTTAGCCATCCGCCTCTATCCAGGCGCGAAAACTTCCAAATCGACTACAGAACGATCGCCGAAAGCACCCGAAGTGCATGGGCCAAAGAACAGGTGAAGATAGCACCTAAAGTGGACGTGCCGCAGATGCGGGATGAGTACAACTTAGTCGACGTCGATATTGAAGATAAATTTATCCGGCCGGAGAGCTTTCTCTATCATTGCGGTCTTCACTTTATCCCGAATGCGGTGGGCCTACTGAACGGCCGCGCCATCATTGATGGCGGCGCCTATCGAGGTGAATCGGCCGCCGTCCTCCGCAAGAACTATCCAGGCTCGCGGGTCCACGCGTTCGAACCCGACGCCACCAACTTTAAGATATTGAAGCAGGTCTCCGAGAAAGCACAATTCCTCGGTGGAATTGTGCCGGTTAATCAGGGGCTGTCGTCAGGATCATTCGCCGTTACCGCAAAGGGCGACGGGCATGGAACCCGATTGACCAGAAACGACAATGCTGGCGGCGGCCTGCGCGTTACGTCAATTGATGATTATGTGGAGAGTGAAAATATCTCTCTTGGGTTCATAAAGTTGGACATCGAAGGCCTGGAATTCGATGTCATCAAGGGAGCAGCTGGAACCCTCACTCGCGATCGCCCCGCATTTGCGGTCGCCATTTATCACACGCCGCAAGATTTTCTCGAAATTGCTCCATTTGTCGAGAGGCTTGGACTGGATTACACACTGATGGTTCGACATCTCCATCCGCAATTAACGAGCTTCTTCGGCGAGTTCATGTTGATTGGCTACCCGGCGAATAGATAAGAGCTGACGAGAAAGACGAGCGATGCATGCCATCTTAACCTGGATCGCAATGATCGGCTTGTTCATCTGGATATTGCCACTGGTAATTGTGGCGGCGATTTTTTCTGTGAGTCGATTTAAAAAGATGCCTTTGATCGCCGCAAGATTTGCATAAACTGGGAAGCGATGGCACCTAAATCCTTTCGCTACTGCAGAAAGCGTGGTGGGACACTAAGACATAACGGATTTGTTTTGTAGAAAGAAGCAGAAATGAATGACTTCTTTATGGGATTGCTGCGACAAAAAAACATTATATTTGCACTAATTATTCGTGAGTTTAGAGTTAGAAACAGTAAACATGCATTCACACATCTGTTTGACATTGTGCACACGGTGTTTTTCATCATAGCACATTGGTTGATATTTAAATTTGCCGGGCGCCATCTGTTGATTGGCGATAGTCTTTTGACGTGGATCACGACAGGAATTTTCCCTGTCCTTTATTTCCGATCCATCAGCATTCGCGCAGCCCAAGGCGTTCGAGCGTCAAAGCCTCTCAGGACGATTCCATTTGTTCATCCGCTAGACGTCTCGATCGCGAAAGTGGCGATCGAAGCCCTGACATTCATTGGAACATTCGCATTTTTCTTCGATATGATTTATGTTTCAGGAGAGTCTAGATATGCTGCCCCTTTCAATCTTTTACCAATTTTAGAATCTATTGCTCTGCTTACATTGCTCGCGTTTGGCGTTGGCCTTGTGAATTCATTTATATCTTCGGTATTCCCGTTATATACACTTGCATGGAGTGCGTTTGCTCGTGTTCAATTGTTTTTTAGCGCTGTATTTTACATCCCAGAATAC
The DNA here is from genome assembly GCF_004341625.1 of Rhizobium sp. BK376. GTDB lineage: Bacteria > Pseudomonadota > Alphaproteobacteria > Rhizobiales > Rhizobiaceae > Rhizobium. Next base: position 169,449 of record NZ_SLZG01000011.1, on the reverse strand, counting down.
CTGCCGCCAAGCGTGAGATACTGGATATCATTCAATCCTCTTTTGCACTTTGTTTCGCTCTTCCGAACAGGATTCTATCAGAGCTATCCAACCCACTTGATATCGTTCTCTTACATGTTCTGGTGGGCAATTGGCACGACATTTGTCGGTTTGGTTTTAGAGCGCAGAATGAGAGAAGCTTCACTCGCATATTGAAAGTGAAGCGTAGAGGCTTACTTTCCTGGGCGTTTTAATCTTGAACAAAGGATATCGCGCCAGCTTGAAGAGCCCCGCGTCGTTGGCAGGGTAGCCTGCGAGTGGCAACCTTCTCACGAGCGGATATGCCATCCCCAGAAAAAAATTGACAACCCAATGTTGAAGGCGCAACTACATTAAAAGCGTCCAGATTACTGCAGATTGAATATTATGACTAAAAAGCGAGTCCTTCTTCTTTCCCATCTCGACACGGAATTAGGAGATCCCTTCTTTAGGGCCGGAGCATACAAGAGCTATCTGATCCCTATAGCCAGGGCACTCACGGCAACGACGGAATTCGAGACAAGGTTCATTATGAACCGCCATATTTTCGCGACCTTATCGTCCGAAGCGCTGGCGCCGGAACTATGCATCCTTTGTGATTCATCGTCCAAAGATCACATTGCGTTCGGCCGGATGATGACAGCCTCTTACAGGGGAATGCAAAAGGACGATCAGGAACCGGCAATCGCGTACGTGCGTCGTCTGCTCGATGGGTGGGAGCCTGACCTTATTGTTTGCTGGGAGGCCCCAGCAGACATTTTCCGAGCCGCTTTCCCTTCATCTGTGGTTCTGGACGTCATGCCCAGTATCTTCGCTCGACCGCCATATCCCAAGGCCATATCGATTGACCCGGTGGGACTATACCAGAATTCGTGGCTTTCCGTACCGACACAGGCGCTTTCCGCTGTTTCCGAAAAGGCGATCGCGATGGTGGAGGAGCTTCGAAATTTCTATTTGGCTCATTTCAATGGTCTCGGGTGTGAAAGGCACTTCAGAAATCTCTTGGCGCTGCCTGAGGAGACGCCGATTTCTTTGATCCCTCTCCAGATTAGCAAGTATTTCGGCTTTCGAGAAAATTGCGAATTCGAAGATCAGTATGATTTTCTAGAGACGGTTGCGAGAGCCGCAACGGGTGAGACGGTCATCGCGACGCAATATGTAGGCGGCCTCGTTTCGGAAAAGGTGATCACCGATGCAAACCTCAAATACCTGCAAGAGAATGTGGGCGACATTCGCTATAGCGCTTCATTTGAGGCAGTCGACAGTATTTCGCAGTACATCGTTCCATGGGTAGACAAGGTCTACTCCGTGTCAAGCACGTTAGGCCTCCAAGCGAAATTGCTCGGGAAAACCCTGATTTCCCCGTCCACATCCCATTTGCAGTATTTGGCCGATGCGACGCAGCTGAGCGTCGAAGCCAACAATGTAAACCAAGACAAGTTGTTGGCTGCGTATCTGTCGCGAGGCGTCGTGATCTTCGACCGGATTGCCAAAGAGGACGGTTATTTCGCGGGTATTGTGCACAATATCCTGGAGCGGAGAAATTCGGGCTGTCAGGGTGCAGACTTGTTGCCGGACGAGGCAGTCGTCAAAAACAGCTACAGTGCCTTTATTTCACATAGCAATCTTGGACAATCAGTCATCAATCTTCGAAAGCTGTTCCCAAGTGCTTCACTTGACTTTGCGGAGACCGAGATCCCGGCAGACATTGCGCAAGCCATGAAGCCGGATGCTGTCCAAGTTGTGTCATTCGATATCTTCGACACGCTGGTCCGCCGCACGGTCTACAAGCCAGAGGACGTATTCGAACTCATGCAACGGCAGTTGCCGGGTACAAACCTATTGCCGACGCATGCGGTAGTTCGGTTCGCAGAAATGCGCCAAGCAGCAGAACGACTCGTCCGTTCAAAACGCGATGCCGCTCTCAAAGAACCAGAAAATGCACTCGCGGAAGAAATCACGATCAAAGAGGTCTATGAGGAGTTCGCCTACTGCGTTCGAGCCGGGAACATCGATGTTGATGCACTTGTTCGACTTGAGCAGGAAATCGAACTGTCGGTTCTACGCCCCCGGCGAATTGGTCGAGCTATTTATGATTTTGCGCTAGCGAACAAAAAGCGCATCGTGCTTACCTCTGATTTCATTCATCCGCTTGCCTTCATTGAACGCGTCCTAGAACAATGCGGCTATGAAGGACATGAACGCGTATTCGTCTCGAGCGCTGTAGGCTCGAAAAAGCACAGCGGTGCGCTGTTTGACTACGTGCGCGCCGAAATCGCCGTCAACCCCGATAACATCCTGCATATCGGAGACAACCCGATCGGCGACGTCCAAAGGGCACGTGAAAAGAAATTCCGCTCTGTCCTTATTCCTTCCGGTCGCGCGCTTCTCAAGGAAGCTCTGCTTACACTAGGTACGAGCGAAGCTGTGCTCGACAAGTCATTCTATCTCAGAACCATTGCTGGACTTTTCGCTAACACATTCCTGTTTTCTAGCGGCCCTCGTCTCAAGGACCCGGAAACACGTGGCATCCCACCCAAGTTTCAGATGATCTCAACTCTCGAAGAAATGGGGTTTGCTGTCGTTGGCCCTATGACTCTGGCTTTTGCCAATTGGATAATTGATAGGGCACTCAGAGACCACTGCGGTCAGATAGTTTTCTTCGCACGCGATTGTCATCTCCCTTACGAGATGGCCAAAAAAATGGTCGCTTGCCGTGGGTTGGAGGAGCAAATTAAGCTTGTCTACGCACCCACATCGAGGAAGAGCGTGACCGGCTTCGACATCTTCTCTCCGGAAGATGTGTTCAATATTCGCTGTGATGATTTCACCGCTAGCGGCTCTCTTCAAAAGCTGCTTGCTGAACGTTTTCTCATTTCTGCCGATCTTGCAGATCGAGACCTACTCGACAAATGGAGCATCGACAGTCTTTCAATACCGAGAAAAGGTACACAACTCGCAGCGATTTACGGACTCGCTTATGATATCGCTCATCGCCATTGGGGTATATTGGAGCCAATATACCAGAACCGACGTGCGACGTTCGCGTCATACCTCAGGGAACGCACAACGGTTGATTTCTCTGTCAAGTCGGCGGCAGTCGATTTCGGCTATCAGGGCTCAATCCATAAGAAAATAGCTCCGTTATTCAATGAGCCGCTGCTCCCGCTTTTCTTCATGACCTATAGCAATGGCTTCGGTGAGGCCTCGATCGATGGAGCACAGGCATTCTTTGCCGACAATCGAAATCCGGAAACCAGATCGAACGTCTGCATTACCCACAATCTACTGCTCGAAACACTGATGAATGAGGGGAACGGTTCAGCCCTTGGGATTGTTGCGATCTCCGATGGTCGGCATGAGCTCGTGACAGATGGTGCGGTTACTCCCGACCATGCCCGCGCCATTCGCAGCATCCATGCAGGCGCCATGCTGCTATGTGAGGAGTGGTTGCGAGAGTGCGGCGCATTGCACAAATATGCTTCCGTAGAACGAGACGCAGCGGCCTTTTTCTTCTCGATTTTAGCCACGAAGCCGTCACTCCTTGAAATTTCCTTGCTCAGCAACCTCGTCTTTGACAATGCGTTTGCCGGATTCCAGAACACCAAAATCATTGATCGGGAAGCCTTCTGGCCCGAGGCATATAAGATTTGGAATGCGCGAAATTCCAACGAAGCCGCAGAAGAACAGTCCTCGAACGAAATTTCTCCGATCGCCACTCGCTATGATGAACTTTTGAGGCAAGCACATAAAGCCTGGGACGAAAGTCGATACGCCGATGCCGCCAATTATTTTACTCAAGCGGCAAACGAGAGCCCCGACACCGGAACCCACTTGCGGGAGGCGGCGGAGGCTTGCATCCTCAACGGCGACAGAAATGGAGCGCTGGCCCGCCTGATGAGAGCCCAGGCTATCGCTCCAAAGAACAAGGCGATCAAGAGACGCATTCGGGAATTGAACCGGCCGGGGTGGATTTCAGCTATCATCCAGCCTCGCCCCTTCCCGGTGGCAAAACGCGGGTAGGATTCCGTAAACTGAAATGCGGCCACCGTTCCGGGCTCGGTGGTCGCAATTGGCCCTGTCGTCTAGGCGCCAGCGTATCGAGTCCGCTGACGGGTGCGAGCAACATAAGGGAGGTCTGGCTGTCAACCTGCGGCATTGTGATCAAGTAGACAGGGCTTGCCGGAACAACCATAACTATACAGTCGCATGGTCGGTGCTCTGCGGGATCATTCTTGCCGGCATTCGCAAAACGATGATCCATCGCATCGATCTTGACGCCGATCGCGGAAACGCCGATAAAAATATCGCAGTCTACCGATGAGGCTGCACATTGTTGCGCTCCGGATAGAGGCTGTAGACCGTCGTTCCCTGTGACTTATAAAGGGCGATGGCGCCTTTTCCGCGATTGTTTGCGCCGACTTGATGGACGATGCAATTACCAAAGTGGCAAGCGGATTGATGACGTTGCGTCGGGGCTCAATGATGTCGCGGCTGCCGTGTTGGAGATGCGAAGGTCGCCATAGTCGTCAGAATTGGCGGCACCCGAACTGCGCAGACCGCGCTTGCAACTGAGTAGTCGCACGCCGGCCGTCTTGGGATCCCAGTCAGAGGCGTTATGCAGATGGCTATCTTCATGGACAGGCATGATCTCGCGGGTACCTCGGCTGCCGAGGTTGCGGAGGCGCATTGCAAGGATATCGAGATTGAGGACCAGTACGGGGTCAAGTTTCTGACCTACTGGTTCGATGAGCGGCGCGGGACAGCCTTTTGCCTTGTGGATGCTCCCGATATGGAAACCGCACAATGCGTACACCGCCAGGCGCACGGCTTCATCGCCGGTGAGGTCGTCGAAGTCGCGCTGTCGGCGGTCGAGGCGTTTCTTGGCCGAATCCACGATCCTGAACCGATGCCCGGACAATCCTCCGCCGAAATGGACGCCGGCCACAGGGCGATCCTCTTCACGGACATTGTCGGTTCGACTGCCATGACATCGCGTCTCGGTGATCGCATGGCGATCGAACTGGTCAGGGCACATGACGCCGTCGTGCGCAGATGCCTCGGTAAATCATGCGGCCGAGAAGTCAAGCACACCGGCGATGGCATTATGGCGGCATTCGCTTCGACAACTGCGGCCGTCGATTGCGCCATGACTATCCAGCGAGAATTCAAGCGCTACAATGATGGAAATCCCGAGCCAATTCATGTTCGCATTGGACTGGATTGTGGCGAGCCCCTTGAGGACAGCAATGACCTCTTTGGCTCCACGGTGCAACTTGCCGCACGCTTATGCGCTGCGGCTTCCAGCGACGCGATCCTCGTGTCAGAGAACATTTTTCGAGAATACGGTGCCTCCGATCTCTTCGCTCAGGCGACACGACGACGGTTGAAGGGCTTTTCCAAGCCTGTGTTGGCCTTCCAGTGTGATTGGGCTGATTGCGGATGAGCGCATAAAGGCCGATGGCATTTGGTCGATGACTGACCGGCGCGGCTGTTTCGCGTTGTTCTCATACCGCCTGATGACGCAGGCCGAAGCCATTCACCCTTGAGCGTAGCCTATTCATCCTTCGATATGTTGGACGACTATCCGGTACATCCTATTCTTAAGGCTAACAGTTGATCCGAACGTCTCATCGACGTGGGTCCCTCAAACTTACGCCGGCAAAGAACAGGAGCAATGATCATGCCACAAACCGTTGCCGATCTTTTGGCCGAAACCCTTGCGGAAGCAGGCGTTGAACGCATCTGGGGTGTCACTGGAGATAGCCTGAACGGGTTGAACGACAGCCTGCGGCGGCTGGGCCGGATCGACTGGACGCACGTAAGGCACGAGGAGACTGCCGCCTTTGCCGCCGGTGCCGAGGCGGCTATATCAGGCAAGATCGCCGTCTGCGCAGGCAGTTGCGGTCCGGGCAACCTGCATCTGATCAACGGTCTCTACGACTGTCAGCGCAATCACGTTCCGGTGCTGGCAATCGCCGCTCACATCCCGTCATCCGAAGTCGGACTCGGTTACTTCCAGGAGACGCATCCGCAGGAGCTGTTTCGCGAGTGCAGTTGCTTCGTCGAGCTGGTGTCCAATCCGGCGCAGATGCCAGAGATCCTGCATCGTGCGCTCAACACGGCCATCGGCCGCAGCGGTGTTGCCGTTCTCGTCATCCCCGGCGATGTAGCGCTGGCCGAGGCGCCCACTCGACCGAAATCGAAAGCTGCGCTGCCGAAGTCGCCGCGTATTCTGCCGCTGGCGGAGGAGATCGACCGGCTTGCTGATCTTCTCAATCGGTCGGAGACGGTGACGATCCTGGCTGGCAGCGGCTGCGCCAGCGCGCATGACCAAGTGGTGGCGCTGGCCGAAAAGCTTGGCGCTCCTGTCGTCCATGCGTTGCGCGGCAAGGAGCATGTCGAATGGAACAATCCCTATGATGTCGGCATGACCGGACTGATCGGCTTTTCGTCGGGCTATTACGCCATGATGAACAGCGACACGGTCCTGATGCTGGGCACGGATTTTCCCTATCGGGCCTTCTATCCCAGGGACGCCGCGATCATCCAGATCGATCGCGATGCCGCGGCATTGGGCAAGCGTGCGCAACTGACGCAAGGTGTGGTCGGCGACGTGGCCGAAACTATTGTAGCACTGCTGCCGCATCTGAAGGACAAGCCGAACCGCACTTTCCTCGACAATGCCCGCAAGCATTATGCAAAGGCGCGAAGCGACCTCGACGATCTTGCCGTGCCTTCCAAGAAAGGCAGCCCAATTCATCCGCAGTATCTGGCACGGCTGGTCAGCGAGAATGCAGCAGAGGATGCGATCTTTACTGCTGACGTGGGAACGCCGACGGTCTGGGCGGCTCGTTACCTCGCCATGAATGGCAAGCGTCGCCTGCTCGGCTCCTTCAATCATGGCTCCATGGCCAATGCGATGTTGCAGGCCATCGGCGCACAGGCGGCGGCACCTACTAGGCAGGTCGTTTCACTGTCGGGCGATGGCGGCTTCACCATGATGATGGGTGATTTCATCACACTTTCGCAGCTTGGCCTGCCGGTGAAGATCGTCGTCTTCAACAATGGCTCGCTCGGGTTTGTCGCGATGGAGATGAAGGCCGGCGGCTATCTCGACACGAGCACGGATCTGAAGAACCCCAACTTCGCGGCGATGGCCGAGGCGATGGGCGTCAAGAGCTTCCGCGTCGAGGACTCCGAAGATCTCGATGTCGCACTGCGGCAGGCTCTCGCCCATAATGGTCCGGTACTGGTCGATGTGGTTACGGCAAAGCAGGAACTGGTCATGCCGCCAAAAATCCAGCTCGAGCAGGCCAAAGGCTTCAGCCTCTATATGCTGAAGGCGATTATAAACGGCAGGGGCGACGAAGTTATCGAACTCGCCAAAACCAATCTCCGGCGTTGAGAGGAGCGACGGATGATGACGCGGCTTCTGCTGTGGTTCCTTATCGGGACAGCCAGAAGAGGTTAATCCGAAAGAAAGTCGCTTCAAAAGTTGAAGTGCCTGCGGAGGGTTCCCACATGTTGAGCATGACTCGACTATCGCAAAGCATATCTGGATCTGCCTCTGGCGCGGCCCGTCTCGCCGGATGTGTCTTCTCGGCTATAGTCGCGACGGCTATTTGGTTGCCGATTGTCGTGCGGATGATCTGGGTCTCGTTCCGCTATCGCAAGACTGCGCCTCTATTTCGACCCCACGGGCACCATTAGCAAGCTTTGAATAATGAGAAAGGAGCGCTGTTTCCACAGCGCCCCCATGTCCCGATTATGGTTTAGAAATCCAGGATGACGGCCGGGCCGCGACGGTACCGCCAATAGCGGTCTCTACGCCAGTCTCCCTCGCGCCAATTTCTCTCCCGCCAGTGCTCTCTATGCCAATAACGCCTGTCATCTCTATTCCAGTGACGTCTGTGGTAGTAGCGCGGGGCGTCCCATCGATACGGTGGATTGTCGTCCACTCGTGCCTGATGGATGTTCGATGAGCCGATCGTCAGCGGTTGCGGAATTGGCGCTGCGGATGTGGTATCGGCAATTGCCATCACAGATCCGAGCGCAACCGATGCCGTCAGCATGATGGTTGCTAATCTTTTCAAGACATCACTCCTTCGTGCATATTCGTGAGTTCATGTAACCCAACGTCCAATTCGAAGGCAGGTTCCGTTGGGCCGCCCGGCGGACGGCGGCCTCTTTGCTGGCAGCAGAGCATCATCCAGTTAGCTCGGACGACAAAATGACCGCGGCTTGACATGGATCCATGCCGGCAGGCAGGGGGTTGCGATCTCCTTCGTCTATAAGGCCGCTATTCCCCTTGCAGTTGAAGCGCTGCCCTCTATCCTTCCTCCAGACCAGGTGAAATTCGCTGGTCGCCCTGTCATTTTTGAAAAGGGGGTGCCGAATGAAACGCGAAGTCCTCGTCACGTTCAATGCAGGCTCGTCGACCGTCAAAATCGGCATCTTCGCCTATGAGGGACAGGCGGCGCGTCGGATCGGCAAGGCAGTCATCGATTTTCGTCAGGCTCCCCTCACCTTTCACCTGACCGAAGGGCCTTCGACCTTCGATGTCCCGCTCCAGGCGAAGGGCGAAGACGACTTGGACGAGGTCTTGAGCGAGGCCTTCGTCTCCCTTGCCGACCATTTCGACCTCGGCGCTGTTGCCGCCGCCGGACATCGCGTCGTTCACGGCGGTGAGGTCTTTACCGGACCCGCAAGGATCGACGCAGATGCTGTTGCAAAGATCGAGGAGCTCATACCTCTGGCGCCTCTCCATCAGCCCCAGGGTCTGCGGCTGATCAAGGCGATGCAGCGCATCCGCCCGCAGCTGGCCCAGTGCGCTTCCTTCGACACGGCCTTCCACAGCACCATCAGCGACCTCGTCCGCCGCTTCGCCATTCCCCGCGCGCTCCATGACGAGGGAATAAAGCGCTACGGTTTCCACGGGCTCTCGTATAAATTTATCTCTGGTGAACTTGCGCGGCGGGTACCTGATATCGCAAAGCGAAAGATCGTGGTGGCCCACCTCGGCAGTGGCGCCAGTCTTTGCGGATTGCAGGACGGAAAAAGTCGGGACACCAGCATGGGGTTCTCGACCCTCGACGGCATCCCGATGGCGACGCGCACCGGCGCGCTCGATCCCGGCGTGTTGGTGCATCTGCTCAATCGCAGAGGCCAGTCACCGCAGTCGCTGGAGGACTTCCTCTATTACCGGTGCGGCCTGCTCGGCGTCTCCGGCATCAGCGGTGACAGCCGCGAACTGCTGGCCAGCGAAAGGCCTGAAGCCAAAGAAGCATTGGACCTGTTTACCCTGCGCATCGCCGGTGAGACGGCACGTATTGCCAATACGCTCGGCGGCATCGATGCCATGGTCTTCACGGCGGGAATCGGCGAGCATCAATCGGAAATCCGCGAGCGTGTCGCCAGCCATCTGAAATGGCTCGGCCTGGAGATCGACACCGACGCCAATGCGCGGAGTGACGAGCTTATTTCCGCGAAGCAGAGCCGTGTCTCGGCATTCGTCATCCCGACTGATGAGGAGCAGGTGATCGCCGACGAGGCCCTGTCGATCTTATCAGCGCCTTGACCAAAATCGAGGCGCCGCGCACCTTGATGTGGGACATCGGAAATGATCGCCTGCAAAGAGCTCGGTGATCGGAGGCGAAGCGATGAAAAGAAGCGCTGGCATCCTTCTTTATCGAAAGACGAAGGGCGGTGTCGTCGTGCTGCTGGTGCATCCCGGAGGCCCCTTTTGGCGCAAGCGCGATGAGGAGGCATGGTCCATTCCCAAGGGCGAATATGTCGAAGGCGAACTGCCGCTTGCGGCCGCACTTCGGGAGTTCGCCGAGGAGATGGGCCGCGCGCCGGAAGGTACGCCACAGTTGCTCGGAGAGCTGAGGCAAAACAGCGGAAAGACGGTCACGGCCTTTGCGCTGGAAGGGGAATTCGATGTGGCCGAACTGACGAGCAACCTCTTCGAACTCGAGTGGCCGCCGAGGAGTGGCAGAATGCAGTCCTTTCCGGAGGTCGATCGCGCCGAATGGTTCACCCTGCCCGAGGCGCGCCTGAAGATCATTCCCGGCCAGCGCCCGTTTCTGGACGCGCTGGAAAAACTGGCGACCGGCCAGCCATGATCTCTGTCAATCGGACCGGGCGCGATTGGGCAGACGCAGCGTCCAGCGGCGGCCATCGCTGCTCACCTCCGTCAGGCTCAAGGGCTCTACATCTATTTTCCAGAAGGCTTCAGGGGGTGCCCGAAGCACGTGGATGATCGCAGCGCGGATCACGGACGCATGCGTCACGACGACGGTATGGCCCCCATCCCCAAGGTGTCGTTCCATCCATGCGCCGACCCGATCGCGAAGGTGGGACAACGATTCGCCGTCATGAGGGGCTGCATCGGCGTTCGTCATCCAGACCGAGAGACCATCCGGCTCGCTGGCATGAATGTCCGCCAATCCCTTGCCCGCCCACCGGCCATAGTCGCATTCCCCAAGGGCAGGCTCGATCTCGCCCTGCAGCGCCAACAGTTCTGCCGTCTGGCGCGCCCTCAGCATCGGGCTGATCCAGACGCGATAGGGCCGGGAAAGGCCTGGAACGAGCCGTTTTGACTGCTCCACCGCGCGCTCTTCCAAGGGCTCGTCGGTCGGAAAGGCGCCGTCGCGGTTGCTTTGCGTTGCGCCGTGGCAAATCCAGGTAAGCCGTCCCTTCACCGCTGAAATTTCTCCTGAAAATAAGTCGGAAAGCTCAAAGGAAGTGTCGCGACGCTTCGTTGACATCAAGCGCGCCTCGCAGATATAACGTTCTGATTATCCGTATGGAAGCCGGTGAGATTCCGGCGCGGTCGCGCCACTGTAAACGGCAGGTCGAACCTGCAGCAAGCCAGACCCAGCGGATGATAGTCCTTGTCATCGACGGAACGCGTCATTCTATGAAGGAACTGAAGAATGTCTGATACCACTTTCTCCCCCGTAGCTGTCCCGGCGCCTATTCCGGTTGGCCAGATCCTGCCCTGGGCGATTTTCGCCGGCCTCCTGGCGCTGCTCGCCATCTATTTCGTCGGCGCCGAAGAAGGCGCGACCTCGCTGATCCGCGGCATGTACGTGCACGAATTCGTGCACGACGGCCGCCACCTTCTCGGCTTCCCCTGCCACTAAGGGGTTCCTCACATGGTTGGTAATCTTTTGCTCCGCGGCATGCTGGTCGGAGTGCTCGCTGGCATCCTCGTTTTTGCCTTCGCGCACACCTTCGGCGAGCCGCTGGTCGATAGCGCTATCGCGTTCGAAGACCAGATGGCCCAGATGAAGGGTGAAATGCCCGAGCCGGAACTCGTCAGCCGCGCCACCCAGGCTGGTCCTGGCCTATTGGTCGCTGCCGTGGTCTATGCGGCCGCGCTCGGCGGTCTCTTTGCCCTCGTCTTCGCTTTCGTCTATGGCCGCGTCAGCCCGCTCGGTGCACGCGGCACGGCTGCTCTGCTGGCGCTTGCCGCTTTCGTGGTGATCGCTCTCGTGCCCGACATCAAATATCCGGCAAACCCGCCGGCGGTCGGCAATCCCGACACGATCGGCGTCAGAACCGAATTGTTCTTCGTGATGATCGTCGTCTCGATTGCAGCGATGGTCGGTGCGGTCGCGCTGACGAAGCGGCTCGCACCGCAGCACGGAATCTGGAATGCCGTGATCTATTCCGGCATTGCCTTCGTGCTGGTTGTCGGCGTTGTCCAGTATCTGATGCCGCCGATCAACGAGGTTCCGGAGCAGTTCTCTGCTGTCGTCCTCTGGCGTTTCCGCGCTACGTCCCTTGGAATGCATGTCATCTTGTGGACTACCCTCGGTCTCGGCTTCGGCGCCTGGGCGAGCCGACTGCTCGGCGAAACGCGGAAATATCCGGCGGCGGCGTCACGCTCCGGCCTTGCCCCTCGCCGATCTTGAGCAAGCTTGCTTCCGGGTCTCGCTGCCCGAAAGCATTTCAACTGGCATCGACCACTTCCCGTTTCAGATGGACGATCAGGGCGGAAAATCCGCCCAACAGCGATGGAACAGCAACTTGCGTAAGCTTATCGGTCTCGCCCTTGTTTTGACGGCAATCGCGGCTTCAGCCTCGGCGCATGGCGCGCCTGCGGGCGGACCGACCTCGGGCATTTCGATCCCCAGCCTTTCGCATGGTGAGATGAGTGTCATCTCCACCTATCGCGGCGCGATCATCGATCTGGCCGAAAATGCCGCCGATACCAACGAGGATTTCAGGCGAGTCCTCAATTATGCGCAGATCGAATATTCCTATTGCATGTGGGGCTCGGTTCCCCAAAGCGTGAGCGACGAGAACAGCCCGTTCAACGAATGCTCCCATGCCTATCTCGCGGCGACCAAGGATGTGCTCCTGCGCATGCGGACCATGCCGCGCGAGGCTGCGGCTGCGTCGGAGATCGTATCGAACATCGATACCGAGTTGGTGCTGCATCAGCTTTCGCTCATCCTTTGCCAGTTCAGCAATGAGAGCTTCAACACCGCCGACCTCATCCGCCCGGATTGGTCGGCCGTCCCCATGCATCCAGCCAGTATGGCAAGCTTCAGCGCGATTGCGTTGCTGCTTCTGGGGAGTGCCTGGGCCCTGAGAAGAACCGGCCGGTCGGCAGGATGACCGGCGAGCGCGGCAATCCAGCTTCCCCTCTTCACTCCATAGGTGCGAAGCCGCTCTCCGGCGGCAAGCTGGCGGAATTCTTCGGCCGGGATGCGGTGACGGTTGCCCATGACCTGATCGGCTGGCGTTTCAGTTGCGACGGCGTCGGCGGGCGCATCGTTGAGACGGAGGCCTATCGTCCCGACGATGCGGCGTCCCACGCTTTCCGTGGACCTACGGTGCGCAATGCGGCCATGTTCGGTTCACCCGGCCATGTCTATGTCTATCGCTCCTACGGCATCCATTGGTGCGTCAATTTCGTCTGCATTCCTGGCAGCGCCGTGCTGATCCGTGCGCTCGAGCCGGAAGATGGCATAGCGACCATGGTGCAACGTCGCGGGCTTGATGCCATCGAGCAACTCTGCAACGGTCCAGGCAAACTCTGCCAGGCGCTTGCCATAGATCGAAGTATCGATGGCCGTTTTCTCGATGCGGCGCCCCTCGAAATATCGGCGGCCGAGCCCGTTCCCGTCGTTGCGGGAAAGAGGATCGGCATCACCAAGAACGTCGATCCGCTCTGGCGCTTCGGCGCGGCGGGCTCGCGCTTCGTCAGCCGCCGCTTCCCTAATCCCTGATCACCGCTCAAATCCGGCCCCGAACGCAAAAAGACCGCCGGGGTGGTGCCCGACGGTCCCTTTAAGCCGCTGAGGACAAAGGAAAACTCTAGCGGCTATTCCATTGCGACGCTGTGGTCGACGACCGGCGGAGCCGATGGCTTCCGCAGCAGAACGAGCAGAGGGATCGCGAAGATGGACATCAGCATCAGCAGCTTGAAATCGTCCATGTAGGCGATGATCGTCGCCTGCGACGTGATTACGCTGTCGAGGGCGGCCCTGCCGACACGGGTCAGCGGGTTCATGCTTTCCATCGCCGCGGGCGCATGAAAAGCATGGTTGAATGGCGTCACATAGGCCGAAATCGAGGCATGGTTGCTCTGCGTGTTCGATACGATCAGGGCCGAAACAACCGAGATGCCGACGCTCGAACCGATGTTTCTCGACAGGTTGTAGAGACCCGTCCCCTCACCGCGCATCTGTGCCGGCAAGGTCGCGAAGGCGATCGTGGTCAGCGGCACGAAGAGGAAGCCGAGACCGGCGCCCTGGATGAAGCCGACATAGATGATCGTCCATTGCGATACGTCGGGCGTCCACCCGGTCATCGCCCACATGGCCCAGGCTGTCAGGGCAAGGCCGAGGAACAGCAACCACCGCGTATCGACCTTGCCGATCAGCCGCCCGACAATGAACATGCAGACCATGGTGCCGACACCGCGAGGACCCATGACGATGCCGGCAGTGACGACAGGATATCCCATCAGCGTCTGCAGATAAGGCGTCATCAGTGCCAGCGAGGCCAGATAGGTGACGCCGACGATGAAGATGAACAGCATGCTAACCGCGAAGTTCTGGTCGAGGAACAGGCGCGGATTGACGAAGGATTTCTTCGCCGTGAACGTATGGACCGAGAAGAGGTAAAAAGCGGAGGCGCAGACCAGCGCTTCGACGATGATCTCGCCCGAGGAAAACCAGTCGAGCTGCTCACCACGGTCGAGGAAAAGCTGCAGCGACGCTATCGCCAGACTAAGCATGCCGAAACCGAACCAGTCGAGCTTCGCCAGCGCATCGATCTTCGTCTCGGTGACGAAGACGACAATGCCGAAGAAGGCAAGCGCGCCGATCGGCACGTTGATATAGAACACCCAGCGCCAGCTGATATGGTCCGTCAGCCAACCGCCGATGACAGGCCCGAGAACCGGACCGACCATGACCGAGACGCCGAACAGCGCCATCGCCTTGCCGCGTTCCTCGACATTGTAGATGTCGAGCAGGATGCCCTGCGACAGCGGCACGAGCGAAGCGCCGAACAGGCCTTGCAGCAGACGGAAACCGACGATTTCGACGAGAGACTGGGCAAAGCCGCAAAGAACCGACGCGACGACGAAGCCGGCAATCGCCGTCAGCAACACGCGCTTGCGCCCAAACTTGGCCGACAGGAAGCCCGACGGTGGCGTCATGATGGCGGCCGCCACGATATAGGATGTCAGGACCCAGTTGATCTGGTCCGCACTCGCCGAAACGCTGCCCTGGATATAGGGCAGCGCAACGTTGGCAATGGTGGTGTCCAACGCCTGCATGATGACGGCGAGAATGACACAGGCCGTGATCGCGCCTCGATTGGCGATCGGTGCGTCAGCCGCTGGTGCTGCTGCGTTACTCATGATCCTGACCTCGGGGCTGGCCCAAGAGATTGTTGATGAAATCAGGCAAGCCGCGGGCGTGGCCGGTATCGACATCGACGACCGTGCTCATGCCGACGCGAAGCGGCGGCTTGCCCTGCATGTCATCGATCGAGACCCGCATCGGGATGCGCTGAACGACCTTCACCCAGTTGCCAGTGGTATTCTGTGCCGGCAGCAGCGAGAAGCTGGAACCGGAGGCCGGGCTGATGCTGGCAACGGTGCCCTTCCACTCGACGCCGGGATAGGCATCGACGGTGATCGTCGCCTTCTGGCCGGGCTTGACGTAGGTCAGCTCCGTCTCCTTGGGGCTCGCCGAGATCCAGAGATTGGTGCTGGATACCAAGGCAAACGCCGCCTGCGACGTCTGCAGATACTGGCCGACCTGCAGCGAATTGACATTGGTGGCGATGCCGTCGAAGGGCGCGCGCACAACCGTATCGTCAAGCTGGCGCTGGGCGTCGTCGACGGCAGCCTGCGCTTGCTGATAGATCGGGTTCTGCTCGATGGGCTGGTTGATGTCGGCGCCATATTGCGAAAGCGTCGTGGCGGCCTGGGCCTTGGCGACGTTCACCTTCTGCTGGGCGGCATCGAGATTGTGCTTCGCCTCGTCATAGGCGGATTTGGATGCGACGGAGCTGTTGATCAGGTTCTGCTGGCGATCGAATTCCGTCTGGAAATAAGGAATGTCGGCCTCTGCCTGGGCGATCTGCGCCAAGGCCTGCTGGTAGCTGGCTTTGAGGTTCTGTAGCTGGGTGGCAGCTACGCCAAGCTGAGCCTTCGCGCCGTTGAGTGCGATCTGGAAGGAACGCTGGCGCATGCGGAAGAGCACCTGCCCTTTCTTCACCGGCTCATTTTCATGCACTTCGATGGAATCGACGGTACCGGAGACATCGGTCGAGATGCCGACCATGTCCGCCTGGATATAGGCATTGTCGGTGGACATGATCTGGCCGCCGGTCACGTAGTAATAGCCGCCGGCTACAAGAGCGATCGGCAGCAGCGCAAACAGGATCGGCCTCGTCGGGCTACGACGCTTGCGCGGCTTCTCGGGAGCGGCAGCCGGCGGGACAACAGTTGCCGCGGGCGCAGGTGCCGGCGTCGGATTGGAGGACGGTGCTTCTGCCACGACAGGGGCTTCTGCCACTTCTTCGTGAGGGGCAGTCTCATTTGCGTTTGCGGGCATGCGAATTGGGGAGGAGTCAGCCATGATTTTTCTCTTTGTCGCCTGCTCCCAAACGGCAGGCCTGAATCAAGTTCGATTTCATAAGGGTCAGAATTTCAGACAGGCGCTCGCGATCTTCCGCTGACACACCATCCAGCGCCTCGCCGCGCGCGGCGTCTCCGATGCTTCGCATGTCTACGAGGAGAGGCTTTGCTTCCTCGCGCATGTAAAGGAGCCAGATCCTGCGATCGGTCGGGTGCTGGCGCCGCTCGATAAGGCCTCGTTCAGCCAGCTTGTCGAGAATGCGCACCAGCGTAATCGGTTCGATTTCCAATATCTCGGCAAGGCCGGCCTGGTGGATTCCCTCGTTGTTGGCGAGGTAGGCGAGCGTCTGCCACTGCGACCGCGTCAGGCCAAGGCCCTTCGCACGCTGTTCGAACCGCTTCCGAAGAAGACGTGCGACGTCGTGCAACAGAAAACCGATGGTAGGTGTCGTGGTCATGGAAATGAAAGCCTACTATTCATAAGCATCCTTATAATGCTGTGCCATATAGTAAGTGGGCGATGCATACAAGCAATTAAAGGGAAAGATGGGCGGCTCTTGTCAAAATGTCGCAGAATGGCAACACCTGCCCCATGGCAAGCCCGCGGACGATCGAGTCTCCGATGATTAAGAATTGAGTTTATCTAACTGAAAATGTTAATCTAATTCTAGATTATCGGCGCGCGGCATTGGTTGGGCGCCGCCCAGGCGATTAAGTGAAATTGGGGGCAGGTGCAGTGCGACAACCGCTCCTTCAGACCTCGGAAGAGAATCGTTTCGATGCCTTTGTCGGCATAATCGTCGGTGCCATCAAAAATACAAAGCCGCCGCCGGTCGTAAGGACCGACGGCGGCTCTTCTGATCTGACGTTTATCGTATCAATTACGCCATTTGCGCGACGGATCGCGATCGTGACCGAGATCCGAATTGAAGAAGCGCGAAGCGGCTTCCGTTCGGTTGCGGACATTCATCTTCTTGTAGATGTTGCGGACATGGACCTTGACCGTGTTCTCGGACAGGCTGAGCTGGTCCGCGATGATCTTGTTCTGTGTCCCCTTGCAGATTAGGTCGAGAATCTGCACCTCGCGGGTCGTCAGCGTTTGCAGGCTACCGCTACGTGCGCCCATGCCGTCATCGTACGGGCGCTGGTTGTTGCCGGCAATTCTTGAAGGCGATCCATAGAATGACTGCCCGGAGTGCTGTACTTCGCCGGTTAATCTGCGAAGCAATGCCGAAGGGAAGTGCTCTCCCCCCTTCATCAGTAGATCGATCGCCGCCATGAAAACATCGAGGCGAAGATTGAGCGGCAGCACGCCGTGAATACTGCGTGCTTCCACAAGTCTGGCAACGTAGGGATCGAGAAGATCGATGGTTTCGACCACAAGACCGATAGAAACACCAGGTGTACCGGCGCGCAACGATCGCAAAGTATCCTGCAAGTCATCTGACGATACGTGATAAAGCAGGATAAGTTTTACTCCATCAAGTACTCCGCCCTGAAGTACCTTCGGATCAGCGATGCTGACGACGTCGTAGTTTGCAAACCTTACGCCCAGTGCTTGTACCAGGCATTCGGAAAATAGATCGGCGTCGGCCAGCACGATAATGGTGTCTTTCAGCGGTATGATACTGCGGTTTTCTTCAATTTCCCCTGTTCTAGCGCTTGCAATGAACATTTACGCATCCCCCAAAGCTCACAACAAAGTTTGTTAACCCGCTTTTTCTACTGGAATGTTCTTTTATGAGCGCTGTGCTCTTTTCGGACTGTGTTCAGCCTTCTTTACTAAGTTTTAACCACCCTAATACATGTCCGGATGATTGAAAATTGCCCAAAGGGGTTAGGTCCCGCGCAAAGGCCTTAAAAATTACCATAAATGTGGGAATTTAACTAAAATGCACGACAAATTTCTGCGCAAATTCGCACATTTTCGGGCATTTATATTTGTTTGTATGAGATTTCTACTGCGAGGCCGGGTGAGGCAATAACTGTAGCTGTTTTCGGCTTAACCAGATTGTAACCATTGGCTTATCTCGGACAAGGCCGATGGTCTGAATGAGCTGACCATAAGGGCTTTCAGTATAGGTTTTATTACATTTCGAGAAGTATCGTAGCGCTTTCCTTTTGGCCGCGTTTGATCAAGAAAAGTTGAAAATTTTCGCCGGACAAACATTTTCGCTGCTTATTGGACGTCGGAACGCACCGGGAATTGACCTATCGAAGGAGTTCGCTACCCGGCATTGCCTCAATGATAGTCAGATTTTCCGGGCTAATACCGCTAAGCGTCGCTAAACCCAAATTATAACATATACTTATTAACACGTTCGTCGCCCGGCGAAGAGACGGGATTTGCTGGAAAAACAGGCTTTAGCCCAAATTGATAGCTAGGACACTGCCTGTTTTTCAGTCAAAGTCCGAACGTTCCGCCAGAGCAGCGGGACACCAGGGGGCAGCGACATTCCGGTTTTGGTGACTTGCGTAGCCGGCAGGCTTTCCCCGCATCTTTAGTGAAATGAACAGAACATGCAGTTGGCGATCCTTCGACCGCCATAACGGGTTTGTTTGCTTTTGTTTCGCTTTGCGACAAATCCGCAACAGTCCGGGTCTGAACCAACAGGCCGGTTTAGGACGGCAGGCGCGTAACTCGTATGTCTGCCGCAGCGTTAACAGAGTTCAGTGTCAACAGAGTTGGGGCCGCCGCGAGTATATCCCGTTTAGATGAGAGGGATTTCGAGACGGCCTCCTTCCTTCGGAGGAAATGATCTCATGCCTGACTTGGATATTGCGAACGTAAGCGCCGAAGACGACTTGCGCGTCGGAGCGTTGGCTGATGGGCTTGCGACAAGCGCCGTCAACGGTACGCATGCGGATGACGGTTCGGTTGCCGTCGCCGGTGTGGCAAACCAGACCAACACCACCAACACCAACATTATTTCTGATGACGACAAAACCGATAGTAACAACAGCACCGACGATCACAGTGGCAACAATCGCAACAACGATTACGATTGGGATTATACCAGCAAGGTGATCAACGCGACGCACACCGATACTGACGTCGATATCAAGGACAACGGAAATACATCCACGTCCAACAGCAACAACGACCTGAACAGCCATAACGACTACGACTGGACGTCGAACAAGTCGTTCAGCAATACTGAGACCGATATCAGAAATATCAACAAGAACGAAATGGACGATAGTTATAACACCAAGACTACGTCCGATTCACACAACTCCACGAACAGCGACGACGATTTCGGCAGCCTCAAGGATGTCGCCAACTTCGGCAACCTCGGCGTTGCCGGCCATGACGTGACCTACGATATCGGCGACGACTTCTCGTTCCACTTCAACGTCGACAACATCCTCAACAACGCTCTCGGCGGAGATGGCAACGACACGGGCTTCAGCCTTGTCCAGGCCAACAATCTTGCAGATCAGGATACAGCCTATGATCTGAAGATGAACAACTCCGGCGCCGACAACTACCTGAATGCGACCGGCGGCAACGCCCACGGCGCGGACGGCGTAGATATCGACAGCAAGTTGAGCTGGGATCCGCATACCGCAGGTGTCGGTCACGATCTCACGGGCAGCAACGTATCCGATGCTTCCGCCATTCTCGCCAATTCCGGTTTCCATCAGGAGCTGGTCCAGGGCGCGAACATGGTCAGCAATGCGGCCGATATCGCCATCACCGGCGGCAACGACCAGCACGATACGCACAACGGCTGATATTACTGCACAAGCTATCTGCACACGTGCACCGGCCATTCAAGGCCGGTGCATATTGGCGGCTTGAGCAGAGATATGCCGGCTACGGGACATTGTCGGCAGTTTCAACCAAAGTGCGCAGAAGCCAGATGCAGACGACTGTAGGGGAGCTCAGTCATGCATGCTGAAAAATTGTCGGAAATCATCGCGCATTTCATCGGTATGTTCGAAACGCATACGGATGCAATTGAGCTGCGGCAGCATGCGCTCGACGGACAGATCGTACAGGACGCCAATTCCGAGACGCCGGATCAGCCCCTGCCCCAGGATCAATTCTCCTCCGACCTGACTTTGATCGATTTCAGTCCCAACGTGAAATACGTCTCCAACGCCTATGAATACGATCATCTGCAGGCGAGACTTTATGACGAGACTTTCCACGCGACGCTGAAGAACCTCACCGCTCTGGCCCAGGAGGAGCTTGCGCCGATCCGGGACCCGGCCGACCTCTATATTGCGACCACGACTTTTGGCGCAGAGCAAAAGCTTCATGTCGACCACGGTCAAGGATCCGAAATAGCCCATGTGATGCAGGTCAACGTCGTTCGTGACGATGACATTCTCGACATGACGAACGGCCACCATGCCGTTCAGGATCTTTCCTACATCCTCGACCAGCTTGCCGAGATGAACGCCAGGGCGGATGCCATGTCGCCCTTCAGTTCGATCGAGCGCACCGATAGCCCGGATGCGCTTACGAAGATCGGCGACGACATGCACGACTTCGCGCAGACCGTCGAGCAGAACGGCGGAACGAGCATTCATGAGCCGGATGGCAGCGGCTACGTCATCCAGGCGGCCCAGGTGCTTGACGGGATTCACGTCAATGGCGCCGATGCGAACGATCTCCCCGATCTGAACGATTATATGCCTCAGCCGCTGCTGACGCCCTCCGGGGAGCCCACCGGCAGCGACACGCCGGTCCATAGCGACAATCCTTCCGGAAATTCCCTGACGATCGAGACGGGCGGGAACGAGGTCGTCAATATCGCGACAGTCGTGGACACGGGCATCATTGCGCCTGTTATGGCCGTCATGGGCGACTATCATTCCGTCGATGCGATTTCCCAGATCTACACCTATGCCGACCACGACAAGGTCGAGGGCCTGCTGGACAATGATGCATCGTCGCCAGCCAGCGCCCAGACAATCGGCAAGAACATTGCGGTTTTCGAGCATAGCCAGTTCGCAAACGATCCGACCGGCCACGCAGGCGGCGATGGCAGCGACCCGGTGTTTCCGACTGCCTGGCATGTCAGCGTCGTGGACGGCGACGTCTCCTTCGTCCATTGGACGGAGCAATACAATTTCCTGTCCGATAACGACTCCCTCACGGTCACGACCAGCGGCGTCGACACCACTGTGCTGACCGGCAATAACGGCGTCGCCGACCTTGCATCCTATCTCGGCATCGGAATGCAGTACGATCTCGTGATTATCGGCGGCCACGTCCTCGACATGAACTCGATCACTCAGATTTCGGTGCTCTACGACAGCGATACGGTGAAGCTGGACGGCACCAGGGGTGCCGAGGTGCAGACGGGCGGCAATCTGCTTTGGAACCAGGCAGCTATCCAGAACATCGGCGGAACCGATCGCTTCGAGGCCATGCCGGATTACATGAACGATGTCGTCAAGAACATCCAGGATCGCGATGCTTCCATGCCGGAAGGGCTTGCGCACGACCCGACCTTCGCCGGCTATGCGGGGCTGAACGTCCTTTACATCACCGGCAATTTTTACGACGTCAATGTCATCAAGCAGGTGAATGTCGTCGGCGACGGCGATTCCGTGACCAAGATCGCCAACGAAACCTTGCACGACAATCACGACGCGACGGTCAAGATCGATACCGGCAGCAATGCGGTCGTCAACATCGCCAGCATCATCGACTACGACAGCTTTGGCCACACCACCTACGTAGCCGGCCACACATATTCGGATGCGATTCTCATCCAGGGCGGCCTCGTCGATCACGATGGCCCCGCCCCCAACCAGCCCGTGTCGCAATTGGCGAACGAGGCGATCGCATTCCTGGACGACAACAACGACCAGCAGACAGGCCAGGACGGAACAACCGACTTCGGTCACGACCTGTCGTGGCACAACGGAAGCGTTGGTGATCCGATGCATTCGGTTCTCACCTAATCGGCAAGAAACTGGCAAGAATAAGTGGGAGTTGCATTTCGATGAACCAGATTTCCAAATTGGGAATTGCCGAGAGCCAGACCGTGCGACTGCGCAGTTCTGTCGCACCGGCGATCGAACAGTCAGACACCAACGCTGCCCCGGTCGTGACTGCGATTGATAATGTCATCGAGAGCCTCCAGAAGCTTGTACCGGTGGAATCTCGGCGGGAGGCAAAGGCTGCAGACGATGAACCTTCTGTTTTAACCTCAACGCGGGCCAGCTTTTTTCCGCTTCGCAACGAACCTCCGTCATCCCCGGCGCGCAAGCAGGTGCAGTTGGATCTGCCAAAGCCGAAGGCCTTCGAGCCGCGTCAGCTGGGCGATCTTTCAATAGAGGCGCCGTCAAAGGCAGCAAAGAAGCTTCCGTTACCGCAAGCCGTTACGGAAGGTGTTGATGAAGCCGCATCCAAGGAGCGCATTGCGCCTCCTCAGATCGAGGTTGCGACCCCAAAGCAGACCATACTGCCGCCCGAGGCTCAAGCAGCGACCGCGTCTGCGATTGAGCCCGCTCCTGCGGTTCAGACCGTCATGCGCGATGTCTCGCCCGTGACCGAAGTGAAGCCGCCCGAAGTGAAGCCGGAAGTCGAGATGAAGGCGCATCCGGGCCCGCTGCCTCGCACAATCGATAGTGAGCCGGGACCGATCAAGGACGGTGAACGGCGCGTCCGCAGCGGCGGTGGCGGCAATAATGGGGACGACGACGGTAAGGGCAATGGCGGCGGTGGAGGTGGAGGCGGCAACGTCTTCCACAAGCGAAGCAGCCAGCCGCTGAATTTTGCGGCCAGCTTGCGGACCGGCATGATCGTCATCAGACGCAACATGCTGATCGTCATGGCTTTCACGCTCGCCATCAATGTCCTCGTCCTGGCAATTCCGATCTATCTGTTCCAGATATCGGACCGCGTATTGACCAGCCGCTCCATCGATACGCTGGTGATGCTGACCATCGCCGTGCTCGGAGCCGTGATCCTCCAGGTCGTGCTGGATGCGGTCAGGCGCTTCATCCTGATGAGGACGGCGGTTGAGCTCGAAGTGCAGCTTGGCGCTCCCATCCTCAGCGCGGCCGCCCGCGCGTCGCTACATGGAACAGGACGTGACTATCAAACTCTGTCCGACCTGCAGCAATTGCGCGGTTTCATTACGTCGGGCACCCTGATTGCCTTTCTGGACGCGCCGCTGATGCCGCTCTTCATCGTCGTCGTGTTTATGGTGCATCCATCGCTCGGCGTCATCGTGCTGACCTGCTGCGCCATCATGTTTGTCATCGCCTATCTCAATCAGAAGATGACGGCCCAGCAATTTGCCGAGGCAAATTCGTTCCTTGGCCGCGCCAATTTCCATCTCGATTCCATGGCCCGCAATTCCCAGATCATCAATGCGCTTGCGATGATCCCGGAAGCGGTGAAGATGTGGGGGCGCGAAACATCGGGTTCACTGAAGGCGCAGGTGGCGGCGCAGGATCGGAATATCGTCTTCTCCGGCCTGACCAAGGCCTGCCGACTGGTCACGCAGGTAACGCTGCTCGGCTGGGGCGCGCATCTGTCGCTTGCAGGTGACTTGACCGGCGGCATGGTGATTGCGGCGTCCATCGTGTCGGGTCGCGCGCTGGCACCGATCGAAGGCGCGATCGAAGGCTGGAACCAGTTCAACCATTCCCGCGCCGCCTATGGCCGCATCAAGCAGCTTCTCCTAAATTCGCCGCTGAATTTCCCCCGCCTGCGTCTGCCCAATCCGGAGGGGCGTCTGGATGTCGAGCGCATTCTCTTCGTGCCGCCGCCACAGAAGAAGGTCATCCTCAACGGTATTTCGTTCTCGCTGAGCAAGGGGGAATCGCTTGCGGTCATCGGCAATTCCGGTTCGGGCAAGACCACGCTCGGCAAGATGCTGGTCGGCTCGATCCTGCCAACCTCGGGCAATGTGCGCCTGGATCTCATGGACCTGCGCAACTGGGATCAGCGTCAGTTCGGTGAGAGTATCGGCTACCTGCCCCAGGATGTGCAGCTCTTCCCGGGCACGATCAAGGCGAATATCTGCCGCATGCGCGACGATGTGGATGACCAGCTCGTCTATGAGGCGGCCGTCCTTGCCGATGTCCATGAACTGATCGCGAGTTTCTCCCAGGGCTATGAGACGGTGGTTTCCGCCGACGGCTCTCCGTTGTCCGGCGGACAGAAGCAGCGCATTGCGCTTGCCCGCGCCTTCTTCGGCAATCCGAAATTCGTTGTTCTCGACGAACCCAACTCGAACCTCGACACGGCAGGCGAAAACGCCCTCGCCCGAGCTCTTCTTCACGCCAAGAAACAGGGCATCACGACCGTCACCATCACCCAGCGTCCTGCGCTGCTGCAATGTGTCGACAAGATCCTGGTCCTGAAGGACGGTTCGGTCGCGATGTTCGGAGAACGGATGGAGGTGCTGAAGGCGATGAGCACTAGGCCAAGTGACAGCATCAACGGCGGGCAACAGGCTCCGCGGATCGGTGGGTGAGTACCATGTTTCGGAGAGGCAAGGAAAAGACAGAAATCCAATCCGCCAGGAAGAACGAGGCCGCTCAAGTAGAGTGGTACAGCGAAGTGCCGCGCTCCATTCGCCTTCATAGCTTTACCGGATTTGCCATCCTGCTCGCCTCCTTCGGCGGCTTCGGCTACTGGGCGGCGACGGCGCCCCTTGCCTCTGCCGTCATTGCCCAGGGCAGTTTCGTCGCGACCGGCAACAACAAGATTATCCAGCATCTCGAGGGCGGCATTATCAAGGAGCTTATGGTGAACGAAGGCGATGTCGTCCACGAAGGCGACATCCTGCTGACGCTTGATCCCACCGCAGCGCTTGCAAACGAACGCGCCCTCAAGATGCGGCGTCTGAGGCTTGAGGCAGTCGTCGCCCGCCTCAAGGCCGAGGCTCAAGGCGCCAAGGACTTCAAAATTCCCGACGTGGTCCAGCAGGAGGCAAGCGATCCTGATGTCAACGCGCTCATTCAAAGCCAGTTCGTCATTTTCCGCAGCAAGCAGGTCAAGCTCGACGAACAGCTGAACCTGATCGAGAAGAACATCACCTCGCTGGCATTCCGCAATCAGGGTTATGACGGCCAAAAGAAAGCCTTCGTCACGCAGCTCAATCTTCTCACGGATGAACAGAATTCCAAACAGAAGATGGCCGAGATTGGCGTTGTACGTCGCTCCGATCTGTTGGCAGTACAGCGCGCCGTCGCCGACGCAATGGGCGAACTGGCGCGCATCGAGTCCGAGATCAACGAAAGCGAATCGCAGGTGGCGAAGTACCGTCAGGAAGCGATCATCGCGATCAATGCCAATAAGCAGGCTGCCCTTGATGCGCTGGAGACCGCCGAGTCAGATCTCGAAAGCGTCCGCGAGCAGGCGCGCGAGGCGACGGGCGTCCTCGACCGAACCGTCATCCGTTCTCCGGTCAGCGGCACCGTCGTGCGCGCCTACTACCACACTGCCGGCGGCGTCATAACGACCGGCAAGCCGATCATGGAAATTTTGCCCAACAACGTGCCGCTGATCATCGAGGCACAAGTGCTGCGGACCTCGATCGATCAACTCCATGAAGGCGAAACAGCCACGATCCGCCTCTCTGCGCTCAACCGCCGCACGACGCCTGTTCTGAACGGAGACGTCTTCTACGTCTCGGCGGACTCGGTGGAGGATGCCTCGGGAAGCACGCAGAGGGATGTCTATATCGTGCGGGTCAAGGTGGCGCCGGAAGAACTCAAGCGTATTCCCGGGTTCAAGCCGGTGCCCGGCATGCCGGCCGATGTGATGATCCAGTCGGCGGAGCGAACATTCTTCGAATATCTTTCGAAGCCGGTTGTCGACAGCATGTCGCGAGCATTCCGCGAGCGTTGATCGAGACCAGAAAAGGCCAGAGGAAGGACATGCTTAAATAGGATTTTGCTTTATGATGAATGCATAATCTGTGATTTTCGATTGGGTCGTACAATGCCTGCGATATCAGATGTTCTGCTCCTTGTCGGCCGACTGAACTATGTCTGGACCAATACCGAGAGCCTTTTGATTTATATTATTGCGCACCTTCTCAATGTGGAGAAGGATGCTGCCATTATCGTTTTCCTGACATTGAATACGACGCGCGCGCGTATCGATCTGGTCGAGCGGCTGGCCAAACTGCCGTCGGCCCCATCGGATGACAGCAAGGCCGTTCTTGCGCTGATGGGCCGCCTGAAGCGGGAATCGAAAATGCGCAACAAATACAATCACTGCATCTATTCTTTCGACGAGAGCGGTGAGATTTCCAGCACGCAATTGATGCGCCTTGTCGAGGACGAAAAGGAAGTCCGCTACGGCAAGATCGAACAGCTCGACCGGAAGGAAATCGACCGCCTGGAGAAGTCCATCCAGGAGATCGTCGAGATCAGCAAGGCGCTCTGGGTCTTCATCCGCGCCAGCCCGCGCTACACGGATGCCATGTAGATCGCTAATCCCATTTTACCTCTGCAAATAACACGAAGGGAATATTTGACGCATTTCAAATACAGCTAATATGAGCGCTTGCTGTTTAGCGAAGTAAACAAAGCGATCGGTAGGCGTATGCGAATTGACGTGATCGAAAGCATTGCTGATCTGGATGCGGCGCGTGCGGATTGGGATCGGGTTTATGTAAGCGACCCTCAAGCACAATATTTTCTCTCCTGGACATGGTTGCAGGCATATGTGAGGAACCGGAAGCGCTGGTTCATCCTGGCGCTGCGCGAGAAGCAACCTGGATCTCCTTATGTTGCCTTCTTTCCCCTGCGCCTGAGAACGGTTCAGGATCAGAAGACCGGAATTTTTACCGACGACATCTTCATGGCTGGCAATCATGCAGCCGATTATACCGGCCTGATCAGCGAGCCGGGCTATGAGGCACATGCGATCCGCGGTTTTGCCCTGTTCCTGAAAAGCCAGAACTGGACGAACCTCCATCTCGACAATTTCTCGGGCTCCATCGAGCGGCGCAATGCGCTGCTTGCAGAGTTGGGCGGACCCGACGTATCATTCCGCAAGGTCTCGCGGCTTGATGAGGCCGGCATCGACCAGACTATCTGCCCGGTCGCGAAATTACCGACCAGTTGGGATGCCTATCTCGAACGCAATCTGAGCAGCCCGACGCGGCAGAAGCTTCGCCGCTTCCTAAGGCAGGTCGAGAATGATGACAGCTACCGCATCACAGTCGCGACCGCCGACACGATCGACCGGGATGTCGATATCCTCTTCCGGCTTTGGCGTGCAAAATGGGGCAGCCTCAAGGGTGATCGGACAGAGAAGATCATCGCTACGTCACGTGCCATATTGCTGGACGCCTTCCGAAGCGGAAACTTGATGGTTCCAATCCTCTGGCATGGCGAAAGGCCGCTGGGGGCACTCGCCAACTTTCTGGATCATCAGAAGAAGTCGATCCTCTTTTACATCGCCGGCCGCGATGAGGACTGGAAAACCCCCTCGCCGGGTCTCGTCCTCCACGGTTACTCAATTCGCCGGGCGATCGAAGAAGGCTTTATCAGCTACGATTTCCTCCGTGGCAACGAGCCGTATAAATATGCTTTCGGCGTCGAGGAGCAGACCCTTCACTGCATCACGGTGCGCACCCGAAGCGGTCGCAATCTTCGCGAAGGATTGAATGTTCGCAGCATAGGTCATGTTTACGAGGAGGGAAGCCGGCTTTACGCATCGGGAGACAGGACGAATGCCGAAGCGGCCTTCGAGCAGGTCCTTGCCGCCTACCCGGATCATATCGGTGCCGAGCTCTCGCTTGCGCAGCTCCTGTTCGACAAGGGCAAGCTGGCGGAAGCGGAGGCAGCCTATAGTACGCTTCTGGCAAAGGCCTCCGACCCGATCCCGGTGCTCGTGCGTCTTGGCGACACGCAGATGGCGCAAAAGAAATTTGCGGAGGCCGCAGCAACCTTCTCCAGGATCGTCGATCAAAGGCCCAATAACATACGATCGCATTTTAAGAAGGGCACGGCCCTGGCGGCGTCAGGCCGAACGACCGACGCGATCAAGGCATTCAAGGTGCTGGAACAGCTTCATTCCGACGATCCCTTATTGACCACCTACAGGCAAAAGGCCAGGGAAGCGCTGGCCAAGCTCCTGAAGCCGCTTTCGCCGGATCTCAATTTGCCTGCAATACATCCCAAGGGCTTCCCACTCAAACCGGTGGCGCGTGCCTCGGGGCCGATCGCAAGGCAGATGAAGCAATCCTCAGATACTATCCTTGGCTCTCTTAAGGATTGGGAAGCGCTGCAGGCGCCACCCACCGAGCTGCCTTTCCCACGTTCGGTGGGTTTGAAGAGCTTCCTTCAGCGAACCAAGCACTAAGTCATCAGTCCACGCAAAAAGACCGGCGAACTCCGCCGGTCTTTTGAAAATGAAACTGCCCTGTTTTCAGCGTCGGCTGAGCAAGCCGATCATATAGGCGACGCCGGCCGTGACTGCCAATGCAAACAGAGGCTCTTCACGGACCTTTTCGCGCACGCGTTCCGTGACCTGCGAAGCCTCTCCAGCCACCACCGACTTAGCGCCCTGCCCGATCGCGACGACGCTCTCCGAAAGACGGGCGAGATCCTCTCTCAGGGCAGTAATCTGCGCTGACAGATCGTCGCTTGCGACTTCGGCTTGAATGCGCGCCGCTGTGGCTTGTGCGGAGGTAGTTTTCGTATCGGCCATATTGAACTCCTCTTGTTCGTGCCCTTTAAAACGCCCGCATTGGGCAAAGGTTCCGGGTTTGGGGGTGATTTCGGTCGACGCTCTTCAATTCCGTTTCGGATTGTTCTAAGGAACTCCAAATGCTTTGCCTGTGGGCAAAGTCAAGGTTTATGCGAGGTTTGCGTTCTGATGTTCGAATTGCTGAGAAGAGCCGCCCAGACCTGGGTTGCCAAAGGCCTGATGCTCCTGCTGGTCGCGTCCTTCGGTATATGGGGTGTGACCCGCTCGCTGGTGAGCGGCGGTTCGAGCACGACGGTCATAACGGTCGGCGATCAGCATATCGATGCCAACGAGTTCCGGCTTGCCTACCGCCGCCAGGTCAGCGCCATGAGCCAGCAGTTCGGCATGCAGCTGACGCCTGACCAGGCCAAGGCCTTTGGTGCCGCGCAGCAGACCTATCAGCAGCTCATCGCCGGCGCCACGCTCGATCAGCTCTCCAGCGAGATGGATCTTGGCCTTTCCAAGGATCGCCTGGCGCAACTGATCGGCGATGATCCGGCCTTCAGGGCCGTCAATGGCCGCTTTGACCGCGATCTCTTCTCCAGCCGACTGCGGAACGCCGGCATTACAGAAGATGACTATATCAAGGAACGCAGCAAGGTCGCCGTTCGCGGCCAGATCGTCGACGCCGTCTCCAACGGCTTTTCCGCCCCCCAGGTGCTCGTCGATGCAATCCGGCAGTTCCATGACGAACGCCGTAGCATCGATTATCTCATCCTGACCAACGCCAATATCGATCCGATCAAGGCGCCTGCCGATGACGTGCTGGCAAAATGGTTCGAAGGCGTGAAGCAGCGTTACCGCGCCCCCGAATATCGCAAGATCGGCTATGTGACGTTGGAGCCGAGCGATCTTGCCGATGTGGCCAGCGTCACCGATGACGAGGCCCGCGCCGAGTTCGAGAAGCGTAAGGAAAGCTTCAAGACGCCGGCAAGCCGCACGATCGAGCAGCTGACTTTCGCCAACAAGGATCTTGCCGACGCAGCAGCGACCGCGCTGAAGACCGGCACGACCTTCGATCAGCTGGTGAGCGATCAGGGCAAGACCAAGAACGATGTGCTCCTCGGCGATTTCACCAAGGACAAGGTTCCCGACCAGGCCATCGCCGACGCTGCCTTCGCCGTCACCAAGGAAGGCGGCACGACGCCTGTCGTCCAGGGCTCCTTCGGTTCCGTCATCCTGCGCGTAACCAACGTCAAGGAAGAGACGGCCAAGAATTTCGACGACGTGAAGGAAGATATCCGCAAGCAGGTGGCGCTCTCCAAGGCCGCCAGCCAGATCAACGATGTCCACGACCGTTTCGAAGACCTTCGCAGTTCGGGTGCATCGCTGCAGGATGCCGCCAAGCAGCTCAATCTGAAGGCCGTCACGATCGACGCCGTGGATGCGACCGGCCTCGACAAGAGCGGCAATGAAGTGAAGGACATCCCCTCCAAGCAGCAGCTCCTCACAGAAGCCTTCAAGACCGATCAGGGCGCCCAGCCCATTCCGCTGACCGTTGGAAATGACGGCTATATCTGGTTCGATGTCGAGGACGTCATCGCTGACAGAGATCGCCCGCTGTCGGAAGTTCACGACAAGGCCGTCGCTGACTGGACTGCGGAACAGCAGAAAGCAGCCTTGGCCGTCAAGGCCGCGGAATTGAAGACGGAAGCTGAGAAGGGCAAGTCGCTCGCCGACATCGCGGCTCCGCTCGGCATCGCCGTCGAATCGAAGGCGGATGTCGTCCGCACCACCGATGATCCGGTCCTCGGCCATGGTGGCGTCACGGCCGCCTTCTCCGGCGCTGTCGATACGGTAGCGAATTCGGTGGGCGGCGATGAGACGACGCAGATACTTCTCAAGGTTACCGACGTCAACACAGCGTCGGCAACGGATGCGCTCAACAATCAGGACCAGCAGATTGCCGCGATCGCCAATGCGGCCGGCGATGACATCCTCGATCAGATCGTCACCACCCTGCAAACAAAATATACGGTGAACGTCAATCAGACGCTCGCCGAACAGGCAATGGTTCGCTAGGGACGCTTGGGAAGGATCGAAAGCCATGGCTGAGTTGAAGCCGCTTCTTGCCAAGGTCGCCGGCGGCGAGGCACTGACGAGGGACGAGTCCCGTCAGGCGTTCGAAATCCTGATGTCCGGCGAGGCAACGCCGTCGCAGATCGGTGGCTTCCTCATGGCGTTGCGGGTTCGCGGCGAAACCGTCGACGAGATCGTCGGAGCCGTCGCGACCATGCGTTCCAAGATGCTGGCCGTCGAAGCGCCGACCGATGCCATCGATATCGTCGGAACCGGCGGCGACGGCACCGGCACCTACAATATATCGACGCTTGCAGCCCTGATCGTTGCCGGCACCGGTGTTCCCGTCGCCAAGCATGGAAACCGCGCGCTGAGCTCCAAGTCCGGCGCCGCCGACAGTTTGTCTGCGCTCGGCGTCAAGCTCGATATCGGCCCTGACATGATCGCCCGCTGCATCCGCGATGCCGGCATTGGTTTCATGTTTGCGCAGATGCATCACTCGGCCATGCGGCATGTCGGCCCCTCGCGCGTCGAACTCGGCACGCGGACGATTTTCAACCTGCTCGGTCCCCTCTCCAATCCGGCCGGCGCACGCCGCCAATTGCTCGGCGTCTACGCGCCGCAATGGGTGGTTCCGCTTGCCGAGGTGCTGCGTGATCTCGAGGCCGAAAGCGTCTGGGTCGTGCATGGCGACGGCCTTGATGAAATCACCACCACGGGCACGACCAAGGTAGCCGCACTCGAAGACGGCAAGATCCGCACGTTCGAGCTGACGCCCGAGGATTTCGGTGTTCCGCGCGTCAAGCTTGATGTGCTGAAAGGCGGTGACGGCATTGTGAACGCTGCAGCGCTGCGCGATGTCCTGTCCGGTGCTAAGAACGCTTACCGCGACATTTCCCTTGCCAATGCTGCAGCCTCGCTTGTCATTGCCGGCAAGGCGGAAACCATCCATGATGGCATGAAGCTCGCAACGCAGTCGCTGGAAAGCGGTGCAACGGCAGCTGCGCTGGAAAAGCTCATCGCCGTCTCGAATGAACAGGATTGAGAAGGACGAGGACGCGATGACCGATATCCTCAAGAAGATCGAAGCCTATAAGCGCGAGGAAATCGCCGCCGCCAAGTCCGCTGTGGCGCTCGCCGATCTCAAGGCGATGCAGGCCGACCAGACTGCGCCCCGCGGCTTCCACAAGGCGTTGGTCTCCAAGCACGATGCCGGAAAATACGGTCTTATCGCTGAGATCAAGAAGGCGAGCCCCTCCAAGGGCCTCATCCGTCCCGATTTCGACCCGCCGTCGCTGGCGGCCGCCTATGAGGCTGGTGGTGCTGCCTGCCTCTCCGTGCTGACGGACAAGCCGAGCTTTCAGGGCGCGCCGGAATTCCTGACCGCGGCACGCAACGCCTGCGCGCTGCCTGCACTGCGCAAGGATTTCATGTTCGAGACCTATCAAGTGCATGAGGCCCGTGCCTGGGGCGCGGATTGCATCTTGTTGATCATGGCTTCGCTGTCCGACGGCGATGCGGAGCGCCTGCAGGACGAAGCTTTCGGTCTCGGTATGGATGTTCTGGTCGAGGTGCATGACGCCGAAGAGATGGAACGGGCGCTCAAGCTCTCCTCTCCGCTCGTCGGTATCAACAACCGCAATCTACGCACCTTCGAAGTGAGCCTCGCGGTCAGCGAAGCCTTGGCAACCATGGTCCCGGAAGGCCGGCTTCTGGTCGGTGAGAGCGGCATCTTCACCAATGAGGATTGCAAGCGTCTCGAGAAATCCGGCATCACCAGCTTCCTCGTCGGCGAAAGCCTGATGCGCAAGGATGATGTGACGGCAGCGACGCGCGCTCTGCTGACCGGCGAAACCGGTGCCGTGGCGGCCGAGTAAGATGGCCGCCGAAAAGACCGGGCTGACGCATATAACCGCTTCAGGCGAGGCCCATATGGTCGATGTCGGCGAGAAGGCCGAGACCGCTCGCGTTGCGACCGCCGAAGGCCATGTCCGGATGAATCCGGAGACGCTCGAGCTGATCCGTCAGGGTAACGCCAAGAAGGGCGACGTCATCGCGACCGCCCGGCTCGCCGGCATCATGGCTGCCAAGCAGACAGCCAATCTCATTCCCCTTTGCCACCCCCTGATGCTGACGAAAGTGTCGGTCGACATATCGGAGGATGATGCCCTCCCCGGCCTGCGGGTGACGGCGACGGCTAAGCTGACCGGACGCACAGGCGTCGAAATGGAAGCGTTGACAGCTGTCTCGGTCGCCTGCCTCACGATCTATGACATGGCAAAAGCCGCCGACAAGGCCATGGAGATTAGTGGGATCCGCCTTCTGGAAAAGTCAGGCGGCAAATCGGGTGATTTCCGCCGCGAGGAGTAAGATATGAGCCTGCTGCCAGTCGCTGAAGCCCAGAGCCGCCTTCTCGACAAGGCCACTCCCGTCTCGGAAAGCGAGGCCGTCGCGCTGGACAAGGCTACTGGTCGGGTGCTGGCGAAAGACCTGGCCGCGCGCCTGACGCAGCCGCCTTTCAACGCCTCGGCAATGGATGGTTACGCGCTGCGCTGCGAGGATCTCGCCGAGCCGGGATCGACCTTGGCTGTGATCGGCACGTCAGCTGCCGGCCACGCATTTCAGGGTTCGATCGGGAAAAACGAGGCGGTGCGGATATTCACCGGCGCACCGATCCCTGAAGGCGCCGACACCATTCTGTTGCAGGAGGATGCCGAGCGGGAGGGTGACCATATCCGGACGACCTATGGAGTCCGCCTCGGCCAGCATGTTCGCCCACGTGGCCAGGATTTCGCCGAGGGTGAGGTCGTGCTTTTCAAGGGAACCGTCATGGACTTCTCGCGCCTGACGGTCGCGGCTGGCATGAACCATCCGGTGCTCGACGTCTACCGACGGCCACTGGTGGCGATTCTGGCGACCGGCGACGAGCTCGTCCCTCCGGGCACGCCGCCGGCGGAAGCCCAGATCGTGGCCTCCAACACATTCGGCATAGCTGCGCTCGCCAGGGAGGCCGGCGCCGAAGTGCTGGACCTTGGCATCGTTCCTGATGATCGCACCGAGATTGCATCAGCCGTCGAGCGGGCACGGTCGGCGGGCGCCGACGTCATAGTCACTCTCGGCGGCGCCTCAGTCGGCGATCATGATCTCGTCCAGTCGACGTTAAAGTCAGTGGGCATGACGCTCGATTTCTGGCGCATCGCCATGCGTCCGGGCAAACCGCTCATGATTGGAAGCCTCGATGGCGTCCATGTGATCGGGCTCCCGGGCAACCCGGTTTCGAGCCTCGTCTGCGGCGTGCTCTTCCTTGAGCCGCTGCTGCGCAAACTGGCGTCTTTACCGCCGCTGAAGAGGGAAAGCGTGGCGCTTTCAGCCACGAAACTTTCCGCCAACGACCAGCGGCAGGATTATGTCCGAGCAAAGCTGTCCAAGTCACCGGATGGAGAATGGCTGGCCGAGCCTTTCGGCAAGCAGGATTCGTCGATGATGAAGATCTTTGCCCGCTCGGATTGCCTGATCATCCGCCCGCCGCATGCGGCGGAACTTGCAGCCGGCGAGCCCTGCCCTGTCCTGTTGCTGCGCCCGGAGCTCCCGGTTTAGCATCGCGGATTTTTCTGCCCCCTGCTTCGTCACTCTTACGAATCAAATCGGGCGGCCATTGGCCGCCCGAGGAATGTTTGTCCGACTTACTTGGCAGCCGGCTTTTCGTGATGGCCGCCAAAGCCGGCGCGCATGGCCGACAGGATCTGGTTGGCGAAATCGTCATTGCCGCGCGAAGAGAAGCGGCCGTAGAGTGCGGCGCTGAGCACCGGCGTCGGAACGCCTTCGTCGATAGCGGCGGAGATCGTCCAGCGACCTTCGCCCGAGTCCGAGACGCGGCCCGCATATTGCGTCAGGCCAGCATCGGCATGCAACGCATCGGCAGTCAGGTCGAGGAGCCATGAGGTGATGACGCTGCCGCGGCGCCAGACTTCGGAAACCTCGGCGATATCGATATTGTACTGATAGAATTCCGGATTGGAGAGCGGCGCAGTCTCGGCATCGATTTCCGCCTTCTGCATCCCGATATTGGCATGCTTGAGGATATTGAGGCCTTCGGCATAGGCGGCCATGAGGCCATACTCGATGCCGTTATGGACCATCTTGACGAAGTGACCGGCACCATGCGGGCCGCAATGCAGGAAGCCCTGTTCGGCAGTGCTCTTGGCGGCTGCGACTTCGGTGCGCTGCGGAGACGGCTTCACGTCGCCGACACCGGGCGCCAAGGTTGCGAAGATCGGCGACAGATGCTGGACGGTCGGCGTTTCGCCGCCGATCATCAGGCAGTAGCCGCGCTGCAGGCCGAAGACGCCGCCGCTGGTGCCGACGTCCACGTAATGGATGCCCTTCTGCTTCAGCATGGCGGCGCGACGAATGTCGTCGTGATAGTAGGAATTGCCGCCGTCGATGATGATGTCGCCCTCTTCGAGGAGCGGGACGAGCTTGGTGAGTTCGGCATCGACGATCGCAGCCGGCAGCATCATCCAGACGGCACGCGGCTTTTCGAGCTTCGAAACGAAGTCTTCCAGCGAACTGCTGCCTGTGGCGCCGAGGTTGGCGAGCTCCTCAACGCTCTGTGCGCGAGCGTCGAAGACAACGGCACTGTGGCCATTCTTCATAAGTCGCTGGACCATGTTGCTGCCCATGCGGCCGAGACCAATCATACCAATCTGCATTTCAAATCTCCTTGGGAGGGGGTTCTCGTATCCAATAAAGAATCTTGCGGCGGTTTGCCACTGAACTAATGGCTTGCAAGCTATGCAGAGGGACGCAAACACGCAAGCGAAGCTTACGTCACAAAGCCGGCGCAGTGAACCACGTAAGCCGGATTCAGGTGAAAGTGGCAAGAATCGACAATCAAGCTCCGCCGATATCGACAATGATCGGTTCAGGCGTTCGGAACGTCACGCCTCCGACGCCGAATTCTATTGCCCGTACTCCCGATTCTCATTCGATTTTTGAGTCGCAACTCGCCTAACCAACTGGACAAGAAGGGGTTTCACTATGCCGACGATTACCACGAAGGATGGCGCCCAGATTTTCTACAAGGACTGGGGCAAGGGACAACCGGTTGTTTTCAGCCATGGCTGGCCGCTGAATGCGGATGCCTGGGACGACCAACTCTTCTGCGTTGCCTCCAACGGCTACCGCGCCGTCGCCCACGATCGCCGCGGCCACGGTCGCTCCAGCCAGACCTGGGACGGCAACGATATGGACACCTATGCCGATGACCTTGCTGCAGTCATCGAGGCTCTCGATCTGAAGGATATCATTCTGGTCGGCCATTCCACCGGCGGCGGCGAAGTGACCCGCTTTATAGGCCGTCACGGCACGAGCCGGGTGGCGAAGGCTGTGCTGGTCGGCGCCATTCCGCCGCTGATGTTGAAGACGGAGGCCAATCCCGAGGGCTTGCCGCTCTCGGTATTCGACGGCATTCGCGCCGGTGTCGCCGGTGACCGTTCGCAATTCTATAAGGACCTGGCCTTCCCGTTCTATGGCGCGAACCGTGAAGGCTCCAAGGTCAGTGAAGGTCTGCGCGAGCAGTTCTGGCTGCAGAGCATGCAAGTCGGCATCAAGGGCTCCTACGATTGCGTTAAGGTATTCTCCGAGACCGACCTGACGGAAGACCTGAAGAAGTTCGACATTCCGACGCTCTTCATTCACGGCGACGACGACCAGATCGTCCCGATCGTTGCAGCCGCCCGCATCGCTTCCAAGATCGTCAAGGACGCAACGCTCAAGGTCTATCCCGGTGGAGCACACGGTTTGACGGCGACGGAAAAGGACAAGTTCAACGCCGACCTGCTTGCGTTTCTCAAGGCCTGATCGCTGAAGGCCGGCGCTGCAGGGCGCCGGTCTCTCGAAGCATAAACGCACCAAGCATTCCCTGGGGGAAAACATCATGAACAATCATCACCAATCCGGCATGTCTCGCCGAGGCTTTTGCCTGTGCTGCATCGGCGGCGCCGCCTTTGCTGCGACCGGAGCCTGGTTGACTCCAGCCGAGGTCTTTGCCGCCGCCGGCAATATCGTCGACATGATCCGCGATGAGGCCGCAAAAGCCCAGATCAACACACGCAAGCTCAAAGGCGGTGTCAACGTCCTGTCCGGTTCCGGCGGCAACATTGCGGTGCTGACGGGCGACGACGGCAAGGTGCTGGTGGATGCAGGCATCACGGCAACACGGCCTCGTATCGAAAAGGCCCTTGCCGACCTTGGCGACCAGCCCATTACCCACCTCATCAATACGCACTGGCATTTCGACCACACGGATGGAAACGAGTGGCTTCATTCCGAAGGTGCCGAGATCATCGCGCAGCAGAATACGTTGACACATCTCTCTTCCGCGCAGCGCGTTCAGGACTGGAATTTCAATTTTCCCGCCTTGCCTCCTGCCGCCCTGCCGACTGCGTTGATGAATTCGGAACGAACCCTCAAATGGAATGGGGCGACCATCATTCTGAAGCACTATGATCCGGCACATACCGACGGTGATATCTCCGTGACCTTCGAGGAAGCCGACGTCCTGCACACCGGAGATACGTTCTGGAATGGCATCTATCCGTTTATCGATTATTCCACGGGCGGAAATATCGACGGTATGATCAAGGCAGCCGCCGCCAATGTGAAGGCAACGACCAGCAAGACGGTCGTGATCCCCGGCCACGGCCCCGTTGGCAACCACAAACAACTCGTGGCCTTCCACGACATGCTTGCGCATTCGCGCGACAATGTCGCAAAGCTGAAGAAACAGGGACGTTCTCTTGAGGAAGTGGTGGCCGCAAAGCCAACGTCACGATACGATGCTACCTGGGGAAAATTCGTGATAACGCCGCGTTTCTTCACGCAGCTTATCTATGAAGGCGTCTAAGACGCCATATCTTGGGGTCTTGCATTCTAGGAGAATTGGTAATGTCCGCTGTGAAGGTGCCGCTCGTCCCGGCCGCGTTCTTTGGTATGGTGTTGGGACTTGCCGGTCTCGGAACTGCATGGCGGCTTGCGCATCAGGTCTGGCATTTGCCGGCTCTCATCGGTGAGATCATCACCTTTGTCGCGATCGCCGTCTGGGCGTTGCTGATCATCCTCTTTGCCCTGAAATGGCTGGTGGCGCGCGAGGAAGCCCTCAAGGAGGTCGTCCATCCCGTTCAATGCTGTTTCATCGGGCTGGTGGGCGTCGCCACCATGCTTGCTGCGGGCGGGCTTCTGCCCTACTCGCACGGAGGCGCCGAAGTCCTGTTCGGTCTCGGCGCCCTCTATACCCTGCTCTTCGCCGTCTGGCGCACGGGGGGCCTCTGGCAGGGTGATCGGCAGGACGCCATGACGACACCCGTTCTCTATCTGCCGGCGGTTGCTGGAAGTTTCGTCACTGCCATCATTGCCGGAGCCATCGGTCACCCCGACTGGGGACAATATGCCTTCGGCGCCGGTATCTTTACCTGGCTGGCGATCGAATCCGTACTGCTGCATCGCTTCTATACCGTAGCACTGCCGCCGCCGATGCGCCCGACGCTCGGCGTCCAGCTTGCGCCGGCTCCGGTCGGCGCGGTCGCCTATCTCAGCGTCACTCAGGGGCCTCCTGACATTATCGTGCACGCGATGGTCGGCTATGCCGTTCTGCAGGCGCTGATCCTGCTCCGACTATATCCTTGGATCAGGCAGGAGCCCTTCGCCCCGTCCTACTGGGCCTTCACCTTCGGCGCGACAGCCCTCGCCTCCGCGCCGCTCCGTCTCATCGATCGCGGCGATACAGGGCTGATCACCGTGCTCGCACCAGTTCTATTCGTCGTGGCCAACATCGTCGTGGGCCTGATTGCGATCGGCACGATTCACCTTTTGGTGACAGGGCGCATGCCCGTCACCTGGGCGGCGCTATCGCAGCGCAATAGAGACGCTGTCGGGCAAGGCTGAGCCGCTATTCCACTACACCTCAAGTGACGGACCCACATAGCGGGCACGGGGCCTTATGAGCCTGCCGCTGGTCACCTGCTCCATGGCATGCGCAAGCCAACCCACGGTACGGGCGAGAGCGAAGATGGTCAGCGGCGCATCTCTCGGCAGGTCGAAGACGTCAGCCAGCGCCGACAGGGCAAAGTCGATATTTCCCCGTTCCCCAACCATCTCCTCCCCTGCGGCCTGAAGTTCCGCGAAGATAGGCGGCAGAGGAATATGCGGTAATAGCGCCTGTGCGCGAACATCCCCGTCCGGATAAAGCGGATGGCCGAAGGCAGGCAGCGACTGTCCTTGCGCCAGGTAGGATTGAACTGCCTCCCTTGCACCCATCGCAGTAGCCGTATCGACCAAACCCGAAACGCCACGCCAAGCCCCGCCATGAAGCGGTCCGGTCAGTGTCGAAAGACCGGATAGCACGACGGCGGAAAGCGTGGCGCCCGCTGATGCCGTAATCCGCGCTGCGAAGGTCGAGGCATTGAGTTCATGATCGGCAAGCAACACCATCGCGCGCCGGATAGGATCGGCCGCCTCGGGACGCTTCCAGTTTTCTGCCAGGCGCTGATCCAGCGTCATATCGTGGGTTCCCGGCGCCAGAGCATCGGCAACGGTCATCAAGACATCCTCTGCTTCCGCCTGCAGGGCAACGGCGGATCGCCCAAGAGACGGGAGATCATTGGGCGCTCGATGTGCCAGCGCACCGAAGGCCGTGGCAAGCTTCGGCTCGGCCATCTGCGAGACCTTTCCATCGAGCCGCAAAGGTCGCTTCATATCCCACAGCAGGCAGGCGATCTCTTCCAGCGTCGAACCCTCTGAGAGCCGGGCAGCGTCGCGACCGCGGTAGAAAAGTCTCCCATCGGTGACAGTCGATAAGGCAGAAGACAGCACCGGATCGCCCCAGCGAATGCTTCCTCCGCCACCGCCTCGCTCTTGCGTCGTCCTGGGTGTCGGGCCGCCAGTTTGTTGACGTCCTCGCCGAAATAGAGGCTCCGTCGCGTGTCCGAAGGATCGGGTTTGGCGCGGATGCGACCGCGGCTGACATTGGCATAAAGCGTCTGGGATTTCGTTCCGAGCAGGATAAGCGCCTGTTCAGCCGTCAGCCAGGTCATGGAACCTCACATTGATCAATTTCATCAAGATTGACGTCAATATCATTTGTGCCGATCTAGAGGGAAAGTCAAAGGAGAATGGCAATGAAAAGTGGACTTGATGACGTGGTCGCAGCCGAAACCCAGCTTTCCGATGTTGATGGTGCAGCGGGACGCCTGATCATTCGCGGCGTATCGCTGGACGATCTGGTGGC
The DNA here is from genome assembly GCF_004341625.1 of Rhizobium sp. BK376. Taxonomy (GTDB): domain Bacteria; phylum Pseudomonadota; class Alphaproteobacteria; order Rhizobiales; family Rhizobiaceae; genus Rhizobium. Next base: position 129,321 of record NZ_SLZG01000011.1, on the reverse strand, counting down.
GACCAGCCGCTACGAGGGTGTCGCGGCGCTGCTGCTCGGCGGCCTGTTTCAGGAGGATTTTGACGCCCGGCGTCTCGAGATGTTGCTTGGCGCTGCGCGAGTGGCTCTGTTCAGCCATGTGGAAGCGGCAGACCCGACGCTCCTCGCGCTGCCCCCCGTCGATGCCATGCGGGCGCTGATGGCGCGCGTGGCCGATGGAGACGACCTTGCGACGGCCGTAACCCTGATGGCGGCTTCGGCCGTATTCCTGCCGGCGGTTCTGCGCCTCAAGCGCGGCGAACAGGCAATCCAACCTGACGCCGCGCTGTCTCAGGCTGCGGATATTCTGCGCATGATGAACGGAGTCGCCCCGACCCCGGAGCAGACGGCAGGCCTTGATGCCTATCTGGTGACGATCTCCGACCACGGACTGAACGCCTCGACCTTCGCTTCTCGGGTCATCGCCTCCACGCACGCAGGTCTCACCTCTTCTGTGCTCGCTGCGCTCAGCGCCTTGAAGGGCCCCCTGCACGGAGGTGCGCCGGGACCGGTGCTTGACATGCTGGATGCGGTGGGCAGCCCCGACAGGGCGCGCACGTGGCTTGCCCACGAGCTCGATCGCGGTGAGCGCCTCATGGGCTTCGGCCATCGCATCTACCGTGTCCGAGATCCGCGTGCCGATGCTCTCAAAGCAGCCTTGAAACCCATCATCGACGGTGGCCAGGTCGATGCCGAGCGCATTGCTTTGGCCGAAGCGGTCGAGGTCGCGGCACTTGCGCTTCTGAAGGAACGCAAGCCCGATCGGCCGCTGGAAACGAATGTCGAATTCTACACGGCATTGCTGCTCGATGCGCTCGGCTTCCTGCGTGAATCCTTCACCGGGGTCTTTGCGATCGGGCGCACGGTCGGTTGGATCGCCCACGCCCGCGAACAGATACTCGAGGGCCGGCTTATCCGCCCGCAGTCGCGTTACGTCGGTCCCATGCCGAAGGCGGCGTGAGAGACGATTCGAGGCGCCGGAGCGATTCGGCGCCTGCTCTCTGCTCACCGCGTCCTGACCGAGCAGTTGCTGATTCCATCCCCCAAATGCGGTCATAGAGGGCGCGTTCTCGATTTTGTGCGCGCCAATTCACCGGATTCGTCGCTTTTTCCCCGTGGTTTTAGCAACGTTAAAACCACGTATCTGGCCCCGGATTCGAGGTTTTATGACCGAAAGGGGTTAGAGAAATTCGTGCTTATATAGCCCTTGTTCCAAAAAGATTAATCCTAAATGCGATCTCGCGAGCTGTGGCATTCGATGCTATCAGCGCCGCTTGGTTGATTTTCGCAGCCGGTGGTGCACACATGGAAAATGCACGACATTGGGATAACATCGGAATAGATTGTTCCTTTGGGACGCAGGATGGATGTGGAGGGCTCTTGGAACGCCGTCTCACTGCGATTCTCGCTGCTGATATCGTCGGCTACAGCCGATTGATGGGCATGGACGAGGCCGGCACGCTGGCAGCGGTCAGGGCTCATCGTGCCGAATTGGTCGACAAGACGATCGCAAACCATCGCGGACGCATCGTCAAACTGACCGGCGACGGCATGCTCGTGGAATTTCCAAGCGTCGTAAACGCCGTCGCCTGCGCAGCTGAAGTCCAGCGCGGCATGGTCGAGCGCAACAAGGATATCCCGCAGGATAGCCGCATCGAATTGCGCATTGGTGTCAACCTTGGCGACGTGATCGTCGAGGACGGCGATATCTTTGGCGACGGTGTCAATGTGGCCGCACGGCTGGAAAGCATCGCCGAGCCCAATGGCATCGCCATCTCCTCCTCCGTGCACGATCAGATCGGCTCCCGTCTTGATCTCGCGTTCGAAGACCGCGGTGAGCATTTCCTGAAGAATATTGCCCGGGGTGTTCGGGTCTACACGATCTCGTTTGGCGATCCGTCGTCGCATCGCCGGCGCGCGGCTGCCGTCTACCTTGCGGCCCAGGGTGGTGGCAAGCGACTGGTTGCCGTCTTGCCGTTCACGAATATGAGCGATGATCCGGAGCAGGAATATTTCTCCGACGGCATTACCGAAGATATCATCACCGATCTCTCGAAAATATCGGGGCTGCACGTCGTCGCCCGCAACACCGCTTTTACCTACAAGGGCAAGTCCGTGAAGGTGAAGCAGGTGGCGCAGGAACTCGGCGTCCACTACGTGCTGGAAGGCAGCGTGCGCAAGGCGGCGCGTCGCGTTCGCATCACGGGTCAGCTGATCGACGCCCGCAACGGCGCCCACATCTGGGCGGATCGCTATGATCGTGACCTGACGGACATCTTTGCCATTCAGGACGAGATCACCCATGCGATCGTCAATCAGCTCAAGGTCAAGCTGCTGCCGGACGAGAAAAAGGCGATCGAGAGCGAACCCACCGCCAACGTGGAAGCCTACACCTACTATCTCCGAGGGCGGCAGTTCTCGCATAGCTGGACAAGGACCTATCTTCTACTGGCGCGGCGGATGTTCCTGAAAGCGGTTCAGCTGGATCCCGGCTATGCCGGCGCCTATGCCGGTATCGCCGCCTGCGATGCGGCACTCAGGGATTGGAATGCCCAGGAATTCCCGCTCGAATGCATCATGAAGGCGAGCGCCAAGGCGGTGGAACTGAACCCCAATCTCGCCGAGGCACAGGCTTCCTACGGCTTGGCCTTGCATCAGAGCGGCCGAGACGAGGAAGCGCGCATTGCCTTCGAACGCGCTCTGGAAATCGACCCCACTCTTTATGAGGCCAATTTCCATTATGCCCGCGTCTTTTTCATGCAAGGTTGCTTTCAGGAAGCCGTGCATTATTTCGAACGCGCCGCTGCTATCAGGGAAGATGACTACCTCACGCCGGTTCATCTGATGAGCGCCTATCGCTCACTGGGGCTGCAGGTCGAGCAGGAACGCTGGGCAAGGGTCGGTTTCGAGCGCGCGGAGCGTGCCTTGAACCTCAGCCCCGAGAACTCCGGCCCTGCGCATCGTGGCGCCTTGGCATTGGCGCATATGGGAGATGAGGAACGTGCCCGGGAATGGGCGGAACGTGCCTTGGCGATCGATCCGGATGATATCGTCGCCCAATACAACATCGCCTGCGTCTATTCGATGCTGGGCGATCTGGATCGCGCACTCGATCTTCTGGAGACGTTGCTCCCGCACAGCTCGAGCTATCATCTCTACTGGTTCCGCAACGATTCGGACCTTGATCCGCTTCGTAGCCTGCCGCGGTTTCAGCAGTTGCTGGATTCCGTCGGCGAAGAGCCTATCGCGGTGTAAAACCTGTTAGAGGCCGCAAGCGATTGCGCATTGCGGCCCTATATTTTCCATAGCCACACCGCAATCGAACCTGCTCGACCACGAAGCTGGGTTTCCATTGGTCCATCCAGGGTGCCGGTTTGAAAAGGCTCGCTGTCACGACCGGCAACCTTGAGAAGTTCGTCGCTGATCGCAACCTCGTTGCCGAAATGGGCAGCAACCTCCATGAGCCGGCTTGCGACGTTCACAGTGTCGCCTGTCGCTGTGATCTGCTGTCGGCTGCCGCCGCCTAGTCGCGAGGCGACGATGGTACCGAAATGGGCGCCGATCTTGAAACCGATGCGCGACGCTGTCGCTTCCGGAAGCCCTTCAAGCCAGCGCCGCGTACGGTCGGCAAGCCTGACGCAGCAGCGCAAGGCGTTTGTTGCATCCTGCGGTCCCGGTTGCGGCAGGCCGAACAGGATCATGGCACCGTCACCCATGAAGCTGATGATGGCGCCGTTGTTGGCGATGACTTCATCATCGATAAGATTGTAAAAGTCGTTCAGCAATTCCCGCACTGCCGTCGGACCGATCGTTTCGCTCAAGCCGGTGAAGCCGTTGATGTCAATGAAGACGACAGCTGCTTCCTGCCGGACCGGCTGGGTCAGAAAATCGGGATTGCGGGCCAGGAACTCCGTAAGGCCCGGCGCCTGGACGCGCTGCAAAAGCTGGCTCTGCTGCGCGAAATGATGCGCCTGGCGCCTGCCGAGGAGAAGTTGAGCTGCGCCGAAAAGGACCGCCGGCGGCCCCGCCGCCGCCATGGGCAGTGCTGCCGAAAGCCAGATGCCATGTGCGAATGCGGCCAAATTCACCATCGCCCAGAGGAAGATGACGCTCAAGATGGTGGCAATACCGATAGCACTGCGCTGCCAGGCAAGAAGCCCGATCAACAGGACGGACAAGGCGACCGCCAACCCCGCATCGATGAGCCTGACGTTATGATCGCGAACCAGTCCATCGCCAGCCATCAGATGGGTTATCGCGGTCGAGACGACCTCCGCGCCGGGAAAGACAGGGTCGAAGGGCGTCGGAAACACGTCGCCGCCACCCGTAACCGTCGCTCCTATGACCACGATATGGTCCTTGATGACGTTTTCGGGAATCTGTCCGTTCAACGCAGCGGTGGCGCTGACGGTGCGGATCGTGCCTCGCGGGCCGTAAAAGGATAGCGGCAGCATATGGCCGATATCCGTTCCGACTTCGCGATTTCCAAGCAGGATACCATCCGGCTCGATAACGGGATCGGCGCCGCTTGCAAGCGTGGCCACGCGCAGCGGGAAGGAGGGCACTATGCTGGTGCCGCTGCGCAGAAACATCGGCACGAAGCGCGGTGCCCCGCTCTTGTCTGTCTGCACGTTGACGAAACCAACCGCAGCCGCGTCCGTGAAACGCCGTTGCGGCAGGAGTAGTTCGCTGGCCTTCGGAAGGCCAGTCAGCAGGTTCTCGCCGGTATCTGCAATCTGCTGCCGGCTCTCGGGAAAGACGGCCGCGGCCGCAAGGACAGTGTTTCCCTGGCCCAGTGCATCTGTCAGGGCCTTGTCACCCTCCTCCGGTCCCGCGTCGACAAGAAGCATGTCGAGCGCGATCGCCTTGGGCTTCGATTTCTGGATGTCGGTGACGATCTTGGCCAAGGTTGCGCGTGGCAGGGGATAGGCGCCGGCTTGTCGCGCTGTATCGTCGTCGATTGCGACTATGGTGACGATGTCAGGGGGCGTATGTCGCCCAAGCAGCGTCGTCCTGAAATTCGTCAGCGTCGCTTCGACACCATCGACGACTGGTATGTCGCCCCTGAGATGCAGCACGCCAAGGCTGGCGCCCCATGAGGCCGCGAGGAGGGCCGCGACCAAGGTCAGTAGTGGAGGCTTTCGCATTGTGCGTTATTGACCCAGCCTTGCCATCAGCGCATTGACGCGCGCCGTGGGCCAGCGCTTGACGGTCAACGGCGTGCTAGTGCCTGACTGGACATCCACCCCCTGCCCGACGCCAAGCACGACGCCGTTTCTTTGGTCCGAGCGGCGCACGGAAACACGTCCGCGCAGCACGAGCACAGCCGTCTTGTCGCTCTGAACGTCGACCGCCCAACGAGTTCCTCGCACCGCCGCGATCGCCTGGGGCGTCACCACCTGAAAGCCGCCCTTGACGCGGGCGCTATCGACGTCGAGCACGATGGCCTTGCCATCGAGCGAAGCCGCGTCGATCTGGCCGTCGCCATTGCGGTCCAGAAACTGGAAGCGTGCGCCGCTTTCCGCCGTGATGCTTATTCCGCGGCCGCAATGCAACGTCAGCCGTGTCGTCGCGTTGACCGGTTGAAGCGAACAACTGGCTGCAGATTGCGCCAGCGCGTCCTGGGCTCCGAATGCACATAAAGCCACGGCGAACGCGATCCGAACCAGTCCGATTTTCCCGTCCATGGTCATTCCCTCTGATCGGTGTGCCGCTTCGCGTGGGGCTGTCACGGCCGTTCGAGACCGGATGATGCGTCACGCGCCGCGGATCTGCAAGCCGTTGTAGCCTTTTAGCCTTTTGGAGCAAGGCGGATTCCCGCGTCGCACCGAAGCTGACACCGAGAAGTGATCCTATGCGCTCCCGGCACCGTCAACCTATGAGGTCCCCTCGGCGAGACTGTCATCGACAGCGTCAGAGCGCGCTCGAGAATTGAAAAGATTAGGTGCCACCGGAAATAGCAAAACCCGGCTTTCGCCGGGTTTTGTGTCTCATACATCTAAATGTCCGGGAAAGGCCTAGACCAAACGGCTCTGTTCCAATGCCGCTTCGATGAAGCTTGCAAACAACGGATGCGGATCAAGCGGGCGAGATTTCAGTTCCGGATGGTACTGAACGCCGATGAACCAGGGATGATCCGGATATTCGATCGTCTCGGGCAAGATGCCGTCAGGCGACATGCCGGAGAAGATCAGGCCACAATTCTCCAGTCGGTCCTTGTAGTCGATATTGACTTCGTAGCGGTGGCGATGGCGCTCGGAGATATCGGTCGAACCGTAGATCTGCGCGATCTTCGTATCTTTCTTGAGGGCGGCCCTGTAAGCGCCAAGGCGCATCGTCCCGCCGAGGTCGCCCGACGCAGTGCGCTTCTGCAACTCGTTGCCCTTCAGCCACTCGGTCATCAGACCGACGACGGGCTCCTTGGTCGGGCCGAATTCCGTCGAGGATGCCGCTTCCACGCCGCCGAGATTGCGCGCCGCTTCGATCACAGCCATCTGCATGCCGAAGCATATGCCGAAATACGGCACCTGCCGTTCGCGGGCGAAGCGGGCCGCATGGATCTTGCCTTCCGAGCCGCGCTCGCCGAAGCCGCCCGGAACGAGAATGCCATGGACCTTCTCGAGATAGGGCGCCGGATCTTCCTTCTCGAACACTTCCGATTCGATCCACTCGAGCTTGACCTTGACCCGGTTGGCGATGCCGCCGTGATGGAGTGCCTCGATCAGAGACTTGTAGGCATCCTTGAGGCCGGTGTACTTGCCGACGATCGCGATCGTCACCTCGCCTTCCGGCGTACGGATGCGGTTGCAGACCTCTTCCCACTGCTCCAGACGCGGCTTCGGTGCCGGCTCGATGCCAAATGCGGCCAAAACTTCGTTGTCAAGGCCTTCCTTGTGGTAGGCCATGGGCACGTCGTAAATGTTGGCAACATCGAGCGCCTGGATGACGGCAGACGGCCGCACGTTGCAGAAGAGCGAGAGCTTGCGCCGCTCTGCCTCCGGAATTTCGCGGTCGGCGCGAACCAGCAAGATATCGGGATGAATACCCAGCGCCTGCAGTTCCTTGACGGAGTGCTGCGTCGGCTTGGTCTTCAATTCGCCGGCCGCCGGAATATAGGGCATCAGCGTCAGGTGGACGTAGATTGCGGTGCCGCGCGGCAGGTCGTTACCGAGCTGGCGGATCGCTTCCATGAAGGGCATGGCTTCGATGTCGCCGACCGTGCCGCCGATTTCGCAGATGACGAAATCGTAGTCATCATTGCCCTCGGTGACGAAATCCTTGATCTCGTTGGTCACATGCGGAATGACCTGAACGGTGGCGCCGAGATAGTCGCCGCGCCGTTCCTTGTCGATGATATTCTTGTAGATGCGACCGGTGGTGATGTTGTCGGTCTTTGTCGCCGAACGGCCGGTGAAGCGTTCGTAGTGACCGAGATCGAGGTCGGTTTCCGCTCCGTCGTCGGTGACGAAGACCTCGCCGTGCTGGGTCGGGCTCATGGTGCCCGGATCCACGTTCAGATAGGGGTCGAGTTTGCGAAGCCGGACCCGATAACCACGGGCCTGCAACAACGCTCCGAGAGCCGCGGCCGCAATTCCTTTTCCAAGAGAAGAAACCACGCCGCCAGTGATGAATACATATCGCGCCATGGGAGTCACCGGATACCTTTTAACAAATGATTCCGCCAGCCCAAAAATTCCTTTCCGGATTTTTTGGAAGCTAAGCGGAACGTCGACAAAAGAAAACCGGCAGATCCTGAGACCTGCCGGAAGATGATTTCTTGAACTCTCGGCTTACTGACCTGTCGGTACGCCGGAGTTGCCTTGCGCCGGTGCGGTCGCAGCCGGTGCCTGGCCTGCCGGAGCGGGCTGTCCCGCCGCCGGAGCCTGAGGTGCGGCATCGCCGCTATTCGGAACGCCATTGCCGGCCGGAGCGGGAGCCTGGCCGTTTGCCGGCTGAGCGCCCTTGTTGCCACCAAGCGAATCGAGAATGCCGTTGCCCTGGCCGCTCGTTGCCGGAATCCGGTCGAGAATATCGGTCGGACGGCCTTCGAAGCGAGAGAGCACGTTCATGCCGAGCGCCAGAACGAAAAACAGCGCTGCAAGAATTGCGGTCGTTCTCGTCAGGACGTTTGCCGTTCCGCGAGCCGACATGAAGCCGGATCCGCCGCCGATACCGAGCCCGCCGCCTTCCGAGCGCTGGATCAGCACGACGCCGATCAAGGCGATGACAACCATGAGATAGATGACAAGCAGTACGGTTTGCATAGATCCAGTCCTGCCCACTTACGCGGGCATAATGAAGAAAAGCTGGCGGCTCTTTACATGAGACTTTCATCTATTCCAAGTCTTTTTGACTGGGGAGTAGATGAGAGTTCAGGCGATCAGGCCGGAAGTTGCTCGTATGCACCGTAAATGGCGAGGAAGTCCGCCGCTTTCAAGCTCGCACCGCCGACAAGAAGCCCATTGACCTCCGGAATGCGGATCAGGTCGCGCGCATTGGTCGGATTGGCCGAGCCGCCGTACAATATCCGCATTTTTTGCCCTTCCGCTCCGAAGAGCTCCACTAGCCTGGCTCGCATGAATGCGTGCGCTGCCTCGATGTCGGCAGCCGTAGGCGTGTGGCCGCTACCAATGGCCCAAACGGGCTCGTAGGCAATGACGGTCCTGCCGGCCCTCGCTCCCTCTGGAACCGAAGCGCATATCTCTTTGTTCAACACATCCAGCGTACGGCCGTCTGCGCGCTCCTCCGCCGTTTCGCCGACGCAGATGATCGCCGTCAGGTCGGCTTCATGGGCAGCCGCGGCCTTTGCGCGAACGAGCTGGTCGGTTTCTCCGTGATGCGTCCGGCGTTCGGAATGGCCGACGATGACATAGGTGCCGAAGCAGTCGGCAATCATATCGGCGGAAATGTCACCGGTATGCGGGCCACAGCGATCCTGGTGGCAGTCCTGGGCCCCAATCGCCAGTGGACTGTCGTCGGCGAGTGCCGTCGAGACGTAGAGCAACGTCGACGGCGGGCAAAGCAGCGCCTCGATCTTTTCGGAAAGCGGTCCCTTTACTCCTTCCGCGATCGCCTTGATCTGGGTCAGGCACTCCCGAGTGCCGTTCATTTTCCAGTTCCCCGCAACGAGCGGACGCATTTTTGTTGTCATTCTTCGCTTCACTCCCCTGGCTCTTAGTCGGACTAACAAAACCGCCGTGAAAATGAAAGTTGCCTAAGGAATTCAAATCGTTTGAAAATTTACGATCTACGAAAATAGTCTCTAGCGGCTAGTTGCGAGGATCCAGTTTAGCATCTTTCGCCAGTCCGTCATGCGTATTGGTGTGCCGTGATTGCCGGTCTGGTAGAGCGTGAACCGGGTTGGGTAGCCACCCTTGTAGAGCTGCTCGAACAGCGCCTCCTGGGCAGCTGGCGGATAGACCGGATCTCGGCTCCCCTGTGCAAACCAGAGCGGCAGTTTGGACTTGTAGAAGACGCTCTTGGTGAAATCCGGATCGGTGACGCCGCTGAGGATCGCCATGCCCTTCAGCCGTTTCACGCTTTCGCCGTCGCGGGTAATCCCCCAGCAGATGAAGCTGCCCATGGAGCCGCAGGTCAGGATGACGGGCTTTCCGCCTGATTGCTCATAGGAATATCGGATCAGCGCCGCAATATCGGCGACACCATCGCTGTCGAAGGTCTTCACGCTTGGCGCATAGTAGGTACCGCCATTGTCGACTGCCAGGTTCTTCAGCCGGTTGAAGTTGCCGCCGAAGGTGTAATCGTTCGAGCCGAGCCTCCGGTCGCCACCCCGCCCGTGAATGAAAATCACGGTGAAGGCCTGTTTCGCGTCGAGCCCCGTTCGGGATACATCGACCTTACGATCGCCCAATGTCAGCGTCTGATCCTGTTGCTTCCAGCGCACGCCAAGCGAAACGTAGGGACCCTTGACCCGCCGCTCGGGGATTTCATCGCGGCCGTTGATATCGCGCATTTCCTGATAGTCGATCGTCTCGAAAGCGCCGTTGTCGTGGCTCTCGATGACAGTCTGTTTCGAAAAGAGCTCGTCTTTGAAGGGTTTCAGCGCGCCGTCAGTCGCGCCGGCGCTGCCGGCGAACGGCAGAATGGCCACAATTGCAGCGATAATGACGAAATGAATTGTGGACATTTGCATGTGAACGCTTCCCTTGCTGCGTCCGAGGCTTGCTATCGAACGCCCGGCAACGCACATCTTCTTCAAATTTATTCCGCCAAACCGGCGGCGTCGCGCTTTCGGGCGATTTCTGGCAAAATTTGTCTGATTCGCAAACGTGACATCAAATGCGGTGATTTTGGGGTTCGGCGCGATCCCGCGCGACCGCCGGCCCTCTAGGAAGATCTGAACGACCCCATGGAAGAAAGCAACGACCTCTTTGCCGGATTGCCGGTTTCTCCGAAACAGGAAACGGCAGAAAAAGCCCCAGCGCCAGTCGAAAAGGCTGCCGCCGCCCCTGCCCCGCGTCCGGCACCTCCGGCTCAGTCCTCTTCCGACACCTACGACGCCTCTGCCATCCGCGTGCTTGAGGGTCTGGAACCCGTGCGCATGCGTCCCGGCATGTATATCGGTGGTACGGACGAGAAGGCGCTGCATCATCTCTTCGCTGAAGTCATCGACAACTCGATGGACGAGGCTGTTGCCGGACATGCCAACTTTATCGAAGTCTATCTCGATCGTCAGGGTTATCTGACCGTTACCGATAACGGCCGTGGCATCCCAGTCGAGAACCACCCGCAGGTCCCCGGCAAGTCCACGCTTGAAGTCATCATGACCAAGCTCCATGCGGGCGGTAAGTTCGACGGCAAGGCTTACGAGACCTCGGGCGGTCTGCACGGCGTCGGTGTGTCTGTCGTCAACGCGCTGTCGGACGATCTGGAAGTCGAGGTTGCCCGCAATCGCAAGCTCTATCGCCAGCGCTTTTCGCGTGGCCTGCCGCAGGGCGGGCTGGAAGAGCTCGGCGACGTCCATAATCGCCGTGGCACGCGCGTTCGTTTCCATCCGGATCCGCAGATCTTTGGCGATCATGCCAGATTCGATCCTGCCCGCGTCTTCCGCATGGCGCGCTCGAAGGCCTATCTTTTCGGCGGTGTCGAAATCCGCTGGAGCTGCGAAGAGGGAATTCTGCCCGAAAATTCCGACATACCGGACAAGGCAGTCTTCCACTTCCCCGGTGGCTTGAAGGACTATCTTCAAGCGACGATGGGAAAGGAATTCACGGTCACCCGCGAGATCTTCGCCGGCAAAACGGAAAAGACCAGCGGTCATGGTTCGCTCGAGTGGGCCGTGACCTGGTATGGCGGCGATCCGCAAATCCATTCCTATTGCAACACGATTCCGACGCCTGAAGGCGGCACGCATGAGGCGGGCCTCCGCCTCGCCCTGCTGCGCGGCCTGAAGAATTATGCCGAACTGACGCAGAACAAGCGCGCGAAGGAGATCACCAGCGATGACGTGATGATCTCGGCCGCCGGCATGCTCTCCGTCTTCATCCGCGAGCCGGAATTCGTCGGCCAGACCAAGGACAAGCTTGCGACCGTCGAGGCTCAGCGCATTGTTGAAAACGCGCTCCGCGACCCCTTCGACCACTATCTGACCGACAATCCGGCCGAAGCCGAAAAGCTTCTCGACTGGGTGATCGAGCGCGCCGAGGAGCGCCTGCGTCGCCGCAAGGAGAAGGAAGTCAACCGCAAGACGGCGGTGCGCAAGCTGCGCCTGCCCGGCAAGCTCGCCGACTGCGCGCAGAATACGGCGGCAGGCGCCGAACTCTTCATCGTCGAAGGTGACTCGGCAGGTGGTTCGGCGAAGCAGGCGCGGAATCGCGCCAACCAGGCGATCCTTCCCCTGCGCGGAAAGATCTTGAACGTCGCCAGCGCCGGCCGCGAAAAGCTGTCTGCCAACCAGCAGATCTCGGACCTGATCCAGGCGCTCGGCAGCGGTACGCGGTCTAAATACCGCGACGAGGATCTCCGCTACGAACGCATCATCATCATGACTGATGCCGACGTCGACGGCGCTCACATCGCTTCGCTGCTGATTACCTTCTTCTATCAGGAAATGCCGGAGCTGATCCGCGGCGGCCATCTCTTCCTGGCCGTGCCGCCGCTCTACAAGATCACGCAGGGCGCAAAATCCGCCTATGCCCGCGACGATGGCCATCGCCAGGAGCTGATGGACACCGAGTTCAAGGGCAAAGGCAAGATCGAAATCAGTCGCTTCAAAGGCCTCGGCGAAATGCTGCCGGCGCAGCTCAAGGAAACGACCATGGATCCCTCGAAGCGCACGCTTCTCAAGGTGGCGATCGACGAGGTCGATTTCGAAGGCACGCGCGACGCGGTCGATAATCTCATGGGCACCAAGGCCGATGCCCGCTTCCGCTTCATTCAGGAGCGGGCGGCATTTGCGGAAAATCTCGATATCTGAGTTCGAGGCCTACGGGAGCGGATCAATCCGCCATTCGCTGCCCAGCCAAGATTTGGCTGGGTCGGCAATCAATTTATCGGCAGGACCGCGCGGCGTAACAAAGGCGTCACAAGGCAGTGCATAGATGGGCTGCCGGTTCTCTGTCATCCGGCGTTCCCTTTGATCCAATGTTGCCGGACCCTTCCATGCTTAAGCCCTTTTTGACGACCAGTGCTCTTGTTCTGTTGTTCAACGCCAGCGCTTACGCCACCGGGATCGGCCAGACCATCGACGTGCCCTGCCCGTTCGGCGATTGCAAAGCCGGGATAAGCCTCTCCTATCTCGGCGAATTCGATATCCCCACGGGCTTCATGGAAGGCGGCGTGGAGGTCGGCGGCCTCTCGGGCATCGATTTCGATCCCGCGACCGGTCATTATATTTCGATCAGCGACGATCGTTCCGAGAAAGCACCTGCCCGCTTCTACGATCTCGACATCGATGTCAGCGCGGACGGTCTGAAGGGCGTTACCGTCCTCGATCATGTGGTCCTGAAGGACAAGAACGGCGAACCCTTTGCGATCCGCACCGTCGATCCGGAATCGATCCGCATCGGCAAGGACGGCATTTATTGGAGCAGCGAAGGCGACGGCAAGGCGCTGCTGCCGCCCTTCGTCCGCGTCGCTAAGCCGGACGGCAGCTTCGTCAGGGAATTCACCCTGCCCCAGGGTTTTGCGCCCACCGCAGATCACAGCACGGGCATCCGTGATAATCTTGCCTTTGAAAGCACGACCTTCCTGCCTTCCGGCGATTTTCTCGTCGGCCTCGAATCCGCCCTCTATCAGGACGGACCGATGACGACACTCACCAACGGAAGTCTCGACCGCGTGATCCGCTACGATGCGGCGACCGGCGAACAGAAGGCGCAGTATGTCTATCCCGTTTCGCCGATTCCGCAGGGCGCCGCAAAGCCGGACGGCTGGAACGATTTCGGCATGTCCGAATTTCTGGCCCTGGATGACCATCATCTTCTGTCGATCGAACGTGGCTATGCGCAAGGCGTCGGAAACTCTGCCGTGATCAACATGTTCGATCTCGACGGCGCGACCGATGTGAAGGACATTCCTTCGCTCGCCAAGGCAGACCAGCGGATCGTCCCGGTCAGGAAGGCTCAGGTCATGGATCTGCGCTCGCTCGGCCTTGGGCCGGACAATGTCGAGGGCGTGGCGCTGGGCAAGGCCAAGGACGGAACCGACGTCCTGATTTTCGTGGCCGACAACAATTTCAATCCGACGCAGAAGACACAATTCTACGCCTTCAAGGTTGTTCGCCGTCCTCAATAAGGCTTCGCACTGCTCTTAGCTTGGATGCGTTCAGGACCTGCTGCTCGCAGCGGTAGTCTTCATGTTGTCATGCCGCCGTATTATATGCGCGCGGCAGCTGTTCCCCTTGAAACAGCCCAGATCATGGCCCATAACCGGTTCATGTAAGAAGAAACTGAAGAAGTGAAGCCGGGTGGGTATGTTCGAACGACAGAATCCGAGAGAGCCAAGATGGCTGGGGCCTTCCGCGTCGGCGCGGGTCGCCCTGATTCCCTCGATTTCGGCTGCTCGATGGCTGCTGCTTTTCATTGCCCTTGCCGCCATCTATTTCTTCTACGGCTTCATCATTCCGGTGCTGGCCGCCCTGGTGATCGGCTTTGCCACCTGGCCGCTCTATAGCGATCTCCTGCGCCGTACAGGCGGCAATCGCACGATCGCAGCCACCATCGCGATCATTCTGATTGTCACCTTCCTCGTCCTGCCGATCGTCTTTGCGGTCATCTATACGTCGGGCGAAGTGCGCGACTGGTTCGCCTGGGCGGTCCATGCCAACCGTTTCGGCGCTCCGACGCCGCAATGGATCGTGGCACTGCCGGTTGTCGGCTCGTGGCTCGACGAGCAATGGACGCAATATATCGGCGATCCCGGCTCTATCGGCGAGCTTGCACAGGTCGTCAGCGGCGCCAATATCGGCAATATCTATCGCGCGGTGCTGGCAGCCGGCGGCGGCGCCTTCCATGTGGTGCTGACGCTTCTGTTCATGCTGATCGCGCTGTTCTTCGTCTATCGCGATGGTGCCTCATTCGTGCGCCAGCTCGACCTGATCGGCGAGCGCATCCTGCCGAACCGCTGGGAGCGCATCTCGCGCGTCGTGCCGGCCACCATCAGTTCGACGGTCATGGGAATGACGGTCATCGCCATTGGCGAGGGCATCGTTCTCGGTCTCGCCTATTGGGTCGCCGGCGTCCCTTCCCCCGTCACGCTCGGCGTTCTGACCGGGATTATGGCGCTCGTTCCGGGCGGTGCTCCGCTTTCGTTTACGCTTGTCGCGATCTACCTCCTGGCCAACGGTGATCATGTCGCCGGTATCGGTCTGGTGATCTGGGGAACGGTCGAGCTCTTCATCGTCGACAAGACCTTGCGCCCCAAGCTTGTTGGTGGACCGATCAAATTGCCTTTCCTGCCCACCTTCTTCGGCCTTGTCGGCGGCGTGAAGACCATGGGTTTCCTCGGCCTGTTCATCGGCCCGGTTCTGATGGCGATCATCGTCGCAATCTGGCGTGAATGGATTCGCGAAGTGGAATTGGCCGAGGAGCAGGCTCAGCGCGAACCGGAGCTTCAGCTCCGTATCCATCGGGAAGCTTCCGAAGGCTGATTCTGTTAGGCGGCTGCGAGAGAAGCAAGCGAGGCGAAGCTGCGGGCCGATTGCCTCTGTTCAGCAATATGCAGCTTTTCGACCATGTCCATCAGCTCGGTTGCGGCTGGGGATACGCTGTCTTTGCGCCGGAATATCTGCAGGAGCCGCGACGACACGTTTTCGAGCACGGACCCGGCATCGGCCCGGGAGGCATTGCGCCATAGCAGCGTGGCCTCCACGAAGACGGCGCTGATATCGCGCGGCAGGCCTGCGGATTCGTAGAGCGCCCGCACCGCATGCATGCGGCCGTTACCCAGGATCGAGCGCACGCGGCGTTCGTCGCAGCCGGAAAGGCTGACGATAGTCGCCGCAAAGAAATCCACCTTGCCCGAGCAGAGCGCATGCATCAGGAATGCCGGAGTAAGCCGGCCTGAGAGCCGCAAGTGTTCGACCAGTTCCGGAATATCTTCGTGCCGCACGGCGCCGGCAATGGTAACCGTCGCAGTCTCGCCGGCTTCGCGGGTGATGTGGCGTAGTCGCTGGCTTCCGATCGCTGCCTGTACGAGATTGAAGCCTGAAAGCGCCTCACTGACGCGCTGCATCAATAAGTGACGCGCGTCGGAAGGCAGGTCCTCCCGCTCAAGCAGCAGCCTGCGCACATCGCAGCAGTCGCCAAGCCGCTCGGCTATACGCTTCAGGGAGGCGCGCGAGATGGCTGCTCCATCGTTCTCCAGAAGGCAGAGAACATCCTCCTCGCCTCCAACCTCGGCGAGTGCGGCCGAAACGGATCGCGAGACCGAGCCGCGTGAAGCGATGAGAATTCGGGTGACGCTCGTGCCTCGTGCTGCAAGATCGACCAGATCCACGTCGGAAAAGAGCGGCGAGGAAATAATGACCTGGCCGGCGATCTCGGGCTGGTCTTCCGCGAGCGATAAAATTACATTCCGTGGTGCAGCATCCGAATGGGCAAGGGCTTCGGCAAGGGACAGTCGCACGCGCGGCGACGGATCATCGAGCAGATAAGTCATTGCCATTTCGGCAGCAGCGCGTTCTTCGGTAGGCATCGAAGACTGAAGATAGGCCCGGCCCAATGCATTGGCTGCCTTCGCCCTGTCTCCGGTCTTGGCGGTTTCCGCCCAGCGAAGAAATGCTTCTACGATCACGTTACGCCCCAATACTTGCGGGACAATCCTTGTCCGCCAACTACAGCATTCACGTTACCTTCAAAAAGTTTATGATTGGTTCACCATATTCATTAACCGCTGACCGAGATATGTGACCGTTTATGGGGCGGTCCCCCTCCCCGGAGGACCCAATTCCAGCTAAGGTAGTTTACGTAACGTAATGCATCCTGCGTAGGGCCTGTTGAGGCCAAGTTGGGGAAGTTCCGCTTGATTAGGTCCTGGTTCCTGGCGCCTGCGGGCAACGAAACGAAGCTGGTCGAAGGCCTCGCCAGCAATGCCGATGCGTTCGTCCTCGACCTGTCCCAAGCGCAGGCCGTGAACGCCGAGGAAGCTCGCCGCGCAGCTGCCAATTTCCTGCGGCAAAATCATTCCTCTCCCATGGTGTTCTACATCATGACCCATGCTTCCGGGAGCGACCTTCTGCAGGGCGATCTCGAGGCTCTGGTTCCTTTCGAACCTGCCGGCATCGTCCTTCCGCATGCCGATGGTGGCTCCGATCTGCAACAGCTCGATGTTATGATCTCCGTTCAGGAAGCTCTGGCAGGGCTTCCCGTTGGCCGCACGAAAATCGTGGCCCTGACCGGCGATCATGCCGGGGTCGCCTTTTCGGCCGGCAGCTATCGTGCCAAATCGCAGAGATTGGAAGCGCTGGGATGGTGGGCCGATCGGGCAGCCGGCAATATCGGCGTCAACCGTCTGCATGAATCGAATGGCCGTCTGGCAGCTCCCCTCGAAGCCGTCCGTACCTTGACCCTGCTCGGAGCCAGCACCGCGGGTGTCGGCGCGATCGACACGCCCTCGGCAGCCATGGATATCGAACATTTCCGCGTCGAATGCGACTCGGCTCGCGGCGATGGCTTTGCCGGCAAGATCGCCATCAGCGCCGAACAGGCGGCCGTCATCAACACAGTCTTTGCCGCCTGACAGGCTTCAGCGTCGAGCCTAGCTCTGCGGCGGCTTGGGGCGGATCATCTCGAAGACCTCGCTGCCTTCGCTATAGTCCATGTAGCCCATGCGAGCCACAGGTCTCGCCAGCGACATGTCCAGGCGCCCATTCCGAATGATCGTCTCGTCGATGTGAATGCCGACGACCTGGCCGAAGACCATGACATTCAGAGCCGGCTCGCCCGAGAGTGTCCTCGGATTGAGAATCTCGGTTACCCGGCACTCCAGAACGGCAAACGCCTCGGCAACATAGGGTGCGTCTATCAAGGTACCGGTCTTTGCCGTGAGGCCCGCCAGTTCGAACTCGTTGACGCCGTACGAGACGGCGATCGACGAGGCATTCATCTTCTCCACGAGATTGCGGCTGACGAGATTGGCGGTAAAGACACCGCTTTCCTCGGCGTTCCTGACGCTGTCCTTCTTCCCGTCGGACGAGAACATGACGATCTTCGGCCGATCGCACACGGCGTTGAAGAAGGAATAGGGCGACAGGTTGATCGAGCCGTCGCTCCCCTTGCTGCCGATCCAGCCGATGGGGCGCGGCGCAACGATGGCCTTGAACGGATCGTGCGCGAGACCGTGCTGGTTCGCATCGGTCGCATAGAACATATTACTCTCCGCCGACCCAGGTTACGGTTTCGACCAACTCCGGACGGGGCCGTTCTGTCGACGGAAAGGTGCTCGAACCGATATGGATGAAGCCGGCGACCTTCTCGCCCGGCTGTACGCCGAGAAGCGGATAGGCGCGTTCATCATAGGCGAACCACTCGGTCAGCCAGTTCGAAACCCAGCCATGGGCATTGGCCGACATGAGCAGATTGAGGCACAGGGCGCCCGCCGACATCAACTGTTCCCATTCCGGAATCTTGACATGCGGCGCCGCCTTGCTGACGACGGCGATAACGACGGGGGCGCGGGTGAAGCGCGCGCGTTCGACCTCGATCATCTCGGGCGACAGGTCCGGTTTTGCCGCCAATGCGAGCTTCAAAAGCTCCTCGCCGATGCGCTTCCGCTCCTCGCCGCGATAGACGATGAAACGCCAGGGGGCGAGCTTTCCGTGATCCGGAACGCGCGAGGCAATACGCAGAATGTCCTCGATTTCGGTCTTGTCCGGGCCGGGCTCGGACATCTGGAAGGCTGGGATGGATCGGCGGACCGCAAGATAATCGATCAGCTTAATATCATTTTTCATGGATGAATTGCTTTCGTCGAGATGCGCAAGGCGGACAGGTCTTGAATTTGCCACTGGATTGGTCTTGAAGTGGCCTTTGTCGCTCAAGAAGTCAATCGGTTGGGAACGCATGTCAGCTACTTTGGCCCTCGCCCGGATCGGCTTTGCAATCGCCGCGCTGGTGGTGATGCCGCTGACTGCTGCTGCTGCGGACGCCTTCAAGGAATTCAAGCAGCTCGATACGACCTCCAAGATGCCGAAGCTTAACGCCTTCATGGCGCCAGGCGCGGCCAAACCGAGCAATTCGGAGCTGCGCGAAGTTGCCTTCGATGCAAAGATGACAGCTGATGGTCAGGCTGTGCAACAGGGCCTGTCCTGGTACGTTTTCAGTCCGATCCCGGGTGCCGACGGCAAGTTGCCGCTGGTTGCCAGCTCGAAGGGCGGATCGGCCGATTTTCAGCTCGCTCCAGGGGATTATTTCGTCAACGTTTCCTTCGGACGCGCTGGCGTCACCAAGAAACTGACCGTGCCTGATAGCGGTGCCATACAAAAGCAGGTCATGGTGCTTGATGCCGGCGGCATCGTGCTCAATGCCGTCTCGGGCTCCGACGTGCGCATCCCGCCCGGCGAACTCAGCTTCTCGATCTATTCGAGCGACGTGAAGGAAGATGGCACACGCGGTCTCGTGATGGCCGACGTCAAGCCGAACACGCTTATCGGCATCAGTGCCGGCACCTATCACATTGTTTCGGAATACGGTCAGGTCAACGCGATCATCCGCGCCGATATCCAGGTGGAGTCCGGCAAGGTGACCGAAGCGACCATCCAGCATCGGGCCGCAAAGATCACGCTGAAGCTCGTGTCGGATGCCGGCGGAGAAGCCATTGCCGATACGGCTTGGTCGGTACTGACGTCATCGGGCGATATCGTTGCGGAAAGCGTCAGCGCCTTCCCGACCATGGTCCTGTCAGAAGGGGTGTATACGGCCGTCGCCCGCAACAAGGACAAGATCTACCAGCGCGATTTCAACGTGACCGCCGGGCAGAATTCCGATGTCGAGGTCTTGCTGAGGGAGCAGCCGCAGGAAGTGCAGGAACCGCTGCGGCAGGAGGATCAGGCTGTTCCGGCCGTTCAGCAAGTCGTGCCGCAACAGGCGTCGCCAGCTGAGCAACCTCATCCGGCTGGCAAAGCACCGCTTCCGACCTATGAACAGCTTGCCCCCGGCGAAAGCGGCACCAGCATGGATTGAGAGGCTGGCTAGGCTCGCTTCAAAAACGGCCGCCGCGGCGGCGCCATGGAAAAGACAGCACTATAGAGCCGCGACAGCAGATCCTTGCGATCATTTCCCTTGTTCAACGATTCCCACGATATCAGCTCGCCTACATGGGAGGTGATCGTGCTACCCGACAGCCGGCGAAATTCACGGATCAGCAGCGAAAGGCGCAGCGTCAGCGAAAGCCGGCTCGCGAGATGAAAGAGCCTGCCGTTCTGCCCTTCGAAATAGATCGGAATGACGCTAGCGCGCGCAGACTGCACGAGCTTTGCCGGGAACATCTTCCAGGGCAAGTCCTCTGCCCTGCCGAAGCCCTTTTTTGCAGTTGCAACTCCGCCCGCGGGAAAGACGATGATCGTCGTTCCTTCCTTCAGAAGACGAAGGGCCTCATGCCGTGTGCGCATATTGATGGCCAGCGCTTCCTTGGTCTCGTCAAAGGAGATCGGCAGGGAGTAATCCGCCATCTCAGGCACTTTCAGGAGCTCATTGTGAATGAGCACCTTGAACGGGCGACCGAGCTGCTCGGCGAGCGCGAGAACAGCAATGCCGTCACCGATGCCGAAGGGATGGTTCGCGACGATGACAACGGGCGTATCATCGGTGAGGTTGCGCGGCGGCCATTCGCCCCTGATATCCATGCGAACGTCGATAAGGTCTAGCATCTTGCCGAACACCCGCTCGCTCTTGCCGACGATATCCGTACGCCAGATATCGTAAAGGCGCGCGTAACGGTCACGGCCGGACAAGCCCTCGATCGAGCGAATGAACCAGCGCTTCAGACGCGGGTCCCGTTCATTGGCATAGGACAGTTCTTTGAAATTCAAATGGGCACCGGGCGCTGCCCGCTCCTCGATCATTCAGGGGCCATATATTGCAGGTATATGTCAGGCATCTGACAGCACGATGAAAACGCTGCCAGATGCTAATTGTTCAAACTGCAGTTCAGGCCGCCGCCTTTGCCTTCTTGGCTTCAGCCTTGCGCAGAAGATCCGGTGCGGTCGCCTCATGCGCCAGTTCAGCAATCGCTGCATCCAGCGACATTGAAGTCTGGGCCTGAGAGCCGAGCCGGCGGATGTTGACGGAACGCTCTTCTGCTTCCTTCTTGCCGCAGACGATGATCACGGGAACCTTCGTTACCGAATGTTCGCGGATCTTATAGTTGATCTTCTCGTTGCGGAAGTCGGTCTCGACGGTGAGGCCGGCGTCACGCAGCGCTTCGGCAACCTCGGCGCCATACTCGTCCGCATCCGAGGTGATCGTTGCGACAACCACCTGCAGCGGCGATACCCATAGCGGCATATGGCCGGCGAAGTTCTCGATCAGGATGCCGAGGAAGCGCTCCATCGAGCCGCAGATGGCGCGATGGATCATGACCGGCTGCGTCTTCTCCGAATGCTGATCGATGTAGAAGGCGCCGAAACGCTCCGGCAGGTTGAAGTCGACCTGCGTGGTGCCGCACTGCCATTCGCGGCCGATAGCGTCACGGAGCGTGTATTCGAACTTCGGCCCGTAGAACGCACCCTCGCCCGGCAGGATGCCGGTCTTGATGCGCCCGCCGGACTGCGCCTCGATCGTCTTCAGCACGTCCATCATCACGCTTTCGGCACGATCCCAGAGCGCATCGGAGCCGACGCGCTTGTCGGGACGCGTGGAGAGCTTGACGACGCATTCCTCGAAGCCGAAATCCTTGTAGACCGACAGGATGAGATCATTGATCTTCAGGCACTCGGCGGCCATCTGCTCGTCAGTGCAGAAGATATGCGCGTCATCCTGCGTGAAGCCGCGCACGCGCATCAGACCATGCAAGGCGCCCGACGGTTCGTAGCGATGCACGAGACCGAATTCCGCAAGGCGAATCGGCAGTTCGCGGTAGGACTTCAAGCCATGCTTGAATATCTGCACGTGGCCGGGGCAATTCATCGGCTTCAGCGCGAAGACGCGGTTGTCGGCATCCTTGTCATCGGGATGGGTGAAGGCATGGGCGGATTTCACCGCGAACATGTTCTCCTGATACCAGCCCCAGTGACCGGAGGTTTCCCACAGCGACGTATCAAGCACCTGCGGCGCGTTGACTTCCTCGTAGTCGCCGGCAAGACGCCGACGCATATAGGAGACGAGGGTCTGGAACACGCGCCAACCCTTGCCGTGCCAGAAGACGACGCCCGGGCCTTCTTCCTGGAAATGGAAGAGATCCATTTCACGGCCAAGACGGCGGTGGTCGCGCTTTTCGGCCTCGGCGAGGACGTTCAGGTAATTGTCGAGATCAGCCTGTTCGGCGAAAGCCGTACCATAAATGCGCGACAGCATCGCATTGTTGCTGTCGCCGCGCCAATAGGCGCCGGCCACCTTCATCAGCTTGAACGCCGCGCCGATCTGGCCGGTGGAAGCCATGTGCGGGCCGCGGCAGAGATCAAACCAGTCGCCCTGATTGTAGATCTTAAGGTCCTGCCCCTCGGGGATGGCATCGACCAGCTCGACCTTGTAGTTCTCGCCCTTGGCGGCAAAGACTTCCTTCGCCTTCTCACGCGACCAGATCTGCTTGGTGAACGGCTTATTGCGCTGGATGATTTCCTTCATCTTCTTTTCGATGACAGGCAGATCGTCGGGCGTGAAAGGCTCGTTCTTGGCAAAATCGTAGTAGAAGCCGTTTTCGATGACCGGGCCGATCGTCACCTGCGTGCCGGGCCAAAGCTCCTGCACGGCTTCGGCGAGAACGTGCGCCGCGTCATGCCGGATAAGCTCCAGCGCGCGGGAATCCTCGCGGGTGATGATTTCGATCTTGCCGTCGGTCACGGCGTCGGAAAGATCGCGGACGGTGCCGTCGATCGCAATGGCGACCGCCTTCTTGGCCAGCGACTTTGAAATGGATTCGGCGACATCGCGACCGGTTGCGCTGGCATCATAGCTGCGCACGGAACCATCGGGAAATGTCAGGGAAACGGATTGGGACATCAAAATTCTCCTTGTCCAGTCCCGCCAACGAATGCGGGTGGTAAAATAGACCGGGGATTCCCGGCGGCTGAAGGTCGGCGTGATACTTCGTTTCACTGTTGAAGTCAAAGTCCAGCTTGTCCCAGAAGGCGTCAAATCTCCCGCTGACGCGGGCTAGGAAGCGTTGGCCTTGTAATAGTCTTCCAGAACTTTCGTCGTCGCCGGAGTGATCTCGTCGGTGATAGGTCCGCTGAAAAGTCCGCGCTGACGAAGGCTTTGCTTGAGCGCGCGGAGAGTGAATGGCGACATCGACTTCAGGCGGGATATGATCACTTCGTCCCCTTCGCTCAGCGCCTTCAGAACGCTTTCGGCGGCAAGGTCAGAGCTGTAGA
Source organism: Rhizobium sp. BK376 (assembly GCF_004341625.1). GTDB lineage: Bacteria > Pseudomonadota > Alphaproteobacteria > Rhizobiales > Rhizobiaceae > Rhizobium. The sequence continues at coordinate 106,316 of NZ_SLZG01000011.1, read as the reverse complement.
GGCGATCATAGGCAAACGCGATACGGTAGGCGGCGCCCTTGTAGCCGAGATCGCTCGCCCTCAGATACCATTGCAGGGCCGCGTTCTTGTCCACTGCGGTGCCACGCCCATCGTCATACATCCGACCAAGGGCGAACATGGCGCTGCTGGAACCCAGATCGGCTGATTTCTTGTAGAACTCGAAAGCCGCCTTCAGGTCGATCGGCACGCCGTTGCCGTCCTCGTACATATAGGCGAGATTGAGGGCGCCGATTGCCGAATTGCCGTCTGCCGCCTTCTTGTACCAGCGGAGCGCTATGTTGGCGTCAGCAGTGGTTGCCATCCCGTTCTGGAAGAAGAAGCCAACTGCATTCATCGCGTCGGCGTTAGAGTTGCTGGCGGATTTCAGAAACCAGTTGAACGCCTTGGTAAGATCGATCGGCACGCCGTGGCCGCCCTGGTACATGTCACCGAGCAGGTACGCGGCGTCCTCGTCGCCCTTGGAGTCACTTTTCGTTAGCCATTCCAATGCCTTGGCAAAGTCAGCCGTCGCGCCGCTGCTGCCGTAGTAAAGCCGGCCGAGCCGATACATGCCTTCGGCTGAACCGCTGTCGGCCGCCTTGCCATACCATTTGATGGCCTCGTCGAAATTCTGCTTGACGCCGTCGCCGCTTTCGTACGCTCTGCCCAACAGAATCACGGCTTTGATATCTCCAGCTCCGGCGGCCTTGCTGTAGAATTGTAGGGACTGCCCGTCATCGCGGGGCAAGCCGTCATCGCCGCGATAAATCCCACCGAGCTCCACCATGGCCTTGGTGTCGCCGGCCGCCGCTGCTTTCTTCAACCATTGGACTGCCAGGCGGATATCGGGATCTGTGCCCTGCCCTTGCTCGTACACGATGCCGAGATGGTACATTCCAAGCGCGGTGCCCTTAGCAGCACTGCGCTTGTACCAACGCAGCGCCTCCGCCTTGTCTGCCTTGACACCGTATCCGGAGAAATAAAGGTTGCCGATGTCGTCCATCGCAAAGCCGTTTCCGACATCAGACGCCTTGCGAAGCCAGGACATGGCCTTTTTATCATCGCGAGCGACACCGTCTCCGACCGAATAGGCATTGCCGAGAGCATCCATGGCGTCCCTGTTGCCAGCTTCAGCGGACTGCGTCAGCAATTCGATTCCCTGCGCAGTATCGCGTTGGATGCCTTCGCCGTAGTAGTAGATCTTACCCAGATAGTAGCGCGCGTCCTCATCGCCGAGCGCCGCGGCCTTTGAGAGCCACTCCTTCGCAAGTTGCGGATCCTTCGGCACGCCCTCGCCCCAGCGGTACAAGAGTCCGATGTCACGAATCGCACTAACGACCCCGCGGTCGGCTGCTTCTTTTTCGAAGGACATGGCGAGGGCATAATCTCTCTTGTCTCCATACCGGTAAAACTGCCCCATAGCTCGATATGCCCAAAACGAGTGCAGGTCGATTGCCTGCTGAATCAAGGTCTTGGCGCGGGGCAGGTCCTTTTCCAGGCTGTCGCCGAAGAGATAGGCCGTGCCGAGCTCAACCGATGCATCCGCATCCCCCAAGGCGATCGCCTGATTAAGAAGCTTTACGGCTTCCGCCGTATTGCGGAGATCGTCGTCGTAGAGATCGATGTCTGCAAGATCGCTCAAAGCAAGAGTATAGCCCCGTGCTGCCGAAGCCTTCAGCAATTCCACCGCATGCGTCGTGTCCTTGGCTACGCCTCGGCCGTGCCGATATAGATAGGCAAGCCATACAGCCGCATTTTCACTGCCGGCCTTCGCCGTCTTGCTGTAGATCTGGAATGCCTTTTCCGGATCGGGGGCGACCCCGACGCCCTCGAGATACATGTGAGCCAGTGCAGCACCGGCGTAGTGATAGCCCAGCCCGTCCGCCAGCTCGAAATAAGAGCGTGCCATGACGAAATCCTGCTGCACGCCCCAGCCGTTAAGATACATGCGGCCGAACAGATAATCGGCCGTTGCATCGCCCATTAGCGCCGCTTTCCGTATCCATATCAGCGCAGCCGGAAAATTGCGGTCGCGTCCTTGGCCGTAGATATAGGCCGTTGCAAGATAGCCCATCGCTGGCGCATAGGAATCTGCGGTCGCCAATTCCTCTAATCCCACCACCGCCGGCCCGTAGTCCCCCGTATTGAAAAGGCTGGAATAATAGAAATAGCGCGCCTCTACCGATTGCGGATCGGACTTGCGATAGGCATCGCAGACATTAAGCACGTGCCGCCAATAGGTCAGGCCGGAGGCAGACACCTTGTCGCTCTCCAGTGATCTGCACTCATCTGCGGATGTTTTCTTGTCGTCCGACACGTCGGCTGCGCCTGCGGTCGAAGCGAATATGGTGAAAAATACCAGAGCTAGAAAAAAGGGCTTCATATCAAAGACATTTTCGAGAAAAAATCGCTACGACGCTAGTGATATCCTGAAATTATGCAACTGCAAGTGCATTTTTCTACACGATTCCAAGCAGGCTAGATCGTGAACCCATAAGTCACCGGCCTCAGACGGTGAAGAAGCCCCAGCCATCTGCTTGACCGCGATAAGATCGCGCCAACGCGTCGAGATACTCCTCTGTGTCGGTGATGGCTTCGCAGGTTAGTATCATTTCCTTGGACGCAATAACGTCCCAGGGGTCTACCTCTCGTTCGACATCGTGCACTGCTACGGCAAATCCTTCCGTTTCAGCTGCCCTGGCGAAGGCGTCGGCCGATACTTTGTCAGGGAAGATGTGGCAGAAATCGATAGATCGAGGAGAGCTAAGGTCTCTTCCGTCAGATTCGAATTTATGCAGGATCGCGGCGTTCTCTTCGAACAAAGACACAGGTATATACCCTCGTAATACATGTCGACACTTTATGGGCGCTGCAGGAATTACAGCTCCGCTGAAGCGCTATTCAAAATCGACCTCAGAGACTTTGAGCGGCCGCTAATCGAGCCTTGCCCAACAAACCACGGTCGTGCCACGCGTTGATGACCGCCGCGCCTGAGCGCATCTTTTGGTCTTACGTTCTGGAGCACCTCGGAGCGATCTGCCCGAGAGAGGGAGTTCACAACGCTAATTCGAAGTCTTGATCTTCCGCCCGATCGCAAAATACCGCCAGGGCGTGAACCAACGGAACCGGTCGCCGAGGGTCTCGGGCACGGGATCAAAGCCGCTCGTGCCGCCGGGGCCGCAGCGTGCAACCCGGAAAAATGCCATCCAGCCGCCGGCCCATAGCCCATGCCGCGCGATCGATTCGTAGCCATATTCGGAGCATGTCGGCAGGTGCCGGCAGGAATTGCCGATGAAGCCGGACAAGGTCAGTTGGTAAAGCCGGATAAAACCCATGCCGAGGAGACGATCGGGCGTCTTGCGGAAAGGGCCGTTATAGTTGCGCCCGGAATAAGACTGCCTGACAACCCCGTTGTCTTTGTCAAATCCTGTTCCACGCAACCGATGAGATCGCGGGTGCGCGGCAGCGCCGCCCTCGTCTTCGTCTTCTTCAAGGGAGCAGAGATGACACATGGCCTGTTCAGACCGCCTCTGCCGTTTCTGCGCGTCTCGCCTCGATCTGGCCGATGGCGTCGACGACAGCATCGAAGGTCAGCATGGTCGAAGCATGGCGCGCCTTGTAGTCTCTGACCGGCCGCAGATAACGCATATCCTCGAAGCGGCCTTCCGGTCCCTCGCCGTCCGCCTTGAGCATCGCTAGCATATCCGCGCGAGCTTTCCTCAATTCATCAGCGGTCGCGCCGACCACATGCCTTGCCATGACGGAAGACGAGGCCTGCCCGAGCGCGCAGGCTTTCACGTCGTGGGCGAAATCCGTAATGGTATCGCCGTCCATCTTCAGCCAGATTTTCACTTTGGAGCCGCAAAGCTTGGAATGCGCCTGTGCATTTGCATCGGCATCGATCAGGCTTCCGATCCGGGGAATATTGCCTGCAAATTCGAGAATTTTGCTATTGTAGATATCGTCCATGACAAATTCCGCCCCAGATCATTGCGGATCGGCTCAATTCGGCGGCTGTTGTTGCGTAAACAAAAAACACACCGTCTCACGATAGCGCACTTACATGAAGGCGCCGTCTTCCTATATGTATGTCGTTCGAAGGCCATGAAAATGCAATGGCCTCGGTTAAGTTTGATTGGGAAACCGTGCCGGAAGGGCTATAAGCCGCCCCGAAAGCCCCGGAGCCTGCCAAAGGTGCAACATTCCTGACAAGGGATACCAGTGGCGAGTCCGAAAGACGATCCGCAACGCGGATCAGGAGACTTGAAACATATGGACGCCATCGTAAAGAATTTTCCGCAAAACGAGCAGACATCAGATCGCCCCACCCAGAAGGAAGCAGAGGACGCCGTTCGGGTCCTGCTTCGTTGGGCAGGTGATGATCCGACACGCGAGGGCCTGCTCGACACGCCGAAGCGCGTGGCGAACGCCTATCGCGAATTGTTTGCCGGCTATGACATGAGCCCCGAGGATGTCCTCGGCCGCACCTTCGAAGAGGTCAGCGGCTATGATGACCTCGTGCTCGTGCGCGACATTCCATTCTTCTCCCATTGCGAACACCACATGGTCCCGATTATCGGGAAGGCCCATGTCGCCTATCTCCCGAACGGCCGTGTTCTCGGCCTCTCGAAGATCGCCCGCACGGTCGAGATATTCGGCCGCCGCCTGCAGACGCAGGAGGCCATGACGGCTCAGATCGCCCACGCCATAGACGAGAGCCTGCGGCCGCGTGGCGTGGCCATCATGATGGAGGCCGAGCATATGTGCATGGCGATGCGCGGTGTGCAGAAGCAAGGCTCCTCGACGCTGACGACCACCTTTACCGGTTCGTTCAAGGCTGATCCCGCCGAACAGGCCCGCTTCATGACGATGGTCCGGAGCCGCTGACCGGCTCCAACAGAGAGCCGAGATGACACTGACATTCAAAGAGCCTTCCACCGATAAATCCGAACTGGAAGATGCGGGGGATTTTACCCCCCGCTTCGACGACCGCGGCCTGATCACCGCTGTCGTCACGGATATCCGCGACGGTGCGCTGCTGATGGTCGCGCATATGAACGCCGAGGCATTGGCGCTGACACTCCAGACCGGAACGGCACATTATTTCAGCCGATCACGCGGAAAAATCTGGAAAAAAGGCGAAACCTCCGGCAATCTTCAAACAGTGAAAGAGATCCGCACCGATTGCGATCAGGATGCCATTTGGTTGATGGTCGAGGTTGCCGGTCACGACGCGACCTGCCACACCGGACGCCGCTCCTGCTTCTACAGAACGGTGGAACTGGAGGATGGCAAGGCGGTTGTGAAAATCGCGGACGATCGCAGGCATTTCGATCCCGACCAGGTTTACGGTCACTGAGATCGGGTCTGGAAATTGGGCAGATGCCTTCTAATTGAACAATTAGCTAATAAAATATACCATTTGGAAACGAAAAGGGACGCTACTTAACGAGAAGGGCATATCAAGCCCTGGGAAAGGCGTAGCATGCTGAACTGGGGTTTGAATCGTACCGGTGCCGGCCAGTCCTTGGTAGATTCAAGCACGGCTGGTTCACACGACGGTACCGCCGGCCCCCCACTCCTTCCGCCCTCCCCCAAGAAAGTGAAGATCGCCCTTGCGCTCGGCGGGGGCGCAGCTCGCGGTTGGGCTCATATTGGTGTGCTGCGCGCGCTTGACGAGGCGGGCATCGAGGTAGGGATGATTGCCGGCACCTCGATCGGTGCGCTGGTCGGCGGCTGCTATCTCGCCGGAAAACTGGATGAGTTGGAAGAGTTCTCCCGATCGCTCACCATGCGCCGCATTGCCAGCTTACTGGATCTGACCATCGGCGGCAGCGGCCTGTTCGGAGGCATGCGCCTGACCAAGCGCATGCAGGAGCATCTGGAGGGTCTGACGATCGAGGATCTCGACCGTCCCTTCGTTGCCGTCGCAGCCGAGGTCAATACCGGCCACGAGGTCTGGATCGGCAACGGTTCGCTGATCATCGCCTTGCGCGCGTCCTACGCCCTGCCCGGCATCTTCGAGCCGGTGCGCAGCAACAATCGAACGCTGGTTGATGGCGCGCTCGTCAATCCCGTTCCCGTCTCGGTTTGCCGTTCATACGAGCAGCCGCTCGTCGTCGCCGTGAACCTGCACTACGATCTCTATGGACGATCCGCCGTCGTCAAGCACAATGCCGTGCTGACCGCGACGGAAATTCAGCGTCAGGCGGAGGCTCCCTATGCGAAGCTCGGCATGACCGGAGCCTTGGTGCAGGCCTTCAACATCATCCAGGACAGGATTTCGCGCTCGCGCCTTGCCGGCGATCCGCCGGACCTTGCCCTGCATCCGCGGCTCAGCGATATCGGCCTATCCGAATTTCATCGCGCCGGTGAAGCGATAGAGCGTGGCTATGAGGAAACCTTGGCGCGACTTCCTGAAATCAAGCGAATGCAGGAAGCCTACGCACGCTGAACGGACGCAGCAGACCAAAGGTGCTGCTGCGTCCAAGAAGGCAATCTACGATTATCCGGCAATATAGGCTTTGATCTGCTCGGTCTCGAGTTCGATCTCCCTGATGCGCGACTTCACGACGTCGCCGATCGAGATGATGCCCGAGAGCTTGCCCTTGTCTTCGACGGGCACATGGCGGAACCGACGCTGCGTCATCAGTTCCATCAGCTCATCGACGGTCGTATCTTCCTTGCAGCGATGAACCTTTGCGGTCATTAGCGACGAAATCGGCTGATCCAGACTATCCTTGCCCGATTTGGCGACTGCATTGACGACGTCACGTTCGGTGAAAATTCCGGCGATCTTTCCTTCGACCCCGACCACGACGAGAGCACCGATCCGCTTTTGATTGAGGATTTTTGCGGCCTCGGCAAGCGTCGTGTTGGCAGTCGCGGTCACGACATTCCGGCCCTTGGTGTCCAGTATGGATTTTACGGAAACTGACATTCGATCCTCCCATCTCGAAATGCATACAACATTCTCGTCTACGGGCTCCCGTGGCGGCCTCCACCCACACGAAAATGGAATTGAATGGTGCACTCCCCAAAGCGGGAATGCAACATCTTCAATTTCGCTTGATTAGATTTCGATCGGATCCGGCTGTTTATCAAACAGGCCGAACAGCAGAAAGCCGAAAAGAAAGCCGCCAATATGGGCATCCCAGGCAACGGCCTGCGATCCATCTCCGATCAAGGGAATACCAAACGCGATCAGAAGGTTTCCGACAAACCAGAAGAGCACGAACATGAAGACCGTGCGGCTCCGCAGCGACTGTGTGATCGAAAGTCGGGGATTGAGATGGGCCTGTGGCAGCGCAGAACCGCGCCGGTCAGGCGGGAATGCAAAACGGCAGGCGGCGCCCATCAGAGCCGATACGACGCCGGATGCCCCGATCAGCAATGTCACCTCACCCCAGTTGAGCGCAGCATGAAGGAAGGCTGATGCTGCGGATGAGAGCACCCAGAAGATCAGATATCGTGCCGTGCCGATCCGTCGCACGACAGGTGCTGCAAAGGCCATCAGCCAGAGCCCGTTGAAGACGATATGCTCGACGCCGCCATGCAGCAGCGAATAGGTGACGGGCGTCCACAACCATTCCAACCCCTGCTGCGACAGGGGCGTGACATAACGAGCCGGAATGAAGCCAAAGGTGTAATAATACCAATCCAGCGCGCTGGTCGGCAGCAATAATGTCTGCACGAGAAAGATCGCGATCAACAGCGCGAGCGTTGCGACCAGCGCCGATGGCAGGTTGAAGACCGGATTCCGTTGCGGACGCGGCTCTATGTCTCCGTCTTCGGGCGCGGGAGGCGGCGGAGCTGCATCATCCATGTAGTTATTACTCTCTGAGCGCTGATATAGGAGACAGCCATACAAGAGCGATCGTCAAAAAAAAAGCCGCCCGGCAATGCCGAACGGCTTTTCGAGCGTCCCCCCGAATGATCGCATTCGATCCCCCGCGCCCGATTCAGTTTGTGCTGAAGGTCAACCCTTCGTGAAGTCATGATTATTCATCTCATGGCCAACGCCCGCGCTCAATCGAAACCTTCGGTTAACCTTAACTCCCCCGCCGTGGCACGAAATAAGCAAGGGATAGCTTAAGCGCCGACAATCCGCCTGCGTTTGAACCAGAATGGAACACGGACCCGCCATGCGCCACAAAACCAGTATCGAGATATTTACCTACTGGGATCATATCCGCGGTCCATATGACGCACCCCTGCGCTCTCAAGTAGAGCCGGCGGCTGTGCGTCATGTGCTTTCCGATCTTTTTATTCTCGAGGCGACGCCTTCCGACAGGCCGCGTTTCCGTCTCGCAGGCACGAAAATCTGCAACATATTCGGTCGTGAGTTGCGCGAGGAGGATTTCTCGGCGCTCTGGGCAGGCAGTCAGCCTGACGATCCCGTCAAGATCGCCAACGGCGTTATGGCGCATGCCGTTCCGGCCCTGATCAATGCGACGGGCTATAGTGTCACCGGGCGCCATCTTGCCTTTGAGATCGTATTGATGCCGCTGCGTTCTTCTCGCGAGGGCGAAAACTGTGATCGGTTGCTGGGTTCGCTTGCACCGGCGCAAAATCCCGCATGGTTCGGTGCCGAGCCGCTGGAGTTCCTGGCCTTGGACCGTAGCCGGATCCTGACGGATGACCAGGTAAAGGCCGGGGAGCCCACACGTCAGACGGCCCCGTTCGGCGGGCAGCGGACGAGCAAGGGGCCGGAATGGAGCGAAGCCTTCCGCCGCATATTGCCCTGGCGGGCATCAGCCGGCGGCCGCATTCAATAAAATGGGCTGTAAAATAGCAGCGCCTCATTTTGAGACGGTTGTACCGCATTCCTGCTTTGCCGCAGCCTTTAGCGGTTGAGGCCACCAATCTTCTGTTAATAGATTGCGGCTAATGATTGCGTTTGAGATATAACATACAAGAAGCAATTTTCATGCACTCATTCCAGCCAGCTCAGCAGACGCGGAATGTTCCTCGCACGGATCAGCGCACTTTCCAGCGTGTTCCGATCAATATGCAGGGCCGCTTGATGCTGGCCAATTACGAGGAATACGAGTGCATGGTGATCGACATGTCGCCGGGCGACATGTACGTCCTTTGCGACGGTCGTCCACGGGCCAATGAGCGTGTCGTCGCTTATATCGATCATCTCGGCCGCGTCGAAGGCTACGTGCTGACGATCGATGGTCGCGGCTTCTCCATGTCGATCAATGCGACGGACCGCAAACGCGAGAAACTTGCAGCGCAGCTGACATGGCTTGCAAACAAGCATGAACTGGGACTTCCCGAAGACCGCCGGCACGACCGTCTGACGCCGCGGACGATCCAGAGCGAACTCACCCTCGAGGACGGAACCCGCTACGTCTGCCGTATCATGGACCTGTCGCTTTCAGGCGCGGCAGTCGACGTGGAGGCGCGACCGCCGCTCGGCACGGCCGTCCGCCTCGGCAATATGCGCGGCCGGGTCGTACGCCATTTTATGGAAGGCGTTGCGATCGAGTTCCTCTCGGTTCAATCGCGCGACACGCTTCGCGAATTCCTCTGATCTGATTCCCGTCATCCCGATGTCATGAAAATCCCCGAGAGCGGTGGCGGCCCGCGGGATGATCAGATGAAACGTCTCTATCCGGAAATCGAACCTTACGACCACGGAATGCTTGAGGTCGGCGACGGCAACAGCATCTATTGGGCACTGTCGGGAAATCCTAAGGGCATATCCGCGATCGTTCTTCACGGTGGTCCGGGATCGGGCAGTTCAGCCAATATGCGTCGTTTCTTCGATCCGCAGCATTACCGCATCATTCAATTTGACCAGCGTGGATGCGGGAAGAGCCAGCCGAATGCCGCCGATCCGCAAACGGATATGAGCGTCAACACCACGTGGCATCTGGTTCGGGATATGGAGCGGCTGCGCATATTCTTCGGGGTCGAGCGCTGGCTTGTCTTCGGCCATTCATGGGGCTGCACCCTCGCCCTTGTCTATGCCCAGCAGCATGCCGAGCGAATCGCCGGCCTTGTCGTCGCCGGTATCACCATGACGCGCCAATCCGAGATCGATTGGCTTTATCACGGGATGGCGGTCCTGCTTCCGCAGGAATGGTCACGTTTCCGCGCCGGCGTTCCGGAAGAGGAACGAGACGGACATCTCGTTACGGCCTACCATCGCCTGCTGCAAAGCCCGGACCCCGATCTCCGCCTAAAGGCGGCCACCAGCTGGCACGAATGGGAAGGTGCCTCTATCCTCGTCGATCCCGATGCGACGCTGCCGCGGCGATGGGCGGACCCCGGCTATCTGCTGATGCGAGCCCGCATCATTGCCCATTATTTTCATCACCGCGGGTGGCTGACGGACAGCCAGATACTGAAAGAGGCTCATCGGCTTGCCGGGATAAGAGGCGTCATGGTCCACGGCCGCATGGATCTGGAAGCGCCACTCGTCACCGCATGGGAATTGTCGCAAGCCTGGCCCGAAGCCAAGCTTGTCGTCGTTCCGAGATCCGCTCACTCACCGTCAAGCGCAGGGATGGCCGCAGCGATCGTGGATGCCACGGATTCGTTTCGTAACGGTTGATCGGTAGCTGTCCTTCGGAATCGCGATTTCGGCGGAGCCTGCCCAAAGACGTGATGTCTCGCCACGATGAACGTCTGTGCGGATTGATTTTCACCCAAACGGCTATCGGATCACAGGTTTTTTACCGCCGTCGCCGTTTCATCCTCAAAATAAATTTTCGGCGCTATTTTCCCAAAACGGAGCAAAATTGCCGAATTCTGATTGAGAGAAGCTTGTTCTAATGCGTCGGCTGCCGCTGACGCCTGTCCCGTTTTCGCACATTTCCAGCTATTCGAGAGTTTCTACCCTCCCGTAGGCCTGGAATAATACACAATGAAAACAATGATATAAAAAATCCTCGCCGCTTGTGATCACTTCAGATTTTATTCAAATTAGACGAAAAATAGATTTTGGTTTGATGCAAATTTAAGTCCTGTTTTATTCTATTTAGATCTGCATTTGAATCTATTAAGTGCTTATTTTTACTTCGCAATTTTGCGCGCAATAAAAACGTCCATGTCATTGTGATCTCCATAACGGGGAGATACAAATGACTATCCAATCCTGGTTGCGAAGCGGAGTAACCGCAGCAATTTTCACCTTCGGCCTCTTCGGCCTTGCCAATGCAACACCAGCCAGCATGGCGATTGTCGGCAATGCCGCGCCGCCGATCGGCCACTATGAATTCTGCAAGGAAAACCCGAGCGAATGCGCCTATGCGGGTGGCGATGCCGGGCCGTTGATCCTGACGGAAGATCGTTGGAAGACGATCCTCAAGATCAACTACACCGTCAATACGACCATAAAGCCAATGACGGACATGGAGCTGTACGGCGTCGAGGAAAAGTGGGCGATCCCCACGACCGCTGGCGACTGCGAGGACTATGCGTTGCTGAAGCGCAAGGATCTGATCAATTCCGGCTTCTCGCCATCGGACACGTTGATGACTGTCGTCCTTCAGCCCAATGGCGAAGGCCATGCTGTCCTGACGGTTCGCACCGACCACGGCGATTTCATTCTCGATAACATGCGCAACAAGGTGATGCTCTGGTCCGATACGGAATACACCTACCTGAAGCGCCAGTCCGCTGATGATCCGGCGCGATGGGTGAAGATCCAGGACGCAGGCCATGCCGACGCGGTTGGCAGCGTCAAGTAACTCCAGACGATCGGCAGTTTTGCCGTTCTAGTGCTCGGCCCGGTCTGTCTGCATCCCCGTGCCCGACCGGAGCCATGAGCCGTTCCCGCTGTCCCGGGAGCGGCTCTCCCCCTTTTCTGCCTTCCCGCCGCAGCTTTGCTTAACCTCACGTTAACCATGCCGGCGCCAATCATTCCATATTGAGACTCATCACGAGTTCCCGTCCTGCAGGCGATACCAGACGCTTCTGCGGCGAAATGGAAACGAAGGCAGAAGCATGGTTCTCGCGCCGCCGCCTGCCCCCGCGATCGAAGAGGCCCCGTTGATCTCCAACGGGTTCGTTTACCGTTTGACAGCTGTCGTAGCGCTTCTTGCTGTCCTGACCGTCGCGATCAGTATCGGTGGCCGTTGGCTGGGCCAGCGCATCTCCCTGGGCGGACACACGGACGATACCAAGGTTTTCACGGTTACTGTCGGCGAAGATACGCTGCGGCTTGCGGCCAACACGATCCGCTTTCCCAGCGAGCGCTCAGACGGCAGTACCGAGCGCGTCGATCTCTATCTGACCTGGCCGCAGATGCAGGGTTACAACGAAGCTGATCGTCTGAGCTTCAACGACGTTTCACAGTCGTCGTCCTTGATTTTCCTGCAATTTACGCAAAGCACCATGTCCCGCGATATGTCAGGGCGGCTGGCGCCGATCTACTCTCATTTGATCGAGGGCGACCCCTTTGCCGGTCCTCATGGTCTGACGGCCCATCGCCTGCGCGCTGATGCGGGCTATACGAATGAAGTGCTGCTAACCGCGCCACGGCCGGGCAAGCCTGATTATGTCGTCCGCTGTGTGCTCCCTTCAACTCCGGACAAGGCTACGAGCGGAGACTGCCAGCGTGACGTTCATCTGGGTAAAGACCTGACTGTGCTTTACCGCTTTTCAAGCGCCCTTCTGGGTGATTGGGACCATATTGATGCCGCTATTCAAACGTTTGTGGAATCCCGCCTTGCCGAGCAACCCGCAGCCTCTACCGGCGCGCCGGCGACGGACGGCTAAAATGTGGCGGAATCCCGAAACCAACTGTTCATCATAAACCGATTGGTAACCCCGACCCCCTACTCTGTCCTGCAACGGACGTGTCAGGAGGCGACGGCCGGATAATGAAAATGTTGATGCAAGCAAAGAGTGAAGTAGTGTCCAGGTCAATTTTCTCCTCATCGTCGTCGCGCTTTGGCAAGTTCCTGATGACGGTGACATTGGGTTTCGCAATTGCGATCATGACAATCGCGACAGCCTCGCCTTCTCAGGCTGCGAGCGGCCCTGGCTATGCGGGCATCGTCGTTGATGCCAGGACAGGAAACGTACTCTACAGCGAAAACGCCGACGCGCTTCATTATCCCGCCTCACTTACAAAGATGATGACGATATACCTCGCGTTCGAAGCGCTCGAGGCCGGACGCATCAAGCTTGATTCTCCTATTACCATGTCTGCCCATGCTGCAGCTCAGGCGCCCACAAAGTTGGGCGTTCGTGCGGGCACCGTCATCACGGTCCAACAGGCAATCCTCGGCATGGTCACGCTGTCGGCAAACGACGCTGCCATGGCTCTTGGCGAATATCTCGGTGGGTCCGAGGAGAATTTCGCCCGGATGATGAACAATAAGGCACATGCGCTGGGTATGACCAGGACGACCTATCGCAATCCGAACGGCCTGCCGAATACGGCGCAGATGACGACGGCCCGTGATCAGGCCCGCCTCGGCATCGCACTCCGCGAGCATTTCCCACAGTATTACGGCGTCTTCTCGGTCAAGAGCTTCCAGTTCGGCAATCGCACCATCTACGGCCACAATCGCCTGGTCGGCTCCGTAAGAGGCGTCGATGGCATCAAGACCGGCTATACCCGCGCCGCCGGCTTCAATCTGGTGTCCTCGCTGCAGGATAGCGGCAAGTCGATCGTCGGCGTCGTTCTTGGTGGCGCCTCCACGCCTGCCCGCGACAACCAGATGCGCAAGCTGCTCGCGGCCTATCTGCCGAAGGCGTCGGTCGACGGGCGCCCGGGTCAATTGATCGCCCAGGCCGCGCCCGAAATGACTGCGCCTGCAATGCCTGTTCCCACGAAGACGGTACCCGTTGCGCCTGATGTCGATGCAGCCGCCGTCCGCATGGCCGATGCGGCCAAGGTGAAGCTGCCGGCAAGCGGCCCGACGCCGGATGCCCGTTATCAGGAGAATTCGAGCGTTGCGGCCTTTGCTGCCGTCACGCCGAAGTCGAACAATCCGCTCGTGGTAACCAAGCCGCATAAGCAAAATGTTCCAGCCAACGAAGTTGCTTCGATAGCGCCCGCCTATGCCGAAAGTCAGGGCGAAGGCGATGCGGAGCCTGTCGATGCGGTAACGACTGCGTCGACGGCCAAACTGGCCAAGGCCGAGAAGGCAGACAAGTCTGAAAAGACGGAGAAGGTTCCGAGTGGCTGGAGCATCCAGGTTGGCGTGTCTTCGACCAAGGAAATGGCAGACGATCTCTTGGATCAGGCAAAGAGCAAGGGCGGCAAGGCTCTGCGCTCGGCCAAGCCCTATGCCGTCGCATTCGGAGACGGCGCCTCGCAGGTCTATCGTGCTCGCTTCGGCGGCTTTGACGATCAACGCGATGCGGTGAATGCGTGCAAGACGCTGAAGAAGGCTGGCATCAAGTGCTGGGCCAGCATGGAATAAGGGCGGCGGCATCAAGTGCCGCTGTACGTCTAGGACCAATGGATATCGGGATGGGTATCCATTCTCGCGGAACCGGCCGTAAGCCGGTCCCGCCCCTGAGTTAGTAATGCGTTACGGGGACATGACATGGCAATGAACGAGAACATGCCGGATATCTCGCTCGATACCGGGGCAAAGATCAGGTCGAAGGGCTATGCTCTTCATCCGCTGCACGAAGCGGCCATGCGGATCGCTGATCTTGGGCTTCATCGCTCCCGTTCGCGGACCAAGGATCTGATAAACGTGCTTCTGTGTCATGGTGCCCGCGCCTGGCGCTATTCCCAGCCGGAAGCACGCATCCATCTCCACGTAACATCCTTGGCCGGAAAAACACCGGTTCTGATGCGCCTGCGCTGAATGGCCGATCGGGCCGGGATCAGAGCAATCCCAGCTCCGAGAGTTCCCGTCTCAAGTCTGCAGGCATTTCCGTTATGCCTGCTCCCAAGCTGTCGAGATCGCGCGGCACGTCGTCCTGCGGGTAGTATCGCCATCCCTGGAACGGTCGCTTCGGCTGTACGGACGTCTCGATAACTTCCGGTCCAAGCACGAGCTGGCAGCGGGATATGCCTTCACCATCGGTAAAGGTCCTGATGTCGATGAGCTTTTGCCTTGCCTGAACCTGCCCTTTGATCACCCAGTAGAGCGAGCCGCCGTCCAGCAGCTCCTCGACGCGTTTCGGCACCATCCTGGTGGTGTGGGTCGTGTGTGGTTCGAGTCCGGCGGCGACCGCGGTCAATGCCCGCTCGGATACCCATTCACGCAGGTCCTCGATCGAGTCGGCGCCCACGCACAATTTGATAAGATGCAAAGCCATGCTGCCCGTTCAATTCCTTTTGGCCGGCAGCGTCAAGCCTTAACGCCAAGCATCCACAAACTCAGCATTCGACGACATTGACCGCCAGACCGCCCGTCGAGGTTTCCTTGTATTTCTCGCTCATATCGTAGCCGGTCTGCCGCATGGTCTCGATGCAAGCGTCCAGCGGCACGAAGTGCTGGCCGTCTCCCTTGATCGCCAGCGAGGCGGCGGTCACCGCCTTGACGGCTCCCAGCGCATTGCGCTCGATACAGGGAACCTGCACCAGGCCGGCAATCGGATCACAGGTCATGCCGAGGTGGTGTTCGAGCGCGATTTCCGCAGCATTTTCGACCTGCTCGGGCGTGCCGCCCATGACCGCGGCGAGGCCGGCTGCAGCCATAGCAGCTGCCGAACCGACTTCGCCCTGACAGCCGACTTCAGCGCCCGAGATCGAGGCGTTGTGCTTGATGATGCCGCCGACGGCTGCCGCCGTCAGCAAATAGTCGCGAATGCCATTCTCATCAGCATCCTCATGGAAATGCTTGTAGTAGCGGATGGTTGCCGGAACGACGCCTGCAGCACCGTTGGTCGGCGCGGTGACCACGCGTCCACCTGCGGCGTTCTCCTCGTTTACGGCCATGGCATAGACGCTCAGCCAGTCGTTTGCGAGAAGCGGATTGATCCGGTTACTGCGCCATTCCTCGTGCAGCTTGTCATGGATTGCCCGCGCGCGGCGGCGAACCTTGAGGCCGCCGGGCATGATGCCTTCCGTCTTCAGTCCGCGATCGATGCAGCTGTCCATGGCTGCCCATATCTTGTCGAGGCCCTCGTCGAGCTGCGCCCGCGTCATACGGCTTTCTTCGTTCGCGCGCTTCATCTGCGCGATCGTAAGCCCCGAGCGTGCGGCCATCTCGAGCATCTGCTTTGCCGTCGCAAAGGGATAGGGCACCTTGTAGTTGCCCATGGCAGCCTTCCGCTTCGCGCGCATGACCTCCAGCTCCGTGTCGGTCACGACGAATCCGCCGCCGACGGAATAATAGATGCGCTTGACGAGCAACCGGCCATCCTTGTCCAGCGCCGAGAAGCTCATGCCGTTGGCATGGCCCGGCAAGGGAACCTTCTTGTCGAAGATGAGATCGGTCTTTGGCTGGAACTCGTAAGGGGGATGCCCCTGCGGGTTGATACGGCCCGTGCGCTCGACCTCGTCGATGATTGCATCCATCTTGTCCGGGTCGACCTCATCCGGCCGCTCACCCATCAGGCCGAGGATCACCGCCCTGCCCGTCCCATGCCCGATACCGGTATGCGCAAGCGAGCCGTGCAGGCTGACCCTGATGGCCGCCACATGCACATTGGACGATGGCCGCGGCCACTCGTTCGACAGGATCAGTTCGAGAAATCGGTTGGCGGCCGACATAGGCCCCATCGTGTGCGAGCTCGACGGTCCCACGCCGATCTTGAAGACATCGAATACGGAAAGAAACATGGAACCTTGGCGCCTCGCAACAGAGTCAGATGCCACTAAAATTACGTTAGGGTGATCGAGCGGCACGGCGACCCACCGACATCGGATTGGACGCAAGCGACATTACAGTCCCGCACAATCCGACTCAAACATAGCTAAGTCATATGTCGATATCGCTGTTGCGGCTTTCAAGCTATCAAACGTTAGCAGACAGCTGAACAGATTTTGGGAACGCCTCATGACGACCGCCGACTATGTCGCTCTCGCCCTCTTCATCCTTTGCTGGCTGGGCCTCAACCGGATCACCGACAGTTCCCGGTTTTTCAACCGGAGCAGCCTGACGCAGGAGATGATCGAGCGCCGGCGTGAATGGATTTACAATTCGCTGCGCCGTGACCTGAAGATGATAGACACGCAGATTCTCGCAGGCCTTCAGAATGGGACGGCATTCTTCGCTTCGACGTCTATTTTTGCCATGGGCGGCTGCTTCGCGCTGCTTGGCGCAACGGACAAGGTGAATGCCTTTTTCGCTGACCTGCCCTTTCTCTTCAATGCCGGCGGTCGGGTTGCCTTCGAAATCAAGGTGGCGGGCCTCACCGGCCTGTTCGGTTACGCCTTCTTCAAATTCGGCTGGTCTTATCGGCTGTTCAACTATTGCACAATTCTCTTCGGCGCCATTCCGATGATCGAGGATATCGAGGCGAATCGCGTCGAGACGGAGCGTGCAGCCGAACGCGTCATCCGCATGAACATCATAGCCGCGCGCAATTTCAATGCGGGTCTTCGCGCGATTTTTCTATCGATCGGCTATCTCGGCTGGTTCATAAGCCCTTATTTCTTCATCATCACGACGATCTTCATCAATGTCGTCCTGATCCGGCGACAGTTTTTTTCGGATGCGCGTCTGGCCATCATGGATATCGATGTGCCATGAAATCGCCGCGCTCCTCCTGTTTCCAGCAGCGTCCGGCGCGCCGCCGTTAATCTCGTCCCGCTGAAAGGATTCCTGATGGCCGCTGTCGCCGAGAGCATCGATGCGCCCCAAAAGACACCGCGCATTGGCATTCTGGACACGGCGCGCGGCATAGCTCTTCTCGCAATGGCGAGCTATCACTGTACCTGGGATTTCGAATTCTTCGGCCATCTCGATCCCGGCACGGCGGAAACAGGCTGGCTGAAGCTCTATGCCCGAGCGATTGCAAGCACCTTCCTCTTCCTCGCCGGCGTAAGCCTTGTGCTCGCCAATCGGCCGGTAATTCGCTGGCGGCCTTTTTGGAAACGCTTTGCAATGATTGCCGCTGCGGCGATCGGTGTCTCGATCGTCACGCTGATAGGTATGACCGACGAATGGATCTATTTCGGGATTCTGCACTGCATCGCGGCACTGACCCTGATCGGCATCGTCTTTCTGCGTTTGCCGATGCCTTTGACCTTGCTCGCGACGGCGGTACTCGCCGTCTGCTGGGTCGTCGACGTCTTCTACAGCCCCGGCGCGCTAGACTGGGCAGCCCTTAATCCACGCTATTTCGCCTGGCTCGGCCTTGCCGCAGCCCCGGCACGCTCCAACGACTACGTCCCGCTCTTTCCCTGGGCGCTCGCCTTTTTTGCCGGTCTCAGCGCGGCGAGCCTTGCGATACGGACCAATCTGCCGCAGCGATTGGCGAGGCTAGGCACCGGCGGAAGCCTGATCGCGCGTGCCGGGCGTCATAGCCTGATCTTCTACCTCGTGCACCAGCCGCTGCTGTTCGGCCTGGTCTATCTGCTATCGCTAGCCGCCCCTGCCGACCCAACCCCAGGCATTCTGCGGCAGTGCCAGATGGTCTGCACCCAGTCCAATGGCGAGGCTTTCTGCCACAGTTTCTGCCAATGTTCCGTCGATGCGCTGAAGAAGCAGAGCCTGTTCGAGCCGTGGCGGGCGGGAAAGATAAAGGCCGACGATGAGCGATTCGAGGCGATCTCCATCCAGTGCACGGATCAGGCCCGCTGACGCCGGGCGCCGTGAGCTTGCCTTTTCAGGTGCCGACGCCGATTTCGGCCAGGCGGCCCAGGCAGGATTCCTCGATGTGATCGAGTTCGGTCAGCGTATCGTCGATATCCTTGCGCTTCTGGCGTAGATCCTCGCGCTTTTCCTCGACGCGCTTCATCAAAAGCTTAAGTTGGCCGACTTCGCCGGGCGGCTCCTTGTAAACCTGGATGATCTCGCGAATTTCCGCAATCGTGAAACCGATGCGGCGGCCGCGCAGGATTTCTCCTATCAGGCGACGATCTGCCTGTCGAAACAGGCGCGTACGGCCCCTTCGTTCCGGATGAATGAGCCCCTCATCCTCATAGAAGCGCAGAGTACGAGTGGAAACCCCGAATTCACGCGTAAGCTCTGTAATGGTATAGTACTTGTTCACCGGTATTTCGTCCTCGTATAGCGAGCTTAGGTCCGGTTCAGCCGAAGCATGGCATACTCGGCCGAAAGGCAGTCCCCTCTCCGCCCACATCGCCGTGCATAATATTGACTTTTACGTATCAGTCAATTTTGACAGCCGGACTGCGTTAACGCAGCACAAACCACCACGTCGCGAGGCCGAGGAAAGAAAAATAGCCGGTACAATCGGTTACGGTCGTCACGAATGCCGATGATGCAATAGCCGGATCGGCACCGACGCGATTGAGAAGCAGTGGCAGCAATATCCCGCCGAGAGCCGCGGCAACAAGATTGATCACCATCGCCGCGGCGATCACGATGCCCAACTGAATATCGTGAAACCAGATCAGTGAAATGACGCACATGACGACGGCGAACAGGACGCCGTTGATGAGGCCGACGCTTGCCTCCCTGCGGATGATGCGCCCGGCATTGTAGATGTCGAGATCGCCGGTGGCCAATGCGCGAACGGTCACCGTCATTGTCTGTGTTCCGGCATTGCCGCCCATGGAGGCGACGATCGGCATCAGGACGGCAAGCGCCACCATCTTCTGGATCGACCCATCGAAAACGCCGATGATGGTCGAGGCAAGGATTGCCGTTACCAGATTGACAGCGAGCCACAGGAAGCGCGAGCGCACGGTCGAGATGACATTGTCCGACAGTTCTTCGTCGCCGACGCCGCCGAGACGTTTGATATCCTCGTCCGCCTCCTCATGAATAACGTCGACGACATCGTCGATGGTCAGCACGCCCACCAGCCGATCATTCTCGTCGACAACGGCGGCCGACAGAAGGTCATATTGCTCGAAGAGTTGGGCGGCCTCCTCCTGGTCCATTTCGGCAGGTATGGGATGCGACGTCTCGCGCATGATGGTTTCGATCTTTGCCTGCCTCTTGGTGCGCAGGATGCGATCGAGATCGACGCTGCCGAGCAGCTTGAACGTCGGATCGATGACGAAGATCTGGGTGAAGGCTTCGGGCAGGTCTTCCTGATCGCGCATGTAGTCGATCGTCTGACCGACTGTCCAGAACGGTGGTACGGCGACGAATTCCGTCTGCATGCGGCGTCCGGCCGAACTCTCCGGATAGTCCAGGGCGCGACGCAACCGCACGCGCTCGGTAAAGGGCAGTTGCGACAGGATCTCGTCGCGATCTTCCTGGTCGAGATCCTCGAGGATGTAGACGGCGTCGTCGGAATCGAGCTCGCCGATGGCTGCAGCAATCTGGTCGTTCGGCAATTGATCGACGATCTCGCGGCGAATCGCCTCGTCGACCTGCGTCAGAGCCGTCATGTCGAACTCGTCGCCGAGCAGCTGGACCAACGAGAGACGCTGATCGGCGTTCAGGGATTCCAGCAGATGGCCGATTTCCGATTCATGCAGCCTGGCGACGTTTCGGTGCAGAAAGGCGGAATCGCTCGCCTCGATCGCCTCGCGGACCTGCTCGATGAAATCAGCGCGCACGTTGCCGTCCTCATCGTAGATATCGATGTGCGGCTCCTGTGTATCGGTGCGGGTAAGCTCGTCTTCGTCGGTCGTCGTCATGTGCCGCCTCGTATCCATTCGCTTTGCGAGCGCCCGCCGTCAAGAACGAGAATGACGGCAAAAAATCCATTGTCAACAATTAGATAGAGGAGAAACCTCGCCTGAGGCTGGCCGCTCGATCAGCTACCGTGTAAGGTCGCTGCGAACCGGCATCGGAACGCAAAGCCATTTGCACGGATATCGGTTACGGCTATCCTTGCGCGCAGATTGTGTCGTCATTTTACCAGAGATATGTGTGCCCATCCGTACGATCATTCGCTACCCAGATCCTCTCCTCAAAACTGTATGCGCATCGGTCACTGTTTTCGATGAAGCGCTAAAGCAGCTCGCTGCAGACTTGCTCGACACGATGCGGGCGGCACCCGGCGTTGGTATAACTGCAGCCCATATCGGCGTCTTGCGACGGGTGACGGTTATCGAGTTGGACCGCCGGGACGGAGTTCGCGTCTACGTCAATCCGGAAATCCTCTGGTCGTCGGCCGAGACATCAAGGCAAACGGAAGGCAGCGTTTCCATGTCGGGCGCGACCGAAGAAGTCACTCGACCGAAGGCCATTCGGTTCCGCTATCAGGACCTCGATGGTATAGTCCGCGAAGAGGATGCCGATGGCTTTCTTGCCGTTTGTATCCAGCACGAAGTCGACCAGCTCGATGGCATCTTCTGGCTGCAGCGCCTGTCGAAGCTGAAGCGCGATCGGCTTACCCGGAGATGGGAAAAGATCAGAAACTAGGATTGAACCAAGCACGCCGCCAGCCGTTCTCTAGTACCGACGGCAAAAGGAGCCTGATCATGGATTCCAAGAAGAAAGAACTGACGCGAGAGGAGGACTATCGCGACTATGAGGAACGGGACATCGAAGAGGGCTGGCCCTATGACGACCAGGCCGGAGCGAAGTCTCGTGATCCCGGCAACGGTCCCTACGGCGGCACCGAGGCCAATTTCGACGAAGAGACGAACAAGGGCTACACCGTTACCGACAGCGATGAAGACGGCCAGCAGGAAGCCCAGACGGAATCCTTGCTACCTGGAACTAGCGGTCGCGAGAATGCGGACGACCTCGAAGAGCGCGTCATGGACGCGCTGACCGACCTTGAGGGCGTGACGCCGGAAACGGTCGATGTTCGCGCCGAACGGGGAGGCAGGATTATTATCGAAGGCGAGGTGGACGACGCCATTACTGCCCGTCATATCGAAGCCCGCGCTCTCTCCGTCGCCGGCGTTCGTGCGGTCAGGAACAATCTCAGCATAATCGGCGTCGACGCCAATATCCCCGACGACGACTGAGGAAAACCTTGATAGCAACCGACCTATGCAAACGGGCGCCGAAGCGCCCGTTTCTCATGTGCACCAACGGCTGGTTTGGCCATCAGCCTTTCAGCTTTGAGTTGCAGAGGCTGTAATAGCCGCCGCCCTTCTGGATCCACTTCAGGCCGCCGAGCGTGTTCTTGTCCTTGTTGACATGGTAGGAGTCGACACAGGTGTGGAAGCGGCCCTTTGCCGGCGTTTCGCTGGCATATTTGGACGAGATGGCGGTCGGGAAAGTTACACCGGCAGGTGCAGCCATCGAGGGCTTTGCGGGCTCCTTGGCCGGAACGGCTGCCGGATCCGGCTCATCTGCGTCCGTTGTTTTCGCTGCAGTTGTCTTTGCCGGAGCAGCGGGAGCTGTTGCCGGAGCGGTAGCAGCAGGAGCGGCTGCGGCCGCATCGGTTCCGCATTGTGCCTTGCGGAAATCGTTCCACTTCATGCCGTTCAGCGTATTCGCCGCCTGGGCGGCCTTATACTTGGCGCTGCAATCCTGCATGCTCAGCGCAGACGCTGATGTCGCAAAGGAAAGAGAACCCAGAACGGCAAGAGATGCGAATGTTGTCAGTAGAATCGTGCGGCTGGTCATTCCTCGTTCCTCCGCTGCTTGACGACACGGAAACTATTGACCTCGCTACTGTAATTGTCAATCGGTAGACGAAAGAGCCGCTTCTTCCGCGCCGATTTATCTCACGCTGGTAGTGGTGATCTTGTCGAGCGGTGGTGTGGCCTGAACATGCAGCCACCAGCCCCCGGCGATTGCCAAAACCATAAGAAGAATGATCGACAGGACAAGCTGTGAGCGTCTTCGACGCCTGACGTCATCCTGCTGCTCTTCATCACGATATAAACCGAATCCTTTGTGATCTTCGACAAAGGCTGAAAACAACGATCCCCGATATTCGACATCGTCCTCTCCACGAGACATGCGCTCCTCCGTTCCCTTAGTCTTATAGTTGTATTCGCTACGATACTCTCTATATCGCAATTTTCTAATGTTAAATGCCGGGAAGGTTAACGCGACGCCCGTGCGATCCAGGGCGGCCGAGACACACACCACGTGCACGAATGGGAGCCGTATCACGCGTCTTGCGTCATAGATCATACTGTATGTTACGCGCGTGCGCGCGATTGGGAGTGTAGCATCGTCCCCAGTCTGAAATGTCCTCATCGCACGACCCGCTCGTGCGTAACGCGTAAGCGGTCCGTTTCGGCCGATAAGTGGCCATAGAAAACTGAGGGAGATAGACGATGCAGAAACCAGCCCGCAAAACACTCGCGCTTACGACCGCTACCATCCTTCTGACAGCGGCCGCACTGCTGTCCGGAGGGACATCCGGAGCAAAGGCCGGAGAGGCCGATGCCAAGAACCTTCTCAAGGCGATGTCCGACTATATGGCATCGCAGAAGACAATGTCCTTCTCCTACGATACGAACCTTGAAGTCGTCACCAAGGATCACCAAAAGCTGCTGCTGGCCAGTTCCGGTAAGATGGAGGTTAATCGTCCAGACAAGATTCGCGTGACGCGCTCGGGCGGGTTCGCCAATGTCGAACTCCTCTTCGACGGTAAGACGCTGACGCTGCTCGGCAAGGACGCCAATCTCTACACGCAGGTCGACGTTCCAGGAACGATCGATCATTTGGTCGACGAATTGAGAGACAAGCTCCATAGACCCCTGCCCGGAGCCGATCTTCTGCTGCCTGATGTCTATGGTGAACTCATGCACGGTGTCACTGACATCAAGGATCTTGGTAGCGGCGTGATCGGCGGGACCGAATGCGACCACCTCGCTTTTCGGAACAAGGAAGTCGATTGGCAGATCTGGATCGCCCAGGGCGACCATCCCTACCCGTGCAGATACGTGATCACGGCAAAGGATGTCGATCAGGCCCCGCAATACAGCATCCAGATCACCGACTGGAAGGCGGGAGATGATGCCACGGCCGACGACTATGCCTTCAAGAATGCGACCTCGGCGCAACAGGTGGACATCGAAAAGCTCGGTAACGTCGACGAGCTGCCAACAGAGTTCAGGGTGGAGGGCAAGAAATGACTATTCCAGCTAGAGTCAGAGTTCTTCTGTTTGCCGCAGTCATCGCCGCAGTCGGATTGGACGTCGGCGAGCGACTCGCAATCCCGGGCGTGAGCGGCATGATCACAGTCGCCGAGGCGCGAATCGGTCGACCCCTGACACCGGTCAGCGTGGCCGGTGTCGCGCGACGCACGGCCCGGCGCTGCGCCGCAGGCGTCTACTACTGTTAGTTTATATATCGATCGGGGTGATCAAAAAACGATCGCATCTTGCGTCGCAAAAAGCTGTATGAATCATACAGCTGGAAAAGTTGGTGCGGTCGAGAAGACTCGAACTTCCACGGGTTGCCCCACAGCGACCTCA
The DNA here is from genome assembly GCF_004341625.1 of Rhizobium sp. BK376. GTDB lineage: Bacteria > Pseudomonadota > Alphaproteobacteria > Rhizobiales > Rhizobiaceae > Rhizobium. The sequence goes on along the minus strand of NZ_SLZG01000011.1, from coordinate 81,961 downwards.
ACGCTGCGCGTCTACCAATTCCGCCACGACCGCATCGTGGTAGGTGCCGATTTGTGCCGGCGGGGCAGCATGTAGCAAAAGCATTCGGGGGGCACAAGAGCGATATGACAGATTTTTTTACGAGTTTTCACAGGTGTTTGAATTGCGCTTCAAAAGCCGCCATATAGGAACCGAACTGTCTGGCGCGTGCGGATTTTTAGAATGTCCTGCGTCGGATCAGGCGACAAAGGGCTTCCCATGCTACGCACCGATCTCGAACATTCCATGTTTCCCCTCGCCGGCTCCCCGCCGGTCCGTTGGCGTATCGCCGATGGCCTCGTCCCCTACGAAGAGGCCGTGGCGACCATGGAACGGGAAGTGGCTGATATAGCGGACGGCCGAACGCAGGAACTTGTCTGGCTGCTGGAACATCCGCCGCTCTATACGGCGGGAACGAGTGCGGACGCTGCCGATCTGATCGAGAAGGAGCGCTTCCCCGTTTTTTCCACCGGCCGGGGCGGCCAGTATACCTATCACGGTCCCGGCCAGCGTGTGGCCTACGTCATGCTTGACCTGAAACGCCGTCGGCAGGATGTCCGGGCCTTCGTGGCAGCGCTTGAAGAAGTGATCATTCGCACGCTCGAATCGATGAATGTCCGTGGCGAGCGTCGCGAGGACCGGGTAGGCGTCTGGGTGCGGCGCCCGGAAAAACCGCTCCTGCCGGATGGCACCATGTCCGAGGACAAGGTAGCGGCTCTGGGCATACGTCTGCGCAAATGGGTGACGTTTCACGGCCTGTCGCTGAACGTCGATCCCGACCTCAGCCATTTCTCCGGAATCGTGCCGTGCGGAATTTCCGCATACGGGGTGACCAGTCTCGTCGATCTCGGTCTGCCGATCATGATGGCGGACGCCGATATCCGCCTGCGTCAAGCCTTCGAATCGATTTTTGGCGAAACCGCTACCGAGCGTTCCGCATAAGACCTGTGCCTAAGGCCGAACTGGAGGCAACTCCCGGACTTTCGATCGATTCGATCTGAAATTATCCGGCGCTAAAGCATGTCGCGCAAAAGTGTGCAGCGATTTTGCGACAACGACATGCAAGAACAAAGACCTAAAGCACAGCAAGCGAATCCTGGAGATCGCGTCGCGCTTTAGTGCGCAACACCCTTGCCGACGTTGCGAAGCTTCAGCTGATAATCCAGCTTTTCCAGCTGCCGATTGGTGGCCTCTATGAGACGCCCCATATCCTTGTAGGCCGATTGAAGCCGCGAGAGCTCGATCTTCACCGCCTCCAGCGCGCGTTCATCGGTCATTTCCGCAGGCCCCTCGCCGGCGCCGGTCATCAGCCAGATAGGAGAGACGCCGAAGATGCCTGCGAGATCAAGGAGAAGGGATGGACGCGGTTCGGATCGGTCGGATTCCCAGGCAACCACGGTCTCTTCCTGGACGCCGAGCTGATTGGCAAGGGAGCCTGTACTGATGCCGGCGGCGTCGCGTGCCGAAGACAGGCGTCCGCCGAGCGTATCATCGCCTTCATCGGAAAAAACGTTGACCTGCTGCTCAGTCTTCAACATTCGGTGCATCCTTCCAGGGCTTACGGCCGACAGTTCTTTGCACGTCTCATTGTCTTCTATCGGATCTCGACGGCACAGATAGGTCTTAGAGCGTCACGCCGCCACCCCATTGCGGCCTGCGGAATGGAATGAAGTCGTCAGCCGGTGATTTCCTGGCTCGTGCCCTGGCGCAATCGAGAAGCTGATGGATGAACCGCGCCTGCTTGATCGCAAGACAATCCCGTGTTTGATGACATCATTAGGAAACCGGGTCGATCATGTCCTCTATCGCTACCGCCGAGACCACGCAAAATCCGTTGCAAGGCATGACCATCATGGCAAGCGCCATGATTATTCTCCCAACCATGGACGCTATTGCCAAATACATGGCGACCTTCGAAAACATGTCGCCGGGACAGGTGACCTTCTATCGCTTCTTTTTCCAGCTCGTCTGCACCCTGCCGCTGCTCTTTACGATGACGGGCGCTTCGGCACTTTCCGCAAAGCGTCCCTGGATGAACATCCTTCGCGGGGCGCTGCACGGGGCGGCGAGCCTGCTGTTCTTCGTCGCCGTCAAATACATGCCGCTTGCCGACGTTTTCGCCATCTATTTTGTCGAGCCCTTCATCCTGGCGGCACTCTCGGCAGCCTTCCTGGGCGACAAGGTCGGCTGGCGCCGGTGGCTCGCCATTATTATCGGCTTTGGCGGGGCAATGATCGTGATCCAGCCGAGCTTCGAGATCTTTGGATGGAAAGCTCTGCTGCCGGTCGCATGTGCTTTCCTTTACGCAGTCTATCTCTTCATGAACCGTGCGATCGGCGAAGCGGATTCGCCTCTGACCATGCAGACGATGGCGGGCGTCGGTGGCACCATCTTCATGGCCGTGGCGTTGTGGGTCGGATCCGCGATGGGCGGCACGGACTTTGTCCCCTCCCTGCCCGCTTCCTGGCTCGGCCTCGTTCTGCTTCTGATTCTCGGCTCGATTTCGGGCTATGCCCATATGCTCGTGGTGCGGGCCTTCCGCCTTGCGCCCCTGTCTTTGCTGGCGCCGTTCCAGTATTTCGAAATCATCTCGGCAACGGTGCTCGGCTATGCGCTCTTCGGCGATTTCCCGAATCTCTCGAAATGGATCGGCATCCTTATCATCGTCGGTTCGGGTCTGTTCATAATCTGGCGCGAGCGCGTGCAGTCCCAATCGCTCAAATCTTCCTGATTGGGGATGCTGGTGGTTAACTGCGCTCGTTGAAGCTTCTTCAATTTGAAGCGAGTAGATCACGGCCGGCTTCATGATGAGGCCTGGAGATAAAAAGATGAGCGAACTCCGCCAATCTTTTCCGGCGCATTTAATTGCCGGAAAGAGTCGGCTGGCGGCCGATGACGTATTATTTTTGAGAAATTATACTTTTCCCCTTGGACTCAGAACGTCCGACGATGTTCTCGTCCTCATGGCACTGCAGAATTCCTGCCCGGAAAAATGCGACGAATGGGACGCCTTCTTCATTGAAGCGCTGACCGAGTTCATTGTTCATTACAGCTACCCACAGGGATCGCTGGACGAGATCAATGTCGCATGGTTGGTACGACTGCTCTCGACCGATGGCGTGGTGAACTCGCCGCTGGAGCTGAGATTGATCCTGAATGTGATTGAGGCTTCCTCGAACGTGCCTCCGGAACTCGGCGCTTTTGCGCTGGACCAGTTGCGCGTTGCGATCGAAGAGGGTGTAGGCGCCTATGCCCTTACCCGCCCGATTACGCGTCCCGGCATCACGCGGCACGACCTCGACTACATCTGCCGGATACTGCGCAGCAAGCGTGACGCAGGGCGTCTTGCCCTCTCGCCGCTCAAGATCGCGGTACTGGAGCGGATAGCCGCGGCAACGAAGAGCAACTTCAATCACCCCGGATGGGACGATCTCCTGGATGCGATCATCATCCGCAGCGAAGACAGGCCGACAGTCAGCCGCTGGCTGCGGGTGCCCGATGCGATGCTCACGATACAGGGCGCGATTTAGCGGAGCAGGCGGAAAGTCTCTGGGGGCGCGGACCTTTAAAGTCCGCGCCCCGGTTTGATACGTTGAACCGACAATCGATTTGTGGCTTAAACGTTAGCCAGAGATGAGTTGGGCGGAGCTTTCATGTTCAAGAAAATCCTGATCGCAAACCGCGGCGAGATCGCTTGCCGCGTGATCAAGACTGCGCGTCGTATGGGAATTGCGACGGTCGCCGTCTATTCCGATGCCGATCGGGATGCCCTGCATGTGGAGATGGCCGACGAGGCGGTCCATATTGGCGCCGCTCCTGCGGTCGAGAGCTATCTCGTTGCCGTAAAGATCATCGCCGCCTGCAAGGAGACCGGCGCCGAAGCCGTCCACCCGGGCTATGGCTTTCTATCCGAGCGCGCCTCCTTCTGCGAAGCGCTGGAGAAGGAAGGCATCATCTTCATTGGTCCGAAACCCAAGGCAATCACCGCCATGGGAGACAAGATCGAATCGAAGAAGTTTGCAAGTGCCGCCAAGGTTTCGACGGTTCCCGGCTATCTCGGCGTTATCGAGGATGCCGATCACGCCGAAAAGATCGCCGGAGAGATCGGCTATCCCGTGATGATCAAGGCCTCTGCCGGCGGTGGCGGAAAAGGCATGCGCATCGCCTGGAGCGAGGCGGAAGTGCGCGACGGCTTCGATCGCGCCCGCTCCGAGGCCAGGAGCTCCTTCGGTGACGACCGCGTCTTCATCGAGAAATATGTCGTTGAACCGCGTCACATCGAAATTCAGGTTCTCGCGGATGCGCATGGCAATGCCGTCTATCTCTGCGAGCGCGAATGTTCGATCCAGCGCCGAAACCAGAAGGTCGCCGAAGAGGCGCCCTCGCCCTTCCTTGACGAGGCGACGCGAAAGGCGATGGGCGAACAATCGGTAGCGCTCGCCAAGGCGGTGGATTACCAGAGCGCGGGCACTGTCGAGTTCATCGTCGACAAGGATCGGAATTTCTACTTCCTCGAAATGAACACCCGGCTTCAGGTCGAACACCCTGTCACCGAACTGGTGACAGGCATCGACCTCGTGGAACAGATGATCCGCGTCGCCGCCGGTGAGAAACTTCCTTTCTCGCAAAAGGACATCAAGCTGAACGGCTGGGCGATCGAAAGCCGCCTCTACGCCGAGGACCCCTATCGCAATTTCCTGCCGTCGATCGGCCGCCTCACTCGCTATCGCCCTCCACAGGAAGGGAAAACCGACGGTCGTATCATCCGCAACGATACCGGCGTCTTCGAGGGTGCCGAAATCTCAATGTACTACGATCCGATGATCGCGAAGCTCTGCACATGGGCGCCGACGCGGATCGAGGCGATCGATGCCATGGGCGAGGCACTGGATGGCTTCGTCGTCGACGGCATCGAACACAATGTTCCCTTCCTGTCTGCCCTGATGAAACATCCGCGCTGGCGTGAAGGCCGTCTCTCGACCGGCTTCATCGCCGAGGAATATCCCGAAGGCTTCGCCCCCATGTCTCCGGATGGTGATGAAGCGGCAGCACTTGCTGCAATCGCGCTCTCCTGCAGCCTGGTCGAGGGCAATCGTCGCGAACGCCATGCCGACCGACTGCGCCCGGCGGCAGGCCCTTTGCGCGATGACTGGGTCGTCAAGCTCGGCGACGAATATCTCTCGCTGAAATTGCTCGATGGCCTGATCACCATTCCCTTCGAGATGGACATGGAGATTGGCGGGGCGGTTACATCGGTTGTCACTGACTGGAGACCTGGCGACGCGGTCTGGAGCGGAAGCGTCGGCGGCAGGAAGATCACCGCACAGATACGTCCCTTCCTGAACGGGTTGCGCATCGATTGGCAGGGACTGTCGGTCAAGGCCCGGATATTCACGCCGAGACAGGCGGACCTCGACAGGCTGATGCCGGTAAAGCTCCCGCCGGATACGTCGAAGCTCCTGCTCTGCCCCATGCCAGGTCTCGTCGTCTCGATCGCGGTCGCCGAGGGACAGGAAGTCAAGGCCGGGGAGACCCTCGCGGTCGTTGAAGCCATGAAGATGGAAAACGTGCTGCGGGCCGAGCGCGATCTTGTCGTCGGCAAGATCCAGACAAAGCCGGGTGAGAGTCTTGCCGTCGATGCCGTCATCATGGAATTCGCCTGATCCGTTGGTCCGCATTCGATTAGAATTGCACGAAATTCCTTCTCACTTCGCTTAAGGGTAATCGGCGATAATTGGGGACATGCGGGTGGAAATCATCCGCGGGAGCTTTCGATGTCGCCGCTTCTTTCAGCACTTCTGCTGCTTAGCCTCAATCTCGGCATCCTCTGGCTATTGATGGCCGCCCCTATCGGAAGGCGTACGATCCGCGTTCGCCGGACATTTCAGACAGCACCCGAGGCCATCTGGCGAGCAATCGATCCGGCAGGCGAGGAAGCCGATTGGCATCATTCCGTCATAAGCAGCCGTGCCCTAAAAAATCGCCCGGGCGTGGTCGAGCAGACCTACGCCCATCTCGACCGGCACGGTGAACCGATTCGCCGTCTGCTCGCAGTCGAACCCGTCGCCGCAACGCCGGAGGGTCGGGCCTACAGCGCGCGCATCATCGACGACAGCACACTCGATGCCGGCTTCTGGAGGAATTATCGAGAAAGGCGCGAGGTTAGCCTGTCGGAGGGTGGTACAACGCTGCTGGTGGAGCAGACCGACCGGTATCGGGGCCTTGCCTTCCTGCTCTTTCGCTATTTCGTCCTGCGTCGGGAAATGCGTGCGCTTGAAAGCTGGATTGAAACCGGGAAATCAAAACCCAACGGCCACTTCGAGCATCCCCTGATGCAAACTGCCCTGGCGGTCATCTCGACGCTTATTCTCTGGCCCTTCTTCGGCTTGACGATCGGTGGTCTAATGATCTCCACCTTCCTGACACTGGTGATTGTCCTGCACGAGCTGGGCCATATGGCGGCCTACCGCACCTTCGGTCACACCTGGGTCAGAATGATATTCGTACCGCTCCTCGGCGGAATCGCCATTGGTGGGCGGCCCTACAATAGCCTCTTCGAGGTGGCCACTTGCGCCCTGATGGGTCCGGGCATGTCGGCTTTCCTCGTGCCAATCCTTATCGCCGCCCACGACATGTCAGCGAGAGGCGCGATTTCGGAGCTACTCTCTCTGCCTATCCTGACGTTCCTGTTGATCCTCGGCGCCTTCAATCTCCTCAATCTGCTGCCGATGTACCGCTTTGATGGCGGACAGATCCTCAGGCAGGCCTTCAGAAGCCGTCTTTCACTGCTTTGCGCCAGCTTCGGGATCACATTCATCATTCTCTGGGTCGGCTGGCAGATCCATGTGCCATCAGTCGCACTGCTTGCCGGCCTTGCCGTATTCACGTTGCTGAGCCTCATCGGCGCACGCTCCGTCAAACCGAAGGAGAAACTGGAGGAGATGACCGGCGCCGAACGCATGCTGATCGGCTTCGGTCTCTATGCGGCCGTGATGATCCACGCCTATGCGATCATCTATTCGGCGCATCGGTTGTTCTGACAACCAAGGCTGGCGATAAAAGAAACATGACGGCCCCCCCGTTTTTTGCTTGAGCGGGTCAGTCACGCCATGCCAAAATCAAAACAATCAAATCATTAGGGAGACAGACGACCATGGACGTGCGCGCCGCCGTTGCCGTGCAGGCAGGAAAACCGCTTGAAATCATGACGGTTCAGCTCGAAGGCCCGAAAGCCGGCGAAGTGCTGATCGAAGTCAAGGCGACGGGCATCTGCCACACGGACGATTTCACGCTTTCGGGCGCCGATCCGGAAGGTCTGTTTCCCGCGATCCTCGGCCACGAAGGCGCTGGAATCGTGGTCGATGTCGGCCCAGGCGTTACTTCCGTGAAGAAGGGCGACCATGTCATCCCGCTCTATACGCCCGAGTGCCGCGAGTGCCCCTCCTGCCTGTCGCGCAAGACCAATCTTTGCACGGCTATCCGTTCGACCCAGGGCCAGGGCCTGATGCCCGACGGTACCTCGCGCTTCTCGATCGGCAGGGACAAGATCCATCACTACATGGGCTGCTCGACCTTCGCCAATTACACGGTTCTGCCGGAGATCGCCGTCGCCAAGGTCAATCCGGACGCACCCTTCGACAAGATCTGCTACATCGGCTGCGGTGTGACGACGGGCATCGGCGCCGTCATCAACACCGCCAAGGTCGAGATAGGCGCAACCGCCATCGTCTTCGGCTTGGGCGGCATCGGCCTCAACGTCATTCAGGGCCTGAAGCTCGCCGGTGCCGACATGATCATCGGCGTCGATCTCAACAACGACAAGAAGCCATGGGGCGAGCGATTCGGCATGACGCATTTCGTCAATCCGAAGGAGGTTGGCGACGATATCGTGCCTTACCTCGTCAACATGACGAAGCGCGGCGCCGATCAGATCGGCGGAGCCGACTACACATTCGACTGCACCGGCAACACCAAGGTCATGCGCCAGGCGCTGGAAGCCTCGCATCGTGGCTGGGGCAAGTCCGTCGTTATTGGCGTCGCCGGTGCCGGCCAGGAAATTTCCACCCGCCCCTTCCAGCTGGTGACCGGCCGCTCCTGGATGGGCACCGCCTTCGGCGGTGCGCGCGGCCGCACCGACGTTCCGAAGATCGTCGACTGGTACATGGAAGGCAAGATCCAGATCGACCCGATGATCACCCATACGATGCCGCTCCAAGACATCAACAAGGGCTTTGAACTGATGCATTCCGGAGAAAGCATCCGCAGCGTCGTGCTGTATTGAGGAGAACACGGCAAGGCGACGCGGCTTTGAAATAGCCTGCGATCTTTTGGCAAATCGATCCTGATTTGGGAGGCCGCAGGCGACCAAGGAGGAGGAGCAGAGCATGCCAAGTCAAGTATCGATACACCCCGCCCTGAATGGCGGGGTGAAGGCAGGCCAGGCGAATTTCAACGGCGGGACATTGGTCTGCGCCTGCGCCGATCGACCGGTGAAAGTCAGGATCGAAGGCTCGGTGCTGCACAACCACGCCTGCGGTTGTTCGAAATGCTGGAAGCCCGAAGGCGCGGCCTTTTCCATCGTCGCCGTCGCACCGACGGACAAGGTCAGCGTTCTGGAAAACGGCGACAAGTTGAAGGTTGTCGATCCCAGCGCCCTGATCCAGCGCCATGCCTGCACGGGGTGCGGTGTGCACATGTATGGGCCGGTCGAGCGGGACCACGCCTTCACAGGCCTTTCCTTTGTGCACCCCGAACGCTTTCAAGAAAGCGGATGGCCGGCCCCCGGTTTCGCGGCCTTCGTGTCCTCGATCATCGAAACGGGCACGCCGCCGTCCGCAATGGCGGGCGTTCGCTCAAAGCTCAAGGAACTCGGCCTGGAGCCATATGACTGCCTCAATCCGACCTTGATGGACGCCATTTCGACCTGGGTTGCCAAGAAGGCCGGAACGCTGAGAGAGTAAACCAGTGTCTTGAACCTCAAGCGATTCCAAGGCTATTGGGGAATACCGAACTGCTCTGTGCCTCCATCGGGGCGCACAGAGCTCTACCCATGAAACAGATTGCCATCTCATGATCTTTGTCGATGCGGACGCTTGTCCGGTGAAGCCGGAAATTCTCAAGGTCGCAGAGCGCCACGGTATCGAGGTGACCTTCGTTGCCAATTCCGGCTTGCGGCCGTCGCGTGATCCGATGGTCCACAACGTTATCGTATCCAACGCCTTCGATGCGGCGGATAACTGGATCGCGGAACGCGCTGGCGAGGGGGACGTCGTGGTGACCGCAGACGTGCCGCTTGCCGGGCGATGCGTTGCCACAGGCGCGATGGTGACAGGGCCGACAGGCCGGATTTTCGACAAGGCCAATATCGGCATGGCGACCGCCATGCGCGATCTCGGCGCGCATCTTCGGGAAACCGGCGAGAGCAAGGGCTATAATGCCGCCTTCTCGCCGCGCGACCGCTCCCAATTTCTGGAAACCTTCGACCGGCTTTGCCGGCGAGCAAAAGCGATGACCCCACCCACTGGAGGCCAGATATGAAAGTCCTTTCCCAAAATACCGCTTACGGTGGCATGCAGGGCGTCTATTCCCATCCCTCCGAGACCTGCAATTGCGAGATGACCTTCGGCGTTTACGTGCCGCCGAAGGCGATCACCGACCCCTGCCCCGTCGTCTGGTTCCTCTCCGGCCTTACCTCCACCCATGCCAACGTCATGGAAAAAGGCGAGTACCGCCGTATGGCTTCGGAACTCGGCCTCATTGTCGTAACGCCCGATACCAGCCCGCGCGGCAGCGATGTGCCCGACGAGATCACCAACTGGCAGATGGGCAAGGGAGCTGGCTTCTATCTCGACGCAACCGAGACGCCTTGGGCGCGGAATTTCCAGATGTACAGCTACATCACGCAGGAACTGCCCGCTCTCGTCAGCCAGCACTTCCGGATGGACATGAGCCGGCAGGGCATTTTCGGCTTTTCGATGGGCGGTCACGGCGCGTTGACCATCGCCCTGAAAAATCCGGACCGTTTTAAGAGCTGCAGCGCATTTGCGCCGATCGTCGAGCCGATGACCGCTGATTGGTCGATGGATGCCTATGAGAAATATCTCGGCGAAGACCAGACGAAGTGGCGTCAATACGACGCCTGCGCCCTAGTCAAGGATGGTGCACGCTTTCCCGAATTCCTCATCGACCAGGGAAAGGCCGACGGCTATCTCGAGACCGGCCTGCGTCCCTGGCTGTTCGAGGAGGCCGTGAAGGGTACAGATATCAATCTGATGATGCGGATGCATGAGCGCTACGATCATTCCTACTATTTCGTGTCGACCTTCATGGACGATCATCTGCAATGGCACGCCGAGCGGTTGGCATAGATCGGGTGGTGCGCCTTTCGGCGCCACTCTATCTTGCAAATGGAAACCGGGCGAAGCATATGTCCATAATCGCAGACGGCTGCGACGGCGGGCTTGAGGCCCGTTGACCGACCGCGGGGACGGCCTCGCTCTTTTGAACGGAGCGAAGAATGGCTTGGTTTCTGCTTTTCCTGGCTGGTCTTTTTGAAATCGGCTGGGCCGTCGGACTGAAATTCACGGACGGATTTTCCCGCCCCCTTCCCACTACGCTGACGCTGTTGTCGATGGTTGCCAGCGTCGCCCTGCTCGGTCTGGCCGTCAAGACGCTTCCGATCGGAACTGCTTACGCAGTGTGGACAGGTATCGGCACGGTGGGCACCGTCATCCTCGGCATTTGCCTTCTGGGCGATCCCGCAACGGTGGTGAGGATCGTTTGCATCGGCCTGATCGTTGCAGGCATCGCCGGGCTCAAGCTTGCTGCCTGAACCCGGCGAAAGCGATTACTTCTTGCGATTGTCGAGCGCCAGCAGGCCGGGGCCGGCGAAGAACAGGTACATGAATACGAAGCAGAACAGGATGGCGGCGTCGCCGCCATTCAGGGCCGGGAAGAAGCTTTTCGGAAAATGGGCCATGAAATAGGCGACCGCCATATTGCCGCAAAGGATGAAGGCGACCGGGCGCGTGAACAGGCCGAGAGCGATCAGCAAGCCGCCAAATGCTTCGAGGATACCCTGGGTCAGATAGAGGCCGCTGAGCGTTGCAGGGCCGCCGGACGGGAAGCCGAAAAGCTTCTGCGTGCCGTGCTCGATATACTGCAGACCGGTCATGATACGAAGTACGGTCAAGGCGTAAGGCTGATATTTGTTCAAGCCGTCGAAAAGTGCCATAAGAATCTCCAGTTTTTGCGTCTTCGCCTCCGAATTAGCCTGCACTGTAGAATTCGTGAATACAAAGCTTCTGACACCGCATCAAATTTTCGTGTAAAATCCGCGACTTGTGGTCACAGAGGAATGTTGTCGTGCTTCTTCCAGGGGTTCGACAGATCCTTGTTGCGCAACATTCTGAGACCACGTGCAAGACGACGACGTGTCGAATGCGGCATGATAACCTCGTCGACATAGCCCCTTTCAGCCGCGACGAAGGGCGAGAGGAAGCGGTCCTCATACATTTTCGTATGCGCGGAAATTTTCTCCGGATCGGCGATATCCTTGCGGAAGATGATCTCGACGGCGCCCTTGGCGCCCATGACCGCAATCTGCGCCGTCGGCCAGGCATAGTTGATGTCACCGCGCAGATGCTTAGACGCCATGACGTCGTAAGCGCCGCCGAAGGCCTTGCGCGTGATGACGGTAAGCTTCGGCACTGTTGCTTCCGCATAGGCAAAGAGCAGCTTCGCACCATGCTTGATCAGGCCGCCATATTCCTGTGCAGTTCCGGGCAGGAAGCCGGGTACGTCGACAAAGGTTACGATCGGAATGTTAAAGCAATCGCAGAAGCGCACGAAACGTGCCGCCTTGCGCGACGCATCGCTGTCCAGCACGCCAGCTAGCACCATCGGCTGGTTGGCGACGAAGCCGACTGTTGATCCCTCGATGCGGCCAAAGCCACAGACGATATTCTTCGCAAAGCTTGCCTGGATCTCGAAGAAGTCGCCCTCGTCGGCGGTCTTCAGGATCAGTTCCTTGATGTCGTAGGGCTTGTTGGCGTTGGCCGGGATGAGCGTATCGAGCGACATGTCCATGTCGGTCACCGATTGGTAACATTCGATCTCGGGTATCGGCGCCGTGTTCGACAGCGGCAGGAAGTCGATCAGCCTGCGCACCTGCAGCAAGGTGTCCAGGTCGTTGTCGTAAGCCGCGTCCGCGATCGATGATTTGACGGTATGCACGGACGCGCCGCCGAGTTCCTCCGCCGTGACGGTCTCGTTGGTGACGGTCTTGACCACATCCGGGCCGGTCACGAACATGTAGGACGTATCGCGCACCATGAAGATGAAATCGGTCATGGCCGGCGAGTAGACGTCGCCGCCTGCGCAGGGACCCATGATGATCGAGATCTGGGGAATGACGCCCGAGGACAGCACATTCCGCTGAAAGACTTCCGCATAGCCGCCGAGTGCGGCCACCCCTTCCTGGATGCGCGCGCCACCGGCATCGTAGATGCCGATGATCGGCGCTCTGTTCTTGAGCGCCATATCCTGCACCTTGATGATCTTCTCGGCGTGCGCTTCCGAGAGCGAACCGCCGAAAACGGTGAAATCCTTGGCAAAGACGAAAATGGTGCGGCCGTTGACGGTGCCCCATCCGGTTACGACGCCGTCGCCGGCAATCTTGCTGTTCTCCATGCCGAAATCGGTCGAACGGTGCTCGACGAACATATCGAACTCTTCAAAGGAGCCCTCGTCCAGAAACAGCTCGATGCGCTCCCGCGCCGTCAGCTTGCCGCGCTTGTGCTGCGCATCGATGCGCGCTTCGCCGCCGCCCTTACGGGCAATTTCACGACGACGCTCAAGTTCCTGCAGGATTTCCTTCATGACGACCCTCTTCTCCGCTGACCCGGCTTACCATGCGACCAGCAGGGTTTGAAGAGGCAAGACCCTTCGCCCCGCGAAGGAAGCCGAAACTCAACTGCCGAGTGGAGGCGTATTGAGCGCAAAGGTGGAACGGACGCGCGCAGCTATGTCCTCGGCCATCATTTCGTCCACACCGGCCGGGTCCGGCGCTATGGTCGTCGTCTCAAAAGATGCAATTCCGATTACCGAGCCGCTTTCGATCGACGTCGCATCGATATTGACCTTCGCCACATTGCGGTCCTGCTGGATTCCCTGTGCCTTTTCGACGCTGGCAATGCGAATGTTCAGCGAAACCTGCGGCATCGGAGACGGGCGTGTGGTTGCCGCAATGGCGGCATTTACACGCTGAGTAACCGCGGAGAGAAGCTGGGGCGAGATCGTCGGATCGGCCACGACAGTGGCGCTTCGGACATCGTAGACCGGCGCAGGCGGGTCCTTGGTCAACAAGCTGTTGCAAGCCGTCAAGCTAAAGCACACTAAAAGCATTCGCCACATGCGTGGCATCAGCCCATTCATGATTCGTATCCCAATATGACCCCGTCGCGCCGTAGACTTGGCCATAATCACCTGCAAATCAACAGCAATCAGCTTCGAAGCGCTGAAAAAACGTCTGTTGCCGCCTGAAATTCCTTGAAACGCATCGCCCGTCGCTGTTCCGCTTCTTCGTCGCTGCCCCAATGTTCAATGGTCCAATCCTCATCGAGATGGGCGAGCGACCATGCTTCGTCCAAGGGCAAAAATCCCTCGGCGAAAGCAAGTGCAAGGATCGCGGAACCAGTCAGCGTCGTGATCGTATGCAGGCTCGCGAGTTCGAGCGGTGTATCGTATTTCCGCAGGTTTACGGCAAAGGCCGCCGTCGCCTCGCGCGGCTGCTCCTGATGGATAACGCCTTCGATCAGGATGAAACGGGCACCGAGGCTATTGGCCGCCCAATCCATGACCGGATCCCAGCGTTCCGACTGCCGCGCCACAAGTCCTTCCGGTCCCTCGGCCCGGTAGCAAAGCAGATCGGTCGAGGAAAAGCGGAGAATATCCTCGAACACCGCTTGGGTATCCGTTGCGACGCCATCGAGAGCCGTGTTGAGCAGTCGGGTGACCGGCATGGTCGAGGGATCGATCACATCCTTCTGCTGCTGCCACTCGGCGGCAGCGAGCGTGGCCAGCGCCTGTGTCGGAACAACCAATGGCAGGCGCGCAGGCGTGCGGATCGTCTTGCCATCGAGTTCCAGAGCATAGCCTTCCTCGACCTGTCTGGTCGTTACTTCCTTATAGAAACGCTTCGGCAAAGGGCGTTTCATCTGGATCTGGGCCCGTCTTATCGGATCGGGGTGGCTCAGTCCTTCGGAGAGATCGTTCAGCAGGTCGCGCATGGCGTCACCTCAGACAATATGGCTTAACAGGTCGTTAGGATGGTGGGCGATCGCATCGGCTCCAGCCGCAAGCAAGTCTTCCACTGAAGCGTAGCCCCAGGAGACGCCGATCGCGGTCGCGCCGGCAGATTTTGCCATCTGCATGTCGTAGATCGCGTCGCCGATAACGATGGTGTCATGCGGATCCATGCCGGTTTCGCTGCAGCATTCCGTCACCATGGCGGGATGAGGTTTCGAAGGGCAATCGTCGGCAGTCCTCGAAACTCTGAAATAGGGCGTGAAACCGTGCACTTCCAGGATCTGCGTGAGCCCGCGCCGGGATTTCCCGGTCACGGCGCCGATGAGCAATTCGTCGCGCTGGGCCAATCCATCGATGAGCGGCTTGATACCGTCGAAGAGCGGCGTGCCCATGTCGGGCTCGTCCCGCACTTCGGTGTAGATCGACTTGTAATGCGCGGTCATCGCAATCGCTTCGTCATCCACATGGGGCTTGCCCTGCATCCTGGCAATGGCGATGTCCAGCGTCAGGCCGATGATCGACTTCGTCGTCGCCACATCGGGCCGCCTGTGGCCGAAGGCGACGAAGGTACGGGCCATAACTTCATGGATCAAACGCGCACTGTCGACCAGGGTGCCGTCGCAATCGAAAAGAACAAGTTTCATTTGGTTTCTGATGCCTTCAAAGCCAGATATTGGCGTAGGACTTCCATGTGCTCGCGGATAGCGGTCGTATTCTCTTGTATCGCTGCACTATTGGCTTCGGCGACCTTCTTCATGTCCCGCCGTGACCAAAACATGAGAAACAAGAACAAAAGAACTGGCAACCAAATAAGCAAATAAACCGGATCCATGATCTAAATCACCCTCATTCTTCTTCCGCTTCCATCCCAGCCAGATCGAAACCCAAAAGGTTCCAGCTCTGCACCATGTGCGGCGGCAGCGGTGCGGTCACGCGCAGGCGGCCCCCATTCGGATGAGGAATATCGATATGGCGGGCGTGAAGGTGGAGACGCTTCTGGATGCCTCCCGGGAAATCCCAGTTCGGGTCGTCGTCGAAATACTTCGGATCGCCGATTATCGGATGTCCCATATGCAGCGCATGAACGCGAAGCTGGTGAGTGCGGCCGGTATAGGGCTCCATTTCCAGCCAGGCGAGCCGCTGCGCTGCGGTCTCGACAACACGATAGTAGGAAATCGCGTGGTCCGCGCCCTCCTCCCCGTGCTTGGCGATCCGCATACGGTCGCCGTCGGCGGTTGCTTCCTTGACCAGCCAGGTCGAGATCTTGTCCTCGTGCTTGCGCGGCACGCCCTTGACCAGCGACCAATAGGTCTTCTTGGTGTCGCGCTCCCGGAAGGCGGCCGTCAGTTTCTGAGCCGCGCCGCGCGTGCGCGCGACAACGAGAACACCCGAAGTGTCGCGGTCGAGGCGATGCACGAGACGTGGCTTTTCGCCCTTTTTGCTCGTCCAGGCTTCCAGCATTTTGTCGACGTGACGCGTGAGGCCTGAGCCGCCCTGGACGGCAAGGCCAGCCGGCTTGTTGAGCACGAATACCTTCTCGTCTTCATGCAACAGCATGCGTGCCAGAAGCTCGCCATCGTCGGAATGCTTGAGATCCTTGCCCGCGATCGGCCCGGTCTTGACCTTGGCATCGACATCGAGCGGCGGCACGCGCACCATTTGTCCCGGCTGAACCCGGGCATCGGTCTTCACCCGTCCACCGTCGACGCGGACCTGCCCGGAGCGCATCAGTTTCTGCAACTGTCCGAATCCGAGGCCCGGATAGTGAATCTTGAACCAGCGGTCGAGGCGCATACCGGATTCGTCCGGCTCGACCTTGATATGTTCAATTCCGGCCATGCTTCTTCTTTCAATGGATTGCGGCGGCAAGTCTGCCTTTGAAGGTCGCTTTAGAGCATTTTCCTCAAAAGTGGAAACCGGAATCGTGCGAATCCGGGCTTTTTGCAACCAGACGGGAGCCTGGGATTAGCCGAATGACCGAACGACAGCCAGACCGGCGACGACCGCGGCAAGCGATACCGCGACGCTGGCGACCACGTAAGTGATCCCTGCCATCAGTGCCCCGCGCTCGAAAAGCGCGATCGTATCCAGCGAAAAGGCGGAAAAGGTAGTAAACCCGCCGAGAAAGCCGGTGATCAGCAACAGGCGCAATTCGACAGAGCCGCCATATCTCCGGGTAATCAATTCAGCAAGCACGCCGATCAGAAAACAGCCGATGACATTGACCGCCAGAGTTCCCCAGGGAAAAGCCGGCCCGGCGATACGCAAGGCCCAGATGCCCACAGAATAACGCAGGACAGAGCCGATTGCGCCGCCAACTGCAACTAGGAGAAGTTGGAGCATAGTTTCTGAATTATCCGGTTGCTATCGGTGTGCCAATGGAGCGGTCCGAATCAGAACAATTTGGGTAGATCGTTAGAATACGAGAGATTTCTTTAGCGGAAAACCAAGCCGCCGAGGATAGGGTCCGCCGTATTATTTGCGTTTTGGACGAAAACAATGGTCGAGGTCGTAACCGTTTCCGCCTATACTGCGGGTTGGGCAATGGAGGCTGTCAAGCAGCCTGCACGCACGCCGGCTAGCATTGTTGCGCGCGAGGCGCGGCTTCGTGAAATTCGCCAGGAGCGCGGTGGTGCGTCCGACGAAGGCGATATCGAAAACGCTATACCGACCATCCAATCGACCGAGGTAGCACTGGACCTTTTGACGGAGGGAAACCGTCAACCCAAGTCCAATTTCCAGCAGGTCGTCAAGGCCTACAGCGAGAACGAATAGTCTCGAAGATTAGCTTGTAGAAGACTGGCCCGCAGAAATTTGGTCCGCGGGCCTGGGCTTAAAGCCTCAGTTTCCCTGAACAGGCAAAACCGGCAATATCAGATCGACGGACCCGGCCTTCTCGAAAGTCAGCGTGACCGGCACAGTACCGCCCTGTTTGAACGGCGCCTTGACCTGCTTGAACATCATGTGCAGGCCATTCGGGGAGAGCTCGACCGTTGCACCGGCCGGGACGGCAACGCCATCCTTGAGCTCCCGCATCTTCATGATGTTGTTTTCCATCTTCATTTCATGAAGTTCGACCTTGCCGGCGCCCGCCGACTTGACCGAAACGAGCGTGTCGTTGCTGCCACCGCTATTGTGGATGACAAGATAGCCGCCGCCGACCGGCTGCCCCGGCAGCATGGCGCGGACGTAAGCGCCGCTGATGTCGAGATCACCGGCTTTCGCTGCCGCTCCCTTCGCAGGGCTCGGTGCATCCATCGGCATCTTCATGCCGCTCATGTTGTTCATATCGTTGGCCTGCTGCGCGACAGCACTAACCGCTGACAGCGAAAGCGTGGCGGAAAAAATCAGCGCGGCAACGGCAATCATGCGTTCGTGTTTCATGGGGTATCTCCTCTCCGGCGATCTGGCATCATGCTTGCCAGAGCCGGCTTGCCGCATGGGCGGCCTCAATTGATCTATCGAGTTATGATTACGGATCAGAGGAAAAGCGGCGGCGCGCGAGAATTGGCGCGCATGATCGTTCGGTTGCCGAAGATCGCGCCAGCCTCGCCAAGCGGGTTGAGCAGGAACGCGTGCGAGACGGTCAACCATGCGCCATCATCGGGATCAGGGAGAATAATCGATCCGGCCAGGCGGCAGACTTCGCAGCCGGGCTTGATGACAATCTTTCCATCGCTGTCCTTGATGGAAATGCAAAGTGTCGGGACGCTGCCATCAGGCAACTGATAGGCCGACCATCCGGAGCCGTTATCTTCGGCGGCAGCGGGCGCCTGATGGGCAAGCCCGAGGAACAGCAACGCGGCGGCGCAGAACATGCGCACCACGACTTTCCATCCTGTCTGCCGTCCGCTCATGAAACCCCTCCGCCCGATCCACGGGATAGCCCGCTTCGGTAGGAATTGCAAAGCCATATGTCAGATGCGCCGGGAACCTTGCCGGGCGCCGATAGGTTTCATTCGGACAGGAGCAAAACGCTCCGGATGGAGATGATCATGCCGGCAAAATCCAAGGCACAGCAAAAGGCTGCAGGTGCTGCACTTGCCGCCAAGCGCGGTGAAATCAAGAAATCCGAACTCAAGGGCGCATCCAGGCAAATGGTCGACAGCATGTCGGAAAACCAGCTTGAGGAATTCGCCTCCACCAAGCGCAAGGGCCTGCCCGCGCATAAGGAGAAAGCGGATTGACCGTCCCGAGACGGCAAGACGCGACGACCTCTCGCGACAGAAATTTGCTTGGCGACGACATTTGCCCTTGCCAAGCTTGGCGCCTGCCAGATAATGGCGGATGACCCTGTTGGGAGAATCCGGTGAGGAGCCGGTGCCGAAGGAGCAACCGCCCCGGAAACTCTCAGGCAAAAGGACCAGCAGCGGGCAGACGGAACTCTGGAGAGAAGCGCCAAAAGCGTTCGCCGAAGGGATAACAATCTCAGGCAAAGGGACAGAGGGGGCTCACGACAAGGGCGCAATGCATCTGCGCCGGAATTTTGAGCCCGCGCTTTTTTAACAAGCGCAAACCCCGGAGGCGTCATTTGGACGAGACCGCTGCCCTAAAGAAAACGCCCCTTCACGCCCTTCATCTGTCGCTCGGCGCCCGCATGGTGCCCTTCGCCGGATACGACATGCCGGTGCAATATCCGCTCGGCGTCATGAAGGAGCATCTCCAGACCCGCACTTCTGCCGGCCTGTTCGACGTGTCCCATATGGGCCAGGTCATCATTCGCGCCAAATCGGGCAAGTTTGAAGACGCTGCCCTTGCTCTCGAAAGCATCGTACCTGTCGATATTCTCGGCCTACCCGAGGCACGGCAGCGCTACGGCTTCTTCACCGATGAGAACGGCGG
Source organism: Rhizobium sp. BK376 (assembly GCF_004341625.1). Classification (GTDB taxonomy): domain Bacteria; phylum Pseudomonadota; class Alphaproteobacteria; order Rhizobiales; family Rhizobiaceae; genus Rhizobium. Next base: position 62,794 of record NZ_SLZG01000011.1, on the reverse strand, counting down.
CATCCTGGATGATCTGATGATCACCCATATCGACGACTATCTCTTCGTCGTCGTCAACGCCGCCTGCAAGGACGCCGATTTCGCACATCTCGAAAAACACCTTGGGGATCGCTGCGAGATCATGCCGCTGGAAGACCGCGCGCTTGTCGCATTGCAAGGCCCCCGCGCCGTCTCCGTGCTCGCGGAGCTATGGGCCGATGTCGCAGCGATGAAATTCATGGATGCCCGCCACTGCCGGCTGCACGACGTTTCCTGTGTGGTCTCCCGTTCCGGCTATTCCGGCGAGGACGGTTTTGAAATTTCCATCCCCGGCAAATATGCCGAGGATATAGCCAACCGCCTGCTGGAACATCCCGACGTCCAGCCGATCGGCCTCGGTGCCCGCGACAGCCTGCGCCTCGAAGCCGGGCTATGCCTCTATGGCAACGATATCGATACGACGACCTCGCCGATCGAAGCCGGGCTGGAATGGGCGATACAGAAGGCGCGCCGCAACGCGGGCGCTCGCGCCGGCGGTTTTCCCGGCGCATCGCGCATTCTCGCCGAACTCCAGGATGGCACCACGCGCCGCCGCGTAGGCCTGAAACCGGAAGGCAAGGCGCCCGTTCGTGACCATGCCAAGCTCTATGCCGATGACCAGGGCAAGGACGAGATCGGCGAAGTGACCTCAGGCGGCTTCGGCCCGAGCGTCGAGGGACCCGTGGCCATGGGCTATGTCCCGCCGTCCCACGCCGCGGTGGGCACCCGGATCTACGCCGAAGTCCGCGGCAGATATCTGCCCGTGACCGTAAGCGCCCTGCCCTTCATCACCCCGACCTACAAACGCTGACAGTCAATTTAAAGAGAGGGATAATCCATGCTGAAATTTACCGAAGAACATGAATGGCTGAACATCGAAGGTGACGTCGCAACGGTCGGCATCACGACCTACGCCGTGGAGCAGCTCGGCGATCTCGTCTTCGTCGAACTCCCGGAAGTCGGCGCCAGCTTCTCCAAGAACGATAACGCAGCGACCGTCGAATCCGTCAAGGCAGCCTCCGACGTCTATTGTCCGCTCGATGGCGAAATCACCGAGGTCAATCCGGCGATCGTTGCCGATCCGGCCCTCGTCAATTCCGATCCGATGGGCGCTGGCTGGTTCTTCAAATTGAAGCTGAAAACCGTCTCCGACGCCGATGGCCTGCTGGATGAAGCGGCCTACAAGGAGCTCACCGCCTGATGAATACGCCGACCGAGTTTACGTTTACCGACTACCAGCCCTACGACTTTGCCAACAGGCGCCATATCGGTCCTTCGCCGTCCGAAATGAGCGATATGCTTGGAGTTATCGGCTATAACAGCCTCGACGGCCTGATCGACGCGACCCTGCCGCCATCCATCCGCCAGAAAGCGCCCCTCGTCTGGGGCGCGCCGATGACGGAGCGCGAGGCGCTCGACAAGCTGCGCGAGACCGCCAACAAGAACAAGGTTCTCGTCTCGCTGATCGGCCAGGGCTACTACGGCACGATCACCCCGCCGGTCATCCAGCGCAACATCCTTGAAAACCCCGCCTGGTACACGGCCTACACACCCTACCAGCCCGAGATCAGCCAGGGTCGCCTCGAAGCGCTCCTCAACTACCAGACAATGGTCTGTGACCTGACCGGGCTCGACGTCGCCAATGCCTCGCTGCTTGACGAGGCGACGGCTGCCGCGGAAGCCATGGCGATGGCCGAGCGTGTCTCGAAGTCCAAGGCCAAGGCCTTCTTCGTCGACGCCGATTGCCATCCGCAGACGATTGCCCTGATCCGGACCCGCGCCGAACCGCTCGGCTGGACGGTCGTCGTCGGCAATCCCTTTACCGATCTCGATCCTGTCGATGTCTTCGGTGCGATCTTCCAGTATCCCGGCACACACGGCCACGTACATGATTTCACCGGCCTCTGCGCGCGCCTGCACCAGACCGGTGCCATCGCCATCATCGCCGCCGACCTGCTTGCCCTCACGCTTCTGAAGTCTCCGGGCGAAATGGGCGCAGACATCGCAATCGGTTCGTCCCAGCGCTTCGGCGTGCCGGTCGGCTATGGCGGCCCTCATGCGGCCTTCATGTCGGTCAAGGACGCGCACAAGCGTTCCATGCCGGGCCGCCTCGTCGGCGTCTCCGTCGATGCCCGCGGCAACCGCGCATATCGCCTGTCGTTGCAGACGCGCGAACAGCATATCCGCCGCGAAAAGGCGACGTCGAACATATGCACCGCCCAGGTGCTGCTCGCCGTCATGGCCTCCATGTACGCCGTCTTCCATGGTCCCAAGGGTATCAAGGCAATCGCCCAGCAGGTCCACCAGAAGGCCGTATTGATGGCGAAGGGGCTGGAAAAGCTCGGCTACAAGGTCGAGCCGGAAACCTTCTTTGACACGATCACGGTCGATGTCGGCCACATGCAGGGCTTGATCATGCGCGCGGCTGTCGCCGAGGGCGTCAACCTGCGCAAGGTCGGCGAAACCAAGATCGCGATGAGCCTTGACGAGCGTACGCGCCCAGCAACGCTGGAAGCTGTCTGGCGTGCATTCGGCGGCAACTTCAAGCTCGCCGATTTCGAGCCAGGCTATCGTCTGCCGAAGACCCTGCTGCGCACCAGCGATTACCTGACGCATCCGATCTTCCATATGAACCGCGCTGAAAGCGAGATGACCCGCTATATCCGCCGGCTCTCCGATCGCGACCTGGCGCTCGACCGCTCGATGATCCCGCTCGGCTCCTGCACGATGAAGCTGAACGCGACAGCCGAAATGCTGCCGATCACCTGGCCGGAATTCTCGGACATCCATCCCTATGTGCCGGCCGATCAGGCGCTCGGTTATCGCGAGATGATCGACGACCTGACGGAAAAGCTCTGCGCTGTCACAGGCTACGACGCCTTCTCCATGCAGCCCAATTCCGGTGCGCAGGGTGAATATGCGGGCCTGCTGACCATCCGCAACTATCACATCGCCAATGGCAACGGTCACCGCGACGTCTGCTTGATCCCGACCTCAGCGCACGGCACCAATCCGGCCTCCGCCCAGATGGTCGGCATGAAGGTCGTGGTCGTGAAGGTCCGCGAAAACGGCGATATCGACCTCGACGACTTCCGCGCCAAGGCCGAGCAGCACTCGGAAAACCTCTCCTGCTGCATGATCACCTATCCCTCGACCCACGGCGTGTTCGAGGAAACGGTGAAGGAGATCTGCGATCTCGTACACAAGCACGGCGGCCAGGTCTATCTCGACGGCGCCAACATGAACGCCATGGTGGGCCTGTCCCGCCCCGGTGACATCGGCTCCGACGTCTCCCACCTCAACCTGCACAAGACCTTCTGCATCCCGCATGGCGGCGGCGGTCCCGGCATGGGCCCGATCGGCGTCAAATCGCACCTCGCACCCTACCTGCCCGGCCATCCGGAAACCGATGGGCGCTCCGGCGCGGTATCTGCAGCGGCTTTCGGCTCGGCCTCGATCCTGCCGATCTCCTGGAGCTACTGCCTCATGATGGGCGGCGAAGGACTGACGCAGGCGACCAAGGTGGCGATCCTCAATGCGAACTATATCGCTGCCCGCCTGAAAGGCGCTTACGACGTCCTCTACAAGTCGAAGACAGGACGCGTGGCGCATGAATGCATCATCGACACCCGCCCGCTGGTCGAAAGCGCCGGCGTGACCGTCGATGACGTCGCCAAGCGCTTGATCGATTGCGGCTTCCATGCGCCGACCATGAGCTGGCCGGTCGCCGGCACGCTGATGATCGAGCCGACGGAATCGGAAACCAAGGCCGAACTCGATCGCTTCTGCGAGGCGATGCTGGCGATCCGTCAGGAAGCCCGCGACATTGAGGAAGGCCGCTCCGACAAGGCCAACAACCCGCTGAAGAACGCTCCGCACACCGTCGAGGACCTCGTCGGCGAGTGGGATCGTCCCTACAGCCGCGAGCAGGCCTGCTTCCCGCCCGGCGCATTCCGGGTCGACAAGTACTGGTCGCCCGTCAACCGCGTCGACAATGTCTACGGGGACCGCAACCTGATCTGCACCTGCCCTCCGGTGGAAAGCTACGCCGAGGCGGCAGAGTAAGCAGGACATTGCCATGAAATCGGACGCCCAGGCCAAAGTCTGGGCGTCCGCCTAAATGCGACATGGATTTCGCCTCAGCTACGGTCGGAAAATACAGCCATGACGGGCATAAAATAAGACAAAAATTGATAAGTTGTCGAAACGAATAAAGCGAAAAAAAGTTTTTCCAATGGCCGAGCATCAATTCGTGCTTTTGGAGAAAACGGACATAAAGCCGTTATAAAACGGATTTATTCCGAAGCCCAACCCTTTGGCGCGATTGGGATTCCTCATGCCAGAACTTGAAGGCTTGCACTACGCTGCAAAACGCAGCGAGGCCGATGCTCGGCCATTGTTGCTGTTTCACGGCAGCAGCGGCAGTGAGCTGGACCTGATGAGTTTTGCCGACGAGATCGCGCCGCAGCGTCCATGCATTTTCCTTCGCGGTGGCGTCGAGTGGGAAAGTGGCTTTGCGTTCTTTTGTCGCAATCCGGATCGGACGCTTGTCTATGAGGATTTGCAGCTTCAGACAAATCGCATCTGTTCGTTCATAGAGGCGGCGATTCGGACAGGTCTTATTTCGACGCAGCCTCTTCTTATTGGTTATTCGAATGGAGCCATCATGGCTTCCTCGATCCTGTATCGGCAGCATGCCCTTGCTGCGGGTGCCGTCCTGCTACGGCCTCTATCGCCGGCGCCGGACGACGATTTTCCACCGATGCCCGAAGTAGGCATCCTGATTGTTGCTGGAGACAGCGACGATCGGCGCGCGCCGGAGGATGCGCGTCTGGTGGAAGAGCAATTCAAGAAATCGGGTGCGGATGTCAGCAGTCATGTGCTGGCAACCGGTCATGGTCTCCACGAGACCGAAACGCATATTGTGGGGGATTGGATTTTAAGGAAGGGATTTTGAAATGGCGCCGGGTACATCAATCGTCGACGATGGCGATTTTCTGGAAAGTGGACAAACGATCGAGGAATATATAAGGGCGGCCTTCGAGACCGAAGATGCGATGTCCATCACCAAGGCATTGGGCATGGTCGCGCGCGCAAGCAGCATGAGCCAGCTTGCACGGGATGTCGGCATGAGTCGTTCCGCGCTCTATCGGGCCCTGAGTGGCGACAGAAACCCGGAATTTGCAACGATCCTCAAGGTCATGAAGGCGCTGGGACTGAAGCTCCGTTCGGAGCCCGGGAATGGTCACGCCGGCGACAAGACTGCCGCCTGATTGTTGGGCGCAAACGTTTATTCAAGCCAGAAGCGAATAGCCTGACGATCCGATTGCCAGGCAACCGAACAGGATCAGCAGATAACCTGAGGCCCGCCCGAAGCCTGCCGTGAACTGATCCGACAGCCGATCGCGCGCAAGGCTGACCACGCCGCTCAGTGCGAACCACCAGAGAAGCGAGCCAGCAAACACGCCGGCAAGAATGAGCGTGGCGCTTGTGGCTCCCGTCTCCTGCGCCAGACCGAAGCCGGCAAACAGGGCGCCGAAAGACAGGATTGTCGCCGGATTTGATATTGTCAGAAAAAACGTCGCGAAGGTGGTCCGCAGGAAATCCCTTGCCCTGATATCGGCAGCCTGGACCGGCTGCGCGGAGAGACGTTGCCAGCCCAGCCAAAGAAGGAGCAGACCGCCGCTGATCGCCAGGGGAATCGTTACCGTGGCAAGTGCCTTTGCGAACATCGCGAGCCCCGCGACCGCAACGAGAGCGTAGGTTGAGTCTCCCAACGCAGTTCCGAGCCCGACAGAAAAGCCGGCCCAGAATCCTCGGTCAAGCGCTCGGTTGATGCAGAGTGTACCGATCGGACCCGGCGGCGCAGTAATGATTGCGCCGAGCAAAGCCCCCTTCAAAAGCAACAGAATCATTGCCCAGCCAATTCCCTTCCCCAGGGTTCCCCATGGGTTTTGAACAGGCCTTGTAACGTTGTCATGAAAACAGAACCGGCCGACCGAATTTTGCTCATTGATGTCGAATGAGCAACTTGTGCAGTTATTTAGCGGAGCAATAATTTCCGGTCCAGCGACAAGATTGACGCAACTGGAATAAATCCGTCCGCGACGCCGCCACAGCCAATGCTGACTAGTGGCTTGCCGCGGTTTCAGCTTGGCGCTGCGCAGCCAGCGCTGCGAGATCGGCAGGTTTCAGTTCAACCGATTCACCGCAGCCGCAAGCAGACGTCTGATTCGGATTGGTGAAGGTAAAGCCCGACCGCAGCGTAGTCGTCTCGAAACCCATCTGGGTGCCAAGCAGGTAAAGAACAGCGGATGGTTCGACCCAGACCTTTGCGCCGTCGAGCTCGATCAGGTCGTCCTTGGCATTGGGCTCCGTCACCAGGTCGATGGTATATTCCATCCCGGCGCAGCCACCCTTCTTGATGCCGACGCGAACCCCCTTGGCATCAGGCCCGGAATTCTCGACGATCGCCTTTACGCGGGTGGCAGCCGTGTCGGTCATTGTCATTACTGCAAAGCCCATGGGCTTGGTCTCCTTCGGCAACCGGGGTCAAGATCCGGTGCTTCATGAATCAAATTTAGTGCCAGCCGGTAAACGGATCAATACCAGCCGACAGCCACCTGCGCCTCTTCCGACATGCGGTCGGGCGTCCACGGCGGATCGAAGGTCATTTCGACCTCGACACCGGAGACACCTTCAACGGCGCCGACGGCGTTCTCTACCCAACCCGGCATTTCGCCGGCAACGGGGCAACCGGGCGCCGTCAGGGTCATCATGATCTTCACCATGCGGTCGTCTTCGATGTCGATCTTGTAGACCAGACCGAGTTCGAAAATGTCAGCCGGAATTTCCGGATCATAGACTGTCTTCAGCGCCGAAATGACGTCGTCGCTCAAGCGCGCCAGTTCCTCTGCCGGGATGCTGGAATGCACGATCCCTTCGCGCACGTCGATTTTCTGTTCGCTTTCATCAAGACTCATTGCGAATTCCTCAAGCAAAGAACTTGCGCGCATGTTCCAGCGCATCAGCCAAGGCGTCGACTTCGGCACGCGTATTATACATCCCGAACGATGCACGGCATGTGGAGGTGACACCGAAGCGTTTCAAGAGCGGCTGCGCGCAATGCGTACCCGCGCGAACCGCAACACCCTGACGATCGATGACCATCGACACGTCATGAGCGTGGATACCGGCCAGTTCGAACGAAAAGATGCCGCCCTTGCCGGGCGCATCCCCGAAGACGCGCAGCGAGTTGACAGCACGCAGACGCTCGCGGGCATAGTTGGTCAGATCGGCCTCGTGGGCAGCGATCCGTTCCCGTCCGACCGCATCCATGTAGTCGAGCGCGAAACCGAGCCCGATCGCCTGGACGATCGGCGGCGTGCCGGCCTCGAAGCGATGCGGCGGATCATTGTAAGTGACGATGTCTTCCGTTACGTCGAAGATCATCTCACCGCCACCCTGGAAGGGCCGCATCGCCTTCAGGCGATCCTTCTTGCCGTAAAGGACGCCGATGCCCGACGGACCGTAGAGCTTGTGGCCGGTCATGACGTACCAATCGCAGTCGATATCCTGCACGTCGACCGGCAGATGCACGGCACCTTGCGAACCGTCGATCAGGACGGGAATGCCGCGCTCATGGGCTATGCGGCAGACTTCCTTGACCGGAACGATAGTGCCGAGCGCATTCGACATGTGGGTGATGGCGACGAGCTTGGTGCGTTCCGTCAGGCTCTTCTCGAAATCCTCGATGTGGAACGCACCTTCGTCATCCACCGGCACCCAGACCAGCTTGGCGCCCTGCCGCTCGCGGATGAAGTGCCACGGCACGATATTGGAGTGATGCTCCATGATCGAGACGACGATCTCGTCGCCCTCGCCGATATTGGGCATGCCCCAGCCATAAGCGACGGTGTTGATCGCTTCCGTGGAGTTCTTGGTGAAGATGATATCGTCGACGGAAGGCGCATTCAGGAAGCGGCGAACCTTTTCGCGCGCCGCTTCATAGGCCTCGGTAGCGGTGTTCGAGAGATAGTGAAGGCCGCGATGGACGTTGGCATATTCATGTGAATAAGCGTTCGAGATCGCGTCGATCACCACCTGCGGCTTCTGGGCCGATGCGCCGTTGTCGAGATAGACCAGCGGCTTGCCATGGACCTTGGTCGCAAGGATCGGAAAATCCTTGCGAATGGCTTCGACGTCGTAGGCCGTCGCTGAAACTATCTTGTCCATCAGATCAATCCTATCAGGCGTGCTTTTCGAGCCAGGTCGAGATGATGCCTTCCAGCGCCTCGACCAGGGACTCGTCATCGAGTTCTTCGACGATCTCGGCAACGAAGGCGTTGACCAGCATCGCTCGCGCCTTGTTCTTGGGGATACCGCGCGCCATCAGATAGTAGAGATGGTTTTCGTCGATATCGGCAACTGTCGCGCCATGGCCACACTGAACGTCGTCGGCGAAGATCTCGAGCTCCGGCTTGGCCGAGAACTCGGCGTCGTCGGACATCAGCAGCGTATTGCATGACATCTTGGCATCGGTCTTCTGCGCGTCCGGGGCAACCCGGATCATGCCCTGGAAAACACCGCGGGCGCGATCGAAGACAACATTGCGGAACACTTCCGTCGAGGTCGTATTCGGCACATTGTGGCCAAGAACCATCGTGACATCGGTGTGCGTATCGCCGCCGAGCAGATTGACGCCGCGGATGACAAGCTCCGAGCCCTCGCCGCTTGCCTTTATATGCAGTTCCTGACGCACCAGCTTGCCGCCGGCGTTGATCACGAACAGCTTCAGCTTCACGTCCGCACCGAGATCGAGCCGGATCTGGCCGAGATGCGTATCGTCGCTGCCCTGCTGCTGCAGGATAATCCATGTCACCTCGGCGCCATCGCCGATCGTAACGTCGCTCACCGCAGACACGAGCGCAGCGTCGCCCGTCACCGCCTGGTGACGCTCAACGATGGTCGCTTTGACGCTGCCACCGATCATGACCGGCAGGCGCGTATGGAGCTGCCCGCCCGCATGGGCGAACTGGATTTCGAGAGGAGACTCGAGTTCCGCGCCTTCCGGAATCTCGATAATGTAACCGTCGCGCACGAAGCTGCCGTTGATGCGGCCGATGGCATCGTCGTTGCCAAGCGCTTCGAGAGCCCCTGCAGCAGCGCCGTCCACGAGATCCTCTGCATATTGACGAACAGTCAGACCCTTCACGGAAGCCCGCGACGTCTGCCCCTGAATAACTGCCAGGAGATCGGAACCTTCGACCACAGGCGGAAGCTCCTTGCTGCCGTCGCGCTTTTCAGGCGGTACGCTGCGCAGAAGGTTTTTCAGGTCGGTATAGTGCCAAGCCTCGACGCGACGCGTCGGCAGGCCCGAAGTCTTGAGATCGTCGAGAAGACGGTCGCGCACGGCGACCACGTCGCCATTGCCCGGCAGTTCGCCGAACTGGTTATTGAAAGCTTCAATCAGCGCCGTCTCAGCAGCGGTCAAACGGCTCGTCGTTTGCATATTCATGAGCCCATTCCTTTCCGCCTCGATCAGGCTGCCGCACCGATGATGTCGGCATAGCCGTTGGCTTCCAGCTCATGCGCCAGCGTCTTGTCGCCTGACTTGATGATCTGGCCCTTGTAGAGGACGTGAACGGTATCAGGGACGATGTAGTCGAGAAGGCGCTGGTAGTGGGTGATGACGACGACGGCGCGGTCGGGCGAACGCAGCGCGTTGACGCCATCGGCCACGATCTTCAGTGCATCGATGTCGAGGCCGGAATCGGTTTCGTCGAGCACGCAAAGCTGCGGCTCCAGCAGCGCCATCTGCAGGATTTCGGCACGCTTCTTTTCACCGCCGGAAAAGCCGACATTCAGCGGACGCTTCAACATCTCGGTATTGATGTGCAGCTTGCCCGCTGCATCCTTCACGCGACGCATGAAATCAGGCGTGGTCAACTCGGCCTCGCCGCGCGCCTTGCGCTGCTCGTTCATGGCAACTTTCAGGAACTGCATGGTGGCAACGCCGGGAATTTCGACCGGATACTGGAAGGCAAGGAAGATGCCCTTGGCGGCACGCTGTGCAGCGTCGAGTTCAAGAATGCTCTCGCCATTGTAAAGGATATCGCCGTCCGTCACTTCGTAGTCTTCGCGGCCGGAGAGGATGTAGGAGAGCGTCGACTTGCCGGAGCCGTTCGGACCCATGATCGCAGCCACTTCGCCGGCCTTCACGGTGAGGTTCAGACCACGGATGATCTCGGTGCCATCTTCGGCGATGCGGGCATGCAGGTTCTTGATTTCAAGCATCTTGTTACTTCCTAGCGTATTGGCTCGCGTGTCGCGTAAGCCATTAAAGCGTGCCTACCGGCTTCGTTCAGTCTACTGGCAGGAATTTTTGGGTAACCTCTATCGATCCAACGATATGGCGATTGAACTCATCGAGTTCTTCCGCCGGCACCCAAAGTTCCTCATGTTCCCGTCCGCCAACGATCTTCCGATCAAAACGGGCGGCATAGTCCGCATCCACTTCAAAGCGCGTTACATAGCCGTGCCGCGATCCGGTCTTCGTATTCCAATCCCGGGCGATTTGAGCGGCATAGCCCTCATTCGTCACGGGGTAAAAGATCGGCTGATCCGGCAAGCGGGGCGGAAAGGCCTTCCAGCCACTTGCCTTCACGAGCTCCAATTCCTCCAGGCCCACAGGCCGAAAGAGGATTATCGTTCGGGCCGGCGTCATTACCCCACTGAGCCTTCCAGCGAGATGCTGATCAGCTTCTGCGCCTCGACGGCAAACTCCATCGGCAGTTCCTGAAGGACTTCCTTGACGAAGCCGTTGACGATCAGCGCGATCGCCGCTTCCGTCGGGATGCCGCGCTGCAGGCAGTAGAACAGCTGGTCTTCCGAGATCTTCGACGTTGTCGCCTCGTGCTCGAATTGTGCGGTCGAGTTCTTCGCCTCGATGTAGGGCACGGTATGCGCGCCGCACTTGTCACCGATCAGCAGCGAGTCGCACTGGGTGAAATTGCGGGCGTTCGTTGCCTTGCGGTGGGTCGAGACCTGGCCGCGATAGGTGTTCTGCGAAACGCCGGCAGCGATGCCCTTGGAGACGATACGGCTCGACGTATTCTTGCCGAGATGGATCATCTTGGTGCCGCTATCGATCTGCTGATGGCCGTTGGAAACGGCGATCGAGTAGAACTCGCCCCTGGAGTCGTCACCGCGCAGGATGCAGGACGGATACTTCCAGGTGATCGCCGAACCGGTTTCGACCTGCGTCCAGGAAATCTTCGAACGGTCGCCGCGGCAATCGCCGCGCTTGGTCACGAAGTTGTAGATGCCGCCCTTGCCCTGTGCATCGCCCGGATACCAGTTCTGAACGGTCGAATACTTGATTTCGGCGTCATCAAGGGCAACGAGTTCGACGACCGCAGCGTGAAGCTGGTTCTCGTCGCGCTGCGGTGCTGTGCAGCCTTCGAGGTAGGAGACATAGGCGCCCTCTTCCGCGATGATCAGCGTACGCTCGAACTGGCCGGTGTTCTTCTCGTTGATGCGAAAATAGGTCGACAATTCCATCGGGCAGCGAACGCCCTTCGGCACAAAGACGAAGGAGCCGTCGGTGAAGACAGCGGAATTCAGCGTTGCATAGTAGTTGTCGGTCGTCGGAACGACGGAACCGAGATACTTCCGGACCAGCTCAGGATGCTCGCGGATGGCTTCCGAAATCGACATGAAGATCACGCCGGCCTTCTTCAACTCTTCCTTGAAGGTCGTGACGACGGATACGCTGTCGAACACGGCATCGACCGCAATCTTCGGCTTATCGACGCCGGCGAGAATTTCCTGCTCCTTGAGCGGGATACCGAGCTTCTCGTAAACCTTGAGGATTTCCGGATCGACTTCGTCGAGCGACTTGGGGCCTGGCGTACTCTTCGGCGCGGCATAGTAATATATGTCGTTGAAGTCGATCTTGGGATAGTCGACGCGCGCCCAGGTCGGCTCGTCCATGGTCAGCCAGCGGCGATAGGCGCCCAGACGCCATTCCAGCATCCAGTCCGGCTCCTGCTTCTTGGCGGAAATGAAGCGGATGATATCTTCGGACAGGCCCTTGGGTGCCTTGTCCATTTCGATGACGGTTTCAAAACCATACTTGTATTGGTCCACGTCGATCTGCTTGACGCGATCGACCGTTTCCTGGACGGCAGGCATGTCGTTCTCCAATCTCGCCGGATACAAGGTCCGGCAGCTTGTCAACGTTTAGGCAAACTTGTGTTTGCCCTTATGTAGTGGGCCAAAGGGGACTTTTCAGCCCGCTTGGCAAGCGGAAAGTTGCCTTTCCGCAAATTTCCAAAGCATTACGCCGCCTGCCCCGCCGCTTTGCGGCGGCCGGCAATCCTGGCGAAAGCCGATATGGCGCGGTCGATGTCCTCTTCCGTCGTCGCAAAACCGAGCGAAATGCGCAGCGCTCCCAGCTTGGGATCGCAGCCCATGGCCACAAGCACGTGGCTTTCACCGACCTTGCCGGACGAACAGGCGGAGCCCGCCGACAGAGCGACGCCCTCAAGATCGAAAGCGATCTGCCCGGTCTCCGCCTTCAGCCCCGGCAATGTGAAAAAGCAGGTGTTCGGCACGCGTGAGCCGTCGGCACCATGGATGATGACATCGGGCGCTACTTGGTGCATCCCGGCTTCGAGACGCTCCCTGAGACCGGTAATGGTCGTATTGCGCGACTCGAATTCCGCAACGGCAGCCGCAGCGGCAGCGCCGAATCCGATGACGGCCAGCGAATTTTCCGTCCCCGACCGGTGACCTTTTTCCTGGCCACCGCCATGGATGAGCGGCTTCGGCATCAGGATCTCGCCGCGCGACACAAGCGCGCCCGCCCCCTTGGGGCCGCCGATCTTATGCGACGAGACGATCATGAAATCCGCACCGATCTCATTGATATCAAGCGGAACACGTCCGGCAGCCTGCACGGCGTCGACAACGAAAAGTCCGCCATGCGCCTGAGTAACCTTCGCAGCCGCTGAAACCGGCTGGATGATGCCCGTCTCGTTATTGGCAAGCATGACGGCGACCATCGGCAGACCGTTTGCCTTGTCATGGGCCGACAGCAGCCTTTCCAGGGCGCCGAGATCGACGATTCCTTCCGAGGTAACCGGGATTTCGCTGACGCGGTCCTTGGCGAAGCGACCGCCTTCCCGTAGTGCAGGATGCTCGATCGCGGAAATATAGAGATGGCCGACAGCAAGCGGCGTGCGACCCATCCGGAATTCCGGCGTCAGCACCATATTGGCCGCCTCAGTAGCGCCGCTGGTAAAGGTCACATGGGCAGGCTCTGCGCCCGTCAGGGCGGCGACTTGCCGGCGCGCTGCTTCGATCGCGGCACGCACTGCCCGGCCTTCGCCATGCACCGAGTTGGGATTCCCGAAAAGATCCATGGCGCGCAACATCGCCTCCCGCGCCGCCGGATGGAGCGGTGCGGTCGCATTCCAGTCAAGATAAAGGCGATTTGAGCCCGTCATCTTCTTCCTGTTGCGATGCCTTCTTCAGCCTCGGCTCATTTTTCTTGAAATTTCAGCCGGGCTTGCCTTATGACACGTTCCACGACGCGTGAAAGACTATGCCAAGTTTCGAATTGTTCTAAACTGCGTTCTAGAAAAGATGAGCGCATTCGTCAAGTCAACTTGCTGCGTTGTGCGTGGTAAGAACGCAAAAAATAAGAGCCGGAGTACCGATGCCCGAAGTCATTTTCAACGGCCCCGCTGGTCGTCTTGAAGGCCGCTATCAGCCATCCAAGGAAAAAAGCGCACCGATCGCCATCATCCTGCACCCGCACCCTCAGTTCGGCGGCACGATGAACAACCAGGTCGTCTACCAGCTCTTCTATATGTTCCAGAAGCGCGGCTTTACCACCCTGCGCTTTAATTTCCGCGGCATCGGCCGCAGCCAGGGTGAATTCGACCACGGCGCCGGCGAATTGTCGGATGCGGCTTCGGCGCTCGACTGGGTGCAGAGCCTGCATCCCGATTCCAAGAGCTGCTGGGTCGCCGGCTATTCCTTCGGCGCCTGGATCGGCATGCAGCTGCTGATGCGCCGTCCGGAGATCGAAGGCTTCATGTCGATCGCGCCGCAGCCTAATACCTACGACTTCTCGTTCCTGGCACCCTGCCCGTCCTCCGGACTGATCATCAACGGCGAAGCCGATAAGGTCGCACCGGAAAAGGACGTCAACGGCCTCGTCGAGAAGCTGAAGACCCAGAAGGGCATCCTGATTACCCACAGGACCGTTCCCGGCGCCAACCACTTCTTCAACGGCCAAGTCGAAACGCTGATGGGCGAATGCGAGGATTATCTCGACCGCCGTCTCAACGGCGAACTGGTGCCGGAGCCGGCTGCCAAGCGCATCCGCTAACCGCTCACCGCATACCGGCGGTGAACTCGAAAGTCGCACAGGTAATTCCATCAATCGTAATCGGCATGCGGTCCCGCATGCCGATTTTCGTCAGCACACGTTGCGAGGCAAGGTTTTCCGGGTGCGTGAAGGCGATGAAGTGGTTGGCAATACCCTTGCGGAAGAACCAATCGCGCAAGCCTTCGGCGATTTCGCTCGCATAGCCCTTGCCCCAAGCATCTCGCCTGATCGCATAACCCAGCTCGAATTCCACAGGTTCGCCGAAGGGCGAAAAGCCGGCACGGCCGAGGAAGCGGCCGTCGTGGCGGTCGAGCAACTTGTATTTCGCCACACCGAAACGAGCCTCCTCGTCGAACCAGGAATTAATCCGCTCCGCCGCCTTTTCGCGGGTCCATGGCGTCGGGTCGGAATAGTAGCGCACCATCTCGGTGGCAGCGTGCAGCTCGTGGACGAGCGACACGTCCTCCGCATTCCACCGGACCAGCGCCAGACGGGGCGTTTCCAGAATGATGTTCTCTGCTGACATATTCCCTCCCGCAAAAATCATTCGCTTGGCCGCCTTGCCGTGCAAGGCAGCGTCAAAAGCATCGCAACCAACTGGTGACTGATTTTCAAAACAGTGCTAAACGCGCCGCGACGGTTCAACAAGCGGTAAATAAACCGCCCAGTCCTCCGACCGAGACGAAGCTCAAGAGAAAAAGCTATGGCCGAATTCAAATCCGATTTCCTTCGCACCCTCCAGGAGCGCGGCTTCATCCATCAGATTTCCGATGAAGCCGGGCTGGACGACCTCTTCGCCAAGGAAACCGTGACAGCCTATATCGGCTTTGATCCGACCGCGCCGAGCCTGCATGCCGGCTCGCTGATCCAGATCATGATGCTGCACTGGATGCAGGCGACCGGCCACCGTGCGGTCTCCCTGATGGGCGGCGGCACCGGCATGGTCGGCGACCCCTCCTTCAAGGAGGAATCCCGCCAGCTGATGACGGTCGATACGATCGAAAGCAACATCGCCTCGATCAAGCGCGTCTTCTCCAATTACCTGACCTATGGCGAAGGCCCCAAGGACGCGTTGATGATCAACAACGCCGAATGGCTGCGCTCGCTGAACTACCTCGAATTCCTGCGCGATGTCGGCCGTCATTTCTCGGTCAACCGCATGCTGTCCTTCGATAGCGTCAAGACGCGCCTGGATCGCGAGCAGTCGCTCTCCTTCCTGGAATTCAACTACATGATCCTGCAGGCCTACGACTTCGTCGAACTGGCCAAGCGCTACGACTGCCGCCTTCAGATGGGTGGTTCGGACCAGTGGGGCAACATCGTCAACGGCATCGACCTCGGTCACCGTATGGGGACGAAGCAGCTTTTCGCGCTGACCTCACCGCTGCTGACGACGTCGTCGGGGGCCAAGATGGGCAAGTCGGCGTCAGGCGCGGTCTGGCTGAACGCCGACATGCTCTCTGCCTATGACTTCTGGCAGTACTGGCGCAACACCGAGGATGCCGATGTTTCGCGCTTCCTCAAACTCTACACGACGCTTCCGATGGATGAGGTCGCGCGCCTTTCTGCGCTTGGCGGTTCGGAAATCAACGAGGTCAAGAAGATCCTGGCGACGGAAGTCACCGCGATCCTGCATGGCCGCGAGGCAGCCGAACAGGCCGCCGAGACCGCACGCAAGACCTTCGAGGAAGGCGGTCTTTCCGACAACCTTCCCTCGGTCGACGTGCCCGCCTCGGAGCTCAACTCCGGCATCGGCCTGCTGTCCCTGATCGTCCGCGCCGGCCTTGCCGGTTCGAACGGCGAGGCCCGCCGTCATGTTCAGGGTGGTGCCGTCCGCATCAACGATCAGGCCGTCAGCGACGAACGCAGGCTGATCGGCAATGACGAACTGACCGCCGATGGCGTCATCAAGCTTTCGCTAGGCAAGAAGAAGCACATTCTGATCCGCCCTGAGGCATGAGAACGAAACAACGCTGAACCTTTGCAAAAGCCGGCTATCTCAGCCGGCTTTTTTATTGGAACTGGAATATCTGGCGGAATACGCCCGGCGCGATGATCGACAGAGGGTTGATCTGCAGGTTTGGCGAATCGAAATTGCCGGTCAGCTTGAAGGTGATGCCGATCAGACCGCGATCGTTGCCGTTGCCAAGCAGGAAACCGACGATCGGAACCTCGGCAAAGAGCCGGTTGAGACCGTAGGCCGGCATGAAGGTGCCGGTCATGTCGATATTGCCCTTCTGGTCCTTGATCGTTCCCTGGAATGCCGCGCCAAGCTGGTCTCCGCGAACGATACCGTCCTCGACAGATACGATCCCATCGCGAATGATCAGCCGGGCAGAGCTGCGCTGGAAGCTCTGCGAGCTGGTATCGATGTTCTGCTTGACGGCGGTATTGAGGCTTCGGCCGTCTTTGCCGGTTGGTGTCGAGACGATCGACTGCAGTTTCTTTTCATTGACGATCGAGAAATGGCGAATGTCGATCGTGCCGTCCCAGTCATTCCTTCCGGCCGCCTGAAGTTTCAGGTTCAGGAGGCCACCTCTCATATGCTGGTAGAGATCGACAAACCTTGCGACGGCGCCGGCATCGCCGCTGGTGACATGGATGACCCCGCCGTTCGCGCCGCCTTTGCTCATTTCGCTGACCACGGCTTCGCCGCTGCGTGTCACGCCCGAAATATCGGCGGCCGTCGTCTTGCCGCCCGACGTCGAATAGGTCGCCGTAAAATTGCCGATCGATTCATCGTTGAAGCCGACGATCTTGTCGAGCTTGGCATGAACGGTCGCGTCAACGGATCCGCCGTCTTCATCGCGTTTACCATTTGCGGACGCCTTCAGCTTGGCGAGAATCGGACGCGCATCCGCGGAATCGCCAGCGACTGTGATGTCGTAATTCCCCCTGCTGCGCCGGATCGAAAGGGCAAAATCGTCGATGGCGGACAATTTCACGCTGGAGAAATCGGCCGAGGAAAGGCCGCTCTTTCCGACGACTAAGTCGCCTTTGACGCCAAAGCCGTCACCATGCAGGTCGAAACCTTTGAGCGATGTCTGATCGCCCGGTCCGGAAGCCTCGAACGCTGCTGTCGCGCCAATGCCGCTGCCCTTCGACCAGCCGATCCACGGCACGGTAAGCGCAGCCTTGGTCAGGTCGATCTTCACACCTTGCCTGTTGTCGTCGATCCGCGTCAGTTCGACCGAAATCGGACCGTCCACGATATCGGAGAGGCCGGGAATCAGCTTCTCGCGCTGCTGGTTGTCCAGCGAGGCGGTGATGACGCGCGCTTTTTTGACGGTGGACGATTTATCCGTCGGCTCGACCATATCGATCTGTGCCGGTACGCCGTCGATCTGTGCCTTCGCATTCAGATGAACCTGTTGCGGGTCGGCGTTGATCGTGCCGTCGAGATCAAGGATCTTGCGCCCGTCCACCGGTTTAAGCACGTCGACCTTCTGAAGCTGCAGCGTTGCCTTCCAGACCGGCGGCGGTGGATTCTGGTCCTTGATGATCCCGATCGTCGCGTCCACATGCGCATCGATCTTGCCGTTGAAGTCCTCGGGCTTGAATTCCGTTCGCTGAAGGACGCGCAGTGGCTCGTAGGTCAGCAATTCCCCGATCGCATCGCCAGCGCCAGATATGGCGAGCTTGAGCTGCGCCATCAGAGGTTTGTCGTAGGTCGCGGGAATGGAAAACGTGCTGGGCCCCAGGGTAACGGAGCGTCCTGACGCAAAATAGGATGTGCCGCTGGCAATATCGACCTGCATGGCAGGTCCCGTCAGGTCGAAATGCGCCTTCGTATCGCGGATGGGCGGTATTTCCCCGGGCACATCCATGCGCGTTTCGGCGATATCGAAAGCGATATGCAGTTCATTCGCGCCGAGTTGCAGCTTGCCGGTCGCCGCAGCAGCGGCCAATCGTCCCTCGGGGATAAAGACCGAAATCACGGCGTTGGATACCATTCCGCCGAAGAGATTGGTCTCGACCCAGTCACGCGGCTTGGAGGCCATCCAGAACGGCCAGAGCTGCTTGATCATGGCCGTCTGCATGGTCGTCGACTGGGCGGCGAAGCTGATCTCCGGCGATCCCGGCCTGATGCGCATGTGCAGGGTCCCGAACAGGGAGCCGAGCTGACTGCTGATGCCGATCTTGTCGAGCACAAGTTCCTTGCTGTCAGACAGGAAACGCCCGTTCGCCTGTCCGTTGAAGGAAAGCGGCGCTTCGCCCGATTTCGCTGCAGCGGCCGTCGCGTCGCTGATGAGGAAATCGATGCCATACCCCTTCGGAGCGTTCGGGTCGATCCGGTCAAGATCGATCAGCGCGCCCGAGAACGGGATCGTGGTTGCCTCGAAACGGGCCTCAGACCGATTGATCTCCAGCGTATGGTGATCCGAATTATAGGCAAGGTTGATGTTGGCGCCGCTTATGTTCTGCTGGTCGCGGTCCATATAGAGCAGACCGGGCTGAACGCTGACAGATGCTGTCAAGATCGGCGCTACGTCCCTTGTCCCGCGTACGGCAGAAAGCGTGACGTCGGCAAAGCTGTTGATCCCCTGTCGAGGCTGGTTGAGGGAATCGCGCGCCAAGGTCAGTGGCGTCAGGTCGAGATGACGGAGAGTGGCCGTCAGCGAGGACGGCTTATCTCCCTCTTGCTGCGCCATGACATGGAGCGTTGCGACGGCGCCATCGACGGAAACCTTGCCATCAAGTTGAAGCGCATCGGGTGACGGACGGGAAAATGTAAGGCTGTTGATCACGAGCGAAAGTGGCGGACTTCCATCCTCCCGCGCAAGCTGAAGCGCCATGTCCGAGATCTGTACCCCCTCGGTGCCGCCCCGCTCGACGAAATGGCGTAGGAAATCGAGATCAGCAAAGGCCGTCTCGACCGCCTCGGGAATGGAGTCTACCCGCAGTTTCGTTAGATCGACCGGGTCGCTGGACGGCAAAAGCGCCGTGTCGAGCGCAATACCCTTTGCTTCGACATCGGCGATCACAACGCGCCCCTGAACGAGGGCAAGCGGATCGAGCACGAGGCGGAGATCGCCCATCGTCGAAAGATGCTTGCCGCTCTCCTGATCGATCATGTTGACGTCGCTTGCTACAAGCGCAAGCCGAAGCCCCGACGTAAACCGAACCACGGTGGAGCCGACTTCGGCCTTGTATCGCGGGCCGATCGCCGCATCGAGCGCCGCCTGCGCCTTCTGCGACAGAGGTTCGTCAAAGGCGCCGCTTTCGATAGTGCCGATGATCGCGGCAAGGATAATGCCGATGAAAATGATG
This sequence comes from Rhizobium sp. BK376, assembly GCF_004341625.1. Classification (GTDB taxonomy): domain Bacteria; phylum Pseudomonadota; class Alphaproteobacteria; order Rhizobiales; family Rhizobiaceae; genus Rhizobium. Next base: position 43,104 of record NZ_SLZG01000011.1, on the reverse strand, counting down.
AAGACGCAGGTGATCCTGGTGGCGTGACCCGCATGCGAACGGCGACGACGGCGAGGCGCATGGACAATAAGGGGGTCATCGACCTGCGAAGAAGGAAGCTGGTCGAGAGAGACGAGATCCTTCTTTCGGAAAATTACCTTTTCGCCCCGGATCACTCCCTGCGCCCCTTTGTCTTTTCGAATTTTGCGGGTGACGCTACGTCTCGATGGACAACGCACAGGCACACTATATATCGACGGCCCATATAGTCACCTACAAACCTGGCAAAAGAAAGGTTTTCCCATGGCCGAACTTGGAGTTGGCGCCCACGCACCGGATTTCGATCTTCCCCGCGACGGTGGCGGACGCGTCAGCCTCTCTCAATTCGAGGGAAAGGCCGTAGTCCTCTTTTTCTACCCCAAGGATGACACGACGGGCTGCACGGCAGAATCGATTGCCTTCACGCAATTGGAGCCGGAGTTTGCAGCCGCGGACACTGTCGTCATCGGCATGTCGCCGGATTCCGTCAAGAGCCACGACAAGTTCGTCAAGAAGCACAATCTCTCGGTGCTGCTCGTCTCCGATGAGGAAAAGACCACGCTGGAGGCCTATGGCGTCTGGAAGGAAAAGAGCATGTACGGCAGGAAGTACATGGGCGTCGAGCGCACGACGTTCCTGCTCGACAAGGATGGTCGAATTGAGAAGATCTGGCCGAAGGTAAAGGTCGACGGCCATGCGGAAGACGTGCTGAACGCGGTCAGGGCGCTGTGAAGACTAACGAGCAGAGCATATCGACCGCAGCCGAACGCATCATCATCTCCCTGCGCGGTGGCGCCATAGAGGCGATCGGTTCTGCGGATCTCGATCGCAAGACCACAATCGCGCAGGAATCGGCAACGCGCTGGTTCGAGAGGAGGCTTTCGCTTCGCTCGCCACTCGACCCAGCGCTGCCGGATCGGCCCGGAAGGCCGGAGAGGCCCGACCTCATTCCGCCGAAGCTGGTGGAGAAGCGTTCACTGCATACGCTCAAGGGCCGCATCGCGCTGCTGCATGCGATTGCCCATATCGAACTCAACGCCGTCGATCTTGCGCTCGACATCGTCGCGCGATTCGCAACGGAACCCGTGCCGCATTCCTTCTTCGACGGCTGGATGCAGGTTGCCTTCGAGGAGGCCAAGCATTTTCGGATGGTGCGCAACAGATTGCGGGATCTCGGCGCCGACTATGGCGATATGCCCGCGCATGACGGGCTCTGGCAGGCTGCCCACGCCACCCGCAACGACCTGACCGCCCGCCTCGCCGTTGTACCGCTGATCCTCGAGGCTCGCGGGCTCGACGTCACGCCGGCGCTGCAAGCCAAGATGCGCGAAACCGGAGACATGGAAAGTGCCGCGGTGCTCGACGTCATCTATAACGACGAGAAGGGTCATGTGGCGGTTGGTGCGAAATGGTTTCGCTTCCTCTGCGCCCGGGAGAAGCGTGATCCCGTAAGGGCGTTCCAGGAACTCGTAAGGGCGAATTTCAGAGGACCGCTCAAGGCGCCTTTCAACGATATTGCACGTGCCGAAGCCGGACTGACACCCTCCTTCTACCGCGCCCTGACGGCAACCAGCAGTGCTTGACGTCGTCGTAGCAGACGGCGGCCTCACGTTACGTCACGGAAAGCAATTGTTAACCTTAATAATGTGTAATTCTCCAAACGAGCTGAGACGCATCGATTGGGAGATTCTCCGTGAGCGGCGGACATCAAAGCCGGATATTCGGCAAGCGGGCACAGCATCACGTTCTCATTCTTGCGAGTGGCGACAAGGTGCGCCACATGACCATCCGCCCCTGGATGGCAGCGCTTGGCGTTTCCGTCATCGGTCTCTTTTCTATCGGTTATCTGCTGGCCACATCCTACCTCGTTTTGCGTGATGACCTGATCGGCGCCACGATGGCGCGCCAGGCGCGCATGCAATACGACTATGAGGATCGCATAGCTGCGCTCCGTGCGCAGGTGGATCGCGTGACGTCCCGTCAATTGCTGGACCAACAAGTCGTCGAAGACAAGGTCGACAAGCTGATGGAGCAGCAGCAGGCCCTGTCGCAGCGGCACGGCAAACTCGACGCCCTCCTCGACCGCGCTGAAAGCTCCGGCTTGATGGGCAAGGATCAGCCGAGCGATCCGACTGCACCTTCCGTAAAGGACCAGCATGCCGAACTCGGCGGTAGCCCGCAGACGATCGAAGCTGCCCTTTCCAAGGGCGATCCGGCCGATGCGACGCCCGACAACTCCACCCTCGCCTACGTTCCCGCCCCGGAGACCGTGGCCGACCGGGCGGATCGCGTATTCTCGAAGGTCACGCTGTCGCTGAAACGCATCGAGCAGGATCAGTTGAGCCGCGTTCAGAAGCTGACGGCAGACGCTTCGCAGACAGCGGATGCGATCCAAACCATCGTCAAGCACGTTGGCGTCAGTCTTCCGGTAGAAACGGCAAGCGCCGAGGTCGCGAGCGATGCCGATGAAGGCATCGGCGGTCCCTATGTCCCGCCGCAGAGCGAAGATGCCTTCGACCATTCGCTGGATAATCTCGATACGGCCCTGACGCGCCTCGACACTATGCGAACCACGGTCGAGGACCTACCCTTTCGCAATCCGGCGCCCGGCAAGCTGATCACCAGCCCCTTCGGCAATCGCAAGGACCCCTTCTTCGGCAAGCTGGCGCTGCACACCGGAACCGATTTCCATTTCAGCCCCGGCGAAAAGGTCAAGGCGACGGCTCCTGGCAAGGTCGTGTCCGCCGGCTGGGCCAACGGCTACGGCAATATGGTGGAGATCGACCACGGGGACGGAATATCCACTCGCTACGGCCATATGGAGCAACTTCTCGTGCAAGCTGGCGATACAGTGAAAGCCGGCGACCCCATCGGCCTTGCCGGCAGCACCGGCCGATCGACGGGAACCCATCTCCATTACGAAGTGCGCGAAAACGGTCGCCCAATCGATCCGATGTATTTCGTCAACGCCGGCGCAAGACTGGCCAGCTACATCAATTAGGATCGCTGCCGGCTAAACATTGCCTCAATTTCATGAAAGCATTTACCCTCGTTCCAGTATGTTGCAAACGAGCAACAGCCGCAAAATGAGCTAAAAAATTGCAGTGTCCTTAACCCAGGAAGACCGCTGGGCGCCCGCTTTCCTTGACTCACCGGGTGTTTGGGACTATGTCGCGCTGCATCGCGGCATGCATTGCGTGTCGACTCATCAGTGTTCGACCGAACCGGAACGGAAACAGTTCTCCCTTTGACCACATTTGCTGACCTTGGCTTGAGCCAAAAAGTCTTATCCGCGGTGACAGACGCGGGCTATACTATTCCAACGCCTATTCAGGCTGGGGCCATCCCGTTTGCCCTGCAGCGCCGCGATATTTGCGGTATCGCGCAGACGGGAACCGGCAAGACGGCATCTTTCGTCCTGCCGATGTTGACGCTACTGGAAAAGGGACGCGCCCGTGCGCGGATGCCGCGCACGCTAATTCTCGAGCCGACGCGCGAACTCGCGGCCCAGGTCGCGGAAAACTTTGAGAAATACGGCAAGAACCACCGCCTGAACATCGCTCTTCTGATCGGCGGCGTTTCCTTCGAAGACCAGGACCGCAAGCTGGAGCGCGGCGCCGACGTCCTGATCTGCACGCCCGGCCGCCTGCTCGACCATTTTGAGCGCGGCAAGCTTTTGATGAGCGGCGTCGAAATCTTGGTCATCGATGAAGCCGACCGTATGCTCGACATGGGCTTCATCCCAGATATCGAGCGCATCGCCAAGCTTATTCCATTTACGCGCCAGACACTGTTCTTCTCCGCCACGATGCCTGGTGAAATCCAGAAGCTGGCCGACCGCTTCCTGCAGAATCCGGAACGCATCGAGGTCGCCAAGCCTTCTTCGACCGCAAAGACGGTGACGCAGCGTTTCGTTGCCTCGCATGGCAAGGACTACGAAAAGCGCGCAACGCTTCGTGACCTGATTCGTGCTCAGACAGACCTCAAGAACGCGATCATCTTCTGCAATCGCAAGAAGGACGTCGCCGACCTGTTCCGCTCGCTCGAGCGCCACGGTTTCTCGGTCGGCGCACTTCATGGCGACATGGATCAGCGCTCGCGTACGACGATGTTGCAGAATTTCCGCGACGGCAACATTCAGTTGCTGGTCGCCTCCGACGTTGCTGCCCGCGGCCTCGACCTGCCGGATGTGGGCCACGTCTTCAACTTCGACGTTCCGATCCATTCGGAAGATTATGTCCACCGCATTGGCCGTACCGGCCGTGCAGGTCGTTCCGGTGCGGCTTTCACGCTCGTCACCAAGCGCGACACCAAGCATGTGGATGCGATCGAAAAGCTGATCGGCGAGAAGGTCGAGTGGCTGAACGGCGATCTCAGCGCCCTGCCTCCACCCGAAGAGAGCCAGGAAACCGACCGTCCGCGCCGTAATGGTCGCGAGAGGGATCGAGACCGGGGCCGCGGCAAGGGTCGCGCCTCCACGGGTCATAAATCTGATATCGATGCCGAGGATACTCGGGTTGAAACGATCGAAGCAGCACCAGCAAGGGCCGAAAGCTTGAAGAACGAACGCAAGTCAGAGAACAATAAGTCGGACAATAACAAGTCCCACAACGGCTCTCGCGGCAATCGGCCCTATCCCGCAAACGACGACAATCGCGATCGTCGCAGCCGTTACCACCGTGATCAGGACGACGGCCCGACCCCGGTCGGCTTCGGCGACGACATTCCTGCCTTCATGCTGATCGTTGCCAGCGCAAAGGCCTGATGGGCCGCGCGTGACGGGTAATCCCGGAATAGACTTTCCCGGTGTCGGAACAGGACTTGCCATTCTTCGCAATGGCAAGCTGCTTCTCTATAAGCGCATTAAGGCGCCCGAAGCCGGCTTCTGGAGCATTCCGGGCGGCAAGGTCGATCACATGGAAACGGCTGCAGCCGCGGCATCACGCGAAGCAACCGAAGAGACCGGCTTGCTCATCGGCGCGACCGAATTTCTGTGCACCACCGAACTAATCTCCACCGAAGACCACCATCACTGGATATCGCTGCTCTACGTGACGCAGGATATATCCGGCGAGCCGCAGTTGGTGGAGCCGGATAAGCTTTCCGATTTCGGCTGGTTTGGTCGCGATGACTTGCCGAGCAAGCTCTCCGCTTTCGCGCAGGCAGCAATCGCCAATCTTAACGAAGACGAGTTTCGCTGACGTCTATTCGGCCCGCAGCGCCGCCTGATAGGCGAGCCGCACCCAATGGGCCATGATATCGGGATCGTCGAAAGCATCTTCAGGGATGGACCAATAGGGCATGTTCACCGGCTTGCCCTTCTTGCCTTCATAAAACCACCGTCTGGCGCCTGCGGCCTCGAATTCGGGGGCGCTGACGTCATCGGCCTTCAGAAGCATCTCGTCGCGGACTTCGACCGCAATGATGCGGCCCATGTGATAAACGCCCTTGCCGCCAAACATGCGCTTGATCGTCACCGGCCCGAGCGACTGAAACATTTCCTCGATATCGGTATTGTCCATCTGTGCCTCGGCATCCGCTCGTTGCTTAAAGCGTGTGATAGCCGCGGTTCATGTAGAGGAGAGCAGGCTTGCTCTCGCTGAACCTGACGGCAACGACCTCGCCGAAGATGATGTTGTGCGTTGCGCCACGCATGACCTCGGTCACACGGCAATCGAAGGTCGCGAGCGCATCCGCGAGTGCCGGCGCGCCTGTGACCAGCGTATCGAAGGTTCCCGAAGCAAAGCGCTCATCGGCCGTCATTTGAGTCTTGCCGGAAAAAGCGTCGGCAAGGACCTGATTGTGCGCGCCGAGCGCATTGAGCGCGAAGATGCCGCTGTGAATAAATATATCGTTCTTCGCGTTACTGTTGTTCAGGCATATCAGCACGGACGCAGGATTGTCGGAAACCGAACAGGCGGCCGTGATCGTCACCCCTCGCCGCTCCTTGCCCAGGATGGTCGTTACCAGCTGTACATGTCCTGCATAGCGGCTCATGGCATCGCGATAGTGCACGGGATCCATATGCTGCTTGTCCAACAATGCCGTTCTCCAGTCTGTTTCGTTATTATCGTTTTCCCTAGATATGAGCCCCATCCGTTAGCTTTTCTACAATACCATCCGGAAAACTGACGGATTTTGCCGCTTTTTCTTTGACGCCCGCCTCTGGACGGATAAAAGAACAGGGAATTTTCCGGGATATCCATTCGATGAACCGCCTGTGCCGCATTTTGTCGTCCTTTCCGCTGCTGTTGACCGCTGGAAGTGCCTATGCCGCCGGTGTCAACATCGGAGTGGTCGCGCCTCAGGGCGGCAATTACACAGTTTTAGGCGCGCAGATTGCTGCCGGTGCCGGCTTTGAAGCCAAGGCATCAAAGAATACCGTCACATCTGTCAACGAGCCCTGCACGGACGGAACCGGTGCGGCAGTCGCAGATGCATTGATCAATGCCAAGGTCCAGGTCGCCGTTGGTTTTCTCTGCAGCGAAACCCTGGAAGGCGCGCTTCCGAAACTGAAAGACGCCGGCATCCCCGTGATTACGGTGTCCGTCCGCGCCCGGATCCTCATGGAGGATGCGCTGAAGAACGGATGGCCGCTCTTCCGATTGGCCCCCGTCGATGGTGCCGAGGCCGCAAAAGTGGTCGACATTATCCTGAGGGACTGGACGGCGGACCCGATCGCGCTGATCGACGACGGCACGATCCATGGGCGGGAACTCGTCGATGCGGTGCGCAGCGCTCTCGACGAGCGAGGCTTGAAGCCTGTCTTCAACGACACCTATCGCCCCGGTCAGGAGCAGCAGATTGCTCTCGTGCGCAGGCTGAAGAAAACCGGTGCGACCCATGTCTTCGTCGGCGGCGACCGCAGCGACGTCGCAATCATCGCCCGCGATGCTCAGTCTGAAAAAATTCCGCTCGTCGTCATGGGCGGGGACAGCATGCGGGCGGCCGACCAGCCCGTGCCACTGGCGTCAGGCTCGCTGGCGGTGGCGATTCCCGATTATGAAAGCCTTCCGCCGGCAATGGCGACGGTTCAGGCCATGCGAGCCGCCGGTATCGAACCGGAGGGCTATGTCTTGCCCTCGGCCGCCGCGGCAGCCATTGCCAGCCAGGCAGTCGAGGCGGCAATCTCCGAGAACAAGCCGCTGGCCGCCAAACTCATCGGCACGACCTTCCAGACCGTGCTTGGGCCGGTAACCTTCGGCCAGAACCACGAACTCGCTGACAATCCTTATCGGCTTCAGGAATGGCGAGGCAAGGCCTTTGCTCCGCCGCAATCTCCCACGAACTGAGATTGTGCGACATGACCTTGGCCGGTTGTTTAGCTGACGATCGAATGCTAAGCCATCTCGCAAAAGCCCTCGACGGAGTCTTGACGCCATGACCTTACCTATCCGCATCGCTCCTTCCATTCTTGCGGCTGATTTCGCCAAGCTCGGCCAGGAAGTCCGCGACGTCACCGCGGCTGGCGCCGACTGGATCCATCTCGACGTCATGGATGGTCATTTCGTACCGAACATCTCGTTCGGTCCTGATGTCATCAAGTCGCTCCGCTCCTATACGGACGCGACCTTCGACTGCCATCTGATGATCTCTCCGGCCGATCCATACCTCGAGGCCTTCGCCAAGGCCGGCTGCGATCGCATCACCGTGCATGCCGAAGCCGGCGTCCATCTGCATCGCTCCCTGCAGGCGATCCGTCACCTCGGCAAGAAGGTCGGCGTGACGCTCAATCCGGCGACGCCGCTCAGCATTCTCGAAAACGTGCTCGACGATGTCGACATGATCCTCATCATGTCGGTCAACCCCGGATTTGGCGGCCAGAAATTCATCCCCGCCATGGCCGAGAAGATCAGGATGGCCAAGTCACTCATCGGCGACAGGCCGATCGAGCTGGAAGTCGATGGCGGCGTCACCGCCGAGACCGCGGGAACGATCGCCGCGGCAGGTGGCAACGTGTTCGTGGCCGGCTCGGCAATCTTCAAGGGCGGCTCCCTTGAAGCCTACCGCCAGGCCATCGATGCCCTGCGTTCCGCTGCCGAACAGGGTCGCAGTGGAGCAAACTAAGCCGGCGAAAGATCGACGCCGTCAACGTCTGGGGGCGGCAATTCCGCCCTTCAGAGAATTCATCTTCGGCGCCGTGGGGTGGGGCGCCATGATGGCGCTGTCTGCGCTTCTCGCCATCGCCCTCCGCAACGGCCTCCTGACAGACCGTCTCATGGAACTGCTGGTCGTCTATTTTTTTGGCGGCGCCTTTGCCTGGCCGTTCATGATCCCGCTTGCCCGCGTCCTTGCCTTCCGCAAGTCGGTGGAAACGCGGTTCGCTGCTTTCTTCCTGACGCTTTCGGTCGGCACGATGGCAATGACTGCGTTTCTGTTCGCGATGGACTACCGCTTGTTCTATTCGCGCTGGCATGCGCCTTTCGGTTCCATCGTCTGGATGTTCCAGTTCGTTTTTACCAGCGCCAGCGCCGTCTACCAGTTCGCAGTCCTCGGCAGCCGTCTCTTTCTGCCGCTCGGCCTGCTGTTCCTTGTTGCCACAAGCCTGTATCTTGCAAAACGCATGCGTTGAGATTGTGCCGCGTCTTTGCTACAGGGGCGCCAAGTACTTATTATCTGCCGTTCACGAAAGTTGAGAGCCCATGATCCCGCGCTACTCCCGACCGGAAATGGTCGCCATCTGGTCGCCCGAAACCAAATTCCGCATCTGGTTCGAGATCGAGGCCTATGCATGTGACGCGCTGGCCGAGCTTGGCGTCATACCGAAGTCGGCGGCTGCGACGATCTGGGAAAAAGGCGGCAAGGCAACCTTCGACGTCGCACGCATCGACGAAATCGAAGCTGTGACCAAGCACGATGTCATCGCCTTCCTGACGCACCTCGCCGAATTCGTCGGTCCCGACAGTCGTTTCGTGCATCAGGGCATGACGTCTTCCGACGTGCTCGACACCACGCTGAACATCCAGCTCGTGCGTGCTTCCGACATCCTGCTTGCCGATCTCGACCGCGTTCTTGCAGCTCTCAAAACTCGCGCCTTCGAGCACAAAGACACCGTCCGGATCGGCAGAAGCCACGGCATTCACGCCGAACCGACGACGATGGGCCTGACACTTGCCCGCTTTTATGCCGAAATGGACCGTAATCGTGCCCGTCTCGTCGCCGCCCGCGCCGAAATCGCTACCGGTGCGATCTCGGGCGCCGTCGGCACCTTCGCCAATATCGATCCACGCGTCGAAGAGCACGTCTGCGCCAAGCTCGGGCTGACCCCGGAGCCGGTATCGACACAGGTCATCCCGCGTGACCGCCACGCCATGTTCTTCGCAACACTCGGCGTCATTGCCTCTTCCATCGAGAATGTCGCCATCGAAATACGACACATGCAGCGCACGGAAGTGCTGGAAGCCGAAGAATTCTTCTCGCCCGGCCAGAAGGGCTCGTCTGCCATGCCGCACAAGCGCAATCCGGTTTTGACCGAAAACCTGACTGGCCTCGCACGTCTTGTGCGCATGTCGGTCGTCCCGGCCATGGAAAACGTCGCACTCTGGCACGAGCGCGATATCAGCCATTCGAGCGTGGAGCGCGCAATTGGCCCGGACACCACGATCACCCTCGACTTCGCGCTGAACCGCCTCGCCGGTGTCATTGAGAAGCTGGTAATCTATCCCGGTAACATGGAGAAGAATCTCAACAAGTTCCGCGGACTTGTTCACTCACAGCGTGTTTTGCTTGCCCTTACGCAAGCTGGTGTCTCCCGTGAAGATGCCTATCGCCTCGTGCAGCGCAATGCCATGAAGGTCTGGGAAGAAGGCAAGGACTTCCTCGAAGAGCTGCTGGCCGACACCGAAGTCCGGGCGGCGCTGTCGGAAGCGGACATTCGCGAGAAGTTCGATCTTGGCTATCACACCAAGCATGTTGACACGATCTTCAAGCGCGTCTTCGGCTAAACGCATTCTTCCAGATCAAAACGTCCCAAGCCGCCGGATGAACCGGCGGCTTTTCTGTACCAGCTTGCAATATCCCTTATGCCGCAGGGGCGATGAGTTTGCGATAGAGGTGCCAGGTCGAATGACCGAGGATCGGCATGACGACGGCGAGACCGGCAAAGATCGGTATCGTTCCGATCAGCAACAGTGCTGCGACGATCAGGCCCCATAGGGCTACCGGACCGGGATTGGCCAATGTCGCGCGCATGCTGGCATCGATCGCTGCAACTGCTCCGACATCCCGGTCGAGCAACAGCGGGAAAGTCACGACCGTCGTTGCAAGCACGATAACCGCAAACACGAAGCCGGCGAGATTACCCCAGAAAATCAATCCCATCCCTGCCCGCGTTGTCAGCACTTCCGAGATAAAAGATGAGATTGAAGCCGGCATGGCGTCGCCAAAGTAGGCCGTGTAGATCATCTGCGCGACTATCAGCCATCCGATGAAAAGCGCCAGCAGCAGAATGCCGACGGCTATGATCGACGGCAGCGCCGGCGAATAGCGGACATCGAAGGCATGCGACCAGGAGCTGTCGAGACCCATTTCCCGGCGACGGCTGATCTCATAAAGGCCTATGGCGGCAATCGGCCCCAGCAGCGCGAAGCCCGACATCAACGGAAAAAGCAACGGCAGGAGATTTGCACCGGAACTCCAGACGATCAGAACGATGCCGGCGATCGGGTACATGAGACAGAGGAAGACGTAGTGGGATGGCTTCTCGCTGAAATCTGTCAGTCCCGACTTCAGTGCGTCGCCGATATCGCTAAAGCCTATCTTGCGAACGACCGGGCGCACGAAGTTGTTGTCTGCACCGGCCATAACATGGAATGCCGTCATGGGTTTCCTCCTCCGCAGCCTGCTAGACAGCACGTTCTCCCAACGTAAAGTCGTAGCGGCAGTTTCAACGCACCATCCCCTTAGACCCCTTGGGTCAGAAAGGGCGCAAGCTTGCAGGTGGCTTAAAACTTTCGGCAAATGAGAAGGCCGACACGTTCATCGCAACCGGCATTTCACAACTCTAGCAAATTTTGCCGCATTTGTCGCCTTTTCACTTGACTTCGAACCTCTCGCTTCTCACATCGGGCCATCATGAAAGTCTCAGACGCAGATATCCTCATCATTCCCGGCTATACCAATTCCGGGCCTGATCACTGGCAAAGCCGCTGGGAGCAGAAGCTCAGCACGGCAAGGCGCGTGGAGCAGGCCGAATGGTCGAAGCCGGTCCGTGATGATTGGATGGCCCGCATCGCAGAAGAAGTGAACGCCTCGACACGTCCTGTGGTTCTGGTGGCGCACTCGCTTGGCATACCGTCTCTCGTCCACGCTATTCCGCTGTTCAAGAAGCCGGTCGCCGGTGCATTCCTGGTGGCACCGCCTGACGTCGCCAACCCGAAGATCCGGCCGAAGCATCTGATGACCTTCGGCCCCTATCCGCGTGATCCCCTGCCGTTTCCGTCAGTCACGATCGCCAGCCGCAACGATCCATTCGGAACCTACGAACACGCCGGCGACATCGCCAATAGCTGGGGTTCCCTGCTGATTGACGCAGGAGAGGCAGGCCACATCAATGCCGATTCCGGCCATGGTCCATGGCCCGAGGGGACGATGGTCTTTGCTCAATTCCTTAGCCGCCTCCGGCCGGATGCCGCTGAACTTAGCAAGTGAGTTCAGCACCTTATCGGTGGGAATAGATATAACAGCGACCACTTCTTTAAGGGAAGTTTAATGTAATAAGGGCATCGTTACGCAGGTTCTGCATGGGTGTGCCCTTTGACGTCGCTGCCGAAAGATCGACTGACCTTCCCAGATTTGAATCTCGACTTCGCAGGCATGCTCGATTTGGCGCCATTGCCAAGCATTGTCGTGCAGCGGGCCGATAATCGCGTCGTCTATGCAAACACCGCGTTTCGCCGGCTCTTCCCCAATTCGGCAAGCCTTGGCGACGCCAGGATCGATGATTTTATTCAATCGGATGAGATCGACACGCTGAACGGTCTGCTGAAGGCGGCAGCCCCAACGTCGACCCTGCTCTCCATCCATCTGGCTTCATCGGGGCAGACTATTTCCGCGCAACTATTCCTGTCGCGCATCGGCGCTGATGCTCCAGACGGCACGCAATATGTGCTTCTCCAGTTCCTGGAGGTCGGCGATCGACCGGACCGGCTTGCAGAGATAGCCGAACGCGAGGCCCGCTGGAATTCCGCTCTTATCAGTTCCGATCTCGGCGTTTGGGATCACGATTTCAAAAGCGGCCGAATGTTCTATTCGGACACCTGGCGGAAGATGCGCGGACTGAAAACGGACGAGGAATTCGAGGCCGCCCTCGGCGACTGGATCCAGGGCGTGCATCCTGATGACCGCGAACATGTCCTGCATGCGATCGAAAGACAAAATAGCGGCGATCCGGCCTATCGCATCTTCGAATATCGCGAGCGCCACAAGGACGGCCATTGGGTCTGGATCGAATGCCGCGGCGCGTCCGTGGAATGGGATGAGAATGGCGTTCCGACGCATATCATCGGCACCGATACCGATATTTCGCTGCGCAAGGCTGCGGAAGAGATGCTGGCCCATGTGTCGCGCCGTCTGGATCTTGCGCTCGAAATCTCAAGAATCGGCGTCTTCGAAGCCGACATCAACAAGGATGAGGTCGAGTGGGACGACCGCCTGCTTGCGATCTATGGCATCGATGGCACACCGAATCTGAAGCCAAGCAACTTCTGGGAAGAGACGCTCCATCCGGACGACAGGGAACGGGTGCTGAAGCGAGTGAACGACAATCTCATGGGCGACGACGGCTTTCTGCACGAATACAGGATCGTGCGCCCCGATGGCGTCGTGCGCGTCATCCGGGCCCGCGCAGCCCCCTTCGTCGACGAGCGCGGCAATCCGAAGATGATCGGCGCCAACTGGGACGTGACAGAGGAAGCGACCCTTCGCAATGAACTGCATCGCGCAAAGACGCTGGCGGAAGCCCGCAACGGCGAGTTGGAAGCGGCCAAGGAGCAGATTGAGCACATCGCCTTCCACGATCACCTGACCAGCCTCCCCAACCGTCGCTATCTCGACCACATGCTGGACCGCCGATCCCAGGAATGCCGGGCCGACGGCTCGCTTCTGGCGATCCTCCATATCGATCTTGACCGCTTCAAGCAGATCAACGACACGCTCGGGCATCGGGCCGGTGATATGATGCTGAAGCACGCAGCCGGCATACTGGTATCGGTCGCCGGCAAGGATGATTTCGTCGCCCGCATCGGCGGCGACGAGTTCGTCGTCGTCTGCAAGCGCAAGGGTTTTTCAAAGCGCATCGCAAGCATGGCCTCCCAGATCATTCGCGAGCTGTGCAAGCCTGTGCGTTACGACGGTCACGATTGCCGGTTCGGCGCCAGTATCGGTATCGCCTGCGATAGCGGCCCTCGCCTCGATGCCCACCAGCTTCTGCTGAACGCCGATATTGCTCTTTACCGAGCAAAGGCCGGCGGACGAAACCGTCATGAGTTCTTCTCGCACGACATGCAGCGCCACATCATTGCGACAAAGCAATTGTCTGACGAAATCTTGCGAGGTCTGGAGCGGCACGAATTCGTTCCCTTTTACCAGCCGCAGTTCTGCGCCCGCTCGCTCGATGTGGTCGGTATCGAAACATTGGCGCGGTGGCAGCATCCGGTTTTCGGCCTGATGACGCCGGACAAGTTCCTTTCGATTGCCGAGGATCTCGATGTTGTCTCGACCATTGACGGCCTCATCCTGGAGCAGGCCCTCCGTGACCATGCCGAATGGCGCGATGCCGGCATCGATATCGCAAAGATTTCGGTCAATGTTTCGTCGCGGCGGCTGGCTGATCCGGGCTTGGGTAAAAGCCTCCGCGCGCTGAAGGTAAAGCCGGGAATTCTTGCCTTCGAATTGCTGGAATCCATCTCGCTCGACGACTGTGACGAGGCCTCGACGGCCAATCTTGCGCTTCTGCGCAGGCTGGGCATCGATATCGAGATCGATGACTTCGGAACGGGCCACGCCTCCATTGTCAGTCTGCTTCGGCTGAGCCCTGCATCCCTGAAGATCGATCGAGAGTTGGTCAAGCCCCTGCCCCATTCCGCCGAGCAGCGAAAGCTCGTCGGATCGATCATCGATATCGGCCATTCGCTGAATATCAGGGTCACCGCCGAAGGGGTGGAAACCCCGGAACATGTCCACATCCTGGGCGACCTTGGCTGCGACCAACTCCAGGGTTTTGCGCTGGCCCGCCCGATGAAGGCGGCGGATATGCCGAATTTCATACGCAGCGAAAGCTGGCGCGGCAACGAGCGTGGTGCAAGGGCTACCCAGAAGAAGCTCGAGCAATCCCTTCGCTGAGCCGGCAAACTCCGTCGTCCTGCGATCTTCCCACACAAAACCAGGTAAAAGTGGCGATTGCGCTTCCTATATATTGTGCAGCAACGGGTGCATTCATTTCTTCGTCAAAGAAAAGCCTGTAGAACATGAGATGAAAATACCCGATTCTCGCAGCGGTATATGGCCGCTCGGCGAAATCCCGAGGAAGGAGGCGCTGGCCGATTGTGAATTTCCTTCTTTTCCTTTAAGGGGACGCCCAAAGATCGATCCACTTGCGCTGTTCGAAGAGCGCCAACTACAGAGAAAAGTGAAGATGAACCGTCGCCGCCGTATTTACGAAGGCAAGGCTAAGATCCTTTACGAGGGTCCCGAACCGGGCACGCTGATCCAGTTTTTCAAGGATGACGCTACCGCTTTCAACAAGAAGAAACACGAAGTCATCGATGGCAAGGGTGTCCTGAACAACCGGATCTCCGAGTATATATTCAGCCATCTGAACAAGATCGGCATCCCCACGCACTTCATCCGCCGCCTGAACATGCGCGAGCAGTTGATCAAGGAAGTGGAAATGATTCCGCTTGAGATCGTCGTGCGCAACGTTGCCGCCGGCTCGCTCGCTGAACGCCTGGGCATCGAGGAAGGCGTGGTGCTTCCGCGCTCGATCATCGAGTTCTACTACAAGTCGGATGCCCTCAACGACCCGATGGTCTCGGAGGAGCACATCACAGCTTTCGGCTGGGCCAATCCGGCTGAGCTTGACGACATCATGGCGCTCGCCATCCGCGTCAACGACTTCATGACCGGCCTCTTCCTTGGCGTTGGCATCCAGCTCGTCGATTTCAAGATCGAGTGCGGTCGCCTGTTCGAAGGCGACATGATGCGCATTATCCTCGCCGATGAAATCTCGCCGGATAGCTGCCGCCTCTGGGACATCGAGACGCACGAAAAGATGGACAAGGACCGTTTCCGCCGTGATATGGGCGGGCTTCTGGAAGCCTATTCGGAAGTGGCTCGTCGTCTCGGCATCATCAACGAGAACGAGCCCGTGCGCGGCACGGGACCGGTTCTGGTCAAGTAAAAGGCATATGGAAGGACAATCGTGATCAAGGCTCGTGTTACCGTTACGCTGAAGAACGGCGTTCTCGATCCGCAGGGCAAGGCAATCGAAGGCGCGCTCGGCGCCCTCGGCTTTGAAGGCGTTGACCAGGTCCGTCAGGGAAAGGTCTTCGACCTCGAACTTGCCGGCGTCGACAAGGCGAAGGCCGAGGCTGATCTCAAGGCCATGTGCGATAAACTCCTCGCCAACACGGTGATCGAGAACTATAGTATTTCTCTCGACTGATGGTTGCGGGGATGCGATGACTGAACAACAGGAATTGATGTTCGAGATTCTGAGGAAAATTCAGACTGACATCGCTTTCCTGAGAGATGGGCAGCGCGACATGCGTCATGACATCAACAGTCTCCGCAACCATATGCATGTCATGCAAGGCGATATCAACAATTTGCATTCTGTTCAGACGCAGGTGCTGGACCGCCTTGAACGCATCGAAAACCGCCTCGAATTGCGTGAACTCGCAGAAGCACAAGCAAGGTTTGAACCTCACCCATGAAGTCAGCAGTCGTACAGCTTCCCGGCCTCAATCGTGATCGCGACATGATCGCCGCCCTTACCAAGATCTCGGGAGTAGCCCCTGTTACGGTCTGGCAGACGGAGACCGAGATTCCGGATGTAGATCTCATCGTCATTCCGGGCGGCTTCTCCTATGGAGACTATCTCCGCTGCGGCGCGATCGCAGCCCGCATGCCTGTCATGCAGGCGATCAAGGAGAAGGCGAACAAAGGCGTGAAGGTGCTTGGCGTCTGCAACGGTTTCCAGATCCTGGTCGAAGCCGGCATGCTGCCCGGCGCTCTGATGCGCAATGCCTCCCTGAAATTCGTCTGCAAGCAGATCAAGCTCGAAGTCGTCAACGCCGAGACCGACTTCACCCGCGCCTATGCGAAGGGTCAGATCATCCGCTGCCCGATCGCCCACCACGACGGCAATTATTTCGCCGACGCCGAGACCCTGGCCCGGATCGAAGGGGAAGGTCAGGTTGTGTTCCGCTATGCAGAAGGAACCAATCCGAACGGCTCCATCAACGATATCGCCGCCGTTATGAATGCGCAGGGCAATGTGCTCGGCATGATGCCGCATCCCGAAAATCTCATTGAAGCCGCCCATGGCGGTGCTGACGGGCGCGGGCTTTTCGCTTCCGCGCTGGATGTCATCGCAGCCTGATCAAACAGGCTGCATTCCCCCGCATGCTCCCTCAAAGCCGATCCCGAAAGAGAGATTGATGCGTCATCCTTCCGTCGCCCTCCGCATGTCCGTCCTCCTTGCCGTTCTCGGCGCTCTGGTGGCGTCCTGCCAGTCGCATGCGCCGGTCGTGACAACCGATAAGGACGCGCTGTCGACGATGGAACGCATCATGCTGAGCGCGAACGCCTGCTGGTTCAAGTCGGCCAATCCGACCTTTGCAAAATATCAACTGGCGCCGGAGCTCAATTCGTATACCGGCCGGCCGCGTATCCTGATCGTCGATCGCGGCCACCCGACCGGCCGGCCCTCACTGGTCGTTCAGGCGGAAGGCAATCCGGCCAAGCTCGAGGCCTTCGGTCCGATGATGAGCGGCGCTTCTGCCGCCCAGATCACCGGCGACGTCAACCGCTGGGCCAACGGCAACAAGGGCTGCTGAGCAGCCGTCGCATCCAGCTCCATCGTGGATCAATCCCAGAAGAATGATTTACTGACCTCGGTCCTCGCCTCGCGACGTGTGATCCCGATGTCATTGAGCTGATCGTCGGTCAGATCGCGCAGCGTCCGCCTGCTTTCACGCTTTTCGTACCAAGTCCAAAGTAGATGGCAAAAACGGTGAAATACGCCCTTCAAGGAAAGTGAAGCTGCGCGCGGACGCGATTGGTGCGCCGCTCTCTCAATTGTATTTATTGTATCCATTGCCATCGTCGATTCGATATTGGACTCGCTACATTCGCGTCGAATTGACCCTATTCTTGACAATGGGTAGGGATCAATCTATCAAATTGTCCCCATGACAAACTGGCTACCAGACCTATCGAGCGGCGTTGGCCCCGTTTATATCCGAGTTGCGGACAGTATCGAATCCGCGATCAGCCATGGCGTTTTGCCGCCCGGCACCAAGCTCCCGCCTCAGCGCAATCTTGCCTATGACATAGGGGTGACAATCGGGACAATCAGCCGGGCCTATGCGCTGGTTCACGAACGAGGACTGGTCGCAGGCGAGGTCGGGCGTGGCACCTACGTGTTGGATCGCGCCAACAGCAAACCCATCGAGCAAGCCGATCCCATTACCCAGGCACTCGCCGGCACCCGAGGCTTCGATGCGCCGGGCGACAAGATTCGCTTCGACACAACGGCGGCGCCCGACATCGGTCAGGGCGAAATCATCGGTCGGCTCTTCACGGAAATCAGCCGGGACCATCAGCTTGAGATTTCGTCCTATTCGCGGAACTTCCCAGCGAGTTGGTTTGCGGCGGGACGCGCCTGGCTTGGCCGCAATGGCTGGTATCCCGACGTGGAGAATGTCGTGCCGACACTCGGCGCCCATGCCGCTGCAATCGCAGTCATCTCCGCCGTCACCTCCCCCGGCGACAAGATCGTCTTTGAAAATCTGACCTATACCCAGGTCAGCCGCGGCGCTCGGCTTCTCGGGCGAAGATCGATCCTTGTCGATTCCGACGAGCAGGGCATCATCCCGGATGATTTTGAGCGCGTCTGCCAGCAGCAGCACCCGCGTCTGGCCTTCCTGATGCCGACCGCGCACAATCCGACGGTCGCCACCATGCCCGAAGCGAGACGCAGGGCAATCATTGCAATCGCTCGCCGCCACAGCGTCTGGCTGATCGAGGACGACCTCTACGGCGGCATGACGCAGGACCAGAACCCGCTGATCGCAAGCCTTGCGCCGGAACGCACCTTCCTGGTCAGTGGCCTATCGAAGGCGGTAACGGCGGGCGTGCGAGGCGGCTGGGTCGCCTGCCCGCAGCATTTTGCCCAGCGCATCAGGATCACGCACAAGATGACGACGGGCGGCCTGCCCTTCATCCTGGCTGAGACCGGTGCCCGGCTGGTGCTCGAGGGCCACGCGGAAGCGCTGCGCCGCAAAAGCGCGGAGGAGATCCGTGCCCGCGAAGCGCTGGCGCGCGAAATCCTGGCCGGTTCCGATTTCAATTCTCATCCGCATGTACCGTTTCTCTGGCTGAAGCTGCCCGAGCCCTGGCTATCCGGCACGTTCAAGAATGCAGCCCTGGCCGACGGCGTTCTGGTGGATGACGAAGACGAATTCAAAGCGGGGCGCACCGACAAAGTCTACCATCGCGTTCGCGTTGCATTCTCCTCTCCGCAAGGTCGCGAGGAGGTTGCTGCCGGTCTGATGACCCTTCGCCGGCTATTGGACAATGGCTCTGCAAGCTACGATAGCTATAGCTGATTTTGCTAGCGCAACAGCTGCTGTTGCGGTTTTACATCAGCAATTTCAAATACCTCATCGAAATACCAAGCCTCCTTTACCATCTCGCTCGCGATGCTAGGAATTGCGTAGCCTGCCCGCGAGTCGCGGGTTTCTTGAGGATTCTTGCATGAGCCTGCACGTCGATCTCGTTAGACGTTTTTCGAGAAACGCATTGTCCGCTTTTGTGCTTTTGAGTTCAGTTGCTATTGCCTATCAGCCAGCTTCTGGTGCCGATCTTCAGCCTGCATCGGCCCCTCCCGCAGCCCCCGCGGCTGCTCCCGCCCCAAAGATTTTTGATGAATTGCGCTTTGGCTTGAGCGGTTCGATTGAGGACGGTCACGATCGCGAAGACGGCGTCATGCCCGACGTGATGGTCCTGTTCAATCCGTTTGGCTATAATCCGGCCGACGACTGGAAAGGCCAGCTCCTCCATCCGCGCATCCATATCGGCACGTCGATCGGCACGACCCATACCGCAGCGCAGCAGCTTTATGGTGGCCTGAGCTGGACACTGACAAATCCCAACGGCTTCTTCACCGAAGCGGGCTTTGGCGGCGTCGTCCACAACGGCAACCTGACGGACGAAAACGATGGTCCGAAGCTCGGCTGTCATCTGCTCTTCCACGAATATCTCGGCGCCGGCTATAATTTCGACAGCCACTGGAGCCTGATGGCCCAGGTTGCCCACTCCTCGCACGCCAATCTTTGCGACGGCCCGAATGGCGGCATGACCCGCGCCGGTCTCATGGTTGGCTACAAGTTCTAAGCCTCAGCTGAATTCATGATCTATTCTGCATGGCCGTCCTGTGAAGGGCGGCCATTTTCCTGTCGCATGACCTCTTCACTTGCGCTAAAGAGACGCCAATCCCGTCACCGGCAAGGACTCTCTCGCGCTCATGACAATTTCCAATACGATCCAGATCACCCCGGAACTCATTGCTTCGCACGGCCTAAAGCCGGATGAGTACCAGCGCATATTGGATCTGATCGGTCGCGAGCCGACGTTCACCGAGCTCGGTATCTTCTCGGCCATGTGGAACGAGCACTGCTCCTACAAATCCTCTAAGAAGTGGCTGCGCACCCTGCCGACCAAGGGGCCGCGCGTTATCCAGGGCCCGGGTGAAAATGCCGGCGTCGTCGATATCGATGATGGCGACTGCGTGGTCTTCAAGATGGAGAGCCACAACCACCCCTCCTATATCGAGCCCTATCAGGGTGCGGCGACCGGCGTCGGCGGCATCCTGCGCGACGTCTTCACCATGGGCGCCCGCCCGATTGCAGCCATGAACGCGCTCCGCTTCGGCGAGCCAGATCATCCGAAGACCCGCCACCTCGTCTCCGGCGTCGTCTCCGGCGTCGGCGGCTACGGCAATTCCTTCGGCGTGCCGACCGTCGGCGGTGAAGTCGAATTCGACGCGCGCTACAACGGCAATATCCTGGTCAACGCTTTCGCGGCAGGCCTTGCAAAGTCCAATGCCATCTTCCTGTCGGAAGCCAAGGGCGTCGGCCTCCCCGTCGTTTATCTCGGCGCCAAGACCGGCCGCGACGGCGTCGGCGGCGCGACCATGGCATCGGCGGAATTCGACGAATCGATCGAGGAGAAGCGCCCGACCGTCCAGGTCGGCGACCCCTTTACCGAAAAGTGCCTGCTGGAAGCCTGCCTGGAACTGATGCAGACGGGCGCCGTTATCGCCATCCAGGACATGGGTGCGGCCGGCCTCACCTGCTCTGCCGTCGAAATGGGCGCCAAGGGCGATCTCGGCATCGAGCTGCAGCTCGACAAGGTTCCAGTCCGCGAAGAGCGGATGACCGCCTATGAAATGATGCTGTCGGAAAGCCAGGAGCGCATGCTCATGGTTCTGCAGCCGGAGAAGGAAGACGAGGCCAAGGCGATCTTCGTCAAATGGGGCCTCGATTTTGCGATCGTCGGCAAGACGACGGACGACCTGCGTTTCCGCGTCATCCATCAGGGCGAGGAAGTCGCCAACCTGCCGATCAAGGACCTCGGCGATCAGGCGCCGGAATATGACCGTCCGTGGCGTGAAGCGGACAAGCGCGCCGCCCTGCCCGCAAATCTCGTTGCCGCTCCCAAGGATTATGGCCAGGCCTTGCTGACGCTGGTCGGCTCGGCCAATCAGTCCAGCCGCCGTTGGGTCTACGAGCAATATGACACGCTGATCCAGGGCAACTCGCTGCAACTTCCAGGTGGCGATGCCGGTGTCGTTCGCGTCGAAGGCCATGCCACCAAGGCGCTTGCGTTCTCGTCGGACGTCACGCCGCGCTACGTCGAGGCGGATCCCTTCGAAGGCGGCAAGCAGGCTGTTGCCGAATGCTGGAGAAACATCACGGCAACCGGGGCCGAGCCTTTGGCTGCAACGGATAACCTCAATTTCGGCAATCCGGAAAAGCCTGAGATCATGGGCCAATTCGTCGGCGCCATCAGAGGCATCGGCGAAGCCTGCCGCGCGCTCGATTTCCCGATCGTTTCGGGTAACGTCTCGCTCTATAACGAGACCAATGGCGTCGGGATCCTGCCGACCCCAACGATTGCCGGCGTCGGCTTGCTGCCGGACTGGAGCAAGATGGCCCGTATCGGCAGCGCATCCGATGGCGACAGCGTCCTGCTGATCGGCGTAGACGGCAACCACCTCGGCTCGTCGATCTACTTGCGCGATATAATCGGTCAGTCGGATGGTCCCGCTCCGGAGGTCGATCTTTTCGCCGAACGCCGTAACGGCGACTTCGTTCGCTCCGCGATCCGCAACGGCCAGGTCACCGCCTGCCACGACCTGTCCTCAGGCGGGCTCGCGCTGGCACTCGCCGAGATGGCCATAGCGTCGAACAAGGGATTGCAGCTCAGCCTCAGCGAATGCAAGGGAGCACCTCACGCTCTCCTTTTCGGCGAGGACCAGGCGCGCTACGTCATCACAGTACCGGCAGACCTTGCGAACTTCGTCTGCCTCAACGCCGAGGGCGCCGGTATTCCTTTCCGACGACTGGGTACCGTTGGCGGCGATGCGCTGGTGATCGACGATCTGATGTCGGTACCGGTTCAGCAGTTGCGCGAGGCACATGAATCGTGGTTTCCTGCATTCATGGCCGGCGAAACGCTCGTCGCGGCCGAATGAGAATAAGGAATAGCCCCGCATGCCGATGAATCCCGGCGATATCGAAGACATGATCAAGGCGGGCATACCCGGCGCTAAGGTGACGATTCGTGACCTGGCCGGGGATGGTGACCACTATGCTGCGGAAGTCGTGGCAGAAGCTTTTCGCGGCAAGAGCCGCGTGCAGCAGCACCAGATGGTCTACAATGCGCTGCAGGGCAATATGGGCGGCGTGCTGCACGCCCTTGCCCTGCAGACATCAGCCCCCGATTGAGGCAACGCGCTCTGCCGGCCCCTCGCCGGCAAGCGCCAGGCTCGGCATGTTTGCCCGCGTGAACGTTGCAAATGCCGAGGCAGGCAATGGCCCCGCCGTCATCAGGGTGAAATCGAAAGCCGCCCGCTCATCGGGACCCAATACATATTGGCGATGAACGCGCAGTAGATCCCGCTTGATCTTGCGATAATGCTCTTCGGTGAGCATGGTCTTGAAACGTACTGTGGTGATAGCCGCCTGCGGCGCAGCCTTGTGACCGCAAACCGCCACGACTGGCACCTTGTAGAAGTGGATCGCATCGGTCAGGCAATGAACGTCGATCCAGTGTATGTTCTGGCAGCGGGCGAGCAACCCGACACGTGAACGCAAGACGTGGGCCGACCGCAGCAGCGCACATTGCAATATGGCGCTGCCAAGCGATGTGAACACGACGCGCTTGTCGGCGAAAAGCTCGGGCTCCTGCTCGAGAAGCAGTCCGATCACATGCACGGCAATGCTGGACCCCATACTATGTGACGAGATGACATATTCATCCGCCGGCTCTTCCAGCGCGCGCCGTGCGCTTGTCGCGCAGGCTTCGATCCACTGCTGAGCGCTCAGCCGATTCAGCCCGGCCATGGCCACCGCCAGCTCCCAATCCGCAAACAGATGCAGCGTATGAAAACGCGCTGCAAAAGGCAGGAAGGCGAAAATCATGAACGCTGCCGCAAGCGGTGCGCTCCAGAGAAAATGCCAGACTGAAAGCTCGGCTGCATAAGGCGCCGCAACGATTGCTGCGGCGATGGCCAGACCAACAAACATCAGAAGAAACGGAAAGATGAAGAACAGGCCGAATCGCCAAGCATGACGAAAATAGCCGAAAAGCCCGCCACCGACCGCAACACGCGCAGCTGCCAGATAGCCCTGGACAACCCGGGAGAAGAAATTGCGGCCGTTCAAACGACCGACGAACTCATCGTGATCCAGGATGTGAACTCGGCTAAGCGTCTGCCATGCCGCGCCGCTGGTCTTCACATCAAAATAAGGCGCCATCCCGAAAGGCTGAAGCTGGCCGACATCGGCCGAATAGTCCCATGCCTTGGCACTTTGCTTCGCAGAGCGGTCGTAGCGGGCACGATGGGCAGAAGCGTCGAGGGGCTCAAAACCAGGGAAGTGAAGGACCACCCTCTTTTTAATGGGATTCATTATAATTTACATGTCCAAACAGAGAGATGCGGAATGCAGACGGAACCTTCGCACATCATTGCCTTCCGGCTTTTTAATGGCAGGCTGGAATCGAAACGGTGCTGCGTTAAGGTGACCGCAACGCCTGAGACGGGAGACATCCCATATCAAGTCAGGCGGCCGGGTTCAAACATCGAGACATTGCTGAACTGTTGCCTACACGCATCGGTTTACCGATTAAAAAAACCTGCCATGCATTATTGCGACTGGAAAACAAACTCCCACATGCTATCTAAAATGCACGAACGAACTGCGGGCCTTGAACCCGTATGTGAAAGGAAAAGAAATGAGCGGAATTAACGAATTCATCGACAACGAGGTCAAGAGCAACGACGTTGTTCTCTTCATGAAGGGCACCCCGCAGTTCCCGCAGTGCGGTTTCTCGGGTCAGGTCGTGCAGATTCTTGACTACATCGGCGTCGGCTACAAGGGCATCAACGTTCTTGCTGATTCGGAAATCCGCCAGGGCATCAAGGATTACTCCAACTGGCCCACCATTCCGCAGCTCTACGTAAAGGGCGAATTTATTGGCGGTTGCGACATCATCCGGGAAATGTTCCAGGCCGGTGAATTGCAGCAGCACTTCGAGGAAAACGGCATCAGCGTTCGCGGCGCCGCTTGACCGGTTACCGGACCTTTTCGTCCGGTTTCCATAGCTACTGATTTGATAAGGCGCTGCCTTTTCCGGCAGCGCCTTGGCATGTTTATGGGAATACTACCGTGGCGAATTCTTCACAGGCCATGTCCGCTGGGCAACTGCCCATGGGCAAGCGCGAGTTCATTGCACTCGCAGCCTTTCTGATGGCGGTCAACTCTCTCGCGATCGACATCATGCTTCCAGCGCTGCAGCAGATCGGCGCCAGTCTTCAGGTCGATAACGAAAATCATCGGCAATATGTCGTAACCGCCTATCTCATCGGTTTCGGCTCGGCGCAGCTCTTTTATGGACCACTGTCGGACCGCTTCGGCAGGCGCATTCCGCTGCTGATCGGCCTTTTCATCTATGTCGTGTCCGCTTTCGGCATCGCTCTCATCCCCTCCTTTGCAGGACTTCTTATCCTGCGGCTGATCCAGGGGCTCGGCTCGGCGGCAACACGCGTCATCACGATTTCCATTGTTCGAGATGTTTTCGGCGGCCGTCAGATGGCCGAGGTCATGTCGCTAATCATGATGGTCTTCATGGTCGTCCCCGTCATCGCGCCTGGTACGGGCCAGGTCATCATGCTGTTCAGCACCTGGCACATGATTTTCGCCTTCATCGGCACCATGGCGACGCTGGTCGGCATCTGGATGTTCTTCCGCCTTCCCGAGACGCTGCGACCGGAAAACGTGCGCCCCTTCACCGCAAAATCGGTGCTGTCAGGCTTTGCTATCTTCCTGACGAACCGCGTCGCCCTCTGTTATACCATCGCTAGCACGTTCCTCTTCGGAGCGCTGTTCGGCTTCATCAACTCGGCGCAGCAGATCTACAACACCATCTATGGCCTCGGCGTCTATACACCGCTCGCCTTTGGTGGCGTCGCGCTGTTCATGGCCTTCTCATCCTTCATCAATTCACAGTTCGTCGGCCGCTTCGGCATGCGCAAGCTGTCACACTTCTCGCTGCTGGCCTTCATGGCGCTATCCTTCATCTGGCTGATGGTCCAGCTCTTCGGGCCACAGCCAATGCCCTTCCCTATCTTCATGGGGCTTTTCGCGCTGACCATGTTCCAGTTCGGCTGGATCGGCTCGAACTTCAATTCGCTGGCCATGGAGCCGCTCGGCCATGTCGCAGGAACGGCATCGTCAGTCCTCGGCTTCATGAGCACGGTCGGCGGCGCCCTTATTGGCGCTGTCATCGGCCAGTTCTATAATGGCACCGCAACGCCTATGGTGGCCGCTTATTTCTGTGTTTCGGTCGTCGGTCTGATCTTCGTGCTCATCGCGGAGCGCGGCAAGCTCTTCCGCCCGCAGAATGCACCACCGTCCTCCGATCCCTCTCTGGCAATGCACTGACTGGGGAAAGACATGAACCCGACGCAACTACATCAAGCGGAGCCCGCTGGCTCCGCTCGTATCGGTCTTGGCACCGTGGAATTCATCTTCACGATCGCCCTGATGACCGCAAGCATTGCAATCGCGATCGACAGCATGCTGCCGGCGCTGCCCAAGATCGGCCAGTCCCTGCATCTTGCGGATCCGAATGACGCACAGCTCGTCATCGGCGTCTATTTCCTCGGATTCGGGCTCTCGCAGCTGTTGTTCGGCAGCTTGTCCGACGCTTTTGGTCGACGTCCCATTCTTCTGGGCGGCCTCGCCTTCTACATGATCACGATGCTCGCTGCCGGATGGTCGACAAGCTTCACCATGCTATTGGTGCTGCGCTTTGCGCAGGGCTTCGGCGCGGCCGCCGTCCGCATCACCAGCATGGCGATCGTGCGGGACTGCTTCGGCGGCCGCGAGATGGCGCGCGTGATGTCCTTCGTTATGATCGTCTTCATGGTTTCGCCCATCCTCGCGCCAACCATCGGCCAGTTGGTCTCGAATTATGCCGGCTGGGAATGGATATTCATCCTGCTCGGCACGATCGGCGGTATCCTGTTCATCTGGGCGTTCGTGCGCATGCGGGAATCCCTGCCGAAGGAAGACAAGCTGCCCTTCTCGGTCGGATCGATCGCAAGCGGCTTCAAGACGGTCCTGACCAACCGCATCACCTGCGGCTACATGATGGGCATGACGCTCTATACCGGCGTCATCTGCGCCTATGTTGTGTCAGTGCAGCAGGTCTTCGGCGAGGTCTATGGCTTGGGTGAATGGATGCCGACCGCCTTTGCCGCAACGGCAGGCGGAATCGCCGTCGCGCAGTTCGCCAACGGCTTCCTGGTACGCGGCTTCGGCATGCGGCGCATGTCCCATGCAGCAATGCTCGTCTTCACAGCGCTTGCGATCGTTGGCTATGCGATTGCGCTCAGCGGCACACCGAGCTTCGTCTTCATCTATCTCCTAATAACGGTCATGCTGATGGCCTTTGCGATCGTCACCACGAATTTCATGGCGATCAGTCTCGAGCCTATGGGTCATCTGGCCGGAACGGCAACCGCCGTCACCGGCTTCGTCTCGACGACGGGCGGGGCACTGCTCGGCAGCGTGGTCGGCCGGATGTTTGATGGCACGGTCCTGCCGCTCTTCGGCGGCTTTGCCATTTTTGGAGCGCTCAGCGTCGCCTTCACGCTGTGGGCAGAGAACGGCAAGCTCTTCACCCATCCGGGAGACGATCCGCAGTTGGAAGCCGGCGCCGGTCATATATGAGAAAAGCCCGCCGAATTGCTTTCGGCGGGCTTTTTGCATGCTGCGATAACGCGTTTCGTCAGACCGTAAAGACTTCCCGCCGCAGAACGTCCCAGCTGGCCTTGTCAGGCGCGATCAGCAACCCGCCTTCGAGATGATGCGGGAGGTAAGCGCTTCCGTCGAAGCGTGCCGCATAGCCGCCAGCCTCCTGGGAGATCAACGTGCCTGCGAGATGATCCCAGGGCATCATCTTGTTGTACATCAGATAGTGCACGTGACCACCGGCGAAGGTACGGTATTCATGGGCCGCACAACGGTAGTTCGTGAGGAATCGCACCTTGGCGAGATTGCCAAGGATCTCGGCCTTCTTCTCCCCAGGCAGGTAGCCGGTTGAGGCCATGCCGACCATCTGGTCCAGAGCGACGGGGGCTGCAACGGAAAGACGCTCCGCCTCGCCGCTCGGCCGCTTCAGCCATGCACCACTGCCCTTTTCAGCCATGACCCAATCATCGCCCATGGGATCGAAGATGATGCCCGCGACTGTCTCGCCCTTGACGATAACGGATGCCATGACTCCGAAGGCTGGAATGCCCGAGGCAAAGTTGAATGTCCCGTCGACCGGATCGACGATGATGGCGAGATCGGAGCCTTCGATCCTTTTGAGAAGCGCCGGCTCGGCAGCAACGGATTCTTCCCCGACGAAGACTGCGTCAGGCCAGAGTCGTGCGACCTCGGCCTTGATCATCCGCTCGGCCTGCTCGTCGGCCTCCGTCACCAAATCGGTGGCCTCGGTCTTGGCACGGACGTCGCCGCCACCCAGCCGACGAAAACGCGGCAGGATCTCGGCCTGAGCCGCGCGGCGAAGAAGGTCTGCCAGGGCTGTTACGTCTACGGAAGCGGTCATTCCTTTATTCCCTTCAATAAGTCGAATTCAGATGCCGACGATTTCGCGCCGGATGATTTGCCAGCTCTCGCGATCCGGCGCTGAAATGATGCCGCCCAAGGTCTCGCCGGGCCGATAGGGAGAGCCGTCGAATTTCGCCGTATAGCCGCCCGCCTCCTGATGCGCGAGCACGCCGGCCAGATGATCCCAGGGCATCAGCTTGGAATGGCCGATGAAATGCATCTTGCCCGAGGCCACCATCCAATACTCGTATGCGGAGCAATTGAAGGAGAAGGTCATGCGCACCTTCGACATATTGGCGGCAATGCGCGAGCGGTCGGGTTCGTCCATATGCCCCCAGGATATGCCTCCGACCATTTGCGACAGATCGATCGCGTCCGCCACCTTCAACTTCGTCGACTGACCGTTCCTCCGATTGAGGTAGGTCCCCGCGCCCTTGATGGCGCTGAGCGTGTCGCCGAGAACAGGATCGTGGATGATGCCAGCGACGGTCTCGCCCTTCACGGCAACTGCAAGAATGGTCCCGAAAACAGGAAAGCCGCCCGCGAAGTTGAACGTGCCGTCTACGGGGTCGATCACAAAGGCAAGCTCGGCATCGGCCAGGGCCGGCACCACTGATTTATCGGCCTCATAGGCCTCTTCGCCAACGATCAGCGCGGAGGGAAAGCGCTCGCGCAGCATCGCCGTGATCCGCTTTTCGGCCAAGAGATCGGCCTCCGTCACGAGGTCGATTGCCGAGGTCTTTTCAGCGATATCCGCAACACCGAGATTGCGGAAACGCGGCATGATTTCAGCCTGCGCTGCTTCCTTGACGCAATCACCTAGAAATAGAATGTCCTTGTCCGAAATGCTCATGTGAAATCCAGCCCTTCATGCGAATAAAGACCGTGCATAGCCGGATTTTCATGAAGGATCGGTGACCGCAAGGCTCGAAAAATCAAAGAGTTTCGGATCGAGAAGATGCGACGGGTTAACATGCGCCAGAGCCCGCAGCATCGTGTCCTTGCGGCCCGGCATACGCCGCTCGATATCGGCGAGCATGTCCTTCATCGCGTTGCGCTGGAGGCCATCCTGTGAGCCGCAGAGATCGCAGGGAATGATCGGAAACTGCATGGCAACAGCGAACTTCGCCAGATCGTCCTCCGCCGCATAGGCAAGCGGCCGCAGCAGCATCAGATCGCCTTCGTCATTCAGGAGTTTCGCAGGCATGGAGGCCAGGCGACCGCCATGGAAGAAATTCATGAAGAAGGTCTCGAGGATATCTTCGCGATGGTGGCCAAGGACGAGCGCATCGCAGCCTTCCTCGCGGGCGATGCGATAGAGATTGCCGCGACGCAGGCGCGAACAGAGCGAGCAATAGGTCGCTCCTTCAGGCACCTTCTCCTTCACGATCGAATAGGTGTCGCGATACTCGATCCGATGCTTCACGCCGATCTTGGTGAGGTACTCTGGCAGGATGTGCTTGGGGAAATTCGGCTGGCCCTGATCCAGATTGCAGGCGACAAGCTCGACCGGCAGCAGACCGCGCCATTGCAGATCGAGCAGGATCGCAAGCAACCCGTAGGAATCCTTGCCACCTGAGAGGCCGACCAGCCAACGCTTCTGGCCCTTCAGCATGTCGAAATCGTCGAAGGCCTGGCGCACCTGCCGAAGCAAGCGCTTGCGCAGCTTGTTGAAGGAGACGGAGCGCGGTACGTCGGCAAAGAGCGGATGCAGCGCGGTTTCGCTCTCCTCGGAACCGAGATCGGTATCCCCAACATCAGCCGCAATGTTCATCTCGTCTTCCAATCAAACCGTCAGCAAAACCTGGCAAGCCCATAGCAGAAAGCGGCGCGCGAAGACACCACTCAATCGCCGAACACGGACCAGCCGGTACGCGCCGCAAGCAGCTCGAGCGCGACGGAGCCGAGTTGCGAATTTCCGACCTTGTTCAGCCCCGGCGACCAGACGCCGATGGAGGCGATTCCCGGCGCGACGGCCAGAATGCCGCCGCCGACGCCGCTCTTACCGGGCAGACCGACGCGATAGGCAAAATCGCCCGATCCGTCATAATGGCCGCACATCAACATCAGGGCATTGATACGACGCGCCCGCTTCGGCGAAACGACGGAATGGCCCGTCAGAGGATTGGTGCCCTGCGCGGCGAGATAGAGACCGGCGCGGGCAAGCTGAATGCAGCTCATCGATAGCGCGCACTGATGGAAATAGACGCCGAGCGTATGTTCGACGGGATGCTGGATATTGCCGTAGGCGCGCATGAAATTGGCAAGGGCGAAATTGCGAAATCCGGTCTCCGTCTCGGAGCGCGCAACCTTGTCGTCGATGACCACGGATTCGTCATCGGCGACATAGCGGACGAACCGCAGGAATTCGCCGATCGCCTCGCGCGGCGCATGGCCGGACAGCACGACATCGGTAACAGCAATGGCGCCGGCATTGATGAAAGGATTGCGCGGGATGCCTTCCTCGCGCTCGAGCTGGACGATGGAATTGAATGATGTGCCCGAGGGCTCCCGTCCGACCCGTTTCCACAGGCCTTCGCCGACCTTGCCGAGCGCCAGCGTCAGCATGAAGACCTTGGAGATGCTCTGGATCGAAAAACCCGTATCAGCGCTGCCGACGCTGTAGAGCTTACCGTCGGTCGTCGCGATCGCCATACCGAACTGATGGGGGTCGATCTTGGCGAGCTGTGGAATGTAATCCGCCACCTTGCCTTCACCAAGCCGTGGCGAAAGCTCTGCATAGATGCTGTCGAGAACTGCCTGCAAATCCATCCGTCACCCTCCGGATACGAAAAAGCCGCCCGAAATGAGCGGCTTTCCCATTTGCGAAACTGTATCCGCTATTAGCGCGAATAGAATTCGACGACCAGATGCGGTTCCATGACAACCGGATACGGAACGTCGCCGAGCGCCGGAACGCGAGCGAAGGTCGCAACCATCTTGTTGTGGTCGGCCTCGATATAGTCAGGAACGTCGCGTTCAGCGAGCGAAACGGCTTCGAGAACCGTAACGAGCTGCTTCGACTTCTGACGAACTTCGATAACGTCGCCGGCCTTGCAACGGTAGGAACCGATGTTGACGCGAACGCCGTTGACGGTGACGTGGCCATGGTTGACGAACTGACGGGCAGCAAAGACCGTCGGAACGAACTTGGCGCGATAGACGATTGCGTCGAGGCGCGATTCCAGAAGACCGATCAGGTTTTCCGAGGTATCGCCCTTGCGGCGGTCGGCTTCAGCGAAGATGGCGCGGAACTGCTTTTCGCGCAGGTCGCCGTAGTAACCCTTCAGCTTCTGCTTGGCGCGCAGCTGCACGCCGAAGTCCGAAAGCTTGCCCTTGCGGCGCTGGCCGTGCTGGCCCGGGCCGTATTCGCGACGGTTTACCGGGGACTTCGGACGGCCCCAGATGTTTTCGCCCATACGGCGGTCAATTTTGTACTTGGACGATTCGCGCTTGCTCATCGCATTTCCTTTCATAGTGTTGCACCGGTCTGTTGCCAAACCGGTTAAGGAAACACGCCCTCCTCTGAACTCTATTTCAGGAGTTCTGACAGGTCTCTCACGAAAGCGTTCGGAAAGGCCACGGGACATGTCAAATGAAACACCGGACATTTCTGCCCGGTGCTGGCGCGGTGTTTAGTTGCCCGTCATGAAAATGTCAACAGCAATAGCGGGCCATTCGCGAAGAGATCGGAAACGGCCCGCCGGGCTGTTCCTACTTCAGCTCGAGCGCATCCCGGATCGTATAGAACAGATCGGTCTGGTCGGTCAGGCCGGTCACGTTGGCTGCTCTCGGACCATAGGCGGCGATGCGCAGCTGCGAGCCCGTATGTCCCTGGTCGTCGACATCGTCGGAATTGCCGTAGCTGACGGCCATGACCGCACCATCCTTCGTCATCAGCGCTTCGGTCAAGCCCGGGGCCTTGGCTTCGGCGTCGATGATCTGGCTGGCATGGGCGTGGTCGGCGGTGACCACAACGAGCGTATTGCCGTTCGCGCGCGCGAACTTCAAGGCTTCCTGAACGGCTTCGTCGAGATCGACGGTTTCGCCGATCTGGCCGCAGGGATTGGCGGCATGGTCCTGCTTGTCGATCGACGCGCCTTCGACCTGAAGGAAGAAGCCCTTCGGGTTGGCGCTGAGCAGTTCAATCGCCTTGGTCGTCATCTGGGCGAGCGTCGGGGTTTCAGCCGTGCGCTTGGAGTTCGGCTGGCAGACGACAGCTTCCTTCTCGACATTGCCGTAATGGCTCGCCTTCGGCCCTTCCCAGCGGACCGGCATATTGCCTGGCGCAAAGAGGCCGAGCAGGGGAGCCTTGTCGTCGGCCTGCTTCACGGCCTGCAGATCGGCAAGGTTTTCGACGATCTTGAAGCCGCGGGCTTCAGCCTGCTCACGCAGGGTCTTGTCCTTCCAGTCGCCTGCCTTTGCAGTCTCGCCGAAGCTCTTGGCGCCGCCGCCGAGCGTGACATCGGCGCGCGCGTTCAGCAGCTGCTCGCTGATCGAGCCCTTGCCGCCGTTTTCGAGTGCGTTGGAAGCGCACAGCTTCGTCGTTGCTTCCGGACCGTAGCATTTGCGGTTCGTCACATGCGCGATCTGAACGGCCGGAGTGGCATCCTGCAGTTCAGCCGTCGAAACGTCGCCGGTGGCAAGACCAGCGGCATTGGCCTTTTCGATCAGCGTCTCGTGGGCCGTTTCCTTTATATCGACGCCGATCGCGCCGTTATAGGATTTCACGCCCGTCGCCCACGCCGTCCCCGAAGCGGCGGAGTCGGTGACATAGGTCGGCTTGCCGGTCTTCTTGTCGAGCGAATAATGCGTGTACTGGCCGGTGATCGGCAGCGCGTCGATCCCGCGGAAAAACTGGCCGGCGCCACGCGCGTAGTTGCGCGCAATGGTGATTTCGGAATCGCCCATGCCATCGCCGATCAGCAGAATGACATTCTTCGGACGACCGTCCACGATGGAAGCGCGGAAGGCTTCAGTAATATCACCGGTCAGGCGACGAGCGCCGCCGGGCTCGCTGACGTCACCCTGAGCAGCGCGTTCCAGCAGCTTGTCTGCGGCCTCGTCGGCATGTGCCTGCGCGGCCATGAGCGTCAGAGCGGATGCGGCAAGAAAAAGCGAAAAATAGCGTCTGATGTCGTTCTGCATTGTTGAATATCCCCACCTGTTACAACGTGCACCGAACCCCCGGGGCACGCTAAAGTTATCCATGCGGGGTTTGAAGTGCATATGACAGATGAGTGAAATACTCCACTTTAATCCGTGACAGGCACATCGCGATTGGCGACGAGAGGGCTGACCGGTTACTCGGCCGCCGCCTGCTCAGCCACGCCGGCATCCGGCGCATTGGGGTCGCCGGGCGCGGTCTGGCAGTCCATATCCGGAAAGGCAACGATGCGCTTTCCCGAGAAATCGGTGTGGACCACAACACTGCCCTGCTCCTCGAAATAGCCGAGGAGACGGCGGGCGCGCCGAGCGGAATGCGTTCCATAGGCGCGTGCGATGCGGGCATCGGAGGGGCACGGCTCGCCGCAGACGGCCGCCTTTGCGAGCATCAGAAAGACGCCTTGCAGATCGTCCGTCACCCTGCTCGACAACGAAAGGGCAAGGTTCCAGACCTCTGTCTCCGCCGTTGCAGCATCGACGCCGGAACGGGAGACTGCCACCCTGCGCCGGAATTCCGGCAGCGACATCGGCGGGCCGGGAACGCGGCGCATGCGCAAGCGAACGAGGAATTCCTGGTAAAGCACAGAATCCGTTCTGAAAGCCGCACCTGGATCATCCAGAATTTCGGAGAGCACAGCGCCCAGCCGCTCCTCGCGTTCCTCTTCCGACAATTCGACCTGGCTTGCCCGCGTCTCGACAGGGGCAGCAGTCGCGGCCGGGGCCGATCGGGACAATTCGGCAAGGATATCGGTCGTCGGCCGTGGCGCGGGTGGCGCGCGCCGAACGACCGGCCTGGTGAATTCTTCCGGATCGGGTGTGAAGATCAGATCTTCCACATCCTGCGGCGCATCGGGCAAAGGCATCAGCTTGGGACTGGAGGAGCGCGCTGATGTCTCGACCGAGCCGATCTGGATCGGCAGCGGCCGGCGCGACAAGGCCGGCCCGAGCGCAACGAAATTGCCGCGCTTCAAGTCGCGGAACATCTCCGCCTGCCGACGATCCATGCCGAGCAGGTCGGCGGCACGGGCCATGTCGATATCGAGGAAGGTACGGCCCATCAGGAAGTTCGACGCTTCGGCCGCGACGTTCTTGGCAAGCTTTGCCAGGCGCTGCGTCGCGATGACGCCGGCCAATCCTCGCTTGCGGCCTCGGCACATCAGGTTGGTCATCGCGCCAAGCGACATCTTGCGTGCGTCTTCAGAAATGTCTCCGCCGACCGAGGGCGCAAACATCTGCGCTTCATCGACCACGACCAGCACCGGATACCAATATTCGCGATCGGCATCGAACATGCCGTTGAGGAATGCCGCGGCAGCGCGCATCTGCTGCTCAATATCAAGCCCCTCAAGCGTCAGGACGCAGGAGACACGGTGCTGGCGGATGCGGTTGGCAATGCCGGCAAGCTCTGCCTCAGTGCGTTCGCCATCGACGACAATATGCCCGAACTTGTCGGCCAAAGTGACGAAGTCGCCTTCGGGATCGATGATGACCTGCTGCACCCATTGGGCGGATTGTTCCAGCAGGCGGCGCAACAAATGCGATTTACCCGAACCGGAATTGCCCTGCACGAGCAGACGGGTGGCGAGCAGCTCCTCGATATCGAGCGTCGCCGGGCTGTTGCCGGACGCCAATCCCATATCGATACCTACCTGCAATGCCTGACCTCTTCCGAATTGGACTCAGATGCGCGAACGCTCATTTTCCAGAAATGTTACGCTGTCGTCTATCAGAGATTTTGCGGGCTTTCGCGGCTGGATTTGAGAAACCCACAAAGGATTATTCGTTGTCCGGCAGATGCTTGCTCATGTGCACGATGACGCCGCCTTTGAACGGCTCCTCGCCATCGACGGAATAGCCGAGCTTCCGGTAAAGCGCGATATTTTCGGCGAACAACTGGTTCGTATAGAGCTTGATCGCACAGAGATTCAGACCGGCGGCAATGTCCTCGGCGTGCTGCATCAGCCGACGTCCATATCCCCGCCCCTGAAACCGCGGCGAGACGGCGATGTTCTCGATCAGAAGATGTCCCTCGTCGGCGACCATCTCGATCAGCGCCGCAAGCCCGCTCCCTGCATAGAGCAGGTCGATCAGATGATGCCGGACCGCCTGCTCATAGTCCGCCGTCATTGGCAACGGCTCACGCCCGATCAGCGGCACCCATTTTGTGTAAGCGGCGCGCGTCAGCTCACGGATTGCAGCAGCATCAGCAACATCCGCCCGCCGGATTTCCGGCTCAAGCAAATTGTCACTCACTGGAGACCCAGGGCTCTGAAAGCGCTCCAGCAGGTAGGCCAAACAATCGTCCAGGTCGCGGTCAGACGTATCCAATATCTCGCAGCCGCTTTGCTGGGCTTCCGCTCGCAGATATGCCGCCCAGGTCATCATGTCGGGATTTGCCAGTTCCGGCTGTGCCCGATCCACCGAAAGCCGCCGCGTTCTCGTCGCATCGTCGCAATCGACGAGAATAGGCACATAAGGGAGCCCTCCAGCGGCTGCAGCACTTTCCGCAAGAAAGGACAGGCGCGTCTGCCCTTCGAACAATATGTGCAGCCCGTCCTTCGCCATGTCAGCGAGCCGGCGCATCCATTCGACGGTGGCCGCACGTTGCCATGCTTCGGGCGATCCATGCACGGCAGTCATTTCCTGGACGGACGGGACGCCGATCGAATCGAAATGGAGAACATCAACTTCATCTCGCCAACGCTCGCTGATAGCCTTGGCAAGTGTCGTCTTACCCGATCCGGAAGCGCCGATGAGAATGATAAGCGTCACAGCCGATGCCTCTCCGCATCCCAACGATAGAGCACGTCCGGCTCACGCTCCTCGTTCCCGGATCCATCCGTTTCCTCTATCGAAACAAATCCATGCCTCTCGTAGAAACGGCGTGCACCGACGTTCTTTTGGAAGGTCCACAGCAACAATTTCCGCTGTGCGGATTTGGCGATGTCAAGCAACATCGTGCCCACGCCTTTTGCCTGCGCGACCGGCAGGATATAGAGCTGCTCGATCCAGTCCTGGCGAAAAGCGATGACACCGACAAGTCCATTGCCGTCTTCGGCGCCCCATACCTCGCATTCAGCAAAGACGATATCGTTCCAGAAGGCACAATCCTCGTCGGGCGTATCCAGGCCGGCAAGCCAGGGAAGACGCTGGTCGAACGCTGCGCGATGCACGATCGCTGCCGCTGCCATCTCGGCGCGCGCAAGCCTCCGCATGGTGATTTGCTCCCTCGCAGCCATCGCCTACGCCCTGAGCCCGAAGCCCTGCATCAGCCGCCTGGTCGGAAAATCTGGCATGCCTGACGTGAACACCGAGAAATCGGAGTTTTCGGCATGCACCGCATCGGCAACCAGCGGCACGAGGCTGCGAGCGCGGCGGGCGATCGCCTCGGCGGGATCGAGCCAATCCACTGGCCAGGGCGCCAGTCGTCGAAACAGATTGGCCATGAAGGGATAATGCGTGCAGGCAAGCACGACGATGTCGGTCTTGCCGCCATCCTTCTCGACAAAACATTGGTCGATTTCAGCAAGAACGGCCTCGTCGGAGACGGTCTCGCCGCGAATGTAAGCCTCGGCCATCCGCGCAAGATTTTCCGATCCGACGAGGCGCACATGGCATTGCGTCGCAAAGGACTGGATCAGGTCGCGAGTATAGGCGCGCTTCACGGTTCCAGGCGTCGCAAGAACCGAGACGAGGCCCGACCGCGTCCGCTCCGCCGCCGGCTTGATCGCCGGCACCGTGCCGACGAAGGTCATCTGCGGAAAGGCTGCCCGCAGATCTGCTCCGACAAGCGTGAAGGCCGTGTTGCAGGCGATGATGCATATCTCCGGATCATAGTCTTGCAGCAGCTTGCCGAAGAGCCCGATGATGCGCTCCTTCAGCGCCTGCTCCTCCCAGCTTCCGTACGGAAAGCCGGCATCGTCAGCGACATAGATGAAACTGCGCTCCGGCATCAGCACGCGCGCTTCGCGCAGCACGGTCAGGCCGCCGATACCGGAATCGAAGACCAGAACGGGTTTCAGCTCATTCGCTGCTGCTGTCATCGCCTTTGGCTTCCTTGCGCTTTGCCGGTGAGCCGCTGCCGCGCGGAGCTTTGCGCGAGAAACGGTCGAGTGAGGAGATGACGCCGCGCATCACGCTGATTTCCTGCTCCGTGAAAGCCCGGCGGGAGAGAACGGCCCTGAGATTGTCCACCATTTTTGGCTTTTTCCCGGCAGGGTGGAAATAATTGCGGGCGTCGAGCGCCTCTTCCAGCTGGTCGAAAAGACCGAACAGTTGGTCCTTGGTTGAAGGTCGCTGCTCGACCGCCTGAAACGGCACAGCGGAGAGATCCTCCATCCCGGATTTCATCCACTCATAGGACATCAGCAACACCGCCTGGGCGATGTTCAGCGAGGCGAAAGCGGGATTGACGGGGAAAGTGACGATCTCGTCGGCGAGCGCCACTTCTTCGTTGTTCAGTCCCCAGCGCTCGCGGCCAAAAAGGATGCCGGTCCCCTCGCCCGCCGCAAATTTCGCACGCAGGGTCTGTGCAGCAACAACCGGCGAGCGCACCGGCTTGTAGCCGTCACGCGAGCGTGCGGTCGTGGCATAGACGAAGTTAAGGTCGGCAATCGCCTGCTCGACCGTGTCGAACACGCGGGTGGCCTCGATCACATGGTCTGCCTTGGAGGCAGCGGCCTGCGCCTTCTCGTTTGGCCAGCCGTCGCGCGGATTGACGAGACGCAGGTCCGCCAGTCCGAAATTCGCCATGGCGCGCGCCACCATCCCGATATTCTCGCCCATTTGGGGTTCCACCAGAATGATCGCCGGCCCTTCGGCCAAAAGTTGAAGCTCGCTGTTCGTGCCTGCCATGAAGTCCGTCCTTTGCCGCCATCAAGGCGCATTCGCCCCGGAAATAACGGCGCTTAGCGCAATCGGCAAGGCCCGATCACGGCCAGATCACGGATAGAGGCGATCCAGCATGGAGCCGACCATCTCCACCCCGAGACGTTTTCCATGACGCGACAGCGGCAGATTTTGACCGGCCGTCCGTGGTGTCTTGCGCTGCACGAAGAAACAGTCCGACCCCTTCGGCGCGATCGCATCAATACGTTTCAGGTTCTCCTCGAGGCTTTTCCTGATCTCGCCGTCCGGATCATCGCGGGAGTCGACGATGTTTCGGGCGAAAATCCGGCCCCAATAGGTACAGGCCATGAAGATCGCCAGGGTCTGGCGGATATGGCCGGGTCGCTTGACCACATACCAGGAGGCGCCAAGCGGTCGCGCGGCCGTGGCAACATCGCGATAGGCAGCATCGAGCTTCTGCGAGAGCTGAATGATTTCCATTCCCGATCCGTTGCCGAAGGCTGCGTTCAAAAGCGCCCGCAATGCGTCGAACCATTTGAGCAGGGCAGTATCGAGAATGCTCCTCGTCTTGGCCGGGAAGACGAAAAAGGCAACGAGCGTTCCTGTCACTGCGCCGAGGATGGTCTCCTCCACCCGCAGATCCAGAAGGTGGAACGAGAGCGCCCCGGTCATCCCGTAGATCAGACAGAGGACGATGGTGATGAAGAAAGTCATCGCCCCGTAGGAGATTTGCAGGAAATAAAAGGCAAGGAAGATGGAGATCACCGACAGGACAATGGCGGCGGCCATATGTCCTTCCACCAGAGCCGCCAGAAGCATCCCGATCACAATGCCAAGCACAGTCCCCACGGACCGCTGCATCGCCCGCACGGCGGTATCGCCCCGCGAGCTGGTATTGTTGAAAACGAGGAAGGCCGTAAGCACGGCCCAGAACCAGCGTTCGCGCGACAGCATCAGACCCAGGATCATCGCAATGCTGGTCGCAAGCGTAATCTGCAGGGAGGACCGCGTCGCCGGGTCGTCGAGTGAGAATTTCGGCCATGTCACGGGCGTGCTGCTTGCCGCCTGCGAAGCCTCCAGAGCGCGAAAACCGGTGCCGCGGCCGCGCTGGATCAATTCGCCAAGCGCATTGCGCGCCTCATCAAGCCAGATCAGCGCTCGCGCCGTCTCCGCCCCGTCCTTGTCCTCCATGCTCTCGCAACTATCGATCTCGCGTCGCAGCAAGGCCTCGTCATGATCGATCACGGAATGAACAAGTGCGAAGGATGGCGGAGCGTGCTGGCTAAGAACGATGACGCTCTCGGCGGCGAGGTGAATGTCGAACAGCCGCATTGCGACCTCGGCATCGGGCGAGTCGACGCTGGACGCGCTGTCCGCAGGCTTGGGCACAAAGCTCTCCGCCATGAGAACGGCTTCCTTCAACCGCTCTTCCGATTGCGTCAATGCCCTGCGCTCACCGTCGGAAAGTTTCCCATCGGAGACTGCGGCCGCAAGCTCGACAAGAATCTGGTTCACCCTTCCGCGCACGCTCTCCAGCGCCCGCAGCAGATCACGCCGCCAGTCATCGGGCAGGAGCCATATGCGCACGGCGTGGGCTACGAGGACAGCGACGACGGAACCGAAGGCAACAAGCGGTATCTCCGCAAGTTTCGGCTGAAAATACGCGCCCATGAAATAGGACATGAAGGCAAACATGCCGACGGCATTCCAGCGCACGCCGATCGCCCGCCCCCAGCTGGCAGCAAAAATTATGAGAAGAAATACGAAATCGGAAATATAGCGGTGATCGACAAACAGGGCGGCGAGGATCACCACCACAATGCTGGCGACACAGCCGAGCAGCCTCGTGACCAATTGCTGTGAGGGCAGCGTATCCCGCACGGTCAGCCCGCCCTGGATCGAAAGCAATATGCCGAGCGCATAGGTGATCGTCGGAAGCGGCACGATAGCGATATGGATCGCAAACAGGATGACGAACGAAAAGGCGATCGTCAGCGTCACCCGCGTGGCCTGGCGAAGCCGCGAAAAGGCCGGGTCATTGGCGGCCAGCCAATCGCGAAGCTGATGACCGAGGTGCATACCCGTCCTTCATTGAGGGGGAGGAAAAGGCTATTGCTGTTGCTGCTTCACGATTGCCTGCATTGCATCCTTGAGTGAACTGACATTGCCGCTGTCATCCGTCGTCATGATATCGTCGATAACGGCCTTGCCACCCTCTTCGAGGACTTCGAAACGAACGCTCGTATAGGCCTGGTATTGCGGATCCGTTCCCATGCAGGTCGATTTCTTGAACTGGGCGACCACTTCCGTCTTGCCGTTAGATGGCGCTTGCGGCGAGATGGTCAAATCTTCCAGCGGGCAGGCATCCTCCCCGCCGACGATCACATCGTAATCGAAGGGCGAGATGCCGTCCTCGTCGACCGCCGGAAACTGCGCGGCCGCCTTGTATTTCTCAATGAAATCCTTGCTGTAAAGCTGGTTGAGCTTGGATTCCTCGAAAATGTCCTGCCAGTCGCTGTCACCGCCCGCCCAGTTGGCGACGGTCGCGTCCATGACGGCTTTGACAGGTGCCACAGCGTCTGCGGCAATCGCTCCGGAGGCCAGCGAGACGAATAGGCCAAGGGCGGCCGCGGACAGTAATTTGCGCATGACGGGTATCCGTGAATGGTCCAAGCACTTGCGCGCGAGATTATCCGCATCCGCCGCTTTGGCAATGGCGCCCAGTCGAAAAATGCCATGGCAGTTCGAGGGAATGTGAAGAGCAAAAAGGTCGATCCGACGCCTCTAGCGGCTTTGCGTTCCAGGCACACGGTGCTATAGCGCCATGGACTTCATTCCCACTCCCCGGGACATTGGTCCCATCAGCAGAACGAGGCAGATACATGAAGAAGATCAAGGTCGCTAACCCCGTAGCCGATCTCGACGGCGACGAAATGACTCGCATCATCTGGCAGCTTATCAAGGACAAGCTGATCCATCCCTATCTCGACCTCGATATCGACTACTACGACCTTTCCGTCGAGAATCGCGACGCCACCAACGACCAGGTAACGGTCGACGCCGCCAACGCCATCAAGAAGCACGGCGTCGGCATCAAGTGCGCGACGATCACCCCGGACGAAGACCGCGTCAAGGAATTCAACCTCAAGCAGATGTGGAAGAGCCCGAACGGCACGATCCGCAACATCCTCGGTGGCGTCATCTTCCGCGAACCGATCATCTGCCAGAACGTTCCGCGCCTCGTTCCCGGCTGGACCAAGCCGATCGTCGTCGGCCGTCATGCCTTCGGCGACCAGTATCGCGCCACCGACTTCAAATTCCCGGGCAAAGGCAAGCTGACGATCAAGTTCGTCGGTGAAGATGGTCAGGTCATCGAGAAGGAAGTGTTCGACGCTCCGGGCGCCGGCGTTGCAATGGCCATGTACAACCTCGACGAGTCGATCCGCGAATTCGCCCGCGCCTCGATGATGTACGGCCTGATGCGCAAGTGGCCGGTCTACCTGTCGACCAAGAACACCATCCTCAAGGCCTATGACGGCCGCTTCAAGGACATCTTCCAGGAAGTCTACGAAGCTGAATTCCAGGATCAGTTCAAGGAAATCGGCATCACCTACGAACACCGCCTGATCGACGACATGGTCGCTTCGGCGCTGAAGTGGTCCGGCGGCTACGTCTGGGCCTGCAAGAACTACGATGGCGACGTCCAGTCCGACACGGTAGCTCAGGGCTTCGGCTCGCTCGGCCTGATGACCTCGGTTCTCCTGACGCCTGATGGCAAGACGGTTGAAGCCGAAGCTGCTCACGGCACGGTTACCCGCCACTACCGCCAGCACCAGAAGGGCCAGGAAACCTCGACGAACTCGATCGCTTCGATTTTCGCCTGGACCCGCGGCCTCGCACACCGCGCCAAACTGGACGACAATGCCGAACTGGCCAAGTTCGCCTCCACGCTGGAAAAGGTCTGCGTCGACACCGTCGAATCCGGCTTCATGACGAAGGACCTGGCGCTGCTGATCGGCCCCGATCAGCCGTGGCTCTCCACGACAGCCTTCCTCGACAAGATCGACGAGAACCTCCAGAAGGCCATGGCCTGATTGGGGCTGGCCTGATTGGGCCGGCATCTCAGGAAACATCTGACGGCGGGGCTCTCCCGCCGTTTTCTTTTGGGCATCAGCCGCGAGGTATTTTCATGACCACGACGATTCGCCCGCTTCAGCCATCGGACCGCGCCGCCTGGCAGCCTCTCTGGGAAGGCTACCAGCGCTTCTACGAGGTCGAAATCCCGACTGAAACGACGGACCGGACCTGGGCACGCTTCCACGACGCATCCGAGCCGATGCACGCGCTGGGCGCATTCGACGACGAGAACCGACTTGTCGGCATTGTGCACGCGATCTTCCATCGCTCCACCTGGCTGCCCGATTGGACATGCTATCTGCAGGACCTCTATGTCGACGCAAGCCAGCGTGGCCGCGGCACGGGGGCAGCGCTGATCGAGGCGGTGGCAGATTTGGCGAGAGCCAACAAGGCAGGCCGCCTTTATTGGACGACGCATGAAACCAACGTCACCGCCCAGAGACTTTACGACCACATCGCCGCGCGCTCCGGATTCATTCAATATCGGAAGCCGCTCTGACTAGAGCTGTAAACTCATAAACTCGAAGCCACAGTCGCACTGAAGCAAGTTGGACCACAGCTAAGAAGTTTTCGGCCAGCTTGTCGTAGCGTGTGGCAATCCTGCGGAAGTGCTTGAGTTTGGAGAAGAAGCGCTCGATCAGGTCCCGTTTGCGGTAAAGCAATGTGCTGAAGAGAGGTCTGATCCCAAATTGGGCAGCAGCGGTTCGATTACGCGCCACTCGAAGTCAGTCAAATCATATCGGCTCATGCCACCGTTGAATCAGACTTTAAACATTTGTGTAAGAGGAGGCGCACATTTGACAGGCAACGGCCCCATGCATCACACTTCCGGCATGAGCAAGTCTTGGGATGATATTATTGTAAAACTTCGCGAGAAGCAGGGGCTCGAAGGGCGAGAATTTCAAACTGCGCTATCGGGGGTCGCTCAAGTCGCAAGCTTGATTGCGGAGGGGCCGCTCAACTCCGTACTGTTCGGATGGACCTCGATGCACGACCTGTGTGTCCAGCAAACTGATACAACTCCTTACAGCGGGCCATATCTTCGTATTTCGCCCTTGCCTTCCGGCTCCGTTGAATTTCGCTACGTCGATACCGGCATTGCCAAGAGACAATGGACGCGAGTGGAATCCGCCGGCCGAGCTGCCAGACGGTTTACCGCTTTTGTCGAGCAACTCCGTTGGGATGTATCGGGTTTATGAGTTCGCGACCTAGCACTACTTTGGCAGATTAACTCTCAGGTAACGATGATCGGCCATCCTTGGCATTCCAACGAGGGTGCATGGGATGGCAGAGCAGCATGTTGCAT
>NZ_SLZG01000010.1 GCF_004341625.1 Rhizobium sp. BK376 | reverse complement strand
CTGGTCTTCCGGGGCGCGCCCCGGAAGACCAGCGGCCGCAGCACCTGGGGAAGATTCAAACGGCACTATTGGGGAGTATTGCTCCGGTACTGACACAAATATCCGCAATCAGGGCTTTCGTTCATGAAAGCCTCGGCTTCGGCCTTCGTCTTGTGGGCGCCACCGACCGTAACTAGGCCCTCTCGGGACTAACACCATCTTCCCATACGAGATCAGGCGGATGGTTCCCCTGCCAGTAGTCGCACAAATTCCTCG
This sequence comes from Rhizobium sp. BK376, assembly GCF_004341625.1. GTDB lineage: Bacteria > Pseudomonadota > Alphaproteobacteria > Rhizobiales > Rhizobiaceae > Rhizobium. The sequence goes on along the minus strand of NZ_SLZG01000010.1, from coordinate 200,826 downwards.
ACGTCGGTCTCGACAGCGCCTTGTAGAGCATGCCCCAGAGCTGAAGGCCGTTGTCGACGCGACGGTTGTCCTCACGCCAGGCGATCTCGGCCGCGTACCAGTCGAAGTATCGCACCGAGAAGCGGTGATGGATGCCGACGTAGGCTCGCTGTATGCGACTGAAGAAGCTCTCGACGTGGTTGGTGTTGACCCCGCCCTTGGTCTGGTATTCCTGACTGTGATTGACGCGGTGAAGCTCCTGCAGGCCCTCCAGATCATCGTAGCTGAAGTGCTCATCAGCATGAAGTCGTGAACCCTTGCGGACGTGTTTCTTGACCATCTCCCACGCTTCGTTGGAGTCCTCGCTCCGGATGACGCGTGTCAGGGTCTGCTCGCGGCCGCGGCCGAACGACGTCTTCTCCCGGAGCGTCAGGATCGTCAGCCGTTTGAAGTTCTGGTTCTCGGCGCGGCGCCGATCGACACGATCCTCCTTCCGGTTCTCCGGCTTGATGTGCCCGCCTGCGTACTTTCCGTCGATATGGATCTCGCCTTCGAGCATCATCCGGAAGAGCCTCGTCGAGATCGCCTCGCGCATTTTCATGAGGAACACCCATGCCGTCTTGTACTGGCAGCCGAGCTCGCGGGAGAGCTGGAGAGCGCTCTTGCCCTTCACGCTGTTCATGGAGAACCACAGTCCCGCCAGGATGTCCTGGAAGCTCATCTTCCGGAAGGCGAAGACCGTTCCGGTCGTGACCGAGAACTCACGACGACAGGCCTGGCACTTGAAACGGCGGCGCCGGATCTCCCAGCAGTTCGCATGAGAGCAATGGACGCATGTCGGCCTCCCTTCGGTATCCGGCCAGCGGATGAAGCAGAAGGCCTTGTAGGACCGCTCCTCGTCGAAGGTGCGGAGGCTCTTAAGCGAGAAGGTTCGGCAGTAGGGCGATAGCAGGAAGTGCTGGTTGCCCCAATATTTCTACCCTCCGAAGTGCCTCCAGTTCAGAGGAAATGGAGTTCTGCGGCGGAATGACGGACGGCAGGTTGGTCGGCATGTTCAGTCCCTTGAAGATTACACGATACGACAGGACATCGCCGGAGACGGCGAAGTGAAAAATCAGCGTTGTCGTATGTCTATGGACCTGAATCTGCGGCGGACCATACCAGGGCCGCGACGAAGAGTCGATCGGTCGTTGAATTTGACGTTAGTCGGCCGATGAGCTATCTTCGCTGTATTACAAATGGAGGCAAAAACGATGTCAGAACGTGAGCTGTCCGATCCGATCACCATGCGGCTGCCGCTGGATGTGCTATCTGAAATCGAAGGGATCGCTGAAATATGCGATCGCAGCCGAAGCTGGGTCTTCGTCCGTGCTCTGAAATCATATTTAGCCGCAGAGGGACGCGAGATTATCGAACTCGCTCAGGCAAGGCGGGATATTGAAAACGGGCTGGGGCATGATCTTGACGACGTAATTGACGAAGTCGATGCGATCGTCAAGGGAGCGGCTGCTTGAATACGTACGGCGCGAAGCGAAATATCTTAAATCGGGAAGTACCAGAGCAGCTCAACAATTTGCTGATGACATCAAGCGGCTTAGGCAAGGACTCAGCCGCTTTCCGGAGATGGGAAAGTTCAACGACGAAATTCCCGTTCCTGGAGTTTTACGCTTTGTCATGGGACCATATCTCGTTGATTACGAGGTTCTGGGCGACGAGATTTCAATTTTCGCAATCCGTCACGGCCGCGAACGTCCGCCACGCGTTGAGATGGACGACGATTTCGACCTCGAAGAACCTAGTACCGATCCTTGCTTCAGGTAATTCCCTCTTTGGTGGCAGTTGCTACCTAATTCCGGAAATTCGCCCACGGGTTTCGAAACGACTGATCGGACAATCGCTTTCACTTCCACCCATTCGCGTCTCTTCCTCGAATAGATAATCCTGTCTACAGTATTCCAAACGATAAGCCCGGCGAAGAAGATGGAGATTGGAATATAACTCATATGTTCCTTTCGAGAGTGGATGACTGGCTGATCGCAAGTCATCCGCGCGAGAGATAGTTGGTCAAGTGCTGTTGGTCGCTTTATCCCACCCCGCGCTAACCAAGATCGCACTTGATGTTCGTCAATGCGGCTCCAGTGCAATGGTGTGAATATGCCATATGGAGGAGAGCTGGTTTCGATACATCTCTGAACAAATCGCTGTCCATGAAGCACGGTTGTCCGATGCCTTGGGCAAAAAGTTGGATGCCTTGGCGATAGAGGATCTCCTGATCTCGGACGATGCGATTGTCTCCCACGAAGTCAGATGTCTGCTAGAGTCGCTTCGGACACTTCGAAAGCTGATCTCGCAATAATAATTGTCAGTATCAACCCGCCCTTGGTTAGGGTTCAGTTTATTGCCGCGGTACGCGCTAGTATGAGCAACTGCTGCTCGTCCCGCACGCCCCGCTTATAAGAATGAATTATGTGAGCGGCGATCATCTCTTCCTGAGCACTGCCGCGCTCCACGCCCAGCTCCGCCCGAACAATATCGAACACCTTTTGGCATCGATCGAGATCTTCCGAAAAAAGCAGCAGGTCTGACGGATCGATAAATCGCCTTAACATCACCAAACCCTCGCGCCCTTTGCTGGCGGACTATATAGGGTTTCTCGGCGATGTGGATTAATCTTGGCTATTGCCGCGGAAAAAGGCCGCTGCCACAAAGCATCTTGCCCGAAGCAGCAGCCCTACTCTTGATCCCTCTCGATAGAACAGAAACGGGTTTGGCGTGCCTGACCGGATATCGCCCGTTCGGGTTATGGGACCTTCATCGGTGATGGTTAGCGTCCTGGGCACGGTGAGCCGGGCACTCGCGGTTAACGCCGGTGGAAACAAGGGCGCCTGGCACCGCTCACATGGGAATGTAAGCGGAGAATCATGTCCCCTGCGGCCGGAAAGTTCCCGACGGATTCGAGTTTTTTATGGTTATCTGTTGCAATCTTAGGTGCCATTCGGGCCGCAGGTCCTATCCGATCCAGGCGAGCGCTTTTGCAATCTCGACGACAGAACCAATCCGGCCTCCAACGGGTTAAAGTGCAACTATCAGGAGGATGAAATGGATCTGGTCACGACCCTCGCCGCATGTTTTGCCGCCGGCTCTTTTGTCTTTGTAGTTCTGACGCTGCATTGAATTCGACGGCGCTAGCTCTTCAGGCTCGATTTCTTCGAAACTGTCCGGCTCGTAATCGGCATACGAAAAAGCCGTTGCCAGGAGGTCTTAACTGGCAACGGCCGTCCTGCGTCCTTGCCGTACTGTCCCAAACCGGCGAGGAGAGGTGAGCCAGGCAATTTCGGACTTGGGGGCGATTTTGCGTGGCCCGGTCTCACATTGGGATGTGAGCGACCTCAAAAACGCGCAGAAGAAGGAATTGTTCCCGAAAAAAAAGCCCCGCCGAAGCGGGGCAGTTTAAGGGGAAGATACAGGAGTATCAACGGCCGAAAAACGAACGACCGGCTTTCAGGTTCCAACAAAGCTCTTTGAGCCGACGATGTACTAGGGAACGAATCCGGGCAGGAGCCCGAGCAATCGGTAACGCGCGAAAACATCCTCTCGCCCTTCGATCTCGCATTTGAGGGAAGCGGTTTCGGCTTCGTCGAACTTGACTTTGCGGTAGGCTTTTGAACGTCGCATCCGAAAGATCTTCGATTTACTGGCGCAGCCACAAGACGTGTTGACCAACAGAGACAGGACAAGGGATAGCCTTGCGAGGAGGTGGGCAGTTCATCTGTGTAAACTCGATCTTTGGAGTTCAGTGCAAATTGCTAGTCTGAAAGCGGTCGCGATCAAAGATCACGCCCATCCTGGCCGTGATCAGGAGTTGTGCCGTGTCACGAATGCCTTGCTTGTAGGCGTAAATGAGATGGCAAGCTACTAGGTCTGACTCGCAGCTCCGTGGCGTAAAGCCCCCCTCGGAACAAACGATATCAAAGATTTGCTCGCATAGCTCCAGATCCTTTGAGAACAAAGGAAGGTCCGCCGGATGGAGATGCTCCTCAAACACGATAATTTCCAATTTCTCTTACGTCACCCCGACATAGAGCGCGTGGATTAAGAAGCAATAATCGGAAATAGAGAAGCGGCAACCGGGTACCAATCGCAATGCGTCCGATCGCGCATGTGCCGGAAATTATTCAGTCTGACACGGGCCGAAGTTTGATCGAGTGGTCGACCGGCCTCAGCCGATCCAGCCGAGGGCTTTGACGATTTCGATAGTGGCCCACGCGAGACCGAGGACCCAGACGATAGCGATCGCGATCATCAGGATTATGTCGAGGAGGGCTCGGACCATGTTTTGTCGGAACTCAATACGAAGAAAAGCCCGCCTGGCCAGGGGTAAGCACAGACGGGCTTGCTGGGAGCCATCAGCATGACGGCAAATCCTAGATACACCGCCGCTCGCCGATTCGCTTTGCGATTTACGATGGATGAAGCATTTGTGATTGACGTGTCTTCCGCATCATTTCGGATCGCTCGGTATCGATCGCTCGGTATCGATTGGGTGAAGTGGGATTTAAGCGTTAGGGCCGCCTCGTCTGCGGCGTGCCTAGAGGTGGCTCGGATGAGATCGAGCGCCACCCTCAGCGTCAGGCCGTGAACGTTTGCGCAGTGCCTGACATTGGACGTGCGTGCTGCATCGATCACATCGGTATAGGGCGCGGGAAGATCGGAGTGGGGCATCGAGCACCTGGGGAAGAGGCAGCGGAATCCCCGCTGCCTCTTGTCTGAGTCACGGGCAATTCGTAGTCGCCGCCGGGTTTGCTGTCTGATCCTGCGACGTCCCATTGGTGTTTTTGCCGGTGGCTTGACCGTTGCAGTCGCTCGCCTTGCTATTGTCGTTGCTGCCGGCGGTGCTGTTGCCACTGCCGCTGCCCTTGTTGGAATTGCTGCCGCCGTTGGTAGAGCCCGAGCCGTTGGTGGAACCTGTGCCGTTGCTTCCGTTGTTGGTGCCGTTATCAGAACCGGAACCGGAGCCCGTGCCAGAGCTGCTGGACGATCCGGAGTTCGAACCAGAGCCGGAGCCGCTGTTGCCTGAACTTTGAGCCATGGCCGAAGTAGCAAGGGCAAGGGAAAGGGCGGAAACTGCGAGAATTTTCGTAAGCATGTGCTTCTCCTTGTGCAAGGTATGGCAATGCAACCAACGGCAACTTTCGCAGTTCCAGAAATTGTTTTTTCCTGGGATGGAAACATTCGAGCGATTTGGAAGTTCGGCGGTCCTAGGCATGCCCCGTTATCAGAGTGGGGTGATCGCTGCCAATCGGTAAAGCTTCCCCCGCGGGCAGCGGTCTAGCCTCGCCAAGATCGAGGTCGCTGTCGTAAATATGCGCCCCGCGAAAGCTTCAATGGCTGGGCTTCGGGCCTTGACTTCTCAACGGAGGCCTCGTGCCGCCCGGACCATAGCAAGCAGATCCTCGTGTTCATGGACGCCTTGCTGCACCAGCTGAATCGCGATGACACTGATGCGTCTCCATTCCTCGCTGTCACGCTCAATTTTCGCTTCGGCAGCGAGTGCATCAACGATCTTCTGGCATGTCGCGAGATCGTTTGAATCGAGGGGTACGTCAGAGCGGTAAAATGGGACTGTGTTCATGGCGACTTCCTCCTTTCATCGCCGAGGCAACAACAGATTAATTTAATTTGCGCCGTTCAAAATTCAATCTTCAGTCGGCCCTACGCACACCCGAAGTATGGGTGGGGACTCCCGGCGCCGAAAGCGCTTTTCTGCCAGGCGGATGAGTAGCAGGCTGGTCACAATCCAGGCCGCGAGATCGATGGGCAACGCCATCAGGTAGTCTGTTTTCGAAAACCGCCGCGACGAAGGTCGCTTTCGCCAAAAGCAGAGCCGGCACGCCGGTCAACCCGAAGATGAACAGACGCCAGTTTCCGATCAAGTTGGCGCAAATTGCGCCACCAGCTCGTGGCGGTCGCCGGGATAGGTGAGGCGGACGTGGGTGATGTGGGTGTCGCCGCTCCAGGTGCGTCTCTCAACGACGAGGCAGGCGGTGCCGGGTGCGATCGACAGCGCTTCGGCAATCGACTGGCTGGCGGCAAGCGCGCGGATGCGATGTTCGGCGGCACTCCACGGAACCTTTCCGAGCAGCCAGGAACCGGGTGGCAGGGTTTTGAAATCCTCATTGGCCGCTTCTGGTACGGCGGCAAGGCTGATCAACCGCTCCTCGACGCAGAAGGGATGGCCATCGGCGAAATGCCGGCAGTTGATGTCGAGGACGGTGGCAGATGTTGGAAGATCCAGCCGCTCGCGATCCGCCGCCTTGGTGCGGCGCTTCTTCAAGCTGTCGATCGAATAGGCGTAGGAGAGCCCGAGTGCTTGCACTTCGCGGCGCAGATCATGGATTTCCAGCACCGCCGATTGGACATGCGGGTGGCTGACATAGGTGCCGGCCTTGCGGCGACGCTCGATCAGACCGCGCCGGACGAGGTCGGTCAGCGCCTTGTTGACGGTCATGCGCGAGCAGCCGTAGAGCGTCGTCAGCTCGTGCTCGAACGGGATGCGATGGCCCGGCGGCCATTCGCCGGAGAGGATGCGCCCCTCGACGTCGGACAGAATGCGCTGGTGCAGCGGCATGTCCGGCTCCTTGCGCATCTCCCCTCCCATGTCTTTCCCGCGCTTGAGAATATCGGCCCCCTAGCCGTGCTCTGCGGCGGCGATCGCCTCGCTGCGGATTTCTTCTGTCAGCTTCAGGCGCAGCGCCGAAAATTCCGGGCTTGCCTTGACTGTGTAGTGGCGTGGGTGCGGCAGATCGACCGGCGTGATCGACTTGATGCGGCCTGGCCGGGCCGTCATCGTGACGACGCGCGATGCCATGAAGACGGCTTCCTCGATATCGTGCGTGACGAAAATGACGGTCTTCTGCTCGCGTTCCCAAATGCCGAGCAGCAGCTCCTGCATCAGGCCGCGGGTCTGGTTGTCGAGCGCTCCGAAGGGCTCGTCGAGCAGCAGGATCTTCGGGTTGTTGGCAAGGGCGCGGGCAATCGCGGTCCTCTGCTGCATGCCGCCGGAAAGCTGCTTCGGCCAATAGTTCTCGAAGCCACGCAGGCCGACCTTGTCGATATAGCTGTCGACGATCTCCTTCTTCTCCTTCTCCGCAACGCCCTTTTCGCGCAGGCCAAAGGCGACGTTGTCGCGCACCGTCAGCCAGGGAAACAGCGTATAGGATTGGAAGACCATGCCGCGGTCGGCACCCGGCCCTGTGATCGGCTTGCCCTCGAGCGTGACGGTGCCGACCGTCGGCTTGTCGAGGCCGGCGATGATGCGCAGCAGCGTGGACTTGCCGCAGCCCGACGGGCCGAGGATGGTGACGAAATCGTTGCGCGGAATCTCGAGGTCCGTCGGCTGCAAGGCCAGGGTCGGCTGGCCGCCGCGCACGCCCGGAAAGGTGCGACTGACGCCCTTGACGACAAGCTCCACCGGTTGTGTATTCTTCACGGGAGTGCCGCTCATGCCAGCCTCCAGGCGAAAAGGGAGCGGTTGAGCCATTTGAAGGCGAAATCCGATATGAGGCCGATCAGGCCGATGACGATGATGCCGAAGATGATCTGGCCGGTCGCAAGCAGCGCCTGGCTGTTGATGATCATGTATCCGATGCCGGACGAAGCGCCGATCAGCTCGGCGACGATGACATAGGTCCAGGCCCAGCCGAGAACGAGCCGCAGCGTTTCGCCGATATCAGGCGCACTGGCCGGAATGAGGACGCGGCGAACAACACCCGAATCGCCTGCCCCGAGCGTATAGGCGGCTTCAACGAGATCGCGGCGCGTGCCGGAAACGGAAACGGCGACCATGAGCACGATCTGGAAGACGGCGCCGATGACGATGACCAGCAGCTTCTGCGTCTCGCCGATGCCGGCCCAGAGGATGAGAAGCGGCACGAAGGCGGAGGCGGGAAGATAGCGGGCAAAGGAAACGAAGGGCTCGAGCAGCGCCTCGATCGGCTTATAGGCGCCCATGGCGATGCCGAGCGGCACTCCGATCGCAGCAGCGATGACGAAGCCGCCGACAACGCGCCAGACGGTCATGCCGATGTCGAAGAGGAAGCCCTGGTTGACCAGAAGGTCATAGCCGTTTGCGACCATGGTCAGCGGATCGGCCAGGAAGGTCTTGGAAACAAATCCGCCAAGCGTCAGATAAGCCCAGCCGGCGAAGAACAGCACGAAGAACAGCAGGCCGAAGAAGATCCGGCTGCGGGGGCTGATAGGTTCGAGAGGATGCATCGTAACTCTTCAAAGACGGAAGCGCCCAGCGATGGCGGAGCGCTTCCCGGTTGCGTCGATGATTACTGGATGAAGGAGGTGTCAGCCAGCGTCGAAAGATCCGGCTTCGCCTTGATCACGCCGGTCGACAGCAGGAGATCGGCGGCCTGTTCGTTGAAGGTCTTGAACGTGGTGTCGAAGAACTTCTTGTTGGCTGCCTTGTCCTGCCATTCCAGGTATTCAGCCGATTCGCCGAATTCCTTGCCTGATTGCTTCACGTCCTTGCCCATGATCTCGAAGGACTTGTCCTTGTCCTTCTTGATGAGCTCGAGGGCTTCGAAATAGCTGTCGGCAAGCGCCTTGGCAGCCTTCGGATTGGCCTTCAGGAAGGCCGGCGTGCAGCCGAACGTATCCATGACGACGGGGTAGTCGAGGGTCGTGGCGATGATCTTGCCCTTGTCCGGGGCGGCGCGAACGTTCGACAGATAAGGCTCGTAGGTGACGGCCGCGTCGTTCTGGCCGGCGAGGAAGGCCTGGGCTGCCGGACCCGGCTCCATGTTGACGATGTTGACGTCCTTCATGGTCATGCCGTTATGCGTGAGGATCCAAGAGAGCAGGAAATAGGGCGAGGTGCCCGGTGCAGAGGCTGCGACATTCTTGCCCTTGAGATCGGCAACCGTCTTGATGTCAGGCTTGCCGACGATGCCGTCAGCGCCATGCGACATGTCGAGCTGGAAAATCTGCGTCGAGGCCACACCTGCGGCGTTCCAGACGATCCAGGTTTCGACCGTGGTTGCGGCGCACTGGATGGAATCGGATGCCAGCGCCAGATGGCGGCTAGCCTGCGGAACCTTGGCGATGGTCACGTCGAGGCCGTGCTTCTTGAAAATGCCGGCTTCCTTGGCGAGCGTCAGCGGCGCAAAACCCGTCCAGCCGGAAATGCCGATAGCGACCTTGGTGTCGGCTGCCTTGGCAGCGACGGTGGCGCCGAGGCTCATGGCGACGGCTGCAGCTAAAATCAATGCCTTCTTCATAGTCTGAAAACCCCTCTGCTCATTTTCAGGCATCGCACGATCGTGCCTGTTATGCGGGCATACTACGTGCCGATTTTCTTTTGTCTAGACAAAACAAGGGCCATGAGACCCTTAAATTTTATGGAGGCGGATGATGTAGATCGTGCCCTGGCCGGAGAGGGCGACGGCCTCTTCTGTGGCCCCCTGAACGACGAGGCAGTCGCGTGCTGCAAGGCGGCTGCGGTCGGCGCCGACTGTGATCTCGATCTCGCCTCGATCGACCAGAATAAGGGCCGTTTCCGCTTCAAGACGAATCTCGCCGGTGGTTTCGACTGCAAGCCGCTCGACCTGATGCGATATCTTGCCGCGCCGGGTCATCACATTGAGATCAGTGATCGGTCCGTCGGCTAGGGTCGCCGATGTCACTGCATCCGCAGGGAAGGGCAGGGGCACGCTGTCCCGCGTCAGCAGGATGGGGTCGTGTCCTTCGATGCTGAGCGCCATGCCTGCCCCCTCGAGGATCGAAAGCGTGCGGTCGGTGTCGGGAAAGATGGAGAAAGGACCATCGGTGGCGACGGTCGCCATGCTGATGCGCCAGTCGAAATCGGCAAGACCCGCCCCCTCGGGCGAGACGATGATCTCGACAGTCTCACCACCGCCGTTCTTCCAGGGCATGCGACGATAGTCTTGGGCGCGCAGATGCGTCATCCGAGGCATTGGGCTCATGATCATTCCCTTGATTTTGATTACCTGCCGTATCGCATGAACAGGCCCGAGCGGGGAAGCCGGAAAAGGATACCGATGTTCAGCCACTGCGCTCTCGTCGGTACGGCCATTTTATTGCGATCAAATGATACCACGATCCGTCACTTGTAAAACCTAACATCTTGGGTTATTTTGAATATGGTCACGCTTCCACGCCAGCATGGAATGCGCTTCGTCATCTATACTGCCGATCATGAGCTGCCGCACGCACATGTCGTTGGCGCAGGAGAAGCGCGATTGAGATCGTCAACCTGACGGTCACCACGCATATGTCCGACAACGATGTCCGCCGAGCGATCGCGGTCATAGAAGAACACCAACAGTTGTTTCTCGATACCTGGAGAAAATCTAATGATTGAGATCAGTGATGCAGAACTCTCTCAGGCAAAGCAGCGCTGGGAGATGGAGCGCGCAGAGAGGCCGATCCCGGCATTCGTTCGTTTCGATGCCTTGTCTGAGCGCGTTATCGTGGAATTCACGAACGGCGCCGCCTTCATGTTTCCGGCTCGCTCGCTCCAGGGTCTGGAAGAAGCGACGACAGAGCAACTGGCCGAAGTCGAGCTTCTGGGCGAGACGGGTCTGCATTGGGAAAGTCTTGATGCCGACTATACGGTATCAGGGCTTATGAACGGAATATTCGGAACAAGGGCATTCATGGAAGCTCAGCGTCGAGGCGGCCAGTCACGCTCGCCCGCCAAAGTCGCGGCAAGTCGCGCAAACGGCGCCAAGGGTGGCCGCCCCAGGAAATCCGTATAGCGCTCCTGATTTCTGGCGCAGACTTAATCACCTCTCTCGGCACCTGTGTTATATCTTCGTCGATGACGCGCCAATCCTTCTCTCTCGATCAGTTGAAACATAGCGGGCAGCCCGTTCGCATCGGCTTTTTCCTCGCGCCCGACTATCCCCTGATGACTTTTTCCGCGGCGCTCGATTCGCTGCGCCAGGGAAACCGGCTGATCAAGCGGAAGGCATTCGAATGGGTGCTGATTTCGATGGATGGGAAAGACGCGCGCTCCAGCAGCGGCCTGGCTTTTCCTGTTGATTTCGCCATGGCGCAGGCGCCGAAATGTGACATCCTTTTCGTCTGTGCGGGTGTGAACTACACCGAGAGTTACGATCCTGCCCTGTTCTCATGGCTCAGGCGCATTTATTCCGAGGGTTGCGTTCTCGGCGCCGTGAGCACGGCCGTTTTCTATCTTGCCAAGGCCGGGTTGCTCGAAGGGCGGCGCTGCGCCATCCATTGGGAGTCGCTACCGACCTTTCGCAGCGAATTCCCGAACTGCCTGGCGACGGACGATATCTTTGCCGTTGACGGGCGCATCATCACGTCTTCCGGCGGCACGGTCACGCTCGACATGATGCTCTATCTGATTGCCGCCATCGAGGGGCGGGACCTTGCGGCGAAAATTTCCGACCAGTTCAATCATCCGCGCATGCGCCGACAGGATGATGCGCAGCGCATGGTGCCGGAAGATCGCTTTGGCATCAGAAATGCCAAGCTCGGCTTCGTCATCCGGCGAATGGAAAGCAGCCTTTCTGATCCGATCGAGATTTCGGAATTGGCCGAAAGCATCAATGTCTCGTCCCGCCAGCTGGAGCGCCTCTTTCGGACGAACCTGAACAAGAGCCCATCGCGGTTCTACATCGATTTGCGCATGGCAAGGGCGAAGGAGCTTCTGCTCCATACCGATCTCAGCGTCGGCGAAATTGCCAGCGTTTGCGGCTATGAATCGCCGTCGCATTTCAGCCGCTTTTATCGGCAGCATTTTCGCGAGAGCCCGGCGGCGACACGCCGTTCCTGAACCCTCAGGATGCAAGCATGAGCTGTCATTCCGCACTGCAAAAGCTGCTTGCGGATGCAATATAGCGCCATGTCGCCTTACGCATATATCATGTCGGATGAGTGCATTCTGTCCTACCGATATTGGCCCTAGATTTGTTTCTGACGGCGAAAACGGACATCAGATCCGCGCGATAATAGATGCTGCAGAGCACAATGCCTGCATCGCATCCACACAATAAATGGGAACTGCCTGCTCGAACTCGGAGACCACGATCTTGGAAAAGAACCAGCATCCTTATATCCCGACTCTCGTCAAAGAGCTGACTGACGGGAGCATCAGCCGCAGGGACTTCCTGCGCAAGTCAACGCTTCTCGGCCTTTCGGCCGCAGCGGCCTATTCCGTCGCCGGAATGGTCGACCCTTCCAGCGCGGTCAAGGCCGATGACATGCCGAAGGGCGGCAATCTGCGCATCGGCATGCGCTGCATGGAAATCAAGGACCCGCACCTCGCCGACTTCGCCGAAAAGTCGAACGTCATCCGCCAGGTCTGCGAATACCTGACGTTCACCGACCGTAACAACATCACCCATCCCTATCTCCTCGAAAAATGGGACGTCAGCGACGATCTGAAGACCTGGACGCTGCATGTTCGCAAGGGCGTCAAGTGGCGCAAGGGCGGCCGTGAGCTCAATGCAGACGACGTCGTCTGGAACCTGAAGCGCGTCAGCGATCCGAAGGTCGGCTCGTCGGTGCTGGGTCTCTTTACCGGCTATCTCGTCAAGGAATATGACGCCGGCGAGAAGGACGAAAAGGGCAATCCGAAAAAATCGAGCAAGCTCTGGGCCGACAACGCGATCGAAAAGGTCGACGACTATACGGTTCGCCTGAACTGCTACGCACCGCAGATTGCCGTGCCGGAACATCTCTACCACTATCCGATGTTCATTCTCGACCCCGCCGACAACGGAGCCTTCGGCCCTGATGCCAATGGCACGGGCCCGTTCGAAATGACTGAATACACGGTCGGCAAGGGCGCAAAGTACAAGGCGCGTACCGACTACTGGGGCACGGGTCCCTATCTCGCCACGTTCGAATATGTCGATCTTGGCGACAATCCGGGCGCCGGCATTGCGGCGATGGCATCCAAGCAGGTCGATGGCCTCTCGGAAGCAGACGCGGTGCAGATCAATGCCATGAAGAACTTCCCTCATGTGGCTGTCTACAAGGTCGAAACGACCCAGACCGTCGTCGCCCGCATGCATCCTGACGTCGAGCAGTTCAAGGACAAGCGCGTTCGTCAGGCCATGCGTTATGCGATCGACCGCGACAAGGTGATCCAGACCTCACTCCTCGGCGCGGGCACGCCGGCGGAGGATCACCATGTCGCGCCGTCGCATCCCGAATACGCGGCTCTGCCGAAGTATCCGCGCGATATCGAGAAGGCCAAGAAGCTGCTTGCCGATGCCGGTTATCCGAACGGCTTCGAATTCGACATGGTGACGCGTCCGGACCCGATCTGGGAACTCAACACGGCGCAGGTCCTAGCCGAACAGTTCAAGGACATCGGCGTCAAGATCAACATCAAGTCGCTGCCGAGCGCCCAATATTGGGAAGTGTGGACATCGGCGCCGTTCAGCCTGACGGCCTGGGGCCACCGGCCGCTCGCCATCATGACGCTGTCGCTTGCCTATCGCTCGAATGCCGCCTGGAACGAATCCCACTATGCCAATCCGGAATTCGATCAGCTGCTGACCCAGGCAGAGGGCATCCTTGACCCAAAGGAACGCAGCAAGGTCATGGCAAAGATCGAGGCGATCATGCAGGATGACGGGCCGATCGTTCAGCCCTTCTGGCGCGTCTTCTCGACCGTGATGGACAAGAAGGTCAAGGGCTTCGAGCTCCATCCTTCGCAGTATATCTTCGCGCATCAATACGCGATCTCCGCTTAACGAACGGTGCCGTATTCGCCCGGTATTGCCGGGCGAATATCCGCTGATCGCGCGTAACTCGGACTGATGTTCCAATGTCGAAATTTCTTGTAAAACGGCTGATCATGATGCTGCTCACCATGCTGTGCGCATCATTCCTGGTCTTTGCGGTGTGCGAGTTCACGCCCGGAAGCGTGGCGCGCAAGTCGCTCGGCCCCTTCGCGACACAGCAGCAGGTCGATATCCTGACTGAGAAGCTGAAGGCCAACGATCCGCTCATCGTGCGCTACGGCCGCTGGCTCGGCGTTCTCGTCGGCGCCATCCCCGATCCGTTGCAGGACCCGAGCACGGGCCTGAACTTCAAGGATCCGCGCGGCGCGCAATACTTCGGCAATTTCGGCTATTCGACGCTCAACAAGCTGCCGGTCAACGACGTGATCTGGAACAGGCTCGGCAATACCGCGATCCTGGCAGGCCTCGCCTTTCTCCTGATCGTGCCGTTGTCGATCATCTTCGGCATCCTGTCTGGGCTGAAGGAGGGCGGCGTGCTCGACCGCACGCTCTCGGTCATCTGCATTACCTTCACCTCCATTCCGGAATTCGCCTCCGGCGTCTTCCTGGTGACCCTCTTCGTCATTCTCTGGCCGATCCTGCCCGGCACCAGCCCGCTGAACAGCGACGGCGGATGGCCGGTCCCGTCACAGTTCGTGCTGCCGGTCGCGGTCCTTGTCATCTACGATTTCGGCTATGTCGCCCGCATGATCCGCGTCTCGATGATCGGCGTGATGGAGCGGCCCTATATTCGCACCGCAGTCCTGAAAGGCATGAATACGCGCCGCGTTGTTCTGGGTCATGCGCTTCGTAATGCGATGATCGCCCCCTTTACGGTGCTGCTGCTGCAGATCAACTTCCTGATCAGCGGCGTCGTAGTAACCGAACTGGTCTTTGCCTATCCGGGCTTCGGTCGGCTGATCCTCGATGCGAGCCTCTTCGGCGACATCGCGACCCTTGAGGCCGCGACGCTGATCACTGTTGCCGTCGCTGTCGTAACGCAGCTGCTGGGCGATCTCGGCTACATGCTGCTCGATCCACGCATCCGGGTGAGGTGAACCATGGCGCTTCAAGACAATATCGCTGGCGTCAAGGTCGTACCGGCAAAGCGTGCCGCCCGGCCGAACTGGATGCGCATCTTCCATTCGAAGACGGCCGTCGTCGGGCTATTCCTGGTGGCCTTCTGGGTCGCTGCGGCGCTGCTTGCACCCATCCTACCGCTGCCTTCGCCGACCGATTCCGACGTGATGGCGATGGGCAATCCGTTCCCGTCGGCTGCGCACTGGCTGGGTACGGATATTCTCGGCCGCGATGTGCTCGCCCGGTTGATCTTCGGTGCACGCACGGTTCTGTCTGTCGCCCCGCTCTCGGTCGCGGTCGCAATGATCGTCGGCATCACCATGGGCATGGTGGCGGGTTACTATGGCGGCTGGATCGACACGCTGATCAGCCGCTTCTCCGACATCATCCTCGCCTTCCCGGTCCTCGTGATCTACGTGATCCTGATCGCCAATATCGGCCCCTCGGTTCTGAACATCGTCATCGCGACGACGATCGCCTCGGCGCCGGGCATCGGCCGCATCACCCGCGGCTTGGTCCTCGGGTTGAAGGAGCAGGAATATATCGCGGCCGCCAAGCTGAGGGCCGAGAGCACGATCTACATCATGCTCGTCGAGCTCCTGCCGAACTGCCGCAGCATGCTGATCGTCGATGCCTGCCTGCGCATCGGCTACACCATCATCACCATCGGCATCCTCGGCTTCCTCGGTCTTGGCCTGCCGCCACCGAACCCGGATTGGGGCGGCATGGTCAAGGAAAGCGTGACCGTGCTCAACGTCTGGCCGCTAATGTCCCTGATACCGTCCGCAGCGCTTGTCAGCCTCGTCCTTGGCTTCAATCTGCTTGCCGACGGCATGCGCGAGGCCTGGAAGCCATGAACCTGACCGTATCCAACCTGCAAGGAGTTACGATGTCCGGCGCACCGATGTCCGATCTCGAACCCCTCCTCGATATCAGGGACCTGAGGATCGAGTTTCGCGGAAAGACCGATACCGTTGTCGCGGTCCCGAGCCTCTCCTTCAGCGTCCGGCCGGGGGAAAGCTATGGTCTCGTTGGGGAATCTGGGTGCGGCAAGAGCACGACCGCCATGGCGATCATGGGCTATCTCGGCAATACGGGTGTGATTGCCAATGGCAGCATCCGCTTCGACGGCAAGGAGCTTGTCGGCGCCAGTGCCAGGGAATTGCGGGCCATCAGGGGCCGTCGCATCGCCATGGTCTACCAGGATCCGATGAGCGCGCTCAATCCGGTCAAGACGATCGGGTCGCAGCTCGCGGAGGTGCCGCTGCTGCATCTGGGGTCGACGAAGAAGGAGGCCATGGAAATGGCCGCCGCGATGCTGGATGACGTCCGCCTGCCCGATGCCGGCGATATGCTGAAGCGCTATCCGCACCAGCTCTCCGGCGGTCAGCAGCAGCGCGTCGTCATTGCCATGGCGCTGCTGGCGCGGCCGTCGCTGCTACTGCTCGACGAGCCGACGACCGGGCTCGATGTCACGGTCGAAGCCGCCGTCATCGACCTGATCGGCGAGCTCAGGAAGCGTTATTCGACCAGCCTGCTGTTCATTTCCCATAATCTCGGCCTGATTGCCGAGACCTGCGACCGTGTCGGCATCATGTATTCCGGCGAAATGGTCGAGGAGGGGACGACCGCCGACCTGTTCCGCAAGCCCCGCCACCCCTATACGCAGGGGCTGATCGACTGCATTCCCGATATCGGCAGCGACAAGCGCAGCCGCTCGCTCGCCGCCATTCCCGGCCATATTCCGTTGCCGCAGGAGCGGCCGGAAGGCTGCTTCTTCGGGCCGCGCTGCTCAGGCTTCACCGCCGGTCTCTGCGACCGACCTGATCTCGACCTGACGTCGGCCGGAGCCGATCATCTCGTCCGTTGTGCCCGCTGGCAGGAGATGGACCGGCCCCGCACAATTCTGCCGCCGACGCTATCCAGCACGGCCCAGCAGGAAGAAGCGATCACCCTATCCGACGTAACGAAGCTTTACCGGATCAGCGCTCAGAAGGCGGTCAAAGCCAACGAGGCGGTGTCCTTTAGCGCCCGCAAGGCCGAGATCGTCGCGCTGGTCGGCGAATCCGGCTGCGGAAAGTCGACGCTGGCGCGCATCGTCACCGGTCTGGACAGTGCGACTTCAGGATCGATCCGCATGGCCGGCGAGAACATCGCCGAGCTTCAGGCACGCGAGCGTCCGCGGCATCTGCTGCAATCCATCCAGATGATCTTCCAGAATCCGGACAGTACGCTCAACCCGTCCCACTCTGCCGCCTTCTCGATCCGTCGCTCGATCAAGAAGTTCGGGGTCCGCAAGGGCAAGGCCGCGATCGAGCAGCGGGTCCGGGAGCTTCTGGAAATGGTGCGCCTGTCGCCCACGGTTGCCGATCGCAAGCCGAGCCAGCTCTCCGGCGGACAGAAGCAGCGCATCGCCATTGCCCGCGCCTTTGCCGCTGATCCGTCGCTGATCGTTGCCGACGAACCGGTCTCGGCGCTCGACGTCTCGGTTCAGGCAGCGGTCGTTACCCTGCTTCTCGACATCCAGCGAGAGAAGCATACGACGATGCTGTTCATCAGCCATGACCTGGCGCTCGTCCGGCACGTCGCCGACAAGGTCGTCGTCATGTATCTCGGCAAGGTGATGGAGAAGGGCACGGTCGAGGAGGTCTTCGGCGGCGGAACTCACCCTTATACCGAAGCGCTGATTTCGGCGATCCGCAGCCCGAACCCCGACGAGGAACCGCGCGAACGGATTCGGCTGACCGGCGAAACGCCGAGCCCGGTCAATGTGCCTGCGGGCTGTCGCTTCGCGACGCGCTGCCACCGAAAGGTCGGCGCGATCTGCGATAGCGTTGCCCCGCCGATCCGGCAGATGTCGGACACACACGAGATCGCCTGCCATATCGAGGAAGAAAAACTGCGCGCCGAACTGCCGGTCTATGCCGCAGCGGCAACAAGGGAATAGCGATGAGCGGCGAAGCATCCATGGGTGCGAGTTTCTGGAAGCGGGCAACGCGATTTCGCGCGCTTGTCCCCGTCATGGTCGCCATTTGCGTGATCGGCACGGGCAACAGCCTGTTGACCACATCGGTATCGCTGCGCCTCAGCGAGCCGGATGTCGATCCCGGCGCGGTGCAGCTGCTCCTGACCGGTTTTCCGGTCGGCTTTCTCGCAGGCTGCCTCGCCGCGCGTTTCCTGGTCTCGCGTTTCGGCCATCGTGGCACCTTCCTGGCCGTCGGTTTCCTGGCGGCTTTCGCAGGATTCGGCTACATGGCGACATCGGCAGCGTCGGTCTGGCTCGTGCTGCGACTTCTGAACGGCTTTGCCATGGCGGTGATATTCGTCGTCTCGGAAAGCTGGATCAATCTCTATGCGGACGAGCGTAATCGCGGCTCCTATTTCTCGCTTTATATGATGATGACGTCGCTCGCCGTGCTCTTCGGCCAGCTCATGGTCGAGGCGGCAGGCCCGCATTCCCCCTATCTCTTCCTGATCGCGGCGATGACGGTGACGATCGGTGTGCTCTATTGCCGGTTCGTCGGCCGTCCCTGGCCGTCTCTGCCCATGCGTAATATTCGCCCGCTGCAGGCCGACGTCACATCCGCCGATCAACGCTATGGCCTGTGGAAGCTCGCGATCCTTGCGCCCGTCACCATCATCGCGGTCTTCCAGGCTGGCATGACCAATATGAACGTCTTCGCCTTGACGCCGCTCTACGGCGCGAAGATCGACCTTCCGGCTGCAACGACGGTCGGGCTGGTGACGGCATTCAGCCTGGGCGGCATGCTGGCGCAGACACCGGTCGGCTGGCTCTCCGATCGGATGGACCGCCGCTGGATGCTGCTGGTTCAAGGCATTCTGGCAGCGATGTTGTGCGTCTCAATCATCGTGCTCGGAACCGAACTCGTACCGCTGCTCTTCGTGCTTTTCTTCCTCTATGGCGCAACGGCATTGACGATCTATCCCGTCGGCATCGCCTTCGCCAATTCGCAGATCGACAGTCGCCATATGGTTTCCGCTTCCGGCGGTCTTCTGCTGCTCTATTCGATCGGCAATGTCATGACGCCGGGCGTTGCCGCCGGTCTCATGGAGCATGTGGCGCCCTATGCACTCTTCATCATGCTTGGCAGCGGCGCGGCGCTTGTTGCCGTCGGCGCCTGCTTCAATCTTCGCCGCAAGGCGGTCCATTCGGACTTGCACGTTTCGCCAGACTGCCTCGTTTCCGGAGCCAATGAATGATCAGGGATTCCCGCTTCGATCTCGTTATTCGCGGAGGCCGCGTCGTGCTTCCGGAGGAGACCCGCGACATCGATATTGGCGTTTGTAACGGTGTGATTGTCGCGCTGGCTGCCGACCTGCCCGAGGGACGCCAGGAGATATCAGCCGAGGGGCGCCTGGTCCTGCCCGGCGGTGTCGACAGCCATTGCCACATGGACCAGCAGCCCTGGGAGGGAAAGGCGACCGCCGACGACTTCAATACCGGCACCCTATCGGCGCTCTGCGGCGGCACGACGACCGTCATCCCCTTTGCGATGCAGATGCGCGGCCAGTCGCTGCGCGATATCGTCGAAGATTATCATGAGCGGGCGCGGCCAAAGGCGCATATCGACTATGGCATTCACTTGATCGTCGGCGACCCGTCGCCGGAAGTGCTTCGCGACGAGATCCCGGCGCTGATTGCCGAGGGCTGCACTTCGATGAAGATCTACCTCACCTATGACGGACTGAAGCTCGACGATTACGAGGTGTTGAACGTCCTCGATCTCGCCCGGTCCCATGGCGCAATGGTGATGGTGCATGCCGAGAACGACGCCTGCATCCGCTGGCTCACCGAAAAGTTCATCGCTGCCCGCAAGACGCAGTTGCGCTATCACGAAAAGGCCCATTCCGAGATCGGCGACCGCGAGGCGACCTTCCGCGCCATCAGCCTGTCGGAACTGATCGAGACGCCGATCCTCGTCAGCCATGTCGCTGCCGGCGGTGCCGTCGAAGAAATCCGCCGCGCCAAGGCGCGGGGATTGCCGATCTATGCCGAGACCTGCCCGCAATATCTGTTCCTATCGGCCGAGGACATCGACACCCACGATCTCTCCGGCTCGAAATGCGTCTGCACGCCGCCGCCGCGCGACAAATCGAACCAACCGGATATCTGGCGTGGTATTCTCGACGGCACGCTCGAGGTCTTCTCATCCGACCATTCGCCGTGGAACTATGCCGACAAGATCGCCGGCGGCCCGGATACACCCTTCAATCGCATTCCAAACGGTATTCCCGGCATCGAGACGCGGCTGGCGCTATTGTTTTCAGCTGGTGTCAACGGCGGCCGCATGTCGCTGCAGAAATTTGTCGATCTGACGTCTGCAGCCCCCGCGCGGCTCTTCGGCCTTTATCCGCGCAAGGGGCTGATTTCGGTGGGATCGGATGCCGATATCGCCATCTGGGATCCGGATCGTGTCGTCACCATCAATAACGACATGCTGCATCACGCGACCGATCATACGCCGTATGAAGGGCAGACCGTTCGCGGCTGGCCGGTCATGACAATCTCGCGCGGCGAATTGGTGTGGAATGATGGCGAGGTGCTGTCGGTTCCAGGCCGCGGCCGGTTCGTTCCCCGGCAGCGGCCATTCCCGCCGCAGCAGGGCTTGTCACGGATCCTCGCGTCATGACCGCGGCAGAAAATCCCATGAGCCAGCGGCTTGCCGGCAAGGTGGTCATGATCACGGGTGCCGCAAGCGGCATCGGTGCGGCGATTGCACGTCGGTGCCTTGCCGAAGGCGGCAGCGTCGTCTGTGCCGACCAGTCGGAGGATGCGATTTTCAACCTTGCCGAAGGCCTCGGCCCCTGCGCTGTCGCCGTTCGCTGCGACGTAAGGGATCAGCGCTCGATGGAGCGGGCGATTGATACGGTCCGCGGCCGTTTCGGGCGGTTGGACGGGTTGGTGCACAATGCGGCCGCACCTTCGCTTGACGGCACGGTCGTCGATCTCAGTGAAGAGCAATGGCGTCTCGAAATCGATGTCAGCCTCACCGGCGCGTTTCTGGCGAGCAAGTTCGCCATTCCGTTGATGGCGGCTGGCGGAGGTGGTTCGGTCGTTCTGATTGCCTCCCAGTTTGCGCATGTTGCGACGGGCAAGGCTGTCGCCTATTGCGCCGCCAAGGCCGGTCTCGTTCATCTCGCCAAGGCGATGGCGATCGACCACGCAGCCGAGGGCATTCGCGTCAATAGCCTGTCACCCGGAGCCGTCGCCACGCCGCGGCTTTTGCAGCGCTGGCCCGATCTGGAGGCCGCGGGCAAGGCGCTTGGCCCGGCCCATCTGCTTGATCGGATCGCGCAACCAGAGGAAATCGCGGCGGCGACCGCCTTCCTCCTCTCGCCCGATGCCTCCTTCGTGACCGGCACCGATCTTCTCGTGGATGGTGGCTATGCAGTGCGCTGATCATCTTTCCCGTAATCAATTGGAATGGATTTTGAAATGACCCTTCTTGTCACCGGCGGTACTGGCTTCGTCATGAGTGTGGTGGTGCGGGAATGGCTCGACCGCGATCCTGCTGCCCGTGCCGTCATTCTCGATCGCTCCGGCCTCGACGCCATGGCCGAGCAATATTTCGCTCCGGTTCGGGATCGCCTGACGGTCATTACGGGCGATATCTGCGATCCCTCGCAATGGTCGAATGCGCTCGATGCGCACGGTATCACCGCGATTGTTCACGGCGCGACCATCACGCCGATTTCGCGCGGCAGCGCCGCCGAGGCGAAGCGCCAGCCCGAGGCTGAGGACCCGGCGCGGATCGTCGATGTCAATCTGATGGGCACGGTGCGGATGCTCGAATGGGCGCGCAACAAGCCCTCCGTCAAGCGCTTCCTCTATGTCAGCTCGGGTTCCGTCTATCGCCACCATGGCCCGGACTGGACGGGCGAACCTTTGCCGGAAGACGGCTATGTCGCACCGCTGACGCTCTACGGCATTTCGAAATTCGCCTCTGAAATGGTGGTCAACCGCTACGCCGATCTCTTCGGCATTTCGGCTCTGAGCGTGCGTCTCGCATCGGTCTACGGTCCGATGGACCGGGCGACCGAGAGCCGCAACTTCCGCCATGTCCCGAACCGCGTCGCCCATATGGCGCTTTCAGGCGATGTGATCCGGCCCAACAGCCTGGAATCGGTCGGCGATTACGTGCATTCGGGCGATGTTGCAAAGGCCGTCATCGCGCTGATCTCGGCACCGCGCCTTCGCTATCGCCACTACAATATCGGCAGCGGCCGCACATCGACGACCGGCGATATCGTCGAATGGGCCAGGGAGCGCGTGCCTGATCTGAAGGTCGAAGTCAGCCCGCACGAAACCGCCAACGTCATCCAGGACGCGACGCTCAAAGACGGCATGTGGGGAGAATACGATCTCGCCCGTATCGAGCGCGACACCGACTGGCGCCCGCGCTCCGGTAGAGACGCCTTCCACGACTACATGGACTGGATTGTCACCAACGAAGCTGCCGCGGCGAAGGAGGGGAAATAATGTCCGAGACCATCAAAATAGAAAATACGGAACGCCAGCCGCGCGACTTCATCGGCTACGGCCCAAAGCCGCCTTTCATGAGCTGGCCTGGGGACGTCAAGGTCGCGATCAATCTTGTTCTCAACTATGAGGAAGGCTCGGAATATTCCTGGCTGGAAGATGGCCGAAACGACAATTGGGGCGAATACAACATCCCCAATAGCCCTTCGGTCCGCGATCTCGGCACGGAAACCCATTTCGAATATGGCAGCCGCGCCGGTGTCTGGCGTCTGGCGCGCCTCTTTGATCGCTACAACATCCCGATCACGGTGTCTGCCTGCGCCGTGGCATTGGAAAAGAACCCCGCCGTCACCGAATGGATGAATGCCCGTGGCCATGACCTGCTCGGCCACGGCCTGCGCTGGAGCGAATATTCGACTGTCGCACGCGAAGATGAGGAGCGGGAGCTGCATGAGGCGATCGCGCTCTACAAGAAGCTGACCGGCCGCCGCCCGATGGGCTGGAATTGCCGTTCCTTCCCGAGCGTCAATACGCGCGACCTGATCGCGAAGGAGGGCGGGTTCCTCTATTACTCCGATCCCTGCAACGACGATCTTCCCTATTTCATGGATCATGACGGCACGCGCATGCTCGTCGTGCCCTATTCCAAGACGCTGAACGACAGCCGCTATCTGATCGCGCCGGGCTACAGCAATCCACGCGATTTCACTGAGGATTGCCGCTCGGCCATCGACTACCTGCTCGGCGAGGCAGACGAGACCGGCGGCCGGATGCTGACAATCGGCGTTCATGCCCGCTGGATGGGCCAGCCGAACCGGGCCTCCGGCCTGCGCGACGTCATCGAGCATGTCCAGAAGACGCCGGGAGCTGCCTTCATGCGCCGCGAGGATATTGCCCGCTACTGGCTAGAAAATCATGAAACATTTGGCCGTCATGCGTGATGGAACCGAAGCAGTGCCGCTGGCGGAGCCCAGCGAACCAGTGAGCGGTTGGAGGAAAGACATGAACGGTGCTGAGGTCGTCGCCTCGATCCTGAAACAGGAAGGCGTCAAGCAGATCATCGGCTTCCCGAACAGCGAACTGTTCGATGCGTCGGCCCATCTCGACATTCCGCCTGTCATAACCCGGACACCGCGTGTGGCAGTCAATATTGCCGAGGGCTATGCCCGCACCACGGCCGGGCGAGAACTCGCCGTGGTCACCGTGCAATATGGTCCCGGCGCGGAGAGCGCTTTCGGCGGTATCGCCCAGGCTTTCAACGATCGCGCGCCGATCCTTTTCCTGCCGACGGGTTATCCGCGCGGCTCGGAAGCGGTGGCGCCGAATTTCGAGGCGAGCCGCAATTTTCGCCACATTACGAAATGGTGCGAGGCGGTGACCCGCGTCGAGCATTTGCCGAAGCTGATGCATTCGGCAATCACCCGTCTTCGCAATGGTCGGCCGGCCCCCGTGCTTCTCGAACTGCCCGTCGATCTATTGGCCGAAAAGCTCGATCCTTCCCACGACATCTATCAAAAGCCCCGCCGCAGCGTGCCGCAGGCCGATGCGGGGGAGATTGCCGAGCTGATCGCAACCCTGCTTGCCGCAAAGAATCCGGTGGTCTTCGCGGGCCAGGGCGTGCTTGCCGCCTCGGCGTCGAAGGAATTGGTAGAGTTCGCGGAACTGCTGCGCATTCCCGTCATGACGACGCCGAACGGCAAGAGCGGCTTTCCGGAGAACCATTCGCTGGCGCTCGGCACGGCGGGGCGCGCGCGTCCGGCAACGGTCGATCACTTCATGGATAAGGCCGATGTCGTGCTGGCGCTCGGCACCAGCCTTACCCGTTCTCACTACATCCTGCCGATCGCCAAGGACAAGGTGTTGCTGCAGGTCACGATCGACGAGGGTGATCTCGGCAAGGATTATCCGATCGCGCAGGGTGTCGTCAGCGATGCCCGCTCCGCTTTGAGGCAGATGATCGCCCATGTCAAAAGCGAGCGATTGGCCATCCCCGATCGCGGCGATATTGCCGAAGAGATCCGTGGCATCCGCGCCGCCTTCATGGAACGCTGGATGCCGTTCCTGACTGCTAACAGCGAGCCGATCTCGCCCTATCGTGTCGTCTGGGAAATCATGCGCGCCGTCGATCCGGCCAGGACCATCGTGACCCACGATGCCGGCAATCCGCGCGACCAGTTCAGCCCTTTCTACGAGGCGACCGTGCCGGGCAGCTATGTCGGCTGGGGCAAGACGACCCAGCTCGGCAGCGGCCTCGGTTTTGCGCTCGGCGCCAAGCTGGCACGGCCGGAGGCGACCGTCGTCAATCTGATGGGCGAGGCGGCCTTCGGCATGGTCGGCATCGATTTCGAGACCGCAATCCGCTGCAACCTGCCGATCCTGACCGTCGTGATGCGCAACAACGTGCTTGGCGGATATGCCGCGAGCATGCCGATCGCCACGAAGAAATACGGCGCCAACCGGATGTCGGGAGGCTATGCGCCGATCGCCGAGGCGCTCGGCGGCTATGGCGAATGCGTGACCGCTCCCGCCGATCTGCGTCCGGCGCTGCTTCGCGCTCTGGAAAAAGTGGGCCAGGGGCAGGCGGCTCTGGTCGAAGTCGTGACGCATGAAGAGCCGCGCCTGCCGGGGCTTTGCTGACGGCGCGCGACAGGAGAGCGACATGTTCGACACGATCATATCGGGCGGCACCGTCGTCAACGCCGACGGTGAGAAACGAGCCGACGTCGGCATCACCGACGGGCGGGTCGCAGCGATCCTCTCGCCCGGTGACTTGGCTGAGGCCCGGACAGTCGTTGACGCGACGGGCTGCCATTTGCTGCCCGGTCTCGTCGATGCCCATGTCCACCTGCGCGAACCGGGTTTGACCCAGAAGGAGGATTTCGACAGCGGGACACGGGCAGCGGCACTCGGCGGCGTGACATCGGTGCTCGACATGCCGACCGACGATCCATGGACCGCGACATCGGAGCAACTCGCCGAGAAGATGGCGATGGCGAAGGAACGCATCCATGTCGATGTCGGCTTCCAGGTGGTTCTCAGCCAGGATCTGAGCCTTCTCGAAGGATTGCTTGCGCTCCACCCGGTTTCGCTGGAACTCTTTACTGCCGACGTGCCTGCAGCATTTCGTTTCGATACGATGGATGCCGTAGCCGGGATGCTGAAGCGCCTTGCCGGACGCGACACGCTGATCGGCATCTCTCCGGGCGATCAATCCATTCTTGATGGCAGCGGTCAGCGCGACCGCGCCGGCGATATCGCCGCATTCCTCGTCAGCCGCTCGCCGCTGGCCGAGGCCGGCGGCGTTGCGCGCGCCGTGCTGGCCGCAGCAGAGACCGGCGCCCGGATTCATGTCCGCCAAGTCAACTCCGCCCTTGGCGTTTCCGCATGGCGGCGTCTGCGCGACATGGCCGACGCGACCGTCGAAACGACGCCGCAGAACCTGTTCTTCACGGCAGCCGATTATGAAACGCTCGGCGCAAACCTGAAGGGATCGCCGCCCCTGCGCGACGCCAAAGATGTCGAGGCGCTGCGGGCCGCCCTCTCTGAAGGGCTGATCGACATCGTCGCCACCGATCATGCGCCGCACAGCCCGGCCGAGAAGGCGGCGACCTATGCGGCATTCGCCGATATTCCTGGCGGCATGCCGGGCCTGCAAACGCTGCTCCCGACGATGTTGAGGCTGGTCGAGGCAGGGTTGATCGATCTCTCCGATCTCGTTCGCATGTGTGCCCGCAATCCGGCCGAGCGCTTCGGTCTCGGCAGATCGAAGGGGGTAATCGCGACCGGTTACGATGCCGATATCCTTGTTGTCGATCGGCGCCAGACGAGCCTCATCACCAACGCCGAGCAAGCATCGCGAGCGGCCTACACCCCGTTCGATGGCTGGAGCATTCCGGCAAGGCTCACCCGCGTCTTCCTGCGAGGAGAAGAGATCGTCCGCGACGGGGCAATCATTGCCGAAAGGCGCGGAGCGGTCGTCGCCCGCGAAGTCTGAGGAAAACATCATGCCTATTCTGCAGAACAAAATTGCCATCGTCACCGGCGCAAGCTCCGGTCTCGGCCGCGCCATCGCCTTGCGCTATGCCGGCGAAGGAGCGTCGGTGGTCATCGCCGACACGATCGAAACGCCGCTCGAGGGCGGTGAGAGCACGCTCGAGCGGATCCGTGCCGGCGGCGGCAAGGCTCTTTTTGTCACGACCGATATTTCCGATTGGGATGCTGTGGATGCGCTGGTCAGCGAGACCGTCAAGCATTTTGGACGGCTCGACGTTATGGTCAACAACGCTGCCATCTACACCTCGACCAATCTGCTCGAAACGACGCCGGAGCAATGGGCGCGGGTCATCGGTGTCAATCTCACCGGCTTCTTCTATTGCTGCAAGCGGGCGATGCAGCAGTTCCTGACGCAGGAACCGGTCAACGATGTGCGTGGACGGATCATC
This sequence comes from Rhizobium sp. BK376, assembly GCF_004341625.1. Taxonomy (GTDB): domain Bacteria; phylum Pseudomonadota; class Alphaproteobacteria; order Rhizobiales; family Rhizobiaceae; genus Rhizobium. The sequence goes on along the minus strand of NZ_SLZG01000010.1, from coordinate 174,031 downwards.
AATATTTCCTCGCAGCATGGCATGGTCGCCTGCCCCGGGGATTTTCCCTATGGCGTCAGCAAGGGCGGCATTGTCCAGATGACCCGCCAGATTGCGGTCGATCACGCGGACGATCTCGTCGTCTGCAACGCGATCGCGCCGGGCAAGATCATCACGGGAAAGCCGGGCGTCGCCAACGATCCGGATTCGCTCGACTATTCGCGCCGGCGCACGCCCTGGCCGCGCCTCGGAGCGCCCGACGATGTCGCCGGTGCCGCACTTTTCCTGGGAAGCGACATGGCGAGCTACGTCACCGGCATCAACCTGATGGTCGACGGCGGATGGATGGCCGGCTGAGCGGTACGGAAACAACGAAAACCGGCCATCTGCCGGGCAATGAAAGGAAACACGATCATGGATCTTGGACTGAACGGCAAGACGGCGCTGGTCTTCGGCGCCGGCGGCGGCCTCGGCGGCGCGATAGCGCGCACATTGGCAGGCGAGGGCGCCAAGGTGGCGGTCGCGGATATCAACCGCGATGCGGCACAGGCAACGACGGATGCCATCAAGGCCGCCGGCGGAACGGCGATGACGCTGGAATGGGATATCGCCGATCTCTCCGTCATCGGCGCGCGGCTGAAGGCGGTCGAGGATGCGTTCGGCGCGGTCAACGTGCTCGTCAACAATACCGGCGGTCCGCCGCCGACCCCTGTTGCCGGCCAGGACGCGGAAACCTGGCAGCGTTTCTTCAACTCGATGGTGTTGCCGGTCATCGCGATTACGGACCATGTCCTTCCCGGCATGAAAGCCGCGAAATGGGGCCGTATCATCACCTCCACATCGTCCGGCGTCATCGCGCCGATCCCCAATCTCGGCATGTCGAACACGCTACGCACCTCGCTGCTCGGCTGGTCAAAGACCCTGGCCCAGGAAGTCGGCCGTGACGGCATTACGGCGAACATCGTGCTGCCCGGCCGTATCGCCACCGGGCGCATCACCTTCCTCGACGAGCAGAAGGCGAAGCGCGAAGGCCGTACCGTCGAAGATGTCTCGGCACAGAGCACCGCGTCGATCCCGGTCGGCCGCTACGGCGACCCGCAGGAATATGGCGACGTCGTCACCTTCCTGGCAAGCACCAAGGCATCCTATGTGACAGGCAGCGTTCTCAGGATCGACGGCGGGTTGATCGCAAGTATCTGATTTCGATAGGCTATCATCGGATCCGCGGCGCTGTTGGGCGTCGCTGCGGATCCGAGAAGTGATGACCAGCTTGAGGTCCTAGACGATTGCTCGATGACAGATCGCCACGCTGGCGATGCCATGGCGGCTTTGCCGGTCAAATCCATCCCATCATCAGTCCGCTGCCCAACAACCTCGCACGGTTCGCACGCCGGTTGCATTTGTAATTCGTTCGGATGAGTTACGTTTCGTAACTGGCCAGTTACCCCGATGCGGGACATCATGGGGACTGTCAAGCAGGTTGCGGATCGGGTAGTTGTGATAGACAAGAGATCATTTGGTCTCCAATATTGCAGCCGAGGATGATGATGAGCGAAGCCAAGACCGCCGGAGCCCGACGCAAGACCACAAAACCTGTCTCAGCGGAGACGGTTGTGGGCGAAGTGTCGGCGCTGAAGCCGCGGTTGCGGGACGCGGAGCGCACCAGCACGGCCATCCTGGCTGCTGCAACGAAGGAGTTCGCGGAACGCGGCTATGGCGGCGCCCGTGTCGATGCGATTGCCGCCCGGGCCAACATCAACAAGCGGATGCTCTACCATTATTTTGGTGGGAAGGATGCGCTCTATGTCGCAGTGCTCGAGGGTAGCTACATCGCCATCCGCTCGGCCGAGGCGAGGCTCGACCTCTCCCACCGCGCACCACGCGACGGCATGCGCGAACTGGTTGTTTTCACATGGCAATATTTCCTTGCCCATCCGGAATTCCTCGGCATACTCAGCACGGAAAACCTGCACAAGGCAAAATTCCTGAAGCGCTCCGCGCGAATTTTCGAGCTGCATTCGCCGTTGGTCGCCGAGATATCCGGGCTGCTCGATCGTGGGGAAGCCGGCGGTGATTTCCGGCCCGGCTGCGATCCGGTCAAGATCTATATGACGATCGCCGCGCTCGGCTCGTTCTTTCTGACAAACCGCTGGACTCTCTCGACAATTTTTCGTCGAAACCTGTCCGACAAGGCCGAGATCGAAGCCTGGGGCGAGCATATCGTCGAGGTCATCTTCGCCTATCTCCGGCCTTGATCGGCTGTCGCCCTCCACCCGATCGACTATCCCGGCAAGCCTCCCTTCGATTGATGAAGCTGGTTGACAGGGTTCATGACGCATGTCAGTTATGTAACTATCTGGTTATTTATTGGGAGGAATAATCATGGTGGCAAAATCGCTCGGCATCATCATGCACGGCATCACCGGGCGCATGGGATACAACCAGCATCTGGTTCGCTCCATTCTGGCAATCCGCGATCAGGGCGGCCTGCTGCTGTCGAACGGTGACCGGCTGATGCCCGATCCGATCCTCGTCGGGCGCAATGCCGACAAGATCGGGGAGATTGCCCGTAAGCACGGCGTTACCCGCACGACGACCGATCTCGATGCCGCCCTTGCCAATCCCAACGACACGATTTTCTTCGATGCCGGCTCGACCCAGATGCGCATCGGCCTTCTGACCAAGGCGATCGAGGCCGGAAAGCACGTCTATTGCGAAAAGCCGATCTCCGAGACCCTGGAAGAGGCGCTATCCATCGCAAGCCTCGCGGAACGTCGCGGCGTCAAGAATGGCGTCGTCCAGGACAAGCTCTACCTCCCCGGCCTGCGCAAGATCGCGCTCCTCCGCGACAGCGGCTTCTTCGGCAAGATCCTCTCCGTTCGCGGTGAGTTCGGCTATTGGGTGTTCGAGGGCGACTGGGGCGTCAAGGCGCAGCGGCCGTCGTGGAATTACCGGAAAGCAGACGGCGGCGGCATGATCCTCGATATGCTGCCGCATTGGCGCTATGTGCTCGACAATCTCTTCGGCGAGGTCAAGGCCGTCAGCTGCTATGGCGTCACGCATATTCCCAGCCGTATCGACGAGAGCGGCAAGACCTATGTCGCCGATGCCGACGATGCCGCCTATTCCACCTTCGAGCTTGAGGGCGGGATCGTCGCCCATATCAATTCGTCCTGGGCCGTGCGCGTACGCCGCGACGATCTGGTGACGTTTCAGGTGGATGGGACGCATGGTTCCGCCGTTGCCGGCCTGACGAAATGCTGGACCCAGCACCGCGTCAATACGCCGAAGCCTGTCTGGAACCCCGATCAGCCGCAGACGATCGACTTTTACAATACCTGGGACGAAGTGCCTGAAACCCAGACCTTCGATAACGGCTTCAAGGCGCAATGGGAGGATTATCTGCGCTATGTCGTCGAGGACGCGCCGTGGAAATTCACCCTGCGCGAAGGTGCGAAGGGCGTTCAGCTCGCCGAGCTTGCCCATAAGAGCTGGAAGGAGCGGCGCTGGGTAGACGTGCCCTCCCTTTCCGATGCCGAGCGCAAGGTGGCGTAGAGACGATGGCACTGACGCTCAATCTCCCTGTGGCCGGCGGAAAGCTGGCAGAATATGTGGTCGCCAACGCCCCGCTCATTCCCGAAGAGGGGACGAGAGGTGGTCGCGGCTTCAACCGTGTTGCCTTCGCCGCGGCACACGTCGTCGTCGACCCGCTGGCCGACAACGATCCCTGGCTTGATCACAACATCGACTGGGAGCGCACGATCGCGTTTCGCGAATATCTCTGGGACCTCGGTCTCGGCGTCGCCGAGGCCATGGACACGGCGCAACGCGGGATGGGGCTCGATTGGGCCGGCGCAAAGGAGCTGATCACCCATGCCCAGTCGGCGGCACGCGGCCGTTCCGACGCTTTGATTGCCTATGGTGCGGGTACGGATCACCTTGCATCCGGTCCTGACGTCAGCGTGGATGACGTCATCAGGGCCTACGAGGAACAATTCGCCTTTGTCGAAGGGCAGGGCGGCCGGATCATCCTGATGGCAAGCCGCGCCCTGGCGGCTGCCGCCAAGGGACCGGATGACTATGTCCGCGTCTATGACCGGATACTCTCCCAGGTGCGCGAGCCCGTCATCATTCATTGGCTCGGCGACATGTTCGATCCGGCGCTCAGCGGCTACTGGGGCTCCAAGGACGATCTTGCGGCCATGGATACGGCGGTCGGCATCATCAACGCCAATGCCGCCAAAGTGGATGGCGTGAAGATATCGCTGCTGTCGGCGGAAAAGGAGATCCTGATGCGCCGACGTCTCGATCCGCGCGTGAAGATGTATACCGGCGACGATTTCAACTACGCCGAACTGATCGCCGGCGACGAGCAGGGCTATTCGCACGCTCTTCTCGGCATTTTCGATGCGATCGCTCCGGCGGCCAGCGTTGCATTGCAGAAACTGGCCAAGGGCGACATGGATTCGTTTCATGCGGCCCTGGCGCCGACCGTCCCGCTCTCAAGGCATCTCTTCAAGGCGCCGACGCGTTTCTACAAGACCGGCGTGGTGTTCCTCGCCTATCTGAACGGCTTCCAGAACCATTTTCATATGCTCGGCGGCCAGCAAAGCACGCGCTCCATCCTGCATCTTTCGGAACTCTTTCGCCTTGCCGACAAGGCTCGCGTCCTACGTGATCCTGATATGGCGGCAACACGGATGAAGACGATACTCGCGACTGCTGGAATTTAAGTACCTGCTTCCGGCAGAGAGGGCCGGCGGTTGGGTGGGAGGACAAGCAGAATGGCTGTCGAAGGCCTTTCCATCAATCTCGCCACCGTGCGAGAACAATACAACATGCGCGAGGCTGTCGAGGCCTGCTTGAAACAGGGCATCACGGCAATTGCGCCCTGGCGTGACCAGGTTCATGCGATCGGTCTCGATGAAGCCGCGCGCATCGTCGCGGACAACAGGCTCCGTGTGACCGGCCTCTGCCGCGGAGGCATGTTTCCCGCCGACGCGGATGGACGGGCGGCAGCCATCGATGATAACAAGCGGGCAATCGATGAGGCCGCGGCACTGAACGCCGACTGTCTCGTCCTCGTCGTCGGCGGGCTTCCCCCCGGTTCGCGCGATATCCACCGCGCTCGTGAGATGGTCGCCGAGGGCATCGAGGCAATCCTGCCGCATGCGCGGGCTGCCGGAATTCCCTTGGCGATCGAGCCGTTGCATCCGATGTATGCGGCCGACCGGGCTTGCGTGAACACGCTGGAGCAGGCCCTCGACATCTGCGATCTCCTGGGCGACGGCATTGGCGTTGCGATCGATGTCTACCACGTGTGGTGGGATCCGGAGCTTGAAGATCAGATCGCGCGGGCAGGGACGTCGAATAGAATTCTGGCTCACCATATCTGCGACTGGCTCGTGCCGACCCGGGACCTGCTGCTTGACCGCGGCATGATGGGCGACGGTGTCATCGACCTGAAGCGTATCCGCAAGGCCATTGAAAAGGCTGGATATTTCGGCGCTCAGGAGGTCGAGATATTCTCGGCTCAGAACTGGTGGAAGAGGCCCGGCCATGAGGTGCTTTCCACATGCATCGAACGGTTTCGCACCGTCTGCTGAGCAAAGCGTGATTTGGCACCCTTGCTGAAATTTTTCTGGCCCTTGTAACGTTCGGCTGCGCCGCGCCGTAGGGGGCATACGGGGTGGATTTCCAATGTAGATCGTAGGCGGAAAATCAGTCGGCCACCGAACAAGGCGCAAGCCTCGGGAGGGGCACGGTTGTTACCTCCATTGCCGTGTGCACTGAAACGACCATGGGAGACGTAATGTCGACGATCGAAAACAATGACGACAGCCTCGCTGCGCGCAAATCCTTGAATGAGGCTATGAGTTCCCACGTTTCGGGGGATCTTCCGACGGCGGAAAAGCACTATGTGCAGGTCTTGAACCGGGACTACCGCACCGAGGATATCCTGCCGCTCTTGGCCGGCATCGTCGCGAAGCGCGGCGATTACGAGCTCGCACTCTACTATTGGGATAGTTTGCTGACCCTGAAGCCCGGCCATCTGGTCGGCCTTCTCGAAAAGGGCGGCATTCTGCACAAGCGCGGCCAATTGGCCGATGCCATTGCCTGCTACAAGCTGGCGCTCTCGGTATCGCCCGGCAATCCGCTGATTCTCAACAATCTCGCTGTGACCATGTCGGATGCCGGTCGCCGGGATGAGGCATTGGAGATGTTTCATCAGGTTCTGCGACTGCAGCCGGACAATATCGACGTCCGGCACCAGATCCGGCGTCTGTCTTCGGCGATCGTGCCCTTCTGGCATATTGCGATGATGAACGATCAGCCGAGAAACGATGCCTTCGAGGCCGCGATCAAGCGCGCCATCGAAATGCGCGGTGCTGAAGCTCAGATCCTGGATATCGGCTCGGGAAGCGGCCTGCTCTCGATGATGGCGGCCCGAGCTGGTGCCAGGAATATCGCTACCTGCGAAGCCGTCCCCGTCATTGCGAAGACAGCTGCCGAGATCATTGCCGATAACGGGTTCGAGGACAGGATCAGTGTCGCTGCGAAAACATCGCAGGATCTGGTGATCGGCAAGGACATGGAGAGACGCGCCGATATTCTGATCTCGGAGATTCTTTCAAGCGACCTGCTGGCCGAGCATGTCATAGCGACGTTCGAAGATGCGCATTCAAGGCTTCTCAGCGACGATGCGATCATCATCCCGCGCGCGGCGACGGCGCTCGGGTGCCTTGTCGCGAGCGACACCCTTGCCGAATATGCCCATGTCCAGACGGCCTCCGGCTTTGATGTCTCCCGCTTCAATGCCTTGGCACCGAACCGCCTGCCCCTTCACGGGACCATGACAGGCTGGACGCGCCTATCGGACGATTTCGAATTGGTCAGCATCGACCTTACGCAGCCGAAACATGCGGCGGCGAGCAGGAAGATAAGGCTGCCTGTCAGCGTTTCGGGTCGGGCGACCGGTATCGTGCAGTGGATGCATATCGACCTCATCGACGATATCACCTTCAGCAACCATCCGGACGATTACCATGACGGCGGCTGGCTCCAGGTGCTGCACACCTTCCCCAAGCCGGTTGAGGTTGTCGCGGGCCAGACGATCGAACTTGTCGTTGGCCATGATCGCAGCAGCCTGATAGTGATGCCCGCGTAAGAGGGGTCATCCGGTTGGCAGCATGATGGTTGGCAACCGGAACCGCTGGATGGCTAGCCATCAGCTGCCATCTTGATGGCAACCCTCTCGGGGTCTATATTTGCTGCAAAGGAGATTCCGATGGTTGAACCTCAACTCTCAGTCAGAAGTGCTAAGGCGCGTGATCTCGCCCATCGCCTTGCTCGCCGAGAAAATCGTTCGATCGCGGAGATCGTTGAGAGGGCATTGGAGGCCTACGATATCCGGGAAACTGGGCGTGAGCCTGCGTCTTCCTTCTATCGTCGGCTTTCAGAAAAAAGTGGTACAGATATCGATCTGGAAGACGTTATCCGAGAAGGTCGCCAGCCTCACAAGGGTATCGACCTTTGATCCTGCTCGATACGAATGTCGTCTCGGAAACATTGAAGAGATATCCCGACGAAGCTGTTGTCGCATGGCTTACGCGCTACGACGCCGAACTCGCGTTGTCGACTGTGACAATTGCTGAAGTTGCTTTCGGCATTCAAAAAATTAGGCCCGATCAACGGGCGGATCGTCTGGAGCAAGGTCTTTACGAATGGCGCAGACGTTTTGCAGACCGGATATTCGGATTGACGGAAGAGGCCGCTCTTGCCTACGGCGAAATCATGGGATCCGCGGCACGCCAGGGGCGTGTGATGTCCGTGCCTGATGGCATGATCGCCGCGATAGCGCTGGTAAACGGAGGCAAACTTGCGACCCGTAACCTCAGCGACTTTAGTACTACGGGCGTCGAATTAATTTCGCCATGGGACTTCTAGAACGCCGCCGTTCTTTTCGGCGGCGTCTTTGAGTTCATTTGATCGGCGATCCAATCAGTTCCCGAGAATACCGGGCAACCGCAAGCCTTTTTCCTTGGCGCATTCGATGGCGATGTCATAGCCCGCGTCGGCGTGGCGCATGACGCCGGTGGCCGGATCGTTCCAGAGCACGCGCTCCAAGCGCCTTGCCGCGTCATCCGTGCCGTCAGCGCAGATGACCATGCCGGAATGTTGGCTGAAGCCCATGCCGACGCCGCCGCCGTGGTGAAGTGACACCCAGGTGGCGCCCGATGCGGTGTTGAGCAGAGCGTTCAGCAGCGGCCAGTCGGAAACGGCGTCCGAGCCGTCCTTCATCGCTTCCGTCTCGCGGTTCGGCGAGGCGACCGAGCCGGAATCGAGGTGGTCGCGGCCGATGACGACAGGGGCCCTCAGTTCGCCGTTCTTCACCATCTCATTGAAGGCGAGGCCGAGCTTGTGGCGGTCGCCGAGGCCGACCCAGCAGATGCGCGCCGGCAGACCCTGGAAGGCGATGCGCTCCCTGGCCATGTCGAGCCAATTGTGCAGGTGCTTGTTGTCGGGCAACAGTTCTTTCACCTTGGCGTCGGTCTTGTAGATGTCTTCCGGATCGCCCGACAGAGCCGCCCAGCGGAAGGGGCCGATACCGCGGCAGAAGAGCGGGCGAATATAGGCAGGCACGAAGCCCGGGAAGGCGAACGCGTTTTCGAGACCCTCATCCTTGGCGACCTGGCGGATGTTGTTGCCGTAGTCGAGTGTCGGAACGCCGGCATCCCAGAAGGCAACCATTGCCTCCACATGCGCCCTCATCGAGGCGCGGGCAGCAACTTCGACGGCCTTCGGGTCGCTCTCGCGCTTGGCCTTGTGCTCGGCAACGGTCCAGCCGGCCGGCAGGTAGCCGTTGCGCGGGTCGTGAGCCGAGGTCTGATCGGTGACGATGTCGGGGCGCGGGCCGCCGGCCTTCATCCGCTTCACAAGCTCGGGGAAGATTTCGGCGGCGTTGCCGAGCAGGCCGACGGACTTGGCTTCGCCGGCCTTGGTCCACTTGTCGATCAGCGCTAGCGCTTCGTCGAGCGTCCTTGCCTTCTCGTCGACATAGCGGGTGCGGATGCGGAAATCGATGCGGGTCTCGTCGCTTTCGACGGCGAGGCAGCAGGCGCCGGCCATGACGGCCGCCAGCGGCTGCGCGCCGCCCATGCCGCCGAGGCCGCCGGTCAGGATCCACTTGCCCCTAAGGTCGCCACTGTAGTGCTGACGACCGGCTTCGACGAAGGTTTCGTAAGTGCCCTGGACGATGCCCTGCGTGCCGATATAGATCCACGAGCCGGCCGTCATCTGGCCGTACATGGCAAGACCCTTCTTATCGAGCTCGTTGAAATGATCCCAGGTCGCCCAGTGCGGCACGAGGTTGGAATTGGCAATCAGGACGCGCGGCGCGTCCTTGTGGGTGCGGAATACGCCGACCGGCTTGCCCGATTGAACCAACAGGGTCTCTTCTTCCGTCAGCGTCTTCAGCGTTTCGGCAATCTGGTCGAAATCGGCCCAGGTGCGGGCGGCGCGGCCGATGCCGCCGTAGACGACCAGTTCGTTCGGATTTTCCGCCACATCGGGGTCGAGATTGTTCATCAGCATGCGCAGCGGCGCTTCTGTCATCCAACTCTTGGCGTTCAGTTGGTCGCCGCGCGGGGCACGGATTTCGCGGATGTTGTGGCGTGGGTTGCTGGTCATGTCAGATCTCCAGAGAGGGCAGGATACCTGCGGAAACGGAAAGGTTGAGGGCGGCTGTTGCGACGAGATCGCCTGCGGCCCTGAGGTCGGTCGCCATGTAGCGGTCTTCTTCGAGCGAAGGGACTGCGGCGCGGATGGTCGAAATCGCCTTCTGCAGTTCCGGGCTGGTGGCTAGCGGGCTGCGCAGTTCCACACCCTGTGCCGCCGTCAGCGCCTCGATGCCGATGATGCCGAAGAGATTGTCGGTCATGCCGAGCAGGCGGCGGGCGCCGTGGCAGGCCATGGAGACGTGGTCTTCCTGGTTGGCCGAGGTCGGCGTCGAATCGACAGAGGCCGGGTGCGACATCTGCTTGTTCTCGCTCATCAGCGCCGCCGAAGTCACTTCGGCGATCATGAGGCCAGAGTTCAGGCCCGGCTTCTTGGCGAGAAAGGCCGGCAGGCCATAGGAGAGGGCCGGATCGACGAGCAGCGCGATACGTCGCTGCGCGATCGCCCCGATCTCGCACACGGCGAGCGCGATCTGATCGGCGGCAAAAGCGACCGGCTCGGCGTGGAAATTGCCGCCCGACACGACGGAATTATCGGAGAGAACCAGCGGGTTGTCGGTGACCGCATTGGCCTCGATCTCGAGGGTGCGGGCCACGGAACGCAGGAGATCCAGGCAGGCGCCATCGACCTGCGGCTGGCAGCGGATGCAATAGGGGTCCTGCACCCGCTCGTCGCCCTCGATATGGCTCTGGCGGATCACGGAATTGTCGAGGAGAGCGCGCAGGGCAGCTGCCGTATCGATCTGGCCGCGATGGCCACGCAGCGTGTGTATGTCTGGATGGAAGGGAGCGGATGATCCCATGGCCGCATCTGTCGACATGGCGCCTGTTATCAGCGCGGCCTGGGCCGCACGGTGGGCGCGGAAGAGCCCGGCAAGCGCCAACGCTGTCGAAACCTGTGTGCCATTGATCAGCGCAAGGCCTTCCTTGGCCGCAAGTACGACTGGCTTGAGGCCGGCCTTATCAAGTGCCGCAGCGCCATCCATCCGCTGGCCGGCGAAAAAGGCCTCGCCTTCTCCCATCATGACGACGGCCAGATGCGCAAGTGGAGCGAGATCGCCGGAGGCTCCAACCGATCCCTTTTCTGGGATGACGGGGATGACGCCCTTTTCGAGCATGCCCTCGATCAGCCGAACGAGATCAAGCCGGACGCCCGAGGCGCCGCGGCCGAGTGAGACCAGCTTCAAGGCCATGATCAGGCGCACGACGTTTTCCGGCAGCGGCTGGCCAACGCCGCAACAATGCGACAGGATCAGATTGCGCTGCAGGGTGGCGACATCGGCGCTGTCGATCTTGATCGACGCGAGTTTGCCGAAGCCGGTGTTGATGCCGTAGACCGGTGCATTGCCGGCGGCGATCTCGGCGATGCGTGCCGCGGCTTTTGCAATGCCGGCGTCAAAAGACGGATCGAGCCTTGCCGGTTCGCCGCTCCAATAGATTGCGGAAAGTTCGCTCAGCGAGACGGAGCCGGGATGAAGCGTGATGGTCATCGGTCGATCCTTTCGCCCTTGAAGACACGTGCATGGAGTGGATTGAAGCCGATGCGGTAGACCAGTTCGGCCAGGCTCTCGACATTCCAGATCGCCAGATCAGCGGATTTGCCGACCGCCAGCGTGCCGGTTTCGTCGAGCAGACCAAGGGCGAGTGCACCTTCGCGTGTGGCGCCGGCGATACATTCCTCGACGGTCAGGCCGAAGAGCGTGGCCGACATGTTCATGGTCAGAAGCAGCGAGGTCAGCGGCGAGGTGCCGGGATTGCAGTCGGTGGCGATAGCGATATGGGCGCCGGCGTCGCGGAGCGCCCTGACCGGCGGCTTCTGCTTTTCCTGAATGGCGTAGAAGGCACCCGGCAGCAGGACCGCAACGGTACCGGCCGCAGCCATGGCGCGGGCGCCGTCTTCATCGAGATATTCGAGATGGTCGGCGGACAGCGCCCCATAGGAGGCAGCGAGTTTGGCTCCGCCGAGATCGGAGAGTTGCTCGGCGTGAAGCTTTACCGGGATGCCCAGCGCCTTTGCCTTATCGAACACGCGGGCGATTTCGTCAGTGGAGAAGGCGATGCCCTCGCAAAAGCCGTCGACGGCGTCGACGAGCCCTTCCGCATGCGCCTGCTCAAGTCCGGGCAGAACGACATCGCTTATATATTCGTTGTTGCGGCCCTTGTATTCGACCGGCGTCGCATGGGCGCCGAGATAGGAGGTCAGGACGCGGACTGGGCGAATTGTTTCGAGCGCGCGGGCCGCCTGAAGCATCTTCAGCTCGGCTTCGACGTTCAGTCCGTAGCCCGACTTGATCTCGATCGTCGTCACTCCCTCGGAGAGCAAGGTGTCGAGGCGCGGTAGGGCTGCTTCGACAAGACCGCCGACGGAAAGCGCGTTGGTCGCCTTCACGGAGGACACGATGCCTCCGCCGGCGCGTGCAATTTCCTCGTAGGTCGCGCCTTCCAGCCGCATCTCGAATTCACGGGCGCGGTTGCCGCCATAGACGATGTGGGTGTGGCAATCGACGAGGCCGGGTGTGACCCAGCGGCCTTCGAGATCGACAATCTCCGCCTTCTCGATCGCAGCCACGGGAAGATCGCTCTCCGCGCCGACGAAACTGATCCGACCGCCCTCGGTGACGAGCGCGCCTTTTTCGATGATGCCCAACCCGGCCTGATCTGCGGCGAGCGTCGCCAGGCGCACGTTGCGCCAGAGGCGCGGACGGGCCTCGATGTCCGAGCTGCGCGCCAAAAAACTGTTCCCACTCATCAGCTTTGCGCCTTTCTTTATTGGGCATCATGTATATACATAATGGAAAAGGTGACAAGTGGGAATTTGTGCGCTTCTGTTGGAAAAGAAAGATGCGCACTGCCAGAAAAGAAGGCCAGAAAAGAAGGGAAGAGGCCATGACCAGACTTCATGCGGAATCAGCGCTGTTGACGAACGGCTGGCAGAAAAACGTGCGGTTGACCTTGGCCGATGGCCGGATTGCTTCGATCGAAATCGGTGCCGCGCCGGAAGCCGGGGACGAGCGCCATGGGGTTATCGTGCCCGGCATGCCGAACCTGCACAGTCATGCCTTCCAGCGCGCCATGGCGGGCCTCGCGGAAGTGCGCGGCCCCGCCAACGACAGCTTCTGGAGCTGGCGGACGGTCATGTACAAATTCGCGCTGTCGATGACGCCTGAACATGTCGAGGCGGTGGCAGCACAGCTCTATATGGAAATGCTGGAGGCGGGGTTCTCTCGCGTCGGCGAGTTCCATTACCTGCATCACGACAAGGATGGCAGCCACTATGCCAATATCGCCGAGCTGGCGGAGCGCATCGGGGCGGCAAGCCTTGAGACCGGCATCGGCCTGACGCTCCTGCCCGTGCTCTACGCTCATTCCGGCTTCGGCGGGACGGCTCCGATCGAAGGACAGCGACGCTTCATCAATTCGCTCGATAGTTTCCAGGCCCTGATGGCCGGCTGCCAAACGGTGGTCGCACGCCTGCCGGGGGCGGAACTCGGTATCGCGCCACATAGCCTGCGTGCCGTCACGCCGGAGGAACTGGCTGCAGCTGTTGGGTCCGCTGGTGAAGGGCCGATCCATATCCACGTGGCAGAGCAGACGAAAGAAGTTGACGATTGCGTCGCATGGTCCGGGCAGCGGCCGGTCGAATGGTTGCTCGACCACGCACCGGTCAATGATCGCTGGTGTCTGATCCATGCGACCCATATGACGGATGCGGAAACGCGCGGCATGGCGCGGAGCGGTGCGATTGCCGGCCTATGCCCGATAACCGAGGCCAATCTTGGCGATGGGATCTTTCCCGCACCGCACTTCCTTGGCGAGGGTGGTCGCTTTGGCATCGGTTCCGATTCGAATATCCTGATTTCGATCCCCGAAGAGCTACGCCAGCTCGAATATTCGCAGCGCCTTGGCCTGCGCGCCCGCAACGTCATTGCCGAAACGGGCGGCTCCACGGCTCGCTCGCTCTTCGAGGGCGCGCTGGCCGGTGGCGGTACTGCGCTGAGGGCCGGGTCCGGTCTTGCCGAGGGAGGTTTCGCCGATATGGTGTCGCTCGACGCGTCCGCGGTTCCCTATCTCGCTGACGATCAACTTCTCGACCAGTGGATCTTTGCCGGCGGCGTTTCCGTCGATTGCGTCTGGGCGCTCGGGCGCAAGCAGGTCGAGCGCGGGCGGCATGTGAAGCGCGAGGCGATCGCCAAACGCTTCGGCGCTGCCATGCAGGAACTGCTCGCCGGCTGAGGCTGGCTCCACTGAACCGTTGCAGCCGAGAGGTGGTTGGGATCACCTTCGCGCAAGGTCCCCGTGTAATTCCTTGCCGGTCTCCGTTGTTTCCGGAGGCAGGTGGGGAAAGGGGGCTTCAATGCTTTCCACGTATCTTGGATATTCGATCGTGAATCGTGATATCCCGGCAGCGCTCGATCGCGTCGCGGCGCAGCCGGCGACAAAGCGAGAGATTGATTACTACAATGCGAATATCGGCAAGGTGAAAACCGTTGACGATTTCATGGGCGATTATCGTCTCTATAATTATGCCGTTCAGGCCTATGGCCTTGACGATGTGGGATATGCGAAAGCCTTCATCAAAAAGGTCCTGGAGAGCGATCTCAGCGACGACAACAGCTTTGCAAACCGCATGTCCGACCAGCGCTACAAGGATTTCGCTGCGGCTTTCAACTTCGGCGGAAACGGTACTGCTGACGTCCAGTCGGAGGCCCAGGAAGACGAGCTGATCGGCCTCTACAAGCATTCGTTTGCCGACGAAGAGACATCTGCAAAGACTGAGGCGGATTACTGGAACGCCAATATCGGCAAGGTAAAGAACGTCAGCGGCCTCCTCAACGACAGTCGCATGCGCGACTTCATGCTGAAGGCCACGGATATCGATCCGACCTATGTGTCGAAGGACTTTCTCAAGTCTGTCCTGACGAGCGATCCGAACGATCCCAACAGCGTCGCCAATCAGAGCGGCATTGCCGGCTTCAAGACCCTTGCCGGATTGTTCGATTTCAAGGCCGACGGAACATTGTCCGGCGATACGGCCCAGACCGCCGACCAGGCATCTAAGCTGGTGGAAGCCTATCACTTGACCGTGCCGTCCTATGTCACGGAGACGGCGGCGAAGTACAACAAGGCTTATTACGAGAGCAAGATCGGGTCGATCACAACCGTTTCGCAGCTGACCGGCGATCCCCGTCTTTTCGCCTATATCAAGTCGGCGTTCAACATGCCTGCAACGCTGAGTGCGACGTCGGCGGAGTCGGTTTTCAAGAGCAATCTGGATGATCCAAAGAGCGTTGCAAACATTCTGGGGCTTGCCTCAGCGGTCAAGAAGTTCAATTTCAACCAGGGTGGGACGCTTCCCAGTGGAACCCCGGCTCAGAGCGATGAGCAGATAAAGCTGACTTCGAAAGACTATCTTGCCAACTACAGTAGTAGCCATGATCTGGATGTGACCAACGCCGCCAACAATTTCATCAATCGCACGACCAGCGGCATCAAGACGATCGACGACTTCTTCCTGAGCAACAAGGACGACAAGAGCCCGTTGAACGACAAGCAGCCTGAACTGTACGAGGTTGCGCTGCGGGCCTACGGGATCGAACTGGATACGATCACCAAATCGGACCTTCGCAAGGTTCTGACAAGCGATCCCTATGATCCCAAGAGCTACGTCAACTCGCTGAAGGACGACCGTCTGGTGAAACTCGCCAAGGCGTTCAATTTCGACAGCGACGGCAAAATCACAACGCCCCTGGAAGCGCTGTCTCAAAATCAGATCAGCAAATATGCGTCCGACTACAAGAAGCAGAAGACCGTCTTGCTGACAGGCGCACAATTGACGGCGGCTAAGAAGACTGTGCAGGACGATACCGACTATTTCAAAGAGACTATGAGCAAGGTGAAGACAGCGTCGGACTTCCTTGCCGACAAGAAGCTTGTTTCCTTCGTGCTGACTGCCGAGGGCCTGGACCCGAAGACCTATGAGAAGGACAAGGACTTCCTAAAGAAGGCTTTCGCTGCGGATCCGGACGACGCGAAGAGCATTCTCAACAAGCCCGAAAACGCCAAGATCAAGGATATCGTCGTCTCGTTCAACTTCGACACCAAGGGTAATCTGACGCGGGACACTTCAGGCGTTGCCCAGTCGGAGATCGGGTTGAAGCAATTGAACGCAACGTTTCTTCGTCAAACCCTGGAGAACCAGGAGGGAGAGACGAGCGACGGGGTTCGGCTCGCACTCTATTTCGAGCGCAAGGCTTCCGGCGTGACCTCGATGTTCGACCTGATGGGGGACAAGGCTCTGTTTCAGGTCATCACGACGACGTTCAACTTGCCGAGCGGCATATCGAACATGGATGTCGACAAACAGGCCGAGGCGTTGAAGCAGTTCATCGATATCAAGGACCTGCAGAATCCGAAAAAAGTCGATTCGTTGCTGAAGCGGTTCACGGCGATGTACGACCAACAGAATGGCACTGCCAATTCGCCATCGCTTTCCATCCTAACCGGGGGGGGAGCGGTCGGAATCAACGCGGACACGCTCCTTTCCATCGCCCAGCTTCGGTCGCGCTGACGGGGTTGTCCGAAGAGATTGGGAAACATTTGCCGCGGGCCGCTATTTGGCCTGCGGCGCTGTTATGCTGGCTTCCAGCTGGCCGCCATTGGCTGCCTGCCCTTCGCCCGAGGGGTTTAGGACTACGAGACTCAGGATCGAAGCGATCATTAGAACTACGACGGCAATCATCACTCGCATACGGTATCCTCATCAACCTTCGCGACAAAACGCTTGGCGATGGGCCTGGGTTCCCGTAGCGTTGGTGATCTACTGTTGCGATGGGCTCTGCTGATTCGGCATCAGACCCTCGGACTCGCGCATGGGCTGCGAGGGGTTGACCAGCAATATGCTGAGAATGACCAAAACCAAGGCAAAGATGAGGGAAAGGCCGATCAGTAGGGGGCGGATCGCCATCGCTCGCTGCTCCGTTCATTAGTGTGACCGTTATGGGACAAATAACACAAGAGCACGAGGTTTTTGAGGCAGTTGCCCATGGGGAACCCCCTTTGGGATGATAGTTTGATCGGTTCATTCAAGACAGCCGAGTTGAGTTGTTCTTACCGTGTTGCTGGCCTCGACGCTGCTTTATCCACGGGAGGATACTATGCGTGAACCTGACATGCAGAAACTCGACGCCTTCGTTAATCGATTGCTCGGAGATATCGGGGCGGCCACTTCCGGCGCCCTCGTCATTCTTGGAGATCATCTCGGTCTCTTCAAAGCCATGGCCGATGGTGAACCGCTGACGGCAGCGGAGCTTGCAGGCAGGGTGGGCGTCAAGGAACGCTACGTGCGGGAGTGGTTGTCCGCACAGGCGGCATCCGACTATATCATCTACGACGAGCGGACCGACCGCTTCAGCCTGACACCGGAGCAGGCGATGGTCTTTGCGCAGGAAGACAGTCCCGCCTTTTTCATGGGCGCCTACGATATGATACAGTCCATGTGGATGGATGAGCCGAAGGTGGCCGAGGCGTTTCGCACGGGCAAGGGCCTCGGCTGGCATGAGCACAGCCTGTGCCTCTTCCGCGGGACCGAGCGATTCTTCCGGCCAGGTTACAACAAACACCTCATTGATGAATGGATCCCCGCGCTCAAGGGCATGAAGGAAAAGCTGGAAAGAGGGGCAAGGGTGGCCGATATCGGTTGTGGCCACGGGGCTTCCACGATCCTCATGGCCCGGGCCTATCCCGAATCCAAATTCCATGGCTTCGACTATCATGGTCCGTCCGTCGAGCGGGCGCGCGAGGCGGCGAAGGAAGCCGGCGTGTCCGATCGCGTGACGTTCGAACAGGCGCCGGCAAATCAGTTTGCTGGACAAGGCTATGATCTCGTTGCCATGTTCGATTGCCTCCACGACATGGGCGACCCTGTTGGCGCCGGTCGGCACGTCAGGGAGACGTTGGCGCCGGATGGCATCTGGATGATCGTCGAACCATTTGCCCATGACACGCTGAAGGAAAATCTCAATCCGGTGGGCAGGGTCTACTATTCCGCCTCAACCATGATCTGCACGCCTGCCTCGCTATCCCAGGATGTGGGGCTGGGACTGGGTGCGCAGGCGGGAGAAATGAAGCTCCGCAAAGTCGCGATGGATGCTGGATTCCATCATTTCCGGAGGGCGACGGAAACGCCGTTCAATATGGTCTTCGAGGTGCAAGCCTGAGCGAACCCGAGCTGAGATAGTAGCTCCCGGGAGCCCGGGTCCATCCGCGGGCTTCCCCTCTCGATCTGCTTGACAAGCTTCTCTGCGCTGGGCAGGTTTTGCCCATGCGAAACCCTTCTTCCAAAGCGGATGAGATTCTTCAGTCCGCCGGCAACCTGATCATTCTCGGCGGATATAACGGATTCAGTTACGCTGATATTTCTGAATCCGTGGGTATCAGAAAGGCGAGCATCCATCATCATTTTGCGACCAAGGCCGACCTTGTGCGGACCGTTGTGGCGCGCTACCGCGAAGGCGTTCGCGCGGCGATGGCGTCGCTGGAGGCGAGCGTTCCGGATCCGGTCGCGCGATTGCGCGCCTATACCGGCTATTGGGAGGCCTGTATTCGCGATAGCTCGGCGCCCTTCTGCATCTGCGCCATGCTCGCGGCGGAGCTTCCGGTGCTGCCGCTTGATGTGGCGGTCGAGGTGCGTGGCCATTTCCGCGATCTTTCCGCCTGGCTGGCTTCGGTGATGGAGGAAGGTGTGCGGCAGGGGCGTTTTTCGTTATCCCGCACGGCTGCCGACGAGGCGGCCACGTTTATGGCAACGGTTCATGGTGCAATGCTCTCGGCGCGCGTCGAAGGCGACGAGGCGGCATTTGCTGTGATCGTCGGGCCGCTGTTTGATCGGCTTTCAGTCCGTCATTGATCACGGGTGCGCAAGCGCCTGTTTGCGATCAAGTCAGCCTCACCATTGTTTGATTGGCCGCTCTGTCGGTGGCTGGATAGGATCGCCCATATCGCAGAGAGACGGATTGGGCGAACGCTTTCAGATTGTTCGTCGCCCAAATCGATCGATCTGGCATCCAGTTGTGTTATCGGAACGTCTACCGATTAGTAGGTCAGTCAAAGGAGATATAAGATGGATCGTAAGCATCTGGCAAAGGGCGCCTTTGCGCTGGCGGCGGGTATCGTCGTCACGTTCGCCGCTGTTCAGGCAGCAAACGCCGCAGATCGGGTGCGCGTGCGTGGCACCATCGAAAGCCTCGACGGCGATACGCTGAAGGTCAAGGACCATGACGGCAAGGAAATCATGGTGATGCTGAAGTCAGGCTGGGCCGTGGCCGGCGTCGTCAACGCATCCGCTGCCGATATCAAGCCGGGCGATTTTGTCGGCATCGCATCTGTGCCGACCTCCAGCGGCGTCAACGGCGCAATCGAGGTCGTGGTGTTCCCGGCTGCGATGAAGGGCACCGGCGAGGGTGATCGTCCCTGGGACTCCAAGCCGAACAGCTCGATGACCAATGCGACCGTCGCCAATGCCGTCAAATCGGTGAGTGGCCCGACGCTGACACTTACCTTCCAGGGCAAGGAAAAGAAGATCAATATTCCTGATGGCACTCCGGTCGTGACCTTCGCGTCCGCGAGCAAGGATGACCTGAAGGCCGGTGCAGGCGTCTTCATCACCGGCGACAGCTCCGGCGATGGCATGGTTTCCACCGATCGGGTCGCTGTGGGTCTCAACGGTGTTGTTCCGCCGATGTGATCCATTCCATGAGCCGCGTCGCGGACGCGGCAGCGGCCCATGGCAAAAAATCTCTCCCGGACTGTAACAAATTGCCGCTAAGCATCGTATTCCTATTCGTGGGAGGGATGACGCCATAGGCGACGATCGGTCCTTCCACTCTTACGAGGAGTACCGTCATGGCCGAGAGCGAAGGTGGTCTGTCGTTGCCATCAGCTAAAACCGTCTACATTCGTCGCCACTCCCTGGTCACGCGCATCTCCCATTGGATCAACGTCCTGTGCCTCAGCCTGCTTTTGATGAGCGGGATGCAGATCTTCAACGCGCATCCGGCACTCTACTGGGGTCAGTATGGTGCGGATGCCGATCCGTCCTGGCTGCAGATGAAGGCAGTCGAGGACGGTGAGACGCTGCGCGGCACGACCCGCATTGGCGACATCACGATCCCGACGACCGGCATTCTTGGCGCTTCCAGGGTTGACGGCGAAATGACCGAGCGCGGTTTTCCGGCCTGGGCGACAATCCCGAGCTATCAGGATCTGGCGACGGGCAGGCGATGGCATTTCTTCTTTGCCTGGCTCTTCGTCATCAATGGCTTCGTCTATCTCGTCTATGGCTTTGCCGCGGGCCATTTCCGCCGCGATCTCGCGCCCTCGGGCGGCGAGCTGAAGCCCCGCAATATCTGGCACGAAATCATCGACCATGCGCGGCTGCGTTTTCCGAAGGGCGACAAGGCGCGGCACTATAACGTGCTGCAGAAGGTCACCTATCTCGTGGTCATCTTCATTCTGCTGCCGCTGATGCTGGCGACCGGCCTGACCATGTCGCCAGGCATCGACGCCGGCTATCCCTTCCTGCTGGACGTCTTCGGCGGTCGGCAGACCGCGCGCAGCATCCATTTCATCAGCGCCTGGACGATCGTGCTCTTCGTCATCGTCCATCTCGTGATGGTCATTCTCTCTGGCCTCTGGAACAACCTCCGTTCCATGGTGACCGGGCGCTATGCTATCCGCACCGAAGGATCGAACATATGACCTCGATCATAAACCGCCGACGTTTTCTGATCGGTTCCGGGGCCGCGCTCGGCGCAGTGGGACTGACCGGGTGCGATGATGTCGTGCAGAACGAGAACGTGCAGAAGGTCCTGGCGATGGCCGAGCAGCTGACCATGCGCAGCCAGCGCCTGCTCGTGCCGCAACAGAAGCTCGCGCGCGAATTCACCGAGAAGGATATCTCTCCGACCTTCCGCCCGAACGGCACCAGCCAGCCGGGTAGCGAGGAATATGCTGCGATGGTGGAGAACGGCTTTTCCACCTGGAAGCTGAAAGTCGATGGCCTGGTCAACCAGCCGATGGACCTCTCGCTCGCGGATCTGAAAAAGCTGCCGTCCCGAACGCAGATCACGCGCCACGACTGCGTCGAAGGCTGGAGCGCGATCGGCAAATGGACCGGTGTGCCACTTGGTCTCCTGCTGCGCAGCGTCGGGGTAAAGCCGGGCGCGCGTTATGTCGTCTTCTACTGTGCCGATGAGCTCGAACAGACCCTGGATGGTAGCGGCCGCTACTATGAAAGCATCGATCTTATCGACGCGTTCCATCCGCAAACCATTCTTGCCTATTCGATGAACGATAAGGATCTGGAAGTCGCCCATGGCGCTCCCTTGCGCCTGCGTGTCGAGCGTCACCTGGGCTACAAGCACGCCAAATACCTGATGCGCATCGAGGTCAGGGACAAGTTCAGCGATATCTGGGGCGGGAATGGCGGCTTCTGGGAAGACCGTGGTTATGAATGGTACGCCGGCATTTGAGGCGGCTTTCAGGCCTGGTTTAGGGAAGGCAGGTCGCTTTCTCGCGACGCGATGAATGCGATGGCCTGGTCTGCGGGAACCGCTTTTCCGAAGAGATAGCCCTGTCCGATATCGCAGCCATGGTTGACGAGATAGACGAGTTGGCTGTGTTCCTCGATCCCTTCCGCCGTTGTCTTGATGCCGAGGCTGCGGCCGAGGCCCAGCATGGCGCGGACGATCTTTTCCTGCCGCTCCTCGCTGCCGTAGGTGGCAACGAAACTCTTGTCGATCTTGATCTTGTCGAAACGATAGCGTGCCAGCTGCGCCAGGCTGGAGTATCCGGTGCCGAAGTCATCGAGCGCAATCTGGACGCCGGCGCCGTGGAGTTCGTCGAGAATGAGTGCGGCGATCTCCGGCTCCTGGATGAGCGCATTCTCGGTAATTTCAATCTCGAGCCGATGCGGCGGCAATTGTCCCTTGGCGAGAATACGCAGAATGCGCGTCGCGAGCAGCTTGTCTTCCATCTGCACGGGCGAGACGTTGAAGGAAAGCGTAATGTGATCCGGCCAATGCCGGGCATCGAGACAGGCCTGCTTGAGGAGATTCTCGAAGAGTTCCGTGATCATGCCCGTCTCTTCGGCAATGCCGATGAAGGCGGGCGGAGGAATGCTTATACCGTCATTGTCGGTCCAGCGTGCCAAGGCCTCGAAACCGCAGATATCGCCACTCCTAAGATTAATGAGAGGCTGATAGAAGGGCCGGATTTCGTTTTCCTGGATCGCCGCGCGCAGTTTCGATTCCAGTGCTGCCCGCTCGGTCACCTTATTTTGCATCGCCTCTTCATAGGCGAAATAGCGGTTCGGTCCCTGGCTCTTCGCCTCATACATCGCAAGATCGGCGCAGTGGGCCGCTTCCTCGAGATTTGCGTCCGCCATCGTCGTTGTCGCGTAGCCAATGCTGGCACCAACCTCCGCAGGGAGGGACCCGATATGGATGGGGCGCGTCAACGCATGGATGATCATCCGTGCGAATTTCTCTTCGCGCTCGCGCGTCAATCCGGTTGCGACGACGATGAATTCGTCGCCGCCGAAACGATAGACGCAACCGACATCGCCGAGCGCGCTCAGGCGCCGTGCGACCTCGATCAGCAGGGCATCGCCGCCCTTGTGTCCGACGAGGTCGTTCACCTTCTTGAATCCGTCGAGATCGACGGAAAATACGGTGACCGTCTGGTCCTCCGGCTCGCCGTCATCATCTGAGGATCTCATCTGGCGGCGGCCGAAGAGCCGGCGCTCGAATGCATATCGGTTTGGAAGCTTCGTCAGATGGTCGTGGGTGGCCGTCCAATCAGCGCGTGCCTGGGCCTTCGCGCGCAGGTCCATTTCCTTACGCAGGTCATAGATGCGGAAGATGGAGTAAAGGAAGCTCATGGCGCCGCCGATATTCAGCGCAAGGACCACCGCTTCGGCGCCGTAGCTTCGATAGGCCTCCAGGAACCCCAGAAGGTTCTGCTGGAACTGCAATTCGATACCGAGCAGCCAGAGCGCAAGACCCAGCACCAGCAAACACAGGAACTGCTTTCCCGCCCTCGTACGAAGAAAATCCGACATCCTCACCCCCAACATGTCGAATGTTTCTTATCGTAACATTGTGAAATAAACGTTGAAATATTGAGGGCGATTTCTCGCAGATTTTGGAGAAAGTGTATTAACCAGCCCGTCTCTGTGGCCTCTGTCTCGGCAATTGCGGCAGTGCAGATCCGGACCGACTTACCCTTGCAGGGACGCGCTGTGACAGAATGGCGCGGAGCCCATTTTGCGATAAAAGATACATTGTAGGTATGTCTTTTATCGAATAAATCTCCTGCATCGATAGATCTGAAAGCAAGGAGACCAAGATGTCAGAACCTCTCAGCGAACCGATAAGGGCCATCGTCCGGGCCACAGTGCCGGCGCTTGCGGCGCATGGAACGGACATTACAGCGGCGATGTATCGGCGGCTGTTTAGGGATGCCGAAGTGCGCGATCTCTTCAATCAGTCCAATCAGGGGGAGGGCGGCCGGCAGACCAAGGCACTTGCCGGTGCGATCCTTGCCTATGCCCGCAACATCGACAATCTCGGCGTCATGGGGGCAGCCGTCGAGCGTATCGCGCAGAAGCATGCCGGCCTGCAGATACTGCCGGCTCACTATCCCTATGTCGCGTCAGCGCTGCTCGGCGCGATCGAGGAAGTGCTGGGCGAGGCTGCGACGAGCGAGGTCCTTGCGGCCTGGGGCGAAGCCTTCTGGTTTCTGGCAAACATCCTGATCGGCCGCGAGAAGCAGATCTATGGGGACTTGCAGAACTCCGAAGGCGGCTGGACGGGATGGCGGCAGTTCCGCATCGAGACCAAGCGGCGGGAGAGCGACATCATCACGTCCTTCATCCTGCGGCCGGTCGATGGCGGCGCCGTGATACGTCACCGCCCCGGCCAGTACCTGACGTTTCGCGTTGCTTTGCCTGGGCTTTCGCCCCAGCGGCGCAACTACAGCATCTCGTCGGCACCGAACGGCGAGACTTATCGTATCTCCGTCAAGCGCGAACCACATGGGCTGGTTTCCAACGCATTGCACAACGATTTTGAAGAGGGCGCGCTGCTCGATGTCGCCCCGCCGACCGGCGATTTCTTCCTCATCGAAAAGCCGCAGCGCCCCATCGTGTTGCTCAGCGGCGGCGTAGGGTTGACGCCGATGGTAAGCATGCTGGAAGCGATTGCCGGCTCGGATGGCAATGTGCCCGTTCATTATGTCCATGGCGCTCAGGATGGCCGCGTCCACGCCATGGGCTCGCATGTCCGCGCGCTGGCGGCTGACCGTCCGCATCTGAACACGACGATCTTCTACCAGGCGCCGACCGATGAGGACGAGAAGGGCGTGCATTACGACCATGACGGCTTTGTCACCGTCGACTGGCTGGCCGACAATACGCCGATTGCCGAGGCCGATTTCTATCTCTGCGGTCCCAAGCCGTTCCTCGCCGCCTTCGTCAAGGGGCTGGCCGGTGCCGGCGTGCCGGAGAGCCGTATTCACTACGAATTCTTCGGCCCTGCCGATAATCTTTGACGGCAAAGACTGAGAGTGCCTCCGGATTCCGGCCTGAAGTCCGGAGGCCTATTTTAGATTTCACCGATAAAATGATGGATTGGCAAGGTATCTTTGTGTGGTAGATATCCATCCGCCATTTCCATCGTTGTTCGGACAGCAGACCATGCGACTGACCGTTTACTCCGACTATGCGTTGCGCCTGATGATGTATCTCGGGCTGAACGGCGATCGTCTTGCGACCATTTCAGAGATTTCCGAAGCCTACGATATTTCGAAGGCTCATCTGATGAAATCACCCATGAACTTGGACAGAAAGGTCTCATTGAAACTGTGCGAGGGCGCCAGGGCGGAATGCGGTTGGCACGCGGTGCCTCCGAGATCGGTGTCGGTGAGATCGTCAGGGCATGCGAGCCCGATTTTGCCATCGTTCCCTGCATGGAGGCGGGGGCAACCATGGTCTGCGCGGTTCAGCCAGCCTGCGTTCTCAAGCGTGCGCTGGCTTCTGCGGCTGCTGCTTTTCTGGATGTGCTCGACGGCTATACGCTGGCGGATCTCGTTCGCCCCTCGGTGCCGCTACGCCAGCTTTTGGGTATCAACCTGGATGTCGTTCGGGCACCCCGGCCTAACCCTCGATGATCTCGAACTGGTCGGGTGTCGCCGCGGCAAGTTCCGCCCAGTCGAGTTCCCGTTCAAGGGCGTGGAAGACATCGTCATCGATCGCCCCGCTGCGGCGCAACTCTGCGAGCTTGACGCGTTTGGCCCTGATGGTTTTCCGCCTAAGCTTGTCGAACTCGCTGGCTTCACGGGGGTGAATTCCGCTGCTGGTCAGTTTGCGCTCTCCGCGATAGATTTCGCGCAGCGTACGGACCTCATCCGTCTGTTCGGACTTGTCCAATTCATCGAGTGCAGTATCGAGCAATGCCAGTCGCGTGGCGGCGATCTCGTCGCGCAACGAGTCGTCGCTTTTAAATTTAAGCAGATGGATCAGGGGGCCGAGCGTCAGGCCCTGCAAGATAAGCGTGCCGAGTACGACGGCGAGAGCGCTGAATACGATCAGATCGCGCGAAGGAAAAGAAGCCGGAAGAGCGATTGCGGTTGCAAGCGTGACTACGCCGCGCATGCCGCACCATCCCGCAAGGATGGTCATCGCCATGGATGGCGACCTCTCCGAAACGATCCCCGCCTTGGCGAGATAATGGAGCACCCGATTGTAGAACAACACCCACAGCATGCGAACGCCGACCACGACAAGGAATACCGAGGCTGCAAAAAGCGAGGCAAAAGCCAGGTCGTGTTGATAAAGCTGCATGATCGTCGCGCGCGCCTGCATGCCCATCAGCAGAAATGCCAGTACATTGAGCATGAAGATGGTCGCTTCCCAGACCGAGTAGGAATGGATACGGTTGCGCGCCGTCTGCCGCTCAGGCATGTAGCGGGCAATGACCATTGCATAGACGACGATGGCAAGCACGGCGGAAAGATGCAGCCGCTCTGCGATCACCCAGGTGCCGAAGGTTGCTACGAATTCGAAAAGCGACCCGCCGAGCGTGCCTGCGAGCCTTGTCGCCAGAAACAGGTAGAGCTTGCCGAGAAGAAAGCCGAGGAGCAGTCCGCCGGGAACGGCAAGGGCAAGCCGAGGGGCGAGTTCCGTGAGGGGGACGATCCCAGATGCCGTCGAAACTGCGGCGCTGAAAATGAGCAGCGCCACGGCATCGTTCAGCAGGCTTTCACCTTTTAACACGGCAAATGCCCGGCGCGGCAGGGAAAAGCGGCTGAGCATGGCCGTTGCGGCGGCCGCATCCGGCGGCGCGACGATTGCGCCGAGTGCGATCGCGGCGGCGACCGGCAGTCCTGCAAAGGCAACGCCGAGCCAGGCAACGGCGAGTGTGGTGAGGATCACGGCGATGGCGGCCAGCGATATTAGTGGCAGCCAATTCTGTCTCAATGTCCGCGGCGGCAGATCGTAGGCGGCGTCGAAGAGGGCGGGTGAAATAAACAAGGCGAGCGCAAGCTGGGGATCGATCGAGATCGCCGGCGCCCAGGGCAGCGCCGCAACGAGTACGCCGGCGACCGCTAGCATGGTCGGATATGGAATGACCAATCGCCGCGACGGCTGCAGGACTATGACCGCTACCGCCAGCAGAGTGAGCAAGCTTTCGAAGAAGGCCATGATTGAGGTTCCCCTTGGCGTCGATCATGTCCGGAAAAATGCGGAGGGCAAAGAGGTAAGCTGCCAGGTTCGGAAGGGAACGCACTTTTGGCGAAATGGTTTCCGGCTAATCTTGTCACGGCATTGTCCGGGTCTCGACAAAGATTCTTCCGTCGGGAATGGAAGTTTTCATGACATATGTCATTTAATTGGTTTATGATGATGGTCGTCATTTAAGTCGTCGCAGAGAGGAATGCCATGTCCGCCTCAGATCCCGTTGTCATCGTTTCGGCCACACGCACACCACTCGGGCGTTTCCAGGGAGAACTATCGGCGCTTGCTGCGCCGGAACTCGGCAGCCATGTCATTCGCGCGGCGCTTGAGCGCGCCGGCCTCTCGCCGGAACGCGTCGAGGAAGTGCTCTTCGGCTGTGTTCTTCCGGCCGGCCAGGGACAGGCGCCCGCCCGGCAGGCTTCTAGAAAGGCGGGCCTTCCCGATGCAGTCGGCGCAACCACGGTCAACAAGGTCTGCGGTTCCGGCATGAAGGCGACGATGCTGGCGCATGATCTCATCCTTGCCGGCTCAGCCTCGATCGTGGTGTCGGGCGGCATGGAATCGATGTCGAACGCGCCCTACCTGCTGGCCAAGGCGAGGGGTGGCTATCGCGTTGGCCACGACACGATTTTTGATCACATGATGCTCGACGGCCTGGAGGACGCCTATGAGAAGGGCCGGCCGATGGGTGATTTCGGCGAGGCAGCAGCCGAGGCCTATCAGTTCACCCGTGACGATCAGGATGCCTATGCGGTCGAAACGTTGACCCGGGCGCGGACGGCAATCGAGAGCGGCGCCTTCGAAGCCGAGATCACGCCCCTGTCGGTGCCCGCGAAAGGCGGTCCTGTCACGATCAGCAAGGATGAGCACCCCTTGAAGGTCTCCCCCGAAAAAATCCCGACACTAAAGCCAGCCTTCCGCGCCGACGGAACAATCACGGCGGCAAGTGCATCTGCAAATGCCGATGGCGCGGCCGCCCTGGTGCTGACGCGGCGCTCCGTTGCCGAGCGCGAGGGCCTTCCCATCCTCGCCGAGATCAAGGCCCATGCGACCCACAGCCAGGAGCCGGCCTGGTACACTACCGCGCCGATCCCTGCGATCCGCAAGGTGCTCGACAAGACCGGCTGGAAGGTCGGGGATGTCGACCTTTTCGAGATCAACGAGGCCTTCGCCGTCGTTGCGATGGCCGCCGCAAAGGATCTCGGCATCGAGCGTGATCGCCTGAACGTCAATGGCGGCGCTTGCGCGCTCGGTCATCCGATCGGCGCGACGGGAGCCCGGCTGATCGTGACGCTGCTGCACGCGCTGGAGCGCCGCGGCGCCACGCGGGGCGTGGCTGCACTCTGCATCGGTGGCGGCGAGGCGACGGCGATCGCCGTCGAACGGGTGTACTGAACTGCCCCAACGGCTCACCAGCCGTAGCGGCGTTCGCTGCCAAATACGCAAACTCCGAAAAAGCGTCCGGCTAGCCGGTTTGGACGGTCGCCGCTTCAGCAAGTTCTTCCAGGATCGGGCAATCGGGCCTGTCATTGCCATGACAGGCATGGACGAGGTGCTCGAGCGTTCGCCGAAGCTCGGTCAGTTCTCGGATCTTGCGATCGATCTCGGTCAGTTTGGATGAGGCGATCTCGCGGACGTCTGCGCTGGCGCGGCTCTTGTCCTCATAGAGCGCCAGCAATTGCCGGCATTCCTCGACGGAAAAGCCGAGACCGCGCGAGCGGTGGAGGAAGCGCAGCTTGTGCACGTCGTCGCTGCCATAGTCCCGGTATCCATTATCGGCCCGATCCGGATGGATCAGGCCTATATCTTCATAATAACGGATCGTCTTTGCCGGCAGGCCGGATCGATCAGATGCTTCGCCGATATTCATGTCGTTCTCCTATAGCTCTTCCCGCCGCAGCCGTAGAGCGTTGCCGATGACCGAAACCGACGACAGGCTCATGGCTGCAGCCGCGATCATCGGCGACAGCAACAGGCCGAAGACCGGGTAGAGAATGCCGGCCGCGAGGGGTATGCCGAGCGCGTTGTATCCGAAGGCGAAGCCGAGGTTTTGCTTGATGTTGCGGATCGTCGCCTCAGACAGATGACGCGCGCGGACGATACCGTTCAGATCGCCCTTGACGAGCGTGATGCCGGCGCTTTCCATCGCGACATCGGCGCCAGTGCCCATGGCAATGCCGACATCGGCGGAAGCGAGCGCCGGCGCGTCGTTGATGCCGTCTCCGGCCATGGCGACGACCGCACCGCGGGCGCGGAGTTCATCGACCAACGCTTTCTTGCCTTCGGGCAATATATCGGCACGGACCTCATCGATGCCAAGGCTCCTGGCGACGGCAGCAGCAGTGACCGCATTGTCGCCTGTTGCCATGATGATTTTCAGTCCGCTTGCATGCAGCGCCCTGATCGCCTGCGCCGTCGTGGGTTTGATCTGGTCCGCGACCGCGATCAATCCGGCCAGCTTTCCGCCGAGCGCGACGAACATGACGGTCTTGCCGTCGGTGCGCAGAGCTGCGGTTTCCGCATCCAGCGAGGCGACATCGATATCAAGATCGGCCATCATTGCGCTGTTGCCGAGCGCAACAGCAGTATCGCCGGACAGGCCACGGACACCCTTGCCGGTTATGGCCTCGAAGCCTGAGATGTCGCCGAGCACGGCACGGCGCTCCTCGGCGCCAGCGACGATCGCCTCGGCCAGTGGATGTTCCGAGCCGCGCTCGAGGCTGGCGGCCAGCGACAGCAGACGGTTCTCGTCCATGCCGTTCACGGCAAGCACATCGGTGAGCCTTGGCTTGCCTTCGGTCAGCGTCCCCGTCTTGTCGACGATCAATGTATCCACCTTGGCAAAGCGCTCCAGCGCCTCGGCATCCCGGATGAGCACGCCGGCATGCGCGCCGCGGCCCGTCGCGATCATGATCGACATCGGCGTGGCAAGGCCGAGCGCACAAGGGCAGGCGATGATGAGGACGGCAACGGCTGCAAGCAGCGCATGCGCCAGCCGCGGTTCCGGGCCGACGAAAGCCCAGATTGCAAAGGCTATGATGGCGGCAAGAACGACGGCAGGCACGAAGACTGCCGACACACGATCGACCATGCCCTGGATGGGTGCACGGGACCGCTGTGCCTTGGCGACCATGTCGACGATCCGCGACAGCATGGTGTCGGCACCGACTTTCTCGGCGATCATGATAAGCCCGCCGTTTCGGTTGATTGTCCCGGCAGTCAGGGCATCGCCCTTGCTCTTCTCGACCGGGAGGGGCTCGCCCGTAATCATCGTTTCATCGACCGTCGATTGACCTTCTGTAACCGAGCCATCCACGGGGACGCGCTCGCCCGGCCGGATGCGCAGCCGGTCGCCTGTCCTGACGTCATCGACCGGGATGTCCGTTTCGCTGCCGTCGGCATGGATAAGCCGTGTCGTTTTGGGAGCAAGGTCGAGAAGGGCGCGGATCGCCGAGCCGGTGCGTTCGCGTGCCTTCAGCTCCAGAACCTGGCCGACGAAAACCAGTGCAACAATGACGGATGCCGCCTCGAAATAGACCGGAACGGCCTCGCCATGGCCACGGATGCTCATCGGAAAGATATCCGGCGCCAGCGTCGCGACCACGCTGTAGATATAAGCCGTTCCAACGCCGAGCCCGATCAAAGTCCACATGTTCGGACTGCGGTTGACCAGCGAGTTCCAGGCGCGGCGGAAGAAAGGCTGGGCCGCCCAGATGACAACAGGCGTTGCGAGGATGAATTCGATCCATGTCGCGGTGGTCTTGCCGATCGCCTCGCGCAAAGGCAGGCCGAGCATCGGTCCCATGCTGAGAATGAGCAGGGGGATCGACAAGGCAGCGCTGATCCAGAGGCGGCGCGTGAAATCGACGAGTTCCGGGTTGGGGCCTTCGTCGGCTGCGGAAACTCCCATCGGCTCCAGCGCCATGCCGCATTTCGGACAATCGCCCGGTTTCTCGCGGATGACTTCCGGGTGCATCGGGCAGGTATAGAGCGTGCCCTTCGGCATCGGCTTCGCTGCCGGCTGGCCGCTGCGATAGGCATCGGGATTGGCTTCGAATTTCACTTTGCAGCCGTCGGAGCAGAAATAGAACTTCTCGCCCTCGTGCGTCAAGAAATGCCGCGCTGTCGAACGATCGACATTCATGCCGCAGACCGGGTCCTTGGCGGTCAGGTAGTCCTGCGGCGTTGCCTCGAATTTTCCGCGGCAGCTGTCGCTGCAGAAATGATAGGTACGGCCGTTGTAATCCAGCGTGGGCTTGCCGGCACGGGGATCGACGGTCATGCCGCAGACGGGGTCGCGGATTATCGCGTCATTACCATGGCTGTGATGACCACCATGGTCGCGATGATGATGATGCGTGTGATCATGTTCTTCATGCAATGTCATATCAGGCTCCAGATGCTCGCAAGAGCAGTTGGCAGCTCTTATGAACCTTCTAGTAACTGGAAGGTCAAGCACTTTTCGAACCGTCCACGAAACTGTCGTGAAGCGAACTTTGCTGATAGGTTCCGCATGACGATTTCCGTGAAGTGATTCCAATGCGATACGATCTCAGCGACCTCCCGCTATCCGAACTTCTGCCTGCCTTAAGCCAGGCGGAGGACATGCTGGCGCGGCTTGATGAACGTGTGTTGAGACACGCTGTCGCCGATGGATTTAAGGAGCGCGGTCATTTCTTCGATTCTGTTGCGGCGCTCTGGGTCGGCGGCGAACTCGTCCATGTCGAGGATCTGGTGCTGCATGACGCCCATATGGATGCGCGTGCCCCGACCCATGAGTTGACCATCGCCCACGCTGTCCTGCGGGCGCGCCGCCGCCTCTGGAATGCCGAACCGGCCTGGGGCATCAGTCCGGCCGGAATTGCGGCGATACGGGGCGGGGCGGAGGGTGCGGACGATGTCGTCGTGCCACGTCCTCCCTCTTTGCAGACAGCCGAAGATGCAGGCGAAATCGGCGATGAGGACGAAGAGGAAGATTCTCTCGCCGCTGAATTTGCCGAGATCGACGCCATTCTTGCTCGGTCCGAACGCGCTCTCGAGGCAGGCGCCGGCATCTCAGAAAGTCGCTCGGCTGCCACGGACGTCGATCCGCTGGGGCTGGTCCATGATGAAGAATGGGACGAGGAAGAACGGCTTCAGGCATGGCGAAACGTAATCCGCGATGCGGATGCTTTACCGCCATCTCTCGGTGCCGCCATGCTTTTCGATGCCTGGGAACGGATCGAGCCGCTGCGCCGGCAGCACTGGATGGGCAGCCTGCTCGTCAGCGCCTATCTGCGCAGCCGCGGAAAGGTCACCTCCCATCTCTTCAGTCTCAATGTCGGCTTGAAGTCGATCCGTCACGAACGCCGCCGGTCCCGCGATGGTACGCTTCGCCTGCTGGCCTTCCTGGATGCCATGACACAGGCGGCTGATGCCGGCTTGAAGGAGCTCGACCGGCTCTCGCTTGCCAGGAGCCAGATGGAGCGGCGAATGAAGGACCGGCGCTCGAACAGCAAGCTGCCCGGCGTGATCGAACTCATCCTGTCGCGACCGATCGTATCGGTGAATATGGTCGCTCGGCATGTCAATGTGACGGCCCGTGGAGCCCTCAATCTCGTTGGTGAACTCGGCGTACGGGAAATGACCGGCAGAGGGCGTTATCGCGGCTGGGGTGTCCTCTAGACGCTTCCCTGGCGGCAGAAAGAAGGGAAGTGGTTCGCCGACAATCCCGCCATCCGGACACTTGGCTCTAGGCAGCCCGTTGGGCCGGAACATTCGCATGAACAAGACGTTTGCAGGTCCTGGGGAGCGCGTAGAACGCCAAACGAGGAGTTGAACCTATGGCCGAGAAGACGCTGGACGACCTTTTCCATGACACACTGAAGGATATCTACTATGCCGAGCGGCAGATCCTGAAAGCCCTGCCGAAAATGGCACGCGCTGCAAAGGCACCGGAACTGCGCGCCGCTTTCGAAAAACATCGCGAGCAGACGGAAGGCCATGTCGACCGGCTGCAGGAAGTCTTCGAGATCATCGGCAAGCGGGCACAGGGCAAGACCTGCGAAGCCATCCAAGGCATTATTGCCGAAGGAGAGGAAATCATCGAGGAATTCAAGGGCACCGCGGCACTCGACGCCGGCCTCATCTCTTCGGCACAGGCCGTCGAGCATTACGAGATCACCCGCTATGGAACATTGAAGGCCTGGGCGGAAAAGCTCGGGATGAAGAATGCCGCCAAGCTTCTGGACGCAACCCTCCAGGAGGAATCCGAGACCGATATGGCGCTGACAAGTCTGGCAAAATCAGCGGTGAATTCCGCTGCACAGAAGAAGGTCGCTTGAAGTTGAACGTTACGGTCGCAGCGCCCTTGAAAGCGTTGCGACCTTTCTAATTTTCAATTGTAACGTTGAAGCGGATAGCGACCCGGGGGCCATGAAGCTGAACCATATCTTCACGATCTTTTCCACTGCCGTCGCAGAAGGTGCGGGCAAGCCCGTAACCTTCGGCATTGCCTTCATTGTTATTATCCTGTGGGCCATTTCTGGCCCGTTCTTCGGCTATTCCGAAACCTGGCAGCTCGTGGTCAATACAGCGACCACCATCGTGACCTTTCTGATGGTTTTCGTCCTTCAGAATTCGCAGAACCGCGACAGCAAGGCGATCCAGACGAAACTTGACGAACTCATCCTCACCAGCAAGGCGCAAAACAAATTCATCGGCGTCGAAAATCTCGATGAGAACGAGCTGCGCGCGCTCAGCAAGAGCCTGCACAAGCAAGCCGAACGCATCGAGGCGAAGGTCGATCGAAAACGAACCAAGAAGAAACCTGTGGCACAGATCGCTAAATCGGCATCGCCAAGAGAAGAGGCGGCATCCCTGCCAAAGAGTTCTCGAACTGCCCGCAACACCGTTGTCCCATCGGCCGGCAAGAGTAAATCATAAGGCTCTAGCGCCTTGCCACTGGGGTTGTTCGATCACCTTTCATGATCCCGGCGTGAATTCCAGGGACATCCTTATGGATCGGACGTTCCTCGTCTAGGGTCCGCAAGAGACCCTTTAGGAGGAAGCACCAAGAGAAGACGACAGCGACCGGATCGAGGTCCGGTCGCGCTCTGTCAACGGTGCAAGAACTGTCTGATCTTTTCAGCTCTTCAGGAGGTTTGTTCCATCCCCTGTCTTAGACGCTACGCTCGATGATGATCTTCAGCGCATTGCGGTTGCCGTCCCAATAGGGAAGGGCGCCTTCCGCTTCGTCAAACGGCACGATCTTGGAGATCAGCGCATCGGCCTGGTCGCCGATCGTCTCGAGATGGCTGATGACGTCGCGGAAATCCTGCATGACGGCGTTGCGTGAACCCATGATATCGAGCTCTTTCAAATTGAAGAACTGCGTCTGGTAAGTCACCGGTGCCTTGGAATAGCCAACATAGACGACACGCCCACCGAAGCAGGCCAGATCGATCGCCTGCGTGAAGGTCGCGGGCAGGCCGACGGCTTCGAAGGCGACATCGACGCCGTCGTCACCCGTAAGCTCGCTGACCCTTGCCACCACATCTTCATTGCCGGCATCGATCGTTTCGACCGCACCGAAGGTCTTAGCGAGAGCACGTTTTTCTTCGCTGAGATCGACGGCAATCACCTCGGCGCCTCGCGCGACCGCAGCAATCAGCACGCCCATGCCGATCATGCCGCAACCGAGCACGACAACGCGGTCGCCGCGTGAAACCCGGCCACGCTCGACCGCGTGGAAGCCGACGGAGAGTGGTTCGACAAGAGCAAGGCGATGCGCAGGCAGAGTATCGTTCAGGATGAGCTTTTCCGCCGGCAGAACGATTTCCTCCGCCAGGCCGCCATCCTGCTGAACGCCGAGCGTCTTGTTATAGCGGCAGGCGTTCAATCGGCCTTTGCGGCAAGAGGTGCATTTGCCGCAGTTGGTATAGGGCAGAACGATGACGCGCTTTCCGGGCTGATAGGCCGCATCGACGCCTGCGCCGACTTCAAGGATTTCGCCGCCGATTTCGTGGCCGGGGATGCGCGGAAGCTTCACCAGCGGATTGAGGCCTTTGAATGTATTGAGGTCGCTGCCGCAGAGGCCGATATGGCGAACGCTCACCCGGACTTGGCCGTTCCCGAGCGGCGCTTCTTCCACCTCGTGAAAGCGGGTAACGTTCTCCGCCTCGATCATCAATGCCTTGATCATGCTGCCCTCCCCCGGCGCCTGCCGAGCGCCGATCTTTCGGGCATCCGGACAGGTATCCAGCCTTCATATCTATTTCGCAAAGCAAACGCCACGGCTCTCTTGCAAAAGCCGTGGCGCCTTTGATGTCAGCAGCGACTATTGGGCCGCTTCGCTTGCCCCTTCGGGAACGTCAGGCTGCTTCTCTTCCGGCAACTTGCCCTTGAAGATGCGGCGGACGCTGACGAAGAGCAACGGTATGAAGAACACGCCGAGCACGGTCGCCGAGATCATGCCGCCCATGACGCCGATACCGATCGAGTTCTGGCTGCCGGAGCCGGCGCCATTGGCGATCGCCAACGGCAGAACGCCGAGGATGAAGGCGAGGGAGGTCATGAGGATCGGGCGCAGACGCTGCCTTGCCGCCTCCAGCGTCGCTTCGATCAGCGGCTTGCCGGTCTTCTGCTGATCGATCGCAAATTCCACGATCAGAATGGCGTTCTTCGCAGCCAGACCGATTGTCGTGAGCAGGCCGACCTTGAAGTAAACGTCATTCGACTGGCCGAACAGGGTTGCCGCTGCCAAGGCGCCGAAGATACCGATCGGAACCGAGAGCATGACGGCGAGCGGGATCGACCAGCTTTCATAGAGGGCTGCCAGCGCAAGGAAGACCACGAGGATCGAGATCGCATAGAGCTGCGTCGCCTGGTTGCCCGAAAGCTTTTCCTGTGCGGACAAGCTCGTCCATTCATGGCTGAAGCCCGGAGGCAGCTTGGCCATGATCTGGTCGATCTCGTTCATGGCGTCGCCCGATGAAACGCCGGGAGCTGCCGCGCCCTGGATTTCGACTGCGGAGGAGCCGTTATAGCGTTCGAGGCGCGGCGAGCCATAGGTCCATTTGCCGGTCGCGAAGGCTGAGAACGGCACCATGTCGCCGCTGGAGTTCCGGACATACCAGCGATCGAAATCCTCCGGCTGCATGCGGAATTTGGAATCGGCCTGGACATAGACCTTCTTCACGCGCCCGCGATCGATGAAGTCGTTGACATAGGTGCCGCCCCAGGCCGTCGACAGGGTGGAGTCGATGTCGGCGAGGTTGATGTTGAGCGCGCTCGCCTTTTCCTGGTCGATCTCAACTGAGTATTGTGGCGTGTCTTCCTGCCCGTTTGGACGGGTGCCGAAAAGCTTGGGATCCTTGCCGGCGGCTCCGAGCAGAATATTGCGGGCAGCAATGAGCTGGTCATGGCCCGCGCCGTTAATGTCCTTGATGAAGAAGTCGAAACCTGACGAGCTGCCGAAGCCGGGAATTGCCGGCGGGGCAAGCGCAAATACGCTACCATCCTTGATCTTGGAGAACGCCCCCATGGCGCGGCTGGCGATCGCCTGCGCCTTCCCTTCCTTCGTCGGCCGCTGAGCAAAGTCCTTCAGCTTGATGAAGGCGATCCCTACGTTTTGGCCCTGTCCGTTGAAGCCGAAGCCGGCAACGGTGAAGACGGCGTCTACATAGGGCTTCTCTTTTTCGAGATAGTAGTTTCTCACCTGCGCCAGAATCTGCTTCGTTCGATAGTCGGTGGCGCCTGGCGGCAGCTGCACGCTGGTGAGCAGAATGCCCTGGTCTTCATCGGGCAGGAACGAGGTCGGTAGCTTGTTGAAGAGATAGCCGACAGCACCTGCAATCAGAACGAAGATAATAAGGAAGACCGGCGTGAACCTGATGATGCCGCGGACGGACCGCTGATATCCGCGGGTACCGCGATCGAAATTGCGGTTGAACCAACCGAAGACGCCGCGTTCCTTGGCGCCATGCTTCGGCTTCTTCAGGATCGTCGCGCAGAGCGCCGGCGTCAGGATCAAGGCCACCACGACCGACAGGATCATGGCCGAGACGATGGTCACCGAGAACTGGCGATAGATAACGCCGACCGAGCCGGAGAAGAAGGCCATTGGAATGAAGACGGCGGACAGAACGGTGGCGATACCGATCAGGGCGCCGGTGATTTCTTCCATGGATTTGATCGTCGCCTCGCGAGGCGAGAGATCTTCTTCCTCCATGACGCGCTCAACGTTCTCGACAACAACGATCGCATCGTCGACGAGAAGACCGATCGCGAGCACCATGCCGAACATTGTCAGCGTGTTGATCGAATATCCGAAGAAGGACAACACGCCGAACGTGCCGAGCAGAACGATCGGAACGGCGAGCGTCGGGATCAGCGTCGCGCGAATGTTCTGCAGGAACACGAACATGACGATGAAGACCAGCACGATTGCTTCGAACAGCGTCTTGACCACGTCCTCGATCGAGAGCTTGACGAAGGGTGTCGTATCGTAGGGATAGACGACCTCAACATTGGGCGGCAGCGTCTGCTTCAGGCTGTTGATGGTGTTTTCCACCGCCTCGGCCGTATCGATCGCGTTTGCGCCCGATGCAAGGTTGATGGCGAGACCGGCCGAAGGCTGGTTGTTGTAGGCGCTCGAGCTGGTGTAGCTGTCGGCACCCAGCTCGACACGGGCCACGTCGTTCAACCGGACGAGCGCGCCATCGGGCTGGCTCTTCAGGATGATGTTTTCAAACTGCTCCGGCGTCTGCAGGCGGCTCTTGGCCGTCACCGTCGCATTCAGCTGCTGACCTTTTACCTGCGGAAGAGCGCCGAGCTGGCCCGCGGAAACCTGCGTGTTCTGGGCTTCCACTGCGCCAACGACATCTGACGTCATCAGCTGGTATTTCGCAAGCTTGTCGGGGTCGACCCAGATACGCATTGCATACCCGGCGCCGAACAGCTGCGTGTCACCGACACCTGGCACGCGCTTCAGCGTGTCGTTGAGCGTGCTGTTGACATAGTCCGCAAGGTCGTTGCTGCTGAGCTTGCCGTCGGTCGACACGAAACCGATAACCATCAGGAAGTTCGAAGTCGACTTCGAAACGACGATACCCGTGTTCTGGACAATTTGAGGCAATTGCGCGGTAACCAGCTGCAGCTTGTTCTGCACCTGCATCTGGGCAACGTCGGGGTTTGCCTTGTTGTTGAAGGTGAGCGAGATCGATGCCTGGCCGGTCGATGTCGAAGTCGCGGCCATGTAGTCGAGGTTGTCGATACCGGTCATGCCCTGCTCGATGACCTTGGTCACCGAGTTTTCGACGGTCTGCGCGTCCGCACCTGAATAGGTGGCGCTGATACGCACTGTGGTCGGTGCAATCTGGGGATACTGCGAGATCGATAGCGTCGTAATCGACAACGCGCCGGCCAGCATGATGATAATGGCTATAACCCAGGCAAAGATCGGCCTGTCGATGAAAAAACGCGACATCGATCTACCTCACTTCGTCGAGCCGGTGATGACGCTCTTGTCTGCGCCACCGGTCTGCGGCTTGGCGCTGTCGCCAGCATCAGCCTGCTTCAACTCGCCACTGGCGTCGTCGATGGTCACGGAAGCGACAGTGACGTCCTGGCCGTCACGGATGCGCTGGGTGCCTTCGACGATGACGCGATCGCCATCCTTGATGCCGTCAGCAACAAGCCAGCTGTTGCCGACGCTGCGCTGTACGGCGAGCACGCGCTGCTGCACCTTGCCGTCTGCGGTGACGAACATTGCCGTCGGCTCGCCCTTGGTGTTTCTCGTGACCGCGCGCTGCGGAACGAGGAAGCTGTTTTCGGCAACACCTTCCTGCAACGTTGCGCGAACATACATGCCGGGCAGCAGGATCCGTTGCGGGTTCGGGAATACGACGCGCACCGACACGGTGCCGACCGCCTCGGCAACCGCGGATTCAAGAAACTCGAGCTTGCCGACCTGATCGAAGGTCGAGCCGTCTTCGAGGGTCAGACGCACCGAGACGTTGTCGCCGCTGGTCTTCAGGCGCCCCTCGTCCACTGCGCGACGGAACTTCAGGAGGTTGGTGCTGGACTGCGTAACGTCGACATTCATCGGGTCCAGCTTGCGGATCGTCGTCAGGGCTGTCGTCTGATCCGCCGTCACCAGCGCGCCAACGGTGACGGTCGAGGCATCGACGCGGCCGGAAATCGGCGCACGAATCTTGGTGTAGTCGAGGTTGATCCGGGCTGTCTCCAGCGCGGCCTTGGCGGAGGCGACATCCGCCTGTGCCTGGATCAGCGTCGAATTGGCGTCGTCGAAATCCTGCTGGCTGACCGCGTTCTGTGCGCTGAGGCCCTTGTAGCGATCAAGCTTTGCCTGGGCGCTTGGAACCGCACCCTGCGCCTTCGTCAGCGCCGCCTGGGCACTGTCATAGGCGGCCTGATAGGCGGAAGGATCGATTTCGTAGAGAACGTCGCCTTCCTTGACCTCGCTGCCTTCCTGGAAATTGCGTTGGCGGATAATGCCGCCGACCTGCGGCCGGACTTCGGCGACCAGATAGGCGGAGGTGCGGCCCGGCAGCTCGGCGGTGATTGCGACCGAGCGCGGATGCAATGTCACGGCGCTGACTTCTGTCTTCACGGCCGGCGCATTGTTCTGCGAGGCCTTCTGTTCATTGCAGCCTGCGAGCAGCACCGTGGCAGCGATGCCCATGGCAAGGAGACCAAGCCTGTATCCGCGAACCCGATGCCCGTCGAACGAGACCTCGCGGAACCGACCGAGAGCTTGAGAGGTTGAGGCGAGCTTTTCCACGTTGCTATTTCCCAGGATGCTAATTATTGTACGATGGAGTACAGAAAATATGTGTGTTGGGGCAAATGTCAATCGGTTTAAGGTTCGGAAAGATCAATGGAGCGTCGGCAAAAACTCATAGCTGAAGGCGCATCCTCTCCGCCAGTGCGACGACCCCGGGGCCGTCCGAAAGCTGCTAGCGATACCGCTAAGCGAATGAAAATCATCGCGGAAGCGCAAAGAACCTTCGAAACGTTGGGATACGGCGGAACGACAATGGACCTTGTTGCTTCGCGCTGCAAGATTTCCAAGCAGACGCTCTATCAACTCTTTGCTAGTAAACTTGAACTTTTCGTCGCTGTGATGGCCGTTCACCGCCAAAGCATGCTGGCGCTCCCGCGTGCGCCGGGTGCGGATATGCCGATTGCTGAAGAGCTCGCAGAGATTTTCATGATCGATATCGATGAGGAGGCCGAACGCGAGCGTTGGCCTTTCATTCAGGCGCTGATACTGGACGCACAGCAATTTCCCGAAATCAGCGAAGCCTTGCAGACATATGGCGTTGATGAGTCACGCCAGATTCTCGCCGACTGGCTGACGATACAGCGGTCCGAGGGCAAGATCGATATCGACGATACGCTGAGCGCCGCCCGCATGTTGATGGACATGATCTTTGCCGCGATGGTCGGCCCATCCGGGCACGCCAACTATTGGCCTGATAGAGAAACGCGGAGCAGGCACCTGCGACGCTGCATAGATGTCTTTCTCAACGGCGTTCGTCCGGGGCGATGAGCATGCTGGTACAATAAGCCCCCACCTCAAATGAACATGCCGGCATGATCCCATCGGATCATGCCGGCATATGTTTTTCTCCGGCCCCCACCAGAGAAAAAATTCGATGGAACTGTCAGTGCCTGGGCATGGAGACGTTTGTTTCCAAGACTTCTTCAAAAACCGGCTGCTGTAGGCCGTTTGCGTACATTTCCTGAAGAACGGCGCTGAGTGCAAGATCCAGGCACCAGACGGGAAAATCCGCGTTCAAGCCCTTGGCGCTCTGGCGTGCGTAGGTAATCAGGCGCGCGATCGAAGCGAGTTCCTTTAACGAGTCGGAATCGTGGCTCGTCGGTTCGATCGGAAATATTGCTGTCATTGTCTGCCCCTTGCCTTGTTATTGTAGCGACCGGAGCGCTGCACTTCCCTCAAAGAGCAGCCTGCTTCCGATCTTCGATCAGGTGCACCTTCTCTCAAGGTGCTTCCTGAAGGGACTATAGCCCATGTCGTGTGGGCTGGCGCGTGACAGGAGGCGTGACACAGGTATGGATTGCGTTGGCGCTCGCATTTTTCAATTCCAGAGCGCCAAACAAGGGGATAGTCGTCAGAAAATCAAGGAATTACGGCCGGCATGAACGTCGGCTCATGGGAACTGCGTCGGTCTAGTTGCGCAGACCGACAGACAAGTCAGCCGAAAGTTGGCTATGGGGCAGAGCGGATTCCGCAGACGACGCGTTCGCCAACGACTGCACGAGCATGAGGACAGACTGGCGGACGCTCGGATCGGTGATCTTCATGAAGGCCTTGTTGAGGCCGAGACCTTCCTTGGATGTCAGGAATTCAGACAGATCTTCCAGGCCGTCGAAGCCGCCGATGCCATCGGTGGTCAGAGCCTGCGAATTATCCTGCTGGAAGAAGAAACTGACCGGTATGGCAAGCACGGCGGCTATTGTCTGCAACCGGCTGGCGCCAATGCGATTGGTGCCCTTTTCGTATTTCTGGACCTGTTGGAATGTTACGCCGATGCGATCGGCCAGTCGTTCCTGGCTCATGCCGAGCATCAGGCGGCGCATCCGGACGCGCGAACCGACATAGGCGTCGATGGGATTGGGTAGCTTTACACTCACTGCGCCGTCTCCTTGTTTTACAACAGCACGGTGCAACTACGCATGAACCCGCCTGCGCTGTGCCCCCGGGAAAGAGGCAAGGACTTAATCCCATTAATCGCACAATCTGTAATAAAACGCGGCGAGTTTCAACTAAAAGTCTTCACCCGTATAAACTTTCAACAGCCAGAGCGATGACAGGCGGCTTCATTGCGGGTTGAATACCGACGCCGACCCGCAACGAAATACCGGGCAGGCGAGATTGTCTTCCGTGGGGACTGAGTTGCGAGCCGCGTAGCCTCGCAATAACCCGTGGTATGTCGGCACAATTTCGACTGAGCGATTGGCTCGTTTTCAGAGCCGCGGATAGACTCGGCGAATCTCGTCCATGTAGAAGCGGCCCGGCGATTTCGCGGCCACAAGTTCTTTCACCACCTTCGCAGGCACGACACCGAAATAGCGTACCTCGCCGTTCATGAAGTGCACATCCAGCCGCTTCACCTCATCGTCGTAGCGAACTGCTTCGATGAGTGATGATTTCACCGGCATCCATTCCATTCTGAGCTCCCCTGGCCTGCAGCAACAAATGAAGCCAATCGAAAGGCATTCATTGCACGCCAATGACCTTTACAATTTCGTCATCTTTGGGGAGCGAAGTCAACGGATTAGGGGTGATACAAACGGGTTATCTATCACCGATTGTATAAGCGAAGTCCAAAATTGGTTCAATTTACGTCTTGACCCTGTAATATTAGGGGCACTTAATGCACGTTGTCCGGTCGTGCCCGCGCCCGGACAAGTTGCTGGAGTCTTTGGCCCGCTGAACCAAGAACAGCGGGTCTTTTTTTATTCGTTTTTTGCTATCTTTGCGGGGCTCGCCATGCCTAGCGGCAAGGGGGGACAGCGAGCCCCGGCCGTCCAAGCACGGCGCTGCGGACGTTCCACCAGAAAGCTACGTCCGTCCACAAACTTGTGCTTTAATTCCTGATTGCCCAACTCGCACAAGCATTGTGAAAAACCCACTCGTCAGGGAGGTTGCCTCATCAATTGGGGCTAAGCCTCTATCTTATAATCCGTAAGCTTTGCAACGGATTGAAAATGCCGCTGCGTCCTTTGCGTGTGAAATTCGACGGGCGACGCCGCTCTCTCGGAAAGTCCTGGCGCTGAAAGCTGACTGAAAGGTTAGCGTGCTAGCTTTAGAGAACATCGCGGAGGAAGCCGGATGCCTGTCGGGCGACGGGAAGCGATGAGGACCATAACTCAGGAGGAGATTTCCTATGCGCTCGTCACGCGCTCTTTTTCATACTGTAGCCCTTTCCGTCGTCATGACCGCCGCCTCGCTCGGCGCGACCGCCCACGCGGCCGACAAAATCACCATTATGGTCGGTGGCTATGAGAAGCAGATTTATCTGCCGGCCAAGCTTGCCGAAGCTCTCGGTTACTTCAAGGATGAGGGGCTCGACGTCGAGATCCTCAACGAATCCGCCGGCGTCGACGCCGAAAACCAGCTGCTTGCCGGTGCCGTGGAAGGCGTCGTCGGCTTCTATGATCACTGCGTCGACCTGCAGGCCAAGGGCAAGTTCGTCGAATCCATCGTCCAGTTCAGCCAGGCTCCGGGCGAAGTCGAGCTTGTCTCGAGCAAGCATCCGGAAATCAAGTCGCCCGCAGATTTCAAGGGCAAGAGCCTTGGCGTTACGGGCCTTGGTTCCTCGACCAACTTCCTGACGCTCTACATGGCTTCGAAGGCTGGCCTGCAGCCGGGTGACGTGGTTACCGTTCCCGTTGGCGCGGGCGCTACTTTTATTGCCGCCATGCAGCAGGATCAGATCCAGGCCGGCATGACCACCGAGCCGACGATCTCGCGCATGCTGAAAACCGGCGAAGCTAAGGTTCTCGTTGATATGCGCACCGTTGAAGCAACCCGCCAGGCACTTGGCGGCACCTATCCGGCGGCTTCCTTCTATCTCGAGACCTCCTGGGTCGAAGCCCACAAGGAAGAATCGCAGAAGCTCGCCAATGCCTTCGTGAAGACGCTGAAGTTCATCAACACGCATTCCGCCGCCGAGATCGCCGACAAGATGCCGAA
This sequence comes from Rhizobium sp. BK376, assembly GCF_004341625.1. Taxonomy (GTDB): domain Bacteria; phylum Pseudomonadota; class Alphaproteobacteria; order Rhizobiales; family Rhizobiaceae; genus Rhizobium. Next base: position 130,797 of record NZ_SLZG01000010.1, on the reverse strand, counting down.
GGATTTCTACGTCGGCGACAAGGACGGCTACATCAAGGCGCTGGACGAAGGCAAGGGCATGTTCACGCCTGATGGCGTCATGCCGGAAGACGGCCCGAAGACGGTTCTCGCCGTGCTCTCCGAGTTCTCCAAGAACGTGAAGGGCAAGCAGATCGACCTTTCGAAGACCTACACGACCGAATTCGTCAAGAACGTCAAGTAAGCGTCCATCGCACCGCTTCCGGCCAACCGCCGGAAGCGGCTCAGATTGATCCCGGGCCTTGCGTGCATGCCCGCTGAAAGCACGCTTCAGGTTATCACGATGCAACAGGATAAAGGCCGGACACCGGCAATCGAGCTGATCAATGTCAGCCGCCGCTTCGTATCGCCGACAGGCAAGTCTTTGACGGCGCTGCGCGATTTCAACATGTCCGTCGAGCGCGGCGAATTCGTCGCCGTTGTCGGTCCGACCGGTTGCGGCAAGTCGACCACGCTCAATCTCGTGACGGGACTTGCGCGCCCGAGCGCCGGCGAAGTTCGCCTGATGGGCGGCCCGGTCAGCGGCATCGATCCGCGTGTTGGTTTCGTCTTCCAGACGGATGCGCTGTTTCCATGGAAGAATGTCATCGACAACGTCATGGCCGGCCCGCTCTTTCGCGGCAAGTCGAAGGCGGAAGCGGAGAGACTGGCCAAGGATTGGCTCGCGCGCGTCGGTCTTTCGAAATTCCTGCACCACTATCCGCATCAGCTCTCGGGCGGCATGCGCAAGCGCGTCTCGCTGGCACAGACCTTTATCAACGAGCCGGAAATTCTGTTGATGGACGAGCCCTTCTCGGCGCTCGACGTCCAGACCCGCACCGTCATGCATGAAGAGCTGCTGAAGCTCTGGGCAGAGCGCAAGGCTTCGGTCGTCTTCGTCACCCACGATCTTGAAGAGGCCGTGGCGCTTGCTGACAAGGTCTACGTTCTCACCGCCGGTCCGGCAACGGTCAAGTCGGTCTATCCGATCGATCTCCCGCGCCCGCGCGTCGTCTCGGAAATCCGCTACGAGCAGAGCTTTATCGATTATTGCAAGACCATCTGGGACGACCTTCGCGAAGAGGTCGAGACCAGCTATCGCCGCGCCAGCGAAGCGGCGTAAGGGAGGACAGGATCATGGCACATACAACCCTTGAGGCCGGAACGGCTCCCGTGTTCCGCACCGGAACCTCGGATGCGGAAATCGAAGCAGCGGCGCTGAAATCGATCCAGCGTCGCAGGAATCTGGTGCTCTTCTGGCAGATCGCGATCCTCGTCATCGTTATCGGCCTGTGGGAACTGTCCTCCAATCTGCAGTGGATCGACCCGTTCTTCTATTCGAGCCCGAGCGCCATCGTGCAGCGTCTCTATGAGTGGGCGACGGAAGGTACGACCGAGGGCTCGCTCTGGTACAATCTGTGGGTCACCATGGAAGAGGCGTTGATCGGCTTCTTCGCCGGCTCGATCACCGGCGTCCTTGTTGGCATCGGTCTTGGCCGCAACAGGTTCCTGTCGGATATCTTTTCGGTCTATATCAAGGCGATCAACTCGATCCCGCGCGTCGTGCTTGCGCCTATCTTCATCATGATCATGGGGCTCGGCCTGCCCTCCAAGGTGGCGCTCGCCTTCATCATGGTCTTCTTCGTCGTCTTCGCCAACGCCTTCCAGGGTGTGCGTGAGGCGGATCGCAACATGATCGCCAACGCCCGCATCCTCGGAGCCTCCAACTGGCAGGTGACGCGCACGGTCATCGTCCCCTCGGCCATGAGCTGGATCTTCGCCAGCCTGCACGTCTCCTTCGGCTTTGCCATCATCGGTGCGATCGTCGGCGAGTTCGTCGGTGCGCGCTTCGGCATCGGTCAGTTGATCTCGATCGCCAAGGGAACCTTCGATGCCGCCGGCATGTATGCGGCGATCATCCTTGTCATGATCGTAACGCTGGCTGCCGAAGCGATCATGACCATTGTCGAGAACCGGCTCGCCAAATGGCGCCCGCAGCAGCACATGGACATTCAATAAACACAGAATCCTCCCGCAAACTCAAAAGGCCGGGCGCCCCCACCCGGCCTTCTTTTTTGCCTTGAGACTGACTCCTACGCCGCCGGCAGCCGTATCGTCACCCGGAGCCCGCCGCCCGCCGCTTCGTCGAGCTCAACCGAGCCTCCGGCGCTATCGACAACTTCGCGCACGATGGCGAGGCCCAGACCGCTGCCCTCCTGCTCGGTGCCCATGATGCGGTAAAAACGCTCAAAGACTTGACCGCGCTCGGCTTCGGGAATGCCGGGACCATTGTCTTCGACACCGAGAATGGCAACGTCGTCCTGCTTCGAAATGCTCGCCGTGACCGTTCCGCCCGATTGCGTATAGCGCAGCGCGTTGTCGACCAGATTGACCAGCATCTCGCGGAGCATTGTGCCGTCGCCTTCGACGAAAACAGGCTCTTCCGCCTCCAGGCCGAGGTCGAGGTTTCGCCTCAGCGCTTCCTCGGCGTGACTTTCCAGGATCTGACGGGCGATGGCGGAAAGATCGATCCTGTCATTGCGCGGCCGACGCGCGCCGTGTTCGGCACGCGACAGCGTGAGAAGCTGGCTCGCGAGGCGGGTCACCTGACGGGTGCTGCCGCGTAGCGCTTGCAGAGCCTCGTCCCTGCGGCCCGAGTCCGCTTCGCGCGCGGCGACGCTTGCCTGCGTCGAAATCAACGCGAGCGGCGTGCGCAGTTGATGGGCGGCGTTGGAAACGAAGCGTCTCTGCGCAGCCATCTGGTTCTGCACCCTTTCCATATGGTCGTTGAGGGCATGGACGAGCGGGCGAAGCTCGCTCTGGACCATGTCCGGCCGCAAGGGGTCGAGCCTGTCGCGGCCGCGATCGCGGACCGCGTCGCGCAGCCGCAGGACAGGTGCCAATCCCCGCTGTAAGCCGATGATGGTGACCAGGCCGGCAAGCAGGACCAGCACGAGTTGCTTGGTGAAATCCGACAGCCAGAGACTGCGGCGCATAGCATGCTGGCCATTGCGCGTCACCGCGACGGTCACCGAGATGTCGCCATCATTCGGCAAGCCGACGACAGGATGGTTGAGCATCACCATGCGCACCGGGTCGCCGCGAAAATTGCCGTCTTCGCCGGTCTGTTCGATCTTGGGCTGGGGCATGCCGGGAAAGCCGGTCACCAGGCTGCCCCATGCAGTAACCACCTGATAGAACACCCGGTCTCCATATCCCGTATCGAACATCTCCAGTGCGGCGGGCGGAATATCGACCGCGACCGTGCCGCCTGCGTCGACATGAACGGCTTCCGCGATAACGCGGGCTGAAGCGAGCAGCGTATGGTCGGTGACGAGATCGGCCGTGATGTCGGCCGAGCGGAAGCTGAGATAGAGATTGATGCAGATCGCGCCAAACAGCGTCAAAAGCACCCATGCCAGCAACTGGATCTGAAGGCTCTCGCGGAGCCTGTGAAAGACGCGGCTCATTTTCCCGCGTCTAATTGCCGTGTCTTCAGTGCGCATGGCGCAACAGATATCCGAGGCCGCGGAGGGTCGCGATCTGCACCGTGCTGCCCTCCAGCTTCTTGCGAACCCGATGTACGTAGATTTCAATCGCGCTCGGGTCAGCGACGTCATCGAAGCCGAAGACGCTCTCCGAAAGAGCTGTCTTGGTGACTGTCGTGCCGACCTTCATGATGAGGTGTTCAAGAACGGCATGCTCCCGGGGCGTCAGGGCCAGCGTATCGCCGCCGAGAGAAAATTGCCGCGTGCCTCCGTCGAAGACCAGATCGCCGATGGCGATCTCCGGTGCTGCGCGGTCATGGCCGCGACGAACGAGCGCCCGGATACGGGCTTCCAGTTCCGCAATTTCGAAAGGTTTGGCGAGATAGTCGTCGGCACCGCTGTCAAGGCCGGCAACACGGCCATCGAGGCTGGCATTGGCCGTCAGGATGATGATGGGCACCTTGTTGCCGCCCAGCCGCAGCCGTTTCAGCAGGGTCAGGCCATCGAGTTTCGGCAGAGACAGATCCAGAATGACGACGGCGTAGGCGGCGACTTTCAGCATGTGTTCCGCGTCTTCGCCGTCATGCGCTATATCGACGGCATACTGCGCCTGGCGCAGCGCCTTGCCGAGCCAGGAAGCCAGTTCGCGGTTGTCCTCGACGATCAGAATCCTCATGCGAAAACATATTACAATCACGCGAACGGCGTGGCGAGCCGAAGCGCGCCACGCCGTGAGATTTTAACGGGAAAGTCGAGCTTCTAAGCTCGACCCGGGGCCTTGCGTTGTCGAAGGGCCGCCGCCCTACATCGTCGATTTCATCGCATTGTTCATATGGGTGGCGCAGGACTTCATCTTGTGAGCCTTCATGTCCGTCTGGGCCATCGCCAAACTCTTCATGGCCGTCTTCTTCTTGGCGGCATCCGTCATGGCGTCCACTTGCGACTGCACTTTCGTCATCGAGTCATTGTCGCATTTCATCATTGCCATGCTTGCAGAGAAGCTCGGCACAGCACTTGCTCCAGCCAGCATCACCGCAATAATCGTCGTTCTGATCATGTCGTTATCCTCCAGCTTGCGGGGTGGTTCACCCTTTTCGGTAACGCCTCTCTCGGCGCACTGTTCCGGACGGATAATCACATTGCCGTGTCCTCTCCGAAGGGAGGGACGGGCCGCCGACAAAAGACCGAGCGGATGATTCGTGCCGGTCGTCGGATCATTTTCGGCAAAGAGTGGAACATTTCGGGGCATGTTCCTTTATAAATCATGCGCGGGCACGACTGTCTTCGTTCGGAAGTTAGCATTCAGGAGTGCTAATATCAAAAGCACGTGGTCAGGATTGCGAAGGCGATCCAATCGGTTTTTGAGGAGAAACCAAACAAGCCGCAAACATGCGCGTCAGCTTGCAGGCAAAGAGCCGAATGGATGGCCGAAGAAAGGGGAGTTCGGCTCTTGGATTTTGCGGCTGCTGCGCCAACTTGCTCGGCTAAGAACCTTCGTGGAGTTTTGCCCGATCCTTTCGTGGTTTCGGGCCGGTCAAGGAGGCGGTCGTCCCAGATATCATGGTGCAGGTTTCGCAGCGCATGGACGCATATGAAACGTCGAGGGAGAAGAAGCCACGCATGCCGCATGCAGCCTGACTGAGGCTGAACGGGGAGGGAGGAGAAATGTATTCAGGCGGACTGAACTTCGCTCTGGGGGAAGATACTGAAGCATTGCGCGAAAGTGTTCGTCGCTTTGCTGACGAGCGCATTGCGCCGCTTGCAACTTCTATCGATAGAGAAAACAACTTTCCGGTGGCTCTCTGGCGGGAGATGGGTGCTCTTGGCCTGCTCGGCATTACCGCGCCTGAAGCTTATGGCGGCGCCGGCCTCGGCTATCTCGCCCATTGCGTCGCGATGGAAGAGATCAGCCGTGCCTCTGCCTCTGTGGGCTTGAGCTACGGTGCCCATTCCAATCTCTGCGTCAATCAGATCAGCCGAAACGGGTCGGATGAGCAAAAGAAACGCTATCTACCGAAGCTGATATCCGGCGAGCATGTCGGAGCACTCGCCATGTCGGAGCCGGCGGCCGGTTCGGATGTCGTCGCGATGAAGCTGCGCGCCGAAAAGCGCGGTGACCGATATGTCCTGAACGGCAGCAAGATGTGGATCACCAACGGCCCTGATGCCGATGTGCTGGTCGTCTATGCCAAGACCGATCCGGAGGCCGGACCGCGGGGCATCACCGCCTTCCTGATCGAGAAAAGCTTCAAGGGCTTCTCGACCGGCCAGAAGCTCGACAAGCTCGGCATGCGCGGCTCCAACACCGGCGAGCTTGTCTTTCGTGATTGCGAGGTGCCCGAGGAGAATGTGCTTGGCAGCGTCGGCGGCGGTGTACGCGTGCTGATGTCCGGCCTCGATTATGAGCGCGTGGTGCTGTCCGCCGGCCCGCTCGGCATCATGGCCGCCTGCATGGACGTGGTCATTCCCTATCTGCACGAGCGAAAGCAGTTCGGCCAGGCAATCGGCGAATTCCAGCTGATGCAGGGCAAGCTTGCCGATATGTATGTGACGATGAATGCGGCCCGCGCCTATGTCTACGCCGTGGCCGCAGCCTGTGATCGTGGTGAGGCGACCCGAAAGGACGCAGCAGGCTGCATCCTCTATGCCGCCGAGCATGCAACCGGCATGGCGCTCGAGGCAATCCAGGCGCTGGGCGGCAATGGCTATACCAACGACTATCCCGCCGGCCGTCTGCTGCGCGACGCCAAGCTCTATGAGATCGGCGCCGGCACATCGGAAATCAGGCGCATGCTGATCGGGCGAGAACTCTTTTCGGAAACGGCATAGATGACCGTCCTCAAATCGCAGATTTCCACCAGTTCAGAGACTTTCAAGGCCAATCGCGCGGGGATGATCGAAGCGATCCGTGTGGTCGAGGAGGCGGCGTTGCAGGCCGCGAATGGCGGCGGTGCGACGGCGCGCGAACGACATGTTGCCCGCGGCAAGATGCTACCGCGCGACCGGATCGCCACCTTGATCGATCCCGCCACGCCGTTCCTCGAAGTTGGAACGACGGCCGCCCATGGAATGTATGGCGACGATGCTCCTGCCGCTGGCCTGATAACCGGTATCGGCCGCATCCGAGGCCGCGAATGCATGATCGTCTGCAACGACGCCACGGTCAAAGGCGGCACCTACTATCCGATGACGGTCAAGAAGCATCTCAGGGCGCAGGAGATCGCGGCCGAGAACAATCTGCCCTGCATCTATCTGGTCGATTCCGGTGGAGCGAACCTGCCCAATCAGGACGAGGTTTTTCCGGATCGCGATCATTTCGGCCGTATCTTCTACAACCAGGCCAACATGTCGGCATCGGGCATTCCGCAGATCGCTGTCGTGATGGGCTCCTGTACGGCGGGCGGCGCCTATGTGCCTGCCATGTCCGACGACACCATCATCGTCGAAGGCCAGGGAACGATCTTCCTTGCCGGGCCGCCGCTGGTGAAGGCAGCGACGGGCGAGATCGTCACCGCGGAGGATCTGGGTGGCGGCGATGTGCATACCCGGCTCTCCGGCGTTGCCGACCATCTGGCGCGCGACGATGCCCATGCGCTGGCGCTGGCGCGTCAGGCAGTCTCCATGCTCAATCGACCGAAGAGGCCATCGATCGAAATGCAGGCCGCGGAAGCACCGCTTTACGATCCGGCTGACATAGCCGGGATCGTTCCGGCGGACCTGCGAACGCCCTACGATATAAGAGAGGTCATTGCCCGCATCGTCGATGGCTCGCGTTTCGACGAGTTCAAGGCGCGGTATGGCACGACGCTCGTCTGTGGGTTTGCCCATGTTCACGGAATGCCGGTGGGGTTGATTGCCAACAATGGCGTGTTGTTTTCGGAATCTGCTCTGAAGGGCGCCCATTTCGTCGAGCTGTGTTCGCAGCGAAAGATACCGCTCGTCTTCCTGCAGAACATCACCGGTTTCATGGTCGGGCGGAAATACGAGACGGAAGGCATAGCAAAGCACGGCGCCAAGCTGGTGACGGCGGTCGCGACAACCAAGGTGCCGAAGATCACCATGCTGGTCGGCGGATCGTTCGGCGCCGGCAATTACGGCATGGCCGGTCGCGCCTTCTCGCCGCGTTTCCTTTGGTCATGGCCGAACAGCCGGATTTCGGTCATGGGCGGCGAACAGGCCGCAGGCGTGCTGGCGACGGTTCGGGGCGAGGCGCTGGAACGCGCAGGCACACCATGGACGGAAGAGCAGGAGGCACAATTCAAGCAACCGATCCTCGATCGCTTCGAGGCGCAGAGCCATCCGCTCTACGCCTCGGCACGGCTATGGGACGACGGTATCATCGATCCGCGCAAGAGCCGTGATGTGCTCGCACTTTCGCTTTCCGCAACGCTAAACGCACCGATCGACGATACGCGTTTCGGGCTCTTCAGGATGTGAGGCGGCGATGTTCGACAAGATCCTCATAGCCAACAGGGGCGAGATTGCCTGCCGCGTCATCCGGACGGCAAAGCGGATGGGTATCCGCACTGCCGCCGTCTATTCCGATGCCGATATCGGCGCCTTGCACGTCGAGCTAGCCGATGAAGCATTTCGGCTTGGTGCTGCGCCTGCCGCCGAGAGTTATCTTTCGATCGAGCGCATCGTCGCGGTCGCAAGGCGCTCGGGTGCCCAGGCCGTTCACCCGGGCTATGGATTTCTCTCCGAGAACGGCGATTTTGCCGCGGCCGTCGAAGCCGCTGGTCTTGTGTTCATCGGTCCGCCTCCTGATGCCATCCGCGCCATGGGGCGCAAGGATGTGGCGAAAATGCTCATGGAGCGGGCGGGCGTTCCGATCGTTCCCGGCTATCACGGCGATAATCAGGATGCCGGCTTTCTGGCAGAGCGTGCCGAAGAGATCGGATATCCCGTCATCATCAAGGCTCGCGCGGGCGGTGGCGGCAAGGGCATGCGACGGGTGGAGCGGTCGGAGGATTTCTCCTCAGCACTCGATGCGGCCCGGCGGGAGGCGCAGGGGGCTTTCGGCGACAATGCCGTGCTGGTGGAGAAATACCTCGTCCAGCCCCGGCATATCGAAATCCAGGTCTTCGGCGATCGACATGGCAATATGGTGCATCTCTTCGAGCGCGATTGCTCGCTGCAGCGCCGGCATCAGAAGGTGATCGAAGAGGCGCCGGCCCCTGGCATGACCGACGAGATGCGCCGGGCGATGGGCGACGCCGCCGTTCGGGCAGCGCAGGCTATCGGCTATCGCGGTGCTGGGACTGTCGAATTCATCGTCGATGCATCGAGCGGCCTATGGCCGGATCGCTTCTTCTTCATGGAAATGAACACCCGACTGCAAGTCGAGCATCCCGTCACTGAGGCGATTACTCATCTCGATCTGGTCGAGTGGCAACTGCGCGTTGCCGCCGGCGAACCGCTGCCGAAGAAGCAGGCCGATCTCGAAATCGACGGTTGGGCCTTTGAGGCACGGATTTATGCGGAGGATCCCGCTCATGCTTTCCTTCCCGCGATAGGCACGCTGTCGCACCTGACCTTTCCCGATGACGACGTGCGGATCGATACCGGCGTCAGGGCTGGCGATCAGGTGTCGCCCTATTATGATCCGCTGATCGCAAAGCTGATCGTCCACGCGCCCAGCCGCCGCGAAGGGCTTGGAAAACTGACGCGCGGCCTGCAGGCATGCCGGATCGGTGGGGTTACGACAAATCTGGATTTCCTGACGCGGCTCAGCAAGCAGGGCGATTTCGTCGCCGGCCATCCCGATACCGGGCTGATCGATCGCCAGGTGGACGCGTTGACTTCAATCGAACCGCCGGGTGACGCAATCGTCGCCGCGGCCGCGGTTCTGTCGCTGGATGTCCACCGGGCCTTCGACGCGAACGACCCCTGGCAGGCCCTTGGCCATTGGCAGCAATGGGGCGAGATGAGCCGCATCGTGACACTGGAACATGCTTATGGCCGCATTCTTCTTAGGGTCATTGCCAAGGGACGGGATCTGTTCGTCGTCCAGACCGATCAGCGCATGACCGCAACCCGCATCATTCGACGTCTCGAGGATGGTTGCCTCATGGAGGTCGACGGGCGTCAGATGCGCATCCAGATATTCGGATCGCCTCAGCGGATGACGCTGCTTGCCGACGGCAAGGCTCATGAGTTTCATGTGCCGGATATGCTGGCTGGCGGTGTCGACCACGCTGCCGGCAGCGACCATCTCGTGGCGCCGATGCCGGGCTTCGTCAAGATCGTTCGAGTACGTCCCGGCGATACCGTCTCCACCGGCGATGCACTGATCGTCATGGAAGCGATGAAGATGGAGCTGACTCTGGCAGCCATGGATGATGGTGTGGTCGAAAACGTTCATGTCGCGGAGGGCGATCAGGTTGCCGAGGGTACGGTTCTGCTATCGCTGGAGCCGAAGGAGGCGTCATGAGTTCGTCTGCCGCGCCCTCGACCGGACATGTATCGATCGTCGAAATGTCGCCGCGTGACGGATTGCAGAACGAGAAGGAGCTGATCGGAACGAATGAGAAGATCGCGCTCGTCAACCTGCTCTCCGAATGCGGTTTCGAACGGATCGAGGTCACCAGTTTCGTAAGTCCGCAATGGGTGCCGCAGCTTGTCGATGCGCCAGAGGTCATGGCGGCAATCACGCGGAACCCGGGGGTTCGTTATGCTGTTCTGACGCCGAACATGAAAGGCTTCACGGCTGCCTTGGACGCCGGAGCCGATGAAATTGCAATCTTCGCATCAGCGTCCGAGAGCTTCTCACTGCACAATATCAACTGCTCGATCGACGAGAGCATCGCCCGCTTCCGACCTGTTGCGGAGGCAAGCCGCGAGCATGAGATACCGATGCGCGGCTATGTGAGCTGCGTGGTCGAGTGCCCTTATGAGGGAGCCGTGCCGCCGGCCAATGCCGCTCGCGTCGCGCACTATCTTCGGGATCTCGGCTGCTATGAGATCAGCCTCGGCGATACGGTCGGCAGAGGTCAGCCGGAAGCGGTCGCGAAAATGCTGCAGACGGTGCTTACGGATCTGCCGGCTTCGATGCTGGCAGGTCATTTCCATGACACGTCGGGGCGGGCACTCGACAATATCGAAGTGGCCCTGGATCATGGCTTGCGGGTTTTCGATGCCTCGGTCGCCGGCCTAGGCGGCTGTCCCTATGCGCCGGGCGCGAAGGGAAATGTGGACACCTTGTCCGTCGAGCGCTTTCTGAGAAGCAAGGGCTTCGAGACCGGGCTCTCCGTCGAAAAGCTTGAGCGCGCTGCAGCTTTCGCCGCCCGCCTGAGGAGCAATGTCTGATGGCAGATACGATCCGCGTCGAAACCGACGAAAGGGGGGTGGCGCGGGTTACGCTTGCCCGGCCCGAAAAGCACAACGCCATATCGGCGCAGATGATCGATGAGTTGGCCGAGGCAGCGCTTCGGCTTGGATCGGATAACGCTGTGCGCGCGGTCATTCTGGCGGGCGAGGGCGCAAGCTTCTGCGCCGGCGGCGACCTGAATTGGATGCGCGCGCAATTCGATGCGGATCGTGCTGGACGCGTGGCCGAAGCCCGGCGGCTGGCTCTGATGCTGAAGGCGCTGAACGAGATGCCGAAGCCTCTGATTGGCCGCGTTCACGGTAATGCCTTCGGCGGTGGCGTCGGGCTTCTGAGCGTCTGCGATCTCGCGATTGGCGCAGCCACTGCTCGCTTCGGTCTGACCGAGGTGCGTCTCGGCCTGATCCCGGCCACCATTAGCCCTTATGTCGTTGCCCGCATCGGTGAGGGCAGGGCGCGTCCGCTCTTTCTATCGGGAAAGGTGATCGATGCATGGCAGGCGCATGCCGCCGGCTTTATTTCCCGCGTCGTACCAGCAGAGGAACTGGACGGGGCAATCGAAAGCGAAATCCGGCATTTCTTCTCCGCTGCGCCCGGAGCGGTGGCGCGTGCCAAGAGGCTTGCGCGCTCATTGGGCGCGCCGATTACGGAAGAGGTCGTTGAGAGTGCGGTGCAGCAACTGGCCGACACTTGGGAAACCGCTGAGGCGAAGGAAGGTGTCGCAGCCTTTCTTGAGCATCGGAAGCCGGAGTGGGCGCAGCCGGACTGACCAGGCACTGCGCTTGAATTGCGCGTCAATTGAGCATATTTTGATATTGTTCTGATCAAAACATGCTGGAGGCTGCGATGGCCGCGATGGGTTTCGATGTTGTAGCAAGCCGGTTCGGCGAGGGTGGCTCGCCCTTTCTGTCGGCAAGGCGCGTTGCAGAGCAACTGGGCGTGACCTTGTCCGAACTCGCCAAGCTGACCGGTGTCGCGCGCAATACGCTGACGGCGAAATCGAGTGCGCGCAAGGTCGACAGCGCTCTCAGTCCGATCGTCCGCATCCTGGCAATGGCTGCCGAAATGGCGGGTGACGAAAGCCGCGCAGTCATCTGGTTCAAGCATCAGCCCATTCCCGGCTGGGCCGGCAAAACGGCCTTCGATCTCGTCAACGAGGGCAAGGCGGATCGCGTGCTTGCCTATCTGGAGGCTGTGCGGTCCGGCGTTTATGCCTGAGACCAGGGAGCCTCCGATCCATCATCTATGGCGCGCTTTCGTGCCGCGGTGGGCACATGCGCCGCTGTCGGGCGAGGGTGCCGCGCGCTTCGGCGGTCGCTGGAATCCCGTCGGTGCGCCGACCATCTATGCGGCGCGAGAACTCTCGACGGCCTGGGCGGAATATAATCAGGGCTTTGTCCAGCATCCGGCGCTGATTGCGCAGCTTGAGCTGAGAAATGCGCTGCTCGCCGATCTCACCGATCCCGCGCAACTGGACGCCGTCGGGGTTTCGATGGAAATCCACCGATGCGAATGGCGTTTTGTGCTCGACAGGCAAGAAGTGCCGGAGACGCACCGCCTGCGTGAGCGGCTGCTTGCGCAGGGCTTCGACGGCGTGATCTATCCCTCCTTCATGTCACGGGGCGGGACATGCGTCGCGTTCTGGCGCTGGAATATAGCGGATGGCCCGAAGCTCGATGTCGTCGATCCCGAGGGGCGGCTGCCGAAGTCGCCTGCATCCTGGCTTTAACCATCGGAAAGCATGTCCTATTCGGCACTGTACATTTCGCCGGCGACCGCGTATGTAGCGCGCCATGAACAGGCCTGCGACGTGCGGGCCGCGGCGATCTGCGCCAGTCCGATCCTCCCATAGTCCGGCGCGCGAAAACCGAATTCCGAAAGACATGACATGACTGAATTCGAAGGCATCGCACCAGCGATCGCCCAGGCGTTGGAAAAACGCGGATATACGACGTTGACGCCGGTTCAAAAGGCGATGCTCGATAGCGGGCTTGAGGGCGCGGACGCGCTGGTCTCGGCGCAGACGGGCTCGGGCAAGACTGTCGCCTTCGGTCTCGCGCTTGCGCCAACGCTGCTCGATGGCGAAGGCCGCTTCGGCCGCGCCGGTACGCCATTGGCACTGGCGATCGCACCGACGCGCGAACTCGCTCTGCAGGTCAAGCGCGAGCTGGAATGGCTCTATGAGATGACCGGCGCGACCATCGCCTCCTGCGTCGGCGGCATGGATATCCGTAGCGAGCGGCGTGCGCTCGAACGTGGCGCCCATATCGTGGTCGGTACGCCGGGCCGCCTCTGCGACCATATCCGACGCAATGCGCTCGACATCTCCGAACTCAAGGCCGTCGTTCTCGACGAGGCTGACGAGATGCTGGATCTCGGCTTCCGTGAAGACCTCGAATTCATCCTCGACACCGCTCCGGCCGACCGGCGCACGCTGATGTTTTCGGCAACCGTGCCGCGTTCCATTGCGACGCTTGCCAAGAATTACCAGCGCGACGCCGTGCGCATCGCTACCGCGTCCGAGCAGAAGCAGCATGTCGACATCGAATATCGCGCCCTTGTCGTAGCCCCGAGCGACCGCGAAAATGCGATCATCAACGTGCTGCGCTACTACGAAGCCCGTAACGCCATCGTCTTCTGCTCGACGCGCGCTGCCGTGAACCATCTGACGGCCCGCTTCAACAATCGCGGCTTTTCCGTCGTGGCGCTCTCGGGCGAGCTCAGCCAGAACGAGCGTACCCACGCGCTGCAGGCCATGCGCGATGGTCGCGCCCGTGTCTGCATCGCGACCGATGTCGCCGCCCGAGGCATCGACTTGCCGGGCCTCGAACTCGTCATCCATGCCGATCTGCCGACCAATCCGGAAACGCTGCTGCATCGCAGCGGCCGCACCGGACGCGCCGGCCAGAAGGGGGTGAGCGCGATGATCGTGCCGCTCAACGCGCGTCGCCGCGCCGAGCGCCTGCTGGAAAATGCGCGCATCAACGCGACCTGGGCCAAGCCGCCATCGGCCGACGAAGTCAGCAAGCGCGACGACGAGCGCATTCTTGCTGATCCGATCTTCACCGAGGCGCCTGCCGAGGACGAGGTCTCCTTCATCAAGGAATTGCTTGAGCGCCATGGCCCCGAGCAGGTCGCTGCCGCTTTCCTGCGCCAGTACCGTGCTGGTCACTCCGCTCCGGAAGATCTGGCCGAGGTTTCGGTCTACGACGATCGCAAGAACGTTCGCCGGGACGATTTCTCCGCACCCCGTGAAGACGGCCCGCCGGTTCGCGCCGATTTCACCGATGGCGCCTGGGTGTCGCTCTCGGTTGGCCGCAAGCACAGCGCGGAACCACGCTGGCTGATCCCGATGCTCTGCCGCCACGGAAACCTGACCAAGCGTGATATCGGCGCAATCCGCATGCAGCCCGACGAAACCTTCGTCGAACTCTCCGCCGAGGGTGCCGAGCGTTTCATGGCGGCGATCGGGCCTGCGGGTACGCTGGAGAAAGGTATCCGCGTGAAGCCGCTGGATGGCAAACCGGACACCTCCCGCTCGGGTCAGGATGTTTCTTTCGCGCCGACAAAGAAGAAGTCCTCTGCCAAGGACAATGCGGAGCCGGCCTTCCAGCGCAAGTCGCCCCGCCCGGCTGCAAGGCAGGATGCGTCCGCGGAACAGCAGGACCGCAAGCCCTGGAACAAGAAGCCTGGCAAGCCGGATTTCAAGAAGCCCGATTTTGCGAAGAATGACGGCCGGCCGAAGCAGGGCAAGCCTGCCGGCAAGAAGTTCGGTGGCAAGAAGCGGCAGGATGGCTGAAATCTTCCTGCCTGCCTATCCGTTAAGCACTTGCGCTCGATCGCTTTGACCGTCATCAAGGTTGCAGACACAGAATCCCAGCCAATGATGAAAACATGAGCATAGAGACGTCATCCGGTCGCAAAGACAATCTCATTCTGGCCGGCGTTCTCATCATGCTGGCGGGTGACTTCCTGTTTGCGTTGAACGACGCGATGGGAAAATGGCTGGTGACCAGCCTTCCCGTCGGCCAAGTCCTGCTGGTCCGGTCTATCGGCGCCTTCCTGATCCTCGGCCCGATGATCGCCCGTCAAGGCGTCTCCTCGCTGATCCGTATCGAGACCCCACATCTGCATCTCTTGCGCGTCGTCCTGGCGACCATGGATGTCGGGCTTTTCTACGCAGCGGTTGCCTATCTGCCGCTGGCCGACGTCATGACCTTTTATATGGCTGGGCCGATCTATGTCGCCGCCGTCTCCCACATCTTTCTCGGTGAGAAGATCGGTTGGCGGCGCTGGCTGGCGATCTTCGCCGGCTTTATCGGCGTTGTGATCGCGCTGAAGCCGTCTACGGCGATGTTTTCACTGCCGTCTATATTCGGCCTGATCGGCAGCGCCTCCTTTGCGATGACGCTTGTCTTGAACCGCGTGCTGCGCTCGACCAAAGATGCGACGCTTGTGACATGGCAGACCATTGCCGCCATGATCGTCGGCGGCGTCCTCAGCCTGGGAGCCTGGAAAACGCCGTCCATGATCGATCTCGGCGGCATGCTGCTTCTCGGCATCGTCGCATCAAGCGGCCACCTGATGATCACGCGGTCGCTGAAGCTTGCCCCCGCCTCGCTGCTTGCCCCGCTGCAATATACGTTGCTGCTCTGGGCCTTCATCCTGGGCTTCGTCATCTTCGGCGATATTCCCGGAAAGCAGGTTCTCGTCGGCTCCGGCATCATCGTGCTGGCCGGCCTGTTCATCTTCCATCGCAAGAAGGTGGTCGAGGACGCCGAGCCCATCGAGGCCGTGGCCAAGGACGGGCACTAACCGTCTCTTTACTCAGGCATCTGGCGGCGCCACGGGCTCATCGGGAAAGCCTGCGGCATCAAGAGCGCGGCGGACAAGGCCCGAGCGCTTGGCCTCTTCCAAGAATGTGGTGACGAAGGAAAGGGCAGCGGGCTTTTCCCTGCCGACTGCAATTGCGATGCCCGTCGACTGAAAACCGCCACCGACGACGAGTGCGCCCGGCAGTGTCGGTAACAGCGTCTGAAAGGCGTCGCGGGAGAGGGCAAAGGCTTCGGCCGTTTCAGCGCGCATCCGCTCGACGCCCTCTGCGATCGATTGGACAGGTTCGGGCACGACATGGCTCAGCGAGCGTGTCGCAGCGCGGATCGTGGTGGTATTGGCAATGCCGACGACGCGGACATCAGGGCGATCCACCTCCTGCAGCGAGGTGATGCCGGAGGCGGCCGTTACCATGTAAGTGCTTTCGAGAATGTAATAGGCCGGGCCGAAGGCGACGCGCCGACGCCGTTCCTCGTCAACAGGCATGAAACTGACATCGATCGCGCCCTGTTCGAGAGCATCGGTGCAGGCGCCGGAATTGGGGAAATTCACCAGCGAAAGGGGAACGCCAAGTTCCGCGGCGAGCGCCCGCCCGATGTCGATCGTGACGCCGTGATAATTTTCGTCGTCGACGACGGCGAACAGCGCCGATGGAGCGGGTGCTGCGACGATGCCGACCCGCAGCACTCCACTCGGTGTCAGCTCCCGCAGTGCTTCGCCATCGCCGGCTTGTCCACCGGTCGTGTTTGCTGTCGATGTCATGAAGCCTGTCCTCTCGATGTTTCCTGCAGGAAGAGCGATTACAGGAATGCGATTACACTGGCGTGCCGACACCGAGCAACGCTTCTTTCTCGTTTACTGACAGGCTGGTCAGCCGGTAAAGGATGAAACCTTCCTTTTCCGAATGGATGCTCGCCAGCGTTTCGCCGAACACGGTCTTGATCTCTCCCAGAAGCTCGCCCTTGGCGACCGGGTCCGCCAGGTCCTTCTTCGGATACCAGAGACCGGTCACCGGCGCCGTCGGCACCCACATGGTCACGACGTTGAGTTCTGTAATGGGCGCATCGCCCGGCAGCATGCCGATATGCTGCATCACCCGGCGGATCCCGCTCGTCATCATGCCGACGGTGTCGTCTCCCCAGAGGCCGTTGCCACTGACTTCGGGCAGAATGCTCGGGATGCCCAGCTTGTGGGCCGCATCGACCGTATAGCCCGAGCCGCCGGCCGCGACCGCAACCGGAATGCCGAAGGCTGCGGCAAGCGCCTGCGACTTCTCGCTTCCGGCCGGGAATATGGTGAAGGGTGCAAGTCCCTCGTCGAGATCGCCGCCATGGCAATCGATATAGGCATCGGCCTTCGGAAACACTTCGGTCACGAGCCAGTTGGCCAGGCGCTCGCTGACCGTGCCGTCAGGCTTGCCGGGGAACATTCGGTTCAGGTTCTTGCCGTCCTGCGGCATGATGTAGATGTTGCGGTTGTGGAAGGACCGCACATTGAGGATGGGCAGGATGACCAGCGTCCCCTTAATCTCTTCCGGCTTGGTCTGCATCAGCTGAACCGCCGACTCGATCGAGCAGAATTCCGACCCGTGCACTCCAGCCGTGATCAGCAGGCAGGGGCCGGCCTCGGCTCCTTCGATGATGGCGAAGGGAATCTCCAGCTCGTCGATTGGCTTGACGTGGCCGAATTCCACACGGGGTTTGCCGGTAAGCAGGGCGGGAAGGACGTTCATCGATCGGATCCTCAAAATGACGAAGTAGACGTATTGTGAAAAACTCAGGCGGCCTCGTCCAGCCGTACGAGATGGCCGGTCGAGATTTCGCGGTAGTTGCGAACAGGCGCGACATAGCCGACCGGGCGGATGGGGCTCTTCAGCTCGTCGGTCGACAGATTGCGCTTGATGCCGCGCCTCGACGGGTCGGGCACCGGAACGGCGGCCATCAGCTTCCTGGTATAGGGATGCTGCGGATTTTCGAATACCGAGGCGCGCGGCCCGATCTCGACGATTTCCCCCAGATACATGACGGCGACACGGTGACTGACGCGCTCCACAACGGCCATGTCGTGCGAAATGAAGAGATAGGCGAGATTCAGGCTCTGCTGCAGATCCATCAGGAGGTTGCAGACCTGCGCCTTGATCGAGACGTCGAGCGCCGACACGCTTTCATCGGCGACGATGACCTTGGGGTCCAAGGCGAGCGCGCGGGCGATGCAGATTCGCTGACGCTGTCCGCCAGAGAATTCATGGGGATAGCGGCTCATCATGTCCGCCTTCAGCCCGACGCGCTCGAGAAGGTCGGCGGCCTTGTCGCGGGCCTGCGCGCGGGTGCCGAGGCCATGTTCGATGATGGGTTCGGCGACCGCTGACCCGATCGACATGCGCGGATTGAGGCTGGCGAACGGGTCCTGGAAGATCATCTGGATGCTGCGACGCATCTGCCGAAGGCTGATCGAATCCAGCTTCATCACGTCATAGCCGTCGAGATGAACCTCGCCCGCGTTGGGATCGAGCAGGCGCATGATCGAACGGCCGGTGGTGGACTTGCCGCAGCCGCTCTCGCCGACCAGTGACAGGGTCTCGCCCTGGAAGAGATCGAAGGAGACGTTCTCGACCGCATGGATAGCCCCCGTCTTTCGCCCAAGGAGCCCGCCGTGGATATCGAAGCGGGTCACAAGGTTCTTCACCTCTAAGATCGGCGTCTTGCGGCGATCGACCGTATCGGCGATTTCGACCGGCTCCGCGCGTTCGCCGGTGGCGGCATCGACGATGGGAAAGCGCAGGGGCCATTTCCTGTCGGCCATGGAGCCGAGACGGGGGACTGCTGATAGCAGCGCGCGGGTATAGGGATGCTTGCCGCGATGAAAAATGTCGTCCGTCTCTCCGGTCTCGACCGCCTCGCCGCGATACATGACGATGGTACGGTCCGAAATCTCGGCGACGACGCCCATGTCGTGGGTGATGAAGAGGACGGACATGCCTTCCTCTTCCTGCAATATCTTGATCAGGTCGAGGATCTGGCCCTGGATGGTGACGTCGAGCGCCGTCGTCGGCTCGTCGGCGATCAATAGCTTGGGGCGCGAAGCCAGCGCCATGGCGATCATCACGCGCTGGCGCATGCCGCCGGAAAACTGGTGCGGATACTCGTCAAAGCGGGACGCGGCATTGGGGATGCGCACCTTTTCCAGCAGCCGGATAGTCTCGGCCTTTGCGTCGGCCTTGGAGATGTCGCCATGGCAGGTCAGCGCCTCCGATATCTGCCGGCCGATCGTGAAAATCGGGTTCAGCGAGGTCATAGGCTCCTGAAAGATCATCGCGACGTCCTTGCCGCGGACCTTGCGCATTTCCCTTTCCGACAACGAAAGAATGTCGCGGCCACCCAGCGTGATCTGACCCTCGATCCGGCTGCTGCCGGCCGCCAGTAGCCGCATGATGGAGAGCGACGTCACGCTCTTGCCCGAGCCGCTTTCGCCGACGATCGCAACCGTTTCACCCGGCATCACATCAAAGGAGATGTCGCGCACGACCTGCCGCCATTCGCCATCGACGAGGAAGGAGGTCGTCAAGTGTGAGACGGACAGCACGGGCGTTGCGGCTGCATTTGTCATGGCTTACCTCGATATTCCAAACTCATGTTGCGGACGGACGAACTCATGCGGTCTTCGGCGAGGTGGCAAAGGAGGCAGAGCTTAGCCCGGCGGCGTTCCGCTCGGCTTCCATCCGCGCGATCTCCGCGTCGATTTCTCTGCGGTCGATCATCCCGCTCGGGTTTTCCCGCGTCGGCATTGTTTCTGTCACCGGCAGGAAGCGCTCCTTTGCCACGGCATAGAGACGGCGCAGCTCGACAAGCGGTTCGGCATGATCGTCGACGCGAAGGTTGAGCCAGGAATAGTCCTGGTCGCGGTAGATGACGAGTGCCGCCGACTGCCGTCCGCGCTTGTCGCCGCCGGCATATTCACCGGCATCCATGGCCTCCAGCAAACGTTCCGCCAGCGGCTTTCCCACTGTCTTCTTGAAGGTCGAGAGGGTTTCGGCGATCACCTGCGGGCCGGAGAGCATGTTGCCGGCGACGGATACGTTCTCGTCAACGAGATGGCCTGCCCAGTCGATGCATTTGGATCCGGTGAAGGCGGCATTGCGGCCCTTGCTGTCGATGAGGTGGAGCTGGCGCTGCTCATGTCCGTCATCGCGGCTCGTCAGCGCAGTGATCACCTCCTGCGGTGCCTTGCCTTCGGCAAGCATGATCAGGCCATCCGTACCATAGAGAGGGCTGGAGAAGGCCTGAGACGCCACGGCGCCGATGCGGCCGCGGATGTGAGGGACGACGCTGCCGACCGCAAAGAAGCGGGTAGCGACGGCGATCGCGAGGTAGCCGGTTTCAGGATCGCGGGTAACGATGGACCAGGTCATGCGCTTACCTCCCCACCGCGTAGGCTTGCATCAGGCGCGGCGTTGCTGCCGCACGCAGCAATCCGTCGACATCGCGCCGCGTGGCTGTCAGGCGACCGACGGTCCATTCTTCGGCGACCGTCAGCTTGTGACCCCTGTTGCGCAGGGCTTCGAGCACGTCAGGCCGGAAGTTGGCTTCGGCAGTCAGGCCGCCCGGCTCGCGGGTGCGGGGATAGAAGGAGCTCGGGAAATGGGTGGTGTGGAAGAGCGGCAGGTCCAATGCCTGCTGCAGGTTCAGTTTGTGATGGACATAATGCAGGAAGAAGGCGAGCTGCCATTGCTCCTGCTGGTCGCCGCCCGGCGTGCCGAAGGCGAGCGTCGGACGACCTTCGTGAAGCGCGATGGACGGCGTCAGCGTGGTGCGCGGCCGCTTGCCGGGTGCCAGCGATGAGGGCAGGCCGGGTTTCAGCCAGAACATCTGCGCGCGGGAATTCAGGCAGAAGCCGAGGCCCGGAACCGTCGGCGAAGATTGCAGCCAGCCGCCCGAGGGCGTGACAGAGACCATGTTGCCCTCGCGGTCGATGACGTCGATATGGACGGTGTCGCCACGCTTCTCCGTCAGGTGCGCCATCGTCGGCTCGTAGACGGCGCCCGATTTGGATGCGGACGTGTCCAGCATCGCCATGGTCGCATCATACTGGCTCTCGAAGCCGGAGATTTTGCCGGGGCGGAGGTCGAGCGACGCCTCCGATGTGATCAGCTTGCGGCGCTCAGCGGCATAGGCCTCCGACAGCAAGGTATCGAGTGGCACGTCGGTGAATTTCGGATCGCCGTAATAGACTTCGCGGTCGGCGAAGGCGAGCTTCATCGCCTCGACCACGGTGTGCACGAAATCGGCGCCTGTCGGTTCCATGGCGGCGAGGTCGAAGCCTTTCAGCAGCGACAGGGTCTGCAGGAATACCGGCCCCTGGCCCCAGGGTCCGATCTTGGCAACGGTCCAGTCGTTGTAATCGAAAGTTTGCGGCGCTTCGACCGTCGCCGACCAGCCTGCCATGTCGTCGGCGGTCAGCACACCTTTGTGCTTGGTGCCGCTGGCATCCATGACCGCGTTGTTCCGGGCGTACTTGTCGATCGCTTCTGCAATGAAGCCGCGATAGAAGGCGTCGCGCGCGGCTTCGATCTGCTCCTCGCGTCCGCGCTTGCTTTCCGCTTCAGCGACGACGCGCCGCCAAGTTTCGGCAAGGACAGGATTTTTGAAATTGGACAGCGGCTCCGGTGCCGAACCGCCGGGGAGCCAGGTGGCATGGGATGTCGGCCACTCCTTTTCGAAGAAGTCCGCCAGCCCCTTGATCATCGTGGAAACGCGGGCGAGCACGGGATGGCCGTTCTCCAGGTAGAAGATCGCGGGTTCGAGGACATCGCGAACCGTCATCGTGCCGTAGTCGCGCAGCATCAGCATCCAGCCGTCGAAGGAGCCGGGGATGACGGTCGCAAGAAGCCCGTCTCCCGGGATGAGCGTCAGGCCCTCGCCGGTATAATGCTCGATCGTTGCGCCCGCGGGCGCTGGGGCCTGCGCGCATATAACCTCGACCTTGTCCTTCTTCTTGGAATAGATCAGTGCCGGAAGATCGCCGCCGGGACCGCAGAGATGCGGCTCGATGACCTGCAGCACGAAGCCGGTCGCAACGGCAGCGTCGAAGGCATTGCCGCCCTTTTCCAGGATGCTCATGCCGACCGCCGAGGCGATCCAGTGGGTCGAGGTGACGACGCCGAAGGTGCCAAGGATTTCGGGGCGGGTCGTGAATGCATTCATTTCAAAAGTCCTTTTCGAAAGATTCAGGCGTCGCGCGGGTCGAGCGCATCGCGCAGCCCGTCGCCGAGAAGATTGAAGCCGATGACGACAAGAAAGATTGCGGCACCCGGCCACATCGCCATCCAAGGAGCCTGGCTCAAGAAATTCTTGGCGACATTGAGCATCGAGCCCCAGCTGGGCGCTGGCGGCTGCTGGCCAAGGCCGAGGAAGGAAAGGCTCGCCTCGGCGATGATCGCGGTCGCAATGGTTAGCGTCGCTTGCACCAGTATGGGCGCGAAGACGTTTGGCAGGATATAGCGGGTGATGATGCTGAGATGGCGAAGACCGATCGACCGCGCGCCCTCGACATATTCCTCCGTCTTGACGGCCAATACCTGGCCGCGCGTCAGCCGGATGAAGACGGGCATGGCGGAAAGGCCGATCGCGATCATGGCATTGGTGAGGCTCGGACCCAGGAATGCGGCAAGTGCGATCGCCGTGATCAGGAAGGGCATGGCGAGAAACGCTTCCGTCACGCGGGAAATGATCATGTCCACCCAGCCGCCGAAATAGCCGGAGATCAGGCCGAGCGGCACGCCGATGACGACTGCGATCGTCACCGAGAAGACGCCGGCCATGAGAGAGGCCCGTGCTCCCCAGATCATGCGCGAGAGAATGTCGCGGCCGATATCGTCCGTACCGAGCCAATGGGCGGCCGAGGGCGCCTTGCGGATCGCCGACCAGCTGGTGGCGACGGGATCGGGGATAGGCAGGACGGGTGCCAAGATCGCCAGGGCGGCGAAGAAGACGATGATGACAAGGCCGACGAGTGCACCCTTGTTGGCCTTCAGCTTACGCCAGGCGCGGTTCGGAGAGCGTTGGCTTGCGGCAGCCGCCTGAATGGCCGTGGTTTGCTCAATCGCGGTCATAGCGCGGCCCTCAGTCTGGGGTTCAAGAGGACGTAGAGGACGTCCGCGATCAGGTTCATCATGATGAAGCCGAAGGCGGTGCAGAGAACCACGCCTTGAACGACCGCATAGTCGCGGTTGAAGACCGCATCGACGATCAGCTTTCCGAAGCCCGGAATGGTGAAGATCTGCTCCGTCAGCACGGCACCGGCGAGCAGTTCGCCGAAGAGCAGGGCGCTGACGGTGATAATCGGCAGCATGGCATTGCGGAACGTGTGTGAGAGAACCACTGCGGCTTCCGGCAGACCCTTGGCGCGCGCGGTGCGGATATAGTCTGCGCTGAGCACGCTCAGCATCGAGGAGCGCGTGTGGCGCATCAGGGTTGCGGCAAGCGCGTTGCCGAGCACGAAGGACGGCATCAGCATCGTCTTGATCGACTGCAGAGGATCATCGAAGAAGGGCTGGTAGCCCGACGCAGGAAGCCAGCCGAGGTTTACCGAAATCAGCAATATCAGCATGATGCCGAGCCAGAAATTCGGGATCGACAGCCCGCATAAGGCAATCAGGTTGGCGAGGAAATCGATGACCGTATTGCGCTTGACGGCGGCCAGAATGCCCATCGGGATACCGATGACGAAGGCAAAGAACATCGACATGACGGCAAGCTGGATCGTCACCGGCAGCTTTTCGGCAACCAGCGTGAGGACAGGCTGGTTGGTGCGCAGCGAGATACCGAGATCGCCTTTGAGGACCGCACCCAGCCAATAGCCGTATTGATAGACGACAGGGTCGTTCAGCCGGTATTTCTCGCGCAGGAATTCGATGACCTGCGGGTCGCGCTCCTCGCCGGCCATGGCCAGGATGGGATCACCCGGCAGCAGTTTCTGCAGCGAAAAGACGAAGACGGAGATGATCAGCAGCGTCGGTATGGCGACGAGCAATCTTTTTCCGATGTAGGTGTACATGGGCAATCCTGACCTAAACATCGGCCGCGCGAGGAGGCTCCCCGCGCGGCACGCGCGATTAGCCGCTCTTCTTGACGCCGGCCAAGCGGATCATGCCATCGGGCGAGGGCACGAAGCCGGTAACGCCCTTCTTGTAAGCCCAGATCCAGGCCTGGTGGCCGATGTAGACGATCGGCAGTTCGTCGTTGAGGATCACTTCGGCGGCATCATATTTCTGCTTGCGGACGGCCTGGTCTTGGGACTGACGGGCCTCCTGCAGCAGCTTGTCGACCTGGGGGTTGCTGTATTTGGAGTCGTTCAGGCCCGCGCCTGTCGTGACGAACTGCTGGATGTTGCCATCAGGATCCGGACGGCCCGACCAGTCCGAGCGGCTGAGCTGATAATTGCCGGCGGTCTGTGCGTCGAGCAACGTTGCGAATTCCGTCGGCTTCAGCGTCACGTCGAAGCCGGCTTCAGCCACCATGGACTGGATGATCTGCATCGTCTGCAGCGTGACCGGATCGTTGGTGACGGCAATTTCGACGGGGACGCGGTCAAAGCCAGCGGCCTTTACGAGCGCCTTGGCCTTATCGACATCGCGTGCCGGAACCGGAACATCCTTGTCGAACCAAGGGCTGTTCGGCGCAAATGGCTGGTTGCCGGCGAGCGCCGTGCCGTCGAAGACGATCTGCATGGCTGCTTCGCGATCGATCGCCATGGAGAAGGCCTGGCGAAGACGCTTGTCCTGGCCCATCGGGTTCTTGGAACGATCGCCATTGCCGATATTGGCATAGATGCCGAGCCAGCCGGTACCGACGGCGTCGGCATAGGAGAGCTTGGGATCGGCCTTGACGGTTGCGACGTCGGAGGCCGCGACGCGTTCGATCATGTCGAGGTCGCCGGAGCGAAGGTTGGCCAGACGCACCGTCGTATCCGGGATCGGAAGGTAGGTGACTTTGTCGATGAAGATATTGTCCTTGTTCCAGTAGTCCTGGAACTTCTCGAGCACGATGCGATCCTGCTGCACGCGCTCGACGAACTTGAACGGGCCGGAGCAGACGGGGTGGTCGCCGAATTTGGCGCCTGCCGCCTTTGCAGCGGTCGGCGACACCATCATGCCGGCGCGGTCGGACAACTGCGCAAGCAGCGTGACATCCGGCGCCTTCAGCGTGAACTTCACTTCGTATTCGCCCGTCGCCTCGACCTTGGCGACTGACGAAAGCTCGCTCTTGCGGCGAGATTCCGGCATCGTCATGTTGCGCTGGATGTCATCGACAACTGCCTGGGCGTTGAACGGCGTCTCGTCATGGAACTTGACGCCCTGGCGCAGCGTCATCGTCAGCTCCTTGCCATCGGCGGACCATTTCCAGGCGGTCGCGAGCTGCGGCACGAACTGGAGCTGAGGCGTGACGTCCACCAGCTTGTCGCAGAGCGCAGTATAGACGATGCGGCCAACGAAGGTCCGCGATTGGGCTGGGTCGAGCACGTCGGCATCGTCCTGCAGGCCGATCTTCAATTCGACGGCAAAGGCCGGCAGAGCGACCAGGGCTCCGGCGGCGAGAGTTGCTAGAAACTTGGCGATTTTCATATCTGTTCCCTGTTTTTGATTTGTTGCTGTGGTCGGCTGGCTTCCCTTCCAGCCGTCAATGGCGTCAACGTGGCGGCGTAGCTTCAGGCCGGTTCGTTAAGGCCCTCCTTCGAGTGAGCGTCGAACGAGGTCACGCGAACGAGGCTTTCCTGCAGCAGGAGAAGGTGCTGGCGCATGGCTTCGGCCGCGGCCATCGGGTCGCGGGCAGCAATCGCGTCAACGATTGCCCGATGCTGGACATAGGTGCGTTCGCGGGTCCTGTTGCTGCTGCGGGCCAATTCGCGAATGGTTTGCCAGGCCTCATCCTGCCGGACGTGATTGATGACATCGAAGATCGTCAGGAAGAACTGGTTGCCGGCACTTTGTGCGATCAGTCGGTGGAGGGCGCCATCCCACAATTCGCGACCGTCAGCATCGTCGCTCTCATAGATCTTCTTGGTGAGCTCATGCATGCGCTCGACCTCATCCGTCTTGGCGCGGATCGCCGCGAGCTGGGCAAGCTGCGGCTCGATGCGCAGGCGAACTTCCATGATTTCCATGAGGTCAGTGCCAGCAATGATCGAGTTCACATGCTCGCTCCAGCCGTCCGGCCGGGCGCCGGCATAAGTACCCGAGCCCTGCTTGCGCCAGATGCGCCCCTCGGCCTCCAGCACTTCAAGCGCCCGTCGAAGGGCGCGACGGCTGACGCCGAACAGCTCCGAAAGCGCCCGCTCGGTCGGCAGTCTGTTGCCATCCGCTTCGAGCTCGCCGGAATTCAGCAGCCCCCGGAGACGCTCCAGGGCGTAGGTCGAATTCTCCGGCAAGTTGCTGGTGGTCATGAGGCTGAAACTATCTGAACCAATTTCCGATTGGTCCAATAGAAGTCCATATGACAGGCGAGCGTCAAGCGCTTTTTTGTGCAATTTCGCATCTGCACAATATTTGTGCGGTGCGCCTAAAAACGTGTTGGAGACCTGCTTGAGAAAGGCGCAGGCGCGCCTTTCTCCTGCGCGAACACTCGCTTCAATCGCCTCAGCTGCCCGAGGTTTTCTTGACGCCCTGCAGTCGGATCAGGCCGTCCGGATAGGGAACGAAACCATCTATGTTGTCGCGTGCTGCCCAAAGCGATTTGTAGTGATAGAGCGTAATGAACGGCATGTCGGCGAGATAGAGGTCGACGCCTTGGGCATAGAGCTTGGCGCGCTCCTGATCATTGGTGGTCTGACGCGCCTGGGACAGAACCTTGTCTAGATCCGGATTGCAATAATGGCCCCAGTTCAGGAAGCCGTCGCAGGAGACCCAAGGGCTGATATTACCATCGGGATCGGGTCTTCCGCTCCAGATCGCCATGGACGCCTGGTATTTTCCGGCGTCGGAGTTGGCGGCAAGCGTCGACGATTCAAGTGTCTGTATCTTCACGTCGAAACCGGCCTCGGCAGCCATTGCCTGGATCATCTGGCCAACCTGCTCGAGGATCGGACTGTTGGCAACCGCGAGCGTGAATGACGGATTTGGCGTGCCGGCTTCGGCAAGCAACGCCTTTGCCTTTGCGATGTCGCGACCCTTCAGCGGATGCGACTGATCGTAGAATTGGGTGCCGACCGGTTCCGTCTGGTTCGCCGGCACGAAGAGCCCCTCATAGGCAACCTGGTTCAAGGCGTCGCGGTCGAGCGAGAGCTCCAGTGCCTGCCGGACCTTGGCGTTCTTGCCGAGCGGATTGTTGGCACTGTCGCCGTGATTGACATTGATCGAGATCAGGTCGAAGGCGGTCGATGGGCCCTGAATGACCTTGAGGCTCTTGTCATCCTTGATCGTGGCCATATCGCTCGGCGAGAGCCGTTCGATGAGATCGAGATCGCCGGACCGCAGGCTGAGCAGGCGCACGCTGTCATCGGGGATCATGCGATAGGTGACCGAATCCAGGAAGATCGCTTGGCGGTTCCAATATTGATCGAATCGCTTGAGCAGGATGTGATCCTGGGAGACGCGTTCGGCGAACTGGAAGGGACCCGCGCAAACCGGATGATCGCCGATGTTGGCGCCTTGCTTGGCAAGGGCTGCCGGGGACATCATCATGCCGGCGCGATCGGTCAGGACGCTGACCAGCGGCGCGTAGGGCTCCTTGAGCTTGATGGCTACGGTCAAGGGGTCAACGACATCTACGCTTGCGACCGGTTTGAGCTCGGTCTTGCGCTTGGAAATCGGATCGGTGCGATAGCGGTCGAGATTGGTCTTTACGGCGGCCGCATCCATGGGCTGGCCGTCCTGGAAGAGGACGTGATCGCGCAGTTTCACCGTCAAGGTCAGGTTGTCAACAGACCATGTCCATGATGTCGCGAGCTGCGGCTGGTATTTCCCATCTGCAGTCGTGTCGATCAGCTTGTCGCACATCGCCGCAAAGACGACGCGGCCGGCGACAGACACGCCTTGGGCCGGGTCGAGGACATCCGGATCGGCTCTCAAGCCGATGCGCAAATCCGCGGCCGAGACGCCGGTGGTTACGAGGGCTGCGAGAAGGAAAGTGGCTGCTGCGCCGATGGCTCGGCGGACCAGTGAATGCATAGTCAGTACCCCTCTTTCGGGTTGCCAACGGCAACGCCTACGATTGTCCCAACATTTCACGATGGAAAGCGTACTATCACAAGAGAACAGCACTGCACAATATCGTGCAGCGCCTAAATCTTGTGCAATGCAGTATAATATTAGAAATTTCTTTCAAAGAATGTGAGCGTATTGCAACCAAATTGCGCGGAATGCGAGGATGCTGATATCGTGGCGGTCATGCTTGGCGCTCATGTTCTAGCGTTGCAGAACACTTGAATTCACATCCAAGCGGTGCATATTCAGGCGTTCCGTTGCATGCCGAAATCCGATGCGATGTGCTTAAAAAATGCCTAGATGGAGGGTTTGCGGTAGGCGTTCAGCGCAGCTTCGACCGCGAGTGCGGCTTGGAGAAGTTTTCCGTCTGCGCCAAACGCGCCGGTAAGTTGCAGACCGAGCGGCAGGTGACCGTCCATGCCGCAAGGAATGCTGATCGAGGGTTGGCCCGTCATGTTGGCGAAACCGCTTGAAAGCATTTCGCCCTCCTCGCCGTCCTCGGTGAATTCAGGATCTTCTATCGGGGCGGGGAAGGGAACGCTTGGGCTCAGCAAGACGTCCACCTCGGCGAAGCGGTCTTCGATCGATTGTCGGAGTGTTGCCCTGAACTGTTGCGCTTGCAGATATTCCACCGCGCTGAGCTCAAAGCCTGCTTCAACCTGCGCCCGTGTCCTCGGCGCATAGCCTTCGCGATTTTCAGCATGCAGTTCGGCATGGATCAACGAGGCTTCCGGCCTGATGATCTTCCGCAACTGTGAATTTGCCGCGGAAAGCTCCGGGATGTCGATTGCCTTGATGGTCGCGCCCAGGGCTTTCAGGATCTCGATGGAGTGCCGAAGATTTTGCGCTACAGTGGGGGTCAGTTCGCGACTGTCGGCATGATAGGCGAGGACGCCGATCCGCACGTCGGCAAGAGACGCCGGTGACAACGAGAAGGGTTTGCCCGAGAGGCATTCGAGCATGATCACGGTATCGGCGACGCTGCGCGAGAGTGGCCCGGCGTGGTCGAGGGTCCACGACAGTGGGAACACGCCTTCGGTGGGCACAAGCCCATAAGTCGGCTTCAATCCGACGATACCACAGTAGGAGGCGGGAATGCGGATCGAGCCGCCCGTGTCGGTTCCGACCGCAAGCGGGACGATGCCGGCCGCAACCACCACCGCCGAACCACCGCTCGATCCGCCCGAGGTCCGGCCGGTGTCATGAGGGTTGTTCGTCTGGCCGATATCGGGATGGGCGATGCCATAGGCGTATTCGAGCAGATTGGTCTTGCAGAGGATGATAGCGCCCGCTTCCCGCAGTCGCCGGACAAGCGGCGCGTCGGCATTGGCGATGGCCGGCTTTCGGACACGGCTCCCAAAGCCGGTCGGCGCATCGCGTACTTCGATGATATCCTTGATGGCAACCGGCACACCGTGGAGCGGCCCCAGGTCTCGCCCTGAGCGGAGCTCAGACGCCAACTGCTCCGCATCACGCATGGCCGCCATTTTCATAACGTGGGCGACTGCATTCAGGTGCGGTTCGACATCCTCGAGACGGGCGAGCGCCTGCTCGACGACATCCACAGGCGACAGCGAACCGTCGCGATATCGAGCGCCCAATTCCTGCACGCCGAGAAAACCGATGTCCTCATCCGAACCGGGCTGCGAATTATCCACCTCGATTCCCCCTTTGTCCGCCGCCGGCCTGTTCCTCTGGAACAAGCTATGGCACGGAACTGTGGGTCGACAAGTGTCCATTAGATTAGAACAGTTGAAAAGCTGGAATTCGACGCGGATTTCCTTCGCCAATGGAAGCGCGAGTTACTCCTGCTCACGCGTGCCAGGCGTCGCTTCGCGTTGATCCACGTCCTCCAGATCGCTCTTGACGATATAGGCATCGCTATGTTCGCGGGCGGCCTCCCGCATCGCGTCGAAATTCGGGAGGTCGTCGGGCTCAACCGTCTCATCGTCAGGTCGATCCGCCTCACCCTGCAGACGTTGATCGGCTTTCTTTTCGGCACGTTCGAGCTCGTGCTCGACAATATCGTCTGCTCCTTCTGCGGGGTCCTGCTCAGGATGAATTCTGGTCTTGCCCATGGGTACCTCCTTCAAAGGTCGGATTACAGAGAGTTTGGTCTTCCAACTGCCACAGGCAGCGAAGGTTCCGGGACCGGAGACGAATTGGCCACCCCCGACTATCCCGAGATAGGTTCCTGGGGCCGCATTTAGCGTTTCTCACGTCCGCTTTTTTAGGAACCTTTCCGGAAAATGTCCCGTTGAACTCCATGAAGCAAGGAGATCAACGATGAGAAACCCGCCAAAATGGGCAAGAAACTCAGCGCTTGGAGCCGCATTTCTATCAACCTTCGCCTTGGCAGGCGTTGCGTTTGCACAGCAGGCTCCGCAAAGCGAGAGATGCAAGGCACCGCAACATCAACAGCAGGCGAAGAAGGAAAATGGCGAGGCCGCAGCAACAAACGGTATCGATAGCAGCAAGCTTGCGGATTGCTCCGGGATACTTCAACCACCGGCAACGGGAGACAGCGGCATGGTGACGCCGGCCCCTGAGGACGGGAAGACGCCAGTCATTCCGCCTGGTGATCTCCCGAACGGCCAGGGCCAACCAGAAAGCAAATAACGGCGAGACCGTTATCGCGGCTCGGATTGTTCTATCGTCTTGGGTGGCTCGCTTGATTTCTGGTCGCCACCCGACACGAAGGGCTTGATGACGACGATGCTGAGGACCGACGCGATCATTCCGGCAATGATGAGAAGAAGAAGTGTTCTCAACTGGAACTCACTGTGTCTGATCCGTCGACGACCCTAGTTCGATGCGATCGCATGGCTTTCTTCTTTCCTTGTTTGCCCTGCAAACGTTGGATCGTTGTTTCGAACAACGAAGCCGGGCGAAAGGTTCCCTTCGAGGCCGGTGGAGGCGGAACCTTTTGCCGGAGAAAAAGTTGAATTCGTGAGTTTAAGCTCGAGGAAAATGCATGCCTGGAATCCGCAAAATCGACCGACCGAAAGAGAAGATGGATCCGCGCGATCGGCTGATCATCGCGCTTTACGCACAGCTGAAGGCAGAGCGGGAAACCCGCGAGACGCTCGAATGGGTCATCCGTAACGGGGGACTGTCTAACGAGGTGCTTGAGGCAATCGCCGGCGATCCTGTTCCGGTCGTCACCAGTGAGGATGTGGCGGCGCTCGAGAAGCTCATCGCGCTTGATAGAAGCAGGCGCAAACATTGAGGAAAGAGGAGCAATTTCATGACCTACGTCACATATGAAATCGTCCGCCACGACGGCGGCTGGGCTTACAAGCTCGGAAATACTCTCTCCGAGACTTATGCCTATCGCGAGGACGCCATCGAAGGCGCAAAAAGCGCGGCGGCGCGCCAGAAGCTGGACGTGGAAGACGTGAGCGTCCGCGAGCATGCGGCGAGAACGAGATAATCGATAAACGAGGGGCTGGTGCATGACGACACGTGCAAGCTGGAGAGGGTTTCTGACGATCGAGGCGTTGAGTTGCCCTGTCGCCCTCTATACGGCCGTCTCTTCAGCGGATCGCCTGTCGTTCAATATCATCAACCGCAAGACCGGCCATCGCGTCGAGCGGCAATTCGTCGACAGCGAGACGGGCAAACCCGTCTCGCGCGATGATCAGGTCAAGGGCTATCGGCTCGAGCAGGGCGATTACATCATGATCGAAGATGATGAGATCGCATCCATCACGCCCCATGGCGACAAGACGCTCACGGTCGAGAGCTTCATCGACAGCGACGATATCGACAAGCTCTTCTTCGAGCGGCCATACTACCTCGCGGCTGGTCCGGGCGAGGGCGATGAGGTTCTGGCGCTGATCGCCGAGGCGATGCGGGCAAGAAAAGTGACAGCGCTTGCGCGAGCGGTGCTGTTTCGCCGCTATCGCACCATGCTCATTCGTCCCCACGAAGACGGGCTGATCGCGACACTGCTCAATTTCGACTATGAGGTTCGTTCCGCCAAAGAGGCATTTAAAGCCATTCCCGATCTCAAGATAACCGACGAGATGTTGGATCTTGCCGGCCATATCATCGGCACCAAGCAGGGTGAGTTCAATCCCGCAGCCTATGAGGATCGTTACGAGGCTGCTCTTGTCGAATTGGTGAAAGCCAAGATCGAAGGCAAGCCGCTTCCGAAGGGGAAGCCCGCAAAGGAAGAAAAGGTCGTCGATCTGCTTCAGGCTCTTCGCGAGAGCGCGGGGCTCGGCGGCAAGGGCAAGGGGGGCGCGCCCAAGGGCAAGCCTGCGGGTGCACAGCGCCAACGAAAGGCGGGATGAGCCATGGCCCTCGAAACATACCATTCGAAGCGGGATTTCAAGAGGACGCCGGAGCCACGAGGTCGCGCGCACCATCAGGCGGGATCGAGCTTTGTCATCCAGAAGCACGATGCGACGCGCTTGCACTACGATTTCCGTCTTGAAATGGACGGCGTCCTGAAAAGCTGGGCGGTGACCCGCGGCCCAAGCCTCAATCCCGAGGACAAGCGGCTCGCCGTCCATGTCGAGGATCATCCGCTCGACTACGGAGATTTCGAAGGCGCTATCCCGAAAGGCCAATATGGCGGCGGCACCGTTATCGTCTGGGACCGTGGCACCTGGAAGCCGATCGGTGATGCGAAAAAGGGTTATGCCAAGGGCCATCTCGATTTCGAGCTGGACGGCGAGAAGTTGCATGGCCGCTGGCACCTTGTCCGCATGGCCGGACGCAGCGATGAGAAGCACGACAACTGGCTGCTGATAAAAGGCGACGACGCCGAGGCACGCCACGACGGCGAGGACATACTCGAGCAGATGCCCGATTCCGCAAAGACCGGTCGCAGCCTCGATGAAGTCGCCGAAGCGCCGGAAAAGACCTGGAACTCCAGGGCAAAGAGAGCCGAGAAACCTGCCACTTCAGCCAAGCCGGTTTCGCCGCGAAAGAAAGCCCCTGAAGTTGCCAGGAAACCCACCATGCCCAAGGGGGCGGAGAGGGCGGCTCTGCCTGATTTCGTCGAGCCGGTCCTTGCCAAACTGAAGCCAAAACCGCCTGCCGGTGAGCACTGGATTCACGAGATCAAGTTCGATGGCTATCGGCTTCAGGCACGGCTGGACGATGGAGAGTTGAAGCTCCTGACGCGCAGCGGCCTCGATTGGACGGATCGGTTCGGCAAGACAGTCGCTGCCGCATTGCAGGCGCTTCCGGCCAAGACCGCGCTGATCGACGGTGAACTTGTCGTCGAGCGCGATTCCGGCGCGTCGGATTTCTCTGCCCTGCAGCATGATCTCAGCGAAGGCAGGAGCGATCGGTTCATCTTCTACGCGTTCGATCTCCTTTATCTCGATGGCTACGATCTGAGATCAGTGCCCTTGATCGAGCGCAAGGAATTGCTGGAGAAGCTCCTGCCGGAGCACGGCGAGGTGCTTCGCTATAGCACCCATTTCGTTGATGATGGCGGTCTCGTGCTAAAGCATGCCTGCCAGCTAAGTCTCGAAGGCGTCGTCTCCAAGGATCGAAACAGTGAGTACACATCCGGACGCACCGGCAGCTGGATCAAGTCCAAATGCTCGCAGCGGCAGGAGTTCGTGATCGGCGGCTATGTGCCCTCAACCACGCTGAAGAACGCGATCGGCTCGCTTGCCATGGGCGTTTATGAAAAGGGCAAGCTTATCCATGTCGGCCGTGTCGGCACCGGTTACACGGTGGCGCTGGCGCAGGACCTTTATCTCCGGCTCTCGGCAATGGAGCAAAAGGAAAGTTCCTTCGACGATAAGCTGACTGCCGAAGAGCGGCGAGGGCTGGTCTATGTCAGGCCCGAACTCGTCGGCGAGGTAGAGTATCGCGCCTGGTCGGGCGACGGTAATCTCCGCCACGCTGCCTTCCGGGGTTTGCGCGAGGATAAACCGGCAAAAGAGATCGTTCGCGAAATGGAAAAGACAACAGCACCGAGCCTGCCGAAAGCCACCGTATCGCTCACCCATCCCGACCGGATATACTGGCCGGACGAAGGCGTCACCAAGGAAGGGCTTGCGAATTACTATGCGCAGGTCTGGCGGCATATGGAGCCTTTCGTCGTCAACCGGCCCCTGGCGCTGCTGCGTTGCCCTGATGGCATCGATGGCCAGCGCTTCTTCCAGAAACATGCCTGGAAGGGCATCAATGCCCATATCGAGCAGATCGTCGATCCAAAGGACAGGGATGGCGAGAAGCTGTTGCGGATCATGGACTTCGATGGGTTGATCGCGCTGGTGCAATCCGCGGTCCTTGAAATTCACCCTTGGGGCACGACGACCGACAATTGGGAAAAACCCGACATGATCACCATGGATCTCGATCCGGGCGAAGATGTCGAATGGAGCGCGGTTATCGATGCAGCTCGCGAGATCAAGGCTCGCTTTGCGGCGGTCGACCTTGCTTCCTTTGTCAAGACTTCGGGCGGCAAGGGCCTGCATGTCGTCGCGCCGCTCAAACCGAGGGCAGGCTGGGAGGAGGTCAAGGCCTTTGCGAAATCGCTTGCTGACGGCATGAGCAAGGACAGTCCGGAGCGCTATCTCTCGGTCGCGACCAAAGCCAAACGCGAGGGCAAGATTTTCATCGACTACCTGCGCAATGGCCGCGGCAACACTGCCGTCGCAGCCTATTCGACCCGCGCTCGTCCGGGCGCTGCCGTGTCTATGCCCCTGTCGTGGGATGAACTCGGCAAGGAAATCGGCCCTGCCCATTTTACGGTCGACAATGCGGCGGCGCGACTGGAGGCGCTTTCGAGCGACCCCTGGGGCAACTTCTTCAAGGCAGCGGGGCCATTGCAGACAGGCAAACCGAAGGCGAAGGGCTAGCGCGGTTTCGAACCACGATTTTCCGAGGCGATGCTCTTCTTCAGCGCGTCCATGATGTTGATGACATTGCCTGTTGTGGGAGGCGGTTCCGGCTTCGGCGCTGGCGCCTTCTTGCGACCCTTCTTCTTGGCCTTGATGATGTCCGAGAGCTGGTCCTGCACGGGGTCTTCGGCCATATCGGGTGACCAGTCGCGCGTGCGCTCCTGTATCAGTTTCTTCATGAGCGTCATGCTCTCGGCCTCGGGCTTGCCGTGTAGGGTGAAATCACCTTCCGGCGCGCGGACATCGTCGCCATAGCGCAGGGTCCAGAGAACGATGCCTTTTCCGTCAGGTTCCAGCAACACCGCTCGCTCGCGGCGATAGAGCACGAGGCGGGCAATGCCGACCACGTTCTGCGCTCTCATCGCCTCGCGTATCACGCAGAAGGCCTCGACGCCGACCTTGTCCTCCGGCGTCAGGAAATGCGGCTTCTCATACCAGATCCAGTCGATAGAGCCGCGTGGGACGAAGGTGCTGATATCGATTGTCCGCGTGCTCTCGAGCCCGACGGATTCGATCTCGTCGTCTTCCAAGATGACGTAGTCGTCCTCGCCGCGCGGATAGCCCTTGGCCTGGTCCTTGTCGGCGACGGGTTTGCCAGTCACCTTGTCGACGTAATGACTTTCCACGCGGTTGCCGGTGGCACGGTTCAGCACATGGAAACGAATCTTGGTGCTCTCTGATGTGGCAGGCGTCAGCGACACCGATGCCGTCACCAGCGAGAGCTTGAGATATCCCTTCCAGAAGGTCTGTCGCGCCATGGGTTTCCATCAGCCGCACTTCAAGCGGCGTCCTTGTCCAGTTCGGGATAATGCCGAAAGATGCCGTCTTCGCTGAATGCAAGCCTCCGCTCGGATTTCACGTAATCTGCGATTCTGGGACGTTTGCGGACTGAGCTGTGCAGGGCTGCAAGTGCCGGATATTTCGTTGCAAAGCCGTGCATCCCGCGCGGAAATGCATAGTGCAGCCCCTCGACGACTTGGAAGAGCGACAGATCGACATAGGTCAGGCTCTTGCCGACAATGTGCTCCGGTCCTTCCGGGTTCTGCTGCAGGACACGTTCGAAATAACCGAGAAACTTCGGCATGCGGTTGTCGATGAATTCGGCGGACCGTGCCTTGGCTTCCTGCCTCTGGTCCTCGAAATATTGGGAGGTCGCGATCGGGTGGTGGGTGTCGTGCACCTCCGCGACCAGATCGGTGATCGTCAGCTGTAGTCCGTGTGTGACGGCACGAAGCCCTTCATCCGCCGGGGCAAGCCCAAGCTTGGGTGCAAGATACATCAGGATATTTGCGACATGAGAGATGATCAGGTCGCCATCCCTCAGGAATGGCGGCGCGAAGGGGATATGGGGCGCGGTCCGGCTCTCCATGATCTTCATCATAGCCCTCATGCCCTGCGGGCCGCGCGTCACGTCGACATAGTCGGCTCCCGCTTCCTCAAGCGAGAGCCGCACGAACTCGCCACGGCCCTGAATGCCGTCCCAGTAGTATAGCTCATAGGTCAATTAAATCGTCCCTTGTCCAATATGCTGCTGGTGAACGTTCTATTTGGGCTTGCGATGGAAATCCTTACGCAGCTCGTTCTTCGCTTCTTCGAGCGTATTCTCCTGCTTTTTGTCGAGCTGATTGCCCGCGCGATTGATGTAGAAATTCAGCATCGACATCGCCGATCGGAAGGGGCTGGACTTGCGTCGAGAACTTGCCTCTGCTGAATGCTTCAGAGCGTCCGCAATCTTCTTCGGATCGTGCGATTTGAATACACCTTCCTTCAGGTCCATCGCATCGCTGTTTTCGGTCACGTCCTGCGACCATTTCTTCTTCTGCGACTTGGCCATGGTCATCGTCCCTGGATGCTCGCGAGCATCAATTCCCGTTCCTCGCTTTTCGCTGCACATGAAATTCATTGCGCTCGGGATTGTTCCATCCGGAAGAATTTCGCCGAAATGACCCAAAACGATATGGCCCGACGGGGAACCGTCGGGCCATCGCAAAGTTTGGATCGAGAAATTGTGGGGCGAAGAAGGATATGCTCAGACTTTTGCTGCGGGCGCCTTGCGCGGCGCGCGTTTTGCGGCAACTGCCTGCGTTACAGCAGCTGCAGCGCCGTTGCTGCCAACCGCCACCTTTGGCGCGGTTTTACGCTTTGCCTTTGGCTTGACTTCGATGCCATGGGGAGAGGTCTTTTCGACCGAGGCGCGCTCTTTGCTCGCCTGTTCCCAATGGGCTGCGTCACGACCTGTCGGATAACCTTCTTCTTCCCAGATGGCGTATGCCCGCTTTTTGATCCATTCGTCCCTTGATTCCGTCATCGCTTATCTCCGTTCCCATGACTGGACTTCGCTTAACTTTGCAAAATGCCGAAAGTTCCTGGCCTGCGGCATCCTGTGCACGCCAATGCTTGATTAAGTGAATGCCCGTTCTTGAAACGCGGGCTTGCATGTGAAAACAGGCCCCTTGGGCCACGGAAGGCACATCTTCCGAACGCTACCCTTACAAAATCCGCTGCGACCTCCTGCCGACGAGATCCCTAGACTTGTGCAAAAAGAAGTGTGGAGGCGAAGCAGCGACGCAGTGAGTATGGGCCTACCGGTCTGCCGGTTCAATTCAAAATGACTGCCGATCCGCGGCTAGCGTTAAAATTATGGACGTTGCAGGGAGACAGGAACCATTGGCCGGTTTGACTGTTCCTTTGCCCAGAGTGTCCGATCGACCGATGCGAACGTTCCGGGAGACCAATGAATGACGAGCCTGAAACGCAACTTGGCCGGTGTCGAAGCGCACTGGGGACCAGAGATCGACGATGGCGATGTGATCTTTCGACTATGGGCGCCTAATGAAAAGGAGCTGAAAATTCGCCTTGCTTCTCAGGAGTTTGCGATGACGGCGAAGGAAGGCGGCTGGTTCGAGCATCGATGCGCGAAACCGACTTTCGGAAGCGAATATCAATTCATCTTGTCTGACGGTCTTGCCGTGGCCGATCCCGCTTCGCGATCGCAGCTCTCAGCGGTCGATGGGCCGTCGCTGCTGACGGTGCCTGATAGTTATGAATGGAAGACAAAATGGCGCGGCAGCCCCTGGGAAGAGGCCGTCATTTGCGAACTGCATATCGGTACCTTCACGCCGGAAGGGACATTCCGGGCTGCGATGGAAAGGCTGCCGCATCTTGCCAAAAGTGGTTTCACGGCGATCGAGATCATGCCTGTAGCCCATTTTTCCGGCAAGCGCGGCTGGGGTTATGACGGTGTCCTCCACTACGCCCCGCACCCGGCCTATGGGACACCTGACGACATGAAGGCCTTCATAGACGCCGCCCATGCTCATGGCATCATGGTGCTGCTCGATGTCGTCTACAATCATTTCGGTCCGGAAGGGAACTATCTGCCGAGGTATGCGCCGGCCTTTTTCCGCGCCGATGTGCAGACCCCATGGGGAGCTGCGATCGACTACGGCCAGGAGGCCGTGCGCCGCTATTTCGTCGGCAACGCGCTCTATTGGATCGGCGAGTTTCAGCTGGACGGGCTCCGCCTCGATGCGATCGAGCAGATCTATGACAGTTCTCCGAAGCATATCCTGACCGAGATTGCAGAGAGAGTGCTTGGGGCGTTCCCTGATCGCGAAATCCATCTTGTCGTAGAAGACCAACGCAATGATACGGGCGTCCTGGCGCGCAATGCCGGTGGTGGAGTAAAAACCTATACGGCGGAATGGAACGACGATTTTCACCATGTCGCCCATGTAATCGCTACCGGCGAAGTAGCGGGTCACTACAAGACATTCTCGACCGATCTTGCGGAAAAACTGGCCAAATCGCTGGCCGAGGGATTCATTTTTCCCAACCGTGGCGCCGCCTCGGCCAGTGCCCTGTCAGAGCCTGGCAACAACGCGGTTCTACCGCCAGCCTCCTTTATAAATTTCCTGCAAAACCACGATCAGATTGGCAACAGGGCATTCGGTGAAAGGCTCCTTAGCCTCGCGGACGATGGCATGGTCGAGGCGCTGACATCGATCATGCTGTTGTCGCCGCAAATTCCGTTCCTATTCATGGGTGAGGAGTTTGGGGAAACGCAACCTTTCTTCTTCTTCTGCGACTATACCGGCGAACTCGGCGAGATCGTTCGCAATGGCAGGGCGGCGGAAGCTGAGGGTTTTGGCGGCATCAAGGACGGGAAGTCGCTCGTCGATCTGCCCGATCCCAATGCCAAATCGACCTTCGATCGATCGAAACTGCAATGGCAATCGGTCGACACTGGACATGGGCAGCACTGGCGACGGCTGGTTCGCAATCTGCTGACATTGCGCCAGCGCTATGTCGTGCCCGTACTGAAGCGCGGCAACGTCAGGGCGGAGATCTTAAGGGCACCGGATCACGTCGTCGCTGTCTCCTGGACATCAGGCGAACACAAGCTGGAATTGCGGGCCAATCTCTCAAGTGAAATGAGAGCGATTCCTCCGCTCGACGGCGTCGTCATTTTTGACAATGGCTCGCCTTCCGGGAAAGCCCAAACGGCGGAGGGAAAGCTTGGGCCGCGGGCGGTGGCTTTTGCGATCGATTCGGCTTTTGCGAACGCAGGTTGAGGAAATTCGAAATCACCTGGGATCTGTTGTTGCTCTAAACGGCTAAATGTGTTGCACTTTTCAGACGAGTAGATCTCGCGGGGGCATGACTATACTCCTTGAATATGTTTGATCTCTTATCCACCTATTGGCCGCATATCCTTGCCGCCCTGTCGATCGTGCTGGGCGCAGCGGCAGCTATCCATGCCGCTATGACCAAGGAGGAAGTTCGCGCCGCCACTGGCTGGGTTGGCGTCATCCTCTTGTCGCCGATCGTCGGCGCGGTGCTTTATGCCATCGCCGGCGTTAACCGCATCCGCAGGGCAACAATCAGTTCCCAACGCAATGTCTTTTACCAAAAAGACGCCTTTGGGGATCTGACGAATTTCGATGCCGATAACGAGACGGTCGCCAGCACCTATGGGGGTCGTTTTCGGGCGATGAAAATCCTCGGCGACCGCGTCGCCCGCCATCCGCTGATGACCGGCAACACGATAGAAATGCTGGAAGATGGCGATGCGGCCTATGCGGCGATGAAGGCTGCTATTGATGGTGCCGAGCGCAGCATCATGCTTGAGACCTATATTTTCGATCGCGACCCTATCGGCTTCAGGATCGCGGACGCCTTGATTGCTGCGGTCAAGCGCGACGTCAGCGTTCGCGTCCTGATCGACGCGGTCGGCGCCCGCTATTCGGTGCCGAGCATTATGGGCCATCTGAAGGATGGGGGCGTTCAGGTCGACGTCTTCAATGGCAACGTCATCATGGGGTTGCGGCTACCCTATGCGAACCTGCGCACGCACCGGAAGATTCTGGTCGTTGACGGGCGTATTGCCTTTACCGGCGGCATGAATATTCGGCAGGGGTTCACACACGAGTTTGCCGGGGCGAACTACGCGCACGATGCGCATTTCTGCGTCACCGGCCCCGTGGTTGCCGATCTCTTTCACATTGCTGCGGAAGACTGGCGTTTTGCGACCGGCGAAGTGCTTCGCGGCGAGCACTGGACTGTTCCGACACCAGCCACACAGCCCGGAGCGCCAGTGCTCATGCGGGTGATTGCCTCAGGGCCGGACCGGAGCGTTGAGACCAATCACAGGATGCTGATAGGCGCCTTTTCGGTGGCGCGCAGTTCGATCCGTATCATGTCGCCCTATTTCCTGCCGGACCGGGAGTTGATCAGTGCCCTGGTGACGGCCGCCCGGCGAGGCGTGGAGGTGGATATCGTCGTACCGGCTGCGAATAATTTGGTGCTGGTCGACCGGGCAATGACAGCGCAGTTCGACCAGATCCTGAAGAACTATTGCCGTATCTGGCGCGCCGAAGGCGCGTTCAATCACTCGAAGCTGCTGACGATCGATGGAACCTGGGCTTATGTCGGCTCATCCAACCTGGATCCGCGCTCGCTTCGTCTCAATTTTGAGGTCGATCTTGAGGTCCTCGATCGGGGTTTTGCCGGCAAGATCGAGGAGCATATCGAAGCCGCATTGCGAACGGCCAAGCCGGTGGAACTCGCCGCGTTGACAGCCCGGCCATTCGCCGTGCGCCTGCTCGAAAGAATCCTGTGGCTTGGATCGCCTTACCTGTGAGCTGCGTTAATAGGTGGCGAGCGATCGGTATGGCGGACTCGATTGCCGCGCGATAGTATCAATCAATAGCTCCGTCGCATTCTTCGACAACGGAAACGGTCAGCGGACAGATGCAGAAAAAACGTGAGAGCCTCCGCGCAAGCATCATCGAGTCCATAAAAGGCAGGAAGCGCCCCCAAAGCTATTCGACAGGGAAAACGCATCCTACCGGTACGCTCATAGCTTCATACAATGTGCACAAATGCGTTGGCACCGACGGTCGTTTCGATCCGGAGAGGATCAGCCGCGTCATTCACGAGATCGATGCGGATGTCATGGCTTTGCAGGAAGCGGACAGCCGTTTTGGCGAGCGCACGGGCCTGCTCG
The DNA here is from genome assembly GCF_004341625.1 of Rhizobium sp. BK376. GTDB lineage: Bacteria > Pseudomonadota > Alphaproteobacteria > Rhizobiales > Rhizobiaceae > Rhizobium. The sequence goes on along the minus strand of NZ_SLZG01000010.1, from coordinate 89,573 downwards.
ATCTCCATCGTCTGGAGCGCGAGACCGGCCTCGTTCCCGTACCCGTTTCCGGGGCGCTCAAGGCGCACGGGTGGCACGGCAATGTGATCCTCTTCAAGCAGGGCAAGCTGCGCGATGTGCACCAGGCAAACCTGCCGGGGCTCGAGCCGCGGGGCGCGCTGATTGCTGAGATCGAGTTGGCGCGGGGAGGGACGCTTCGCGTCATCGCCGCCCATCTGGGTCTGTTGCGGCGCTCGCGAGCCCAGCAGGCCCGCATGATCATCGACCTGATGAACAGCCGGGGTGAGAAGACGCCGACTATCCTGCTTGGTGATCTCAATGAGTGGCGTCTCGGCGATCGCTCGTCACTCAATACTTTCCAGTCAGCCTTCGGGCCGCTGCCGGCAGCGGTGCCGAGCTTTCCCGCGGGGCTGCCGATGCTCGCCTTGGACCGCATCATGGCCAACCGCCGGGGTCTGGTCTCGACCGTCGAAGTCCATGCTTCGCCCTTGGCCCGCATCGCATCGGACCATTTGCCGATCAAGGCGATGGTCAGTCTCGAGGCAGCGCATGCCGAAATAGCGGATGAGGAACCATCGCAGAAGTCGGCAGGCGGCCTCTCGTGAGGGGTCTCAGAAACGGTTAGATTGGTTTGGCGACGGCCAGCACGGCGATAATGATGAAGCATATGGCGATAACAGCGATTGCATGACGCACGATCAGCGGAGGCTGCATGATCTTGCCGTTCGCCAACCGTCGCAAGGCGCCGGACTCCATGCCGTGCAGTGCCGAGAGGATCAGAACCGGCACGATCTTGATCATCAGCCAGACGGACGAGTACCACTGCCCCAGGCTCATGAGCGATATGCCGATGATCCAGACAAGGCCGAGCGCGGGCGCTGTAACCATGCGGTCCCAGCGCTGAACGCGGCGAATGAATTGAGCCTCTCGATCGCTCAATCCTCCCAGGCCACCGGACGCGATTGAGAGCGTGAAAGCGAGCAGCAGCATGCCGCCGAGCAAGGTCACGACCACGATGACGTGCGCCGCTTTCAAGTACATATAAAACACCGTCACAGACCTCCCGTGGATTCACAGACGGCGCAAAGATAGCCGCCGGATCGCCGATAGCAACCCGGCTTTATGCCTCATTCCGGTTTGGCTCGAAACAGCTTCCAACGCGTCGGACGGAAGGCGATACGGCTCTTGTCGAGACCGCCGGCTTTGTCCGGCGGCAATTCGATCTCGACGTGGTTGTGGCGGGCGCCGATATCGATTTCGATATGGCGAGTGCCGGCAACGCGGCGGCTGGCGACATGAAGGCCGGCAATGCAGCCGGAGCATCCTTCGCGAAGCTCGACGTCATGTGGGCGGAAATAGAGCTGAGCTTCGCCATCCGGTTCGCTGCGCGTCGTCAGCCCCAGGGGGCGGTCCTCAAACCAGATCTCGCCGTCAGTCACGCGAACGTCGAGGCAATTGGACTGGCCGATAAAGCCATAGACGAAGGGCGAGACGGGTGAATCATAGATCTCGTCGGGCGTGCCGACCTGCTCGATAGCGCCCTTGTTCAGTACGACCACGCGATCGGCGAGTTCCAGCGCCTCTTCCTGGTCGTGGGTGACGAAGACAGTCGTATGCCCTGTTCGGTCGTGAATCTCGCGCAGCCACTTGCGCAGATCCTTGCGGACCTGGGCGTCGAGCGCGCCGAAGGGTTCGTCAAGGAGCAGCACATTTGGTTCAACTGCCATCGCCCGCGCAAGCGCCACACGCTGCCGTTGGCCGCCGGAAAGCTGCGCCGGATAACGCTTTTCCAGGCCAGCGAGTTGGACGAGATCGAGCAATTCGAGAGCGCGGCGGCGAATTTCCGATCGCGTCGGGCGTCGGGACGAAGGCCGTACCTTGAGACCGAAGGATATGTTTTCCAGCACTGTCATATGGCGGAAGAGTGCGTAATGCTGGAAGACGAAGCCGATGTTGCGCTGCTGCACCGTCTTTTTCGATGCATCCTCGCTGCCGAAGAAGATCTGGCCCTCGGTCGGCGATTCAAGCCCTGCGATCAATCGCAGCAGCGTCGTCTTGCCGGATCCCGAGGGGCCGAGAAGAGCGATCAATTCACTGGACTGGATATCGAGGGAAACATCGTGAAGCGCCGGAAAGCGGCCGAATTCCTTGCGCAAATTTTGAACGCGAACTTCCATCAATCAATCCTTCAGTGACGCCGGCTGGCAGCGATTTCTTCGCTGAAACGAAATTCCAGCAGCGTCTTGAGTACGAGCGTCACCAGCGCAAGCAGGGCGAGAAGGCTCGCCACGGCAAAGGCGCCTGCGAAATTGTAATCATTATAGAGAATTTCGACCTGCAGCGGCATAGTGTTGGTCTCGCCGCGGATGTGGCCCGAAACGACCGATACGGCGCCGAATTCGCCCATGGCGCGGGCGTTGCAGAGCAGAACGCCGTAGAGCAGGCCCCATTTTATGTTCGGCAGCGTGACATGCCAGAAAGTCTGCCAGCCGCTGGCGCCAAGCGAAAGTGCCGCTTCCTCATCCGCCGTTCCTTGCTCCTGCATCAGCGGGATCAGCTCTCGGGCGACAAAGGGGAAGGTCACGAACATCGTTGCCAGCACGAGACCCGGCACGGCAAAGAGGATCTTGACGTTATGGGCCTCGAGCCATGGTCCCAGCAGGCTGTTGGATCCGAAGAGCAGCACGAAGACCAGGCCGGCGATAACAGGCGAGACCGAGAACGGCAGGTCGATCAAGGTCGTCAGGAAAGCCTTGCCCTTGAACTCGAACTTGGCGATCGCCCATGCGGCCGCAACGCCGCAGACGAGATTAAGCGGGACGCTGATACCCGCCACGATCAATGTCAGGCGAATGGAGGAGAATGTCTCGGGGTCCTGAAGGGAGCTGAAATATTCTCCGATGCCCTTGCGGAAAGCTTCCACGAAGACCGCCGCCAGCGGCAGAAGCAGGATCAGCGCGAGAAACACGAACGAGATAATGACCAGAGTCCAGCGGGCGAACATGCGCTCGGTCACGGCGGAATGAAGTTTTTGCGGCGTCGAGGTAAGATCATGCGCCATAGCCGTACCTCCGTCTGCTCCAGGACTGGATGAGATTGATGACAAGAAGCAAGGCAAAGGAGATGACCAGCATCAGCGCGGCGATCGCTGTCGCGGCAGAATAGTTATATTCCTCCAGCCGGATGACGATCAGGAGCGGTGCGATCTCGGAGACATAGGGCAGGTTGCCGGCGATGAAGATCACCGATCCGTATTCGCCGACGGCGCGAGCAAAGGCAAGCGCAAAACCGGTCATCACAGCCGGCGCCAGCCCAGGCAAGAGAACGCGCGTGATCGTCTGGAAGCGATTGGCGCCAAGCGTGGCGGCGGCTTCCTCCACCTCTATGTCGATCTCTTCCATGACGGGCTGAACCGTGCGGACCACGAAGGGCAATCCGACGAAGATCAGGGCAATGACAACGCCCGTCGGCGTGAATGCGACCTTGATGCCGAGAGGCGTCAGAAATTGCCCGATCCAGCCGTTGGGTGCGTAGAGCGTCGTCAGTGCGATACCGGCAACAGCTGTCGGCAAAGCAAACGGCAGGTCGACCATGGCATCGATGATGCGCTTTCCGGGAAAGCGATAGCGCACCAGAACCCAGGCGAGCATAACGCCGAAGATCGCGTTGATCACGGCGGCGATCAATGCGCCGCCGAAGCTCATGCGCAACGCCGCGAGCGTGCGCGGATCCGAGGCGATCGACCAGAATTGGGTCCAGCCGAGAGCGCTGGATTTCCAGGCCAGACCGGAGAGGGGAATAAGGACGATGAGGATGAGCCAGATCAAAGTGAGGCTAAGCGCCATTCCAAATCCAGGAATGACGCTCGGCTGTCTGAACCGCCATCGCTTGCGGGATGCTACAGGCATTAAGTGTTATTGCCCCGGCTTATAGAGCTGATCGAAGAGACCACCATCCCCGAAGAATTTCGGTTGAGCAACCTTCCAGCCGCCAAAATCGTCGATCGTTGCGAGTTTGATGTTTGGAAACCGGGCAATATCCTTCGGATCGGCAGCTTCAGGCTTGATCGGCCGATAGTAGTGAGCCGCAGCGATTTTCTGGCCTTCGTCGCTGTAGAGATAGTTCAGATAGGCTTCGGCTTCCTTGCGGGTGCCCTTCTTGTCGGCGTTACCCTCGACCACTGCAACTGGCGGATCGGCGCGGACGGATACCGATGGCGTCACAATTTCGAATTGATCGGGCCCAAGTTCTTCGAGCGAGAGATAGGCTTCATTTTCCCAGGCGAGCAGCACATCGCCGAGACCGCGCTGGACAAAGGTGGTCGTTGCACCGCGAGCACCGGAATCGAGCACCGGCACATGCTTCAGCAGTTGGCCGAGATATTCGTTCGCCTTGTTCTCGTCCCCGCCATTGGCCTGCTTCGCCCAGGCCCAGGCTGCCAGAATGTTCCAGCGAGCGCCACCCGAGGTCTTCGGGTTGGGCGTGATCACCTGGACGCCATCCTTCAAGAGATCGGGCCAATCCTTGATGCCTTTTGGATTGCCCTTGCGGACCAGAAAGACAATCGTCGAGGTGTAGGGCACGCTCTTGTTCGGGAACTTGGTATTCCAGTCAGCCGGGATCTTGTTGGTGGCCTTGGCGATGGCGTCGATATCGCCTTCCAGTGCGAGGGTCACCACATCGGCATCAAGGCCGTCGATGACCGATCGAGCCTGCGCACCGGAGCCGCCATGCGACGACTTGATCTCAAGCGTCTCGCCGGTGTCCTTCTTCCATTTCGCAGCAAAAGCCGCATTGAAATCCTTATACAATTCACGTGTGGGATCGTAAGAGACATTCAGAAGCGTCTTGTCCGCCGCAAAGGCAGGCGCAAGATCCGCCAGGGAAAAACTGCCTATCAGGACTGCGGCCGCGAGGAGCCGGGAGAACCGTATCGTCTGCATGATGACCTCCTTTGTTTATACGGTAACTCTACCAAGTTGGTCGTATAATGTAACGAAGATCGTTCCGGTTCCGCGTCCGGTGTTAGAATCTCATCCCATAGAAGGGCAAAATGTGAAACAGACTTCCCATCCGTTGGCCGCGGCCAACACCCCGCGATCATTTTAACATGCTTGAGAAAGAATCCGCCAGCCTCGCTCCGCTGTATCGGCCACAGCGGGCAAATGGTGTCACGGGGCCAGATTTCCACCAGCGCCCGACGTGAGCGCGGCTATCTTTTCTATTTGTGCGACTCTAGGGACGAAGATTGGTGCTCGGGCGGCAGACCCATACAGCGCAATCCCGCCTGTCCCTTGCCGGTACATAGGTCCGTTCGCCGTATCCGCTCCCAAAGCACATTTCGGATGTCGCAACTGCCCGATCGTAGAGGAGGCCGCTCGACCGAGTGCCGGGATATTGCAGGATCACAGCCCCCTGTGCCCTCACCAGCGATTGGACCTCGGAACATGTTTTGTTCATGGTCTGCTGGCGCTGTATGGCTAGCGCCGGTGAGGCAGCGATGGCAAGGAGCGTGGTAAGTGTGATCAGTTCGGCCTTCATGACGGTTCCCTCCGTGACCTATCAGTGCCCATTCTTATCGCCCGATACCCCGGGTCGGCCACCCGATTACCGGGCGCCAGTCGATCATTCGCTGGCGATCCGGATTTGGCTCCCCGTCCGGATATTCCGGCCAATCCCATGGCGACACGAATTCGCCATCCGGTGAAACAAGATGGTCAATTCGTCCCGGCCCGCCGATCTTGTTGGAGATCACGACTGTCCAGCCATCTTTAGCAGCAAATTCCCGCAGTTCGTTGGTCGGTCGCGCCACTGGGATATGGGCGCTCTCGGCGATCCGAAGCAGATAGTCTGTGCTATGGCTCGTAGGGTTCACAGTTGACTATGTATGGCGGGAAAAGCCGCTTGCAAGTCGGCTCAACCCACTCTCACCCAACGGAATACTGCGAAATTCGCTGCGGGCGATTACGCCTTCGGGAAGTCCGCTCCAAGGCTCGCCTCGCGCCATTTTTCGATCAACGCTAAGCGCTCCTTCAGCTTCTCCGTGACGGCGTTATAGCCGAATTCACCCAGAACGAGATGGCGTGGCGGATTTTCCGTCTCGGTGATCCGGATCATTGCCTCGCCGGCGCGCACAGGATCGCCCTGCTGTTTGCCGCTGTTTGCTGCGGTCATCCGCATTCTCGCGCCCACGATTTCCGCATAATCCTCGATCAGGTTCGGGGTCTGCTTCAGTGAGCGGCCGGCCCAGTCGGTGCGGAACGGGCCCGGCTCGACGCAGGTGGCTTTGATGCCGAGGGGAGCGCCTTCGATCGCAAGCGCGTCGGTGAAGCCTTCGACGGCATGCTTGCTGGCGGCGTAGTAGCCAGAGCCCGGAAAGCCGATGAGGCCGGCAACAGAGGTAATGTTGATCACATGGCCCTTGCGATGCTTTCGCATCAGCGGCAGGACGGCGCGCGTAAGCGCAAAGAGGCCGAAGACGTTGGCGTCGAACTGGGCACGGATTTCGTCTTCCTCGCCTTCCTCGATACTCGCCTGATAGCCGTAGCCGGCATTGTTGACCAGGACATCGATGCGACCGAAGCGGTCTTCGGCGGCCTTCACGGCGGCAGCGACCTGGCTTGCATCCGTCACGTCGAGATCGAGCGCCAGCGTATTCGTTTGAGCGCTTTCAACAAGGTCGGCGAGGCTGTTCTTGTTTCTGGCGGTGACGACGGTTGGCCAGCCGCCGGCGATGACGAGCTTTGCAAGCTCGCGACCGAAGCCTGTGGAGCAGCCGGTGATGAACCAAACTGGGAGGGAATGCTCTGACATGGCAATTTTCCAACTTCAATATGGAGGGATGGCAGCGGATAACGCTGCCGGGGGAGATTATCCGTCGAAACTAGAACAGATTTCGGTTTGTTCAATCGATAAACGCAATGCGCCGTTTGCGCCGCACTGCCGATTCATCAGAATCCCGTGAACGCCCGTCGGCTTCATAGGTCAAAGCCGCTTCTCCCGTGGCTTCATGTCGGCGGGATGGTCGATTCTAAAAATCGCTCGCCGCGACCGGAAGCGCGCGCTTATGCGCCGTCGTACGGTAGGTCGACAGGATGCGCTGCCGGGCCGCCTCGTCGATCGGCTTGCCCTCCAGGAAATCGTCGATCTGGTCGTAAGTGACGCCATAGGCATCTTCGTCCGGTCGAAGCGGGCGGTTGCTTTCCAGATCGGCGGTCGGCACCTTGAAGACCAGTTCCTCCGGAGCGCCCAGCGTTTTAGCCACCAGCCTGACCCGGCGCTTGTTGAGACCGGCGAGCGGCAGGATATCGGCCGCGCCGTCGCCGAATTTCGTGAAGAAGCCCATGACCGCCTCCGCGGCATGATCCGTCCCGATCACGATGCCACGCAAGGCGCCGGCGAGCGCAAACTGCGCAATCATGCGTTGGCGAGCCTTTATGTTGCCGAGAATGAAATCCTCTTCGCCGGCATTCGCAAAGCTCAGGCCGCCCTGTTTTGCGGCTTTCAGCATGGCGTCGGCAGCATCCTTGATATTGACAGTCACATTACGATCCGCGCCGATTGTATTCAACGCGCGCTGGGCATCGTCTTCGTCGGCCTGCGTGCCATAAGGCAGTCGGACAGCGACAAATTCGGCGGCATGGCCGCTCTCGCGCAATTGTCTCGCAGCCCGCTGCGCCAGCATGGCGGCTGTCAGCGAATCCACTCCACCGCTGATGCCTAGGACGAAGGTCTTCATGCCGCTTGCAACCAGATATTCCTTGAGAAAGGCAGTGCGCCGCTCGATCTCGTCGCCAGCATCAAATTTGGCGGTCACGCCCAGTTCCCGGATAATCTGGTCCTGCTCATTGGCTGTCACACTCATTTCGGCTCCTTCGGCGACACGGCTGCCCTTTATAGATCATGGCGGGCGGTGGGGGCGAGTGGAAGAGTAAAAATGAGTCACTCGGACTGGTGCCGCGCGGCCGCTATGTCGCCGCCCTGAGGTCCGCGGAGATAGCAAAGCACTGTTTCGATCGATTGTGGGAGGAGAGAAAAATTCTAGAGATCGATGGAAGCAGGGAGGACTGTTGCTCGTGTGCCCAGGGTTCGTCTTCTACTCTGGCGTCGTTCTTTAAATCGTCTCGGGGGAATTTCATGTTTCGCTCATTCGCGCTCGGCGCGGCTTTCGCAATTGTGCTGTCGGGTCAGGCTCTTGCCGACCCGCCGACAACCATTCTGAACGCCTCCTATGATGTCTCGCGCGAGCTTTTCGTCGCGATAAACAAGGCTTTCATCCCGAAATACAAGGCCGATACGGGCAAGGATCTGACGATCAAGCAGTCGCATGGAGGATCGTCCGCGCAGGCCCGAGCCGTTATTGAAGGCCTTGACGCCGATGTGGTGACGCTCAACCAGATCACCGACATCGAGAAGCTTGCAGAAAGCAATCTGGTCTCGAAGGATTGGCAAAAGGAGTTTCCCAACAACGCTTCACCCTTCTATTCCTTTCCGTCCTTCCTGGTCCGAGCCGGCAACCCGAAGAATATCAAGAATTGGGACGATCTTGTCCGCGACGACGTGAAGGTCATCTTTCCGAACCCGAAGACCTCGGGCAACGCCCGCTATACCTATCTCGCTGCTTTTGCCTTTGCCAAACAGGCCTATGGCAACGACGATGCCAAGGCGACTGCTTTCGTGAAGAAGCTTTTCGACAATGTACCGGTGTTCGACAATGGCGGGCGCGCCGCGACGACGAGCTTCGTCCAGCGTGAACAGGGCGATGTCCTCGTCACTTTCGAATCCGAAACTCGCGGTATCGCCAAGGAATTCGGCACCGACAAGGTGCAGGTCGTTACGCCGCCTGTGAGCCTGCTGGCGGAGTTCCCGGTCGCGATCGTCAACAAGGTCGTGGACGCTCGCGGCTCGCGCGAAATCGCCAAGTCCTATCTCGACTTTCTCTATTCGACGGATGGGCAGCGTGTTCTTGCAGAGAACGGAAATCGGGTGAACGATCCAGCCGTTGCGGCCGAATTCAAGAATCAGTTTCCGCAGATCCAGCTGCTGAAGGTCGAGGACGTCTTCGGCTCCTGGGACAAGGTGCAGAAAGATCACTTCGCTTCCGGCGCCCTGCTTGATCAGATCTACGGGAAGCGCTGAACAATAGAAATTGCCAAACAGAACAACCTTCGGGGAGGGTGACTTCTCCGAAGGTTGTAGTGAAGTAGCAGAGCTTCTCTTTGACCTGTTCAAGCTTGCCCTGTACAGAGCTGTCAGAAAGAAATCCCGTGCCCGAGAATTTGAAACAGCCATCAGATAATGGAGGACTGAATATGAGCCTGCGCATCAACGATATCGCTCCTGATTTTACTGCCGACACGACCCAGGGATCCATCGGGTTTCATGACTGGGTCGGCAATGGTTGGGCCGTTCTCTTCTCTCATCCGAAGAATTTCACGCCTGTATGCACGACCGAGCTCGGCACGATGGCCGGCCTGGAAGGCGAGTTCACCAAGCGTGGTGTCAAGATCATCGGCATTTCGGTCGATCCTGTCGAAAGCCATGCCAAGTGGAAGAGCGATATCCGCACGGCGACCGGCTTCGACGTGGAATATCCGCTGATCGGCGACAAGGATCTGAACGTCGCCAAGCTCTATGACATGCTGCCGGCTGGCGCCGGCGATAGCTCCGAGGGCCGCACGCCTGCTGACAACGCGACCGTGCGCTCCGTCTTCGTCATCGGTCCTGACAAGAAGATCAAGCTGATCCTCACCTATCCGATGACGACCGGCCGCAACTTCAATGAAATTCTCCGCGCCATCGATTCCATCCAGCTGACGTCGAAGCACCAGGTTGCCACCCCGGCGAACTGGCAGCAGGGCGAAGACGTTATCATCACGGCCGCCGTTTCGAACGAGGATGCCATTACTCGCTTCGGTTCGTTCGATACCGTGCTTCCCTATCTGCGCAAGACCAAGCAGCCGGCGAACTGATCGCGCCAGGCTTTCGCGACTATGATGTTCCCTTCCGCAATTGCGGAAGGGAATTTTGACGGCGGTCTATCAATGAACGCTGTGAAGGTGCTGCCCAGGGATCGCGGAAAGAAGCTCCCGCGTATAGGGGTGTTCCGGGTTGTTGATCAGCTTGGCGGCCGGTTTGATTTCGACGATCTCGCCTTGCCGCATGACAGCGATGCGATCACAAACCTGCGCCGCGACATGCAGGTCATGGGTGATGAAAAGCATCGCCAGATTGAGCCTGCCTTTCAACTCTTCCAATAATTTCAGCACCTGCGCCTGCACGGTGACATCGAGCGCGGAAACGGATTCGTCCGCGACCAGCACATCCGGCTTCAATGCCAGCGCGCGGGCAAGACCGATGCGCTGGCGCTGGCCACCGGAAAACTCGTGCGGCAGGCGATCTGCAGAGCGGGGATCGAGGCCGACCAGCGTCAGAAGGTGCTGCGCCTCCTTGAATGCCGCATCATACCCGACGCCATGGGCGAGGGGGCCGTCAGCGATGCTGAGGCCGACCTTGCGGCGCGGATTGAGCGAGGCAAACGGATCCTGAAAGACCATCTGGATCTTCTGCCGTGCCTTGCGCAGCTCGCTGCCCCTGAACTGGGTGAAATCGCTGTTTGAGAGCATGACCTTGCCGCTATCCGGCTCGACCAGCCGCGTTATGAGGCGGGCCACGGTGGATTTTCCAGAACCGGATTCGCCGATCAGCCCAAGCGTCTCGCCGCGGCGGATCTCGAAGCTGACATTCTTGACGGCTTGGGTGCGACGCTTCGGCTGCAGGAAGCCGCCGCCGGAAATATAGGTCTTGCAGAGATTTTCGACCGCAAAGGCAACGGGCTGACCCTCTACGGGTTCGCGCTCCGGCGGTGTCGCCGAGGGTACGGCCGCCAGCAGCGCCTTGGTATAATCCTGCGTCGGCTGCGTGAGCACTGCTTCGGCTGTTCCCTGCTCGACCACTAGCCCTTTCTGCAGGACCAGAACCCTGTCGGCGATATCGGCGACCACGCCGAAATCATGGGTGATGAAGATGACCGACATGCCGCGGCGCTGCTGGATATCGCGGATCAGCCTGAGAATCTGCGCCTGGGTGGTGACATCGAGTGCGGTGGTCGGCTCGTCCGCGATCAGCACCTTGGGCTCGAGCGCCAACGCCATGGCGATCATGGCGCGCTGGCGCTGGCCGCCGGAAAGCTGGTGCGGATAGGAGCGCACGATACGCTCTGGGTTGGGTAGCCCGACTTCCGTCGCGAGCTTCATGGCGCGTTCCGTCCGCTCCTTCTCCGTCAGCAGGCCATGTGCCTCGAAGACCTCGGCGATCTGGTCGCCAATTCTCATGGACGGGTTGAGGGCTGTCATAGGCTCCTGAAAGATCATCGAGACACGCTTGCCGCGCAAGTCGCGAAGCGTGGAAGGCGATGCGGTCAGAAGATCGCTGCTCTCGAAGATGATTTCGCCTTTTTCAACACCGATCACCTTCGGCAACAGCCCCATGATCGTCTGCGCGCAAAGCGATTTTCCAGACCCGGACTCGCCGACGATGCAAAGGATCTCCCGTTCTGCCAGGTCGAAACTCAGTCCCTGCAGTGCATATCTCCGGTCCGCGCCTGCAGGAAGGGTAAGGGTCAGATCACGGACAGACAGAACGGCGGAGCTGTTCATGGTCATTCCTCAATATCCCAGGGCGACGCCGTCTTTGCGGTGATCGGAAGCGCCAAGCAGCACACCGCGTTCGTGATCGATCATGATGGCCTGGCAGCCGCCGAGCGGCTCATCCGCCCATTCGGTTACATGACCGCGGCGCTCAAGATCCTGGCGCACGTCTTCCGATATGGTTGGCTCGAGCGCCAGCTTGCCTCCGAAGCAGAAGCTGCGGGGCTGGTCGCTTGCCTGCTGCGGGTCGAGGTCGCGGTCGAGTATCTGGCTCAGCATATGCGCGTGACCGACGGCCTGATATTGCCCGCCCATGACGCCGAAGCTCATGCGCGGTTTCCCGTCTTCCATCAGCATCGCCGGAATGATCGTATGGAACGGCAGCTTGGACGGCCCGATCGCGTTGGGATGGCCTTCCTTCACGACGAAACCGGCACCGCGGTTCTGCAACAGAACGCCGCTGCGGGGTGCGTATATGCCGCTGCCGAATGCGAAGAAGACCGAGTTGATCAGGGAAATCGCATTGCCGTCGCCATCGACGACCGAAACATAGACCGTGTCCTTATGTGTCGGACCATCCCAAATGGATGCATCGGCGGCGCGCTCCAGGCTGATTTCCCGGCGCATGGCATCGATCGACCGGTCCGAAAGCAAATCGCCGATGTCGAAGGTGACGTGCTGCGGATCGGCGATCAGCTGGTCGCGCTTGGCATAGGCGGCCTTCGTCGCCTCCGCCAGAAGATGGATGCGATCAGCCTCGGTCAGCTTGGGATCGCGCAGGTCGAAGCCATCGAGGATGCGGGTGATGAGGAGCGCGGCGAGGCCCTGGCCATTTGGCGGGCATTCGAGGAGATCGCGGCCGCGATATTTTGCGGTGATCGGGTTGGTCTCGAAGGCGCTGTAGCTCGAAAAATCGCTTTCTTCATGCAGGCCCCCGAGCGACCGGAGAAGTGCTGTAATTTCCTCCGCAACGGCTCCGCGATAAAAAGCGTCCCGGCCATGGCTGGCGATCGACTTCAGCGTCGCGGCAAGGGCAGGATTGGTCATGCGCTCGCCGGTGCGCGGTGCGCGGCCGTTCGGCAGGAAATAGGCAGCGGATGCCGGGTATTTGGCGACGCGATCGCTGTAGCGTACCCAGTCCAGCTCAACGCGCGGGGTGATGCAGTAGCCGTCCTCAGCGGCTGCGATCGCCGGTGCAAGGACGCGGCCCATGTCGAGGCGGCCATAGGTGCCGATCAGCTTGCACCAGGCATCGACAGCACCTGGAACGGTCACGGCGTGCGGGCTATCGTCCGGAATGGCAGTGAAACCTTTCTCAAGATAGTAATCCAGGGTCGCCTTCTGCGGCGAGCGGCCGGAGCCGTTGAGCGCCACCGGTTTGCCGCCGGCAGCGCAATAAAGCGCAAAGCAATCGCCGCCGATGCCTGTCATATGCGGATCGATGACGCCCTGCAGGGCAACCGCCGCAACCGCGGCATCCACGGCACTGCCGCCGGCGCGCAGGATATCGACTGCTGCCAACGTCGCCTGCGGGTGAGATGTGGCGGCCATGCCTCGGTCGGAAATAGCGACCGAACGGCCGGGCTTGAAGAAATCGCGCTGCATACTCCGAATATCCTCTTCATGCTTCGTCTGGCTGCGCTCCCGGCGCGGCCGGCTCATTATGCAATTCGTCCAGTTATGTTCTAAGCCGTTTTTTCCATCATGGAAGCGACCGCAAGTTCAGTGCGCCCCGGAATTTCGAACAATGTCTCGCGCAATCTCTCCATGGCAATGGCAATGGCGCCGAAGAGCCCTGCCTGGCTTCCAAGCGGACTGATGGTGCAGGAGAGCGGCACGGGTACACAGCGTGCGAGATGGAAGGTGATCCGCTCGACAAGTTCGGGCCGCGCTCCGACGCTGCCGCCGAAGATCACCATTTCAGGGTCGACGATGGCAGAGATGGCAACCAGCGCGGTCGCCACCACCCGCGCGACTTCGTCGATCACTGTTGCCGCGAGGGGATCGTCCTTGCGCTCGAAAAGCTCGCGAACGGTGAGGCCCGGCGCGCCGCCCATGGCTTCATAGCGTCCGCGAATGGCGATACTGCCGATGGATGATTCCAGTGCGCCGGCCGTGAAAGTCCGCGAGTCGAACGGGTCGGCCCCGATAGGAAGGGTGGAAATTTCGCCGGCCGCACCCCTGGCCCCGCGGATGATGCGGCCCTCGTTGACGATGCCCATGCCGATGCCCGTGCCGAGCGCGACAAACACGAAATTGTCGATGTTGCGGCCGTTTCCAAGCCATTGCTCGCCCTTGGCGGCCATATTGACGTCGTTCTCGATCAGGATTTCATAGCCGAGCCGCTTCTTCAGCGCTGCTTCAAAATCGAGATCCGTCAGGCCGGCGATATTCGGCACCATTGTCAGGTGACGGTTTCTCGGATGCACGGCACCCGGAATGCCGATGGCTCCCACTTTCACGCTCTTCTGTGCCACACCCGTCTTGTCGATGAGCGCATCGCTGATGCGGGCCACTTGCTCGATAATGCGCTCGCCACCGCGTCCATCCGTCGGCTCGACGATTTCGCCGACGATCGTGCCGCTGAGATCGGCCAGCGCGGCATGGACCTTCGTTCCGCCGACATCGACGCCAAAAACAAAAGCTTTCCGCGGTTCAGGCTCGTAGGTGATGGCGCTTCGACCGATCGTTCCCTGTGTACGGCCGGTCACGCGCAGCCAGCCATCATCCTCTAGATCACGGACGATCTCCGACATGCTTTGTTTCGAAAGGCCGGTCAGCCGGGCCAACTCTGCGCGGGAAATAGGGGCGTTCTCGAAAACGGCCCGCAAGACGGTTCGAGATGTGATCTGCCGGGTCAGGGGCGCGGAATTTGAAATATCTGTCATGATCCAAATTTTTTAGTCAGTTTCGAGAACAAATTATCGCAATGAAGTCGACGGTCAAGCGCAATTTTAATCGTTTTGACTAGTTTTTAGACGCCGCCTAATCTTTTAGCTAATATTTAGTCAGGCTGCTTTACAATGGGTGAAAATCATGCATGACTTGGGTCGGTACAAAAAGCTCAGCAGGGGAGCCGGGATGCCCTCGAGGCTCGCCACAGGAGGATAATTATGGGAACTTCTATAAAGGCCTTTACGGTGGCGGCCGCCATCGCCATGGGAATTGGTTCTGCAAATGCAGCGACGCTGAAAGTCGGGCTGCAGGACGATCCGGACGCATTGGATCCGGCGACCAGCGGCACCTACACCGCGCGTATCGTTTTTGCCGCGATGTGCGACAAGCTCGTCGATATCGATGCCAAGCTCAACATCGTGCCGCAGCTCGCGACCGCCTGGACCTGGAACGACAAGGGTACTGATGTGACGTTTACGCTGCGCAGCGGCGTGACCTTCCAGGATGGCACGCCTTTCGATGCCGCGGCGGTCAAGTTCAACATCGAACGCATGAAGACCATGAAGGAGTCGAACCGCAAGGCCGAACTCGCTCCGGTCGATAGCGTCGAGGTTGTGGATCCGACGCATGTCACCTTCCACCTGAAGGGACCGTTCTCTCCATTGCTTTCCGTGCTCAGCGATCGCGCCGGCATGATGGTATCGCCGACGGCTGTTCAAAAGGGCGGCGAATTCTCGACAAATCCGGTCTGCTCCGGTCCCTACCAGCTGAAGGACCGCAAGGCGCGCGACTCCATCACTCTCGACAAGTATCCGGGATACTGGAATGCCGCCCAGATCGGCTATGACCAGGTCCAGTACCTCATCATTCCGGATTCCACCGTGCGCCTGTCGCGTGTGCAGGCCGGCGATCTCGATGTCGCCGAGCGCATTGCGCCGACCGATCTCGCGACCGTCCGCTCCGACAACAAGCTCGCGCTGCATTCTTCCCCCGGCCTTGCTGTTTCGCATCTGATGATCAACGTCGGCAACGGCGACAAGGCCAAGACGCCGATCGGAACCGATCCGCGTCTGCGCAAGGCGCTGGAGCTGTCGCTTGACCGGAATGTGATCAATCAGGTCGCCTTCAACGGTGAGTTCATCCCCGACAACCAGATGATCCCGCCGTCAAGCGCCTTCTATAGCAAGTCGCATCCGATCCCTGCCCGTGATATCGACAAGGCGAAGGCATTGATCGCCGAAGTCGGCGGTCCGGCACCGAAGATCGAGATCACCTTCGAGAATTCGTTGACCGACGGTCGTGTGGCTCAGATTATCCAGTCGCTGGCAAGCGAAGCCGGATTCCAGGTCGACCTGCTGCCGCTTGAGACCACCTCGGCCATCCAGCGCTATCTCGCCGGCGATTTCCAGGCCTATATCGGCAACTGGAGCGGTCGCGCCGATCCCGATCCGACACTCTATGCGTTCTTCGGGTCCGACGGCAGCCAGAACGTCAACAAGTACAAGAATCCCGAGATGGATAAGACGCTGGTCGCCGCTCGCCAGGCCTCTGACGATGCGACACGCAAGCAGCTCTATGAAAAGGCGACCAATATCTATCTCAACGATCTGTCGTCGATCCCACTCTATCACCCGAACTGGTTCTATGCCTCGCGTGCAGAGGTCTCGGGCATCACGATCTATCCGGATGGCCTGCTGCGTCTGACGGGCGTAAAGCCTGCCAAGTAAGCGCTGATCTGCGAGGGACAGCGCGGAAACGGCCGCGCTGTCCGCTTTCGAGAGAAGACCATGTTTCTTTATATTCTGCGCCGTCTGGCGGTCGCCATTCCGACATTGCTTTTGGTGTCCATCCTGGTGTTCTGCCTGCTGAAGCTGCTTCCCGGCGACCCCGCCATCGCGCTTGCGGGTGAGGAGCGAGACCCTGCCGTCATCGACTTCCTGCGGCACAAATACATGCTGGATCAACCCATCTACATTCAGTTCGTACACTGGCTGTGGGGCATCCTGCAGGGCGATTTCGGAACGTCGATCCGCACCAAGCTATCGATCGGCGAAATGATCGTCGAAAAGCTGCCGGTCACGATAGAGCTCTCGGTCCTGGCGATGATCATCGCCGTTGTCATCGGCATACCGGCTGGCGTGATTGCTGCGCTGAAGCGGGGAACGCCGATTGACTATGGCGTCAGCATCATCGGTCTTGCAGGTCTTTCCGTTCCAAGCTTCTGGCTCGGAATCATGCTCATTCTGGTTTTTGCCGTGATGCTTGGCTGGCTGCCGTCCGGTGGCTACGTCAACTTCTTCGATTCCCCGCTGGATAATCTGCGCTATATCCTGATGCCGGCACTCGTGCTGGGAACCGCTGCGTCCGCCATCGTCATGCGCCATACCCGCAGCTCAATGCTGACGACGCTGAGACAAGATTATGTCCGCACCGCTCGAGCAAAGGGTCTGAAGGAGCGCATCGTCGTGATCCGACACGTGCTGCGGAACGGCCTTATCCCTGTTGTGACGATGAGTACGCTGCAGCTGGGCGAGCTGCTTTCCGGCGCTGTCCTTACCGAACAGGTGTTTGGCATTCCCGGCTTCGGCAAGATGGTGGTCGATGGCGTCTTCGGTCGCGACTATGCCGTTGTCCAGGCAGTTGTCCTTTGCTCCGCCGCCATGTTCCTGTTGATGAACCTGCTTGCCGATATCGCCTATGTCATTCTGAGCCCGAGGTTGCGCGGATGAGTTCGACTGAAACCACCCTTGCCACTCCCGCTGCTTCCGGCCATCGCAAGTCGACATTACTACGTTGCCTCAGCCATCCAAGTGCGATCATTGGCGGCGGCATCGTTCTCTTTTTCGTCCTGGTAGCCATCTTCGCGCCGATGATTGCTCCCTTCGATCCGAACGCTTCCAACTGGCTCGCGATCCGGCAAGCTCCTTCCGCGGTGCACTGGTTCGGAACCGACGACCTCGGTCGCGACATCCTCTCCCGCGTGATTTTCGGTGCACGCGCATCGCTCCTGGTCGGTATCGTCTCGGTGGCGATTGCGATCGTCATCGGCGTACCGCTCGGGCTCATCTCAGGCTATTTCGGGGGATGGGTCGATGTTGCGATTTCGCGCTGCACCGATGCGCTGCTCTCATGCCCCTTCCTGGTGCTGGCGATCGCCTTTGCCGCGTTCCTGGGGGCGAGCCTGCAGAATGCGATGATCGCGATCGGCATATCGGCAATGCCGATCTTCGTTCGCCTGACGCGTGGGCAGGTCATGACCGTGAAGACCGAGGACTATATTGCCGCCGCCCGACTTCTCGGTCTTTCGAACACCAAGATCATGGCCGTCTACGTTCTGCCGAACATCCTTGCGCCTGTCGTCGTGCAGTCGACCATCACCATGGCGACTGCCGTATTGGCCGAGGCAAGCCTTGCCTTCCTGGGGCTTGGCCAGCGTCCGCCGGCGCCCTCCTGGGGGACGATGCTCGACGTGGCGCGGCAGTTTCTTACCCAGGCGCCGTGGATGCCGATCTGGCCGGGCGTTGCGATCATCCTGCTGGTCATGGGCTTCAACCTTCTTGGCGACGGCCTCAACGACGCGCTCGATCCGCGGCAAGACTAAGCCACAAGTCTTCGCAAGATCAGTAGCTTAGCCCTTGTCTTTCATGGCGAGCCTAAGGGTGTCGTTGATCCGGTCCTGCCAGCCTGGACCATCTTCCTGAAAATAGGCGAGTATGTCGCTGTCGATCCTTAGGGATACGAGCTCCTTGGTGTTCGGCAGCGCGGGGCGCTCGATAGCCGGGGCAGAAACCTTCTTCTGCTGCTTGAAAAGCGCCTCGGCGGCATCGAGCGGGTTGGTAGGACGTCGGGGCGTTTTTGTCATAAAAGTCTCCGGTTATGGTTTCAGGCGCGTGCCTTTATTCCATCCTTGAGACAGAAACGCATCCACTGAATTGAAAACTTGCTGGTCGCGCGCTTCGTTCTGCCACTGCTCAGCTCGCAGAGCACTGCGCAAACGAAAAAGCCTGCCGCGGGAGGAGGTGCGGCAGGCTTTTCCTGAAAAACCGAACAGCAACTGGGAGGAGGAGTGTTGCTGTTCCCGCAAACGCCCCTGGGAGGAGGAGTAGGACGTTTGCAATTCGAAGGGATGCGGGAGGAGGTGCATCGCTTCGATGACTATGAACATACAGGACTTTTGCTCACGTTGTAGGCATTTGTTTGCAAGGCAGCCATGCGCTATGCGGGAATCGGGAAGCTCGACAGTTACGTTTCAGGAGTCTGCAGCTCTTGGCGACTGCCGTCCTTGAGCATGAATATGGCCTTCCAACGCCTGTTTCCGGACACCGGTCGCGTCTCAAGAAGCCCTGTTGGTATAAAGAGCCCGTGATCGCTCCAGATGTTTCAAGACGGCCTGCTCCGCGGCATCGGCATCATGATCGGCGAGGCAATGGATAATTTCCTCATGCTCGGCGAGCGTGAATTTCTCCTTGCCGGTCCAGATCAGCATATCGGTATGGTATTCCTTCAGCCAGGCAAGCATCGCCTCGCTGACCGCGACGAAGATCGGGTTGCCGGAGATCTGGGCTATGCGCATGTGAAAGCGCATATCGGCCGAAATGAATTCCTCGGCCTTGCCCAGTGAATCGCGCTGCTCCTCGAGGATCGCTTGCAGATCGGCAATATCGCCGTCGGTTGCCCGGCCTGCCGCTTCGCGTGCCATGCCGCGTTCGAAGAAAATACGGGCGCTCTTCAGATGCTCGAGCGAGTCCGAGGACTTCGACAGCATAATCTTGGCGGTCTGATCGACCTGCTGGAGTATGGAGCGGGCCGTGACCTCCAGAACCTTGGCGCGCTCGCCATGCGAGATCACCACGAGCCCCATATTCGCCAAAGCCTGCATTGCCTCGCGGATGGCCGGTCGTCCGACGCCGAAGCGTTCCATAAGTTCGCGCTCGGACGGCATCTCGTCGCCGGGCTCCAACTCGCCTGACGTGATCATGCGCTTCAGGCGCGCGAAGACCTCGTCGGACAGCTTTCGACGGACGATCTGTTCTGTTTGCTGACTCATTTGTCCCCGCTCACGGTCTCCGCTCCCTTATGCACCTTTCCATCCCGGCTGTGAAAGTCGTGGTTCGGGGCTTTCCAGCAAAACTTCGTGTTGGTGGTGCAAGTCGCAAGGTTTCTGTTGCAGAATATGGAATACTCATTATACCAGTTGCTCGATGAGTGCCATCTCGATTGATGGCTCGGGGAGAAATTTCCAATGATGATCACGCTGACATATCGCATAGAAACGCCGGGAAGCGTGGAGGCGATGGCGGCAAAGATTGCCAGCGATCAGTCGACAGGAACCTTCGTTGCAGTGCCCGGCGAGACGGAGGAGTTGAAGGCCCGTGTCGCCGCGCGGGTCACCGCGATACGGCCGCTACAGGATGCACCTGCCCCAAGCTGGCCTGAGACGTCGGCTGCCGTTGTGCACCGCGCCGACGCCGACATCGCCTTCCCGCTCGACGCGATCGGGACTGATCTATCGGCGCTGATGACGATTGCGATTGGCGGCGTCTATTCCATCAAGGGCATGACGGGCGTCCGAATTATCAACATGAAATTGCCGGACGCCTTTGGCGCCGCGCACCCCGGTCCCCAATTCGGCATTTCCGGGAGCCGGCGGCTGACCGGCGTCCAGGATCGGCCGATCATCGGGACGATCGTGAAGCCGGCACTTGGGCTGAGGCCCCATGAGACGGCAGAACTGGTCGGTGAATTGGTGGCCTCCGGCGTCGACTTCATCAAGGACGACGAGAAGCTGATGAGCCCCGCCTATTCTCCGCTCAAAGAGAGGGTCGAGGCGATCATGCCGCTGATTCTCGATCACGAGCAGAAGACCGGCAAGAAAGTGATGTATGCGTTCGGCATTTCGCATGCCGACCCCGATGAGATGATGCGCAACCACGATCTGGTTCTGAAAGCTGGAGGCAATTGCGCGGTCGTCAACATCAACTCGATCGGCATGGGCGGGGTGACGTTCCTGCGCAAGCGCTCAGGTTTGGTTCTGCATGCGCATCGCAACGGCTGGGACGTGCTGACACGGCATCCCGGCATCGGCATGGATTTCAAGGTCTGGCAGCAGTTCTGGCGGCTGATCGGCGTCGACCAGTTCCAGATCAATGGCATTCGCGTCAAATATTGGGAGCCGGACGAGAGTTTCGTCGAATCCTTTAGGGCGGTCAGCACGCCGCTCTTTGAGCCATCCGATTGCCCGCTGCCGGTTGCCGGCTCCGGCCAGTGGGGCGGCCAGGCGCCGGAAACTTATCAGCGCACAGGCCGCACGACGGATCTCCTCTATCTCTGCGGTGGCGGCATCGTCAGCCATCCCGGCGGTCCGGCTGCTGGTGTTCATGCGGTGCAGCAGGCTTGGGAGGCAGCTGTTCGGGATATTCCGCTCGATATTTACGCCAAGGATCACCCGGAGCTTGCCGCCTCTATCGCCAAGTTCGGTGACGGCAAGGACGCATGACGACCATGGCCTCTCGCAATCTCCTGCTCAGCTACTATGGCGATGATTTCACCGGTTCGACGGATGTGATGGAGGCCCTGGCCGCAAATGGCGTGCCGACAGTGCTCTTCATGGATATTCCGGATGATGCACTGTTGGCGCGGTTCTCCGATTGCAGGGCAATCGGTATTGCCGGCACCAGCCGCAGCGAGACGCCTGTGTGGATGGAAGAGCATCTGACGCCCGTCTTTACTTGGCTTAAAACGCTTGATGCCGCTCTCTGCCATTACAAGGTCTGCTCGACCTTCGACTCGAGCCCTGGGATCGGCAATATCGGCAAGGCGACCGAGATCGGCAGCGTGGTGTTCGGTCAAAAGATCGTGCCCCTGATCGTCGGAGCACCACAGCTGAAGCGCTACACCGCCTTCGGCCACCTGTTCGCGGCCTACCAGGGCCAGGTCTATCGCATCGATCGCCACCCCGTCATGAGCCGCCATCCGGTTACACCGATGAAGGAATCGGATCTTTCGCTGCATCTGGCCGCGCAGACATCGCTTCCGACAGGGGTTGCCGATCTGGCAATGCTTGCGGAGGGAGAGTCCGGCGAGCGTATTGACGCGTTGCTTGCCGGACAGGGCATTGTTCTCTTCGATGTCGACAGCGCTCAATCGCAGGAGCGGGCAGGGCACCATGTCTGGCGGTCGCGCCGGGCAGGCGGCTCGTTTGTCGCCGGATCGTCTGGGGTTGAATATGCGCTGCTGAACGCCTGGCGGTCCGAAGGCCTGATGAATGGTCCAACGGAATTTTTATCGCCCGGCAAGGTGGATCGTCTCGCAGTTGTTTCCGGCAGCGTGTCGCCAACGACGGAGCGACAAATTCGGCATGCGACGGAAAATGGCTTTGACGGCATTGCCGTCGATCCGCTGGCCCTGCTGGGCGAGGATGGCAATGAGGCGATCGAGCAGGCCGTCGCCGCCGGATTGCGCAGTCTGAAAGAGGGGCGGAGCACCATTCTCTATACGGCGCTCGGTCCTTCGGCCGACCTCGGCAGCAGCATCGACAAAATCGCCGGTGCCCGCCATCGGCTGGGAAGCCTCCTCGGGACGATGTTGCGTCGGCTGGTCGAAGCAGAGGGGCTGAAACGCGCCGTCATTGCCGGCGGTGACACGTCGAGCCACGCGCTGAAGGAGCTTCATATCCAGGCTCTGACGACGCTTTTACCATTGCCGCAGACACCGGGCTCACCGCTCTGCACCGCGCATGGTAATCATGCCGCGACCAACGGGCTGCAGATTGCATTGAAGGGCGGCCAGGTCGGCAAGGATGGCTATTTCGCCCAGATTCGTGACGGCAGGGCTGAATAAACGTCAACAACATGTTGATTTAAATGGATTATGTGTCGGGAATGAACCTATCCCGGGCTTGCGATTAACCGCCGTTTCCCAACACCTTCGCCATCGTTTCAATGATGCAGACCGCCGAAGCAGCACCAGGGTCCATATGTCCGAGCGACCTGTCGCCGAGCCGCGCCGAGCGCCCCTTTGAGGCGACCATTGCTTTGGTCGACTCCGCACCAGCCCTTGCTGCTTCTGTTGCGGCGGAGAGGCATACGGCCAGCGGCGCACCCGCAGCGTGCTCTTGCGACCAGGCTTTTGCTGCGGGCGCCCAGGCGTCCACCATGGTTTTCTCGCCGGGTTCCGCCTTGCCCCGATCCTGAATACCCTTGGCCATGGCAGCGAAGGCGTCCGCCATGTCACCATCGCTCAAGACCGTCTTGCCTTTGACAGCCGCGCCGGCCCGCATGAAGGCTGTGGCATAGAGCGGCCCGGATGACGCGCCGACGGCATTCAGGAAGGATTTGGCCGCGGTGTTGAAGACCGTCGTCGGATCGCTCGACGCGATATCGGGCTGTTCGACTGCCCTGGCCGCTGCGGAACAGCCGAGCTCCATGGCAATACCGTGATCCGCGTCACCGATGACGCCGTCGAGTTCGCAGAGACGCTCCTTCTCGCGCTCCATGGTCTGCGCGATGGCTGCAAACAGATCGGCCAATCTCTGCGCTGTTACTTCGCTCATGGAAGACCTCATGCGACACGAAACATGGCACAATCACAGGGATGGTCGATCAAGGCCTGCAATTCATCATCAAGATGCATCAGAGTGATGGAGGCGCCGGCCATCTCCAGCGAGGTGCAATAGTTCCCGACCAGGCTGGAATGGATAGCGAGCCCTTCTGCATCCAGGCGCTGCTTGATACGCCGCATCATGATGTAGAGTTCCATCATCGGCGTTGAGCCGAGGGAGTTGACGAGCACCGCGACGCGGTCCCCCCTCTGCGCTTGCATCTCATCGAGAATCTTGTCCATCAGCTCATCGGTGATGGCATCGGCCGATTTCAAAGGGCCGCGCGCAATACCGGGTTCGCCATGGATGCCCATGCCGATCTCCATCTCGTCTTCGCCGATCGAGAAATTCGGCTTCCGGGTCTGCGGCAGTGAGCAGGGAGAAAGCGCGACGCCCATCGAGAAGACGCGATCATTGGCCTTTCTCGCAACGCGCTCGACCTCGTCGAAGGAGAGCATGCGGTCGCAGGCGGCACCGGCGGCTTTGAAGATGAACACATTGCCCGCCACGCCACGCCGGCTCTCGCGCTGATCGCGCGGTGCAGAGGCAACGTCATCTGTCGTCAGGACGGTTCGAACCTCGATGTCATCCATGGCAAGCATCTCGGCCGCCATATCGAAATTCATGACATCGCCGGCATAGTTGCCGTACATGAAAAGAACGCCTGCGCCACCGTTCACAGCCTTGGCGCATTCGATGATCGGATCAGGCGGCGGGGACGCAAACACGTTTCCGACGGCAGCAGCATCCGCCAAACCCTTGCCCACGAAACCGAGGAATGTGGGTTCGTGGCCGGATCCGCCGCCAATGACCAGTCCGACCTTGCCCTGACGAGGGCCATGCTTTGCAACGATCGCGCGCGGGGACCCTGCCACCGTGTAGATATGATCGGGGTGCGCGGCCAAAATGCCTTCGAGCATTTCGTCGACGGCTGCACCGCCTTCGTTGATAATCTTCTTGGTTTTCAAGATAATTCTCCCAGTCATTGCGCGAGCCTACATTTGTCACGCACTGGAAAAAGGTCAACCGGCTGCTTCGACGAATGCGACCGCGAAGGGCGGCAGATCGACGCGTCCACCGGCACAATCGAGCCGCTCTCCCTCCATGTCGCGACTACTATGCAGGGTGATGGTCGCGAATTGCGGGTTCATTTCCGAGACATCAACCTGCTGCCTCTCCGCCGTGAGATTGGCCAACCAGAGCCGGCCGACGTCATTCTGGCCGCCTATGGCGATTGCCTGAACTTTAGCCGGATCGGAGGAGACGCATTCCGTCCATTTAGCACCGGCCACTTTCGCCAGATTCTGGACGACGTGGAAGAGTGGTCGCCGGCCGCTCGGCATGACAGGTTCGCCAACCCCGGCGATCAGGCCAAAGGAGCCCGTCAGGGATGACAGGGTCAGGAGTTCAAGTTCGGCCGGGATGACACGCGCTGCATAGCCGAGCGCGAAGGCCGCGGCAAAAAGACCGTTATGGCGAGGATCGACGTTGGCCATCGGAATGCGATTGCCATCGGGATTGTCCATGGTGCGGCTCCCATAGG
This sequence comes from Rhizobium sp. BK376, assembly GCF_004341625.1. Taxonomy (GTDB): domain Bacteria; phylum Pseudomonadota; class Alphaproteobacteria; order Rhizobiales; family Rhizobiaceae; genus Rhizobium. The sequence continues at coordinate 64,888 of NZ_SLZG01000010.1, read as the reverse complement.
GATTTTGCCGCATCGCAATGGTCGAGGGGCCGATGCGATAGGGGCGGTCGCCATAGATGCCGCGCACCGAGCGCGTGATGAATGGCAATGCCTCCAGCGTCTGCATGACGCTCAGATCGTCGGCCGCGTGAACGATCGGATTGGTACAGTGCGTGATAAAATCGAGCGTTTCAGCAGGCACGCGCTTGCGGTTGAGTTCGGTAAAATAGCTCACCATGCCGCCACCCAGCCGGGTCCCCGGAAAGGCGCGCCGCGCCGCCGCGTAAACGTCCTCCAGTGGCGGGCATTCCGGCCAGATGCTTCCGGGCGGCGTCGACTGGCGATCGACCGATGGCGAGACGACGATCGCATCAGGATGAAAGCCCGCCTTCTGCATCATGCCTGCAATTTCGCTCACCTCCTCGTAGAGAGGTCTTTTGCAGGGAACCGCGATCTCGAGAGTGGATACGCCCAGATGCCGTTCCAGAATCGCGGCAAAGTCGGAAAACGCTGCCGCGCCATGTCCGGCGAGAGGATCGAAATGGAAGAGCAGTTCCTGCGGGCCTATTTCTGACAGCGTCGTATGTGCCTGGAGTGTCGCTTTGGCTTCTTCCGGCGTCACGATCAGAGCAATGCTGGGCATGTTGCCGCCCGCGCTGCCGCGAGACAGCCACACCGAGGTGCCGCCTTGTCCCGTAATTGCCTTCGGCTTTGTGCTTCGTCTGTCGTGGACGGTCAACGTGATGCGCTGTCTGACCGGCTCATCGGCGGCAATCTGATAGGGCCAGGGCAGGGCGAGGGGCCTCACATAGGTTTTGTAGGAGGCGTCCGACCAGTTGCGCTGATCTTCCATTTCGAAGGTGTCGCCCTCCATCCGGCATTCCGCCGTCACATCCGGCATGACGGTATGAGCGATGGCACGCATGTCCTTGAAAGGCTGCCACGGCTCGATCAGATCGGGGAGTTCCGTATGCTCGATCCGGCCGGAGACATGTTCGACGGTAACCGGCGTACCGGCGATCCCGACAATGGGATGGAGGATGCAGAAGCCGCAGCGATTGGTCTCGAAACCGGTCGGCGAGGTAACCTCCGCCTCAAAGACAAGACGTCCGGCCCTATCTCCCAGGATCTTTGCCTTGATGGTGAGGCTGGAGTTGCCGGGACCGGCGCAGGTCGCGGTATAGCCGATGTCGAAACCGTGCTCGTGCCGATCGATCGCGAGATCGCTTATCAACGGATCGTAGGTGCCCCAATCGCAATCGCGAACGAGAAAGGCAATCCCTCGCAGGACCTCAACGTCTTCGAACGCGATACTGCGCAGGTTGCCGCCAGTCAAATCCACACTGAGAGGTCCAGCCACCAGCCGAACCGGCGGTGCATCAATCTTCTCGGTGCCGTAGAGATTGAAATTTTGGCGTCGGACCTCGTCTTCGGTCATCCCAACAAAGCTCCAAGATCTACCGTCTTTCCGGTCGCCGCGCTCTCATAGGCAGCCTCGACCAGCGCAAAGGTCTTCAGATTGTCGGCGCCCGATGTTGAGGTCTCTTCGCGGGATGCCAATCTATCGGTCCAATGCTGCTGGATGGCGTAAACGCTCTCTTGAATATTGTGCCAGGGGCGCGATGCCCAGGATAGAAGTTTTGGCGAGACGTCCTTGATTTCCGTGCCAACGCCGTTGGTGACCTCGAGCCGGTAGCCTTGTGACAGCCGGATCGTGCCTTCGCTGCCGTCGATCTCGACAAGCGTCTCCGGAAACGGCTCAGTCGAAAGCTTGGTCGCGTAGCTGACGTCGACGATGGAGGTCACGCCGCTCTCGTGATCGAGAAGAATGGTGGCGACGTCCTCGCCCCTAATGCGCGGGTTGACGCGCTTTGTCCTTGCCGTGAGCGACTTGACGTCGCCGAGCAGGAAGCGGGCGATATCGAGCGTGTGGATGCCGAGATCCTCGATGATGAAGCGCTCGCCCTCGGCAAGATAGGGCTGGCCGGAGAACACGTCATAGCCCGACCGGAAGGACAGCCGGCCCCAGAAGGGCGTCCCGATGACACCGCTGTCGAGGACCGCGCGCACCGCCTGGATCGGCGTCTGCCAGCGAAAATTCTCGTGCACCATCAACGGCACGCCGGCATCGCGGCACGCCTTCACCATCGCCTTGGCGTCGCTGAGCGTCTTCGCAAAGGGTTTCTGGCAAATGGCCGGAACCTTATGGGCAGCGGCCATTTCGACCAGCGCGCGATGGCTGCCGACCGTTGTCGCAATATCGACGAAATCGAAACCACCATCGGCAAAAAGCGCGCCGGCATCGGTATAACGCCGTTCGATGCCGAACTGGTCGCCGACGATGCGCAGCCGTTCCGGATCGCGGTCGCAGATTGCCACGATCTTGGCTCCACTGACGTCGTTCCATCCATGCATCTGGTTGATGGCGAAGAAGCCACAGCCGATCAGGGCGCCGCGTAGTTCCATCATGTCTTAGCCTGCCTTTGCCATCTGCATGAGTGTGACGCGCTGCTGCAGCCGGCGTTGTGCCTGGTCGACGACGACAGCGATGATGATGACCAGCCCCTTGATGACCATCTGCCAGAAGGAGGAGACGCCCATCATGACAAGTCCGTCCGAAAGAATGCCGATGACAAAGGCGCCGATGATCGTGCCGCCGATCGTGCCGCGCCCGCCGGACATGGAGGTGCCGCCGAGAACGGCTGCGGCGATCGCGTTGAGCTCGAAGCTTTCCCCGGTTGCCGGATGCGCTGCCATCAGTTCCGAAGAGACGACGATGCCGACAATGGCCGCGCAAAGCCCGGAGAACATGTAGACCAGGATCTTCACCAGATCCACGCGGATGCCCGACATGCGGGCAGCACGTTCATTGCCGCCAACCGCAAAGATGTGCCGTCCGATCGGCGTCGATCGCGAAAAATAGGCAGCCAGGAGCGCCAGTACGATCAGGATCCAGATGGACACCGGCAGGCCGAGGATGCGTCCCGCACCGAATATGTCGAAGCCTGTTGTCGCATATTCCTGCCGGCCGGTCAGATTGGGGAAGGTCTGCCCGTCGGAAGACAACAGTGCCAGGCCGCGGGCGATATAGAGCGTGCCCAGTGTGGCGATGAAGGGCGCGACGTTGAGCTTAGTGATCAGCAGGCCGTTGATCAATCCGATGGCCAGACCGACCGAAAGCGTAATCAGGATGATCTCAAAGAGATTGAAGTAGATGGTGTAACCGATTGGTAAATCTACACCATTCAGGATCAGGCCGCCGGCGACCATGCCGCAGAGGCCAACGATAGAGCCCACCGAGAGGTCGATCCCGCCGGTGATGATGACGAAGGTCATCCCCATGGCGAGGAAGGCGTTCAGCGCCACATGCTTCGACATCAGGATAACGTTGGCCGTCGAGGTGAAATTCGGCGCGGCAAACGCAAAGAAGATAATGACGGCAAAGAGGGCGATGAAGGTTCTGAGCTTCATCAGCGTCAGAAGCACGGAGCCGTTCGACCGCTTGGCTGCAAAAGTGGAAGAAGTATCCGCCGTCATGATGCGAGTTTCCCTGTGTGTCCGTGTCCCTTGGCCGAAGCTGCAATGATCGCATCCTCGGTCGCGTCCTTCCGATCGAAGATGGCGACGAGTTGTCCATTGCTCAGGACGGCAATGCGATCCGAAAGAGCCAAGACCTCTTCGAGGTCGGAGGTTGAAAACAGAATGGCGAGACCCTGGCCGGCAAGCCGGCGCATGGTGCGGAAGACGTCGGCCTTCGCGCCGACATCGATCCCGCGGCTGGGTTCATCCATCAGGAGAACCTTAGGCCCTGTCATCAAGGCCTTGCCGATAACCACTTTTTGCTGATTGCCGCCCGACATGGAGGTGACCTCGAAATCGGGATTGGGCGCCTTGATCGAAAGGTCGCGGATCATCTCGTCGATCGCCTTCCTCTCCTCTCCAGCCCGGATGTGGAAGAAGCGGACGAAGCGCCCGAGGCTCGCCAGGGTCAGGTTGCTGGCGATCGAGAGAACCTGCACCAGCCCTTCGCGCTGCCGATCCTCGGGGATGAGTGCAAGGCCACGCTTGATCCTGCGGGTCGTGTCACGAGCGCGGACTTCCTTGCCGTCGATGAAGATGCGGCCTGTGGAGTGCATGTGCCGCCCCATGACGCATTCGAAGAATTCGCTGCGGCCGGCGCCCATCAGGCCATAAATGCCGAGAATCTCGCCGGAGCGAACCGACAGCGAGACGTGATCGACGGAAAGCCCGCCGGTCCGTCGCGGCAGACTGATATCCTCGGCGCGAAAGGCTTCGTTACCGATGACATGGCCCTCACCCCGGGCGAAATCCTTGGCGTCGGAGCCGATCATCGAGCGGACGATCCATTTCGTATCGATATCCCGAACCATAGCCTGGCCGGTGATCTGGCCGTCGCGCAACACGGTGATGTAGTCGCCGATCCGCATCAACTCTTCGAGACGATGGGAAATATAGACGATCGCAACGCCCTGTGCCTTGAGCTCGGCGATGACCTTGAAGAGGATGTCGACCTCGGCGGCCGAAAGCGCGGAGGTCGGTTCGTCCATGATCAGGATGCGTGCATTCAGCGAAATCGCCTTGGCGATCTCGACGAGTTGTTGCTGGCCGATCGGCAAGTCCTCTATCATGCTTTCGGCATTGATGCCTGCATCGAGCTTCATCAGGAATTCGTTGGCCTTGCGGACCTGCGCCTTGTGATCGATGCCGAATACGCCGCGCGTGATCTCCCGGGTCGCGAAGATGTTCTCTGCGACTGTAAGATTCGAAAAGAGATTAAGCTCCTGGAAGATCATGCCGATGCCGTGCGCCGTTGCATCGGCCGGGCTATCGAAGGAGACGGGCTTGCCATCGAGGATGATGCGCCCGAGCGTCGGCCGTTCCACGCCGGCGATGATCTTCATGAGGGTCGATTTGCCGGCACCGTTTTCGCCGACCAGAACATTGACTGCGCCGCGCCGCAATTCGAGATTGGCGCGCTTGACGGCGACGATGCCCGAATAGACCTTGGAGACCTCTTCAAGGCGCAGGATGATGGCGTCTTTTACATCCTCGGCCATGGCTATTGTCCTATGGAGATGGTCGCTGGGGTGACCAGGGGCAGCTGTCCCGAGGAGGGCAGCGGGAACGCGCCTGTTGCGGAGGCGGTCTTGCCGATCAGGCCGTCACGGGGCAGCGGCTGGAGGATCGTGGCGTTGACCTTCTCGTTGAAGGCCTTGCCGAATTGTGCCCATTCGATCTGGTTCTTGAATTCGTTGAAGTTGACGAAATCCAGGCTGTCACGCAGCGCCGTGCCGCGCAGTGCGGGGCCGATCTGCACCTTCGCATCGGCCTTGCCGTCCCCATCGCTATCGACGTCGATCGTTGCTGCGCGCGATTGTGTATCTGCCGCGATGATCTTACCCTGGAATTTCGCAATATAGGTCCAGGGCGAGTTGCCGCTCTGCTTGTCGCGATGACCGAATTTGGCTCCCGCATCGTCGGGGTTGGCCGCGATGGCAGTCAGTACATCCTTGAGGTCGCCGGCGCGCTTGTCGATCGAAGGCAACGCCTGCGTTTGCCAGATGGCGTCGACCTTTTCGGCGGGGTTGAATGCAGTCTTGGCCGCAGCCGCAGCCTTTTCCTCGGCCGTCGGCGTCTTGACGATCTTGCAGCCGGGCAAGGCTGCCGCTGCCAGTATGAGAAGGAGCGCAGCTCCTTTCGTCCTCATCTTTCCCATGCACTCCACCCTGCATTCTTGAGGCTTTGACCCATAGGGCAACGGAGAGCAAGCATGCTTGCTCTCCGTACGGTTTCTGGCCGTTGTGATCAGTTCGTCAGCGCGAAGGTTTCGAGCTTGCCGGCATTGTCGCCCGTGATCAGGACGCAATCCATCAGCTGCTTTTCTTCCTTCGGAGCGGCCTTGGTCTTGATGTAGGCGTCAGCCTGGGTGACGGCCAACTGAGCCTGCGCATAGGCCGGCTGCAGCACGGTCGCCTTGATGCCGCCTGCCTTGATCGAGTCGCGAACGTCGTTCGAACCGTCGAAGCCGACGACGATCACGTCCTTGCGGCCGGCTGCCTGCAGGGCGGCGATCGCGCCCATGGCCATCGTGTCGTTGCCGGAAATAACGCCCTGGATATTCGGATTTGCCTGGAGGATGGTTTCCATCTTCGAATAGGCTTCCGTCTGGCTCCAGTTGGCGGACTGCTTGGCAACGCTCTTCAGATCAGGATAGTCGTCGATGACGTCATGATAGCCCTGCGAGCGGATGCCGGCATTGGTGTCCGACTCCTTGCCGACGAGCTCGACATAATTGCCCTTCTCGCCCATCAGTTTGACGAACTCCGTCGCGCCGAGCTGGGCACCCTGGTAGTTGTTGGAAACGATCTGGGCAACGGCGACGCCTGTCGTGTTGACTTCACGGTCGATCAGGAACGAGGGGATGCCCGCGTCCTTGGCCTTCTTGATGGCTGCGACCGTTGCGTCGGCGCCGGCATTGTCGAGGATGATCGCCTTGGCGCCCCGGCCGATGGCGGTATCGATCAGTTCAGACTGCTTGTTGGCGTCGTCGTCATGCGAGACGCTGAGAACGTCGTAACCGAGCTCCTTGGCCTTGGCTTCAGCGCCTTCGGCTTCAGCCTTGAAGAATGGATTGTCGTGAGCGGGCGTGATGATCGCGATCAGGTCCGCGGAAAAGGCGGGCATCGCGGTCCCGAGCGCGAGAACGCCGGCAAACGCAGCAACGGTAAGCGTACGGTGTAGTTTCATTAGGTCCTCCCGGGTTAAAGATCAGCCCCGTTCCCGGCGGAGCCGAAGAGAGGGAGGGCGTGATGCCCTCCCGATCAATCAGGTGATGCGCTGAATGCTGTCAGCGATCTCCTTGGGTTCGAATACTTTCTTCCAGTCGTCACGCATCAGCGCAGGGATGCCGAACTCGATTGCCTTGTTGCAGGCATCCGAGAACACGCCCTGGACCTGGCCGAAGATGACGGCGCCAAGCACGTTCATATGGCCAAGGAGGAAGTCGCGTGCGGCTTCTTCCGGAACGCCGCGAGCGACGCATTCGTCCATGGCCTGTTTCATGACGACGAGCAGCGAGGCGGCGACGGTCTCCGAAAGGCCCGGTTCCAGCATCGCCATCTGCTCGACCGTGACGCGATGCGAGCGCATCACCGGCGCCCAGATCGTCTTGGCGATTTCCTCGCCGACGGCGTAGGCGCTGTCCGGCCCCTGCATCAGGGCCGAGACGATGTGTTGCTTAGCAAAGAGGCCACCGAAGTGGTCATTCTTCGCCTGCATGTCCGTTTCATCATTGAAAATAGGGGGATGGCAGGGGTGGGTGACGAAATAGGTGAGGTCGTCGCGCTTCGGCAGGTGACCGGCGAAAGGAGCGGCGGCGTCGAGCGCAATCACCATCGTCCCGGCCTTGAGCTTGTCGGAGATGCCCGCTGCGACCTTGCCGATCGCCGTGTCCGGCACAGCCAGGATGACGACATCGGCGCCTGAAAGCGCGTCGTCGGCGCTGATGCAGGAAAGGCCAAGATCATTTTGAAGCCGGGCCTTGCCGGCGTCGCTTACTTCGACATGACGCACGTCGAAGCGCGAGCCCTTCAAGTTCTTGGCAAGCCGGTAGCCCATTTTTCCGCCGGCGCCGAAGAGTGCAATGGAAGTCATTTTTCCTCCCTTGGAGTATGATTTTCCACGACTATAGCCAACTGGTATAATGAGTCAATGAGCATATCAGGCCGAGGGCTGCTTTTCTGTGTATGGCGTGAAACGGGCATGGGAAATCGGGCACGGAGGGTGCCTTGTCGTCGCGATCTTGATTTCGTGAATGGGGTGCGTCAGCAGACATGTCTGCGACGGTCTTGCCGCGGTGCGATTGGCTGAAATACTCGCGGCGGCTGAATTTTCAGTTTCACTTCATGTAGCGATGCTACAGTCAATGTCCATCCCTACTTGACCCGACCTGCGGGGATGGGACAGAGGGGCATCTCTGTTGAGGCTGATGGTATCGTACCCCCATATTCTCCATCAGCCTCAAGCCCGCCACGGGGCAAAGAGACTGCACTGGTTTGCGAGGGAATCAACGTTCCCTCGCTTCATCATCAGAGATGCATCAGGTTGCGATCTCTGAGTTGGCTCTCCACCATATTGATCTCATCGGAAATCCGCGGCGAATCCCATCCAAGCGCGCGACCCGCTATTGTCGCAATCTGTTCCAGATCGCTTGCGGTCAGCGAACCGGTTATGGCGAGCGTCGTTCGACGCATGACGATGTCGGAGAGATGCTCGACATATTCGTTGCGCAGGATGTAGTCGATTTCAGAGAGGCTGTAGTCGGAGGAATCAGGCAGGCGGTCCTCCGCGCTCCACAGGCTTTGATGGCCCGCGATTTGCAGCGCCTTGGTTCCATAGCGCGACAGCAGCTTGTCGAGACGGTTGCGATCTGTTTCGACCAAGGTGCTGTTCCGGGTGAGCCAGTCGGCACGCGCCTTCGGATCCGTCGGGAAATTCCGGCCGCCGCCGATCGGCATCGTCCGCGTACTTGTCTTCCGGCTTCGGCCAAGGCGCGAAAGGACGGTATCTGTAACCTCCTCTGCAAAGCCGCGAAATGTCGTCCACTTGCCGCCGATCAGGGAGACGATGGGGAAGGGACGCTTCGCATCAGCCTCGGTCACCGGAGCGGAATGGTCGCGGCTGATGAGACCCGGGATAGAAGCATTCGAAGCAGGAAGCGGCCTGATGCCACTATAGGCATAGACGATCTGATCGTGGTTGAACGTCATCCCTGGCAGAAGTGACCGGACGCTTTCGATGAGATAGTCGACCTCCTGCGGATCGCAGCGAACGCTGTCGGGATTGTCGGCGGGGATGTCGGTCGAGCCGACAAGAGCGAGGCTGAGATAGTCGTAGACCAGACAGATGCGACCGTCATCCGCTTCGAAATAGATCATCCGGCCGGCGAGGCTTCGAACCAGCTCGTCATGCTTGAGCAGAATGTGGGATCCCTTTGTACCACCGATCATTTTCGATGGTGCGCCGAGTGCCGCATTGACGTGGTCGATCCAGGGGCCGGCTGCATTCACGACCAGTTTCGGGCGAACCGAAAATGCGGCGCCGCTTTCCGGCTTGAATGTCAGCACGCCGTCGGAGGCAGCGACCAGCGTCGTATAATTATGGGCGGCAGACGATGCGTTGGCTTCCAGGCCATCGGTTACCAACTCCAGCACCAGTCTCTCGGGATGGGTGATCCGTGCATCATAATAGGTGCCTGCCGCAACGATCGATTTCGTCAAAGCCGGCATGTCTTTGAGGGCGTTACGGCGACCGACCAGCTTGTGACGCGGCATGACCTGATGCCGCGAGCCGTAATAATCGTAGATGGCAAGGCCTATCTTGATCAGGATGGCGCCGCGGCTGCGGGGAGCACTGGTGGAGCCGAGAAGCGTGCGCAAGGCCGCCCATATGCCCTTCGTCCACGAAAAGATCGGGATGACCGTCGGCAAGGGGCTGACGCAATGCGGCGCATTTTTCAAAAGCAGATTGCGCTCCAGCGTCGATTGAGCGACGAGGCCGAATTCGCCGGTCTCAAGATATTTGAGACCGCCGTGGATGAGGCGCGACGGCGCGGCGCTGGTGCCGGATCCGAAATCTCCCTTGTCGACAATGAGGCAGTTGACGCCCTGCGCGCAGAGATCGCGAAACAGCCCGGCGCCATTGACGCCGGCGCCGAGAATGACGACGTCGACCGAGCCCCGGTCAGCGACGGCGGAGGGTTGTGCGGTTTGATCTACCGTATGTTCAGCCGATAGACTCATGATGCCCTGTCCTTACGATGTGCAGCCGAACACCGGCCTGCTGGAGTTGTTTTGATGCAATGTCGCTGATGCCGTCAGTGACCAGAACCGCGTCGAAGGCGGTGAGATCGCCGAAAACATGCAAGGCGACCTTGTCGAATTTTGCATGGTCGAGAAGAAGAAGTCGTTTGGTGCAGGACGCCATCATCGCCTGTTTTACACGCACGACCTGTTGGTCCTGGATAAAGGCCGTGGTGCCGCTGATCGCCGATGCGGAGCAGATCAGAACATCGGCGCGAAGCCGTGAAATGGAGTTCTCGCAGATGATGCCGATATAGGCGTTATAGGTGTGATGGTATTGACCGCCGAGGCAGATGAAGTCGACGTTTTCCACGTGGGCCACGAGTTCGGCGGTCGACATGCTGTTGGTGATGACGGTGAGCGGCTTGATGTCGAGCAGCAGCGGGGCGGCGGCATTGGCGGTGGTCGAGTCGTCAAGCATGACAACCTGTCCGGGCTCGATGAATTTCATTGCGGCGCGGGCGAGCGCATCCTTTTCCGCCCTGCCGACCGTCATGCGATAGCGGAAGGTGCTTTCATAGATGCCGGACGGCTGAACCGTGACGGCGCCGTGCAGCTTGCGCAGCACGCCCTGCTGGGCAAGCTGGTCGATATGGCGATGGATCGTCATGCGCGACACGCCGAAGTGCTCCACGAGATCGTCTATGCGCACCTGGCCGAGTTTGATCACGTAGTTGGCAATCTCTTCGCGCCGTTCGTCGGCCTTGATCACGGGCGTACTCCCGGAATGAGCGCCGCAAGCTTTTCAAGCTCCAGCCATTGCGGCTTCAGCGTCTCGGCAAGCCTGCTGTAGAGGGCGAAGCGCTCGTCGAAGATGGCGCTTTGTGAAGAATCCGGAAAATAGGTGCGGTCGACCTTGGCAATTGCCGCTGCCCCGTCCTGGGGCGATGTGAAGAGCCCGACTGCGGTTCCTGCGCAGAGCGCGGCGCCGAAGGCGGCTGCTTCGTCGACGGTTGTAACGGTGACGGGCATGTTGAGGATATCGGCAAACATCTGCGCAAAGGCGGGATTGCGGGAGCCGCCGCCCGTCAGCCGGACTTCGCTGAACGCAAAGCCATCGCGAAGCGCATCGACATGGGTGCGATGGTTGAAGGCGATGCCCTCCAACACTGCCTTCAGCATGTCGCCGCGGTCGTGCCAGCCGTGCAGGCCGAGGAAGCTGCCGCTGGCAAAATTGCCGTAGGGCGAACCGAAGAGATAGGGATGGAAAAGGATGGTGGACGGCCTTTTCAGAGCCGCATCGATCTCTTTTGCCAGCGTCGCGTGGACCGATACGCCGGTTGCTGCAGCTTCGGCCTGGTCGCCGGGGCAGAAGGTGTCGAGGAACCAGTCGTAGTTCGCCGTCGAGGCCGGCGAGATCGACATGTTGTTCCAGCGGCCGGGCGTGATGGCGTTGCGGCAGAACCAGCGAGGGTCCGTGCGTGGCGCGTCGGATACGACCTCATTGATGGAATAGGTGCCGGCAACGATGCTCATGACGTTGTCGGCGTGGCCGCCTATGCCAAGTGCGGAGGCCGTAACGTCATGCAGGCCGGAGGCAACCGGCGTGCCCTTCTTGAGACCAGTGAGCGCGGCCGCCTCGGCGGTGACGTAACCTACGACCGCGGCAGAGGGAGCGATTGGCGCCAGCGCATTAAACAGCTCTTCCAGCCCATATACGCGAAGCGCTTCTGGCGAATAATCCTGGCCGTTCACATCGGTGAAGGACGTGCTGGCCTCGGTCCGGTCGGTGCCGATTGTGTCCGTGAGGCAGAACCGGAGCCAATCCTTGCAGGCAATGATATGGCCGATTTCATTGAAACGATCGGGATCGTTTTCTTTCAGCCATGCGAGCAGCGCGGAAGGTGCCGATGCATGCGGGACCTGTCCGGTCAGTTCCAGCGCTTCTGAAAAGACCGAACCCGCTGACCAACGCTCCACGATCCCGCCGGCACGGCTGTCCAGCGAGAGAATTCCGGGACCGAGTGGCTGGCGGTTCTTGTCGAGCAGATAAAGCCCATCGCCGTGCGCGGTCGCAGCGACCGCCTTGATATCGTCGGCAGGTCTGCCGCTGAGGCTGATGGCTTCCTTGATCGCTTCGGCAGTGGCCTGCCACAGACCGGCCATGTCGCGCTCGACCCAGCGGGCCTGCGGCATTGACTGCGGCACCCGCCGCCGCGCCACCGAAAGCTGCGTGCCGTCGATGTCGAAGATGACCGCTTTGGTCACCGTCAAGCCGTTGTCTATCCCTAGCAGGCTGGACATTGTTATTTCCTCGCTCCCTTGTTGCAGTCGTCAGTCAAGAGCGTCTTCGGTCTTCCAGACTGAATTGATGCGACGGAATTTGCTCGTTCGCTTCCGATGAATAGAACATAGGATTATGATAAGTTAACGTCAATAGCTGTTACATAACACAAATTGACGCGCAGGCTCGCATGGCGCGAAGCGCCACACGTTCGAGCGTGAAAAGCTGGTGGATTTATTTCTCTTCGGGCTCGTAGCGCTCGATGGCCGAGGTATGGCCCGGCCCGCGTGTCGGGGCGACGACGACGTTGATACCCTGGGCTCGCATGCGGTCGAGGTGTGCGGCGGGCGTTCCGTCATCGACGATGACGACATCGAAATCGCTGAGTGGCGCGAAGGCGTGCAGGGCACGACGATCGAATTTGGTGTGATCGACAAGCAGGATGCGGGTCGACGCGGACTCAAACATTGCCCGCTTGGTATCGACGATCTCAAGAAACTGGTGGAAAGCGATATCGTCGGTTATCGCCGACATCGACATGAACAGAGTGTCGGCGCGGAGATGAGATATCTCGTGCGTCGTCATGCGGCCCATGAAGGCGTTGCACCAATTGTAGTATTGACCGCCAAGACCGAGCAGGTTGAGGTCGCGCACGCCCTTGAGCTCGTTCATGAAGGTCAGCGAGTTCGTGATGACGGTAAGCGGCACCTTGGAGGGGAGATAGCGTGCCATCTGCAGCACGGTCGTCGAGTCGTCGCAAAAGATTGCGTGCCCCGGTTCGACGAAGCGCATGGCGGCAAGCGCAAGCGCCTTCTTCTCTGCAGACTGCCGGCTGGAACGGTAAAGGTCGCTGGATTCACTGAGACTGGTTGGCGCTGCGGACGCAACGCCGCGTGCCTTGCGCAAGATGCCGCGACTGACGAGATCATCGAGGTCGCGATGGGCGGTCATCAGGCTTATGCCGAAGCGGTCGGCAATATCCTCGATCCGCACGGAACCTTCGGCCATCACGGCTTCGGTGATCGACTGACGACGCGCAATCTGCCGGGCCTGCCGGCTGTCGCTCGGCACCGGATCTTGAGCCATTCGGTTATCGGTGGGATCGTTGTCGTCGCCTAAAATATTCATATTGCTTACACTGTGGCCAAGCGGACTTATGTCAGATCAGCCGTGACGATCGCAAGGGGCGATTGGCACCCAGGGCCGTTCACGTCAGAGCCTCCCTTCTTGGTGCGATTGCGCCTGCAAAGTCAAATCGCATCGCGTGCAATTCATACGACTTTCTGTTGCAGGCTTCCTGAATGCAAGCAAGCAAAGGAGAGCGCCTTTGCTGGCGCTCCCCAATTATTGTTACTCCGAGAGCGTGAACGGAGCGGTGTACTTGGCGACGTTGTCCTTGGTGATGAGCAGGCAATCGTAGAGCTGCTTTTCGCTTGCAGCACCAGTCTTGCCGTTCTTCAGGAAGGAGTCGGCCTGATCGACAGCCTTTGCCGAGAAGACGGCAACCGGCTGCAGAACGGTGTACTGCAGTTCGCCGGCCTTGATCGCAGCAACCGCATCAGGCGAGCCGTCGAAACCGCCGACCTTGATGTTGGCGAGCTTGCCGGCTTCCTTCAGGGCAGCGATCGCGCCGAGCGCCATTTCATCGTTGCCGCTGATGACGCCGATGATGTCAGGATGAGCCTGCAGGAGGCTCTGCATCTTGTCGTGACCCTGCGTACGGTCCCAGTTAGCGACCTGGTCGCCAACCTTCTGCAGATCCGCATACTGGCTGAGAACCGTCGTGTAACCGTTGGAACGCGTTGCGGCGTTGTTGTCGGAGGGGGCGCCGAGCAGTTCGACGTAATTGCCCTTTTCACCAACATCCTGGACCCACTGCTGGGCGCCGAGGGCAGCACCCTGTGCGTTGTTGGAAACGAGCTGAGCCTTGGCAAGACCTTCCTGGTTGATTTCCGCGTTGACGAGGAAGACCGGGATGTTTGCCGCAACAGCCTTCTTGACGGCACCGATCGAGCCGCTGGCATTGGCCGGGTCGAGAATGATCGCAACGGACTTGTTGGTGATCGCGGTGTCGATCAGCGTACTTTCCGTGTTGGTGTCGCCCTTGTGAGCGCTGACCTTGGCGTCATAGCCGAGCTTCTTGGCTTCGGCGGCAGCAACGTTGCCTTCGGTCAGCCAATAGGGGTTGGCCGGATCGTTGACGATGATCGAGATCAGGCCGGCGGCCGATGCGGATGTCGCAGAGCCGAGGACCGGAGCTGCAAGCGCGAAGGCCGTGAGCAACAGAATTTTCTTACTAAGCATTGAAGTTTTCCTCCTTGGTTGACTATAAGGCCGGTTATCCGGCTGCCTTCTCGCGAGCGGCATCAGCCTGACGCGCTTTACCCCCCTGTTGCGGAGAAGTCGGTTGGCCGTTGCTGGGCGTAGCGGGTGCCTTGGCGCGACGGCGATACTGGACGGCATTGAGCAACACCGCGAGCACGATGACCGCGCCGGTGAAGACTGTCTGCCAATAGGACGAGATACCGATGATCACGAGACCGTCGGACAGGAACCCGATGACGAAGGCACCGAGCAGGGTTCCGCGAATATTGCCCCGGCCGCCGGTCAAGGCCGCGCCGCCGATGACGACAGCGGCAATGGCCGTCAATTCATAGGAGGTACCGGCAGTCGGGCCGGCCGACGTCAGCTGCGAAGACAGGATCAGGCCGGCGATCGCCGCGCAGATGCCTGAGAGCATGTAGACCGTAATCTGAACCGTCTTGACCGGAACGCCGGAAAGCTCGGCGGCACGCTCGTTGCCACCGGATGCATAGAGCCAGCGGCCAAAAGCAGACCGGTTGAGCATCAGGCTTACCAGGATCGAAATGACGACCAGAACGACGACGCCGATCGGAACGCTGAACAGGCGGTTGAAGCCGAGCCAGTCGAAGCCGGTATTGCCAAGCTCAGGCTTGCCGCCGAGATTGTTGTAAGTCAGGCCGTTGGTGATCAGCAGCGCAAAACCGCGCACCACATACATGACGCCGAGGGTCGCGACGAAGGCCGGAACCTTGAAACGGGCGATCAGCACGCCGTTCACCAGGCCAACAAGCGCGCCGAGCACGCAGGCGAGAATGGCGACGACCCAGACCGGCGGATAAAGGATCACGCCGAACCAATGCAAGGTGACGCCTTGCATCATGAAGCCGGCGACGATGCCGGCAAGGCCCAGCGTCGAGCCGACCGAGAGGTCGATACCGCCGTTCAGGATGACGAGCAGCATGCCCACGGCGAGAATGCCGAAGATGGCGACGTGCTGTGCCATGGTCAGGAAGTTGCTGACCGAGAAGTAATAGGGCGACAGGAACGAGAAGACGACGATGATCGCGATCAACGCGAAAAACGCGCGTCCCTCGAGCAGCAGCTTGCCCAGATTGAAGCCATCGCTGAACATGCCCTGGCGGCTTGGTTTGATGGTTGGACCGGCATTGGCCATGATCAGTGCTCCGTTATTCTAGTTTAGGCTTCGATCACGGCTTCGCCCGAGGCGGCCATGATCTGCTCTTTTGTGACGTCGGATCCGAACTGTGCCGAAATCCTGCCGCGCCGCATGACGATGATGCGGTGCGCGATGCTCAGGCATTCGGAGACCTCGGACGTGGAATAGAGCACCGCAATGCCCTGCGTGGCTCGCTCCGCCAGCAGCTTGAACACTTCGGCCTTCGCTCCGATGTCGATACCGCGGCTTGGCTCGTCCAGCAGGACGACCTTCGGGTTTGTTGCCAGCATCTTGCCGATGACGACCTTCTGCTGGTTTCCGCCCGAGAGCGATCCAATGGCAGCCCCGCCGCCTGAGGTTTTGATGTGGACGTTGCGGATCGACTGGTCGATGAGGCCGCGCTCACGCTGCGACGACAAGAGCATGCCCCTAACGAAGCTGCGGATGCTGGCAAGCGACAGGTTCGATCCGACGGTCATGGTCTGCACCAGGCCGTCGCGCTGGCGGTCTTCCGGCACCAGGGCGAGGCCCTGTTCAATGCGCTGTGCGATCGTCAATCTGGAGACGTCTTTTCCTTCCAGCAAGACCTGCCCGCCGGTCGAGCGAAGGCGGCCGGCGACGCATTCCAGTAGTTCGGTTCGCCCGGCGCCCATCAGGCCATAGATGCAGACGATCTCGCCGGCGCGGATATCGAGCGACAGACGATCGACCAGCGAAAAGCCTGAGCCGCCCGGATCGGGGACGCTCAGGTCCTTGATCGACAGAGCGACGTCGCCGAACTCATAGCCTGTCGGCGGGGAGCCAAGGTCGAAGTTTTCGCCGACCATGTTGCGGACGATCCATTCGAGATCGATATCCTTGGCTTCGGCCTTCGCGGTCATGGATCCATCTCGAAGTACCACCGCATAATCCGTGATCTGCAGAGCTTCTTCGAGATGGTGGGAGATATAGACAATAGAAACGCCGCGGCTGGTGAGGTCGCGGATAACCTTGAAAAGGACTTCGACCTCAGTGGCGCTCAGCGCCGAAGTTGGTTCGTCCATGATCAGGATGCGGGAATCGACCGACAGCGCGCGGGCGATCTCGACGATCTGCTGCTGGCCGAGGCGAAGCTCCTCGACGGGTGTCATCGGATCGATATCCTCGTTGAGATCTTCCATCAGCTGGCGGGTCTGGCGTGCTTCCTCGGCGAAGTCGACGCCCGATGCGTTCTTAATCTCGCGGCCCATGAAGATGTTGTCGCGGACGCTGAGGTTCGGCGCGAGGCTGAGTTCCTGGTGGATGATGGAGATGCCGCGGTCGCGCGCATCCGTCGAGGAGGAGAAGGTGACTTCCTCGCCGTCGAGAATGATTGAGCCCGAGGTCGGCGTTACAACGCCGGACAGGATTTTCATCAGCGTCGACTTGCCGGCGCCGTTCTCACCAAAGAGCGTCGTCACCTTGCCGCGGCGAATGTCGAAATTGACGCCTTTCAAGGCGTGTACGCTGCCATAGGATTTGGCGACGTTGCGGGCGGCAAGGACGGTGTCGTTCGCGCCCGGGGCGATTTTGGACGCGACGCTCATTGGACATCCAACTTTACAGGAGTGACGAGCCAGCTTTTCGGGTTGATCAGCTGAAACGCACCAACGACCGAAATGGTCTTTCCCGTCAGATTGCTGTTGTCGATCTTCGACAGAACCTGCTTCTTCATCTCGTTGTTGAGAGCCGATCCGGCGTTCTGATATTCGATCTGGTTGGTGAATTGCTCGAAGTGAATGGTGCCTGTCGCATCGCGCAGGTCTGTTCCGTTAATGGCCGGACCTGTCTGAACGCGGATCATCACATCGCCCGGGACGCCGGGAACGGTCACGGCGTAGACACCCGATTTCCCAGCGCCGACGACGCCCGTGAACTTGACGGAGATCTCAGGACCGATGCCGCCAGGAATGCCGTATTGCTTGGCGGCAGCAGCCTTGTCGGCGGCAATTGCCGTTGCAAGCGTATCAGCGCTGACAGCACGTCCCTCGATTGCCGTCTGTATCTTCGGGAACTCTGATGTGCCGTAGGTGTCGGGGGAGAAGGCGCCTGAATCGGACGCTTCCGACCCGATTTTGACAATCTTTGTGTCGAGCGCCATGGCAGCGAGCAGGACGATGGTCGCGACGGAGGCAATGGTGATACGGACGCCGGGTTTGACGCGCCTGTTCGTGGAAGTGCCAGCCTGGAAGCTCATTGTACGACAACCTGTAAATTGGGTAGAGACTGCCGCGAGGAGCCGGCTCCTGCGGCGGCGTTTGCGAATATGGCGAGAGGCCATGCGGTGAGAGCCAAGGTCGGCCGTGCAGAGGCGATGGCAGCAAAGCCCATCGAACCTTCCAGCCCGATACAAGCTGGTCGCAACTTGGCGGCCGCGAGTGCTTTTTTCTGTATGACCATGTGCCTCCTCCGATTCACCGCTTTTTGCAACGGGATGAAATCCCATCGCTTTTCAGCGTTTTCTGGTGGTCTTCCTCGCCCCTGAAGCGCCACCGTTGTGATATCTCTGTGTTATTAACCATCTCAGCTATGTGATATCTATGATGGCTTGTCAATCACCCGCCGGACTTGCGTTGCGTGAAAGAAGGTGCGGCAGCTTCGATATTCGCCTTTCTTACGGCTCAGCCGCCACCGATATCAACAACTCTCGCAACGAAACCCTATCCATGGCTTCTTCACCTAAGCGACCGAAAAACCTTATAAAAAGGTAATTTTGCGCATTGTTGCTCACCGAATTGATCTGCGGACATCGAGCAAGCTCACGTCTTTTGCCGAGCTGTTTCCGATGCTGGAACGATTGCGTCAGCAAGCCTGACGATCGTTCTCAAGAGGCCGGCGACGAGTTTCCTCCTTCACTCACCGATGTGATCTTGTTGACATATGTTATAAATAATGCAAAAAAATGCAAGCGATAAAAAAAATTTCAGAAATGACGAGATGCTTCGGAGGAGACATGGCCCGGCCCGCCGTAAAACGCAGCAATGAAGACAGCCTCGCCATCCGCGCGGCGTGGCTTCACTATGCTGCCGGTCTCACCCAGGCCGAAGTCGCCTCCAGACTGGGCGTAACCAATCTCAAGGCGCATCGTTTGATCGCCAGAGCCAACCAGAATGGCGCGGTCAAGATCACCATTGATGGCGATGTCGCGGAGTGCGTCCTTCTGGAGATGAAGATCTCGGCCCGCTACGGATTGGAATATTGCGAGGTAACGCCCGACCTTCATGAAGAGGGCATGCCGCATCGTGCCATGGGTATCGCAGGGGCGGGCTTCCTTCAGCGCGAGATAGAGAACCTGCAGGGCGGCATGATCGGCATCGGTCATGGCCGCACCTTGGCTGCTGCGGTCGCGGACATGCCGCGCATGGATGCAGGCAAGGTCCAGTTCGTATCATTGATGGGCGGTCTGACGCGGAACTATTCGGCGAACCCCTACGATGTCATGCACCGTCTTGCGGAAAAGACCGGTGCCTCCGCCTTCGTGTTGCCGGTGCCGTTTTTTGCCAATTCGACAGAAGATCGTGAGGTACTCCTTGCGCAGCGCGGAGTGCGGGAGGTCTTTGGCCTTGCTGCGCGGGCCGATCTGCTGGTCGTCGGTATCGGCACCGCCGAACCCGAAGCGCAGCTTGTCGCTTCGCAGATGATCGAGGTCTCGGAGATTCGTGAGGTTCGTGATCTGGGCGGTGTCGGGGAAATGCTTGGCCATTTCTTCGATCGAACAGGCAAGCCGATCCAGACGTCGCTCGCGGCACGCACCCTGTCTCCCGATCTTGCGGGCCTGAAAGGACGCAGGATTGTTGCCATCGCGGGCGGGCGGGAGAAGGTGGAGGCGATCAGGGCGGTCCTGAAAAGCGGTTGCCTTCGTGGTCTGATCACCGATGAGCGTACTGCGCAAGCGCTGGTCGCGGGGGATCCGGCGTGAGGAGTGGCCGTGTGATCAGTCGCGGGCTTGGAACGGAGGAGACGTGTTTTTATGCGTGAGGCTGGACGCGATATTCTGATTGGCATCGACGCCGGAACCTCTGTCATCAAGGCTGTTGCCTTCGATCTGGCGGGACGGCAGATCGCGGCGGCATCCGTACCGAACCGATATGTCACGCGGACCGACGGCGCTGTCCTGCAGTCTCTGGACCAGACCTGGGCCGATTGCGCGCAGACGCTGCGCGATCTCGGAGCCAAGGTGGACAATCTTGCGAACCGCGTGGCGGCGGTCGCAGTGACAGGGCAGGGCGACGGCACATGGCTCGTTGGGTCTGACAACCGCCCGGTCGGCGACGCATGGCTCTGGCTCGATGCCCGCGCGGCGACAACCGTCAGTCGTCTGTCCAGCACTGTGGGTGATCGCGTCCGCTTCGAGGCGACAGGCACAGGCCTTAATACCTGCCAGCAGGGCGCGCAGCTTGCTCATATGGACCGCACGCAGCCGGATTTGCTCGACAGAGCCGAAGTCGCGCTGCACTGTAAGGACTGGCTCTATCTCAACCTGACCGGCGTGCGCGCCACCGATCCTTCCGAGGCGAGCTTTACCTTCGGCAATTTCCGGACGCGCCGGTACGACGACGACGTCATCGATACGCTGGGTCTGATACGTCGCCGTGCGCTGCTGCCCGAGATCGTCGAGGGAACCGAAATCGTCCATCCGCTGCTGCCGGAAGCAGCGGCCCTTTGCGGATTGCGCGCCGGGACACCCATCTGCCTCGGCTACGTCGACATGGTGATGACGGCGCTCGGAGCGGGTGTGCGCACCGGCGGAAAGAACGCCGCCTGCTCGACGATCGGTTCGACCGGCGTGCACCTTCGCGCAAAGCCGGTCCCCGAAGTTCATCTCAACGATGAGCGAACGGGATATGTCATCACGCTGCCGATGCCCGGGATCGTCACCCAGGTGCAGACCAATATGGGCGCGACGATCAACATCGACTGGCTTCTCAAGCTTGCCGCAGAACTGATGAGCGAGGGTGGCCGAGCCGTTCGGCCGGAAGAGCTCGTCTCGCGCGTCGATCAATGGTTTTACACGAGCCGCCCGACGGGGCTCCTCTATCATCCCTATATATCGGAGGCCGGCGAACGCGGCCCCTTCGTCAATGCCTATGCGCGGGCAAGCTTCACCGGGCTTTCGATCCGCCACGGCTTTGCCGACCTCATGCGCTCCGTCGTCGAAGGTCTCGGCATGGCGACGCGTGACTGCTACGCGGCCATGGGCGACATGCCGGAAGAGCTGCGCCTCACCGGCGGGGCGGCACGTTCTCGCGCCCTGCGCTCTTCACTTGCGGCGGCGATCAATGCGCCGGTGCGTATTTCCGAGCGCGAAGAGGCGGGAGCCGCCGGCGCTGCGATGATGGCGGCCGTCGCGATCGGGGCTTATCCCGACATGGACGCCTGCATCGCCGATTGGGTGACGCCGCTGCTGAAGACGGCCGAAGAGCCCGATCCGGCCGAGGCCGCACGCTATGATCATCTTTATTCTGCGTACGTCCAGGTACGCCAGGCGGCAGCGCCCGTCTGGGACACGCTTGCCGATCCGGCATCCTCGCTGCAATCCGAAACCTCGCAGCCCAGGTGACGCCGACAATGCCACAGGCATCCAAAGGAGCATGACATGACCGAGCCCAAAATCGTGGACCTGCTGGTGATCGGCGGCGGCATCAATGGCGCGGGCATCGCCCGCGACGCCGCCGGCCGCGGCCTGTCCGTCGTCCTCTGCGAAAAGGACGATCTGGCGGAAGGGACGTCCTCGCGTTCAGGCAAGCTCGTCCATGGCGGCCTGCGCTATCTCGAATATTACGAATTCCGCCTCGTGCGCGAGGCGCTGATCGAGCGCGAGGTGCTGTTGAAGGCTGCCCCGCACATCATCTGGCCGATGCGCTTCGTGCTGCCGCACAGCCCGCAGGATCGTCCGGCATGGCTGGTCCGGCTTGGCCTCTTCCTCTACGACCATCTCGGCGGCCGCAAGCGGCTGCCCGGCACGCGCACGCTCGACCTTCGCCGCGATCCGGAGGGGATTCCGATCGTCGACCAGTACACCAAGGGTTTTGAATATTCGGACTGCTGGGTCGATGACGCTCGCCTCGTGGCGCTGAACGCCGTCGGCGCGGCCGAAAAGGGCGCGGTCGTGCTGACCCGCACCCCTGTTGTGACAGCCCGCCGCGAGAACGGTCTCTGGACGGTTACCACGAAAAAGAGCTTTACCGGCGAAACCACGACTTACCGCGTCAAGTGTCTCGTCAACTGCGCCGGTCCCTGGGTATCCGACGTCATCGGCCGTGTCGCCGGCTCCAATTCCAGCCGCAACGTCCGCTTGGTCAAGGGCTCGCACATCATCGTCCCGAAATTCTGGCAGGGCGCCAACGCTTATCTCGTGCAGAACCACGACAAGCGGGTGATCTTCATCAACCCCTACGAGGGCGACAAGGCGCTGATCGGCACGACCGATATCGCCTATGAAGGTCGCGCCGAGGATGTCGCTGCCGACGAGAAGGAAATCGACTACCTGCTTGCGGCGGTAAACCGCTATTTCAAGGAAAAGCTGCGTCGGCAGGACATTATCACGACCTTCTCCGGTGTCCGCCCGCTTTTCGATGACGGCAAGGGCAACCCATCTGCCGTCACCCGAGACTATGTCTTCGATCTCGACGAGACGGGCGGTGCGCCGCTGCTTAACGTTTTCGGTGGCAAGATAACGACGTTCCGCGAACTGGCGGAGCGCGGCATGCAGCGCCTGAAGCATATTTTCCCCAACATGGGCGACAACTGGACAGAGCATGCGCCGCTTCCCGGCGGCGACATGCCCGATGCCGATTACGAGACCTTCGCTAACAGCCTGCGAGACACCTATCCCTGGATGAACCGCAAGCTGTTGCATCACTACGGACGTCTCTATGGCACCCGCACGAAGGCTGTTATCGGCAACGCCACCGGGTTGGAAGGGCTTGGCCGGCACTTCGGCGGCCAGTTCTACGAGGCGGAGGCCCGCTATCTCGTCGCCCGCGAATGGGCGCAGACGCCTGACGATATCCTCTATCGCCGCACCAAGCATTATCTGCATCTGACCGAAGCCGAGCGCGAGCAGTTCCGCCAGTGGTTCTCTTCCACCCAGCTCGCCGCCGCCTGAGGATATAAGAATGGCCCTGACGCTTTCCCTGAACACCAATCCTCTGGTGAACCGCTTCGCCGAGCCGGGAGACCTGGTCGACACCGTTGCACACCAACTGAAAATCCGCGATCTCCAGCTGACGCACGAGTTCATCAACCCGTCCTGGCAAGCGCCGGTTATTCGCCGGCTGACGCGGGACATGAAGGCGGCGCTGAAGCGTACCGGCGTTCGCGTAACCTCCGGCATGACAGGCCCCTATGGCCGTCTCAACCATTTCGGCCATCCCGACGCCGATGTCCGGCGTTACTATGTCGACTGGTTCAAGACATTTGCCGATATCACTGCCGATCTCGGCGGGACGTCGGTCGGCACGCAGTTCGCGATCTTCACCTACAGGGACTACGACGATCCGGCACGGCGCGAGGAGCTTATCCAGATTGCCATCGACTGCTGGGCCGAGGTGGCGGAGCATGCGAAGGCGGCGGGCCTGAGCTATGTGTTCTGGGAACCGATGTCGGTCGGCCGCGAGTTCGGCGAAACGATTGCTTCCTGCCTGGCGTTGCAGAAGCGATTGACGGCGGCGAATATGGCCGTGCCGATGTGGATGATGGCGGATATCGATCATGGTGATGTCACCAGCACCAATCCGGACGACTTTGATCCTTATGCCTGGGCGAGGGCGGTCCCGCCATATTCGCCGATCATCCATATCAAGCAGTCGCTGATGGATAAGGGCGGCCATCGGCCGTTCACTGCCGAGTTCAACGCGAAGGGACGGATTCAGCCGGAGCCGCTTCTTGCAGCCTTTCGCGAAGGCGGCGCTCGCGACAACGAGATCTGCCTCGAACTCTCCTTCAAGGAGCGGGATCCGAACGACAGGCAGGTCATCGATCAGATTGCCGAATCCGTTGCGTTCTGGGCTCCTCATATCGACACGGGGATCGCCGATCTCAATTTGTGAGCCTGTGTGAAATATCACGACCAAAATCACAAAACGTCGTCGCGATCTTGATCTTGCAGCGAAAAATGTTACATACTGGAGACATAATCACAATATAACATGTGATATGTTGAGTTAGGAAACATGCGATGAAACTGGACGATCGGCGTCAGCAGATTGTCGAACTGCTCATGGAGGCAGGCTCGGTCACGCTCGAAGAGCTGGCGCAGCGATTCAACGTGTCCAAGATGACCATCCATCGCGATCTCGATGATCTCGAGAGTGCCGGCATGTTGCGAAAGGTGCGCGGCGGGGCGTCGATCGAGACGAGCCTGCAGTTCGAGAGCGATTATCGTTACCGCGAGCGGCGAGACGCCGAAGAAAAACGGTGCATTGCGCGTGCGGCGGCCGATCTGATCGAACCGGGCATGACCGTCTTGATCAATGACGGTACGACTGCGGGACTCCTTGCCGAGCTTCTGCCGGAAAAGCGGCCGCTGACCGTGATCACCAACAACATGGCTGCGATCGGCGCGCTCTGGAATGCCAATGGCATCAACCTGCTCGCCCTCGGTGGCAACTACTCCCGAAAGTTCAACGGTTTCTTCGGTCTGGTGACGGAAGAAAGCCTCATGCGGTTACGGGCGGATGTATCTTTCATCTCGGCTCCGGCCGTCAGCGGCATGGCCTGTTTTCACATGGACCACGAAGTGGTGCGCACAAAGCGTCTGATGATTTCGTGTGGCGCGCGCTCTTATCTGTTGGTCGATCACCAGAAGTTCGGGCGCACCGCGTTGCACCATCTGGCCAATCTGACCGAATTCGAGGCGATCATTACAGGTGCTGCGCTGGAGCGGAGCATTTCGGCGCCCTTGGTGGATGCGGGCATCCGCTTGATTTCAGTGGGAGAGGAGAGAACCCATGAGCAATAGGCCCTTCTGGATCGGTACGAGCTGGAAGATGAACAAGACCCTTGCAGAGGCGCGGGCCTTTGCCGATGGCCTGATTGCTGCCGAGGGCGATGCAGACCCACGCTTTCAGCGTTTCGTGATCCCGCCGTTCACCGCGATCCGCGAGGTCAAGGCGATGCTCGTCGGCACCTCGGTCAAGGTCGGGGCGCAGAACATGCATTGGGAGGATCGCGGCGCGTGGACAGGCGAGGTCTCGCCTCTGATGCTGGTCGATTGCGGCATGGATATCGTCGAGCTCGGCCATTCGGAGCGTCGAGAGCATTTCGGCGAGACCGATGAGACGGTCGGCCTGAAGGTCGAAGCGGCGGTGCGGCATGGCTTGATTCCGTTGATCTGCATCGGCGAGACGCTGGCCGATCGCGAAAGCGGGCATGCCGACGAGGTGCTGGCAACCGAAGTGAAGGGTGCGCTTCAGGCGCTGTCGCCGGAACAGCGGGCAGCGCCGATCCTGCTCGCCTATGAGCCGGTCTGGGCGATTGGCGAACGCGGCATTCCCGCACGGGCGGACTATGCCGACGAGCGCCAATCCAAAATCATTGCGGTGGCAGAAAGCATTTTGGGCCGCCGGATACCCTGTCTCTATGGCGGCTCGGTCAATCCCGGCAATTGCGCCGAGCTGGCGGCCTGCCCGCATGTAGACGGGCTTTTCATCGGGCGTTCGGCCTGGAACGTTTCAGGATACCTGGAGATTCTGGCGCGGGTCGGCGCGGCCATCTGATCAACCCATCGCAGCGTTTCGCTGCAAACAAGGAGAAATGTCATGAAACTTGCAATCGCAGGCGATAGCGCCGGAACCGGTCTTTCGCACGTACTGGCCGAGTATCTCAAGGACAAGCACGAGGTCACCGAGCTTTCCAAGAACCCTGAAGGTTCCGATGAGTTCTACGCTGGTCTCTCGGACCGTGTGGCATCTGCGCTTCTGCGTGGCGAATATGATCGGGCAATCCTGGTCTGCGGCACCGGCATCGGCGTCTGCATCTCGGCCAACAAGGTCCCGGGTATCCGCGCAGCACTCTGCCACGACACCTATTCGGCTGAACGCGCCGCATTGTCCAACAATGCGCAGATCATCACGATGGGTGCACGCGTGATCGGAACCGAAGTGGCAAAGTCGATTGCCGACGCCTACCTGGCGCAGACCTTCGACGAACAGGGACGCAGCGCCTCGAACGTTGCGGCTATCAACGAGCTGGATGCGAAATACCACGACTGAGTCGTGCAGCATTCCGGCCGATGAACTGAAGTGATTAAAGCGGCTCTTCCACGCGCCTTGATGGTCCGTGGAGGAGCCGTTTGCGTTGTGCGCCCTGGCGAAACTTATGTTGTACGGCGTGCTGTAGCGCGACTTGGAAATAGGGTCTTGCATGCGTGGGGTCAGCGGTCGACACTCACCCGCGGTTACGAGGAACGGTGCGCCGGAATGGGAGCGGCGAGCCATCCCTTCGTTCAAACATTGCGGGAGGAGCGCCATGGACGGGACAAAGCAGGTCGATCTCAATTTTTCGCTGAGCGGCAAGATCGCTCTCGTTACCGGCGGAGGCTCGGGTATCGGCAGCGCCATCGCGTCTGCCTTTGCCGTGAAAGGTGCCGTCATCGGCGTGATCGACGTGAATGAAGGCGCGGCGAAATCCAAGGCGGACGAGCTTGGCGGCCGCACAAGGTCATTCGTTTGCGATGTCTCCGACCCGCAATCGGTCGGCGATATGGTCGCGGCTGCGGAGGCGGCTTTCGGCCATATCGATATCGTCGTGAACAGTGCCGGCGTTGTCATGCTTGCGCCGGCTGAGGACCTGCCGATCGATTTCTGGGACAAGACGATCGACATAAACCTCAAGGGCACGTTCCTCGTTTCACAGGCAGTCGGACGCGTGATGATCGGGGCGGGGAGGGGAGGCAAGATCATCAACCTTGCTTCTCAGGCTGGTACTGTCGCGATCGATCAGCATGTCGCCTACTGCGCCTCCAAATTCGGAGTTATCGGCCTGTCGAAAACCTTGGCCGCCGAATGGGGAAAGCACGGCATCAACGTCAACACCATTTCGCCGACTGTCGTTCTGACCGAACTGGGCAAGAAGGCATGGGACGGGCCACGCGGAGAAGCCTTGAAGCAACGCATACCCTCCGGCCGTTTCGCCTTTCCGGAAGAGATCGCGGCAGCCGCCGTCTTTCTGGCATCGAACGGTGCCGACATGATCAACGGCGCCGATCTTCTGGTCGATGGCGGCTATACGATTATCTGATTGTCTCGAGGGAATTTCTGGGATCGTCGTTCAAACCGTTCGCTTAAAGACTGCCAACAAATAATCTCTCGGGGACTGTCGAAATCGCTGCGGCCCGTTCGTCTTCATATCAGAGCTACGCGGCGCTCGGACGCAGCGTATTCCAGAGAGCAGTCTCGGATCGGGAGGATGAGCAGGCATGAGTTCTGGCTATCGTTGGGTTATCGTTGCAGCTGGCGCACTGATGAGCTGCGTCGCTATCGGTGCGATGTTTTCCCTGGCAATCTTCCTGGAACCGATGGCCGCGGCCACCCATTGGTCGCGCGCGGGCATATCAAGCGCAATGACGCTCAATTTCCTCGTCATGGGCGTTGGAGGTTTCGCCTGGGGCGCGGCAAGCGACCGCTTCGGTGCTCGCCCGGTCGTGCTGATCGGGGCGGGGCTCCTCGGTCTTGCCCTCGTTCTGGCAAGCCGCGCTCAGTCCCTGCTCGAGTTCCAGCTGATTTACGGGATATTGGTCGGTCTCTCCGCCAGCGCCTTCTTCGCGCCGATGATTGCCGTAACGACCGCGTGGTTCGACGAGAACCGCAGTCTTGCGGTCTCATTGGTCTCCGCCGGCATGGGCGTTGCGCCGATGACGATTTCACCTTTCGCGCGATGGCTGATCCTGAATTACGGCTGGCAGACCGCGATGTTCTCGATCGGCATCGTGGCCTGGGCTCTTCTCTTGCCGGCCGCCCTCCTCGTGCGAAACCCGCCCGTTCTTGCAAAAGAAATCTCGATGGCGGAGCCGGCCGCAGCGGGCGACAAGATGCCGCTTTCGCAGGTCTTCACCTCGCCGCAGTTCATCGTTCTGGGATTGACCTACTTTGCCTGCTGTGCCGCCCATTCGGGGCCGATCTTCCATATGGTCAGCTACGCTACGATCTGCGGCGTCGCGCCCATGGCTGCCGTCAGCATCTACAGCGTCGAAGGCCTGGCGGGTCTGGGCGGACGGCTCCTCTACGGCACGCTTGCAGACAAATTCGGGGTGAAGCCGGTTCTGGTTGCAGGCCTCCTTGTGCAGGCGCTTGCGCTGGCGACCTATCTGACGGTCAGCAGGCTTGGCGAATTCTATGCGTTGGCCGTGGTTTTCGGCAGCGCCTATGGCGGCGTCATGCCGCTCTACGCGGTCCTCGCCCGCGAATATTTCGGCGGTCGTGTCATCGGCACGGTGTTTGGCGCCGCCACTATGCTGTCAAGTATCGGAATGGCCATCGGCCCGTTGATCGGCGGCTGGATCTTCGACACTTTCGCCAATTATTCCTGGCTCTTTATCGGCTCGGCCATGGTTGGGCTCGGAGCAGCAGCAATCGCGCTTGCCTTCCCGCCGCTGCCACAGGCGCGGCTTCAACAGGCCTGATGATATAGCGGCTGCCTTGCCAAAGCCGATATTGACAGAAGGGTAAAGGAAGCCGAAGCTTATGGCGAGAAAGGCAAGAAGCGAGGTGCGCTTGCCGAAGCCTGCAAGAGGCAGACACAGTGAAAACTCGGTGCCGTCGACCTGACGGCGACTGAGACTGCGCTCTCCGAACTCAAATCGGCCGCCGCCGGTACCAAGCCGACGTAGTCGAGGCAAAGGCCACGCTCCGAGCCGGACCGCCAGCAAGTTGGCGACGCCGCAAACAAGGTTGCGGCAATTGGCTGAACATGATGTGCAGCCAGGAGTTCGATAGATGACAGAAAACAAGGCCTCCCACGATACAGGCCCCGAGCCGGAGACGAGCGGTTCGGAGTTGTCAAATTCCTCCGCCGAGGATCTCGCAGTAGAATTGGCCGCGGTGAAGGACCGACTGGTGGAAGTGCTGGCCGATCAAAAACACGCTCATGCGCAGGCCCGGCGTGACCGCGATGACGCTGTCCGACACGCCGCCGCGATCTTTGCGCGCGACTTGCTATCGTCAATCGACAATCTGGAACGGACGATCAGGAGCGTGCCGGAAGACAAACTCTACGATCCCGTTGTCGCCAATCTCATGGCAGGCGTCGACGCAACGCGGCGAGCGCTACTGGACACTTTTTGCCGGCACGGCATAAAACGCATCGAACCGCTCGGCGAACGGTTCAATCCCCATCTGCACAAGGCGCGCTTCGAAACTGCCGATTCACGTCACCCTCAGGGGACCGTGACAAGGGTGATCCAGCCCGGCTATCTGCACCAGGGCCAACTTCTGCGACCGGCGGTGGTGGCGGTGAACAGGCTACGCGATTCGCCCCCGGATTATCTGGCGACGGAGACAACCGAGATAGCGGCATCCGTTACCACGACCTTCTGATTGCCGACGCTTTCCGCACGGCACGGTGGACCGCCATCATGCCGGAGTTACCGCGGCTTTCCGGCACGTTTGCTTCATCCTAAATGCGATGAAGTGATACTAAAGGCGCGCTCATCAGTCGCCTATTTAATGCTAGTATCGAACTCGCATCGCTATCGGGCGTAGAGCGGTTTCAATCTGCAAGCGACATTCGTTTGACATTCGAGTGAATTTCGTTCTAACTGTGTTTACTTTCGTTTGTATTTGTTTTGTACAAGCAAGAGGGAGCTCAAGGGGGATGAGCGAGTTTGGGGGTCTGCAGCATTCAAAGATTGGGACGGCGGTAGCTGCCACTAAGGCTGCCGTATGGCTAAGCGCGGTTAGGCGATAATAGGCCGCTGTGTATCGCGGTCGCATGCGTGCGTGGCTGCTCGTTCCAGCCTTTGCATAGGCATGATGACGCTGGAAAAGGTGGGGAATAGGGTGTGCTGGGGATCTGGGAGGATCCCCGCACCGGAAAAACCAAGGCAAGCGAATTGAAGGAGTGCATCGCCGTGCAGGCGGGCTGACGCGCCCGCAGCAGATGGCTTGTGGTCTTGTGGATTGAGGAGGCGCAGACCGGAATGCTTGAACTGAAAGATGTCGCCAAGACGGTGGGCGGTGAATGCCATATTCACCCGACCAATCTCGTCCTGGAGCGCGGGACGCTAAACGTGATGCTGGGACCGACATTGTCCGGCAAGACGTCGCTCATGCGCCTGATGGCCGGTCTCGACAAGCCGACTTCCGGATCGGTGTATTTCGATGGTGTGGATGTCACCGGCGTCCCCGTGCAGAAACGGGCAATCGCGATGGTCTACCAACAGTTCATCAATTATCCCACCCTGACGGTATATGAGAATATTGCCTCTCCCATGCGCATATCGGGCAAGGATAACGCGACGATCGACCGCGAGGTCCGCAAGGCTGCCGAACTTCTGAAGCTGACGCCCTATCTCGATCGCACGCCCCTCAATCTTTCCGGCGGTCAGCAGCAGCGCACTGCGCTCGCCCGCGCGCTCGTGAAGAATGCAAAGCTTGTTCTCCTCGACGAACCCTTGGCCAACCTCGATTACAAGCTCCGAGAGGAGCTTCGCGAGGAGCTGCCGAAAATCTTCGCCGCCTCCGGCGCGATCTTCGTCTATGCGACGACCGAACCTTCCGAGGCCCTGCTGCTTGGCGGGAATACCGCGACACTCAGCGAAGGTCGGATAACCCAGTTTGGGCCGACTATCGGGATCTACCGCGATCCGGGCGATCTGGTGACCGCGGAAACCTTTGCTGACCCGCCGCTCAATCTCCTTCAGGTGGTCAAGACCGACGGCGCCTTCAATCGCGACGGCTCCGCCGTCTTCTCCGTCCCTTCGCATCTGGCAAGGATAGGGGACGGGCCTCTGACGATCGCCTTTCATCCGCATCACCTCGGGCTCACCCCGCAGACCGAAACCGCCGCGAAGCTTCGCATCCGCTCGCTTGTGTCGGAAATCACAGGATCGGAGAGCTTTGTGCATTTGGATAATGAAGGCGTGCGCTGGATCATGCTTGCTCATGGCATTCACGACATCGATCCGGACACGGAAATCGACGTCTACGTCGATACGCGTCATCTGATGGCGTTTGATGCTACCGGTCGCGCGCTCGTCGCCGTGCCACAAGCCGCGTGAGGGGGAGATCATGGCAAGGATCACGCTCGATCACATCAGGCACGCCTACAGCCCCTTCCCGAAATCCGACAAGGATTATGCGCTGAGGGAAGTCGACCACGAATGGAACGACGGCGGAGCCTACGCCCTGCTCGGACCCTCGGGTTGCGGAAAGACGACGCTGCTCAATATCATTTCGGGCCTCGTCCAGCCGTCGCATGGACGCATCCTGTTCGACGGCAAGGACGTTACCGATCTCTCGACGCAGCAGCGCAACATCGCGCAGGTGTTTCAGTTTCCCGTCATCTACGACACGATGACCGTCTACGACAATCTGGCATTTCCACTGCGCAACCGTGGGATCGCGGAGCCGGAGGTCGATCGGCGCGTGCGGGAAATCCTCGAGATGATCGATCTTTCCGGATGGGCAAAGCGGCGCGCGCGGGGCCTGACGGCCGACCAGAAACAAAAGATTTCGCTTGGGCGCGGCCTTGTCCGTTCGGATGTCAACGCGATCCTCTTCGACGAACCGCTGACTGTCATTGACCCACACATGAAGTGGGTCCTGCGCTCGCAGCTCAAGAGATTGCACAAGCAGTTTGGTTTCACGATGGTCTACGTGACCCACGACCAGACGGAAGCTCTGACCTTCGCCGAAAAGGTAGTCGTGATGTATGACGGGCAGATCGTGCAGATCGGCACGCCGGCCGAACTGTTCGAGCGGCCGCGCCATACTTTCGTAGGCTATTTCATCGGCTCCCCGGGCATGAATTTCATGCCTGCCAGCGTCGACGGCCACGCTGTCCGCGTCGGAGATGAGACGCTGTCGCTGGATTATGCGCCGAAGGTCGGCGGCGCCAAGAAGACGGAATTGGGCATCAGGCCGGAATTCATCCGGATCGGCCGCCAGGGAATGCCGATCAAGATCAACAAGGTTGAAGACATAGGCCGGCTGAAAATCGTGCGCGCTCAGTTCGCAGGCATGCCGCTAACTGTAGTCGCGTCCGAAGACGCCGATATTCCGGCCGATGCCAAGGTCACCTTCGATCCGTCGGCGATAGGTATCTACGCCGATTCCTGGCGCGTCGGCAGGGAGGCTTAGACCCATGGATAAGACATGGAACAACAAGGCCTGGTTTTTCGTCCTGCCGATGCTGCTGCTCGTCGCCTTTTCGGCGGTTGTGCCGCTGATGACCGTGGTGAACTATTCGATGCAGGATACGTTCGGCAACAACCAGTTCTTCTGGGCCGGTACGGACTGGTTCACCCAGTTGCTTGCCTCATCGCGCTTCTGGGCCTCCATGGGTCGCAACCTGATCTTCTCGGCGATCATCCTCGCCATCGAGGTGCCGCTCGGGATCTTCATCGCGCTCAACATGCCCAAGAAGGGGTTTGGCGTGCCAGTTTGCCTGGTGCTCATGGCGCTTCCGCTGCTCATACCGTGGAACGTGGTCGGCACGATCTGGCAGGTGTTCGGCAGAAACGATATCGGGCTGCTCGGCTACTACGTTAATGCCCTGGGGATAGACTTCAATTATGTTCAGAACCCGTTCGACGCCTGGGTCACGGTCATCCTGATGGATGTCTGGCATTGGACAAGCCTGGTCGTGCTCTTGTGCTACGCAGGCCTGGTATCGATCCCCGACGCCTACTACGAGGCGGCCAAAATCGACGGCGCTTCCGGGTGGTCGGTCTTCCGCTACATCCAGCTGCCGAAGATGAAGCGCGTCCTGCTGATCGCCGTTCTGCTGCGCTTCATGGACAGTTTCATGATCTACACCGAGCCTTTTGTCGTGACTGGCGGCGGGCCTGGCAATTCGACCACGTTCCTGTCGATCGATCTCGTCAAGACGGCGCTCGGCCAATTCGACCTTGGGCCTGCTGCTGCCATGTCCCTCGTCTACTTCCTCATCATCCTGCTTCTGTCGTGGGTGTTCTACACCGTCATGACGACCTACGACGCGGAGGGCTGAAAACATGTCCGTAAGCCAAGGGACGACCAATGTGGAGCGCCACACCACAAACGGCAAAACGGGCACGGCGCATCTCGCCCAGGATCTGCCGCGCAATGAGGTCCGCCGAATGAGGCGGGAGGGTTCACGGTTCGGTTGGCTGGTGCCGACGATCTATATCATTATCCTGCTTTTACCGATCTACTGGCTCATCAATATGAGCTTCAAGACCAACGAGGAGATCGTAAACTCGCTGACGCTCTATCCGCATGCACCGACATTGCGGAACTACATCATCATCTTCACGGAAAAAGCCTGGTATTCCGGCTACATCAATTCGATCATCTATGTCGTTATGAACATGGTGATTTCCCTGTGTGCGGCCCTGCCGGCGGCCTACGCCTTTTCACGCTACCGGTTCCTCGGTGACAAGCATCTGTTCTTCTGGCTTCTGACGAACCGAATGGCGCCGCCTGCCGTCTTCGCGCTACCCTTCTTCCAGCTCTACTCGGCCTTCGGCCTGATCGACACCCATATTGCCGTGGCGCTCGCCCATTGCCTCTTCAATGTCCCGCTCGCTGTCTGGATCCTCGAAGGCTTCATGTCCGGCGTTCCCAAGGAGATCGACGAGACGGCCTATATCGACGGCTATTCGTTCCCGCGGTTCTTTCTGAAGATCTTCGTGCCCATGATCGCAAGCGGCATCGGCGTCGCAGCCTTCTTCTGCTTCATGTTCTCGTGGGTGGAACTCTTGCTCGCCAGAACGCTGACCACGACGGACGCCAAGCCGATTGCAGCGACGATGACGCGCACCGTTTCCGCCTCGGGCATGGATTGGGGGCTTCTGGCTGCAGCCGGGGTGCTGACGCTCATCCCCGGTGCGCTCGTCATCTACTTTGTCCGCAACTACATCGCCAAGGGCTTCGCGCTGGGGAGGGTGTGAGAATGAACCTCGACTTCACCTGGATGGCCTGGACCTGGCCGACCGCGATCTTCTTTGTCGTGATTGCGCTTTTGATCCTCAGCATGGGGGTCTGGGAATATGTATCGCCGGGCGGAAACCCGCGCATCGGCCTGCTGCGCTTCAAGACGACGCGCGGCGATCGGCTGTTCGTGTCGCTGCTCGGCGCCGCTTTCATTCACCTCGCATGGCTGGGTTTGGTGGGGCCCAACCTGTGGTGGGCTCTCGCCATCTCGGTCATCTACGCCATCGGCGTGTTCCGTTACGTGTGAGCAAATCAATACAGATGGCCGGGGGTACTGGTCGCCTGGAGCATGAAACTGCAATCGCAAACCCTGGGAGGAAATTATGCGAAAGCAATTATTGATGACGACGGCAATTGCGCTGCTTGCGCTATCGGGGATAGCTCATGCCGGAATGAACGAGGCAAAGACATTCCTCGACAAGGAAATCGGCGATCTGTCGACCCTTTCCAGGGCGGACCAGGAAAAGGAAATGCAATGGTTCGTCGATGCGGCCAAGCCTTTCCAGGGGATGGAAATCAAGGTCGTTTCCGAAACATTGACCACGCATAAATACGAATCCGAGGTTCTGGCGCCCGCATTCACGGCAATCACCGGCATCAAGGTGACCCACGACGTCATCCAGGAAGGCGACGTCGTCGAGAAGATCCAGACACAGATGCAGACGGGGCAAAACCTCTATGACGGCTGGGTCAACGATTCCGACCTGATCGGCACGCATTGGCGCTACAAGCAGGTCCGAAACCTCAGCGACTGGATGGAGGGCGAAGGCAAGGATGTCACCAATCCCGGGCTGGACATCAAGGACTTCATCGGCACATCGTTCACGACGGCGCCGGACAAGAAGCTCTACCAGCTGCCCGACCAGCAGTTCGCCAACCTCTATTGGTTCCGCTACGATTGGTTCAACGACGAGAAGAACAAGGCCGACTTCAAGGCGAAGTATGGCTACGACCTCGGCGTTCCCGTCAACTGGTCGGCCTATGAAGATATCGCGCAATTCTTCACCGGCCGCGATGTGAACGGCAAGAAGGTCTTCGGCCATATGGACTATGGCAAGAAGGATCCGTCACTGGGATGGCGCTTCACCGACGCCTGGCTTTCGATGGCCGGCAACGGCGACAAGGGTCTGCCGAACGGTCTTCCCGTCGATGAGTGGGGCATCAAGGTCGACGAGAATTCTCGCCCGGTCGGCTCCTGCGTTGCTCGCGGCGGCGACACCAACGGCCCGGCCGCTGTCTATTCGATCCAGAAATATCTCGACTGGATCAAGGGCTATGCACCGCAGGAATCGCAGGGCATGACCTTCTCGGAATCAGGCCCGGTTCCTGCACAGGGCAATATCGCCCAGCAGATCTTCTGGTACACGGCATTCACCGCCGACATGGTCAAGCCCGGCCTGCCGGTCATGAACGACGACGGCACGCCGAAGTGGCGCATGGCTCCGTCGCCGCATGGCGTCTACTGGAAAGAAGGCATGAAGCTCGGTTATCAGGACGTGGGCTCCTGGACGCTGATGAAATCGACGCCGACCGACCGCGCCAAGGCCGCCTGGCTCTACGCGCAGTTCGTGACCTCGAAGACGGTGGATGTGAAGAAGAGCCATGTCGGCCTCACCTTCATCCGCGAATCCACCATCCGCGACAAGAGCTTCACCGAGCGGGCGCCGAAACTCGGCGGTCTCATCGAGTTCTATCGCTCGCCGGCCCGAGTGCAGTGGTCGCCGACGGGAACGAACGTGCCTGATTATCCGAAGCTGGCACAGCTTTGGTGGCAGGCCGTCGGCGACGCGGCCTCCGGAGCGAAGGATGCGCAGGGTGCGATGGACTCGCTGTGCTCCGAACAGGAAAAGGTGCTGCAACGTCTGGAACGGGCAGGGGTCCAAGGTGACATCGGACCGAAGCTGGCCGATGAGCACGATCTTGCCTACTGGAACGCCGATGCTGTCAAGAAAGGCAATCTGGCGCCGCAGCTGAAGATCGAGAACGAGAAAGAAAAGCCGATCACGGTGAACTACGACGAGCTTGTCAAGAGCTGGCAGTCCTCCAACTAAGCAATGCATTGCAGGGCGGGCTCACAATCCGCCCTGCAAAGACATCGTCCGGCTGAACTCACGCTAAGCGTTGGTGTCGCACCAACGCCCGCCAAGCACCAGGCCCGCGGCAAATATCCGTTCCTCGGCTATTACTCTTTCGCCGACGACATCATCGAGTTCGAATTTTCCCTTCCGCAGATCCAATATGCTCGCGTCGCCGGCGCTCCCGGGCTTGAGGCTGCCCAGATCCGGCTGCTGCAAGGCCTTTGCCGCATTCACGGTCGAAGCGGCGATGACTTCGGGAAGGGGTCTGCCCAATGCCAGGAATTTCGAGAGGGTCGTGACCTGGTCATAGGCTGGCCCATTGATACTGAGCGAGTGGATATCTGACGAAATCGTGTCCGGCATAAAGCCGGCTGCGAGCATGGCCCGTGCCGTCTTCCAGGAAAACGAGCCCATGCCGTGACCGATGTCGAACAGAACACCTCTTTCGCGGGCGGCCAGCACCTCTTCCTTGACCTTGCCCTGTCCGGTGACAGGTGAATTCGGAAAGGGACGGAAGCAATGCGTCAGCACATCGCCGCGCCGCAGCTTTGAAACCACGGCTTCATAGGTTGGCGGTGGTTCGTCGATATGCACCATCAACGGCAGCCCGGTCTCGTCGGCCACCTGAAGCGCGATATCGAGTGGCGCGATACCGTTCGCTCCGCTTGTATGGCGCCCAACCCGCACCTTTATGCCGACAATGACGTCACGGTTGGCGTTGGCGGTCTCGACGGCATCCTGCGCGGCGAGCAGCCGCAGATCCTGGCTCTCGCCGACGGCGACATTTCGCGAAAAGCCAAAAATTCCCGCGAAGGAGATGTGCAGGTAGACCAGGATGCGGACCTGGCTCTGCGCGATCACGTGTTTCCGGAAGCCCGGAAAATTGCCCGGCCCGGCGCTGCCGGTATCGACGCAGGTGGAAACGGCGCTCGCCCGCGCAAATGCGTCGGCATCGACGCCGAGAGAGGTTCCGCCCCAATAGACATGCGTATGAAGATCGATCAGCCCCGGCGTGACAATACGGCCGGATACATCTCGCACTTCCTTGCCGGCCAGATCTTCGCCGATCGCGGCCACCTTGCCGTCAGCAAAGGCCACGTCGGCAATCTTGTCGATATTCTGCGAAGGGTCGATAACCCGGCCGTTCCTGAGAACCAGATCATAGGTCACAAGCAACTCCTCCAGCTTGCAATATCGAGATGCCGGCGCCAGCGCCCAAAAAGGGTAATCGCGAGCGACGGCTGAATTGGGAAGGCAACGCGAATCCGAACGGAGAAATGCTGGTTATCGCTTCTTCAGCCACTTCTTGGCGACGCGGCAGGCCATCGTATAGGCCGGATCGAAGACATTGCCGACATCGTAGCGGACGACCTGGCCGAGCAGATGGCTGGCCGCCGTCTTGTCCAGACCATAGTCGGCGCCGAGCCAGGAGAGCATTTCGCTGGTGGCATGCTGGAGCGCCTGATCGAGCGGTCGGGCGTTGCCGACGGTGAAAATATCATCCGCCGTCTCGCCGCGCGGCCAGACCATCGCTCTGTTTTTCTCGACGCTCAGGCGAACGGTGACTTCGAACGTGGTCTCGATACCGGTGCCGACGATCTCGCCGTCACCCTGCACCGCATGGCAGTCGCCAAGGAAGAACAATGCGCCGGGCGCCGATACGGGGAACCAGATCGTCGCGCCGGGACCGAGCAGCCGGTAATCCATGTTGCCGCCGTATTCCCCGCTGGTCGCGGTCGATATCGCCTGTCCAAGCGATGGTGCGACACCAAAACAGCCGATCATCGGCGCCAGCGGCAACACCAAATCCTCTAGACCGGCGACCGGCTCGGCAAGCGATACGGTCAAAGCCTCACGATCGATCCGCCAAATCACGCTGTCGCGCGGCGGCAAGGTCCGAACATCTTCGGGGTCGACGACGTTGGCCGAAACCACGCTCCGGGTGAAGCCCGTGTCGCGTGTCGGAACCATGGAGAGTATCTCCACCTTCAGCGCATCGCCCTTTTCTGCGCCTTCGACGAATATGGGGCCGTTCATCGGATTGGGGCCGAATGCCTGCCGGACGCCATTCTTGTCGAAGCCGGCGGCGTCGAGCGTCTCGGTGACGATGGTATCACCATCGGCGATGTGCAATGCGGGCGATAGACTGCCGAGCACATTATGGTAGCTGCTGGGAACAAGGCGATGCAGGGTCAAGGTGGCCTCCGGGGTTGTATCAGGCTCATGCCTGTCTATTCCGAATCCAGCCTAGGCGAAAAGCGCATATTTGGACTATATCGGCTTATTATCGATTTGATGATCGGCAGGCGGATAACGAGGAGCGTTCACGGATCGCCGCCGTCCGCGGCTGCGGACGACAAAGGCCGGAACGAAGCTCGCACCGGCCTTTCTCGTCTTGGCTGACGTCTACTGTGCGGGCGCTGCAGGTGCCGGCGTAGCCGGTGCCGGGGTGGCGGGCGCTGCAGGCGGGGTCGCCGGTGCCGTCGTGGTTGCCGGTTGGTTCGTGGTCGTTTGAGCCGGCGGGCTGACCGGTGGCGTTGCTGTGCGCGGCCACATTGACCAGGCGACGGCTGCGATGACGATGACAGCTGCGATTACGCCCCACATCCTCCAGGATTGGTCATGCACGGGCGTCGATTTCAGATCAGGTCGGTTGAAGTCGTTTGCCATTTGACACTCCTCCTCTCGATGTAAACACCATGGACGTGCAAATGTTCCGCGTAGCGTCGGCCGATCACGATTACCTTGTCGTGCGTTCGATCGGTCAAACGGGGTGATGGCCAAAAAGAGACCCGCCGAAGCGGGTCAATGCAAATGGGTGCGCGTACAACTTACAATTCGCGCTTGGGTCAGAATGACACCAAGAAAGTGAATATACCGTTAAGGCGCTAATGCTTTGCCTTGAGCCGGTTTCGATGAGCAGCCTGCTTTGCGCGATTGCCACACATTGCCATGCTGCACCATCTGCGCGCATGGCCTCGCGT
Organism: Rhizobium sp. BK376; assembly: GCF_004341625.1. GTDB lineage: Bacteria > Pseudomonadota > Alphaproteobacteria > Rhizobiales > Rhizobiaceae > Rhizobium. The sequence continues at coordinate 26,109 of NZ_SLZG01000010.1, read as the reverse complement.
GTGGTCCGCAAACAGCAATGTGCAGGCCGGCCCTTCGCATGCCTTGACGTTGGAGAAATCCTCTTCGCAAACAAATTTCGCCATCGCTTCGCCGATCGGCAGAAGCAGGGATTCCGGCGAACGCCACCGCCGCGTCGTCTTGAACGCCAGACCGCCGGGATCGGTTTGGCTCACGAGCTGCATGAATTTCTCATCGCGCTCAAGCAGGCGATTAAGCGGTCCCAGTTCGCCGATGTCCTTGGCCGCAAGCGGCTTGCCCTTGCGATCTCGCACGAAGCCTCTGAACCACTCGCGCAGGCTTCGTGCCTGAGCCGCGACGCTGTCCAGTTCCCCCGGCATGGCCTGTGCCCGTAAGGCTTCGAGCGTTTCGGTTGCTACGAGATCAGCCTGCTGCAGCCAGGCGATGAGCCCATCGCCGTTATCGATCCAGTCAATGGGCGTGTCGATCGGCGTGGCAATCGAATTCAGGAAATCCAGACCGAGTGCATCGGCAATGAATATGGCGGGTGGGCGGTGATCAGGCATCTCGGGATCCTCAGGCGCGTTCGTCCAATGTGCTGACTCATAAATAACCACTCTGAAGCCTCTTGACAAGTTACATCTACCGTATGTAACCTGACTGCATCAACCAAAGGGGTTACCGAAGGTGACGCCTGAAGACGTCTTTTGGAAGCGACGAACCGAGGAAAGGAACGGGAAATGGGAACGAACAAGGTGAGTGTGGTCCTTGCACACGGCGCTTGGGCCGATGGATCAAGCTGGAGCAAGGTGATCGGCCCGCTGAAGGCGGAAGGCCTGGATGTCGTTGCTGCCCCTCTGCCGCTGACCTCGCTTCAGGACGACCTGGCAGCGCTTGAGCGGACGCTGCAGCGGATCGACGGCCCGGTTGTCCTCGTTGGCCACGCCTATGCGGGTGCGGTCGTAGCGTCGACCGACAACGACAAGGTGAGGGCACTGGTCTATATTGCGGGCTTGGCTCCTGATGAGGGCGAAACCGTTGCCGATGTTTTCTATCGCGCCGAGCCCCATCCGCAGGCCCCCAAGCTGGCTCCGGGTGATGACGGCATCATCTGGTTCCCAAATGATGCCTTCGCTGCGGCTTTTGCGCCGAATGCCTCTTCTGAAGAGCTGGATGTCCTAGCTGCGGTTCAACGCCCGATCGCTGTTGCCTGCATCAGCACGCCGGTCGGACAACCGCTCTGGAAGAGCCGGCCGAGCTGGTTCCTGGTGGCCGAACAGGATCGGATGATCGCGGTGGAGACGCAGCAGTTCATGGCAGACAGGATGAAGGCGCAAGTGCGGTCGCATCCTGTTGATCATACGCCGAGCGTCACGGCGCCAGGGGTGGTCAGGGACATCATCCTTGAAGCGGTGCATAACGTCGCGGCCGATTGAGCGGAGGTGAAGTCGATGCTGGATCACAAGACAAGCGTTGAACGCCTCGGCGCGTTCTCCGACGCTGTGATTGCGGTAATCATCACGATCATGGTGCTGGAACTCAAGGCGCCTGAGAGTTCAACATTCGCGGCCCTCGGGCCGCTATGGCCGACAGCGGTGAGTTATGCGGTCAGCTATCTCTTCATCGCAATAATCTGGGTGAACCACCATCATCTGCTTCGCTTCGTCCACCATGTGACAACCCGTTTGATATGGATGAATTTCGCCCATTTGTTCGTCGTGGCATTGGTACCCTTCGCCACGAGCTGGATTGCGCGGACGGAACTGGCTGCCGCTCCGGTTGCGATCTACGCGGCAATTTTCGTCTTTGTGAACATCGCCTATGTCGTGTTCGAACGGGAAATACTGGTCCAGGCGGATCCGGAGCAGTTGTCGCCAAGAGCTCGATCGATCGCCCGCCTCCGGTCGCTCACAACGCTGACAATCTTCGCCAGCGCCGGCCTTTTATCCGTTGTGGCTCCGCTTCTGGGGTTTGCCCTGATCTGCTGCGCCCTCGTCTTCTACTTGCGGCCGGATGTTCCAGAAATCGGCAAGGTTTCGAGGGAAACCCACGCCAAGGGATGACGCTCCGATGACAGCGATCATCGATCGTACCCTCGTGCTAAAATAACCTCTATAACATCATATAAGAAGTTACTGAATCGCCCCTTAAACCCAACACTTGGAGGAAATGCCATGATTACCACCAAATATCAGACTGCGATGATTGACGGACTGAAAGTCTTTTATCGCGAGGCAGGGCCTGCCAACGCGCCCAAGCTCTTGTTGCTGCACGGGTTCCCGAGCGCAGGCCACATGTTCCGGGACCTCATCCCGCTTCTCGCCGATCGATTCCACATCGTCGCACCCGATCTGCCTGGCTTCGGCCAGACCGATATGCCGGCGCGCGAGCAGTTCACCTATACGTTCGACAACATCGCCACCGTTATCGAACGCTTCACCGAGGTGATCGGCTTCGATCGCTTTGCGGTCTACGTGTTCGATTACGGCGCGCCGACCGGTTTCCGGCTGGCAATGCGTCATCCCGAGCGGATCACGGCAATCATCTCACAGAATGGCAACGCTTATGAGGAAGGGCTGAGCGATGGATGGAACCCCATTCGCGCCTATTGGCAGGACCCTTCGCCGGCAAACCGCGAAGCTCTAAGGGGCATGCTGACGCCGGAGACCACCAATTTTCAATATACGCATGGCGTCCCGGATACGGCGACCGTATCTCCGGACGGCCAGTCTCTGGATAATTTCTATATGATGCGCGCGGGCGCGACGGACATCCAGCTGGACCTGTTCGGCGACTACAAGAGCAACGTCGGACTCTATCCGGCATTCCAGAATTACTTCCGGACCCACCAGCCACCTTTCTTGGCAGTGTGGGGGAAGAACGATCCGTTCTTCCTGCCGCCGGGTGCCGAGGCGTTCAAACGGGACATGCCCGCTGCCGAGATACGCTTCTTCGATACAGGTCACTTTGCCCTGGAGACGCACGCAGCAGAGATTGCGACAGTCATCAGAGACTTCCTGGCTCGCTAGTTTGCAACTCGCTCGCCCTCACACCGTCAGGGTGAGGGCGACTGACCCCACCGATGCTTAGGAACAAGGAAGATTGACATGTCAGACGCTGTTGCAGTCGTCACGGGCGCAAGCCAGGGTATCGGCCAGTCTACCGCCATTCGATTGGCGCGGGATTTTTCGTCCGTCGTGCTTGTCGCGCGGGACCGGACGAAGTTGGAGGAAACAGCAGCGGCGGTGAAGGCCGTCGGTGCCGCGCCCCTGGTTATCGACCGCGATCTCTCGGATCCGCCGGCGGCCAAGGCCGTCGTGGACCAGACGCTGGCAGAATTCGGTCGCATCGATGCGTTGCTCAATATTGCCGGCGCAGTTCCGCAGATCGATCTCTTCGATATGACGGATGAGCAGTGGGATAGTGGACTGGCGCTCAAGCTTCATGGCGCGCGGCGCCTGACCATTGCGGCGTGGCCGGCACTGAAGGAAGCCAAGGGTTCGGTTGTCCTGATGTCGGGGAATTCAGCGCTCTTCCCCAAGGCGCCCTATGCGGCGGTCGGCACGATCAACGCGGCGATCGTGGCCTTGGCCAAGGCATTTTCCGATCGGGGCATTACCGATGGTGTCCAGGTCAACAGCGTCCTGCCCGGCCCGGTCATGACGGGGCGCCGCCGATCCTACCTGAAGCATTGGGCATCGATCCACGATATGACCGAGGAAGCAGCAACGCTGAAATTCCCTCAGGAGGCCGGGATAGCCCGATACGGTGAACCGGAAGAAATTGCCGAGCTGATGGCGTTTCTTGTGTCGCCGGGCGCGCGCTGGATGACCGGATCAACGCTTCGCATGGATGGCGGTGAGGTCAAGTCGATCTAGAGGCGATCGCAGGAGCCGGGCGAGGGGATGGATTCAATCCTGGTAAGGGGCAGACAGTGGTTGCACTGTCTGCCCCTTATCGTCACGCGGCCTGCATGGTCGCATTGAGCGGAATTTCGACATCGATCTCGAGGATCGAAACGTATTCCTCACGGTCAATCTTGATGCGAACCTTGTCGTTATCGACCTGCACGTGTCTGGCTATCACGGACAGGATCTCCTCGCGCAGCACGGCGATCAGGTCGGAACCGGTCGAGGAGCGCTCGTGAGCCAGAAGGAGCTGCAGGCGCTCGCGCGCCATGGGCGCAGACTGTTGCTTCCGGAAAATCTTGAAAATGCTCATGCGGCCCTCCTTGCGAAGATTTTGCCGAAGATTCCTCGCTTTTCCTCAGGAATGGTGATCGGTAAAGCCTCTCCCGCCAGCCGACGAGCGGCGTCGAAATAGGCGAGCGCCGGCGCGCTGCGGGCATCGGCAAGCGTAACCGGCGCACCGATGTTGGATGCGCGAAGAACATCCATGCTTTCCGGAATGATCCCGATGAGAGGGATGGAAAGGATTTCCAGAACGTCGTCGACCTTGAGCATATCGCCGCGTTCTGCACGGTTGGGGTCGTAGCGGGTCAGGAGCAGGTGCTTCTCCATGCGCTCCCCGCGCTCGGCCTTGAGCGTCTTGGAATCGAGGAGCCCGATGATGCGATCGGAATCGCGCACCGAGGAAACCTCGGGGTTGGTGACAACAACGGCCACATCGGCATGCCGCATGGCAAGAGTTGCGCCACGCTCGATCCCTGCTGGGCTGTCGCAAATGATCCAGTCGAAATGGCGCTTGAGTTCGCTGATAACCCGCTCGACGCCTTCAGCCGTCAGATTGTCCTTGTCGCGGGTTTGCGATGCCGGCAGCAAATACAGCGTTTCCAGCCGCTTGTCCCTGATCAGGGCCTGCGGCAGCTTGGCATCGCCCTGGATCACATTGACCAGGTCATAGACGACACGGCGTTCGGCGCCCATAACGAGATCGAGGTTTCTTAAGCCGACGTCGAAATCGACGACCACGACTTTCTCGTTTCTCTGTGCGAGAGCGGCCCCAAGAGCGGCCGTCGATGTCGTCTTGCCTACCCCGCCCTTTCCAGACGTGACGACGATTACCTTCCCCATTTCTGCTCTCCTGTTGTTGGCCGGCTCCGGCTCAGTTTAGTTTCTCAGCCATGATCGTTTCCCCCTCGAGCCAAAGCTGGACCGCTTGTCCGCGAAGGCCGGGGGCCATGTCTTCTGCCATTTTGTAGATGCCATCGATCGCGAGCAGCTCGGCTTCGAGCTTGCGGCAAAAGATTCGCGCGGAGGCATTCCCGAGCGACCCGGCCATGGCCCGACCTCTCAGCGCCCCATAGATATGGACCGATCCGCCTGCGATGATTTCAGCCCCTGATGCGACCGATCCGACAATGGTGACATCTCCTTCCGGAAAGATCACCGACTGCCCGGAGCGGACCGGCTCCCTGATGATAAGGGACTGAAGGGCCGTGCGGGTCTCTGCCAAGACCGGCTTGCTCTCGTCGTTGCTCGGCACAACCGACGGCTCGGATGCACCAACCTCGACGTCAGAGGCAGGTCGCCCACCCTTGAGCGCCGGCGGCATGCCGGGACCGATGATCGATGGGCGCCCACCTTCGATACCCATGATGCTCACATTGCGCCCTGCAAGCTCTGCAATGAGTTCCTTCAACTGCGGGCGATCGATCGCCAGATCGGTGATGTCGAGCACGACAGGCCGCCCGAGAAAGAAGCCCGCGGAGCGCGCAGCAAGATCATCCAGCCTCGCCAACCAATCGGCAACAGGTAGATCGGGCGTAAGGACGACCGCAAGAAAGGAGCGGCCCTTGATACGGATTGAGGGAGCGTCTGTTAGCACTTTGGTCATCTGCGTTAAAAATTCGTTGACCAATGTTTAGTGCCGATATGGTTAATGAGTGGTTAATTTTGGTTGAAATCCGTCCATTCGAGAACGCTTGCTGGAAACGCGCACGATTGCGTATGCTTCCGGCCTGCAGGACAGAACCGGCACATAATGCTCGTCGCGGTTAGCGCTGAGATGCTTATTGTTGTCGAAACACACGAGGCGGGTTTACCGATCGAAGCTTGCACGGCATGGGAATCGTCAAACTTTCCGAGATGGGACACCAGGCGCTGCAGCAAGGTCAGGGCAATGCTATCCCTCTGCCCATGGAAGCGCTACGCGCGGGGGAAATGCGAGTCGACAATCTGTCGCCTTATCGGAGAGGTTTGGGCTGTAGAAAGGGTCCTCAGCGATCTTGTCGCCCCACCGCTCCAGCATAGCCGCCTTGTCGCGCTCAAGTCTGGCCCGACGGGCGCCACCATCGTCAAGGCCGCGTGAAGCCGACTCGAGATGATATAGATGCGCATGGGGCGTATAAATGATTCTCAGCCCGCTGCTGCGCACGCGCAAGCAGAAATCTATATCGTTATATGCAACGGGAAAGCTTTGTTCATCGAGCCCCCCGAGACGCTGATAAACTTCATGCCGGGTGATGAGACATGCTGCTGTGACACATGTGACATCTTGCGCAACGGCCACTCGGCCATGATAGCCCGCTTCTCCAGCGGGTAGGCCTTTATGGATATGGGAAGCTACGCCGATTCCGAGCACGACGCCGGCGTGCTGAACCGTATCGTTGCCATAATGTAGCAGCGCGCCGACCGCACCGACGTCCGAGCGTGCAGCGTGGCTTGCCATCTCACGCAGCCAGCCGGGCTCCTTGACTGCAAGGTCGTTATTGATGAGGCCGAACAGCGCGCCAGTTGAGGCCGCTGCTCCTAAATTGTTGAGCCGCGAGAAGTTGAACGGACCATCATCACGCAGCACTTTTACCCGAGGATCACTGCCAAGGCTGTTGAGGTAGGCATGAGTCTCGGCCTCGACGCTGCCGTTGTCGACGATGAGGATCTCAAGATCGGGCCAATCGGTCTGGTGGCGCAGACCTTCGATGCACGTTGAGAGCAATTGATGCCTGTCGCGTGTCGGCACACAAAGCGATATGCGAGGCTCCGGATGCGGTGTTGGCCACACGACATGACGCCAACCGGTTTCACCGCTGTCATCGCTATGAATTTCAAGACCGTGCCGGCCCGCAAGGGGTGAGGTTCGAACGGTATCGGTGAATGCATCGGGCTCCGCGCGAGGCGCATCGGCTCTTCGATGATAGAGCACGAACGGCAGGTGCTGGATCGAGACATCGTCCTGTGCTGCAAGCCGCAACCAGGTCGCATAGACCGCGTTGGTAAGCGACCATCTGTCTGTATCCTGTGAGGCCGCAGCCAGAACGGTTTCACGGCTCAGAATGCAGGACCTAAGCGTATAGGCTTGGGCCAACACCAAATCGGGGCTCCAGGCACCCTTAAACCATGGGTCGGAGCGCCGACCCGCCGAATCGATGCGGTCCTCATCAGCGTAGAGCGCCTTAGCGTCCGGGCTTGCTGCAAATCCGAGCGCGAAAGCCGTCAATGCCGCCGGTGACAGCTGGTCACCCGCCACCATTGGCGCGATGAGCGTACCTGATGCGGCCTTCAGCAATTCTGCAAAGACCGTGCGGTCGCTGCGTTTGGCCGCAAAGACTTTGACGGGTGTACCGCCCTTTCGGACGCGGAAGTCTGCTGGCGGATTGACGAGGATTGCCTCCCATCGATCATAGATCTGCTCGTCGATAGACCGCAGGCTCAACTCGATGTGCTCGGGGCTTGCGTCGGCGGCGTCGATCAGGACCGATATTATCGGATGTTTGGCAAGTTTCTGCTGCAGCGCGATGAGACGGCGGCGCTCGGACAGGCCGATTGTCGCGTAGCGGCTCACCCAGTCAGCATATGTTAGCTTGTCCACTGGCGCCAAGGGACCGATGGGGGCTTTCGAGCCATTGCCCAGTCGTTTGCGCGCAGCCGCTAAAAGTCGCCGCGGTAAAGTTAGCATGTTATTAACATCCATCATGCCCTTCGCCTTGGCCGCTTCCCTTCGCTGGTGCGGCCCACGTCTGCAGCGATTTTGTCGAGGATGTGGCCGACAGCATCGCCCTCGATCACATGTCGCATGCGAAACTCTTTCATGCGACACTGCAGCTCGCTTGAACCAACGCGGACCCCGTCAATGAAACTCAACCAGCTGCCAGCATCAGTCAGAATTGGCAAGGGTTCATACACTGGCAACGTCATGCCATAACCAACAACGGCGACTGGGCAAGTTGCGCCAGCGGCATCAAGGGCTACAGTAGAAGGTGTTGTGATCACGGCGTCGACAGAGCCGATAATTGCGCCGGCCGTATAGTGCTCCCAAGGCGACACTGTAGGATCGGCCAAAACGATATTACTAGGCGCATCCGCCAGCAAGTGTTTGTTTTTAGCCAGATATCTGCCAGCGTGGTGGGGCTTCAACAGGAACGTCATCTCCGGACGTGCCGCCGCGACTTGTCGCAGATCTCGGATGAATGTCTCGCGATAGCTATCGGTATAGCGTTCCCAATGCAGGTTCTCAAACACTGCCACCACGGGACCAGTCTGAGATTGAAGAGGCAATTCCACCCGGGGAGGCTGCTGTGGCTTCGGTGTCCCGACAGCGAAACAGCGTGCTCGCATTGTCGGATTTACCTCTGCCGGCAGTTTTTCGACGGGACCCCAGGTCAGAATGGTCGACGAGGCCATCTCGATCGGGCCATCATGATCGGGGTAGGGTTCAAAATAGGTCAGCCCGATATTCTCCAGCCCGTGCTGCAGCGTGTAAGTCGGAATGGCGCGATTATTGGCTCGGCGCACGACTGCATGGGGGACGCGGTGAGCCGGATGGTTGGTTTCACACGCAGTGATCACCGCACCGATCCTGCCGAGATCGGGTTCCAAACCCTCGATGGCGTCTTTCTTTGTTATGACCAAGGGGACCACGGAGCGGGCGAGCAATTCACGTGACACACGCGGCGAAATCTTGTCGAGCCAGTCGGTGATTGCGACTGTGACTGCGAAGCGGCGGTCAGTCCGCATCCGCTCCACAATTGGCAGGACCACATCAAGATCCTGAATCAGGTCCATAAGGACCAAGACCTTAACCCGTGGCGGCGAACCTTTGAGACGGGCTGTAGCAGCCTGTTGCAGGGCTTGCTTGATAGCGCCCGTCCATTGCCGGGCACTTGTTACCGGGTCGACTCGGGATATGGTTTGCCGGCTGGCATCTGGGGTGGACGTTGTCACGACGCTAAGGTGCGATGCTCTTGGCGTGCGGCCTGGTTCCGCCTTAGGGGACAGTTTTACCGCAATCGATCTAAACCGCGCCGCAAGCCGCCTCGCCACGGCTTTGGGTATGCGCGTCAGCCACCACGAGGGGGGTATTGAGCGGGCCATATTGAGCATGCGCCATGGGGCTGCGAAAGGACTTCTCGGCGACATCAAGCGCTGTGGCAGAGATGACACGAGGCTGCGCATGCGGGCACGGCGCAGATCCCCTCGGAAGGCGCTTAGCAATTGGGCTGTGTCAACAGTATCCTCGGGCGGATCGGGGAGAGCCAGCGTCTGAATGTCAGCCGGCACAAGCCGCGTGAGCTCTTCGGCCTCTGCGGTTAACCTGGTCGTCACGATCGTTGCCAATGCGAGGCAATTACGAGTGATCGCTGGAATTGAACTTGTCTGGCCCTGACTACTCGGCAGCCCAGCTCCGGGCACATTGGCATCGACAAGGAGCGCCAAGCCCAGCTCGACCGCATCGTCGCAGCAACTTAGATCATCAGCACGAAAGGGATCAATCACGAGGAGTGCCGCGTAGCGCTTCAGCCGCATTCGTGACGGCGGAGTTAAGAGAATGTCAACCCGATAGCCGGCCGCCCGCCATACCGAGGCGGGCCAGAGCGCCCGACGCAGCGCGCGTCCACCTACCTTATCAAGATCACCCGCTAGTACAGCGATACGCAATTGCCCAGTTACACCTTTTGCTTTTTCCGTGAGCCCAATTTGTCCGTCGTTTCGGGCACATGGACATTCCCTGAGGTTGTGCCCTCATTTACCATTGGTGCAATTTCTGGCAACCCACTAGATTGTCGGTGGCTTCGCGCCGCGTTCTCCGAGCTTACGCGCGGGAACGCCGGCGAAAATTGTTCGCTCTGGCACGTTGTGTGTGACGACAGATCCGGCTCCAATAACCGCACCGTTCCCTATCGTCACTCCGTCAAGAATTCGAACTCCGGCGCCGATCCAAACGTCGTCTCCAATCGTGATGCCAAGCTTGGTCAATCCCTGATTTGTGATTGGTGTGTCGGGGTCGTCGAAAACATGGTTTGCCGGAATCATCACGGTATGCGTTGCAATACGCACGTAGTTTCCGATTCGCAGACCACCATGACCGTATAAGACGCAGAATGGATTGACGCTACAGAAGTCGCCAATCTCAATGTGGCCTCCATGTGCGAGGATCATTGCAAAAGAGGCGATTGTGGTCTTGCGCCCTATTGTGATGCTGCCAACGCCCGCATCAATGACGGCACGCTCATCGATGCGAGCGGTCGGATCAATAATCAGGCTTTGCGGCATGCGGCATTGCTTCCCCTGCTAGAGCTTCTCAAAGTAGCACTTCGTGTGGTTGGTACCCTCAGGTCCAAACCGTAGATGCAGGAGAGTTTCCGGTTTGTCCTCCAGGAATTTGTCGATGGCGCTTTTAGCCATCGGAAAATCGTGAGAGTGATAGTCGTCGAAGAAAACAATGCCGCCAGGGTTCATCTTGGGATAGAAGTATTCTAGGCACTCGATATGTGGTGCGTACAAGTCGCAGTCGATGTTGACGAAGTCGTAACGGTTTTCTGAAAGTGTCGGCAAGGTATCGACGAAAAAACCTCGGACCAACTTGGCTTGGTCAGCAAAACCGGCGGATGTAACGAGTTCATTGACGGCCTCCAGCGAAGTATCGTCGAATAGAACCTTTTTCCGGTACAGTGCATTTTCAGGTGCCACCTTGAGATCTTCTTCGACGAGCGACGGCAGACCGGCAAAGCTATCGAGCCCAATAAAGTTAACCGGTATGCCCAGATCCCGCGCGATCCGCAGGCATGCTACCAACGAATGTCCGCGAAAGATTCCGCATTCAGCGGCTTGCATGGGTTTGCCAATTCCAATTGATCGGGCCAAATTTCGCAGCATCCCCGAACGTGCCCGGTTGTCCCAGGCCATCGCGGCCCTTTCAAAAACCTGAAACAGCGGAACTTTCTCTGCGTAGTAGAGGTCGTAGGGACGACCATGAGGAAGTTCCTGCCGAACGCTGTATACTGACGGTCGCTGTTGAGGCCGTTCCGCAGTCGTTGTTGCTGTCATCGAATTGCTGTCTCCGTAGCAGTTTCATTGTGCGCTTCAGTGGCTATCGTCAGCGTTGCGTTAAGATTAACTAGTCCCGCGTTCGTTCCCCTACCCACGACATCGAAGCGAGCGATGTTGTGGTGAGTGCCTAGGGTCAGCGTCACATCGCCCACCCGCTCAGCCACGCGGCCACTGATAAAATAGGCTCCAGCCAGCAGGATATTTTTGAACTCAAGCACCAGCGGCATTCGTTCGCCAGTCGACATTGGTTTGAGTTGGGTTATGTTATGTTCGCTGTCATAGCCGCAAATCGTTATCCCCTCTTGGTTGCGTATGCCGAAGCTAACAACAGGGTTTGAGACGCTGGCCTCGGCGAGGAGGTCACAGCTCAGAATGCCGCGCTTTACACCCTCGCCACTTGATACTTCGTTGAAGCGCACGTTTTCAAGCCGCAGCTTCGGTGCCACAAGGTCGGAGCCGCCGACATTCGGGAGCGGCTTCTTGGCAGCAGCGAGGTTCTCGCGAATATCCTTATAAACGTTGAGACCTTCGAGCGGAAGCCCGTCGAAAACCTTACGCCCCTTCTCGATGACGATCGTGCGCGTGCAGAAGTTGGCAATCAGGTTGGGGCTATGGCTGACGAGCAGGAATGTCTGTCCGCTATCCTGCATGCGCTTGATACGCTCGTAGCACTTCACGCGGAAGCTGGCATCGCCGACCGCCAGCGTCTCGTCAATGATGATGACGTCAGCGTCGACGTGGATCGCGCAAGCGAAGCCAAGACGCGCCATCATGCCGGAAGAGTACGTTCTCAGCGGCATGTCGAAATAATCATCAAGATCGGCAAACGCGGCTATAACGCCCATGCGTGCGGCGGTTTCCGCGCTGCTTAGACCCATAAGGCTGCAGAAGAGCTCGGCATTTTCGCGACCGGTGAATTGTGGATTAAAGCCAGCACCTACGGCGAGAAGAACAGCGATACGTCCGTAGCGCGTGACGGTACCGGAAGATGGTTCGATAACGTTGCCGAGAATACCGAGGAGTGTTGTCTTCCCAGCGCCGTTGCGGCCCATAATGCCGAGCGTTTCACCCCGCCGCACTTCGATGTCAATGTCTTCCAACACCACATGATGCGGCTTGTCAGGTTTCCAGCCAAAGACCGCTTCAAAGAAGCGCTCACGAGGCGATAACGACATGGAATATGACTTGGAGACACCATGCGCCTCCAGAAGCAGATCAGACGACATCGACGATCGGTCCCTTCAGTCGCGAGTACAGCCAAATTCCTGCCGCGAAAAGTGCCAGAGAAGAAGCAAACATCACGAAATAAGACAAAGGAGATGGTGGCAACCCGAAAACGAACGAATTGCGTATGGTCTCGACCAGTACAGTCAGCGGATTGGCCCATAGGTAACCAGCAAAGCGCTCAGGGACAGTGCTGAGGGGATAGGTGACGGGCGATGTGTAGAACAACACTCGCAAGAGAATACGCGAGATTTCGTCAAGATCTTTGAAAAACGGGCCGAGCAACGACAGAAACAAGGAAAGCGCAGTCGCTGCGACTATCACCAAGAGGAGCGCAGGCGGGATTACAGCCAGTGACTTTAACGACATAAGTCCAGCGATAATGGCCATCGCTGCCAGGACCAAAAAATTGACCGCTGAGCCGACGGCAACGCGCATAAGCGTCGACAGCCAAAGCACCCATATAGGAACTGCGGCCCGCCGCACATATTCTCTTTTTAGCCGGAACGTCGACAGCGAGGACATGATTACGTCGGTCAGCATAAGATAAGTGGCCAAACCAGCAAACAGCGGCACGAGGTAGGGTACCTTCGCTCCTGTTACAGGATCCAGCCACTGGAGATGCATAAAATATCCGAAAACAAGCCAGTAGATCCCCGCGAAGCTCACCGGGGTGATCACGAGCCATAAAAGACCGCCGATGGAATTGCCATACCGTGCGGAAATATCGCGATGCGCCAGATCCCACGCGAGCCGGGCGTTGCGTGTCATCTCGCCGAATGTCTGCCTCATTGCTCTGACGGCCTTCTAATTGCCTAAATTTACGCTGCGCATTTAAGAAGCGCCTTCACCATCCGTCTCAACGATCGCTGTCACGGGTTGCGTATATGCGGATTCGTGGGCCGTTGCGTTGCATCTGAAATTTAGCTACATCGATTGAACCGAAGCCACCCTCACTCAACTGCGCGAGCAAGTCGCTCTTAAACATCCATTTGGCATGATCCAGCATGCCAGCGAACGGCTCCTTGCGACCGGCCTCCTGATAACGATGATATCGGTATGTCCGTCCACCGCTCTCATAGGTCAGGACCTTAGCGTCCTCCGGCGCGATCTGCGTATCCAACATAACCGCCCTGCGCACCCGCGGCAAAAGCGTCTTTAGATGTCCGACCGGATCTGTCAAGTGATAAAGTACACCCACGTGGTGCAACACATCACAGTCAAGCGAAACGCCGATTGGCAAGTCCTCCTCAGCATTCCAGCGGAAGATATGGGCAGACGTGCCATACATAGCACAGCGCACGATCGTCTTGACGACGTTCTCGATGCGACTGTCGCAGGCAAGCACGTGCTTGGCCCGCATCGCGAGTGCGGCGGTATGAATACCTTCGAAGCAGCCGACTTCGAACACGGTTAGATCGCGTAGCGGGATACGCCGGTCAAGCTCGACGATACGCGGATCAGGCATTGCTTGCGGCAAGTTGCGCTTAGTGGAAGAGTATGCTGCGCCGAACTTTCGTCCATTCCGATCCAGTACAAAAGCCGCCCAGGGTAGCAACTTATTCAGTTGCTCCAGCTCGTCGTCAGGAAGATTGTCAACGCCAGGAATCTCGACTTCGCTTGTCGCGTGCGCCGTCGTCTCGGTCTTTGGCGGGGCGAAAAGCACTCTACTGGCGCGATTCGCGAATTTACCGCTGAAAGAACTAAAAAACTTCTTCAAGACGTCCACTTCCGTTTCCTTTCGACCGCTCTGTATCTCATGGCGCCTTCTTACTCAAGTCAGTATCCGGCTTAGGCTCAGGTTCGATCGGTTGCCGCAACGTGAATGCGCTAGGTCGCCCAAATTCCAAATCAAAAACTGTCAATCCGAATTCGGTTCAGTGGACGACGGAGCGAATATCTTGCCTACGACATCAAAGCTGCTTAGAAACAAAGCTGACCCTTGAGCGAAGCATTAATTTGGATCGAAATGGAGACAGGCATGTCGAACGAGAATGATAGCGATACAGCCTATATATTCGTAGGCGCGGACCGATCACAGCTTCTCGCTGTCCCTGTTCTGGAACATTCCATCAAGCGCCATACTAGCATGAATATTAAGTTGCGCTCGATGGACGATGTGGTGTTGCCCGATCCCAAGGACATCAGGCAAGGAAAGCGTACCGGGTTCTCGTTCACACGCTTCGCGATCCCGCAATTGATGGGATATAAGGGCCGTGCCATTTATCTTGACGCCGACATGCTGGTGTTCCGTGACTTCCGCGAGTTGTGGAATCTTCCGTTCAATTCCGCCAAGATAATTATTCAAGAGGAATTGCCCGACCAGGCGCAGCACCAATCCAAGCCGGGTGCGCTAAAGAAGCGCGTCAAGCAATGCTCAGTGATGCTGCTCGATTGCGAGGCCCTTTCTGGTTGGGATCCAGTCAAGATTATCGCTGGCCTTGATGGGCAGTACACCTATCAGGATCTGCTCTATGACATGTGCATTCTGGATGAGTCGGAGATCAACTACGGCGTGCCGTTCGAGTGGAACAGCCTTGAACACTACGAGGCCAACAAGACCGGACTGATTCACTGGACGGATATGAACACGCAGCCCTGGGTCTATGTCAATAATCCAACCGGTTACCTTTTCCTGGAAGAGGTTCGGATAATGCTCGAGAACGGCTCGATGACGATGAGTCAGATCGAAAATGAGGTTAACCTGGGCTACGTTCGTCCGTCAATAATCCAGGAACTCAAGGACGCTGGAGCCGGGCCGGTGCGGCCGGTAACGCCGGAGCAGGTTAAGCGCTACGAGGCGATGGATTCGGCTGCCGGCTTTGTTAAACATAAAGCCGTGTACGAGGCGGCCCGCGCTCGGTCGGCTGCAGTCAAGGCCTATGAGGCCAAGCTAGCAAAAGAGAAAGGCCCCGCTGCCGCTGTCGCCCACGCGGCGAGCACTGGTATACTTGGAACCTTGGGCTCCCTGAAGCGACGGATCATGGGGTAAGCGCCGTCCCGACTAGAGGCGTTGGATGGTGATTCAGCGCCTCGGCTTTGAGTATTCGATCCGGCAGCAGCCGCGGTTTTTGAGATGCGCCGTGTTCCAGTTGAACGCGAGGACGTCGTTGGAACGCTTTGAATTCGGAGATGTTTGGCCCTTTCACGTGAACTCACTAGCGGACCAATCCTCAGGTGGGCTGCAGGTTTGTTTACACTGAAGTGGCCTGTCAACGGGGTGTGGATCGCAGCGGTGGGAGCTTCACACGGCATGGACTATTTGTTAACGGCTAAGGCCCTCATTCTGAAAGCTGAGTATTTCTTGTGAATCTGTTCGACATCGTCAAACGCAATGATCGCTGCGTGGAGGTTCTATCGGCATGTCTAGTTGTTGCAGAGCCACTCATTTGTTGGCTTCTCCCGCTGAATGCTATTGGCTCGCTAAAGTCTTGGTGTAACGCGATAGGCAATCTGAGTGGTAAGAGCATGTAGTCATGGTGCGTTGGATAGAGGCTTCGTATACTCGGCTGATCTCGATTGCTGGATTGCGTCAGCAAGCGTCCGCTCCGGTCGGGCGTCTGCTCGGACCAGCTGATCCGCAGAAGGCAACGCTCCGGTTATTGGTAGTCGCCGACGCCGCCGGCGCAACTCTTCAGATCAACCTTCTTCGTCCCGCCCATGCAGCCATAGCAGCTGGCGACATGCGGATGGTGATCTTGACGGAAGAGGACGAACGTCTGGCAGTGAAATCGGGCCGTTCGGCGGAGCAACTCCTCGCCGACGCCTGGCGGCAGGCGGCGCCACATTTGGTATTCGTGAGCCGTTATGGCGGCTCACTTGCGGAGACACTTTTGCAAAAGTCCGCTGACAAGGGGATACCGCTCGTCTATCACATCGACGACAACCTCTTTGAGGTCCCGCTGGAAGCGGGTATCGAGAAGGCTAAAAAGTATGGCGCGCCGGAGCGCCAGCAGGCAATTCGAGCTTTGCTCAAAAAAGCGGACACGGTCTACCTCTCGACAAAGCAGCTGGGTGAACAACTGTGCGAGCATACTCAACTCGCAACCAGCGTGTGCGCTGGCGAAATTGCCAGTGCAAGCGACCCGGTCCCAGGTAGCGGCTCGGTCGCGCCTAGCAGACCACGATTCGGATATATGGCTTCATCGAGTCATGCCGCAGATCTTCAACTTGCGTTGCCCGGCATCATTGCCGCTCTTATCGCCAACCCGGAACTGCATTTCACGGTTTTCGGCTCATTGCGGCCGCCACCGGAGCTCGGCGAATTTGGTCTACGCGTAGAGCATGTGCCGGCGGTAGGCGATTACGATGGTTTTTTGAGTCAGCTTGCTGCCATGCGCTGGCATTGGGGGCTTGCACCGCTGCGGCCGGGCCGATTCAATGACGCCAAGACCGATACAAAATGGGTGGAGTATTCGGCTGCGGGCATTCCGACCGTCGTTTCGGACCATTCCATCTATCAGAATTGCAGCGCGAACGGCGCGGCGGTGCGGGTTGGTGATATGCAATGGGCAGAGGTGCTACCGCAGGTTCTCGCGGACCGTGGGTTGGCAGAACGAACGCTTGCAGCGGCGCGCGAGCGGTTGATCAATCACCATGGGCTGGGTCACATGGCCATCCAGCTATCGCGCGTACTTAAGCTAGCCGGACTTCCTATAGAACGTGCCGAGATTATTTCCAAAAGTTATGCTGTGCCGGAGGAAATCAAGCCGCTGTCCTGAAAACAGAGGATTCAAGGACACATTCGGCGCTGAGCGTCTGCTTGGAAAGCTTGACAAAGATATCGATCGTCAAGATCCTTTTCGCCGTCGGCCATCTCGAGCACACCATTCGAGGTCAGTCATGACCATGGATGGACCGCGCAAAAGGGGCGTATCGAACTCGCCTAGCGGCGGTTGCTTGGATGGATTGAGACCGGTGTCGCAAATATGCTGCATAAGGAAATTACGGTGCCATGTATCAACAGGGCCATTTTGAGTTATACGTTAAAGCTGCAGAATGCTGTTGTCTGCACGCAAAGTCTGTGGTTAGTGACTGATGACTTCCATCACGTAGAGAGATTTTAATGGCAGATCTCCGCCCAACCCGTGTTGCCTGGGTCAGTCCTCAACTCAGCCACTTGTTCGCGAGCACGCGCTATCGGTGTTACTATCCTGTGCTTGCCCTGTGTGAGTTTGAGATCGAAAGCGTTTTCTACGGGTCGTCGAAGGAGGTAATCCCCCACCTAAAGGAACTGGACGCGATCGTCTTTGTTAAGCACCTCGACGATGATAGCCTAAAGTTGGCAGGGCTGGCCAAAGATCAGGGCGTTAAGGTGTTGATCGATCAGTGCGACAACATCGTTGTGGCGAATTATCCGATGGCGCCTGACTTTCACCCCGCACTCCGCTTTGCCGCGGTCGGCGCTTTTGCGGATGCAATCGTGGTTCCTAGTCCTGGGCTCGTTCAAGCGTTGAAGCCCTTATTGCGATCCGATGTGCGCTTTGTTGTCATTGCCGATCAGGTAGAAACCGAGGCGAGCTTCGCAGCGGCAGCGCAACTTCAGGAACAGATCGCGCCGTCCGTCGAGAGGCGGCCCCTCGGCATCTTGCAGCGTGCCCTACGATTCATTCGTTATATGGCGCACGATCCTGCTGACGCTATGGCGATCCTTAAACGCAAGGTTTCGCTGATACATCGGCTTGTTAGTATGCATGCCGCCACATCGAGTGGTGCGCCAGCGTCCCGAGCAGGTGCAAATTCTCAAACTTCTGACGGTGTTAAATTGGTGCCGACGGGTGGCGACAGCGCGCGTCAAGTGCGCCCAAAGTCCGTATTGTGGTTTGGAAATTTTGGTGCGCCGCATAGCGATTTCGGTATGCTAGCCCTCATGCTTGCTGGCCGGGCTCTCGAAGCGGTGTGTCGTGATATTCCGCTCGAACTAACGGTCATTTCAAACAAGAAAACGTTGTTTGATGACGCAATTGCCCAGATCAACGTGCCGAAGCGTTACGTAAATTGGTCCACTGACGCTGTTTTTGACGCTCTTAGAGGCGCCGATGTGTGCCTACTGCCATTCGGCATAGACGCGTTCTCTGTAACGAAATCTGCAAACCGGGCCGTGCTTGCACTTGATCACGGCGTGCCTGTGGTGACAACCCGTCTCCCTTCGATGGAGCCTTTGGAGGGGGCGGTAGCATTCGACGACTGGGAGGCCGGTCTCCGCCGCTTCCTTGGACCACATGGGCCGACCGAACGGAGCGCTGCAATTTCGGCTGCTCGTCCAATCTTGGCAGAGACCTATTCCTCGAAGGCAATAGGCAAGGCATGGGCTGCGCTTATTGATGCGGCAACGACGCGGCCTCGCCCAGGCTATGTCAAGGCGCCGTCCGCCGGGGAGATCGCCGTTCTGCTTGATACCCAAGAGAGTTTCACGCTTCTATTGCCGATGATCGACGAACTGCGCCATCGGTCTGGCGTGCTTCTTCGTGTACTTGTGACCCCACATGCGTTGGCAGCCTCTACGCGCACCATGATGGAGCGTGGGCTGATCCCATATGCGCTCGATGCGGCGATTATTCTTGCGGGGGACGATCGTATCCTGCGTACCATCGACTGTCTGCTGACTGCGGGCGATGGCCGACGGGACCCGGACAGCTTAGCGGCCTATGTAACCAACATTGCTGTCACACGGAATGTGAAGACATTTGCGCTGCAACCGCGTGAGGACGGCACCGGCATCACCACTCAAGCGTTGTCGTCAACGAGTGGAGCGGCGACGATTTTTAGCGCTCAGACCGCAAGTGCTTTCATTGATTGGTTGTTGGATGTTTCTGTGCAAGCCAGCACAAGCAGACAGCTTCGGGCAAAGCCGATATATGGTTTGAGTGAGGAAGTTTCGGACGCCAACGAGATGCCTCTTGCAAACCAAGGTCAGCAAACTAGAACGGGATTCGAGAAGCTGACAGGTGAGTAATGAAGATTGAGATTTTGCCGCTGGCCGGCTTGACTAAGATTGTTCCAACGAGATTAGGCGATCATCGCGGATACTTTTCGGAAGTATTCAAGTACGAATGGTTCTGCGAAAATGTTGCGGATGTAAAATTCGTACAGGAAAACGAATCACTTTCTGCGACCGTGGGCACAGTCCGTGGCCTGCATTTCCAGCTTGATCCATTCGCGCAAGGCAAGCTGGTGCGCTGCATTGCCGGCAGGATTTTCGACGTCGCCGTCGATATCCGCGTCGGTTCGCCGACTTACGGAAAGTGGTATGGTACCGAGCTTTCCATGGAAAACGGCGAGCAGCTTTGGATCCCGACGGGTTTTGCCCATGGCTTTGCTACGCTCGAGCTGGATTGTGTCATCTCCTACAAGGTGACAGCGCCTTATAGCGCTGCGAGCGACCGCGGCTTGCTGTGGAATGATCCGGCAATTGGTATCGAGTGGCCGCTGCGTCTCGACAATGCGATCTTGTCGGACAAGGACAAGGTGCAGCCGAAACTGGCGGACTTGCCGCCGTCCTTCTCATACTGACCGTCGGCTTCACGGGCGGCAAGCGGAGTAAATTATGCGTATTCTCGTCACCGGCGGAGCAGGCTTTATCGGCTCGGCCCTCGTGCGGCATTTGGTTAAAAACGTCGGTGCGGAAGTTCTAAACGTAGATAAACTGACTTATGCCGGTAATCTCGCTTCGCTCAAGGAAGTCGAAGGCGCGTCGAACTACAGTTTTCTGCAAGCCGATATATGCGATTTTCCAAAGATGTCCTCGGCGATGAACACGTTCAAGCCCGACCGCATCATGCATTTGGCGGCTGAAAGCCATGTCGATCGCTCGATCAGCGGTGCCGGAGATTTCGTGCAGACCAATGTCATGGGCACGTTCTCCCTGCTTGAGGCTGCCCGTCACTATTGGAATGACCTAGCGCCGGTCCAGAAAGAAGCGTTCCGCTTCCTTCATGTCTCCACGGACGAGGTTTATGGTTCGCTCGGCGACGAGGGCTTATTCGAGGAGATTACGGCTTACGATCCGTCGTCTCCCTACTCGGCTTCGAAAGCAGCAAGCGATCATTTGGCGATAGCCTGGCAC
The DNA here is from genome assembly GCF_004341625.1 of Rhizobium sp. BK376. Classification (GTDB taxonomy): domain Bacteria; phylum Pseudomonadota; class Alphaproteobacteria; order Rhizobiales; family Rhizobiaceae; genus Rhizobium. The sequence goes on along the minus strand of NZ_SLZG01000010.1, from coordinate 5,633 downwards.
CGCACTTACGGTCTGCCTGTGATCGTGTCGAACTGCTCGAACAACTACGGGCCGTATCATTTTCCGGAAAAGCTGATCCCGCTGATTATCCTCAACGCGATGGACGGCAAGCCATTACCGGTTTACGGCGCGGGGATCAATATCCGCGATTGGCTCTATGTAGACGATCATGCGCGAGCGCTTGACCTGATTGCATCGCGCGGCCGTCTCGGCGAAAAGTATAACGTTGGTGGCCGCAACGAGCGCCGCAATATCGATGTTGTGCGTCGCATCTGCACGCTAATGGATGAGTTGCGCCCGCAATCGACGCCGCATGCCGACCTGATCACCTTCGTCACCGATCGGCCCGGTCACGACGCGCGTTATGCCATCGATGCGACGAAGCTGGAGACGGAACTGGGCTGGAAGGCACAGGAAAATTTCGACAGTGGCATCGAACTGACGGTGCGTTGGTACCTGGAAAATGACTGGTGGTGGCAACCACTGCGGCAGAGCGTCTATTCCGGAGAGCGCCTGGGCGTTCTGAAGAAGGGCTAAGTGATGCGCATTGCGGTAACGGGGAAACAGGGTCAGGTTGTCTCGGCCCTTCTTGAGCGCGGTCCGGCCGCCGGGGTTGAGATCATCGCGGTCGGTCGTCCGGAATTGGATCTGATCGATTTGGCGTCGATCCGCGCGGTTCTTTCGGAGATCAAGCCGGATGCGATCGTTTCCGCAGCCGCCTACACTGCGGTCGACAGGGCCGAAAGCGAGGAGGCGCTGGCCTTCAACGTTAATGCCCAAGGAGCGACAGCAATCGCTGAGGCGGCGAAGGAACTCGGTGTTCCGGTTGTACATCTCTCGACAGACTATGTGTTTCCCGGTGACAAAGAGGGCGTTTATGTCGAGACTGATGCGACCGGTCCAGTTTCAGCCTACGGCCGCTCGAAATTAGCGGGGGAGATGGGCGTCGCCGCGGCCAATCCCAACCATGCCATTTTGCGCACCGCCTGGGTCTATTCACCCTTTGGAGCCAACTTCGTAAAGACCATGCTGCGATTGGCGGAAACGCGCGATGCGCTAAACGTGGTGGCTGATCAGCATGGTACGCCGACCAGCGCGCTTGATATCGCCGATGCGGTGATTGCTATAGCCAAGCGTCTATCTGCAGATCCGGATTCGAAACTGCGCGGTGTCTTTCACCTGACCGGTAGCGGTGAGGCTACCTGGGCGGATTTCGCCGAGGCGATTTTTGCCGGTCTGCAGGCCAAGAGTGGCAAGCTGGTTTCCGTCGGCCGTATCACGACCGCGGATTATCCGACACCGGCAAGGCGTCCAGCCAATTCGCGGCTTTCGAACGACAAATTGAAACAGGCCTACGGAATCGTTCTGCCCGATTGGACAGAATCCACAAAGGTCGTACTCGACCGTTTGCTCTAGTGATCGGCGCTTCGAACTCGGCATATAAGGAAGGAAAAAGGATGAAGGGTATTATTCTGGCTGGCGGTTCCGGCACGCGCCTTTACCCAATCACCAAGGCCGTCTCCAAGCAGCTCATGCCGGTTTACGACAAGCCGATGATCTATTACCCGCTGACCACGTTAATGCTGGCCGGAATCAAAGAAGTCCTGATTATCACCACGCCACATGACAACGAGGCCTTCAGGCGGCTGCTCGGCGATGGAAGCCATTGGGGAATTTCCATCGAATATGCAGTACAGCCGAGTCCGGACGGTCTCGCACAAGCCTTCATAATCGGTGCGGATTTCGTTGGATCAAACCCATCGGCGCTGATTCTCGGCGATAACATCTATTATGGTCACGGCCTGCCGCAGCTTTTGCGTTCGGGTGCGTCTACGGTCGACGGTGCGCGTGTTTTCGCCTACCATGTCAGCGACCCAGAGCGTTACGGTGTCGTCGAGTTCGACGGCGCTATGAAGGCGCTCTCGATCGAGGAGAAGCCGCTCAAGCCTAAGAGCAATTGGGCCGTCACCGGCCTTTATTTCTATGACGAGCAGGTGATCGACATTGCGGCCAACCTCAAGCCGTCGCCGCGTGGCGAGCTGGAAATAACCGACGTGAACCGCGTATACCTTGAGCGCGACCAGCTGACGGTTGAACTAATGGGCCGCGGTTACGCCTGGCTTGATACCGGCACGCCAGACAGTTTGCTGGAAGCTGCCGACTTTGTCGGCACGCTTGAAAAGCGCCAGGGCTTCAAAATCGCCTGCCCCGAGGAGGTAGCCTATCGCATGGGCTATATCAATGACGAGCAACTGTGCCGGTTGGCAACCGAACTCGGCAAGAGCGCCTATGGCCACTATTTGATGAAGCTTGCGACGACCAAACAAGACTTGGACTTTTGAAACGCGCGAGCTTGTCGAAAATAGGTGCGGTGAGCGTTTTCTAGATCAGTCTGCGCGGCCAATCGCGTTGCAGATGTCACAATAGACGTCCCGTACCTGCTCCATGACGCGGGCTTCTGTAAAGCCCTGCACAACGCGTTGTCGAGCTCTGGCTCCCGCTGCCGCAATGCTGGCTTTGTCGAGCGCCAAGGCGCAAATCCGTTCTGCTAGCGCCGCGGAGTTGTCCGCTGGAACCAGCCATCCTTCACAGCCGTCGCGGACAAAGTCGCGACAGCCCGGTACGTCTGTGGTCAGAATCGGTCGGCCGCAAGCGGCAGCTTCCAAAATGGAGCGAGGCAGACCCTCTCCGCCGCGTGTCGGCATACAGCACAGATCATGTGCTGCCCATACTTCGCGAACGTCGCTGGTCGATCCTCGCCATTCGATGCCAGCAAGATCCGACCAAGCGCGCAGCGTCTCGACAGACAGGGATCGCGGATTGGAGGGATCAGGGAGACCAAAAAGCGACAGGCTGACATCGTGTCCGCGCTCGCGCGCCATCGTGACGGCTTCCACCGCCAGATCGGCGCCCTTGGACCATACCAGACGGCCGACAATTGCCAGCTTGAGACCGTCGCCGGATTTCGGCGGGAGCGGGGCGTAATAGTCTGGATCGACGCCGGCGCCACCCAGAATTGTGACGTTCTCATCGGCCGCATCCAGCCCGAACGTATGCGGGTCCGTGATGTTCTCGAACAGAAAATGGCTTTTGCCGCGACTGCGGATAATCCGAAAAAGGCTGCGCAGAACGAAGCGTCCAAAGGCTGCCTTTACGCTTCCGTCCGCAGCGAGCAGACCCCCGCCGGTGATCGCAAGAATCCTTCCCCTTACGCCGCCCAACATTGCGGCGAGGCCGCCGGTGACGACGCTGCGAAGAGCAATGCAATGGACAAGTTCTATTTTTTCGCGCTTTAGCGTCCGGGCAATCTTGCTGATCGACCCGCCGATCGACAGGAAACCAAGATGCCCTCTCTCAATGTCGAGCGGCACGACGCGAGCGCCGAGATTTTCGATCACATGCCTATGTTTTCCCACACGCGTAATTACGACCACGTCCAGGCCGAGTTCCTTCGCCGCTCGCAGCATCGGCAGAAAATGCGAAACGAAGAACCAATCTTCAGTGACGATGAAAGCAATTCGAACTTGAGCTTGGGGCAGCGTCACCATCCCCGTCCCATGCTTCGCCGCAACAGCCGCACCGAACTTTGGGGCAAGTTCACATAAATGCTGTGCGCCCATTTCAAAAGGGTAGGGTGTCGACGCCAGAATTCCGCCAGCGGCAGCACAAAGGGATTGTCGTGCGCTAGACTACTGTTGATCAGCTCGACCAGTTCCGGTCGCGACAGCGGTGCGCCACTGTGGTTGAGGATTGGCTCCACGTTTTCCATGCCGGCCGCGATCAAACCTTCTCGTTCGACGATAAGCGCAAACAGGCGCTCGAAGGCGTGGGCAGCTGTACCATCGAGTTGGCCACCCTCGCGAACGAACAGGTCGGTAAAATCGATCTCGATTACTTTTCTCATCGCCGCGCGGCGAAACCAGAACATTGTTCCCGCGGGAAAGCGACTGCCCTCGAGAGTGAAGGGAGGGACGTCCCGCTCCAGAGCGCCTCCGGTCTTCTCTGAAGCGTGAGAATGCTCTATCCGCTGCAAGATCATCATCATGACCTTTTCGTTGATCGTCGTGCGGCCTCCGAGTGGCAGCAGATGCGCCCGCGACGCGATCAAACCAATGTGCGGTTCGGACTGTAGCAACTTGTGGCCTGACAAGTGCCCGTTGCTTTCGGCATTCAACAAGGAACCGACCAGAAACTGTCGCCATCCATTCCCGTCTCGGCGATGTGGTGACCGCTTGGTATGGATTTTGAGGCCGATATCGAAAGGCGGCACGGTTTGTTGTTTCAACGCCGTCAGGAATGGAAGGATATCGCGGCCTCGGTTTTCGACCTCCAATTCGGTCGCAAAGCGAAGATAGGAACTCTGTGGGCGCGCCACTGGATCGGAGCCGATCGGTCGGGTCATAACCAGGTTAAAAGGTTGCCGGATGACGGCATCCAGGTCGCCGACCATTTCCTCCCAAGTGTCAGGATAGTAGACATGGGCAAAGATGGTGAAGTCTGCGTGGCCGGACTCGTTCATGTATTGTGCTGCGCTCTCTGCAAATAACTTAGTTCATCCTCACTGCGCCTCGCCGAGGGCGATTCGACCGAGATAGAAAGTTCCATGGAGCGGTGCATTCCATCGACGTCACAATACTCAGGATATCGTTGCGGAATTTCGGCCACATCCAGCCGCAAAGCAACATTGTTGGTTTCAAACTGATATGCAGCGGCCTCAAAGAACGCAAGTTCTCCGGAGTGTCAATGGTCCACCGCCACCGGAATCTGGATTTCCGCTCGAAGTTCTTAACGGCAATCAACAATAGGATCGAAATAGGCTGGGAGGCGACTAGTACCTCGCCACAGAGATTATGACGGTTTGTGTTATCGTAGAATGGGCAGGGCTTCTGGCGAGATGAGAAGTTGGATGCTGCGTGCGGCGCCTGGCACGCGGGATATAAACCCCGCCTTCTCGAGGGTGAGCACCATCTGGTGAACAGACGGAGCCGTAACGCCGAAGTGGCGACGCATTTCGGCTTCGGCCGGAGGCTGTTTGAAGATGCGGCTGTAGGCGTAGATGAAGGCCAGGTACTGGCCTTGGATCTGCGTAAGGTTCGGTCTTGCCGTTGCAGCTTGCGGGTCAAGTGAGGGACTCATTTTGGGATTCATCTGCGTCTCCACGCTGAAGGAGGTGTCGATGAATATAAAGTTTCACATAGAGCTTAGCCAACCGGAACGTGACCAACTGGCCGCTTTGTTGAGCGGGGGGTGCCACAGGTCGCGCAAGATCAAGCGCGCCCAGATCCTGGTCGCAGCGGACGAAGGCTTCAGCGACGAGGTGATCGCGGCAACCTTGAACGTCAGTGGATCGACGATTTACCGGACCAAGCGCCGGTTTGTGGAAGCCAATCTCGACGGGGCGCTCAGCGAAGAACCGCGCCCGGGTGTTGAGCGCAAGCTGTCGAGCAAGGAGGAGGCGCTGTTGGTAGCGACCGCCTGCTCAAAGCCGCCGCCCGGGCGGACCCGCTGGACCCTGGAGCTTCTGGCCGATGAGATGGTCCGGCTCACCGATCACGACGAGTTGTCCTCGGAGACCGTGCGTCGCCGGCTGGCTGAGAACCATCTCAAGCCTTGGCGCAAAGACATGTGGTGCA
>NZ_SLZG01000009.1 GCF_004341625.1 Rhizobium sp. BK376 | reverse complement strand
TTGTTGGGCGTTGCCACCCTTATCGAAAAGGTTTCTGTCCAATCCGCATCCTCGGGGCCGATATCGAGTTGTAGTCGGATGTCGGCATCGTCGGGCGAGGCTATCTCGAACCCTTGGTCTCCCTCTATATCGATATGGAACACCCGCTCAAACAAGATAGCCGTCACCGCGCCGACTCTCAGTTTCACCATGTCAGTGCCGTTCAATTTGGAGTTTGTTCGGTGCCAGTCCGGCCTTCATATTGGTAGCCTTGCGACTGCATCAATCATCACGATGCCATGTAGATCAGGCCGGACTAATTGCTAACGCCTCGTCCACCCTTGGTTAGGGTGGGAGTGACTTGGGCACCTACCGGCTCAATTGCCATCGTCTCCGATCGTCTGAAATTCGTTTTTGAGCAAATATGCAGTGCTGGCGAGGTCGGATTTTACCCGTGCGAAATTCGTTTCAAAGACATCACGAAGGAAGTTTGGGCTGTCTATCCGCTCACGACAAAATTGCTTGTAGATAGGCAACAGTCGGAGATTGAATGGTATGTCCCCGACCTGCAGCCAAAAGAACTCATTGTGAAAAACTCCACCAAGATTGTTTTTCAGGATGATTGCCTTGGCGACCTCAACATTTGCAGATGGAGGGAGTCGCGGGGTCATGTCGTTGTTTCTGAGAAGCTCAAAGCCGGTATCGAGAACGTCAATTCGCACGGTGTAAAATTTCTAGAGGATCGTGAATTGATTTTTCGACAGCAAAGCTTGGATTGACGAGAGACCGGCATGGATTTGAGAATTTAGCTAAGGTCGGCGGACATAGTCGTTAGCTATATACGTGGCCATTGAAGTATGGGTGGGTGAAAATCTTCGGCTCGGGGTCAAACTCCCACCCAAATCATAGCTGGCGGCCGGACGTCTTATTCAGAGTAGGTCCAGAGATCTTTGTCCGCTTTGATAGCAGCACGGTCGATCTTGCGTGTTCGTAGGTGTCGGGCTGCCGTCCCAAGCCCATGTGAGTGGGCCGCTTGGCCCAAGAAGCAGCGGTATATCGCTAGTAGCCTGCCGCCAAGAGTACCGCCGTCCAGTGATCAGCCTCTCAACGTCGGATAGTCCCAGGTTCCTTTCAATCGATCGCGAGCTTGATTCAACAACGTGCCATAGTCAGCCTTGAATGGGGCGCCCAGTTGCTTCTCAAGGTCGGACAACAGTCTATGCAGTACAGCGCCCTCGGCAGTGCTTTCGAAACAAGAGGCCTCTGGCGTTGACGCGTTTTGGTCTTGGCACCATCGGGAGAGCAGCTCGAAAAGCACGATTGATTCTTCCGGCGTGAGTTGGATTTGCGCACTATCCAGCGCTGAGTGATGTTCATTTTTCATGAGGCAAATTCGCACGGCTTGTAGAGGTCCGCAATGGACCGAAAATCACACCTGCGCAGTGCCTCAAATTCAGAGGCTGGGGGTGGTCTTGAGCCTTAATGACCGCGATAATTCGACTTCTGTCTTGGCATGGAGGCCAGGGAGAAATATTTTCAACGCATCCTGGGATGGCGCATTAACAGATCTAAAGCTATGGGTAGCAGATATATTTCCGAAGAAGTTTGGCGTGATGCACTCTGGACCGCCCGCGAGCAGCTACGCAGCATGAAAGCTGAAAACGAGGACGTCTCCAGAATTGCCCGAAAGCGCAGACAGATTGAGCGTATCCGATCGGCTGGCCTTGCTGACTGGCAGGAACGAGTTGAATGGGCAGAGTTTAGATTCCCGCCTTCTTCCGACTGAGACGTTCCCAAAGTGCCAATAGCAGCCCCACCCTGCCGGGGGGCGCCGGCCTAAAGCAGACCTGGGCCTAGTCCTCTCCACGATCCACAATCATCAGAGCCGGCTGACCTGTAGAGCCATAAATGAAACATTCAGGATTAAGCGCGGTTGGGAGGCGACTAATCCGAATATTGCCCTCATTGAAGAATATCGTGCACCACTCGTCAGACCATACCACATCTTTGACGATGACTGGGTCATCGCCAAAAGATATGTTGACCTTGACTTCGGTCCAAGCCGTTATCCCGCCATCTTCGAAAACGATGGCCGTGTCATATTTCGCCTTGTGTTGAATTGCTCTCAGCTCTTTCCCGATGAGCTTTTCGCCTATTAGGTCCATCTGCCGCTCCCCCGTCGTCTAACCAATAGTGTAGGCTAGAAGGTGTTGGTAGATGTCTCCTTGTGGCGCAGGGCAGCCCCCACCCTTGATGAGCTCTGGCAGCGGCCTTTTTTTGTCGGCCCTCACCCATACTTCGGGTGTGGGTGGTCCGCTATGCGCCAACGGCGGCCGTTGTCGTTTGCCAATGTTTGCTCCCGCAGCTGCTTTGGGTTAGGTAATCCACGGTTTCACGGAGTGTTCAATGAGCGATAACGAAAACCTTATTATCTATCCGGTACCCAGTCTCGTTGCCACGCTGCTTAATCGGGAGCGAACCAAGGGAAGTCCTCTGACAGAGGACGAGGTCATCGAAATTCGCGATAACTGCGAGGCAATCGCGGTCCCGCGCGACGTTGCCCGAAGAATGGACGAGGAACGCGGTTACCTTGATATTGATCCTGAGAACTGCTGGAATGAGTGGCGACGCGCTCGAAGGGAACTGATGAAAGATTGAGGCCAGTACGATCTACTCCTCAAAGCTCATGATGTTGTAGAAATGACCGCGTCGGGCGCGATAGATGAACCTAATAGGCGAAAAGCCCATCGGGAAAGAGCTGAGAGCAATTCAACACAAGGCGGAATATGACACGACCATCGTTTTCGAAGATGGCGGCATAACGGCTTGGACCGAAGTCAAGGTCAACATATCTTTTGGCGATGATCCAGTCATCGTCAAAGATGTGGTATGGTCTGACGAGTGGTGCACGATCCTCTTCAATGAGGGCGGTATACGGATCGGCCGCATCCTAACCTCGCATTTTCCCGAATGTTTCATTTATGGCTCGGCAGGCCAGCCGGCTCTGATGATTGTGGATCGTGGAGAAGAATAGTCCCGCGTCTGCTTCGAGCCGAAAGCAGCCACCCCTAGTCAGGATGGGGTCGCGGCCGGACGTCTTATTCAGAGTAGGTCCAGAGATCTTTGTCCGCTTTGATAGCAGCCACGGTCGATCTTGAGTGTTCGTAGGTGTCGGGCTGCCCTCCCAAGCCCATGTGGGCCATCTCTGCGCCCACGAGAAGTTCTACAACGTCTTGATCTGAAATGCCTCGTCGTAACAATCCAGCAGCCTCGACCAGATAGGTATCGTATTCGTTTGCGAACCCCTGGGCTTCGTCCTCGTCCCACCGCCGGTTGGGACCCAGTAAACCAATCGGGTCCCACAGCGACCAACCAATGTCCCGCAGACGAGACAGCTTGAGCTTTGGCGGAGTGGGGAGAGGAGTAATGAAGTTATTCCAGTTGCTGCGCAGCACCGATACACCTCCGGCCGACAGGTCGCAATGGACCGAATGCTTTCATCCATTCTTCCGGGTGGGGGTGCTATTCGGGGCTAAAGGGAAATATTCTTAATGAAATCGCCGACGAATTCGAGAATATCCACCGGCCGCGCGATTCCGAGAATCAAGCCGCCTATCGCCCCAAGCGGAGCGAAAAGGATCATTGCGATAGTCCCGGCTAGGTGAAAGCCAAGCCAGCCTGCAAAACAATCCCGACGCAGCTGAGTGTGAACGCGACGGCTCTGCGTACTTTGCCCATACAGGCGAGACCAGGGAGCGAGGTCATCCATTCTTCCAAGCGCTGATTGCAAACTCATCGCAAGGCATCCTTGCGATGAGTCAGCTCGTCAAGAACTGTTATTCTCTGCATCTCGCACCCGCCACCTAGCCACGGGTGGGAACGTTTGTCGCGACGAGTTTCCAAAGCCTTTCTGAATCGGCAAATGCTTTGAGTGCGATGAAGCGCGTGCGCCCGACTTTCATTCTCAAGATGATATATCTCGTTGTTCGCGTGGCTTTGCGAATTGTCGTCCAGGGCATTTGCGCGGATGATCCTTGACCATCGGTGAAGCGCATACCGACTGCATCGGCTGAATATGTCAGGGTTCGGGTGGCAAGAGGCAATCGCAGAAAGCGGGCTGCGCTGCAAACCTGAATGAAAAGCAAGTAAAGCAAGCCCGCGACAATAGGAAGCTTCCAGTTTTCACCGATAAATCGGGCTGTTTCTCGAACTGGTTCTTGAGCAGCAATACTGTCTGGATGAATCAGAGAAAATATTATCGGCACGCAAAAGAACCCGATCGCTGCGGCTATTATAAAAATCGGAAGCCGGATAATTGATTGACGCAACGTGATGTACATGTTGTCCACATAGGTGACAGCGGTAGTTCCCTGGACAGTCACGTCTTCCGGATTTGACAACTTGATACTCCTGAATCTATTGCGCCCACGCTACCTTGTGGCACACGTTTTGCAAGCATAAATTGTTTTTTCTGAGCGCAGCCCAGCGGAGGAGGGACAGACGGCTACTGATCTTCACCCATGAAACTTTTGAGGATTAAGTTTCATCCCCTGCCAAGCAAAGTTACAAATCAGTCGATGAAAACGTCGACGAAAATCTATCTCGGATATTGGAGAATAGGCACAATGATTTCGAAAGAATTGATGGAAATAGTTATTTCTTGCGGAGTTATCGCTCAATATTGCCCAAGATCGGCTACGAGAAATGGTTCCCGATATGAATATCTTCCTTTCCGCTGAACTTGCATATTCAATATCTGCTAGAGACCAAAAAAATCTGGAAAATTGCATCTCTATGGCCTTAATATGCGGTCTCCCTCATGATTTTTCTGTAGCCTTGTGCCAAATAATGAAAGATGAATGGCATTTGTCTCATGAAGATATTGTTACAATTATAGAAATACAGAAATACATCGAGGGCGTCGATTGTCTTTATGACGCGGCTATTCGAGAGTATCCTTATCCGATATCGGATGAATTTTCTGCGCTGGGTATTAAGTGCGTGTATGCGTTGAAGACGCTTGGAAACCCCTCAACAAGGCGCTGGATGGGAACTGGTGTTTGATCAAAATCTCGCACCAGCGTCAGATGCCGTAAGCGGAATTTTCCTTGTGCCGCCACCACCGCTGCTCCGCGCCGCGAGAGCAATTCTTGGGTTGACGCAGATCCAGCTCGGCGAGAAGAGCGGCGTCGCGCACACGACTGTGCGGCGGCTGGAACAGTCTGTCGCCGATGTGAAGCCGGAAACCGCTTACAAGCTGGTGCTGGCGTTTTCGGAGCTTGGAATCGAATTCGCCAGGCCTGCGGCGGGCGTCGGCTGGCGGTTGTCTTTGCGAACGGATAAGCGCTGATGGTCCTTGCCATCCCTCGCCTTTGCTTTCCCCGGTGCGATCGGCGCTTTTTCAACAGCCGTTATCGGAACGGCAAGTGACGATGGAGCGATGGCTGCACTAAAGAAATCGCATTGTTCTTCGGAAAATCGCAATATATTAGTATTGCTGACGGGTAGCGGCCGCCGCAATGCTACCCAAACACAAACGCATCTAAGCATCTAATTTGACAATCATTGTTCAAATGTAGCGATTCTGAAGTCGCAAATATCAGGGTCCAGAATTCAGAAAGCTGGTTTTCGGAATACGAATAGTTTGGTGCCGACACGTAGCGATGACGAGCCCTCACGCTCTTGCCCATCCCTCAGTTCAATATCTTTTATGACAACTATAAGATCTATTCGTTTGAATGATTGATCGAATTCACCCATATAGATACGCAAGGGTCGCGACCTTTTGACCACATGAGGCAAAAGGAACCTTGAAATGACTACGATCATGTACAGAAACAGCGGACGGGGGCACTCGCTTCATTCCGACAGCGGCATATTCACGCAAATCTCCGCCTATGCAGGCCGGCTTGCCGGCAAGTGGCAGCAGTGGCGCGATGCGCGTGAAATTGAATCCATGTCCTTCGACATGCGCAAGGATTTCGGCTGGCCAGCAACCGACATCGGCAATCGCCGCAAGGGGATGCAATGATTGCGACATGCGATAAAATCTGAGAGCAGCGCTCAACCCCAAGCAGCGCTGCTCTTCCCCAATTTCACCTTCCCGTTTTTACATTGATTTTCATACACATAAAAAACAAATGCCGTCAAAGACCGCTCTCTGCGGCGCTATGACGTCATCAACTTTAGAAATGTCGCACAAATAACACTTTGCAGCCGCGAATATCCATGTGAATGTCGCTATCAGACTATCGGCCCGCCACGTTTGACGCGAGGAATGTAGGATGGTTGTGCAGCATGGATTTTCCGACATGAGCAAGACACCGATCAAGAAGCGTTCACTGGTTTTCTTTCTGGTTCCTCACTTCACCATGCTGCCGTTTTCCGCTGCGATCGAAACGCTGCGGATCGCGAACAGAATGCTTGGCTACTCCGCCTACACATGGCGGCTGGCGTCGACGGACGGTCAGAAGGTCTATTCCTCCAGCGGCATCGGCATAGAGGTGAACTCGTCGCTGGCGGACGAGCGGCGCTATCTCGGCGGCGAGAACCGCCCGAACATGGTGCTCGTATCCTCAGGTATCTATGTCGAGGAATTCCACAACAAATCGGTAAATGCCTGGCTGCGCGAAAGCTACAATCGTGGCGTTGCCGTCGGCAGCCTCTGTACGGGCGCACATGTGCTTGCCCAGGCTGGATTGCTGAACGGCAAGCGCTGCGCGATCCACTGGGAGAACCTGCCCGGCTTTGCCGAAGCATTTCCGCAGGCGGAAGTTTACGCCGACCTCTATGAAGTCGACAGCAACCTCTATACCTGCGCCGGCGGTACTGCGTCCCTCGATATGATGCTCAACCTCATCGGTCAGGATTTTGGCGAAACGCTGGTCAACCGCGTCTGTGAGCAAGCGCTGACCGATCGCGTCCGTAGCCCACACGATCGCCAGCGTCTGCCTCTCCGGGCCCGTCTCGGTGTCCAGAATGCCAAGGTACTGTCGATCATCGAGCATATGGAAAGCAATCTGGCAGAACCGCTGTCGCTGCTTGATATCGCCGACGATGCCGGCCTGTCGCGCCGTCAGATCGAGCGTCTTTTCCGCCAGGAAATGGGCCGCTCCCCTGCCCGCTACTATCTGGAAATCCGCCTCGATCGCGCCCGCCACCTGCTGGTGCAGTCTTCCATGCCCGTCGTCGAAGTGGCGGTTGCCTGCGGCTTCGTCTCCGCCTCGCACTTCTCCAAGTGTTATCGCGAACTCTACAATCGCTCGCCGCAGCAGGAGCGTGCCGAACGCAAGCTCAACATGTCGACATCGCGAACCGGCGTGGTCATCTGAGGCTGACCGGCAAGCAGAATATCCAGTAGAGGCGGTTCAGCGGGCCGCCTCTTCCGCCATCTTGACGTCGGAATAGACTAGGTTGCGGCCCTTGTGCTTGGCCATATAGAGGAACTGGTCGGCGGCGTTGAGATAGTTCTCGAAGGTTTCGTAATCGACGATTTCGGCCACGCCGATCGAAACTGTCACCGACAGGTCCTCACCGTCGGCATTGACCTTCAAAGTCGCCAGATCGGCGCGCACCTTGTCGCAAAGCGCAGTGGCAGCCCTTGAATCCAGCTCGTTGAACAGTATGGCAAATTCCTCGCCGCCAAGCCGCGACAGCAGGTTGTCGCTTCCCTCGAACAGGGAATTCAGTCGCATCGCCACGGCCTTCAAAACCTTGTCGCCGATTTCGTGGCCATAGGTGTCGTTCAGCCGCTTGAAATGATCGATATCGAGAATGGCAACCGAAGCCGGGCGGGATTCGCGCAGGCATTCATTCACGATCCTCGGGCCCTGGTCGTAGAAATAACGCCTGTTGTAGAGCCCGGTCAGGTAGTCGCTGGAAGCGGCTGCCCGCAGCTGCTTGATCTGCATCAGCGTCTCGACATTGTGCGCGATGCGGCAAGCCAGCTCTTCCGGAACAAAGGGACGATAGACGAAATCGCTGGCACCCGCCTTCAGGAAGGCCGCGGACAGCAACCGGTCCGTCGACGAGGAGACGCCGATGACCCGCAGCCGGTCCGACCCATAGCGGCGACGAATGCGCCGCGTCAGTTCATAGCCATCCATATCTGGCATATGATGATCGGTCACCACGAGCTCGATGTCGGCATATTCGTCCAGCACCGCGAGCGCTTCGACGCCGGTGCCCGCTTCGGCCACCATGAATTGCTGCGCCTCGAGCAGGTCGACGAGCGCACGACGCGCCGAGACCAGATCGTCCACGACAAGAACACGAGTCTTGCGATTGGAAATCGCACGCCTGACAGCTGAAACGAGATTGTCGAGCGCAAACTCGTTGTCCTTCAGCACATAATCGACGACGCTATGCTCCATGATCCGGTCGCGCACCTGCTCGTTGAAGGACGCGGTGAAGACGATAGTAGGCACAGCGTAGCCGATTGCCGCATCCAGTGCTTCGCCATAAGGCGAATCCGGAAGATTCAGGTCGACGACAGCCATGGTGAAATCATGTCCGCTGTTGCCCAGAACTTCGTTCAGGACTTTCAGCGAAGCGCAATGGGTGACGTCGAGGCCAAGCTCCGTCTGGAAGCGATGGGATAGAACGGAGGAAAACATGCGCGAGTCCTCGACCAGAAGTATCTTCTGGCGATCGCGGCGATGCACATGAGCATCTTCCAGCAAATCCACTTGGACTGACAATCCGTTCATCCCCTCACGTGCACGCATGCTCGATTCGCACGCGCTTCCTCTGACCAAAGCGATATCGCCCCGACAGTGAGGCGTGAAGGGAATTCGTGATTAAAATAGAACTAAAAATTGCAGAAAGCGTGCGGAGCCCGCAAGCAGGCGGTGGGATGCTCCAACTGTCGGGGCACCCAACCGCCAGCTGTTGTCATTACGCCCTGACAGGCGCGCGGTGCATCGTCTGGATCTGCAGCAGCGTGTCCAGGTTCTGGTTGACGCGGCAGTAGAATTCCTCGTCGATGAAGGGCCTGAGCATAAAGTCGTTTCCGCCGGCCTTCAGGAAGCGTGCGGACAAGAGGCGGTTGGTCGAGGACGAGACGCCGATGATACGCAGCTGGTGCGAGCCGATATTGGCGCGGATACGCCGCGTCAGTTCGAAACCGTCAATATCGGGCATGTTGTAGTCCGTGATCATCAGGCCGATATCGCGATGCGCCTTGAGGATCTCCAGCGCCTTGCCGCCGCTATCGGCGACGCTGACGCGGAAATTATAGCGCTTCAGGCGGCTCGAAAGCAGCGCGCGGGCCGTCGCGCTGTCGTCGACGATCAGAACATGGTGGCGATGGTTCGTCAGGAAGCGGCAGACGGACTCTGCCAGCAGGTCGACGGCGTAGATATTATCCTTCAGGATATAGTCCACCACATCCTTCGCCATCAGCTCGTCGCGCATGCCTTCATGAAAGGTGCCGGTGAAGACAATCGTCGGGATGCTGAGATCGACGAGGTATTCCAGGGCCTCGCCGTTTTCGGCACCCGGAAGATTGATGTTGGAGATCGCCAGCTTGATCGGCTCGGAAGATTTGTCATACGCGAGCTGCAGCTCTTCGAAGCTCCGGCAGATTTCGACGTCGATGTCGAATAACTCCTTCAGCTTGGAGCCGATCATCGATGTAAAAACATTGGAGTCCTCCGCGAGCAGAATACGAGCGCCCGCAAAAGATCCTCCGGAATATTGCATTCCCGAAACGCCTAAAAACGCCATGACAAACCTTCAAATGAAAATTGGCTCCCACTGGCTATAGCCTTACACGTAAGCTTTTGAATTTCAGTTAATTCGACCAATGTCGTCACAAAATGAAACGGGCGGCACTTGGCCGCCCGAGTATAGTCCTCAGCAATAACTATCGATCAAATACCGAATCCCGATCATTAGACGGGGTTTCCCATCAGATCGTAATCCGACAGGTGCGATCATCCGCCGCGGCGACGACCGGCACGGCTCTGGACTTCATGCCGCTCGTTGGCGGCGATGGTCGGAGCTTCCTCGCGATCGGTAGCTACAACCGGCTCAGCAGGCGTTTCGGCAGGCGTCTCAACGGCATCCGCGGGCACCTCCACGAAGCTCGGCTGCAACTGATCCTGCCGGATATTCAGCTCCTGCGTCGGATAGGGGATAGTAATCCCCTCTGTCTTGAAACGCTGCAGGATCGCGATGCGCAGATTGTTCTTGATCGGCATTCCGTCGGAAAGATCGGCCAAATAGAAGCGCATCTCGAAGTCCAGCGAGAACGGACCGAAGCGCAGGAACTCGACATGCGGTTCCGGATTTCTCAGCACCTTGGGAACCTGGTGGACGAGTTCCAGAAGAATATCCATCACCTTCTGCGGATCGCAATCGTAGCTGACGGAAACGGGAATCTCGGCGCGCGTGAGGCGATTGCGGTGCGTCCAGTTGCCGAGCGATGCGTTGATCAGTTCAGAATTCGGTACGATGATGGACTGCTTGCGGAAAGTCTCGATCTCCGTCGCGCGGACAGAAATGCGCTTCACGATGCCTTCGGATGTGCCCGACACGATCCAGTCACCGACCTTGAATGGCCGTTCGACAAGCAGGATCAGGCCGGAGACAAAGTTCGACACGATGTTCTGCAGGCCAAAACCGATACCGACGGAGAGCGCGCTGGCGACCAGAGCAAGACTGGAGAGATCGATGCCGGCCGCCGAAATGCCGATGATCGCCGCAACAGCAACACCGAGATAGCCGATGCCCGTCTTGACCGAGTTGCGCACGCCCATGTCGATCTGGCCGCGCGCCATGACATTGCCGTCGAGCCAGCGCTGGAACCAGCGCGTGATGAGATAGCCGCCCAGGAAAAACAGGACGCCGGCAAAAATGCCGACCAGCGAAATGCTGATGTTGCCGAGCTTGATTTCCGTAAACAGCCGGTAGGCAAACAACTCAAGATCCTGGATGTGGAAGCCCCAGGAGAGCAGGATCAACGGAATGCCGGTCATCAAGGCGAAAGCGTAGATGGCAAGCCCTGCGACCAGCCCCGCCTGATCGAGTGCGACTTCGCCGATCTTGAAGCGCTTCTCCAGGAAACGCGCCAACTTCGTTTCGGGAAAAGTCTCCTGGCTCGATACGGCCTTTCCGAGCTGGATGCCGAGATACATGGTGACGATGACAGCGCTGGTAACGATCAATTGTCCGGCGATGAAGCGCGCAAGCCCAACATAGCCGATCATCGCGGTAAAGATCAGCAGGAAGCCGATCACTCTTAGAATGATCGCCATGCCGTGCGGCCAATGCCTGCCCGGCGCATCCGGATCTCCATTCTTGGCAAGGATCGGCTTGCCGAAGGATGCCGCGATGAAGATGAGCCCGATGATCAGCGATGCAACGAAGCTCTTTGCCACCGTGACGACGACCGGCGACCCCAGAGATTCGCTCACACGATTGAGCACGAAATCCAGCCCGTTGACGATCGTCATGGCCAGCAGACACCAGCCTAGCGAATATGCGCCCTTGTTCGACAGCTTCACGAGGCGCCAGTGAGGCTGGAACGGCGTGAATACCGCGTTGATCACGCGGCCGACGAAATAGACGAACCCGATCAGTCCGAAGACCGCGGCCATGACAGGCGCAATGTCAGGTCTCAGCACATTGAAATTGGACAGGAAAAAATAGGAGGTGACGAGAAAGGCCGTCAGCGACAAGGTCCGGATTGTCGTCGACCAGAAGGCGATCGAAAGCCGGCTGATATAGGACGGATTTTCGATCGTCTCGTCACGCTGGAAATATCGGCCAAAGAGCCGGTAACCGCCGGAAAGGAAAATCAGCGCGGCCGCCAGCGACAGAAGCACCGACGTAAAGAGAGACACCTGCTTGAATTTCCAGACGAAGGTCGCCCAGCTCGCCAACGCGCCGCTGAATTCCCCGATCTCCTGGACGAAGGCGGCGCCGGCATCGTCGAGCATGGAAGCCGAGACCTCCGTGCGCTTGAACAGCGTCTCGGTGAAGAGTTCGCGTCGCATCTCCATCAAGTTACCCGAAAGCCTCGACGTCGCTGCGGTCAGATTGTCAGCGTCTCCCATGACGGCATTGATCTGGGTCCGCTCCGCAATCAGGCGGTCGCGTTCCTGCGTGACGATTGCGGCTTCCGGCGGCTGTCCCTGCTTCGGAGGATCGCCAAGCTGCGTCAACCGTGCATTGATCTCGTCAAAGCGCGGTTTCAGCGTTCCGGTTATGCCGGCAACGGAACGGTTCAGCGTGTCGGCCTTGCCGGAAAGCGCGACAAGCGTCTCGTCATCGGATGCGCTTTGCTTTGCACTGTCAGCAAGAGTCGCAAATTGCTTCTTGGCAGCGTCAAGATCGGAAGCCGCCCGGTCGAGCAGGCCATTGGCCAGCTGGGTAGCTTCTGGCTGTGGCTTCTGCGGCTGTGCAGACTGGGGCTGTGCGGGCTGCTGGGCAGCCGACGGCGCCGGTTGTTGCGACTGCTGCTCCTGCGCCCATACCGGTCCTGTCGGCAGATCGAAAGCGCCGGCGGCAATGGCAAGCAGCAGGAAGATCCGGAGAAGATGTTTTGGCAAACGCAAGCAAAGCTCCTCGTCGCAGATTGAATTTCCGGCGTAACGGAACAGAGTCGCCGGGCGCCACAATAGGTCCGTTGCGTTCTAAAGCAAAGAAAGGCGACAGAAAGGCGACGCCCGTGCTTATAATTCAAAAGCCGGCATCGGGCATGGCCAGATAATCCTGTTCGGCCACGGTCGATATCCTGCCGAGAACGATATTCCTGTGCGGAAACCTGCCATATCCCGCAATGACCGATTGATGGCGGATCGCATAGTCGGTGTATTCCTCGTCGCCGAGCGACGTGAACAATTCGACCGATTTCTCCTGTTCGATCAGGTCTTCCGAATGTTCGAACGGCAAATAGAAGAAATGCCGATGCTCCCGCGGGACAGCCTGATCGGCTCCGACGTTCAGCGCCGCCTTTGCCTCATGAAGTGCCAGACCGTCGGTCGCAAACGCCAGCGCAGTGCCGCGATAGATATTCCGTGGAAATTGATCGAGGACGATGATCGCTGCAAGCCGATTTTCCGGGCTGGCACGCCAGGTGCCGAGAACGCCGCCTGCGAGAGCCAGATGCGTATCGCCGAAGCGGCGGCGAATCTGTTCGTTCAGGGCAAGCGACGACCCGAACCAATCTTCTCGCGAGCACTGCTCGAACCAGAAGGAAAGTACCTCCTCCGGTTTGCACACCAACAGCCTTTCCGTCATTTGTTTCTCCTAGACGCAACGGACCTCGCATGCGCAGATAGGTTCATCGATGATCGAAGCAATGCCGGCTCTGGCGCTCAGTCGATGGAGAAAACCAGAATGGCGCGCGTGCCCTGATGATCCGGATCATAGTTGATCTCGGACTTCAGACTGGACGCCATGGCCGAAAGGATCTTGGTTCCGAGGCCAGTACCCTTTGCTGCCGCATTTCGATCGAAGCCGACGCCATCATCCTCGACGTGCACAGTCAGCAGGCCATCCTCGCTGCAAGCCACCGTCACCCGGATTTCGCCGGGGACACTTTCCGGATAGGCATATTTGAAGGCATTGGTCACAAGCTCGCTGACAATAAGGCCAAGCGTGATGACCTTGTCGGTCGACAGATTGAGGCCGCGACAAACGAGCGCTATGCGATGCGGACGCTCGTCGTCGCGCATCGAAGCCTCAAGCTCGTTCAACAGATTTTCCAAATACTCGTCGAGTTGGACTGTGCCGACCTCGTGGCTTGTGTAGAGGCGCCGATGAACGCTGGCGATGGCATTGATACGCATCTGCGTTTCCTGCAGCGCGTCGACCGTTCCCTTGTCCTTCGCCACCGATGCCTGCATGCGGATGAGCGCGGCGACGAGGCCGAGACTGTTGGCAATGCGATGATTGACTTCGGCAAGCATCAGTTCGGCTCGATCCCTGGCCTGCCTGATTTCGTCCTGAGCCTTCAGGGTGTCGCGGCGAAAGCGCGCGCGCTCCAGGCCTTGGTCCAGGGCCGCCGCCAGGAGATCGAAATAATCGGGCGAGGCACTTTTCAACACATAGTCGTCAGCACCGGCCTTCAACGCCGCCACCGCAACACTGGTATCGACGGAGCCGGTGGCATAAATGACCGGCGGATGGTCGGGTATCGCAACGATTGACGGCAGAATATCGAGCCCCGTCTCCCCTTTCAGGAAATGATCGAGCACGATGGCATCGATGCCGCCTTCTGCAAGCCTCTCAAGCCCTGCTTTGCCATCAAGCGCCAGGTGCACCTGAAAGCCGCGTCGACCCAGGTTCCGGCGCATGAGCATGCCCAGCGCATCATCGTCATCGATATAGAGGATGTGGATGGCTGCATCCCCATCGGCGCCCTGGTCGCTCATTCGACCTCCGGTATCTTCATGATCGAGACGAACATGCCAAGCTGCTGGATCGCGTGAACGAACTTGTCATATTGCATCGGTTTCGCGACATAGACATTGGCGCCGAGATCATAGCAACGCGCGATCTCGCGCGGGTCATCCGTCGTCGTCAGCACGATCACCATGATCCGGCGCATATGGGCGTTGGCCTTGATGCGCTCGAGAATGTCGAGCCCGCTCATATCGGGGAGATTGAGGTCGAGCAGAATGAGGATCGGCTGCCCACGCCAGACCTCACCGCTGCCGTCCGGACCGAGCAGATAGTCGAGCGCTTCGCCGCCGGTGACGAAAGGCACCAGTTCATTGGTCACACCGGCTCGCCGGATGTTCTTCTCGATCAGTCTTGCGTGCCCTTCATCGTCCTCGATCATCACGATCTTGACGGTATGCGGTACCTGCATCATGCCCCTGCTTCTTCCTTTTTCATTTTTTCCAGATCGGCCGCGACCGTAACCTGAAAGGTCGTTCCCTCACCGAAAGTCGACTGCACTCTGACGTCGCCACCCAAGCGCCTCGTCAACGCACGAACATGCGCGAGCCCCACGCCGTCACCCGGCCGATCCTGCCGGCCGGAACGTCGAAAGAGCTCGAAAATTCG
Source organism: Rhizobium sp. BK376 (assembly GCF_004341625.1). Classification (GTDB taxonomy): domain Bacteria; phylum Pseudomonadota; class Alphaproteobacteria; order Rhizobiales; family Rhizobiaceae; genus Rhizobium. Next base: position 198,189 of record NZ_SLZG01000009.1, on the reverse strand, counting down.
CTCCCGATCGCCATCGGCGATCCCTCTGCCATTGTCACTGATTTCCAGGGTGACCGACATGCCATGACGCCAGCCACGAATCCCGATCCGCCCCGCCTTTTCGCGATCCATATATTTGATGGCGTTGTCGAGCAGGTTGCCGACGATCTGCTGTAGCGCAAGCCGATCGGATTGAACATCGGGCAGATTGTCCGCCATGTCCACCGCAATATCGTCCTCGTCGAGACGATGCCTCAAAGTCGCAAGCATCTCCTCGACGAGATCGCCGAGCTTGATCCGTTCGCGCCTGAGCTCTCGATTGCCGGCCCTTGCCATCACCAATATCTGGTTGATGAGATTGTCCATCCTGCGCATGGAGGAACGGATGAAACCCAGTGCTTCCGGGATATCGGTTTCGACAGCTTCGATCGCGAGCTTTGCATCCGGATCGGCAGGATTGGCATCAGTACTGCTCAGATAGCTTCTGAATACGCCGCTTGCGCGATCCAGCTCTTCGGTGAAGCCCATGATATTGACCAGCGGCGCCCGCAGGTCATGGCTGACGATGTAGGCGTATGTCTGCAATTCACTGTTGGCCCGCTGCAGGCTCTCGGTGCGAGCGGCAACCGTCTCTTCCAGATTCTCGTTGATATGCGACAGCTCGTTCTGAGCCTGTTCGATCTGACGGGTATGATCGTAAATGAGCCGCATCGCTCCGCCTGCCAGAACAACGAGAAGTGCCGCGCTGATGGCGATGATGATCGAGAGCCATGTGGTCGTGGATCTCAACGCATTGATGTGGATGGCGGAATTTTGAATCCCCGATTGCTGGAGCTGGCCGATGATATCGCGGATCTCGTCCATCTGACGGATGCCTTCGTTCGACTTGACGACAGCAAGCGCACCCGCCGTATCGCCAGCTCTCTGCAGATCGACCGTCCGCTGCAATTCTGAAAGCTTCTTCGCCATCAAATCCTTCAACTGATCGATGGACGCTTGAGGCAAGTCAAGCTGAGCCAGCAGCGGCGACACGGCAGCCATCTCCGACGGCAATGTGGAAACGGATCTGGTGAACGGCCCCAGATATCGCTCGTCACCGGTAAGAAGAAAACCGCGCTGACCTGTTTCAGCATCCTGGATTGAACTCAGAAGCCTGAGAATGCGCAGGTTCAAACGGTTGGCGGCGACCGCATCGGTCGACTCATCGCCGGCGCGCTGGCTGAAGAAAAGAGCGCCCAAAACAATCGCAAACAGAATGACTGCCCCAATAGCGAGGATGACAGGCACAGATTTGAAAAAAGAATAATGAAACCGGATCATGTTCACGACAGAGCCCATACCGCATATCTTTCGGCAGGGCATTTAAGAATGATAAGTATTCCCCCTCGGACCCATGAAATCATAAATCCGCGCCGTAAACGCGCCAGCTGGCGGAAGGTTCCGACAAGTGGAAAATTTTTTTGGCGTTTTAAGCGCCTAGACCGCCTTGCAGCGCGGATAGAAACGCGAGGCGATGCTCTCTGCGGCGGCATAGGATTGCGTAACGATCTCCGGCACGAGATCGATATCCGGCAAACTCCCCAGTCCCACCGGCCCGATGGCAAAAAGACCGTCCGTCATTCGTCCATTTGCGGAAAGCTCGCCGATGGCCGTAACGGCAAGCCCCAGGCCAAGCTCATCAGGCCCGGCAAGTCCGCCATCGATCAGGCTGCGCATCAGCGGGGTACCGAGGTCAGGCGCCTGGCAGCGGCAATCAAGGACCTGATCCGCGTAGATCGTCTCTTCGCCGGCCTGCCCGGCCTGCTTGAACACGAGCCCCGTCGGCGTTTGCCTGATGACCTCGCCCCGGCGCAGCAGGGTGTTGCCCTCGGCAAGCTCCCGCTTCAACCGCAGATGCAAAGCCTCCGGCAGTCGATTGCGGTGGCTGTCATAGAGCGCGCGGAGATGCCGGTTGAATTGCTGCTTCTCGTGCGCCGGCAGGGAGCGCCAGAGAGAACGCGCATGCTTGCGCAGGCCGTTCATGACCGATTGCCAGTTTTGCCCCTCCGCCTCCGCATCCTGGCAAGCTCTGCGGATAAATCGAACGATCTCGCTCAACCGCGTCGGCATGGTCTCTGAGGGAAAGACGGGGTCCGCGGATATCCGCGTATGGCTTTGAGGCAGGAAACCATGCTTCGAGATGATGGTGATCTGGCCGGTATAGCCGCTGTCGCGCATCTGCAGCAGCCGGTCGACCACTCTCAGGCCGCTGCCGAGCAGAACAGTATGGGGACGAGAGACCAGCCGCCTTGCCCGCACCGCGGTCGGCTCGACCGCTTGGTCTACCGGACTTTCGGACCGATTGCCAAGACCATATCCGGTTGCGAGGATGACGGTATCGAACAGCGGGTTGGTTGCACCGGCGCTCTTCACCAGCCAGCGGCCTCCATGGCTACGGCTGACACCGATCACCGGCTCGTTGCTGACCTGCACTGTAATATCGCGGCGGGAGGAAAGAGCTTCGGAAAAGCGCTGGTAAACGTAATCGCTGAAAATACTCTTTGGCACGAATATCTGTAGAAAACCGGGAATGGCAGCCGGGACGGCCGCTCGGAAATCGGCGTTGCTACAGAGCCAGTCGTTGAAATCATCGGGATCGCCCGCGGAAACCGAAAGATCGCGCACACGGCTGTTGAGAATTTCGCTGGAATGCCCCGAGGCGAGTGCCTGCCCGCCGCTGACGCGGGAATCGGGATCGAAAAGCTGCAGATGGAACGGCGTCATCACCGTCCTCATCAGAGCAATCGCTGTCATCATGCCTGAAAACCCGCGACCGACGACAGCGATGCGAGGCATGCCGTACGGCTGGGCCGAAGCGCTTGCCTTGGAAGAGAATAGTCCTCGAACCGTCATATCAACTCCTTCACCGGAGGTGGTCGATCATGCTTTTCTCGGCACTCTGAAAAATACGCCTGCCAATCGCCGCAGCTTTGCGGCCGTTACAAACGCCTGGCCGCCCATTCGATTCCGGCTATGGCCCGGAACCCTTTCCACCCGTCGGTGGCCATCAAGCTTACCTTGCATCCTATGCCCGGAACCGCTCCGGTCCGACCATGCAGGCTAGGTCGCCATAATAATCTACCTCTTTGGTCGTATATGAAAGCGCGAAACTGCGGCCTTAGCAAGCGCTTTCTTGGCGAGGCCTGCCACGGCCTCTTTCCAGAGCCGGTGTGACGGTCTCAATGAAGCGTTCCGAAAAGCACCTCGAGAGGACGTGCAGCCGGCCGCCGGACATTGCGCTGATCGGCTTTTGCCGCAAGGGCAGCAAAGAGGTCGTAACCCTGCTCCCAACGGCCGAAACCGCTCGCGATATTTATGTGGCCCGCATAACCGAGATCGACCGCATCGCTTCCCCAAAAGAAAGCGATGCGATGCAGCTGCTCGAAGGCCATGTAGGGATCGTTGCGGCTCCCGACAGCGATAGTCGGAAATTGCAGTGGCGTATCCGGCATCGCTCCGAAATCGATGATGCCGGGATGTAGCCTTGTGGTCCGCTCGAGATCGCAGGGGGCGACGAGCAATGCGCCCTTCACCCGAGATGCGATTGGACGCCGGGCCAGATTAGCGGCGAGCAGACAGCCGAGGCTATGGGCGACGAGCCACGCTTCCCCTGCCCGTTCGATCGCCGTCTCCAGATTGGCCAGCCATTCGCGGAGTACAGGTTTCGACCACGACGATTGCCGAACGATCGATGCGGATGCATGGTCGCGCGCCCAGTGACGCTGCCAGTGACCTTCGGCAGAACCATTCAATCCCGGAACGATCAGCGTCGCAACCATCGCCTTCTCCTGAGACGTTCGCAAACGCGGCCATTCCGCCGCGCCAACTTACAAATTCTCGATCCGAAGCCTATTATGGCTGAGACGCCGTGGACGATAAGCAAAGAAAATCTAATGTCCACTAGTTCTATAGAATATACGAGCTTATCGATCGAAGCCGACTAAGCCACTGATAGTGCATCATATGGTGGAGTGAACGATGGGGACGATATCTCAATTGCACGAGCGCAGCAGGCAGCCCGCCTATCGCATTCAAAGCGACGAGGAAGCACTGGAGATTGCCCGCACGCTGGCATCAGGCTTCGCCCGCCAAGCAAGCGACCGGGACATGAACCGCGTTCTGCCCTATGAGGAACTGGATGCCATTTCGCAGTCCGGTCTGCTCGGCATAACAGTCCCGTCAGAGTATGACGGCCTCGATATTTCCAACGCCGTTCTGGCGGAGATGATCGCCATCCTGGCGGAGGCTGATCCCTCCGTCGGGCAAATTCCCCAGAACCACTTCTATATCCTGGAAGCCCTTCGCACCGACGGCAGCGAGGAGCAGAAGAAATTCTTCTTCGGCAGGGCTCTTGCAGGCGATCGTTTCGGCAATGCCCTTTCCGAAACCGGCACCAAGACGGTCGGGCACTACAATACCCGGCTGACGCCGGATGGTTTCGGCTACCGCATCAACGGCCGAAAATTCTATTCGACCGGTGTCCTGTTTGCCGATTGGATCGCGATCTTTGCGCTTGATCCCAGCGACAAGCTGACCATGTCCTTCGTCCCGCGCGGCACCGAGGGAATCCAGATCATCGATGACTGGGATGGTTTTGGCCAGCGCACGACGGGTAGCGGCACGACGATCCTGCATAATGTCTACGTCAACGGCGATGCCGTCGTCTTCCATCACAAGGGTTTCGAGCGCGCAACGACGATCGGCTCGGTCGGCCAGATCATCCATGCCGGCGTGGATCTCGGCATCGCTCGTGCCGCCTTTGCGGAAGCCGTGGAATTCGTCCGGGAGAAGGCCAGGCCCTGGATGGACAGCGGCGTCGAGCGAGCCTCGGATGATCCGCTGACGATTGCTCGGATCGGCCAGATCGCGATCCGCATCGAAGCCGCGTCGGCCATGGTCGAGCGCGCCGGCAAGAAGGTCGATGTCGCCCAGATCAGCACGACGGAAGGGCATGTGGTCGAGGCAACGCTCGCCGTAGCGGCAGCCAAGGTGCTGACCACGGAAATCGCCCTCGAAGCCGCAAACACGCTGTTCGAACTGGCGGGAACCTCGTCGACCCGTATCGGCCTCAATCTCGATCGGCACTGGCGCAACGCCCGTACCCACACGCTGCACGATCCGGTGCGATGGAAGTACCACGTCGTCGGGAATTACCACTTGAATGATGTGAAGCCGCCGAAAAACGGCGCTCTTTGATGCAAAATCGCCGGCGCGGTGGCCGGCGACGAGGCAACATCAAATCCGCATGGATCGCTCATCCGGCCGTGCGAAAATCTTCCTCTTCGATTTCGATGCTGTCGCCCCCGGCAACGAATTGCTCCAGCGTCATATTGTCGAGAATGGAAGCGATCGCGTCCCGGACCTCGGTCATCGACCGGCGCACGTGACAGCGCTCGGGATCGGAGCAATCGTCGCAGGCCTCATAGGCCGTGCGGCTGGCGCAGCGGATCGGCGCAAGCGGACCGTCGAGCGTGCGTATCACGTGACCGATGCGGATTTCCGAAGCCGGACGCGAAAGCGAATAGCCACCGCCCGGTCCCTTCTTGGAACGCAACACGCCGGAATTGCGCAATTCGAGAAGGATCGTATCCAGGAACTTCTTCGGAATGTTGTTGCGCGAGGCGATGTCATTGATGAACGCCGTTTCGCCCGGAGCCAGGCGAGCCAGGTCTACCAGCGCCTTCAGTCCGTATTTTCCTTTTTTCGTGAGCATCGTATTTCGCTTTACTGGAAAAATAAGCTCTACAAGACCGGCACATTGTCGTGAGTTCGAAGAACAGGTTCGTCCGGCAGCGGCTTGCACGTTTCACCACCGAAATAGCGCCGCAGGCCCCCGCCTACAAGGCGATAACGCACATATTGTATAGTTTATGTGAGTAAATTTGGGCAAATGTATCGAGTCTGCAACGATATACTACTTTCGAGCTCAAGCAGCGCTGTTATCCAGCCGCGTCAGATCCCCCATAAGCTCGATTTCCTTTGCGACCTGGCCGGCAACAAAAACCGCATGTTCGGCGACCTGAGGCAGCCCCATGAGTTCCCCGAAAGTCCCTCGCGCCAGGGGGCCGGAAATATAGAATGAAGGCGCGATCTCGCCGGTAGGCCCGAGCGCCTGCGATGTCATCGTGCAATCGAGACCAAGGCCGGTCGGCTCAAGTGCCAGATAACCCGCCTCGGCCAATCTCGCGATCCAGCCCTGGCTTTCGAAGATGGCCCGATGGCCAGGCCCGGTCGTGACGACGACGGCATCGAACAGCCGCTCGATCCGGTTCTGTGAGCGGCTGACGCGCAGCACGCAATCGATCTTCTCGCCATCCACGCGCACGGATTCGATGGAAGCTGCAAGAATTTCCAGACGTCCTGCCGCGATGGCCCGGTCACCGACCTCCTCCACCTGTGGCGCGATGCGGAACCGGTGCACATCCCAGTAGGGTCTGAGATGCCGAACGATCCGCCGCCGCTCGCTCACCGGCAGCGCCCGCCACAACACATGCCCCTGCCCTCTTACTTGGTCGATGACGCCATGCCAGCTCGCCCCGCCGGCTTCCGCCTCTCGGATCGTGTGTCGAACTTTTTTTAAAAGCTCCAGCGCCGTCCTTGCCGGTGCAGTGGTGAAATCGCCATAGGGATCCTGCGGCGTCCGCGCATGTCCGCGCGAACGCAGGCCACGGCGGGAGATTGCAGTGATCGCTCCCCGATGTCCGCGCAGATCGAGCGACGCGATAACGTCGGCCGATGTCAGACCATTGCCGACGACAAGCACGCGATCACCGGCACCGATCACATCGAGCGCATCCGGCCTGGTCGGATCGGCAACGAAGCGTGGATGATGGCCAAGCGCCCTTGTCAGCGACGCCGGCGGCGTTGGCGACGGATGGCTGGTTGCCAGGACGAGAATATCCGCCTCCACCCGCCGCCCCTCTTCGTCGGATACCAGCCAGCGATTGTTGCGCCGCCGAACATCGGAAACCTTCCGGGCGAGATGCGTGATTGCACCGCTGTCGATCAGGGGCTGCACCATCGCGTTCACATAGTCGCCGAAAACCGCCCGCCGTGGAAACAGGTGGCCGAGGAATGAACGCGCATCCTCATCGCCGGCAATTGCATCGCTGGCGTCGACCCAGCGCTGGAAGTGTTCCGGATCATCCGGCAACAGGCTCATCTTGATCGAGGGGACATTGATGCGATGAGCAGGATCGGGCGTGTCGTAGGCAAGCCCCGCGCCGAGCTTCCTGCGTGGCTCGAACACGATGAGATGGCCCGGTGCCACGAGCCCTGACTGCGCCAGATAATAGGCGACGCCCGCTCCGGAAACACCGCCTCCGATAATCACGACGATGGGCTTTCCGTGGGCTTGGGTGTCCATCGCAATATCCTTTTACCTAATGCTCGCCTCGGAGCGAAAACGCCCGCCGGCCATGGCTGAATCATAAACTCTACAATTTTATTGACAATAGAGCGCGTCCGCGCCCGACCCGCCGAGCCGCCCAGACGGCGTTTTAGATTATTTCGCTGACAAAAAATGCTAATGCACGGAACAACTGCATAGGTGTATGCTTTTTCTCCTCTGGGAGGAGAAAACTATGGAAATCCTGCATCTGCTAACACCATTCGACTATTTGCTGATCGTCGCCCTGCTTGCCGTCTTTGTGGCAAGCGCCGTACAAGGCGGAAGCCACAGAAAGCACTAGCGCGTCGGTCGAAGAACCATAAGACGATATCGCGCTGGAAAGGCACGGTTTGCACGCGCGTCCAGGCTCATTTCAGAGGCCACGACCTCGGCGTTCACAATCATCCGACGGCTAGAGCCGGTGGCGGACTCAAGCTAGATCGCGCATGCGTTGGCCCGCCGTGATCGCGGTGCCTTGGTTCCCGACATGCAGCAACGCCAGGTAGCGAGGGTGGTCGCGGATCGCATCAAACTCTCTGTCATGGAGAATGGTGCCTCTCGCCGCCTTCCAATCGCTGCCGATCATATAGCGTTCGAGCAGTTCGACAGCGGTCTCAACCTCCCCCATGAGCGCGTGGACGGAGGCTGCGTTGTAAATCACGATCAGGTCTTCCGGATCGATCGCAAGCGCCCGCCCAATCCAGCGTCGAGCCTTCTCCCGCTGCCCGATATACATCAGTCCCACGGCGCCGCGGCACAGAGGGCCAGAATCTTCCGGATGCAGATCGACCGCCCTTTCGGCTCTGTCGACGCAGAGATGTGCCCATTTCCGGATACGCGGGTCTCCCGGAGGAAACAGGCCGGTCAGTGCGTTCGGAGAGACATAGTCCGTCAGGCGAAGCCATGCCGCAAATTCGTAGTGCCTGATCGCCTCCTCGTAATCGCCAATGCTGCGGCACATGAAGGCGTAGAAAAAATTCGCCTCGTAGCAGTCAGGATCGATAGACAAGGCCATCTGAAGATCGCGGCGCGCCTGACCTTCAAGCCCTTCGCGAAACATTGCAAAACCTCTTGCCGCATATGCTTCGGGGATTGCGGGATTGAGTTTCAGCGCCCCGCTGGCCGCCTCAACCGTCCTCGCCTTGTGCAGGGTCACCGAATGCCACTCATGCAGAAAGGCGTCGCAGACTGCGATCCCGGAAAGCGCGCGTGCATAGGCCGGATCGAGTTCTGATGCCCTGACGAAAAGCCGGCGAGCCTTGATGACCAGCGGCGTGGTCCACTCATGCGAAAGTTCCCGGGCACGGAGGCAGCAGATATATGCTTCGAGATCGTCAGGCCGCGACGACCCGATTTCAGACTTCGCTTCGGGCAAAAACTCAGCCTTAAGCCGCTCGACGATGGAATTTGTGATCTCATCCTGTATCTCGAAGATTCGGCCGAGTTCTCTCTCGAACCGCTCCACCCAAACCACGCCACCGGTATGCGCCTCGACAAGCTGGGCGGTCAGACGCAGCTGCTTCGATCGAAGCTGGAAGCTTCCGCAAAGAACATACCGGGCGCCGAGCTCACGTCCGAGCGACACGAAATCGGAACTCTGGCGGCTTTTCGCGAAACTCACGTTTCGCGAAATAACGAATAATGTCGGACTTTTTGCCAGCGCCGTGATGATGTCTTCGGCGACCCCGTAAGACAGCCACGGATGGCAGTCGGTTCCTTCGACAGAGGTGAAAGGCAGCACCGCGATAGACTGCCTGTCGGTGCGGCGATCCACGGTTTTATCGGCCGGCTCGACACGCGCGATCCTTGCCTTGTCGATCGCATAGCCGCGGCACGGAACCGTCCGGATCAAGCCGTCCCCGTCTTTACCCAACGTCCTGCGAATGTCCTTTATGCATTGCGTCAGGGAGTCGTCAGTGACCATTACGTTCGGCCAGACAGCGGCCGCGAGCTCGTCCTTCGATAAGACGCGTCCGGCATTCTCAAGAAGATAGATAAGAAGGGAAAAGGACTTCGGACGCAGAGATATATCCCGGCCCTTTTTCAAAAGGCGTCCCTCGCGAAGATCGGGCTGGTGTCCCGCAAATTCGAAAATCGACATGCGCCCCTACCCAGTTTCCACAAGAGTAGCAAAGCCACCCCTTCACAACAACCTCGCAGGGCAAAGGTCCGGATGCACGGCCCGGAATTTCAGCAAAATTTCAGAAGTCGGTCAGCTGCCTTTCCTTACATTCCGGGCTGCGAATGCGACCCTTGACTATCAAAGAACAGGGGGATGCGATGGCTGACGCACGCTTCAACACAACGACCTTCGACCCACACTCGACAGGTTCACCTACCTTGATCGAATGGCTTCGACGACACCTGACGCATAAGGTCGACCATCGAGACACATCCGCATCCTCCCGCGAGCTCGGCGACCTTGACGAGCATCTCCTCTCAGATGTGGGCATCGAGCGGAAAAACACGATCGTCGGCTGGACACCGGCCGCCCATGGCAATGACCCGACATCGATTGTAACGACCTCCTACCAATCGAGGCCGGCCCCCTTCTGAGCCGAACGATACACGTGTTTGACGTCTTTCGTTTGGTCGGCGTTAGCTTTGTCTCATTCGGTGTGCCTGAGGTTGCGGATTCGATCGAAGAGAACAGCAAGGATGATGGCGCCGCCAATGAAGGTGCCTTGCCAGAAGGCGTTGATGCCGAGCAGGCCGAGGCTGTTGCGGATCACCTCGATCAGCGCTGCCCCGATGATTGCACCGAAAGCGGTGCCGACGCCGCCGGCGAGATTTGCGCCGCCGATGACGGCTGCGGCGATCACCTGCAGCTCCATGCCGGCGCCGATGTTGGTGGTGACCGCGCCCAGCCAGCCAGTTTGGATGATGCCCGCGACCCCAGCTGACAAAGCTGAAATCATATAGACGGCCACCTTGATCCTCCTGACGGGAACGCCGGTAAGCGTCGCGGCCTTCTCATTTCCGCCGATGGCAAAGACATAGCGGCCGAACCTGGTCCATCGGAGCATGAAGCCGGTCAGGAGCGCCAGCACGGCAGTATAAACAACCGGGTTCGCAATGCCGAAGAACCAGGCGCCCCCGCCGAACGCCAACAGTTTGTCGTGATCGGGGCCGAACTGAAAGACAACAGTATTGTTGGACGCGACCATTGCAAGGCTGCGCGCAATCGACAGCATTCCGAGCGTGACGACGAATGGCGGAAAGCCGAGATAGGCGATCAGAATGCCATTGAAGGCGCCGATGACAAGGGCTGTCGCGATCGAAGCGGCAACGCCGGTTCCGATCCCATAGCCCGCGTGCATCACGACTGCGAGCACCATGCTGCAAAGGCAGAGCACGGAGCCGACAGACAGGTCGATGCCGCCTGTTATGATGACCAGCGTCATGCCGAGCGCGATGATGGCGACGAAGGTGACGTTGCGCGTGATGTTGTAAAGATTGGTGGGCGTTGCGAAGGAGCTCGTCGCAAAGGACAGGAAAATGCAAGCGAGAGCGACGGCAATCAGCACCCAGAAGGTCTGGCTGGCGAATATTGCCGAAATCCAGCTCCGCTGCCGGTGTGCAATGGTCTGATCAAGAGTAATTGCCATGGTCGACCTTCATTTTCTTTCGATACCGGCCCGGCGGGCCGATCAAACCTGTTCGATCGCTCCGGTGATGAGCCCGGTGACTTCCTCCGGCGAACTCGCCGCGATGTTCTTGTCGGCTACCTTCCGTCCGCGCCGCATCACGATCACTCGATCGGCGACGGAAAAGACGTCGGGCATGCGGTGGCTGATCAGAATGACGGCGATGCCGCGATCACGCAGCTGCCTGATAAGACTGAGAACCTCAGCGACCTGCCGAACGGAAATCGCGGCGGTCGGTTCGTCCATGAGGACGATCTTTGCCTCCGCGAGCATGGTGCGGGCGATTGCCACCGCCTGTCGTTGGCCGCCCGACATCTGCTTGACGAGATCACGCGGGCGCGTCTCGGATTTCAACTCCTTGAAAATCTCGCCGGCGCGCTTGTACATAGCCTTGTAGTCGAGGATCCGCAGCGGGCCCGAACCGCGGTGAAGTTCGCGCCCGAGGAAGACGTTTGCCGCAGCCGTCAGATTATCGCAAAGAGCAAGATCCTGATGCACGATCTCGATGCCGCGCTGTCGCGCCTCCACCGGCCGATGCATGATGAGTTCCTGGCCATCGAGGCGCATGATGCCGTGGCTCGGCCGAAAATTGCCGGCGATCATCTTGACCAGCGTGGACTTGCCCGCGCCGTTATCGCCCATGAGCCCGACGACCTCGCCCGGCTCCAGCGAAAATGAAACGTCGTTGACCGCCTGGATGGCGCCGAAATGTTTCGAAATGTTGGCAAGCTCGAGAACTGCCACCAGTCGTCTACCCTCCCAAGGTCGCAAGCTCGCCCGAACGTATTCGTCTCGATCCGAACCGCGGTTTCGCCCGCCAGTTTCCTCCCTCGCGAGCTTCAGCAAACATTTATCCAGAACCGCACGAGACCGTCAATCGAATGTCGCTAATTTACGGCCTCCGCTAGAATTATTCGCTTTCCAATACAATTCCATTGACGCGCCGGGGCGTCCGTATATTAGCTATTGATGGAGGAGCGCATGCTGATCCTTGTTACTGGGGCAACGGGCAAGGTCGGGCAGCACTTCATATCGGGGGTGCTCAACGATCCGGGGTTTTCGCAGGCGCGTATTCGCGCGCTTTGCCATAACCGCTTGCGCCCTGAAACCGAGCGAGTCGAGGTCATCAGCGGTTCGATCGCCGACCGCGAGACGGTCGCAAAAGCGCTTGCCGGCGTCACCCACGTCGTACATCTCGCCACTTGCAAGGAAATCCCCGCCGACGTGATGGATGTCACCGTCAAGGGACTGTTCTGGCTGCTGGAGGAATTCAGGACGAGCCCAACCGCGCGCCAGTTCGTCCTCATTGGCGGCGACGCCGCCATCGGTCATTTCTTCTATCACCACGAAGCGCCCATCACCGAAGCCACGCCACATCAGGCATATCCGGGATGCTACGCGCTGTCGAAGGTTCTGGAAGAGGTGATGCTGGAGCAATTCCGCATCCAGTACGGCATCAACACCTGCTGCCTGCGCGCGCCCTGGATCATGGAAAAGGACGACTTCAGGTTCAGCCTCTCATTCGGCCTCGATGTCTTCGGCGGACCTGACTGGAAGACGCTTGTGCCCTCGGCTGACGCCGAACGTTACGCCAGGAACGGCACGGTGCCGCTGCTGCTCGATGCAGATGGCCGGCCCCTGAAGCGCAATTTCGTCCATGTCGAAGACCTGGTCTCGGCCATCCTTTCGGCCATCGACAATCCGCGCGCCGAAGGCCAGCTCTTCAACATCTGCATGGATCGCCCTGTCGATTACGGCGAGGTCGCAGGTTACCTCACCCGCACCAGGGGTTTGGATTCCATCGACATTGCAAGCCAGTTCCATTCGAACTGGATGGACAACAGCAAGGCCAGGTACCTGCTCGACTGGAGCCCGGCCTACGATCTCGAAATGCTTATCGACTCGGCCTGGGATTACGAGCGTTCGAAGGATGATCCTCGTATCGTCTGGTATCCGGGTTGATGACGTGGCGGGCATTGTGCCCGCCTTTTTCAAAAGGGGAGGAAACCATGAGGAAGGCATTATTGCTTACAGTCGCAGTGCTTGCGCTTACCGCCGGACAAGCCCTCGCAGCCAAGAAACAGCTCGTCATCATCGTGAAGGGCCTGGACAACCCATTCTTCGAAGCAATCAACCAGGGTTGCCAGAAGTGGAACAAGGAAAACGCCAGCTCCGAATATGAGTGCTTCTACACCGGCCCCGCATCGACATCAGACGAAGCTGGCGAAGCGCAGATCGTCCAGGACATACTAGGCAAGGCCGAGACGGCGGCCATCGCCATCTCGCCCTCCAATGCCAAACTGATTGCCCAGACGCTGAAGACCGCAAGCCCGAAGGTCCCGGTCATGACTGTTGACGCAGACCTTGCGGCTGAGGATTCAGGCCTGCGCAAGACCTACCTCGGCACCGACAACTATCTGATGGGCGTGCGCATCGGCGAATATATCAAGAAGGCAAAGCCGAATGGTGGCACGATCTGCACGATCGAGGGCAATGCAGGCGCCGACAACATCCTTCGCCGTGCGCAGGGCATGCGCGATACGCTGACCGGCCAGAAGGGTATTGCCGCGCTTAAGGGCGAAGGCGGCTGGACCGAAGTTGCCGGTTGCCCGGTCTTCACCAACGACGACGGCGCAAAGGGCGTCCAGGCGATGACCGACATTCTTGCGGCCAATCCCAAGCTTGACGCATTCGGCATCATGGGCGGATGGCCACTCTTCGGTGCACCGCAGCCCTATCGCGACCTGTTCAAGCCGATGGCTGACAAGATCGCCAGCAACGCCTTCGTCATCGGCGCAGCCGACACGATCGGCGACGAGGTCGCGATTGCCAAGGAGGGCCTGGTGACGGCACTCGTCGGCCAGCGGCCGTTTGAAATGGGCTACAAGGCTCCGTCGGTAATGATGGACCTGATCGCCGGCAAGCCGGTCGCTGATCCGGTCTTCACGGGCCTCGACGAATGCACCAAGGACACCGTCGATACCTGCATCCAGAAGTAACCTTTGGTTCGAAGCGTCTATCCGGCTCCTGAACGGAGCCGGATAATTCAGGCAACAGACGTCGTAGCCTGCTTGCCTTTCTGCATGAGCTTCTGCAGGATCAGCGGAAGAATGCCGCCGGCGCGAAGGGTCTCGACCTCGGCGCCGGTCTCAACCGCAGCGGTCGCGACAAAGGACGATGTCGTACCATCAGCGCGACGAACGATCACCGGTATCGGACAACGAGGCGAAAGCCGCTCGATGCCAGCGTCGATCAGCACCGTATCTCCTGCCCTGAGATTGAGGGATTCCGGGCCGAATTTAGCGGGCAGACGCATCGGCAGAATGCCCATGCCAATCAGGTTGGATCGATGGATGCGCTCGAAGCTCAGAGCCAGAACGGCACGGGCACCGAGCAGCGATACGCCCTTTGCCGCCCAATCGCGCGATGATCCCATTCCGTAGCGCTCGCCCGCGACGATCACGACAGACTGACCGTCCTTGGCGTAGCGATTTGCCACCTTGTATAGCGGAAGCAAATCTCCGGACGGGGAGTGAATCGTCTCGCCGGGCGGGATCGCGTCGCCGAGATTGTTGCGCACGGTGCGGTTCGTGAAGAGGCCACGCACCATCGTCTCCCAGTTTCCGCGCCTGGAAGCAAAGACGTTGAGATCAGTCGGGTTCTCGCCCCGCTCGACGAGGTAGCGTCCCGCTTCGCTCTGCGCGGGTATGGCTCCGGCCGGAGAAATATGGTCGGTCGTGATGTCGTCGCCGAGCACCAGCAGCGGCCGGGCTTCATAATCGCCAAGCAGCGTGCCATTTCCAAATCCGGCAAATGGCGGCCGCCGAATGTAAGTGGAGCGATCGTCCCAGGGAAACAGGGTTGTGGTCGGTGCATCCAGCTCCGCCCACACGCGGCTCGCTTCAGCCTCGTCATAGGCCGGCTTGAAGTCCTCTGCATCAGTCGCCGCCGCAACAGCGGCATCGATCTCCTCGCTGGAAGGCCAAAGCATCGAAAGGGTGACCGGTTCCCCCGTTTTTGAAACCCCGATTGCATCCCTGGTTATGTCCAATTCCACCGTCCCGGCGAGAGCAAATGCAATCACCATCGGCGGAGACGCAAGGAAACCAGCCTCCAGCTGCGGATGAACACGCCCGGGAAAGTTTCTGTTTCCGGAAAGCACGGCAACGGGAAGGATTGCCCGTTCTGTCATCGCCTTTGCGATCGGTTCCGTCAGCGGTCCCGAGTTGCCAATGCATGTCGTGCAGCCGTAACCGACGATCCCGAACCCGACCGCCTCCATGTCTTCCAGAAGGCCGCTCCGGCGCAGATACCGTTCCGCCGTCGGCGATCCCGGTGCGAGCGAGGTCTTTACCCAGTATGGAGGGCGAAGGCCGAAGGCTCGTGCCTTGCGGGCGACCAGGCCGGCAGCAACGACCAGACGCGGGTCGGATGTGTTCGTGCAGCTGGTAATCGCCGCGATGGCAACCGCACCGTCATTGGGTCCATCGACCGCCGCCGACCCTGGCGCCTTCTTCATGCCTGCGATGGAAGCCGCGGTTTCACTGATGGAAATGCGGTCCTGCGGACGCTGCGGCCCTGCCAAACTCGCCTTCACATCGGAAAGATCTATTTCGATGACGCCGGTATAGCGCGGCTCGGATGATGGATCGAACCAGATGCCCTGCCGTTTCGCATAAGCTTCCACGAATGCCAAATGCTCCGGATCACGCCCGGTGGCCCGCAGATAGGCGAGCGTCGAATCGTCGATCGGGAAATAGCCGCTGTTGCCGCCGAATTCCGGCGTCATATTGGCCACGACGGCACGATCACCCGCAGTCAGCGTCGAAACGCCGGGGCCGAAAAATTCGACATAGCGATCCTGCAAATCGATCTGGCGGAGCAGATGCGTGACGGTCAGCGCAAGATCGGTGGCAAGAACGCTATCGCCCATCCGTCCCGTGAGTTTCACGCCGATGACATCGGGAACGCGGAGCGCGACCGGCATGCCAAACAGCACGCTTTCGGCCTCGAGCCCGCCAACGCCCCAGGCCAGAACCCCGATACCGTTGACCATCGGGGTGTGGCTGTCAGTGCCGATCAAGGTATCGGGGACTGCCCAGAGGATGCCGTCCTCGACCTTGCTTGTTGCCACGCTCGCGAGCCGCTCGAGATTGAGCGTATGCATGATCCCCGTTCCCGGCGGATGCACACGGAATCCTGTCAGCGTATTGGTCGCCCACTTCATGAAACGGTAGCGTTCGGCATTGCGCTCGAACTCCCGCTTCATGTTCTTCTCAAGGGAGCCGGCCCCTCCGAAGACGTCGACCGCGACCGAGTGATCGGTCGACATGTCGACGGGAACGACCGGATTGAGCAAGGACGGATCGCCGCCGGCCTCGGCCATGGCGGATCTCATCGCGGCAATGTCGACGAGTGCCGGGCCGCATGTCGTGTCGTGCATCAGCACCCGGTGTGGCAGAAACGGGATCTCGTCTTCGCTCGTTCCCGTCTCAAGCCATCCGAGGATCGCCGCCTTCGCGCGCTCGGCCTCATCACCAGCCGTTCGCATCACATTTTCCAGGAGAATGCGATGGATGTAGGGAAGCCGCTGTAAAGCCGCTCCCGCCTCCTGTGGTAGGTCGATGATACGATAATCGGTCGCGTTGACGTTCAGTTTGCCGATTGCCGCCATGCGGTCACTCCTTGCGTTAGACCTCAGCCTTTCAAGCCCGAGACGCCGTCGTTTCAGTGTTGGCGACCTGTTCCTGGTTGCCGTCAGTTGCCGCAACTCGCATGAACCACGTCATCAGGAACGACAGAAGAAGCAGACCGCTGAGGAACAGCAGCCCTCCGAACGCTCCCCCGGTCCATGCCTTGATCGCTCCCATCGTATAGGGACCGACGAAGCCGCCGAGGTTTCCGATCGAGTTGATCGCCGCAATCGACACGGCGGCGGTCGAACGGGTGAGGAAGAGCCCGGGCAGAGACCAGAAAGGCGACTTGAAGGCGTAGATGCCGGCCAGAGAGATCGAAATCAGCGTGACGGCAAGGTAGGGATTGCGGCTGAGGCCGGTGAGCGCCAGTGCCGCCGCCGCGATCAGCAGCGGGATGGCCGTGTGCTTCTGGCGCTCTCCTGTTCTGTCGGAATTATAGGACCACAGCACCATCACGACGGTCGCGACCGCATAAGGGATCATCGAAATGAGCCCGACCTGAAAATTGCTGAGGTGGCCGTCGAAATCCTTGACGATCTGCGGCATCCAGAGGCCGATGCCGAGGTTGCCCACCTGATAGATGAAATAGATCGCAGACAGGAAGAGGACTTTCGGATTGGTGATCGCCTTGAACAGTCCGAGCTGCTTCACGTTCTTGCGAATGGCGTGATCGGCGGCGAGTTCCTTGATGAGCCAATCCCGCTCTTCGGGCTTCAGCCACTTCGCATTCTCGGGACGATCCGTCATGTAGAAGAAATTGAAGATGCCCGCTGCGAAGGCAGGCACGCCTTCAAGAACGAGCATCCAGCGCCATCCGGAAAGCCCATAGCCGGCCAGATAATCCATGATGAACGTGCTGAGCGGCGCGCCGAGCAAAAACGAGACCGGTATCGCCGCGGTAAAATAGGCGACGGTCGTTGCCTGTTCTTTCTCGCGGAACCAGTAGGTCAGATAGATGATCACGCCCGGGAAAAAGCCCGCCTCGGCGACGCCGAGAAGGAAGCGGAGAATATATAGCTGCGTCGCGTTCTGGGCGAACCCCGTCAGCGTCGCGATGATCCCCCAGGTCAGCAGGATGCGCGAGATCCATATCCGCGCGCCGTACTTCTGGAGCGCGACGTTGCTTGGAACTTCGAAGAGAAAATAACCGATAAAGAAGATGCCGCCGGCAAAGCCGAACGCCTCTGCGCTCAGGGCCAGCTCCTTGTTCATCTCGAGCGCGGCGTATCCGATGTTCGCGCGGTCGAGATACGAAATCACATAAATGATGAATGTGTACGGAATGATGCGCCAGAAGACTTTGCGCATCGTGGTTTTCTCGATGGCCGAGATCGCCGACGACGTCATTTCTTTCCTCCCAAAAGGGCGCTCGGGATATGTTCCTCCCCGAGCTTCTTTCCGTCGATTACACAATATGATTATAAAATGCAATTGAGGTTTCTGTCCTCACGCGATATTGAAATGACACGATCGAAGACATGAGAACGTCGAAAGACCACCGATGACCAGCAGCAATCGACATATCGCCTATATCGGCGCCCGCACGACCAGGCAGCGCAACGCACGTGGAAACGGGCTGAACGTCTACCGTCTCGAGGACGGTGTGCGCTGGACGCATCTCCAGCTTCTGGAACTCGAAAATCCCTCCTTTCTCGCCTTCGACCGGACCGGGGATTTTCTCTATACGGTCCATGGGGACATGGATCGGGTCAGCGCCTTTGCCATCGATCCGGCCTCGGGATGCCTCACATTGATCGATGAGCAGTCCACGGAAGGCCGCAATCCGGTGCATTTGGCATTTGACCCCGAGAACCGTTTCCTCCTGGTCGCGAACCACGTGACGTCGACGCTTGCTCTTCTTCCGCGTCGCGAGGACGGGACCTTGGGGGCGGTCGTCGATCTCGTCTCGATATCAGGCAAAATCGGCCCGCACCGGATCGAGCAACCCTTTGCCAAGCCGCACCAGGTCGAATTCGATCCGAGCGGACGATATATAGCCGTTCCCGACAAGGGCCTCGATAAAATCCTCGTCTTCCGCCTCGATTCGGCTGCCGCCAAGCTGATCGAAGTGTCTTCGGTGCAGACGCGGGAAGGATCAGGACCACGGCACCTGGCTTTCCACCCCGACGGCACCTTGGCCTATGTCATCAACGAACTCGATTCGACTGTCGCGGCCTATCGATTTGATCCGACAACCGGGGAGCTTCAGCCGTTCCAGATCCTCTCGGCGCTGCCCGATAGCTTCACCGCATTCAGCAGAGGCTCCGAAATCGCCGTCTCCGCGGATGGAAAATTCGTCTACGCATCCAACCGGGGCAGCGACACGATCGGCGCCTTCTCGCTGTCGGAGGACGGACGGATGACGCCTCTGACATGGCGGACGACTGAAGGACGCACGCCGCGATTCTTCACTTTCGTGCCCGGCGGCAATCAGCTTCTGGCCGCAAATGAGGACAGCGATACCGTCGTCACCTTCGGTGTGGACCCTATCACAGGAGGGCTTCTGAATGCCGAAGCGACGCTGTCCGTTGGAAGTCCCGTATGCATCCTGCTGAGACCGGCGTGATCAGACCTTTGGTGTCTTGATGCGGCTGGCGCCGAGGATGTGATCATGAAGGAATGCCGCGGCTTCCTCGCGGCGGCCGCCTTCGACGAGATCGAGGATGTGGAGATGCTCGGCCGTCTGCTGCGGCAATCGGCTGCGATCGATGGTGATATGGTATTCGATCAGCCGCCGGAGCCGATTGATGCGCTTCAGCGAATCCAGAAAAAAGCCGTTGCGTGAGCATGCGACCAGCATTTCGTGGAATTCGTTGTTCGTCTTGAATATCTCGGCGCGCGACCACGTTTCAAAGCCGCCGTCGCGCAGTGCCGTCTGCAATTCCCGCGCTCTCCGAAAGCCTTCCGCATCGGGTTGGAAGGTGGGCAGCAGCATCGCCTGCTGCTCTATGACCGCGCGGAAGACGTAGCCTTCCTCGTAGCTCTCGCGGGAGGTCAGGGTCTGCCGAAAGGCCCAGCCGTTTCCCGGAAGACGTTCGATCCAGCCCTCGTCGGCAATCCTGTGAAGCAGCTTGAGCAGCTTGGTGCGCGGAAGGTCGTAAAGCCGCATCAGCTCGTTTTCACTCACGCGCTCCGGAAGCTTCCCCGCAAGGCGATCCTCCGCGATCCGGAAGTAGGCGGGATCATTCCCATCCGCTTCCTGCGGGACTTGCATTGCCGGCGTCTCGATCTGATCGCCATCGACCAGCAGGAAATAGCCGCGATTGGGCTCGGCTTGAACGATGCCCCTTCCCTCCAGCTTTTTCAGCGCGCTCATCACGGGCGCTCGCGACACCCGAAAATGGTCGGCGAGCATCTGCAGGGGAAGGTGCTGTCCCCGCTGCATATCCTTCGACTTCACGAATTCGATGATGTCGGTGCTGATCTGAAGTGAGACGCCGTTTCTCGCCATGACCACAATCCAGAAAACTGATTTCACTGCCATTTTATCGGCTAGCCGGGAAAGAGCTAGACAGCCGAGATATGACAAAAATGAGATCGCTGTCGAGCAGCAACATCATCTGCCCGACCCGCCACGCGAAATGCATGAGGCGGTGAGCGGTCGCTAGCTCGGCTAGCCAGGTTGCACATTTCGTTACAATTCCGCCGGATCAGGACACATCCGGGATACATCCGTCTCCGCTTATGGTGCGTGCTGGGCCAGGAACGCTGAGCCCGGCACATCCATCAACGACTTCAAAGGAAACGGATGATGTTTCTTCTCGTTATAGCCTACCTGGGCGGCGTGTTGACCATACTCAGTCCGTGCATATTGCCGGTCCTGCCCTTCGTCTTTTTAAGTGCGGGACAGCCCTTCGTCAAAAGCACGCTACCGATGCTCGCCGGAATGGCGATCACATTCGCCGCCGTTGCAACACTGGCTGCTGTCGGTGGCAGCTGGGCGGTTCACGCCAATGAATTTGGCCGCTATGTCGCGATCGCACTGCTCGCCGTCACCGGCCTCATGCTTCTCTCACCGCAAGTCGCCGCCGTCCTGACACGACCGATCGTTGCGTTCGGAAACCGGATCGTGAATTCGACCGGTCGGTCGAGCGCAATTCCGGGTATGGGCAGATCCCTGCTTCTCGGCGTTGCCACTGGCATGCTGTGGGCGCCCTGCGCCGGCCCCATCCTCGGGTTGGTGCTGACAGGTGCCGCTCTCCAGGGCGCCAACGCCAGCACAACCTTCTTTCTCCTGGCCTATTCTGCAGGAGCTGCCACTTCGCTTGCCGTTGCTCTTCTGATCGGTGGGCGCGTCTTCGCGGCCATGAAGCAATCGCTGGGCGCCGGCGAATGGTTTCGTCGCGGCCTCGGCATCGCCGTTCTCTCAGGCGTAACGCTTGTCGGGTTTGGAGCCGATGTCGGAGTTCTTGCCCGCATTCAAGGCGTCAGCACCAGCAAGTTCGAGCAAAGTCTCGTAGACGCCGTCGGCAATGACAGGTCGAAGCAGACCGCCGAGCCCGGGGATAGCGGCATGTTGCAGCGGGTAAGCGACGGCCCCCAGCCCTATCGCAGCAATCTGCCGATCGAGGGACAATTCCCCTCGCTGGACGGCGCTGTCGAATGGCTGAACTCGCCGCCGCTCACCAAGGAACAGCTCCGCGGCAAGGTCGTGCTCGTCGACTTCTGGACTTTCTCCTGCATCAACTGCATTCACACCGTCCCCTACGTTCGAGCCTGGGCCGAAAAATACAAAGATCAGGGACTCGTTGTGATCGGCGTGCATGCTCCAGAATTCGCCTACGAAAAGAAGATCGACAACGTCAAGAAGGCGGTCAAGGACTTCGGGCTCGACTACCCCGTCGCCGTCGACAACAACTACAAAATCTGGCGGGCGTTCGATAACAGCTACTGGCCGGCCCACTACTTTATCGATGCCAAGGGGCAGATCAGATACCACCATTTCGGCGAAGGCGCTTACGACGAATCCGAAAAGGTCATCCAGGATCTGTTGGCCGAGGCCAAGAGCGAGCGTGCCGAAAACACCTCCGTCAAACCGGACACCCAGAACGCAGGCGCACTTGCTGAAAAGCGCGACCACGTCTGAAAAAACCAGGCAACTGGATTGAAAATGCTGCTACGCCGCGCGTCATATCTGCCGCGCGGCGTTGCGGCTGAAGATAGTCTTCCATCCCAGCCGGCCCGGTCCCGACTCCGCATCATAGTCCGACAGCTGTTTTGTATCCGTCATCCCTCGGGCCGGCTCTCCTACACACTTCGTTACACTTCCGGCAAATCCGGACACATCCGGGATACGTCGCCAGCGCCTTATGCGGCCAATGGCTGATCGTCAGCTATCGCGTCTGGGCGCATCACCCATCTCAAGAGGAACGACATCATGACCCAAGTTGAAAAGGCATTGTACACAGGCAAGACCCACACCGCAGGCGGTCGCGACGGCGGCAGCGCTCGCAGCGACGACGGCCGTCTCGATGTCAAGTTCTCGGTCCCCGGCTCCACGGGCGACGGCACCAATCCGGAGCAGATGTTTGCCGCCGGCTGGTCGACCTGCTTTATCGGCGCCATGGGCCTTGCTGCCCGCAAGATGAAGATCGCCCTTCCGGCTGAGACCGCGGTCGACGCCGAAGTGGACCTCTGCATGGTGGATGGCGCTTACTTCCTCCAGGCGCGCCTCAATGTCAGCCTGCCCGGTCTCGAAGCTGACGTTGCCCAAGCGGTCGCAGACGCCGCACACCAGACATGCCCTTATTCGAAGGCCACACGCGGCAACATCGATGTCGTGATCAAGGTCGTCTGACCTGGGCCTCCGAATGTGACCCGTCCAGCCTCCCGGACGGGTCACATCAAAGCAGCGAAACGCGTCCCGGAAATCCATAGCAAGGTTCCGGGGCGTCGGCCTCCTCCGAAAGTGGTAGTGGTTATCCCAAGATACGACCAATTCCACATTTGGCGGATGTCTTGCTCCCTTTTTCCACGTGTCCAGAAAGCTCGTCGGATTTTAACCTGCCATCAGAACTGCGCCCGTCGCCGGTGACCACAATGGACTGCATCGGCCATGGGCGAACTGTATCGGCAAGAGTTAGCTGGGGAGTTAGCACGTGATCTCAGTATGCATTCTCACCTTGAACGAGGAACGCAATCTTCCGGCCTGCCTTGCAGCTCTCAGCTGGTGCGACGACATCGTCGTCCTCGATTCCTTCAGCACCGATAGAACGGTCGAGATTGCCAAGGAGGCAGGCGCACGCGTCTATCAGCGCGCCTATGACGGAGAAGATCGCCAGCGCATGTTCGCCCTTAAGGGCATTGAATACAAGCATACATGGGTTTTCATGCCCGACGCCGACGAGATCACGACAGACGAGCTGCGCGATGAGATGCTGGCAATCGCCGCGGATCCTACCCGACCCGAATCCTTCTTCCGCATTCGCTACAAGAATATGTTCATGGGCCGCTGGATCAAGCATAGCAGCCTCTACCCCACGTGGATGACACGCTTCTTCCGTCCTGACCGGATCATCCGCTTCGAGCGCGAAGAACATGCAATCCCGATCGGCGACGGCCCGGAAGGACGGCTCAAGGAGCATTATCTCCACTACAGCTTCAACAACGGCCTGCGGGCCTGGTACGAAAAGCACAATCGTTATTCGTCATCGGAAGCGCGCGAAACGGTCGAGAGCCTGCGCGGCGGCAGCGTGTCCTGGCACAAGGTTTTCTCGTCGCGATCCGAGGTTCGCCGCCGCGGATTGAAAGAACTGTCGATGCGCGTTCCGTTCCGCTCACAGGCCCGCTTCATGTATATGTATATCGTCCGCGGCGGCTTCCTTGATGGACTTCAAGGCTATCATTATTGCCGGCTGATCGCGGCCTACGAATATATGATCGTCATCAAGACCAAGGAATTGCAGCGGCGCGAACGGGGCCTGCCCGTCTAGTGATGCCCAATCAGAAGGTCCCTTTCCCAGCGGCGTTCGCTCTGCCGAAGGGCCGACCGCTTTTGCGCTACGTCGGCTTCTTCCTCTTGGTCCTCGCTCTGCTGGACGTGATCATCCTCGTCGCCGCGGGACCATTGCTTACTCTGCGCGACCGGGTAAGCCATGCTGACGTCATCGTCGTCATCGGCGGTGACGGACCACCGCGCGCTGCTCGTGGTGCCGAGCTGTGGCTTGCCGGCGTGGCGCCCCGTGTGCTGGTGAGCGGAGCCGGAGATTGCCTGTCGAACCGCGACGCAATGATCCGGAAAGGCGTCGACAAGGACGCCATCAGCGTCGAATGCCGCTCCCACAGCACTGAAGAGAATGCGGCATTTTCCGCGCCGATCCTCGCCAACATGAACGTTCGGCAGGCGGTTCTCGTTACCAGCTGGTACCATTCGCGCCGGGCAATCGCCTGCTTCTCCGAGACCTCAAGCGGGATCCGCTGGACTTCCGTTCCAGCAAAGCCGCGGCCGATATCCTGGATGCTCTTCTTCGATCCCGAAGGTATTGCCGTGCTTCAGGAAGGCCTGAAGACCGTCTGGTATGAATTGAACGGCCTCTGCACCCCAGTACGTCAGCCGGAGGCCACACCGGTCAAGTCGCAAAGCGGTAATTCTGGATCGTGAGTTCGGCGATCGCCGGCCAGGTAAAGTTTTCCATGACCAAGCGACGGCCGTTGACGCCCATGCTTTTGCCCATGACCGGATTGTCCAGCATGGCGATCAGGCCGAGGGCAACCGCTGCCGGATCGGTCGAGACAATGAACCCCGCCTCGGAAGCGCCGACCTCTGGAAAATGACAGGCATCGGTGATGACGACGGGCGTGGCACAGGCCAGCGCCTCGGTGATGGCGATGCTGAAGCCTTCCTGTCGGCTTGGAAGGCAGAAACATGCGGCATCAACCAACGCTGAGATCTTGGTCTCACCATAGATCGGGCCGACGACATGAACGCGGCTCTCCAGGCCAAATTCCTTGACCAATTGCGCAAACTCTTCTTCCGCCCCGTCAGGCGGGCCGGCAACGACGAGATCGACATCTGGATGGGAATAGGAAACGAGCTGAAAGGCCCGGGCAAGAATATCAAGCCCCTTCTTGATGTGCAGCCGCGACAGAAACAGGACGTAGCGACGCCCCTCCGGCAACCCAATCTGCCGACGAAACCGTCCCTTGTCAGGCAA
Source organism: Rhizobium sp. BK376 (assembly GCF_004341625.1). GTDB lineage: Bacteria > Pseudomonadota > Alphaproteobacteria > Rhizobiales > Rhizobiaceae > Rhizobium. The sequence goes on along the minus strand of NZ_SLZG01000009.1, from coordinate 173,285 downwards.
GGCATCGAACTCCTTCGGAAAAATGCCATTCGGGATGATGACAGCAGGCGCGCGCAGGCCGAGCGGCTGCATCAGCAGCACCTCATCCACATTCAGGGCATGCAGAAATTTCGCCTGGTTCAGCATCTTGCGATAGCCAAGGAGGAATGCGATCTGCTTCTTCCAGGACTTTTGCTGCATGCTCCAGCTATCGAGCATTCCGGATGTGCAGAGGCAGTAGGGAACCTGAAAAGCCTTGGCAGTGTTGGCGGCATAGAGAAGGATCGGATCCCAGACCCCGTGCAGGTGGAGAAAGGATGCCGACTGCGCGACAGTGCGCAGTAGCTTCCGCCCTCCAGGGCAGGCCAGCTTTTCAAAGAGATTCGGTTCGGGAAGAATATGCCATTTGATATCGCTGAAATTCGGAATGCCGCGGCCCATCTCGAACAGCTTCCTTTGGGCATCGGCGCTGCCGTAGCTGACGACATGCACATCGTGGCCGAGCGCCGATTGAGCGGCTGCAATCCGCTGTGCGACGGCCTGCGGGCCACCGAATTTCGGGTCTATCGACGCAATAACATGAACGATTTTCACGATCTCATCCCGTTGGGTAAGCCGATGGTTGCTGCCGTTACCGCAATTCTCGCAGGTGCTTGGGCACAGACAAGCTACACAAAAGCACTAAGGGGTGAACGGGGAGCCCTACCCCGGATCGAGCTTCCCGCAACCTCATGGACAGCAATCATTGCTGCCGAGAGATCAGAAGTACCCAATCGCTGAAGCCGGAAGCGTTGCTCGCCTTCGGCACCCGAAACAGCGATGTCCCCGCCGCCGTTTCCTCACCTGAAGCATCATAGAATGTGCCGGACGAAGGATCGAACCATCGAACCCTCCGCGCTGAAGGCGCGAGCTTATTCAGATTAAGCGAAATATCAGGAGCGTCCCACACATAGGCGAGCGCAAACGAGCCATCGGCCGCGCTCGCCGCAACGACGCCACCCTTGCTTGAAGATCGATCCGCGAGTACTCCAGTCAGGTCGGGTTTCAAATTCCACCATTCGACCTGGTCAAACAGGGTGCGCAGATGCGACATGCTCTCCGCCCCTCGGCTGGAAAGCGCTTCCTGCCATGTGACAGGGCTCGGATAGAGCCCCGGCGCGGAAAAATGCCATATCGGATTATTGCCGAATATCTGTCCGCTGGCGCCTGACAATAGCGTGCTGTAAGCGCTGCGTCGGACATCGAATTCATTAGCCCCCTCGCCTTCGTAGCGGCTCTCGATCAGGAAGAAGGGCATCGCAGGCTGCCGCCGATAGCGATCGAGCGAGGCAGCTGCGATATCGCCATAGGTGTAGAGCGAATCGATCCCCAGCCAGTCAGGATCGCCCCAGAAGCTGCGCGGGGCCGAGGCCGGATTGCCATGAAAACTCTGCAGGCTGCCGGGAGCCGCTTGCCTCACGCCCTCGGCCAAGGCCTGGACCAAGCTCCTGTCCTCTGGATCGTAGTCGCCGCCCTCGATCCACACGATATTGCCAAGCCCGCCGAAGCGCTTGCCGACATATTCGCCATAGGAGCGGAGCACGTCAGGACCGGCAGCCTTCATCGACTGATACCAGCCCTGCTCACCGCCTCCCGAACCAAGATAGGCTGGCGCGAGCAGCACCAGGAATCCCTTCTCCCGGGCGCGGCGCAGGATCCATTCCGCATGCCCGAAATAGGCTTCGTTCGGCGCGGCGAAATCCTTGCCGCCCAGGAACGGCGCCGCTCCGTAAATGTTCTTGGGCGCGTTGCGGCCGAAGCGATGCTCGATGAGCGAGACAAGCAGCGTGTTGAAACCTCGCTTCTTCCTGTCGTCGAGATAGGCCTCGGCGTCTTCGCGCGAGAGTTCGGCAATCATCGACCACGCGGCGTCGCCGGTCATCAGGAAGGGACGGCCGGATGCGTCCTCGAGATGCCGTCGGTCTCCGGCGACATGCAGCGGAAAAACGACGTCCTGCGCACCGGCAGAACCGGCGCAGGATATCAGCATTGCGAGGAGACAGAAAAAAGCCCAGGAGGGGGGCATGAGGCCTGATGTCGTCGATGTTCTGCGCGTCACTTGCTTGGTTCCGTTCTACTCAAAAGATCCGGGCGCCGAGGGTATGCGCGCATCTTGCGAACTCTGCGGTACAGTGCCGATCATTCCCGCAACCGCGAGCAGATCATAAATCAAGGGCCGGATTTGGCCGAAGTGCCTCATGGCGGCATCATTGCCAGCATTTTGGTGCCGGAAGCTCCAAAGGCTAAGTCTTTTGATCCATCAAAACCCTCCAACGGCCAAGTGGCAACCGGCAGGCCTTTTCCATAGTTGTGAGAGTAACATGTGCGGCCGCCGCCCTGTCGCCCGCGCACGTTTTTCGTTGGCTAGTAATGCAGGAGCTTCCATGAAAATCGGATTATTCGGCCAGTTCGGCAGTGGAAACAGCGGCAATGACGGTTCCCTGGAAGCAATGTTGAATTTGCTGCGCGAGCGTTGCCCCGAGGCGGAGCTCCTTTGCATCTGCTCCAATCCGGATCTCGTCAGGAAAAAATACGGGATTCTCTCCGTCAGCCTCAACGGCACGATATCAGGCGGTCCGCGGGCGGACAGGTTGAACCGCATGTTGGGAAACATGCCGCACCGACTCGCGCGTATCAGCTCCCTTTTCAAGCAACTCAAGGGCCTCGATCTCATCATCATACCCGGAACGGGAATCCTTGATGACTATCAGGAGACGCCCTGGGGATGGCCGTTCGTCATCTTCAGATGGTGCATGGCGGCCAGGCTGCGCAACGTTCCCGTCGCCTTCGTCAGCATCGGCGCCGGCCCGATCTCGCATCCGCTGAGCCGCTTCTTCCTGAAAACCGCCGCACAAACCGCAAAATACCGATCTTATCGCGACGACTTCTCCCGCCGGTATCTTCAAGATATCGGTATGAATGTAGAGCAGGATTTCCGGTTTCCGGATATTGCGTTCCGGTTGCCGATGCCGAAGCTATCCAGGGTCGCCTCCGGGCCGCGCCGCACTGTCGGCGTCGGCGTCATGCATTATCGTGGCTGGGCCAAATCGAGCCTTAATGGCAAGGAGATTTACCAGACCTATATCGGCAAGCTTGCAGAGTTCGTCACCTGGCTCGCCGGCGAAGGTTATGACATCCGCCTGCTGACGGGCGATCTGCGCGACCAGATTGCCGTCCACGACTTGATGGAGAAAATCAAGGACATGGATGCACAGAGCGCGCTTGACCATGTTGCTGTCGGGCTTGGCGAAACCCTGCACGACCTGATGCGCGAAATTGACAAAACCGACGTCGTGATCGTCTCGCGCTACCACAACGTCGTCTGCTCACTGAAACTCGGCCGACCGATCATTTCGCTCGGATACGCGCAAAAGAACGACAACCTTCTGGCGGAATTCTCGCAGTCGCAATATTGCCAGCACATCGAGACGTTCGATCTCGATATGCTCCGGCTGCAGCTTGAGCAGATACTGGCCAATTTCGATGATATCCGGAAACAGATTGCTGACGGCAACGACAGGGTCCAGAAAAGCCTTGCCGAGCAAGACGACCTTCTGACGGAACGCCTGCTTGCGCCGCGCAATGCAAGAAGAAAACTTGCAAGCCCGATCGGTGGCGATTCACGAGCTCTTGGCTGATAGCCCGGCGTGCTTCCTAAGCGCCCGATCCTGCAGCATCTTGGCCGCCAGATAGCCCACCGGAGGAAAAACGGCAGCGGCCGGACGCAGCCGGATCGCGTTCAGCAGGAGCTGAGCGGAACCCAGATCGCCACGGCTCAGGCTGGAAAGGGCGGAACTGTAGGATCTATCGCTCAGCGCCCGTTTCACCATCCTCAACATCTCCGAAGCATTCTGCAGGGAGGCACCGTCGCCCCGAAAGAAGGAGCGATAGGCGGCTTCGAACTGCAGGTTCCACTGGTGAATGTTCTTGACGGATGAGGACTGATTGAAGGAATGCACCCTGGCGATCGCCTGGTGGCTGTTCGTGTGCGCCACCTGGCCTCTGGCCGCTATGCGCAACCACATTTCCAGATCGTCCGTGTGGGTAAGCTCTGGATTGTAGTGGCCGACCGCTTTCTGGATCGCGGTCCGAACCACGACCGTGGGGCCACTGATCGGGTTGCGGCCACTCCTGCACAGTCTTTCAATCAGCGCGGTCCCTCCTTCGACGGACCATGTCGCTGGCTGCGGATCGATCACGCGTGTCTCGACATCCTCCGGCTTAAGGAAGAGAGCCTCGCCATAGGTCAGGTTGACCTGAGGATGTTCTTCCATGACGCTCACCGCGTCTGCCAATGCATGCGGCGTCAGTAGATCGTCGGAACATAGGATGAGAAAATAATCCGATTGCGCCCAATCGATGCCTTCATTGAAGGATGCATGAGGGCCGAGATTTTGAGAGCGCAGCCGAAGCTCTATCCGCGGATCCGACGTCGCAAGCTTCCGCGCGATCCGGGCGCTGTCATCAGTGGATGCGTTGTCGATGATCAATACGCGCAGCGTCTCGACATTCTGCCGAAGTATGCTCTTGACGCAGCCTTCGAGGTAGTGGCCGTAATTGTAGTTCGGGATGGCGACATCAAGGCTGGGCATGACACTCCTCCCCCTCATTCTGCCGCTGCGGTGGATTTTCGAACCCAGCGCCCGAATAGTCTTTCCAGGATCGCAGGCAGCTCATCCAGCAGAGGATGTCGAAAGACAATAAGGCCGGCCATCCATCCGGCTGCCGCCAGAAGAATGCAAACCGCGGTCTCCGCGAGCGAAAGATCGAAGTCGAACCCGTTCAGCGCGACGATTGCGAGGGGACCCGCAATCGCCATCACGGTGACTACGCCGCTTTTGGCGAGAACGCCGAGCAATTCCTTCCACTCGAAGTGTACGCGCCGCCGGATGTAGTGAAAGGAGACGTACATCTGGAACGGCAGCGAGATGAACTGGCTGAGGGCCAGGGCCACGAGCCCCTGAAAGCTTGCAACGCAAATGATGACTGTCGAAACGCCCCGTCCAACGAAATTCGCCGTGAACGCGTCCCTGTTCGCTCCGAAGGCAACGAGCACTGGATAGGTCAGGATATTGGCGAAGGAGAATATGGTTGCGCAGCACAATATCCTCAGGATCGGCACGACGGGCAGCCAACCGTTTCCCAAAACGATATTGACGATGGGATCGGCGAGGATCGCCAGCATCAGAGACGAGGGCCAGAAGAGAACGGAGATATAGCTCACCATCCTCAGATAGGATTCCTTGATGGCGCGCTTGGCTCTCACTTCGGCGGCGAAGGCAGGAAACGCGACTGAGAAGGCCGCCGACAACATCAGCTTGTCAGGCAGACCGCAGACAAGATTGGCACGATTGAAGATACCCACGGCCGACAGGGGCATGATGCGCCCCAGGACAAGCTGGGGGAGCGATTCATAGACCCGGTCCAGAACCGAGGAAGCGCCCTTGTATCCGCCGAAGCTGAAAATGGACCTGCTGCCGACCAAGCAGGGCCGGAACATCCATATCTCCGGCTTGGCTTGGAATGTCAGGACAGCCCGGACGGCTGCCGCCGCAATCACCGCGATCGCTAGGCTCATGAAGCCGTAACCCTGCCATGCCGCAACCAGTGCCGTGACGGCGTTCGCGACCGCCCCGGCAACATTGATGCGCGTCAGCGAACCGAATTCGATTTCCCGACGCAGCAACGCGGTGTGGGGACTGACCAGCCCGTCTATCACGCCTGAGATCGCCACCAGGCAGATGAACGTTTGCAGGGAGGCAAGATTGTAGAACGATGCGATGTAGGGCGAAAGAAGAACAAGCCCGACCGCGATGATGGCCGACAGGCCGAAAACCAGCGTCGTCCCGGTCCTGATATCGGTCGCATGGAGCTCTTCGCGCTGGATCAGGAATTCCGATGTCGCAAATTCCCGCACCGTGAATGCGATGGTCCCGATGCTCAGGCCGATCGCGGCGACACCAATGTCGGTGGAGTCGAGCAATCGCGAGAGAACCGCGATCAATACCATGCTGATGACAATTTGAGAGTATTGATCCAGCGTCGCCATAAAGAAGGCTCGGCGAACAGTCCCCATGGAACCAGATCCTTGATTTTGTTGCAGGATTCTTGTCCGACAACGAACGCTCGCATCGTGGGTATGCGTCGCCGGGGTTAAGTCTGTCTATGGCGGGAACTCCATGCCGAAATCCTCGGCAATGTGCCGAGATTGCCGCCCTCACCAATCACGACGCGTATTATGTGGTATTCGGATTGGACGACAATTTAGCCCTTTGACGTAGTAGGGGCACAGCTTCAACCGAACAGACTATTAAGGATGACCCTGCCCCGTCCTAGCAGTCCTGCAAAACTTCGCTGCATCAATTGGGAAGAGCCTTGGGGGCGACAGGTCCGTCATTGCCCGAGGCAAAATCCGTCCATGTTGAGCCGATATTCAGCCAGCTGTTCGAAGGGTGGAGCGTGACGAAGCCGACACTCCCGTCATCAGTGGCAGAGCCCCGATCAAAATCGTTCTTATGAAGAATGGTATTCACCTTCATCGAATGACTGCCGGGCGCAGCCTTGAACCGGCCATCATAGGTCCACATCAGCTGGTAGGCTTCGATGAAGCCATAAGGGACGTTCTTGAAGCTGTTTCGCTCGAATACGGTGCCGTTGTAATCCGAGCCGTCATGCGTCCAGGTTTCGTATTCGACGCCTATATGAGCAAGGTTTTCAAAGCGGTTGTTGCGATAGATATTGCCGAGACCGCCCCAGATACCGGGCTTGCCGGACTCCGCGAACGTCGTTCCTACATAGAGACCGCTGTTGCTGTCGCTGACGGTATTGTTTGAATATTGCAGGAAGTAAGGAGCAAGGCCCCGCGTCGAATCCAGCGCGATAGTCATCATTCCATGCCGCATCCTGGAGATGCGGTTGCTATCGACGACGGCGTCATAGACGTTCCCATAGAGCAGAACGCTTGTGGAATCGGAATCGTGTTGGCTGTAGCTCGAGCGCCCGTCGAATTTGTTGTTGTAGATCGCGACCTTCGACGCGGTTGCCGCCAGCGCAAAACGGCTGGTACGATCGGGAATGACATTCCACGGAGCATCGAGCGTTACGGTTGAATCGGCGGAGGAAACGATATGCCGATGCTGGCCGGCTCCCCTGCCCCCGACGATGACGAGGTCCTGGCCACCGGGCGTCACATCACCCAAATCCGAGAGAGTTTTGAAGGACACCGTGTCTGCGGTTGCCTTCACAAAATCGCTTTTGATTTTGCTGCCGACCATTTCAAAGCAGATCTGTTCGCCCTTGTTACAATCGACCTTGTCGCAATCATGCGGGGCTGCATTCAGCGACGTGTTGTTGCCCCAATAGAGATTGCTTATGCTGCCAAACTGCGCCTGGCCGACAAAGAACCGGCCGATACCGTGGCCGTCGTCCCGGCTCTCATCGGCATTTGAAAGCTCGTTGCCGACCATGGAAAAATCGCGACCTCCCCACAGAGCCGCGACGGACTCCCCATAGCCCGTCATCCGGAACTTGTTGCCTGATAAGAAGACCTGCCTGCTGCTTCCATAGAACGACCCGTTTTCCACCAATTCAGAGTCGCTGATGGAGAGACCCGAAGCGCCGTTGGCCTGGAGTGCGGCGACACCCCACGCATTGAGCTTGGCAGAGGCTATCCGGAGATTCTCGGCCGAAGATACCTGCATCAGGACCTGCTTGCCGGTATTGCGATTTGCGTTCAGCGCGAGCCCTTCGAACTGAACGTTTTCGCCAGCAATCTCAATCATGCTGTGGTCAATGCTGCGATCAAGACGGATCTCCGTCGTATTCATGCCATCGCCGACCCATCCGACATTGGCGGGCGCTGTCAGAAAAGAGGTTATACGGTAGGTTCCCGCGGGAAAGTGAATGGTCGCGGGCGCGGCATTCTTTGCCGCCTCCAGGGCGCGCTGCAATGCCGCCGTATCGTCGGCTGTCCCGTCTCCCACGGCGCCGAAACGTTTCACATCCAGCAGATTGTTTTTCTGGTCCGCCCATGGAGACCGGGCGAGAACATCAAGCCTCAACGGACCGCTCCAGCCGAAGCGACCGCCATGGGTGTTATGCACCCAGACCTCATAGTTGCCAGCCGGCATGTCAGGGATCGCGAAGTCCACCTTGAAAGGGTTGACCGCGCTGGGTTTGACATAGCTGCCACTGGCACCGGGCGGCTTGATATAGAGATAGGATAGCGACGTCCCGTTGCTGCGGGCAAGGTTGCGCCCATAGACCGAGATAACTGTGCCGGCCGTTCCCTTGTTCGGCCCAAGCCACCACGCTTCAGTGCGATTGATGGCGATAGGTTGGCCGCGGTAGCCGTTCCTGTTAGGCCACATGAGATACATCGACCATTCTGGCAAAGCGGCGGGCAACAGGACCGTCGCCGCCGTCTTGTCAGCGCGCAGGGAATTGACCGCGGTGACATTTCCTTTTGCGGCGGATGGAGCCTGGGAGAAGATTTCGAACTCTGCCGAGTGATCCAGCTTGATGCCCGTCATCGAGACGATCTCATCTCGGTCTGCGGTCCTCGAAAACTCGGCGACCGCCGGGGGCGATTTGCTGACGCGGAGCAATGGAGGATTGAAGGCATCCGCCCCCTCAGGCAAGGATGGTTCAGGAGTTGGAACCGGCATCCCGAAGTCAGCCGGTCCCTTGGCTTCCTCCGCCTGGAACGCGCCGCGCAAAGCCGCGTCGAGGAAAGCGACCGTATCACCGGTTCCACGCTGGGCAACGGCCGCTCCGATCAACGTCAGAGCGACAAGTGATGCAACCAAGATCGACGCCAATACTTTCATGATCGCCCCCTCCCGCGAGCTGATTTGCTTCCCTAAACGGGAGAAGCAGAAAGTCACTTGCGTTTGAGGCCACAAGCGTGAGGCGCACCCGCGCCCAAAAGGCTGAAGCGCTTTGAGTTTTTCAAAGCGTAATTGAGGCGCGGTCCAACTCCGTTGATACTACGCTAGCATCGCCACCTTATCGAGCCAATGCAGATAGACCTGTTCTATCCCGCTTCGCAATTCCGTCCTGGCTGTCCAGCCCAGGGCCCGCAGGCGGTCGCTGTTTACAAGCTTTCTCGGAGTTCCGTCGGGCTTCGTAACGTCGAAAACGATCCTTCCCCTGAAGCCGACGATATCGGCAATCAGGTAGGCGAGATCGCGAATGGATATCTCCCGTCCGGAACCGACATTGATCAGATGGCTGTCGGAATAGTTCTTCATCAGATAGACGCAGGCATCGGCGAGATCGTCCGCGTGCAGGAACTCACGCAGTCCGTTGCCCGTGCCCCATACGACCGCGTCAGTGCCAGCAATCTTTGCCTCGTGGATCTTCCTGATCAAAGCCGGGAGGACATGCGATGTCTCCAGATCGAAATTGTCATTCGGGCCGTAAAGATTGGTCGGCATCGCCGAGATAGACCTTACGCCATATTGCTTTGAATAGGCCTGAGCGAGCTTGATTCCTGCGATCTTCGCAATCGCATAGGCCTCGTTTGTCGGCTCGAGCGGCCCTGTTAGCAACGAGTGCTCGTCGATCGGCTGCGACGCAAATTTCGGATAGACGCAACTGGAGCCGAGCCAGAGCAGCTTCTCTGCTCCGAGATCGGCAGCCGCCTTCATGATGTTCATTGCGATCATGGTGTTGACGTAGAGAAAATCCACCGGATAGGTCGCGTTCGCAACGATACCGCCGACCCGCGCCGCCGCAACGAAGATGACTTGCGGACGCATCTGCCGCATCCACTCTTCCGTATCGGCCTGACGCGTCAGATCGAGCTCACGATGGGAAACGGTGACGATTTCGCAATCTTCACTTTGAAGGCGCCGAACGATCGCCGAACCGACCAAACCATTGTGACCGGCGACCCAGACACGCTTTCCGGTCAAATCGAACTTCTCGTTGATCTTAGCCATAAAAGTCATTTCTGCCCTCTTCGCGCATGATCGTGCGTAGATCGCTTTCGACCATTTCCGAGACGAGAGCCCCGAATGAGGTCGAATGCTGCCAGTTGAGCTTCCGTCTGGCCTTGCTCGGATCGCCGAGGAGAGTGTCGACCTCCGCCGGCCGAAAATATCGCGGATCGATCTCGATGATCCGATTGCCGGTCTTCCTATCGAAGCCGACCTCGTCCACACCGTCGCCTTCCCATTCGATGGCCTTGTCGACCACGCGGAATGCCCGCTCCACGAATTCGCGCACGGTGTGCGTCTCGCCTGTGGCGAGAACGTAATCGTCCGGTTCGTCCTGCTGCAGAATCCGCCACATGCCCTCGACATAATCGCGAGCGTGGCCCCAATCCCGCTTGGCGTTCAGGTTGCCGAGCCTAAGCTTCTGCGTCAGTCCGCGCTCGATTGCCGCCACGCCACGGCTGATCTTTCGCGTCACGAACGTTTCGCCGCGCAGCGGACTTTCGTGATTGAACAGGATGCCGTTGGATGCATGGAAGCCGTAAGACTCGCGATAGTTCACCGCCATCCAGTAGGCGTAGAGCTTCGCTGCGGCATAGGGGCTTCGGGGATAAAAGGGCGTCTGCTCGTGCTGCGCAATCTCGCTCATGCCGCCGAAGAGTTCGGAAGTGGAGGCCTGGTAGAAGCGGCACTTTTTCTCGAGCTTGAGGATGCGGATCGCCTCGAGCACACGAAGCGTTCCAAGCGCGTCGGTATTCGCGGTATATTCAGGGGTCTCGAAGCTGACTTGCACATGGCTTTGCGCACCGAGATTGTAGATCTCGTCGGGCTGGACGTCCTGAATGACGCGGCAGAGATTGGTGGCATCGGTCAGATCGCCGAAGTGAAGGCGAAAGCGGACCGGCTCATCGTGTGGATCTTGATAGAGATGGTCAATGCGCCCGGTGTTGAAGGAAGACGAGCGTCTTTTCAGGCCGTGAACCACATAGCCTTTCGAAAGCAAAAGCTCGCTGAGGTAGGCGCCATCCTGTCCGGTAACGCCGATAATCAATGCGACTTTGTCGGGCATGCGCCAGCTTCTCCATGTTGTCCACAGGGCCGGCGTCCACTCATGGCTGCCGATGAAGGCAGTATAGGTGCCGGTCGTCCATCGACACCTTGCCAATAGGGAGAATGCGGGCACCCGATACCCGCCAAACCGGTGTGCCGGATTATTCGAATGGGGAAACATCACTTCTTATGAGGTAGGGGGCGCGCCACCTCTTTGGCGGAAATTATCGCCTTTGGTCAACTTGTGAGCGCGCGACGCGCCACGATGATGGGATTTGAGACCTGGTCAAGCGATCCAGCGCCGGCGATCTCAGGGATCATCGAATGAAAGTCATCTTCGTCAATCGCTACGTCTCCCCCGATCAGTCCGCGACCAGTCGAATGATAACATCGATTGCATCCGCCTTGGCCCAGCGCGGCTATGAAGTCGTCGCGGTGGCAAGTCGCCATCTCCATAACGAGGATCAGACCGTTCTTCCCCCGAACGAAGTCATTTCCGGCATCAAGGTGGTGCGGCTGACGACGTCCCATTTCGGCAGGCTCAAAACGTTCGGGCGCGCGATTGACTATTTCTTCTTCCATCTCTCCGCCTTCACCTGGCTTGTCCGCCATGCATCGCGCGACGATATCGCCGTAGTTTGCACTGATCCGCCCTTTCTGTCGGTGACAACAGCCGTTGCACTGCGCCTTCGTGGAGCGTCCTCGGTGAACTGGGTCATGGATCTGTTCCCGGAAACCGCAATCGAACTGGGCCTGTTCAAGCGCTCGCCAATCGTCGGCAGGCTCGCACGCAGCCTGAGAAACTGGTCGATCGGAACATCGGCAGCGATTGCCTGCCCGACAACAACGATGGCGGATTATCTGCGCGACGAGTTGTCGCCGCGTTGCCCCATCAGCCTGTTGCGCCAATGGTCGGATGGAAAGGAGATCTACCCGATCGCCGCAGCCGACAACGAGCTGCGAACTGAATGGGGCTTGGACGATAAACTGGTTATCGGCTATTCCGGCAACTTCGGACGCGCGCACGAATTCGATACGATTTTGAATGCCGCCGCCCTGCTGAGGGATCAGCCCGACATTCGCTTCCTCATGATCGGCAACGGCCATCAACATGCACGCGTGGTCGACGCCGCGAAAAAACTCGGCCTCGACAACATGATCTTCAAACCGCTGCAGCCGGCTGAAAATCTGGCAAAGAGCCTTTGTACAGCAGACGTCCATCTGGTGTCCCTGCTACCGCAGCTTGAGCACTGCATCATTCCGAGCAAGTTCTATGGAATTCTCGCCGCCGGCCGGCCGACAATCTTCATCGGTGACCTCAACGGCGAAGTCGCCCGAGTCATCGATGCCTATGGCTGCGGCAAAAACATCGCGATTGGCGAAGGACAAAGGCTTGCCGCTGCCATTCGCGAATTACGAGACGACACCGCGCGACGCCTGGAGATGGGTCAGATCGCCCGCCGTGTCCTGACAAACGACTATTCCTACGATCAGGCCATCGACAAATGGTGCGCCCTTCTCGACCGACTAGACCGCTCCGGTGACCGGGTGCCTCATATCGAACAACGGGTATCTCCATGAATGGAAAAGTTGTTGTCAGCCAGCTGGGGGCACGCATGCACTACGCTGTTCCCCGGATTTTCGTGAACCATGGGCAGCTTGCGCATTTCTATACGGACATTACGGCAACCAAGGGCTGGCCGGGCATCGTAAAAGTCCTTCCGACAAAAATTCTGCCTTCGGCCATCAGGCGGCTCGCCGGCCGGGCGCCGAAGGGTGTCCCCAACGCATTGACGACCACCTTTGCAAGCTTTGGCGCACTTTCGGCTATCCGACGTTCGCGTATCGGTAATATCGCCGATGAAACCTCTCATGCCGTGTGGGCCGGCTCCCGCTTTTCGACCTTGGTGGCCAAAAGCGGCTTTCATGGCGCGTCAGGGCTCTACGCTTTCAGCGGCGATGCTCTGGAACAGATGGAGGCTGCCAAGCAGCAAGGAATGTGGACCGTTGTCGAGCAGATGGTCGCCCCAAGAGATGTCTTGGAAGAACTCGTCTCTCGAGAAATGACGCGGTTTCCGGAATGGATGGGGCTGCCGAAGCAGAACCCTTTCGCCAGGTCCTTCGCGGACCGGGAAAGGGCGGAATGGTCGCTTGCCGATCTCATCCTATGTCCATCCGAATTCGTCCGCCGGCATGTGATCGCCTGCGGCGGACCGGCGGAACGTTGCGTTCTCCTTCCCTATGGTGTCGATCCGAAATTCTCGCCGGAGCGAAAAGCAAGGCGCCCTGGCCCTCTGCGCGTGCTGACCGCTGGTGAGGTCGGGCTGCGGAAGGGATCGCCTTACGTCGCCGCTGCGGCAGAGATTCTCGGCGGCGCTACAAACTTCCGTATGGTCGGGCGGCTCAATCTGGCAGACGGGCCTAGACAGGAACTTTCCACGAAGGTCGAACTCAAGGGCGTTGTGCCACGCGCCGAAATGGCGGCCGAATTTCGCTGGGCGGATATCTTTCTGCTGCCGTCGGTCTGCGAGGGTTCCGCAACCGTTGTCTATGAGGCGCTTGCTTCAGGCTTGCCGGTCGTGACGACGGAAAATACCGGTACCGTGGTTCGTGACGGCATCGAGGGATTCATCGTGCCTGTCGGCGATCCCGAGGCGATCGCCTCGGCCATCGATCGTTTTGTTGCCGATGACGAACTCAGAGCGGCAATGTCACTCAATGCGACACGAAGGGCGTCCGAGTTCACGGTGAACGAATATGGCAAGCGACTTGTCGCAGCATTATCGGTCCTGCCGGCAGAACGGCATAATGCTGGGGTGAGGACGATAGCGTGCATCGGCAGCTGATCGCAGGTCAGCGCGGAGGCTACCATGGCAGCAGTTTGTCCTTTGCGATCATCGCATTCTGATGAGACTGAGGTAGCTAGAGCAGACGGTCGAGGAGTTGCTCGGTCTCCCACATCTTAAGAAAGTTGGTCTCCCTCGCAATCCAACCGACGGTGTTGCTTCCCCACTCGTTGGCGCGCGCTGCGTACTCTCCCATAAGCCAAAAATGGCGGACAATTACGAAGTGCAGAGCGGCTTCGAAATCGGCCGCAGTTATGGGTCGGACGGCTCGATATCCTTCGATGAACGCACCCCATCTGCGTGTCGAGTTCCTGCCAAAAGATACATTCGCCCATAGAAAAACCGACAAGTCATAAGCAAGGTAACCTGGGCCGCTGTCGTCAAAGTCGAAGAATACTGCTTCACCAACCTCGTTGATGCGCGAATTGAAACCATGGCAGTCCCCGTGACAGTAGGTCCATGTCAGATTGCCGAAAGCTTCAATCGCTTTCCCCGTATCTCCAGCTATACGCTCGAGATCGGCATACACCTCCGCGTCCTCAACAATGCCGCTCTCTCCTATTCGTGCGAGGGGTCGCCACAGCAGGTACTCAAGGTCAAGTCGATAAAGCGCTCCATCGTGAGGGAATACCTCCGCTGCATTGTGCAGCATTGCGAGGGTTTTCCCATTGGCTCTGGCATCGCCAAGGTCGCTCGCGTGAGGTTCGCGACCGTCGAGTGCCTGAAAGAGCACTCCGGAGCGCAAACCTTCCGGTGCCTGCGCCTGTAGGGAGAACGCACGATCCAGCGTTGGAATGGGAGCAGCGACCGGGACGCGCGATTGGGAAAGGTGTGTCAGGAATGCCGTCTCGCTTTTCACATCAGCGGGACCGCGTGCCCTATGCTGCGAAAGTCGAAATACGTAGCGCTCCGCATTTTTCCCTACTACGAGATAAACGTCATTCAGGCCACGCTGGAGCATTCGGCAGGAAATTGGCCCTTCGATCGCGTAGTTTTTCTCAATAAACTCCGCAACCGCGTCAGGCTGCGGTGTTGAATATAGCGGACGGAAGTCGAGCATGATCGATGCCTCTGGCTGCGTCATAAGTATTCGAGCCGGAGGATTGCCAGGGCTGTACGAAAGTCAAGCGTCGATCCGTTGACGATCGCAATTGGCGCATAGTTGCCACTGTGGACATCACAACAGTGGTGGCCTTTGCCGCGGAATTCCGAATTAGCCGGCGGCCCCTAAAGGAACGCTTTCTAGCCACTCAAGACACAAGCGCATAGCTGGCGGCAGCGGACTGGTTGCGTTTGCCGACCGCCTTGGCGGGATTGCCGACATAGATGGTCCAGGGCTGTAGCGACTTTGCGGCAACGCCTCGGGCGCCAAGCACGGCCCCCTCCCCGACAACCACGCCCGGCCCGACGAAGGCCTCCGCAGCGATCCAGGCATTCGGCTCGATCACGATCGGTCGGGAAATCAGTGGAAACTGACTGTCCTGGATATCGTGCGACCCGGTACAAAGATGCGCTCGTTGCGAGACGATGGAGAAATCCTTGAGCGTGACGGTCGCGACGTTGTAGCAGATCGCGCCGGGCCCAAGGGATGTGTGCTTTCCCATGACAAGGTGCCCCGGCCACCAGATCTTGACGCTTGCGCTGATAATTGCGGTCGGATCCAGCTGTGCCCCAAAGCAGCAGAGCAGAAAATTCCGCCATCTCCGGAAGGGCGGCGGCGTCCAGGAGGCGAGCAGCGTCCACGTAATTCTCCAGACGAGCTGCATTATCCTGAAACGCAGGGCAAACGTTGCTCCTCCGAAGCGCGGCAGAGGAGTCGACCGCTGGTCGAATGTCGGGTCTTCATAACGCGACTGCATGGCGGGTTCCCTTGGCTCGGCGGAAGCAGCTGTCTCCAAATCTTTCATGCCCTGTCGCCGCAAGCAGCCGGAACGCTATGGCGGTCAACGCGAATACGACGGACCGATCAATGGAACACCCGCAACTTCAAATCTTGAGATTTGTCTTGCCGGACATGCCCGTTGCAGCGACCCCGACCGAACGACGGCTCTTTGCCAGCGCAATTCGCAGTTTGGCGATCGAGCCGCTGGCGGCCATAACGAAGAGCGTATGAATCCCGACCGGGATCAGCAGTCCGGCCGCCATGACGACCTCAGGCACATCGTTGCGAATTCCGAGATAGCCGATGCCTCCGCAGACAGCCGAAGCCACCAGTATGATGTTGGTGGTCGCCATCGGCATGAAGCCGGCGTCGAGAAGGAGATGATGCAGGTGCCAGCGATCGGCCGACATCGGGCTGCGGCCCGCCAGGACGCGCCGGATCATCAGGCTCAGCGTATCCGTCACCGGAATGATGACGATCCACAGGAGCGCCATGAAAGGAGCCGGAGACTTGTCGGATGCGAGCAGGAGAATGCCATAGGCAATCGTCGCCCCGAGCGCCATGCTGCCGGCGTCACCGAGAAAGATGCTCGCGCGAATTCGCCACGGGCTGCGCATGTTGAAGATCAGGAAACCGCAAAGACCGGTCAGCAGAAGCTCGAACGGCAGTATCAGTTCGCCCATGTCCTTTATTTCGGCGACCAGCATCAGCCAGACCAGCGCGACCACCGCCGCTCCGCCCGCCAGTCCGTCGACGCCATCTATCATGTTCCACGAATTCATGAGGCCGGCGATGAAGCAGAGCCCGACGACGACGATCAGAGCCCCGGCCGAGGCTGCGACACCAGGTGCGAATTCAGCCGAAGAAATCTGCCCGATATTCAATCCTCCGATCAAAATCGCCGCCACGAGAAACTGCATGATGAGGCGCAGCGAGGCCGGCAGCGGGTGACGATCGTCAAGAGTGCCGACCGCGACGACGACAAACAGCCCGACCCAGAAATTCAGACCGAATGCGCTCATGTGACCGCTAACGAAGTTTACCAGGGCAAAGGTCGTAAAGATCGCAAGACCACCGCACAATGGAACCGCACCGACATGCTGTTTGCGGGCATCGGGATGATCCACGAGAGCAAGGGCGACGGAAGCTTTGCGCAGGACGACGATAAGGGCAACGCACAATACGAAGATTGAGATATTGCTTATCACGACTTCCATATCAGCCCCCTTGGCCACGCCGAACCACGCCCAAGGCACTTGGACGGTGCACAATGCTTTGACGACAGTATAAGAGGGCCTCGGGAGCGGCATATTCGCAAAATCGATCTCCAACCTTCACCTTATTGGTGAGGAGTTAGGTTTAGGCTTAGCTGGCTCATGCTTAAGGTGAAGAGAACCCTCCGCTCCGTCGTCAGCGCAGAGACAGGGGCCGTGGAGACGTTTGGCCGGCTGGGAGGCTCACGCCTAACTCCATCGGGGAATGGCGAGCATGCCTCTCCCACCATTGGGTCGATAGACACAAGCATCAGTTCCTGTCAGATGATGCACAATGCTCCGATCGCGGGATTATTGGTATGTCGAGCATCGGTTCGGGGAGGAACTGACGATTGAAAATTCCAAACCAGGCAGGTGCGTCCCGCCGAATTCGCAATGCGCTATCACTCGATGATTTCGAAACTCTGGCCCGGCGGCATCTGCCGATCCCGCTCTTTGCCTATATTGTCGGCGGCAGCGAAACCAACCAGTCGTTGACCGACAATCGCAGGGCCTTCGGGGAATACTACTTTCGGCCGCATGTGCTGCGGGACGTCTCTTCCCGGTCATCCAGAAAAAAGATTTTCGACACGGAATACGACGCACCTTTCGGCATCGCTCCGATGGGTATCAGCGCATTGATGGCCTATCGGGGTGATATCGTCCTCGCCGCAGCCGCAACGCAAAGCAACATTCCGATGATCATGAGCGGCTCCTCCCTCATTCGTCTGGAAGAGGTCGCCGAGGTCGCGCCGGGGTCATGGTTCCAGGCATATTTGCCCGGCGAACCGGATCGCATTGACGCGCTTATTGATCGCGTTGCCGCCGCCGGCTTCAAGACATTGGTCCTGACTGTTGATGTGGCCATCCTGCCTAGCCGGGAAAACAATATCCGCGCCGGCTTCTCGACACCGCTTCGGCCGAGCTTGCGGCTGGCATGGCAGGGCATCAGCCATCCCGCCTGGTCGATCGGTACGTTCGGGCGAACGATTATGAGCCACGGCATCCCACATTTCGAAAATTCCTACGCAACCCGCGGCGTGCCGATCATCGCACGCTCCGTCACGCGCGATTTCGGAAAGCGCGATCATCTCAACTGGGAACATCTGAAGCAGATCAGAAGTCGCTGGAAGGGACGGCTCGTGGTCAAAGGCATCATGCGCGAGGACGATGCCGCGGCGGCAGCGCTGGCCGGCGTCGACGGCATTATCGTTTCCAATCACGGAGGGCGTCAGCTGGATGGTACGCTGTCACCTCTGCGCGCCTTGCCGAGGATTGCCGAAGCGGTCGGCGACAGGATGACAGTCATGGTCGACGGTGGCATCCGCCGCGGTACCGACGTTTTGAAGGCACTGGCGCTCGGAGCCGAATTCGTCTTCGTCGGCCGTCCCTTTCTCTACGCTGCGGCGGTCGGCGGCTATGCGGGCGTGATAAAGGCCGCATCGATACTCGGCGAACAGGTACGCCGCGACATGGCGTTGCTGGGCATCACCGGCTTCGATGAACTGTCGCCGGATTTCCTTGAGCATATCTAGCTGAGGAGGGCCGCAGCGGGATGGCCTACAGCCTCTCGCGCATGACGCGCAGCCAGTTCTTCAATGGCCCCGGAATATAGGTCCTCAACCCGGGGCGCAGGCCCGGCGGCATGGACCAGCCGTTGAGATCGAGAGGCGGCGAAAGATCCAGGCTGTCAGCCTTTATCGACCCGATGACCTCGTGGTATCGGCGCGCCATCTCATCGGATGAAAACCTCTCGGCGACCTTTCGGATCGCTGCTGCTGACATCTGAGCCAGCAGGTTACGATCACGCTCAAGGCCGGCAATGAGCCGAACCGCTTGCCCGTAGTTGCCGACGGGGAAAAGCAGGCCGTCCTGACCGTCATCGACGATTGTATCCGTAACCCCGCGAATATTCGATACGACTGGGACGCATCCGGCCGCCATCGCCTCAATCAGGGTCATCCCGAATCCCTCGAAACGCGAGGGCATAATGAGCACGTCATGGTGCGCGACCAGTTCCGGAACCTTGTGCGGACTGACGGCTCCCTCGTAGAAAACGCGCGCGTTGTGCGGAGCACTGAACCTTGCCTTCAATCTTGAAAGATCCGGTCCGTCACCGGCTATGGTCAGCATGACGGTGTTCGGCAGGCCCTCGAGAATGGGCGGAAGCCACAGCACCCCCTTGGAAGCGTCTTCGACCCTGCCGAGGAAGAGCAGGCGCAAAGGCGATTGCGGGGACGGCTTGCGCTCAACTTCAGCGAATTTCATCCTGTCGAGCGCGTTCGGAATTGCGAATGTCGAGTCGGGTGAAAAGCCGTGGCGAGCAACGAGGTCGCTGCGGCAGCGCTCTGAAACGCCGACTGTCGCGTGCACATAATCCCGAATGGAAGTGGCAGCCGCATACGTGCCGGGAGTAATGTTATGCACGATCATGATGCGCAGAATATCCTCGCGCAGATAACGCGCGATATTCATCTGCATGCGATCCCCGAGGACGTTGATGAACACACCGTCATAGCCCCGGCTTTCGATCGCGGCAGCGAGGCATCGAGCACAGGTCCGCTCATCGAGCGTATCGGGCATGTTGAGAAGCGTTCCGAACGCCATCTCGTCGCGCAAGTCAGGCGTCACAGTCTGGTGCCCGGTGCCTTGCGCCAGCCAACGGACATCGATGTCGAAATCGGCCAACCCATGCCTCAGTTGCTTGAAGACGGAGTATGTGCCGCCGATGTGCGGCAGAGCGAAATATGCAAATCTCACCGCATTCTCTTTCGAAAAATCGCGCATCGTACATGGCGCAATCGTTAGCGATAACGGGAACAATAGCTGCTTCATCTCTGGGCAATAGATGAATGGTTGGCGGACAGTTGTCGCCCTTCGATGGAAGCCAAATGCGGCTGGCTGCCATTCGGACTAGACAATTATACCAAAGGCTACCTTCCCTCTTTGTCTGTGATGGTCTGCCATGCCGTGTTGAGTGCTGTTGGCTTGGATTTGGCGCCTCCCCGGGGCAAGATTGATGGCCCATTCTTCCATGAGCCTTCAATGCAGGTTCGCGCTATACTTCACGATCATTTGATTGCCCTATTACTGCCGGGTTATTGACGGGTCCAATTCCGGCGAATGCAGCGACAGGGGAACGGATCGGTATGCGCACCGCGTTGAATTGGGTGCCATTAAAAGCCAGAAGAGATGCGTTTTACTTAATTTTATAGCCTTGAATGATGAGTTATTCGCGATAATATATCCAATATCGGATCAATACTGATAAGAAATCAGAATTGTTTCACTGATTTATGTCAAAGGGGTTGGCGATGGCTTACCCAAACGATTTAATTCGTTTTAATAATCAGAATAACACCGCCGAAAAACAGATTAACTCCAATATCATGTGATGATTTCCGGATTTTCGATCTATTTTCCAACATATCCGGTATCTATATTAAATTTTATATTCAATTTCTCTATAGAATGATGCTATAGGAATACAACCTCACTGTAGGAAACGCCAAAAAGGTCCACAACTGAGGATAAGTGTAGGCATCGCAACGGAAATCCGGAAATGGCTCCCTGACGAAGCCATGCGGCTGTACAGATTACCGACTACGGAACCCGTTATTGCCTGACCGATCGCATCGGCAACTGCGCGTCGGAAGCATGGGAAGCGTTTCATCAATCGAGGGCGGCGTGTAGAAAGTATAGGGGATGCCAATGTCTGTCATGGTCAACGGGAACAATACATCGCAGCTACATAAAACTGGCCGGTTTCACGTCGTATCGAACACAATGAAAAAATCGCTGACGGCGGAGACCCATAACGCGAACACACTCGCGATAATCGACGATCGCGCGCTGGACCGGGAATGCCTGGCCCAGAGTCTGATCGCGCACGGGCTCGATTTGGACATAAGGCTCTTTGCCTCGATCGGCGATTGGATCAAATTGCCGGAGCACGACTTCGCCGGCATCTTGATCAACACGGGCCACCGCGAATTCTCCGAAAAAAAGATGGTCGACGAGATCAGGCAACTGGTCGACCAGTTTCCAAATATCCCGGTCGTCATCCTGTCGGAAAATCACGATCTGAGACAGGTGCTTGTGGCGCTGGAAGCCGGTGTCAAAGGCTATATACCATCGGCAATCGGGCTGTCTGTTTGCGTCGAGGCGATCGGGCTCGCTTTGGCGGGAGGGGTATTTATCTCAGCGGAAAGCCTGACCGATCTGCATAAGCTTGTTGCGAGTGCCGAGCACAAGGAGCGTCAACGCGCCGAACTCTTCACACCTCGCGAAGAGGACGTAATCGACGCACTTAGCCGAGGCAAACCCAACAAGATCATCGCCTATGAGCTCAATCTGCGCGAAAGCACTGTCAAGGTTCATGTCCGTAACATCATGAAAAAGCTGAATGCCAGCAACCGGACCGAGGTCATGTTCAAGCTGGGCGACCTCTTCAACTGATTGCTGATAATGACTGCCTGGATAGCATGGCGGCCGGACGGGCTTGCCCTTCCAATCGTCCACTCCCAGCAAAGGACGAACCGAAGGGCAAAGCACGGCCTCCATGCAGGGTAATACGATCCGCAATTTTCAAGACCCTTGATTTCGCCTTCTAAGTCTTTCGGCTAGCCCGAGACGCCGAACGGCGGGAATGATCCCTTCCATCGATCTTGCCATACTTGCCTGACGTCAATTGAGCGGACCGAGGGCGCAAGGTGAACGGCTTCATTGAGAATTTTGAGAAATCCGACCAGCTTCGCAAACGCGCCAAGGCGCTTATTCCGGGCGGTGCCCATACCTATGCGAAAGGTGACGATCAATATCCCATCCTTTCCCCCGGTTTTATTGCCAGGGGCAGCGGCTGCCATGTGTGGGATGTCGATGGCAATGAATATATCGAATATGGCATGGGCAATCGCGCCGTCGGGCTCGGGCATGCCTACAAGCCTGTGCTCGACGCAGTAAGGCGCGAACTTGAATTCGGCTGCAATTTCACCCGTCCGTCGAAGATCGAGGCCGAATGCGCGGCCGCCTTTCTTGAAACCATCGCCACCGCCGACATGGTCAAATTTTGCAAGGACGGATCAGACACCACGTCAGGCGCCATGCGGCTCGCCCGCGCCGTCACCGGCCGTGACCTCATCGCGCGCTGCGAAGACCATCCGTTCTTCTCTACCGACGACTGGTTCATCGGTGCGACCGAGATGAATGCCGGTATTCCGGCTGTCGTTCGCGAACTGACCCTTGGCTTCAAATACAACGATCTCGAAAGCGCACGCAGGCTGTTTCAGGCCCATCCCGGCAAGATCGCCGCCTTCATGCTGGAGCCGACGCGCGGCGAAAATCCGAAAGACAATTTTTTGCAGCGGCTGCAGCAGCTCTGCCACGAAAACGGGGCGCTCCTGATCTTTGACGAAATGATCACCGGCTTTCGGTGGCATGTCGGCGGAGCACAGAAACTCTTTGGCGTCACACCCGACCTGTCCTGCTTCGGCAAGGCACTCGGCAACGGTTTCTCGGTCTCCGCGCTTGCCGGCAAGCGGGAATTCATGGAACAGGGCGGCATCGACCAGGCATTTCTGCCCCGCGTATTTCTCCTGTCGACGACACATGGCGCGGAGACGCATGCGATGGCGGCCTCAATCGCCACGATGCATGTCTATCGAACGGAGCCTGTGATCGAGCACCTGGTGCGGCAGGGCAAAGCGCTCCAGAGCGGCATTGACGGGCTTATTGCTGCGCACGGGCTCCAGGACTTCTTCTCCGTGGTCGGTCATCCCGCCTGCCTCAGCTTCACCACCCGCGACGACGATGGAAAACCGTCGCAGGCATTCCGCACGCTGTTCCTGCAGGAGATTATTCGGCGCGGGATTCTCGCTCCCTCCCTGGTGGTCAGTTACACCCATTCAGACGAAGACATCGCGCGCACGATCGACGCGTTCGATGGCGCCCTTCGCGTCTACAAGCTCGCCCTTGAAAACGGCGTCGGGAAATATCTCGTCGGTCGTCCGTCGCAGGTCGTCTTCCGCCGCTTCAACAATCCGCCGCCGAGTGAGCAGCGACCGATCGCGCGTCTCGCCTGATCGGATCGCAGTGGCCGATGCCGATGAGCACGATAAGTGCCACCAAGACGAAACGCCGATGTGCCGGGCACAGGGCTCAATTCCAGAGAGGCAATGACAATGAAGGTATTGATCACCGGACATCGCGGCTACATCGGATCCGTCATGATTACGATCCTGCGCAAGGCAGGCCACGAGGTTCATGGCTACGATTGCGAGTTATATCATCGTTGCCACTATGCACCCGGCGGCGATCTGCCCACCGTGCCCGGTGTGAAGAAGGATGTGCGGGATATATCGGCGGCGGATCTGAGGGGCTTCGACGCCGTCATCCATCTCGCGGCTCTCTCGAACGACCCGCTGAGCAACCTTAATCCGGAAATCACCTATGAAATCAATCATCGCGGCAGCGTGCGCGTAGCCAAAGCGGCCAAACAGGCAGGGGTGAAGCGCTTTCTCTTCGCCTCGTCCTGCAGCAATTACGGTGCGGCAGGAGAAGGCCTCGTCGACGAAACCGCCGAACTCAAACCGGTTTCCGCCTACGGAACATCGAAAGTTTTCGCGGAACGCGACATTGCCCAGCTCGCGGACAACGATTTCTGCCCGACCTATATGCGCCCGGCAACCGCCTATGGCCTCTCGCCGATGCTGCGTTTCGACATCGTACTCAACAATCTGGTTGCGTGGGCCGTAACCGAAGGCCAGATCCTGCTCAAATCCGACGGTACGCCCTGGCGGCCGATCGTTCATATCGAAGATATTTCCAGGGCATTTCTTGCCGCCCTCGAGGCTCCCGTTGCTGCGGTTCACAACCAGGCCTTCAATGTCGGCCAGGCGGCGCACAATTACCAGATCAGGGAGATCGCCGAAATCGTCGCCAAGACCGTGCCCGACTGCCATCTGGCATTCGCCGCCGATGCAAGCCCGGATACGCGCTCCTATCGAGTCGATTTCAGCAAGATCGGCCGCCTTCTGCCGGCATTCAAGCCGACCTGGGATGCAGCCGCTGGTGCTGCTCAGCTCTACAATGCCTATACTAGCGCCGGCCTGACGCTCGCCGAGTTTGAAGGCCCCCGCTATCAGCGGATTGCGCAGCTCAAACAACTCCTTGCCAGTCATGAGCTTGACGAAAATCTGCGCTCGTCCGCTCCAGCCGCCGCGGCAGAATAGGCCTGTCGCATGGACTCTGCTCTGCCACCCCGACCCAACCTAGCAGAGAACAGCGAGAGCATAGGTCCGGCGATCTATGCTCTCGCCAGCCGCCTTTTTCCGATCTGCCGCAGCATTACGGGCAATGGTGTTCGCGAGACCATCAACATTCTGCGCGAACATATCGACCTCGAACTCCACCAGGTCGCGACCGGAACCCAGGTCTTCGACTGGGTCATTCCGCCGGAATGGAACATCAGGGACGCATACATCAAGGATGCCGCCGGCCGAAAAATCGTCGATTTCGCTCGTTCGAACCTTCATGTCATGAGCTATAGCCGGAACGTTCGGCAAGTCATGCCGCTGAGTGAGCTGAAGAGCCATATCTATACGCTGCCGGCGCAACCTGACCTCATCCCCTATAAGACCGCCTACTATATCGACGACTGGGCCTTTTGCCTGTCGCATAGCCAGCTCCTGGAGCTGCAGGATGGCGATTACGAAGTCGTCATCGACTCCACGAAATCGGATGGACACCTGTCCTATGGGGAATACCTCCATCGGGGAACGAGCGGCAGGGAGGTCCTGCTATCGGCGCATATTTGCCATCCATCGCTTGCCAACGACAATTGCTCGGGACTTGCAGTGCTGACCAGCCTTGCTCAGCTGCTGCGGGGCCGGAAGACGCGCTACAGCTACCGCTTTCTCTTCGCTCCGGGCACGATCGGATCGCTCACCTGGCTTTCCCGGAACGAGGATCGCCTCGGCAACATCGACCACGGCCTGGTCGTGTCCTGCGTCGGCGATGAAGGCGGACCGATCTACAAGAAAAGCCGTCGGGGCAATGCGATCATAGATCGTTTGATGGCACGCATTTCCTGCAACGAAACGCCGATGACCGTCCAGAACTTCAGTCCTTACGGCTATGACGAAAGGCAGTTCTGTTCGCCCGGCTTCAATATGTCGGTTGGGCTATTGCAAAGAAGCGCTTTCGGGACCTTTGCGGAATACCACACGTCAGCGGACAATCTCGATTTCATACGCCCTGAACATCTTGCCTCGTCATTCCGGATGCTCACCGATGTGATCGATGCGCTCGAGGGCAATTGGACGCCCCTCAACCTCTCCCCCAAGGGCGAACCGCAGCTTGGCAAGCGCGGGCTGTTTTCGCCCGTTGGCGGTCACAAGACCAACAGTACGAAAACAATGGCTTACCTATGGGTATTGAATTTGGCCGACGGTAATCATTCGCTTCTTGATATCGCCGAGCGGGCCGACATGGTGTTTTCGGAAATCGCGGAAGCAGCTGGGAGACTGAGGGATGCAGGTTTGCTTGCAGACATCAGCCCCGCCGAAAACTAGACGGGATCGCTGACGCGCAGCAGCGGCCAGCTCTTATCCTTGTCGGACATGACGGCGGGATCCGCAGGCCAACTGACGCCGACGGCCGGGTCGTCGAAGCGTATGCCGCTGGCGGCAGTGGGCTCGTATGGAGTCGATATCAGGTAGGACACCACGGCATCGTCACTGAGTGATTGAAAGCCGTGGGCAAAGCCTTTCGGAATATAGAACTGCGCCCGGTTCTCGCTGGAGAGCACGGCCCCTGCCCATTCGAGGTAGGTTGGAGATTCTGGCCTCAGGTCCACGGCGACGTCCCATATTGCGCCCTGCATGCAGGAGACCAGTTTGTCTTCCCCATGTGGGGGCTTCTGGAAATGTAGGCCGCGGATCGTGTGTTTCTGGCGCGAATGAGAGTAGCTGTGCTGGACAAAGTCCTGAATGAGCCCGTGTTGGGCGAACTCCTCCTTGCAGAAGGTTCGCGCAAACGAACCGCGACTGTCGACCGACGGTATGGGTTCGACGATCCAGAGATCCTCAATTCTCGTCCTGTTGAAGCGCATCCGATCCCCCAGCAATAGTCTCAAAAGTCTTACCACCAATGGGCAAAACACCAACACTGCAAGCTATTGATAAGATATTACCCCAATACAAGGCAAATGAGAACAAGTACTTAAGGTGATATTCAGAATAACGATAGTCGACTATCGAATTATTGTTCAAAAACAAGACAGAATTCATACGGCTTTTGGACGATATCGGTGTTCGTATTGCGGTATCGTTTTCAACGCCCCCCGGAGATACTTTGCCAACATCAACGACGGGCTTATCAGGTCCGCGATCAGGTCATCTTGAATCATATAGGGGACGGGGGCATGAATCTTCAGGCCGGTCAGAGCTTATCGATGACGGCTGCCATTCAGAATGCTCGGCTTTGCCGGCTCTGCGGGGCAGCTCTGCAAGATACTTTCGTAGATCTGGGAATGTCACCGCCATGCGAAAGTTTCGTACCCGCGGCGGAGATCGGCAACATGGAGGCCTACTACCCGCTCCATGCCTTTGTCTGCCGCGAGTGCCTTCTGGTTCAGCTCGAAGAGCATATCAGTCCGCAGCATATATTCGAGGAATACGCATATTTCTCCTCCTATTCGGACAGTTGGGTCGAGCATGCCCGTCGTTATTGCGACATGGCGGCCGATCGCTTCGGCCTGAATTCGGAAAGCCTTGTCGTCGAGCTTGCCAGCAACGACGGCTATCTCCTGCAGCACTTCGTGAAGAAGGCCATACCTGTCATCGGCATTGAGCCGGCCATCAACGTGGCAAAGGTCGCCGTCGAAAAAGGCGTGCCCACGGTCACGCGCTTCTTCGGAACGTCACTTGCCGGCGAAATGGTCGCTGAAGGCAAGATGGCCGACCTGATTGTCGGCAACAATGTCCTGGCACAGGTTCCCGATCTCAACGACTTCGTCGCCGGAATGAAGCTGCTCCTCAAGCCGCAAGGCGTGATCACGCTCGAATTTCCCCATATCGCCACGCTGATTGCGGAAAGCCAGTTCGACACGATCTACCACGAGCACTTCTCCTACTTCTCCCTGATGACGATCGAGAAGATGGCGCGACTTCACGACCTCAAGGTCTTCGATGTCGAAGAGTTGCCGACGCACGGCGGCTCGCTGCGCATCTACCTTTGCCACAGGGATGAAAACATCCATCGCGAAGAGCGGGTCGACGCGCTGCGCATGGCTGAATTCAAGGCCGGCCTGGACCTCGTCGAAACCTATACTTCTTTCGGCGAAGCAGTGCGCACGACGAAACGCAATCTGCTTTCCTACCTCATCCAGCTGAAGAACGCAGGCAAGACCATTTGCGGCTACGGCGCGCCTGGCAAGGGCAATACGCTTCTCAACTATTGCGCAATCGGCACCGATTTCCTCGACTTCACCGTCGACCGCAATCCGTACAAGCACGGCCGGTTCACGCCCGGCATGCACATACCGATCCGGCCGGTCAACGAAATCGACATGCACAAGCCAGACTACGTCCTCATCCTGCCCTGGAATCTCAAAGGCGAGATCGTCAAGCAGATGAAGCACATCGGCGACTGGGGTGGGAAGTTTATCGTTCCAATCCCTCATGTAGCCGTCATCGATCCAACGGAGAGCCAGCCATGAAAGTCGTCCTTTTCTGCGGTGGCATGGGAACCCGGATCCGCGAATATTCCGAGAGCGTGCCGAAGCCTCTTATCCCGCTAGGCTCGCAGCCGATCATGCGTCACGTCATGCAATATTATTCGGATTACGGGCACGACGAGTTCATTCTTTGCCTCGGCTACAAAGCCAATGTCATCAAAGACTTCTTCCTGAACAGCAAACCCCACGCTTTTTCGGATTGCGTCGTGTCGGGTTCGGGCCAGGTCGAGTTGCTGGGCGAGATGCGGAAGGAATGGCGCGTTTCGCTGATCGATACCGGCATCTGGCGCAATATCGGCGAGCGGCTCTGGGCCGTGCGCGATCACGTCAAGAACGAGAAGATCTTCCTGGCGAACTACAGCGACGGGCTGACGAATGTCGACCTTGACGACATGATCGCCCGCTTCGAGGCGAGCGACAAGCTTGCCTGCTTCCTCGCGGTGCGCCCGCCCCTCACCTATCATCTCGCCGATATCGAAGACGACGGTCGAGTGCGCGAATTCAGGTCGTCGGACAGGTCAGATATCTGGATCAATGGCGGCTACTTCCTGATGCGCGGCGAGATTTTCGACTATATGCGCGAAGGTGAGGAGCTTGTGCTGGAGCCCTTCTCCCGTCTGATCGCCGAAGACAAGCTCATGGCCTACAAGCACACCGGCTTCTGGCGCTCGATGGACACGCTGCGCGACTGGCAGACGCTGGAAGCAATGGTCGAACGCGGTGATATGCCGTGGATCCGCGAGACCGGAGCGGTGCGAAGCGGAGCAGCGCTGCGCCCATGAGAAACATTGCGCTCGCATCGCGTGGTGAACGCCTGTCGGTCCTGTGCCTCGGTGCACATTCGGACGATATCGAAATCGGCGTCGGCGGCACGATACTGAGCATGCTTTCACGCGGCGTCATCCTTGACGTCCACTGGTGCGTCTTCAGCGCTTCAGGCGAACGCGAGACCGAGGCGCGCAGATCGGCTGAAGCTTTCCTCAGCGAAACCGAGAGCTGCAAGATCGAGCTCGGCAATTTCGAGGACAGCTATTTCCCGAGCCAGAGCCGAGAGATCAAGGCATGGCTGATTGAGCTTCGCAGTCGCGTCAGTCCGGATGTCATCTTCACGCACAGCCGGGAGGATGAACATCAGGACCATCGCGAGATCAACATGCTGACCACCAACGTGTTCCGCGACCACTTCATCCTGGAATACGAAATTCCGAAATGGGACGGCGATCTGATGCGGCGCAACACCTACGTGCCGATAGCCGAGGCCATCATGGAGGCCAAGGTCGAGTTGCTTCTGAAGAATTTCGGAACGCAGCGGTCGAAGGACTGGTTCGATGCGGATACGTTCCGCAGCCTGGCGCGACTGCGCGGGATGGAATGCCGCGCGCCGGCGCGTTTTGCGGAGGCGTTCACGGCGAGGAAACTTCTACTGGCATGACGATATCGGCGCGAACATGGCAAGGCGCCCGAACAAAAGGAACACCAAGAACCACAAAGAGAAACCCAAGCGGATCAATATTCAGTTGAGGAGAGGGGTTGAAGATGAGCACGGAGCGTCTCGACTTTGGTACGAAGGACATCACCGTTCATCCCGGGAGCGTGAGGACGATCGATAACGGCCTCACTCAGGTGCAGCCATCGCCGCAACTGCGAACCACTGGGTATCTCGCGCTGATCGACAGGCGTGCGCTGGAGCGGGAATGCCTGGCCCATGGCCTTGCCATTCATAACATCGGCATGAAGGTCGTCGCCTGCAGCGACTTGGAGGAATGGGGCGACACGAAGAGGGATCTGGGTCTGCCGCGTGCCATTCTCTTCAATGCCGGCAACACCGACATCAATGACGAGAGCCTGAGCGAGGAAATCAAGACGCTCGTGACAGCGATGGCGCCTACCCCGGTTATCGTTCTGTCGAACAGCCAGGAACTCCCCGAGGTTCTGCATATCATCCAGCTCGGCGTGCGCGGCTATATTCCAAGCTCCGTCAGCATCGACGTCTGCATCCAGGCGATCGGCCTTGCCATAGCCGGCGGACGCTTTGTCCCGGCAAGCAGCCTGCTCAACATGCGCGAGTCCCTTGGCATTTCCAAAATGGCCCGACCCGCCTCTGCTTCCACGTTCACGAGCCGGCAGTCGGCTGTGGCGCAGGCCCTTCGTTGCGGCAAGGCAAACAAGGTGATCGCCTCCGAGCTGAACCTCTGTGAAAGCACCATCAAAGTCCACATTCGCAATATCATGAAGAAGCTTGGAGCGACCAACCGAACGGAGGTGGCCTGCAAGATCGGAGATATAGCGATGAAGGATCGGGCCTGCTGATCGGCCAAAACCCGACCGAGTGTTTGTCATCCAAGTACGGGAATTGTTTGATGATAGTATCGCAGAGTCCGCAGGCACAGGATCAAGAGACAGGGCCCCGCTTCCTTTCGATCCTCTGGGAAAGACGGTATGTCGTATTCCAGTGTCTCATTCTAGGTTTGATCGGAGCCGCGGTCTCCTACTTCGCGACACCGGCACGCTACAAGGCAGAGGCGATATTGGCGCTGGACGCCCGCAAGCTTCAGGTCCTGCCGACGGAATCCGTCATCTCCCCATTGCCCCAGGACAGCCCCGTTTTGCGCACCGAACTCGACATCATCGGATCGAGATCGATGGCCGAACGCGTGCTCGATAAGCTGAGCAAACAGGATATTGCCGCCGAAAGACGCGCCAACGGTCCGGGACCTCAGCCAGAGCAGACGACCCTGGACCCGCGTGAGAAGAAAATTAAGCTGGACAAGATGATGGATGACGTCCGTGTCATCAACGACGGACGCTCCTACACGATTTACATCGACTATTACGCCACCGATTCGGTTTACGCGGCGCAAGTCGCCAATGCCTACGGGGAAGCCTATATCGACTACCAGATCGATCAGCAGACATCGGCGACGAGACGCGTCAGTGAGTGGCTTGGCGAGCGCCTGGTGAGCCTCAGGACCAAACTCGAAGAGTCCGAACGGGCAGCCAATGATTTCCGTACGCAGGCGGGGCTTGTCGATACGGGTGGCGCACCGCTGCAATCCCAGCAGATTTCCCGGATGAACGACGAATTGACCTCGCTGCAGACGAAAATGGCCGGCTCCGTCGCGCGGCTTGAGACAGCGGAACAAATGCAAAAGGAAGGCGATATCCTCGGATTGTACGAGGTTCTCTCCTCCCCCAGCGTTCAGGCGCTCCGAGCCGAGCAGGCAAGGGTTGAACGTGCCATCGCCGACATCGACAAGAGCGGCGCCCTGATGAACTCGCAACTGCCGCAACTCTTGTCCCAGCGCGCATCGTTGAAACAGCAGGTTGCCAACGAGGTGACGCAGGTCGTCAATGGTCTTCGAAGCGAAATTGTCGTCAACGACAAGCAGCAGGAAGCCCTTGAAGCCAATTTGAAAGACATCCAGACGGCGATGTCGAAAACCAGCCAGGCTCAGGTCCAGTTGAGCCAGCTCGACCGCGAAGCAGCAGCCAACCGCGTTCTCTATGAAAGCTACCTGTCACGATACAAGCAGACAATCGAACAGGATGGCATCGCCACGGCCGAAGCGCGGCTGATCTCTCGCGCCATGCCAAGTCCGCATCCAACCAGCCCCGATGCCAAACTATGGGCAATTGCCGGCCTCGTCTTCGGCATACTGGGAGGTATCGCACTCGCGCTTCTCTTGAACTTCACCGACAAGTCGGTCCGCTCGCCAAACAAACTCGAAGCGAAGCTCGGATTGGCCATCATCGGGCGAATACCGCGCCTCTCACGCAAGGAAGTTGTCCTGGCTGCTGATATCAACCGCAGTGCACCGGATTTCCGGGCAGCGATTGCGGATCTACAGACCTATCTTCGGCTCTCTACGGAACGCGCCCGCGTCGTCGTGCTGACCTCGTCCATAAACGGCGAAGGCAAGACATTCATTATCGGGAATCTCGCTCGCTCACTCGCAGCAACCGGCGTGAAGACTGCCGTACTGGAGTGCAACCTGCGAAACCCGACGCTTTCGAAGGAATTTGCGCTACAAACGTCGAGGCATCTCGCTCAAT
The DNA here is from genome assembly GCF_004341625.1 of Rhizobium sp. BK376. GTDB lineage: Bacteria > Pseudomonadota > Alphaproteobacteria > Rhizobiales > Rhizobiaceae > Rhizobium. The sequence goes on along the minus strand of NZ_SLZG01000009.1, from coordinate 141,510 downwards.
TCGTGACCGAGGAAATATCGGCGGATGAGCTGATCCAGCACGATCCAGGATCGGATGTCGATATCGTCTTCGCTGAGGAATGTGACGTACCGCCGGAATTCATCCTTGGCAGCCGCCGCTTCGCGACGCTGATGGAGGAAATGAAGCGCCGATACGACCTTGTCCTCATTGACGGACCCACGGCCGCGGATGGTTTCGATCTGCTTCGTGTGGCGTCCTTCTCCGACACCGTCGCTTTCGTCATCAATCCTGACATCGCCAAGATCACCGAAGTCGAAGCATCGATCAAGAAGCTGAGGCTGACGAATCGGCCGATCAGCGGGATCGTTCTCAACGGCATCAGGCGCAAGCGGCACCGGTCGCCGCTCTTCGGTTGGCTGTTCTCATCGGCAGGAAAATCGAAACGCGGACGTAAATACAAGCCTGCCCGGCCTGTGACCGTGCAGAGTTGAGGTGGACCATGTTCATGCTGAAGCATCATTCTCGACGGGTGAAGACGTTTATTCTCGGCACCGCCATCTCCACCTGTTTTCTTCTCCCGCTGCCACAGCAATCGTCGGCGCAGGAGGAATCCTACAAGGTCGCGGAGGGCGACACGCTGTCTATCACGGTCTACGGGGACGCGGGCTTGAGCGGGGTATTTCCCGTCGGCCCGGGAGGGACCATTGGCTATCCCATCCTCGGCAACATCCCGGTGGAGGGGCATACGCTCGATGAGATCAGCAACCAGATCAACAACGGCCTGAAGCCCCACATCCCCAATCTCTCGGCGGCGGTGGCAATCAAGGAATATGCGCCCGTATTCATAATGGGCGACGTCCAGAAACCCGGCAAATTCGAATTCAGGCCGGGCATGATCGCACTTGAGCTCTTCGCGCTCGGTGGCGGTCTGCGCGAGCCCACGGTCCAGACTGATACTTCCGGCGTTCAGCTGATCAACGTTCAACAGGAATACGAGGATCTGACCCTCCAACTGCTCTCGCTGGACGTCAAGCGCGTACGCCTGGAAGCGGAATTCAACGACAAGCCGTTCGACTACCCGATCACGAACCAGGGCGCGCTGCGTGATCCGGCCACGCTGCAAAGCATCGTGGATTCGGAGCGCAACCTCTATCAGCAGCGCCTGACGGTCATGCAAAGCGACCGAACCAATCTTCAGGACCAGCGGCAGAATTTCGCCGAAGAAATCGACATGCTCAATAAGAGCACCGATCTGCGCAACCAGCAGTTCGACCTTCTCAAGCTGGACGTCGATGCCTCGCAGGGGCTGGTTACGCGAGGCGCAGCTTCAGAAACAGTGCTGCGGGAACGAAAGAGAGAACTGCTGCAGATGAACCAGCAATTGCTGGAATTCGGTTCCTACCTCGCTCGAGCCAAGCAGAGCAAAAATGAAGTCGAACGCCGACTTCAGGATCTGGACAGCAAGCGAAAGGGCGACGCTGTCACCGAGTTGCGCCAGGTCAATCTCGACATGCTGCGCATCCGGAAAAAAATGGAATACAACGTGCAAGTCATGGCTGAGATCAGCGCAGCTGCGCGGCGCGTCACCGACCGATCAAAGATCATCCAGACGGAATTCTCCGTCGTGCGGCTCACGGACGGCCAGTATGAAGAGACGACGATCGACGAACATACGCAGGTTCAGCCCGGCGACCTGATCCGCGTGCGCCTGGTGGGACCGGACCCCACGATAACTGTAGGAAGCGCCAAATAAGTCGCAGTGGCAGGCTCTCCGGCTTGCCGATAGGAACCCTGCCCTCGAGTGTTCCACCCAGCCGCGACAACGGCATCGGATGCGCGTTTACTCGCATGAACCGGTTCGATTCCGGCCGCGACCTTCGCGGCGCCGACTCATTTTCGATTCTGTTGGCACAAGGTAAAGAAATCAGCCGAATTCAGCTATTTACCCGCTTGATCTTACAGCGATCCGGCGAGAACACATTTTTTCTGTCGCCGCCTAAGCAAATCAGCGTAATATTCTGATCTCATTGAGAGAAAATGGTGGGTGATGTAGGGCTCGAACCTACGACCCGCTGATTAAGAGTCAGCTGCTCTACCAACTGAGCTAATCACCCGTAACCGCTTGCTCGCGGTGTGACCGGGCATATAAATAGGATCGGTTTCGTTGTCCAGCGGCCAGATGAATTTTCTTTGGTTAATTGTCAAAAAAAATTCGAACGACGCAAAAAACCGTTGAAAATCAAAGATCCAGCATTCCGGTTGCCACGCGCACTGCCTGACCGCCAATCCGTGCGTTCGATATCTCCCCTCCATCGACGTCGATATGCAGGTGAATGAACGAGGGTCGGCCCATCTCGACACCCTGCTCGACGATGACAGGACGGTGACCGTCAGGAAGCTGATCGAAATGATGGATGGCCCCTGACAGCGCCGCCACGGCGGATCCCGTCGCAGGGTCCTCGACGATGCCCATGCCGGCTGCAAACATGCGCGCATGAAACTTCGCCGTATGATTGACCGCGCCGCGACAGTAGATGTAGGCCGAGGCAAGCGCACCGTCGACGAAGGGAACCGTCTTTTCCCAAAGCTGCGGATCGAACTCGATTCGCTCGGCAACGCCGACATCATGCACAGGCACCAAGAGAAACGGCACGCCGGCGCTCCAGATCGAAGGCACGTGATTCTCGAAGCCGATATCCGTCGTTCTCAAGCCCAATGCATTGGCGATTCCAAGCTTGTCGAGCGACAGGTTGATCTGCTGCGATTTGCGCGGCAGGTCGAATTCGGCAAAGCTTGCCTGCTGCTGCCGCAGGCGCACGGCGCAGCGCACCGGCCCCACCCTTTCTTCGAGCACGGAGACAAGATCGAGATCGCCGCCATGGTGGGCATGAGCCCGCTCCGCAAGCGCGATGGCCGCACCGACGGTGGGATGCCCGGCAAAGGGAAGTTCCCGGCCGGGCGTAAAGATGCGAAGGCTGGCCGTATGCGCCGGATTGGGCGAAGTGCGTACGAAAACGGTCTCCGAGAGATTCAATTCCCGCGTAATTGCCTGCATCGCCTCGTCGCTCAGGCCTTCCCCGTCGAAAACAACCGCCAGCGGATTTCCCGCGAGTTTGCTGTCGGTGAACACATCATAGACGCTGTAGCTTCGAGCCAACCCTGCCTCCTGCTTTGACCACAAATTGCCAACCTGCCCGACCGCGCATTTAAGCGCAAGGCGATATACTCACTTCGCTTCCCCGAAAAACCACGCAAGAATAGCCGGCATGGCCGCGCTATAGTGATGCGCCGTCGGATCGGCGGACCTGATGGCGAGAGCGCCATCTATCTCCTTCTCCTCGTCTACCAGCATGTGTTGCCGGATACTCGCCAGCATTTCGTCTGCCGTAAGGGGGAATCGATAGACGCGAAGAAGCGTGACGCTGCGATCGGAATGAGTCGCGAAATAGCCGGGATCGGCAACGCCATCCCGGAGATCGAGGCCCGTCTCTTCCAGAACCTCGCGGCGCATATTGCCCTCGACATCGCAATAGCCGTCGACGATGTCGTTTTCATCCATCGACCCGGCCGGGCAATAGACCTGCCCCGGATTGGCGGTGTGCTGGCCCATGCGGATCGCGATCAGGGCGCCATCCGAAGACACGACCATGCCGAAGGCGAAGACGTGAAAGCCGCCGGCGCGCTCTCGCTGCCCGCGCCAATACATGAAGGTGGAAAAGGGGCTGACATAGGATTCGCCGGTGATCGCCTCTTCGCTGACCGACAGCCGATGCTGGAAAAGCATACGCCCGTCGTAAAATGCGGGGTTGGCGGCCAGTTCCCTGTTCCAATTGTCCCTGGCGGCGGCCGCATGTTCGACATGGTAGGGATGATCTCCATCCAGCACGCGCAGTTCAATGCGACCGACCGGAAATACGATCTTTTCCGGCGGCCAGCCCGTTGTGTCTTCACTCAACAAAACGCTCATATCAAATCCAGTGTGATGACAACGGGACAATGGTCGGAAGCCTTCGGGCGGTCCCAGCCGGTGCGGGGATAACGCTCGACCTCCTGACCGGGAGGAAAGACAGTTCGATAGGGTTGCCCGGCGCGGATGATTTCGGGCACCGCCTTGGCGTTTCTTGCCGCCATTGCCGGCGAGAGCCAGATATAGTCGAGCTGGCAGAGCCACTGCTCCTGCGGCCCGCGTGCATGATAAAGCGTCCAACGCTCCATCTCGTCCCGGCGCCGCAGCACATTCTCCGCAAAGCCGTCCTCGCTGAAGACATCGAGCGCGCTCGTCTGCTCCTTGTGATATTCGAAGCGATACCCGCTGCGCCGCGATCCGATGACGTCGACGCGCTCCTGATAGTCGTTCATGTCGCCGCAGATAGCGAAATTCTTGGTGGCGGTTTTGCCGCGGCCGAAACGGTCTTCGATGATCCGCCGCACGGCCAGCGTCTCGGCGCGGCGCAGCGGCATGGTCACATGACGCCCGTCGACACCCTCGCGCGGGCCTCCCATCGATTTCAGATGCACGACATAGAGCGTAAACGGCACGCCGCCGATCCTGAGATCGAGCTCGAGGCAATCGCGCTTGAAGATCTTGTCGTGAGGGTGATAGCCGAGAGCGGCCAATTCGTCGGTGAACAGACCGAAATCGCCGTAAGTCACCATGGCGTGACTGGTGATTTCCTTGAGCTCGATGTTCTGTCCGTCACGTGTCTGCTCGCGCATCATGACGGCAACATCGATACCACGGCTGTCATTGCCCTCGACGAGGTATTTTTGCCGGTAGCCGTTGCCCATCATGCGGAAGAGATAACCGTATTCGAAGGCGTGCAGCGCGGCCAGATTATCGACCTCCTGCAGGCAGATGATATCCGCGTCGGCGTCGGCAACGGCAAGCGCCGTCATCTGCCGGGTGTCGTCGGTCGCGGCCACCACGCGTGCCTGCTCCAACTGCTGATAGACAGCCTCGGTCGGTACATTGAAGAGCTGCAGCACGCGGTCCTGCTTCAGCTGATTGCGAAAACCGGTGAAGTCGAACCGGGCCATCAGATTTTCGATGTTGAAGGTGGCAAGACGCAACGACATTAAGCATTCCACTTGGCGAATGGATCAGCCGATTTCGGCCTCTTCATTTTTTCAGGCGTTCCCGCAAGCGGGATATCGGATCGGGATGCAGGCGATTCCTACGGCACGCGCCCAAATCAAGCACAGGCAGGCAGCAGGAACAACCGCCTTCTGTCCCCCGTCCACGCCCGTCCCCGATCAAAGCCGCCATGCCGAACGAATGGCAACGCTGAATGTTTCACCTGATCTGACCGCATCACGGCTATAGGCGCGCAGCGTCTGGCCGTCGGGCAGCACAAGGCGAAGCGCATAGCGCTCTCCTTCGTAGAGGACCGATTCAACCCGGCAGACAAAGCCGTCACCATCCGCAACCACGTCTTCCGGCCGCACGAGAACGTCGACGGAGGTCGCGGCGGCGCTATCGGCAGCCATCATCGCCCTCAGCGCCGGCCAAGCGAACGAACGCGATTTCGTATCTGCAGGTCCCGGCAGTGACAGGATCGCCCCCTGCCCGATCAGGCTGCCGACCAGACGGCCCTCCGGTCGAGCATAGATCTCCGCCGGTGCGGCCACCTGCAGCAACCGTCCCTCCGACATGACGGCCACATCCGTCGCAAGCGCCATCGCCTCGCTCTGGTCATGCGTAACGTAGACCATGGTCGCGCCGGAACGCTGGTGGAACTCGCGAAACGTCTCCTCCATCTCCTTCTTGAGATGGCGGTCGAGATTGGCGAGCGGCTCATCGAGCAGCACCACATCGGGCGATGTCACCAGGCAGCGAGCCAGTGCCACGCGCTGGCGCTGGCCGCCGGAGAGATCGGCCGGACGGCGGCTCGCATAGTCGGCAAGCCGCACCGTCGACAGAGCCTCATGCACCTTCTCGCGGTAGCGCTCGCCGGAGATGCCGCGCACCTTCAGGGGATAGCCGGCATTGTCGGCAACGTTCATATGCGGCCAGAGCGCATAGGACTGGAACACCATCGCCATATTGCGCCACTCCGGCGGCAATTGCTTTTCCGCGTCCGCCAGCAGCCGTTCGCCGAGATGGATGGAACCGTCGGTCGGCTGTTCGAAGCCGGCAATCATTCTAAGCACCGTCGTCTTGCCGCAGCCAGACGGCCCGAGAAGCGCAAGGAACCCGCCTTCGCGGACATCCAGCGAGAGCGCGCTCACAGCCGCGCGCCCCGTGCCGAAATCCTTGCTGAGGTGGTTCAGGATCAGTTTCGCCAAGGCACCACTCCCTTAGGCAGCCGCTTTGCCAGAAGCTCGAGAAGCAGCATCATCGCGACGACCATGCAGACAACAAGAACCGACATGGCCGACGCAAGATCGGCGCTGCCGCCATCGTCGAGATTGTAGATCACCACGCCGAGCGTCTGCGTGCCCGCAGCCCAGAGCAAGGCGGACACGGTGAGCTCGTTGCAGGCGATCAGAAACACCAGGATCACCGAGGCGCCCGCGGCCGGCGCGATCAGCGGCACGATGATATCCGCAAGCCTGCGGAAAAAGCCTGCGCCCGAAAGCCGCGCCGCCTCCTCCAATGCCGGATCGAGCTGCAGGAAAGCGCTCATGACCGGCTTGAGGCTGACGGCAAAATAGGCGGAGAAATAGGCAAGCAAGATGATCCAGATCGTGCCGTAGAGCGTTACATTGAGCACCGGCAGCGGAGCGGCAAAGACGAGGATGAAGCAGACGGCGACGATAATGCCCGGCAGCGAATAGGGTATCTCGATCGCCGTCGCCACGATGCGGCTCATGAGATCCCTGCGTTTCGTCAGCGTATAGGCGGCGAGCACGGCAACGACGAGCAGGCCGATCGCCGTCATGCTCGCGAGGAACAGCGAGTTGGAAAACGCCACCCGCGTCACCGTCTGGTGAAACAGGATCTCGTCGAAGGCGTGCCAGGATGCGGTCTTCAACGTCAGCGGAACGCCATAGGCCGGCACCAGGGCGCCTGCGACCAGCGCAAAGAAGGGTGCGACAAGCATGATGAACAGGATCGCCCAGAGCAACGGAATGGCCATAAAGCGCCAGCGACCGAGCTGGAAGGCGGCGGAAGCGCCCGAAAGGCCGATGACGCGATAATCGCGGCCACGCAGCGCCCTGCCCTGCACGGCAAGGCCTGCGATCGAAATCACGGCGATAACCGTCGACAACACCCCGACATCGCCGAACGTCCGCGGCCCGAAGGAGGCGAATTTCGTGAAGATCAGCGTCGACAGCGTGAAGATCGAGGCCGGAATGCCGAGGATCGCCGGAATGCCGAAATTGCCGACCGAGGAGACGAAGGCGATCGCCGCCCCGGCAATGACGCCAGGCAGTGATAGCGGAAAGACGATATCGCGAAAGACACGGAAACTGCCAGCACCTGACAACCTTGCCGCTTCGATACCGTCGCGCGGCAGCGCCATCAGCCCGGCCCTGAGCGCTAGGTAGACCAGCGGCGCATGCTGCACCCCATAGAGAAGCGCGATGCCGCCGATCGAATAGAGCGGCTGCGGCGAGCCGAGCGGCGGCGCGATATGCAGCGCCTTCAGGAGGGGGCTCGAGGGTCCCGACATCTGCACCCAGGCAAGCGCCGTCACCTGCGGCGGGATCATCATCGGCAACACGAAGAGAAAGCTGAGCACGCCGCGGCCGGGCAAGTCGGTAAGCGTCAGCAGGAAAGCGAAAAGGCAGCCGAGCAAGACCGAGATGACCATGCCCAGGATCGACGTTTCGACCGTGTACCAGGCAGATCGCCACAACGCCGGATCGGTGAGCAGCTCATAGGCGCCGCCGCGCAGCAGCACTGAAATGCCGACCTCTGCCAGCCGCGCCAGCGGCAGCACGCTCAGGATAATCACGACGATAACGACAAAAGGAAACAGCCAGGCTGGCTGGCTGTTTCCTCCTCGAATATATCCGTACATTTAGAGGCCGGCTGGGATCACTTGGATCCGAAGTAGGAGGTGAAGGTCTTGAGGTCCTGATCGGTGTTCTTCAGGGCGGAAGCAGCATTTACAGGCAAAACCTTGATGCTGTCACGCGCCGGGAAACCGTCCGGCAGCTTCATGCCGTTGCGAGCCGGGATGTAGCCGAGCTTCAGGAAGCCTTCCTGGCCCTTTTCGGACAGAGCGTAGTCGACGAACTTCTTGGCAGCGTCCTCATGCTTGGTGCCGGCAAGGATCGCGACCGGTTCGGTCACAGCCGATACGCCTTCCTTCGGGAAGACGAACTCGACCGGCGAACCCTTGGCCTTGGCGCGGATCGGCAGGTAGTCAACGATCATGCCGTAGGCCTTCTCGCCCGATGCGACCGACTTCAGCACGCCGCCGTTGGCACCGGCAGCAATCGCGCCGTTGGCAGCGAGGTTCTTGTAGTAGTCCCAGCCGCCGAGGTTGTCGACGCCGGCAAGCGTCTGCGCGTGGATGAGCGCTGCACCCGAAGCAAGCGGGCTCGGCATGATGACGAGGCCCTTGGCTTCCGGCTTGGTCAGGTCCTGCCAGCTCGTCGGCTTCATCGCGGCGGCCGTGTTGTAGACGATACCGGTCGTGATCAGCTTGGTGGAATAGTAGTAGCCGTCGGCATCATAGAGCGCTGCATCGTAGTTTGCGGCTTCCGGCGACTTGTAGGCCATCAGCTTGCCGGCTTCCTTGAGGCGCTCCAGCGTGACCGTGTCGGCAATGAGGAGAACGTCGGCCACCGGGTTGCCCGCCTGCATCTCGGCCTGCAGCTTTGCGATGATCTGCGGCGTGCCGTCGCGGACCCAATCGACCTTGATGCCGGGATTGGCGGCCATGAAACCGTCGACGGTCGCCTGGGCGTCTTCGTTCGGCTGGCTGGTATAGAGCACGAGGTCGGCAGCCTGGGCCGACACGGAGAGGAAGCCGGCTGCGAGCAGGCCGGCGACGGTGGAAACGAGCGTTTTCATGATGGCATCCTCATCTGGTTCGAGAGGTTCCTTAGACAGGCTGATTAACATGAATGTGACAGGCAGCTAACGGATTATGACACCGTCTTAGCCGGCTTCTGCCCTTGACGCTCCGGTATGACCTCTATTTGCTAAAACCATCCATTTTCAGACCAATCCACAATCCATTTTCTGGAGGAAAACACATGGAATATCGTTTGCTTGGCCGTTCGGGCCTCAAGATATCGACAATCACGATGGGCACGATGACCTTCGGCGGTGTTGGTTGGGCGAAGACCGTCGGCGCCGTCGGCGTTGCCGAAGCGCGCAAGCTCGTCGACATGTGCCTCGATGCGGGCGTGAACTTCATCGACACGGCAGACGTCTATTCCTCGGGCGCATCGGAGGAAATCCTCGGCGAGATCATCGGCGGCCCGCGCAAGAAGGGTGTCATGGTCGCGACCAAGGCGCGCTTCCCGATGGGCAGCGGCCCAAACGATGCCGGCAACTCCCGCTACCATCTGATCGAAGCCTGTGAGGCGAGTCTGCGGCGCATGAAGACCGATGTCATCGATCTCTACCAGATCCACGAATGGGACGGACAGACGCCCCTCGAAGAGACGATGGAAGCACTCGACACGCTCATCCGCCAGGGCAAGGTGCGCTATATCGGCTGTTCGAATTTCTCCGCCTGGCACATCATGAAGGCGCTTGGCGTCAGCGAGAAGGACAAGCGCGAGCGCTTCGTCAGCCAGCAGATCCACTACACGCTGGAAACCCGCGATGCCGAAAACGAACTCATCCCCGTCAGCATCGACCAGGGCCTCGGCATCCTCGTCTGGAGCCCCATCGCCGGCGGCCTGCTGTCCGGTAAGCATCGCCGCAACCAGGCCGCACCGGAAGGCACCCGCCAGTTCGCCGGCTGGACCGAGCCGCCGATCCGCGACGAAGACCGTCTCTGGAACATCGTCGACGCGCTGGTCGAAATCGGCGAAAGCCGCGGCGTCTCGGCAGCACAGGTCGCGCTTTCCTGGCTCATCGGTCGCAAGGGAGTGACATCGGTCATCATCGGTGGGCGCACGGAAGCGCAGTTCAGGGATAACCTCGCTTCCGCGGATCTGAAGCTCAACGCCGAGGAACGCAAGCGCCTCGACGACGTCAGCCTGCCCTGGCTGCAATATCCCTACTGGCACCAGCGCAACACCGCGAGCGACCGGTTGGGAGAGGCTGATTTGAGCCTGCTGGGGCCGTATTTGCAGAAATAGCGGCACCGCTTCTCCTCCGTCTCAGGGGATCGGGACGGCGCCGCGAATCCCCTTCTCCCCCGGGGAGAAGGTGGCGGCAGCCGGATGAGGGGGCCACGCGGCACAACGGAAGAACGGGTTAAGCGGCAAGGCGCGAAACAAATTTCGTCCTGCCGTGCCGCCCCCTCATCCGCCCCTTCGGGCCACCTTCTCCCCGCTGGGGCGAAGGGACTCGCGGCAACCGCCTGCACAATCGTTCAAGACGACAACGTTAGCAGCCGGTATCCCCTCGCCATCAAAACAAATGGTGACCCCGATGCCGAACGCCCCCCAAACCTACAAGCCGATCAATCTCGCCGAAAAGCTCTCCCTCTTCTCCGACCAATGGCAGCAGCGCGTCATCGCCGAGATGAACGACTATCAGTTCAAGGTCGTGAAGATCGAGGGTGATTTCCTCTGGCATGATCACCCGGAGACCGATGAAGCTTTTCTCATCATAGAGGGCGAGCTGCGCATTGACTTCGAGGATGGCGCCGTCCTGCTGCGCAAGGGCGAAATATATGTCGTTCCCAAAGGTGTACGACATAAGCCTTATGCGGCACATGAAGTCCAGATGATGCTGATCGAGCCGCGTGGCACGCTAAATACCGGCGAAGAAGGCGGCGAGAGTACGGCTCAGAACGACGTCTGGATCTGAGCCGTTCAGATCTAAAACAGGTGCTTTGAAAGCATCGCGAACCGTTATCCGTCGACCTCTTCAAGCACCTTCGTAAATCTCAAGCCGGTATGTTCATATCCACAGCGCTTATAGAGGCGGTGCGCGTCTTCGCGGCGGGTGCTGGGTTTCACTGACACGAGGCGGGCGCCACGGTCATAGAGCCAGCGCTCGCCGTGATCGATCAATAGTCCGGCGATGCCCCTACCTCGGAAGTCCGAAGAAACGACAAGGGCCGAGATGACACCGTCAAGATCGTCTCGATAGAGAGTTGGAGAGACAAACAAGCCGATCATTCCCGCAATTGCACCGTCTTCATCGGCAACAAATGTAGCGTAGTCCTGGCGGTCGCTCACCCGCTCAAGTCGGGCGGCCATTTTCTCCGACGTTGTCGGATAGCCAAGCTCGGCCATCAGCCGCGCGAGCTCGTCGACATCCAATGGGGTTGCTGCCCTGACTTTGATCCCGCTCATGGTCTTTCCCTTAACCTTCCAAACCGGCGGGACCATGCAACGCGGGCTGAGTCGATGCAACCGGGCGCTCGGAAAGAGGCTCGGTCGCTTTAGTCGCACAAAATCTTCAATGTGCAGATAAAGGGCGCGTGAGGAGCAAGGCAGCGAACAGCTTGAGCGGTAAGCGAAAGCTGTTCGCTATGCCAGCCCTTAGAGCGCAGCTATCTCGCTGGCGATCAGCTTGCCCAGCCGCGAGATCCCCTCGTCGATCATCTGATCGTTGGCGCAGGAGAAGCTGACACGGAAGGTGTTCGGGCCGGAGCCGTCGGCAAAGAAGGCCTGGCCCGGAACGAAAGCGACCTTTGCGGTTTCCAGCGAACGGGCAAGCAGCTTGGCGCCGTCCATGCCCTTTGGCAGGGTGATCCAGACGAACATGCCGCCCTCCGGCTTCGTCCAGCTGGTGCCCTCGGGCATGTACTTGGCAAGTGCTGCCAGCATGCAATCGCGACGATGGCTGTAGGTCTTGCGGACCTTGGCGACCTGTTCGTCGAAGCCGCGACGCGCGACATGTTCGATGGCGATCTGGTTGATGGTCGAGGAATGCAGGTCGGCCGCCTGCTTCATCAGCACCAGCTTGCGGATAACGGGCGCATTGCCGACGATGAAGCCGACGCGAAGGCCCGGAGCGAGCGTCTTCGAGAAGCTGCCGCAGTAGATCGTGCGCGTATCGTTGATGTTGCCCTTGCGGGCGATTTCGAGCGCCAGGATCGGCGGGATCCCCTCGCCGTCATAGCGCAGCGACTGATAGGCGGCATCCTCGATGATGGCGATGTCGAGCTCGTCGGCGAGATCGATCAGCTTCTCGCGGGAGGCAAGATCGATCGTCTCGCCCGTCGGATTGGCAAAGTCGGCCGAGAGATATGCAAACTTGACGCGGCCGCCAGCCTGTTCCGCAGTCGCGCGATAGGCTTCCGGCGTGCGGTTGCCGTTCGGCGTCAGCTGGTCATAGGTCGGCTCATAGGCATTGAAAGCCTGCAGCGCACCGAGATAGGTCGGCGCAGTGACGAGCGCCGTATCGTTCGGCGAGAGGAACAGCTTGCCGAGGTAATCCAGGCCCTGCTGCGAACCGGAGACGATGAAGACGTTTTCGAGTTCGCAGGGAACGCCGAGCTTTGCCATTTCGCCAACCAGCCATTCGCGCAGCGGCTTGTAGCCTTCGCTGACGGAATATTGCAGCGCCGCGTTGACGGCCGTGCTGGAAAAGATCTCGTTATAGGCTTCCTTGAAAGCCGCATCCGGAAACAGCGCGGGATCGGGAATGCCGCCGGCAAAAGAGATGATGTCCGGCCGCTCCAAAAGCTTCAGCAGCTCACGGATTTCGGAGGCGCGCATACGGGTGGAACGCGTCGCAAAGATATTATCCCAATTCAACATGGGGCTTCCTCGTAATTTTTTGTCTTTAGAAGACCAAATCACGCAATAAACAATAAGTCAACGATGCTGACCTATTTTATTTGAAGTGACAAAGGATGCCGGGACTTTAACGGAAAGGACCTGTCGGAGCGATGGGAAAAGAGGTGCCGCAGCACTTCAGTCTCGGGCGCGTTTGAGGCAGCGGCGCTGCACGTTACAATATCAGACTGCCGCCCGCCGCCGCTGCAAAAACCGCCGCACTGCCGGATCGACCTCAAGGCCGATCGCCTGATCATAGGCTTGTTGCGCCGCAATGCGTTCGCCGGTTCGCGCCAGCAGATCGGCGCGCGCTGCCCAATAGGGCTGATACTCTGCCAGCCGCTCGTCCATAGCGATAGCGTCAAGGGCGGCGAGACCGATAAAGGCACCCTGCGTTTCCGCCAGCGCCACGGCGCGATTGATCGCGGCGACGGGCGAGCCGGTCAGGCTGCAGAGCGCGTCATAAAGCGTGACGATGGCCGGCCAATCGACGCCGCGGCCGAGCCGCCGCGCGACATGCGCCGATTGCAGCGCGGCCTCCAGCTGATAGCGGCCGGCCGCGTTAAGCCGGTGCGCGCGGGTCAGCAGGGCCTCCGCTTCCCCGATCAGGCGGTCGTCCCAGTGCGCCGGGTCCTGCTCGCCGAGCGGCACAAATTCGCGGTCCGCATCACGGCGCGCCGGCCACCGCGATGCGGAATAGATCATCAACGCCAGCAGGCCGAGCGCTTCCGGCTCGTTCGGCAGCAGTTCGACAACGAGCCGGCCGAGCCAGATGGCCTCCTCGGCGAGATTGCGCCGTTTTGCTTCAGCGCCGGCCGGATCGCTCCACCCCTCGGTGAAAGCCGCGTAGATCGCGGCGAGCACGGCGTCCAGGCGCTCCGCAATATCCTCGCGTTCGGGCATACGGAACGGAATGCCCGCGAGCCTGATCTTGGCCTTGGCTCGAGCGAGCCTTTGCCCCATGGTCGCCGGCGCCACCAAAAAGGCGGAGGCAATGGTCGCAGCGTCGAAGCCGAGGACGGTCTGCAGGATCAGTGGCGCGCGGATCGAAGCCTCGATCGCCGGATGGGCGCAGGCAAACATCAGGCTCAGGCGCTCGTCCGGAATCGATGCCGATTCCTCGGCCATCGCCGCCATCTCTTCGGCCAGAAACTGGACCTGGCCACTGCCCTTGGCTGCGGTTTGCCGTCGCCGTGCGGCATCAATCGAGCGCCGCCGCGCCGTAGCAAGCAGCCAGGCTTCCGGATTGCGCGGCACACCGTTTTTCGGCCAATCGGCGAGTGCCGCAACGAAAGCATCGGACAAAGCGTCCTCGGCTCCCGCGACGTCGCGCGTACGAGCGCTCAGGAAGGCGACGAGGCGGCCATAGCTGCGGCGCGCCGCAGCCGCGGCCGCCTCATGCGCCTGATTGTCGTGATCCGCTATCACGCGCTTAACACGCGCTTAAGCAGAATACATCGCCCAGACAGGCCGAATCTCCATCGTGCCATGCGAAGCGCCAGGGCAGCGCGCTGCCCAGGAAATCGCCGCGTCGAGATCTGGCGCTTCGATCAGATAATAACCGCCAAGCTGCTCTCTGGTCTCGGCATAGGGGCCGTTGAGAACCTGCGTCTTGCCATCGGCGACGCGCACCGTTGTGGACGCAGCGGTCGGCTGCAAACGATTGCTATCGACCAGGGCGCCAGCCTTTCTCAGCGCTTCCGTATAGGCGGTGTAAGCGCCGAGCGCTTGCTCGACTTGATCCTTCGGCAGGGCCGCAAAACCCGCTTCGTTCGCATGGATAAGCATCATATATTGCATGAAAGGTCTCCTCTGTTGAGAGCGGCCTCGATGCGCCGCTGAACCAATGTCGTCCGAACGGGCAGGATTTCGACAACAGTCGGAAAAAATCTAGCGAAGCGCGGTGTAGGCGGCAACAGGGCCGCAAATCTCCGGGGATCTACCGCGGGCAACAGCAGGGTAAATCGCTGGTAACAGTCAAAAAAAGGCCCCGCTCCCGAACCGGCAGCAGGGCCTCTCTTGTCGCAAGGCTAGATATCGCAGTGTCAGTACTGCTGCAGCAGCGCGGCGATCCGACCCTGATCCGGGATCTGCCCCTGCGGTGTCAGTTTATCTACCACGCCCGGCAGCACGGTGGAGAGTTGACGAAGGAGTTCCTGTTCGCTCACACCGGCCTGGCGGGCCAGATCGCTGATCGTTTGTGAACCGAGCGCATTTTCGAGATTGCCGGGAGCGATCGGCTGGTTGGGCCCGGGCTTCACCCAGGAATCCACAACAGAGCCCTGCCCCGCCTCGGTCAACTTGCCGAGCAAACCACCAAGGCCGCCACCCAAGACACCGCCAAGACCGCCCATCAATCCGCCGTCATTGGCTTGCGGGGCTTGCTGCCGAGGGTCTGCAGCAGGATCCGGATTGCCCCTGCCGCTCATGAGCTTGCCGACGAGGAGCGCGCCGAGCGCGATCATGATCGGTTTCGAGATGCTGCCGCCCGGGACGGCGTCGTCAAAGATACCCATGCCATTCTCCTCTCGTATTTTCCCCAAAATCAATTGGCGGAACAGAAGTGAGACGACCGAATGAAACCACCGCAACAGTGATTTCATAGTTTCTTTATTTAGCATAAAGTGAAATGGCTCGAATGCCCGGGCAATCAAGGAGGGGAATGCCAAATGTCTGTAATCGGGTGGATAATTCTTGGTCTGATCGCCGGGTTTATCGGCAGCAAGATCGTCAACAAGAGTGGCTCGGGAATGCTGATGGACATCGTGCTCGGCATCGTCGGAGCGATCGTCGGCGGTCTCATCTTCAGCTTCTTCGGCGCAGCCGGCGTCACCGGCTTCAATATCTATAGCCTGGTAGTCGCAGTCATCGGAGCGGTCGTGGTGCTGTGGCTCTACCATGCAGTGGCAGGGCGGCGGTCGATTTGAGAACTGCCAAGCACCAAGGCGTCTCGTCTGGAAGACCCTGGGACCTGCGACCTTATAAACCTTATGTCCGCCTGGAGCGGACATAAGGTACTGACAAATTACATCGATCTCGCCCGGCGGGGCGAGCCGCTTTTCAGGCTCTTGCACTCGTCTTGCGATTGGCTGCGACCGTCAGCCAGACCGCCGAGAGCAGGAAATAGAACGCGCCAAAACCCGCATAGGGAGCGACGTCGAGGATCGTCGGCGGGACGATGCCGAAAGACTGCTTGATCATGAAGCCACCGGCCAGAGCTGACTGCGCCCCGCTCAGGATCATCGCCCACTGCGCTCCATAAGAACGCCAGCGGCGGACGCCCGTGTAGAGCTGCAGAATGCCCGACAAAATGGCCCAAACGCCAAAGACCGCCAGAACGGCGTAAGTATCCTTCATGACAGCCAGGATAACGATGACCGTCACTATGGTGCTGGCAACCACATTCAGCGTCTGGGAAGGGTTTGCCTTCAGACCACCATTCACCCGAGCATCGACAAGATTAGCCGCCGCATCCCATGCCGGGTAGATGACGAGCAATACGGATGCGATAGCCGACTGACCGGCCAATGCCACGGCGGCAGCGACCCACGCGATCGAAAATATGGCACGGGCGAAATAATAGGATCGCAGCCATTGGGATGGATTGGAAGATTGACCTTGCATGTTAGTCTCCTTGGTTTGTCATCCTACTAGTAGGTAGATCATCAATTTCTGTCAATCGATCGCAGCAACTCTCCGGAGGAGAATCCGGGCTCGCGAGCGCAAATATTAGTGAAGGAGTTGATGGACGTTCGGCCTTGACAGCAATTCTACTAGAAGGTAGGGCGCGTTTTATGGAACCCACGACATCACAGAAAATATTGGACGTCGCCCAGCTTCTCGTTGGAGCTGGCGGCTACAATGGTTTCAGCTATGCCGATATTTCGGATGCCATCGGCATTAGAAAGGCCAGCATACACCATCATTTTCCGACGAAGTCGGAATTGGTCGCCGTATTAGTGGAGCAATATGCGCAACGCGCTAGAGCCGGCTTGAGCTCGCTCCGCGAAAGTGGAATGAGCCCCCTCGAACAGCTGCAGGCCTATCTGAACTATTGGCAGGCATGTATCCGCGATTCTGCTGAGCCGTTTTGCATCTGTGCGATGCTCGCAGCGGAGATGCAGATGTTGCCGGAGGATGTGGCATCAGGCGTGCGTGCGCATTTCCGGCATCTGACGGAATGGCTAGTCTCGGTGTTGGAGGCCGGCGTCGCAGAGGGCCAGTTTCGGCTGGACCGGTCATCGGAAGAAGAAGCGCAAATTCTGATGGCCTCGGTCCATGGAGCGATGCTGTCCGCGCGGGCTCTTGCCAATCCCGAACTCTTCCCAGCGGTCGTCGAGCCACAGATCGCCAGACTACGGGCGTGAAATCGCGGAAGATGACGGTCAACGTTATCGAGAAAGCGCATCGCGTTCACAATTGAAAAGGCCGGAGCTTGCGCCCCGGCCCTTCTGCAATCGCATGGATTGAAATCGCTTAGTTGACAGCCTTGTCGACCAGCTTGTTCTTACCGATCCAGGGCATCATGCCGCGCAGCTTGGCACCGACTTCTTCGATCTGGTGGCTGTCGTTCAAGCGGCGGATGCCCTTGAAGCGCGAGCCGCCGGCGCGGTATTCCTGCATCCAGTCCGAGGTGAACTTGCCGGTCTGGATGTCCTTCAGGACGCGCTTCATTTCAGCCTTGGTTTCAGCCGTGATGATGCGCGGACCGGAGACGTATTCGCCCCATTCAGCCGTGTTCGAGATCGAGTAGTTCATGTTGGCGATGCCGCCTTCATAGATCAGGTCGACGATCAGCTTCACTTCGTGCAGGCATTCGAAATAGGCCATTTCCGGAGCGTAGCCGGCTTCGGTCAGCGTCTCGAAACCGGCGCGGATCAGCTCGACGAGACCGCCGCAGAGAACGACCTGTTCGCCGAAGAGGTCGGTTTCGCACTCTTCGCGGAAGTTGGTTTCGATGATGCCCGAACGGCCGCCGCCAACGCCGCAAGCGTAGGAGAGCGCGAGTTCAAGCGCGTTGCCGGAAGCGTTCTGGTGAACGGCAACGAGGCAGGGAACGCCGCCACCCTTCTGGTATTCGCCGCGAACCGTGTGGCCCGGGCCCTTCGGAGCGATCATGACGACGTCGACCGAAGCCTTCGGCTCGATGAGGCCGAAATGGATGTTCAGGCCGTGTGCGAAGGCGATAGCAGCGCCGTCACGGATGTTGCCGGCGATCTCGCTCTTGTAGATGTCGGCCTGCAGTTCGTCCGGGGTTGCCATCATCATCAGGTCGGCCCAGGCAGCAGCTTCGGCAACGGTCATGACCTTGAAGCCGTCGGCTTCAGCCTTCTTGGCGGTGGCAGAACCGGCCTTCAGCGCGATCGCAACGTTCTGTGCGCCGCTATCCTTGAGGTTCAGCGCATGGGCGCGGCCCTGCGAACCATAGCCGATGATGGCGACTTTCTTTGCCTTGATGAGGTTGAGATCGGCATCACGATCGTAATAGACGCGCATTTGAAGTTCCTTCCCTTCGCTTGTCTGTTTAGTTCAGATGATCAGACGGTCGCGGTCGCTTCCGCCAAAACCTTTTCGGAGCCATAGAGCCGGAGAAAAGCGCTCACCGCTCTCTCCGCCTGCATTGCGGTATCTTTTAGACCTGGTTCGCCCAGCAGCATGCGCACATGCAGATCCGAAACCACGAGGCCGTAGAGCGTGTGATAGGCCTCGTCGGCATTCGTAAAACGCAAGAGCCCTGCCCGCTTTCCGGCATCGATCAGCGCCATCGCCCGCCGATCGATCTGCCTGCGGCCGCGCTCCAGAAGAAGCTTGCCGAGCTTGGAGCCGTCGCGATGCGACTGACCGATCGCCAGCCGGTTCAAGGCGAGTGAAACATCGCCCGCCAGCACCTCGAGCAGGTCACGCGCAAAAATCGCCAGGTGATCGTGAAGGCTGGTGACGGTCAGCCGCTCGCCATTGCGCTCGAAGGTCCTGACCTTGCTCGCCTGATAGGCGATCATCGCCGACAGCAGCCCGTCGCGATCGCCGAACCACTTGTAGAGGCTTTCCTTTGAGCAATTGGCCGCGCGCGCCACGCCTGATGTCGTCAGCGCCTTCTCGCCGCCGTCGACGAGCAGGCGCAATGCCTGCTCCAGAACCGCGTTCTGTCGAGGCGAAAATTCGCCTACCTGTCCTGCATCACTTGGCACGATCGCCACTCCCAAATACGTACCGTACGGTACGGTTCGTGGCGCGTTATCGCTCAGTCGATATTCTGCGTCAAGCAGAATTCGATGCTGCGGCGCATCAAAAGGAGAGCTATTCGGCGGCGATCTGTCCGCGCATGGCTTCAATATCCTTCAGCGGCGGCAGGCCGTAGAGCCGGCTGTATTCGCGGCTGAACTGCGACGGGCTCTGGTATCCGACGCGATAGCCGGCAGTCCCGACATCAAGACGTTCGGTCAGCAGCAGCCGGCGCGCCTCGTGCAGGCGGAGCTGTTTCTGATACTGCATCGGGGTCATCGCCGTCACCGCCTTGAAGTGATGGTGCAGCGACGAAACGCTCATGCTCACATGCTCGGCCAGCTCTTCGATGCGCAGCGACTGGACAAAGTTCGTGCGCAGCCATGAGACGGCGCGCAGGACCTTGTGGCTCTGGCTTTCGGACAGCATCATGTTGAGAAGGCGTGGACCATCGGGACCGGTCAGCAGCCGGTAGGATATCTCCCGCTCTATCAACGGCGCCATGACCGGAATATCCTCCGGCTTGTCCAGCAGGCGCAAAAGTCGGGTCGATGCATCGAGAAGGTCCGGCGGGGCAATGTTGACCACAAGGCCACGGGTGTCATCCGCCGGGGTGGCCAGGCGCGTAATGCTGGTCCGAGGCAGCAGTTCGTTCAGCTTCTCGCTGTCGATGAAAAGGGTGAAGCAGAGATAGGGAATATCTGGCGTCGCTTCGGTTACATGCGACGCCACAGGCAGGTCGAGGGAGGTCAGAACATACTCGCCGGCGCCATACATATGAACATCGGAGCCGACCATCAGCCGCTTGCTGCCCTGCAGGATCAGCGAAAATCCAGGCTTGTAGGCCATATGTTGAAGGCGCGTCGGGCAGCTGCCCTTGAAGACGTGCAGGTTCTCGATCGCGGTGGCGGAATCCCCGTCCCTCTCGGCGAAACGGGCAACGAGCGATATCATTTCATCGAATGGACCGATATGTAACGTCATAACATTACCATTTGTTTTCTTGATGTTAGGCGATGTAAACTTGGGGTCATCATCACGCGAATGAGAGGTCCGCGCAAGGAGATTTGCAGGATCGTACAAGAAGCTTGCAGGATCGCTATACCACATGTTCGGCAAGTCGGGGCATATAGTCCGCCGTCCCTTCCACCCTCCTGCCAAGAAGGAAACTACGCATGCCAACCATCGCAAAAGGCTATGCCGCAACTGACGCCTCGAAGCCGCTGACCCCGTTCACCTTCGAGCGCCGCGACCCGAAGGAAGACGACGTCGTCATCGACATCAAGTTTGCCGGCATCTGCCATTCCGACATCCATACCGTTCGCAACGAGTGGCACAACGCCGTCTACCCGATCGTCCCCGGCCATGAAATCGCCGGCATTGTGACCGCCGTCGGCTCCAAGGTCACGAAATTCAAGGTCGGCGACCGCGTCGGCGTTGGCTGCTTCGTCGACAGCTGCGTCGGCTGCGCCACCCGCGACGTCGACAATGAGCAATATATGCCCGGTCTTGTCGGCACCTATAACGAGTTCGAAATCGACGGTAAGACGCGCACCCAGGGCGGCTATTCCGACCATATCGTCGTCAAGGAAGGTTATGTCCTGTCGATCCCGGACAATCTGCCGCTCGATGCCGCTGCTCCCCTGCTCTGCGCCGGCATCACGCTCTATTCGCCGCTGCACTACTGGAAGGCCGGCCCCGGCAAGAAGGTCGCCATCGTCGGCATGGGTGGCCTCGGCCATATGGGCGTCAAGATCGGCGCTGCCATGGGTGCCGACATCACCGTTCTTTCTCAGTCGCTGTCGAAGAAGGAAGACGGTCTGAAGCTCGGCGCCAAGGAATATTATGCAACGAGCGATGAAGAGACCTTCAAGAAGCTCGCAGGCACCTTTGACCTGATCATCTGCACGGCCGGCGTTGCGATCGACTGGAACGCCTATCTCGGCCTCCTCAAGGTCAACGGCTCGATGGTCATCGTCGGCGCACCGGAACATCCGATCCCGGTCCATGCCTTCTCGCTGATCCCAGGCCGCAAGAGCATCTCCGGCTCGATGATCGGCTCGATCAAGGAAACCCAGGAAATGCTGGATTTCTGCGGCAAGCACAACATCGTCTCCGAGATCGAGAAGATCAACATCCAGGACGTCAACGAAGCCTACGAACGCGTCCTGAAGAGCGACGTGCGCTACCGCTTCGTCATCGACATTGCCTCGCTGGCAGCCTGAGAAAATCGGCAGAAACGACAATGGAAGGCGGCCCTAGGGCCGCCTTTCTGCATTTTTGCAGGATCGGACAAGAAGCTAGGAGGATCGCGCTAACGTCTCCACTCCGTCTCGTGCATACTCCATCTGTCCAATCCCCCAACTCAAAGGAAGATTCAGATGGCTATTGCAAAAGGCTATGCTGCGACGGACGCATCCAAGCCGTTGACACCCTTCACCTTCGAGCGCCGCGAACCGAACGATGACGACGTCGTCATCTCGGTCAAATATTGCGGCCTCTGCCATTCGGACATTCACCAGGCCCGCAACGAATGGGGCAATTCCAAATATCCGATGGTGCCGGGCCATGAAGTCGCCGGCGTGGTTTCCGCCGTCGGCTCCAAGGTCACTAAGTTCAAAGTTGGCGACCATGTCGGCGTCGGCTGCTTTGTCAATTCCTGCGTCGGCATGCCTGAGCGCAATGTCGACATCGAGCAGTACCTGCCGGGCTGCATCCAGACCTACAACGATTTCGAGGCTGACGGCGTAACGCCGACCTATGGCGGCTATTCCGACTCGATCGTCGTCAAGGAAGGCTATGTCCTCTCCTTCCCGGACAATATCCCGCTCGACGCCGGTGCTCCGCTTCTCTGCGCCGGCATCACGCTCTATTCGCCGCTCGCTCACTGGAAGGCAGGTCCCGGCAAGAAGGTCGCAATCGTCGGCATGGGCGGCCTCGGCCATATGGGCGTCAAGATCGGCGCTGCCATGGGTGCCGACATCACCGTTCTTTCTCAGTCGCTGTCGAAGAAGGAAGACGGTCTGAAGCTCGGCGCCAAGGAATATTATGCAACGAGCGATGCCGAAACCTTCAAGAAGCTCGCGGGCACTTTCGACCTGATCATCTGCACGGTCGGCACTGTCATCGACTGGAATGCCTATCTGGGCATGTTGAAGATCGACGGCACGATGGTCCTGGTCGGCGTTCCCGAACATCCGGTGCCGGTCCACGCCTTCTCCGTCATCGGCGGCCGCAAGGCCCTGACCGGCTCAGGCATCGGCTCGATCAAGGAAACCCAGGAAATGCTCGACTTCTGCAGCAAGCACAACATCGTTGCCGAGATCGAGAAGATCAACATGCAGGAGATCAACGAAGCCTATGAGCGTGTCCTGAAGAGCGACGTCCGCTACCGCTTCGTCATCGACATCGCCTCGCTGGCAGCTTGATCGTCACTATATCGAATGCGGAAAGGGCGGCCCTTGCGAGCCGCCCTTTTTTAATTCTCGCGCATCGTTTCCTTCTGCGTGATCAGCCGCGCGCTGTGCTGGCGGCTGAGATAGATCCAGAGCCAGCTCCATGCGACCGCAAAGCGCGAACGCGTGCCGATGAGGAAGTAGATATGGGCAATGCCCCATATCCACCAGGCGATCCAGCCCCTGAGCTTGATCCAGCCGAAATCGATGATCGCCGAGCTTTTGCCGATCGTCGCAAGGCTCCCCTGATGATGATAGCGGAAGGCGCCGGGCTCGGCCTGCCCCGCAAGGCGGGCACGAATGACCTTGGCGACATAGGCGCCCTGCTGCTTGGCCGCGGGCGCAATGCCCGGTACCGGCTTGTTGCCATCCCACATGACGAGTGCCGTATCTCCCGTGACGAAGATATTGTCCGCACCGGGAGGCCTCAGTTGCGCGTCGACGATGACGCGGCCGGCGCGGTCGGCGGGAACGCCGAGCCAATGTGCGGCAGGCGAGGCCTGCACCCCCGCTGCCCAGACGATCGTCCTCGACGGCACAAAGCTTTCGCCCATTGTCACGCCTTCCGCAGTGCAGTTGGTGACGGCATGACCGAGGCGGACCTCCACGCCAAGCGTCTCCAGCGTCCGCTGCGCATAGGCCGACAGGTCTTCGACGAAGCTCGGCAGAACCCGCGGACCGGCTTCGACAAGGATAATCTTCGCCTTCCTGGTATCGATCCTGCGGAATTCCTTCGGCAGGGTGACGTGCGCCAGTTCTGCGATGATGCCTGCGAGCTCGACACCCGTCGGACCGGCACCCACGATCACAAAGGTCAACAGAGCGTCGCGAACGGCGGGGTCGGTTTCCAGCTCCGCCTGCTCGAAGGCGATCAGCACGCGGCGGCGGATCGTGGTCGCATCCTCGAGTGTCTTCAGTCCTGGCGCGACGGGCTCCCATTCGTCATGGCCGAAATAGGCATGCGTCGCGCCGGTCGCCAGCACCAGCGTGTCGTAGGAGATGGTCTGACCGTTCTTGAGTTTGATCGTGCGCGCCTCGCGATCGACACCGACGACCTCGGCGAGCAACGTTGTCACCTCGGGGCGGTCGCCGTACAGGCTCCTGATCGGCCAGGCGATTTCCGAGGTCGAAAGCAAGGTCGTGGCGACCTGATAGAGCAGCGGCTGAAACAGATGATGGTTGCGACGATCGACGAGAGTGATTCGTACCGGGGCCCCCTTCAGATCGTTGACAAGCTGCAATCCGGCAAAACCGCCACCGACTACGACAACATGATGTTCCTGCATGGAAATTCCTCGTGTTGTCCCCCCGCAAACAAGGTAAGCAGGCTGCCACAGCAATCAACCTGTATTTGCGCATGGCTACTCTGCAAGCTTGATGGCGGTCTCGGTCTCCGATTTTCAAATTCTGAACCTGGCTAACATAGCATCGACCGGAAGGCGGCGGAGGCAGGATTGCGCCGGCAACAGTCATTTTGGATCAGATAAGAATAATCGACTTCAGCGGAATCTGAGAGACAACATTCGGGTTCCCATCGAATTTGTTGCCGGCCGCGTCCGTGCTCGAACGGAAGTCAGGCTTGTCTGGCCTTCCGATTGGCATAACGCCGATCACGTTCGGCCTTTCGGGCAGCCTCGTCCTCGATCACCCGGGAGATACGGCCTTCCTCAGCCGCCTTGCGTGCGTCAATTTCGGCCTTGGCAGCCGCATTTATGGCGGCCTGATGCTCTGCGGCCTCTACCTCGAGACGTGTCCGCTCGGCTATTTTCTGCCGCTCTCGGTCTGCGCGTCGCTCGTCTCTGGCAGCGGCGACTGCAAGCCGCTCCGCCTGCCTCTCCGTACGCGTTGGCTCCGCGGCTTCTTTGGCAGAACGATGGGCTTGAAGAAGTGCAGCTTTTGCCTGGGCAGATGCGCCAAGGCGGTCCGAAAGATCGTTGCTTCTAGAGTTTTTCAAATCATTCGCTTTGCTGGAAGTCGACCAGATGGTCAAATCTTGGGTTTGGGTTTGCGTTTGGAAATCAGGGCAGCGGTGGCCCGTTTCTGTGCTTCCTCTTCCTTGGCAAGGCGGAGGGTCCGCAACCGCAACGTCTTTTCCTCGCGGGCCTGCGCGATAGAATCGAGTTCGTCGACCGCGCGGCCCCGCGCGAAGAACTCCGATTGCGCTTCGGCAAAGGCTACCTCGGCCTGCTGGCGAGATCTGCTTTGTGTTTGTGTCATGTTTATCCTGACAGATAGACCGCCAAACGGCGGCAATAAAAAAGGTCAGGCGGTTTCAGCCTGACCTTGGTCGATATCGTGCTCTCAGCAGTGCCAGTACATCCGTGGTCAAAGGAAAGCAGATATCAATTAAGCGGCCTGAAGCTTGCAGGCGGACATCTTGCCCGACTTCTGATCGCGCTCAAGCTCGTACCCGATTTTCTGACCTTCGACGATTTCACGCATACCAGCGCGCTCGACGGCAGAAATATGAACGAAGGCGTCTTCGCCGCCGTTATCGGGCTGAATAAAGCCGAAGCCCTTGGTGGAATTGAACCATTTAACTGTGCCAGTGGTCATGATGAACCCTTTCATAGCAATATTGAAGGAATCCGCGGCACCAAAGCGCTGCAGATGGAGATAGCGATTTTTGAAAGGGAAGGTTCGTTCAAGGCGCGGTGCTAGTCGCGCGGTAACCAAAGCTCAGCAAGCAAAACTCGATACCGTACATATAGTCTCGCCTCACCTCAAAGTCAACCAAAAGTTACGACAAAAATATGGATTCGTTAATCGGTTGTATCCGGGCATTTCACAATCGAAAAAGAACCGTGGCACCGCATGTAGACACCGTCTTTCACCCCTGCCCATCTTGGCGGCTGTTGCTCCGATATTCCGAAGCTCAACTCGCATAGCTGACGGGAATGGCAATCCCGCTCTTAAGTTCCTCCATCGAGATGGAGGCGGCGACATCGAACAATTCCACCCGCCGCACGATCGTCTTGTAGATAACGTCATATTGCTCGACCCGCGGCAGCACGATTTTCAGGATATAGTCGTAATTGCCCGTCAACCTATGCGCTTCGACGATTTCGGGAATGTCGCTGATCGCCCGCCGAAAGTCCTCGATCCAGTCATCGGAATGGTGCGCCGTCTTGATCAGCGCATAGACTGTCGTCGGAACGCCCATTCTCTCGCGGTCAAGTACGACGATCCGCCGCGCGATATGGCCGCTCTCTTCCAGCCGCTGGATGCGCCGGGAACAGGCTGAAACGGAAAGGGCGACCCGATCTGCAAGGTCGGTCACCGAAATGCCCGCATCGTTCTGCAAAAAGTCGAGAATCTTGCGATCGCGATCATCAAGCATGGCATCACCTCGCGCCGAGAATTTGCGTACAAATAAAAGACAGCGCAAAATTTTGCGCATTTCTCATAAGCATACACAAAAAATGCAAACACTGCGCAAGTGAATTGCGACATGATACGGTCACTCAAGTCCAAGGAGGAGAAATACCGGAATGCGCACAATCGGCTTTATCGGCGGCATGAGCTTCGAAAGTTCGGCGGTCTACTATCGGCTCGTCAACGAGATGGTCCGCGAGCGCCTGGGAGGCCTCGCCTCCGCTGAACTGCTGATGCATTCGGTCAACTTCGCCGATATGGTCGCGCTGCAGAAGGCCGGGCGCTGGAGCGACGCCGCCGCGCGCTTGGGCGATGCTGCCATTCGCCTGCAGATCGGCGGCGCCGATTGCGTATTGATCTGCACCAACACCATGCACCTGATCGCCGATGACGTGGCTTCCCACATCTCCGTGCCGGTCATCAACATCATCGACGAGACCGCCGCCGCCTTGAAGGCTTCAGGTAAGACCCGTCCGCTGCTGCTTGCGACCCGCTATACGATGGAGCACGGCTTCTATACCGAGCGCATGGACCGTCACGGCATTTCCGTCATTGTGCCGCAGTCCGATGATCGCACCATCGTTCATGACATCATCTTCAACGAACTCTGCGCAGGCACTATCCTCGACAGTTCGCGCGAAAAGCTGATGGCGATTATCGAACGCGCCAAGGCGGTAGGCGCCGACAGCGTTATCCTCGGTTGCACGGAGATCTGCCTGATCCTGGATCCGAAAGCGCTGCCCCTACCCGGCTTTGACACGACAACGATCCACGCGCAGGCGGCTGTTGCCTTTGCCCTTGAGGACGAACCCATGAGGGCAACCAACGCCGCATAGTCGCGGCACCAGAACGAGCTATATTAGACAAAGAGAGTTTACAGGTGTTGCCGTAACGCACTTGTATCTTCGGCCTTGTCCTCTAGGTTGTGCCGACCACGACCGTCGGAGCGCCTATGCCGAAGAAGCTCGTTCTAGCCGCCTTGTTCGTCCTGTCCGGATGCGGTCATCCAAGCGGCGTGATGACGCCCGTCGCGCTGACGGCGGCCACGCCGAAGACGTCGCAGGTCGAGATGCTGGTTGCGACCAACCGGCAGCCCAGCGGTAATCCGGCGACGCTCTTCAACGGCGAGCGCAGTCCCAAGCCCTTTCTGACGGATATCGAGGTTTCGATCCCGCCGAAGCGCGAGGCCGGCACCGTCCAGTGGCCGAGGCGCCTTCCGCCCAATCCGGCAACCGATTTCGCCGTCACCCGCGTCAAGCAGCTCGATACGCGTGCCGAAGGCCGCGCCTGGTTCAGGCAGCACTTGGAGGGCGGCCACGCGCTGGTCTTCATCCATGGCTTCAACAACAAGTACGAGGATTCGGTCTTCCGCCTCGCACAGATCGTCCACGATTCAGGCATGCACGCGACGCCTGTCCTCTTCACCTGGCCGTCGCGCGCCAGCCTCTTTGCCTATGAATATGACAAGGAAAGCACCAATTATTCCCGTAGCGCGCTTGAGCAGGCGCTGCGCGTCCTCTCGGAGGACAAGGATGTCAAGGACATCACCATTCTGGCCCATTCGATGGGGACGTGGCTGGCGATGGAAGCGTTGCGGCAGATGGGCATCCGCGACGGCCATGTGAATTCGAAGATCCGCGACGTCATCCTCGCCTCTCCTGACATCGACATCCAGGTCTTTGCCAAGCAGTATGTCGAGATGGGAACGCCGCGGCCGAAATTCACGATCTTCGTGTCCCAGGACGACAAGGCGCTCGCGGCATCGAGCTTCATCACCGGTCGCGTCGCGCGTCTCGGCGGCATCAATCCCGCCGAAGAGCCTTACCGCACGAAGCTTGAGGAAGCCGGCATCACCGCGATCGACCTCACCAAGGTCAGGACCGGCGACAGGCTGAACCATGGCAAGTTCGCCGAGAGCCCCGAGATCGTCCAGCTGATCGGCCAGCGGCTGATGGTCGGACAAAAGCTGACGGATTCCAACATCTCGCTCGGCGAAGGCGTGGCCGCGGTCATCGGCGGAACGGCCCGGACCGTTGGCGCCGTGACGGCCACCACGATTGCGGCTCCCCTGAACGCCGTCGAACACCCGATCACCCAGAAAAAGGCAACCGACGTCGGCGATAGCTTGCAGAACGATCCTCAGTCCAAGTTGCTGACGCAGTAGAATTTGCGCGCCTGACGCCGGCTTTACAGGTTGGGAATTGCTGAACACGATAGCAGGAACGCGCAACGACGATTGCGCCTGATAAGGTCGGTCGGCCTTCATCTTCAGGAAAGCATCGAGCTCGCAATGAGGCCCGCGACGGCGACCACCCACACGATCGAGATCATCGTCCAGAATACCCTGAGAAACCTGCGTCTCCTGAAGAGAGGTTCGGTGGAAGGAGCCACTATTTCAACGGGGCCGGTCTCTTCAGATGCCGCGAGATATTTTGCCATGTTAATCTCCGTGCTGCGAACCTGAAACGATCCCGGATTCGGAAAAGTTCCTCGTCTGCGGCGCCGACGCCGTCACATTCTATTGCCGCCTGTTACCGCATCGCATTCCCTTTTGCTTCGGACGAATTTGCACAACTCAAGGCTGATTCCGGCTTAAAAACAGAGTGCCGAACTCAACCGCAGGACTGGGTCTCTGACCCGCGACACCACTCGCCGCTTGTGAATATTTTGCTGCATCGCAAAATTTCGGTTGATTTGGAAACGATCATTCCCTAATCATTCAGTCATGACGACAACTCTCTCCAGCACCGGAAAGCTTCGGGGACGCCCCCGTGAGTTCGACATGGACGCAGCGCTCGACCAGGCGCTCCGTGTGTTTTCCGAGCGTGGATATCATGCAACCTCGATCAGCGAGCTGACCGAGGCCATGGGGTTGACATCAGGCAGCGTCTACAAGGCTTTCAAGGACAAGCGTGGAGTGTTCCTGGCCGCCTTTGATCGATATCGCTCGGTGCGCCTCGGCGTCCTGCGCAATGATGTGAGCAAGGCAGAGACGGGACGCGATGGCCTGTTCGCCATGCTCCAGGTCTATGCAAACGCATCGCACGGGGTCGAGGGCCGGCGCGGCTGCCTCGTTGTCAACAGCGCCACGGATATGGTCCTCTTCGATGAGGAAGCCGCAAGGCGTGTCGCGGCTGCCTTTGAAACCGACGAGCGCGTCATGGTCGACTTGATCAAGCTTGGCCAGAGCGACGGTTCCATCCGTGCAGATGTCGACGCAGAAGCGGTCTCCCGCACTTTGCTTTGCCTCATGAAAGGCATGCGCATCGTCGGCAAGACCGATCGCAGTCACGCGGAAATGAAGGCTGTGGCCGAAACCGCAATGAAATTACTGAACTGATTTTCGAAAATAATTTTGGAGCCCCTTGGGCTCCACTTCTATCGCCAAGGAGCATCTTATGACCGCAACTGCCGCACAAGCGCGGGAGACGGCCGCACCCGTCTCGGAGCCGACCATATCGCCGTGGCTCACTTTCATGTTCGCCGCAGCCTGCGGGCTCGTGGCCGCAAATCTCTATTATGGCCAGCCGCTCGCCGGCCCTATTAGCCGCGAACTCGGCTTTTCGCCGGCTGCGACCGGCCTTATCGTGACGCTAACGCAGATCGGTTACGGTCTCGGGCTGCTGCTGATCGTGCCGCTCGGCGATCTGCTTGAAAACCGCCGGCTGGTGCTCGTCCTGACCGTCGTCTCGGCAATCGCGCTGATCGGCGCATCGGTTTCGACCACGCCCGGTATCTTCCTGCTTGCGTCGCTCTGCATCGGCCTGTCGTCGGTCGCAGTTCAGGTGCTTGTTCCCTTTGCCGCCAATATGGCGCCTGATGCGTCGCGTGGCCGCGTGGTCGGCAATGTCATGAGTGGCCTGCTCTGCGGCATCATGCTCGCCCGCCCGTTTGCAAGCTTTGTTGCCGAAGCCTCCTCCTGGCAGACCGTCTACATCGTCTCGGCCGTGGTCATGATCGTGCTGGCCGTCATCCTGCGCGCCGTGCTGCCGACGCGTGTTCCGCAGGCAAAGCTGCACTATGGCCAGCTCCTCGCCTCGATGGGACACCTGGCCATACACAGCCGGGTGCTCCAGCGCCGGGCGCTCTATCAGGCCTGCCTGTTCGGCGCCTTCAGCCTCTTCTGGACGACCTCGCCGCTGCTCTTGGCAAGCCCGGCCTTCGGCCTCTCGCAGAACGGCATCGCCCTTTTCGCACTGGCGGGCGCTGCCGGCGCCATCGCCTCGCCGATTGCCGGACGGCTTGCCGACCGTGGTCTGACGCAGATCGCCACCACCCTTGCCATGCTGCTCGGAATGGGATCGTTCCTGCTCAGTCATTTCGCCACCAGCGGCTCGCTTTCAGCCCTGCTTTTGCTGACCGCGGCAGCCATCCTGCTCGATTTCGGCGTGACGACCAATCTCGTCTGTGGCCAGCGTGCGATCTATGGGCTGAGCCCGGAACATCGCAGCCGCCTCAACGGCCTGTTCATGGCCACCTTCTTTGCCGGCGGCGCTTTCGGTTCGGCCATCGGCGGCTGGGCCTTTGCGACCGGCGGCTGGACGCTCACGGCTTGGATCGGCTTCTGCTTCCCGACAGTCGCCCTGCTGTTCTTCGCAACGGAACTTCGCCGCAGGTAACAATGTGATCAGAGAGGCGCAGGACTTCGGCGGCGCCTCTCACTTCTCGGTTTCGTCAAATTTCTTGCGGGCCGCGCGAACGGCATCGTGATTGGCCTCGGCCCAGTTCAGAAGCTGCGCCAGCGGCCCATAGAGCGACCGACCGAGATCGGTCATGCGATACTCGACACTCGGCGGCTTCGTCGGAAAGACTTCCCGCTCGACATAGCCGTCCCGCTGTAGGTCCCTCAGCGTCTGCGTCAGCATGCGCTGCGAAATATCGGGCACCATGCGCCGCAATTCCCCGAAACGATAGGGCTTCTGCGCCAGCGCCTCCAAAAGCAGGGTCGACCACTTGCCTCCGATCTGCGCAATGAGATCACGAACCGGGCAATTGGTGAAATCGAGCTTGCTGAACTCAACCGTTCGCACCGGCGTTTCAGCCTTGTTACGCAGATTGACGACAGAGGCGGCCATGTAGGTTCCCTTTTGGTAACGTAGAGCGCAAAAACTGCCTTCTTTACAGCAAGACGTCAATTCCTATTCTAGTGCTAGTCTCTTTTTGAGACCAGAAACAGCGGCCAATCGGCCGTAGATAAAGGAAAGCCCCATGAGCAACAAACTTCTCGTTACCGGCGCAGCCGGTCAGCTCGGCCAGCGCGTGATCCATCATCTCCTGGAAACCTACAAGGTCGCGCCAGCGGACATTGTCGCGGCCACCCGCAGTCCGGAAAAGCTTTCCGATCTCGCGGCCAAGGGCGTCGTTACCCGCAAGGCGGATTTCGACGATGCCGTCACGCTCGCCGACGCCTTCGCCGGCATTGATCGCCTGTTGATCATCAGCACCGACAGCCTCGACACGCCAGGCAAGCGTCTTGCCCAGCACAAGGCAGCGATCGAGGCAGCGAAAAAGGCCGGCGTGAAGCATATCCTTTACACTTCCATGCCGAGCCCGGACAATTCGCTCGTCACTTTCGCCCCGGACCATCTCGGCACCGAACAGGCCATCCAGGCGAGCGGCATCACCTATACGATCCTGCGCGATGCCTGGTACATGGACAATTTCATGTTGTCGCTGCCGCACAATCTGCAGGTCGGCAGCTGGTATACGGCGGCCCATGGCGGCCGCGCTCCCTACATTTCGCGTGAAGACTGCGCTCTGGCAATCGCCGCCGCACTCGCCTCCTCATCAACCGGCAACGCCACCTACACGCTGACAGGCGCCAGGTCGCTGTCGATCGAGGACATTGCCGCCACCGTCGCCGAAATCGTCGGCAAGCCGCCGCAGGTGATCAATGTCACCGACGAACAGCTCGCCGCCGGCCTGACCGGTGCCGGCCTGCCGAAATTCGTCGTCGACATGCTGGTCTCCGCCGATGCCAATATCCGCGCCGGCAACTTCGATGTGGTCAGCGGCGATTTCAAGACTTTGACCGGCAGGGAGCCGCAGACGCTGAAGAGCTTCCTCGAGGAGCGCAAGGCCGTCCTGGCTGGCTGATTGTACGCCGCTGAGCCAACGTTTTTTGTGATCCTCGGCCTCGTGCCGAGGATCTGCAGCATATCAACAAAATGGAACGTGGCACATGCTCGGGACAGGCCCGAGCATGACGAAAAGCCATCGGCCGTTCGGGCCGATCAAACCTTCTGCCCGCAGGCCCGGCGGAAGCGGCGCACTGTTTCCGCCATGCCATATTCCAACGCATCGGCCGTCAGTCCATGACCGATCGAAGCTTCCGCGATTTGCGGAACGCGCTTGAGCAGCGCCGGCAGGTTTGCGACCGTCAGGTCGTGCCCGGCATTGACGGCCAGTCCGTTTGCGGTTGCCGCATCCGCAGTCTTTCCAAGCGCTTCCAGGATGACAGCAGCGCGCTCCGGCGCATCGAAGCAGCCGCCATAGGGGCCGGTGTAGAGCTCGATACGGTCCGCGCCAATCTCCTTGGCGATCGCCACTGCCTCCGCGTCGCCGTCGCCATCCGCAAAGAGGGAAACGCGGCACCCGATCTTCTTGTACTTCTCGGTCACGCGGCTGAGGAAATCGCGGTGCTTGCGGAAATCCCAGCCGTGATCCGAAGTCGCCTGCGAGGGATCGTCGGGCACAAGCGTTACCTGCTCCGGCTCGACACCGGCGCAAAGGTCGAAAAATTCGTCGGTTGGGTAACCTTCGATGTTGAATTCCGCATCGGGAAATTCATCGTCGATCAGCGCGCGAATGACCGGCAG
The DNA here is from genome assembly GCF_004341625.1 of Rhizobium sp. BK376. Lineage (GTDB taxonomy): Bacteria > Pseudomonadota > Alphaproteobacteria > Rhizobiales > Rhizobiaceae > Rhizobium. Next base: position 108,869 of record NZ_SLZG01000009.1, on the reverse strand, counting down.
ATCGGAGAAACGAACGTGGCGCTGGTCGGGCCTCGGATGCACCGTCAGGCCGCTTGCGCCGGCATCGAGCGCGATACGGCCGAGGCCCTCGATGCTCGGCCAGGGCAGATCGCGCCGGTTCCGCAGCATGGCGATGGCATTAACATTGACGGAGAGCTTGGCTGGCATAGCGACGTCCATATTGCATAAACGGAAGGTACCTCGCTTTTATGCCAAGAGAGGCCCCGAGGCCAACGAGTTTCCGATATCAACTCATGCAAAAGATTGATGATGTCACCCGCATTCTCTGGGGGTTCAGCGCGATGCTACCTCCTTCGGGCGATTCCTAATCCAGGCAAAAGCAGATAGCCTCCTATGTCGATGATCGGTTATTTGCAGACCGCCGATGGTAGGAGCGAAGGTCTGCGACGAAGGCTATCCCGTTTCAGGGTAAGCGTTTTCAGCGTTCTCGGGGGAGCTGAACCCAGCTCTGCGCGATGATGAATCGAAAGCCTATGCCGCATCGGCCTTCCCTTGGGAGCGCCGAGGATGTTCGTTTGCCTTGGACAAGGCAGTCGGGCCGGCAGGGGAAAGGACATGAGGTGAAGAAGACAATATCCTAAGGAGGGGTATATGCCTGACGGTTCCAAACGTCTGTTTGCTGCCGCCAAACTCGCCTCGGAAGCCCGGGCGAGGTACAGGTTCTTGCCCGCCGCAGCGCTGCCGCCGGAGCTCCCTAATGGGCCGATTGCCATTGCCGATATGGCAAACGCCTTTGGCGTCACCCACAGGACATTGCACTTCTACCAAGAGAAGGGCCTGATTTCGGCCGATCGCATCGGGTTGATGCGCGTCTACGGCATCGAAGACGTGCTGCGTATGGCCGTCATCAACGTCTGCCGCGAAACAGGAATGCCCATCGCCGTCATCCAGGAATTGATGGAAGAGCTGCATCGGGCAGAAACACAGGAAGACGCAGAAGAGGTGTTCCACACCGCGCTCTACGCGCGCAAGCGCGAACTCGGCGGCGAGGCCACGACAATCCAGCGGCAGATGCAGAAAGTAAACGACCTCCTCGACTACAACAGCGTCGCCGAAACGGAGCGGCTGAATGACAATCGCGACCCCTCGGCTTTGACCGATCAGGAGCGTCGCTGTCTAGAAAAGATGGTGGAAGGTCTGACGCCCGCCAGAATTGCAAAGGCGCTGGATATCAAGACCGAGGAAGCCCAGGCCCTAGAAGCATCCGTCATCAAAAAGTTCGGATCGAGCAATCGCTTCCAGACCGTTGCCAAGGCCGTATTGCTCGGCATCGTCAAGACGGAATAGCCATCCCGTCAATGTGTCAGCGCACGATCGTCAGCGTCTCGGCCGCCCGGGTAATTGCGGTATAAAGCCAGCGTTCACGGGTATCGCGGAATGCCCAGCTTTCATCGAACAGCACGACATTGTTCCATTGCGAACCCTGCGCCTTGTGCACGGTCAGCGCATAGCCATAGTCGAACTCGTCGTAACGCTTGCGCGTGGACCAGGGGATTTCGCCGTCCACATCCTCGAATGCCTGCTTCAGCAATTTGATCTTGGCAGCGCCCCGATCCATGTCGTCGTCTTCAGGCTTGATCAGCAGGTTGATGCCGGGCTTCGTCGTCTCCCGCGACGACGTCATTACCTGCCAGAGCGAGCCGTTGAGAAGGCCCTTTGCCGGATCGTTGCGCAGGCAGACCAGCTTGTCGCCGGATTGCGGATAGTCGGTCGTGAAGCCCTTCAATTCGCGCAAACGCTGATTGTAGCGCCGCCGCGTCTTGTTCGTACCGACCAGCACCTGATCCGCGTCCATGACGAGCGGCTGTGTCACCTCGTTCTTGGAGATGACCTGCGCGGTGCCGTAGTCGCCATACACGATCTCGTTGCCTTCGCGCACCTGCATGGCAAGCTTAATGATCGGGTTGTCGCGGGCCTGGCGATGGATATCCGTCAACAGGTAGTCCGGCTCCTCATTCGTGAAGAACCCTCCCCCCGAGACCGGCGGCAGCTGTCCGGGATCGCCAAGCACCAGGATCGGCGTGCCGAAGCTCATCAGGTCCTTGCCGAGCGCCTCGTCCACCATCGAGCATTCGTCGATGATGATCAGCGCGGCCTTGGCGACCGGGCTCTGCCGGTTGATGGTGAACATCGGCGCGATCGAGGTCTTGCCGGTTTCCTCGTCCTCGACAGCCTCTTCGCCGCGCGGCCGGTAGATCAGCGAATGAATGGTCTTGGCGTTGCTTGCGCCGCGTGAGCGTAGCACCTGCGCTGCCTTGCCGGTGAAAGCTGCAAACAGCACCTCGCCGTCGACATGCTCGGCAAAATGCTTGGCAAGCGTCGTCTTGCCCGTTCCGGCATAGCCGAAAAGGCGAAACAGCGGCGAGCGCCCTTCCTTCAGCCATTTCGAAACGGCCTTGAGGGCTTCATCCTGTTGAGGGGCAAATTGCATCCTGCGACTTGGCAGGATTCGGGCGACGGAGGCAAGGAAGAAATCCTTCGAACCGGCCTCGATCCGAAACCTTTGCAATCAAGCAAGGATGCCCGCATCCAGAGATGCGGGCATGTCGTCGTTACTCTGCAGCCTGGCGAATGTCGTCTTGCAAGGTGGCTGCAGCCGATGTCCGCGGTCCGAGCGCGGCGAGCAACGTCACGGCAACGGAGAGCGCAGCGACGAAGGCCGTCCCGGCAACATAGGCGTTCCAGCCGAAATCAGGAGCTGCGGCGAAAATCGCCGAAGCCGCCGCAAGCACAATGCCGCCGCCGATCTGGAAGGAGGCAAAGAGCAGCCCCGAAGCGAGCCCGGACTGCTCGTCGTCGGCATCAGACAGTGCTGCCACCTGCACCGAGGGATAGGTCATGGCATAGCCGACGCCGAGCAACAGCTGCGACACGCCGACGAGAACGATCGGGTTGATCTGCCCGAAAGCGCCGACCCAGAAGATATAGCTGATCGCCTGCAAGCCGACGCCTGATGTCATCAGCCCCGTGGCGCCGCGGCTCTGCGCGATCAGCGCAAAACGCGGAGCGAGGAACATCACGCAGGCTCCGCCGATGGCAAAGCAGAAGCCTGTTGTAAATGCCGACCATCCGAAGACGTTTTGGTAATAGAGCGTCGCGATGAACTGGAAGCCGACATAGACGCCCTGGAAAAGGGCTGCGAGCGCATTGGCATGGCTGAGCTTTGCCCGCCGGAATATCGCAAGCGGCACCATGGGATCGGCATGACGTGACTCGACCCTGAGGAAGAGCAGGATCAGCACCAGCGCCGCCAGCAACGAACCCCATGTCGGGAATGTTGCCCAGCCGGCAGCGGCGGCATTGGTGATGCCGAAGACGAAGAGAAGCAGTCCGGGCGTGATCGTGATCGCGCCGGCCCAGTCGAAGCGCGGTCGGTGTCCAGTCCGGGCATGATCTTTCGGAAGGACAAAGGGAGCGACGACAAGCGCGAGGATCGCCACCGGCGCGCCCATGACCAGGGTCGCACGCCAACTGATCAGCGTGGCGGCGCCGCCGAGCACCATGCCGAGAACAAAGCCGGCCGCGCCCGTCGAGGCAAAGACGCCGAGCGCCTTCGCCCGCTTTTCGCCCTCGCCGAACACGGAGAGCAGCAGCGCGAGCGCGGCTGGCGCGGTGAAGGCCGCTGCAATGCCCTTGATCAGGCGCGCAGCAATCAGCGTCGTGCCGCTATCGACGAAACCGCCAGCAATGCTTGCGGCCGCAAAGACACCGAGCGACCAGAGGAAGACGCGGCGGTGGCCGAAAAGATCGGCCACGCGCCCGCCAAGCAGCAGGAAGCCGCCATAGCCGAGCACATAGGCGCTGACGGCCCATTGCAGTGAGGTCGCCGGCATACCAAGTTCGGATTGGATCGCGGGAAGAGCAACGCCGATGGTCGAGACGTCCATGGCGTCAAGGAAGTTGGCGGCGCAGAGCAGCAGCAATGCCAGCCCTGCCCCACCTTGGGATTTGGAAAGGGTCATCGAAATCGTTCCTTTTGATGCTGCCGCCTGGGAGGTGAAAACGGCAGGGAACGAGAAAATGTACATCTTCCTTCCCTATTGCAAATTGATAGTATCCATGTCAGGTATTACTCACAATGATGAATGACGCCGCCCTCCGCAAAGTCGACCTCAACCTCCTGCTCGCATTTTCGGTGCTGATGCAGGAGCGCAATGTCAGTCGCGCTGCCGAGCGATTGCTCCTCGGCCAGCCGGGCCTTTCGGCTGCCTTGCGCCGTCTGCGCGAGACGCTCGATGACGAGCTTTTCGTGAGGGTCGGTCGCAGCCTGCAGCCGACGCCACGCGCGCTTTCCATCGCCCCTGCCATCGAGGATGCGCTGTCCGGCATCGAGCGCGCGATCCGCCCGCCGCTCGATTTCGACCCCTCGACCTGGGAAGGCGAGTTCCGCATCGGCATGTGCGACAATCTCGAATCCGCCTTCTTCGGCCCGCTCGCGGCAAGGCTGAGCAAGCTGGCGCCGAACGCCAGGCTGGTCGGTCTCGCGTCGGAAAAGCGCGACGGCGGGCGAATGCTCGACGATGGGCTCTATGATTTCAGCGTGGCCGTCCATGACGAGCCGGCCTCCTGGCATGTCCGCGCGCCGCTCTTCGACCAGAAATCGCTCTGCATCTACGATCCGAAACAACTCCAGCTGAAGACGCCGCTCACCCTGGAGGAATTCACCAAAGCCTCGCATGTGGCCGTCTCTTTCGAGGGCACAACGGCGGATATCGACCTTGTTGCCCGGGCAGTTGGCTGCTGCCGCCGCGTTGTCGCTGCAGTACCGCGCTTTTCGGCCCTGCCGATGACGCTCAGCCGCCTGCCTGTCATCGCAACCATTCCGGAATCGATCGCCCGCTGCATGGCGCAATTGCACGGATTCGCCGTCGCCGCACCGCCCTTCGACCTGCCGGCCATTCCGGTGACGATGCTCTATCGGCGCATAGACGAGACGGATCCGCGCGCGCAATGGTTCAGGCGGCTGTTCATCGAGGTCGCAGACGAAGCCCTGATGGATTGCGGTTGCGCCGTCGGCATTTTCCCGGAAACCTGCGGCAAAGTGGAACCCGTAGCAGCGAGGGTTTAAAGGGTCAGACGATCACCAAAAACTCTGGAATGGCCGGGAATAAAATCGCAGCAAACCGTGTCTCATGTCCGGCGCCGCACATTGCGAGCCCTTTGCAACCGAGGAGACAGCCCCCATGAAAGCCGTAAAATTTCTGCCGATCCTGATACTGGCATCCGCTGCCGCAACCGCAGCCCTCGCCGCCGAACCGGTTAAGACCGTCGAAACCTCCAAGGGCAAGGTTCTTGCCGGCGAGAATGGCATGACCCTCTACACCTTCAAGAACGACAAGAAGGACGTGTCCAATTGCAACGATGATTGCGCCAAGGCCTGGCCGCCGCTGATGGCGGACGCCAAGGCCAAGGCCGGCAACGGTTACTCGATCATCAAGCGCAAGGACGGCTCCATGCAGTGGGCCAAGGGCGGCATGCCGCTCTATTTCTTCGTCAAGGACACCAAGGCCGGCGACGTTGCCGGCGACGGCTTCAAGGGCGTATGGGATGTCGCACGGCCCTGATTGGACCGACAGGGCTGCGGGGGGCACTTCCCCCGCGCCCGATGCTTTCGAGACGCAGGTGCTTGCGCTCCTGCCCTCGCTGCGGCGCTATTCCCGCAGCCTGACGCGATCGGATATCGATGGCGAAGACCTGCTGCAGGATTGCGTCGAGAAAGTATTGATGCGGCGCGGCCAATGGCGCGGATTGAACCTGCGCGGCTGGGTGCTGACCATCATGACAAATCTCTATCGCAACGGCCTGCGCCAGCGGGGTGGGCGAACCTTTGTCGATCTGGACGACAGCACCGACCTGCCCTCGCCCGAGATCGATGCCGATCCGCTGGAACGCTCGCGGCTTGAGATCGCACTGAACACGCTGCCGGAGGAGAATCGCGCAGTGCTGATGCTCATCGTCGTCGAGGGCTACAGCTACCAAGACGTCGCCACCATGCTCGACATACCGATCGGTACCGTGATGTCGCGCCTGTCGCGCGCGCGCAAGCGGCTGAGCGACCTGATGAATTCCGACAATGTCGTGACGCTTCGGAGACCGAAATGAACGAACGAAACCCAACCGTGACCGAAGCGGACCTGCATGCCTTTGCAGACGGGCTTTTGCCGCCCGGCGAAAACGCACGACTGGAAGCCTGGCTCTCGGACAATCCGGAAGAGGCCGCCAAGGTCGCCGGCTGGAAGGCCCAGAATGCCGAAATCAAGATGCTGTTTGCACCCTATGCCCGAACGAAGGACAGCGACCGCCTCCTTGTCACCAGCCAGAGACGCGAGGATCGCAGCAGGCTGAGCCGGCGTCTGTCTGTAGCCGCGGCCACTGTCGTAGTCTTCCTGGCGGGTGCGGCTGCTGGCCATTACGGTCCGCAATTGCTGGGCCGCCCAGAGATCCAGCTTGCAAGCATCGAGGCGCTGCCGCGCCAGGCGCAATCGGCCTTCCTCGTCTACGCGAGCGAAGTCCGCCATCCCGTCGAGGTCGGCGCTGACCAGGAACCGCATCTTGCGACCTGGCTCGGCAAGCGGCTGAACATCGCCGATCTCAAGGTCCCGAGCCTAAAGACGCTCGGCTTCCAGCTCGTCGGCGGCAGGCTGCTGCCTGTCAACGGCACGCCCGGCGCGCTCTTCATGTATGAGGACGCGTCCGGCAAGCGCATCACCGTTCTCGTCGGCCGCAACAAGCTGAACACGACGACGAGCTTCCGCTTCGCCAATGCAGGCACGCTCGATACCTTCTACTGGATCGACGGCGATATCGGCTATGCGGTTACGGGCGAGATCTCGCGCGACATGCTTAGGCAGGTGGCGGAGGAATGCTACAAGCAGTTTCCGTCTTCGTGAAGCAATTCCAGCAAAAGCGTGCAGCGCTTTTGCGTCCGGAATTGCGAGAAACCAAACAGAAATCAGCGCTGCGGATCGTTCTCCAAAAGGATCGGCTTGCCGTGCGGTGTTGCCTCCGCCGCGCGCTGCCAGCTTTCCTGCAGCGCCCGAATGGTTTGCCCATCCGTCACGCCGCGATCGACCAGAAGGCTGGAAAGGGCGGCGACCCAGCAGTCGAAATAATCGCTGCCATCCTCCGCTCTATCGGGCTTGTGCAATTCCGCTGACAGACGCTCCGCCCATTCCGGCCAGCTGAAGAGACCGCGCTCGTGAAGATGCACGGTCATCGCGAAAGCTTCGGCGGCCCAGGGTTCTGGAAACACCGGCTCTCCGTCGGTCGATCGCGGCAGCTGCGGCGAGTCCCTGAGCGGTGACGCGGTCTCACACACGCTCAAGATAGCTCTCCCAGGCATCGATCGATACCGTCAGGGACGGATCGGCTCCCTCGCCCCATATTTCCGGTGCGTCGAAGACGACGGTATAGACCCATTGCGGGTTCTCGCCCTTGCCATGGGCATTGTCATCGGGGAACACGAAAGAGCCCGGCACAGCCTCGACCACCCCTGTCTTTGCACGCGCATAACGCGGCAGGCGGGTATGAGTGGTGGGGTTGAAATTCTTGGTGCGCACGCGGTCGCCGACGGCGAAAGCCGGCGCGGTTTCGACCGGCCGGTCGCAAGGGCCGCCCTTGGCAAGAACGCCCGGCACCATCTCGGCCTTCAGCACCCGTTTTGGAGCGGTGCCGGGCAGCAGATCGCGCCCCTCGGCCAATTCCTCGGGCGTCGCGAAACCATGACGCTCCAGCAGCATGTCGATGCCGCGAATCCAGATTTCGTAGTAGCTGGCCGAAAGATAATCGGCGGGCGGAATGCTTTCGCGCGCATGCCGGCTTTCATCGATGTTCCAGGCACCGAAGGCGCCACAGGATAGCGTGATGCCGAGCGCCCGCTTTTCCCAATCCGCATGAAAGTAAGGTTCGTTTCGTTCGAGCGCAACGGGACCGAAGCCCATCTGCCCACCAAGATCATGCGGCCCGTTCATGCGCCCGCCTCCTGACGCCCGGCGATATCAGTACCGATCATCGCGTCGCGGCTGACCAGACCCGCCAGCTGCTCTTCACTGAAACCATCGGTTCCATCCGGCCGCTCGGGAATGACGAGGTAGCGCAGCTCGGCCGTCGAGTCCCAGACACGTATCTTCTTGTCCGGCGCTAGCGTCAGCCCGAATTCGGCCAGCACGCCACGCGGATCGATGACGGCACGGGAGCGATAGGCCGGCGCCTTGTACCAGACCGGCGGCAAGCCGAGCACCGACCACGGGTAACAGGAGCAAAGCGTGCAGACGACAAGGTTATGGGTTTCGGGCGTATTGAAAACGGCGCGCATGTGTTCGCCCTGCCGACCGGTGTAACCGAGGCTTGCGATTGCCGCCGTCGCATCCCGCTTCAGCCATTCGGCGAAATCAGGATCGCTCCAGGCCTTCGCGACCACCTGCGCGCCGTTTCGCGGCCCGATCTTCGTTTCATAGGTCTCGACAATCGCGTCGATGGCACCAGGGTCGATCAGTCCCTTTTCCGTGAGCAGCGTCTCAAGTGCCCGGACACGGGCCTGCATGTCGGAATAGCTGTTGTCATGGTCATGATGGTGATGATCATGAGCGTCGTGGTCGTCGTCGTGGTGCAAGGCCGCCCTCCCCGAAACAGAGCGCCATCCTAAGCGCTCGCTCCATCTCCGCCAAGCGGGTTCTTGCGGGATAGCGCTCGCAAGAACTCCCTAAGTCACCACAAGTCGACTGCGGTACCCTCACGGATACCGCAGCTCAGAATGATCGTAAGGGCTATCAGAAACGCTCGCCGACCATTTCTTCGCTCTTCGCCCAGAGCGCCTTGGCGCGGTCGCCGTCGAGCGCATACGCATAAACGCCTTCGACCGTAGGGCCGATTTGGCCTTCCGCGATGGTGGCGACATGGCAATTTTCGCAATATTTGCCGCCCACTTCGTTGGCGGGAGCGACGATGCCGGCCCAGACGGATGTGGCCGCACCCTGCGGGACCGACTTCAGCTCATAATTCGGCTTGCCCTCGGCCGCGAGATCGGAATTGATCTTGCTGACCATGGCCTCCAGCGTGCCCGGTTCGAGGTGGCGCGCAAGCTCCGTGCGGATGCCGCCGGGATGCACGGCAGTCGCGCGAATGCCGCGCTCCTTGTGCCGGCGGTCGAATTCGACGGCAAACAGGATGTTGGCAGTCTTCGACCGGCCATAGGCGAGCCAGGGATCATAGGCCGCGTGCTCGAAGTTCGGATCGTCGAGATCGACATCGGCGAAGCGATGGCCCGACGAAGAAAGATTGACCAGCCGGCCACCTTCTTTGATCAAAGGCGCAATACGGTTGACGAAGGTGAAATGGCCAAGGTGGTTGGTTCCGAATTGCGTCTCGAAGCCATCGGCCGTGTGGCCGAACGGCGCTGCCATGACGCCGGCATTGGCAATGACGATATCGAACTGCCGCTTGTCCGCCAGCAGTGCGTGGGAAGAGGCACGAACGCTCGTCAGAGAGGCAAGGTCGAGTTCTATCAGTTCGAGGCTGCCGCCATTGGCGGTCAGCGCGCGAACCGCTGCCGTCGCAGCCTCTGCCTTGGCAAGATCGCGGGCTGCACCGACAACCTGCGCACCGTGCGCGACCAGCGCCCGCGCCGTCTCGACGCCGAGGCCGGCCGAAACGCCTGTCACCAGCACGCGTTTGCCGCTGAGGTCGACACCGGCAAGTACATCGTCAGTCGTGGAAGTGGCTCCAAAAAGTCCCGTCATGAAAATCTCCTTCACATGTGGACGTAGTCGGCACCCATCGCGGTGGACCATTGTCCCTCGCCCCCGAATGGAATAAGAGGAGGGTGCCTCCGATTAAATACGGAGGCACCCTCCGTTTATCAATGGGTCATCGTGTAGTGTGACGAAAAAAATCGAGCAACCCGTCCCCCGCAAGCCGCGTGCAGATGCCGAACGCAACCGACTGCGCCTGCTCGAGACCGCAAAGACCGCCTTTGCGGAGAAAGGCGCTGACGCGAGCCTCGAGGAGATCGCGCAATCCGCAGGGGTCGGGATCGGCACGCTCTATCGCCACTTCCCGAACCGCGACGCGTTGATCTCAGCTGTCTATCGCAATGAAACCGAGCAGCTCGCCCGCGCCGCCGAGAGGCTGGCGGCCACGCATCCGCCCACCGAGGCGCTGCGGGAATGGCTGCTTGTGTTCATCGACTATATCGCCACGAAGCATGGAATGTTCGCGGCGCTCAATTCGCTTGTCGGCGGCACCTCGGATCTCTACGCCGCTTCAGGCACCCAGATTAGGCAGGGGATCGAAATGCTGACTGCCCGCGCCATCGCAAGTGGCGAGATCAAGCTCGACATGGATCCTCTCGACCTTCTGCGTGCGGTGGCTGGAGTCGCAAACGTCGCGCCGGATTCCAACTGGAAGGCGGCGGCAAGCCGTCTCGTCGACATCATGATCGCAGGGCTCAAGACCACGGCCAAGGAAGCGCCTTGATGCCTTCGAATGCGCTGCCGCCATCGGCGGCATTTGCCACATGGTAACGCATTCTTCGCTAGCTTGCCCTCCATGAAAATCCTGATTCTCGGTGCCACAGGCTTCATCGGCTCGACGATCGCCGCGCGACTGCTCGGCGACGGGCATGATGTGATGGGGCTTTCGCGTAGCCCCGGCCGTGCCGGGATCAAGCAACCGTCAATTTCCTGGATCAAGGCCGATCTCGCGGCAATGACAGAGCCTTCGGACTGGCGGCAGACATTGCAAGGCTGCGATGCCGTCGTAAACAGCGCCGGCGCGCTGCAGGACGGATTGTCGGACGATCTCTTTGCCGCGCAGGAAAAAGCGATGCTTGCGCTCTACGCCGAAGCAAGGAACGCAGGCATAAGACTGGTCGTCCAGATTTCAGCCCGCACGGATGGCGCCGGCAGCGATCGTCCATTCCTCGCAACAAAGCGCAACGCCGATCGCGCCCTTGCTGCATCTGGATTGCCGCATGTGATCCTGCGCCCGGCACTGGTCATCGGCCGCAATGCGCATGGCGGAACCGCCCTGTTGCGCTCGCTTGCCGCCCTGCCCCTCATCCTTCCGCTGGTTCATGCATCAAGCCCCATTGAGACGGTCGCGGTGGATGATGTCGCAGCCGTGGTCAGCAGCGCTGTCGACGGTCGGTTGCAACAGGGTATGGACATCGACCTTGCGAGTGGCGAAGTGTCCAAGCTTGCCGATCTCGTCCTGCTCCATCGCCGCTGGCTCGGCCTGCCGCCCGCCCATGTGATCCCCATTTCCGGAAGTCTGGCGCGGCCGATCACCTGGCTTGCCGATATGGCCGGTCGGCTCGGTTGGCGCTCGCCGTTGCGATCGACGGCGATGGCCATCATGTCCGAAGGCGTCGTCAGCCGACCGACTGCCCAACCCGTTTTCGACCTGAAGCTTAAGACGGCAGCCAAAACGCTTGATGCCAATCCATCCGCCGTCCAGGATCTGTGGTTTGCGCGGCTTTACCTGCTCAAGCCACTTGCCATTGGCGGCCTGTCGCTGTTCTGGCTGCTGTCCGGGCTGATCCCTCTGCTTTCGCCGATGGCTGCAGCCGCACATTTCCTCGCCTTCATGCCGAAGACTTCAGCCATTTTGCTGACCGTCGTGACCTGCCTGCTCGATATCGCACTCGGCGCGGGTGTTCTCGTCAAACCCTTTTCGCGCCTCGCGCTCTACGGAATGATCGCAACGACGCTCGCCTATCTCGCCGGCGGCGCCCTGCTTGAGCCCTCCCTCTGGCTCGATCCGCTGGGGCCGCTGGTTAAGGTAATCCCCTCGCTGCTTTTGACTTTGATGACGCTTGCGATCCTGGAGGAGCGTTGATGCCGGTGGGGTTTCTTCTGCTGCTGCATGTCATCGGCGCGACCGTGCTCTTCGGCACCGGCGCCGGCATCGCCTTCTTCATGGTCATGGCGCATCGCACCCGCGACCCGAAGCTGATTGCCCATGTGGCCGAAACCGTCGTGATCGCCGATACGGTCTTCACGGCGACGGCAGCCATTCTCCAGCCGGTGACAGGCTATCTGCTCGCCCAAAATATCGGTTGGTCGCTGGAGGAAGGATGGATCGCGCTGTCGCTGCTGCTCTACGTCGTGACCGGCGTCTTCTGGCTGCCTGTGGTCTGGATCCAGATCCGCCTGCGCAACCTCGCCCGCGCCTCGGCGGCGAAAGGCCTGCCGCTGCCGCCGGCCTATTTCAGCCTCTACCGCATCTGGTTCGCCTGCGGTTTTCCGGCCTTCTTCGCGGTGATCGGCATTCTCTGGCTGATGCTGAACAAGCCTTCGATCGCGCTATTTTAGCATCGGCCAAAGACTGAGCACGAGCAGAACCGCCATGCTGATGTTGAACCATTTCAGGCGAACAGGATCGGACAGCCAGTTGCGCAGCGCCGAGCCGAAGCCGGCCCAGGTCGAGACACTCGGGAAATTGACCGCGGCAAAGGCAAGCCCGACGATCAACACACTGACGAGATAGATCTGGGGGATCGTATAGGTGGCCATCGCCGTGACCGCCATGACCCAGGCCTTCGGGTTGACCCATTGGAAAGCCGCTGCCGACAGGAAGGACATCGGCGCAACGTCATCCTCACTCTTCTCGGCGAGGCTGCGCGACGTACCGATCTTCCAGGCAATCCAAACGAGATAGGCCCCGCCGGCAAATTTCATCGCCGTATAGAGGACCGGCACCTCATGCAGCACCGCGCCGAGACCAAGGCCGACAGCGAGCAGCAGCACCAGGAAGCCGATGGCGACGCCGAGCATATGCGGAATCGTCCGGCGAAACCCGAAATTCACGCCCGACGCAAACAGCATCATATTGTTCGGCCCTGGCGTGATCGAGGTGGTGAAAGCAAACAGCAACAGGGCCAGAAACGTATCCAGCGGCATGAGATCCTCCCGAGGAGTTCCGCTCCGATCAAGCCGGGCGGCTTCTTATTATGTCAGTATAGCTGACCTATCGGAGACGATCCAGCCACGCAGTTGTCATGGTGACAGGATTGAACGTTGGCAGCGCCACAAGCACCAAGGCAAATCACTCGGTTCTGTTGATCGTATAGATCCCGGTATCGTCCGGCTTAACCAGAAGCTGCTTGTCCTTGCCGTCGCTGTCCTTGTTGTAATAGGCCTCAAGCGCCTTGGTCAAAGTTTCGTTCGCTTTGCCGTTCGGGTCAACCATGGATTGGACGAGGGTTTGGATGGACACGCCCATCTTGTCCAAGCCAAGCTTGTGAGCGACTTCCTGGAGGGCCGCTGGGCTTACATGTTCCAGCTGGCGAGCGATCGCTTCGCCATACTCAGGCAGCGTGTCATAATCGTCTTCATTGATGCCAATCTCTTGCCCCAGGCGCTTATAAAGATTGAGCTTGATCTTGGTGATATCGACACTGTTGACGCTGAAAATATCGTCGGAAACCTTCGATTGCGCCTTCGTCGGCTGGGAACCGACCTGCGCGTCGGAAGATTTATTGGCGGGGTTGCCATTGGCAATCGACACGATGGCATCCGCCACAGACGTCTTCTTCGCCGGCCCGGACAAAACGACTGGCTGCTGAAGAACTTGCAGGGCTACTTTGCTTGCTGAAAAAACCGATGTCATCGTAATCTCCAATCTCCGCTGGTCGACCTTCATGGAGCAGCGGCTTGGTTCGATACGGCATCATGCTGTAGCTGAAAGACCATTATCAATTCAGGATTGTGGAAAAATCTGGTTAAAAATTGATAAAGTAAACATTCCTGAAAGTTGTATCCTTGGCGTTCCGGCACCCCTTTAGCGACCGCTAGCCAACAAAATCGAGATCCAGCGATGCCGTCTTCCATCCCCACCATCGCCTTCCCTTCCGGCGCTAGCGTCCCCTCCCTCGGCCAGGGCACCTGGAACATCGGTGAGAACCCTGCCCGCGCCCGCGAGGAGATCGAAAGCCTGAAGGCTGGCATCGATCTCGGCATGACGCTGATCGACACCGCCGAGATGTATGCCGAAGGCGGCGCCGAGGAAATCGTTGGGCGTGCGGTCGAAGGACGACGCGCCGAGGTCTTTCTGGTCAGCAAGGTCTATCCCTGGAATGCCAGCCGCCAAGGCACGGTCGACGCCTGCGAGCGCAGCCTGAAGCGCATGAAGACCGATCGCATCGATCTCTATCTCCTGCATTGGCGCGGCAACCACCCGCTCGCCGAAACGGTCGAGGTCTTCGAAGGCTTGAAAGCCGCCGGCAAGATCGGCGCCTGGGGCGTTTCGAATTTCGACGCTGACGACATGGAAGAACTACTGGCTGTTCCCGGCGGAAAGAATGTCGCCGCCAACCAGGTGCTCTATAATCTCGGCCGCCGCGGCATTGAATTCGACCTTCTCCCCTGGTGCCAGGAACACAACATCCCGGTCATGGCCTATTCCCCGATCGAGCAGGGCCGCCTTGCCCATCATCCGGATCTGATCCATCTCGCCAAGGCCTACCAGGCGACACCAGCCCAGATCGCGCTCGCCTATGTTCTGGGGCAAAAAGGCGTGATCGCCATACCGAAGACTGCCAAGCCCGAGCGCGTCCGCGAAAACAGGGAGGCGGTATCGATTGAGCTTACGGAAGCCGACCGTGCCGCCCTTGATGCGGCCTTCCCGCCACCGAGAAGAAAAAAGCCGCTGGAGATGATTTGACCAGCAGCTTCTCGATTGTCTCTTAAGGAATAAGCTTACATTCCCTGCGGCCCGCGGTTCATCGCAGCGATACCCGTGCGGCACACTTCGATCAGGCCGAGCGGCTTCATGATCGCCACGAACTGGTCGATCTTTGACGACTTGCCCGTGATCTCAAGAATGAAGTGCTCGACTGTCGCGTCGACCACCTTCGCGTGGAAGGCATCGGCCAGTCGCAGCGTCTCGGCACGGGTCTCGCCGCTACCGATCACCTTGATCAGCGCTACTTCGCGTTCGATCGGCCGCTCCTGGCGAAGCTCGCGAGCGCGCACGGTCAGGTCGACGACGCGGTGGACGGGAACGATGCGCTCGAGCTGCGCCTTGATCTGCTCCAGCACCTGCGGCGTGCCGCGCGTCACGATGGTGATGCGCGAGAGGTGCGCCTGGTGCTCGGTTTCTGAAACCGTCAGGCTTTCGATGTTGTAGCCGCGGCCGGAAAACAGGCCGATGACGCGGGCAAGGACGCCCGGCTCGTTATCGACGAGGACCGAAAGCGTGTGGTTTTCGGCTGCAGCCGTCTCCGGCGAGATGAAGTAGGCGGAACCGGTGGGTTGAAGGTGTGCGTTCATTGTCGGTGTTTCCTATTCCCTGGGATTAAACGAGCTGACGGCCCTTGGCATCGATCGCGTTGGCGACCGCCTCATCCGTCGCCTCGTCGGGCAACAGCATTTCGTTGTGCGCCTTGCCCGAGGGAATCATCGGGAAGCAATTGGCAAGGTTGGCGACACGGCAATCGAAGATGACCGGCTTCTTGACGTCGATCATCTCCTGGATGGTCGCATCCAGTTCGCTCGGCTTTTCGCAGCGCAGGCCGACCGCCCCATAGGCTTCCGCGAGCTTGACGAAATCAGGCATCGCTTCGGTATAGGAATGAGACAGGCGGTTGCCATGCAGCAGCTGCTGCCACTGGCGCACCATGCCCATATACTGGTTGTTCATGATGAAAATCTTGATCGGCGCATCGTGCTGGATCGCCGCCGACATTTCCTGGATGCACATCTGGATCGAGGCATCGCCGGCAATATCGATGACCAGCGCGTCGGGATGCGCGATCTGGACGCCGAGCGCCGCCGGCAGGCCGTAACCCATCGTGCCGAGGCCGCCCGAGGTCATCCAGCGGTTCGGCTGCTCGAAGCCGTAGAACTGCGCAGCCCACATCTGGTGCTGACCGACCTCAGTCGTGATGTAGGTGTCACGGTCCTTCGTCAGCGCGTATAGACGCTCCAGCGCATATTGCGGCATGATGACGTCGTTGTTCATGGTGTAGGCGAAGGAGTTGCGAGCCCGCCAGCGATTGATCTCAGCCCACCAGTCTTCGAGACGCTTTGCTTCCGGCTTGTTCGGCAACGCGCGCCACAGACGAACCATGTCTTCGAGAACGCTGCCGACATCGCCGCGAATGCCGACATCGGCCTGGACGTTCTTGTTGATCGACGAGGGGTCGATGTCGATGTGGATCTTCTTGGAATTCGGCGAGAAAGCATTGAGACGGCCGGTAATGCGGTCGTCGAAGCGCGCGCCGATGCAGACCATGACGTCGCAATCATGCATGGCCATGTTCGCCTCGTAGGAGCCGTGCATGCCGAGCATCTTCATCCAGTTCTTGCCCGAAGCCGGATAGGCGCCCAGACCCATCAGCGTCGAGGTGATCGGGAAATCGGTGATTTCGACCAGCTCGCGCAACAGCCTGGAGGCTTCCGGGCCGGAATTGACGACGCCGCCGCCGGAATAGATGATCGGCCGGCGGGCACTGGCCATCAGCTCGATCGCCTCCTTGATCTTGTTCAAATCGCCTTCCAGCTTCGGCTGATAGCTCTTCTGGACGGCATGCATTTCCGGCGGCGTATAGGTGCCGGTCGCGAACTGGATGTCCTTCGGAATATCGACGACAACGGGACCGGGACGGCCGCTCTGCGCGATCCGGAACGCTTCATGAATGATGCTGGCAAGCTGATTGACGTCCTTGACCAGCCAGTTGTGCTTGGTGCAGGGGCGCGTGATGCCGACCGTATCGGCCTCCTGGAATGCGTCGGAGCCGATGAGCGATGTCGGAACCTGGCCGGAGATGCAGACGAGCGGGATGGAGTCCATCAAGGCATCCTGCAGCGGCGTGACGGCATTGGTCGCGCCGGGGCCGGAGGTGACAAGCATGACACCGACCTTGCCTGTCGAGCGGGCATAGCCTTCAGCCGCATGGCCGGCGCCCTGTTCATGGCGCACGAGGATGTGCTGGATCTCTTCCTGCTGGAATATCTCGTCATAGATCGGCAGCACGGCGCCGCCCGGATAGCCGAAAATATGTTCGACGCCATTGTCCTTGAGCGCCCGCAGGACGATCTCCGCCCCGGTCATTTGATTGCTGCTCGCCTGCTTGTCTGTGCCCGTCATGCCTTTGATCCGATATCCGCTGATTGTTCTGGAAAGCTTGAGCCCGATTTTGGGCATAAAAAAAGGCTCCTTGGGGAGCCTGTCGTCTAGCGCATGGGTGGCTATCGCCGGATGGTTACACCATCCTGCCCATGCGCCTTCCCACCACGATAAGAGCCATCGAGATTTTCATGGGGCGAATTGATAGACAGAAAATTTCATAGCGTCAACGCATTCCGCAATAAAAAATCGTCGGCTTGAAAGGCATTCCGGACGCCGTCGCTTCAAAATGAGGCGAAACTGAAAGGATTTTGTTAAGGCGAGTGTCCTATCTTCGTGCGAAAGCAGGGAGTGGCCCGTTGCTGAACAGTGACTTGCAGACGTCTGGCAAAGCTGGCGAGCATGACCGCCGCGATGCTCTCACACCGGGGAACCGTTTCCTCGGTCGCGTCGTCGCGTGCAGCGGATCCCGAGCAACCATCGCAGCAGTGGCAGAAGCAGGCGGCACCGACCTGACCGAACTTTGGTCCGTCGGTCGGCTGATTTCCATCAGCGTCGGCAGCAACCGCGTTGCCGCCCTCGTCTATTCCATGCACACGGGCAACGACGCCTGGGGCGAAGGACAGGACAACCTCTTCCGCATCGAAGTGGAGCTCTTAGGAGAAGTCCGGGTCAACGAGGATGGCCGCGAGGAATTCTCCGGCGGCATCTCGCGCTATCCCTATCTCGGCGCGATCGCCCACCGTATTCGCGCAAGCGACCTGATGCGCATCTACGATTCCGGCAAGGACACCAGCTGCGCCATCGGCAAGCTGACCCAGGACGAAACCATCGATGCTGCGATCCATATTCCGTCGATGCTATCGAAGCATTTTGCGGTCGTCGGCTCGACCGGCGTCGGCAAGTCGACCGCTGTCTCTCTCCTTCTGCACAAGGCGATCGCCTCCGACCCGAAGCTGCGTGTCCTGATCCTCGATCCTCACAACGAATTCGCCGCCGCTTTTCCCGATCATGCCGTCGGAATCGATACCGACACGCTCGATCTGCCCTTCTGGCTGATGCGGCTTGAGGAATTTGCCGAAGTCGTCTTCCGCGGTCGTCCGCCCGTTCCCGAAGAACTGGACATGCTGCGCGACATCATTCCGGAGGCCAAGCGCGCTTTCCGTGGCGGCGACTCGGCGCTGATGCGCCGTCAGTCGGAAAAAAGCTCGATCACCGCGGATACGCCGGTTCCCTACCGCATGGCCGATCTCTTGGCGCTTATCGACGAGCGCATCGGCAGGCTCGAAGGACGCCAGGAAAAGCCGCATCTTCGCTCGCTGAAAATTCGCATCGTCTCTGCGATCAACGATCCGCGCTATCACTTCATGTTCTCCAACAACACGATCAGCGACACGATCATGGAGACCATCGCGCAGATATTCCGCATTCCCGGCGATGGTAAGCCGATTTGCACCTTCCAGCTGGCCGGCATCCCCTCGGAGGTCGTCAATTCCGTTGCATCGGTGCTCTGCCGCATGGCTTTCGAACTGGCGCTGTGGAGCGAGGGCGCAATCCACATGCTCGTCGTCTGCGAGGAAGCGCATCGCTATATCCCAGCCGATCCGAGCCTCGGCTTCGTGCCCACGCGACAGGCGATCGCCCGAATCGCCAAGGAAGGCCGTAAGTATGGCGTTTCGTTGGGCATCATCACGCAGCGCCCCGGCGAACTCGATCAGACCATTCTTTCGCAGTGCTCGACGCTGTTTGCCATGCGCCTGGCCAACGACCGCGACCAAGACATCATCCGTTCCGCCATCCCAAACTCGTCGATCTCGACCACCAGCTTCTTGTCCTCGATCGGCAATGGCGAGGCAATCGCCTTCGGTGAAGCGGTGGCGGTGCCGATGCGCATGCGCTTTTCCCGCGTGGCGGAGAACCGCATACCAAAAGCCGCTGCGACCGCGGAGAGGGAATTCGAGCACTCGCCCGACAACGTCGACCTGCGCTCCATCATCAGTCGCATGCGTTCGATCGCCGGCCCCGACATTTCCGCCTTCCAGCAGAATTATGCCTCCGCCGTCAATGTTGTGAGAGACGAAGAGCCGGACACCGATTTTACGGCACAGGATTTCGTTCCCGAACCTGTGCGGACGTCGGCACCGCCGCTTCCCCGCCCCTCCGCACCGGCAGTCGAACCCTATCGTCCGGAGATGCTGCCGCGCGGATCCGACGCCACCACAGGCTTTGCCGCCCCACAGACATCGATCGACAGTCGCCTGGCCGAGCTTCGTCGCGAGATCCGCAATGATGAAGTTGCGCCGGACCGTTTCCGCCCTGCGGCCGCTCGGGACGGCGAGCCGCCGCCGCGCCGCGAACCCGGCCTATCGCTCCGCGACAGCATTCTGAAGAAGCCGCTCAGCAGCCTCTACAACAAGGACTGAGCAAGCCCGCCTAAGGCGCGATCCGCTCCCAGCTTTCATCCATCTGGTTGCGGAACCAGGTCATCTGCCGTTTGGCATATTGGCGGGTCGCCGCGGCTCCCGTCCGCAACACATCCGCAAGAGTCATCTCACCTCGGATCATCGCCGCGATCTGCGAAACACCGATTGCCTTCATGACCGGCATTTCGGGCGGCAGATCGAGCGCGAGCAGCGCTCTCACTTCCTCTTCCGCCCCCATTGCCAGCATCTTCTCAAAGCGGCTGTCGATGCGCTGATGTAGCAAGGCTCGATCCGGCAAGACGACGATCTTGCGGGCACGATCCGGGTCGACGATGACAGGGCCGCGGCGGTCCTGAAATGCCGAAATCGATTGGCCAGTGGCTTCAAGCACTTCCAGCGCCCGAACGATGCGTTGACCGTCCTGTGGATTGAGACTTTCCGCCATCGAGGGATCGAGACCTTCGAGTTCGCCATGCAATCCTTCCGGTCCTTCATCAAGCAGGCGCTGCCGCAACCGACTGCGAATATCGTCGGGAATTTCGGGCATATCGGAAAGACCGCCGGTGAGCGCCTTGAAATAAAGCCCCGTGCCGCCAACGAAAACCGGCAGCCGGCCCTGAACCTTCAGGTCGCCGATCAACGCCGAGGCCTCCCGCAGCCAGGCACCCGTCGAATAGGGTTGGGCGGCGGGAACATGGCCGTAGAGGTAATGTGGAACGCCCTCCATATCCTCATCCGAAGGCCGGGCCGTCAGGATCCGCAGCGTGTCGTAGACCTGCATACTGTCGGCGTTCACGACCACGCCGCCATGCTCTTTCGCCAGTTCGACGGCAAGCGCGGACTTGCCGCTGGCGGTCGGCCCGGTTATCAGGATCGCATCGATCTCGCTCAAGACTTGTCGCTCACAAGGTTTCTGATCATGGCTTTCGTTGCCACGCTTATTGCCAATCCGTCAAACCCCGTTCTGACACCCGCCCTCGCCGAAGAGGCTGCAAAAGCCGTCAACGCATCAGGCCTCTACTGGCTCGCGGATGGCATCGCCTGCGATATAGCGCTCAGGGACGGAAGCGACATCCGCGCGATGGAAGCCGATATTCTGGCGGTCATCGGCAACGCGCCGATCGATCTCGTGGTCCAGAATGCGGATACGCGGCGCAAGAAGCTGCTGATCGCAGACATGGATTCCACCATGATCGGCCAGGAATGCATCGACGAGCTTGCCGCCGAAGTCGGCCTGAAGGAAAAGGTCGCCGCGATCACCGCCCGCGCCATGAACGGCGAGATCGCCTTCGAGCCGGCGCTGCGCGAACGCGTCGCCCTGCTGAAAGGCCTGCCCCTGTCAGTCGTCGACGACGTCATCGCCAAGCGCATCACGCTGACGCCGGGCGGCCCGGAACTGATCGCCACGATGAAGGCGAAGGGCTTTTACACCGCCCTCGTCTCCGGCGGCTTCACGGTCTTCACCAGCCGTATCGCCGCAACCCTCGGCTTCGACGAAAACCGCGCCAACATCCTGCTCGAGGAAAACGGCGTGCTCACCGGCTTCGTCGCCGAGCCGATCCTCGGTAAGCAGGCCAAGGTCGATGCACTCAACGAGATCGCCGGAACACTCGGCATTTCACCCGACGAGGCAATGGCCGTCGGCGACGGCGCCAACGATCTCGGCATGCTCCAACTCGCCGGCTCCGGCGTCGCCCTGCATGCCAAGCCGGCGGTAGCCGCCGAAGCCAGAATGCGCATCGACAACGCTGACCTGACCGCCCTTCTCTACATCCAGGGCTACCGCAAGACGGATTTTGTCAAAGCCTGAAATACAACCGCTTCGATTGATAATACAGCCATAAGCAGAGCCATGCCATGCACATTTTTGAAACCGAGCGGCTGATCCTCCGCAACTGGGACGACAGTGACGGCGATCGCGAGCTGTTCTTCGAAATCAATTCCGACGACCGGGTCATGGAATTCTTCCCCTTTCGCCGAACTCGCGCCGAGACCGATGCCGTTTTTGCGCGAATGCAGGAGATGATCGCAGAGACTGGCCTCGGCTTCTATGCGGCCGAACTCAAGTCGACCGGCGAGTTGATCGGCTTCATCGGGCTGGTTCGTACGGATATAGAGCCGTATATTCCGTTGGGAACCGTCGAGATCGGCTGGCGGCTTGCAGCCCGATATTGGGGCAAGGGCCTCGCCAGCGAGGGGGCAAAAGCCGCCCTCGCCCATGGCTTCGAGACGCATGGCCTTGACGAAATCGTCTCCTTCGCCGTCTACAACAACGAACGCTCGACCGCTGTCATGAAACGCATCGGGATGCGCCAGGATATCCCGAGCAGCTTCATTCATCCGCGTGTTCCGGACACCCACCTCTACCTCAAACCGCACGTACTCTACCGCATCACCGCCGAGGAATGGCGAGCCGAGCAATGATACGCATCGAGACGGACCGGCTCATCCTGCGCAATTGCGAGGAGCGTGATCGCGAGTTGTTCTTCGAAGTCAATTCCGATCCCCGCGTGCTGGTCTTCCACCCCTTTCAGCGAACGCGGACCGATGCCGACGCGATCTTCGACATGCTGCTGAACATGCCGGCAAAAGACGGTCTGGATTTTCTGGTGCTGGAAATCAGGGAAACGGCAGAGCCCATCGGCTTTTCAGGCCTGTCGAAGCCCAATCTTGCGCCGCTCCTGCCCGCCGAGGCCGTCGAGATCGGCTGGCGGCTTTCGGCCCGGCATTGGGGTCATGGATTTGCCACCGAGGCGGGAACAGCCATACTGGCATATGGCTTCAAAACGCTGACGCTCGACGAGATCATATCCTTCTCGGTGGAAGGCAACGACCGCTCCGAAGCCGTGATGCGCCGGATCGGCATGCAGCGCGACCCATCAGGCGATTTCGACCATCCCGATATACCCGATAGCCATCCGCAGCTGAGGCGCCACATCCTCTATCGGCTGACGGCTAAGCAGTGGCGCCGCCGGCAGACCGGTTGAGAGATCAGGCTATTCCAGCGGCACGGCGATGAAGCGCAGGTCGCCATTGGCCGAAGCGATCATCATCTGCGCGTTGCGACGGCCTTCCTTCTTCAGCGTATTGACCTTTGCCAGAACGGCGCCTGGGCTCTGCATAAACTCCTGGGCCACTTCGACGATCACGTCACCGGCCTTCAGCCCCTTTTCGCCTGCGGCCGATCCGGGTGCGATTTCCATGATCACCACGCCGTCGACGCTGTCGGCGATGCCGAAGGACTTGCGGTTGTCGGCATTGAGCGCCTGAAGCTTCATGCCCAGCACGTTCTGGACTGCCTGCGGTGCCGGATTCTGCTGCTGATCGCCCTGATCCTGGCCGTCCGAATCGTCGCCCTCATCGCCCTGATCGGGATTGATGACCCCATTGCCGTCGTCATTGCCGTTGTCGTCGGGTGCAAGACCCGGTGCCGAATTGTCCGTATCGGCCGCGGCAGCCTTGTCGTTGCTGTCTTCCAACCGGCCAAGCGTGACCTTGACGGTCTGCTGCTTGCCATCGCGCATGATCTCGACATCGACTTCCTTGCCGACCGGGCTCTCGGCGACGACCCGCGGCAGGTCGCGCATTTCGTTGACCACCTTGCCGTCAAACTTGAGAATGACGTCGCCTGCCTTGATCGAACCGTTGTCGACTGGACCACCCTTGATCACGCCGGCGACAAGCGCGCCCTTGGCCGCATCAAGGCCGAGGCTCTGGGCGACATCATCGGTAACCGGCTGGATACGTACGCCGAGCCAGCCACGGCGCGTCTCGCCGAAATCCATCAGCTGCGCCACGACGCCCGAAGCAAGCTCGGAAGGCACGGCGAAGCCGATGCCGATCGAACCACCGCTCGGCGAAATGATCGCAGTGTTGATGCCTATGACCTCACCCTTCATGTTGAAGAGCGGCCCGCCGGAATTGCCCTTGTTGATCGCAGCATCCGTCTGGATGAAGTTGTCGTAGGGCCCGGCATTGATGTTGCGTCCGCGTGCCGACACGATGCCGACCGTAACCGAGCCGCCGAGACCGAAGGGATTGCCGATCGCCATCACCCAGTCGCCGATGCGCATGGTGGAGGAATCGCCGAAATGCACTGATGTCAGCGGCTGCTTCGGCTCGACCTTCAGCACGGAAAGGTCGGTCTTCGTATCCGTGCCGATCAGCCGCGCCTTCAGCTTGTTGCCGCTCGGGAACGTCACCTCGATATCGTCCGCGCCTTCGATGACGTGGTTGTTGGTGACGATGTATCCCTTGGGATCGATCACGAAGCCGGAACCGAGCGAGCTCACCTTGTGATTATTGCTCTGCCCGTTCCTGTTCTTGAAGAAATCGTTGAAGAAATCCTGGAAGGGAGAACCCTCGGGCACCTTCGGCGACGGACCGACGCCCTCGTCCTTGACCTTCTGCGACGTCGAGATGTTGACGACGGCGCCGAGCAGGCCCTGCGCCAGATCGGCCACCGAAGCCGGACCGTTGGCCACAGCCGGGCTCGCGACGACGGGAGGCGCTGGCGGAGCAACGGGCGCAGGATTGACTGCCTGAGCTGGTGCGGGTGCTTCGGGCGCCGGAGCCGCTGGCTGCGGAGCGGTTGGGCTTGCGGCAACGGGAGGTGCTGCAGGGGCGACAGGCGCGGGATTGGCTGCCTGAGCGGGTGCAGGTGCCGCCGGAGCCGCTGGCTGAGGCGCAGCTGGTGGCGTCGAGGGTGCGGCTTGCACGTCCGGCGCAGTTGGCGCTGCCGGCGGAGTTGGTGTTGCAGGCGCGGTGGTGCCGCTTGGCGCGACCTCCGCACTCTGCGCAAGCGCTTGCTGGGCGCTGCCCAAGGTAGAACCGGCAATGAATGCCACGCTGGCCATCAAGGCGAACGAGCGTCTAACGGACAAGCGAATGGTGGCAGCCATCAAGCATCCTCATGGAACAGGGAAGTCGCGGATATGAACATCAACATAAGGCGGAATAATGAAGCACGAAATCACCTTTTAGCGATTTCGTACTGCATATAGCCAGCCTTAAGACGACCGTCCAAGCTCTTTTCGGACTTCAATATAGTTTCCGTGGAACCGACGCAATTGCCGCGTCTGAGCGAGCAGAAAAGCCCGAATATATTGCGGGGCCATCCTTTCGGACGGCCCCGCAAAAACATCGCATCAGGCTATCAGCAAATCAGTTCGCTGCAGGAGCCGCCGGAACGGACGGAGCAGCAGCCGGCGCCGTGGATGACGGTGCAGCGAGCGCCGGAGCGCCGGGCTGCGGTGCCGGAGGCGTGCCGTTCGGGTTCTCGAAGTAACGGAAGAAATCCGAATTCGGCTGCAGCACGAGCGTCGTGCCACTGGAGCCGAGCGCGTTTTGATAAGCCGTCATCGAGCGGTAGAACTGGAAGAAGCTAGGATCCCTGGAGAAGGCGTCGGCGAAGATGCGGTTGCGTTCGGCATCGCCCTCACCGCGCAGGACTTCCGAATCCTTCTGCGCATCCGCAACGATCTCGACCACCTGGCGGTCGGCTACCGCCTTGCGGCGCTGGCTTTCCTCGTTACCACGAGCACGCAGGAGTTCTGCTTCGGCAAGACGTTCCGCCTTCATGCGGTCATAGGTCTGCTGCGAGACTTCCTGCGTCAGGTCGGTCCGGCGGATGCGAACGTCCTCGATGTTGAGGCCGAGCGTTTCTGCATCGCGGTGCAGGTCGTCGCGCACTTCCGTCATCATCGATGCGCGCTCGTTGGAAAGAGCAGCTTCGAAGCCACGCAGACCGTAGACCCGGCGCAGCGACGCATCGAGGCGGGTGCGCAAGCGCGATTCCGCCGCGTCGCGGTCACCGGACACCGTCTCACGGAATTTCCGTGCGTCGGTGATCCTATAGACCACGAAAGCATCGACCTCGTAGAACTTGCCGCCCGAGACCTGGACACGGATATTGTCCAGATCGAAGCGCAGTTCCTGGTCCTGGATATACTGCACGCGGTCAGCATCCATGAAGGCGAAGGGCAGCTTGAAGTAGAGGCCCGGTTCCGTCTTCACGTCACGGATCTGACCGAAGCGCAGGACGATTGCCTGTTCGCGGGGATTGACGACGAAGACCGACGAGTAGGCAATCACAAGGATGATGACGATACCGATGAAGATGGCTGGCAAACGGCTGGAGGACATCACTTCACCTCCTGCGCTTGCGATTGCGACAACGGAGCCGGATTGAGCGGCTTGTTGATTTCGTTCAACGGAAGATAGGGCACGACACCCTGCTTGTTGTCGAGGATGACCTTGTTGGAGTTCTTCAACACGGATTCCATGGTTTCAAGGAACATGCGCTGACGGGTCACGTCAGGTGCCTTTGCATACTGATCGTAGATGGAAACGAAGCGCTGGGCTTCACCGTCGGCTTCCTTGACCACGCGATTCTTGTAGGCAGCAGCCTCTTCGCGAATCTGGGCCGCCTGACCGCGGGCCTGGCCGAGTTTCTGGTTGGCGTATTGGTTCGCCTCTTCCACGAAACGGTCCTCGTCCTGCTCCGCGCGCTGTACTTCGTCGAAGGCATCGGCCACTTCGCGTGGCGGAGCAGCATCCTCGATCGGCACGGCGTTGATGGAAATGCCCGACTGGTAGCGGTCCATCGTATCCTGGATGATGTTCTTCACTTCAACGGCGATCTGCTGGCGGTTGTCGCGGAAAATATCCTGCGCCGGACGACGGCCGACAATCTCGCGCATCGCACTTTCGGCGACCTGCTGAAGCGTCTCGGCCGGGCTCTCGAGGTTGAAGAGATAGGCCTTGGGATCGCTGATCGTATAGAGAACCGAGAACTGAACATTGACGATGTTCTGGTCGCCCGTCAGCATCAGGCCGGCAGTGGAGCTCGATGTTGCGCGGCCGCCGATATTCTGCTGCTGCTCGGTGATCTTGACGATCTCGACGCTATCCATTGGCCAAAAATGGAAATGCAGGCCGGGCATGGAGATTTCTTCGCGCGGCCTTCCGAAGCGGGACTCGACGCCACGCTCGTCAGGCTGAACGGTATAGATGCACTGGATAAGCCAGAAGACGACTATAACGCCGAGTATGATCACGAAGACGCCACCGTTGAATCCACCGGGCAGAAAGCGCTTCAGACGATCCTGGCCACGCCTGATGATGTCTTCCAGATCTGGAGGCCCGCCGCTTCCGCGCGGTCGGTTCGGTCCTTGCCCCCAAGGTCCACCCTGATTGTTCCCCCCGCCGCCGCCCCATGGGCCGCCGCCATTCTGATTGCTCCAAGGCATCAAGACCTCTTCGTTGATAATACGCCCCACGCATTCGCCTGCGGAAACCGGCAGGCAGCAGCGATTGTCACCGTTATAGGTATCGGCGCATAGGCTTTCAACGAGACTTGAGGAACTTCGGCTGATTTATTGGAAAAATAGTTGATTTTGCCTAGGCTTGTCGCCGGACATAGGTGACGAAGCGGGTCGGATAATTGTCCTTTTCACCGGCCGGGACGGCGATCTCCTCGATTGATTGCCATATGGCCGGATCGACCGGAGGAAAGGACGTGTCGCCGTCGACCTCGGTCTCGACATGGGTGATCAGCAGTTTATCGGCGTCGTCCATCGCCTGCCGATAGATATCGCCACCACCGATGATGCAGATCTCTTCCGCCCCCATTTCGCCCGCCACTTGCTCGGCGAGCCGATAAGCTTCGACGAGCGAGTGGACGACATGCACATCGGCCGGGCTGTAGTCGCGATCGCGGGTGATGACGATGTTCGGGCGGCCGGGCAGCGGTTTACCGAAGGATTCGAATGTCTTGCGCCCGGCGACAACGGGCTTGCCCAGTGTAGAAGCCTTGAAGCGCTTCAGGTCGGTCGACAGCCGCCATGGCAACCCGCCCTCGCGTCCGATGATGCCGTTTCGGGAAACCGCAACCACAATGGTTTTCGTAACATGGGACATCAGGGCTTCCTCCCAGACCAAGGCATCAATAGATCGGCTTGTAGCCCTCACTCGCCACGCAGGACAGATATTTCCGCCGGGCAGCGCCCTTTGCCTGCAGGAGCTGATCGTAGCTCATCTGGGATGTGAGGGTGTACTGTCCGCTCATCTGCGCCCGCTTGTTGAATTCCTCGACCTGCCTGTTATAGGCCGCATTGGCGTCACCGACGCACATTGCATGGACAGCCGGAGCAACCTGTTCGGCCGAGGAGACCGGGACGAGGATCGGCGTATTGGCCTGATCGACACAGCCGGAAAGCGCTGCCGCGGCCAAAGTGGCGGCGAGTGCGGTCGAAATGAATTTCATTCTATCCCTCAAGACAAATAGATGTGTGAAACGAGGCATCCTAGGCGAGCTGCAAACCCGCCGCCTCAGACTGCAATCGGCGCCTTGATATTTGAATCAGCTTCGTAGCCGACCAGCTCGAAGTCCTCGTATTTAAACGAAAAAATATCCCGGACAGCCGGATTGATCCGCATGGTCGGCAGCGCCTTCGGAGTCCGGCTCAGCTGCAGCTTCGCCTGCTCGAAATGGTTCTTGTAGATATGGGCATCGCCAAGCGTATGGACGAAATCGCCCAGCTTGAGCCCGGTCACCTGCGCTACCATCATCGTCAGCAGCGCGTAGGATGCGATGTTGAAGGGAATCCCAAGGAAGATGTCCCCCGAACGCTGATAGAGCTGGCAGGAAAGCTTGCCGTCGGAGACATAGAACTGGAAAAGGCAGTGGCACGGCGGCAGCGCCATATTGTCGACCTCGGCCGGGTTCCAGGCGGAAACGATATGGCGGCGCGAATTCGGATTGGTCTTGATACCCTCGATCAGCCGCTCGATCTGGTCGATATGACCTCCGTCAGGCGTCGGCCAGGAGCGCCACTGAGCACCGTAGACCGGGCCGAGATCACCGTTCTCGTCGGCCCATTCATCCCAGATGGAGACGCCGTTTTCCTTGAGATAGGCGATGTTCGTATCGCCCTTCAGGAACCAGAGCAGTTCATGGATGATCGACCGCAGATGCAGCTTCTTCGTGGTCGTGACAGGAAAGCCGTCGGCAAGATCGAAGCGCATCTGATAGCCGAAGACCGAGCGTGTGCCGGTGCCGGTGCGGTCGCCGCGGTCGGTGCCGGTTTCCATCACATGGCTCAAAAGATCGAGATACTGTTTCATTGCGTTCCGCCGCCGATTCTATCCATTCGCATTTAAGCATAACGGATCGCAAAACCAATTGCCGCCGCAGGACCGCGGGCCTTTTCCCCGCTTTTAACGGCTAACCTGTCGGATTGACGAACCATTTATGACGATTGCCCTTTCCTTGGGCTTCGGAAAACACTATATCACCCATGCCGGTCTTCGGGCCGGCTA
Source organism: Rhizobium sp. BK376 (assembly GCF_004341625.1). Taxonomy (GTDB): domain Bacteria; phylum Pseudomonadota; class Alphaproteobacteria; order Rhizobiales; family Rhizobiaceae; genus Rhizobium. The sequence continues at coordinate 80,037 of NZ_SLZG01000009.1, read as the reverse complement.
TGGCGATAAATGAGCGATGGAATAAGCCTATTGGACCCGGGGGCGGTACCCGGCGCCTCCACCAAAAACCGGCCGATCGAGACCGGCTTTTGATGGGGGCGAAATAGGATCGACAAGGGTGTAAAGATCGACTTTTTGCTCGGCATTGTTCCGCCGTTATCGGGCTAAAATTGTAGTTGCAAACGACAACTATGCGGAAGCTCGTCTCGCTGCTTAATCGCAGTGTGACACTTCAAATCAAGTCCTGAAGGTTCGCACCTTAAGGCGGGGTCCGAAGGCACCTGGCAACAGAAGCCTTCACCTTCTCCCCCTTTTAGAAATCATGTATGGTTGGTGACGCATGACTCGTGCCCCGGGGGTTTCCCGATGCCGCATGCCGTGCCATATAGCCTTGTTAAGACGACGGCCAACGAAAGACAGGAAAGCATGGGTCAGGACCATATCCGCTACGACATTCTGGCACAGGACGCGCTGCGCGGGGTTATTCGCAAGGTTTTGACTGAAGTCGGCACGACGGGCCGCCTGCCCGGCGATCATCATTTCTTCATCACTTTCCTGACCGGCGCACCGGGCGTGCGCATCTCGCAGCTCCTGAAATCGAAATATCCGGAACAGATGACCATCGTCATCCAGCACCAGTTCTGGGAACTGAAGATCACCGAAACCCATTTCGAGATCGGTCTTTCCTTTTCCGACGTGCCGGAAAAGCTGGTGATCCCCTTCAACGCCATCCGGGGCTTCTATGACCCGTCGGTGAATTTCGAACTCGAGTTCGATGTGCCGCTCGCCGACGAGGAAGAACTGCCCGCAGCAGAGATCACGGCCTATCCCGTTGCCGCTGACGGTGGGGAAGAAACTGCCGCTCCGAAGGACGGGGATGAAAAGAAACCCGGCTCCGTCGTCTCGCTGGACGCGTTCCGCAAGAAGCAGTGATCACTTTGAGGGAGGCAATAGCCTCCCTTTTGATATTGCGAGGATGAAGCCGATGAGTGCTGAAATCGTCAATCTGCGCCAGTTTCGCAAGAAGCAGGCTCGCTCCGAAAAAGACAAGCAGGCTGAACAGAACCGCATCAGCTTCGGCCGGACCAAGACCGAAAAGAACCTGACCAAGGCCCTGAACGACAAGGCCGAAAGATCCCACGATCAGGGCCGCCTGGAGCCGCCGAAATCGGAAGATTGACAGCCGCTCTTTTGCCGAACTATTCTGAAATCAAACGCTTGCGCGACACTGCTGAATCAATTTTTTAATTCCGAACACCTTCCAATATTTCATAAGGATCGACGATGATCCGCAAGCATTCCGCGACACTTCACGGCCACCGAACGAGTTTTTCCCTGGAAGACGCCTTCTGGGACGAACTGAAGGCAATTGCCGCCGCGCGCGAAATATCGCTTGCCGCCCTGATTTCCGAAGTGGACGACGAACGCGAGCCGGACAGCAATCTGTCGTCCGCGCTACGCCTCTGCGTCCTGAAATGGCTGAAGGAACACCGCACCTGAGCCCTCCGGGAAAACAATCCCGAAAGAATGGTCGAAGCCGCTGACGACCATTCGCGTCGGCTGCGGCTACCGCGCGACGCCCGGCAATCCGTTGAAATTGAGAGTTCCCGGCGTCGTAGACGGCAGGCCGCCCTGGATCTGCCGCTGGGCATCCGCCCTCGCCTTCGCTTCCGCATCCGCTCTTGCCTTCGCATCGGCCTCGGCCTTTGCCCTCGCTTCAGCCTCCGCCTGGCGCTCTTCCTCGGCCTGCTGCGCCAGCACGCGCAGGCGCTTCTCTTCAGCGCTTCGCTGCTGCTCGACCAGGGCATCGTGCTGCCGCTGGATTTCGCGTTGAGCGGCATCGAACTTGTAGAGAGCCACCTCGCGCCGCAGCCGCTGCTTCTCCAGTACATTTGCCTGGAGGCGCTCGACCCGGCGGCGTTCGCGCTCAAATGCCCTTAGCGAGAGAAAACCGGTAATGTCGGCAACGTCGATCGTTCGGCGCGGTGTCGCAAGCGGCCCGTTGAAATCGAGACGCAGAGCCGGATCGGCGCCGGTCTGCGCTTCGTCGCCGGCATTCAGATCGACGCCGATAGAACCTCGCATGCGCTGGTTCGGCAGGTCGAGCTCGACGTCGCCCGAGAGCTTGGCAAGATCGTTCGCGACCGTGACATTCTCGGCGCGGACAACGCCGCCAGAGATATTGAACGGAATGCTGATCGGCCCGAGCGCAGCTTCGCCATTGTTGACGAGCGTCTGGACGATCGGCATCACCTTGTCGGCGGTAATGTCGCCCTGGATCTGGTCCGTGGCGGACAGAAGCGGCGGCAGTATCCCGAGATTGAGCCCACGAATGCGGCTGTCGCCAAGCTTGATTTCGCCGGAACCGCTAGCGGAAGCGGCTAGATCGGCCATGCTCTTGCCGCTGGACTGCATGACCAGCGACAGGCCGAAACGGCCGCCTGCGACCGGCGCGCCGTCCCGTTGCCAGGCGACAGCGGCCAGGTCACCGTTCGCAAGCGCAAGCTTGCTCTGCATCAGCCCGGTTCCGCCTGAGTTCGTGAAGACCACGTTGCCGCTGAGATTGCCGCCGCTCCAGGCGCCGGCGATATCGTTCAGCTGCAGTTCCTCGCCCTTGTAGACGGCATTGGTGGTGAAATTGGATATCGGCCCGAAAACGCCGGGCCAGAGCTGCTTGGCCGAGAGCTTCAGGTTGAGATCGAGGCCGGTAAACATCGGCAAGCCAAGCTTGCCCTTGCTGAACTTGCCGCTCGTTGCATCCGTCATCGGCCCGTAGATTGCCTCGCCCAACCAATCCAGATCGGCCTTGTCGAGCGCGATCTGGCCGCTGGCCTTCACATCGGGCGCCTTTCGGTCAAAAGTCAGCTCGCCCGAGAGAGCATTGTCGGCAAGCTGGCCCTTCATGTTGGCAAAGACGATCTTGTCGGCATCGATGCCGGCATTCGCCTGAAACTTCACCGGCAACCCCGTCCCCATCTGCGGCAGGCCGATACCGTTCATGACGAAATAGGGATCGAGATCGGCGCTCTCCAGCGACAGCGCGATATTGCCGTTGAGGAAAGTGGCTGGCCGCACGTCGACCTTGCCATTGGCGGTAAACGACGTCTTGTCGGTGGCAAATGTCAGCGCGGCATCGGCGGGGTCAGTGCCGTCTGCGGTCACCTTCAGCGTCAGGCGACCATTGGCATCGGCTTCGACAGGCAACGGATCGAGCCCCGCCTGGCCGAAGAGGATGGAGGTCACGGAATTCTCGAGCGTCGCCTCGAGCGTCGTCGTTCCCTTGCCGGTCAGCGCGAGCAGGTCCGACATGCGGTAGTCGAGATTGACGCGGCTGCCGTTGGAGACGCCCGCAAGCGTCAGCGCAAGCCCGTCGCCCTGGTCTCCGCCGAGCGTCAGCGCGCCACGCAGCGCCGTGTTGCCATACCACGCCGCATTGCGCACCAGCCGATCCATGACCGGATGATGCGGCAGATGCTTGCTCATCATCTCGAAGAACGGCCCGGGATCCGCGGCCTTGAAGGTGATCTCGCCCGATCCCTTGTAGTCGAGCAGCGAACCTTCCGCCTTGCCCGTTGCGGTCACTTCCGCGCCGGCAACGTTGCGAACGAAGAGCTTGTCCATCGTCAGCGCGCCGTCGGCAATCCCGAAGGACGTCTCGACATTGTCTGCCTGCACGCCGAACGCAGAGAATTTGTCGGCCTTCAGATGCGCGGTGATGTGGTGGTCCAGCACCGCCTCGCCCGCATCCTGTCCGGTGAACAGGCCGGTCAGGGCCTTCAGTGCATCGAGATCGAGCGTATCGCCGGCAAGATCGACCGCAAGTTTCGGCGCCTGGTTGGCGGGCGCCTGCCGGTCCAGCCGACCCTTCAGAGTTGCAGGGCCGATTGCCACTTCAAGATTTTCGAACCGCTGTTCGTTATGCGTGAGGCTAACATCGGCCGAAAAGCCGGCTGCCTTGAGCTGCCGTATCGCCGGATCGACGGAGCCGGCAAGCCAGGATGCCAGACCGGAAGGCTGGTTGGAGGCCACGACGAGATTGCCCGAAAAACTCGGTTCGCCCTTCAGCGTCAGACTGCCCTTGGCCTCGACCTGCGTTCGCCCCGGCAGCGTGCCGACCGCATTGTCGATCTTCCAGCCGGTTCCGGCCGGTTGAAGGTCGAGCTGCACGTCGCGGATCGTCGTATCGCCGGCAACGATTGCCGGCAGCCGGACGGTGGCTTTGCCCGGCACCTGAGGTATGGGAATGGCGCCTGCGATGGCGATCAGATTGTTGAGCCGCTGGCGCGCGGAAACGGCCGGATCGCGGGTCGTCTTGCCGGTTGCGCCCTGATTGCCGAGGCGGTTGACGTCGATCTGCTGGCCGTCTGCCGTCAGCAGAAATTCGGGCTGGTTGCCGGTATCGAGAGTCGCCTCGCCGGTAATGACGTAGGGGTCGTCGAGGGCGCCGATTTCGAGCCGGTATTCGGGAACGCGAATACGCTCGTTGGTCAGCTCGAACTTGCCCTTGACCCGTGGCGGTGGCGCCTGGTCTGCGGATTTGCTGCGCGCTTCCTTCGTTTCCAGGCCAGCGGTGAAGGCACCGATATAATCCGGCTTGCTGTTCACCAACTTCAGCTCGCCGTCGAGATCGATGCTGACAGGATGGGTATCAGGCTGAAGATGGGTGCGCATGCGCAGGACGCCGCTGTCATCAGGCTGGCTGCTCGCAATGGTGAAACTGCCGTGTTCGCCGTCGAGCGCCGCATCGCCTTCGATATGCCACGGTCCCGCGAGCGACTTGGCGGACATTTCGGCGTTGAGATCAGTCACCTTGCGCGTGCGACCGGATTGCTCGTCGACGAATTCCACCTCGCCGCCATCGACATGCACGTTCTCGAGCACGACAGTCTTTGCCGGAATTTCCGGCTGGCTGCCGTGCATCCAGTCAAGCGTGCCGTCCTTCAGCAACCGCAGTTGCACCTTGGGCTGCGAGACACGCATGTCGAAGATCAGTGCCTCGCCCGAGAGAAACGGCGCAAGCTCGGCGTCCATGGAGAATTGCGCAATCTGAACCAGCGGCTTGCCGTCCGCCCCCTGCCCGACCCGCACGTCATGCAAAGTCACGGAAGGAAACGGCAACAGGCGGGCGTCGACGGAGCCGTGGACGGTCACCTTCTTGCCGATGATCCGGCTCGCCTGGTCCTCGAAATTCTTGCGGAAGTCGGTCCAGTCTATGAAGAGCGGAGCGAGCAGCGCCACGAAAAGCACCACCACGAGCAATCCACCCAGGAAGACCAGAAACTTACCTAACAATGCCAACCATCTCCATTCCGCATTCCGTCATCATCCCAAGGCAATTCGCCCGCCCTCCCACGATGGCAGCGATAACGCCTTGAATCTGCGCATGTGCTAGCCTAGCGCCAATCGTGTCAGGGGCAAGTCGCGATGAGGGTGATTTCCGAATTTTCATCGCGCGTGGAATATCTTGCCAGGATTGAAGATGCTGTCCGGATCGAGCGCCTGCTTGATACCGCGCATAACATCGACGGCACCCCCGAGTTCCTGTTCAAGAAAGGACATCTTGCCCTGCCCGACCCCGTGCTCGCCGGTGCAAGTGCCGTCCATCGCCAGCGCCCGCGCATTCAGGCGCGCAACGAAATTCTCAGCCACCGCGATCCCTTGAGGCGTCTTGTCGTCGAAGAGCAGGAGAACATGGAAATTGCCGTCGCCAGCGTGCCCCACGATCGGCGCAAGCAATCCATGCTCCTCGATGTCGGCCTGCGTTTCCGTGACGCAATCGGCAAGTCGCGAGATCGGCACGCAGACGTCGGTCGACAGCGCGCCAAGCTGCGGAGCCAGGGCCCGCGAGGCCCAATAGGCGTCGTGCCGGGCCTTCCAGAGCTTGTTGCGCTCTTCGAGATTGGCCGTCCAGTGAAACTCGCCGCCGCCGCATTCCGCCGCGATTTCCGCAAACTGGGCCGATTGCAGCGGCACGGTTTCATCCGTGCCATGGAATTCCAGGAACAGCGTCGGCTGTTCGTCATAGGACAGGTTCGAATAGAGATTGCAGGCGCGTAATTGAACCGCATCGAGAAGCTCGATGCGGGCGACCGGAATGCCCATCTGGATCGTCATGATGACGGCATCGCAGGCAGCCTTGACCGAGGGAAAGGCGCAGACCCCGCCGGCGATCTTCTGCGGAATACCTTGCAACCGGAGCGTGATCGACGTGAGAACGCCAAGCGTACCCTCGGCGCCGACGAAAAGCCGGGTCAGATCGTAACCGGCGGAAGATTTGCGGGCGCGCCGTGCGGTCCGGATTTCCTCGCCGCTCGCCGTCACAGCGCTTACCGCGAGCACATTGTCCTTCATGGTGCCGTAGCGGACGGCATTCGTTCCCGACGCGCGTGTCGAGGCCATGCCGCCGATCGAGGCGTTGGCGCCGGGATCGATCGGGAAGAACAGGCCGGTATCGCGCAGATAGACGTTCAGTTCTTCACGCGTGATGCCCGGCTCGACCGTGCAGTCCAGGTCCTCGGCATTGACTTCAAGAACCCGATTCATCCGGCTGAAATCGATGGAGATTCCGCCATTCGGCGCATTGACCTGACCTTCAAGCGACGACCCCGTCCCGAAGGGCACGACCGGCACCTTGTGTTCGCTGCAGACCTTCACCGCCATCTTCACGTCTTCGTTGCTCTCGGCAAAGAGCACGCCGTCCGGAAGCTGTGCAGGAATGTAGGTCGTGGTGTGGGCATGCTGCGCGCGAAAGGCTTCGCCGGTCTGAAAACGCTCGCCGAAAACCTGCTTCAGAATGCCGACAGCTGCCGCAATCCCCACCTCGTTGCGTCTACCCGCCTTCGCATCCCTGAGCGCCATCGGAGCATACCCTTTTCGTCACACCATTCGGCAGTCCATATTTGAGAGTTCTATGGGACAAGGAGGCCGCTCTGTCCAGTCAAAGATGTCGTTGAAACAGGTTGTTCGCCTCGCCGTTCGAGCCGAAACAGTCCCCGGCCTGCGCCACGCTGCCGGGGAACCGGGCAGCCCTATACCAGCGGCGGATTGAGCCGGGCAAATCCCTCCTGCCGCCGGTACGGAAAATAGGGATAGGGTGCAGTGACAGCGCTTGCCGCATCGAGCCGCCCGATCTGCTCCGCCGTCAGGTTCCAGCCAACGGCGCCGAGATTCTGCCTCAACTGCTCTTCGTTACGCGCACCGATGATGACGCTCGATACCGTCGGGCGGGAAAGCAGCCAGTTGATGGCAATCTGCGGCACTGTTTTGCCCGTCTCGTCCGATATCCGGTCCAGCACATCGACGATGTCGAACAGCCTTTCATTATCTACCGGCGGTCCGAATTCAGCCGTCTGATGCAGCCGGCTGCCTTCCGGCAACGGCTGGCCACGGCGGATCTTTCCGGTCAACCGGCCCCAGCCGAGCGGGCTCCAGACCAGCCCGCCGACGCCCTGGTTCGCGCCGAGGGGCATTAGTTCCCACTCGTAGTCCCGCCCGACCAGCGAATAATAGACCTGATGGGCGACGTAGCGGGAATATCCGTGGCGATCGGCCGTCGCGAGCGAGTTCATCAGCTCCCAGCCGGCGAAATTGGATGCGCCGACATAGCGGACCTTGCCGGCGCTCACCAACCCATCGAGTGTCGAGAGCACTTCCTCGACAGGCACATGGGCATCAAAGGCGTGGAGCTGCAGCAGATCGATATAGTCCGTGCCGAGACGCCGTAGTGCATCCTCGACAGCCCCGATCAGCCGCGAGCGCGACGTGCCGGCATCGTTGGGACCATCGCCGATAGGCAGGCCCATCTTCGTCGAGATCAGCACCTCGCCGCGCCGCCCCTTGATCGCCTGCCCCAAAACCTCTTCCGAGGCACCGGCGGAATAGACATCAGCGGTGTCGAAGAGAATGACGCCGGCTTCTAGGCAGATGTCCACCAATCGCCGGGCCTCCATTGCATCCGTCGTGCCCCATGCGCCAAACAGCGGCCCGCTGCCGCCGAATGTGCCGGCGCCAAAACTCAAGGCTGGCACCCTGAGGCCGGATTTGCCGAGATATCTATAGTCCATGATCGCGATCTCCTGTTGTTTTCCAAGAGGTAGACCCGCTTTCTGCGATGAACTAGACTTCCGGAAAGAACAGGATTTGTGAGTTGAATTCATCATGAGCAGGCAGGATGTGAACCGCTCCGGCGAGATGGAAGTCTTCGTGCGCGTCGTCGATCTCGGCGGCTTTTCCGCGGCCGCCCGCGCCTGTCGCATGACACCTTCGGCCGTCAGCAAACTTCTCTCACGACTGGAGGCGCGGCTCGGCGCCCGCCTCGTCAACCGCTCGACACGCAAGCTGCAGCTGACGCCGGAAGGCTGCACATTCTATGAACGCAGCATCCGAATCCTTGCCGACATGGCGGAGGCCGAGCGCCACGCCTCTGCCGGCGAGCAGCCCGTCGGCACAATCCGCATCAACACCAGCGCTTCCTTCGGCAACCACATTCTGGCACCCCTCGTCCCCGCCTTCCTCTCCCTCCATCCGGCCGTCACGCTCGATATCAGCCACACCGACCGCGTCGTCGACCTGATGGAAGAGCGTGCCGATGTGGCAATCCGCGCCGGGCCGATGAAGAGTTCGCAACTCGTCGCCCGCAAGCTCGGCGCGACACGGATGATCATCGCGACCTCCCCTGCCTATATCAAGGCCAACGGTCTGCCCGTCTCGCCAGACGAGTTAGCGCATCACAGGACGATCGGCTTATCCTATCAGCGTGCTGTTGAAGGCTGGCCGCTGCGCATGGGTGGCGAGCGCATCGTCCTTCCACTCAGGAACACTGTCCTCGCCGGTGATGGCGAGGCAATCCGCCACCTGACGCTCTCGGGCGTCGGTATAGCCCGCCTTGCGAGCTTCACGATCCGCAACGACATTGCGAGCGGCCGCCTGGTGCCGCTGTTGGAGGATTCCAATCCCGGTGATCTCGAGGAATTCCATGCGGTCTATCTCGGCCAGGGCGGTCCGCTGCCGGCCCGCATCCGCGCGCTGCTTGATTTCTTGGGCGAGAGCGTGCGGCTTTAAGGCCCCGAAGATCAGGCAGACGCCCGCCCTGCCCCGACCATGGCACCCCAAGCGCCGGGCGCAATCCCGAAGGTCTTCTTGAAATGCCGCGTCAGATGGCTTTGGTCGGCAAAGCCCGTGGCAGCGGCAACCTCCGCCAGCGGCTCGCCATCGGCAATCATCGCCTTTGCCCACTGCAGGCGGCGCATCAGCAGGAAGCGGTGTGGGCTTGTGGCGAAAGCAGCGCGGAAATGACGCGAGAGCGCAAAACGGTCAAGGCCGGTGACCTCTTCCAGCTCCTTCGAGCCGACTCCGCGCAGCACATGGGCTTCAAGATAGTCCCGCGCTGCCCGCGCCTGATTCCAGGCGACAGTGCCGAGCGGCTTTTGCAGCTGCTTGGCGTGGACCGCGAGCCCCGATCCTAGCCTAGCGATGAAATCGTCGAGGAAGAGTTCGTCTAGCGTCTGTTCGAGATCCGTAAGCGCGCTCATCAGGAGCGACGCCAGCGGCCCGTCCTCGATGATGGGATCGTCGACAAAAGGCAAGCTGGCGCCCGCCTGCTCCAGCCCCTCAAGCAGCCGCTGCGGCTCCATGTAGAGCATGCGGTACAGCAGGCCGTCATCCGTAGCCGCGCCGCCGTCATGCAGCTCGCCCGGATGCAGCACGATAACCCGGCCTGGCACGCTGTAGCGCCGCTCGCCCCTATAGGCGAAGGTCTGGACGCCGCGCATCGTAACCCCAAGGCCATAGGTGTCGTGGCGGTGCAGCCCGAAGGCATTACCCCTGAACTGCGCCTGGATGCGCTCGATACCGGGATTGGTGGGCGCCGCGACGATCCGATCGCGCTCGGCCGGCACGCACGAACGTTCAAGACCTCTAAGTATCTGCCCGGATACATCGATCACTCTTCTATCTCCCGAATCCGCCCCCTTGGCACCGCATGAAAGAGACCATCCATGTTTGATACCAAAATCGCGATCGTTCTGCGAAACAATCTTGCGTCATGGCAAAAGCTGAACGTCACCGCCTTCCTGACATCAGGTATCGTCGGGCAATATCCCGATATCATCGGCGAGCCCTATCGCGACCGGGCGGGCAATATCTACAATGCGCTATCGGTCCAGCCGATCATCGTGCTGTCCGCCGATGAAGAGACGATCGCAGCGGTCCATCGGCGGTCCCTTGAACGCGAAGTGGCAGCCTCCGTCTTCATCGAGGAAATGTTTGCGACGGGCCATGATGCGGCAAACCGCGCGGTCTTTTCGGAATTCGCGCCGGAGGACGCCAGGGTCGTCGGCATTGCGTTGCGGGCGGACAAGAAGATCGTGGACAAGATCGTCAAGGGGGCGAAGATGCATGAGTGAGGGGTGAGGTCTATGCCGCGCATCCCGCTGTATATGACGGATGGGAGCCCCTCATCCGCCCTTCGGGCACCTTCTCCCCAAGCGGAGAAGACGGATGCCGCTGCACCCAAATCACTCCTATTTCGACCGCTGAGATCTGCGAAGTGTCGGCGCTTGTATCTTCTCCCCGAGGAGAGAAGGTCCCGGCAGGGGGATGAGGGGTTCCCACGCAAGCAAGAAGCCCCTCGTCGCGCCGAACCAACCGGCCCTGCGCTTACGCTTCGGGCGTTCGGCGCTGCAATCGATTCACTGGATCGATTGCTCCGGCTACGCCGGACCGCGCCTCACCCATTCTGCGTGAGCGGCGAGATCTGGATCTCGACACGGCGGTTCTGGGCGCGGCCGGCTTCGGTCGCATTGGTGGCAACAGGCTGCGACGGGCCGAAGCCGACGGCCGAGACGCGACGCTGGTCGATGCCCTGGCTGCCGAGATAGCCGGCGACCGAGATGGCGCGACGCTGCGACAGGTCCTGGTTATGCTGCAGGCTGCCGGTCGAATCCGTGTGGCCGTTGACGTCGATCAGCGACTTGTTGAACTTGCGCAGCACGATCGCGACCGAGTTCAGCGTCGGATAGAATTCCGGCTTCACCGCATCCTGGTCGGTATCGAAGGTGATCGCCGACGGCATGTTGAGGATGATGCGGTCGCCGACGCGGGTGACGGAGACGCCCGTACCCTGCAGTTGCTGGCGCAGCTCGGCTTCCTGCTGGTCCATGTAGCTGCCGATCGAGCCGCCTGCCAGCGCACCGATGCCGGCGCCGATCAGGGCTGCATTGCGCCGTCCGACCGGCGACCCGCCGACCGCGAGACCAGCAAGGGCACCCAGGCCGGCACCGATCGCAGCGCCGCCTGCCGTATTGGAGACCTTCTGCTGCCCCGTATAGGGATCGGTCGTCGTGCAGGCGCTCAGATAGGTGGCGCAAATGGCTACAAGGACAAGTTTCTTGATCATGGAATCGCTGGTCTCCCCGAATTTGATGTCGAGACCAATATTAAGGAATAAGGCAATATGATGATGAGGCGTTTTCAAGCACTTGGCTCAAGACGCAATTCTTGGCGACCGCTTCCTTAAAGACACAAACGGCACCGATTTCGTTGCCATACACACCGAGCCCCATCCCCTCGCTCGCCCCGGATATTAACGCCACGGCTCAATGCGCGCGCCCGCTGAAAATCGGCGCAATGACACTGCGATGCGCGCAATCCAGCATCTCCCTCACATAAATGTGCCCTTTTTGTTCTTATTATCAGCCGTTCCTTTTGCCTTTCGGGGCCGAATCACTACATTGAGCCGCATGACGACCGGATACGACGATATTCCCTTCTTCGATGAAGAGCCCGCCCCGCGCAAACCGCCTGCAGCGGCGGGCGCTCCGCCTTTTGTCGGCGGCATCGCCGCCCGGGCGATGGCCGCGCGTGATAGCGGGCGCAGGCCGGACTATCTCGCCGGCCTCAATCCCGAACAGACGGAAGCCGTCGAGACGCTGGAAGGCCCGGTTCTCGTGCTCGCCGGCGCCGGCACCGGCAAGACCCGCGTGCTGACCACGCGCATCGCCCATATTCTCTCGACCAACCGCGCCTTCCCCAGCCAGATCCTCGCCGTCACCTTCACCAACAAGGCGGCGCGCGAGATGAAGGAGCGCATTGCGCTTCTCGTCGGCGGCGCGGTCGAGGGCATGCCGTGGCTCGGCACCTTCCACTCGATCGGCGTCAAGCTTCTGCGCCGGCACGGAGAGCTGGTCGGCCTCTCCTCCAGCTTCACCATTCTCGATACCGACGACGTCGTACGGCTGATCAAGCAGATCATCCAGGCCGAGGGTCTGGACGACAAGCGCTGGCCGGCCAAGCAGTTCGCCGGCATGATCGACACCTGGAAGAACAAGGGCCTGCTGCCGGCAGACATTCCGGAGGGCGACGCCCGCGCCTTTGCAAACGGCCGCGGCCGCGAACTCTATGCGGCCTATCAGAACCGGCTGAAGACGCTGAACGCCTGCGATTTCGGCGATCTGCTGCTGCACCCGATCGCGATGTTCCGCCAGAACCCGGATATCCTGAAGGACTATCATCAGCGTTTCCGCTATATCCTCGTCGACGAGTATCAGGACACCAACACGGCGCAGTACATGTGGCTGCGGCTGCTCGCCCAGCGGCCGAAGGGCGAGCCGCAGAACGTCTGCTGCGTCGGCGATGACGACCAGTCGATCTATGGCTGGCGCGGCGCCGAAGTCGACAACATCCTGCGCTTCGAGAAGGATTTCCCCGGCGCCAAGGTGATCAAGCTGGAGCGCAACTACCGCTCGACCGAGCATATCCTCGGAGCGGCCGCCCATCTGATCGCCCATAACGAAGGACGCCTCGGAAAGACGCTCTTCACCGACCGCAGCGATCCAGACGACACCAAGGTTCAGGTGCATGCCTCCTGGGATTCAGAGGAAGAAGCCCGCGCTATCGGCGAAGAGATCGAGGCGCTGCAGCGCGGCGATTCATCCGGCAAGAAGCACAATCTCAACGACATGGCGATCCTTGTGCGCGCTTCCTTCCAGATGCGCGAATTCGAAGACCGCTTCGTCACGCTTGGCCTGAACTACCGCGTCATCGGCGGCCCGCGCTTCTATGAGCGGCTCGAAATCCGCGATGCGATGGCCTATTTCCGGCTCGTCTGCCAGCCGGCCGACGATCTGGCTTTCGAGCGCATCATCAACACGCCGAAGCGCGGCCTCGGCGACACCGCCGTCCGCTCGCTGCACGACTATGCCCGCGCCCGCGACATCCCGATGCTGGCGGCTGCCGCCGAGATGGTCGAGACCGACGAGATGAAGCCGAAGCCGCGCAAGGCGCTTTTCGACGTCGTCATGTCCTTCCGCCGCTGGCAGGGCCTTCTTGAGAATACACCGCATACCGAACTGGCCGAGACCATCCTCGACGAGTCCGGCTATACGGACATGTGGAAGAACGACAAGTCGGCCGAAGCGCCGGGCCGACTGGAAAACCTGAAAGAACTGATCCGCTCGATGGACAGCTTCGAGTCCATGCGCGGCTTCCTGGAGCACGTAGCACTTGTCATGGATGCCGAGACCAACGAGAACCTCGACGCCGTCTCGATCATGACGCTGCATTCGGCCAAGGGCCTGGAATTCGACACCGTCTTCCTGCCGGGCTGGGAGGAAGGCCTTTTCCCGCACCAGCGCTCGCTCGACGAAAGCGGCCGCGCCGGTCTGGAGGAGGAACGCCGCCTCGCCTATGTCGGCATCACCCGCGCGAAACGCCGCTGCCACATCTGGTTCGTCTCGAACCGACGCATCCACGGCCTCTGGCAATCCACCATGCCCTCGCGCTTCCTCGACGAACTGCCGATTAATCACGTCACAGTGGCGGAAACCGAGCAATCCTACGGCGGATATGGTCGCGGTGGTGGATATGGCGCCTCACGCTTCGACAAGGCCGATCCCTTCGCCAACAACTATTCCACTCCCGGCTGGAAACGCGCGCAGCAGAACCGCTCGGATGCCACCCGCGACAACTGGGGCACGCGCTCTGGCCACGCCGTCGAGCGCATCGGCTACGGCGAAAGCGGCCCCAAGGGTCGCACCATCGATGGCGAACTTGTCGCAAAGTCCACCTCGACGGAACCGTCGAAATTCGCCGTTGGTGACCGCGTCTTCCACATCAAGTTCGGCAACGGCAACATATCAGGCATCGAAGGCAACAAGCTGACGATCGAATTCGACCGCGCCGGCGAAAAGCGTGTGCTGGACGGGTTTGTAGAAAGGGTCTGAGGCGGAAGGCGGGCTCAGAGGGCCACGCCTGATAGCTCGAACCCTGTAAGATCCGCCGACATGATCACCACGTCCCTGTTCGGCAGCTGATCCGGTCCGCGCGGATAGATGCGGCGACGCGTGGGAAAGATGATCCCATCGAATTCCTGATGATCGTAAAGGTAATGGGCGGCCACGGAGCCTGCGGCAACATCGACGGAATAGTCCTGCCGACGGATCAATCCCTTGTCGTCAAAATAAAGAACCTGCTCGGAGGAATGAGTGACGTAGGATCTGGGGAAGATGACCTTCACTGCCCGCCAGCTTTCCCCGCCTTCATTGTGAAACCCGATCTCCTCACGGTGGATACCGTCCCGCACCAACGAGAACGGTAGCGTGAGATACGTCCACATCGCATAGCCTACGAAATAGGCCAATTGCGGAGCGCTCCATGGAGCTTCGGGCACGAACGAGTCTCGCGGATTTTGCAGCTCATCAAGGACCGCGCCCTCTGATGTCTCGACAGCCGTTCGATAGGGCTCGAAAATGCCGATGTGCCCTCGGGCCAGGAACGGATCGAACACCGTTCGCTGTTTCCGCGTGTCGATGGTGACTCGCAGCGAGTTCTTCGCGAAAGCCTCCTGGCCTCGCAACTGCAAGGCAAGACCGCCAGGGGTCAGTGTGGCGGAAATCCGCCGGACCTGTTCCCAGCGTTCCAGGCCGCCATGCGCGTCAATCGATGACTTGATGAGTTCGAGCATAAGTGGAGCCTTCATTGTCGTGATCGGCGTGTCCCCGCACTGGGAACACGCCCTTTTGCCGTCTGCCCGTCGCGATCTACTGCCAGACCGCCCGATGCTTCTCGACGAATTCGGCAACCGTCATCGGGCGACGGCCGGTGATCGTCTCGACCACGTTGTTCGTCCCCGCCATAAGCCCCTCTCGATGCATCTCGGCGATGGCCTGGATGTGCTGGGAAAGGAACGGGATGTCCTGACCGGCAACTTCGCGGACCCATTGCTCGCCGGTGATCCTCTCGTAGCGCACCGGCTTTCCCAAGGTCGCGGCAACGATCTCGGCAATCTCCGGCGGCGTCAGCTCGACGGGACCGTAGAGAGGGTACGTCTTGCCGGCATGCTGCGCCGGGTCGGCAAGGATCGCGGCAATGACAGCCCCCTGGTCCTCGGCGGAGATCGGCGCAAAGCGGCCCGTCGGCTCGAAGGCAACCGCATAGCGGCCCTCGCGGATCATGTTGCGCATGTAGAAAAGCCATTCGTTGAAGGCTGTCGGATGCAGATGCGTGACCGGCGTGCCGGCCCAATCGAAGACCTGTTCGGCGAGCCAATGTTGGAGCGCCGAGTCGCTCCTGGCGTCCGACCTAGCCGTCTTCTGCGACATGTTGACGATGAATTCTGCCCTCGCCTCGCGAGCGGCCTGAGCAAAATTTGTGGTCGCCTGCACCAGGCCGGGGCGCATCGGATAGACGAAATAGGCGCGCTTCATGCCGTCAAAAGCCTGTTGGACGGCGCGAAAGTCGAGCACGTCGCCGACGACGATTTCGGCCCCGTGGGATTCGAGCTGACGAGCGCGATCGTCGATTTTGTGAACGAAGGCGCGGACAGGAAAGCCCTTTTGCAAAAGGAGCTTCGTCGCGACGCTGCCGGTAGCGCCTGTGGCGCCGCCGATGAGGATAGGAATATTCATTGGCGGCGCCTCCAGCGCTTAAGTGGTCTGCAGCAAGCGCGCAAGCGGCGCGAGCGGGCCGACGGGGATCAGATCGAAGGTCATGAAGCCGCCCTCGGTCAGCGGAAGCGTGTCCACCGCCGCCTTGGCGTCTTCGACCGAATCGACGTTCATGAGAAAGACCACGCCAAGCCGATCCTGGCGGAACCAGAACTGTTCGATCTTGCCGTCGAGGTAGAGCTGAAGCGTGTGCGGAACCTCTTTCGGCATGACCTGCTGCTGTTGCTCGGGCGTGGGCGGAGTGGTGATGGCGCCGATAGCGAATACCTTCATGGGTGTTCTCCTGTGTCTGTGAAATTGTGCCTGTGAGATATTGGCGAGGGGGAACCTAGCCGCAGCGCCGCAAAGCCGATATTGTCGTAAATGCCAACTTTGAGGTCATTTACGCCATGCGGATTTCCGTGCTTGCTTTGGACGACGTCTTCGATACCGGACTGACCGTGACGCTCGACGCCTTCGCGCTCGCCAACAAATTTTCATCCCGAATGATGGGAGGCACGCCCCATTTCGACATGACGCTCGTCGGCGTCCGCCGGAAAGTCCGCTCGGGCCTTGGATTCACGATACCCGTGAAGTCCGTGACTGATGAGCTGAAGCCGGATTGGGTGATCATTCCGGCGCTGGCGACGGGAACACCGGAGCAACTTATCCCCGCCCTGGAGCGAGCGGATATGAAACAGGCGAAGAAGCACCTGCTGAACTGGCATGCCGAGGGCGCGCAGATCGCCGCCTCCTGCATAGGGACCTTCTATCTGGCCGAGGCCGGGCTGCTCGACGGCAGGGAGGCGACGACGACCTGGTGGCTCGCCCCGCTCTTCCGGCAACGCTACCCGAATGTTCGCCTCGACGAGTCCCGGATGCTCATCCCGACCGATATCGGCGTCACGGCAGGTGCTGCGATGGGGCATCTCGATCTCGCCCTTTGGCTGATCCGCAAGGCCAGTCCTGAGTTGGCGGCCGTCGTCTCGCGCTACCTGCTCGCCGACATCAGGTCCTCGCAGGCCTCCTACATCATCCCCAATCATCTGGCTCAGGCGGATCCCCTCGTCCTGCGTTTCGAACGCTGGGCGCGCGAGCATCTCAAGGGCGGATTCTCTCTGCAGGAAGCCGCCGGCGCGCTGGCAACGAGCGCACGCTCTTTGCAACGCCGTTGCCAGGCAGTGCTCGGCAAGTCCCCGCTCGATTATTTTCAGGACCTCCGCGTCGAGCGGGCGCAATCCCTTCTGCACGGCAGCGGCCTCGATATCGACGCCATTGCGGCGGAGGTCGGCTATGTCGACGGAGCAACGCTGCGCACACTCCTGCGCCAGCGCCTGGGACGGGGAGTCCGCGACCTTCGCGCCGACCTGCGGTGACCCCCACCAGTCGGGATCGGCGACCATTGTTCGCCATTCCGCACAGACCGTACCGATTGCACCCGGTTATCGTGCAAGGCCATATCGTCTATTTCTGTCTCATCTTGAAAAGGAGATAGGACATGACCAGCATCGATCAGTCAGGCACGTTCACCCTCGGCGACCGACCAGTAAAGCGGCTCGGCTACGGCGCCATGCAGCTCGCAGGCCCCGGCGTATTCGGCCCGCCCAGAGATCATGACGCAGCGCTTGCCGTGCTGCGCGAAGCCGTGGCGTCAGGCGTCGATCACATCGACACCTCGGACTTCTATGGCCCGCATGTCACCAATCAATTGATCCGCGAAGCCCTTCACCCCTATGCCGACGACCTCGTCATCGTCACCAAGATCGGCGCCAGGCGCGACGACAAGGGAGCATGGCTCCCGGCCTTCGCACCGGAGGAACTGGCGAAGGCGGTGCACGACAACCTGCGCAATCTCGGGCTGGACGCACTCGATGTCGTCAACCTCAGGATCATGTTCGACACTCATGGTCCTGCGGAAGGCTCGATCGAAGCGCCGCTGACCGTCCTTGCCGAACTCCAGCAAAAAGGCCTCGTCCGTCGTGTCGGGCTGAGCAACGTTACGGCTGCCCAGATCGCGGAAGGACGAAAGATCACCGAGATCGTCTGCGTGCAGAACCAGTATAATCTGGCGCATCGCAGCGACGATGCCCTGATCGACGCCCTCGCCCGTGACGGCATCGCCTACGTGCCCTTCTTCCCGCTCGGCGGCTTCAGCCCGCTGCAGTCATCGACCCTGTCGGATGTCGCGACGCGCCTTGGCGCTACCCCCATGCAGGTGGCGCTGGCCTGGCTGCTGCATCGCGCGCCCAATATTCTCCTGATCCCCGGCACTTCCTCTGTCGGGCACCTCAGGGAAAACCTTGCCGTAGCCGATCTCAAGCTGTCGGACGACGTCATCAGGGAACTGGATTCGGTGGCAAAGCTCGACCATGCCCGATGAGCATCGACCGCGTCGCGCCCGCTTGCAGCAGGCTGATCGGTCACACCAAGGGTGCGCAGATAGCGCACCCTGCACCCGGGGGTAACTGGTGTTATGCAGCAAATGCAACCAATGACTACTTTCGGCCCATAGCGGACGTTGGACAGCATGTAGCCGGAGGAACCTGATGGAGCCTTATGCCTATAGTGCGTAGTTGTTCGCTTTGGCGAGCTTACCACGGGCAATTGCTTATTCATTTGCTCCTAGCTGTGTCGGGCCTAGCTTGAAGGCAACCTGGTCGAGCTTTCCGGTGAACGGGAAAGGCACGCTGTAGTCACCGTCATCGACGGGAGTTCTGGTATCGACACCCACGTCGAAGGTTTCATCGATTGACATGATGAAGGGCACGGTGTGCGGGACTTTCTGGTTGGCGACTTCCTTGCCGTCCACCTTTAGCACGCCGGTGCCCCCCTTTCCGAAGCCGGGGCCATCGTAAGTGAAGTCGAAAACGATAGTGTGCTTGCCCGGTGCCAGAGCGTCCTGCCCTTCCCAGCGAAAGCGTTCAAGGTCAACGAGGTTGTAGAGGAACACCGGCTTGCCCTTGAGCAGATAAAGGCCATAGCCACCGAAGCGGCCACCCAAGGTCGCGATCATTCCCTCTGCTCCGCTTTGGGGAACATCTACTTCGGCGGTTATGGTGTAAGACTTGTCCAGGATACTTGGTGCGTCACTAACCGGTATGCCGGACACCTCGCCCTGGTAGGTGAAGAGGCTTCGCCCTGCAGTCGCGCTCGGCCGCGGCGCTATGATGCGTGGCAGGACGGAATTGTCGAGAGGAAATACATTGTACTTCTCCGCCTCCACCAGGAAAAGCTGCTGCAGTTCGCGCAGCTTGTCGGGCATTTTGGCCGCGAGGTCGTTGTTCTCCGAATAGTCGTCGGTGAGGTTGTAGAGCTCCCATTTATAGCCGTTGATGACATCCTCGGGGAGCTTGGCGGTGCCGAGGAGCCAGGGTGGGGCCGGCGGTGTCGTCGCCGCGATCCAACCATCGTGATAGATCGCGCGGTTCGCGAACATCTCGAAATATTGCGTGGTGCGTTTCGAGGGAGCGTTGGCGTTGGCCTTGTCGAAGGTGTAGGCCATGCTCACCCCCTCGATCGGCTTTTGCGCAATGCCGTTAACAACCAGAGGCGCTGGGATGCCGGTCACCTCCAGGATGGTCGGCACGATGTCGATCATGTGGTGAAACTGCGTGCGGATCCCGCCCGCATCGTTGATATGGCCGGGCCATGCGATCACCATACCCTGTCGGGTGCCGCCGAAATGCGACGCCACTTGCTTGGTCCATTTGAACGGTGTGTCAAACGCCCATGACCAAGCGACGGACATATGTGGATAGGTTGGAGGGAGTCCCCAGGCATCATAGGCCTTCAACTGATCCGCGATCGGAAGATCGAGAATGCCGTTGTAGGCGGTCATTTGGTTTGGCGTGCCGACAGTGGTGCCTTCCGCGCTGGTGCCGTTGTCGCCGCTGATATAGATGATCAGAGTGTTGTCGAGCTTCCCCTCGTCCTCGACCTCCTGGATTACCCGGCCAATCTCATGGTCGGTGTAGGCGGCATAAGCGCCGAACACTTCCGCCTGATGCGCGAACAGTCGCTTTTCGTCGGCAGTTAACGTGTCCCATTTTTTCAGATCATCCGGCCAGGGCGTCAGTTCGGTGTTCGCGGGGATCACGCCAAGCCGCTTCTGGTTGGCGAAGATCTGGTCGCGCAGGGCGTTCCAACCCATGTCGAACTTACCCTTGAACTTGTCGATCCACTCCTTGGTTGGCTGGTGCGGAGAATGGGTGCCACCTGGGACATAGTAGAGGAAGAACGGCTTGTCGGGCGCGGCTGAGTTGAGCTGCCGCAAATGGCGGATCGCTTCGTCCGCCAGATCGGTGGTCAGGTTGTAGTCTGGCTTCCCGACCCAGGGGAAAATCTGCGTCATGTTCTGATAGAGGTAGGGCGTCCATTGGTCGGTCTCGCCGCCCATGAAGCCGTAAAAATAATCGAACCCCATGCCGACAGGCCATTGGTCGAATGGCCCGGCCGCACTGTACTGGTAGCTCGGGGTGTTGTGGTTCTTGCCGAACCAGGATGTCGCGTAGCCACTTTGCTTCAGGATCGTGCCGATGGTGGCATTGTCGACGCCCATGACGCTGTCGTAGCCGGGATAGCCGGTGGATTGCTCGGAAATGATGCCGAAGCCGACCGAGTGGTGGTTCCGTCCGGTGATCAACGCGGCCCGCGTCGGTGAGCAAAGTGCAGTCGAATGGAACTGAGTATAACGCAGCCCCATTTGCGCTATTCGATCCATTGTCGGCGTCGGGATTACGCCGCCGAACGTGCCTGAAACGCCGTAGCCCTGATCATCGGTCATGATGAGGAGGATGTTAGGAGCACCCTTGGGCGGCACCACTTGGGGCGGCCAATACGGTTTCGACTGACTGGCCTGAAGGTTGATTTCGCCGCCGAACGGTGTTGGTTGTGGGGGCAAGTATCTCCCATCAATCGTCGTCGTTGCATCGGGCGAGCCCTGCGTGCCGGTGACCTGCTGAGCGTATGCCGCGCCGACCGACAAGGCCAAAGCCGCGGCGGTCGAGGCCAATGAAATCAATCTCATAGGTTTCATGACGGTTTCTCCAACTAAGTGATGATCGAATTTCCTTTCATTCCATACGGTTCATTCACTTGCGGTAGGCGACGTCTGACCATTGAGGCCCAACATGCGAGTATAGCACAATGGTCGAGCGGTTCGGCCAGTAAGATCGGATTAACCCCGTCCCGGTCGCAATGCGAAACGCCAGCGATTGCAGGGCTCGTCGACGTAATCGATTTCAGCGTCAGCCCCACAAGATTCTGGTCGAGGGCCGTCGTGTTGCTGTGGCGACGGGCCATGGCGGCTTTTGGCGCAAAGCTGCCATAAACGTCACCGTTGGTGGCATGTGCTACCGAATTCCAGATTTAACCGGACCACCAGAATGGCGGAAGGGGTAGTGTGAGCGAACCATGATGACAAAACGTTCGCACAAGCGCAGCGAAAACAGCAAGTTACACAAGATGCCACCGCACGTTTTCCCCGTCCCCTCACCCGCGCCTACAATCCTCCCGTTCCGCCCTCGGATACGCTGCCAGGCGTGGCAGTGAGGCGGGACCGGCGCGGGTCGTGAGGGGAAGACGCAAAGCCTCATGCTCCGGGTCCGCAGAAAATGGTCTCCCTCCCGAGACGGCGAAGGGGAAACTCTTCGGGTTTCGCTCCGGGCGTGCCTGTGCGGCACACATGGTTTCCGTCCGAATTGGCACTCGGGTTCACCGGAAGTCGCAGAGGGACCGGAGTTGCGGGCATAAACCGCCGAACGGGGCGCTGAAAGGTGTCACCTATTATATTTCACTACGAGGCAGCTTTCAGCGCCCGTCCGAACTTTGACAATCGAGATCACCAAGGGCGGAGTCCATTTAGAAATGCGCAAATCGCATAACTGCGGAAGAAGACAGGTCATTTATTCATTGCTGCATTGCGGAATAAACGCTGCTTAGACGCTACCAATAATCGGCCAATGGCATATATCCATCCAGCGGCTTTCAGCATTTCGCGCTTTCCGCGTTTTCCCGCCAAGCCGCTGCCAGCCTGCTGTCCCGCAGGAGCGGAGGGGTTTACCGCTGGCAGGACCAATATTTTGAGGATCAAGAAAGTGGCTGGAATAACAACAAGCAGCTCTGCCACCGCCCGCGCCGGCACATCCGCGCAACAAGGCCAGAGCAACTACCAATTCGCGCTCATCGCGCTGACCTCGCTCTTTTTCATGTGGGGCTTCATCACCTGCCTGAACGACATTCTGGTGCCGCACCTCAAGAATGTCTTCCAGCTGAACTACGCGCAGTCGATGCTGATCCAGCTCTGCTTCTTCGGCGCCTATTTCATCATTTCCCTGCCGGCCGGCGCGCTCGTCAAGCGCATCAGCTATAAATGGGGCATCGTCGTCGGCCTGGCAATTTGCGCCGTCGGTTGCGTGCTCTTCATTCCGGCTGCCAGCTACCGCGTCTACGCCCTCTTCCTCGGCGCGCTCTTCGTGCTTGCCACCGGCGTTACCATCCTGCAGGTGGCCGCCAATCCCTATGTGACAGTGCTCGGCGCGCCTGATACGGCCGCATCCCGCCTGAACCTGACCCAGGCCTTCAACTCGCTCGGCACCACCATCGCACCGATTTTCGGCGCCATGCTCATCCTCGGCGCGGCCACCGTTGCCGCCACCAACGCGACACCCGAACAGCTGGATGCGATGCACGCCAGCGAAGCCGCCGCCGTCAAGTTCCCCTACCTGTTGCTTGCCGCCGCGTTCCTCGTCCTGACCATCATCTTCGCCATCCTGAAGCTGCCGGAAGTCGAAAACGAAGACGAGATCAAGCCGATGCGCGACACCGGCTCGGCATGGCAATTCAGGCACCTCGTGCTCGGCACGATCGGGATATTCCTTTATGTCGGCGCCGAAGTCAGCGTCGGCTCGTTCCTCGTCAACTTCCTGAGCCAGCCCGACATCGGCGGCCTGTCGGAGGCCGATGCGGCCCACTATGTCTCCTATTTCTGGGGCGGCGCCATGATCGGCCGTTTCGTCGGCGCTTTCCTGATGCGCTTTGTTGATGACGGCAAGGCGCTCGCCTTCAATGCTGCCATCGCGATCATTCTGCTTCTCATCACCGTGCTTTCGACCGGCCATGTCGCCATGTGGTCGGTGCTGGCTGTCGGCCTGTTCAACTCGATCATGTTCCCGACGATCTTCTCGCTGGGTGTACATGGCCTTGGCCGCTACACCAGCCAGGGGTCGGGCATTCTGGTTCTCGGCATCGTTGGCGGCGCGGTCCTGCCCGTCATTCAGGGCTTCCTCGCCGACACGATCGGCATCCACCTCGCCTTCCTGATGCCCGTCATCTGCTACATCTACATCGCCTATTACGGTCTCAAGGGCCACAAGCCGGCCAATTGAGACCCGGCAAGCCGGTCATACCGAGCCCCGCCGTTCCCACGGCGGGGCTCTGCTTCAGGACGACGCCTGTTTGAGTGAGAACAGCACTTGATCCCTGCCCCTGCCCTTGGCATCGTGCCAACGCAATGAAGGTAAGGAAGGACGTCATCCATGAAAGCCCTGCTGCTCATCGACATCCAGAACGGCTTCTGCCCCGGCGGTAACCTCGCCGTGCCCGAGGGCGATCAGGTAGTGCCGGTCGCCAACGCACTGATCGATAGCGGCAAATACGCCCTCGTCGTCGCCTCGCAGGACTGGCATCCGGAGGATCACGGCAGCTTCGCCTCCACCCATGCCGACAAGAACCCCTTCGATATGGGCGTGCTTTCGGGCAAGCCGCAAATGCTATGGCCCGACCACTGCGTCCAGGGAACCGACGATGCGGAACTGCATCCGGACCTCAATATCGACGGCATCCACCTCATCCAGCAAAAGGGCCAAAAGCAGCACATCGACAGCTACTCCGCCTTCCGCGACAACGATCAGGAGGCCCATACCGGCCTTGCAGACTACCTTCGTTCGCAAGGCGTCACCGAGCTCGACATCTGCGGCCTTGCGACCGATTATTGCGTGAAGTTCTCCGCTCTCGATGCGGTCGATATGCTGCCCGGCGTCAAGGTGCGCTTCATCGAGGACGCCAGCCGCGGCATCGATCCCGTCGGCGTCACGGCCGCCATGGAAGAAATGGTGTCTCGCGGCATCGATATAACCTCCAGTAGAGCAATCTTGGCTGGATGGTAGCGTTGCTAAGCCTTAATTCACGAAAATAGCGGAAGCTGCCCCGAAAAATGATACGGGGCTTTGCGCTTGCAGACGATCACGATCAACGGCCGCTTTCTGGGACAGCCGCTCTCCGGCGTGCAGCGCTTTGCCCGGGAACTGACGCTAGCGCTTGACCGGAAGATCGCAGCCGGGACAGTTCCTGATGCATTGAAGGGCGCAAGCTGGCGTCTCGCGGTCCCAGGCGACGCGCCTGCCGATATCGATCTCAAGGCGATAACAGTGGATTCCTTCGGCTCCGGCCCCGGTCATCTATGGGAGCAGACGGCGCTCTACCGGCGTTCGCGCGGCGGCCGCCTCATCGGGTTCGGCGGCAGCGGCCCGTTGTTCGGACGCCGCCAGCTGGTGGTCATCCACGACGTCACCATTTTCCGCCATCCGCAGTCCTTCAGGCGCAGCTATCGGCTTCTGCATGGCGCACTCGGCTTTGCCCTGACCCGGACCGCCAAGATCGGTACGGTCTCGGAGTTCTCCCGCCGGGAACTGGCATCAGTTTTCCGTGTACCGGCGTCAGGTATCGACGTCATCTACAACGCGGTTGATCATTTCGCGACCATCGTCCCGGACGAAAGCATCATCGGACGGCTGGGTTTGGAAACAGGCGGATTCTTCCTGCTCGTCGGTACGATGAAACCGAACAAAAATCTCGATTTTGCCATCCGCGCCTTCGAGGCCTTGGGTCAAACAGGGCAAAAGCTGGTGGTGGTTGGCGGCACCGCGCCAACAGTTTTCCGGGCCAAGGGTACAGCCTCGACGGGAAAGATCATCTATGCCGGTCGCCTGACCGATGCGGAAATCGCCGCATTGGAGCGCCATGCCACGGCCTTCATCTTCCCGAGCCTCTACGAAGGGTTCGGCATTCCGCCGCTAGAAGCCATGACACAGGCCTGCCCGGTGCTTGCTGCCGACATCCCGTCTATTCGCGAGGCTTCCGGTAAAGCAGCACTCTATTTCGATCCGGTGAAGGAACATGAGCTGGTCAGCGCGATGAAGCGAATCACTGCCGATCAGGACCTGCGGGATGAACTGCGTGCAGAAGGCCGGCGAAATGTCGCCCGCTTCTCCTGGGATGCCAGTGCTGACCGGGTGCTTACGCTGCTCGAAAAACTCTAGCGCTCACATCCCCGCCGCTTCGGATCGATCTATGATGCTGCCTGCAGACGGAACATGCGGGTAAAATAGCTATGCAGCCCCAGCATGCAGAAGACCGCGCCCCCGACAATGCCCGCCCCGACGGAAATCCAGAGACTGTAGTCGAAGCCTGCGGTCGCCAGAACAGGAACGGCAAGCCCGGCCGCAGAGAGCACGACGGGCTGCCAGATGAAATCGAAGGGCAGCGACAGGAGCACGCGGATGCCGATCAGCATTGCGATGAACGCCCCGACCATGCCGCCCGCCATCAACGCGCCGCTGCTGGCGGAGATCAGGTGCCCGGCAGCAAGCGTGCCGCCGTTCAGCAGCAGGCAGTCGGCCACCGACAACAGGAAGATCGACAGCAGACGGTGTCGCAGATGCGCCGGCGTCGGCAGCATATTGAGCGTGATTGCCCTAAAGACGGCAAGGCCAGTGACGAAGGGAGCAGCCGCGAGAAACCCATCCCGCAGGCCGGCGGAAACGACGAAATATCCGACCGGCTGCAGCAGCGCAAAAATGCCGGCAGCGGTCATCAGCGTGAAGCCGGTCAGGAGCGAATAATATTCGCCGAGACGGTGCCGCAGGGCCGGCGTCTCGCCGTCTCGGTCGTAATGGGCAACCACATCGGGATACTGGATCGCCTGGAGCGCCGACACGATAAGGATGAATGGCCGCTGCAGCAGATCGAGCGCCAGCAGCGCGCCGGCCGCCCCCTCTGCGCCGAGACTTGCAGTCAGGATCGACTTGAGCCCGAGCGGCGCCAATATGCCGACGACGGAGGCGCCCGCGGCAACACTGCCGTAGACGAAATGCTTGCGCACCAGTGCTTTGTCAAAAGACGCGCTTTCCTGCAGCACGCCGCGCGTCAGGAGAAAGGCAAGCAGGCTGTAGCCGACATAGCCCGCGAGCAGACCGGCAACCGTGAAGGTGAATGTCGGCGAGACCGCAGCGCCGACAAGCGTGCCTGCCGCGAGGATCGTCGCGCGCGAACCCTGCAGCCGGGAAAAGGCGCGGAACTGCTGGCGAAAGCGCAGCATCGTGAGATGCAGATCGCTCGCACCCTGGAGAACGGCCACGAGACCGCCGAGCAAGGCGACTTCCGGCGGCACGCCGAAGAGGATAGAAGCGACACCAGCCAGGATGCAGAGAACGGCACAGGCGAAAAATTCGACCGTCAGCGCCTTGCGCTCCGAAGCCTCGCTGCCTTCCCTCTGGCCGGGATAGAAACGGCTGCAAGCAAAGCGGATCCACTCGAAACAGAAGATGGCCGCAAACTGGCTGATGGAGATGAACAGGGAATAGCCGGCATAATCGGACGGCGACAGCAGATGCGCGACGGCGATCAGCAGCCCGAAGGCCACCGCTGCCTGATAGAAATATGCCGTCAATGCCACGATCTTTGCCATGGCCGCCATTATGCGCAAAAAGCTGAGGAAAATGCTAAATCGGATGCACAAATGCCGTTTGACGGCCGATTTGGCACGGCTGCCGGCGAAGGACGCGTGCCGAATTCAGCCCTTGTCGTCGGGCAGTCGCTCCAGCAGATAGATGGCCTCGCTGGCATCCTCCATCTTCTTCAGGAAGGCCGCCTGCGCATCGCGAAGGCCCTGATTGTAGTAATGCGCGCCGATCGTCGTCGCGAAGAAATCCAGCAGGAATTCGGCCGGCAGGATACCGATTTTCTGATCGAGTTCGTCGCCGAAATATCGTTGGATTTTAGAAACGATCTCGGCCTTGTCTTCCCTGGAAAACTCGATCTTCTTCATAGGTTCCTCCCCTCCACGCCCCCAGAAAACTTCAGGAATCGTTCAGCGAAATCAATAGGACAATTCATGAAATTCAATTGCCATCGGAGAGTGCGCACCTTACACAGCCTCACGTTCGGCGGGGATGGAAGCCACATATGAAGAGGACAGACTTTATCGACGGCCTGCGCGACGGCATTCCGGTCGGGCTTGCGTCAGCGCCGTTCGGTGCGCTCTTCGGTGCTTTGGCCCGTGATCAGGGCATGTCGCTCGGCGAACTCACGCTGATGAGCGGCACGGTCTATGCCGGCGCAAGCCAGATGGTCGGCCTTGATTTGTTCGGCCACAATGTCCAGGCTTGGCTGATCGTACTCTCGATCCTGGCGGTGAACTTTCGCCATGTGCTCTATTCCGCTGCGATCGCTCGCTACATCCGGCATTTCTCGCCCGTCGAAAAATTCTTCACCTTCTTCCTGCTGGTCGACCCGCAATTTGCGGCAGCCGTCAAGCGCGGCGAGGAAGGCAAGCGCGTCACCTTCATCTGGTATCTCGGCTTTGCCCTCGTGATCTATGTACCCTGGGTGATCGCAAGCCTCATCGGCGGATTGCTTGGCAGCCTGATCGGTGATCCGAGATCGATCGGCCTGGACATCCTTTTGCCGATCTATTTTCTCGGCATCGTCATCGGCTTCCGCAGCAGAGACAATTTTTTGCCGGTCGTCGCAGCCAGCGCCATCGGCTCCGCCATTGCCTTTCGCTATGTCGGCTCGCCCTGGCATGTCAGCCTCGGCGCACTGGCCGGCGTCCTGCTCGCGGCGCTGCTGCCGCCCGTGAAGGCCAACCGCAAGCCCGATCTCGTTCACGAAAACCACGAGGTCTGACGATGACGCAATTCGATCCGCACATGGTCCTGCTGATTTTCGCCGCCGCCGTGGTCACCTACCTGACCCGCATCGGCGGCTTTATCCTCATCACCCGCATGACCCGCATTCCGCCGCGCATCGAAGCGGCCCTGAACGCCGTTCCCGCCGCCGTGCTGACCACGCTTGTGGCGCCGGCCTTTTTCATCGGCGGCTGGGATGTCAAGGTCTCGCTGCTCGTCGCCCTATTGGTCGGGCTGCGCTTCTCCTCCACGCCGATGCTGATCGCCGGATGGATCGTCGTCATGGCGTGGCGATATCTGGCCGGTTAAGATTTGCCGCTCAGAAACTGAGCGGCAGGGTGGCATTCTCAAGCCACGCGCGGATGTCATGATCATGGATCAATGGCATAAGCGCTTCGCGGGTGCGGGCATGGTAATCATTGAGCCAATGCAGCTCCTCATGCGTCAGCAGTTCCGGAATGACGAGGCTGCGGTCGATCGGGCAATAGGTCAGCGTCTCGAAGCCGAGCATGGCCATGTCGCCGCCTTCGATCTCCTCGGCGTCGCGAACATAGATCAGGTTCTCGATACGGATGCCGAAGCTGCCGGGACGGTAGTAGCCGGGCTCGTTGGAGAGGATCATGCCGGGCAGCAGTTCCTGCGTCGACAACCGCGAAATACGCTGCGGCCCCTCATGCACCGAGAGATAGGACCCGACGCCGTGGCCAGTGCCATGGGCATAGTCGGCACCGGATTTCCAGAGCGCGATGCGCGCCAGCGGATCAAGATCGCAACCCCGCGTGCCCTTCGGGAAGCGCGCGGTGCTGATAGCGATCATGCCCTTCAACACCAGCGTGAAGAACTGCCGCTGCTCTTCCGGTACCGAACTGCCGATCCCGACCGTGCGGGTGATGTCGGTCGTGCCGTTGATATATTGCGCACCGGAATCGACCAGATAGAGCTCGCCCGGATTGAGCGGCCGGTCCGTCGCGGTCGTGACGCGGTAGTGGATGATGGCACCATGATCTCCGGCACCTGAAATCGTGTCGAAGGAGATGTCCTTGAGCGGGTTCTGCATGTCCCTGCCGACCTTGGCGCGGACTGCCTCCAGCTTCTGGGCGGCAGCGATCTCGCTCACCGTGCCCGGCTTGCTGGTCTCGAGCCAATAGAGGAATTCGACCATGGCCGCGCCGTCCTGCAAATGCGCCGCAGCCGAGCCGTTAAGTTCTGCGGCGTTCTTGCGTGCACGCGGCAGCTTGGCCGGATCCGTTCCTTCGACGACCTCGCCGCCCTCGCGACGGATCAGGTCGGTAACCGCATAGGCGCAGAGATCGGGATCGACGAGAATGCGCCCGCCCCCGGCAGAGATCGCCGACAGCCGCGCGGAAAGCTCGGAAGGCTCAAGCTGGGCGCAAATCTGCCCGAGATAGGCCTCGGCCTCGATCCGCGTCTTGCGCTTGTCGAGGAAGAGATCGGCCTTGCCTGTCGCATAGACGATCGCCCGTGCCAGCGGATGCGGCGTATGCGGCACGTCATTGCCGCGAATGTTGAAGATCCAGGCAACCGAAGATGGATCCGTGACCAATACGGCCGCGAGGTTCTTCTTCTCCAACTGCTGCGCGATGACGGTCAGCTTGTCGGTGGCAAGGATGCCTGCCTGCGCCACGTTCTGGATGATGACGTCGCCCAACGGCTCGGCCGGCCGATCCTTCCAAAGCCGGTCGAGAGGGTTGTGCGGAAGGAATACCAGCGAGCCACCGATCTCGCCCAGCGCTTTTTCAAGGCGGCGCACTTCGGCGCCCGTATGCAGCCACGGATCGATGCCGAGCTTCAGTTCCGTCGGCGCATGGTTGGTGAGCCACACATGCGGAGGTTCGTTGACGAGATCGCCGCCGGTGAACACCGTCTGGTCGACTTGCTCGACGAGCTGCGTCGTGTACCGTCCATCGACAAAAACCACAGCCTGCGACTGTGTCACCAAAGCAACACCGGCCGACCCTGTGAAGCCTGTGAGCCAGGCAAGACGCTCCGAACAGGCCGGCACATATTCGCCCTGAAATTCATCAGCGCGAGGCACCAGAAAGGCATCTATGCCGAGCGCAGCAAAAGCGGCCCTGAGGCCGGCGACGCGTTCAGGGCCGAATTGCGGGGTGGAAGTGACGTCAAAAGACTGGAACATGGCTTATCCGAATGGCTGAACTGGAATTTGCGCAGCAAGCTGCCCGCCCATGTTATCCGAATTTGACGCCAGCGGGAGAGAAGATCGGAGAAAATCCGCATTAACGAAAACGCCTATTTCGTGTGCATCGCTCGTCAATTATGACGCAATGGTGAAATCCACTATGCGTCTGCCGCATGCCTCCCATGATGCAGACCCTCTGCCGCACTGCAAAAAGAATGACTATATCGAGCACATCAAACGGGGCTGAACAAAGCCCGCTCGAAAGGAAATGAAAATGGCCAACTCTCGGTTCGCATATAGCAGCCCTGCGCAGGCTGGCGAACGCCGGACTGTGCGCCATGTAATCGGCGCGCTTCGTCATCTCGAAGCTGAAACGTCGAGAATGATCGGCGTAAGCCGCGGTGATATTCGCCACAAGGGCGTAAACAGCTACGCGTTCTAATAAAGTCGAAGGTCTGGCTCTCCTCCTCCCTCGCCGGCCCAACGATCTGAACGCTAGAACCCGCTTGAGCGCTCCTCCTCCTAGCTCGCGGGTTAGATCAGCAAAGACTGATCTGCAAGGCGGTGCCAATGGCACCGCCTTTTGCATTTTGGGGCTTCTGCATTCAGGTAAGTGAAAATCAGCGTCTCAGGGACGATCGAGATGGATCGTCACCCAGCCGTTGCGCCAGATCGTGCGGACATGCCGCAGCTTCGCGCCATTGTAGGCCGACAGCACCTTCCAGCGCTGGCTGGCGAGGATGCCCGACAGAATGACCGAGCCGCTCGGCGCCAGATGCGCGACGAGCTGCGGCGCCATCTTGATCAGCGGTCGTGCAAGGATATTGGCGATGATCAGGTCGAAGGGGCCGTGCCGGGAGAAGGAGGTCGAGTGAAAGCCCGGCGCCGTTTCCATCGTGATGCCCGATGCAATGCCGTTGCGTCGAACGTTCTCCCGGGCCACGCGGACGGCCACGGGGTCGATGTCGGTCGCAAGGACCGGAATATCCTTAAGCTTACGCACGCCGATCGCCAATACGCCGCTGCCGGTGCCGAGATCGAGTGCGTTGCGCACCTGCCGGCTCTTCAGCACATTCTCGATCGTTTCCAGGCAGCCCGCCGTCGTCCCGTGATGGCCGGTGCCGAAAGCCTGGCCGGCATCGATCTCGATGGCGATATCGCTGGAGCGCACTTTGCCGCGATCATGCGAGCCGTGGACGAGGAACCGCCCTGCCCGTACGGGCTTCAGGCCTTCGAGCGACTTTGCGATCCAGTCGATATCCGGAATGACTTCCTTTTCGATGAAGAGATCGGAAAAGCCGTCTTTCAGAACCTCGGCGAACCGGGCGCGAATCTCGTCTTCCTCGTCAGCCATCAGATAGACCGAGGCTTCCCAGATATCCTTTTTCTCGTCGACTTCGGTCGTCGCGATGGGGAAATCTTCATCCTCGAAAACGGGCGTCAGGAGATCCAATATCTCCTCGGCCTTCTTTTCGGTGGTCGTCACATAAAGGCGGATTTCACTCAACGCTTCGTTCTTTCATAGGCAAATCGATCGACGGCCGCGCGAAGCGCGACCTTGCAGGGCGGCATCGTTATCAGCCTATCCGCGCTTGATCAAATTCTCGAGCTTCTTGACGGCTATGTCAGGGTCTTCCTGGTAGGCGATCGTGCCTGCGAAGCGGCCGGAGGAATCAAGCAGGAAGACCGAAGCGGTGTGATCCATCGTATAGTCGCCGTTCGGATCCTTCTCATCCGTCGGCACTTTCTTGAAATAGACCCGGAAGCCCTTCGCCATCTCCTCGACCTTGTCCGGCGGGCCGGAAATGCCGGTGATTCGCTGCGAAACGTTGGACACGTACTGGTCCATGATCTCGGGCGTATCGCGAGCCGGATCGATGGTGATGAAATAGGCGTTGAGCTTGTTACCGTCAGGGTCGGCCTTCTGCATCCAGCCGTTCAGTTCGAAAAGCGTGGTCGGGCAGACGTCGGGGCAATGGGTATAGCCGAAAAACAGCGCTGCCGGCTTGCCGCGGAAGGCTTGCTCGGTGATCGGTTGCCCCTTCTGCGACACGAGGCTGAAAGGCACGCCATAAGGGCCATCCGCAACAAGCGCTTGCGGCGTATTGGTGATGTGAAACGTCCACGCGCCCAAAATGCCTGCGAGGATGAAGACGGCCACCCAGACGGCAATGCGTGCTTTGTTCATGCGCTCGTTTCCTCAATCCGATCGACCACCGCAATCATACGTGCGTGCGGGAAGGCGCGTGATAGCGCGGCAACGTCTTCCGCGCAATTCAACAAGCCGTTTCCCGCGAGCCCGCGATCATATGTCCCTGGGACAGACAACGGCATGCTGCTCTGACCCGGAAATAGCGTTAGCAAAAGTTTAAATTGTCATTGCTAATTTTAGCATGACTTAATGGCGCGGACGCCAGCCAGACATGATGTCACCCGAATGAATATTCGGCTTTTCCGCATAGGCATGAGCGAAAGGCACGAAGACGCGGAAAGGGTAGATTTCATGTCAGCGCAGGTAAGAAGAAGCTTCTCGGTGAGCCACCGGCTCTGGACCCTGGGGGCCGCCGCATTTGTCGGCATCGCAGCGATGGTCGCTGTCGGTTGGTACGAAAACGCCGAGGTGGACGCCGCACTGCGCGTTGCCAATCACACTCAGGACAGCGTCGATGACGTCACCGCCATGCGTCTTGCGGCCGTCGACCTCTCCCTTGCCGCCATGGACACGATCGTCGATCGCGCCGACGGCAAGGTCGATCCGGAACGCCTCGGCATCATGCGCAAATCGCTCGACGTGCTGACGAAAAACGTCGATTCGATGCGCCATCTGGCCACCGAGCTAAACGACGGCAATCTTGTCACGACCTACGACGCCGACGTTGCAGCCATACGGAAATCCACGCTTGGCGACCTGAAGAGCCTCGTGGAAAATAAGGGCAGCGATGACGATTTCGCCAAGATCGACGATATGATCGACGGTGAAGGTGACAAGCTCACATCGCTGTTCGAAAAGCTGGGGACCGACGGCAGCAATCTTGCCGAATCGCGGGTGAACGTGGCCGATGCGATCGCTACCAATTCTCTCTACTACCAGATCTTCGCTGGTCTCGTGGCCTTGGTGATCATCTGCGTTCTGCAATACATTCATGGCGGTTCGATCCGCCGCGGCATCAATGCCGTGCGCCTCAGCATGCAGCGGATCGTTGCGGGCGATTTCAGAACCGAAGTCGACGGCACTGCCCGCGGCGACGAGATCGGCGACATGGCGCGCGCTGCCGAGCTTTTCCGCCATGCCGCCATCGAAAAGCAATCCCTGGAGACCCGCAGTAACGAGGATCGCCTGCGCAGCGACGAGGAACGGCAGCAGCGGGACGCCGTCCGCATGGCGGACGAAAAGGCGGTCTCCTCGGCCGTCGACCAACTCGCCCATGGCCTGAACCGTCTCGCCGAAGGCGACCTCACGGCGACGCTCGACCAGCCCTTCCGTCAGGATCTCGAACGACTGCGGGCCGATTTCAATCAGACGTCCCAGCGGCTGCAGCGCGCGATGCTGGATATTGCCGCCAACACCGGCTCGATCGAAGCCAACAGCCGCCAGATGCGCGCTGCCGCCGACGATCTCTCGAAGAGAACGGAGCAGCAGGCCGCCTCCCTCGAGCAGACGTCGGCCGCGCTCGACCAGATCACTGCCACCGTCCGCAGCGCGGCTCAACGGGCCGAGGAAGCGGGCCACATGGTCGAGCACACGCGCCAGAACACCGAGAAATCGGATCGCGTCGTCGGCGAAGCAATGGCTGCCATGGAGCGGATTGAGGCCGCCTCACGCGAGATCGGAATGATCATCAACGTCATCGACGAGATCGCCTTCCAGACGAATCTCCTGGCGCTGAATGCAGGTGTCGAAGCCGCCCGCGCCGGCGAGGCCGGCAAGGGATTCGCGGTCGTCGCCCAGGAAGTGCGGGAATTGGCCGGCCGCGCAGCCGGTGCTGCGAAGGACATCAAGGCTCTTATCGGCAAATCCAGCCATGAAGTGCAGACCGGCGGCGAGCTGGTAACGGCAACAGGCAACGCTTTGCGAGAAATTGGCGAAGATGTGCTGAAGATAAACGAGCACGTTAAGTCGATCGTAACCTCGGCGCGCGAACAATCTACAGGCCTTGGCGAGATCAACTCTGCCATAAGCCAGATGGACCAGGTGACGCAGAAGAATGCGGCCATGGTGGAAGAGACCAACGCTTCCAGCCACGCGCTAGCAACGGATGCTGAAAATCTGACTCAGCTGGTGAGCCAGTTCCGAATTCAGGAGGGCATGAACGCCCGCAAGACACCGCAGGCAGCCAACGCTGCTTCGCAACCAAAACCCTCCCCCGCACGGAGCTTGATGAGCAAAGTTGCGGGAGCATTCAACAACAGCGTCGCCCCGAAGGCAGTGGCCTCGGCGGCCGGCGGCAACTGGGAAGAGTTCTGATCATGACCAATGCCATCAAACAGTCGGGCGCCTATCTCGAAATCGTGTCGTTCCATCTTGGCGATCAGGAATTCTGCATCGACATCATGGCCATCCGTGAAATCCGCGGCTGGGCGCCCGTGACGCCGATGCCGCATACCCCGCCCTACGTGCTGGGCCTCATCAACCTGCGTGGCGCCGTGATCCCTGTTATCGACATGGCCTGCCGCCTCGGCATGAAAATGACCGAGCCGTCCGAGCGCTCCGCCATCATCGTAACGGACATCGCCGGCAAGCTCGTCGGCCTGCTGGTCGAGCAGGTTTCCGACATGATGACCATCAAGAGCGAAGACCTGCAGCCGGCGCCGGAAATCATTCCCGAAGCACAGCGCGCCTTCTGCCGCGGCATCGTCGCGCTTGAAAAGACCATGGTCTGCTTCCTCAACCTCGACACCGTCATTGCCGACGAGCTGGCCCAGGCCGCCTGATAGCAATCTTATCGTTACGAATGAAAAACGCCCTGGAGCTGAAAACTCCAGGGCGTTGTGTATTAGACAACAAGCAAAGGGACGGGGTGGTGTCCAAATGCCTGCTGGGGCGTAGCATGAACAGCTGAAAGCAAGGTCGGCTTGGTCCGACTCCACCTCCACGTTCAGTTAGCAACCTGCATCAAAACCGTAACGATCAAAAGCCCAGCGCGGCGACAAAAACCATTTTAACAGCCAAACCATCTGACCTTTTTTGGTATCATCTTCTTGTCACGGACGAGGCCGACGTTAGTTCGGTTTTCCGTTTTTCCAGCTGACGTTCTGGCCGAAGAGCGGAATGGTGGAGATCGACATTTTCGCCGAACCATCCGTCAGTTCGCGCGAATGCGCCAGATAGATCAGCGTATCGTTCTTCTTGTCATAGATCCGGTTGACCACGAGCTTTTTCCAGATCAGCGACATGCCGGCACGGAACACCTCTTCTCCGCTCTGCGACAGGCTGATGTCGCCGATGGAAATCGGTCCGGTCTGGCGGCACGCAATCGAATTGTTCGAAGGATCCTCGAACCAGTTGCCGTTCTTCAGCCTGTCGATAACGCTGCGATCGAAATAGGTGACGTGGCAGGTAACCCCGGATACTTCCGGATCAGCCACGGCATCGACGATGATGTCGTTGCCCGTCCAATCCACACCGACCTTGCCGACCACGTCGGCCGAGGCGGTTCCGGCAATGAGAGTGAGAAGAGAAGCAACGGCAAGGCTCTGAAAACGCTGCATGGGCCTGAAATCTCCCTGGATGATCCCGAACTCTAGATAAGAGTGGACCAGTGCTTTGCAAGAAAGCGCTCAGGCCGTGACAGCCAACAGCCCTTCAGCCAGCGACATGAAATCGTGTGGCCAGAAACATTCGGGCCGTGGCCTGTGAACGCCCAACCTTCCCCGCTCTGGCCGGCACTGGCTCAGTCTATCAACCCACTGCTGAGGCAAGGCATCGATGCCATAAACACTGCCGAGCAAAGCTCCGCAGATCGCGGCATTGGTATCGGTATCGCCGCCCGACATAACCGTTGCTACAACCGCCTCTTCAAGGCTCTCCGTATGCAGCAGGTGCCAGAGCGCATTCTGCCACGCGATCAATACCCATCCTTGTTGTGTCAGGAAATCATCGGGCGGACTTTGGCGACTCGCCCCTGTCGCAGCAAGCAAGGGCGCCGGCACTTGTCGCAGGATCGCCCTTCGAAGGATCTCCTCATACAGATCTGGGCCTGACATTCCATTGCGCACGGCCAAAGCAATCGCCTGCGCGAAAAGGACATTGGCTTCCACGCAGATGGGATGTGGATGGGTCATGCGCGCATCCCATTTCGCCCATTCCTCCAGGATTTCATCCGGACGGGAGGAACCGAAGATGCCAAGCGGGCTGATCCGCATCAAGGCACCATTTGCCTGGCTTTCCGGGTTGGGAAAACCATTCAGACCGGCAGCCACGGTCGAACCGCAATCAAAGGGATCGGATCCAATCCAGGATCGATATGCATCCCAGACCTCGTAGCTTGCGTAGTCGCGATGTTTTACCAACGACCTTGCGAGCATCAGCGCCATTTCCGAATCGTCGGTCGGCTGTCCGGCGATGGTATTCCATGTCCCGCCATCCGCCAGCAGGCGCACACCTTCAGGATATTCTCGCCGAATGCTGTCAGCAGAGCGGAATTCAACGAGACTGCCCAGCGCATCACCGGCCAATTGGCCAGCGAGACATCCCTGCGCCCGTGCAAGCGTCAGCCTATCCATGAAATTGTCTCATCCCCCGATCAACGCCAGCCACTCATCCTCGTCCATGGTCTGCACACCGAGTTCCCTCGCCTTGTCGAGCTTGGAGCCGGCGCCCGGGCCTGCGACGAGGATGTCGGTCTTCTTAGAGACGGAGCCGGCAACCTTGGCGCCGAGGCTTTCCGCACGGGCCTTGGCTTCGTCGCGCGTGAACTTTTCGAGCGAGCCGGTGAAGACCACGGTCTTGCCGACAACGGGGCTGCCCGATGTGACAGGCTGTTCGGCCTCCTGCGGCTTCACTTCGGCGAGCAGGCGCGAAATCACCTCGACATTGCGCGGCTCCTTGTAGAATTCGACGATGGCGCGCGCCACGATTTCGCCGATACCCTCGATATCGTTGAGATCGTTCCAGGCATCACCGGAGAGCGGTGCCGCCTCCTTCATGGCAGCTTCGAAGGCCTCGTATGTGCCATAGGAACGTGCGAGGAGCTTGGCCGTCGTCTCGCCGACATGACGAATGCCGAGAGCATAGATGAAGCGGTGGAGCGCAATCTGGCGCCGTTCGTCGATGGCATCGAAGAGTTTGCGAACACTGACCTTGCCGAAGCCCTCGATGTTTTCGAGCTTGGTCAGCGGAGACGCTTCCTGCCGCGCTTTAAGCGTGAAGATATCAGGCGCAGTTCGGATCTGCAGCGCCGGGTCCTCGCTCTCGAAGAAGAAATCCACCTGCTTTGTTCCGAGTCCCTCGATATCGAAAGCATTGCGGGAGACGAAATGCTTCAGATGCTCGGTCGCCTGCGCGCGGCAGATAAATCCGCCGGTGCAGCGGGTCACCGAATCGAGCTTGCCGGTCTTCTCGTTCTTCTCCCGGACCGCATGGCTGCCGCAGACCGGGCACTTCGTCGGAAACTTGTATCGCTCCGTCCCTTCGGGCCGACGTTCCATGACGACATCAAGCACCTGCGGTATGACGTCGCCGGCGCGCTGCACGATGACCGTATCACCGATCCGAATGTCGTGACCCTCCTCGCGGATGCGCTCGCCGGAATTGCCGATGCCCTCGATATAGTCGGCGTTGTGGAGCGTCGCATTGGTGACGACGACGCCGCCGACGGTGATCGGTTCAAGACGCGCCACCGGCGTCAGCGCGCCGGTGCGCCCGACCTGGATATCGATGGCAGTCACTTTGGTGAAAGCCTGCTCTGCCGGGAACTTGTGCGCCGTCGCCCAACGCGGAGAACGGGAACGGAAGCCGAGGCGGGCCTGCAGTTCCAGGCTGTCGACCTTGTAGACGACGCCGTCGATATCATAGTCTAGATCCGGGCGCTTCAGGCCGATATCGTCATAATGCGCAAGGATGTCGGCAACCGAATTCAGCCGCTTCATCAACGGATTGACCGGGAAGCCCCAATCCTGGAATTTTTCCACCATCCCGAACTGCGTATCCGACGGCATGTCCGATATTTCGCCCCAGGCATAAGCGAAAAATTTGAGCTTGCGGCTTGCCGTCACCTTGGCGTCAAGCTGCCGCAGCGAGCCGGCTGCAGTGTTGCGTGGGTTGACATAGATCTGCTTGCCCTCGGCCTCCATCTGCGCATTCAGCGCCAGGAAGTCGCTCTTGGCCATATAGACCTCGCCACGCACCTCGACGATATCAGGCGCGCCTGCCGGCAGCGTCTGCGGGATTTCCTTGATGGTGCGGATATTGGCCGTCACGTTTTCGCCCGTCGTACCGTCACCTCGGGTCGCCGCCGTGACGAGCTTGCGGTTCTCGTAGCGGATCGACATCGAAAGCCCGTCGATCTTGGGCTCCGCCGTAAAGGCAATAGATTGATCCGGCAGGCGCCCGAGGAAGCGATAGACGCTGGCGACGAAATCCTGAACGTCCTCCTGCGAGAAGGTATTGTCCAGCGACAGCATCGGCCGGGCGTGAACGACGGCAGAGAAGGTTGCTGACGGCGCAGCCCCAACGTGGCGCGACGGGCTGTCTTCACGGATAAGCTCGGGAAACCGCGCCTCGATCGCATCATTGCGGCGCTTCAGCGCGTCGTATTCGGCATCGGAAATCACCGGCGCGTCCTTGCCGTGATAGAGCGCGTCGTTGCGGGCTATCTCCTTTGCCAGGCGCTCCAGTTCGGCAGCGGCCTCTTCGATCGTCAGGCTATCGACTTCGGTGGACATCTTTGATCACTCCGGAGAATCTGGTTTGTTTTTTAGAGCAAAATTTCCGGATTAAAAGAGACACCGTATTTCCGGCATGGGAGATTATTGCCTGCGGACAGGGGAGAGAGCAGATGACCGAGGTTCCGACGATCGAAACAGAGAGGCTCATTCTGCGTCCGCTAACGATGGATGACTGGCCCGAATATGCCGAGCTCATGTCCTCGCCGCGGGCAATCTATATGGGCGGCCCGCATGCGACCACAGCCGCTTGGGGAATGTTCTGCCACGACGCGGCTCTGTGGACGTTAACGGGCCAAGGCGCCCTGATGCTTCAGGAGCTCGATACCGGGCGCTGCCTCGGGCAGGTCGGCATCAATTCGGGACCGCTCTTTCCCGAACATGAACTCGGCTGGTTCGTCTACGCACACGCGGAAGGAAAAGGCTACGGCTACGAAGCAGCAAGCGCGCTACGCGACTGGGCGTTCAATGTGCGTGGGCTGCAAACCATCGTCAGCTACATCGCGCCCGGGAATATCCGTTCCCGCAAGCTCGCGGAGCGACTGGGTGGCGAACTCGATGCGCAGGCACCGCGTCCTGATCCGGCGGACCTGGTGTATAGACACCCCCATCCCGTCGTTGGGAAATAAGTTCAGCCGTTCCCGGCCAGCAGCCGCTTGGCAGCCGCTCTCGCCTCTTCGGTGACCGAAGCGCCGGCAAGCATACGGGCGATTTCCTCGGTGCGATCCCTGGGCTCCATTGTGGCGACGCGGGTCGAGATCTTTTCGGAGCCCTCGGCCGCCGGTCCCTTGGAGATCAACAGATGCGTTTCCGCGCGGGCCGCAACCTGCGGCGCATGCGTGACGGACAGAACCTGCACGCGCTCCGAAAGGCGCTTCAACCGC
Organism: Rhizobium sp. BK376; assembly: GCF_004341625.1. Lineage (GTDB taxonomy): Bacteria > Pseudomonadota > Alphaproteobacteria > Rhizobiales > Rhizobiaceae > Rhizobium. Next base: position 40,223 of record NZ_SLZG01000009.1, on the reverse strand, counting down.
TGGCCGATGGCGTCGGCCACGGCACCGCCGACACCGGTATCGATTTCGTCGAAAACGAGCGTCGGTGCCGAGCCGCGATCGGCGAGCGCCACCTTGAGCGCCAGCAGGAATCGCGAGAGCTCACCACCCGATGCCACTTTCATGATGGGTCCCGGCCGGGTCCCCGGATTGGTCTGAACATGGAATTCCACAACGTCGATCCCCTCGGCGACAGCCTCTTGCGGATCGCTCGAGATCTCGACCATGAAGCGCGCCCGCTCCAGCCTCAATGCCGGCAGTTCGCTCATAACGGCGGCGGCAAGCGCCTCGCCGGCATGATGGCGCTTGTCGGAGAGCGACCGCGCCGCCTCATCGAAATCGGATCTGGCGACAGCGAGCTCCGCTTCGAGCTTGGTCAGCCGTTCCTCGCCGGCATCGACGTCGGCGAGATCGGCGATCATCCGTTCGGCGAGCGCCGGCAGACCGGTGACAGGCACGGAATATTTGCGGGACGCACCACGAAGGGAAAACAGCCGCTCCTCGACACGCTCCAACTCCTTGGGATCGTATTCGGTCTTGCGCAGCGCCGCCTCGACTTCCATCTGCGCGTTGGAAAGCTGGTCCAGCGCCGCGTCCAGCAGCGCTACAGTCTCTTCGAGCAGCCCAGGCGCCTCGTGGCTCTTGCGCTCCAGCCTGCGCACCAGCGAGGCGATATGGGGCACCGGAGAGGCATTGCCGTTCAGGAATTCGGATGCCTCGGAAATGTCGCCGGCGATCCGCTCTGCCTTCATCATGCGCGAGCGGCGCTCGGCAAGCTGCTCCTCTTCGCCGTCGTGCGGCGACAGCGCCTCCAATTCTTCGACGGAGGCACGAAGATAGTCCGCCTCGCGTGCGGCGTTCTCGACCTTCTCGCGATGCTTTTTCAGCGTCCGCTCGGTGTCGCGCCAGATTTTGTAGAGCCGCGAAACGTTCTGAACATCCTCGCCAAGGCCGGCAAAGGCGTCGAGCAACATGCGGTGGGCATTGGTGTCGACGAGTGCGCGGTCGTCATGCTGACCATGGATTTCGACCAGCAACTGGCCGGCCTGCCGCATGAGCTGAACACTCAGCGGCTGGTCGTTGACATAGGCCTTGGTGCGGCCATCTGCAGATTGGCTGCGGCGAAAAATCAGATCGCCATCGTCGTCTATGCCGTTATCGCGCAACAGCTTGCGGGCCGCATGGTCCGCGCCGACATCAAAGACGGCAGTCACCTGCCCCTTGTCTTCGCCGTGGCGCACGAGACCGCCGTCTCCGCGCCCACCGAGCGCCAGCGACAGGCTGTCAAGCAGGATGGATTTGCCGGCGCCCGTCTCGCCCGTCAGGACGGAGAGCCCAGTCTCGAAGGCAAGATCCAGCCGCTCGATCAGAACGATATCGCGGATCGAAAGCTGGATCAGCATCTGCGCTTAGATCTCACGTGCCAAGAAGCAGCTTCTTGCCGGCGCGCGAGATCCAGGAACCAGAATTCTCACGTGGCTCGGCGCCGCCGCTCTTCAGGAGTTTATAGGAGTCATCGTACCATTTGCTATCAGGGTAATTGTGCCCGAGAACGGCAGCTGCCGTCTGGGCTTCCTGAACGATGCCCATGGCATAATAGGCTTCGACGAGTCGCGCCAGCGCTTCTTCGATCTGGTTCGTCGTCGGATACTGCTCGACGACGATGCGGAAGCGTGAAATCGCGGCAAGATAATCCTTGCGCTCGAGATAGTAGCGACCGACCTGCATCTCTTTGCCAGCCAGCTGGTCCTTGGCAAAACGGATCTTGGCCTGGGCGTCGTTGACATATTCCGATGTCGGATAGTTCGTGACGACCTTCTGCATCGCTTCGATCGTCTGCTGGGCAGCGCGCTGATCCTGCGTTACGTCGACAATCTGCTTGGAGTAGGAATTGCCGACCAGATACTGCACATAGGCGGCATCTTCGGACTGCGGATATTGCTTCAGGTAGGTATTGCCGGTAGTTACAGCGTCATCGTAGCGGCCCTGGCGGAACTTCACGAAAGTGCTCATGACCAAGGCTTTGCGCGCCCACTCGGAGAACGGCTCCTGCTGGTTGATCGCGTCGAACTTCTTGCCGGCTTCGGTCATGTTGCCGGCCTTGATATTGGCCAGGCCTTGATTGTAAAGCGTTTCCGGCGGATCGGTTTCGACGCCGAGCTTCGTAATATCGATATCCCTGTCCGCCTGGCAGCTGGAAACAGCTATGCCCGTGCTCGCCAAGAGAAGCGTTACGAGCAGCGCCCGTGCTGTAATCTTCATGCTATCAGATCCTGCAAAACCCATCGGACAAATCCCAATCGCCGCCATGGTTAAGCGGCCGCTTCTCGCTGGCGTTTCTAGCCACAAAAGCATCACTAGGGCAACGCAATGATGATGCATTAACGCATTTTTGTGGCAGTACCCGAAAGTTTCCCAGCTTTAGCCTCTGTATTGACAGGAGATTTCGTCTGGAGCGCTCAATCTTGAGCAAATGACTGCAATAGTGATTCTCAGCCCATAAAGAAAGAAGCCGCCCCCTTTCGGGGGCGGCAGGACCCTGGTCCTTAAATTCTGGAGGTCATGCCGACCAGGGAGCAAATTCCGGAGCATTCACCGTAACGAAGCTCCGCGCGCCGGTGCGGCGCGGCGCAGAAGTCTCGACGATTTCGTAAGCGGTCGGATCGCTGAGCAAAGCCTTCAGCGCATTGGCGTTCATCTTGTGACCGCCACGATAGGAGCGATAGCAGCCGATGAACTGGCAGCCGGCAAGAGCCAGGTCGCCAACGGCATCCAGCGTCTTGTGACGCACGAACTCGTCCTTGGCGTAGCGCAGGCCTTCGACATTGATGACGGTATCGTCATCGGAAATGACGACGGAGTTCTCGAGCGACGAACCGAGCGCATGGCCGGATGCCCACAGGCGCTCGACATCACGCATGAAGCCAAACGTACGAGCCCGCGAAAGCTCCTTCTTGAAGCTCTCGGCGGTCAGCTCGCCTTCCCACTTCTGGCGACCGATAACCGGCGACGTAAAGTCGATTTCGACTTCGAAGCGCGTGCCGTCATGGGGACGGAATTCACACCATGAACCGCCAGCCTCGATACGGACCGGCTTGACGATGCGGATATAGCGACGCTTGACGCCAAGCGACACAAGTCCGGTCTGCTCGAAGGCTTCGATGAAGGGATGGGAGCTGCCATCCATGATCGGCATCTCGGCGCCCTGCACTTCGATGACGACATTGTCGAGGCCGATGGCATAAACGGCGGCCATGACATGCTCGACAGTCGCGATGGAGCGAGCCTGGGAGAAGCCGAGTACCGTGCAAAGATCGGTATTGCCGACCTGCGAAGAAACCGCACGCAGCTCCGTTACATCACCATTATCGTGGATACGCTGGAAAACGACGCCGGTATCGGCTTCGGCCGGGAGGAAGGTAATCGATACATTGTAGCCCGAATGGACACCAGTGCCCGAGAGCGTAACGGGGCTTGCAATCGTCGTCTGAAAACCGAGCAATCTAATTGCCATTCAAATTCTGCCTTTATCGTCCTGTACCGACCCAGCACGCCATTGGCGCTCCCCGAGCTGTTCCGGCTTCTTACCTTGCAACGGAAGCAAACTTTGAATGAATGCGATTCCACTGCGCTGAGTATCTACATACTCGCGGGAACTCGGCATTCCAAATCACTGTTTCTTTCGCTTTGTAACGGAATCAGGTGACTGAATTTGCTAGGTAATCACAGAATTAAAGGCTGAAATTGAAAGAGCCATATCCGGGGCCGTGAGCGCCGGATATGGCATTTCCGCAAGTTCCGATCAGTTCGACTGACGGCGCAGGAACGCCGGGATCTCGAGCTGGTCATCTTCATTCGTCATGCGTGCCTGCGGTACTGCGCGGCCCTGGTCGTCAAGCTGACCACGGCGCGGTGCGTACAGGCTTGCTTCCGGCGACAGCGGGCGACGCTGCTGCGAGGCGGCGGCCGGTGCTGCCGTCATGTCGGCAGAGACGTTTTCCTCTTCACGGCGTCCGAGCGAATTGGTGATACGCTTCAGAAGGCCCATCGGGCCACGCTCTTCCGCAGCATGGCTGGCTGCCGGCTGCGAACGGTGATCCATCTCGGCCTTGACGACCGGCGGGAAGTCCTCGACCTTCGGCATGCGGACCTGTTCAGGCGCCTGACGAATGATCGGCTCCTGGCGAATGGGCTGCTGCATCGGAGCCGGCTGGTGGACCGCTACCGGCTGCTGCATGACCGGAGCAGGCTGCGGAGCGACCGGAGCCTGACGGACGACCGGAGCTTCCGGTGCTGCCGCGAAGATGCGGCTCTGCGGACGGAAGGTTTCTTCCTGGATCTGCGGCTGCTGCATGATCGGCTGCTGAACCGGAGCTGCCTGGCGCGAAAGAGCAACATCCAACTCGCGTTCCATTTCGACTTCCGCCATGCGGATGGTCTGGGCGATCGGATCGGCGGCCTTCGGTGCCTGCGCTACGTAAGCAGGCTGGACTGCGGCCGCTGCCGGAGCAACAGCCGCGGCGGGACGGACAACCGGCTTTGCAGCCGGACGGAATTCCCGGTCGGGAACCGCGTTCACCGCCCGGTCGATGCCGGTTGCGACGACAGAAACGCGGATGATGCCTTCCAGCGATTCGTCGAAGGTGGCGCCGAGAATGATGTTGGCATCAGGATCGACTTCTTCACGGATGCGGGTCGCTGCTTCGTCGACTTCGAAGAGGGTAAGGTCGCGACCGCCGGTGATGGAGATCAGCAGACCCTGGGCGCCCTTCATCGAGGTTTCGTCGAGCAGCGGGTTGGCGATCGCGGCTTCAGCAGCCTGCATCGCACGGCCCGAACCGGAAGCCTCGCCGGTACCCATCATCGCACGGCCCATTTCGCGCATGACGGAGCGAACGTCGGCGAAGTCGAGGTTGATGAGGCCTTCCTTGACCATCAGGTCGGTGATGCAGGCGACACCCGAATAGAGAACCTGGTCGGCCATGGCGAAGGCGTCGGCGAACGTCGTCTTGTCATTGGCGATACGGAAGAGGTTCTGGTTCGGGATGACGATCAGCGTGTCGACCGACTTCTGCAGTTCCTGGATGCCCGCTTCGGCAAGGCGCATGCGGCGACCGCCTTCGAAGTGGAACGGCTTGGTGACGACGCCGACCGTCAGGATGCCCTTGTTGCGGGCGGCCTGTGCGACGACGGGAGCAGCACCAGTACCGGTGCCGCCGCCCATGCCGGCGGTGACGAAGCACATATGCGTGCCGTTCAGATGATCGACGATTTCGTCGATGCATTCTTCTGCGGCGGCACGACCGACTTCCGGCTGCGAACCGGCACCGAGACCTTCGGTGACGTTTGCGCCGAGCTGGATGATCCGCTCTGCCTTCGTCATCGTCAGAGCCTGCGCATCCGTGTTGGCGACGACGAAATCGACACCTTGGAGACCGGCCGTGATCATGTTGTTGACGGCATTGCCGCCACCACCGCCGACACCGAACACGGTGATGCGCGGCTTCAGCTCGGTAATATCTGGCTTCTGCAGCTTAATAGTCATGGTACCTATTCCTTCTCTTTATGGCCGCATCGCCACGCCGGCCAATCACTCAATGTTCCTGTTCGAACACCTGGAAGCGCCTCGTACGCTCCGGTGCCACTTACTCAAAAACTCTCTTTCAGCCATTGCCCGACGCGGGCGATCCGGCTGTTGTTGCCCCCAAGCGAGGAAAGCAGTCCGCTTCCCGACGCATGTGTCTCCATCTCCGCGACCTGCGGATAGATCATCAGCCCGACGGCCGTCGAAAAGGCCGGGCCCTTGGCCGCTGTCGGCAGGCCGGACACACCCATCGGGCGGCCGATGCGGACGTTGCGCGCCAGGATCTGACGGGCCACTTCCGGCAGGCCGGTGAGCTGGCTGCCGCCGCCGGTCAAGACGACGCGCTTGCCGACGATCGGGCTGAAGCCCGAACGCTGGATACGGTCGCGGATCAGCTCCAGCGTCTCTTCGATACGGGCCCGCACGATGCGCGATACCAAACCGCGCGGAACTTGTGTCGGCTGATCGCGATCGTCCTCGCCGATCGGCGGGATCGAGATCAGCTCGCGTTCATCAGATGAATTCGGCAGAGCCGAAGCATGCACGACCTTCAGCCGCTCCGCATCCTCGATGCGGGTGGAAAGGCCGCGAGCAAGGTCCGTCGTGATGTGATGGCCGCCAATGCTCACTGCATCCGTGTGCACCAGCTTGCCCTCAGCAAAGACGGAGATCGTCGTCGTGCCGCCACCCATATCGATTGCAGCGCAGCCAAGCTCGACCTCATCGTCGACGAGAGCGGCAAGTCCGCTGGCATAGGGCGTCGCCACCATGCCCTCGACCGACAGATGCGCACGGTTGACGCTGAGCTCGATGTTGCGGAGCGCTGCGCGCTCGGCGGTCACGACATGCATGTCGACACCGAGGGCATCGCCGAACATCGCCAGCGGATCGCGAATACCGCGCTCGCCGTCGAGCGAATAGCCGGTCGCAAGCGAATGCAGGATCGCACGGTCCTGGCGAAGCGATTGCTGACAGGCTGCGGCAAGCACCTTTTTCAGATCGTTGCCTTCGACTTCCTGGCCGCCGAGATCGATCGTCGCGGTATAGATGTCGCTGCCCAGCCGGCCGGCCGAAACGTTGACGATCAGGCTTTCGACGGTCAGCCCTGCCATTCGCTCGGCCGCATCGACGGCAAGACGGATAACGCCTTCGAGCGCATCCAGGTCGGTGATTACGCCGGTCTTGATGCCGCGCGACCGCTGATGGCCGATCCCGATGATCTCGATATTGTGCGTACGATTCGGCAGAACCTGGCTTTCCTCGCGGGGTGTCAGGCGGCCAATCATGCACACGACCTTGGTCGAGCCGATGTCGAGCACGGAGACGATATGCGACCGCTTCGATGAAAGCGGCTTCAGGCGCGGCAGACCGAAATGGGACGAACCAAATAAGCTCATGTATCCTGCCCCGCCTTCTTCAAAGCCTTGTTTCTGGCGTCGACAGCAGCCTGACGGCGAACTGCCGCATCCGGGGTCAGCTGAATGGCCGTACGGTCTTCCAGACGAAAATCGACTGCCGCGATATCGCGTTGCAACAGATTGTCTTCCTTGTTCATCTTCGTCAGCAGCGCCAGCGCGCGCGGAACGCCTTCTTCCGGCAGCTTTATGACGATGCCATTGTCGAGATAGAGATCCCAGCGGCGCCCGGCGACACGCACGAATGCCTTCACGTGGCTGCGAATGTCAGGCCAGTCGCCGAATTCACCCTCGATCGAAGCCGCAGCCGTTTCCGCATCGCGCCCGACAAAGAGAGGCAGCGAGGCAAACTTGTTGTCACGCAGGGGCGCGATCACGGTGCCGTTCTTTTCGATCAGCGACAGCTCAGAGCCGTGCTGCCAGATGCCGTAAGCGGTCTTCTCGACAAGTTTTACCTCAATGGTCTTCGGATAGACCTTGCGAACATCGACGCTCTCCACCCAGGGAAGGCTGGCAATCTTCTGCCGGGCGGCATCCACGTCGAGCGCAACAAGCGAAGTCGTGCCGTCAAGGCCGAGCAACTGCAGGATTTCGATCTCCGACGTCTGCGCGTTGCCGGAAACTTTCACGTCTTCGATGGCAAAACCGGCAGCGGTCGTCGTCGCCTGCGCAACGGTCTGGGCATGACCGCCGAGCGACATGCCGTAGAGGCCTGTTGCCGCCAGGAATGCGAGAGCAGAAACGGTACCCGTGTGCGCGGGAATGTTGATGCGCCCGGAGCCGAGGCTCACGAGGAAGCGAACCGTGCGGCGCAGAGGGCGCGGCAACACGAAGAGGTCTTCCGCCTCATCCATGGAGGCTACGACCCGATGGCGGGATCGCCTCATCCCCTTGACCGTCAGCGCAAACAAGAAGCGTCCCCCACCATCCAACGGAGAAATTCGCCAAACGAGTAGCCGGCATGAGCGGCCATTTCAGGCACCAGCGAGGTGGGAGTCATGCCGGGCTGAGTATTGATCTCCAGCCAGATAAGTTCACCCTCGTCGGAAAAGCGATCGTCAAAACGGAAGTCAGACCGACTGACGCCGCGGCAGCCGATTGCTTGATGCGCCCTTAACGCCAATTCTTGTACTTTTTGGTAAATAATCGGTGAAATTTCTGCAGGGATGACGTGTTTTGATCCACCCTTCACATACTTGGCGTCGTAGTCGTAGAAGCTGTGCCCCAGCGGCACGATCTCCGTTACGCCAAGCACAGTATCGCCCATGACGCCGCAGGTCAGTTCGCGACCGTGAACGTAGCGCTCCACAAGCACTTCATCGCCGTAGCGCCATTCGGGAGAAGAGATCACCTGCGGAGGGTGAGACTGATCCTCCTGCACGATGACGACACCGAAGCTGGAACCTTCCTTTACGGGCTTCACGACATATGGCGGCTTGAGGGGATGCACGTTCTTGATCGCAAATCGGCTTGTCACCAGCGATTCTGCAACGGGGATGCCTGACGCCGCAGCCACGGTTTTGGCGCGGGACTTGTCCATCGCAAGCGCGGACGCAAGGATGCCGGAATGGGTGTAGGGAATGCCGAGATATTCGAGGATGCCTTGGATGGTGCCATCCTCGCCGAACGGGCCGTGCAAGGCGTTGAAAACGACATCAGGCTTCAGATCCGCCAGCCGAGCCGAGATATCGCGATCGACATCCAGACGCGTAACTTTGAAGCCCTCGCCTTCGAGCGCTTCTGCGCACGCTGTCCCCGAGGACAGGCTGACGGGCCTCTCCGAGGAAAATCCGCCCATAAGGACAGCAACATGCTTGTCGCCCATAAATACCCCCAATAACCACACTCAAGCTACGCAGCGCCTTCACCCTCCGCTCCGGAGAATCTCACTGTGCTGCAATACGCTTATTAGAACTGCATTATGGTTAATGAAGTGTTTACTTTGGTTAACCTGCAGATGATGTCCCCAAGCCGAACATCCGTCATGGAATCAAACAGGCGGGGGAATTCCTCCCTTAGAATCAGAGAGTTGAGACTTAGGCAAGCATTTTCCACAGGTTTACGAAAGCAAAAAGGCCCTCGGGCATCGCCGCGGGCCTTTAGGAAAATGTGGCAAAGAGCGTTAACGGATGAGCCGTCTTCGTCCAGAAGCTTCCAGACGATTCCGCCCAGCGCACCGCCGACCAGCGGCGCCAGCCAGAACAGCCACAGCTGCTGCAGCGCCCAGCCGCCGACGAACAGCGCCTGACCTGTCGACCGGGCAGGATTGACGGACGTATTGGTAATCGGAATGCTGATAAGATGAATGAGGGTCAGCGCCAATCCGATGGCGATAGGGGCAAAGCCTGCCGGCACGCGTCCGCTCGTGGAACCCAGGATGACGATCAGGAAGAACATCGTCAGCACGATTTCCGCCACCAGCGCCGATACCATGCCGTAGCCGCCCGGCGAATGCTCGCCATAGCCGTTTGCAGCAAATCCACCGAGCTGGAAGTCGGCCTTGCCGCTGGCGATCAGATAGAGGACTGCGGCCGCAACGATCGCGCCGATGACCTGCACGATGATATAGGGAATGACATTCGAGGCGGGAAACTTGCCCGCAACCGCAACGCCGACAGTGACGGCAGGATTGAAATGTCCGCCCGAGATACCGCCGACAGCAAAGGCCATGGTCAGAACGGTCAGACCGAAAGCCAGCGCCACACCCAAAAAGCCGATCCCGAGAGTTGGGAATGCGGCTGCGAAAATCGCGGCACCGCAGCCACCGAAGACAAGCCAGAACGTTCCTAGAAATTCAGCAATGAGTTTCCGCTGCATACTACCCTCCCGTTGGGGTTCAATTCCGAAATGCCGAGGAATTTCAACTCAAAGGCGATTCTCGTCAAGTGAACTTGAGAGGAGTTCGCCTGTGTCGCACGGAAAAGCAACCATCCGCACCTTACCGATCTCCGATGCCGCTTTGCTGCGACGCTACATCAATTTTCGTAGCATTGTTGCGCTTTTGACGTTTGCCCCGACCGAAAATTGCGTTAATGCCCGTTAAGGAAACGAAATATCCGGGATTGGTAGTATAATGACTGATGCGATAACACCCTTGTCGCCGAGCCCCTCGTCTTCGAACAACGTCGTCTTGAATTCTCCGGCGCGTGTTCTGATCGCGAGTTTGATCGGCACAACGATTGAATTTTTTGACTTCTATGCTTACGCGACGGCGGCCGTGCTTGTCTTCCCGGCGCTGTTCTTCCCCTCGAGCGATCCGACCTCTGCAACGCTGCAGTCCTTCGCCACCTTCTCGATCGCCTTCTTCGCCCGTCCCCTCGGCGCCATGATTTTTGGCCATTTCGGCGACCGGATCGGCCGCAAGGCGACGCTGGTTGCAGCGCTCATGACCATGGGCCTTTCGACCGTCGTCATCGGCCTTTTGCCGGGCTATGCCTCAATCGGCATTGCAGCGCCGCTGTTGCTGGCTGCCTGCCGTCTCGGCCAGGGCCTCGGCCTCGGTGGCGAATGGGGCGGTGCCGTCCTGCTCGCGACCGAAAACGCTCCGGAAGGCAAGCGCAGCTGGTACGCGATGTTCCCGCAGCTTGGTGCGCCGATCGGCTTCATCCTTTCCGCCGGCCTGTACCTGATCCTGCGCACGAGCATGACTGTCGAGGATTTCAACAACTATGGCTGGCGCATTCCGTTCATCATCAGCATCGCGCTTGTCGCGATCGGCCTGTACGTCCGCCTGAAGATCACTGAAACTCCGGAATTCCAGCGGGCAATCGAGAAGGCAGAGCGCGTTTCCGTTCCGGTCGCCGTCATCTTCTCGACTTATCTGCGCAGCCTCATCCTCGGCACGATCATCGCTGTCGCCACCTTCGTGCTCTTCTATCTGATGACCGCCTTCACGTTGAGCTGGGGTACGAGCCCGAAGGGCCTTGGCTACTCGCAGCAGCAGTTCCTGGTGGTCCAGCTCGTTGGCGTCGTCTTCTTCGGCCTGACCATCCCGCTCTCGGGCTGGCTTTCCGACCTCTACTCGCGCCGCCTGATCCTGATCCTGACGACGATCGGCATTTTTATCTTCGGCCTGTTCTACGCACCGTTGCTGACGGCTGGCCTCGGCGGCGCCTTTGCCTGCTCGATCATCGGTCTCGCCCTGATGGGCTTCACCTACGGTCCGATCGGCGCAGCGCTTGCAGCCCCCTTCCCGACCGCGGTACGCTATACCGGCGCTTCGATGACCTTCAACCTCGGCGGCATCGTCGGTGCGTCGCTGGCGCCTTACATCGCCACCTGGCTCGCGACCAACTACAGCCTGAGCTATGTCGGCTACTATCTGGCCGGCGCCGCCGTCCTCTCGCTGATCGGCATCCTGCTGTCGGGCAACGAGGAAGTCTAAGCTTCTCGGGTGGCGCAAGCCTCCCGATCTGAATGCAGAAAGGCCGCGGCGAGTGATCGCCGCGGCCTTTCCTTTTAGGCAGTATTGAAAGCGTTATTCGCTCGTCACGCCCTGGAACGGGCGGACCTCGCGACCGGGCATGAACAGGCCAAGCCGCTTGATCTCCCACTCGAGCTTGATGCCCGACTTTTCGAATACCTCGCGGCGGACTTGCTCGCCGAGATATTCGAGATCATAGCCGGTCGCCTGACCCATGTTGATCATGAAATTGCAGTGAAGCGAGGACATCTGCGCGCCGCCAATGACCAGACCGCGGCAGCCCGCTTCGTCGATCAGCTTCCAGGCGGAATGACCTTCAGGGTTCTTGAAGGTGGAACCGCCGGTCTTCTCGCGCACCGGCTGAACGGTCTCGCGGTGACTGCGCACCTCGTCCATTTCAGCCCGGATCTTCGCACGGTCCTCGGGATATCCTTCGAAAACGACGTGGGTGAAAATCAGATCGTCCGGCGCGGACGAATGCCGGTAGGTGTATCCCATCTCTGCGTTGGACAGCACCCGTTTGTTGCCCTTGCGGTCTACCGCATGAACCTCGACCACACGGTCACGGGTCTCGACGCCGTTGGCCCCCGCATTCATCCGTGCCGCACCGCCGATGCCGCCGGGAATGCCGTAGTAGAAATGGAAGCCGCCGATACCGTTGTCCATCGCCATGGCGGCGACGTGCTTGTCCGGGCAGATCGCGCCGGCGATGATACGGTTTTCGCCGGCCAACTCCACCGAACCGAAGCCCTTGGCGGAAAGCCTGAGAACGACACCGGGGATCCCGCCATCGCGCACCAGGATGTTGGACCCGACGCCGACAACCGTCAGCGGAACCTCATCCGGCAGAATATTCAGAAAGGCGACGAGGTCGTCCACGTCATGTGGCTGGAACATCAGCTCCGCCAAGCCACCCGCGCGGAACCACGTCACACGGTCCATCGGAGAGTCCGGTGTCAGTCGACCCCTGATATTTTTTACGCCGTCGCCCAGGGAGGCGAGAAGCTTTTCCCCATTCACTTGTTTCATACGGACTTACCCGAGAGGCCTTCCAGTTCCTTTGGCAACGCTGCTGCCCAATACGTTATGCTGCCAGCCCCTAACAAAACCACAAAATCACCCGGACGCGCAATCTCCGCAACCATGGGTGCCAGACGATCGGGCGACGGAAGGAAGCGTGCATCACGATGGCCGCCTGCCTTGATGCGGGAAACGAGCGACTCCGAGTCCGCGCCTTCGATCGGCTCTTCGCCGGCGGAGTAGACCGGCGCGAGGAAGATGCTGTCCGCATCGTTGAAGCAGGCCGCAAATTCCTCGAAGAGGCTCGACAGGCGCGTATATCGATGCGGCTGATGGACCGCGATGATGCGCCCGGCGCAGGCTTCGCGCGCCGCCTTCAGCACAGCCTTGATCTCGACCGGATGGTGGCCGTAGTCGTCGAAGACCTTCACGCCATTCCACTCGCCCGTCAGCGTAAACCGCCGCTTCACCCCGCCGAAAGAAGCGAGGCCCTTGGCGATATTCTCGTTCGAAATGCCGAGCCTATTGGCAACCGCCACGGCTGCCGTCGCATTGGCGATATTGTGCCGCCCCGGCATCGGCATGACGAGATCGTTCAGCTCGATCACCCTGCCCGTGCGCCGCCTGCGGATTTCGACGTCGAAGAGCGAACGCGTGCCATCGATGCGTACATTCTTGAAGCGGACATCCGCCTGCGGGTTCTCGCCGTAGGTGACGACCTTGCGATCCTCGATACGACCGACGAGAGCTTGCACCTCGGGATGATCGAGGCACAGGACGCCGAAACCATAGAACGGCACATTCTCGACGAATTGCCGGAAGGCGGCGCGGACGGCATCGAAATTGCCGTAGTGATCCAGATGCTCCGGATCGATATTGGTGATGACGGCAACGTCGGCCGGCAGCTTCAGGAAGGTCCCGTCCGATTCGTCGGCCTCGACCACCATCCACTCGCCTTCGCCCATGCGCGCATTGGTGCCGTAAGCATTGATGATGCCGCCGTTGATAACCGTCGGATCGAGCCCACCGGCCTCAAGCAGCGTTGCGACCAGCGAGGTCGTCGTCGTCTTGCCATGCGTGCCGCCAATGGCGATCGCATTGCGGAAGCGCATCAATTCGGCCAGCATCTCGGCGCGGCGGACGACCGGCAGCAGCTTTTCGCGCGCGGCAATCAGTTCCGGATTGCTTTTCTTGATGGCGGTGGAAACGACAACGACTTCCGCATCGCCCAGGTTTTCGGCCTTGTGGCCGATATGGACCTCGATCCCCTTGTCACGCAACCGCTGGACGTTTGCGCTTTCCGACTGGTCCGAGCCCTGGACCCTATGGCCGAGATTGTGCAGCACCTCGGCGATGCCGCTCATGCCGATGCCGCCGATACCGATGAAATGTACAAGGCCGATAGCCTTCGGCAGCTTCATGCGCCTGCCCCCTTGAATTCTGCAATTGAACGTTTGCCCGCAATAGCCTCGACCATGTTGGCAAGCAAGCTCGCCGCGTCAGGCTTGCCGGCGAGCTTGGCCGCCGCCGCCATTTTCGCGAGCTTTTCAGGCGAGGTCATGGCACCACGTAGGATTGCAGACAGTTTTTCTGCCGAAAGTTCTGACTGGACGATGACCTTGGCTCCGCCCGTCGCTGCCAGTGCCGCCGCATTCGCCGCCTGGTCATGATCCAGAGCATAGGGATAGGGCACGAGAATGGCAGGACGTCCAATAACCGAAATTTCCGAAACGGTGGATGCTCCCGACCGGCAGACGACGAGATGGGCAGCACCAATTCGCTCCGCCATGTCGTTGAAGAACGGCGCAATCTCGACGCCCATTTCCAACCGGACGGCGCAGTTCTGGACGGTTTCCATATCCTCCGGCCGGACCTGCTGGGTGATCCGAAGCCGCTTGCGCAGATCGTCGTCCAACAGGCTGACGGCGGTCGGCACGACCTTGGAAAAATACTGCGCACCCTGGCTACCGCCGAAGACGACCAGATTGAATGGATCATTCGGGCCGGAGGGCACGTAGGGCCGCTTGGCAGCCTCGATGACCGCGGGGCGCACCGGATTGCCTGTTGTCACGGTCTTCTCGGGAAAGGCGCCGCCAGTTTCAGGAAGAAAGCCGCCGGCGATTGCCGCAACGCGCGGCGCTAAGGCCTTGTTGGCGCGGCCCATGACAGCGTTCTGCTCATGAATCATCGACGGCAAACCCATGCGCGTTGCGGCAAGCAACGGTGGAATGGTCGGATAGCCGCCAAAGCCGACGACGCATAGTGGCCGGATATTGCGCAGCAGCTTTCGCGCAGCACGCATGCCGATCCAGAGCGTCAGCAGCGAGCGCGCCAGCTTGATCGGGTTCTTGGAGCCGATCGTTGCCGATGGAACGACATGGATCTCGTCCGCCGGAAACTTGCCGGCATAGCGCTCGGCACGGCTGTCTGTGACCAGATGCACCGAATAGCCGCGTTCCTTCAACTTGTGGCCAAGCGCTTCAGCCGGGAAGACATGACCGCCCGTGCCACCGGCTGCGAGAAGAATGATACCCTTGCTCATGTGCTTACTCCGCCGGCAGGCCGTGCGTTACACGGAACAGGCTGCGCTCCTGCGCGCGCTTTTCCGGCCTATGCCGTGTGAGCGCCAGAATGAAACCTGCCGTGACGCCGATCGCCGTCATCGAGGAGCCGCCGTAGGAAATCAGCGGCAGGGTCATGCCCTTTGCCGGCAACAGCTGCAGGTTCACGCCGACATTGATGATCGACTGGATACCGATCTGCAGCACGAGGCCGGCCACCGCAAAGCGGTTGAAGTCGTTCCTTTCACGATAGGCAAGCGAAAGGCCGCGTAGCACCAGCACCGCAAAGATCAGCACCAGGGTGATGCAGAAGATAATACCGAATTCCTCGGCAGCGACAGAGAAGATGAAGTCGGTATGCGCATCCGGGATGATGCGCTTGACGATGCCCTCGCCCGGCCCGACGCCGAACCAGTTACCACGGATGATCGCCTCACGGGCCGTATCGACCTGGAACGTATCGCCCTCGCCCGTGAGGAACTTGTTTATTCGAAGCGCCACGTGCGGGAAGACATAGTACGCGCTGACGAGACCGCCGGCACCCATGCCGCCAAACACCACGATCCATAGCCAGGGCATGCCGGCCATGAAGAACATGCCGGCCCAGACCGCCGTCGTCAGAATGGTCTGACCAAGGTCGGGCTGCGCAACCAGCAGAGCCGCAACAATACCATAGAGAATGATGGCGAAGAGGTTACCGGGGATTTCCGGCTGGCGGGCGTGCTCTGCAAACAGCCAGGCGCAGACGACAACGAAGGCCGGCTTCATAAACTCGGAGGGCTGGATCGACAGGCTCGCGATGTTGACCCAGCGCCGCGATCCCTTGACCTCGACACCGAAGAACAGTGCGAACACCATCATCGCCAGCGACAGGACCAGAATGATCACCGCAGCGCGGCGTACCTGCCGGGTCGTCAGGAAAGAGAGACCGATCATCGCACCGATGGCGGGCACCAGGAATATCGCGTGGCGCTTGACGAAAAAGAAGGGCTCAAGGCCGATACGCTGCGCCACCGCCGGCGAACCGGCAAAAGAGAGCATGAAGCCGATGCCCATCAAGAGGATGAATATCGCCAGGAAAAATCGGTCGATCGTCCAGAACCAATCGGCCAGAGCCCCACGTTCCACGCGGCTTACCATCTCATTTGCCTCCTGTCGCTGAACCGATCAGCATGGTGACGTTATCGAGCGCGGCCACGTGACTGACGAATGCATCACCGCGAACTTCAAAGTTCTTATATTGGTCGAAGCTTGCGCAAGCCGGAGACAACATGACGGCGGATGGGCCGTTCTCGTCTTTCTCTGAGTCGGCTGCCGCATGCGACACGGCGCGCTCAAGCGTGCCTGATATCTCGTAAGGAACGGCTTCACCAAGCGTTGCTGCAAAAGCAGGTGCCGCCTCGCCGATCAGATAGGCCTTCACGATCCGCGGGAACAGTGGCGACAGCGTCGTGATGCCACCCTCTTTCGGAAGGCCGCCGGCGATCCAGTAGATCCGGTCGTAGCTGGAAAGCGCCGGTGCGGCGGCATCGGCATTGGTCGCCTTGCTGTCGTTGACGAAGACGACATCGCCGCGGCGTCCAACGGGCTGCATGCGATGCTTCAGGCCGGGAAATGACTTTAGGCCGGCCCTGATGTCGTCAGCGGAAACTCCGACCGCAAGGCACGCGGCAATCGCGGCTGCCGCATTCTGTGCGTTGTGACTGCCGCGCAGCGTCTGGATACCCTCCAGGTCGGCGATATCGGATGTCGCACCGCTGGAAGCCTGAACAATGCGGCTGCCGTCCGCGTAAAGCCCGTCAGCCAGCACAAGACGGCGGGAGATACGCATCACTTTTACCCCGGCCCGCTCCACGCGATCTGCAATCAGCGTCGAATAGCTGTCATCAACGCCCACGACCGCGACATTGCTGCCGGCCACCAGTCGTTCCTTGATGTCGGCATAATGCTGCATCGTGCCGTGGCGGTCGAGATGGTCAGGCGTCAGGTTGAGCAGGATGCCGGCGGTAGGGTTGAGCGTCGGGGCAAGGTCGATCTGGTAGGACGAGCACTCGACCACATAGTAACGTTCGGCCTTGGGCGGCTCCAGCGTCAGGATCGCCGTACCGATATTGCCGCCGAGCTGCGTATCACGACCGCTTGCCTTCAGGATATGCGCAATCAATGCCGTCGTCGTAGACTTGCCGTTGGTGCCCGTAATCGCAATGAACGGGCAATCCGGCGCATGGGCGCGACGTTCGCGAACGAACAGCTCGACATCGCCGATGATATCGACGCCGGCAGCCCGGGCCAGATCGACGGTCCAGTGCGGCTTCGGATGCGTCAGTGGCACGCCGGGCGAGAGCACGAAGACCGAAAGAACGCTCCAGTCGATCGTCCTGAGATCGGCGGTATGGATGCCCTCGGCCGCCGCCTTCGTCACGCTATCGGGATTGTCGTCCCAGGCGGTCACGTCGGCCCCGCCGAGCATCAGCGCGCGAGCCGTGGCGAAACCCGAGCCACCCAATCCGAAGAGCGCGACCTTCTTGTCCCTGAGCGTGGTGACCGGGATCATCTCTGCCTCACCGCAGCTTCAGCGTGGAGAGGCCGACCATGGCAAGCACCACGGCAATGATCCAGAAGCGGACGACAACCTGGCTTTCCGTCCAACCCTTCTTTTCGAAGTGATGATGGATCGGCGCCATGAGGAAGACGCGGCGCTTGGTCAACTTGAAGAAACCGACCTGGATGATGACCGAAAGCGTCTCCATCACGAAGAGACCGCCGATGATCGCCATGACGATCTCATGCTTGGTGGCAACAGCCACGGTACCGATCATGCCGCCGAGCGCGAGAGAGCCGGTATCCCCCATGAAGATAGCGGCCGGCGGCGCATTGAACCACAGGAAACCAAGACCCGCCCCGATCACAGCGCCGAGCACCACTGACAGTTCGCCCGTGCCCGGAACGAAATTGATCTGCAGGTAGTTGGCGAAAACCACGTTACCGGCGAGATAGGCGATAACGCCGAAGGACGCCGCAGCAATCATCACAGGCACGATGGCAAGACCATCCAGACCGTCCGTCAGGTTGACGGCATTGCCGGCAGACACGATCACAAAGGCGCCGAACAGGACGAAGAACATCCCGAGATTGATCATGAAGTCCTTGAAGAAGGGAAAGGCGATCGAGGAGCCGAATGTCGATCCCGCCGGTCCGGACGCAAGCGCCGTCCGCATCATGAAATAGACGGCAATCGCGGCAATCAGGAACTCGATGCCAAGGCGAGCGCGGCCCGAAAAACCCTTGTCGCTCTGCTTGGTGACCTTGAGGTAATCGTCATAGAAGCCGATCGCGCCGAAACCGAGCGTCACAAGCAGCACCGCGACGACATAGACGCTGGAAAGGTCGGCCCAAAGCAGGCAGGACCCCACGATGCCGGCGATGATCATCAGCCCGCCCATGGTCGGCGTGCCGGCCTTCTTGAAGTGGGTCTGGGGGCCGTCGGCACGGATCGGCTGACCCTTGCCCTGGCGAACGCGCAGCGAAGCAATGATTCTCGGGCCGAAAAGGAAAACGATCGCAGCCGAGGTGAACAGTGCGGCCCCTGTGCGGAACGTAATGTACCTGAAAAGGTTGAAAAATTTTATATGGTCCGACAGTTCGACCAGCCAGATCAGCATTAAGAGCCCTTTCTGCAGCCCCGATTACGAATAGGGCTCCGTGTCGGAGAATGCGGGAAACTTGTCAAGCAAAGCCGCCACGATCTTCCCGAAACCCGTCCCCAGCGACGATTTCACCATCAAAACGTCGCCAGGAGCGACCGAATTGAGTACAAAAGCCGCGAGATCCTCTGTCTTCTCGCGATATTCCACATGCACGCTGTCAGGCAGAGAATCCCTCAGCGCTGCCATCTCGGGACCGGCGAGCCAGACATGCTCGATCCCGGCAGTCAGCAGGGGCCCTGCAAGATCGGCATGAACCTTCTGCGCGTATTCTCCCATCTCCAGCATGTCGCCGAGAACGGCGATCCGTCGGCTTCTGCCCTCGGAGGCGGCGGCAAGCAAGGCAATGGCGGCCCGCATGGATGCGGGATTGGCGTTGTAGCTTTCATCGATCAGCGTGAACTGGCCGTGGCCGATCGCAAGCTTGTGCCGCTTGCCCCTGCCCTTTTCCGCCTTCAACGTCGCAAGTGCTGCAATCGCCTCGTCGAGGTTGGCGCCAACCAGCGTCACCGCGCCGAGCACCGCAAGCGCATTTTCCGCTATGTGGCGGCCGGGCGCCCCAAGCACGATCTCGACGGTCTCGCCACCGAGCGTCAGCCAAAGCGCCGAATTCTCTTCCGAGCCGTTGAACTCAGCCAGGCGGAAATCCGCCTTGGCATGCTGGCCGAAAGTATGAATGTTCTCGACACCAACGGCCTGGGCAGAGCGATCGAGGAAATTGAACTGGTCGTTATCCCGATTGAGAATGACATGACCACCGGGAACGAGGCCCTCGAATATCTCAGCCTTTGCTGCAGCAATTTCCTTTATGCTCTTGAAATTGCCAAGATGTGCCGGCGCGATCGTCGTAATGATCGCAACATGCGGCAACACCATCTTCACCAGCGGACGAATCTCGCCGGGATGGTTCATGCCGATTTCGAAGACACCGAAATCCGTATCCCGCGGCATGCGCGCCAGCGTCAGCGGCACGCCCCAGTGATTGTTGAAGGAAGCGACCGACGCATGCACCTTGCCAGAGGGGCTGAGAACATGCCGCAGCATCTCCTTCGTCGTCGTCTTGCCGACGGAACCCGTGACCGCGATGATCTTGGCGGCCGTCCGCTGCCGGGCGGCAACACCAAGTCTTGCCAGCGCATCGAGCACGTCTTCCACGACGATCATCGGTATGGTCAGCCGGCCCATGGCCGGAAGCCGCGCTTCGCTGACCACGAGCAGTGCCGCACCATTCGCCATCGCCATGCTGGCATAGTCGTGGCCGTCGACGCGATCGCCCTTGATAGCGAAGAAGGCCTCGCCCGGCGCGATCGAACGGCTATCGATGGAAATACCCGTAATGCCCTCAGGCAGTGTCCCGAAGGGACGACCTGCCATGGCGGCGACCATGTCTTCGGATGTCCACAACCAGCTCACGACTTAAGCTCCTCCAGCGCCTTGCGCACTTCGGCATGGTCGGAGAAAGGCAAGGTGACGCTTCCGATCGTCTGCCCCTCCTCGTGTCCCTTGCCGGCGACGATCAGCGTATCGCCCGATTTCAGCATCCCAACAGCCTCGCGGATCGCGGCCGCCCTGTCGCCGATCTCGGTGGCGCAAGCAGCAGCAGCCATGATCTCGGCGCGGATGGCCGCTGGCTCCTCCGAGCGCGGATTGTCGTCCGTGACGATGACGGTGTCGGCCAGCCTGCAGGCGATCTCGCCCATGATCGGTCGTTTCCCGCGATCACGATCCCCGCCGCAGCCGAAGACGACGATGACGCGCCCCGTTGTGAAGGGCCTGACCGAGGTCAGCACGTTTTCAAGCGCGTCCGGCTTGTGGGCGTAATCGACATAGGCAAGCGCGCCGTCTTTCGTATGGCCGACCAGCTCCAGCCGGCCGGAGGCGCCCTGCAATTTTTCGAGTGCGGCCATGGCGACCGAAGCCGGAACGCCGGTCGATATCGCGAGGCCGGCGGCGACCAGCGCGTTGGCGATCTGGAAATCACCAGCCAGCGGAATATGGACCTCGAAAATATCATCGCCGATGTGAACTTCGGCGACCTGCTTGTGGCGGAAATGCTCGACGCGCTTCAGCGTTAGGAAACCACCCCTGCGGCCGACAGTGCGCACATCATGCCCCGTGGCCGAAGCGACGGCGACCGCCTTATCCGACCAGGCGTCATCGGCGAAGATGACTGCCGGCGAGCCCTTGGGCAGCAGCGCCTCGAACAGCCGCATCTTCGCGGCCATGTAGTCCTCGACGGTCGGATGATAATCCATGTGGTCGCGGCCGAGATTGGTGAAGGCTGCGGCAGACAGCTTCACGCCGTCGAGGCGAAACTGGTCGAGACCGTGGCTGGAAGCCTCCATCGCCGCATGGGTCACGCCTTCATCAGCCAATTCCGCCAACAACTGATGCAGGGAAACCGGATCGGGCGTCGTGAGGGAACCATAGTCGTTGCGGCTTGGGGAAATGACACCTGTTGTGCCGATCATGGCGGCGGGATGCCCCGCATGCGCCCATATCTGGCGCGTGAAGGAGGCAACCGAAGTCTTGCCGGCTGTGCCGGTCACGGCGACCATCGTCTCAGGTTGCTTGCCATAGAGGCGAGATGCGGCCACGGCCAACAGCCGGCGCGGCTCGGAAACGGTCAGAACTGGAACATTGCCGGCCTCTGCTGCATGGGCCGCAAAGATGACGGCAGCGCCGCGGGAAGCTGCATCGGCAATGAAACTCGCGCCATCCGCCTTGCTGCCAGCAACGGCCACGAAGGCCATTCCGGGCGTGATCTTGCGGCTGTCAGCGGACAGACCCTTGACGTCCAGATCGCCGAGTGCCCCGCCCACTTGGCCGTTGAGATCCGGAAAACCTTCTCCGGTGAGATCGCGCAGTTTCATCGAATGTACTTTTCTCTTCTGGCCGCTTCACCCCCTGCGAATCGGCCGTTTCATTCATTCATTCTCAATAAGACACCAGCAAGGCGGAGCTATCATCCCCGAACTTCGTCTGTACACCGAGAATCGAAGCAGCGCGCTGAATGATATCACGAGCAATGGGCGCTGCCGTATAGGCCGAAATCGTGCCGCCGTGCTCGCCCGTTTTCGGCTCGTCGCAGAATGTCAGGACCACATATTGCGGGTCGTCGATCGGGAAGGCCGCAAGGAAAGTATTGAAGTTCAGCGTATGCGAATAGCGGCCGTTGACGACCTTGTCGGCCGTCCCTGTCTTGCTGCCGACGTCGAAGCCCGGAACGCGCGCCGCCTTGCCCGAGCCCTTGGAGCCGTTGAAATCCAGCAGGAAGCGAATGTCGTCGCTCGTGCTCTTCTTCACCACCATCCTGGCAATCTGATCCGCCTCGTCGCGCGAACGCGGCAGGAAGGTCGGCTGGATCAGCCGGCCGCCATTGACGAGCGCGGCCCCTGCGACCGCCGTCTGCAGCGGTGTCGTCGAGACGCCGTGGCCGAAGGAGATCGTAATGGAGTTGATCTTCTTCCAGACATGCGGCTGGCTCGGCATCTTCACCTCGGGAAGCTCCGTGTCCAGCTTGGTTAGCAGGCCCATGCGCGTCAGGAACTCCTTGTGGACGTCTATGCCCATCAAGTCCGCGATCTTGGCCGTGCCGATATTCGACGAATACTGGAAGATTTCCGGAACGGTCAGCACCCGATGCTGGCCATGGAAGTCATGGATGGTAAAGCCGCCGATGCGGATCGGGTTGGTGGCGTCGAAGGCATCGCGCAGGGTCACCCTGCCTGAATCGAGCGCCATCGCCATCGTGAAGGTCTTGAAGGTCGACCCCATTTCGAACGTGCCGTTCGACATGCGGTTCAGCCAGCCCTCTTCGCCGCCGGCGGTCGGATCGTTCGGATCGAAATCGGGCGCCGAGGCCATGGCCAGCACTTCGCCGGTACGGGCATCAAGCACGACCGCGCCGGCGCCCTTTGCCTGGAAATTGGTGACCGCATTGGCGACGGCGTCACGAGCGATGTCCTGGACGCGCAGATCGATCGAGAGCTTGACCGGCTCCAGCGGCTGGTCGCTGGTCATGCCGACAGCGGCGAGATCGGCGAGCCCCTCGTCGTCGATATATCTCTCCATCCCGGCAACGCCGCGATTGTCGATGTTGACATAGCCGAGAATGTGCGCGGCAGTCGGACCGCCCGGATAGAAGCGGCGCTTCTCCGGCCTAAAACCGATGCCGGGAATGCCGAGCGCGAGAATCTGGCTCTGCTGCTTCGGCGTCAGCTGGCGACGCAGCCACTGGAAATGCGACTTGTTGGAAAGCTTGCGGTAGGTGCCCCTGGCATCGAGGTCGGGCAGGACGGTCTGCAGTTTCTCGACGGCCTCGTCCGCATCGACGATCTTGTTAGGTTCGGCAAAGAGGGAGACCGTGCGGATGTCCGTCGCCAGCAGCGCGCCGTTTCGATCGACGATGTCAGGCCGCGAGGCCATCAGGCGATCAGGCGGCAGGATGCTCGATGTCGTCTCCGGCTCTCTCATCGCGAATTCGACCAGACGGCCACCGATGACGCAGTAGATGACGCCGAAACTGGCGATCAGCAGGACGACGCGGCTCCTGGCCTGTTTCGCTTTACGCTTGCGAGAGCCCTCGACGGCAGACGCATATGCGTCGCTTGGGCGATTATCTACACCGGTCGAAAAATGTGCCTTGCTCTTCAGGATCATAATGCGAGAGAGAAAAGCCATCAGCGCTTCACCGATCCTGTTGAAATATTGTCCGTCTTGCCTGCCGGGCGCTTGATCAGCCCCGTCGCCTTGGCGACCGGCTTCGGCGCCGGCTTCGAAGCGACGTCGGCGATCACGGCGCGGATTTCCGCGTCGGTGGCATCGCCGTTCTTGGCGGCGAGACTTCCCTTAGTCGGCTTAGCCGGCGCAACATTCTTCGTATCCGCCACGACAGGCGGCGGAGGAAGCTGCGAACGCAGCATCGGCAATTCGTTTGGCTGGGCCAGCGATGTGGAAATAGTCGGCTGCAGCTTCAGATCGTCATTATAGATGTTGACGAGCTTCTCCAGCCGGTTTGGCTGGACCACCAGCGCCCAGTCCGCCTTCAGGAGCTCGATCGTATCCTTCTCGAGCTTGATCTCGGACTCGAGGTGATGAACCTCCTCGAGCTTTAGCTCGGCGCGATGCTTGATCGTATAGGTCACAGTCGCCGCTGCCGTCATGACGCCGATGAGCACGATGTCGAAGGTTCTCAGCATCCTAGGCTCCGAGCTTTCCGAGACTGGCGAGATTGGGCAGGTCGAAAATCGAAAGATCGGCGGCACCAGGCGCAGCCTGCGTCCGCAGGCCGGCACGCAGCTTGGCCGACCGAGCGCGCGGATTGGCCTCGGCCTCCGCCTCGCTCGCGCTTACCATCTGCTTTCCGATCGCCTCGAAGGTCGCCGCACGCTCGTGAACGACGGGCAGATGGCGCGAGCCGGAAGCGCGCCCCGAACGATCCGAGAAGAACTTCTTGACGATACGGTCCTCCAGCGAATGGAAGGTGACGACGACAAGCCGGCCGCCGGGCTTCAGCGACCGCTCGGCCGCAAAGAGTGCCTGCGCCAGTTCTCCCAGCTCGTCGTTGACAAAAACACGCAACGCCTGGAAGACGCGCGTTGCCGGATGGATCTTGTCCTTCATCTTGCGCGGCGTGACGATTTCGATGAGGCCTGCGAGATCGCGGGTCGTCTCGAACGGCTTCTCCGTGCGCTTCTTCTCGATTGCGTGCGCAATGCGCGGCGCCTGGCTTTCCTCGCCGAGAAAATGAAAAATGCGAATGAGATCGGCGACCTTGGCGCGGTTGACGACGTCAGCGGCCGATACGCCCGATGCCGACATGCGCATGTCGAGAGGGCCGTTCTTCTGGAAGGAAAATCCGCGCTCGGCCTCATCGATCTGCATCGAGGAGACGCCGATATCGAGCACGACACCGTCGAGACCGGCTTCGGGTGCATGGCTTGCAAGATCGGAGAACTGCGAATGAATGAGGGAAAGATGGCCGCCATGCGCAGCCACCATTTCCTGGCCTGCCGTGATCGCCGTCGGATCACGATCCAGCGCAATCACATCGGCACCTGCCGCCAGAATGGCCGAAGTATAGCCGCCGGCACCGAAGGTACCGTCGAGGATGATCTTGCCGGGCGCAGGCTGCAGCGCCTGCAGCACCTCGAAAAGAAGAACCGGAATGTGACGAACCGGTCCGCCACCGGCATCAGTAGAACCTCCGCCAGGATTCGCCACCATTCCGATTCCCCACCTCAGTTCGAGCGCCCACCCACCGGCCTGCGCCCCTCTCTTGCCTGCGACTGCCGCACCTGGAATTCCTCCGGGCGCCACAGCTGAAAATGATCCGCTCGACCTACGAAGGTCACCTCGTTCGTGATGCCGGTGAAATCCCGGATAAAATCCGTGACCATCAACCGACCCTCGGCGTCGAGCTTCATGAAGACCCCGCCCCCATGAATGAGGAGCGACATCTGATTTGCCTCCGGCGAAAAAGGATCCTCCGCCGCAATCTGACGCTCGAACCGATCCAGCAAGTCCAGGCCGCCGATGCTGATCGCCGGAAACACGAAATCCTGAAAGCAGTAAAGCTCCTGGATATTGCGCTCGGCCAGCACGGAACGGAACACCGAAGGCACGGAAACCCGCCCCTTGGCATCGATCCTGTTGGTCGCACTCGACAGGAAGCGGTTCATCACGCGAAACACCCGTTCCCAATGACTTCAGGGCAGCCATCCGCCCCTCAGCATCGTCAAAACCGGACACAGCTTCGCTAGCCGCAAGGGCGAATACCCTCTCGGCACTCCCGACCCGGGAGCCCTTTCCGCTTTGCGATGAATGGGCAGTGAATTGCCCCTGTGCAGTGTTGTTATGGGATACCATGGGACCATATGGGCGTCAATGGGACACGACCACACCGAAGCGGTCGCAGCTATGAATATTCATAAGCCGTTAAGTTTAACGAAAGGTTAGGATCAGCTTGGCGATCGCTCCGAAATGAGCTTCGCTTTGGAACCGCAAGGCCCTGTATTCAAAGGGAAAGGCCGCGAATTTCAGCGGGCTTTCCGAAGTTGCGCCGGAGGTCTGGTGACAACCACGGGGGCAAGAGATAATTCGCCAGTTGGCCTGTAAGCCGGGTTCTGTATGGCTCCGGTGCGAACCGGAACGTGGCAGCCATTCATCTGGGACGACGCTTGCGCGCCGCCTCGTGCAACCCACCCGGATGACCGGCCCGGAAACGGGCTGGAGCGCTTGCGCGCACCACGTCATCCCTATTCGGTTTTGCTCCCGGTGGGGTTTACCGTGCCGTCGCTGTTGCCAGAGACGCGGTGGGCTCTTACCCCACCCTTTCACCCTTACCCAATCCGATGGACCGGGCGGTTTGCTTTCTGTGGCACTTTCCCTGAGGTCGCCCTCGCCGGACGTTATCCGGCACCGTGTTTCCGTGGAGCCCGGACTTTCCTCCCCTCACCGCCTTTCGGCATTGGTGAAGCGCGGCTGCCCGGCCAACTGGCAGGGGCTCATTAGCCGAGACGAACCGCAATTGCCACCGAAATATGCCGGCTTCACGCCGGCATCCATCAATCGCGGAAATAGGCTGCAAAATCCGTTTTGTAGCCCTGATCCTTGATTCGACCCTCGAACAGCAGCTCGGCACCGAGCCTGCCGATCTCATCGGAGCTTTTCGCCGACGTCCCCGCACAGCCCGTCATGACCGCAATGCGCGGCGAAGACGTATAGGCGATCATCGGATAGGTGCTGCGCGAATAGGAGGTCACACAGGAGGCGGTCGATATGGAGAGCGGCTTGAGATCGGGTATCAGCTCGCGAATGATCCGGGTCAGATGCTCACGCACATGCGGACGGCCGTCGGTGCGGAACCAAGCGCGCAGCGCTTCATCGCTGTCCAGCTCGAAATCATCAGGATCGCCACCGATCTTGATATAGAGCTTGCCATCGGAATAGCGGATCGGCGGCAGCAGGTAGATGCTGTCGACAGGATTGGCATCCTCCGTGATGACAGACGGCATGCCGGCATATGCCTGCGCATCCTCTTCGCTGATCTCGAAATAGACGACCGTGCGGCCCCGAACCTTCATCTCAACTGGCTCAGCCAAGAGATTCTGCGTGATGGAGAATCCGCCCGCTGCCGAAAGCACCTTCTCCGCCCGATAGGTCTTTCCCTCGACCGTCGTCACCACGACCAGTCCATCCTCGTCGCGGATGCTCTTGACGATATCCTTGATGACAGTGGCGCCGGCCTTCTCGGCCAGTAGCGACTGCGCCTTCACCAGCCTGCGCGGGCTGATATGGCCGGCATTCCTGGGCTCGTAGACGCCTTCGCTTGCCTGGTCGAATGCGAAATAGGGAAACTTCGCCTTCAGCCCGCCATCGTCGAGAACGTCGATCCGCGCCTGCAGCTGCTGCGAGGCGTCAACGACGTCGGCGACGAAAGGATTGCTGCCGCCGCGCTTCGGCCCGACCAGAAGGCAGCCGGTCTCCGAGTAGAACTGGATACCGCTTTCCCGCTCGATCTCTGCGTAGCGCGCGATGGAGCGATTGGCGAGCCTTGCCCAATCAGCGTCCTGATCGATCGTACGGGTGATACGGCCTTCATCGTAATGGCTGGCAAAAACACCTGTGTGGTTCTTGCGGTCCTCCGGCTCATCCGGGCCGATGACTGCGACGCCATCCGTCTGCTTTGCCAGATGCCGTGCCGCTGCCGCCCCCATCATGCCGCGCCCGACGATGATGTATTTGAAATCCGCTGCCATGCTTCGCCCTCATCAATGTTTCGATTGGGATAGCATGGCAAACCATCGGATTCATCACTTTAAAGCAACCACGCAGCGCCTTGCTTTGACTCCTCAATCGAGAAGCGCCAGCACCTTGCCGCAATAGGCCTGCGAAACAGGATTCATGCGCGTCGCCGCATGGCCAGCATTGTATTTCAGGATGGTGTTGCAGGTCGGACCGCCGCCGAGCAGCTGCGCCTTGGCAAGGTAGAGCATGCCGTACTTGATGTTGGTTTCCGGATCGTAGAGCCCCTTGGCGGAGCCGCGATAGCCCATTAGCTTCGCCGTCGCCGGCTTGATCTGCATCAGGCCGATTTCGCCCGCGCTGCCGCGCTTCTTGGGATTGAAGTTGCTTTCGATATGAACCACCGCCGTGGCGAGCTCGACGGGCACGCCGTTGAGCTTGGCATATTGGCCGATCAGCTGCGAGTAAGGGGTGTCCATCGTGATCGTGACGCCGGGATTGAGAGCGGCCGTATTCACCGGTGAAGTAGCATAGCCCGTGCTACGGGTGACGACCTTGAGGGATTTCGTTTCGATCTTTTCCTGGCGAGGCCCTGCAAACGCACAATTGTACCCTGTCAGCAGCATGCCAATGCATGCCGCAGCCGCAATAATCAGTTTTTTCATGCAGTCTTTAGTCTCCGAGCGTGGGACAGCTGGAGAGCACACGACTTCTCCTGTTCGGACGCCAGCTTGGGAGCAGCCGGCATGCCGCAACGATCCCCGTTATTCGATTTACGGCCACACCCAGACAACAAAATTGGGTTGTGTGGCCGCCGTTAAGCGAGCGTCGTTAGACCATCGTAATGAGGAGATAATAGGGAAATGATGTGGCGGATCACGGCGTTAGCGATTTCTCAATCTTTTGCTGCCGTATCGCCTGTGGGAGAAGGCGCAACTTACGCTAAGCAAAGCGCGGCAGTGCAGACAGCAATCGATGCAGCGTATCGATCGTCGAAAAATCGGCGATTCCATCGACGCGTTCCTGCCGGAAATGCTGCTGGAATGCGATCAGCTCGCCTTCAAGCCGGTCGGAAAATTCGCCATTGATTTCCGTCCCGTAACCATAAATCGAAAGCATGGACTGTAGGGCTTCGATCGGCTGGCCGACGTCGCCCTTCTGGAAAAAACGACCGCCGGTGATCGGAGCCGGTTCCACCCAGTGGCCGACACCTGCCGCATGCAGTTTTCCCCAGGGAAACTTTTCGCCCGGATCGACCTTGCGAATGGGTGCTATATCGGAGTGACCAAGCACCCGCTCCGGCGCGATGGCCCAACGATCGCCGCAGTCGCGACACAATTCGATCACCGAATCTATCTGCGCAGCGGGGAAATCGGGCAGCCCGCCGGGATGGCCGGCATTGGCGATCTCGATCCCGATCGACATCGAATTGATGTCGCCCTCGTTCTGCCAGGTCCCCTTGCCCCCGTGCCATGCGCGACGCTCTTCCGGCACAAGCTGAAGGACGCGGCCATCCTCGTGGACAAAGTAATGGCTCGATACCTGGCTTTCCTCGCGACACAGCCAATCGAGCGCACCATCTGCGCTGCCCATGCCGGTGTAGTGAAGAAGGATCATATCGGGCTTGCGACCTGCCGCCCGCTCGCCGTGGTTCGGCGACGGCTGAACCGTCGCCTTGGCATAGTCGGCCTTGAAGCCAGTCATGCGGCCCGGCGTTCTTTCTCGATTTCGGCATAGGCTGCGTTGAGTGCCGCCATGCGCTCATTGGCGATGACATGGAACTCTTCCGGCACGCCACGCGACACGAGACGGTCGGGATGGTGTTCGTAGACCAACCCGTGATAACGGCGCCGGATCGTCTTGAAATCGTCCGACGGTGAAACGCCGAGCACCTTATAGGGATCACGGCCGACATGAACGTGGCGAGCCATGATCTGCTCGAACCGGCCCTCGTTCATCTTGAAGATCTCGGCGACATGCGCAAGGAACGCCAGTTCCTTCTCATGGATCGAGCCGTCGGCCTTGGCAATGTGGAACAGCCCGTCCAGCACGTCTTCGAGCACCGGGCAATTCTTCGCGCAGGTGACGCAAAGCGAAGAAAGCTTCTCGGCATAGGCCTCGTAGCCGGCAACGTCCTGGCGCGCCAGATTGTAAAGGCGGGCGACGTTCTTGGCCTGATCAGGGGGGAATTCGAAGATATCGCGGAACGCCTGGACCTCTTTTTCGGTGACAACGCCGTCCGCCTTCGCCATCTTGGCCGAAAGCGCGATGATCGCGACGGAGAAAGCCACCTTTCGGCGGGTCTCCGGATCACCTTCGAACAGCGTGCGTATAGCCTCTACCACCGACGACAATGCGTTGCCGGCGGTCTCGCTGACGGCGTTCAGCAATTTTTCCCAAAAAGACATGGCGCTTCGACCGCTCTCCTAATAAAGAACACCTTGACCAAATAATGGTTGCGATTGCAAGCAGTCCATTGGTCGCAAGTCCGAAAACACTTTTCACAAATTTGTAACGATGCGGCTTGGCTGGCCCATATTATAGAGCCCTTCCCCAGTGGAGTGAGAAGGTAGCAAGGGAATGCCTTCAGAGGCTCGCCTGCTTCTTTGCAGCGGATGAGCCGCTTTCTTAAATTCTTTACTTTACAGCCACCAATCCCTGTCGCATCCATGCGGGCATCACTGTCAAATGACGCAGTCGTGCTGCTCTAGGAGGGACTATGGCCAAACAGAAAGTCGCAATGCTCACCGCTGGCGGACTGGCGCCCTGCCTCTCTTCCGCGGTCGGTGGCCTTATCGAGCGCTACAGCGACGTGGCGCCGGATATCGAAATGGTCGCCTATCGCTCCGGCTACCAGGGCGTCCTGCTCGGCGACAGCATCAAGATCACCCCGGCCATGCGCGAGAAAGCGCATCTGCTGCACCGCTACGGCGGCTCGCCCATCGGCAACAGCCGCGTGAAGCTCACCAACGCCGCCGACCTCGTCAAGCGCGGCATGGTCAAGGAAGGGGAAAACCCGCTGAGGGTCGCCGCTGAGCGCCTCGCCTCCGACGGCATCACCATTCTCCACACGATCGGCGGCGACGACACCAACACCACGGCGGCCGACCTTGCCGCCTATCTCGGCGCCAACGGCTACGACCTGACCGTCGTCGGCCTGCCGAAGACGGTCGACAACGACGTCGTGCCGATCCGCCAGTCGCTCGGCGCCTGGACGGCGGCCGAAGTCGGCGCTCACTTCTTCGACAACGTCAGCAACGAGCAGACGGCGGCGCCGCGCACGCTGGTGATTCATGAAGTCATGGGCCGCCATTGCGGCTGGCTGACAGCAGCAACTGCCCGCGCCTATATCCAGAAGACGAATTCCTACGAATATGCCGAAGGCTTCATGATGAGTGCCGAGTTGAAGAACATCGACGGCATCTATCTGCCGGAAATGGCCTTCAACATAGAAGAGGAAGCAGACCGCCTGAAGGCGATCATGGAAAAGACCGGCCATGTTACCCTCTTCGTCTCTGAGGGTGCAGCCCTCGACGCCATCGTTTCCGAGCGTGAAGCCGCCGGTGAAACCATCAAGCGCGACGCATTCGGCCATGTGAAGATCGACACGATCAATGTCGGCAACTGGTTCCAGAAGCAGTTCGCCGGCCTGATCGGCGCCGAACGCTCGATGGTGCAGAAGTCGGGCTACTTCGCCCGCTCCGCGCCGGCGAACGGCGAAGATTTGCGACTCATCCAGGGGATGGTCGATCTCGCAGTCGAAAGCGCCCTTAATAAAGTGTCCGGCGTTACCGGCCACGACGAAGGCCAGAACGGCAAGCTGCGCACCATCGAATTCCCGCGCATCAAGGGCGGAAAGCATTTCGACATATCCGTCAAATGGTTCGCCGATGTGATGGCGCATGTGGGTCAAAAATACCGGGAAGCATGATTGACGGATCATAAAGACGATGTCTTTGCTGGCGGCGAATAGGAATTAGGAGGATTCCATGCCGATCGAAACGTGGCTCGCTTTCGCCGCCGCATCCGCCATCATGCTGGCCATTCCAGGCCCGACCATTCTCCTCGTGGTCTCCTACGCGCTCGGTCACGGCCGCAAGACGGCTCTTGCGACGGTGACCGGCGTGACGCTTGGCGATTTTACCGCCATGACGGCCTCGCTGGCGGGCCTCGGCGCGCTGCTTGCCGCCTCTGCGTCGCTGTTTACGATTCTTAAGATGATCGGCGCTGCCTACCTCGTTTTCCTCGGCGTTAAGCTTTGGAGGGCCCCAATTGTTACAGGGCCGATAGGCGACAATGACAACCTTCCAGAGGAAAAACCCCTCAAGATCTTGGTGCACGCTTACATTGTAACGGCACTCAATCCCAAGAGCATCGTCTTCTTCATTGCCTTCGTGCCGCAGTTCCTCGACCTCAACAGGCCGTTCATCCCGCAAACCATTGCTTTGGAAGCAACTTTCCTCACCCTGGCGGCGCTGAATTCGCTGGTTTACGTCTTTGTGGCGGACATGGCGCGGGGCGTTATCCGCAAGGCCAGCGTGCAGCGCGCCGTCAACCGGACAGGCGGAACGCTCCTGATCGCAGCCGGCGCCGTCACCGCCGGATACCGTAGAATGGCCGCCTGAACGCCTTGCCTGCTTGCGGCCCGTTCACGAATAGGTTAATGGGGGATTTATTAATTTATTGTCCCTGTGACTGAATTGCATCGCCGGGGGGCGAGATTTTCGAAAGTGACAGAATGGTAGCGATCGGATTTTCCAGCCTGAAGCGCAGCGTCGCGATGTCAGCGATCCTGTGCGGTGCGCTCGCCGGGTGCGCAAGCACCCAGCAGCAGTCGTCCCAGGCAGGACTTTCGCCGGCACAATCCAACATGCCGCATCCGGTTACCGGTTCGGCTGTAGACGGAAATACCGCACTCCCCGGTGTGTCCAACACAGCTGCGACAGGTACAGCTGTCGCAGGCGCCCCCACTAACCCAGCCCAACCGGCAACACTTGCAGCGCAGCCTGCAACGCTCGCAGGGCAGCCGGCGGTGGCCACGGCACAGCCGGCCTCATCCGCAGTCTTGTCGAAGTCTGATCGCCTGCCGCAGGCAACGACTGCCGTACAGCAAACCGGAAGGCTTCAACCGCAAGCCGGCCAGCCGGTGCAACCGGGACAGCCCCAGGTCGCTCAGGACCGCTTCGGCCAGCAGCCCACAGCCCAGCAGCAGATGTCAGCCAACCAGGGCCAGGCGGCGATTGCAGCCGTAACGGGCACGCCCGGCGCCCAGCCCTCCGCTTCTGCCGCCTATGCCGCATCGGACGAGCCGGTCATCCCGTCCGTAGTCGCTATCCCCATCCCGAATCCAGCGCGCCCGGGGGAAACAGCCTCCATGCAGGCTCTGGCGGCGCAGAATAGTGCTGAAGATCAGTCGCCGATCCCGCTTACGCCGGAAATGGTGGCGATCCAGTCCGTCATTCCCATTCCGCGGCCTGATCAGGGCAACACCATTCCGGTCACCGAAGTCGCCTATGCGACTCCTGCCCCTCAGCTCGGCTATGTCGACAGCCGCCCGCATTATGATTTCAACTTCGACACGTCCGGGCCGACCGTCGTTCCAGCGGTTCTCAGCGAATCGTATAATGACGATGACGCGGTGGTCTCTCCGGCCGAGAAGAACTTCATCGGTCGGCTCATTCAGAAATACGCCAAGCTCTACGAAGTACCGGAATCGCTGATCCATCGCGTCGTGCACCGCGAGAGCCGCTATAATCCATCGGCATACAACAAAGCCGGATATTTCGGCCTGATGCAGATCAAGTACAATACCGCGAAGTCGATGGGCTACCAGGGCCCGCCAAAGGGTCTCCTCGACGCCGAAACCAACATCAAATATGCAGCCAAGTACCTTCGCGGCGCATGGATGGTTTCGGACAACAAGCCTGACAATGCCGTTGCCCTATATGCTCGTGGCTACTACATGGATGCCAAGAACAAGGGCATGAGCGATATCGCAAACGGCGATTACTAATCCCCTCAGCCGCTTTTGGATTGAACGCCGGTTCAGGTTTTGACCGGCGCTAGTACATCCAGGACCTTCTTCACCAGCAATTGCGGCCGGTAGCCCAGATGGCCCGGCGTAAGACCCAGCCTGACGACGACGACGTTGGCCGACGGCACGATCGCGATCGTCTGCCCGTCGTGACCCGTCATCCAGAACGTATCTTCCGGCAACCCGAATTGACGGTTAGATCCGCCCGGGCCGCTAAGCCAGGCCTGGACCTGTGTGTAGATGCCGTTCGAGGTGGGCGTCGGCGTGCGCATGGCGCCGACGAAACCCTCCGGCAGCAGCCGCTGGCCGTGCCAGACCCCGTCCTGCAGCAGGAACTGTCCAAAGCGTGCCCAGTCGCGCGCCGTCGCATAGAGATAGGAGCCGCCGACGAAGGTGCCGTCCTCATCCGTCTCCAACACCGCGCTGGTCATGCCGAGCGGCGCAAACAGCGCGTCGTGCGGAAAGGCGATGGCAGCGGTCTTGTTGGCGAATCGGTTCATCCATATTCGCGACAGAAGAACGGCCGTCCCGGTCGAGTAATTGAAATGTGTGCCGGGTGGCGAGGTCTGCTTTGCAGCGGCCGGCAGCGACGCCATATCCGGCGAGAGAAACAGCATGCGGGTAACATCGGTGACCGACCCGTAGTCCTCGTTGAAGGCAAGACCACTTTCCATGCCGAGCAGATCGCTCAGCCGGATGCGGTTGCGCTGATCATTATGCCATTGAGGCAGCAGATCCTGATCGTCGAAGGACATACGGCCGGCCAGCATCAGGCGACCGATGATCGCGGCGTTGACCGTCTTCGTCATCGACCAGCCAATCAGCGGGGTTTCGGCGCTGAATCCGTCCCCATAGGCTTCGCCCACGATTCGCCCGTCCTTGACCACGACGACGGCGCGCATGGCCGGCCCCGCGAGATCCTTGTTCTTCAACAGGCTGGAAACCGGATCGTCGGCATCGACGCCAACATGCCCGCCATCCGGCCAGGGCTCATCACTTTCAGCAACGGACGTCTCTTCCAACATGGGCGGGCTATGGGCCGCGCGGATATCGCCATCCGGCACGCTGACGCAGCCGAGCGCCCCACGATAAACTGCATAATTCGGCGCGAAGAGCCCCAGGATTCGCGCGGTGACGATCCCCTCCTCCCGGTCGACGGAAACACGAATGAGCTTCAGCGCCGGATTGCCCGGCGCCTGGACATCCTGCGCAAGCACGGTTGCGGCGTCACGCCCCGCGATGAAAACATTGGAACAGACGATCTTGGCGGCGTAACCGTCACCTATCCGCAGGAGTGCCGGAGGGGCCAACGCCAACCACGCCACCGCACCAACAATAACGAGCAGCAATATAATTACCGCTCCGCGGACAACCTTCGAAATCCATCGCATGCCATATTTCCTCTGAACGGCCAGAGACAATCAGGAAAACGACGGATGTTAAAGAGCAAACTCGTTCAAAACCGCGCGAACTCATCCATGTCGCAATCAGATAAGCCGATACCAACAGGCCGCGTCATCAGACTGTAGCATTGGCGGGTTACACGCGCTGAACCTGACAAAACGGTGACAGACTCATATGACAGAATTTGCCCCCGATGCCGGTTTCCGCAAGAATCGGAAACTGAAGGATGCCCTCCTCCAGCACAAAGCGCTTTCCAAGGCCGGCCTCTCCGAGCGCCTGTTTGGCCTGCTGTTTTCTGGTCTCGTTTATCCGCAGATCTGGGAAGATCCGGATATCGACATGGAAGCGATGGAGCTCCAGCCGCATCACCGCATAGCGACGATCGGTTCCGGCGGCTGCAACATGCTGGCTTATCTGTCGAAAGGCCCCGCTTCGATCGACGTGGTGGACCTCAATCCACACCACATCGCGCTGAACCGGCTGAAGCTTGCCGCATTTCGCCTGATGCCAGATCATGCCGATCTGGTGCGCTTCTTTGCGACACCTGGCGTCAAGACCAATACGGCCGCCTTCGATCGCTTTGTCGCCCCTGGTCTCGATGAGGCAACGCTGGGCTACTGGAACGGCCGCGACATGTACGGCCGCCGCCGCGTTACGGTCTTCACCCGCAACATCTACAAGACCGGCCTTCTCGGTCGCTTCATCGGCGCCGCTCATGTGCTGGCCCGCCTGCATGGCGTCAAGCTTGCCGGCATGACGCAGGCGCGCACGATGCGCGAACAGCGCCAGTTCTTCGACGATCAGATCGCGCCGATCTTCGACCGCCCGATGGTCCGCTGGCTGCTCGGCCGCAAGAGCTCGCTTTTCGGTCTCGGCATTCCGCCGCAGCAGTATGACGAGCTCGCAAGCCTTGCCGGCGACGACTCGATTTCGGCTGTGCTGAGATATCGTCTAGAAAAGCTCGCCTGCCATTTCCCGATGAACGACAATTATTTCGCCTGGCAGGCCTTCGCGCGTCGCTACGCAAGCCAGCATGAAGGCCCGCTGCCGACCTATCTGAAGCCGGAGCACTATCCGGCGATCCGCGCCAATGCCGAACGCGTCACCGTCCATCATCTGAACTTCACGGAAATGCTGGCTGCAAAGCCTGCAGCCTCCATGGACCGCTACATCCTTCTGGATGCACAGGACTGGATGACGGATGCGCAGCTCAACGACGTCTGGGCCGAGATCAGCCGGACGGCACGTGAAGGCGCTCGTGTGATTTTCCGAACCGCTGCTGAAAAGAGCATTATCGAAGGCCGCCTGTCGCCGGCTATCCGCGATCAGTGGGTCTATTTCGAAGAACGCTCTCAGGAACTCAACATCCGCGATCGCTCGGCGATCTACGGCGGCTTCCATATTTACGGGAAAAAAGCGTGAGCCAGGCGGACACAAGTGCCAAGATGAATGGCGACAACCATGCTGGCCTTATGGACGGCATGTATCGCTACCAGCGGCACATCTATGACGTGACCCGCAAATACTACCTGTTCGGCCGCGACCGCACCATTCAGAATCTGAATGTTCCGTTCGGCGGCTCGCTTCTCGAAGTCGGCTGCGGCACGGGCCGCAACCTCCTCTTTGCCCATCGCCAGTTTCCGTCGGCCAAGCTTTACGGGCTCGATATCTCTCAGGAGATGCTGATCTCGGCCCGGAACACCTTTCGCGGCATGAAACAGATGCCGGATTTCCGCGTTGCCGATGCGACCGCCTTCACGGCGCAGGATTTCGGCACCGACGGCTTCGACCGTATCATGATCCCTTATGCGCTCTCGATGATCCCGGAATGGCAGCGCGCGGTTGACGCCGCTCTGGCGGCTCTCGCGCCCGGCGGCGAGCTCCATATCGTCGATTTTGGCCAGCAGGAGCGCCTGCCGCGCTGGTTCCGGTCGATGCTGCAATCCTGGCTGCGCAAGTTCCATGTGACGCCACGCGCCGACCTGCGCACAGTGCTCGGAGCGGCGGCAAAAGCGCACAACGCAAGGCTGACATTCGAGGAAATCGGGGGCGGATATGCCTGGCGAGCGGTTATTATTACCAATCGCTCATAATTCGCTTGAAAATAACCGATTTTTTACATTGATATGGTGAAAACGAGGTTACTGCCTCGTTTTCTCGACTAGGGGATTCGCAAAGTCACGGAAGCCAACGTGGGGCAGCAAGATCACTCGCGCCAGTACGGGATATTCATGCGCCGGCTTCTGTTCTGCTTATTGCCGCTCGTCATGCTCCTGAATAGCTGCACATCGGCCTATGACCTCATGCCGACCGCAGCGATCAAGCCTAAGACGCGCTTCCACGATACGAAGCCGCAGGACTTCGGCCCCGATCATCCCGAGAAGCGTCCGATCCACGGCATCGACATTTCCAAATGGCAGGGTGATATCAACTGGGCGACCGTAAGGTCTTCAGGCGTCGCCTTTGCCTTCATCAAGGCGACCGAGGGCAAGGATATGATCGATCCGCGCTTCCTCGAATATTCGCAGGAAGCGCGCGCAGCCGGCATCCCCAGCGCGCCCTATCATTTCTACTATTTCTGCTCCACGGCCGACGAACAGGCCGACTGGTTCATCCGCAACGTGCCGAAGGCGTCAATGACGCTGCCGCCGGTACTCGACGTCGAATGGAACAACGAGTCGAAAACCTGCCGATTCCGGCCCGATCCTTTGACCGTCCGCGCTCAGCTCCAGCGCTTCATGGACAGGCTCGAGGCCTATTACGGCATGCGGCCGATCATCTACACGTCCGTGGACTTCCACCGCGACAATCTCGTCGGCTATTTCCAGGATTATCATTTCTGGGTTCGCTCGGTCGCCAAGCATCCGACGGTCACCTATGCCGACCGCCGCTGGGCCTTCTGGCAATATACGTCGACAGGCGTCATCCCCGGCATCAAGGGCCCGACTGACATCAACGTCTTCGCCGGTTCGGAGAAAAACTGGCACAATTGGGTGGCTGCTGTGACAAAGAGCGGAAATTCTTAAGTTCATCGAGAATTACTTCTTGCTTCGGTCACAATCTTCTGGAAAAGCGACCCCATCCCGTCAGCAAAGAGGATTGTCCATGGACCGTTTAACCATTCGACGCACCGCATTCGCGATCATGCTTGCCTCGGCATTATCGGGTGTAGCCGTCGCTCAGGACGCATCTTCAACGGCAGCCCCGGCGGGCGCCGATGCGAACGCGCCCAAGGCTCCCTGCGGCGGTGATCTCTCCGCCTTCCTCGCCGGCGTCAAGACGGAAGCCGTTACTGCGGGCACAAGCCCTGAGGCCGTCGACCGCACCTTTGCAGGCGTCCAGATCGACCAGAAGACCCTGTCCATGGACCGCGCCCAGGGCGTCTTCAAGCAGACTTTCCTCGAATTCTCCCAGCGGGCGGTCAGCCAGGCGCGGCTCGATATCGGCCGCAAGAAAATGCAGCAATATGCTGATGTCTTTGCCAAGGCCGAGAAGGATTACGGCGTGCCCGCCGGCGTCATCACCGCCTTCTGGGGACTGGAAACCGATTTCGGCGCCGTCCAGGGCAATTTCAATATCCGCAATTCGCTTGTGACGCTTTCCCACGATTGCCGCCGGCCTGATTTCTTCCGTCCGCAGCTTATCGCGCTCACGAAGCTAGTTGAGCTCGGCGATGTCGATCCGGCAACGACCACAGGCGCATGGGCCGGCGAAATCGGCCAGACGCAGCTCGTGCCCAAGGTTATCCTCACTTACGGCGAAGATGGTGATGGCGATGGCCACATCAAGCTCAAGGAAAGCGCTCCTGACGTCATCCTGACGACCGCCAAGTTCATCCAGAGCCTCGGCTTCCAGCGCGGCCAACCCTGGCTTCAGGAAGTCACCTTGCCCGCCAGCCTGCCCTACGAGAAATCGGGTATTGGCGGTACGATGACAGCGGCGGACTGGTTCAATCTCGGTGTGAAGCCCCGCGACGGCAATACGTCCTTCGGCAACCTGCAGACCGCTCTGATCCTGCCCCAGGGCCGCATGGGACCTGCCTTCCTGACCTATCCCAACTTCAACGCATACCTGGCATGGAACCAGTCGTTCATCTACACGACATCGGCCGCCTACTTTGCGACGCGTCTTTCCGGAGCACCCGGTTATGACAAGGGCACGCCCGAGCAGGGTCTGAGCGATGTCGACATGAAGGCGCTGCAGACCAAGCTGCAGGCGCGCGGCTACGATGTCGGCGAGATCGACGGCATCCTCGGCTCCGGCACCCGCGTCGCCATCCAGAAAGAGCAGCAGCGCCTGGGCCTTCCCGCAGACGGATGGGCGACGCAATCGCTGCTGAAGGCGCTCTGAGGCGCAGATAGCCGCCATGAAACAATCGCGCTAACTGTGGATCGCTCTTACAGCCGACGTAAAATTTACATCGCTGACACCAATTAGATAGATGACTGTCTTGTAGGCAGTCATCTGATTGCGGCGGTTAATTTGCGGAGGGGTTCGTGGGGCTCGATCTTGTTGTGGAAGGTTGCGCGAAGGCTGGGTGTGAATCGGAGTGGCGGCGGCTTGTTGAAAAAGCCTTTTCGACAAGCAAGGACCCGGCGCCCCCGTTATCAGATGCAGAGAATGCTCGATTCAACGAGATCAGCATTGCCGGTTACAAACGCATTGGCGCTCCGTGCGTAGGCAGTGATCCTGCCGCGGATGCATGGATCCTCGAAGCGAGGCAGGCGAGCACAGCCGAGGAAATCGCGCAGACCCTAAAAGAGTTCGACGGATATCACGTCCTGAGGCTTTTGAAATGCGATGGCGTGCCGATCTATTCAAACGGCGGCATGTATGATGGGGTTGATGAAACCAGCTTCCGTGGCGCTTTCCTCGAGACTTGCCGCAGCGTGATTGATCATGAATTGTTGCAGGCAGCCTGGGAGCACAAGCTTCCCGAGACGGCAATTGACTACGGAAAAGCACTTCTGACGGCGGCGGACGCGGCCGAAAAGACCCCGCTGCAGGTACGCGGAGGCTTCCTGTCGCGCATCGGTCTTAGGAAGTCGGCAGCGCCCTTGCCGCTGTCTGAACAGCTCGACATCGTACGCGCCGCGGGGCGCTGGTTTGTTTTCTGGGGTGAACGCGGCCATCCCATCCGAGCCTATTTCTGACGATGACAGATACTTGATGACTGGGCCGAGCGGCCACCCTTTTTGTTTTTACCTGGGTGCTTCGGATCGTGTCCATTGGAGTGGTGTAGCTGACGGCTGATTGCCGTGCTTTCCGACGTCGGGTCGGAGGGGATGTCAGCGTGCCACAGCGGGCAGACT
>NZ_SLZG01000008.1 GCF_004341625.1 Rhizobium sp. BK376 | reverse complement strand
CGCACTCTCAAACCACCATCCACCACAACGATGTCCACACTGCCGTATCAGGTTCCAAATGAACCTAAATTCAATTCTGCCAAAGTAGTGCTAGGCTGTAGACTTATAGGTGCGGAGCCAGCGCAACACACCGTTCGACTTGCAAAAATAAAGCTCTTTGGCGCCTATGCGTCGTCGATGGCGTACCGGATCAATCGTTCACACGCCGCCTCGCCCACATCATCTGGCGCGCCGAGATCGTCGAGGAAATCGCGAGCGATGAATCCTTCAAGGAAATAGGCGTAACATTTTCCAGATTGAATGATCGGATCAGTCGTCTCTGTAGCCTCGTTCGAAAGGAACGCAGCCGAATCTCCGCTCCACGGCTCCACTACAAAAATGGTATCTTCTTCCGACCACTCCCGCCGCCTGCACAGTAATTCTCGCAGCGTCATATCGCCCCCCCAATCACCATCGCCATATAGCTTCAGAGACGGCTCGAATGCCAGCGCGCTGGCCGTGTGGCGACCTTTAGCAAAGCTGACGCGAATAGCGACGAGGTTCCGTCGAGCAGATCACGCAATCTACACAATCATCTATTCTAGTTGAGCTACTTTGGCTCAAAGGGAATTTGCGACATGTCGACCACGACATGGCAACAATGTGAGGAAGAGACCGTGGCAGAAGAGCTGATATTCTATACAAACCCGATGTCGCGCGGGCGCATTGCGCGCTGGATGCTTGAAGAAACCGGCCTGACATACCGAACCGAGGTCCTTGCCT
Organism: Rhizobium sp. BK376; assembly: GCF_004341625.1. Taxonomy (GTDB): domain Bacteria; phylum Pseudomonadota; class Alphaproteobacteria; order Rhizobiales; family Rhizobiaceae; genus Rhizobium. The sequence goes on along the minus strand of NZ_SLZG01000008.1, from coordinate 248,609 downwards.
TCAGTGAAGAAATGAAGGCGCCGAGCTACCTTGCCGTCAATCCGATGGGCAAGGTGCCGGCGATCAGGCACGGCGAAACCGTTGTCACCGAATGTGCCGCCATCTGTGCCTATCTTGCCGAGACATTCCCGGAGAAAGGCCTTGCACCAAGGCAGGAGGAGCGCGCTGCATACTACCGCTGGATGTTTTTTGCGGCCGGTCCGGTCGAAGCATCTGTAACGATGCGCGCTCTCGGTTTCGAAATCCCAAAGGATAGGCTGCGCATGGCAGGTTGTGGCGATTTCGGCGATGTCATGGGCACGCTTGAACAGGCGGTTTCCGCCTCACCCTACATTGCCGGCAACCGCTTTACGGCAGCTGACGTTTATGTCGGCTCGCACATCGGCTGGGGTCTCGCCTTCGGCACGATGGAGAAACGCCAGGCCTTTGTCGACTATTTCGGCCGTCTCAGCGAGCGTGACGCCTATAAGCGCGGCAATATGCTGGACGACGAAGCTGCCAAGGCTATGCAGGCGGCCTGACAAACCGGTGCCAGGCCGCCCAGCCCTCAATGCAGCGGCATATAGATCTCGGTCAGAAGCTCCGTCGGCGCAACATCGCGCGGATTGTTGAGGTATTCCTCGAACATCACGCTGTCACGCAACTGGCGGCCGGAGTTCGGCAGCCATTCGGCATAGAGCCATTGATAGGCCTTGTGCATATCGGCATAGGGTCCCTTGTGCCGCAGGACGGCATATTCGCCGCCATCAATCTGCCGCCGCTCCAGCGGCGATGACACGGACAGCTCGCTGCCGGCCTGGACGCAGGCATAGGAGCGCAGCTTTTCAACAGGCGTGATGTCGGGATCGTCAAGGTAGACGCCTATCATCCGCATCTCTGGCTTTGCGATGCCGCGGGCATAGAGCGTGCCGAACAGCGTCTCGAAGGCCTTGCCGATCTGCATATACGATCCCTCATGGGCAACGCCGACAAGGTGGGTGGACGGAATGGTGCGAAGCGTGACGTCGAACATGGCTGAAACCTCTCCTTTGGGTCCTGGTTCGAAGACTGTATGGCTTCCCTCTTTCCGATAGCGCGCCGGCGGCATGCCGTAGGCGGCCTTGAAGATGCGGTTGAAAGACTGGAGATTGGGATAGCCCGACCGCCTTGCAATCTCGCCGACATTAAGACCTGTCCGGACGATTTCGCCGGCCGCACGATGCAGCCGCAGACGCTTGACCGTCGCGGTCAGCGTCTCGCCATAGATCGCCCGATAGATCCTGTGCCAGTGATAGCTCGACATGCAGGCGATTTCGGCAAGTTTCTCCATGTCGAGCTCCTCGTCGAGATGCTCGTGGATATAGGCCGAAACCCGCCTCAGGCGCGCTTCATAGATGCCCCATGCCTTTTCGCCGTTCATGTCAAACCTCATGCAATTCGATCGGCCCGAAGAAAGCATAGTCCGATTTGACAAATCCTGCTGACTTCCGCCCGAACATATCGCGGCAAGCAAAAGCGGCGGAGGCCGTGAAGCCTCCGCCGCTTGAAATCTCGGAAATAGAACCAATCAGCCTGCGAGCGCGCTCGCCACTGCCTCGATCGCCTCGTCGGCCTTGGAGCCATCGGGGCCGCCGGCCTGCGCCATGTCCGGCCGGCCGCCACCGCCCTTGCCGCCAAGGGCAGCAGAAGCGACTCGGACAAGCTCGACGGCGCTGAAGCGCTCGACGAGATCAGCAGTGACCGCGACGACGGCGCTCGCCTTGCCGTCTTCCGAAACACCGATCAGCGCGACAACGCCCGAACCGATGCTGGCCTTGCCATCATCGGCCAGCCCCTTGAGATCCTTGGGATCGACGCCCTGAAGCGCCTTGCCGAGAAACTTGACGCCGCCGATCTCGCGAACGGCATCCGCCGTTCCCGCCTGACCGCCGCCCATCGCCAGCTTACGCTTGGCATCGGCAAGTTCGCGCTCCAGCTTGCGGCGCTCGTCCATAAGCGATTCGACGCGCGCCAGAACATCGCCCGGCTGAACCTTCAGCGTGGATGCCAGCGACTTCACGCGCTCGTCCTGCTCGGCGAGATACTCGCGCGCTGCCTCGCCAGTGACCGCTTCGACGCGGCGAACGCCGGCGCCGACGGCGCTTTCCGAGAGGATGCGGACAAGACCGATCTGGCCGGTTGCCGAAACATGCGTTCCGCCGCAAAGCTCGATCGAATAGGGCTTGCCGGCCTTGGCGCCATGAATGCCCGTACCCATCGCGACCACACGCACTTCGTCGCCATACTTTTCGCCGAAAAGCGCCATCGCGCCCTCGGAAATCGCATCATCGACGCTCATCAGGCGCGTCGTGACCGGCGCGTTCTGCAGGACGATCTCGTTGGCCATTTCTTCGACAGCCTTCAGCTCTTCCGCCGACATCGGCTTCGGATGCGAGACGTCGAAACGCAGGCGCTCAGGGGCAACTAACGAGCCCTTCTGGGCCACATGGGTGCCAAGCACTTCGCGCAGGGCTTCATGCAACAGGTGGGTCGCAGAATGGTTCGCGCGCAGCCGGCCGCGGCGGGCATGATCGACCTTCAGCGCAACGGGATCGCCAACCTTCAGCGAACCCTCGCCGACCGTGCCGACATGGACGAAGAGCCCCTCGCCCTTCTTCTGCGTATCGGTCACATTGAGCTCGCCGCTGTCGCCGTAGATCGTGCCGGTATCGCCCATCTGGCCACCGGATTCGGCATAGAACGGCGTCTGGTTGGTGACGACCTGCACGGCATCGCCGGCCGAGACGCTGTCGACGGAAACGCCATCCTTGACGATTGCCTGGATCACGCCTTCGGCCACCTCGGTGTCGTAGCCGAGGAATTCGGACGCGCCGTGCTTTTCCTTGAGCTCGAACCAGATCGTTTCGGCAGCCTTGTCGCCGGAACCGGCCCAATGGGACCGGGCCTCGGCCTTCTGGCGCTCCATGGCATCGGTAAAGCCGCTGATATCGACGCCGATGCCGCGCTCGCGGAGCGCATCCTGCGTCAGATCGAGCGGGAAACCGTAGGTGTCGTAGAGCTTGAATGCCGTCTCGCCATCGAGCATATCGCCCTTGCCGAGCGTCGTCGTTGCATCCGAGAGCAGCGACAGGCCGCGCTCCAGCGTCTTGTGGAAACGGTTCTCTTCGAGCTTCAGCGTCTCGGAAATCAGCGATTCCGCCCGCACCAGCTCGGGATAGGCCCGGCCCATCTCCTGCACCAGCGTCGGCAGCAGCCTGTACATCAATGGATCGCGCGCACCGAGCAGCTGCGCATGGCGCATGGCGCGGCGCATGATGCGGCGAAGCACGTAGCCGCGGCCTTCGTTCGACGGCAGCACGCCATCGGCGATGAGGAATGCGGACGAACGCAGATGATCGGCGATGACGCGGTGGCTGGCGCGCTGCTCGCCGACCGCCATGACGCCGGTTGCTTCCTCGGAAGCCTCGATCAGCGCGCGGAAGAGGTCGATGTCATAATTGTCGTGCTTGCCCTGTAGCACGGCAGCGACGCGCTCCAGACCCATGCCGGTGTCGATCGACGGACGCGGCAGGTCGACGCGCTGTTCCTTCGTCACTTGCTCGTACTGCATGAAGACGAGGTTCCAGATCTCGATGAAGCGGTCGCCATCCTCTTCCGGCGAGCCGGGAGGGCCGCCCCAAATCTGGTCGCCGTGATCGTAAAAGATTTCGGAGCAAGGGCCGCAGGGACCGGTATCGCCCATCGCCCAGAAATTATCGCTGGTCGCGATGCGGATGATGCGGTCATCGGAGAGACCGGCGATCTTCTTCCAGAGGTTAAAGGCGTCGTCATCCGTATGATAGACGGTGACAAGCAGGCGCTTGGCATCGAGGCCGAATTCCTTGGTGATCAGGTTCCAGGCAAGCTCGATGGCGCGCTCCTTGAAATAGTCGCCGAACGAGAAATTGCCGAGCATTTCGAAGAAGGTGTGGTGGCGCGCGGTATAGCCGACATTGTCTAGGTCGTTATGCTTGCCGCCGGCGCGCACGCATTTCTGCGCAGTCGATGCCGTCTTGTAGGGACGCTGTTCCAGACCGGTGAAGACGTTCTTGAACTGCACCATGCCGGCATTGGTGAACATCAGGGTCGGATCGTTGCGCGGCACAAGCGGGCTCGACGGAACAATCTCGTGTCCGTTCGTCTTGAAGTAGTCGAGAAAGGTCGACCGGATTTCATTCACACCGCTCATAGTGGGCCCTTCATTGCTGCCGAAGGCAGGTAAGCTTCAAATCTATCGGCTTTTATCGTCCGCTCTTGGCCCTGTCCAGCCGCACAAACAAAACCGGCTGCACATCTTAAGGACGTGCAACCGGTTTTGAATGAAAGAAACAGACTTCAGGAGATCGTCTGCTGGAGATTACATGTCGCCGGCACCATCACCATCATCGGCATCCGGTCCACCGTTCTGGAGGAAACGGTCGGCGATCAGCCCGGCATTCTGGCGCAGCGATGTCTCGATCTCACGAGCTAGATCCGGATTGTCACGCAGGAAAAGCTTCGCATTCTCGCGGCCCTGCCCAAGGCGCTGACTGTTATAAGAGAACCAGGCGCCCGATTTCTCGACTATGCCGGCCTTGACGCCGAGATCGACGAGCTCGCCGGTCTTCGACACGCCTTCGCCGTACATGATGTCGAATTCGACCTGCTTGAACGGAGGCGCCATCTTGTTCTTGACGACCTTGACGCGGGTCTGGTTGCCAATGACCTCGTCGCGCTCCTTGACGGCGCCGATGCGGCGGATGTCGAGGCGAACGGAAGCGTAGAACTTCAGCGCGTTGCCGCCCGTCGTCGTTTCCGGCGAACCGAACATCACGCCAATCTTCATGCGGATCTGGTTGATGAAAATCACCATTGTCTTTGACTTGGAGATCGAGGCGGTGAGCTTGCGCAGCGCCTGGCTCATCAGACGAGCCTGGAGACCAGGCAAACTATCGCCCATCTCGCCCTCGATTTCCGCACGCGGCGTCAATGCTGCAACGGAATCGACGACCAGAACGTCGACTGCACCGGAGCGCACCAGCGTATCGGTGATTTCAAGCGCCTGCTCGCCAGTGTCAGGCTGAGAAATCAGCAGGTTCTGCAGATCGACGCCGAGCTTGCGGGCATAGACCGGGTCGAGCGCATGTTCGGCATCGACGAAGGCGCAGATGCCGCCTTTCTTCTGTGCCTCGGCGATCGTCTGCAGCGCCAGCGTCGTCTTGCCCGAGCTTTCCGGACCGTAGATCTCGATGATACGTCCCTTGGGCAGTCCGCCGATGCCCAGGGCGATATCGAGGCTCAGCGAACCCGTGGAAACAGTTTCGATTTCGACCACGTTCTCGTTCGATCCGAGCTTCATGATCGAGCCCTTGCCGAACGACCGCTCTATCTGGGAGAGTGCCGCTTCAAGTGCCTTGCTTTTATCCACCGATTTGTCCTCTACGAGCCGCAAACTATTCTGTGACATCCGATCCACCTTTAGGTTATTGAAGCCGCCTAGGCAATGTAGCCGCCGATGCGAAGTTTGTACCTGATTTGTTCCGGATGCGCAAGGCCGCACCAAGCAGTTGAAAGAAAAAGATAAAATGAGACGTGTTCTATATTTGTTTTCTGCTTTTGACGCAAGGACTTACCCCGCTTCCGCATCATCGGAAGGCGCCACATTTTGCGCACGTCGGGCGCGCATGATTCGCCGCTTCGGTTCCTTGGGGAGCGCGGCATGACCAAAAAGATTCTTGTGCTCGGCGGCGCCCATATCGATCGGCGCGGACGCATATTCGGCGACACTGCGCCGGGCGCCAGCAACCCCGGCTCATGGTTCGAGGAACCGGGTGGCGGCGGCTTCAATGCCGCGCGCAATCTGGCGCGTCTCGGCTTTGACGTTCGCCTGATCTCACCGCGCGGCGGCGACGCGGTCGGAGAGATGGTCGCCGAGGCAGCACGGCAGGCCGGAGTCGACGATCGCCCTTTCATCTTTCTCGATCGCAAGACGCCGAGCTACACGGCGATCATAGAAAACGATGGCAATCTGGTCATCGCGCTTGCCGACATGGAGCTCTACAAGCTCTTTGGACCACGTCGGCTGACGATTCGCGCGGTGCGGGATGCCTTCGATGAGGCGGACCTCGTTCTTTGCGATGCCAATCTTCCATCGGAAACATTGACTGCCATTGCCCGGAAGGCAGCCTCCTGCGGCAAGCCGGTTGCTGCCATCGCCATATCGCCGGCAAAGGTGGTCCGGCTGCTGCCCTGCCTCGGCGACATAGACCACCTCTTCCTGAACGAGGCGGAGGCGGCTGCGCTGACGGAGAGCCGGCCGGAAGATCCGCTGCAGTGGGTCGAGAACCTCAGGGCCATCGGCCTCAAGGGCGGGGTGATAACGCGCGGTCAGCGCGAGGCAATCGCGTTCACCGCCGACGAGATCATCAGCCTGCAGCCGCCGACCGTGGAGAATGTGGCAGACGTGACAGGCGCCGGGGATTCGTTTGCGGCAGGCATCCTGTCCGGCCTGCTGAACGGCCTCGACCTTTCACAGGCGGTCCGTCACGGCGCAGCAGCAGCGGCGATAACCGTGCAGTCGCCGCTGGCAACAGCAGAAAATCTATCGCCGGAACTCTTAAATGCGATGCTTTCTCTTGTTCCGCAGTCGAAAATGTTGTCATGAAACCCTTTTAAACGTTCATCCCAACTTTCGAAGTAAGTGGATACGCCCATGACCAAGCCCATCTCCCCATTGCTGCCGATCGCCTATTCCAAGGAAGTCGCCGCCGCCAAGCATCGCGGCGCCCCGATCGTCGCGCTGGAATCCACCATCATCACCCATGGCATGCCCTACCCCGGCAATATCGAAATGGCGCGCAGCGTCGAGGCGATCATCCGCGAGGAAGGTGCCGTTCCCGCAACCATCGCCGTCATCCATGGCACCCTTCACATCGGCCTGGAGCCGAACGAGTTGGAGGCGCTTGCCCAGACCACGGGTGCAATGAAAGTATCGCGCGCCGATCTCGCCTTTGCGATTGCCGAGCGCCGCACCGGCGCCACTACTGTTGCCGCAACGATGATTGCGGCCGCCCGCGCCGGCGTTCATGTCTTCGCAACCGGCGGCATCGGCGGCGTCCATCGCGGCGCCGAGGACAGCTTCGACATTTCCGCTGACCTCGAAGAACTGGCCCGCACGCCCGTTATCGTCGTCTGCGCCGGCGCCAAGGCGATCCTCGATATTCCAAAGACTCTGGAAGTGCTTGAAACCCGCGGCGTGCCCGTCGTTACCTTCGGCAGCACGGAGTTTCCCGCCTTCTGGTCGCGCGTCTCCGGCCTGAAGAGCCCGCTGTCGCTGAACAGCCCGGCCGCGATCGCCAATTTCCAGAAGACCCGCGAACAGCTGGGCATCGATGGCGGCATGCTGATTGCCAATCCGGTGCCGGAAGCCGACGAAATCCCGCGCGAAGAAATGGAAATCTATATCGAACGCGCGCTCGACAGCGCCGAGCGTGACGAAATCACCGGCAAGGCAGTCACCCCTTACCTGCTCAGCACGATTTTCGATATTACCGAAGGCCGCAGCCTGAAGACCAATATCGCGCTCGTCGAGAACAACGCCCGGCTTGCAGCCGAGATCGCTGTCGCGCTGGCCGATTAAAGCCGGTCACTGGCTCAGACAGATATTCACAACGCAGAAAGCGCCGGGCAATCTCGGCGTTTTTCTATTGGTGCCTGCTCGTCGTTCTGGAGCTGATCAGGGATTTCCGACAAGCGATGCCGGCACGACGGCGCGCTTTGCATCATCAGGGACGCTGGCCACGAATTTGCCCGCCGGACCACCGCCGCTCGCCACAGAGAGATAGCGGTCCATCAAGCCCGCCATTTGCCTGTCGCGGCTGCCCGCACTCTTGCCGCCGAGGACCACGCCGATCAGGCGCTTTCCGCCGGTGCTGACTGAACTGGCGATATTGTATCCTGATGCGTTGATGAAGCCCGTCTTGATGCCGTCCATGCCGCCATAGCGATACATGAGGTGGTTGTGGCCAGCGACAAGCTTGCCGCGGAATTCAAACGACCGCATCGAGAAGAGCTTATATTCCTGCGGAAAGCGGTGGATCAAAGCCGAGGCCAGGATGGCCATGTCCCGGGCTGTCGTCACCTGGTTCGGGTCGGAAAGGCCCGACGCGTTGCGAAAAACGGTGTGCGTCATACCGAGAGAACGCGCCCTCGCAGTCATGACATTGGCGAAGTTCGCTTCCGATCCCGCAAGATAATCGCCCATCGCTGCGGCAGCATCATTGGCGGATTTGACGATCATCCCGTCGACTGCCTCTTCGACGGTAAACGCCTGACCAACCGGAAGGCCGAGTTTCCCGGGTATCTTGCTTGCCGCATTCCTGGTCATGACGATCTGTTGATCCCATTGCAGACGACCGGAATGCAATGCCTCGAATGTCAGGTAGAGAGTCATCATCTTTGCGAGCGATGCCGGATGGTTGGAAACATCCGCATTTTCAGACGCAAGAACCTTACCGGTGTTCGCATCTACAACGATGTAGGCCTGTCCCGCCGTCGCCAGTCCCGCAGCCATGGATAACAGAAACGAGGCAACAGCAGCCACAACCACGGCACGGAAGAAGGAGAATTTCATATCTACACCCTGGCAGTGGAGCGCTTCGAATGAACTTATTTCGTCAAATTCCGCAATTTCCGTCGTGTTTATAACTACTTCTCCCGCAGTGGAGCAATCAAAATCTCTGAAGGCAGTCTCTGGGATCAAGCTTCGGCACGTGGGCGTTCCGCCCGCCGTTCACCATAGCGGACGCAAGACCGCAGCTCGTGACTCCGCAATTTCTTGCGAAGCAGTCCGCGCAATCCCTTGCGAGGGCTCTCAATTTCACTGATGAGCGGCTTCGATCGCCCGCCGAGATTGCCTTAGCTATCCAGCGTTTCCCGCACGACGACAGCCAGCTGTTTCAGCGAGAACGGCTTTGGCAGGAAGCCGAACTTCGCATCGGGCGGCAGGTTGCGGGCAAACGCATCCTCGGCATAGCCGGACACGAAGATGAACTTCAGATCGGGATAGGTCTTGCGCAACTCGCGCAGAAGCGAAGGACCGTCCATTTCAGGCATTACGACATCGGAGACGACCACATCGACCTTGCCGTCCAGTTCCTCCATGATATCGAGCGCTTCGACGCCTGAGCCCGCTTCGTGGACCGTGTAGCCGCGCGTTTCGAGCATGCGCTTGCCGCCCCGTCGCACTGCCTCCTCGTCCTCGACAAGAAGAACGACTGCCGACTTGCCGGTGAGGTCGGTGGGCTCGGCGGCGGGCAGCGCTGCAACACTGAGATCGATTGCCGAAACATCGCGGCTTGGCTCCGCACTGCCTTCAGCCGCCGGTATCACCTCAACGATGTGCCGCGGCAGGAAGACGCGGAACGTCGTTCCCTTGCCCACCTCGGATTCTGGATGAATATAGCCGCCCGATTGCTTGACGATGCCGTAGACCATGGCGAGGCCGAGGCCAGTGCCCTTTCCCACTTCCTTCGTGGTGAAGAACGGCTCGAAGATCTTGTCCATGATCTCAGGCGCAATGCCGGTGCCTGTATCGCTCACCTCGACGAGAACCATGTCCTCATGCGGCAGGTAAGCGTAATTGAAGCCGGGCACTTCAGCGGCAGGCAGGTTCCGTGTCCGCAGCGTCAGCTTGCCGCCCTCGGGCATGGCATCGCGCGCATTGACGCAGAGATTGATCAGCACCTGCTCGAACTGCGAAAGATCGGTTTTGACCGGCCAGAGATCGCGGCCATATTCGACGTCGAGCTTGACATGCGTGCCTGATAGCAACCGGTCCACCAACATGCGCAGGTCACCGATCACGTCGGTAAGATTGAGAACGGTCGGGCGCATCGTCTGCTTGCGGGAGAAGGCAAGCAGCTGCCGCACCAGCACTGCGGCACGATTGGCGTTGCGCTTGATCTCCATGAGATCGGCAAAACTTGCATCCGACGGACGCGCCTGCAGCAACAGATGGTCGGAGGAAAGCAGAATGGCGGTGAGCACGTTGTTGAAGTCGTGCGCGATGCCGCCGGCGAGCGTGCCGACGGCGTTCAGCTTCTGCGTCTGCGCCATCTGCGTTTCGAGCGCCTTCTGCTCGGTCACTTCGACCGCATAGACGATCGCAGCCTCCTCGGGCACCTCGTCGCTCTGGTCGATGACGGCGTTGACGTAGAAACGGAAATGCCGCGTTTCGTCCTTGGGGTTGCGCGAGTCGATCGGCGGAATGTCGCCCTGTCGATCCTTGGCAGCGGCAAGCGCCTGCACCAGCAGCGCCCGGTCTGTTTCGTTGACGATGGTCTCGAGCGCAGCACCACGCTCTATGTCATCGCGCGATACGACTTCCGAGAACATCTTCAGGAACGGCGCATTGGTGCGCAGGATCCGGCCTTCGCCATTAACCGAGGCAATCGCCATCGGCGTATTGTTGAAGAAGCGGGTGAAGCGCATCGCGGCAACCGAGGCCGATTGGTCGGCGTCATCGTCCTTCTGCCGACCGAGAACAATCGTCCGGCTCTCGCCCGGCGCACCGTCGCGCATGGATGTGACGCTGTGAACGATCTTGACAGGCAGGCTTTGGCCATTCGATTTGCGCAGGTCCAGATCGAGCGTGACAGTCTTCTTCAATCCGGGCTCTGCCTGCACCGACTGGATCAGCGCAAGCCCCTCGCCCGCAACGAGGTCGCCAATCGTGATCGAGCCGGGAATGAATTTGGTCAGGTCCAGGCCAAGCCACTCGGCAAGCGTCGCATTTAGATAAAAAATCTCGCCCTTGCGGCCGGCCGAGAAGAAGCCTGCCGGTGCGTGATCGAGGTAGTCGATCGCGTTCTGCAATTCCTTGAAGAAGCGTTCCTGGTCGTCGCGTTCCGAGGTGATGTCGGTGATCTGCCAGATCTGCAGCGCCTTGCCGCCGCTCTGATCGGCCGGCAGCACGCGCGCCTTCAGCCGATACCAGTGTGCTCCCGATCCACTGCCGCCGACCGGTCCGAGCGGCCGGAGAAGCCGGAATTCCTCGCTGCCTTCCTTGCCTTCGCGCAGGCCATTCGTCAGCCGGTAGAGGGCTTCATTGGATTCGCGATTACGCGAAAGCAGCGCTTCCAACGACTGCACGTCGGTCGCCTTCTGCGCCCCCGTTAGCTGACCATAGGCGGCATTGGCATAAACGATCCGGCCCTTCTCGTCGGTGATCAGCGTTCCATCAGGGTGGCTGTTGAGAAAGGAGCGCGCCAATCCGTCCGACTGGGTCTGCGGCATGACCTCCACGAAACCGATGATCGAGGACACCAGAAAGAATATGCCAACCATGGCAAGGATGCCGAGAGCGCCGAGCACCATCTGATTGTCGAGGGAGTTCTTGAAGAATACGAAACCGGCCGCCGCGGCGATCAGCACGAACGCTAGAAGGATAATGCGCAGCACGGTGCCTGAGCGACCTCCATGATCTACCAGCGGCACGCTATACCCGTCGGACTGACGCAGCTTGGTCATAAATCCCTCGTTTCATCCGCTTCGATAGTCCGCCATGGCCTTGACGGACTTTCAGAATCGGACCTTTCGAATCTTCTTTAGCAATTTGCGGCATCCGCAAAAAGCGCCGGTCCGGGAGAAAGGCTTGAATTCACAGGGAACAGCGCCAGCTTGCATCTCATAAGCGCCCGAATGCACCGTTAAAGACGAAGCTTGAGGCGATTACCGGGGGAAGACAACAAACCGTTGCCTCTGCTATGCACCTCTTCATGCGATTTACTGTTATGATCGGTCGGGCGTAAGTAAGCTCGGAAACGAAATGCCTGTAAAGCAAGAGTAACAAGTGTAAACGGAGTAACCGAAATGTTGGACGACGTCGCCGTATCCTATGGCAGCCACTTTTTCGTTGCAGCAGGCGGAGTGGCTCTGGCCCTCCTATGCCTTTTTCTCGTTCTCTGGTTCATCCGTAACCGCGCACCCTCGCCTTTCGTGCGCGGCGGCAAGAACCGGCAGCCGAGATTGCAGGTACTGGATGCGGCAGCTGTCGATGCGCGCCGCCGGCTGGTTCTGGTGCGCCGTGACGGCATCGAGCATCTGATCATGATCGGCGGTCCGACCGATATCGTCATCGAATCAGGCATTGATCCGACAAGAGCCGCGGCGACTGCGACTGCTGCCGTGGCAGCGACCCCTTCTGCTTCCTTCGACGCATTGACGACCAGCCAGCCACTTTCCTTCGCCCGGCCGGAACCGACGCAGGAGCCGCCGCGTATCGTTGCAAGCCAACAGCCTAGTGCGCCGCAGCCCCGTCAGGAGGAGCCTGAACCGGCTGACGACCTCTATACGCCTGCCGTCGTGCGGCTTGACCCGCCCCAGCGTCCGGAGCCAGCCGTCGATCTCGATTCACGGCGTAAACCACCGCAGCCCGTTGAAAGACCTCGCCCGGTCGCGCCGCCTTTGGAAGTTGCACCGCCTCAGGAATATGTTCCGGAGCCGGTCGTTGCCGAGCGGGCCGAGGAGATAGAAGCCGCCGACGCGCTTGATGCCGTCCGCCATCGTGTCCTGCCGCCGCAGCCGGAGCGTCAGCCGCGGGTGTCGACACCTGCGGCCCAGAGCATGCCCGTCGTGGATCACGGGGCGCCCGTAACGCCCAAGGACAGCAATATTCGTCCGATCCCGGCCGTCGCATCCGCCGCACCGGCAGTCGACATCCAACCGCCGGTGCGGGAACCGAGCCTGGATTTCCAGAGCGTTCTCGAAGAAGAAATGTCGCAGAACCTGACCGCCGAGCGCATCGTTTCGAACGCGCCGACGCAAAATCAACGTCCGCAGCCAGTTCAAAGCCCGAGGCGAGATCCGGAACTTCCGCCGATCACAGGCGCCGACTCCGCGCTGCAGAAGGAAGTTGCCCGCATTTTTGGCGAGATGAGCGTCAATCGCGACAGGTAAGATCGCCGAAATATCGGCTGCGGGACAATAATGGCCGCAGGCGAAAATCCTGCTCAGAATATGAAAAAACAAAAGGCGCGGCTGATGAAGCCGCGCCTTTTGTTTCAAGTATCCTGGGACACCCTATTCGTCGCGATAGACCTTCTCGCGACGCTCATGACGTTCCTGGGCTTCGATCGACAGCGTTGCAATCGGACGAGCATCAAGGCGCTTAAGGCCGATCGGCTCGCCTGTTTCCTCGCAATAGCCATAGGTGCCGTCTTCGATCCTCTGCAGCGCAGAGTCGATTTTGGAAATCAGCTTGCGTTGACGATCACGGGCTCGAAGTTCGATGGCACGGTCGGTTTCGGAGGATGCCCGGTCAGCCAGATCGGGATGGTTTGCGCTTTCCTCAGCCAGATGGTCCAGTGTTTCGCGCGCTTCTCTTAGAATATCATTCCGCCAGGCAACCAGCTTGGTACGGAAGTATGCCTTCTGGTTTGCATTCATGAACTCCTCTTCTTCAGAGGGTACATAATTGCTAAGATCGATCTTCTCACTCAACGCGATTCTCCTGAAGAACATCTCATCTGGCGGGTGTATATCCCAACCGCCACCAATGATTCAAGCCAAATAGAGGTGGTAAACAGATTTTTAAATCTGTCATAAAATTCGGCTAAGGGACTAATTTTTCACCATATATTCGCGATCGACGAAATTGGCTGGAGATGCGGCCCTCGCTCGAATCCGGCCTTACGCGACAGCAGGCCCCGCATGCTCCCGTTGACGATGTCAACCCATGACGCTAGTTCAAGAGAGAGTTGTGTTTCGGAATTCGTCCCATGACCAGTATTTCGCCTCCACCGTTTCGCATTTATCTTCTGCGCCATGCCAAGGCCTTGTCGGCCCGACCCGGCGAGCGGGATTTCGATCGCGCCCTCAGCGACAGAGGCTATGGGGATGCGGAGATCATGGCCGACAAGGCTGCGGATAAGGGATATGTACCCGATCTCGTCATCTCCTCGACCGCGCTTCGTTGTCGGCAGACGGCAGAGGCCATCCGACGGGTGGCTGGCCCGGATGTAGAGTTCCGATTTGTCGATGAACTCTACAACGCGTCGGCGGACGGCTATCTCAACATCATCGCCTCCCAGGCGACCGACAATTCCGTCATGCTCGTGGGCCACAACCCCGTCATCAGCCAGACGCTGGCAAGCCTGATCGGCCAGAGTGCCGCGACGGCGGCATTGCCCAGCGGTTTTCCGACCGCCGGTCTGGCGGTGATCGATGCTGAGCGTAACGTGCCCGCAGCGAAAGCGAGCTGGACACTAACCGATTTCATAAGCGATTGAGCCGGATCGCGTTTCGGCGACTTCTTTTCACAGATGGTATCGCCTCCTATATGGTGGTTCAGTTGCCATCCGGGATCCCGCCTTGCCGCCAAGCCTGACATCCTTCACCGACGATGCGCTGATTGCCTTTGACAATCTGGCCGATCGTGCCGCCAGTCTCGTCAATCCGACGATCCGCCTCGGCGTGACCGGCCTGTCTCGATCAGGCAAGACGGTCTTCATCTCGTCGCTCGTGCACAACCTGCTGAATGGCGGGCGGCTTCCGCTCTTCGAGGCCGTGCAGTCCGGCCGGGTCTCATCCGTCCAGCTCGAGCCGCAACCGGACGACGCCGTACCGCGCTTCCAGTATGAGGACCATATTCGGGCGCTGGTGAAGGAGCGGATATGGCCGGATTCGACACGCGCCATTTCCGAGCTGCGCATCACGCTGCAATATCAAAGCGCCAGCGGCTGGAACCGGCTGTTCTCCCCGGGCCGGCTTTCGATTGATATCGTCGACTATCCCGGCGAATGGCTGCTCGACCTGCCGCTGCTTGGCAAGGATTACCGCACCTTCAGCGAGGAAACGCTGGCGCTGGCACAGACGGGCATCCGGGCAGAACTTTCCAGAGATTGGCTTGCCTTGACCGAGGCGACCGATATCGACAAGCCGGCCGACGAGATGCAGGCCCGTGACCTCTCCCAGGCCTTCACCGCCTATCTTCGCGCCTGCAAATCGGACGAACGCTCCCTGTCCACCCTCCCGCCTGGGCGCTTCCTCCTGCCCGGCGATCTGGACGGTTCGCCGGCCCTCACCTTCGCTCCGCTCATTCCCCCCAAGGACGGACATCCATCGAGGGGTTCGCTCTGGGCAATGATGGAGCGGCGCTACGAAGCCTACAAATCCGTCGTTGTAAAGCCGTTCTTCCGTGAGCATTTCGCCCGTCTGGATCGGCAGATCGTTCTCGTCGATGCGCTGCAGGCGATCAATCGTGGGCCTGAAGCCGTGCAGGACCTGGAGCGGGCGCTGACTGACGTGCTCGCCTGTTTCAGGCCCGGCACCAATTCGCTCCTGTCCTCCCTCCTCGGCCGGCGCATCGACCGTGTCCTGGTTGCCGCGACCAAGGCGGATCATCTGCATCACGAAAGCCATGACCGGCTGGAGGCGCTGACCCGGCGCCTGGTCGATCGCGCAATCGAGAGGATTGGCATGGCCGGTGCAGGCATCGACGTCATGGCGCTCGCCTCGGTCAGGGCAACGCGCGAGGCGACGGTACAGCGGGAAGGCCACACGTTGCCGGTCATCGTCGGCACGCCGATGGATAGGGAAACGATCGGCGACGAGACTTTCGATGGTCTTCGCAAGACGGCGATCTTTCCGGGCGACCTTCCGGAAAATCCGAAGTGGCTGTTCGAGGCGCTTGAATCGGACCCCGCCAATGTCCACCTGCCTGACGTGAACGTGGTCCGCTTCAGGCCGCCGGAACTGGATGAAACCGGTGGCGGCATCAAGCTCTCGGTTCCTCATATTCGCCTTGATCGTGCCATGCAGTTTCTTTTCGGAGATCGTCTCGCATGACGCCAAGCCCTGACGATCCCAGCAAGCCGATCCGCCGCCCTGCCGCTTTCTCGATCGAACCCGAGGAACGCATCAGCACGGCAGACAAGCCGGAGGTGCGACGGAAACCGCAAAGCTTCGACACGGATTTCGCCCTCACGCCCGAGGAGGAAGACCCTTTCCTCAATCCCGAACTGGCGGCGGAGGAACGGGCAATGGCGACGGTCGCGCCACGCCGCCGGCGCTTCTCCTTTGCAAAGGTCGCCGCCGGCGCCTTCGGCATCCTGTTTTCGCTGGCTGTGGGTCTTTGGACGGATTGGCTGATCCGCGATCTCTTCAGTCGTGCCGATTGGCTGGGCTATGCGGCGCTTACAGTGCTTGCAATCGGCATTCTGGCCGTTCTCGGAATCGTCATCCGCGAAACGGCAGGCATGATGCGCCTTGCCGCCGTTCAAACGATCAAGGCCGAAGCGGAGGCCGCGTCGATCGAGATCCGGCCTGCTCGCGCGAGGGCTCTCGTCCAGCGGCTGACGACCCTGCTGGCCGGCAAGCCAGAAACGGCCAAGGGCCGCGCAACCCTGAAAGCAACCGAGGGCGATATCATCGACCCTCCGCAGCTTATCGCGCTGGCGGAACGTGAGCTACTGAGCCCCCTCGACCGTCAGGCGCGCGCACTGATCCTCGGTGCGTCGAAACGCGTTTCGGTCGTGACAGCCGTCAGCCCTCGCGCCATCGTCGACCTTCTCTATGTTCTCTATGAGTCGGCGCGACTGGTCCGCGCGATCGCCGACCTCTATGGCGGCCGCCCGGGAACACTCGGCATGCTTCGCCTCATGCGCGATGTGCTTGCCCATCTTGCCGTTACCGGTTCGATTGCGGTCGGCGACAGCATCGTGCAGCAGATCCTCGGCCATGGGCTAGCGTCCAAGCTCTCGGCAAGATTGGGCGAAGGCGTGGTTAACGGCCTCATGACGGCGCGCATCGGCATTGCAGCCATGGATCTCTGCCGTCCCCTGCCTTTCAAGTCCTTGAAACGGCCCGGCATTGCCGATTTCATCGGCGATCTCACTCCGGGCATGAGCAGTCGCTGACAAGGCGAAATGACCCGAAACGAGCGGTTTTGCCAAGACCGGAAACCAAGCGTTAACCATTCTGCGGCAAAACTAGAACTCGGTTTCCGGTTTCTTTTCGCCAAGGAAAGCTCATGTTCTCGCGCCAGTTTCTTATTGTTTGCGGCCTCGCCGCCGCGGCCCTGTCCCTTGGCGCATGGTCGCAATCGGCAAGTGCAGCCTCTCGTGACAAGGCCTTTTTTCAATCGGTGTCCGGCGCATGGCGCGGCCCGGGTGAAATCGTTGCCGGCAAATACAAGGGCACCAAGTTCACCTGCAACCTGACGGGCCAGCCGGTTGCCGGCGACAACGCCGGCGTGAAGCTCGACGGCACCTGCCGCGTCGGCGTTTTCCAGCAGCCCATGTCAGCCGAAATCACCCAGCAGGGCGGCACCTACAAGGGCAAGTTTCTCGACGGCGCAGCCGGAAAGGGACTTGATGTGACATCAGGAACCGTCAACGACAATACCGTCGTGATCGGCCTGAACCGTCAAAAGCTGAACGGCGCCATGATCGCCCGGGTTCAGGACAACAAGTCGATGAACATCACCATCTCGGTCAAGGTCGAGGAGCAGATGATACCTGTCATCGGCCTGACCCTGACACGTCAGAACGTCGACGAAATGGCGGTCGGTTCTATTCAGTAAGGCATACCCGAAATTCTGGACACTTGAGCGGCTGGAAGCGATTTCCGGCCGCTTTTGTTTAGAGGCGCTGCCACCAATCCCGGTTTTCATCGGCAATCTCGATCCCCGCGGTGTCGACTTCGGCAAGCCATTCCGAAATCGAACGTCCGTTGAGCGCCAGATCCGCTGCAATATCCGCAAGCGGCAGAAGAACGAAGCCACGCTCGGTCATGCGCGGATGTGGAATTTGCAGGCTCGGCCCATCGGACGCGACGTTGCCGTAAGTCAGGATGTCGATATCGAGTGTTCGAGGCCCCCAGCGCTCGATACGTACCCGCTTCATCTCGCGCTCGATGTCGAGGCACGCCTCCAGCAGGGCATCCGGCGTCAGCGACGTCGTTACCGCCGCACAAGAATTGTAGAAGAAGGATTGGTCCGTCTTGCCCCAGGGCGGCGTACGATAGAGACGCGAGACCGCAATCACGTGACAATCGCCACGCCCATCCAGCATTCTCAGCGCTACGGCCATGGCATGAACGGGATCTCCGACATTGCCTCCGAGGCCAAGCGTCGCAGTGACCACACCAGTATCAAGCGAAATGCTCAATGCTCACCTGTACATAGTCGAGAACGCCGGGTACGGGCGCGTTCGGCTTGCGGACCGTGATCTTGGCACGGCGAATCTGCGGAAACCGATTGCAGAGTTCCTTGGCGACATCCAGCGCCAAAGCCTCGATCAGATAGCGTCTCTTGCCGGTGACAATCTCCTCGATGACAGTGAAAGCCAGGCCATAATTGACGGTCGCATCGATGGAATCGTTTTCCAGCGCATCGCCGGCGACGACGTCCAACTCGGCGTCCACGAAAAAGCGCTGGCCGAGAAACTCTTCCTCGTCAAGCACGCCATGGCGAGCAAAGAAGGCGCAGTTCTGCAAGGTGATCGTATACATGCCGGTCATGATGTCTTTCCGCCTGTTTTTGCGCCCGTATCGAGAATAGCATCAGCGACTGCCAGAGCATCCCTGTTGATTGCGACATTGTGCACGCGAAAAACCGCAGCGCCCTTGAGCCGCAGGATTGCGTTGCTTGCGGCCGTCGCCACATCCCGGTCTGCGGCGTCACGCCCGCTTGCCGCGCCAATGAAGCGCTTGCGCGACGTTCCGGCAAGCAGCGGCAAGCCAAAGCGGTGCAGCTCTTCGAAACGGACTATGAGCTCGAGGTTCTCAGCGGTGTCCTTTGCGAAACCGAAACCCGGATCGAGCAATATGTTCTGGCGATTGACGCCGGATGCGGATGCGATCTCCAGCGAACGCGTCAGAAACTGCATCTGGTCATCGATCACATCCGCAAGCTTCTGGCGTTCCCGACCCGTATGCATGATGCAGAGCCCGGCGCCGGTCTGCGCCGCAAGCAATGCGATATCCGGCTCGCGCTGCAGCCCGAACACGTCGTTGATGATATGCGCTCCGGCCCCGACCGCGAGACGCGCGGTATCGACGCGATAGGTATCGACGGAGATCAGCGCCTCTGTCCTGCCCCTCAAAGCTTCGATGACCGGCAGTATCCGGCCCTGCTCCTCGGTCGCCGTCACGGCCTCCGCGCCCGGCTTGGTCGACTCGCCGCCGATATCGATGATGGCCGCACCTTCGTCCGCGCAGGCAAGTGCATGGGCAACGGCGGCATCGACAGCCTCGAACCGCCCGCCGTCCGAAAAGGAATCGGGCGTCACGTTGACGATCGCCATGATCACGCTGCGCGCGCCGAGATCGAGGCTGCGTCCATGCGCGACATGCCAACTATGGCCGCGAGGCTCCGTCACGAAATGTCCATCCCATTGAAATACAAAATACAGCGCCTGATATTGCGCTCGCAGTGGCTATGCCGCAAGCTCTGGCAAAGTTCAACCTGGTTACCTCACGAATGCTTTTCGCATCCCCTACGGCGCGCGCCGCGCTCGCCGCCCTCCTGCTGTTCGGAACCTGTGGTTCGGCAACCGCCAAGGTGGTCTACGGAAAATCCGTCTCTTATTTCGATATTGAGGGCAATACCGCAGACGATCTCGATGCGGCGCTCAACGCGCGCGGGCCGACGACCATGGGTGCCAGCAGCAGACACCCCGGCGCAACGCGCATTCGCTTCGGCGGTCAGGCGACCTATGTGGAGAAAAACGGTCGCTGCTACATCGGTGGCGCCCGCGTCACCGTCAATGTGGAGATCATCCTGCCGCGCTGGCGTGATCGCAGTCACGCCGACAAGCAGCTTTCAATGGTCTGGGACACGCTTTCGGCCGATATGAGGCGCCATGAGGAGCGACACGCGGAGATCGCCCGCGAGCACGCGCACGCAATGGAAAAAGCCATCATCAACCTGCCGCCGGCCCCTGATTGCGACGCTTTGCAGGCCCGAGTCGATGCCGAATCAGCACGCTCGATCGAGGAGCACGACCGGGATCAAGCCCGTTTCGACATGATCGAGGCTGCCAATTTCCAAAACCGCATTCAAAGGCTGATGAGCTACCATAAAAAGCTCAAGGGAAGAAAAACTGAACAACCACAGTAATTTAGCTAGTTTACCCATAAATATTTGTGGGAAATAAACTGTGCGAAACTTGTCACAATGTCGGCTAATAGCACTGTGACCTTACCTTTGAACTTTACGAAAGCATCAAATAAGGTTCTTCTAATTCAAAGTGCATCGACGGGCGTTTCGAGTTTGTTTCCCTGGGTTCTCCTGGCGCATCCTGAAGCCGCAGACGCTTCCTCCCTCGCCTGTTGGTGATGCGCCCGCCTTGCCTCGCTCATCGCGATATGCAGAGCGAGGCTTTTTTTGTCAGCACCAAATCTGATTGGTTTCGGCAGGCTTTACGCCTGCCGCTCCGGAACATGCACGGTAAGCCCGTCAAGCGCAGCACTCAACTTGATCTGACAGGAAAGCCGCGAGCTCGGGCGTACGTCGAAGGCGAAGTCGAGCATGTCCTCCTCCATCGGCGCAGGCGGACCGACCCTTTCGACCCAGGCTTCATCTACATAGACATGACAGGTCGCACAGGCACACGCGCCGCCGCACTCCGCCTCGATGCCCGGCACCGAGTTGCGAACGGCATTTTCCATGACCGTGGAGCCTTCGTCGGCATCAAGGTCGAAACGTGTGCCGTCAAAGGCGACGATGGTCAATTTAGTCATGATGGATTCCGGTATCGTGAATTAGAGAAGCTCCAGGATTTTCCTTCCAACAATTCCCATGGGCAGTCAACATTGCAGCCCAACGAAACAGGGCCGGCACCAAGCCGACCCAGTGTCGCTCTATTGAGGAGAAAGTCCCGTCTGCCGTTCCGGCCCGGCATATGTGACGGGCTCGGCACGCTCAGCGCGAAAGCTTGAGAATGAAATTCTCCGCGTCGACCACTGCGGCGCCGACTGCAGCCATGCATGCTGCGTCGCCGACGCGATCTTCGAACGCGTTCGCGGCCTCGGCTACCTTGAATGCGCCGACTGCGCTCGCAGCGCCCTTCAGCCGATGTGCGCCGGCCTTGGCCTTCTCGGCGCTGCCGCTGCCGATCTCCTGCAGGCAGGCGCGTGCCTGCCGGGCAAACATATGAAGCACTTCGACTTCCAGCACCTTGTCGCCCATCGTTTGCTTGGCGAGGTGGACGAGGTCGATCGGACGCTCTCTCGACGGACCCGTTCCGCGCGAATTGTCCGGAGCTTCAAATGCAATATTCAGTGCTGCCATTTGCCAATTCTCCCATTTATGTTCTTGTGGGCTTGCTGCATCCTTGCGGCCTCGGCATGGCGATCCCGTTAAATTCCGGAACATACGTAGCGTCAATTTGATCGTATGGTTAACGACCGTTAAACATGTCTAATTTATCTGTTTTTCAGCAATGCATTGATTTAAAAGATGTTAACAACCGCTTAATGCGCCTGGCGCACGGGCGTTCCTATAATTGTAAGCGCATTGGGAATGTGTCACTACGATACGAGTACATTGGGTTGATGGTGCCCGTCTTTGCCCGATGAGTGGATGATGGTAATGTTTTGATACCAAACGCTTGATAAAGCAGGCATCCGCTCTGAACATAAGGAATATCCGCTATCCCAAATGGGGGATGGCGGATGGTCTTGAAGGCGATGACGATCCATTCCGGAAGCAGGCGGATTTCCGGGAAGGCATTGCAGGCCAGACCGAGTTTAGTAACGAGGCGTAACCGTATGGCGAACAACAAGTACAGCGAGTCGATCGAAGACAAGGCCTTCAAGGCTTTGGATGAGGCTTTGCAGATCGACTTCAGCGAAGAAGGCATACAGTCACGCACCGGTCAGACGCCCGGCGCCACGGAGGCAAAATTGTCTGAGCCATCGAATGCCCGCGCCAAACAGGCTCAGGAAGAAGCGGCGCGCAGAGCCGCCGCAGCAAAGGCAGCCGCGGCCAACCGCGGCGCGGAAGCCCCCAAGACGCCGACCTTCGCGCCGGCCAACGACGCCAACCGCATAAGCTCTGCCTCCATTCTGAAATCGATCGATGCCCGCACGACAAGCAAGGCCATCCGAAATGCAACGATCTTCTCGCTGCTCTGGATTGTCGGCGGCGTCGGCCTGATCTCCCTGCTCTATTCGCCGCAGATCTGGCAGATCCGTTCCACCGCGGACCTCCTCGCCCTCCCCGGCGTCATTGCCTGCGTGGTCGGTATCGTCGTTCCCGTCCTTCTCTTCTACGCCTTCGCCGTCATGATCGCCCGCGCCCAGGACATGCGCAACGCCGCCCGCTCCATGGCGGAAGTGGCATTGCGCCTTGCCGAGCCGGAAACGATTGCCTCCGAACGCATCATGACGGTCGGCCAGGCTGTTCGTCGCGAAGTCTCTGCCATGAACGAAGGCATCGAGCGCACCATCGCCCGCGCGACGGAACTCGAAACGCTGGTTCATTCCGAAGTCAACGCGCTCGAACGCAGCTATACGGACAACGAATTGCGCGTTCGCGGCCTGGTCCATGAACTCGGCGCGGAACGTGACGCGATCGTCAATCACGCCGAACGCATCCGTTCTTCGATCTCGGGCGTCCACGATCAGATCAAGGAAGATCTGTCGCTCGCGACGGAAGAGATCGCCGTACGGCTGGCGACCTCGGGCGAAGCCTTCGCCTCGATGATCGACACCCGTGCCGCCACGCTCATGGAGAAGTCGGATTCCGCGGTCCAGGCTCTGGGCTCGCTGCTGGCGGCCAAGACCGAAAGCCTGCTCAAGGGCATCAATGCTTCAGGCGCTGCGCTGAATGAGGAATTCGATCTCAGGCTGGAAACTCTTTCGACGACCCTGTCGGATCGTGGCAGCAAGCTCCTCAGCCAGTTTGAAACCCGGGCGTCCACCATGGATGCCAATACGGAAAAGCTGAACGCGGCCCTCAATGATCGCGCCCGCCAGCTCAACGAAATCCTCATTGCGCGGACGCGTGAGATCAACGAGAGCCTTACCGGCGGCGAGCGCAAGATCACCGGCACGCTCGGCGACGTTCTTGCCAAGCTCAACAGCTCCCTTGACGAAAAGGGCGCGAGCTTCCGCCAGAGCCTGCAGACGACGGCTGACGAAGCCATCATGGATTTGGACCTGCGCTCGGGCTTCTTCGAAGAGCGCTTGCAGACAACGGTTGCGCAACTCTCCACCACGTTCGATGAACGGGTATCGGAATTCACCGACGCCTTCGACAAGCGCGCCGGAACGCTCGACAGCAAGCTTATGGAAAGCCTGGCCCGCATCAACCAGACGCTGTCCGGCGGTTCGGATGCCATCGACGGCATTCTCAATTCCAGCATCGACCGCATCGGCTCCTCGCTGACCGACCAGTCCTTCGCGCTTGCGACGGCATTGGCAACCGGCCAGGAAGTCATGGAAAGCGCGCTTGGATCGAGGGCCGAAGAGATTACTGCCGCTCTGCGCAGCAGCACGAACGAGTTCACCTCCGCGCTGTCGGACGCCAAGGCCGAGATGTCGTCCTCGCTTACCAGCGGCACCCGCGAACTGAATGAGGCTCTTGCCTCGCGTTCGGGCGAATTCACCTCCGCTCTGCGGTCCGCAACGCAGGAAGTTTCCAGCGCATTGTCCGTCGGAACGCAGGAGTTGCACTCCGCCTTTGCCGGCCGTTCCGGCGAGCTTGCCGACACCCTGGCCGCACGCTCCGGCGAACTGACGCATGCGCTTCGCTCGGCAACATCGGAGATTTCGTCCGCGCTCTCCAGCGGCACGAACGAGCTGACCGCTGCATTTGTCGGCCGCGCCGGCGAACTCAACGACACGCTGTCGTCGCGCACCGGCGAAATCACCGGCGCGCTGACCTCCGCCCACGAGCGCATCGATGCCGTCATGGCCGAGCGCAGCAATGCACTTTTCGGCGCCCTGTCCGACAACCAGTCCCGTTTCGAGGAAGCACTCTCCGGCCGCTCGGACGCCATCATCAATGCGGTTTCCGATGGCCATGATCGCCTTACGGAAGCGCTCGACGAGAGGACGATGGCGCTCGCCATTTCGCTTTCGGACACCCAGTCACGCCTCGAAGATACGCTCGCGAGCCGCGTCGAGGCGATTACCGGCACTGTTGCATCAACGCATGATCGCCTGGCAGAGACGATGGATGACAAGACGATGGCGCTCGCCGTCGCCCTTTCCGACACCCAGTCGCGCCTGGAACATACGCTCGCCAGCAATGCCGAGGCCATTACCAATGCCGTCGGCACCGCGCACGATCGCTTGGCGGACACGATGGACGACAAGACGATGGCGCTCGCCGTCGCCCTGTCCGACACCCAATCCCGCCTTGAAGACACGCTCACGAGCCGGCTCGAAGCCATCACCGGCACCGTTGGCTCGGTACACGATCGCCTGGCGGACACCATGGACGACAAGACGATGGCGCTCGCCATCGCTCTGTCAGACACTCAATCCCGCCTCGAAGACACGCTCGCGGGCCGGGTCGAGGCCATCACGGGCGCCGTAGCATCTACGCATGAACGCCTGGCAGAGACGATGGATGACAAGACGATGGCGCTCGCCGTCGCCCTCTCCAACACCCAATCCCGTCTCGAAGACACGCTCGCCGGTCGGGTCGAGGCCATTACCGATGCGGTGTCCTCCACTCACGACCGCCTCACCGGCGCACTGGATGAAGGAACGCGCAGGCTCACTGCCTCTCTTTCCGACGGCCATGCTCGACTGGATCAAACGCTTGCGGGCCGCGTGGAGGCAATCGCCGATATCGTCGGCAACAGCCATACCCGCCTGGGCGACGCACTCGACGAGAAGACCATGGCGCTCGCCATCTCGCTCGACGAGAGCCACAGCCGCTTCGACAGCGCGCTTGAGGCCCGCACGAACACGATGCTTGATAGCGTCGCCGGCGCCGAAGACCGCATTGCCAACTCGTTCGGCAATAAGGCAGAGGCGATCCGCTCTGCCTATTCCGACAACCAGGAGCGCCTGGACCGTTCGCTGAGCGCCCACACGGAAACCCTGTCGGGCATCATCAATGCGGGTGGAGATCGTATCGAGAACGCCATCGGCGGTTCCGCTGCCCGCGTCGAGAATGCCCTTTCCGACACGACCCGCCGTATCGAGAGCACGCTCGACACCGGCCTGTCGCAGATGGACGAAAGCCTCGCATCGGCACACGAGCGGCTCCGTTCGACACTCGAAGATCGCAGCAATGCGATCAACCTCACCCTGCGTGATGCCCACACCCAGCTCGACAACACGCTGTCGGATCAGGCGACCACCATCGGCACCTCGATCGCGACAAGCGTCAGCATGCTGGAAATGTCGCTCGAGGATCGCGAAGCTGCGATCCGCAATTCGATCGATAACAGTGCCCGCGCCCTTGAAGACCGTCTTCGCGACAGCACGAGTGACATTGCAGGCCGCTTCCGCGATGTTGCCGGCGACATCTCTCGCTCGGCGGAGACATTCTCGGCCCATCTCGATCAATCGATCGACGGCATGACCAGCCGCTTCTCGGAAACGAGTTCTCGCCTCGAAACCAGCCTCTCCGCGCTGGAAAATCGTATCCACGGAAGTGCGGATGCGGTCACGGAACAGGTCGATGCGGTAAGCAACCGCCTGTCCGAGCGGCTGAGCGGTGGAGCGTCGCAGATCGACCGCGCTGGCAGCGACGCTGCCGCTCGTCTCATCGACTCCATCGACAATCGCTCCACGACGCTGACGAATGCAATCGACAGCCGTGCCACGACGCTGGCAAGCGCGATCGAAGGTCGCACTGCAATCCTCACGGATGTGATGGACAGGGGCAGCGCCCATATCGAAGAGCGTCTGTCGACCATGGACCGCGCGCTCACTGTCGGCCTGGAAGCGGTCAACCGCACGATCGAAGGCAAGGCGACCAACCTTGCCTCCACGCTGCGCACCGCCGTCGCAGACGCCGCCCAGGGCATGGACAGCGAGGCAGTCCGCACCGCCGAACTGCTCGCGCAGACCGGCCAGCAGTTTGCGGACGACCTTAGCGGACGCGGCGAAGCCTTTGCCCGCACCATGAACGAGCGCTCCGAAGACATTGTCAATCGCGTTGCGGAAACGCAGAACCGGCTTGCAAGCCAGGCGGCAGCTGTTGCCCAGACCTTCTCGGAGGCCGGGAACGCGATCGTCAACAAGGTGTCCGAGGCAGAAGGCCTTGTCGGAAACCAGGTCAAGGTCATCTCCCAGACGCTTCAGGAAGCCGAGCAGTCGCTGGAAGCACGCAGCGCCTCGATCCGCACGACGCTCAGCGGCAGCAGCGAGAATATCAAGGCAACCATGGGCCAGGTCGAGCGCGCCCTCGAGGAGCGCGGCAATGCGATCCGTGCGGGCCTCGAAGATCGCGTTCGCGAGATCGATGCGACGCTGGCGGATGTCGACAAGGCTCTGGAAGCCCGCGGAACCTCGATTCGCTCCGCCCTGGACGATCGCACCCGCGAACTGAACTCGATGCTGGCCGGTCGCACCAGCGAGCTTTCCCGCCTCATCGAGGAAAAGGCTCGCCCCGTTCTCGACCGCTATGCGGAAACGGGAGCGGAAGCGGCAGAGCGGATCTCGACCGCCGCCCAGGAAGCCGCGGATCGCCTGCGCGCCGAAAATGCAGCACTCGTCAACGCGATCACCTCGCGCACGAACGACACGCTCGCCGCCATCACGGCACGGGCCGAGAATGCCGCCAATACCGTCAACGCCCTCGAAAACAGCCTGCTTGCCAACGTCAACGGCATCATCGAGCGGCTGGCTGAAAACAACTCGACGATCGTCGGCATGCTGAACCAGGCTTCGGCGGAATTGTCGGCGGTCGACAGCCGCCTCGGCTCGACGACGACGCGTTTCGCCGAATCCGCAAACCGGGCCGCGGACATGGTGTCGGCATCGACCCGCCTGCTCGAAGGCAAGGTCGACAAGCTCTCGGAGGTCTCCGGCCACACGCTGGCGCAGGTCGGCGGCATCATCGGTCATTTCGACGAGCATTCGAAAGTTCTCTCGCAGGCCTCTCAGCTGCTCGGCGCAGCCCAGTCGAACCTGGTCTCCACGCTCGAGGAACGCGAATCCGCGCTGCGCGGCCTCGCTGTCGGGCTGGTCCAGCGCTCGGAAGAAATCGAGACGACGATGCGCGCGCTCGGCAGCATGGTCGAAGGCGCCTTTGACCGTGCCGAACAGCGCTCGACACAGGTCACTGGCAATCTCCGCCAGAGCGTCCAGGCATCCTTCTCGGATATCGGCCGCGTGCTCTCGGAAGCCGAACAGCGTGCCCAGAACACCGCCGAAAGCATGCGCGATGCGCTGACCAAGGCCGGTGAGGACGCCAACAAGACGATCGAGGGTACGTTTGCCAATGCGGAGCGCCGCTCCGGTGAACTCACCAACCGTCTCCGCGGTGGCCTCACGGCATCGCTGTCTGAGGTCGAGCGTGTGCTTGCCGAAGCCGGCAAGACCTCCGACAACGCCGCGCAGAACCTGCGCAACACGTTGAGCGAGGCAGTCGAGGATGCGATCGGACGCTTCTCCGGTGCGACCGAAGAGATCCGCCGCTCGGCGGGCGATATTCGCAGGGAACTGGACATGACGCGCAGCGAACTGAAGCGCGGCGCGTTCGATCTGCCCGAGGAAGCCAAGGAAAGCGCAGCCGCGATGCGTCGCGCCGTTGCAGAGCAGATCAAGGCCCTGCAGGACATTTCGCAGATCGTCGGCAAGTCGGCGCAGCAGCTCGAAATATCCGAGCCGGTGGCACGCACGCTCGCAAGCGCGCAGCCCGCCCCTCGCCAGCCTGCGCCCGCTCCGCAGCCGGCACCTGTCCCGCAGCCGCCGATTGCTCAGCAACCGGCTCCGCAGGTCACGGCACAGCGTGCTGCTGCTCCTCAGCCGGCACCGCAACCCGCTCCTGCTCCAGCACCGGTCCGGCAGCCGCAGCAGCCCGCCGATACGCTCGGCCTGCGTGGCTCGATCTCGCCTGAACGTCAAGCTCCTCAGCAGCCCCGCGCTGTCGAGCCCCAGGCTCCTGCGCGCCAGGAAAATGTCGGCGGCGGCTGGATCAGCGATCTTCTCCGCGGCGCTTCCCGCGAGGATGCGCCCGATGCCCCGCCGGCCCGCCCGGCTGCGCCACGCGCTCCGGAAGCCGCAGCGCCCCGCGCCAACGACAGCCGCAACCCGCGTCACGTGGTCGAATCGCTGAACTCACTTTCGGTCGATATCGCCCGCGCCATCGATCACGATGCATCGGTTGAGCTGTGGCGGCGCTACCAGCGTGGCGAACGCGATGTCTTCACCCGTCGCCTCTACACGCTGAAGGGCCAGCAGACCTTCGACGAGATCAAGCGCAAGTACGACCGCGAGCCGGAATTCCGCACCGCCGTCGATCGCTACATTGCCGATTTCGAGAAGCTGCTGACGGACGTTGCCCGCACCGATCGTGACAAGACGATCACGCAATCCTACCTGACCTCCGATACCGGCAAGGTCTATACGATGCTGGCCCACGCTGCCGGACGCTTCAGCTAAACGCAGCAGCCAGTCAGAGAAACGAAAAATCCCCGGTCATGCCGGGGATTTTTCGTTTCTGGCTGTTGGCTCCCTTGAGGATCAGCCTGCCGCAACCTTCAGATACTGACGATCAATGGGCGTCGAGAACCTTCGAGATCAGGCCGCTGGTGCTGCCGATCAGCAGGAAGTTGTTGTCGATACGCACCCAGCGATAGCCATGCGGCGGGGTCGACAGGTGATAGCGGCGGTAGTTGATCGAAACGGCGCGGCGGCGGTCGTTGGCCGAAATCCGGTGGCCGCGAGCCCAGCTGCCTTTCTTGATGACGACTTTGTGGGTCTCGTGATGCTGCGGAGCGGCACTCGCTTCAGTCGCGAAGGCAACCGGAGTGGCAAGAACAGACGCTGTCATAAGAATGGAGAGCAGTTTTTTCATTGAGTGTTTCCTCGGGTTGAGCACAGCTTGAAACTACTCAGATAAAGATGAATCGAGACTGAAACTCATATTAAAGTTTTGTAATAGGAATAGACATTTAGCAGCCATCGCTAAATCACGAACTCAGGAATTTTTTAATGGTTTTATCTTCTTTCACCGGGGATATCCTTTAGACATCTCCCGGTGAAGGAGCCGGACCGAATTTTAAAGTTCGTCGTAATTGAACCAATCGAAATCCGCGATCTTCGCTCGGCCCGATGTATCGAAGGCGAACATGCCGGCAAAAGCGCCGGTGAACGAGCCATGTTCGCCGCGCCCGCCTTCATCGGATATCACGCCTGCATCGAGCACAGGACCGATGGGCTCCCAGGCGCCCATGCCTTCGGCTTGCCAGAAGAACTGGAGATCATTCTCGTGCACTTCCATGGACAGCTGGATGCGGCCATCGGGAACGGCGACACCTGGCCCGGCCGGGAAAGTCAGGCGGCCGTTTGGATAGTCGCCTACGCAGGACATGATGGTGACGCAGCGTCCAAGCCTTTCGTGCAGCGTTACCGCAATGGCATGCAGCTTGAAGCGATTGTAGTAATGCGTCAGGCCTGCGACCTGCTGATAGGTATCGGGCTCGAACTCGACGACCGTTTCTGCGCGAAAACTGTGATGCTCCTGCCGGCGGGCAACCAGCGACTGCTCGAACCATGAGCCGATACTTTCGCGCGCAATCAGCCGCAGGTGACCCGGACGCGCGGTCACGCTGAAGATGCGATCCGGCTCCGGCGTGCGCAGCCACTGGAAATCGGCGGGCAGCTTGCCCTCGTCGAAATTATAGCCGGAGCGTCGCGCCTTCTCGAGCGGAACGGCACCAAGCAAGGCGGGAACCTCCACGTCAGGAACGACTGTGCCGTTTTCGAGATAAAGCCAATCGTCTTCCTTCCAGACGCATTTCTGAAGGCTGGTCTCGCGGCCCAGCGTGCAACGCCGGTGCGGCGGCATGGGGCGACCGCAGAGATGCGTGTGATAGAACTGGCCGTCGGGAGTCTCTACGTATTGTCCGTGCCCGGCCCGCTGCAGGACGGCCTCCGGATGATCCTTCGATGTGATCAGATATTTGTTGGGGTGAAGCTCATACGGTCCGTCGATGTTGCGGGAGCGTGCCATGGTGACGGCGTGATCATAGCCCGTCCCGCCTTCCGCCGTGGTCAGGTAATACCAGCCATTGCGCTTGAAGAGATGCGGCCCTTCGACCAGGCCGAGATCGGTGCCCGAAAAAATATTCCTGATCGGCCCCTTCAGCGTCCCCGTCTTTGCATCCCATTCTTGCAGCAGGATACCATCGAAGGCCGGTGTCTTCGGCGAGCCGCCGTAGCTCTCCGTGCGATGGTTCCATTGCATGTTGACGAACCATTTGCGGCCATCATCATCGTGGAAGAGCGAGGGGTCGAAGCCGGACGAATTCACGTAGACGGGGTCCGACCATTCGCCCTCGATGGTCGCAGCGGTCACGATATAGTTGTGCGCATCCTTGAAGTTGCCGTCGTAGCGCTTCACGTCGGTGTAGACGAGCCAGAAACGACCATCGGCATAGGACAGGCACGGAGCCCAGATGCCGCAGCTGTCGGGCTCGCCCCGCATGTCGAGCTGCGCTTTGCGCTCCAGCGGTCGACGCACCAGCGTCCAGTTCACCAGATCGCGCGAGTGATGGATCTGCACGCCGGGATACCATTCGAAGGTGGAAGTCGCGATGTAATAGTCATCGCCGACGCGGCAGATCGACGGATCGGGATTGAAGCCCGGCAATATCGGGTTGCGGATCATGGCAGCCACCTCCTCCAAACGGCCTGTACGAGCTGCGGCACGTACATCAAGATTATATCAGAAAAAGGCCCGGCTGTTCTCAGCCGGG
This sequence comes from Rhizobium sp. BK376, assembly GCF_004341625.1. Classification (GTDB taxonomy): domain Bacteria; phylum Pseudomonadota; class Alphaproteobacteria; order Rhizobiales; family Rhizobiaceae; genus Rhizobium. The sequence goes on along the minus strand of NZ_SLZG01000008.1, from coordinate 217,719 downwards.
CCTTTCAGTTTACTTATCGAGTTCGGCCGACCTGGCCCAGAGATTGATGTCAGCCTCCTTGGCGAAGACATCGATCTGCTTCAGTTCTTCGGCCGTGAACTCGAGATTGTCGAGCGCCTTGACGCAATCGACGATCTGCGACGAGCGGCTGGCGCCGATCAGCGCCGAGGTCACGCGGCCGCCGCGCAGGACCCAGGCGATTGCCATCTGCGCCAGCGTCTGGCCGCGCTTCTCGGCGATCTCGTTCAGCTTACGGATATTGTCGATGATCGAAGGGCGGATGAAGTCCTTCTTGAGGAAGTGGTTCTGCGCCGCGCGGCTGTCTTCAGGAATGCCACCGAGATACTTGGTCGACAGCATGCCCTGCGCCAGCGGCGAGAAGACGATCGAGCCCATGCCGACCTCATCAAGCGTATCGAGCAGCTTGTCATCCTCGACCCAGCGGTTGAGCATGGAATAGCTCGGCTGGTGGATCAGGCAAGGCGTGCCGAGTTCCCTAAGGATTGCCGCTGCTTCGCGCGTGCGCTGCGAATTGTAAGACGAGATGCCGACATAAAGCGCGCGGCCGGAACGGACGATATGATCGAGCGCGCCGCAGGTCTCTTCCAGCGGGGTGTCCGGATCGAAACGGTGCGAATAGAAGATATCGACATAGTCGAGGCCCATGCGCTTCAGGCTCTGGTCACAGGAGGCGATCAGATACTTGCGGCTGCCCCACTCGCCGTAGGGACCCGGCCACATGTCGTAACCGGCCTTGGAGGAGATGATCAGCTCGTCGCGCAACCCGGCGAAATCTGTGCGCAGGATTTCGCCGAACGCCGTTTCAGCGGAGCCGGGAGGCGGGCCGTAATTGTTGGCGAGATCGAAATGGGTGATGCCGAGGTCGAATGCCGTGCGGCACATGTCGACCTTGCGGTCATGCGGGGTGTCGCCGCCGAAATTGTGCCAGAGGCCGAGCGAAACGGCCGGCAACTTCAGGCCGGAACGGCCTGTGCGGTTATATTTCATCTTCGAATAACGATCTTCAGCCGGTTGCCAAGCCATAATTCAATTCCTTTTCACAATGAAACGCGCGGGCTCTTCACCCGCGCGGGACAATAGCTTTTCAAGCGCCTACTTCAAGAGCGCCTGTGCTTCTTCGATACCAAGCGCGGCCGGCTGTGTGCAGGTCGTCGTCAGGTCGATGAAGCGGTTCTCCGCGCCGGACTTCAGGATCGACGTCATGACGTCGACGCCATGCAGCGTGCGGTCGAGCGAGCAACGCGCATCGCGGCCCTCGATCAGCGACATGGCCATATCAGCAAGGCCGGCTGTACGATAATTGGCGCGCGGACCGTTCGGGCTCTCCTGGTTGGATTTGCCGAAAGGATGGTCCCAGCCACTCAGCGGCTTGATGTCCTTGTCCTTGCCGCTCGCCTCGACGGTGCCGCCGAAGAAGTTCGGGTCGGGCACGTAGAGCGAACCTTCGGTGCCGTAGAGCTCCATATTAGCGTGGCGATGAGACCAGACATCCCAGCTTGCCGTTAGCGTGACCGTCGCGCCGCTGACGAATTCCAGCAGCGCCTGGATCGTCGTCGGGGTCTTGACCGGGATTTTTTCGCCGTTGCGCGGCTGGCTGGTGATGGTGCGGGTTTCCGATGCCATCGAGGTCATGGCGCCGACGCGCTTTACCGGGCCGATAAGGTTGATCAGGTTGGCGATATAATAGGGCCCAAGATCGAGGATCGGTCCGCCACCCGGCAGGAAGAAGAAGTCCGGATTGGGGTGCCACATCTCCATGCCCGGGCTCATGACGTAGCAGGCGCCCGAGGTAATACGGCCGATATGTCCTTCGTCGACATATTTGCGGGCGAGTTGATGCGCGCCGCCGAGGAAGGTATCGGGCGCGCAGCCGACGGCTAGGCCCTTTTCCTTGGCGATCCGCCGCAGTTCCTCGCCCTGCTCAAGCGAGAGAACCAGCGGCTTTTCCGAGTAGACATGCTTGCCGGCTTCTAGAATACGCTTGGAAACCGGGAAGTGCGCGTCCGGGATCGTCAGGTTGACGATGACGTCGAGCTCGTCATTGGCGAGCAGATCGTCGATCGTCTGCGCCTTGACGCCGTATTCCTCGGCTCGAAGCTCCGCCGCATTCATGTTGATGTCGGCGCAGGCGAGCACCTTCAATCCCTTGAAGAGCGGTGACAGCGAAAAATAGGTGGTGGAGATGTTGCCGCATCCGATGATGCCGACGCCAAGTTCCTTGGTCATGATACGCCTCAATAGGTCTTGAAGGATGCGATGGAGCGGGTGATCAGGCGGTCGACATCGTTCGGGTTGTCGTGTTCGAGGACGAAGTGCTTGGCCTTGGTGTTGCGCAGCACGGGCATCAGCTTTGCCCACTGAACGGTGCCATGGCCGAGATCGGCCCAGCCGTCCTCATTCTTGTTTTCGCCAGCCGGTGCGATGTCCTTGACATGGACGGCCGTGATGCGGGAGCCGAGCTTCTCGATCCAGGCGAAGGGATCGGCGCCACCGCGGATGACCCAGGCGATATCTGCTTCCCAGGAAATATCGGGCGCGCCTTCGAATATGCGTTCGATCGGCAGCGAGCCATCGGCAAGCTTCACGAATTCGAAGTCATGATTGTGCCAGCCGAACTCATAGCCCGCGTCCTTGTAGGGCTTGCTCATCTCCTGCAGCCGCTTACCGAAAGCGAGCCAGCCTGCCCCATCCGTTGGGCGCTGATCGGCGGCCAGATGCGGCGCATAGATCGAATCCATGCCAAGGATCTTGGCGATCTGCAGCGACTTCTGAACTTCCTTATCGAGGAAATCGGGGCTGAAATGGCCGCTCGCCATGACAAGCCCGTTCTTGTCGAGATCGGCGCGCAGGCTCTTGAGGCCCGCCTCGTCGAGATCGGCATAGATGCCGCCGAAACCTTCGACCTCCTTGTAGCCGGCCTTGCCGAGCTTCACGAAAATATCGGCGTAAGGCTGGAAATTGCGCGCGCTATAAAGCTGAAAACCAAGTGCAGTCATGACATCTCCTCCATCGGCCCAAGGGCCCCTCTTATGCGGATCGGCGGTGCGCCACCGATCCAGACCATGCCGTCGATGACGACAGGACAAGTGAAATCAGTCTACCGATTGGCAGGACTGAAGGTCGTAGAAGCGAAATTCCGGAAGCTTGCCGCGTTCAAAAGGCGTCGTAGGCGTAAAGACGATCCGGCGGCTCTCGCCGGCGGCAAGATCGAAGGCGTTGTCGGAATAGCGTCCCTCGATTTCGGTTTCGATCATCACGAACAGCGCCAATCCCTGCGACGTCACGGTGATTTCGACCGTTCCGTCCCCCTCCACTTCCTCATGCAGGACCTCAAGGCCCGCCGGCTCCAACTCCAGCGCCTTATAGGTACCATTGACGAAGTGGCCCTGCCCACCCATCCCGTTCGATGCGGTAAAATGCCACGCGAGCAGATGGCCCTCCGGCACCTCTGACGCATCGATCGTGAGTGCCGTGCAGGCAGCATCCGGGGAGCACACGGCCTGCACGGTCCTGAGCGACGTACGCTTGCCCTTCATGTCGATGAGCGAGACGGCCAGATCGACGCTGATATCGTGGAACGTATCGTTGACCAGCGAGAAACGGATTTTCGAATTGTCCTCCGACGGGATCGCCGCGATAGCGACCGGCTGGAAGAAACGCCTGACGAGGTAATGCATAGCCTTCCAGCGACCGCCGTAATCGAGGCTGGACCAGGACGCGACCGGCCATGTGTCGTTGAGCTGCCAATAGATCGTGCCCATGCAATGCGGCTTTAGCGAGCGCCAATATTCGACCGCCGACTTGATCGCGAGCCCCTGCTGGATCTGGCTGAGATAGACGAAATTCGGGAAATCCTTCGGGAAGCGGAAATAGCGGAACATCGTGCCGGCAATGCGCTCATTGCCGCCGGCGTTCTTCTGGTGCAGCTCCATGACCGGCGATGCGATATTCATGTCTTTCGGATCGGCATAGGTCTTCAGCACAGGCAGCGACGTGTAGGACTGGAAGCCGAATTCCGAGCAGAAGCGCGGCCGCACCGTCCGATAGTTGTCGAACGACTTGTTCTCGTGCCAGACCGACCAATAGTGCATGTCGCCAGAGCCATCGGCATGCCAGGCATCGCCGAAATCGAGATAGCCCGAGGCCGGGCTCGACGGCCACCAGATACCGTCAGGCGATGCCTTCTTCATGGCGACTTCGATGGTGCGGTTCAGTCGGTCGTAGGAAACGAGGTAGCGGTCGCGATCCTTCCGAGACTCCTCGAACCAGGTCAGCGCGCCGACCAGTTCATTGTCGCCGCACCAAAGGACGATCGACGGATGCGTGGCCAGACGCCGTGTCTGGTAGCCGACTTCGGCCTCGACATTCTCCAGGAAGTCGCCGGTGGACGGATAGAGGTTGCAGGCGAACATGAAGTCCTGCCAGACCATCAGGCCCAGCCGATTGCAGATATCGTAGAACCAGTCGTGCTCGTAGAAGCCGCCGCCCCAAACGCGGATCATGTTCATATTGGCGGCGACGGCCGATTGCAGCAGATCCTCGGTCTTGTCGGGGCTGCTGCGGGAAAACAGCGCGTCAGCCGGAATCCAATTGGCGCCGCGGCAGAAGATTTCGCGACCGTTCACCTTGAAGGCAAAGCGGCTGCCCGGTTCATCCTTGTCGATGATCAGCTCGATGGTGCGCAGACCGATCTGGCGCGTTTCGGTCTGCGAGGGCAATTCCACCGAAAGCGTGTAAAGCGCCTGCTCGCCGCTGCCTGCCGGCCACCAAAGTCTCGGCTTCTCGATATGAAAGACGTGCGTGACAGGCGTTTCGCCGGCATGGACGCCGACATCCAGCCGCACCCGCTCGTCGTCGAGCACGAAATAGAGCTGGGCAATGCCCTGCGCTTTGGCAAAAAGGCTGGTCGTCACGGTCAGGTCGACCGTGCCATCCTCGTTGTGAAATTGCCGCGTGGCAATGTGGTCGATCCGGGCCGTTTCCAGCTTCTTCAGAGCGATGGTGCCATAGAGCCCGAGCGGCGCAATTGCGATGTTCCAATCCCAGCCGAAATGGCATTGCGGCTTGCGTAGCATGTTGCCGTCGGGGATCGGCGAGTTGCCGGGATTGTAGGGGATGTAGAAGGGCTGCTTGGTCTGCAGTTCGGCACCAACCCTGACGCTGGAATGCAGCACGATGCGGATGGTGTTCTCCCCGACCTTCAATGCCTTGGAGACATCAGGACGGTAGCGCTGGAAGCAATTGTTTCCTTCGAGAACGACCGCGCCGTTGATCGAGACCGTCGCGACCGTATCGAGATAGTCGATGTCGAGGTACCAGTCGCCACTGATGTCATCGAGCGAGAAGCTGCGGGTGACCATCCAGTCCTGCTTGGCGACCCACTGCACGACCTCTTCGTTCCGACCGAAATAAGGGTCCGGAATGAGTTCGGCGGCATGAAGCGCGGAATGCACGTCGCCCGGCACAGCCATGGACGCCGAATGGTCACTCTCAGGTGACGTGAGCTGCCATGAGCCCGCAAGATCGACGAAATTGTTGGAAACAGGCACCGCTTAACTCCTCCCGCATTAGAGAATGGAGGCTCCTCGACGCCTCCATCCGTCTTTTCATACGATCATATTCTCAGTTCGGACTCGGCGTCAAAGAGCGACGCCAGTGTCATGTCGAAGCCGAGCTTGACCGGCGTGCCGACCTGGAAACGCCTTGCGCCATTGATGCGCACCGACATCGTATGGCCCGCATGCTTCAGCCAGATCAGGTTGTCGGCGCCCATCGGCTCCTCGATATCGACGACAGCGTCGTGCACTTCCGCACTCGCGCCGAGATCCTCGTTCACCTTGATATGCTCCGGCCTGACGCCGAGAATGACCTTGCGACCTGCTACGAGTGGCTCGGAAGCGCTATATCCATCCAGCGAGAACGTAACGCCGTCGGTCGCAAAGGCGACCTTCCCGTCCCTTTCGACCAGTTCGCCCTTCAGGAAGTTCATCGACGGAGAGCCGATGAAGCCGGCGACGAAGAGATTGCGCGGCTTGTTGTAGATCGTCGTCGGATCGTCCAGCTGCTGGATGATGCCGCTCTTCATGATCGCGATACGGTCGGCGAGCGTCAGCGCCTCGATCTGGTCATGGGTAACGTAGATCATCGTATTCTTCAGCGCATTGTGCAGACGCTTGATCTCGACGCGCAACTCCGAACGCAGCTTGGCGTCGAGGTTCGACAGCGGCTCGTCGAACAGGAAGACGTCGACATCGCGCACCAGCGCGCGACCGATTGCGACGCGCTGCCGCTGGCCTCCCGAAAGCTCCGCCGGCTTGCGCTTCAAAAGCGGCTGGATTTGCAGGATCTCGGCGGCCCGCGCAATGCGCTTGTCGATCTCCGCCTGCGGCACCTTGGCGACGCGAAGGCCGAAGGACAGGTTCTTCTCAACGCTCATCTGCGGATAGAGCGCGTAGGACTGGAACACCATGCCGATGCCGCGGTCCTTGGGCTCCTCCCAGGTGACGTTCTTGCCCTTGATGAAGATCTGGCCTTCCGAAATGTCGAGGAGACCGGCGATGCAGTTCAGAAGCGTGGACTTGCCGCAACCCGACGAGCCCAGAAGAACGAGGAACTCGCCGTCGTTGATCTCCAGATTGAGATTCTGGAGGACGGTGACCGCGCCGAAATTGAGCGACAGATCCTTGATGGAAACGCTTGATGTCATGGATCAACCCTTCACTGCGCCGGCGGCGATGCCACGGACGAACATGCGTCCGGAGACGAAGTAGACGATAAGCGGCACCGCGCCGGTCAGAAGCGTGGCGGCCATGTTGACATTGTATTCCTTCACGCCCTGCACGGCGTTGACGACATTGTTCAGTTGCACGGTCATCGGATAGTTCTGCGTGCCGGCAAAGATGACACCGAACAGGAAATCGTTCCAGATACCGGTGATCTGGATGATCATGCCGACGACGAAGATCGGCAGCGACATCGGCAGCATGATGCGCAGGAAGATCTGCCAGAACCCCGCCCCGTCAACACGCGCGGCCTTGAAAAGCTCCGGCGGCAACGAGGCGAAATAATTGCGGAACAGCAGCGTGTTAATCGGCATGCCGAAGATGGTGTGCACCAGCACGACCCCGCCGAGCGTCGAGAACAGCCCGAGCGAACGCACGACCAGCACCAGCGGATAGAGCATGACCTGATAGGGAATGAAGGCGCCGAACAGCAGGACGATGAAGAAGGTCTCGGATCCCTTGAAACGCCAGTTGGCGAGCGCATAGCCGTTCACGGATGCAATGGCGATCGAGATGATCACGCTCGGCACGAGGATCTTCACCGAATTCCAGAAGCCGACCTGGATGCCGTGGCAGTAGAGCCCGGTGCAGGCCTCGCTCCAGGCCTTCACCCAGGGCTCGAAGGTGATTTCCATCGGCGGCGAGAAGATGTTGCCCATGCGGACTTCAGGCATTCCCTTCAGCGATGTGACGACCATCACGTAGAGCGGAATGAGATAGTAGATCGCGGCCAGACCGAGAATGCCATAGAGCATGATGGTCGAAGGCGCGAAACGGCGCCGCGGCTTGGCGCCTGAAGGTTCGATCGTTGCGGCAAGAGCCATTCCAGGGTCTCCCTTAGCTGCGCTTCTGGCGGAACTCGACGAGAGCCCACGGCACCAGGAAGATGAACACGGTCACCAGCATGACGGTCGAGGCGGCAAGCGCCTGGCCGAGATTGGATCGCTGGAACATGAAGTCGTAGACATATTTTGCCGGCATTTCGGATGCGAAGCCAGGACCGCCATGGGTCATCGCGACGACGAGGTCGTAGACGCGCACGATGCCCGAGGCTACGATGACGAGCGTAGTGACGAAGACGCCGCGCATCATCGGAATGACGACGAAGAGATAGGTCTTCCAGGCCGGGATGCCGTCCACCCTCGCCGCCTTCCAGATCTCGCCGTCGATGCCGCGCAAACCCGCCAGCATCAGCACCATCACGAGGCCGGTTCCCTGCCAGAGGCCGGCGATAACGAGCGCGATCAGCACGGTATTCTGGTTACCGAGCAGCGAGACGCCACCGCCCGGAAGACCCCAATCTTGAAGCACCTTCGGAAGCCCGAGGCCCGGATCGAGGATCCACTGCCAGATGATACCGGTCACGATGAAGGACAGCGCGAAGGGATAAAGGAAGATCGTCCGGAACGTATTCTCGAAACGGATCTTCTGGTCCATCAGCACGGCAAGGATGAAGCCGACGACGAAGGCGAAGATCAGGCTGAGTACGCCATAGACCGCCAGATTGGTGATCGAGGCATTCCAGCGGTCGGTGGTGAACAGACGCTGATATTGCGCAAGGCCGATGAAGTTCTGGCTCGGCAAAAGCTTGGAGTCGGTGAAGGAATAGATCACCGTCCAGACAGTGCAGCCGACGAACACGACGATGACGGTCAGCATCATCGGGATGGCGGCGATCTTGGCATTGAGATTTCGGAAAAGACCGAAGGGGCGACGCGCATGAGCCATCATGGACCTCCTCTGCCGACCCTACCGCGACCGGCGGGAACCCCCGCCGGCCCGGCAAAGCCGTCTCTGATAGCGAGATGGTTTCAGGCCTTACTGCGCCTGCGAGATGATATCGGCCTGCTTGGCGATCGCATCGTCAATCGACATCTTCGAGCTGAAGAACTGAATAGCCAGGTCCTGAAGCTGACCGATCGTGTCCGGCGTCAGCATCTGCGTCGTGCCTGGCAGGACGTTTTCCGGCGTCTTCAGGATTTCGAGGCCCTTCTTCATGCAGGCATTGGCGGCCGACAGATCGACATCGCCGCGCACGGGCAGCGAGCCCTTGGCGAGATTGAACTTGACCTGCGTCTCCTTGGAAAGAAGCATGCTGGCAAGCTCGAGCTGTGCCTTGGTAATGTCGGGATTGCTGTTCTTCGGGAAGTAGAAGGAGTCGCCGCCCGTATCGAGCAGGCCGTGATAACCGAGGCCCGGAAGGCAATCATAGTCCTTGCCGGCAACCTGCTTGGCAACGCCGAATTCGCCCTGCGCCCAGTCGCCCATGATCTGGCCGGCAGCCTTTCCGGTTATGACCATGTTGGTGGCGACGTTCCAGTCGCGGCCGGTATAGCCATCATCGACCATGTCGCGGGCCTGGCTGAAGGCAGTCCAGACCTTCTTGTTATCGTCGCTCTTCACGGCGTCGGCGCTCTTCTTGTCGTTGATCGCCATGTAGAGATCCTTGCCGCCGATGCCGACCTGCATGACGCTGCGGATGCCTTCGACCTGCCACGGAGCGCCGGTTGCGAGCGGCACGATGCCCTTCGCCTTCAGCTGCGGCGCTTCTGCTGCGAATTCGTCCCAGTTGGTCGGAACTTTCAGGCCGTTGTCTTCAAAGACGTGGCGGTTGACCCACATCCACTGCCAGGAGTGGATGTTGATCGGAACGCAATAGACGTGACCCTGATAGGTGCAGGCATCGAGCAGCTTGGCCGGACGGATGATGTCCTTCCAGTGTTCCTTTTCGGCAAGCTCGGTCAGATCGGTCATCAGGCCGGCCTTGACCAGCTCCTCGGCGTCACGGCCCGTGTTGAGCTGCGTGGCGCCCATCGGGTTGCCGCCGAGGATGCGGCTGACGATCAGCGGCGTCGCGGTGGAACCGGCGCCTGCAATGGCGCCATCGACCCACTTGTTGTCGCCGAGCGCGTTGTAATTGTCGGCCAGAACCTTGACCGCCGCAGCTTCGCCGCCGGATGTCCACCAATGGGTGACTTCGAGGTCTGTGGCATTGGCGGAAACGGCCGGGATGGCCACAGAAGCGGCCAGAGCAGCGGCCATCAAACGAATAAACATGAGCTCTCCTCCCTCACTGAAACGTTGCAGCAAAAACGTAGAGGAATCGATTTCAGGACGCAACACCGTACTCGTAAAATTTTCTTGTATCGGCGCATTCACTACCACTGGCTGCAACCGCGCCCGACATTCAAAACGATACGTATTCTCGAGCGCTCGCTAGGTTCGCGCCCGCAAAACGCGAGAAAACAGTTGATTTAAATCATTTATCTGAAATAACATTTATATCGCATATCTAATATTATTTCGCAGGCGCAAAAAACCCTCTCAAATCTCAGTCGTTCAACCTTTGGGTAATGCTCCCGCTCAAGGCTTCAAAAAAAACTCGACATTTGACCTGTATCGTTACAGTTTTTGTTCTATGGGAAGGAATGCCTCATCCCGTGGTGCTTGCAGCAATGCGGCGGGCGTTATAAGCCGAGAGATCGCGGAGGACGGCGTTAAGCGTTATGGAAGACAAGCGAAATTCAGGGGGGAAGGCTTCTTCCGAAGCGCCGGAGCGGCCGACGCTAAAGACGATTGCTTTCATGACCGGGCTTGGCGTGACCACGATATCTCGCGCCCTCAAGGATGCGCCCGACATCGGTGCTGAAACGAAAGAGCGGGTCCGGATGGTCGCCCGCCAGCTCGGTTACCAGCCGAACCGCGCCGGCGTGCGCCTGCGCACCGGCAAGACGAACGTTATCGCCCTTATTCTCAGCGTCGACGAGGAAATCATGGGCTTCACCAGCCAGATGGTTTTCGGCATCTCGGAGGCCTTGGCGGATACGCAATATCACCTCGTGGTGACGCCGCATTCTCACAGTAAGGATCCCCTGGTTCCGGTACGCTACATCCTCGACACAGGCTCAGCCGATGGCGTCATCATCACCCGTATCGAACCGGACGATCCCAGGGTACGGCTGATGACCGAGCGCAACATGCCCTTCGCCACCCATGGCCGGACGGACACGGAACTCGTCCATCCCTACCACGATTTCGACAACGAAGCCTTCGCGCATCAGGCCGTCGGCGCACTTGTGGCCAAGGGCCGGAGACGCATCGCCCTGCTGCAGCCGCCCGGAAAACTGTCCTTCCATTCCCATACGCGCATCGGCTTCCAGACCGGTTTGCACGAATATGGCGCGGAGGAAGTGCCCTTGCGCGTCACCATCGATACGCCGCTTCCTGATATCAGGGATGCCGTCGAAGCGATGATGCGCTCGCCAAACGCCCCCGACGGGATCGTTTCTTCCGCCGGAAGTGCTGCAATCGCCGTCAATGCCGGGATCGAGGCCGCTGGCATGCGCCTCGGCCACGATGTCGATATGGTCGCGAAGCAGTCGACCCATGTCCTCAACTGGATCCGCCCGGAAATCATCACCGTTTACGAGGACGTCCGCCATGCCGGCCGGGAGCTTGCCAAGGCGGTGATGGCGCGCATCGACGGCGCCGAGCCGCAGGAGCTTCAGAGCATCAGCCTGCCGGAATGGCCACAGCGGTGACTGGAGATACGGTCGCGGTCAACTGAGGCTGGCCTTACGGATGACGACGGAGATGGCGGCGACTGCCAAAGGCAAGCCCTGCAATCCAACAAAAAAGGCCCGCCGATCGCTCAGCGGGCCTCTCTATTCAAACGTCCAACCTCAGTGAGCAGCGCTTGCGCCACTGCCCCACGGGCCATGATGAATATCCTTGCCGTCGACGCGGTCGAAACCGTGCGCGCCAAAGAAGTCACGTTGTGCCTGGATCAGGTTAGCCGTGCCGCGGCTGCGGCGGTAGCTGTCGAAATAGCCGAGTGCCGAAGCCAGTGCCGGAACCGGAAGGCCCGACAGAGCTGCATAGGAAACCACGCGACGCAGAGCGCCGTCCGTTTCGTTGACGAGCTTAGAGAAGGCCGGTGTCACGATGAGGTTGGCAACATCGGGATCCTTGGTGAATGCGGAGGTGATCTCGTCGAGGAACTGCGAACGGATGATGCAGCCGGCACGCCAGATCTTGGCGATTGTCGGCATTGGCAGCGACCAGTTGAACTCCTTCGAGGCTGCCGACATGACGGCAAAGCCCTGCGCATAGGCGCCGATCTTTGCAGCGAGCAGCGCATTTTCCAGATCGTCGATCAGCGTCTTCTTGTCGACGTTTCCGGCAGCAAGGGCCGGCAGGCCGAAAAGCTTTTCCGCGGCAACGCGTTCGTCCTTCTGCGAAGACAGGATGCGTGCCGCAACGGCAGCTTCGATCGCAGTGGCGGCAACGCCAAGGTTCTGCGCCTCGATGACGGACCACTTGCCGGTGCCCTTCTGGCCAGCTTTGTCGAGAATGACGTCGGGCATGGCGCTGCCGGTGCTCGGATCCTTGGCCGACAGAACCTTCTCGGTAATCTCGATCAGATAGGAATTGAGGCGACCCTTGTTCCACTTGCCGAAGATCTCGCTGATCTCGGCAGCGTCGAGCTTCAGGCCATCACGCAGGATGCCGTAGATTTCGGCAATCATCTGCATGTCGGCATATTCGATGCCGTTGTGAATGGTCTTTACGAAGTGGCCGGCGCCGTCGTTGCCGAGCCACGCAACGCAAGGGGCGTTGTCGTATTTGGCAGCGATCGAGGTCAGCACCTTCTCGACGCGCTTCCAGGAGTCTTCGGTGCCGCCGACCATGATCGAGGGACCATGGCGCGCACCCTCTTCGCCGCCGGATACGCCCATACCGATGAACGTCAGATCGGTATCCTTGAGACGGTCGAAGCGGGCCTGCGTGTCGCGGAAATTCGCATTGCCGGCGTCGATCATGATGTCGCCCTTGGACAGATGCGGCCGTAGAAGCTCCATCTGCTGATCAACCGCATCACCGGCCTTGATCATGATGATGATAGGCCGCGGCGGGCGGATCGCCTCGACGAACTCCTCGATCGTCTTGCAGGGAATAACCTGCTTTTTCAGGTCACCGGCACTCTCGTAAAATTCATCCGTTTTGTCCGGCGTGCGGTTGAAGACCGCTATTTTGTTGCCCTTTTCGGCGATATTGAGCGCCAGGTTGGAGCCCATGACGCCGAGACCGATCAGTCCGATTTCTGCCTTTTCCACGACAAACCTCCCGTGAATGGTTGGACGCATGTTGTTGCACCGGTGCGGACAAACGGCAAGCGCCCGAAACGCCAAAACCGTACGCTTTGCAGGATTGAGCAATAATGCGATAGATTCATGCAAGCGTCTGAAAACATGCGCTGATGGCACCTGCTCCGACCATGCGCCGGTGCGTCAGGAACAGCAAAGAGACGAGATAGGGCGGAGGAAAAACATGTCTATAATGTCGGCAAAGATCGTCCACATCTCCATCGATCGCGACTGGCGCGATGTCTATGATTTCGCCTCGAAACCGGAAAATATGCCGCTTTGGGCTTCAGGCCTCGCATCGGGATTGGAGCCTGACGGAGAAGACTGGATCGCGACAGGCGTGCTCGGCACCGTGCGCGTAAGCTTCGTGCCGCCCAACGAGTTCGGCGTCCTCGATCATACCGTTACGATCGAGTCAGGCCTCAGGGTTTACAACGCCTTGAGGGTCGTGCCGAACGGCGACGGATGTGAAGTCATGTTCACGCTGCTGCGCCTGCCCGGCATGACGGACGAGCAATTCGCCGCGGATGCCGCCCATGTTCGCAAGGATCTCGAAGCGCTGAAAAACCTGATGGAAATCTGATCAGATAGAATGCAGCGTCCAGTCGACGATGTCGGTGGCGACGCCCTCAAACGCAACGTTCAGAGCCTTGACGAAATCGCTGTTGGTCCCCCCGCTGACTGGCACGGCCTTGCGGAATACGTTCTGCGCCTTGATGGTGCCGGTGCGATCGTTGAGGATTTTTGCCGAGATCTCGACCGTCGCCGCCGTATGCCCGGCATTGTCGATCTCGAAGGATCGGATGTCGGTGACCACCTGGTAATCGATCGCAAGTCCCTGCCCCGGAACGCCGACGCCGCCAAGCTTGCGGGAATTCTCGAAAGCCTCGACAAGCTTCGACTGCACCATGCGCGGAAGCTTGTCGCCCCACTGCGATCTCGACAGGTATTGGATTTCGGAGGACGACACGCGCACCAGGATCTGATTGCTGTCGAGAGCACTCAGCGCCGTCGGTTGCGGAATAAGGATCTGCTTGCCTTTGGCGGCAGGTCCGCTGCCGTCAGGGGTGACAGACAGGTCAAACGTGTCGTTTTTCGCTGCCGTGCCGCATCCTGCAATCAGGAGCGCAATAACCGGTAGGGCAATGGCCGCTTTTTTCGCCGCAGACCATCGCTGAACCGAACCATATCCGATCATTTACCGCCCACCCTCTGAAACCTGACCGTCATCAATGCCGCGCCCGGCCGTCAAATTGCTTCACCGTATCCCCGCCAAAGAGAAGGCGCTGTGGATTGCGGTCGAAATTGCTAATCGTATCGTTGAGATTCTGCACCGTCCGGCGCGTATCGTTGACAAGCGACTGAACGTTATCAAGCCCGCCACCGGAGAATTTCTTCAGGTTGTCGGCAATCGGTCCGATCTGGGCGTTCAGATTGTCGGCGACCTTCTTGAAGGATTCCAGCGTCGCCTTGGCTTCCGCAAACAGCGATTGCGTGCTGTCGGAGCCGAGCAGGCTGTCCACCTTCGCCAGGATGCCGTCCACGCGGTTGGAAGCGGCATTGAGCTTGGTCGACATTTCCGAGACATTCTGAATCGTCTGATCGATGTCCTTCTGGCGACCGGCGACGGTATTGGCAATATCGCGTATGGAAGCGACGGCAACGCGCGCATCCTTGGTCGCCTGCGAGATATCGTCCACCGAACCCTTGACCTTCGCCGGATCGATCTGCGCAACCAGCGTATCGACACGATCGAGGGTCTGCTGGGCCTTCTTGCCGAATTCGTTGTAGGTGTCGGCCGTCTGCTTGATGCTTGCAACCGTCGCCTTCAGGTCGGTCGTTGCATCGGCGACATTGGCAGTGATCTTCTCGGCATTGTTGACGACATCGTTGATCTTGTTGGCATCGACGGCGCGAACGAGCTTTTCGACCGCATCAAGCGTGGAGTCGACGCGGGTCGACACGCTGGTGAAGGTCTCGGAAAGCTTGCCGACGCTTGCGAGGAACTTGTCGATATTGTCGGAATTGTCCGCGAGCGCCTTCGAGAACTTGTCGGCGTTTCGAACCGTATCGGTCAGCGGACCTCGCGCATCCTGCACGAAGGACTGGACTTCGCCGATCGCGTCGTTGGCGCGGTTCAGGATCTTGTCGGCAGTCGCGAGAAGGTTCGTCACGCTCGACTGATCCGCGAGCAGAACGGCACGCTTGCCCGTGTCGATCGAACGCTTGAGAATGTTTTCATCGCCGTTGCGTCCGCCGGAAAGCTCGATGTAGGCGGCACCCGTGAGGCCCTGAATTTCAAGCACGGCCTTCGTAGACGAATAAACCGGCGCATCGGCGCGCACTTCCGTAAAGGCGAGCGAATAGCGCGGATCGTCGGCGTCGATCGACAAGCTCTTTACGCTGCCGACCTGGATGCCATTGAAACGCACCGGCGAGCCGACGCTCAAACCGTTTGCGGAGCCTGGGATTCGCACGACCAACTCAGCCATGGGACCGCCACGGCCGTATTCGGCCATCCAGTAGACGAAGCCGAACGCTGCCGCGATGACCAGCAGCGTGAAAATACCGACAATCGTATAGTTGGCCTTGGTTTCCATGGTCTCCAGTCACTTCCCGCCGCTTTGAGCGGTTGCACCATTGCTGTCGTTTCTATTCGCGCCGTGCCCACCGGGAACGATGGACCGTGCACGCTTGCCTCGGAAATAGGACTTCACCCAGGGCTCCTCGCAAGCGAGCATGTCCTCGATCGTGCCTTCCACCAATACGCGTTTCTGCCCGAGCACCGCAATCCGATCGCAAACCGAAAACAGGCTGTCGAGATCGTGAGTCACCATGTAAACGGTGAGGCCGAGCGTGTCACGTAGCCTAGAGATTAGTTCATCGAACTCTGCCGCGCCGATTGGGTCGAGACCGGATGTCGGCTCATCGAGAAAAACTAGGTCCGGATCGAGCGCAAGGGCTCTTGCAAGAGCCGCACGTTTGATCATGCCGCCCGAGAGTTCCGACGGATATTTGTCCGCAGCATCCGCCGCCAATCCGACCATGCGGATCTTCAGATGCGCGAGTTCATCCATCAGCCCGGCCGGAAGGTCGAGATATTCGCGCATCGGCACCTGGATGTTTTCCTTGACCGTCAGCGACGAAAACAGCGCGCCCTGCTGGAAGAGCACGCCAAGCCGCATGTCAAGCTTGTTGCGCTCCGCCTCGTCGAGCGAATCGTAATCCTCGCCGAGGATTTCGATCTTGCCGGATTGACGCGGCAGCAACCGCAATACGGTGCGCATCAGCACGGACTTGCCGGTGCCGGAAGCCCCGACAAATCCAAGGATTTCACCGCGGTAGATATTCAGGTTCAGCTTGTCGAGGACGACCTTCGGGCCGAAGGCTACGGTTACGTCCCTTGCCGATAGAATGATATCTCGTTCGCGATCGTTCCGACCGTGATTATCGTGCTCTTCATCATGCGTTTCCGGATGCGGCATTGTCATTGTCGCCCCTTAGAAATCGATTGCTGCATAGAAGACGGCAAACAGCCCATCCATCAGGATCACCACGAAAATCGACTTCACCACTGACGAAGTCACATGCTGGCCGAGCGATTCGGCGCTACCGCCGACTTTAAGCCCTTCCACCGCAGCAACAATCCCGATCACAAGCGCCATGAAAGGCGCCTTTATCATCCCCGATATGACAGTAGAAAGACTGATCGCCTCGTGCAGGCGCGAAATGAAGGTTGCGAACGTGATTCCCGAATAGGTGTAGGCGACGGTAGCCGCCCCGAAAAGCGAGGCGAAATTTGCAAGGATCGTCAGCAGCGGCAATGCGACGGTCAGCGCAACCAAGCGCGGAAAGATCAGGACCCCGATCGGATTGAGACCCATCACCTTCAGCGCGTCGACTTCCTCGCGCATTTTCATCGAGCCGATTTCCGCAGTGATCGCGCTACCGGATCGGCCGGCGATCATGATCGCGGTCAAAAGCACGCCGATTTCACGCAGCTGCAGGATACCCACGAGATCGACGACGAAGACTTCGGCACCAAAATAGCGCAGCTGGAATGCGCCCTGCTGCGCAATGATCGCGCCGATCAGGTAGGACATCAAAAGGATAATCGGGACGGCGCGCAGCGCCATGTGGTCGATCTGGTTGACGATCGAAGCCGGCGAGACGCCACTGCCGCGCCCGAACTTCAGCTGTGCGCCACGCACGGCCGAGCCAAGGATATACATGGCCGCGATGAAATTGCCGCTGAGTTCGTAAACAACTTCGCCGATCGGCGCAAAAATGCGATCAACCAGCCGAGCCCTGGGTTCCTTCTCCGCCGCCGATTCGCCTGCCCTTGGATCGAATTCCGCCAACAACTCGTCGACATGCGGATTCGAACCTTCGATGCTGACGGTCGCACCATGCTTTTCCTGACTGACTTTCAGCCGATGGATCAGCAACGCCCCGGCCGTATCCAGGCCAGTCAGTCCGGAAAGATCGATAACAACGGAGCCGCCGCTGGTACGCTTGCTGAGATCGTCGATCCTGCGAAGCACGCCATGAATGTACGAGCTGCGCCAATTGCCTTCCAGCCGATAGCGATGACCCGAGCCATCGGCCCGGTCGTCGATCGTCAGAGAATCGGATTTCTGTTCGGCTGCTTTCAAACTCATGCAATCTTTCAAGGCTTGCGGCTATAACGGCGAGTCGGAAAATACTCGTTCGACGCTCGGCGCGATACTATACTTTCTCCGTCCGCAATTTCCATGCAGCAGGAACGCCAAACTATGCCACGCCGTCTCGATATCCAAATGAATTCATTCCCGATTGCGGGCACATTCACCATCTCCCGTGGCACCAAAACCACAGCTGACGTCGTCACCTGTACAATTTTTGAGGAAGGCATCTCGGGCTGGGGCGAATGTGTTCCCTACCGCCGCTACGGAGAGAGCATCGAGAGCGTCATTGCCGAAATCGAAGCGGCAAGGCCCGCCATCGAAGCCGGCCTTACGCGCGAAAATCTGCAGCGCGCAATGAAGCCCGGTGCCGCACGAAATGCAGTTGACTGTGCGCTCTGGGATATCGAGACGAAGCTTTCGGGCAAGTCCGTGGCAAGCCGAATAGGGGTCAGTGCCCCAAAACCGCTGACAACAGCCTACACGATTTCGCTCGGCGAGCCGGAGACAATGGCCGCACAGGCGCGTGAATATTCCCATCGGGCGCTGCTGAAAGTGAAGGTCGGCACGACGGACGATGAGTCGCGCATCCGCGCGGTCCGTGCCGCTGCCCCGGATGCGGCGATCATCCTCGACGCCAATGAGGGATGGCCGGAAGAAACGCTCGCCCGCCATCTTCAGATCGCGGCAGAAGCCGGCATCACGTTGGTCGAACAGCCCCTTCCCGCAGGCAATGATGCCCTGCTTGCCTCGATCGACCGGCCGGTGATCGTCTGTGCCGACGAGAGCGTGCATCATACCGGCGACCTCGCAAGCCTGCGCGACCGCTATGATGCGGTCAACATCAAGCTCGACAAAACAGGCGGCCTGACCGAGGCCCTGGCGATGAAGCGCGAGGCGCAGCGCCTCGGCTTCCAGACCATGATCGGCTGCATGGTGGGAACGTCGCTTGCCGTGGCCCCGGCGGTGCTGCTCGCCCAAGACGCCGATTTCGTCGATCTCGACGGGCCGCTGCTGCTCGCCCGCGACCGTGAGCCGGGACTGCGCTACGAAGCTTCGCTGGTCTTTCCGCCAGCGAGCGAACTCTGGGGCTGAAGGTAATAGGCGACGACGACCATCGCCAGGCCGAAGACCGCGACCCCGGACATGACGTAATAGCTGCCAAGGCCGAACCAGGCATAGAGGTAGCCGGCAATGAAGGTCATGATACCAAGGCACATGCCGTTGTAGAAGAAATAGAGGCCTTGCGCGGAGGCCTCCTGCGTCTCCTGCACGCTCGCGAGAATGCGGCGCTGGATGCCCGTGTGAACGCAGGCATAGGTGCAGGAATGAAGGCATTGCAGCACGAAATATCCGATGAAGCCGAAATTGATCGGAAACAGGATCCAGCGGAAGATGGACATGATCGAGCCGAAGCAGATCAGCTGCCAGGCGGTGAAGCGGCGGCTCAGACGCCTGGAAATGAAGAACACCATCACCTCCGACATCACGCCAACGCTCCACAGGACGCCGACCGCCGTGCCCGAAAAGCCGATTTGATGCCAGTAGATCGAGGAAAACGTATAGTAGACGGCATGGCTGGATTGCTGGATCGATACGCCGATCATGGTGATCAGCAGCTGCGGGCTACGCAGTGAGCCTGATGTCGGCGCCTGCAGGTTGATCGGTTGACCGCGCCGCCGCGTCGGCCCGATCCTCGGGCTGGCGAAGCCCATCAGCGTCGTCAGCACGAAGCCGGCAACCATGGTCGGCAGCACCATTGCGCCGCCCCAAATTTCGATCAACTGGCCGCCGATCAGCGTTGCAAAGATGAAGGCGATCGATCCCCAGACCCGCATTGAGCCATAGTCGAAGCCCCAGCGGCGGACGCCTGAAATGGTGATGGATTCGACGACCGGAACATAAGGCGCGTAAGTCGCGCCCTGAATGGCGTAGACGAGGAGGACCGGCCAGAAATCCTTGGTCAGGTAGAGCGCCATCGCTGTCAACAATGACAACCCACCCGACCAGATCAGCACATAGGAGCGCTCCTGCATCCTGTCGGCCAGCAGCGCGACCAGAGGCACGGCCAGCACGCGCACGACCATCGGCACGGCAAGGATGATGCCGATCTCGCTGTCGTTGAAATGAAGGCTTGCGAGCCAGACTGGAAAGAATGGAAGAGCGATGCCGTTGACGATCAACGGCGCACAATAGGACAAGGCACTGCGCAACTTGAAATAGGGTGGCGCACCCTCGACCGCCAAATTTTTCGCTGCGGGAATCATGATTGACCTGAAGGGAAATTGAGTTCGTCCCTATCACGCAATCGTGGGTACGACTATGGCGAGAAATAGCCGTACTGTAACGTTTCGGAAAAAATTATTGGTCTGTATTCTGGCTGCAACGTCGGCCGCGGCGCAACCGGATTTCAGGCTGCCTGAGCGCCCAATGCCTCGGTCATGTCCTCGACCGCTGTCACGGCAGGCTTTGCATCCAGGATTTCCCGCCAGGTGATGAGCTCGAAGCTGCCGTCCTCGTGTTCGGCAACCGCCGTGCAGCTCTCAACCCAGTCTCCCGTGTTGATATATTGTATGCCGTCCATCTCCTGGATCGTAGCGTGATGGATGTGACCACAGATCACGCCATCGGCATTATGCTTGCGGGCTTCTTCAGCCACGACGCGCTCGAATTCGCCGATGAAGTTGACGGCATGCTTGACCTGAAGCTTGGCCCAGGCCGAGAAGGACCAATAGTTGAATCCGAGGCGACGGCGTATTGCCGCAAGCCCGATATTGATCATGATCGCCATGTCATAGGCCCAGTCGCCGAGATAGGCGAGAAGGCGGGCGTTGCGCACCACGACATCGAACTCGTCGCCATGCAGGATGAGATATTTCTTGCCGTCGGCCGTTTCGTGCATGGCCCGCTCGGCAACTTCGATGCCGCCGAAATGCATGCCCGGGAAGTCGCGCAGGAACTCGTCGTGGTTGCCGGGAATATAGACGATGCGGGTGCCCTTACGCGCCTTGCGCAACAGCTTCTGTACCACGTCGTTGCAATCCTGCGGCCAATACCAGCTGCGCTTCAACCGCCAGCCGTCAACGATATCGCCGACGAGGAAAATGGTATCCGCTTCATGATACCGCAGAAAGTCCAGAAGGAAGTCCGTTTTGGCCGCCTTGGAGCCAAGATGCACATCGGAAATGAACAGCGTACGAAAGCGCCGAGTGTCCATTGTCTTCATCACAAACCTAATGTCCGTGCCCTGTTTCTATCCATCTTGCATTCGTCCTTCCAAAATCAGACTCGTGTTTCAGGAAGATGACAAAGCCTAGGACAACCTGCCGCAACGGGCGTTCAAGCCGGCCTTGCAGCGATAGCAAGGTCGGGTCGGTCGGTCGTGAAACTGGCCACGCCGAGCCGGAACATCGCCTGGGCGGCCTCGCGTGTATGCGCTGCCCAACCATGGACCGTGATGCCGTTTCCGCGCCAGAAATCCAGGACGGCGGCGCTGATCGTATCGGCCTTCAGCGCAATCTCTCTGATGTCGTAAGCATTGAGGCTGGCAAGCAGTCCCTTGCTGCCAAGCTGCGTCAGGAGGAGCGGCGAGCAGAGCCAGACGAGACCGAGAAGGTCCTCTCGCTTGCCGCCATGCATGCCGAGCGCCTCGACGAAAGCTTCCAGCCTGAACAGGCTGAAACTCGTGACCATCGATCGCTTCAGCATGCCGCTCAACA
Source organism: Rhizobium sp. BK376 (assembly GCF_004341625.1). Lineage (GTDB taxonomy): Bacteria > Pseudomonadota > Alphaproteobacteria > Rhizobiales > Rhizobiaceae > Rhizobium. The sequence continues at coordinate 196,387 of NZ_SLZG01000008.1, read as the reverse complement.
TCAGCTCGGCGGCAATGCGGCTTTCCATTCCCTCATAGGCATTACCGTCGGCTTTGGTCTTGATCTCCAGCCGCAGGTCGACCTTCGACGGTTCAAAGATCGCGATTGTTTCCCCGAGCGTCGGTATGCGCTCGCCGCGCGTGCCGAGGATCACATGCCGCATCAGCTCGTCATAGGTCAGGTCGGCAATCGCGCCCTTGCCGTCAGTCATGCGGTCGATCGATGCGTCGTGATGAACGACCAGTCTGCTGTCGCGTGTTTGATGGACGTCGAATTCCACCATCTCCACCTCAAGCTTGGCGGTCTCCGCAAAAGCGAACTTGCTGTTCTCCGGCCATAGATGCGAGCCGCCGCGGTGAGATGCGATGTGGGTCATGTCGGTGTTCCTCTTGTTCTGCCGCTGCATAGGGCCTGCGCATAAACCGCGTATGACAAGGGTGCGGCGCAGCAGATTCAAAGTCCGTTTACGACGATAAGCCGCCGCGACAAAAAAGCTTTCCGCCTCCGCAATTGCTTACTGTTCGCCACGGACGATTGATGTATGCAGAGACTCCACAGAACCGATTTGGCCGCAGAATGGAGACGCGTATGACCACGCACGATGCACCGAAAGCGCAAAAGAACATGACGAGCGGCGATCTCGACGAACAGGCGCTTTTCTTTCATCGCTATCCGCGGCCCGGCAAGCTGGAAATCCAGGCAACGAAGCCGCTCGGCAACCAGCGTGACCTGGCGCTTGCCTATTCGCCCGGCGTCGCAGCACCCTGCCTTGCGATCCGCGACAATCCGGAAACCGCGGCGGACTACACGTCCCGCGCCAATCTCGTCGCCGTGATTTCAAATGGAACGGCCGTCCTCGGTCTCGGCAACATCGGTCCTCTCGCCTCCAAGCCGGTCATGGAGGGCAAAGCCGTCCTCTTCAAGAAGTTCGCCGGCATCGACGTCTTCGATATCGAAGTCGACGCTCCGAGCGTTGACGAGATGGTCAGCTCGATTTCGGCGCTGGAGCCGACATTCGGCGGCATCAATCTGGAAGACATCAAGGCGCCTGAGTGCTTCGAGGTGGAACGCCGCCTGCGCGAGAAAATGAAGATCCCGGTCTTCCACGACGACCAGCACGGCACTGCCATTATCGTCGCGGCCGCAATCCTCAACGGTCTCGAACTTGCCGGCAAGCGCATCGAGGACATCAAGATCGTTGCGTCGGGCGCCGGTGCTGCCGCACTCGCCTGTCTCAACCTGCTCGTCATCCTCGGCGCCAAGCGCGAGAACATCTGGGTCCATGACATCGAAGGCCTCGTCTACGAGGGCCGCGTCGAGCTGATGGACGAATGGAAATCTATCTACGCCCAGAAGAGCGACAAGCGCACGCTGGCTGATTCAATTGGCGGCGCCGATGTCTTCCTCGGCTTGTCTGCCGCTGGCGTCCTGAAGCCTGAACTCCTGGCGCAGATGGCCGAAAAGCCGCTGATCATGGCGCTCGCCAATCCGACGCCGGAAATCATGCCTGATCTCGCCCGTGCCGCCCGGCCCGACGCGATGATCTGCACCGGCCGTTCCGATTTCCCGAACCAGGTCAACAACGTCCTCTGCTTCCCCTATATCTTCCGTGGTGCGCTCGATTGCGGCGCCCGGACGATCAATGAGGAAATGAAGATGGCGGCGGTGCGCGCCATCGCGGCGCTCGCCCGCGAAGAAGTTTCCGATGTAGCGGCAAGAGCCTATTCGGACGAATCCCCGGTGTTCGGTCCGAACTACCTGATCCCCTCGCCCTTCGATCCGCGTCTCATCCTGCGTATCGCCCCGGCCGTCGCAAGGGCTGCCGCCGAGAGCGGCGTTGCTTCCCGACCGATCGAGGATTTCGACGCCTATCTCGACCAGTTGAACCGCTTCGTCTTCCGCTCCGGCTTCGTCATGAAGCCGATCTTCACGGCAGCCAAGATTGCCGATCGCAAACGCGTCATCTTCTCCGAAGGCGAAGACGAACGCGTGTTGCGCGCCGCCCAGATCCTGCTTGAGGAAGGCACGGCGAACCCGATCCTAATCGGCCGCCCGCAGGTCATCGAGACCCGCCTCAAGCGCTACGGCCTGAAAATCCGCCCGAATGTCGATTTTGCCGTCATCAACCCGGAAGACGACCCCCGCTTCCGCGAATATGTCGACCTCTATTTCTCGATCGTCGGCCGCAGCGGCGTCATCCCTGAAGCCGCCCGCACGATTGTCCGCACCAACGCGACCGTCATCGGCGCCCTGGCACTCCGGCGCGGCGAAGCAGACGCTCTGATCTGCGGTCTCGAGGGCCGATATGAACGGCATCTGCGCGTTGTACGGCAGATAATTGGCAAACGCCCGGATGTTCGCGACCTCTCGGCTCTTAGCCTGTTGATCTCCCATCGCGGCGCCACTTTCTATACCGACACCTACGTTACTTTTAACCCGTCAGCGGAGGAAGTGGCGCAATCGGCCATATTGGCGGCAGAGGAAATCAAGCGTTTCGGCATCACGCCGCGTGTCGCGCTTGTGTCCCATTCCAACTTCGGTTCGCGAGAATCCGAGAGCGCGACGAAAATGCGCAACGCCCTTCAGCTCGTTCGCGAAGCCGCTCCAGACCTGGAAGTTGACGGCGAAATGCATGGCGACAGCGCCATTTCCGAAAGCTTGCGCCGTCACGTCATGCCGAACAGCACGCTGTCCGACGAAGCGAACCTGTTGGTCTTCCCCAATCTTGATGCGGCCAACATCACGCTTGGCGTCGTCAAGACGATGATCGACGGTCTTCATGTCGGACCGATCCTTCTCGGAACGGCCATGCCGGCTCATATTCTTTCCCCGTCTGTCACGTCCCGCGGCGTGATGAACATGGCCGCGCTCGCCGTCGTCGAAGCGTCACAACCTGGTTGACGCAGAAATTACCGATTTGGGGCAGCCGTTTCATTTAGAAGCGGCCGCTTACCAATTGTTATTGTAGAGTGAGAGGAAAGTAACCCTAACTCATTTAATTTACTGGACATATCAGCCGTGGCTGGGCCAGACTTGTCACATGAGTTCGACAAGTATCAGGACCCAATATGCGCGCAGGCTATTTTGAACTGTTTGACTGGCTGGAACAAAGCAAGCCAGTACAGCCGCGTGAATTCTTTAATCGCTTGCGAATAGCCTACGGCATTACTCATCTGATCTATGTCGATGTTTTTTCTGCCTCGCGTTCGGCACAAGTCCATCGCCTGCATCACACGTTCTCCCGAGAACAGTCCGCAGCTCTTGCAAGCATCGGCAACGAAGTTCTACTTCCGGCATTGAAATTCGTGCTGTCCTCCGTCCGTCCGGTCGATCACGCCACCCTTCGCCAGCAGATACCGGCTGCCGATATTCTCTTCAAACAGGTCAGCGCCCTCGGCATACCGGCAGAGGGAATTTCATATCCCCTGTTGGCGCCAGAGGCTCGCGCAGCCGCCCTTGTGATCAGCATTCCGCTTGCCTCCGAGGAAATCCCGCTTTTCCTCAGAAGCTACGGTCGCGACATCCAGACGCTCGCAGCACTCTTCCACGCCTCGATGATCGAGGCGGAGCGACCGCCATCCATCAGCAAGGACGAACTCAGGCGGATCACGCCGCGCGAACGCGAGGTTCTGCGCTGGGCGGCCGCCGGCAAAAGCTACTGGGAGATCGCCATCATCCTCGGCATCACCGAGCGCACCGTCCGCTTTTTCATGAGCAATGCACGCCAGAAACTCGACGTCGTCTCGAACACCCAGGCTATTGCCGAAGCCGTCTGGCGCGGGCTGATCCCTCAATCCTGAGAGACCTAGTAGCAGCCCCTTACTCCTTTCTGCACTGTCACTAGCGCCAGTATAGCCGAGCCCTCACTTTTGCCAGTCTCCGGTCACCGAACCAAGAACGGAGACTGGCATGATTAAGCTCTTCAGCGGCACCACCCGCCATCATCATCTCACCGCGATGGACGAGATGTTCCGTCTGCGAAAGAAGGTCTTCCATGACCACCTGAAATGGGACGTCCTCGTCGACGGCGAATGGGAGATCGATCATTACGACCTGTCGAACCCGATCTACGTCCTCTCCTACTCGGACGAGACCGGCAAGCTGCGTGGCGCGCTCCGCCTGCTGCCGACGCTTGGACCGAACATGCTGGACGACACATTCCCCATCCTCCTCGGCAACACGCCCGAAATCCGCAACTCGATGATCTGGGAATCCAGCCGCTTCTGCATCGATCCCGAGATCTCGCAGGATCGCGCCTCGAACCAGGTGACCGTCGCGGCCGCCGAACTGATGTGCGGCGTCGGCGAGCTCGGACTTGCCTCGGGCCTCTCGCACATTGTCACCGTTACCGACGTCTTCCTGGAACGCATGTTCCGCCGTATGGGCTGCCCCGGCGAACGCATCGGCGAGCCGAAGAAGATCGGTTCGGTCTATGCGGTCGCGGTTTCCTGGGACGTGACGACCGATCTGCTTTATCGCATGAAACAGGTCGCGGAAATCGATGGCCCGGTCCTCGAGCAGGAAACGACCGTCGCGCTGGCTCGTGCCGCTTGATGTCACGTCAAATTCATCGCCGCGGTCACGGGAAATCGCGGCGATGGACCATTTCCACAGCATCTTGTTAATGCCGGATCCTGTATGATTGATGCTGTACATCGATCGACGGAATATCCTCGTCAGGGGCGGCATCATGGAACGCAGCCGGAAATTCTCCTTATTTTTTCTATTGCCCCTGATCGCAGCTACGCCGGTCGCCGCGCAGAACCAGTCGGTTTGCGACGAACTCCACGGACGGCTCGCCAACATCCCCGAGGTCGTCAGCACCTCGCATTCGGTTCGCAGATATTCAAACGCCATCGACGAGCAGACATCGGCGGTCCGCAGGCTTCAGGCGGAGATGCAGGATCGCGGCTGCCACTCCGGCAGTGGGGTAATTATCAACGGGCAGGACGCCGCCGTTTGCGATCAGCTCGAAACCTCGCTTGGCCGCCTGCAGGAAGACCTGCAATTTCTCATCGAGCGGCGTGACGAAAGCCAGCGCGCCGGCGGCTCAGACGATGTGTTGCGCGATCAGCTTGAAACGGCACTCCGGCAAAACGGATGCGAGGATTCCGCAGCGGCTAATCCCGATACGATCATAACCAATCGCCCCGAAGTGCCTGCGACACCAGAGCAGCAGGCGATGCGGACCGATACGTTCATCCAGCCGATGGATAGAAGCGGCGGCCCGCAGCCGGGCTATGACTATTACCAGGCCGCACCGATGAACTATCCCACCGGCGGTCCCTATGGCGCGGGCCTGCAGACGGTCTGCGTGCGGACCTGCGATGGCGGCTTCTTTCCGCTGACCACCAATGCCTCGCCGGTCAATTTTCAGCATGACGCGGAAACCTGCTCGCGCATGTGCCCCGGCGTTCCGACGGAACTTTATTTCCGCTATCTGCCGAACCAGGAATCCTCGGAAATGGTCTCTGCGGCAACAGGCGCGCCCTACAGCGCCATGCCTTACGCCTTTGCCTATCGCAAGCGCGCGCCCGGCGAGAAGTCGTCCTGCACCTGCGACATGTCGGCCTATTACGAAGAAATGCAGCGCGAGAAGGCCAGTATTCAGCCACAGAGCGTCCAGCCGCAGCCGGTCGCGCCCTATAGCTCGATCACAACGATAACCACTGCAAAGCCACCCTCACCCCAGCCGCAGACTGCAACGACGGCCCAGCCCGCGCCAGCCGACCGCCCTTACGATCCGACGGCCAGGAAGATCCGCCAGGTCGGCCCGCAATTCCTGTCGACGGATGAGGGAAAGATCGACCTCAAACATCCCCTGGCGCCTGGCCCCCAGCCGGAGCAATAGGGCCAACCTCACCCCAGCGGTCACTGAAGACGAGATCGTCAAGCGACAGCCGCTGTCGCCATCCCTTAACCGCCAGTTCCGGTTCACTGTAGAGCTCATCAACATAGCCGAGGCAGAGCCAGGCAACGATCTCGATTCTATCGGGAATGCCGAGCAGCAGCCTAATATCGGCATCATGGAAGATGCTGACCCAGCCCATGCCGACACCTTCGGCACGCGCGGCAAGCCACAGGTTCTGGATGGCGCAAACCGTGGAGTAGGAATCCATGCGCGGATTATGCGTGCGTCCAAGCACGACCGGCCCAGCCCGGTCAGGATCGCAGGTGACGCATATGCTGAGCGGCGCCTTGCGGATACCTTCAAGCTTCAGGGAACGATAGCTGGCGGCTCGCTCGCCCTCGAACATCTGTGCTGCTTCGTCATTGGCACGCCGGAACGCCTGCCACGCCGCCTCGCGAACCAAGGGATCGCGGACAAGCACGAAACTCCAGGGCTGCATGAAGCCGACGGACGGCGCGCTATGCGCGGCCCCGAGCAGACGCGCGATCAGTTCATCGGGCAGCGGATCGGGCAGAAACTGGTCGCGAACGTCCCGCCGTGTTTCGATGGCGCGGTAGACAGCTTCTCGTTCAGCCGCGGAAAATGCCTGTGAACGGACAAGAAAATCCTTCGGATCGGGTCGCATCGTCAAATCCCCAACAATGCCGACCTCACCGCCGTCCGCGCGGTTTGGCCTATCACGTCAGGCCGGTCTTCTGGCTTGGCTTCGATTGCCTCTCGCTACCTTCCCGGTTTAACAACCAGTGGCATCCATATGAAAGAACATTCGAAAATTCTTTCACGCGATAGACATCCGCCTCACAGCGTTGGGCACGCGCCGGATTTTGACCGGCTTCCCGATTCTCCCGCTTGGCACGGGCACCTGACGATCAAAGCTATGCGCGATCCGCCTGCCGAAAGCAAGCGGATCGCCGACGCCTCTCAACGAGAGGAAAGAGGCTTCCTGAACAGCCTCATGATTGCCTCATCGCCCGTCTCCCGCGCCAGATCGCCGTAGGAACGTCCCGAGGCATCCCGAATGGAGCGATCGGCGCCGCGGCCGACAAGGAGCGCCGCCGCATCGGCGCGATGATTGAGAATGGCAAAGCCCAGCGGCGTCAGCCAATCTCGGTCCGGGCTCGGCGCACCGGATCGTCGAAGGCTCTCAAAACGCCGGTCGAGCAACGATGGATCCGCGTCCAGCAATGCTTCCAGCTGCCCGATCTCACCAAAGGCGGCCGCCGCAAAGATATCGAGCGGCTGCGTCTTCAGGAACTCCACCATATCGGCATGGCCGTTATAGTCCGCCCAACCGATCGGCGGCGCGTGATAGTAGGGATCGCGGATCGTGGGATCGGCACCATGCTCGATCAGCAGTTTTACCATTTCGATGTGACCGTGGAGTGCTGCTTCATGCAGCGGCGTGCGGCTAGTCATCGCGTTCACATCCAAACCAAGCGCCAGCATCCGACGAACCGCCTCAAGGGCATTTTCGCCTGCGGCCTCATGCAGCATGGTTGGGTGCTTTCGCTGGACATCGGCGGGGCTGGTCTGCTGCGCCGCCATCATTCTCGGCAAATAATCGATTGGATGCTCGCTATTCATGATGGCGACATAGGCCCAATCCTCCGCCTTCAGACGAACCGCGACCGCTCCATGCTGCACGAGATAGGCCACCAACTCCTTCTCGTTGCCGAGCCGCGCCCACTCATAGGGCGTGCGCCCATTGACCGGCCGGTTGACGTCGGCGCCATGCTCGACCAATAGCCGCACCCGCTGCGGCATCCGCTTTTCCAGAGCCCAGGCGAGTTGATAGTCGAACACGGTCTGCGAATTCTCGACCAGCTTCCCATCTTCCCGCACGGACCAATTGTTCCGGTCGCTGGCGCTCAATCCATATTCGAGCAGCAGTTCGAGGCAGGAATTATCCGGCTCGAACATCCTGTTGTAGAGCGCCTGGCTGTCATTGACGTTCGCGCCGGCGTCAAGCAGCAGCCGCGCGAATGTCATATAGCCCGGATGTTCCGGCTGCCGGATTTTCCCAGCCTCTCCCTGCCCGAAGACGCCGGTCAACGCCGTGAAGCGATATTGGCCATTGTCGAGAAAGAGGGCATTCGGATCGGCTCCACGCGCGATCAGCAGTCGGCCGACGTCGAGAGTGGAATGGCCGGGAAGACGGGCATAGGCAGCATAAAGCAACGGCTGCCAATCGTAGGGACCGCCCTTTCGCTCGATCAATTGCGGCTGCCGGTCCAGCCAGCGGGCGACGCGTGCCGCATCGCCCATCGCTGCGGCAACATGGATGCTATCGTCGGCAATATCGGGATGCGCGTCAAGGAGCTCCACGGCCTCGTCGAAACGGGCGGGATCGGCGGGAATACGCGAGAAATAGGACACGGTCGCAAGCGACAGGAAGCGATTGGCAAGCTGATCCCTCGCCTCATCCCGGCTACCCGATCGCTCCAGATGGTCCTTGAGCTTGGTCCAGCTCGAGAACCCGTATTCGCGAGCCGTTACCAGCTGGATATCCTGCAGCCCGACTGCTGCAGCGTCAGCGAAATACGGCGTCACGCGCGCAAGCGCCGACGTATCGCCTGTTTGCACGGCTTTCAAAAAGGCTTTCGCCTGCTTTTTCACGGAATCGAGCGTGGCGTTCGCCGCCAGGGAGCGTGTGGTCACGGAGACCTCCTTTCATAACGTCCGGTATCCGCGCCCACAGACTGAAAAGAGGTGTGGCAGTCTAAAAATCATTCATCAGGTGGGCCTTGCCCTTCCCGCGGATCGGATGTGCCCTGCGAACGATCAAAAGCTATCGGCAAAAATCCGCGCTGTCCAGCGGCCTCAGGCCGCCGGCTCATAGCGAACGAAGGCGAATTCATCACCATCCGGTGACCAATTGGGCGAATTCATCGTGCCCTGGCCACCGAACAGATCGAACAGCGTTTCGACATTGCCGCCATCCGCATCCATCATGCGCACCCGAACGTTCAGGTCGCGCGGATGATCAAACACATCGGGGTCGTAGGAGATGAAGACGACTTTGTCGCCCCTGGGTGACGGATGCGGAAACCAGTCGCCGTAATTGCTGTCCGTTATCCGCTCGACGGCAGAACCGTCGGTCCTGACACGCCAGATCTGCATCAGGCCGGTGCGGCTGGAATTGAAATAGATCCACTGGCCGTCAGCCGAATAGTCCGGCCCGTCGTTGCGCCCTTCGCCAAATGTCAGCCGCCGTTCCTCGCCGCCTTCGATGGACATCGAATAGATATCGAAGACCTGGTCGCGAATGCCGCAATAGGCAAAGGATTGCCCGTCGGGCGACCAGCCATGCCAATAGGACGGAAGATTTCCCGTCATCAAGCGCGGTGCACCACCTTGCGACGGAAGTAGATAAATGCAGCTCTTGCCCAACTCGCATTTATCGGAAATGGCAATCAATGATCCATCCGGCGAAATGCCGTGATCATTGTTGCACAATCTCGCAAAACCGGTATCGACCTTCACCGGCTCCGCCCCACCCTCCAGCGCCAGGCGATAGATCAACCCTTCGCTGTTGAGCATGAGATAGCGGCCATCGGGCGACCAGTTCGGCGCCTCGAAAAGATCGGATGTCTGCCAGACAACCCGCGTCTCGCGTGTGCGGATATTGAAGATCTCGACCGAACTACGCATGGCTCAAACTTCCTCCTTGATCGGACGATCCTCGCCGGTCGGGCTGCTGATGGCATCCTGAAGCTTCGCAAAGACCGAATTGGCAAGCATCGCGTAACGCTGCTCACGAAACACGCCGGCGAGGCTCCAGAACAGGCTGATGACGAGCGTCACGAAAGCGACCCCGGTGATCTTCAGGCTCGCGTCCGAAATGCCGTATATGCCGAGAAAAATGGAGGGGGCGAAGAACACGCCGCTATTGACGAAGCGCATCCATCCGGAGCGGGCCCTCGGCTGGGCTGCCATCAATGCGATGTAGCGCCTCTCCTCCTTGGAAAACTGCGGAGCCGGCGCCGGTCGGCTGCCTGCCTGCCGGACGCCCTCCTCGCTCATGCTCGATCCCGGAACCGATTGGTGATCGGATAACGGCGATCCCGGCCGAAATTCTTCTTGGTGATCTTCACGCCCGGTGCCGACTGACGTCGCTTGTATTCCGCCAGATAGAGCAGATGCTCGACGCGATGAACCGTCGCCACATCGTGGCCTCGCGCGACGATCTCCTCGACCGCCATTTCCTTCTCGACAAGGCATTCGAGAATGTCGTCGAGGTCAGGATAGGGCGGCAGGGAATCCTGGTCCTTCTGGTCCGGACGTAGCTCTGCGGACGGCGCCTTGTCGATGATGTTCTGCGGAATGACTTCGCCCGAAGGCCCGAGCGCGCCCGGCGGCACATGCGCATTGCGCCAGCGCGACAGCGCATAGACCTGCATCTTGTAGAGGTCCTTGATCGGGTTGAAGCCGCCGTTCATGTCGCCGTAGAGCGTCGCGTAACCGACGGACATTTCGGACTTGTTGCCCGTGGTGACGACCATCGAGCCGAATTTGTTCGAGATCGCCATCAGGATCGTTCCGCGGGCCCGGCTCTGCAGGTTCTCCTCGGTAATGCCGCTATCCGTGCCCTCGAAGAGTTCCGAAAGCGCGGACGTGAAGCCCGTCACCGGCTCCTCGATCGGCACGATGTCGTAGCGGCAGCCCAGCGCCTTGGCGCAATCGGCCGCATCCTTCAGCGAATCCTCAGAGGTATATCGGTAAGGCAGCATGACGGTTCGCACCCGCTCCTCGCCGATCGCATCAACCGCGATCGCGGCGCAGATGGCCGAATCGATGCCGCCGGAAAGGCCAAGCACGACACTCTTGAAACCATTCTTGTTGACATAGTCCCTGAAGCCGAGCAGGCAGGCGCGATAATCCGCCTCCTCCTTCTCCGGGATATGCGACATCGGCCCCTCAGCGCAATGCCAGCCTGCATCGCCTCTCTTCCACGTCGTAACCGGAAGCGCTGCCTCGAACTGGCTCATCTGGAAAGCCAGCGACTTGTCGACGTTGAAGGCGAAACTTGCGCCGTCGAAAACCAGTTCGTCCTGGCCGCCGAGCTGCGCGGCGTAAATCATCGGCAACCCGGTCTCGATCACCTGCTTCAGGACCACCTGATGGCGGATATCGACCTTGCCGCGATAATAGGGAGAGCCGTTCGGAGAGAGCAGAATCTCCGCCCCGCTCTCGGCCAGGGTCTCGCAGACGCCGAGATCACCCCAGATGTCTTCGCAGATCGGAATGCCAAGCCGCACGCCGCGGAAATTCACGGGCCCCGGCATGAGACCCTGATCGAAGACGCGCTTCTCGTCGAATTCGCCATAGTTCGGCAGATCGACCTTGTCGCGGACCGCGATGACCTTTCCGCCATCAAGCACGGCAACGGAATTGTATCGTCCGCTCTCATCCTGCCGCGGGAATCCGATGATTACGCCCGGTCCGCCATCGGCCGTATCGGCTGCGAGGCTTTCCACAGCCCTCCAGCACGCGCGAATGAAAGCCGGCTTCAACACCAGATCTTCCGGCGGATAACCGGATATGAACAGCTCGGTGAAAAGAACGATATGCGCCCCTTCGCGAGCCGCGTCCGTGCGCGCCTCACGCGCTTTTGCGAGATTGCCGGCGACATCGCCGACCGTCGGATTGAGCTGCGCAACCGCGATGCGCATGGTGTGCGTGATGGAGGTTTGCTCTGTCATGCCATCCATTTAGCGTTCGCAGGGAAGCTCCGCAACTCGCTTCCGCACGCCCTTTCGTTTTCGGCGTTGCAATTTGCCGGCACAAAAGAATACTGACGCCCAAAGTGATTAAGGCCCGGAGTCTCCCATGTATAACCTCTCGAATTTCGTCCACCTGCATTTCGACAAGTCTGCCGATGAACTGGGCGACATCGAAAAACGCGTTCTGAAAAAGGCGCACGAGCGCAAGGTCATATCGACCGACGTCAACGCTGCCTTTTCCGCGGAGGCGTCAATGGGCGAACGGCTCGCCGACGGCATCGCGCAGGTCGGCGGCTCGTGGTCGTTCATCCTGTCCTTCCTGTTGTTTCTTGTAGTTTGGACAGTCATAAACACCATCGTACTCGCGACGCGCGCCTTCGACCCCTATCCCTTCATCTTCCTCAACCTCGTGCTCTCGATGATCGCAGCCATTCAGGCGCCGATCATCATGATGTCACAGAACCGTCAGGCCGAGCGCGACCGCTTCGAGGCGGCGAAGGATTACGAAGTCAATCTCAAGGCCGAACTCGAGGTTCTGTCGCTCCACCAGAAGATCGACATGCATGTCCTGACGGAGATCGAGTCGCTGAAGCAGGAAATCTCGAAACTGGTGCAGAAGCTCGACAACCAAAACTGACGCGGCGAAGCTTCTTCGGTTTCAGTCCGAGGGGCCTGCCGTCAGCAGGCCCGGACTTCCCTGCCGGTACTGCGGCAGCCCGTCCGATATCTCATAGAAATCACCCTTGTCGGCGCAGTAGATATGATAGGCGATCTTGAGATCGCTGGGCTGGTCGAACAGGCCAGCCATGAGCGAAATCTCGTCCGCGCCTTCGGCCTGCCAGAACAGGGCCGACCCGCAGGTCTTGCAGAAACCTCGGCGCGCGAAAGAACTGGCCCGGTACCACGTTATGGACTCGTCTCCCTCGATCGCGAGTTTGTCGATGGAGACATTCGTGGCGGCATAATAGAGCCCGGTCTGCTTGCGGCACTGGGAACAATGGCAGGCGACGACCTCCCGCAGCTGTCCATATGCCCGGAACCGCACCGCGCCGCAGAGACACGATCCCGTATGCTCTTCATCCATGCTTATCCCTCCCCGCAAACACGCCCGGCCACCGTCATATCGGTGCTGCAAATCCTGTCAAACGCAAAGGCATGACAAGACCTTCAGCGAATCTGATCCAGCATGGGACATGCGCCGCTTGGGCAACTCCTCGTTGGGAAAACACTGGGAGAGATATCGAAGGCTAGCGAAAGAGGCAGCGGCATTTTGACGGGCATTTAAGGCCGGAGGAAAAAAGGTCCGGGAAGCAACGGCTTGAACCGGAACAATCACAGGTGGCTGGAGGCATGCCTTATTCGGCGCACCTGCCGCCTTGCGACCTATAGGGTCTCTAGCGGAGCAGGTTCTTATCTACACGCAATAGGTTTATTAGCTAATTATATTTTAATACATACTGATACATCATAGGCGTTAGTGATCCAAAGGATCATCAACGATAGCTTGCGAAAGGGCATCCCCATGAAGAGGTTCCGCGATCTCCAATGGTGCCGAGATGGGGCTGCGGCGGTCGAATTCGCCATACTGGCTCCCGTCTTCATTCTAGTGCTGATGACACTGATTGCCTATGGCATCTACCTAAGTGTCGCGCACTCCGTGCAACAGATTGCAGCCGACGCAGCAAGAACCGCAGTCGCCGGAATAACCGAGAGCGAACGCGAGCAACTGGTCGACACCTTCGTTACGAATTCGACGCTGAACGACACCTTTTTGAAGCGTGACAAGCTCAAGGTCACGGTCGCCGCCGACCCCACCAACAGCAACCAGTTTACGGTCTCGGTTGAATACGACGCTGAAGACTTACCCATCTGGAATCTCTACAGTTTCGCTTCGCCAGACAAGACGATCAAGCGGTTTGCGACGATCCGCATGGGTGGCATATGAAGCCATATCGGATGTTGATTGACCGCCTCAGCACGGATCGCGGCGGAAACATAGCAGTCATTTCGGCACTCTCCGCTCCTCTCATCCTCTATGTTCTGAGCCTTGGCGTCGATTACGGCCTGCTGACACTTCAGCAGCGAAAACTGCAGGATACCGCTGATCTCGCGTCGATCATCGCAGCCTCGGACGCGACCAACGCGGAGACGAATGTGCTGACGTATTTTCAGCAAAACAATCTCGACATGGCGATCCGAACACCGACTGGATATGTCTCGAACAAGGGCAAGTTTCCCCTTGGAGACCAGACCACCGAAGCCAAGTTCGACGGTATCGCGACATTGACGTCAGGCACCTACGCGGCAAACGCCTCGGTTGCGCCAGCGGACCGCTTCGTCGCTGGGGCCAAGCCGACGGATGCCGTAAAGGTTGCAGTCCAGCAGACCGGCGGTCTGTTCTTCGCCTCCAGCATTTCCGCGCCGCCAAAACTTACGGCTGTAGGCACTGCCGCCACGCAGAAGATTGCGGCCTTCTCGATCGGCTCGCGCCTTGCCAGCCTCAACAACGGCGTTCTGAACGCGCTGCTGAACAGCCTGCTTGGCACGTCTCTATCTCTCAGCGTAATGGACTATCAGGCGCTGGCCTCCGCCGACGTGAACGCACTGTCGGTCATCGATTCACTAGCCACCAACCTCAACCTGACCGCCGGCAGCTATTCGGATACGCTGAGCACCGACATCTCCTACGGCGATTTCATAAAGGCTGTGGGGAAGCAAACCGGACTGTCGCCAACGGTAAAGACGGCGATAAAAACGATCGAGGCGGCAACCAACAGCACCCGGGTAAAGTTTGATCTCGGCGACATACTGGCGCTCGGCCCCGCCAGCCAGCGCGTTGTCGGCAGTGGCTCGCATCTCAACCTGGAAGCCAATGTGATGGACCTGATCTCGGCCGCCGCCCTTGCCGCCAATGGCAGCAAACAGGTCGCCGTCAACCTGAATGGCACGGTCCCCGGTCTTTCTACGGTCCAATTGACCCTCGCCATCGGCGAGCCGGCCCAGCAGACGCCTTCGCTTGCAATCGGCAGTCCGGGAACGGTCGTGCGAACAGTGCAGACCCGATTGAAACTCTCGTTGACGGTGGATGGGCTTTCAGTGCTTCTCGGCCTGAAGCTGAAAATCCCGCTCTATATCGAGGTCGCCTCGGGTCAGGGCACCCTCGCCTCGATCGCCTGCCTCGGCAATGGCGCACAGAACGCCAATGTGACGATCGACACGATCCCGGGCGTTGCCGACGTCTATCTCGGCGATGTCGATACCTCGAAATTCTCCAATTTCGGCTCCAAGCCGTCAGTCAGTCCGGCGACGCTGATCGATTCCCTTCTTGTGAAGGTCACAGCCAGCTCCCATGTCGCGATCACCAACATGACCAAGACGTCGCTGACCTTCTCTCCATCGGATATTTCGAATGGGAATTACCGCACGGCCTCCACGCATGACACGCTGACCTCGACCGTCGCCTCCTTGCTGGGCAATACCGCTTATAAGATCAAGATCCTGATCGTTACCATCGGGACGCAGTCTTCCATACAGCAGGCCCTGTCCGCCGTGATGACCAGTATCACCGCGCCGCTCGACACCCTGCTGGACAACATTCTGATGACGCTGGGCGTCAGGATCGGCGAGGCCGATGTTCGGGTCACGGATGTGCGATGCCAGCAGCCAGTGCTGGTTCAGTAGGATTGAGGAGTCACCGAAAGAAGAAGTGGGACGATACAGAAAGGGCCAGCAAAACGCCGGCCCTTTCTGATGTGCAATGTGATGTTGCCGAACCGGCAATCAGCCCTGGGCAACCATGCGCTTCTCGTCGCGGCCGCCCTTCATGCGCTCGGCCAAGAGGAAGGCAAGTTCCAGAGCCTGGTCGGCATTGAGGCGCGGGTCGCAATGGGTATGGTAGCGATCCTGCAGATCGTCGGCAGATACGGCGCGCGCACCGCCGGTGCATTCGGTCACATCCTTGCCGGTCATCTCGATATGGATGCCGCCCGGATGCGTGCCTTCCGCGCGGTGGATCTGGAAGAAGCTTTCGACTTCCGACAGGATCCGCTCGAACGGACGGGTCTTGTAGTTGTTGAGCGTGATCGTGTTGCCGTGCATCGGATCGCAGGACCAGACGACCTTGCGGCCCTCACGTTCGACGGCACGGATCAGCTTCGGCAGGTTTTCAGCGACCTTGTCGTGACCGAAGCGGCAGATCAGCGTCAGACGACCGGCCTCATTCGTCGGGTTGAGGGCGTCGATGAGCTCGATCAGATTATCCGGCGCCAGCGACGGGCCGCACTTCAAACCGATCGGGTTCTTGATGCCGCGGAAATATTCCACATGAGCGTGGTCGAGCTGACGCGTGCGGTCGCCGATCCAGAGCATATGGCCCGAGGTCGCGTACCAGTCACCCGAGGTTGAATCGACGCGCGTGAATGCCTCTTCGTAGCCGAGAAGCAGCGCCTCGTGGCTGGTGAAGAAATCAGTCTCGCGCAGGCTCGGATTAGACTCGGCACTGATGCCGATGGCCTTCATGAAGTCCATCGTTTCGCTGATGCGATCGGCCAGCTTGCGGTAGCGTTCGCCCTGCGGGCTGTCCTTGACGAAGCCGAGCATCCACTGGTGCACGTTTTCGAGATTGGCATAGCCACCCATCGCGAAGGCGCGCAGAAGGTTCAGCGTTGCAGCCGACTGGCGGTAGGCCAGCAGCTGGCGATCCGGGTTCGGAATACGCGACTCTTCCGTGAAGTCGGTACCGTTGATGTTGTCACCGCGGTAGCTCGGCAGCGAAATGCCATTCTGCGTTTCCATCGGTGAGGAGCGCGGCTTGGCAAACTGTCCTGCGATGCGACCGACCTTGACGACAGGAAGCTGCGCGCCAAAAGTCAGCACGACGGCCATCTGCAGGAAGGCGCGGAAGAAGTCGCGGATGTTGTCGGCGCCGTGTTCGGCGAAGCTTTCGGCGCAGTCGCCACCCTGCAGCAGGAAGGCGTTGCCTTCTGCGACATTGGCGAGATGCTTCTTCAGACGACGTGCTTCACCGGCAAAAACGAGCGGCGGAAAGGTTGCAAGCTGCGCTTCCACTGCTGCGAGCGCTGCATGGTCCGGATATTCCGGCACCTGCTGGATCGGTTTTTGCCGCCAACTATTCGGTGTCCAATTCTGTGCCATCTCAATCACCTGTTCCGCATCCGGCCTTTGGCCGAATGTCCCGTCGAAGAAATAAGGGCGGCTTATACCCCCTTGTCGTGGCTTTGCATAGCGCCGTTCAGTCCAAGATACTCTTCAAGAGCCCCTGACAAACAGCGCCTCGGTTGAGGCTGCGAAGAGCCTGCAAGTTCCACTACATAGGCATTAACTGCCCGCATACCAAGCGGCTTTGCTGCCTATTGAGAATTGCCTGATACAACGCGTCAATCAGCCGCCATGAGGGTCCTGCTGAGTTCGCCATGAGAGCGACAGGCAATTGAGGAAACGATCATGCGCGGCCAGTGGCAGCATCTGTGGCAAAATAAAGCCGGCAATTTCGGCATCATGACGGCATTGCTGATGGTGCCGCTCCTCGGAGTGGCCGGCCTCGCGATCGATTTCTCAAATGCCATGAGCGTCAGGACCCAGCTTTTCGCTGCCGCCGATGCCGCAGCGGTCGGTGCACTGGCGGAAAAATCGAGTGGTGTGGCGGCAGCCATGACCATGGGAGACGGCACTGTCAGCATCGCCGAAGCCGACGCCAAGAACCTCTTCTTCGCCCAAAACACGGTCGCGCTGCAGCAGGATGACGTCAACGTCGATGTCTCCGTGAGCAAGACAGGCAGCACGCTGCAATCGAGGGTCAATTTTTCCGCCGTCGTGCCGACGACGTTCCTGCGCATCCTCGGCAAGGACTCGATCGACATATCGGGAACGGCGACGTCGCAGAACCAGACCGCGACCTACATGGATTTCTATATCCTGGTGGACAACACGCCATCCATGGGCGTCGGCGCGACCCCGTCTGATATTGCGACAATGGAAAGCCATACGCCGGACAGCTGCGCCTTTGCCTGCCACGAGACGGGTCAGAACGCGGGAAAAGATTACTATACACTGGCGCAGCAGCTCCACGTGACGACCCGCATCGACGTCGTTCGAGAGGCGACGCAGGCGCTGACGCAGACGGCTGTCAGCAACCGCGTTACGCCCGACCAGTTCCGCATGGCCGTCTATACATTCGGAACATCGGCAGACGACGACCAGCTGAAGACCGTCTCTGACCTTTCCACCGACATGAACCAGGTCAGCAGCAATACGACCGGCGTCCAGCTGATGACCATCCTGCAGCAAAATTACAAGAATGACGCGCTGACGAGCTTCGATAACGCTCTGACACAGCTGAATACGACGATCTCGGCCGCCGGTCAGGGCACCGGACCCTCCGATCGCCAGAAGATCCTGTTCTTCGTCACCGACGGCGTCGGCGACAGCCCGAAGACCAATTGCACCGAACCGCTCTCCGGCGCGAACCGCTGCCAGGAGCCGATCGACACGAGCTTCTGCACACCGCTGAAGAACCGCAACGTCAAGATCGCTATCCTCTACACCACCTACCTGCCCCTGCCCCAGGACGGCTGGTACAATGAGTGGATCAGCCCCTTCCAGTCGCAGATCGGCAAGAGGCTGCAGTCCTGCGCCTCGGCAGGCCTGTATTTCGAAGTGAGCCCATCGCAGGGCATCAGCGACGCCATGAACGCGCTCTTCCTGAAGGTCTTGCAGACCCCGAGATTGACGGGCTGATCGGAAACCAGCCCGCCCAGGCCGCTTAGACGCGCTGGCCGTCGATGACGCGGTAGCTCGGCGAATACATCGTCACCAGCTCTTCGGCAGCCGTCGGGTGAACGGCCATGGTCCGGTCGAAATCATCCTTCGTGCAGCCGGCCTTCAGCGTTATGCCGAGGATCTGTGCCATCTCGCCTGCATCGTGACCCAGAATATGGGCGCCAACGACCTTGCGGTCCTCGGCATTGACGATCAGCTTCATGATGGTCTTTTCCTTCCGGCCCGATAGTGTCGCCTTCATCGGACGGAACTCGGCGCGGTAGACTTCCAATTCCTTGAAGCGCTTGCCCGCATCCTCTTCGCTGAGACCCACCGTGCCGATCTCGGGCTGCGAGAAGACGGCGGTCGCGATCAGGTCGTGATCGGGCTTGGTCGGATTGTTCTTGTACACCGTCTCGATAAAGCACATCGCCTCATGGATAGCGACGGGCGTCAATTGTACCCGATCGGTGACATCGCCCAGCGCGTAGATGTTGGGAACGGAGCTACGCGAATAGTCGTCGACGACGATCGCACCGCGCCCATCGGTCTTCACGCCGGCAGCCTCAAGACCGAGGTTCTTGGTGTTTGGATCACGGCCCAAGGCCAGCATCACGACGCCGACATCAAGCATTTCGCCCTTCATGGTGCGCGCCCGAAGCCCGGCCTCCGTCTTCGTCACTTCCTCGATAACGTCGTGGCAGAGGACACGGATTCCCTTCTGCTCCATTGCCTCATGCAGGCCACGGCGCATGTCCTGGTCGAACCGCGACAGGATTTCCGCACCGCGATAGATCAGTGTCACGTCGACGCCTAGGCCATGAAAGATATTGGCGAATTCGACAGCGATGTAGCCACCGCCGGCAATCAGGATCGACTTCGGCAGTTCCTCGAGATGGAAAGCCTCGTTGGAGGAAATGCACAGCTCATAGCCCGGCAAAGCGGAATGATGGTTCGGAGAGCCGCCAACGGCAATGACGATCTTGTCGGCGGTGACAGTCTTGCCTGTCTTGACGAGCCGGATCGTGTTGGCGTCGATCAGCTCGGCGCGCGTATCGAATATATCAGCCTTCGCATTGTCGAGGCCCTTGCGGTAGAGACCTTCGAGACGGGCAATTTCCTTGTCCTTGGCCTCGATCAGCTTCTTCCAATCGAACTTGCTTTCCCCAACCGTCCAGCCGTAGCCGGCCGCGTCCTCGAAATGCTCGTGATACTGCGAAGCGTAGACGAAGAGTTTCTTCGGCACGCAGCCGCGAATGACGCAGGTTCCCCCGTAGCGATACTCTTCGGCAATGCCGACTTTCTTCCCGAGCGATGCAGCAACGCGCGCGCTGCGCACGCCGCCCGAACCGCCGCCAATGACGAAGAGATCATAATCGTAGGAAGACATGCAAAGCTCCTGCAGGAAAATATGGGCCGGGAAAGCCGACGGGACGGGACATTTGCTGCTGATATAGTGCCGGCAGCCCCCAAAAGAAAAGCCCGGACGACGCCGGGCTTTACATATTCGATATGCGTAAAACTTAGTTCGCGGGAATGGTCAGCTTCGGGGCAGCAGGTTTTGCGGCCGGCTTTGCGGTTGCGGCCGGCTTTGCTGCCGGCTTGGCGGCCGGCGCCGCATCGGCTGCCGGAGCGTCGTCGGCGACAGGCGGTGCTGCCGGAACCTTGACGATCTTGGCGAGAGCGTCGTTGCTCTGGCTGGCGAGATCGCGGGAAATACCCTGGCTCCAGATGTCCGCGGCCTTATAGAGTTCGCGCGTCGCGACAGGACCGTCCTTCAGCAACTTCTTGCCGGCATCCGACGTGTAGAACTCGGAGATCGCCTTCAGCTCGTCGACCGAGAAAGCCTTAGCATAGGTGATGGCGGCTTCGCGCTCGAGATCAGCGCGGCGCGGCGCCAGCGCCAGGGCCTGCTGATCAACCGTCGCGGCAATCTGGTCGCCGAAGTTCGGGTTCGCCTGGATCATCGTGCTCTTCAGCTGCTCGGCGAGGTTCGGAAGAATGGCGTCGAATTGGTTCGTGATGCCGAGCGCGTTGATTGCGGCGCGGGCTGCCTTGATCTGCTCGTCGGTTACGTCCTGCGCACTGGCCGAGCCGAACGCGAGGCCTGAAAGAACGATGGTCGCAGCGGCAAAACGGCCAAGACCCGTTATTTTGATCATGAGTTCAATGCTCCTATGTATTTTTCGCCTGCAGCGTCCGTGCCCCTGCCGGACCGGCTATGATCGCAAGCGTCGCCATGTTGATGAAGAGTCCGTGTTCGACGACACCGGGAATGGAGTTCAATGCGATGGCTAGCGCCTCTGCATCAGGAATGCGGCCAAAAGATGCGTCGATGATGAAGTGCCCGCCATCCGTCATGAAGTTTTCTTCACCGGCCTGGCGCAGCTTCAGGGCACCCGTAAGACCAAGCTGCATGGCCGCCCGCTCGATCTTGATGCGCGTCGATGCCAGCCCGAACGGATTGACCTCTATCGGCAGCGGAAAAGCCCCGAGCGTATCAACGATCTTGCTCTCGTCGGCGATGACAATCATGCGCGCGGATGCAGCAGCGACGATCTTTTCGCGCAGCAAAGCACCGCCGCCGCCCTTGATCAGCCGCAAAGAGGGATCGACCTCGTCGGCACCATCAATCGTGAGGTCAAGCTCAGGAAGTTCGTCGAGGGATTTGAGAGGCACGCCGAGTTCGACGCAAAGCCGCGCCGTGCGCTCCGACGTCGGCACGCCCTGAACGATCAAACCCTGTGAAACCTTTTCGGCCAGCAGCCGCACGAACTCTTCAGCCGTGCTGCCGGTTCCGATTCCAAGCCGCATGCCACTTTCGACATGGGAAAGCGCTGCCTCGGCGGCTTTGATCTTCATCTGCCGGGCGTCCATAGCGCCACCTGCTCCCATTATTGCGTTGGAGTTGCTGTTTACACGGGTCCCCCCGCAAACGTAAAGCCAAAATAGCAGCTTCCGGAAGAAATGCTGCCGCTCATCACAGTGCCGGCGAGCAACTGTCATCAAGCCCGCAATTCAAGATAAGCTGGCCGACATTGCAATTCCGGGAGCGATATTCTACTTCGGAACAATTGTTCTATCGACGATCCGAGGCCCTTACCGTGAAATCTGCTCTTGTCGTATTCGATCTCGACGGCACCCTGCTGGACACGCACATCGATCTTGTCGAGAGCCTGAACCACACGATCGCCGCGCTGGACCTCGCTCCTCTAGGCTATAACGACCTTACCCACCTTGTGGGAAACGGCGCCCAGGTGATGATCGAGCGCGCCTGCAAACTGCGCGGCTACGCCCTCAAGCCGGATGGCCTGCCGGCGCTCCTCGAACGGTTCATCTCGCATTATACCGACAACATACCCGGCGCCACCAAGCCCTATCCTGGCCTGATCGAGGCGATGGACGCGCTGAAGGCCAGCGGACACCGCCTTGCAGTCTGCACGAACAAGCTTGAATCCCTCGCACTGCTTCTGATCGAGCGGTTGAAACTCTCGCACTATTTCGATTCCATCACCGGCGGCGATACGTTCACTGTCCGCAAGCCGGATGCGAAGCACCTCATAGGCACTGTCGAGCGTGCCGGCGGTGACCTGTCCCGGACCGTCATGATCGGCGACAGCATCAACGACATATTGGTGGCCCGCAATGCCGGCGTGCCCTCGATCGCGGTGCCTTTCGGTTATTCCGATGTAGACGTCGAAACACTCGGCCCCAACCACATCATCGCTCACTACAGTGAGCTGACCCCCGCCCTGGTGGAAGGGCTGCTGTCGATAGGATAACCGCAGCTTACCGCAATACCCTGGCGGCCAAGCGCATCCGCAGCCGCCGTTTTTCCTTCATCGTCAGCACTGCCGACGAGGACCGTAATATGGCTGGAAGGTATTGTCATATGCGCGGTAGCTCCGGTAACGGCTTGCGCACCAGGCGGCGTGGCTGCCGTAACCGTTGTAGTAAGGGCGGCTATAATAGGGACGGCTGGCCGCTCCGGCGATAATTGCCCCGGTTGCGAAAGCCGCAAGCGGGACCCAGGCGTCGCCGTAATAGCCACCATAGTATCCGCCGGGGTAATAGCCGTAGCCCCAGCCATTTCCATACCAGCCACGGCGCCCGTACCAGCCATTGTGGCCATACCAGCCGCCACCGTGCCCATACCAACCACCGCCATGACCATGCCAGCCACCGTGGCCCCAACCACCGTTGCCGTGCCACATACGGCCACGGCCCCCGTGCCATTGAACCTGCTGGATTTCGGGCTGCTGTCCCGTGAACTGCGGAATGGACAGATCGGGCATCGTGATAGCGTGGGCCTCGCTTATGGGCATAAGGCTCGTCAGCACGCTCAAGCCGCCGGCGAGAATGCTAGTCAACGTTCTCATGACGAACTTCCTTCATATTAGGCATATATAAAACTAGTATTTTTTCGTGAGAGTTCCACGCATTACAGAAATATTAGCTGCCAATATCGAAGTGCGCCTTGCTGACGAAAAAGGCGGGAAATAACCCGCCTTTTCATTGCTTATGACTTACCTGCACTGCGCTCGCGGACCACTGGTCGGCTGGTAGGTGTTGTCGGATGCTCGATAGGTTCTGTACCGGGCCGCGCACCACGAGGCGTGGCTGTGATAGGTGCGATAGGCCGGATGGCTGGCGGCACCGGCGATCAAAGCCCCGGCGGCTAGCGCTGCAAACGGAACCCATGCTCCGCCATCATCGTAGTATCCGTGATGATAATAGCCGTGGTGCCATCCGCCGCCATAGTAGCCGTGATGGTGCCAACCGCCGTGGCCATGCCAACCACCGTCTCCGCCGCCGTGGTTGTGCCAGACATGCCCATGACCGTGGCCGCCGTGCCAGGCGACAGCCTGAAGCTCGGGTTGCTGGACTTCCGTTTGCGGAATGGGCGAGGCCGACATGGTCATCGCACTAGCCTGGCCTATCGAGCTCAGGCCCATCAGCAGGCTAAGCCCGCCGGCGACAATACCGCTTGTGATTGTTTTCATGACGAAGTTCCTTCAAATTACACATGTTTAAACGTGTAATTTTCCGTCACAGTTCCACTCATTACGGAATTGTGAAATTGGGAACATCGAGGTCTTTTCGGCTCATGAAAAAGGCGGGAAACGACCCGCCTTTTCATTGCCCTATAACTTATCTGCACTGCTCCCGAGGACCATCGAGAGGCTTGTACGTGTTGTCGGACGCCCGATAGGTTCTGTAATGGGTAGCGCACCACGAGGCGTGGCCACTGGCACTGGCGACTGTGGTTCCGCTCGTCTGAGCGGCTGCGGGTGGAAGCCACGCGCCACGGCCGTTATAGCCGTTGTACGTGCCAGGCTGAGCCGATAGTTGCGGCGCAGCAGCTGCGTTGGCCTCAGCAAATGCGCTTAAGCCGATCAATGCAGTCAAACCGCCGATGACAATACTGCGAGTGAAGCTTTTCATGACGACTGTCCTTTTGTGCCCGGCATACATAGAATAGTCATCTGCCTGTCATATTCCACTTCGAACATCCAACTACACGAGGATGTGACAATAGAAAAGGCGGCCACAGGGACCGCCTTTTATTACATTTTCGTAAGCTTTACTTAGACCTGCGTCTGACGTGCCTTGCTCGTGGCGTCAAATGCCCGCTGCGTGTACATGTCGCGGTCATAGACGTCGTTGAAATATTCGATCACGCCATCCTTGTTCGGCCATGCCGTGAAGTAGGAAATGTAGACCGGGAACTTCTGCGGCACCGGCACAGCCTTGTTCTTCCCGTCGGCGATCTGCTTTGCAACATCGGCAACGGTCGTATTCAGGACCGCAGCCGCCATCGCGCGGGGATCGGCGAGACGAACGCAACCATGGCTGAGCGCGCGCATGTCCTTCTTGAAGAAGGCCTTGTCAGGCGTGTCGTGCATGTAGATGGCGTGGCTATTCGGGAACAGGATCTTCAGTTCGCCAAGAGCATTGTCGCTGCTCGGCGGCTGGCGCACGGAGATCGCCTGGGTGGAACCATACCAATCGACGCTGGACGAAGGCACGGCATGGCCGTTCACTTCGACCTGATAGCCCATGCGGTCCAGGTAGTTCGGATCGGCCCGCAGCTTCGGCAGCATCTCGTTGATGATGATCGACTGCGGAACGCCCCAGAAGGGGTTGAATTCAACGGTCTGGATCTGGTTTTCGAAGAAGTTGGTCTGGTGGTTCTTGTTGCCGACGACCACACGCATCGACAACTGTTCCTTGTTGTCGTTGTAGTAGTAGACCATGAAGGCCGGCTGGTTGATGAAGACATAGCGCGGGCCGAGTTCATCCGGCAGCCAGCGCAGCTCTTCCATCGCAATGTTGAGCTTCTGGATCTTGCTGTCGCTGTTCTCGCCGACCATGGCGCGAACCGTCGACTGACCGATAACGCCATCCGCCGTCAGGCCCCGTTCCTTCTGGAAAGCTTCGACCAACGAAACCAGATCAGGCGTATAGTCGGAGCCGCCCTGATAGGAAGCAAGCACCGAAGCCTGGCTCGTCTTCAGAGCCTCGGAACCCTTGAGTTGGATTGCCTTGACGATGTTCGCCATTTCAGGCGAGTTGCCACCCGGCTTGAGAATGCCGCTCAGCGCAACCGTCACATGATTGCCGCTGGAAGCGCCATTGCCGCGAAGCTTGGCAAGCTCAGTCTTCAGTTCCGTAAACTGCTGGTTCGACGGGCTACGGCTGTTGAGATAAGCGGTCGTGTCCGGGCTCATGGTGATGAGCTTCAGGACCGGCGTCAGATTGACGTCCTTGCGCTTGAAGTCGTGGTACCCGGAAATCTTGTTCGGGTCGAGGCGACCACGCTCGGTGTCCTGAACATAGCTCAGCACCTTTGCCGACAGGGTCAGCTCGAACTGCATCAGCGCACGGTCACGGTCAGCTGAGTTGACGCTGGTCGCGTCGGAGGTCGGAAGCGGAACGGCATAATCGGCCGGATCGAGGCCGACGGAAGCGGCGTCGGCCAACACAGCCATCGCAGCCTTTGCCTTGTCGTTAAGGGCGTTGTCGGAAACCCAGACGAGCGGCTGCTTCTGGCTGCCGTAATAGGCTTCCAGTGCCTTGGCGACGTCGTTCGTCGTCATGACCTTCGCTTCCGTCAGGAAGTGCCGCTGCGCCGCGGAATCACTACCGCCCATCGGGGTGGCCGAAGCGTCTGCAACGGCGCCGGTTACAACAGTATCGGCAAACCGGCTGGACGCCACCAGGCGCATCGCCTCGGGCTTGTAGGTGTAATACTGATACTGCGACGCATCCACCGTCGGCAGCGGCGCACTCGCATCACCTTGCTTCGAAACCGATGGCGGCGGTGGAAAATCCGGACGCATCTTCGTGCTTTGGCCGGCATTGCCGGGACCACCGCGAATAAAATCGAGGAAGGTCATTGCATTAGCGGATGCCGTGCTGATGCCGGCAAAACAGCACGACAGAGCGAGTACTGCGGCGGCGGATTTGGTTGCGAGCTTCATATTTTAAATCGGTCCCCGTATCATGCGGTAGCTTGAGACAGTCTCAGTCCATTCTCAAATCAATTGAGCGATACTTGGGACATCGCTTAGTCGATAAAGATAAAACGGACGAGGCCTGCCGATCGTTCAACGCCTCAACTTCATGTGAATAAGTAGATGCGCGGTTCGCGATCAGTTCACACAAAATTATGAAATTATTAGTTAATTTTTTACCGACTTTTCCGCGGCTTTTTAAGGACGGAAATTCGCCAAAAAGGAATAACTTATCAAGCGTGGCCAAAAGAACACGCCCGGGCGACCTATAAATCATGATAAAATATCTCATGAAATATTTCTGCATGTTTTCACGGGTGACGATCGGGCCTATAAACGCCTAAACGACGACAACAGCGGATATGTTCCACTCGTTATTATGGAAGGTAAATCAGTGACTTCTACCCGCACGGAAACCGATACCTTTGGCCCCATCGAAGTGGCGAGCGATCGCTATTGGGGCGCCCAGGCGCAGCGCTCCCTCGGCAACTTCAAGATAGGTGGGGAAAAGCAGCCGCTATCGATCGTGCGCGCGCTCGGCATCGTCAAGCTGGCGGCAGCCCGCGCCAATATGGCGCTCGGCCAGCTCGATCCAGCTCTCGGCAAAGTGATCGTCGACGCATCGCAGGAAGTCATCGATGGCAAGCTTAACGATCATTTTCCCCTGGTCGTCTGGCAGACCGGCTCCGGCACGCAGTCGAACATGAATGCCAACGAAGTCATCTCCAACCGCGCGATCGAAATGCTCGGCGGCGTCATGGGATCCAAGAAGCCCGTGCATCCCAACGACCACGTCAACATGAGCCAGTCGTCGAACGACACCTATCCGACGGCAATGCATATCGCCTGCGCCGAACAGATCGTCCACCACCTGTTGCCCGGACTGCGGCATCTGCATGCAGCGCTTGAAAAGAAAGTCTCCGAGTTCAGCCATATCATCAAGATCGGCCGCACCCATACGCAGGACGCAACGCCGCTGACGCTCGGCCAGGAATTCTCCGGCTATGCCGCCCAGGTCGCCTCGGCCATCAAGCGCATCGAACTGACGCTGCCGGGGCTCAGCGAACTCGCCCAGGGCGGTACGGCCGTGGGTACCGGCCTGAATGCCCCGGTTGGCTTTGCCGAAAAGGTCGCGGAGGAAATCGCGGCTATCACCGGCCTACCCTTCGTGACCGCCCCGAACAAGTTCGAGGCGCTTGCCGCCCACGACTCCATGGTCTTCAGCCACGGAGCTATAAACGCCGCGGCCGCAGCACTCTTCAAGATCGCCAACGACATCCGACTGCTTGGCTCCGGCCCCCGCTCCGGTCTCGGCGAACTGGCGCTGCCGGAAAATGAACCCGGCTCCTCGATCATGCCGGGCAAGGTGAACCCCACTCAATGTGAAGCGCTGACCCAGGTCTGCATCCATATCTTCGGCAACAATGCCGCCCTGACCTTTGCCGATAGCCAGGGTCATTTCGAACTCAACGTCTACAATCCGATGATGGCCTATAATTTCCTGCAGTCGGTGCAGCTGCTCGGCGATGCCGCCGTCTCCTTCACCGACAATTGCGTGGTCGGCATCGAGGCCCGCGAGGACAATATCAAGGCCGGGCTGGAGCGTGCGCTGATGCTGGTAACGGCACTCGCGCCGAAGATCGGCTATGACAATGCCGCGAAGATCGCAAAGACTGCGCACAAGAACGGCACGACGCTGAAGGAAGAAGCCTTGGCAAGCGGCCTCGTCAGCGCCGAAGACTATGACGCGATCGTCCGGCCGGAAACGATGATCGGACCGAAATGAACAGCCGGTTCAAACGCCGCGTCAATGCGCGGCGTTGACGGACGACTGCGCGGCCGGGGCTGCAACCTGCCCCGCCGCGACATGGACCGGCGCCAGGTTGGCGGGCGTCAGGTCGGCGGCCGTCAGGACATCGGCGGGATTGACGCGCGCCAGGATGTCCTTGTGGAAGGCGTTCTTGAAATAGCCCGTCTGGACGCCGGCGACGATGCCGGCCAGAAGCAGGAGAACGACGACCGTAAACGGCGAGATGTGATGATGGTGGCGAGACGAAACCATGTCTCGAAGTCCTCTGAGAATTGCTATGCCCGTGGAAACGTTTGGGCGAATATCGATGTAATATCGGCGTCCTGATGTTTCGAGTTCGCTTTTAGCAACGAATCGTCGCGGATCCGTTGACGATCACGCCCAACGAAATCTTCACGCAATCCATCGCATTCTACCGATCGCCGCATTCCGGCGCGATGGGAGACATGCTGACGCAATTGCATTTCGCTTCTGTCGGATTTAGACCGTTTCCAAAGAATGATCCCTCCCTCCGCCTGAAAGGTTTTCCATGGCAGACGATCTCTTTCCGCTGGGCGATGACACCACGCCCTATCGCAAGATTTCGAGCGACTATGTCTCGGTCGATACATTCAAGGGGCAGGATATCCTGACCGTTGATCCCGAAGGCATTCGCCTGCTCGCCGAGACCGCCTTCGCCGACATCAACCATTTGCTGCGCCCCGGCCACCTGAAGCAATTGGCCTCCATCCTCGACGACCCGGAAGCCACCGATAACGACCGTTTCGTCGCCTACGACCTCCTGAAGAACGCGAATATCGCTGCGGGCGGCATTCTTCCCATGTGCCAGGACACCGGCACGGCGATCATCATGGGCAAGAAGGGCCGCCGCGTCTGGACCGAAGGCGGTGATACGGCTGCCCTCTCCAAGGGCGTGCTCGACGCCTATGAGAAGAAGAACCTGCGCTATTCCCAGCTCGCGCCGATCAAGATGTTCGAGGAGAAGAACACCAAGAACAACCTGCCGGCTCAGATCGATATCTACGAGGAAGGAACTGATAGTTATGACTTCCTCTTCGTCGCCAAGGGCGGCGGTTCGGCCAACAAGACCTTCCTCTATCAGGGCACGCCGTCGCTTCTGACCCATGACCGCATGCGGGATTTCCTCAAGGAAAAGATCCTGACGCTCGGTACGGCCGCCTGTCCTCCCTACCACCTCGCCATCGTCATCGGCGGCACCTCGGCCGAAATGAACCTGAAGACGGTCAAGCTCGCCTCGACGCGCTATCTCGACTGTCTTCCCACGGAAGGCTCCGAAAACGGGCACGCCTTCCGGGATATCGAAATGGAAAAGGAAATCCACAAGCTGACGCAGAGCCTCGGCGTCGGCGCCCAGTTCGGCGGCAAGTATTTCTGCCATGACGTTCGCGTTATCCGCCTGCCCCGCCACGGCGCCTCGCTGCCGATCGGCCTCGGCGTCTCCTGTTCCGCCGACCGCCAGGCCAAGGGCAAGATCACCCGCGACGGCATCTTCGTCGAACAGCTGGAAACCGATCCGTCGAAGTACATGCCCGAGATCGACGAAGACAAGCTTTCGGCCTCGACCGTCCGCATCGACCTCAACCGTCCGATGAGCGACGTTCTGGCGGAACTCTCGCAGCATCCCGTGAAGACCCGCCTGTCCCTGAACGGCACGATCATCGTTGCCCGCGACCTCGCCCACGCCAAGATCCGCGAGCGGCTGGAGAAGGGTGAAGGCATGCCGGACTACATGAAGAATCATCCGGTCTATTACGCCGGCCCCGCCAAGACGCCGACCGGCTACGCCTCCGGCTCCTTCGGCCCGACCACCGCCGGCCGCATGGACAGCTATGTCGACCAGTTCCAGTCTTTCGGCGGCTCGATGATCATGCTCGCTAAGGGCAACCGTTCCCGTGCCGTTCGTGAGGCCTGCAAGGCCCATGGCGGCTTCTATCTCGGCTCGATCGGCGGTCCGGCTGCGCGACTGGCACAGGATTGCATCAGAAAGGTCGAAGTTCTGGAATATCCGGAGCTTGGAATGGAAGCCGTGTGGAAGATCGAAGTCGAAGACTTCCCTGCGTTCATCGTCATCGACGACAAGGGCAACGACTTTTTCCAGGAGCTCAATCTGGGCTAATTTTTAACGATTTTGGTTTCAAAGGGGCGCCAAAGGGCGCCTCTTTAGTAAAGGCAGACTAAATTATTCAATTATTTCATTCGTATATTTCGCAACCGGCCGACGTAACGAGAATTCGTGTGTAATCTTTAGTAATTCGCGCCTTAATCTTTTCCAAAGAATTTTAAGCTAACAAAAAATAGTGCTTTCGAAAATCTGAATCAGGAGTTCGCCGATGAGTACGGTGATTGTGCCCAAGGCACAAGTTCCCGACGTGGCAGGACAGATTACCTTTGCCATGCGATCCATGGGCGTAGCCCCTATTCCGCGTAACTACGAACTCTTCTACGAAGCGTATATCGGCTCCAACCCCAATCTCACGCGCGACCTTGCGGCGCTTGGCAACAATGCCACGCAGGAAGAACTGGACGAACTCGGCGCGAAGTATTTTTCGCACAATACGAGCCAGGTCTATGACGATGCGCACACCAAGATGGTCAGCGAACTGGACGGCGTGCTGAGTGCCTTGAAGCAGGAGCAGAGTTCGCTCGAGACCTACAGCAAGCTCCTCGATGAAACCGTACGACGGATCAACTCGAAGAACAGTACGAATGTCGATCTGCTTCGCAATGTCATTAACATCCTGACCGAAGCGACCGGCGACACAATCTCGCACGGCGAGAAGACAGTCACGAACGTCGCACAGCGGTCGCAGGAGATGGATCAGGTCCGCAAGGAACTGGACGAATACAAGCGTATCGCAAACACGGACTCGCTGACGCGGCTTTCCAATCGCCGCGCCTTCGACGATCGCCTCGCGGCAATCTACAACAATCCCCTGTCGCTGCCGGTCACGGCGCTGGTGCTTGCCGACATCGACAATTTCAAGAAGATCAACGATACCTACGGGCATCCTGTCGGCGACAAGATCCTTGCAACAGTTGCATCCGTCATTCGCGCCAGCGTCCGTCGCGACGTCTTCGTCGCACGCACCGGCGGCGAAGAATTCGCGATCATCATCGAGGGCAATACCGCTGAAGAGGTCATCTCGACTTGCGAACGCATTCGGCGCACGCTGGAAGCAACGCCGTTCAAGAACTCCCGCACGCGGATCAACTACGGCCCCATCACCATTTCGCTTGGCGTGTGCATGGCGTCGTGGGCGGCCGATCCCGGCGAACTCTATACCAAGTCGGATATTGCGCTCTATTGCGCCAAGAATGCAGGCCGGAACACCGTCTTCGCCTATGAAGACGGCATGCAAAAGGACCTGACGAAAAGCTGGCTGATCTACAAGTCCTAAGCCGACATCGTCAGTGGCTAGAAGGTCGCACCTGGTGTGCGACCTTCGTCAATGAGGCATATTCCCATACCGCGACTGCCACCAGCACAAGGGTTGCCAGCATGCAGAGTTGGTAGACCTCGACGGCTGGAGCAACGACCAGAAGCAATAAAAGCGCGAGCAGTCCCGCCATATGCGACAGGGGCAAACGCCCGGTCGTCGTTCCCTTGAACCAGAGATTTCCCAACAGGAACAAGGCAGGTCCGCCAACGATCGCTGCTGATGTCGACATGTGCGCTGTCTCTTCGGCATGCAGGAACGCGAACTTGTTGCCGACAACGTTGACGATGATGCCGGCGAGTATCGGAATGTGAGCGTAGGTGAAGGCCTGCCGTCCCAGCCTGCCCGGCGTATCGTCATGCTCGATGCGATGCGCGGCGCGCTCGTGGCCGAACTGAAAATAGATCCACCACAGGGCGATGGTGCCGATGAAAACGGTGATGAAGACCACGACCACCATCGGCGTCAGCGGCAACTCCGCAAAGGTCTCGCCTGCTTCAAGAACGGCCTCGCCGAGACAGATGATGACGAACAGCGCGCATCGCTCGGCCAGATGGGCTCCAGACACGTTCCAGTCCGCCGCCGTCGAATATCCAAGCCCCGGCACTCGAAAGCCGGCAGCAGGAGCGATGTATTCTATCAACAACGCGACAAGCCAGAATGCCAGCCGCATTTCGCCTTCCGCGAATCCACCGGCGATCCAGAAGAGGCCCGAGAAGGCGACCCAGCTTGCAATGCGCTGAAAATTGCGCCGGTTCGGCGCATCGTCCTTCATCGCGTAGATCGTAAACAGCGAGCGCCCGACCTGCATGAACACGTAGGCGCAGGCAAAGAGAAGGCCCTTCTCCGCGAAGGCCTCGGGTATGGAAGCGGAAAGCACCAGCCCCGCCAGCATCAGAACGAAAAGCATGACGCGAACCGGCATCCGATCCGGATCGAGCCAGTTCGTGACCCACGCCGTGAAGATCCAGACCCACCAGACCGCAAAGATCAGCAGCGTCGTCTCAATCACGCCGGATGGCGAAAAATGCTCTGTCAGTCCATGGGAAAGCTGTGAAACCGAGAAGACAAAAACAAGGTCGAAAAACAGCTCGACGAAGGAAACCCTGCTCTCGTTCTTGCTGCCCTTGACGCGCAGCCAGCTGCGTCCCTTGCCTTCGCTCATCAATATCCCCTTGCCCGGATAATCGTATGGTCCGCTTAACGCGGCTTCTCCGTCACGTCACGGCTCATGCCTTTTTCTTCCAGCTCCTTTTCGTAAGCCGAGAATAGCTCCTCGCCTTTTTCGCCGAGTTCGCGCAAATACGTCCAGGTGAAGATGCCGGTATCATGCATGTCGTCAAAACCGATGCGCACAGCATAGTTGCCGGTCGGCGTCATGGCGATGATGGCCACGTTGCGCTTGCCGGGAACGGTGACCTTCTGACCCGGACCATGGCCCTGGACTTCCGCCGAAGGCGAAAGCACGCGCAAAAGCTCGGCGGAGAGCTTGAACCTGGCTCCGTCGTTGAAAGTCACGGTTAAGTGATGGCGGTCCTTCGAGACACGCAATTCGGTCGGCCAAACGTCGCTCATGGATATTCACCCCCTGCCATTCTCAGTTAGGGATAGGCCGCATGTCCTTGACAGGCAAGCCTCTTTCGATCGCGATCACTACCAGTGCAGCATATAGACGAGCAGCCATGCGGCTTGACATACACTTGAGTGTTTCCCTTGACCCCACAATCGCCTAAACACACATTAGTACCATTGCGGAGGTTCTGGTGAACAGCTTTGTAGGTCCGATAGACAACGCCCTGCCCGTTATGGCGGATGCGGGCCCGATGACCGATCCATTCGGCCGGGCGGTGACCTATCTCCGTGTCTCGGTGACCGATCGCTGCGACTTCCGCTGCACCTATTGCATGTCGGAACACATGACCTTCCTGCCGAAGAAGGACCTGCTGACGCTGGAAGAGCTGAATCGGCTCTGTTCCGCCTTTATCGCCAAGGGCGTCCGTAAGATCAGGCTGACCGGCGGTGAGCCCCTCGTGCGCAAGAACATCATGTTTCTCGTCCGCGAACTCGGCAAGCATCTGCAGACCGGTCGCCTGGACGAACTGACGCTCACGACCAACGGCTCGCAACTCGCGCGCCACGCCGAAGAGCTTTATGACTGCGGCGTCCGGCGCATCAATGTCTCGCTAGATACGCTCGATCCCGACAAGTTCCGGACGATCACCCGCTGGGGCGATTTCGACCGGGTGATGGAGGGCATCGAGGCAGCTCGCAGGGCCGGACTGAAGATCAAGCTCAACGCGGTTGCGCTCAAGGACTTCAACGAATCCGAAATACCCGATCTCCTGCGCTTCGCACACGACCGCGGCATGGACCTCACCGTCATCGAGACCATGCCGATGGGCGAGATCGACGAGGATCGCACCGACCAGTATCTTCCGCTATCGAAGCTTCGCGCCGACCTGGAACAGCAGTTCACGCTTGCCGACATTCCCTACCGCACCGGCGGCCCGGCGCGTTACGTCGAGGTCAAGGAAACCGGCGGCCGGCTGGGCTTCATCACGCCGCTCACCCATAATTTCTGCGAGAGCTGCAATCGCGTGCGGCTGACCTGCACCGGCACGCTCTATATGTGCCTTGGCCAGAACGATGCCGCCGATCTGCGCACGGCACTGCGTGCCTCTCCCGACGATGCCCTGCTCTGTTCCGCCATCGACGAAGCCATCACCCGCAAGCCCAAGGGCCACGATTTCATCATCGACCGCACCCACAACAGACCGGCCGTCGCCCGCCACATGAGCGTCACCGGCGGGTGATAAAGCGCGGCATTTGGATGGAGCATTCGGAGGCTTGGGGACTCTAATCCAGAAGGCAGAAGGACAGCCGAGTCAGTTCATCACGAGGGCCCCATCCTATCCGCTGCCAAAAGGACATGGCAACGTCATTGCCCTCAACTACGTCCAAGTGCACCCAACCAAGGTTCAGGGCGCGGAATCGCTCCAGACAGATATCGACTATTTTCGTAGCGATCCCAAGGCCCCGCGAGGCCGGCGAAACGGCCACATGCTGCAGGAAGCCTCGTCGTCCGTCATGGCTTCCCAGCGCGCATCCAACAAGCAACTCACCATCCAAAGCGACGATACTCAGGCCGGGATTGCGAACCAACAATCTCTCTATGCCTTCCCGAGTATCGGTGAGCGGGCGGATCGTGAAGCCTGAGACACGCCACAGATCGAGTACGGCATCATAATCGGACATATCCATGTTCCGATATCTGCAAGAGCCACCCGCGGGATGCATTATTCAAACCTCGGAAATTTTGTCTGCGCTCAAGCCGCGCGATAATCGTATCCGCGCTGCTGATAGCCGTCGAGATCGGCCAAGTCGCCGGTGCGGAAGCGCTCGATCTTGTCGGACAGCATGTCGACGCGCTGGCGCAGCCCGTGGATCTCGGCATTGTTCTCCTCGACCATTGCAGCGTTCTTCTGGGTGATCAGCTCGACTTCGTTGACGGCGTGGGTGACTTCGGCGATGCCGGTCGACTGCTCCGCGGTGGCCGACGAAATATCCGAAACCAGCTTCTGGACGCCGGTCACATGATGGATGATCTCTGCAAGAGCCGCACCAGTCTCCTCGACCAGGAGGACGCCGTTCTGCACCTGTGCCGAACTCGCGGAAATAAGCCCCTTGATCTCCTTGGCGGCATTGGCGCAACGCTGCGCCAGTTCGCGGACTTCCTGTGCGACGACAGCAAAGCCACGGCCGGCCTCACCCGCACGGGCGGCCTCGACACCGGCATTGAGCGCGAGCAGGTTCGTCTGGAAGGCGATCTCGTCGATGACGCCGATGATCGTCACGATCTTTTCGGAGGAGCGATTGATCTCGCTCATTGCGCCGACGGCCTTGGCGACAACCTCGCCGGACTGCGTTGCATAGGCCTGCGTCTGGTCGACGGAGACAGCCGTCTGCTTGGCACGGTCGGCAGTCTCGCGAACGACGCTGGTCAGATGCCGGAGCGCACGCGAGCTTTCTTCAAGAGCTGCAGCCTGCTGTTCAGTGCGGCGCGCCAGATCGTCGGCTGAGCTTGCCAGATTTCCGGTGCCGCCCTTGATCTCTTCCGCCGTGGAACGGACGTCTGAAAGCGTTTCGCGCAAAGCTTCGACCGCGTGATTGTAGGTAAAGGCCATCTCGACGAAATCCGCCGACAGGTCCTCGCGCATGCTCTCCTCGAGATTGCCATCGGCAAGTTTGCTGAGGACTTCGGAAAGCGCAGTCAGAGCCTGCTTCTGCTCTGCTTCGATGCGTGCACGTTCCGTTGCGCGTCGCGCGTTTTCTTCTGCAGAGAGCGCTCGGGCCGCTTCCGCCTCGCGCTCCAGGCGGACGTTTTCGCGCGCCGCATCCCGGAAGACCGTAACCGAGCGAACCATATCGCCGATTTCGTCGCCGCGATTGCGGCCGTCGATATCGACTTCGAGGTCGCCATTGGCAAGCCGCGTCATGATGCCGGTGACGCGCTTCAGCGGTCCACGCAACGTTTCGACAAGCATCAGGCCACCGACGATCGCAAGCAACGTGCCGAGGATCATCGCAAAGACCGAAACCTGTGCGGATTGCTCGCTGTCTTCCTTGCCGATTTCCTGCGCCTGGCTGACGAAGGTCCGCAGGGACGACATGGCATCGGCAAGAATGCCGACGGACTCGATGCGCGTCTTCTTCCAGTCCGCCGCTGCCTGCAACATGTCGGCCGAGCTTTTCGATAGGCTGTCGACCTGGGGAGCAGCATGCGGCGCAAAATCTCGCATCGTGCTGTTCGTCTGCCCGAGCTTGGAAATGGTGGCCCCGGCATCAGTCAGGTCCTTCAGATCTGCCAGCACCAGGTCTCGCGACGCGCTGTCGCGCACGGCGACCATGCGGGTGACATGCAGCTGCAGCCGATCGATGATGAGCTGTGCGGAACTGACCTGGCCCAGAAGTTCCTTCTGACCATTGATGATCTTGTCCAGGCTGACGAAACGCTCGGCAGCCGTATCGCTGTTCTTCGCCGCCTGCAGCGTCATGTCGCCTTCGATCTTGACGAAACTCTGCAGGATGGGACCGATGGCCTCGACCTTCTGGTCGGCCGTAACATTGCTCTTCAGGACAGCATCGAACTTGCCGACCGCATCTGCGACCTGAGCGACCAGCGGCGCGCCGCGCTTGGACACCAACGCCTGGGATACGGAAAGCTGCTTGATGATAGCGTCGAGATAGGTGCGCGCATCGGAAATCTCTTCATCCGAATCCGTCGCCATCTGCAACTGCACGCGCATGTTGCCCATCTTGTCGACGAGAGCCTTGTAGGCAGCGGAATCGTAGAGCAGTTCCTTGGCGAAGGTTTCCTTGTCACTGAAATCCTTCTCGATGATGTTCGTCTGCTTGACCGCAGCCTGGCCGTTTGCCTGGATATTCTCCAGCGCCTTCTCGACGGCATCGGCGCCGGCGTCCTGCTTCTGCTTCAGCGTCCAGAGCGTCGCTGCCTGGCTGCGCATCTGCCCGGCAAGCGCGCTGACGGCTGCAATCTTCGCGCGCTGGTCGTCGGCAGCAAGCAGGCCGTTCAGCCTTTGAACACCCGCATCCTGTGCGTCGATCTTCTCCGAAAGCGCCTTGCGCGTGTCATCCGAAGGCGCTGCCGTGAATTCCTGGAGTGCTGCCTGCAGATTCTCGAAATCACTGATATTCTCGATCGTCGCCCGGGTGACGGTCATGTGGCCGTTGAGGACATTGGCGGTGTGGTAGCCTAGAAGGCCGACACCGGCGATCAGCACGACCAAAGGGACGACGAAGATAAGGACCTTGGTGACGATCCGTCGGCTCTGCAAAAGACGATCAATGAAAAACATGTGGCGCCCCGGTAACTGGTCTATTGCTGACCGGGGCTACGGGATTGCATCCCCGCTGCGCTGCGATCGGTGTTTTCGCCTCATGCAAAACTGACCCAACCCTCTGAAAAGAAGATTGAATAAGAATTAATCGCATACCTGAAACCTTGCATTGCAGGCCCTCTGAGACTGTTTGCGACTTCGATGCGACTGATTGCGCCTTGGGGCTCCCAAATTCGCTGCAACGCACAAACGATTTTCCTCGATTGCGGCTGCAACCGCGATTCCATTTCGTCGCAATCCGGCGTAGATGGGGTTCAAGGGTCTAGGGAATCTCTCATCATGCAGCAGAGCAAGAACACGCAGGGCGCCATCTATATGGCATCCGCCATGGCGGCCTTTTCCTGCAGTGATGCGCTCTCGAAATCGGTGATCTCGGTCATGAATGCCGGAGAGATCATGTTCCTGCGCGGCCTGTTCACGACGGTACTGGTCTATCTGCTTGCTCGGCGCATGGGCGCGCTACGCTCCTGGCGCACCGTGCTGCAACCCATGATCCTCTTGCGCGTCATCTGCGAAGCCCTCGCCGCGGTCACCTATATCACTGCTCTCGGCATGATGCCGATCGCCAATGCCTCGGCCATCCTGCAGGCGATACCGCTTGCCGTGACCTTCGGCGCGGCGATCTTCCTGAAGGAGCCGGTCGGCTGGCGGCGGTGGTCGGCGATTGTTGTCGGCTTCATCGGCGTGCTGATCATCATCCGCCCCGGACCGGAAGGCTTTACGCCTGCGGCCCTTCTCGTGGTCGCCAGCATGTTCATAACCGCCGCGCGCGATCTTGCGACTCGCTGCGTCAGCAAGGACGTGCCGTCGCTAACGGTGACGGTATGCACTGCTGTCTCGATCACCATCTTCGGCCTCCTGCTGATCATTCCATGCGGCGGCTGGCGGCCCATCACCGTGACGCCGCTGACCCACATCATGCTTGCTGCCGTGATGGTGCTGATCGGCTACCAGACAGCCATCCTCGCCATGCGAACGGGCGAGATTTCGGTTGTGGCCCCCTTGCGTTATCTGAGCCTGATCTTCTCTGCCCTGCTCGGCCTTGTCTTCTTCGGCGAAACACCGGATATCTGGACCGGGGTTGGTTCGACTGTCGTGATCGCCTCCGGCCTCTATACGTTCTACCGCGAAAGCAAGAGGCAGCTTGCACAGAAGGTCGCGCAGGAATCCGAGCCGCGCGTTCCTGCCTAAGAGGATCGCATGGCCCGGTTCAAACTCGATGCCGCCTCCATCCCTGTCATTATACTGGCGGGTGGGCTATCCAGCCGCATGGGCAGGAACAAGGCCCTCGTGGAAATCGGCGGCGTGACGATGCTCACTCGGATCGCTCATCGGATTGCCGAGCAGACGACCGCAGTCTCGCTCAATGCGGACCCGGAACGGCCTAAGACCAACGACCTGCGCCTCGTCCCCGATACGATCGAAGGCAAGGCCGGCCCCCTGGCCGGCATCCTTGCCGCCATGCGCGACGCTGCCGCCACCCACCCGATGGCGACCCATGTGGCAACCGTGCCCATTGACTGTCCCTTCTTCCCGAGGGACCTGCTGGCGCGTCTGGCCGAGGTTCTTGGAGGACCCGACGAGATGGCAATACCCGCCTCCGGCGGCCAGGACCATCCGGTATTCGGCTTATGGCCGGTATCGGCAGCCAACGATCTCGAAGCCTGGCTGACCCATACCGACCAGCACCGGCGAGTACGCGACTTCCTGCGGCCGTATACCGTTACCGAAGTCAATTTCCCCCTGATCGAGACATCGGCCGGCCCATTTGATCCATTCTTCAATGTGAATAGGCCGGAGGATATAATCGCGGCCGAAAAATGGCTCGGGGTGATCGGCTGATGACAACGACCCGCATTTTCGGCCCCCGGATTTTTGGCATTGCCGGCTGGAAGAATTCAGGCAAGACCGGCCTGATGGTCCGGCTCGTCACCGAGTTCACGCGCCGCGGATATCGCATCTCGACGATAAAGCACGCTCACCATGATTTCGACATCGACAAGCCAGGCGCCGACAGCTACCGCCACCGCGAAGCCGGCGCCCATGAAGTGACCATCGTTTCAGGCACGCGCTACGCCATCATGCACGAGTTGCGCGGCGCGCCCGAGCCGGCCTTCGACGAGATCGTGTCGCGGCTTGCTCCCTGCGACCTCATCCTGATCGAGGGCTACAAGAGCGAGCCCATTCCCAAGATCGAGGCCCGCCGGCTGGAGGCCATGAAGCATGAGCCCCTGGCACCCACCGATCCGCATATCGTTGCGATCGCAGCGGATCATCCCGTCGAGAATAGCGCCCTGCCCGTTTTCAACCTGGACGACACGACCGCAATCGTCGACTTCATCGCGACAACCGTCGGGCTTGGAGAGCCGTTGAGGCCCTGAGGCGGTTGCCACATCAGCCGCAAGGCGCATCTATACATCCGCTCGTCATTCCTGTGCTTGTCACAGGAATCCAGCGGCGGTGCGTCCGCACCGCAGAAGACTCTCCTGCGCCCAAGGACTTGGTCGCGCTGGATCCCTGTGACAAGCACAGGGACGAGGGAATTTGGAGCGGCTGTTATAGCCCATGAACACCAATGCTGGACATTACAAAGCCGCCGGTTGCCCGGCGGCTTCTTTCATCAATCCCATCAGCTCAACAACTACCGTTGCGCGACCGGACGCACCAGCGCGGTCACGCGCCGGATGGTGACGCGGCGGTTTTCCTGTTCCGGTCCTGACGTGTTGACCTTGAGGTACTGCTCACCATAGCCCTGGGTCGCAAGGTTCTCCGGCGGAATGCCGTAGACATCGGTGAGCACGTTGGCGACCGATTCAGCGCGCTGGTCCGAAAGGATCAGGTTGCTCTGGTCGGAGCCCACCGCATCCGTATGACCTTCGATCAGGAAGGATTCCGTCGGATCCTTCTTGACGATCTGGTTGATCGCATCGGCGATGCCGCGGAGCGTCTTGGCCTGCGCCATCGGGATATCGGCACTGCCGGTCGCAAAGGTGATCGTATCAAGGTCGATACGGCGCACCTTGTCGCGAATACGGGCCGAATAGCGCACCTCGTTCAGCGAATAGACCCGTTCCACCTGTTCGACCGGCGGCTCGCGCAGGAAGTCGTAATAGTCCTGATCCTGGTCGCTGCTCGTGTCGATGATGTACTGGTTGACCGGGATGCGCAGCCGCATGGGCGGCAGATCCTCGCCCGGGTCACGGAAGTAGCTGTCATTATCCGGTTGATCCTCCAGCTCCGGCGAATAGAACAGGACATATTCCCGGCCCCGCGCATCGATGCGCGAACGCTGGATTATATCGCCGTAACGGTTCCGCACAGTCACCACCCGATCGCCATCAGGACGGTCGATCGTCTCGCGGTAGCGGTCACGCGACAGCTGTTCGTATGTCGGACGTTCTCCATCACGTATGAAGCGCTGCGTATCGTCGTGACGGACGAAGACATTGTTGTCGACGTTGAGGATCACGCGGTTGTCCTGGCTGTCCTCGACCTGCGCACCATCCGGCCGGGCGAAATCCGGACGACCGTTCATCCGCTGCCCGCGTTCGCTGGTCACAGCCTCGATTCGCACTGGCTGACGTTGCTGGCCGCCATTGGCGCGCTGGGCGTCAGCATCCGAGGTCGGAGCCCTGACATTTGCGGGTGCTGCCTGCTGTACTGCGGCCTGGCCCTGCCCCTGAACGGCCGGCGCCTGTCCGGCCTGTCCCTGGCCCTGAGCTTGGCCCTGAACCTGGCCTTGACCCTGGCCGAACTGACCGCGGTGTCCATGGCCACCGCGACGTGCGGCATCCTTGTCGCTGTCGAGAACGGCGGCACCATTCTGCACCGGCAGGATGACAGGACCGGTAGCCTGGGCCGGATTTTCGGCGATCTTCTTGCGGCGCTCCAACTCCTGCGGGGAAACCGGCGCGCTTTGCGGCACAGCCCCCTCGGCCTGCTGGCCACCCTGCGCCTGCGGTACTGCTCCATTTGCGGGAGCTGCCGGCTGCTGGGCCTGGGCGGCGGGCTTGGCGGTGCCGTTGGCCGGAGCGGCAGCTTCACCTGCGGGCTGCTGCGCAGTGGGCTGGGCCGGCTTGCCGGTACCGTTTGCAGGGGCGGCGGCCTCGCCGGCAGGCTGCTGCGCAGGCTTTGCCTCGGGCTGTGCCTGCTTGACGCCGGGCTTGGCTTCCGGCTGCTGACCTCCGGCCTGCGTCTTCGGCACGGGCGGCTTGGCTTCGCCGGTCGCGGCCGGCTGCTGTGCCTGGGCTGCAGGCTGCTTGGCAGGCTCGTTGCTACCCTCGGCCTTCGCGGCCGGCGCCTTGGCCGGCGCTTCCTGTTGCGCTGGCTTCAGCGGTTCCGCCGGCTGAGCCCCCGGCTCTGCCTGTTCGGTTTGCTGCTTCTGGTGCTTCTTATGCTGCTGCTGGTCCTGCTGAGCTTGAGCCGGCTGCTGCGGCTCGGTCGGCTGCGCCTGGGCAGGCTGCTGCTCCTGCTGGACTGCAGGCTGCGTTGCCTTCCTGGCGGGAGCCTCGGGCTGCGGTGCGGCCTGTGGCTGCTGCTCGGCATTCTGCTTGTGCTTCTTGAGCTCCGGCTGCGCTTCTTGCTGGGCGGGCGCGGCTGGAGCTGGCTGGGCCTCGGGCTGCTGGGCCTGCTGCTTGTGCTTGGGCGCCTCGGGCTGTGCCTCCGGCTGGGCGGCCTGCGCCGGCTTCGGCTTTTCTTCCTGCTGCTGCGGCTTCATCGCCTCGGCAGGCTTCGGTTCGGCGGCGGGCTTTTGCTGCGCTGCGGGCTTCTGCTCTTCCGCAGGAGCATGCTTCTGACCTTCCTGCTGCGGCTGGCCGCCTTCCTGCCCCTGCTCGCCGTGCTTCTTGCGCTTACGGGGATCCTGATCGTCCTGCGGCTGCGCGTCAGGCTGCTGCTGTGCAACCTCGAAACTTGCTCCGGCGACATCGGCAGACTTCGCGACAACTCCGGACTGCACTCCGGTTGGTGTCGCTGCATGGACGGGTTGGAGCATGAGGGATAGCGACAACAGGGGAAAGGCAGCGCTGGCGAACAATCTGGATCGTGTACCCATTTGGGGTTTCCTCTTTGTGTTCTAGTTCGTCAAATTCACGGACTCGCGCCCGCCGATGCTCTTATTCGAACCGTTTCAGGCCGTTTTTGGAGCACAGGAAGACGAAAACCGGGCAGAAGCGGATTCGTTCCGAAAATTTAGAGAGGTGAAATTAACCCTGGCTGAACAGCCCGGACGGGTTAGGTTCAGCAAGGGCTAATCCTTATAGAAGAGTGCGCTGCACCATGGCCTCGTAATTCCAGTTGCATTTTTCTGCAAAAAAGTAAGATTACTGCGCAAGCGGACCCACGAGCCGCTACGCATCGGCCGTCGCGGACCAATAAGAAAACTCCGCCGGTCACCAACAGAGAGGATCCTCATGCGTATTTCCACCCGTTTCTTCGCTGCAGCATCGCTGGCCGCGATGTCGCTTTTCGCTGGCGCGGCCCTGGCCGACGACGCCATCGTCATCGGTACGGACGCAACCTACCCGCCCTTCGAATCGCTTGACGCCGCCGGCAAGTTCCAGGGCTTCGATATCGATATCGCCAACGCTCTCTGCGACCAGATGAAGGTCAAGTGCACCTTCGTGAACCAGGATTTCGACGGCATCATCCCGGCTCTCCAGGCCAAGAAGTTCGACGCCATCGTTTCGTCCATGTCGATCACGCCGGAACGCGCCAAGAGCGTCGATTTCACCGACAAGTACTACAA
This sequence comes from Rhizobium sp. BK376, assembly GCF_004341625.1. Lineage (GTDB taxonomy): Bacteria > Pseudomonadota > Alphaproteobacteria > Rhizobiales > Rhizobiaceae > Rhizobium. The sequence goes on along the minus strand of NZ_SLZG01000008.1, from coordinate 153,527 downwards.
CACGCCGCCGGCAATCGCCGTACCGAAGGACTCCACGCTGACCGCAGCCACAGACGACGCGCTGAAGGGCAAGACGATCGGCGCGCAGTCTTCGACGACGCATGCCAACTACGCCAGCGCCCACCTCAAGGATGCGGATCTGAAGCTCTATCCGTCGGCTGACGAATACAAGCTCGACCTCTCCAACGGACGTATCGACGCCGTCATCGACGACGTCGTCGTTCTCTCGGAATGGGTCAATTCCGACGCCGGCAGCTGCTGCAAGATGCTCGGCACCCTGCCGATCGACAAGGACATCAACGGCGTCGGCGCCGGCATTGCCGTTCGCCAGGGCGATCCGCTGAAGGACAAGTTCAACGCTGCGATCAAGGCGATCCGCGCTGACGGCACCTACAAGAAGATTCAGGACAAGTATTTCAACTTCGACGTCTACGGCGATTGATCCGCGGTTGATTTCCTGAAAGAGAGCGTGGCGGAAGACTTGCTCTTCCGCCATTTTTATTTGAGAACATTGAGTACAAGATCAAAACGGCAAAAGCCGTAAGGGGAAATATGGCATGAGCGGATTGTTTTCCGCCCTCGGCTCGCTATGGGCCTGGTTGAATACCGTTTTCGATCCTTTGTGCGGACCTGTCGGCCTTTTCACCCTGTTCGGCCAGTCGACGGTTATTGCCTGCGGCGATACCGGCTGGGGCGACGAGATCGCGCTCGGCTTGAAGGTTACGATCATCGTTGCCATCGCCACGCTGCCGCTCGGCCTGCTGATCGGCTTCTTCGTCGCGCTCGGGCAGCAGTCCGAAGAGAAATCCGTCCGCCTGGCCGCCGGCATCTACACCACGATCTTCCGCGGCCTGCCCGAACTGCTGACCCTCTTCATCGTCTATTACGGCCTGCAGATCCTCATCCAGGCCTTCCTCGCCTGGATGGGCTTCAACGAGCGCATCGAGATCAACGCCTTCGTCGCCGGCATGATGGCGCTGTCGGTCGTCTTTTCCGCCTATTGCGCCGAAGTCCTGCTCTCCGCCTTTCGCGCCATTCCCAAGGGCCAGTATGAGGCGGGCGACTCCCTCGGCCTCCACCGCGGCAAGACCATGACGCTCATCATCCTGCCGCAGCTCATCCGCATCGCCCTGCCCGGCCTTGGAAACCTCTGGATGAACCTCCTGAAGGACACGTCCTACGTCTCGATCATCGGCCTTGCCGATATCCTGCGCCAGACCGGCATCGCCGTTCGCGCCACCAAGGACGCCTTCTTCTTCTACGCTATCGCCTGCGCCCTCTATCTCGTGCTCGCCATCATCTCGTCATTCGCGCTCGGCCTTGTCGACAAATGGGCCGGACGTGCGGAGGTGAAGCGATGAGCCACGCCGAATTCCTCATTCCCGCGCAGCCCGCGCCGCCGCAGCCGGCCAAGGCCGTCAGTGTCTCGCGGATCGTCGGCTATCTCGTCGTCGCGCTCTGGATCGTGCTCGGCCTGTCGCTGATCCTGCTGATGATCACCAACTGGGATACCGACAAGTTCGTCCGCTATGGGCCGCGCTATATCCACGGCCTCTGGATCACGCTCACGCTGGTCGCCTTTTCCTTCGTCTTCGGCGCGATCCTGTCGATCCCGCTTGCCTTTGCGCGCATGTCGGCCAACCGCGTTCTGAGCGGCGTGGCCTATTGTTACGTCTACCTCTTCCGCGGCACGCCGCTGCTCGCGCAGCTTTTCCTCGTCTATTACGGCTTGGGCGGCTTCCGGCCGCAGCTTGAATCCGTCGGTCTCTGGTGGCTTTTCCGCGACGCCTGGTATTGCGGCCTGCTTTCCATGTCGCTCAATACGGCCGCCTATCAGACGGAAATCCTGCGCGGCGCGATCGAGAGCGTGCCTAGAGGTCAGCATGAGGCGGCGGCATCGCTCGGCATCCACAAGCTGGTGTCCTTCTGGAAAATCGTCCTGCCGCAAGCACTGATCGTCGCGCTGCGCCCCTACGGCAACGAGATCATTCTCCTGATCAAGAGCTCGGCCGTCGTCGCCATCATCACCGTCTACGATCTCATGGGCGAAACGCGCTATGCCTTCTCCCGCACCTACGATTACCAAACCTACCTCTGGGCGGCGATCTTCTATCTCACCATCGTCGAAGCGCTGCGTCACCTCTGGGCGGCGATAGAGGCACGGCTGACGCGGCATTTGAAACGCTGACGCTTCCATCGCGTTCGCAAGCTATTCTTTCGACCAGTTGAAGAAATCGCTTGACCCTCCCATTAATGTCAGGGCTGCAAAGGCTCTCGGCAGGAGATGGACATGCGAATTGGCGAGTTGGCAAAAGAGGCTGGCGTGAGCGTGCGTGTACTACGGCACTACGAGGCGCAGGGATTGATTTCCTCGCGGCGGCAAGCAAACGGCTACCGGGCCTATACGGCATCAACGATCGAAACCGTCGGCCACATCCGGGCGCTGCTCGACTGCGGTTTCGGCACGCGCCAGATCCAGGCCTTCCTGCCGTGCTTCGGCCAGGACAGCTTCGATCCCGAAAGTTGCACGGCGGGCTTCGAACAGCACGTTGCGAAGCTTCGCGAGATCGACGACCTGATCACCGTCATGCAGCAACGCCGGCAAAAACTGATCGAGCGCCTGGATCGCTTTCGCCCGTCTCCACAAACCGAGACTGAAAGGAAAGACATTCATGAGTTCGTTGAAGGATAAAGTCGTCATCGTCACGGGCGGAAGCTCCGGGATAGGCCGCGCCACAGCAATCGCCCTTGTGGCACAGGGCGCCTCCGTGCTGATCACAGGACGACGGGAAGCTCCACTCCAGGAAGTACGTGCCGCCTACCCCTCAATTGCGACCATTGTCGCCGACGTGTCGTTGCCCGCTGACGCAAGCCGCACCGTGACCGCCGCCATCGAACAGTTCGGCAGGCTGGATGTGTTGGTCAACAACGCCGGCGCCGGCGCGATCATGCCGCTCGCCGAGGCGACGGCCGACCGCATCTCCGAGATATTCGCGGTCAATGTATTAGGCCCCAGCCTCTTGGCATCGGCGGCCCTGCCGCATCTGCGGCAAACGAAGGGAGCTATCATCAACATTTCCAGCACCTTCGGTCACAAGGCAGGCGCTGGCCTGTCGCACTATGCCGCAAGCAAGGCCGCGCTGGAGCACCTGACCCGCTGCTGGGCGCTGGAACTTGCGCCTGACGGCATTCGCGTGAACGCTGTTGCCGCCGGACCGACGGAGTCAGGCGCGCTGACGGGCATGATGGGCCTCTCCGAAGAGCAGGCCAAGGCCGTCATGCAGGCCGAACGGGAGCGGATTCCGCTCGGGCGGCGCGGCGTTCCCGACGACGTCGCCCATTGGATATCGGTCTTCGCTGATCCCGCCAGCGAATGGGTGACGGGCCAGGTCATCGCGATCGACGGCGGACTTGCTGTCAGCTAGCGGCGAACACTTTGGAGTGCTGTCACATGCTTGGCAGCACTCCAAAGTCTACGCTGCTAACTGCATGATTTCACTTTAGAAATACTCCTACAGGCCAATTGTAAGGAGTGCCTAATTCATGGCATGCTTGCATTTGCCAGCGACCGAAGAGTCGCGGAAAAAGTGGGAACTTGAAAGTGAGACATGCATGCACAAAGACATGGAAAAGCAGCTGAAAGGTTATGGACTAACCACCGCGCAAATCTTCTACCGCCTGCCCGATCATCCGACGATTCTCCAGACCTATGTCTGGCAAGACTATGATCTGGCACCTGACTTCCCGGAGATGCGCGGCTTCCTCAAATTCTGGCAGGACACGCTGGACGGCCCCTTGCATTCGGTACGCTACGTCCATCGCAAATTGATCTCTGCGACGGAATGGCGGGCACTGAAGGGCGAGTTCATCCTGCACTAGGATACCGCCGGGTCAGACATGCACCTCCCCATAGGCGAGCTCGCCTTCGTCGGGCTCGCGATGCAGCGAACCGTACAGGATCGCAGCATAAAAGAGCGTCACGGCGAGGAGGACCAGCCAGCCGGGGACCGGCCCGAGAGTGGCATTGTCGGCAAAGTGCGCCCAGGATTGCACCTGAATTGCGGGCGTACCGTCCGCCTGCAGCTTCGGTGTCGAAATCTTCAAGGCCCAGGCCAGAAGAAGGATGAAATACATCCAGCAATAATTTCGCCGCAGGCGTCGCTGCAGCGCCTCGCGATAGCTGATGAGGAACCGCGGCACCCGCAGGCTCGCGGCGATTGCCGACGCCCAATCCGGATGGAGTTCGGCCTCCGGCGACAGGACTTGCGCGAAGTAATAGCGTTCCATCTGCCGTATCCGGGCGCGATAGACATCGAAGAAACGGTAGCGCCGAGCCTCGATCAGCAAGAGCAAGGTCACCAGCAGCATCGCAAAGATCACGACGCCATGATGGGAGCTTGGCGTGGAAAGCGAAACGGATAGTAGAGCTGCGCAGACCGTAATCGCCCAGTTCGTCGTCCGGTCGATACGGTCGCGCCAGCCTGTCATCCGCGCCAGTTCGCCGCGATAGTAGTGCGTCATCGTATTGGTGATCTCAGCGGGACTGGAGGGCAGTGTCGGACGTCGGAAACTACCCGGATTGCCGGCTGGAAGTGTTGACTCATTGACGTCGGAAACCATGACCAATCCTCCCATCTTTTATCGATCGAAACGGCATAATCACCCGCCCGTTCCCTGGGATGCAGCTTGCTCCTTCTGCTTGACCATTGCAAAAACTCTCCATGCGCCGTAGAGCCTTCGCAAAACGCGAAAGGCGGGAAATCATGACGAAGAAGATCGACGAAGACGCACTCGCGGAAGCCTATGGTCGCGCGCTCGCATTGGAAAAGGCCGGCGACATCGACGCGGCCGTCAAGGCCTATGAGCAGGTACTGGAGATCGACCCCGACGACCACGGCGGCGCGGCTGTGCGCATCGCCTCGATGGGACGGGGCGAAACGCCGGTCAAGGCGCCGGACGCCTATGTCGAGACCCTGTTCGACCAGCATGCCGAAGTCTTCGAGGACGTTCTCGTCGAACAGCTCGGCTATCACGTGCCGATGCTGGTGCGCCAGCGCCTGCAGGACCTGAAGCTCGGCCCCTTCAAGCGCATGCTCGACCTCGGCTGCGGCACCGGCCTGACCGGCGGAACCCTGCGCGACATGGTCGAAGACATCACGGGCATCGACATCTCGGAAAACATGGTCGAAGTCGCGCACGAGAAGGATCTTTACGAAACGCTGTTCGTCGCCGAGGTCGAGGATTTTCTCGATGATAATGACGAAGAGGCGTTCGATCTCATCACTGCCACCGACGTCCTGCCCTATCTCGGCGCGCTGGAGCCGCTGTTCTTCGGCGTGGCCGAAAACATGACGCCGGGCGGCATCTTCGTCTTCTCTTCCGAGACCTTGCCCGATGAAACGCTTGGCGATCGCGCCTACATGGTCGGCCCGCATCAGCGCTTTGCGCACGCCGAAAGCTACATCCGCCAGCGCCTGACCGACACCGGCTTCGAGCTGATCGAAATCACCGATATCAACGTCCGGATGGAAGAAGGCCAGCCGACACCAGGGCATCTGGTCGTGGCGCGGCTGCGGTAAGAAAGAAATAGTTTCGGCAAAAACCCTCATCGGTTGAAATTTCAATCTGTGAGAGCATTCGATTTATTGCAGCAACCGTACAAGCTATTAGGCTTCCCATAATTTTGGGGGGCACTTCATGGACACTTCGTCATGGTATGGCTTGTTCTCAAGCCTTTTCGACACGCCGGTCTTGATCTCGAACTATCTTGCCGGCGTGAACTGGTATGCATTCAGCATCGCGGTCATCGTCCCGGTCCTGATGCTCATCTCGCGTCAGGAAATCCGCCTTCGCCGGCTTCGGTCCATATTGGATTTCCTGACCTCATTCCGACTGACCGGCGTCAATGAAACAACGTTATCGACGGCGCCGCGTGTCACAAAGAATACGAGCGACAACGGCAATGCTGACGGACCGGAAAACCCTTCATTTGAATATGTGAAATCAAAATACATCTCGGACCTTACGGTCAAGCAGGGCAGCGACGACGAAAGACGGCTGAACGCCGCCAGGAATGACCGCGAGCGCATAAATATCTACATCGAAATCGCCAGCAAACCATTCCGCAATATCAATATCCGGCTGCAGCTCGCGGCTCTTGGCTTCGTATTGATCTCCTATTACGGGTTCAGCGCATTTTTCGCTGCTTTCGGATATGGCGGCACTGCTGTCAGCTGCTCACCGGCCGATGGCTGCGGATTGCCGATCTCGGAGGCAATCGGCGCCTTTACCTTTGCGGGCGCCTATATTGCCGCATTGAGGATGTTACTGCGAAATCTTGCGGTATTCGATTTGAGCGCCTTCGCGTTCATTCGCCAATGCTCCGAAATAATCGCCAGTGTTGTCATCGTCGTGCTGCTCTTCAATGCCCTGCCGACCCTGAAGCTCAGCGAGACACTTTCGCAGGTTGGAGAGATGGCGGCGCCATCGAAACAGAGTACACCGCAGAACTCTCCGACTGGAGAAAACAAAAATGACAGCGCGGGGTCCAAGGGAACCGACGCTGCCGCCGATAAATCAACGCCTCCATCCACTGCAGCGAATAGCGGCGATCGTAACGATGAGGCAGCCGACAAGGGAGCGCCGGTCTCTCACATACCTTGGGTATGGCTGCTTCTAGCCCCGGCAATGGGCCTGCTCCCACGAAGTGCAACCAAATTCACGTTGACGAAGGTCCAGAGCCTTATCGATTGGGCAAAGACCATGGATGACCGCTTCGTTTCCATTACGCGAGTAACATCGCTCGACAGCATCGACGGCGTTGATTTTGAGACCCGCTTCAGGCTGGAGGAATGCGGTATCTACGATATGCAGAATCTCGCCACCTACAATCCGATCATGCTCTTCGTCGAGACGCCTTACGGCATCTATCAATGTATCGACTGGGTCGCTCAGGCGCAGCTCTGCCATATCGTGGGAATGGAGAAGTTCATGATGTTCCGGGAACTGAACATCCGGACGATCTTCGACCTCGAACGTGCGATCGACAGCATCGATTCACCTGATGCCTACGACGCGATATGCGCTGCAATTCTGCTTGCGCCCACCGATCGCCTTCGGAGAGCCAGCAAAATCGCGGGCTTCAAGTTCGCCGTTATCGAGAACAATGTGGCGCAGCTGGACGATGTCGAGGCGTACTTCAATTGGCTGCATAGCCAGATCGCCACTGACGCCCTCACAACAGCGGCCATCGAACATCTGATGAACTGGATCAGCGACGATCTCCACGTGCGCCGTCTTCGTCGCCTGTGGAATGAGATCGCGGAAAGCCTCGGCTCTACCTCGGAATATCTCAAGGACTCCAAGCGCAATCCGGAAAATGCGGCAAGGCTGGCGCAAATCCAGGCACTGCGGAACCCTCCGACTCCGCAAGCGCCAGTGCCAGCACCCGTGCCCGTACCTGCACCGGCGCCCGAGCTCGCGCCTGCTCCTGCCCTAGCGGAAGGATCGTAGTACTTAGTCGGCGCAAGGATAGTTACCCAATCAGCAAACTATTTCTTGCGCCTTCCGCCCGCCAATGATAGTTATCCATTCGGTAAAGTTTCATCGCAAACACCGAAGGATCCGGTCATGACGCTCGTCCTATACCATCATCCGCTCGCCTCCTTCTGCCACAAGGTCCTGATCGCGCTCTATGAGAGCGGCACTCCGTTCGAGCACCGCATCGTCGATCTCGGCAACGAGGTGTCGCGGAACGAGCTCATTCGGTTCTGGGCACTCGGCAAGATTCCGCTGCTCAGGGACGAGGCGCGGGACAAGACCGTCCCTGAAACCAGCATCATCATCGAATATATCGACCGGCATTACCCCGGTCCCCAGCGCCTGTTGCCCGAGGAGATCGATCAGGCCTTGCAGGTACGCCTATGGGACCGCTTCTTCGATCTCTATGTGCAGCTGCCGATGCAGAAGATCGTAGCGGATCATATGCGCCCCGAAGGCAGCAAGGATCCGGCCGGTGTTACCGACTCCGAAAGGAACCTTCAGGCCGCCTACGATATGATCGAAGCGCAGCTTACCGGCCCGTGGATTACAGGCGACGCCTTCACGATGGCCGATTGCTCCGCAGCGCCGGCATTGTTCTATGCCGTCACGCTGGTCGCCTTCGGCACGGAGCGTCCCAAGTTGAATGCCTATTACGAGCGGCTTCTGGCCCGCCCCTCCTTCGCAAGGGTGCTGCAGGAGGCAATCCCCTATTTCAAGTTCTACCCCTTCCACGACAGGCTCGCCCCGGAATTTCGGAGCGGTAGTCCTGCCGCATGACATCAGCGCCAGTTGAACTCGACCGGATGTTTCATGCGCTGTCGGATCGCAGCCGCCGCGGCATGATCGAGCGTCTTGGCAGCGGCCCCGCTTCGGTCACGGAACTGGCAGCGCCGTTTTCCATGGCATTGCCGACGATCCTGAAACATCTTGGCGTTCTGGAAGACAGCGGCCTGGTCTTCTCACAGAAGGCCGGCCGCGTCCGCACCTATAGTCTGCGCAAGGAGGCGCTCGGCGATGTCGAGCGCTGGATTTCCGAGCGCAAGGCGAGCTGGAACAACACGTTCGACAGGCTGGATCAATTCCTGGCCGAAGAGGAAGACAGATGAGCACCGCCATGTCCCAATCCACCGAGCATGCAACGCTCAACATCGAACGTCACCTGAAGGCATCGGTCGCCCGCGCCTTCCGCGCCTGGTCGAATGCCGACGCAAAGCGCAAATGGTTCGCCTGCCACGACAACTGGATCTCGATCGATTACACCCTCGACTTCCGGCAGGGCGGCCTGGAGCGCAACCATGTGGCCGATTCCGATGGGCTGCTGCATGCCTATGAAGCCCGCTACATCGACATCGTGCCGGATGCCCGCATCATCTATGCCTATGACATGAAGCTCGGCGAAAAGCGCATCTCCGTTTCCCTCGCCACCATCACCTTCGAGGCGGAGCCCGGCGGAACGCGGATGCTGTTTACCGAGCAGCTCGTCTTCCTCGACGGCTACTCCGATGACGGCCTACGGCTGCAGGGCACGGAGATGCTGCTGGACCACTACGAGCTATATCTGGAGCGCGAAGAAAGCGGGACGCACTGAGCACTGAGCACCAAGCACTGAGTCCCGAGAACCTATGGGTTCAGTGCCTGCCATCCTTGCCCAGGATCGCCGCCAGCAACTGCCCTTCCAGTTTTGCCAGTTCGGGGTTGCCATGCCGCCGGGGATGCGGCTGCGGTACGGGGAGATCGAGCGCAATACGCCCCTCCTCCAGCACCACGACCCGGTCGGCCAGATGAACCGCCTCGCTGACATCGTGGGTGACGAGGACGGCGGTGAAGCCGAGTTCGCGCCAGACGCGATTGAGCAGTTCCTGCATGCTGATACGGGTCAGCGCATCAAGCGCGCCCAGCGGCTCGTCCAGCGCCAGAATATCCGGCTTGCTGACCAGCGCGCGGGCAAGCGCCACGCGCTGCTTCTGCCCGCCGGAAAGCCGTGAAGGCCACTCGCCTGCCTTCTCGGCAAGCTGCACCTCCGATAGCACGGCCGCGGACTGTCGATCAGCCGCAAGCTTCGGCACGCCCTCGCCGAGGCCAACGGTGACGTTGTCGGCAACGGTCAGCCAGGGCAACAGCCGGGGCTCCTGAAAGACGATACGGGCATTTGGCAGGGCAGCTGCGCCACCCTCGTCCTTGAAGGCGATCGTGCCGGATGTCGGCTCATCCAGACCCATGAGGATGCGCAGCAGCGTGCTCTTGCCGCAACCGCTCTTGCCGATCACGGCCACGAACTGGCCGGCCGGGATATCGAGATCGATGCCCCGCAGCACGCGGTTGCCGCCAAAACTCCTCTCCAGCCCCCGGATGCGGATACCGGCGGCACCCGAATACGGGGCAGCGTCACCGATGCCACCGATCGGAGACAAGGCATCTTCGACCGAGTGAAAGCGTTCGTTCGCTACTGATGTCATGATCCGTCCTCAGCCCTGATATACCGGGTTCCAGCGCAGCATCCGCCGCTCCAGCGCCCGGGCGACGACATCGGCGAGCTTGCCAAGCACCGCGTAGACGACCAGCGACAGCACCACGACATCGGTCATCATGAATTCGCGGGCATTGTTCGCCATATGGCCGATGCCCGACGATGCAGCGATCGATTCCGAGACGATCAGCGTCAGCCACATGATGCCGAGCGCATAGCGCAGGCCGACGAAAATCGAGGGCAGCGCGCCGGGAAAGATCACCTTGCGGAACAGCGTCCAGCTGCTCATGCCATAGACACGCCCCATCTCGATCAGGTCGCGGTCGACGTTGCGCACGCCGTGATAGGTGTTGAGATAGACCGGGAAGAGCACGCCGAGGGCGGTCAGGAACAGCTTCGATTCTTCCCCGATCCCGAACCAGAGGATGACGAGCGGGATCATCGCAAGATGCGGTATTGTTCTGAGCATCTGCAACGTCGTATCCGTCAGTTGCTCCGAAAGCCGCGACACGCCGTTGGCAATACCCAGCAGGAATCCGATCGCCCCGCCAACCAACAGGCCGGCGAAGGCGCGTCCTGAACTAACGAGGATATCCCAGGGCAACTGGCCCGACGAGGTCGTCTGCCAGAAGGCAAGCACGACGTCGACAGGCGACGGCATGATGCGCGAGGAGATCCAACCTGCCGACGATCCCAGCTGCCAGGCGGCAACGACGACGATCGGCAAAAGGTAGGGCAGAAACGCCTGAGCGCTGACGGTTGGCCGAGGCAAGCGGGCGGTATGCGCCTTACCGCGCGCCTCCACCCGTGCGAATGACGTATCGAATGCCGACATGGAGAGCTCTCCTCGTTGTGCCAAGATCAGGATCAGGTCAGGAGCCGGAGACGACCTTGAGATTGCCGCCGTGGCTGCCGCCGCCGAAGACCTGCTTGCGGCCGAACTCGTTGCGGAAGCTGGTTCGCTGTTCCTCGCGACCAAGTCCCAATTGCGGGAAGAGCAACTCGGCAACGCGGTAGGCTTCCTCGAGATGTGGGTAACCGGACCCGATCACCGTTTCGATGCCGATCTCCTGATATTCGCGCAGGCGGGCGGCAATCGTCTTCGGCGAACCGACAAGTGCAGTACCCGCCCCGGCGCGCACAAGGCCCACGCCGGCCCAGAGATTCGGCGAGACCTCCAGCTTGTCGCGGCGTCCGCCATGCAGCGCCGCCATGCGCTTCTGGCCGACGGAATCGGATTCCTTGACGAAGCGCTCCTGCGCTTCACGGATCGTCTCGTCGTCGAGATGGGAGATCAGCCGGTCCGCTGCGGCCCATGCCTCCTCGTCCGTCTCGCGCACGATGAAGTGGAGGCGGATGCCGAAACTGACTTCGCGCCCTTTCAGCGCTGCAGCGGCACGAACCCTCTCGATCTTCTCGGCAACCTGCGCCGGCGGCTCGCCCCAGGTCAGGTACTTGTCGACGCGACCGACCGAGAAATCGATACCAGCATCCGAGGAGCCGCCGAAATAAAGCGGCGGACGCGGCGACTGAATTGGCGGCAGGCCGAGCCGGGCACCCGTCGCCTTAATGTACTTGCCGTCGAACGTCGCGCTGCCCGTCTCCATCAGTTCCTGGAAGACCGTGAAGAATTCGTCGGCATGTGCATAACGCTCGTCATGTTCCAGATAAATGCCGTCGCCGGCAAGCTCGCCCGGGCTGCCGCCGACGACGATATTGAGGAGCAGGCGACCGTTGGACACACGATCGAGCGTCGATGCAAGGCGCGCGTAATAGGCCGGCGAAGCGGTGCCGGGACGAATGGCGACGAGGAATTTCAGCTTCTGTGTATGGGCGGACAGTGCCGCTGCAGTCACGAAGGACTCTTCGCAGGAAACGCCGGTCGGCAAGAGCACGCCGGAAAAGCCGAGCCGATCGACCGCCTGCGCGATTTGCGTCAGGTAGCCGATCTCGGGCCCGCGGTTCAGCTCAGAGGAACCGAGATAGGCACCGTCACCCGACGTCGGGATGAACCACAGGAAGTCGATGGGTTTGGAAGTTGCAGTCATGGTCTTTGTCCTCTCTCCGTGGTCAGGGAAACGATCAGCTGGCCTTCTGATGCCAGATGACATCGCCGATCTTCAGCTTCTTCGGCACGATCCCGAGTGCATAGAATTCGTCCGCAAGGCCCTGTTGATAGGCGACCGCATCGTCGGTGATGGTCGAGACGCTGCCGAGATCGGCACCCGGACGGGTCAGCGTGATGCGCGTGACGTCTGCCGGAACGCCGGTCAACTGGGCAAGCGCGGTCGTGGTATCGTCGAGGTTCGACTGCGCGATCTTGCCCACCTTGGCCAATTCATCGATGACATCGGTGATGACCTGTGGATTGGCCTTGGTGAAATCGCCATTCGCCAGGAAGAAGCTGTAGGAATCGACGATGCCGCGAGCGGTCGCAAGAATGCGCGTATCCGGATCCACCTCCGCGATGGCAAGGTAAGGATCCCAGATCGACCAGGCATCGATGCTGCCGGTCTTGAAGGCGGCTGCCGCGTCCGGCGGCGCAAGGTCGATCTGCTGGACATCTTCGGGCTTCAATCCGCCCTTGCGCAGCGCCTTGACGGCAACGTTATGCGCGCTCGATCCGCGCTTGAACGCCAGCTTCTTTCCCTCGAGATCGGCAAGCGACTGGATCGGCGAATCCTTGCGAACCAATATCGCCGACCCCTCCGGGCTGCCCTTGTAAAGGCCGACATAGAGCAGATTTCCGTTGGCCGCCTGGGCAAAGAGTGGCGGCACGTCGCCTGTCGCACCGAAATCGAGCGCACCGGCGCCGAGCGCTTCCAGAAGCGGCGGACCGGACGTGAACTCGGACCACTCGACGGAAATCCCCCGGTCGGCGAGCCTCTTTTCCAGCGCACCCTTGCGATTGGCGAGTGCCAGTACGCCATTCTTCTGCCAGCCGATCCGGAAAGTCGTCGCAACGGCAGCGCGCGCCGGACGGATAGAGGGCAAGAGAGCGGCAGAAGCCGCGGCACCGAAAAGACCAAGCGTTTGCCTGCGCGAAATCATGAAAGTCCCCTTTCCCGTTGCGGCCGAAGCGCTGCGATCACCGCGACGGCTTGTCACGAGTACAGGGTTTCAAAATCTATGGATTATATCGACAATAGAATTTGTGAATTTTAGCCAATTCTGTGAAATTGAATTCCGCCTTGAGTCTCAATCGCAAAATTCTCTTCCATGTTTCGCGTGGCAGGCCAGTCGGACAGGAAATCGCACTTTCGTCTCCAGCCCCTTTCGGCTAAGCCTCTCGCAAAGGCTTCGAAGGAGATATGGAATGGCGAAAGTCGCTTTTATCGGCATGGGTGTCATGGGCTATCCGATGGCGGGGCACCTGATGGTCAAGGGCGGGCACGAGGTGACGGTCTATAACCGCACTGCCGCCAAGGCCGAACAGTGGGTCAAGCAGTATGGCGGCAAATCCGCTGCGACGCCGGCTGCGGCCGCCGAAGGCGCCGACTTCGTCTTTACCTGCGTCGGCAATGACGACGATCTTCGTTCCGTTACCGTTGGCAAGGACGGCGTCCTGTCCGGCATGAAGGCAGGCGCCATCCTGATCGACAACACCACGGCCAGCGCCGAAGTCGCCCGCGAACTTCATGCCGCGGCGAAGGAAAAGGGCTGCGGCTTCATCGATGCCCCCGTTTCCGGTGGCCAGGCCGGGGCGGAGAATGGCGTGCTGACCGTCATGTGCGGTGGCGATGAAGCGACCTTCGAAAAGGCAAAGCCCGTCATCGACGCCTATGCGCGCATGGTCGGCTTGATGGGTGATGTCGGCGCCGGACAGTTGACCAAGATGATCAACCAGATCTGCATCGCCGGCGTCGTTCAGGGCCTTGCCGAAGGCATTCATTTCGGCAAGCAGGCCGGCCTCGACATCGAAAAAGTCGTCGACGTCATCTCCAAGGGCGCAGCCGGTTCCTGGCAGATGGAAAACCGCCACAAGACGATGAATGCGGGCAAATACGACTTCGGCTTTGCCGTCGACTGGATGCGCAAGGACCTCGACATCGTGCTGACGGAAGCCCGTCGCAACGGCGCCAAGCTGCCGGTAACAGCCCTCGTCGACCAGTTCTACGGCGACGTACAGCAGATGGGCGGCAATCGTTGGGATACATCCTCGCTGCTCGCAAGGCTGGACAAGAAGTAATCTGCCGCAGCTCTTGCGCTATCGGCACACCGGAATAGGCAAACTGACGCGACTGCGTCAGTTTCGGAACGCCGCCTCGCCGGCGTCTGACACCTCGACCCATTTCCTGTCGGGCGCTGCGTCCGGGACGTAGCTGTCGTGCCAGTTCCACCACTTGTGGGTTGGGGTCTGGGGATAGCCTTGAGGCGAATCTTCCCAGGCCTCCTGCCGGCCAAGCGACGTAATGTCGAGATAGTTCCAGGTACCGCCCATTTGTTCATCGCCGCGGTTGTTGATGAAGTAGGTGCGAAAGATACGGTCGCCGTCGCGGTAGAACACGTTCGTGCCGTGCCACTCGCCCACATCGAAGTCGGTATCGAAGCTGTCCGTGATCGTGAACCACGGCATCTCCCAGCCCATCCGCGCCTTTAGCCGGGCGATATCCGCCTGAGGCGCGCGCGAGACGAAGACGAGCGTGGTATCACGGGCGTTCAGATGTGCAAGGTGAGCGACCTGGTCGGCCACCATGGAACAACCGCGGCAGGCCTGGTCGGGCCAGCCGTGTACGCCCGGTTCGAAGAAGGCGCGATAGACGATCAGTTGATGCCGACCTTCGAACAGATCAAGCAAACTTGCTTTGCCGGCAGGCCCTTCGAACACATAGCTTTTCTCGACGGCCATCCACGGCATTCGCCGACGCTCGGCAGCCAATGCGTCACGCGCCCGGGTATGGGCCTTTTCCTTCAAGAGCAAGCTCGCGGGCTGCCTCCCATGCCTGCTGCGAGACGACCGGCGGCATCTGCATGGTCGATCTTCCGTTTTCGGTTGATGTCGTCATGGCTTTCGAAACCTCCAGATTTGCGAAAATTCCCGCGCCTAGCGGCTGAAGCGGGATATTGTCCGCTTCGCTGCTCGTCGCTGGTTGCGGACCATCAGAATAGTAGATGGGGCAGTCTGTCGTGGAGTCGATGGCTGCGCTCGAAGCGGGGATTTCCGCTGCGGCAACGGAAGCGAAATCGGAAGCCGTTCCGCTGCGCCATATCGGCACGCTCCAAAAATAGACAGATCGATCAAATTTTAAGGAATGAACTCAAGGTTCCCAAATATCTCCTTGCTATCTTGCACCTACATTCGGTGTGAGGTGTCAAATGATCCCGCAAATACTTCGTTCTTACTATAAAGCACCCGCAATTGCTGTATCGGTTTCGCTTGCTATATTGCAGACGCCTGCAATGGCGGCGAGCCCAGCCTATATGCTGCGTGGCCTCAGCCATGAGATGGCCTTCATGAAGGAAGGCGCTCCGACGCTCGCGCCGTTCGCGCACATCAAGTTCTGCATGGCGTCGCCGCAGCAATGCGCGGCAGAAGATGGACCGCGAACCGTCGAAATGACCCGTGAGGCCCGCGAGACGATCTCCGCGATCAACCGCTCGGTCAATTCGTCGATCGCACCGCGCCTCGATCCGCCGGGCCAGGAAGTCTGGAAGACCGACACCGCGGAAGGCAGCTGCCACGACTACGCGGTAACGAAGCGGGAAAAGCTTCTGGCTGCAGGTTATTCGGCGAAAGCCGTACGACTCGCGGTCGCAAGAACCGGATCAGGCGAAGGCCACGCCGTCGTCGTGATCCGCACCAACGATGGCGATATGGTGCTGGACAACAGAACCAATGCGATCCGACGCTGGGATCACACGGACCTTCACTGGATCGAGATCGAATCCAGCGATGATCCGCATATGTGGAATGCCGTCTGATCAGAAACTATCGGCTTCGCATTTCCTGCCGCGGTTCAGCTACCGCGGCATTTCAGCCGGCAAGGCATTTCTTGAGGAAATGGACCCAGCTGTCGTTGCGCCGGACCGTTGCGCGCGGCAATCCGAAGGGATCATCGGCCTGGCGCGCCCTGCCCCGGCGCGTGGTGGTCGCCACGCGGTAACCCGCCTCATATGCCAAGACGCGATCCAGCGGCGTTTCGTCCCCATAGGGAAAACAGAACGACGACACGACCTCATCGAGCAGTTCCTCCAGCAATGCACGTGATTGGAGGATCTGCTTGCGCGCCTCCTCCACCGCCAGGTCAGGGAGGTGGACGTGGTCGAGCGTGTGCGAGCCCACTTCATGCCCGAGATCGACCCAGTCGCGCAGTTGCTCCAGCGACATGCATGGCGCCCAGGCGACGCCGTTCGGAGCATCCCATGCATTGCTGCCGCCGATCTGGTTGACGACGACAAAGTTCGTGGCGGTAAAGCCGAACTCCTGCAGCACGGGCAAGGCATTGTCGTAGACGTTCTCGTAGCTGTCGTCGAAGGTAATGGCCGCGACCTTGCCGCGCTTGGCGCCCTCGATATAGGGCAGCGCCTCCCGCAACGACAAACCCTGAAATCCAAGACGCTTCAGCCACTCCATCTGGCGGTAAAAGGCCTCGGGATCAACGACCATGCTTCTGAACGGCGTCCGTCCTGAAGGCGGCACCGCGATCTGATGATACAACAGAATAGGAACTGCCACCGGCTGCCTCTCAGATGAACCGGGTCGAGCGCATGGCGATACGCGCGCGATAGAGCGGCCGCAGCACCTCCTTTGCCAGCTTTTCCGTCAGCGTCTTGCGCCCCTTGATCGTGCTTCCGCCGAGCTGCGAAGAGATTTCGCTGACGCCACCGGGCAATACGGCGAGCGGCGACAACTGCGTGACCCAGCCCATCTGAACCAGAGTGTCGACCGGCCGGTCGAAATGAGCCGTTGCCTGCAAGAGCCGAATGGCGGCATCCCGGCTGATCAGCTGCGCCACCATGCCGAGGCCGACCCTGCGCGGCTGGATCACGCTCGTCTCGCCGTTGATAAGAAGACTGTCGCCATGCTCCTTGCCCGTCCGGAACGGGAAGCGAATAAATGCGCCGGGGGCAAGACACGCACTCGCTGCGGCGAACGCCGTGGCAAAGGAAGGCTCCAGGTCGACGTCGTCCTCAATGACGAAGCCGGCATCAAGGTCCTGTTTCACGATCTCTGCCCATGCCTTGCGGTGCGACAGGAAACAGGCGATTTCGCCGACGCTCATCTGGAAAGGATAGTGCGGCTGATGCAGATGGCGGCGATAGAAAAGGTCGATCTCCGCCTTGGTCAACTCATTCCCGTCGACGGCCTCGATGATCTCAGCTGGAACCGGCAGCGTGGTCATGAGCTTGTCGACTTGCGGCTGGCGCTCGACGGCACGGTCCAGGTGGACGATGAAAGCCCTGATCTCCAGGGACCGCACCGGCTTCAGGCTTGTCACCGACCGGTCATAGGGCCGATCCACCACCTCACCGCGTCTTTCGAGCGGGGCGGTTTGCGGGAAATCAAGTTCGTGAATCTGCATTTGAAGGTCCTTGCAATAGCTTACAAGGACCCTCTAGCAACCGGGCATGATTGCCATCTTAGGTAAACGTGAAGCGAAACTGAAAACCTGGCCTATAATATTCCGTAGATGGCGCATGGCTGAGGCGTGGCTGAAATCACGATGAAAACCAACGGGATCGCTAGATGAGCAGACTGATGCGGCCGCTGGCTACCTTGTCCTCCACCCAGCGGCGCTCGTCGCCCCAGGCATGGCGCTTCCATCCTTCCCAGCTGAAGCCGCAGAGCTTGACGTCGCAGGTCTCGCCCGGAAAAGTCTTGAGAATATAACGGATGCCGAAGTAGCCGGTGCTGGGAAACACTTCGCGCATGTCAGGCTCAGGGATGCCGAGCTCCGCACAGCCGTCGAGATAGAAATGCGGCGGCATGATGCGGATTTCCTTTCCCGCTGACCCGACAAGCTCGATCGTCCGCGTCGTCCAGTCGGACCGCCTGCCCTTCAGCCGCGATAGCATGTTCGGCTTCGGATGATAGTCCCGGATGATGCTTGGATGATAGGCAAGCATGACCTCTTTCGCCGCCATGAATGTCGGGCTCTGCAGAAAGGCCCGGTCGCCCAGCCGCCGCTGCATCGGCTTGCTCGAGGTCGCGAGCATCAGCAGGTCCGTTCGCGTCCCGCTGAGGCCGATGGACATTTTCGGCTCGTTGAAACGCATGGTGAAGTCGGCCGCATCGACGATCGACGAGAGATCGCGGGACAGCTGTCCGTTTCCAATGATGATGATTGTCTTGCGCGTCAAACCGCCGGCGCCCTGCTTTGAATATAGGGACCGCCTAGCAACTCGCGATGAAGCCGGGATGAGCCGAAAATGAGGCGGGGCTGAGCGTCAGGCCGCGGATGGAATGAGCAGGTCCACCGTCAGTCCCTGCTCCCATTGCGGCGCCTTCAGATCGACCTTCGCAGACAGCCTGCCGGCAATGTCGGCGACGATGGCAAGACCAAGTCCGGCACCCTCGGTCTGCAGCGTATCCACCCGGTAGAACCGCTGGAAAACCGCCTCATGCTGCTCTACCGGAATGCCGGGGCCTGTGTCGCTGATGACAAGGCGGCATTCGCCATTGTGATGCGTGACCGAGATTTCGATCTTGCCTCCCGACGGCGTATACTTGATAGCATTGTCGATGAGGTTGCCGACCATGGTGCGCAGCAGGGACTCATCCGCCTGGACCTTTGCCGCCTCGTCCCCTTGAAGAGAGATATCAAGCTTCTTCGCCGTAATGATCGTGCCGAAGCCGGCGATGATGGAGGCGACCAGATGATAGACCTGGATGGCCTCGACCTTCAGCGGATGGTGGCTGACTCTTGCGAGCCGGAGGAGCTGCTCGATCAGATGCATGGCGCGATCGTTGCTGGCGACGAGATCGGCCATGATCGCCTGCCGCTCCTTGTCGTCGTCCGTGTCGCGCAGCATCTGCAGGAGCAACCGCACGCCCGCCTGCGGCGTACGCAACTCATGGGCGGCGAGATCGGAAAAGCGGCGCTCCATCGTCAGCGATCGGCTGAGCTTGTCGAGGAGCTGGTTGATCGAGCTGCCGAGCGGCAGCAGATCGCGCGGCAGGCCCTCGATCGGGATTGCGGAGAGGTCGTCGGGCGAGCGCAGCCTGATATGCCGGACCAGCCCGCGGATCGGCGCCAAACCGCTGTTGATCCCGAGCCAGATCAGGAACGCGATGATCGGAATGAGAATTACCAGCGGATAGGAGAGATTGAGCAGGATGTTGGAAACGAGCGTCTGGCGCAAGGCAAGCTTCTCGCCGACTTCCATGACGATGGTCGTATTCGGGATTGGCAGCGAATAGACCCGCCACCGCTGTCCCTTATAGGTAAGCGTCGTGAACCCGACCTTCTGGTCCGGCACCTCCTTGGGAAAGGCGTTGCTGGTGTAGAAGCGGATCCGCCCATCCTTCCATGCCCGCATCATATGGGCATCGGCATAGTCGTCAGCGTCCTCGTTGAATGAAAGCTGATTGTCCATGGCGAAATCGATATCGTCGATCCGACGCGACGGGTCGTCGGAAGGACGCTGCAGCGGCCTCTGCAAAAGCCCCCAGAAGATGTTCGCCTCGTCGATCAGCTGGGCATCGTAGATATTGTCGATCTCGTGCCGGGCGCTCTTGAACGCGAGGAAGCCGATGACGGCGATCGTGATGACGACGACCGGTGCAATGCGCAGGAAGAGCTTGCGCGTGAGCGTGGTGCTGGTCATCGCTCGATCATGTAGCCGACGCCGCGGATCGATTTGATGAACTCGGCGCCGAGCTTCTTGCGGAGATTGTAGATCGTCACTTCGGTCGTGTTGCTTTCGACGGCGCTGTCAGCGTCATAGAGCGCGTATTCTATGTCGTTCTTCGTGACATATCGCCCGCAACGCTCCATCAGCAGCTTCAGCAGCTGGAATTCCTTGGCGGTCATGTGGATTTGGTTGCCATTCTTGCGAACGACCATAGCGGCCGGATCAGCCTCGACATCGCCGGAGCGCAAGATCGGCTCGATACGGCCTTGCCGGCGTCTGATCAGTGCGCGGAGGCGGGCGAGAAGCTCATCGAGATCGAACGGCTTGCCCATATAATCATCGGCGCCCTGGTCGAGGCCCTCGACCTTCTGGACGACGGTATCGAGCGCCGTCAGCATCATGACGGGCAACGGATTGCCCATGCGCCGCAAGGTCTGCAGCACGGCAATGCCGTTCAGCTTCGGAAGATTGATATCGAGCAGCATCGCCACGAAATCGGAATTCTCGGCCGAAACGAGCGCCGCCTCGCCGTCGCGCACCCAGTCCACGCCATAGGCATGTTTTTCAAGGGCGCGTTTTAGAGAAGATCCGAGAATCTGGTCGTCTTCGACAAGCAGGATGCGCACGTTTTCTTCGCCCCAAAAGCCACAACAGCTTCAACGGCGGTATTTTCGGCCTGCGGTATTTTTAAGGCTGAAATTCCGCCGCAAGCCGAATCTAGCACAAAACTCTATCGACCGCTTAATCCTCGTTCGACTTGGCGTTTTCGAGCATCATGTAGTCGAGCGGCAGCTGCGTCGAATATTTGATCTGCTCCATCGCAAAGGCCGAGGAAACGTCGCGGATTTCGATCTTTGCGATCATGCGCTTGTAGAAGGCGTCATAGGCCGCGATGTCAGGCACAACGACCCTCAAAAGATAGTCCACGTCGCCGCTCATGCGGTAGAATTCCACCACTTCCGGGAAATCGGCAACCACTTCGGAGAAGCGCTTCAGCCATTCGATCGAGTGGCTGTTGGTGCGGATGGAGACGAAGACGGTGACCTTGGTGTTGACCTTCTCGGGGTCGAGCAACGCCACCCTGCCCCGGATAACGCCGTCCTCTTCCATCTTCTGGATACGTCGCCAGCACGGCGTCGTCGAAAGCCCGACCTTCTTGGCAAGGTCGGCCACGGCCAGAGTGGAATCCTCCTGCAACAAGCGCAGGATCTTGCGGTCGAGACGGTCCATCCCCAATGTCCTTTCGAAATATATTCTCTGTATAACGCGATTCCGGCTAGAGAAAAGAAACTTGTTTCACGAAATAAGGAATTTCACACGTTCTTGTAGCACCGGCAGCAAATCCACTTCGAACCATGGATGGCGTTTCAGCCAGCCGCTGTTGCGCCAGCTCGGATGCGGAAGAGGCAAAATTGCCGGCGATGCGTTCGTGTGGAGATAACGCCGCCAGTTAGAAACGGTTTCAGTTACCGATCCCATGCGCTGAGCACCAAGATGCCAGGCCTGGGCATATTGGCCGATCGCGATCACAAGCTCGATCTGCGGCATTGCGCTTAAAGTCTTGCGCCTCCAGAGCGGCGCGCATTCGCGCCGCGGCGGCAGGTCCCCGCCTTTGGCATCATAGCCGGGAAAACAGAACCCCATCGGCACGATCGCGAAATGATCGGAATTGTAGAAGCTATCGCGATCAACCGCGAGCCACTGCCGCAGCCTGTCGCCGGAAGCGTCGTTGAACGGCAGGCCGCTCTCGTGCACGCGCAGGCCGGGCGCCTGACCTGCAATCAGAATCCGTGCCTTCGCCGACAACACCGGCACAGGTCTCGGTTCATGCGGCAGCCGGTATTCAAGCCCCCGCGCCGGCTGATCACGACAGACACGGCAGGCCGTGATCTCACGATGCAGGGCCTGAAGCTCGGCCTCCCGCTCGCTTTCGTCAGCTATCAATTCCATATGGTCAGTCTCTTCAATATGTCGGCGACCCCACCCAGGGGATCGTCTCGCACTTCGGCTTCTTCGCGGCGCCAGTCCTGCGGCCTCTCGAACGTCCCCGCCCAAAGGCCTGATTTTGCCTGCCGGGCCTTCGCCTCGTCAGCCACATAGCCACCATAGGAAACCGCCATGCCGCGCAATACCATCTCGCCATTGATATCGGTATCGCCCATCCGGCAAGTCACCAGCAGGCGACCATATCGATCCCGCTTGTCGCCGCGGCAATCCACCGATCCACCCGCGAGAAGCTTAACGAGCATGTCGCGCGCCGCCCGGCCGCAAGGCCAATCGGAACCGCCGCGCTGACATTGCTGCCGATACTCCGGTGCATCGATGCCAAGCAGCCGCAGTCGCTCACCACCCTGGTCGAGCGTATCACCGTCGATGGCATAAAATGCCCCGCTTTTAACCGTTTCCGGCTGATTGTTCATCTTCAATGCGAGAAGGCCGATCAGAGCAAGGAGAGCAAATGTGGTGATCCCGTCACGGAAAAGACGGGCGAATCGCGTCACGCTTCTGCCCCTTTGAGAAACAAATCCTTGGCAAAGATGGCAAACAAAACATTTCCCTGGCAGCATCTTCTTAAGGATTGGTCGCTAATCTGTACTCATCTGTAGGCGAAGTTTCAACGTGCACATGAGTACCGGCGTCAGCACATCGACAGATAAGATCATCGTCGACCGATCACGCAGCCACCGCAACAAGGCCGTCTCGAAGGCCGTGCGGCAAACGCGTGAGCGGCTGCAGTCTGGTAACATCGGCAGCTTCGACCGCGAAATCATGATGATGCATCTCGGCGCCATGGTCCAAGGCGCATCGCTGATGCCGCTCTTCGTCATCATCGTCGCAGCTCTCGGCGTCTATCTCACCGGCGACATGAGACTGCTTGCCTGGGCGCTGCTGACGCTGACCGCCCATGCGATCAACGTCGTGCTCAGCCAGCGCGTCAAGAAGCAGGATATTACCGCCGAAAGCGCTCGAAAATGGCGCGGTATCCTTCTTGTGGGTCAGATCCTGGTCGGCTGCTGCTGGGCCCTCTTCGCCCTTAAGGGCTGCGCCGCCTGCAACGAGAACTCCTATACGCTCTACAAGGGCGCAACATTGCTGTTGGCGCTCTGCGTGATGGCAATGTCGAATTTCATGCTGCCGCGCGCCGTTCTCTTCGCTTTCGTGCCGACTGTCATGGCCCTATGCTTCAAGGCCCTTCTATCCCGCGGCATTCTCGACCTCAGCCTTACCGCGACCTTTTCCGCCGCTGTCATCTTCTTCGCCTTCATTACCGATCGTCTCTATCAGTCGAACCTGAAAGTCCTTTCCTTCCAGTCCGAAAAGGACGACTTGATCGCCGAGCTCGAAGTAGCGAAATCCATGTCGGACGAGGCCCGTCGACGCGCGGAAGAGGCGAACCTCGCCAAATCCCGCTTCCTTGCCTCCATGTCACATGAGCTCAGAACCCCGCTCAACGCCATTCTCGGCTTCTCCGAGGTCATGTCCCAGGAAGTGATGGGGCCCCTCAACAATCCGACCTACAAGGAATATACCAACGACATCCATCGTTCCGGCGAGCATCTGCTGAACCTCATCAACGAGATCCTCGACCTGTCGCGCATCGAGGCCGGGCGATACGAGCTGAACGAGGAAGCGATCTCGCTCCTGGAAGTCGCCGAGGACTGCATTGGCATGGTGCAGCTGCGCGCCCGCGCCAAGAACATCTCCGTCTCGCAGCAGTTCGAACCCCAGCTTCCCTCCGTCTGGGCCGACGAGAAGTCCTTGCGGCAGGTCATTCTCAACCTGCTCTCCAATGCGGTGAAATTCACGCCCCAGAACGGAGAAATTCATGTGAAAGTCGGCTGGACGGCAGGTGGCGGCCAGTATGTCGCGATCAAGGACAATGGCCCCGGCATTCCGGAAGAGGAAATCCCGGTCGTGCTCTCCGCCTTCGGCCAGGGCTCCATCGCGATCAAGAGCGCCGAACAGGGAACCGGCCTCGGTCTGCCCATCGTCCAGGCAATTCTTGCCAAGCACGATGGCCAGTTCATCCTGAAATCGAAACTGCGCGAAGGCACCGAGGTCATCGCCATCCTGCCGGCGAAGCGCGTGCTTCAGAGCCTACCTGCTGTCGAAGACGCTCCATCTGTCGGAAAGCGCAAGAAAAGCTTCGCCTGATCAGCGGAAGAGCAAGTGCCCGCCGATCGTGAAGGCGAGATACAATCCGCAGGCGACGATCATGCAGAAGACGGCGAAGGAACCGAGATCCTTCGCATATTTGCCGACATTGGAAATCTCGGGCGAGATGCGGTCGATGACTTCCTCGACCGCGGTGTTCATTGCCTCGATGGCGAAGAGGCCGAGGAACAGCAGCACCGCCACGAGGATTTCCGCCGGGCTTGCGCCAACCAGTACCAGCAAAACCAGCGCGACGGCGAAGAAACCCAGCTCCTGGCGAAAGGCGGCCTCCTGCAGAAGGCGCAGGAAACCACCCCAGGAATAGCTTGCCGCGGCAAAGAAATGCCTGATGCCGGTCTCCTTGACTACGGCCGGTTTCGTCAGTTTTGCGTCCAAGTTGCGTCACTCTCCTGTTTTAGCAATCATGCGAATACCGTTTCACCCGGTTCTTCGCAAGTCGTGAACGTCCGGGCGTCCACCTCAGTGCTGATTGCTGACGCCGGCGCTGGAGAACGTCGCCATGCCGGAATGGCAGGCTGCCGCCGCCTTGACGATACCGGCGGCGAGCGCTGCACCCGTCCCTTCGCCGAGCCGCATGCCGAGCGCGAGCAGCGGCGTCTTGCCGAGCTGCTCGATCGCCTTCAGGTGTCCGGGCTCAGCAGAGACATGGCCGATCAGGCAATGGTCGAGCGCCGACGGATTGGCGGCCTTGAGGATGGATGCCGCGGCAGTCGCCACATATCCGTCGATGATGACAGGGATCCGCTCCATGCGGGCGGCGAGGATCGCACCGGCCATCGCGGCGATCTCGCGACCGCCGAGGCGACGCAGGATTTCCAATGGATCGGAAAGATGATCGCGATGCAGCGCCACAGCTTTTTCGACCGCCGCAATCTTCCGCTGCAGCATCTCGCCTTCGGAACCGGTACCCGGCCCTACCCACTCGGCGGCCGTGCCACCGTAGAGCGCATGGTTGATCGCTGCAGCGATCGTCGTGTTGCCGATGCCCATCTCGCCGATACACAGCAGATCCGTGCCGCCGGCGATTGCCTCCATGCCGAAGGCCATCGTCGCAGCACAGTCGCGCTCCGACAGCGCCGGCTCCTCGGTGATATCGCCGGTCGGATAGTCGAGCGCCAGATCGAAGACCTTGAGGCCGAGGTCATAGGCGACGCAGATCTGGTTGATCGCGGCACCACCTGCGGCAAAGTTTTCCACCATTTGCTGCGTCACTTCCGGCGGAAACGGCGTGATACCCTGGCGCGTCACGCCATGATTGCCGGCAAAGATCGCGACGAGCGGCCGGTTGACGGCAGGCGAACGGCCGGTCCAGGCGGCAAGCCAGAAAGCGATTTCTTCCAGGCGGCCGAGGGCGCCCGGCGGCTTGGTGAGCTGCGCATCGCGCTCGCGTGCCGCTACCAGCGCCCGGGAATCCGGTCCCGGCAGCTCGCGCAGCAGGGCGCGGAAATCGTCGAATGGAAGGCCGCTGACGCTCATGGATGCGTTTCCTTGTCTTTTGGTCTCAAATCAGGTCTCTTGCGTGCGACTCTATTAATGATGCAGGGCAGCGCGAACAACTCCAAAAGCGCCGACTGTTGTCGCAGGGACCACGGGAGAGAAGGGATGGCGGCTAAGGATTATCTCGACGACGTCGCGCGCGCGATCTCGTTCCTCAGCCGCATTCCGGTCGCATCCTCCTATTTCGAGGCCTATGACGGCGATCTCGGCCGGGTCTCCCGGACCTTCCCGCTTGCCGGCGCGGTGATCGCCATGCCGGCTGCTGCGGTTCTCGGCCTGTTGCTTTCGTTGAATGCCGATCCGCTGATGGCAGCCCTGCTCACGCTCGGCGTTCAGACCCTGGTAACGGGGGCTCTGCACGAGGATGGGCTGAGCGACACGGCGGACGGCCTCGGCGGCGGCAAGGATCGCGATCGCGCGCTGCAGATCATGAAAGACAGCCGCATCGGCACCTATGGCGCCATCGCCCTTGTCCTCTCCTTCGGCATCCGGGCATCAGCGATTGCGGCTATCGGCCGCGATCTCCCTGCCCTGTCGGCCGCGCTGACGATACCGGCAGCAGCAGCCTTGAGCCGAGGCGCCCTCGTCTGGCACTGGGCGCGGCTCCCGTCTGCTAAGACGGATGGCGTCGCGGCTTCCGCAGGACAGCCGGACTCGGCCGAGATGCGGACTGCGCTTGGCACCGCCGCTGTTCTTTTCGCTCTTCTGCTCTGGCCGGATTGGCATCTCCTGCCGCTGATCTGGGTCGCTCTCGTGGCGACAATCTGCACCACGCTCTTCACCGCCTATATCGGCCGGCGCCTTTCTGGACACACCGGTGACACCATCGGCGCGACGCAGCAGATTTGCGAAATCGCGGCTTTCTGCACTCTTGCCATGTGCCTTTGAACCCCCGATATATTGCCTCATGCAAACACCCTGCATTCTCGTCTGCTCCATCGACATGAACACCGGCTACTGCTTCGGCTGCGGACGCACGCGCGAAGAGATCGGCGCATGGACGCTCTACAGCGACCAGGAGCGGAGCGACATCATGGCCGGTCTGCCCGAACGGCTTGCAACGGTCGAACGCAAGCCCCGCAGAGAGACGCGCCGTCAGCGGATGTTGCGGGAGCGAAGCGCTCAATGAACCGACTGAATGTCGTTCTCGTCATTTTGGGTATCGGTCTGGCGCTGCTGGTCTTCAATCACGACAGCGGAACGACCTTCGGCATAGACAATGATGATTTCGGTCGCATGGTCTATCTGCTGCCGATCGCCCTTATGATCGGCGCCGGTATCTGGGCAAGCCGCCATACCGTCAGCGAAACCCTGCGCAATCTCCTGATCTGGCTGGTGATTATCCTGGCGCTCGCGACCGCCTATCTCTACCGAGCGGATGCGCTGGCCGTGGGGAACCGCCTTCTCGCCGGCCTCATTCCCGGCCGCGCCTTCGTGGTCACGACCAGCGAAGGCGGCCAGGAAGTCATCCTGCACAAACTCCTGAACGGCCATTTCGAGGCTGACGTTACGATCAACGGGCAGAACGTATCAATGCTTGTCGATACCGGCGCAAGCATGGTCGCCTTGACACGGAGGGACGCAGAGCGCGTCGGGCTCGTTCCCGAAAACCTTGCCTATTCCATGACCGTGATGACCGCAAACGGTCGCGCCCGTGCAGCGCCCGCGAGATTGGGTTCGGTCGCGATCGGCCCCATCATTCGCCACAACGTCGAGGCAATGGTGGCCGAGAACGGAAAGCTCGATCAGAGCCTGCTTGGCATGAGTTTCCTGGAAACGCTGGGATCGATGCAGATGCAAACGGACGAGCTGCGCCTGCGGGATTGAGGCGTTACCCGGCGCCGGTCCAGGTCCAGGCATTTCATCAGCTGAGTTCCTGGGCAAGCCCGATGAGAATTCCTTCAGGCCCTCTGATATAGCAGAGCCGATAGGCGTCCTTATACTGAACGACTTCGCCAACGAGCTGAGCACCGCGGTTGCGGAGCCTTTCGAGCGTGTCGTCGATATCGTCCACTGCGAACATGACGCGGAGGTAGCCGAGAGCATTGACTGGGGCATCCCGGTGATCCGCAACGACATGCGGCGCGAGGAAGCGGGAAAGCTCAAGTCGGCTGTGGCCGTCAGGCGTGCGCATCATGGCGATCTCGACATGCTGGTCGCCCAATCCGGTAACGCGTCCGGCCCATTCTCCTTCGATCGTCGCCCGCCCCTCAAGCTCGAGCCCGAGTTCGCGAAAGAAATCAATCGCCCCTCCGAGGTCCTCGACGACGATTCCGACGTTGTCCATCCGCTTGAGCGCCATGTTTCCGATCCCCCAGTTGTCGTTCCAATCTACAGGCTGTCGCCCTGCCCAACAACGGACGCCTCAAACCGCCGCCATAGCAAGGGTGAAAGACCGGTCGCGTGTTCTTTAGCATCAATTGATACTAAGTCTTAAAGCTTATGAGCGAATGTGCGGATAGCGCATGATGCGAGGCTATAGAACAGCACGATGTCTCACCCGTCCCGTACGCGAAATGCTCTCCGGAAAATTTTAAGGTTCGGGGGCTTCGCGTCCCGGCTCCCATCCCTGGGCAGCCGCGGATATCTGGAAACCATCGACCACCTTGAGCGACAGCTGCAGGAGCGCGACGCGCTTATCAGCAGTCAGGCAGCCGCACTCGCCCATAGCAGAAAGATATTCGATCGCGCCTCCGTGTCCGCCCAGATCGGCGTGTGGGAATGCAGCCTTCCGGACGAGACGCTCCATTGGACCGACGTCGTTTATGATCTCTTCGACCTGCCGCGCGGTTCGGTGATCGATCGCAGCGAAATCGTCGAATGCTACTCACCGGAATCGGCAAGGGAACTGAAGCTCCGCCGAGACCGGGCGATCGAGGAGCGTAGCGGCTTCACCATGGACGCGGAAATCATAACGCGGAACGGAAACCGCAAATGGATACGCCTGACGGCGAGCGTGGAATGCGAGGACGATGTGCCCGTTCGCATCTTCGGCATGAAGCAGGACATCACCGAAGAAAAGATCATGCTGGATCGAACGCGCTACCTGGCCGAGTTCGATCTGATGACGGGTCTTGCCAATCGCAGCCAATTCCTGACGAGGCTCTCAAGTTTCTGCGACCATCATGGCGAACGGAAATCGCTTGCCGCACTGCTTCTCGTCGACCTCGATGGCTTCAAGGCAGTCAATGACAGCATGGGCCACGCCGCGGGCGACGAATGCCTGAAGGAGGCTGCAAGCCGCCTGAGGAGCGTCTGCGGCGATGGCGCTTTCGTCGCGCGCATCGGCGGCGACGAGTTTGCAGCCCTGATGGGACCTTGCACCGATCGGGGAACGATTGCGGAAATGGCGCGCGACATCATCGGCAGCTTGTCGCGACCGGTCGACTACTACGGCAGAACGCTGACACTTGGCGCCTCCGTCGGCATCGCGATCATAGATGGCTCAGTACCGTCAGAACTTTCCCGCAGAGCTGATACCGCTCTCTACGCGGCCAAGGGTGCCGGACGGGGAACATTTCGTTTCTACAAGCCGGAACAGGAGCCGGCCATGACCAATCCTCGCGACGCCGCCTGAGCGAACTCAGGCACGCGCTTTCGATCAGGCGCCCGCCGTCAGTTCCGGAGCCGGTAGCCGGTCTTGAATATCCATCCCAGCGTTGCAAGGCAGATGACTAGGAAGATGGAGATCATCGCCAGGCTCAATATCGGATTGACATCCGCGATCCCGAAGAAGCTCCAGCGGAAGCCGCTGACGAGATAGAGAACCGGGTTGAGGTGGCTGACCGCCTGCCAAAAGGGCGGCAACATGTTGATCGAATAGAAGCTGCCTCCGAGGAAGGTTAGCGGAGGCACGACCAGCATGGGAATGAGATTGAGCTGTTCGAAATTCTTCGCCCAGATGCCGATCATGAAGCCGAACAGGCTGAAGCTGACGGCGGTCAGCACGAAGAAAAGCACCATCATGAACGGATGCAGGATGGTGACATGCACGAAGAAATTCGCAGTCAGCAGGATGATGAAACCGATGATCATCCCTTTCGTCGCCGCCGCTCCGACATAACCGATGATGATTTCAGTCATCGCGATCGGCGACGACAGCACCTCATAGATCGTGCCGACGAATTTGGGGAAATAGATGCCGAAGGAGCCGTTGCTGATGCACTGGCCGAGAAGCGTCAGCATGATGAGGCCGGGCGTGATGAAGGCACCGTAGGACACGCCCTCGACCTCCTGGATGCGCGAGCCGACCGCAGCGCCGAAGACGATGAAATAAAGCGACGTCGAGATAACAGGCGAGATGACGCTCTGCAGCAGCGTGCGGCGCGTTCGGGCCATCTCGAACCTATAGATGGATTTGATCGCCTCGATGTTCATTTATGTCCTCCGACCAGCGAAACGAAGATATCCTCGAGCGAACTCTGCCGCGTCGAAAGATCCCTGAAATGGATGCCCTCCTCTTCCAGGCGGGAGAGGAGCTTGGCAATGCTGGCGTGTTCGTGCGTGGTGTCGAAATCGTAGATGAGAGTCGTCCCGCCATCCCCGACCGAAAGGCCGTTCCCCTGAAGACAGTCGGGCAGCGCCTCAAGCGGCTCGACAAGGTCGAGAATGAGCTGCTTGCGTCCGAGCTTGGCCATCAGCGCCGCCTTCTGCTCGACGAGCAGGAGTTGGCCGCCATTGATGACACCGACGCGGTCGGCGATCTCTTCCGCCTCTTCGATGTAATGCGTCGTCAGGATGATCGTCACGCCGGATTGGCGCAGTCCCTCGACCACATGCCACATGTCCTTGCGCAGCGTCACATCCACGCCGGCCGTCGGCTCGTCGAGGAACAGGATCTCGGGTTCGTGCGAAAGCGCCTTGGCGATCAGCACCCGTCGCTTCATGCCGCCTGAGAGCTCGCGCAGCGTATTGTCCTTTTTCTCCCAGAGAGAGAGATCGCGTAGCACCTTCTCGATATGGGCGGGATTTGCCTTCTTGCCGTGCAGGCCGCGCGAAAAGCTCACCGTGTTCCAAACCGTTTCAAACTGATCCGTCGTCAACTCCTGCGGCACCAGCCCGATCATGCTCCGCGTCGCGCGGAAATCCTTGATGACATCGTGGCCGCCAACGGTAACCGTGCCGCCGCTCGGATTGGCAATGCCGCAAACGATCGAAATCATCGTCGTCTTGCCGGCGCCGTTCGGCCCCAGCAATGCCAGGATTTCGCCCTTCTCGACATCGAGATCAATGCCCTTCAGCGCCTGAAAACCGTTTGCATAGGTTTTGGTGAGATTACGGATGGAAATGATTGGCGCCATGGCGGGAAACGGTCTGCTCTTCGACTATTTTTGCGGCTTTTGCCCGCTTTATAGCCCCTTCCGGGTCTTTTACCACCCCGCTTGTAGCGAACAGTGTGTTCGTTTCAGAATATTCAACGATCACTCAGTCTTGTCATCAAATCGTGACCTTCCTCCGACATAAAACCGATCAGGTGATCGAAGGTTGCTGCATTTCCGCCCAACGCCTCTTGGCCGCATCTTTGGTACCTGCCCATATTGGACATATACTTGTTGCGTTTATACTGATCGCATCATTTCGATATGAAGTTTGATTACCGGAGCCAGCAAACATCCCCTGTCGTTGCTGGGCACCACTCAAGCCGGCCTTCGTGCCGGCTTTTTTTCGTCTTGCCTTAACGTAACCTCAATCGACTACCAGGCGCCGTTCGCCCCGCATCCGGCCGGTGGCAGCGAGCCGTGGCCAAAGCGTTCTTTCAGCTTGGCGCATCCGATCTGCCTGACGGGATCAGGCATCATCATGTTGAGGCCGACGCCGACCTCGTCGAACAGATCGTGGGAATAGGCGATATAAATGTACCAGCGCCCCACGACGACGATGGCAACGGCGATGAAGACCGCAAGGATGGTGGAGGTGAAACTTGCCGCTCTGTTCAATATGCCCTCATTCGACCGGATCCGTGCAGCGGCTAATGTGTCGTCCGCATCGGGTTCCGGCAACCGGACATAGTCCGCAAATTACAGGCTGCAATAGCGCCGGCCACCCTTGCGATCCCTCAGATCGAAATGAAAGTGGTTCCAATGTTCCGGGTTGCTGCCGGGACCAAGCACGGTATCGAAGTATTTGCAGCTGTCGGAGCGCACCGCCTTGAGAAGCCCGCCTTCGCGGAACGAGAACAGACCCTTCTTGCGGACGTCGATTTCGTGGCCGTTCTTCAGGATGAACCTGCCGACGTCGATGGCGTTGCCATGGGCATGTTCGGACATCGGATTATAGCGCTGCGAGCTGTTGTTCATGCGCCGGCAGGAATAGCCGCCGAGGGGCACGATCGTTCCGACGCCGGACCAGTAGCGGGTGCGGGCTGCCGGTGCGAGTTCGTTCTTCACCCATTTGGCAAAGGCAAGCGTCGTCTGGCAGTTCAGCGTCACCGCGGGGCTGACATTGATGTCGCCCGACAGTCCGCTCAGCGAAACCGGATAGGGTACCTGGCAGGCCGGACCGTTCGAGATCGGCGGCTTGTCCTGGAAAAGAACACCGAGACGCTTCAGCTCCTGCCGGCATTGCAGCTCGGAAGCCGGCATGACACCGGGGGCCTGTGGCGCCATCGGAGCGGCCGGCGGTTCCGGCATCGACATCGGGTTTTGCACGCGGGGGAGCATCGCGACCTGCTGCCCCTGCGGCATCGCAGGTGTCTGCCTGAGCTGCGCCTGTGCGGCCGGGCGCGGCAGACGGGATTGATTGGTCTGCACGGGGTTTTCCGTGCCGATGCCATCGACGATCGGCTCCTCGCTCTCGCCCTCGGCTATGTTCTGCTCTTCCTCCTGCGCAAGTCCGACCACCGGCTGCTGATTGCCACCGACACCGAGGCCGGCATCCATGTTGATGCCTTCGGAGGGAGCGGCGGACATCTGGTTGGAAGCCTGCATGCCGCTGTTCGAAACGGGAGCAAGACCAGGCGATGTCTGACGCTGCGGTGTTGCAGCATCGAGGGAGCTCGGCATCTGGCTCGCTGCAGCGCGGGGCTGGCCACCGACCGAATGGCCGAGACCGGCAAGATTGGGCGTGTCGAGATAGTCGACCGACGCTGAACTCACCGGCGCCCGGGTCGTGCTGTAGGCATATTGCGTCTGCTGCTGTGCAATCGGCGCTGCGCGACGCGGCTGGATGGCGCTGACGCGTGTACCGCTATCGACGCTGCCCGGGGGCACGAGGCTATCGGCCGTGCATGCGACCAAAGCGGATGACAGGAAAAGATGAACGACAGACCGCCGCAGGAAGGAAAAATACGCCATACACTCCATCCACTTCTGCTGCCAGCGTGGTCGGCAAATTTCCTTCAAATTTTAGATAAGATTGGTGAACGAATACTTACCTGCCGCAACGGCATAGCAGACTGTGCAACCGCGCATGGGCAAGGCCGTTCCCTACCAATCTGGATTGACGTAGGCTGCGCCTGGAATCGAAGCCACAACGATCGGAGCGACTGAATGAACGACACTTTGAAGCCAAGGGGCGAATTGACGCTGCGAACCCTCGCCATGCCCTCGGACGCAAACCCCGCCGGCGATATTTTCGGTGGCTGGGTCATGGCGCAGATGGACTTGGCAAGCGGCATCCGCGCCGCCGAGCGCGCCCGGGGCCGTGTTGTCACTGCTGCCGTCAAGGAAATGGCTTTCGAACTTCCGGTCAAGATTGGCGATACGCTGAGCGTCTTCACCCACATCGAACGCGTCGGCCGCACCTCGATCACGCTCATCGTCGAAGCCTGGGCACACCGCTCGCGCTACAACAAGCTGGAAAAGGTCACGGCCGGCACCTTCATCATGGTCTCCCTCGACGAAAACGGCCTGCCGAAACCCGTCGCGCCGGAGTAACGAGGCGATGGGAGGAGCCAACAGCCCGGAGGTCTACGTCTATATCAGGACGGTGATGTCGATCGTCATCAGCCTCAGCCTTGCGCGCCTGCTCACTGGGCTTGCCGGCTTCGTGCAGTCGCCCGGCAAGCACAAGGTCTATTGGGTCCAACTCGGCTGGGTGCTGTCGATGTTCCTGTTCATCATCCATTTCTGGTGGTGGGAATATCGGCTGGGCTCCCTCGCCGTCATAAATTTCGGCGTTTATCTCTTCCTCATCTGCTTCTGCTGCCTTTTCTATTTCCTCTGCGTCGTGCTGTTCCCGACGTCGGTGGAGGACTATGGCGGCTACGAAGAATATTTCATTTCCCGTCGTCGCTGGTTCTTCGGTCTCCTGGCGGTGACCTATGCCGTCGATCTGATCGACACGATCCTCAAGGGGCAGGCCTATTTCCATTCGCTCGGCTGGGAATATCCTGTTCGCAACGTCGTCTACATCCTTCTCTGCATCGCCGCCGCCATCACGGCGAACCGTCGTTTCCAGGCGGCTTTGGTCATCACCGGCCTCGTCTATCAGATCAGCTGGATATTCAGGCTCTATGATGTGCTAGGCTAGCGCCCGAGGAGATTGCCGATGGCGGCTGGCGGTTTCAGGATGTTGCGCTGTGAGATCGAGGGCGTCGAAGCTGTCGAGGCCGAAACGTGCCATTCCTTTCCGCGCCACATGCACGAACAGTTCGGCATCGGCCTCATCTATCGCGGCGCGCAAAAATCGCTGAGCGGACGCGGCATCGTCGAGGCCAGCGCCGGCAGCACGATCACGGTCAATCCCGGCGAGGTTCACGACGGCATGCCGATCGGCGATCACGGCCGCGCATGGCGAATGCTCTATTTCGAACCACGCCTGATTGCCGAAGCGATCGAGGACATGAGCGAGAGCAAGACAGATGACTTCGAATTCTCCCAGCCCGTGATCGACAGAGACGATATCGCCCTCCGCTTCGAACGGCTCTACCGGGCACTGACCACGCGAGGCGAAACCATCAGATACGAGGAAGCGCTGCTGACGCTTGTCGCCTCGGTGCAGCCTGATCGTAAGGACAGCCCCTCACCGCCTTCATCCGTTGCCCGGGCGCAAAGCCTGATCGACGACGATCCGGCAAAAGCGCTGACGCTCGCCGATCTTGCCCAGGAAGCCGGCCTCAGCCGCTTCCAGTTGCTACGAAGTTTTGCCCAAGCAAATGGCCTCACACCGCACGCCTACATCCTGCAACGTCGCGTCAACATGGCAAGACGGCTGATCGCCCGCAGGACCCCGCTTGCCGAGGCGGCACTCGAAGCCGGATTCGCCGACCAGAGCCACATGACCCGCATCTTCCGCCGGACTTTCGGTGTCTCGCCCGGCGCGTATGCTGACGCTGTCGCCTAGATCGATATTTCCGTTTCGGGAGATCGCCCGCGACCAGGAACGACCGCGCCACTGTTCCAGTATTTTAGTGTAAAATCGCGCTGACGAATGGTGAGGTCGAGTTCATCTGACACTGGGAGGAAGTGTTGTGAGATTGCTGGCGCGCCTTTTCCAGAGGTTTCTGGTTTTCTGCCTGGGCTTACTTACCGTCTGGCTGATAGTCTTCGTCGTTTTTGATACTGCGGACAACAGGCTTCCATGGATTCTTGCAGCGTGCCTTACCTATGGTGTGGCTGCTTACGTCATTTTGCCGAATGTGGTCCGCTTGGGCCTGAAGATTCTTCATCGCGGGCTTATTCCCAAATATACGATCGCGGTTGATGGCCTGCCCGGCGACCCCGTAAATTTCGTCCTCATCGGCACCCTTCAGCAACTCCGTGAGGCCTTTGCAACGGCAGGCTGGTCGACGGCCGACCATTTGGGGATAGCAAGCTCGTTGCGAATGATGCGCGCGTTTCTGATGAATTCCGCCTATCCGACCGCCCCCTTCAGCACGTTCTATCTCTTCGGTCGACGGCAGGACATCGGCTTCCAGGAGCCCATCGATGACAGTCCCCGCAAGCGCCACCACATCCGGTTCTGGGCGCTTGATCTCGCCCATTCCGAGGAAGACATGAGCTCGCCGAGCTTCTGGCTGAAGACGGACAAGCCTTCCCCCGACGAGCGCGTATTATGGGTTGGGGCGGGCACGAGAGACACCGGGCTTTCACTAACCTGGCTAACGTTCCAGATCACACATGCCACGGATTCGGATACGAATGCCGAGCGCGACTACATCGTCAACGAGCTCAAGGCAAAGTGCGTGGTCGGAGATGTCGTACTGCACCAGTCCGGTTCACGTCTGATGACCGGAAAGGTCAACCATTACATTACCGATGGTGACGTTGCGTTTGCCAGCCTGACTGTCGGCGCCACTGATGGCAATCACGCGCAGTCATCGAGCCCTGTGAACCCTGATCCGGCAAGCCCTGCTCCGTAGCGCTGCAATTTCGTTCAAGATCGATCCCGCCGGACGCGCTTCTGTATGACCTCCCCATCAACGCAATGGAGCGCCCTCATGTCCCTCGAATATCTGCTGACCTCGATGATCGTCATCCTCCTGCCCGGCACGGGCGTTCTCTACACGCTCGCCTATGGCCTCAGCAAAGGATGGCGCGCCAGCTTGTTGGCCGCCTTTGGCTGCACGCTCGGCATCGTGCCGCACATTGTCGCCAGCGTGGCGGGTCTCGCCGCCCTGCTCTATGCCAGCGCCATGGCATTCCAGGTCATCAAATATCTCGGCGTCGCCTATCTCTTCTACATGGCCTTCAACGTCTTGCGTTCCGGCGGCTCGCTGCAGATCGATGAAAGCAACCGTTCGGTGACGCCGGCAAGGATCGTCATCAACGGCATCCTGCTCAACATCCTCAATCCGAAACTGTCGATCTTCTTCCTCGCCTTCCTGCCGCAGTTCGTACCAGTGACATCGACGGCGCCGACATCGGAGATGCTAGAGCTCGGACTGATCTTCATGGCGCTGACCTTCATCACCTTCCTCGGCTACGGCGCCTTCGCCTCGGCCACGCGACACTACGTCATCGCAAGGCCACGCGTGCTTCTATGGTTCCGGCGCGGATTTGCCGGTGCGTTCGGCCTGCTCGGACTGCGCCTTGCGCTCGCCCACCAGTGAACGGCAAACGATGGCGGCTCCTCGCCGCCATAGAAACTGCAACTTTTCGGTTGCGCATTTCCGGGTGATGGAGCATCTTAATCGGCAACCAGTAGGTTGCCGATATGACCAATCAAATCGAAAAGACAATCGAGCTGAATGCACCGATCGAGCGTGTTTGGCGGGCTTTGACCAATCATGAAGAATTCGCCGAATGGTTCCGCGTGAAGATGAACGGCCCCTTCGTGCCGGGAGAAGAGGCATCCGGCCAGATCCTGCATCCCGGTTATGAACACCTGACCTGGAAAGCGACGATCAAGCAGATGGAGAAGCCGCATCTCTTCTCCTTCACCTGGAACCCCTATGGGATCGATCCCGACGTCGATTATTCCAAGGAACCCCCGACGCTGGTCGAATTCCGGCTGCGACCCATTCCGACCGGCACGCATCTGACCATAACGGAATCGGGCTTCGACAAGGTTCCATCAGGCCGCCGGGCCGAAGCGTTCCGCATGAACGATATGGGATGGACGCAGCAGGTCCAGAACATCAAGGCGCATGTCGAACGCTGAAATGCAGAACGCCGACATCCCGAACGCGGCTCCAACGATTATCGATACCGGCCCTGCCCCGATCTTCGCAGCACTTGGAGACCGTACGCGTCTGTCGCTGCTGACCAAGCTCGGCGACGGGCGCCCGCGCTCGATTGCCGACCTCTCGCTCGACGCCGAGATTACCCGACAGGCCGTCACCAAGCATCTGCAGGTATTGGAACAGGCGGGACTGGTCACAAGCGCGCGGGTCGGTCGCGAAAGCCAGTTCACCTTTCGCCGCGAGTCCCTCGACAGCCTCATGGATTATCTCGACCGCGTCTCCCGACAGTGGGACGATGCCTTGGAACGGCTGCGGGCATTCGTGGAGAAATAGCGCTAGAGCCTCATCATAACGTCCACGCAAGGTTGCAGTCATATGCCTCGATTGTTTTCAGACGAGGATATTTTCATGAAAGTGGATACGAACACCAATAGATACTCGATCTATGCCGGCCAGAAGCAACAGCCCGCCGGCAACGCCGATTTCGCTTCGCAAATCGCGGATATCTCCGGCGCGGAAGATGATGCGAGCTCTGGCGACACCTATGATTTTACCGACATGACACCCTCGCAGGTGCAAACGGCCGCCGAAAATCTGTTTCAATCCGGAGATATCGATCTGACGCAGGCGTTCAAGCTGCAGACGATCGGCTTGCCGCTCGGCACCATGGGCCCAGATGGCACGGTCGTTCCGCTATCCTCCGCTCAACGTGCAGACTATAGCAACACGCCGATGAACTACATTCAGCTCACTCAAGGCGCTGTCGACAGCATTGTGCAACAAGGGCAGGCTGGCGATCCCCGCTCCGGCTATCAAAATTGGCAGAGCCTTCTGTCAACCTTGCAGAACATGCAGGCCGAACCGGAATCCTCCAGCGCTGCAATATGAAAAGCGCTGGTGGCAACGTTCGCGCTCAAACCTTCAGAAATTGCGACGACTTGTCGAAGCTCACGCCCGGAAAGATCTTCGCCGTCAGATCGTCTGCGCCGACATCGAACTGGCGGTAGAGCATCGCGGCCGCGATCTCGCGCACATCTGATGTCGGCATCAGGTCGCGATCCTCGAACAGCTGCTCGTCCTTGACGCCCGGCCATTTGCCGAGCACGCGGCCGCCATTGATCGCCCCGCCCGCCAGCAGGCAGCAGCCGCCCGTGCCGTGGTCCGTTCCGCCGGAACCGTTCTGCCGGACGGTGCGGCCGAATTCCGTCATGGCGAGCACGACCGTCGTCTTCCAAGCCTCGGGGCCAAGCGTATTCTTCAACGTCACGACAGCCTGGGCGAGATCCCCGGCAGCCTTCTTGAACTGGGCCACCTGCTGGACATGCGTGTCCCAGCCGTTGATGGAGAAGCTTGCGATACGGTATTCGCGAAGCAGCATCTTGCCCGCAAGCGCCGCAATATCGGTGATCTGCTCGCCGCGCTTGGCACCCGGATCATCGCCCATCTTGGCCGATTGATCGGCACGGCTCGCCTCCTCCATCGCCTTGGCGAAGGCCGGATCGTGGGCATAGAGCCGCGTCAGGAACTGCATCTCGTCGGCACCCATGCCGAAATTGGAATCGGATGCCCAGACATCGACGATGTTCGGACCGGAAAGGATCAGTTCGGTCGACGTATTGATGTCGATCGCCTTGCGCGCCGTCGAGCGCGGGATGGTGGCGAGCGCCCGGTTGAGCCATCCCGTCTTCTCCTCGGCGACATGGCCACCGCCCGATTCCAGCATGTCCTGGCCGTCGAAATGGCTGCGCTGGTCGCGGTAGGGCGTCGAAGCCGCGTGAACGAAGGCGAGCTCCTTGGCCTTCCACAGAGGCAAAAGATCGGCCGCGGCCGGATGCAGCCCGAAGAAGCCGTCGAGATCGAGCAGGCCCTTGTCGGGCGCAATGGCGATATCCGGCCTCAGGCCTGCAAAGGAGGCCTCGCCGTATGGCTGCACCAGATCAAGCCCATCCATCGCGCCGCGCAACACGATGGTGACGAAGCGGTTGTCACCCGGCATCGCGGCAAAGGTGACAGGCGTAAAGATCGGCGCTGCCGCCAGGCAGCAGGCGGAAGCGAGGAAGCCGCGACGGGAAAGCGAGAAAGCATTGTCGTTTGCCATCCGGGAACTCCTAGCGACGGTTGAATTCGGGAGAAGCAAGCACGAGCGTCAGCCCCATCATCTTGTTCGGCGCCTGCGAGACGACGCGGATCGTGTCGTCGCGGGCCGCATCCGCCAGCGTATCCTTCAGAAACTGCCGCGGATCCTCCTGCTTGCCGTAGCGGCCGATTGCGCGCCGTGCCCAGGAAATCCGCTCCGAGAGCTCGCTGGCATTGATCCAGGCATCGAAGCCTTCGGGAAAGCCGGCAGGGCTTGGCGGCTGCCAGATCGGCTGGCCCATGCGGCGCAGGGCGTAGAGCCCGAGACCGCGCGGCACATAGAAAGTCGCATCGATCGCCGCCTGCCGGCGCTGCTGCTCCCTGGGATCAGGCGGCGCATTGCTACTACCAGGGACGACAGCGGGACCATTGCCCGCGCCCTTGGGGCCGCCATCAGCCATCGCCTGCCCTGCAGCCTCATCATCCGACAGCGGATCGCCGACATTGCCGGCGGCCGGGTTCTTGGCGAGATTAAACGCCCGCAATCCCGCCACCACGAAATCGAAGGGCTGCCGCGCCTTGGACCCTTCGTTCGTCCAGGCAGCTGGATGGTCGAGCATGGCACTATAAACCGCCATCAGATCGCCGTCGGTCTTCCGCCAGCTCTCCACCATCGCGTCTATCATCTCCTGCGGCGGCGTGTCGGAGATGAAATGGACGGCAAGCTTGCGGCTAATGTGCTGCGCGGTCTTAGGGTTCAGCGCCAGATCATCGAGCATCTGCAGATAGTCGCGCTCCTTGCGCGGCGAACCGCCGTAGCTGACGCCCAGAACCTGATGGCTGCCCGGCTCCGCGACGGCTCGCCGGAAGGCGGTCTCGACACCCTGTCGGTCGACCGTGATGCCGGTCAGCACCATGGCCGCGGATCGCACGTCGTCCTGCGTGTAGCCGCTGCCGGCGCCGAGCGTGTGCAGCTCCATCAGCTCGCGGGCCAGGTTTTCGTTGAGCCCCTTGTTGCGCCTGATGCCGATGGGAGAATCCGGCCCCAGCGACTGGGCCTGGTCGAGATAGATCAGCATCGCCGGATGCTGCGTGGCGCTGCGCAGCAAGGTCGGAAAGGTCGCGCCAATATTCGGCCGGATCGCCTCCGCTTCGAACAGAGGCACGATCAGCTTCATCGGTTGGTTCTTGATGGCACTGACCGAAAAA
This sequence comes from Rhizobium sp. BK376, assembly GCF_004341625.1. GTDB lineage: Bacteria > Pseudomonadota > Alphaproteobacteria > Rhizobiales > Rhizobiaceae > Rhizobium. The sequence goes on along the minus strand of NZ_SLZG01000008.1, from coordinate 113,202 downwards.
TGGTCGGTCCAGAAAGTCGCGAGCCGTTCATAGAAACCGTTGGGCGAGAACACGGCCTGGGCAATGCGCGCATCCGCATCCCTTTGGTAACTCTGCTGCAGCTCCGTGAAGACTGCCCTCCGCTCCTCACGCTGAGCATTGTCGTCGATATCACTTGTATTGATATCGCGCAGCCGGCCGAGAACACTGCTGATCGCCTGCCGCCGCGCCTCGATTCTACCGAGCGGAAACAGGCAGGTACCGTCGGCAACGCGGATAGGATCGAGCAGCTCGCTCTTCGTTGCCGGATGCGCCTCACCAGGACGGAATCCATAGCCGAAACGCAACGCCGCCATGGTCGGGAAGGAAAGGCTCATCGCTTGCCACCGGAAATCGTGATTACCAATCCGCGACACGCTCGCAGCCAATTGTGTCGGGAACGTTCAGAAATTGTGGCTTTTTTCGGACATGGACAATTTGTAATTCCCTTGCGTCAGGCAGAGCGGAAAAGAATCCTCAGCGACGCCAGCAGATCCAGGCGCCCCAGAACAGGCTGGAGAAGAAACGCTGCGGCCGCTCGAAGCCCGCCTCCGCCAGAAGGTCCAGAACGGCCTGCTCCGAATGAGGCGGATCGGCACCCTGCAGGATCTTGCCGAGTTTCTGCTTCACCTCGTCCTCGGAAGCGCCTTGCATGCGCCACCGCTCACCCCAGGCGGACAAGAGCAAGGGTTGCTCCGCATAAGCATAATGATTGCAGGCCAGGATGAACGGTGCTCCCGCTGCGAGCCGCGCCGCAATGTCAATCAGGATCGCGCGCTTTGCATCCTCACCCGGCAGATGATGAAGCACGCCGATCAATGTCGCAGCGTTGTATGATCGATCCCTCTGCACGTCGGCCACGACGCCGAGCTGACTTGTGACGCGATCGGCAAGTCTCGCGTCCGCAGTGCGCGACATCGCCAAATCAAGCATGGGCGCGGATGGATCGACGGCATGAAACCGCCATTTCGGTGCAAGCCTTGCCGCCGTGATCATCTCCATGGCGCTGCCGCCAGCGCCTGCGACGAGGATCGACGCCTCCCTGTCGGCTCCGATCGCCGCGCTCAGCAGACACGCCGCCAGCTCATGGCAGGCATCGTAGCCGGCGAGCGCGATCCGGCTCTGCGTCAGATATTCTCCGGCACGGGACGCGTCGAACTTGGCTGCCGGATCGGTGGGTAATGTCATCGGATATCTCCATGTCTGGATTGCCCAAAGCTTGGCTTCGGGGCCTCGGCATGCAATCTATCGGACATTGAGCGATGCATCGTCCGTATTTCGTGATTGAAAGTCCATCAGAATGACCTCTGGCCCACCGGTGAAATTCGATCGCCTGACCGCCTTTCTCAAGTCCTTCGAATTGAGAACCACGGTCTTGCCCGCGAGCGAAACACGGCCTGCCAATCTCTATATCGAAATGGACGAGGATGCGGACACGGCGCGGCGGGTCGTCTTTCATCCGCGGGAGACGCTGCGTCAAAGCCGGTACGATACCATTGCCGCGCTCGTCGATTTCGGCGGCGCCGCCAATCCGTTGATCTCCAGCCTGCCGGAAGAGCTGGTGTTCGAACTTGAGAATGATCCCGCGCTCAGCGGCATCGCCTCGCTCTTTCTCGCCGAAGCCAGAGAACGCCGCTGTGGCGGCAATACCGTGATGGATCGGCTTTGCGAGGTCATCGTCGTCATGGCGATGCGGCGGGCCATCGATGCCGGCGCCGTCGGCCGCGGGCTGCTGGCCGGCCTTGCCCATCCATCGCTGCATCGCGCCATGTCCGCCCTCCATGCCGAGCCCGCAAAGCCGTGGCGTATCGAGGAATTGGCAAGCGTGGCCGGCATGTCGCGCAGCCATTTCATGGCGCAGTTTTCCGCAATCGTCGGCGCGACCCCGTCGAACTATCTGAACGCCTGGCGGCTGACCCTCGGACATCGGCAGATGGCGCTTGGCAGATCGGTCAAGCAGACGGCACAATGCGTCGGCTTCGGCAGTGCCTCGGCTTTTTCAAGGGCATTTTCGCGCGCCTATGGATATTCGCCCGTCGAGGTTTCCGCAAAGACCGGTTAGCGGCAACGTCTTGGCGACCACCTCACAGCATGTCGTCGAGGCTCCAGTGGTTGTTCCAGCGCGCATCGATCTCGTCATCGACATTCTGGTAACGGATATCAGTCGAGAGCCGGATGCGGCCTGCCACGTCGCGGTTGGTGGTCGAGGCATGGATCATGTAGGGACTGTGCAGCATGATGTCGCCGGCCTCGTAATCCGCGCCTAGCCAGCGCGTATCGAAGCGCTCGGCCATGTCGGGCAGATCCTTCGAGACCCAGCCGCCCTCGGTCATGTTCCTGTTATAGGCGCTGATGCGCTCCTCCGGCGTCAGCGATGCGCCGGCCGCTTCGAATTCCTTCTCCATGCGCCTACCGATGGCATGGGACCCCTCGAGATAGACCAGCCCGCCCATGTCGATCGGGATATCGCCGATCGGTATCCAGGCGGTGACGATGCGGGTCGTGCCGCCGCGCAGGTAGACGAGGTCGTAGTGCGCTGGCGTCACCGTGGCGGTGCCCGGCCGCGTGAAACGCATGATCTTGCGTTTGTGCAGATAGGAAATGCCATGGAGGAATTCGTCCATGAAGGCGGCAAGCCGCGGCTGCGCGCAAAAACCCTCATACATCGTCGAGCGCACCAGCGACATCAGCCGGCGATCCGCCAGCAACTTGTCGCCCACCCCATCGGAGGAAAATCCCATCATCGGATCCGACTCCGCCTTGACGATGCCCGTCGCCATCAAATGTGCAAATACCCAGCCGCGAAAATCGAGCACCTCCTGCCGATCCAGGAAGCCCTTGAGCCAGAGATAGCCCTGCTCTTCATATTGGTGTCGCAGGTCTGCAAGGCTGGTGTCGGCAGGCGTCGGCTTCAGCGTCCCGAAACGGTTGGACGCCGTCGACAGCATCTTGCCGTTTGCCTCGAGCGGCCGCAGCCCGGACGCCTTGGCCTCTCGTGAAAACTGCAACACCTCAGCCATGCTCGCCCTCCCCAGAACTCCGACATGCCTTACTTACGCTAGCACAGCCGCAAAGGTGGGCCAATTGCGATCCGATCGCCACTGACGGCTATTCCTCATCGCTCAATATTCACAATTGAAGCGGCAAGGAAACGATGCGGCGAACGAAAGATTGGCCCTACAACACGAGTGCCAGCAGCGAGAGAAGCAACGCCGGGATCATCACGACGGTGCCGAGTTTCAGGAATTGCCAGGCGCCGATGTGGTAATTCTCACGCCGGAGTGCTGATAGCCATAGGATGGTGGCAAGCGAGCCGGTCACCGAAAGGTTCGGCCCGAGATCGACGCCGATGAGGATCGCGCCCGACACGGTGTCAGGCACGTTAGCAGCCTGCACCGCACTACCGGCCACGAGCCCCGAAGGCAGGTTGTTGACGAGGTTCGACACGAAGGCGACGATCACCCCTGACGACATCGCCGTCCATTCCGGCGAAATCTGCGCATAATATGTCAGCTGTGCCGCCAGCATCCGCGTCAGCCCGGTACGATCCAGGGCTTCGACGATGATGAAGAGGCCGGCGACCAGCGGCAGCACGCCCCAGGATATTCCGCGCAAGGTCTGCGCCGGGCCTTCGCGGTTTACGATCATGATCAGCAGCGAGGTGACGATACCCGCCGCGAAGGTCGGCAAGCCGAGATCGAAGCCGAAGCCGGATGCGACGATCAGGATGATGGCCGTAGCAACCAACCCGACGCCCGCCAGTCGCGCCGTCGGCGACAGATGAAGCGCTTCGACCTCTCGTGCGATCGTCTCGCTTCCGAGCGCACGGCGCTGGGTCCCGTAGAGCATCACGAAGGTCACAGCGATCGCAACGACCGACGGCAAGGCAAAGGTCGCGAGCCATCGCCCCAGAGGCGGCATGTGACCGCCGCCGAAGATGACCAGATTGGCGGGATTAGAGATCGGCAGCACGAAGCTCGCGGCATTGGCGATGAAGGCACAGATCAAGAGATAGGGCAGCGGCTCCTTCACCTTGGCCGCCCGTGCGGCGGCATAGACCGCCGGGGTCAGGACGACGGCCGTGGCATCGTTGGACAGAAATGCCGTCACGACGATCCCGACGATATAGATCAATATGAAAAGCCGCTTCGGTGAGCCCTTGGCATGCGAGGTGGCGATGACGGCAAGCCAGTCGAACAGCCCTTCCCGTCGCGCCAGTTCCGACAACAGCATCATGCCGATCAGGAAGAGATAGACGTCGAGCCCCCTGCTCGCACCGAGCCAGGCATCCTGCCATCCGATCAGACCGAGCAGCACCAGCAGCAGGGCGCCGCAAACGGCCCAGATCGCCTCAGGCCAGCGGAACGGACGCGTGATCACGCCGAGCGCCGTCATGCCCGCAATGCCCCATGTCAACGAAATGGATGTGATCAACTGGAAATATGCTTTCTGCGAAGGTGATGTCTGTTGCTCATGCTCTAGCCGCACGGCAGAAACGGCGCAAGCATGCCGAAGGTTCAAAGGTGTTGGCCACAGTGCATCAGACAGTCGCTTGGCCCCAAAACCGAGATGGAATCGACGCTACGGGATTGCGTGCTGAGGCGAAGACGTGAAAGACTGTCCTCCGCTGGGGAAGTCATTCGTTTTTGCACATTGCATTTCTGCCAAGGATCGCCCGCGTGACACAGACATCAGCCTTCTCGCCCTCTCCGCTCCGTGCTTTTACCCGTACCCTCTTGCTTGCCGCGATCTGCGTCGCGCCGCTCTCCCAGGCGAAAGCCGCCCCGGCCTGTTGGTCACTGCTCCAGAGCAAATATGGGCCCGGCATCGAGAAAGCCGTCGACGAGGCAGACCCCTGCGAGAAGGTGCCGGGCCTCGATCACAAGGAGAAATTCGTCCTCAAATCGCTTGATCTCTGCTCCGCGCCGTCAGGCGTGCAGATCAACGCCCGCGCCGACCTTGCCTGCAAATCCGGCTCGCACGGCCTGCTCCAGGCAACGGTCAGCGGCGAACTCGAGGCATCCATGACCGTCGATATCGGCGCCTGCAAGGTCACCGATGCCCATGTGGGCGTCAACGGCCCGATCGGCCAGTTGCTCTCCTCGGTCGGCGAAATCCAGGGCCTCGCCCGCAGCTTCGCCCAGCGAAAGATTTCGGAAATCTGTGGCGGCGGCAAGTAGCGTCGCCGGGGCAAACTGCGGCTGCGCAACACGGGATAGGCCATTCCTTGAAGGGATGGACTATCGATTTGACCCCGCTCCGTGATGGTACGACGGAACGCTCTGCTCCGGCGTGTCGTATTTGTTGGTCGTGCACGACGCAAGAACGACCGCAGATGCCATTACCAACGCCCATCGCGATGGCAATTTGCGCAAGCTCTGTTTGAGATAGCTGTCCGACAAGATTGCACCTCTCGAAGCCTGGGTGTGATTTGACAGGGATCGCTTCCGGTTCGATCTCGAAGATAGAAGCCAAATGACCAAATTCCAGATCACGCTCTAAGGACTCGGGGCGGTCGGAGCAGAGCTACTATATTCCGCCAGGAATTCTGAATTCGCCCGCAGGGAAATGCCACCAACGATAGATCGCCATAGTAATCTCTCGCGAATCGCGATCATAATAGCTTTCTGGGTTCGTTGTTTAGGCACGTGCTGGCATCAATGATGACTACGACAGCGAGCGTACCGGCTTGACATAGAACCTGTGGCAAACTTGCTCACTCAAGTGACAATGGCGAATGAAACAAGTGACGAGACGTTCATTCTTAGCTGTACTTCTTGGTCTGTTTGGCTCGGGAAAGACCAAAGCCGAGACGCCGAAATCGTCGTTTCCGCCTGTACCTCGTTGGCATCCATCCTTTTCGCAGCCTCTTGACCGTGTGACGGATCGAATTTCCTACTATGCCAATCGGCGCAAGGACTTCGTTGTATTCCGCGACGGAACTTGTGTACTACTGGCCGACGGACTTACGGAAAAACAGGCGGCTGAATTCGCACTTAAAGTCTTATCCGATATCCTCAACTTTCATCCCGATATGAATCCAACACCGATGGATGACGGAAATCTTTTGGTCCAATACAATCACCCCGCCGTAAACGTTGTGCTACACGACGTGGCCCAAGCCCATTGGTCGGAGATTGAATCCCGCTATATGGATGGCCTCACGCCGTCGGAAGTTCTTGTCACCCCGTTGGGGCCGAACAAATTCGACGCGTTGGGGAAGCAGGCGCTCCTGGGTCGGGCGTACATGTTTATAGATGCACAAAAACCCGAAATTTCAAAGATTATACGCCACAATCAATGATTGATCATGGCATCCGCAGTCACCGGCGGCACTTGCGAACAAAAGTTCCGGATAATTCCCAGGCACAGGGTTCGGTCGTGATGGCGCGGCGGGATTCTTAATTCGATAACGCGGCTGCAATTGCGCCCCCCACGCTAACAGGAAACAATCCAACTTGCTGAACCTAGTTGAAATTGCGGCTCACGCGACAATCGGCCCAATACGCGTGGGGCAAACTTTTAGTGAGACCCTGCGTATCCTGGGCAACCCCAGCCACCTCGACTTTCGTTACGACATGTTTGATGGCACCTTGCTCTACGGCCCTGCTGAAATCTTTTTCCGAATTAATGGCAAGAATGTTTCGTCCTATCTCGTTCAGCTCCACCTTTTTAGAGTAACAACCCGCCGCCGCCTAAGGATCAATAGGGATATCTCGTTTGAAAGACCCGAAAGATCCGAGCTTTCATATGAGCACTTGCAACAGGCCATGCACGACGCTCGTGTCGAATACAAAACCAACTCTCCTGAGCGAGTGGAGGAAGGGATGTATCCTTTGATGGAATTCGACAAGAAGGTTCGGTTTTATTTCTTGCCTTTTGGTCGCGGTGGAAGCCTTCGGTTGAGTTATATCGAGCTCGGGGACTTCCAGCATGGGCCGGACACTTAAAATCGCAGCGGGTTCAGCGATCGTGCCCTTCGCCTTGGGGGCTAATAACGCATGATGACCTGCTGAAGGCCGACGCCTGGTCTCCTGTCGGCCAAAGCGGACCGCCCGAGCTGGCCAATCGATCTGATTGCGAAGACGCTGGCGGATCGCCCGTCGGTCAAAGCGACGCGCCTCGCCATACGCGTAACATCTGGCATCCGAACGTCGACGCTGCCATAAATGAACTTCATCGAGGGAGGCAGGATAATGCAGAAGAATGCGCCGGACTTTAGCCTTGAAAACAAGGTGACTTTCGTGACGGGAGCGAGCCGTGGCATCGGCAGAGCTTGCGCGCTTGCCTGTGCCGCAGCAGGCTCCGACATCGTGTTGGGCGTCCGCGATGTCGCTGCGGCAGCAGGCCTGGTTGCCGAGCTGGAGGGTACGGGACGAAAAGTCCTCCCTGTTCAACTGCACATTCCCGACAAGGACCACATCACACAAGCCCTCCACGCGGCGCTCACGACCTTCGGCCGCATCGACATCCTCGTCAACAATGTCGGCGTGGCTCCGGGCAATCTCGCCGAACTCGTCGAGGAGAAGGACCTTGACGAAATACTCGATGTCAACATCAAGGGCACTTTTCTGATGACGCAGGCGGTCGCCCGCGAAATGATCAAGCGCAATAGCGGCCGGATCATCAACATCAGCTCGCAGGCCGGTACCGTGGCACTGCGCGGCGAGGCAATCTATTGCATGAGCAAGGCGGCGATTAATCATCTCACCCGTTGCCTTGCAGCCGAATGGGCACGCTACAACATCACCGTGAATACCGTATCCCCGACCTTCATCCACACGGATGGCACGGCGCCTTTTCTCTCCGATCCCGACAATCACAAGGCGACGCTCGATCACATTCCGCTCGGCCGGATCGGTGAAACCGATGATGTCGTCGGTGCCGTCGTCTTCCTTGCATCACCCGCTGCAAGCCTGATCACCGGCGCGAACCTGCTGGTGGACGGTGGATGGTCGGTCGCCTGAGGGCAGAGAAGCCAGAATGAAGATAAAGTCGATCAGCGCGGCCTTATATGGTTTTGATGGCGAGTTGGATTGGGTCAGTCCTATTTCCATTCGAATCGAATTTTCCGACAATTTTGGCATTCGGATACGATGCGCCGGCGATGGCGAGAGCATTTTCACGGATGATCAGTCTCTTGCAGGCCCCGTAAACATGGAGGAGGCAGGAAGGATCGAAGTCCACCCGTTGAACGACCGTTGCAATCTTCCTGCTTCAGCCGACGATATCGATACAGTCAAACAGATCCTCGATGATCATGATGTGATTGTCGGACTGGCTCTGATGAGCAATGACAGCCCCATTCTCTGCTTATGGAACTACGGTGATGAACTGCGCTATGGCAGCTTTGCCAATATGCTTGAGTTTGATTGGGGCGACAAACCCCGGATTTCGGGCACAGCGCTCGCGCTGAAGTAACCTGTCAACAACGCCAACGCTTCCCATCTCATCAGTGATTTGATCAATTTCGAGCTTTTCAATGCCGTCGGCGCAAAGCTCCCCCCACCCACGAGAATGGGTGGGGAGCAGGCCTTGTCACCGAACTCCAGATTGAAGTGAGATCAGCCAAGCGACTTTACTCGCTGGTCTCTTAAATTCATGGCTCTGAAAAAGTGGCGTTCGTATTTTTCATACATCGAAAGTGCCCACTCGCCGATTGCAATCTCTGGCTGAGAAAGGGGGCACCTATAATCCTTGATATATCGCACGTCACCGTTATCGAGGCGTACCTCCGCATGCTCTATATGAGGCGTGAAATCTGAAAATCGGATATACATGTATGCGAATAAAATCAGGTAGAACTTGTCGACCTTCTTTGTGTACGCCGCAATTTCCTCGATCTTGGACTGGATTATACAGAGATCAGCAAGCCTTCGCGCACGTTCAAGTTTTACGAACAATAGAAAGAGCTGCTTGTCGTCCAGAATCGTTTTTCCAGTTTCGAAATATAACACGCCGTGCGAAATAAGCTTCCGTTTGGTAAATTTATAAATCGACATACCGTCTCCGGATAGAGCGCTCACTGCAACAACGACACAGTGGCGAGGTTGCTTCATCTCAACTCATCTCGATGTGCGGCAGGAAAAATCAGACTGGCGCGCACGCTTAAGCTGAAGTCCAGTCGATAGCCCGCGTTCGGGCCATTGCAGACAATCATTGCCATTGGCGGGGTTTGTGATCTATGGCTCACCGGATGATGACAAAAGCAGCGAAGCCATGTCAATTTACAGAACGGCGTTCCTATATTCCCTGTGGGTTTCCCTCGTATTCGTGACTTCAATTTTTTGGTTTTCAGAGCTGACGCGCTTATATGGAACAATCCGTACGATCGCGGGAGCAGTAATCTGGCTTGCTCACGGTATTCCAGCAATTTTCTATTTCAAATGCCCGATCTGTGGCGCATCGCTATATGCTCGTGAGCGAACTGTATCGCTATGGAATTCCAAAAAAATCAGCTGGCCTCCTCAACAATTCCTGCCCAACAAGCAATGCCCGAATTGCGGGAATGATCATACTTCTGCAAGAAATCCATAGGTAGTTTTTCTTACCGGCGGATGGCCGGTAACTGGTTCCGAAGCGGATGCATATCGTGGAGTAGGCCGGATTCGGCTCAAAGCAGCCGATTAGCTTGTTTGGGAAGGACTACGCTGAAAGGCTTCATGAGAATCGTTCAGAAAATCGGAGGTACTCGCGTCCTGATAACTTGTGCCGGTGCAAATAATCGACGGCTGAGACCGCTTCTGACCTGGATGCGCTGACTACAATCGAATTGATCTGCGTCCGATGATCGATGTCTTTCACGACATCTTGAAGATTGGAATTCGCCAGATACTTCTCGGCATCATTCCCGTCGACGAAGCTGGAATCGATTTCAAAAACGATTTCTATCGCGCCCGAAGAGATGTTCAGATGGAGGTCGTCGCACAGAGCCCCGAAGTTAACGGCAACATCCTCCGCTTTCCACAAATCAGCCAGCAAAAACTCGGATGGTCTGGTGCTGCCGTGCAGCCCCTCAAGCAGGAGAACGATATCGTCCTTGATCAACTCGTAAGGCCCTTCGAGGTATGACGCCCACTCGATCTGGTAGAAATAGATTTTGTATGGTGCCTCCTCCTCAAAACCGATCTCAAATTTTCCGTACCGCCAATATGTCGGGATGTCTTTCGCGTATGTCGTGATAAAGCTTTCCGGGGCGCCCAATTTTCTGGCCACATCCAGTAAAACTGAATCAGGTGTAATTGGCCCGAAATTTCCCGTCTTCAGGAATTCCCGGAACGAAATCAATGTGCCAGTCATGGTCCTCGCCCAACTGTGATCGATAGATCGAGCTCCCGTCGTTTAACGAAGAAAGGCAACGGCCGCAATCGGCGCAAGGCAGCCCTCGCGCCTTGTCGATGGCATTTACTACCGAATTCCACAAAAACGCCCACCACGACCAGGAGGCAGATTCATTGACCTCTGCTGGCTTCGATGAAGCGGCGCAGCGCCGTGGCTGCGTTCAGCATGTGAGCCCGCATGCGCCGGGACGCCATGTCGCCGTCGCCCTCCGCGATCGCCTGCATGATGGCATCGTGCTCGTCCCTTGATCGGCGCATGCGCTCGCTCTGGCGAAGCTGCGTCCGCCGGAAGGCATTGAGCCTGGAGCGGACCGCTATCGCCTGCTCGGCGAGAAAGCTGTTGTGGGTGGCGTGATAGAGGCAGTCGTGGAATTCGATGTTGAACGCATCGTAGGCGTCAAAATCACCCCTCTCGACCAACGCCTCGGAGGACTCGTGCAATTCGATCAGTTGGCTTCGCTCGAGCGGCGTGATGCGATAGGTGGCAAGCCTGACGCACATGGCCTCGATCTCGGCCACGGTCTCGAACATGTCCATGATGCGCTCGGGCGTCATGTGGGCGACGATGACGCCGCGCCGGGCACGAACTTCGACGAGGCCGCTGACCGCCAGTTGACGGAGCGCTTCACGAACGGGCGTACGGGAGGCGCCAAAACGGTCGGCAAGCTGTTGCTCGTCCAGTGCGGAACCTGCCGCCAGCACGCCGGCGGTGATTTCGTCCGTCAGGGCATTGCGGATCCGGTCAGACAATAGCCCCCGATCGCCGGCTTCATCTTCCGCTTCAAATCCATCCGCCATCTCATCCTCCATATCACGCATGCATTCGACAATGCGGTCCGTGCGCATGCAAGCAAAAACCAATACGCGATTTGCGCATGCAAAAGCCCTATCACGAAGCTGTTATGTATTCAATAATTGACGAATGCTCGCAATTGGAATACACATTAACCATTCAAGACGCACTGCGCATACACGAAGCGACCAGAACGTGGAATGGGGATGCGCAGGGGGAAATTTTCGCAATACGGCGTGATATGGAACCTGTCTGTTACGCCGGACCTGGATGGACACTCTCGACAAACCCTTACCGGCCGGCCAATCCTGTTGGCTCCGGCTCCCAGTCAGCAATGGCATGCTTTCGCATACCCAATCTCTAGGCTACTCGAGGCAGAAGGAACCCAAATCATGATGATGAACAGACGCACTTTCTCGACTGCGCTGCTTGCAGGCGCCGCCGCCACGTTGATCTCGCCCCGCGCCAGCATGGCCGCGACCTCAGCACCGGTGAAGGCCCGCAACGTCGTGCTTGCCCACGGGCTGTTTGCCGACGGATCATGCTGGACCGAGGTGATCGCGCGATTGCAGGCTGCAGGCCTCAATGCCACCGCCGTGCAAAACCCGTTGACGACTCTGCCTGATGCGGTTGCCTCGGTTAAGCGCGTGCTCGACCGGCAGGATGGGCCGACTGTTCTGGTCGGGCACTCCTTTTCCGGCATGATGGTGACAGAGGCAGGTGTCCATCCGAATGTCTCCGCCCTCGTCTATGTCGCCGCACGAGCCCCCGATGCGGGTGAAGACTATACGGCGCTGGCAAAGACCTACCCAACGCCGCCGGCCTCCGCCGGCATCGTCTTCGACGGCGACGAAGGACGCCTGACCGAGGCAGCATTCCTGCATGATTTCGCGGGCGACCTGCCGGAAGCCAAAGCGAAGGTTCTCTATGCCGTGCAGGAGCCGTTCAACAAGGAATTGCTGACCGGCAAGACCACTGTCGCCGCCTGGCGCTCGAAGCCGAGCTGGTACGCCGTTTCGACAGAGGACAGGACGATCAACCCGGACCTTGAACGCTTCATGGCCAAGCGCATGGGCGCCAAGACGATCGAGGTCAAGGCGAGCCATCTCGCGCTGATCTCCCACCCGGATGTGATCGCCGATCTGATCCTCGACGCGGCAGGGCAGCGCACGGACTGAAGCCGACGGCGGCTAATGACACAAGATCGGTTTGCCGATCGATAGCGTGGCGCCCCCAGGGCGCCACCAGGCCGTGACCCCATAAGAGCTTGATGACTGCGTTAGGTGGAAGTCGTCATGCAATTCGACTATTCGTGGTGAATGCTTAGGTTTGTAGAACTAGAGCTCGGTCAAGGTTGGGCCGCCGAGCCAAACGCGCCAGATCCTGAGGTTTCCGTTGCAGCCTCCTCGGTTGACGTCCGTTTCCGCTCGTACAGGCCTGTGCGAGACGAAAAGCCGTCGGGTATCTTCAAGGCTTTGAACCTATTTTCGAAGGCGGGACCGAGGTTTGATGAGGCGTGGAGCACTCTAAGCTTTATCGGTTGCACCCGGTGGCGCTGGGACGAAACCAACGATCATAAATGGTATGAGGTCGATGGTCATGGTCGCTACAGCGGCATAGCTCCGGATTGGGGCAAATTCTATGAGTTAATTGGCCACGACCCGATCCGCGATGCGGTGCCTTGGGAGACAATCCGGGCCGACACGGCTAACTCCCGACATTTTCTCTATTATTTTCGCGACGAAACGCTTGAGTTCATGGCCGAGGAGTGGTCGTTCATTCCTAGCCCGACGGTCTGATTTTGCGTTTGTCCGGGGCTGGGCCTTTTCCGTTCAGCAACCCAAAGCACAATGAGGCGAAATTATTCCCGCCTTGGTTTGCTTCGATCCCTATAAGGCACAATAAAACCCGTCGGGGCATCGCAAACCGAAATAAAATATGCATTGATGCTCCCGGTCATCACTGTCCCGCCCTGTAAAACGACCTAGATCACGATAGCAACGCCGCCTTCCCGTCAGTTGAAATCCGGAATTGACTGATCCCATGGCAGAAGCACGCAAGAGAGTAATGGCGTTCGATATCGCACGGGGCGTGGCGATCATTCTCGTGGTCTTTGGCCATACCCAACGGGGGCTGGTCGCCGCCAACGTCATGTACGGCTCGCCCGGCTACGTGATCTCGGACTACGTCATCTACACATTCCACATGCCGCTCTTCTTCGTTCTATCAGGATATTTCTTTCGCGGCCCGGCCACCGAAGAGCCGCAGCAATGGTGGTGGACCCGGTCAAGGGCGATCGTCTATCCCTATTTCCTGTGGTCGATCATCCAGGGCATCATCGCCTATGCGGTCTCCGGTTCGGGCGCGACGAACGGTGCGATGTCGCTTTCCCGCATCTTTGAAATCCTGTGGGATCCCATATCGCCCTACTGGTTCCTCTACGCCCTGTTCTTCGGCAATGTGCTCGCCATGCTGCTGATAAGGCTCGGCACCGGCCTGATGATGGCGCTCGCCTTCATATTCTTCATTTCGACATTCCTGCTTGTGCCTGACGTCATCCAGGACGTCGCCTATGGCTTCTTCTATTTCTCGATCGGGATCTTTCTTCGCGACAAGAGTCTGTTGCGATATCTGCCGACATCAGGCGTGGCGGCAATGCTGCTGACTGCGGGATTCCTCGTCGTGGCCCTGTTCAGCTTGCTGACCGGCGTTCCGGAAAGGCTGCCGATCCTAGCGGCCTTTCTCGGCATCGCGGCGCTGATTTCGGCATGCTTCTGTCTGGAGCGGAACTTGGCACAAACTGCGCCGCTTAGATTTCTCGCCCTGATCGGCCAATGCTCGATGGCGATCTTCGTGATGCATATCATCATCGTGTCGACCTGCCGCTTTGCCTTCGTGCGCTTGCTGCATATCGAGGACCCCGCGCCGATACTTGTCACGGCCACTATCATGGGCGTTCTCGTGCCCATGGCGGTCCAGATTTTCGTTCTTCGCTTGAACATTCAGGACTATGTCGGCCTGCCCACCTCGAGCAGAACCGGATGGCATAAACGGCCGGCCCGCGAGGCCTAGCTCCCCGCAAGGCAATCGGCCACGGGGCAAGTTTTCAATACCAAACCGTTTCCCTTTTGTACTCATACCCCCTTCACATTTGCGCTGACTCCCTCCATATTCCGCCCATGGCCAAAACTCCGAAAAAATCCCCCGCCCCGACTGGTTTCGAGGAAGCCCCGCAATCGTCTTTCGAAGGCGCTCCCCTGTCTGGCTCCGTCGCCGATTGGGTGAAGCAGCTCGAGTCCGAAGCGGAGGCCTCGGGCGTCGAGACCCAGCGCCAGATCGCCTCGAAAGCCGGCAAGCATCGCAAGAAGGTGGAGATCGCCGCCTCCAAATCGGCGCGCGGCACGTCCATGGGCGGCTCGACCGATCCTAAGACCCGCGCGGCCGCCGGCCTCAACCCTGTCTCCGGCCTCGACGTCTCGCTGGAGGACGCCGCCTCGCTGAATGCCGGCACGGCCGTAACCGCGACGGTCGAGGCCCTGTCGGCGCTGATCGAGAGCGGCAACCCGTTGCACAAGAACGGCAAGATCTGGACGCCGCACCGCCCTGCCCGCCCCGAAAAATCCGAGGGCGGCATCGCCATCCGCATGAAGTCGGATTACGAGCCCGCCGGCGACCAGCCCAGCGCCATCAAGGACCTCGTCGAGGGCCTGTCGAACGGCGACCGCAGCCAGGTCCTGCTCGGCGTGACGGGCTCGGGAAAAACCTTCACCATGGCCAAGGTGATCGAGGCGACGCAGCGCCCGGCCGTCATCCTCGCGCCGAACAAGACGCTGGCCGCCCAGCTCTATTCGGAGTTCAAGAACTTCTTCCCCGACAATGCGGTGGAATATTTCGTCTCCTACTACGATTATTACCAGCCGGAAGCCTATGTGCCGCGCTCGGATACGTTCATCGAGAAGGAAAGCTCGATCAACGAACAGATCGACCGCATGCGCCACTCGGCCACCCGCTCGCTGCTGGAGCGTGACGATTGCATCATCGTCGCCTCCGTCTCCTGCATCTACGGTATCGGCTCGGTCGAGACCTATACGGCCATGACCTTCCAGATGGAGGTCGGCGACCGGCTGGACCAGCGCCAGCTGCTGGCCGACCTCGTGGCCCAGCAATACAAGCGCCGCGACATGGATTTCCAGCGCGGCAGCTTCAGGGTCAGAGGCGACACGATCGAAATCTTCCCGGCCCACCTGGAAGACGCGGCCTGGCGCATCTCCATGTTCGGCGACGAGATCGACGCCATCACTGAATTCGATCCGCTGACCGGCCAGAAGACCGGCGACCTGAAATCGGTCAAGATCTACGCCAACTCCCACTATGTCACCCCGCGCCCGACGCTGAACGGCGCCATCAAGTCGATCAAGGAAGAGCTGAAGATCCGCCTTGCCGAGCTGGAAAAGGCCGGACGCCTCTTGGAAGCGCAGCGCCTGGAGCAGCGCACCCGCTACGACGTCGAGATGCTTGAGGCGACCGGCTCCTGCGCCGGCATCGAGAACTATTCGCGCTACCTCACCGGCCGCAACCCCGGCGAGCCGCCGCCGACCCTGTTCGAATATATTCCCGACAACGCCCTGCTCTTCATCGACGAAAGCCACGTCTCCGTCAGCCAGATCGGCGGCATGTACCGGGGCGACTTCCGCCGCAAGGCGACGCTGGCCGAATACGGCTTCCGCCTGCCCTCCTGCATGGACAACCGGCCGCTGCGCTTCGAGGAATGGGATGCCATGCGCCCCGACACGATCGCCGTCTCGGCGACACCGGCCGCCTGGGAGCTCGAACAATCCGGCGGCGTCTTCGCCGAACAGGTCATTCGCCCGACCGGCCTGATCGACCCGCCGGTCGAAGTCCGCTCCGCCCGCACCCAGGTCGACGATGTCGTCGGCGAAATCCGCGAGACCGCGGCAAAAGGCTATCGCACGCTCTGCACCGTGCTGACCAAGCGCATGGCGGAAGACCTGACCGAATATCTGCATGAACAGGGCGTCCGCGTCCGCTACATGCACAGCGATATCGACACGCTGGAGCGTATCGAGATCATCCGCGATCTGCGCCTCGGCGCCTTCGACGTCCTCGTCGGCATCAACCTCCTGCGCGAAGGCCTCGACATCCCCGAATGCGGCTTCGTCGCCATTCTCGACGCCGACAAGGAAGGTTTTCTCCGCTCGGAGACATCGCTGATCCAGACGATCGGCCGCGCCGCCCGAAACGTCGACGGCAAGGTCATCCTCTATGCCGACACCATCACCGGCTCGATGAAGCGGGCGATGGAGGAAACCGGTCGCCGCCGCGAAAAACAGATGGCATATAACGAAGAACACGGCATCACGCCGGAGAGCGTCAAGGCCAAGATCTCCGACATCCTCGACTCGGTCTACGAACGCGACCACGTCCGCGCCGACATTTCCGGCGCCTCGGGCAAGGGTTTTGCGGATGGCGGCAACCTCGTCGGCAACAACCTGCAGGCCCATCTCAACGCGCTGGAAAAGAGCATGCGCGACGCCGCCGCCGACCTCGACTTCGAAAAGGCAGCCCGCCTGCGCGACGAAATCAAACGCCTCAAGGCCGTCGAACTCGCCGCCATGGACGACCCGATGGCGAGAGAGGAAGCCAAGTCGATGGAAGGCGGCAGGAAGAAGACCGGCGCCCCAGGCGAGACCGGCTCCCTCCCCCCTGTGGGGAGGGTTGGGGAGGGGAAAGCCACGAATGAGGGCCAAGCCTCCTACTTCGCCAAACCCACCCTCGACGACATGGGCCCGGGCACAGACACCGTCATTCCATCATCCCGAGGGCCCCTCTTCCGCCGCAACACGCTGGACGAAATGACCGTCGGCCGCACCGAAAAGCCGGTCACAGGCAACCTGCCGGAAAGACCGACGGAATCGATCGGCACGAAGAAGCGCTTCTCGCCCCTCCTCGAAGGCCAGCCGGAACGGGATGATCCGCGCCCCATCGTCCGCGGCAAGGCCGGCGTCGGGTCCTATGAGGACCCGATCGATCAGAAGCGCAAGGAGCGGACGAAGGGGAAAACTGGGCGGCCGGGAAGGTAGTCGAATCCGAGATCAAGTCGCGGTTTCAAGCTGTACTAAATATTCCGCATCAATTCCCAATGGAATGTGTGCATAAAATTGCCCATTACCCAGATCTTGAATAATAACTCCGACAGCCAAAAGCCAACGCTCAAAATGCCGATTTACAAAGAATATTTCCTCAAAATTTTCCCATACATCTAAATTTTCATAGAAGGCGGAAAGATCAGCCGCAAACAAACATAACCAGTCATTCATTTGATAAGGGCGAAGTAGTTGGTCAATCTCAGGAGGGATGGAGCGCGTTCCATTGACACCCGCAAAGGCCCCTAAGATTCGAGCTACATGAGCCAGAATTAATTCAACCTGTTCAAATGCCAGCGTAAGGAACCCATCAAGGTCCGAATCCACGCGGTAGGAGCGACGCTTCTCAGTACAATCTGAAAGAATGTTGGGAAGATGATTTTGAAAGTCCTCAATATGCATTGACGCATCGTCCAGAGATAAAGTCGAGCGCCTCGTGCAGTAATAAATATCAAAGATTTTACGTGCCCTAGCATAGAAATAGTCATCGATAGACGCTTGAAGTTTTTCAAGCATCCAACCCGAGAAGCGAGTTCGTTCCAAATAGTCTAATACCAACCCATTCAGAAGATAAAAAACTGTGTTAACAGCGGCTCTGCGGTCGTCTTCTACGTCCGTTAAGATAGCATCAGCCAAAAAACCTCTAAGAATAAACCGAGTCTTAAGGGCGCCTTCACTTTTGACAGTGATTGGCATGGCAACTCCGATCCCCAGCGGAGAATATGTCGACTTCAATTCCTGCGTTGGTTCATAGCCCCTATCTAACGATCCTATTGCACCTTCGTAATCATTAGCGAACGTGAAGCCATCAAGTACACTATATGCCACACCCAAATCCGCACTAAGTACGATCTCTTTCACTGCCTCTGCCAATCTCTTGGCGAGCTCTTCATCTCCGAAATCATACAACATTAGCTGAATATTATATGAGTCTTCGGTCGCGGGTTTCTTCTGAATCTTGTTTAGTTCAAGCGCTTGTTCTGACAGCGGCGCGCGTAAATATTCACCAATAACTTCAAGAATTTTTTCAGATACCGCTTTGTTGATCTCAGTTCGAACAACTTGCCCGAGGTCCGCTTGTAAAATGCCCTCTAGGGCCACCTCCTCCTTCGACAAAAAGAATTCAAAACAAGATCTTGCTGCTAACGAATTAAATTCACTGACCTCAAAGGTTTGGTCCGCCGTCTTTTTGCCAACCAACAGCGCGTTGGGCGTTAGCGGCATTGCGACCATAGCAACATCGTCATCAACGAATAGGAGCGATTGCCAAGGACCTTCGGAAGTGGCGGCAATACAAATGCAGTCAGGTAGAATTGCTGCAGACTCCGCATGCGCAACTATCTCCCATCTAAGTTCACGCAATTGCGCTATCCTTTTGGGAGGAGCCAGTGAATTAAGAAGAATATCTCTATGGGAATCGCGTATTTTTTTCTCGGCTCCAATGCTAAATTGGGATATCGCGAGTGATATTGCCTCCCGAGCATCTTTTGTAATTTGATCAAGCTGCTCTCTGAGACCCATATATATTATTCGAACCAGAGTTTCCGAACTGACGCCCGTCGATTCGTCCAGTTTATTAAGCAACACCTGCTCATGAATCGCGGATGCAATTGCCGCGGGCGGCCTATGGGCTGGAAGCCGATTAGATCCGACGACAGACGCGGGGTCAGTCGCAAGCACGTACATAGTATCAGCTAGACCGCTCCACATTTCAGAGACGGACTTCCTTAAATATTGCGACCTAAAAAAGAAATGAACCACAATCTCAGACGCTATATCCGCCTCTATACCTGAGCCAATAGGCAGGCTTCGCAGATGGTCTACAAGCGGAAATATTTTATGTTCGTAATTGGTGATCAGATCATCAAGAGTTACATCGCCAGCTGCCGACGGAGAAGAGTAAAAATCGTGCTCCTTACCCGCGTCACCGCGAGCGACAGGTATCGCTTTGTCCTTTCCACGACGATACATCCATAGCTGATCTTTGGTTTCGGAAAATACAAACGGCTTCTGAAAGTGCCGGGGGATGAAATGCTGTCCGCGACCAGCCATATAAGGCAAACCCGTTCCATAAAATTAATACTTATAATTGCTTATTACGCCATATTGCACAACTTTAAAACGCCAGAAATCAGGTTTTTTGCCTCGCGTAGCACCATCGCTTCTCCAAGCGATCACCCCACTCAAAATCACCCCCCAACCCTTCGCACTCCCCGCTAACCCTCCATCAACCAATCCCTGCCATATCTCCCAGCAAACAAAGCCTAAGCATACGGAGACTCACTGCATGGCGATGATCGGGTTCAAGAGCACCAACAACCAGGCCGTCTACGTCAATCCGGCCCAGGTCATCTATGTCACGGCCTTCGAACCCGATGTCTCGATCATCGCTTTCGCTGTGGCGGGGCATAACGGCCAGCCGGCTGTCATCCATGTGCGCGGCAGCGTCGACTTCGTGCAGTCGAGACTGTCCGGCGTCGCTCCGGCGCACGGCGCGCCGGCCATGGCCGGAAGCGCGGTTGCCAAATCCGCCTGAGGGTGGAGTCTGCTGGACCGTAGACTGAGAGCTTGAGCAGCCTCACGTCAGGCAGTGCCGGTCGCCCCGGGCGCGGCGTCATGCTCGGGCCTGTCCCGAGTATCTGTAACCATCGAACTGGTTGAGACGTGGCAGTTTCCTGGGACAAGCCCGGGAATGACGGAAGAGGATGAACTGTCGTCCTCCAGTGAAGAACGCCAGCGACTTGGGCGAAAATCACCACTCGCTTTTCCCCGCTCCCCGCCACCTCCCCTATAATCCCTGTCGTTCCGTCCTCGGATACGCTGCCAGGCGTGGCAGTGAGGCGGGACCGGCGCGGGTCGTGAGGGGAAGACGCAAAGCCTCATGCTCCGGGTCCGCAGAAAATGGTCTCCCTCCGGAGACGGCGAAGGGGAAACTCTTCGGGTTTCGCTCCGGGCGTGCCTGTGCGGCACACATGGTTTCCGTCCGGCCAATCGTCCGGATCAAACGGAAGTCGCAGAGAGACCGGAGTTGCGGGCATAAAACGCCGAACGGGGCGCTGAGAGGTGCCACTTTTTTACCTATTAACGAGGCAGCTTTCAGCGCCCCGTCCGAGACTGCCCGGCTCTGCCGGTAGAAAAGACCGACGACGACATGGGGACCGAACGGCCCGCGTGGCCGCTTCGCCATGCCCGCATTCGAAACCAGAGCCCAGGCTTCAGGAGACAGGACATGAGCAACCCACAGCACGAACGGATCGAACGCGCCATGTTCGCCCCCGGCTGTCCCCGCAACGAGTGGGACGAGCAGATACTGCGCTGGTGGAAGATCGACCTCGATCGCTTCCGCTGGCTGGAGAAGCGCGTCGCGGAGATGATGGCCGTTCCGCAACTGCGCTGCTTCAGGCGCCGTTGCCGCCGCAACGGCCGTTGTGGCTTTATCGTTACCCAGGACAAAAGTCCGGCCTGCCTTCGCAATCTGACGGAACAGGAGCACGCGGCCTATGTCGAATTGCTCGGGCAAGCGCTGCATTTTTACAGCCCGCATCAACCGGTCCCCATCACGCGGCGGACCGAAGTCGATCATGTCTGCGAGGAACTGGTCCTGGCGATCGCCGATCGCAAGAGCCCGCGCATAGGCTATCTGCGCCGGCGCTGGCGGGAGGCCGCCGATGCCGGAAAGAAGCGATAGCCCCTTATAGCGCCTGACCGATGATCGACGGGACCGAGCGGCATTGCCGCCTGACCGAGCTGCCGGAGACCCGTTTGCCCCGGAACACCGGCATCCTACTTCACCACTTCGGCGGGATAGACGCCCCAGATCTCGCCTTGCCTGACATAGCCGGACAGATCGTGTTTCTGCAGCTTTACGTGGCACCATTTGCCGTCGCAGGAGGATATGGTCAGCCGAACGCGGGCCTCGAGCGCGGCGATCTCGGCGGCGGATACTTCCGCTTCGGTCCTGAGCGGCGCCGTCGCCTTCAGCCACGGGCCGATCACGCCGCTGCGGTGGCCGGAAAGCAGCGCGCCATACATCCAGCCGGACGTGCCGGCATAATCGCGCACGCGCCGCCAGTGGCCGTATTCCTCGGTGATCTCCATGGGCAGGCCCTGGGCGGTGTAGATCCACTTGGTGGCGTAATCGAGCGACGGCCCGACGCGCATGCGCGCCTGCCGCGATTTCAGCGAGACGAAGCGCGGCACGGGCAGGCCGGTCTCGCGCCCCCGCTGGAAGCCGGCGGCAAGCGGCGCCTGTCCCGGCTTGCTCTCAACCGGGTTCGACAGGACAGGCTTCGACATGGCGATGGAATAGATCGCCACGGCTGCGAAGACCGCCGCCAGCCCGCCGAAAACAGGGCCGAAGCGGCCGCGCCGCCGGCCCTTCGCCTTCATTTCAGACATGTCAGGCCCGGCTCAATTGCACTTGGCGACCTGTTTCAGCGCCGCCGTGATGCCAGAGAGCGAATAGGAATAGCTTGTGGACGTTCCCCGCTTCGAGGTCGCCTCGACAAGCATGTCGCTGCCGCCCTGCATGGCGCTGACCATCTGCGGCTCCTCACCTTCTTTCTGAACCCAGGCGGCGTTGTCCTTGGTGAACATCACGAACTTGTCGTCGCCGATGGTGATGTTGACAGCCGAGCCGGCTTTCAGCGGATAGCCCATGATTGCTTCGGGCACATAGGCCGAGCCGCCGTCACCGCCGGGGGACACGATGAAGAAATTGCGCCCATGGTCGATTCCCTCCGGCTTCATCTGCTTCGGCATGGAAAGCGCGTAGCACACGGTCCCCTGTTTCGATGCATAGGAATAGACGCCCCAGTCGTCGAACTCGTTGATCCGCGTCGGTTGCGCGGCAGCGGCGATCGAAGCGCTGGAAAGGAGGAGCGAAAAGGCAATGGCTATAGGCTTCACGGACATGATTTTTCCTGCCGATTGTGAGGGAAATGAACGCGGTCGTGGGACAGACCGGCTGGAACGAACGATGGCCATTTGAAGGCAGGCGCGATTAACGAGAGGTTAATTCGAACGTTACGATTTAGTAATGGAAGTGAAACCGGGGCACCTCGGCGCGCACCGTGAAAGCGCGAATTTCCCCTGTCAGCCAGTCTGTCGTAACATGTTCGAGAGAAGCCTTCGATCCGGCGCAAAACGCCCTAGATCGAGGGAACAAAGGAAGTTTTCTGCGGTTTGAATCAGAAATCCGAGGTTGAAGAAAAACAAGGGAAATCCGAAAGCGAGGTGTTCCCATGAAGAGGACGACGATCGTGCTGGCGGGTACCGCCATTCTGATAGGCTGCCTGATCGCATCAGAGGCGCTGGCAAAGAGCGACAAGGAATTTCTGAGCGACGCCATCAAGACCGACAATGCCGAGATCGCGCTCGGCCAGCTCGCGGTCCAGAAGGGCAGCACCGACAACGTGCGCAAATATGGCCAGACGCTGGTCACGGATCACCAGAAGGGCAAGGATGCCGCCGCGGCGCTGGCGCCCGCTTTGCAGGTCAAATCGATGGAAGGCCTGCCGCCGGACGCCGTGAAGGAACAGAAGAAGCTGCAGGGCCTTACCGGCACGGATTTCGACAAGGAATTCGCGCAATTCATGATCGCTGGCCATAAGCAGGCGATATCGGAATTCCAGGAAAAGGCCGGCGAAGGCGACCGTCCGGTGCCGCAGCTCGCCAAGCAGACCCTGCCGACGCTCCAGGAACACCTGAAGATGGCCGAGGACTTGGCGCATTGACCTTGACGCATTGACATCGCTCTTTTGGGCGATATGTCTGCCGTCACATCACCGCATGGTGAATCGATAAAGCCGCAGCATTGATCTATGGTTGTCGGATGGGAGTGTGTCCCGCTTTGGATCGGGCAACCGTCTAAATTTGGTACGATCCCTCGCCCGGATGTGGTACTTTTCATCAAACCCTTGATTTTCGAGGGCTATCCGCGACGTTTATCGCTGTGCCATAATATTGCCGCTTGCTTTTTTCCGAAAATGCTGTCACCGATAGCGGCCTCGGGCATTTGCATGCCGGTGACTGGACTGATGTGGCAATGCCGCGTGCGCGAGGCAGCGGCCCCGGGGGATTTCCCCTTCTGCGTAGACGTTCTTTCCCCGTACGTGACTTCTCGACTGAGCCTTCGCACGTCTGTGTGAAGGGTAAGCCGTCCGCCTCCTCTCGAGGGTGCGGATACTGAACTGACAAAGGGACAAAGGACTTCTCCCATGGCCACCAAGGGCACCGTAAAATTCTTCAACCAGGACAAGGGTTTTGGTTTCATCACTCCGGACGGCGGCGCTAAGGACGTATTCGTCCACATTTCCGCTCTCCAGGCTTCTGGTATCCAGACGCTGCGCGAAGGCCAGCAGGTTACCTTCGACACCGAGCCGGATCGCATGGGCAAGGGCCCGAAGGCCGTCAACATCCAGGCCTAAGCCTTTCGCCTCATAGCGAAGCCAAAGTTTCGAAACGGCGTGCCGCAAGGCGCGCCGTTTTGCGTTGTGAGGAATAACGGGCAACCGCCCGTCCCCGCCCCTTCCGAACATGAGATAATGCCCGAAACGACGGAGGGTATCGCATCGGATGTTTTTTACGGGTTCGGGTAAACGTGCAAGAGCGCCTTAGGCGCTGATCGCCTCGCGCTCCAGCGCTGCGGTTTCTACTGCGGCGAAGGCGGCGGCGATCACTTCAGGCCCTGCCCCGTTCTTCGTAGCGTCGGTGGAGAGAATCTGGCGATAGCGCCGCGCGCCGGGAAGGCCGCTAAACAGGCCAACCATATGGCGTGCGACATGCTGCAGCCTGCCGCCATTGCCGATATGATCGGCCGCATAGGCCATCATCGCGTCGCGCAGGGCGTTCCAGTCCGGCGCGGCCGCCGGCGCGCCATAGAAGCGGCGGTCGACGTCGGCAAGGATGGCGGCGTTCTGGTAGGCCGCACGGCCGAGCATGACGCCGTCGACATGGCGCAGATGCGCCTCGGCCTCATCAAGCGTCTGGATGCCGCCGTTGATGCCGATGAAGACATCCGGCCAGCGCTGCTTCATGCGATAGACGATATCGTAATCGAGCGGCGGGATCTCGCGATTCTCCTTGGGCGACAGGCCTTTCAGCCAGGCCTTGCGCGCATGCACCCAGACCACGTCCGCGCCGGCGTCGATGACTCGGGCGATGAAGTCGGGCAGCACCTCTTCCGGCTCCTGATCGTCGACGCCGATGCGGCATTTGACTGTGACCGGCACGGTTGCGACCGCCTTCATCGCCGCAACGCTTGCCGCCACGACATCAGGCGTCTGCATCAGGCAGGCGCCGAAGGTCCCGGACTGCACGCGGTCCGAGGGGCAGCCGACATTGAGGTTGATCTCGTCGTAGCGATAGGGCTCGGCGATCCGCACCGCCTCGGCAAGCTTTGCCGGATCCGATCCGCCAAGCTGCAGCGCAACAGGATGTTCCGCTGCATCATGGCCAAGCAGACGATCCCGCGGCCCATGAATGATCGCGTCGGCCACCACCATTTCGGTATAGAGCAGCGCATTACGGCTGATCTGCCGGTGAAAGAAGCGGCAGTGCCGATCGGTCCAGTCGATCATGGGAGCAACGGCGAAAACAGGACGCCCGGAAATCATCGTCTTACTCTTACCTCAGGTCTCACCATTAAAGGCCGCGTGCAGCATCTTGCCGCTCATATGGCGAAGATCACCCTAAAATGCGAGGAAAAACTTATCCGCCCCTCGATTGCTCGACTTGCCGGAAGATCGGAGGATGCCGGCACGCTCCGCCCTCGCCGCGCCAAAGAGCGCGGTCTCATCGACGCAAGCGGGTTTGCCAAGAACCCCATGCCGAAGGCAAGGAGAAAGGTTACCGGGCAGAAACAGGCGGCAAATGCGCTGCCTGCCTGCAAAACATTAGCCGGCTTTGATTGTCGTCTTACCCTGCGATACGAGCTTCTCTGCGGCCTCGGCAACGGTAATCTTGCCGAAGGCAAGCTGGTCGGCGATCGGCCGCATGACCTTCTGGTCGAATTCCGTCGATCCGAGCGGCGCCGGCGGCGGGTAGTCGCCGACCTGATCCTTCAGAAGCTCCACATATTTGACGGTCGCCTGTTCCGTCGGGTTGAGACCGGGAAGAATCGCCTGACGAACCGCAGGCGACATCGGAACGCCGCGCTCGACGCCGAGGATCTTGCCGGCCTCCACGTCGTTGACGAAGAAGTCGATGAATTTTGCCGCCTGTTCGCCATGCTGCGTCGTCGCACCAACGCTCCAGATCAGCGCGGGACGATAGTAATGGCCGGACGGCCCGCCTTTCTTCTCGCGCGGCAACATGGTGACGGCAAGCTTGTCCTTCACGACCAGCTGATATCCGACCAGCTGGTTGGAATAGGCCATGCCCATTGCCGACTTGCCGAGCGCCAGGCAATTGCTCTCGATGACGTTCTGGTCGAGCGTCTGAACATCAGCGGAGACAGTGCCGCCCTTCTGGCGCAGGTCCTCCCAGTAGGAATACCACTCCTTAGCGTCGTCTACGCCGAAACCGAGTGCGCCCTCGTTGGTATAGAGCATCTTGCCGCGTTGGCGCAGCCAGGCGTCGAAGACATAGTTGTAGCGTGCGCCATATGGCCCGCCCCAATAGCTGCGCTTGCCGGCAGCCTTGGTCATCTCGACGGCGATCTTGGCATAATCATCCCAGGTCGTATCCGGACCGGGCGGATTGATGCCGACCTTCTTGAACATGTCATCGTCATAGAACAGTGCGAAGGAATTCAGGCCGAGGCCGATACCCCACAGTTTGTTGTCCACCGTCGTCAGCTTCAGCACATCCTTGCCGAAGGCATCGACCTTCAGGGTGGACGGAACGAACTCATCAAGCGCCAGGCAAGCGCCGCGCTTGGAATAATCCGAGATCGTGCTCGGCTCGAGCTGGAAGACGTCGGCAATGTCGCGGCTCGCCATCTCGGTTGCGAGCTTGGTCCAGTAGCCGTCGCCGCTGATGCTTTCGCCGATGACGTCGATGTCGGCATTCTTTTCGTGGAACAGCTTGGCGACATCGACGGTGCGCTTGGTGCGGTCGTTGCCGCCCCACCACATCGCGCGAAGCTGGACATTGTCCGCGGCAAAGGCAGATCGGGATTGCGTAGCTCCAAAGGCCAGGCCCGCTGCAGCGCCTGCGGATGCAACCATAAATGAACGGCGGTTCAATCGCATGAGTTTCCTCCTTCTCTTGCGAAACCTTGCACAGGAACGGCCCTCCGACCGATCGTGTCCATGGGAGAAAGGGTATGCAATATGAAAGTTTTTTGCAAGATTATATCTTTCTATTGCAAATTTGCATTATTTGCATAGGATCGAGCCATGAATGAAATTCGCTCAAAACGTCTGCGCCAGGCAGACATCGCCGAAAAAGCGGGCGTGTCGATCTCGACGGTATCGCGCGTCCTTGCCAACGAACCCGGCATCAGCGCGGTCATCCGTCAGCATATCCTCAAGGTCGCAGCCGATATCGGCTATCCCGTAAAGTCCTCTGCCGAACCATTGCCCGGCGGACTTGCGCTGATTGCCAGCGACAGCGCCACCGGCGGGCTGAGCGTCTTCTACGAAGGCATCGTAGAGGGATTGCGGGC
This sequence comes from Rhizobium sp. BK376, assembly GCF_004341625.1. GTDB lineage: Bacteria > Pseudomonadota > Alphaproteobacteria > Rhizobiales > Rhizobiaceae > Rhizobium. Next base: position 86,277 of record NZ_SLZG01000008.1, on the reverse strand, counting down.
CAATGCCCTCGAACGAGGAATGCCGTTCGATATACGCCTCGTTCGCGAGGCGCGGATAACGCCTGAAAACGTTCGGGAGCAGATGTCGACCGCAAAGGCCGAGGGCCTGTTTCTCGTCGGCATCGATCCATCGGATGAACTGCGCCTCTGGCTGGAGGAGAGCGGCACGCCGCTCGTCCTGGTCAACGGCACGGATCCCAGGATGCGCTTCGATGGCGTATCGCCTGCGAATTTCTTTGGCGCATTCGAGGCGACCAGCCGGATTCTGGCCGCCGGCCATCGCCGCGTTCTCCACCTGACGGGCTTGCATCGCCAGACGATCCACGAGCGCACGCGCGGCTTCGACGCGGCCATATCTGCCGTCGAAGGTGCCACCAGCCGCCTCCTGCCCCTGTCGTTTCAGGGAAGTGCCAGTGCGGAAGCCCATGCCGTGACATCTGCCGTGCTGACGGAAAGCCCCGACTTCACGGCGGCATTCTGCATGAACGACTTCGTCGCCGTTGGCGTGCTGGAGGCAGTCAAAGAGGCAGGCCGTCGCGTGCCGGAGGATTTCGCCATTGTCGGTTTCGACGATCTTCCCTGCGCATTGATGACCGATCCGCCGCTCTCCACCATGCGAGTGGACCGGGCCGCGATCGGACGCGATTCCGTCTCCCTGATGATATCCCGCTTCCGCGACAGGAACGTGCCGACGCGGCAGATATGCCATGCCGTCGTGCCGGTGAGCGGCGGCACCCTTCCAAGCGAGACCTGATCCATCGTTCCCGAAAGAGCCACTCCATGACGTACGATCCTGTCAGCAGCAATCCACTCTCCGGCAACCTGCTCCGCAATCGGAAAGACATGGAGCGCGCGCTGACAGATCTCTTCGATCCGCTGCTGCCCTACTTCTCGCAGGGCAATGCCCGTGTAAGGCTGGATGCGACTGCTGCTCATTTCGATCGCGCGGCTGCCGATCTGGAAGGCTTTGCCCGTCCATTGTGGGGCCTCGCCCCGCTTGGAGCCGGCGGAAGCGAATTTGCCCATTGGGACAAATATGCCGAGGGAATCGCGAACGGAACCGATCCCGCGCATCCGGAGTATTGGGGCACCGTTGCCACTCGCGACCAGCGCATGGTCGAACTCGCCGCTCTCGGCTTTGCGCTTGCCCTCGTGCCTGAGAAAATATGGGAGCCGCTCGATCGCCGCGCCCGCGACAATGTCATCAACTACCTCAAGCAGGCTCGCCAATTCGACTATGCCGACAACAACTGGAAATTCTTCCGCATCTTCGTCGATATCGCACTCGATCGCCTCGGCGCGGATTTCGATCGCAGCCTGACCAAGACCTATCTCCGCGAACTCGACGGTTTCTATATCGGCGACGGCTGGTATCGTGACGGCAATGTACGGCGCATCGATCATTACATTCCCTTCGCCATGCATTTCTACGGGCTGATCTATTCGAAGCTCATCGACGACGACCATGCGAAGCGCTACCGCGAACGCGCCGTGCTCTTTGCGAAGGACTTCCGCAACTGGTTCGCCGAGGATGGCGCCGTCATCCCCTTCGGCCGCAGCCTGACCTATCGCTTCGCCTGTGCCGGCTTCTGGTCGGCACTTGCCTTTGCCGACCTGGAGGCGCTGCCCTGGGGTGAAATCAAAGGGCTCTGCCTGCGGCATCTGCGCTGGTGGTCGGACAAGCCGATCGCCAACAGCGACGGAACATTGCCGATCGGTTACGGATACCCGAACCTATTGATGTCGGAGAACTACAATTCCGCCGGCTCGCCCTATTGGGCCTTCAAGGCGTTCCTCCCATTGGCGCTCGATAGCAACCATCCCTTCTGGACCGCGGAAGAAAAGCCGCTGGTCGAGGAGGCGACAGTCGCGCCGCAGCGCCATCCCGGCATGGTGATGATGCGCACCAAGGGCGATGTCATCGCGCTCTCCTCCGGTCAGGAAAACCTGCAGATGCGGTTCGGCTCCGAGAAATATGCCAAATTCGCCTATTCGGCCCGCTACGGTTTCAGCGTTGAAAGCGATGAGCGCGCCTTTGTCGGCGGCGCCTTCGATTCCATGCTCGCCTTCAGTGACGACGGCCTGCACTATCGGGTTCGCGAGACCAACAGCGACGCCAGGCTTGCCGGCGATGTCCTCTATTCGAAATGGTCACCCTTCAGTGATGTATCAGTAGAAACATGGCTCATCCCTTCGGCACAGTGGCATATCCGCGCCCACCGTGTCGTGACGCCAAGACCCTTGCAGACTGCCGAAGGCGGCTTCGCCATAGCGCGTCGCGACTTCAATGCCGACACTCTCGTCGCGGACAAAGGCTCTGCCTATGCTGTCGGTGAAGCGGATTTCAGCGGCATTCTCGACCTCGGCTCTTCGGTCGAACGGACAGGCATAGCGCAGAAGGCGCCCCCGAACACCAACCTCATCGTCGCAAGGACACTGGTCCCGCAATTGCGCGCCGAGATCCCTGCGGGCGAGACGATTTTGATCTCGGCCGTTCTTGCTTTGCGCGATCCCAATGCTGTTTCCACCGCTTGGCCCCATGCACCCGGCACGCCCGATATCGATGCATTGCGCGCACTCGTCGAGCGGGACGGCGTTACCATCAGCGCCATCGAAGCACCGAGCCGACTGCCGTGATCAGACCCACCATCGCCCTTGCCATGCAGCCGAGCCGCACCCAGCATGTGCTGACGCCGCTCCTTCTTGAAAAGCTGGCCGGGATCGGACGCCTTCTCGATGTCGCGCCGATGGTGCGCTTCGATGACGAACGGTCCCGGCGGCTATTGGCCGAAGCGGAAATCCTTGTCACCGGCTGGGGAGCGCCGCCAATCGATGCCGGCGAGCTCTCCCGCGCTCCACATCTGAAGCTCATCGTTCATGCGGCCGGCACGGTCAAAGGACTGATCGACGACGGCGTATTCGATGTCGGCATAGCGGTCAGCCACGCCGCACAGGCCAATGCCGTGCCCGTCGCAGAACTCACCCTCGCCGCCATCATCTTCGCCGGCAAGAAAGTCTTCCGCTTCCGCAATCTCTATGTCGCAGACCGTAGCCGTGCGCGCACGATGCCGATGCAAGCGGAAGCCATCGGCAACTACCGGCGGATCGTCGGTATCGTCGGCGCTTCGCGGATCGGGCGGCGGGTGATCGAACTGCTCCGGCCCTTCGACTATCGCGTGATCGTCTACGATCCCATTATGGACGACAGCGAGGCGCAGCAATTGGGCGTCGAAAAACTCGATCTCGATGCGCTGATAGCTACAGCCGATATCGTCTCCATTCATGCACCATCCCTGCCCGCAACGCGGCACATGATCGATGCCCGACGCCTGTCGCTGATGAAGGCCGGGGCAACTCTGATCAACACCGCGCGCGGCGCGCTCGTGGACGAAGCCGCACTGATCGACGTGCTCAAGTCCGGACGCATCGATGCCGTGATCGACGTGACCGATCCGGAAATACCGGACGCCGCCTCGCCTTTCTACGATCTGCCCAACGTCTTTCTGACGCCCCATATCGCCGGCGCTGTCGGATTGGAGAGAACGCGGCTCGGCGAGATGGCCGTCGATGAGGTCTGCCGCTTCATAGAAGGAAAACCCCTGCTTTATCGGGTTCATCGGCAGGATCTTCAGCATATGGCATGAACCAGCCTACCAAAAGACACATGCTTAGATTTGGGATTGTCTAAAAACCCGTTTTTAACGTTCATGACTTAGTAATCTCTCGAAAGAGAGGTTTGTAATGCGTACCCGTACCGTCTTTATCGTCGCCTTGGCGCTTTTGGCCGGCTGCGCGACGGCTCCTCATCAGACGAGAAACGTCTGCGCGATCTTCGATCAGCGCGATGGCTGGTTCAATAATTGGCGCCGGGCGGCGGAGAACACCCAGCGGGAATATGGTGTCCCCGTGCCCATTCTGATGGCGACGGTCTATGCGGAATCGGGCTTCAGCCCCTATGCGCGGCCACCCCGGACGAAGCTGCTCGGCTTCATTCCCTGGACGCGTCCTTCAACCGCCTACGGCTACTCGCAGGCGCTCGATGGTACATGGGACAAATACCAGCGGGAAACCGGCCACTGGGGCGCACGGCGATCGAACTTCGTCGACGCGATCGACTTCATTGGCTGGTACCATGAGCAGAGCCACCTGCAGAACGGCATTGCGCTGAACGACGCCTACAGCCTCTACATCGCATACTACGTTGGCCCCAAGGCCTATGCGCAAGGTAGCTGGCGCGGCAATGCCAGCCTGCAGGCGACGGCAAGGCGCGTCGCCGGCATGGCCGCACTCTACGCCAATCAATTGCCGGAATGTGAATAAGCGGACGACGCGACTCTAAAGCCGCGTATCCAAGAGGTTGAGGCCGTTGTCGTCACCCCATATGTCCGCAATGGAGACGGGTGTGCCTGTGCGGCTGCTTTTCAGTGCCGCGATGCCACAGAGAACAGACATGGCCCCTGCCCGCGATCCTGCACGCTGCCTGAGTTCGTCGTTCGGCCCGGTTTTCAGGAGCATGTTGCGCAGCCGGTCGTCGCCGCCATAATGGCCACCCGAAGAGTAAGGCACCCAGATACGCTCGACTCCGTCGAAATTCTTCATGACGACGATCTCGTCGGCAGGCGGCATAGTCCAGGGCTGCGCCTCGTATTGTCGCAGCTCGATACGGCCCTTGTGACCATTGAAGGCAATGTGGTGCCCTTCGATCGGCATATAGGTATTCAACGAATAGGAGACCTGCACGCCGTTCTGATAACGGATAGAGGCCACCATCGTATCGGGAATGTCGATGCTCTCGCGGAACACACAGGCATCGCGGACATAGCCGTCCTCCGACGAGGGAACCTCGTAAAGGCTCTGGAGCAGCGGCACCTTGCTGATATCGAGAAAATAGTCGCACTCGCCCCTGTGCGGACAGGTGCGACAGCGCTCGCCGCGGAAAGGCCCGTTGCGGCCGTAATGCTTGAGATCGGCGAAAGCCGAGACCGTCTGCGGATCGGAATCCAGATACCAGTTCAGGAGATCGAAATGATGGGTCGCCTTGTGAACGAAGAGGCTGCCGGAATTTTCGACGAAGGCATGCCAGCGGCGGAAATAATCCGCGCCGTGGCTGGTATCAAGATACCAGTGAAAGTCGACCGAGGTGACGTCTCCGATGACGCCCGAATTCAGCAATTCCTTGATCTTTGCCGCCGTCGGCGCGAAGCGGTAGTTGAAGGAAACGTCGAGCCTCTTGCCCGTGCGCTTCTCGGCCTCGAGGATGCGCTTGATCTTGTCGACCGTCGTCGTCATCGGCTTTTCACTGATGACATTGGCGCCCGCTTCCATCGCCTTGACGATCAGGTCGTCATGGGTGGAATCGCGGGTGCAGACGATGACCAGATCCGGCCGCTCGACCCGCAACAATTCGTCGAAATCCGTGTAGATGGGCGCTCTGACGCCGATATATTCGAGTGCCCTTTCGGCGCGCATCCGGTTGAGGTCACAGACGGCCACGAGCTCGACCTCATTGCCCCACCCTTCGATCAGATCCTTGCCCCACATGGTCGTGCCGCGGTTGCCCGCGCCGACCAGCGCATATCGTTTCCTTGATGACGACTGCATATCTCTCCTCCAGAGATGGACGGCGCGTCGGCTCCCGTCCTGAACCATTCAACACAAAATGTCAGGCTTTCGGCGCGATCGGCGAAGGCTCCATGGCACTCCAGTCCGGCTCAACGGACGAGCCGAGACCGATCGCACCGATGACCGAGCCGATCGCGATGCGTCCGCCCTCGATGGCAAGACGCGCACGGCCGTCACGGAGACGGTAAAGGTCGGAATGTCCGGCCGCGAAAGCTGCCTGCTCGGCAAGCGGAGCGCCGGCCATGCCGTCGACATAATGGTGGCCGTTGCGCTCGATATGGGTCATGCCAATCAAAGCCGCGAGCGCGAGATCCTGCTGCACGGCAAGACCCGCCTGTGTGGTCAGGTCCTCGCCCGACATGAAATAGGCGCGGCCATCCTCCGCACTCCACTTCGCGACCCGAGCGCGGTTCAGCAGCGAGCGATAAAAGCCCTTGCAGGATTTCGACGAGATGCCGTCATAGCCAAGTCCCCGCGCAGTGATGAAGGCATCCATCGTGGCGTCAGATTCATCGATCTCGACCGGCTTGAAGGCGGCGAGCGCCGAAACCGGCTTTTCGAAAGCGTGAGCGCGGGCGATCGGCTGTTCAACGAAGAGAATGGAGGCGGCAAAACGAGCAAGCCGCGGCTCTGCCTTGATGCGCATCAGCAAGTCCGCGACGGCCTCTGCGGACGAGAACTGTTCATTGCCATCGAGCGTCACCGAATAGTCCGGCACCTTGGAATCGATGAGCGCAGCGATGCGGCAAAGCCGATCGATATCGGCAACTGGATCGCCCGAGACCTTCACCTTGAAGAAGGTCAGGCCATAGGCGTCGATCGCCTGCTCCAGGCTTTCGGGCAAACCGTCATTGAGCCGATCTTCCTCGGCAATATCGCCCGTGGCGATCGCATCGACCAAGCCGACGGTGTGACGGGCAGCAATATGACTGGATGGCTGTAGGCTGGACAGGAACATCGACAGATCGAAGCCTGTAAGATCGGGAGCGGTAGAGATATCAATGCCAAAACGATTCGCCTGAACCGCCTGTGCAACAGAAATGCCTTCCATGCGGCAGACGGCATCGATGATGGCCCGGTCGGCCAGCGCCAGTCCGAAGGACGCGACGAGCCCGTTCAATCTCTCGGATGCTGCACGCTTGTGATGCTCTGTCTCGACGACTGCGTGGAGCGCGAAGGCGCTACCCAACCCCGCCCCCTGAAGCGAATCGAGGGCAAGCGTCAGCGACCGGCGAAGCTGGTTTTCATTGTCGCCGTTGGAAAGTTCAGGAGACTTGTCGAACCATTTCGGCACCATCAATTCCGCCGCCATACCGTAGGTCGAGCGGCCTGCAGCATCCTCGATGCGGACGCGCAGAAATATCTGCCGCGCCTCGCGCAAGGTCGCCGCACCGAAGCGGAACGGCAGCCGCAGGCGGACCGGGCGTTCAAAGGCCCGCGCCTCGACGAGTCTAATGTTCAAAGGATCAGCCATGGCTCAATCCACCCGAGCGCATGTTGCGGCCGGTCGAGACGGCAGAGGCGATATGACATCAGCCTCCACGGGGAGCCGAAAACGACAGGCGAACATCACATTCCTCCTCCCAGAAGTCTGCAAAATGGAATACATTGAAAAAACAATAGATTACCATTTCAAAGATGTAACTGTACAGTTACAAGATCGACCCGGACACCATCATTTGTCAACTGCCCCAGAAAAAATTTCATGTGGCAACGGAGCGATCGGCAGATCATGTCAATCTGGCCCGGTCGGAACAGCGTGACCTTCTGCCGCAGGCCAAATACCCCTTGCAAAGCCAGTATTGCGGCAATTCTCTCCGTGGAACCACGATGCCCATCCGGATTTGCCTGTCACAAACGGCCCTGCGGCGCGAACAACCCAAAGCTGTTTCGAGCCGATAGTGGAATGATGGCTTGACACGTCTCAAATTCTCTCCATTTTGTAACCAAATAGTTATGTGATGCACAGCAGTCTCGTAGATCATCGGTAAACTGGGGAGGAGACCAGGATGACGTTGACGATAGACCGCCGCCAGCTTCTATGCGGCATGGCAACCACGATCGCCTTCAGCGCCATGGGATTGGCCCCTGCACGGGCCGCCACCTCCATGCGCTTCCTCTGGTGGGGCTCGAAGGAGCGCACCGACAGGACGATGGATGCGATCAAGCAATATGGTGCCAAGAATTCCGATATTACCATCGCCGGCGAATCCTTCGGATGGGACAATTACTGGACCCGTCTCGCCACCCAGACGGCGGGCGGCAATGCCCCCGACCTGATCCAGATGGATTATCGCTATATCTTCGAATATGCCCGCCGCGGCACGCTTCTCGACTTCACGCCCTATATGGGCAAGTCGCTGGCGATCGATGATTTCGGCAATGCCAACATCGATTCCGGCAAGGTCGACGGCAAGCTTTATGGCGTCAATCTCGGCGTCAATTCCAGCATGGTGGTCTACAACACCGATGCCTGGAAGGAGGCCGGCCTCGATCCCCTGCAAGACGGCATGACCTGGGACCAGTTCGCCGATGCCTCCGCCAAGCTCACCGCTGCCAAGAAGCGCCGCACCTTCTATGGATCGCAGGATGCCAGCGGCCTGGAGCCCGCCTTCGAATGCTGGCTGCGCCAGCGCGGCAAGGCGCTCTACAGCAGTGACGGCAAACTCGCCTTCGACGCCAAGGATACAGCCGACTGGTTCACCTTCTGGGCCCATATGCGCGACAGCAAAGCCTGCGTGCCCGCCGACGTCCAGGCGCTGGACCAGCAGACGATCGAGACCAGCACCATCGTCCTACGCAAATCCGCCGTCAGCTTCGCGCACTCCAATCAGTTCCTGGCAATCCAGGGCCTGAGCAAGGAAAAATTCGACATCTTCGCCTATCCGAATGCCGGAGCGAGCGGAAAGCCAGGCCAATATCTGAAGCCTTCGATGTTGATGTCGGTCTCGGCCCAGTCGCAGAACAAGGATGCAGCCGTCGCCTTCGTCAACTATCTCGTTGAAGACCCTGACGGCACCAAGGCGCTCGGCGTCGAACGCGGCGTCCCTGCCTCCGACAAGGTCCGCAAGGCACTGACGGCTGGCCTGGACGATAACAGCAAGCTCGTCGTCGACTATATCGGCCGCCTGACGCCGCAGGTCGGCGCCCTGCCCCCGCCGCCGCCGAACGGCGCCGGCGAAAACGCGTTCCTCCTGAAGAAGATCGCGGAGGAAGTGGCCTTCGGCCGTTCATCCCCGACGGATGCCGCAACGAAATTCACCGAACAGGCAGCCGCAAACATAACGCGAGGCTGAGACCTTGGGCACGCAAACATCAAGCGCCGCCGGCAGCTCCGCTGTCGGCCTGCGCCCCATCGCGCGCAATAGCGAACGAACGAAACCGCCCGGAGCGCTTGCCCGCAACCTGCCGGGATATCTCTTCCTGCTGCCATGGTTCATCGGCTTTTTCGGCCTGACGCTCGGACCGGCGCTGGTGTCGCTCTATCTGTCCTTCACCGACTATAACCTGCTGCAGGCGCCGCATTTCGTCGGCATCGAGAATTACGCCCGCATCGCCGGCGGCGACGACAAGTTTATTTCGTCAATGCGGGTGACGCTCTTTTACGTCGTCTGCTCGGTCCCGCTGAAGCTCGCCTTCGCGCTGATGGTCGCGCTGCTCCTCAATCGCGGCATACGCGGCCTGACCGTCTATCGCGCCATCTTCTACCTGCCGTCGTTGCTCGGCTCCAGCGTCGCGATCGCCGTTCTCTGGCGGCAGATCTTCGACGGCGACGGCGTGGTCAACACGCTGCTCTGGTATGTCGGCATCGAAGGCCCAAGCTGGATCTCGAACCCAGACTATTCGCTCTATACGCTGATCGTTCTGGCAATCTGGCAGTTCGGCTCGCCGATGATCATCTTCCTCGCCGGCCTGAGGCAGATCCCGACGGACATGTACGAGGCGGCAAGCCTTGATGGCGCCTCGAAGACGCGCATCTTCTTCAAGATCACGCTGCCGCTTTTGACCCCGGTCATCTTCTTCAACGCCGTGGTCCAGACGATCGATGCCTTCAAGGCCTTCACCCCGGCCTATGTCATCTCATCAGGCACCGGCGGCCCGATCGATTCGACGCTGTTCTACACACTCTACCTCTACCAGGAAGCCTTCGGCTTCTTCCGCATGGGATATGCAGCGGCGCTCGCCTGGATCCTTGTGATCATCATCGCGATCTTCACCGCCTTCTCCTTCCTGTCAGCACGGTATTGGGTGCACTACGATGACTGATGCGAAGCTTGTTTCCTTCTCCGACGATCTCAACCCGCCGCGCGAGCGCGCCCTCATTCTGTCGGTGCTGATCCATGCGGCACTGATCATTGCCTCGATCGTCATGCTCTATCCCCTGCTCTGGATGCTGTCGGGCTCGGTCAAGGACCAGAACGAGATCTTCCAGAGCGCGTCGCTGATCCCGAGTTCACTCGATTTCAGCGCCTATGTCAGGGGATGGATGGGCGCCCAGGTGACCTTTGGCACCTTCGTCTGGAATTCGGTCGTCATCGCCGTACTCTCGGTCATCGGCAATGTCGTTTCCTGCTCGCTGGCCGCTTATGCCTTCTCACGGCTGCGCTTCTGGGGGCGCGACTTCTGGTTCGCGCTGATGCTGGGGACGCTGATGCTGCCCTATCACGTCACCCTCATTCCGCAATATATCCTCTTCCTCAAGCTCGGCTGGGTGAAGACGATGCTGCCGCTCGTCGTGCCGAAGTTCCTCGCGGTCGACGCCTTCTTCATCTTTCTGATGGTGCAGTTCTTCCGCGGCATACCGCGCGAACTCGACGAGGCTGCGATGATGGACGGCTGCAGTCCCTGGCGCATCTATTGGAAGATCATGCTGCCTCTCTCCCTGCCCGTTCTCGCAACGGCCGCAATCTTCTCCTTCATCTGGACCTGGGACGATTTCTTCGGCCCGCTGATCTATCTGAGCGACATCAATACCTATACCGTCCAGCTTGGACTGCGCTCCTTCGTGGATTCGACCGGCAGTTCGGATTGGAGCAGCCTGTTTGCCATGTCGAGCATTTCGCTGATCCCGGTCTTCCTCATCTTCCTCTTCTTCCAGCGCCTGCTGATCGATGGCATCGCCACCGCCGGCCTGAAACGCTGATGCCAAGACTTATGAAAGGACATGTCGCATGAGCGCTCTGCGCTTCGCCGCCATCGGTCTCAACCACGACCATATCTACGGCCAGGTCAACGTCATGCTGAGGGCGGGCGCCGAACTGGTCTCGTTTTATGCCATCGAGGACGACCTCGCCGCCGCCTTCGCAAAACGCTTTCCGCAGGCTGAGCGCGTAGTCGACCGCAGGCAGATCCTCGAGGACCACTCGATCGATCTGATCCTCAGCGCCGCGATCTCAAGCGAACGAGCGGGCGTCGCAATATCAGCCATGCATCACGGCAAGGACGTCATGCTCGACAAACCCGGCATGACGACGCTGGAACAGCTGGCGGAAGTCCGACGCGTCCAGGCCGAGACCAAGCGCATCGTCTCCATTCTCTATTCCGAGCATTTCGAGACAGCTTCGACAGTCAAGGCCGGCGAGTTGGTCAAATCAGGCGCCATAGGCAAGGTGATCCACACGACCGGCCTCGGTCCGCATCGCCTGCGCAAGCCGACCCGCCCGGAATGGTTCTTCCAGCGCCAGCGCTACGGCGGCATCATCACCGATATTGCAGCCCATCAGTTCGAACAGTTCCTGTTCTTCACGGATTCGCTCGACGTCGAGGTGCTATCGGCGACGGTCGCCAATCGCGCCAATCCCGATACGCCGGAGCTGCAGGACTATGGCGACGTGCATCTGCGTACGCCTGATGCGACGGGCTATATCCGCGTCGACTGGTTCACCCCGGACGGACTGCCGACCTGGGGCGACGGCCGCCTCTTCATCGTCGGGACGGAAGGCTCGATCGAGCTTAGGAAATATCTCGATGTTGCCGGACGCCCGGGCACCGATCACCTTTTCCTCGTCGACCGCAAGGGCATGCAGCACATCGATTGCAGCGATGTGGAACTACCCTACGGCCGGCAGCTTGCTGCCGATATCCGCGATCGCACCGAGACGGCCATGGGCCAGGAACATTGCTTTAGAGCTATGGAGTTGGCGTTGAAAGCTCAAGCACTGGCTGAAGCCACTTCCCAAAGAGATTTTCGAAAGTAGTCGCGCATGTCTGATATCAAAAAAGTCGCAGTCATCGGTCTCGGCATCGGCCGTTCCCACATCGTCGAGGGCTATCTGCCGCATCCCGATCGTTTCGAGGTTGCCATCCTTTGCGATCTCAACGACGAGCGCCTGAACGCCGTCGGCAATGAATTCGGCATCAAGGGACGCACCAAGGATTTCGCCGAAGTTCTCAGAATGCCCGATATCGATATCATCGACATCTGCACGCCTCCCGGCTCGCATTTTGAACTCATCCTGCAGGCTCTGGCTTCAGGCAAGCACGTCGTCTGCGAGAAGCCGCTGGTCGGCTCGCTCGCCGATGTCGATGCGGTTATGGAAGCCGAAAAGACGGCGCGCGGTGTGCTCATGCCGATCTTCCAGTATCGCTACGGCGACGGCGTCCAGAAAGCCAAGCGTATCATTGATGCCGGTATCGCCGGCAAGCCCTATGTCGCGACCTCGGAAACCCACTGGCTGCGCACAGCCGAATACTATGCCGTGCCGTGGCGGGGCAAGTGGGCGACCGAACTGGGCGGCGTGCTGATGACGCATTCGATCCATTTGCACGACATGCTGACCTATCTGATGGGACCGATAGCGGGCCTCTTCGGTCGGGTGGCAACCCGCGTCAATGATATCGAGGTTGAGGATTGCGCCAGCGCCAGCCTGCTGATGGAAAACGGCGCGCTGGCGACGATCAGCGCCACCCTTGGCTCGACTTCGCAGATCAGCCGCCTGCGCCTCTGCTTCGAAAACGTGCTCTTCGAAAGCAACCACGAACCCTATAGCCCCGGTCAGGATCCGTGGACGATTGTCCCGGCCAACGACGAGATTGCAGCCAGGATCGACGCAGTGCTTAAGGACTGGACGCCGGTGCCGATACGCTTCGAGACCCAGATGACGCTCTTCCACGACGCTCTTGTGTCCAGCGGTCCCCTGCCGGTGACAACAGTCGACGCCCGTCGTGCGCTGGAACTGGTGACCGCCTTCTACGAGTCATCGGAGACTCGAACGGAAGTTCGATTCCCCGTCGGCCCGGAGAGCCGGAAATACAAGAGCTGGAGGCCCGCATGAACCTGCATGTCGCAACGTCGGACCTGAAGGAGAAGACCATGGCAACGAGCGTTTCCCTGCAGAAGGTCGTCAAGCGCTACGGCGAATTTCAGGTCGTGCACGGCATTGACCTTGAAATCGAGCCGGGAGAATTCGCCGTCTTCGTCGGCCCGTCCGGTTGCGGCAAGTCCACGCTCCTGCGCATGATCGCCGGCCTCGAGCCGATCTCGGGCGGATCGCTGCTGCTGGATGGCGAGAGAATGAACGACGTGCCTGCCGCCAAGCGCGGCATCGCGATGGTCTTCCAGTCCTATGCGCTCTATCCGCATATGACCGTTTACAAGAACCTTGCCTTCGGCCTGGAAACAGCAGGCATGAAAAAGCAGGAGATCCAGCCCCGCGTCGAACGGGCAGCCGATATCCTGCAGATCAAGCCGCTTCTGCAGCGCAAACCCAAACAGCTCTCCGGCGGCCAGCGCCAGCGCGTCGCGATCGGCCGGGCGATCGTGCGCGAGCCCAATATCTTCCTCTTCGACGAGCCGCTGTCCAACCTCGACGCCGAACTGCGCGTGCAGATGCGTGTTGAAATCGCCCGGCTTCACCAGAACCTCGGCAACACCATGATCTACGTCACCCACGACCAGACGGAAGCCATGACCATGGCCGACAAGATCGTGGTGCTGAACGCTGGGCGTATCGAACAGGTGGGCGCGCCGCTCGACCTCTACAACAAGCCGACGAACAAGTTCGTCGCCGGCTTCATCGGCTCGCCGAAGATGAACTTCATCGAGGGAAAAATCGCCGGCACCGAGGATGGCGCGACGACGGTCGAAATCAACGGAAAATCGGTGCGGCTTCCCCGTCACCTTGCCTCAGCCAAGACCGGCGATCCCGTGACCTTCGGCGCGCGCCCTGAGCACCTGACGGTTGCCGATCGCGGCGTTTCGCTCGGTGAGGCACGCGTCGATCTCGTCGAACATCTCGGCGGGCAGACCGTACTCTACACGTCCCTGAAGGGTGGGCAGACGCTGACTGTCGCGCTGGAGGACCAGCAGCCCATGCGCGCCGGCGAAACGGTGACGATCAGCATCGATCCGGAGCGCTGCCACCTCTTTGCCGCTGATGGCACCGCGCTATCTCTTTGATTTCCGCAATTCCGGACGCAAAACCGTGTGACACTTTTGCTGGAATTGCTCTAAGCACCCCATCGCCGACACTGGCGTCTGCATAGCAAAAGGCCCGGCAATATGCCGGGCCTTCTCTTCGCCGATAATTAGGTCAAATCAGAAGTTGCGCTCGAAGCGAAGGATACCGGCAACGGTATCGTCGTTGATCGAGTCGTAATGGACGTAGGTCAGTTCCGGCTCGACGAGCAGGTTCTTGACCGGATTGAACTTCAGGTTCGTCGTGGCTTCGAAGATCTTCGAATCCGTGTAGGCCAGTTGCAGGTTCCATTTCAGCTTGTCGTTGAACGGAACGCCAACGCCGCCCCACAGAGCCCAATCACCCCAGCCGCAAAGTTCAGGGTGATCAACCGGGCAAGCCGATCGATCCTGGTTTGTGCCGGCATACTTGTTCAGCTTGTCGCCATCCGTGTTCCAGCCGCCCATCAGGAAGGCTTCCACGCCGCCCAACTTGGCGTCGATACGAGCCTTGATGGCGCCTTCTTCGACGATCGAGTCGTAACCGCCAACGATCTTGAAGCCGAGCGTGCCGGTCGTGTAGCCGAGACCCGCGACAACGTCAGGAGCGTAGTGGTTTTCCTTGTCGTCGGTCCACCACGAAGCGCCGTACGAGGCGTCGCCGGTCGAGGTCGAGTTGCTGTCTTCCAGCGAGATCACGCCGGTGAAACCGGTGCCGCTGTCGTAGTTGTAGGTCAACTGGTTCAGTTCGTAAGGACCGTCATAGATCACGTCGTCGTTGATGACGTCGCCAGCGTAACCCGCATAGAGGTTATACTGCGAATCGAGCTTGCCGACCGTGAAACCGCCAAGGCTGATATTGGCGAACAGGAGCTTCGAGGAGGTGCTGCCTCCGTCGTTCCATTCCCAGCGGAAGATGGTGTTGGTCTTCAGAGCGCCGAATTCGGTATCCGTCGCTGTATCGATATTGAGCTCGGTACGGTCATGCCAGAGCGTGCCAACGCGGCTGCTCGGGTTGTAGGCGTCATACCACTCGCCTTCGGTGCGGATCTTGCCGCCGATCTTGATGCAGGTCTCGGTGCCCGGAATGTAGAAATAGCCAACCCCGTAGGCATCGCAAATGCGGACGTAGTTGAGCGGTTCAGGCTCGGCGGCGACAATCGCATCTGCAGCGTGAGCGCTGGATGCTGCTGCGAGTGCAGCAGCGGAGCCAAAAAGAAGCCCCTTGATATTCATCAGTTACTCCAATTCGAAATGTCGGATGGAAGATCAGGATTTCGCAATAGATTTTGCGCCCTGTCGCGCCTCCTCCAGACGGTTTCTTTCGGTGGGAGCAATCAAGCTCCACGGCCCAGTGCTAGGCCCCCGGGGCGTGATTTGGCAATATGCTAAGTCAGGCAAACTATTTTTGCCGGTATCGAAAAGGCGCCGATGTTGCAAATGAAGCACAGCAGATTAGAAAGATTTTCCAAACGTCGAGCCCGAATCAAACCTCCCCGGCGTTGCACCCAAGACACAGTCAAAAAATCGGATGCGGCAAAATATCCGGCTTAGCCGATTTCAGTCCGATAGCGTTTGCGCTAGCGTGCCGCCGAGTGAGATTGTCGACGCCTCCACCAAGTGAGCCCACAATGATTGAAAATCCGAAGACTGTTATCCCTTTTCCGAAGCCCGTTCTCTTGCCGATCGAGGGAAGCGACGCTGCTTTTCCGGTGCGACGCGTCTACTGCGTCGGCCGCAACTATGCCGACCACGCGATCGAGATGGGACATGACCCGAGCCGCGAAGCGCCGTTCTTCTTCCAGAAGAACCCCGACAATCTGCTGCAGGGCGGCGATTTCCCCTACCCGTCGCTATCGTCCGACGTCCATCACGAAGTCGAACTGGTCATCGCGCTGAAGGCCGGCGGCGCTGACATCAAGGCCGAAAAGGCAATGGATTGCATCTACGGCTACGCCGTCGGCATCGATTTCACCCGCCGCGATCTACAGGGCGAGGCCAAGAAGGCCGGACGCCCCTGGGAGATCGGCAAGGCGTTCGAGCATTCCGCCCCCGTCTCCAGCCTCGTCCCCGCCGAGCGGATCGGCCATCCCGACAAGGGCGCCATCTGGCTGGAACTCAATGGCGATCGCGTCCAGAATGGCGACTTGAACCAGATGATCTGGAAAATCCCGGAGATTATCGCCGAGCTCTCGAAGCTCTTTACCCTCGCGCCCGGCGACGTCATCATGACGGGCACGCCCGCCGGCGTCGGGCCGGTGAAGAAGGGTGACCGCATCATCTGCGGCGTCGACGGCGTCGGCACGCTGACGCTCTCGGTAATCTGACCGAGGAGGAAATCATGCCGCTCTACGCGCTTGCCGACTTTGCCCCGAAAACCCCGCCTTCCGATCGCTTCTGGCTGGCGCCCGACGCCTTTGTCATCGGTCAGGTGGAGATCGGCGAGGATGTCGGCATCTGGTTCGGCTCCGTTTTGCGGGGCGACAACGAGCCGATCCGTATCGGCAGCGCGAGCAATATTCAGGAAGGCGTGATGATCCATACCGATCCGGGCTTCCCGGTCACGATCGGCGAAGGCTGCACCATCGGTCACCATGCGATCGTCCATGGCTGCACGATCGGCGACAATTCGCTGATCGGCATGGGCGCGACCGTCCTGAATGGCGCAAAGATCGGCCGCAATTGCCTTGTCGGCGCAAACGCGCTGATCACCGAAGGCAAGGAATTTCCGGACGGCTCGCTGATCGTGGGCTCGCCGGCAAGGGTGGTCCGATCGCTGGATGAGGAACAGGTGGAAGGGCTACGCCGCTCCGCTCGCAACTACGTCGCCAACTGGCAGCGTTTTGCCCGCGATCTGCGACGCATCGACTGAGACGTCAAACCGTCGTCAGCATGCCGTTCACATGCAGCCAGGTCTCGACAAGCTGCGCCCAGCTTCTAACCGCCGGGCGCGTTTTCCCCATGCCCCAGCCATGGCCGCCCGATTGGAAGATGTGCATCTCGGTATCGACCCCCGCCTGACGCAGCGCATGAAACATCATCAGAGTATGGTCGACCGGCACGATCGGATCATCCATCGCGTGGGCAAGAAAGATCGGCGGCGTCTCCTTCGTCACGTGCTTTTCGACCGAAAACATCTCCCGCATATCTTCGAGCGGATGTTTGCCGCAGATCTTGAGGCGACTTTGTGTCTGGTCGAAAGGCGCCGTCATAGTGATGACGGGATAAAGCAGGGTGCCGAATGCGGGCTTGAAAGGTTCCTGATCCATATCGTCCACCGGCGTATAGAAGCTCTCAGCCGCACCGGTCGCCAGCATGCCGGCTACATGTCCGCCGGCAGAAAAGCCCACGACCCCGGTTCTTGCCGGATCGATCTGCAGTCGCGCGGCCTCGGACCGCAACATGCGCAGCGCCCGGATCCCGTCGAGGAACGGAACATGGATGCTCCAACCTTCCTGGGGCACGCGATAGACCAGTTCCACCGCGGTAATGCCGCGAGAAGCGAAATATATCGAGGCTGGGGTACTTTCGTTGACGATATCGACCTTCTCGTAGCCACCACCGGAGCAGAGCAGCATGGCAGCCCCGCTCGGCTTGTCAGGCTTGTGCACGATCATGCGCGGTGTAGAAATCTGTGTCAGCGCGCCGCGTGGCGTCAAATCTTCACTCGCCGCCGGCCCTGCGCCGCCGGGAGGACGGCCGGGCCAGAGATTGATGATCTCAAGGTTAGGATCGGGTGTCGAAGCGACTGCTACTGCCTTGGATTGCGAAGCTGCCGCGGCCAGAGCAATGCCGGCCAGAAAATTCCGTCTTTTTACATCCATAATCCGCCTGCCTCGCCCAACAAACTGTGCTGAGCGTATGCCACATGTTTTTTACGAACACGTTGCACAATGCCCACGGATTTCGATGGTTGCCTTTTCAGGTTTAAATTTTTGTGATCGCAGCCAGTCCATCAGGCGATGATCGACCTCGTGATCGTGAAATTCGATGACCTGACCGCAGCTTTCGCAGATCGCGAATGCCACAAGCCCATGGTTATGGCAGTTCTCGTCAGGATGCGCGCAGGCGACGAAGGAATTGATGCTTTCGAGCCGGTGGACGACGCCATATTCCAGCAGCTTCTCCAGCGCACGATAGACCTGCAACGGCGCCCGGAAACCCTGGTCACGCAGTTTGTCGAGAATGGTATACGCGCTGAGCGGGCTTTCTGCCTTGGTCAGCACGTCGAAGACAAGTGCCTGGTTCTTTGTCAGCTGCGGAGTGCTCATGAACCTTGTCCTTCCTGTTGACCGCCCCGGCTATGGCCTCTCTGCGCAAAGGGAAGCAGGCTGATGACGAAAAGGATCAGCGCCGCGACCACGATCGAGGGACCGGAGGGCGTATCGTAGCGGAGCGAGCCGAACAAGCCGCCGACAACCGCGACGGCACCGATCAGCGAGGCGAAGACCGCCATTGTCTCGGGCGTGAGTGCAAAACGCCGGGCCGTGGCGGCGGGAATGATTAGAAGCGAAGTGATCAGCATGATGCCGACAATCTTCATGGCAATCGCGATCACGACCGCCATCAGCAGCATGAAGCACAGCCTTGCCAGCTCTGGCCTAAGGCCCTCCGCCTCGGCGATATCAGGATTGACGGTGGACGCCAGCAACGGCCGCCAGAGCCAGGCGATGGCCGCCAGGACGACGATGCCGCCGCCCCAGATCAAGGCTATGTCCGTCCAGCTGACGGCGAGAATATCGCCAAAGAGGAAGGCAATCAGATCGATGCGGACCCAGCTCATGAAGGCGACCATGACGAGACCGATCGCGAGCGTCGCATGGGAAAGAATGCCGAGCAGCGCATCGGCCGAAAGCGCCTGTCGCCGCTGCAGAAAAAGCAGCAGGATCGACACCGTCGCGGCGACAGCAAAGACAGCGATCGTCAGATTGAGCTGGAACAGCAGCGACAGCGCGACGCCGAGCAGCGCCGAATGCGAGATCGTGTCTCCGAAATAGGCCATGCGCCGCCAGATGATGAAGCAGCCCAGCGGACCGGTCGTCAGCGCCAGACCGACCCCGGCAACGAGCGCGCGCAGGAAGAACTCGTCAAGCACCGCGGACACCTCCCGCGTGGCTTACATCGTCAGCAGAATGATGGGAGTGATCATGTCCATGGTCGTGGTCGTGGTGATGCCCGTCGCCGGCATGGCAATGGTCCGTCACCGAGCCATCCTCGTGAAGCACCCGGCCATCCGGCAGATGCGTGTGATCGTGATGATGGCTGTAGACCGCCAGGGACTGTGCGGCGCGCGTCCCGAACAGCCGGACATATTCCGGGCTCTGGCTGACCGTCTGTGGCGTACCACGGCAGCAGACATGGCCATTCAGGCAGACCACAGTATCGGTCGCCGCCATGACAACATGCAGATCGTGAGAAATCAAAAGGATGCCGCAGCCGATGGAATTGCGGATCGACTTGATGAGATCATAGAGCGCAATCTCGCCGTTGAAGTCGACACCCTGCACCGGCTCGTCGAGCACGAGCAGATCGGGCTTGCGGGCAATGGCGCGGGCAAGCAGTGCGCGCTGGAATTCGCCACCGGAAAGATGCTGAACCTCCGCCTTCGCCAGATGGGAGATGCCGACGGATTCGAGCGCGGCAACAAGCTCGCGCTCCGCCAAGGGGCCGGTCAACGTCATCAGCCGCCGCACGGTCAGCGGCAAGGTCCAGTCGACTGCAAGCTTCTGCGGCACGTAGCCGACCCTGAGGCCCGCCTTCCGTTCCACGCGGCCCTCGTCAGGCTTCAGCACGCCGATTGCCGTCTTCGCGCTCGTCGACTTCCCCGAACCGTTCGGCCCGATCAAGGTTACGATCTCGCCGCGGCTGACCGAGAAATCGACGCCGCGTACCAGCCAGCGGCCACCACGTCGGACACCGACGCCGTTAAGCGAGACCAGCGTTTCAGCCTGATTGTTCGCGGGTGAAAGCATCAATTTTCCGTTTGCACTGTTGCGTCCTGCTATCGCACACGTTATAGCGTTACGCAATTGATGTAATAATATAACAGACTCCATTCAAGCGGAGCTTTCGAATGAAATTGCCAGGTGCCATCCTTGCCCGGCTCATGCTTCCCTTTGCGACGACATTGCTCGTCGCGGGCACAGCGGTGGCCGACGACGCACCCGATGTCGTGGTTTCGATAAAGCCGATCCACTCCCTCGTGGCAGCGATCATGGATGGCGTTGGCGCACCGAAGCTCATCGTCGAAGGCGCTTCCTCGCCGCATACCTATTCGCTGAAGCCCTCGAATGCGAGCGCGCTGGAAAGCGCCAAGGTCATATTCTGGGTCGGCCCTGGCATGGAAGCTTTCCTGGAGAAGCCTCTGTCGGCACTGGGGAACAATGCCGTGATCGCCGAGCTCGACAAGGCGCCAGGCCTGACCAAGCTCCGCTACCGCGAGGGCGGCGCCTTCGAGGCCGACAATGATGGCGATGAACCCCGCGCCACGGCAAGCGACGGGCATGACCATGGCGGCCTAGATGCATTCGACACGCATCTTTGGCTCGACCCCATGAACGCCAAGGCGATGGCAACGGAGATCACCACCACGCTCGTGGCTGCCGACCCCGCCAACGCCTTGACCTATCAGTCAAACCAGAAAACTCTCGACGACAAGCTCGATGCCCTCGATGCTGAGATCGCGGCAACCGTTGCGCCGGTCAAGGAAAAGCCCTTCGTCGTGTTCCACGACGCCTATCAATATTTCGAGCACCGCTATGGTGTGCATGTCGCCGGTTCGATCACGGTCAGTCCGGAAACCATTCCGGGTGCAGCGCGCGTCTCGGAAATCCATGACAAGGTCAGCACGCTGGGCGCGACTTGCGTCTTTGCCGAACCCCAGTTCGAACCGCACCTCATCAACGTCGTCATCGAAGGAACCGAGGCCAAATCAGGCGTGCTCGATCCCGAGGCCGCGACGCTGAAGGAAGGCCCTGACCTCTATTTCGATCTGATGCACGGCATTGCCGCTTCCCTGAAAACCTGCCTCTCTCAAAACAGCTGAGGCATGCACATCCCATGAAAGGCGGGCATCGATCCGCCTTTTTCTTTAACATCGCGTGTTATTTTATAACATAACTAAGAGGTTATCATGAATACCAAACTTCCGGTGACCGTCCTGTCCGGCTTCCTCGGAGCCGGGAAGACGACGCTGCTCAACCATATCCTCAGCAACAGACAAGGCATGCGCGTCGCCGTGATCGTCAACGACATGAGCGAAGTGAACATAGACGCATCGCTGGTGCGGGATGGCGGCGCCAATCTTTCTCGTACCGAAGAACAACTCGTCGAGATGACCAACGGCTGCATCTGCTGCACATTGCGCGACGATCTGCTGAAGGAGGTCCGTCAGCTCGCCGAGCAGCGCCGCTTCGATTATCTCCTGATTGAATCGACCGGTATCGCCGAGCCGCTTCCCGTCGCAACCACCTTTGAATTCCGCGATGAAAACGGCGACAGCCTCTCCGACGTCGCCAAGCTTGATACGATGGTGACCGTTGTCGATGCCGCCAACCTGTTGGCGGACTATGGTTCAACCGACTTCCTGGCGGATCGCGGCGAAACGGCCGGAGAAGGCGATGTCAGAACCATCATCGACCTGTTGGTCGAGCAGATCGAGTTTGCCGATGTCGTCATCCTCAACAAGATCGGGACGGCGACATCAGAACAACGAGACGCTGCCCGGAAAATCATCGTCGGCCTCAATCCGGATGCCCGTCTGATCGAAACGGATTTCGGGACGGTCGATCCAAAGGCCATTCTGGGCACCGGGCTTTTCGATATTGCCGAGGCGGAGACTCATCCGCTCTGGTACAAGGAACTTCACGGTTTCAAGAACCACATCCCCGAGACCGAGGAATACGGCATCCGGTCCTTCGTCTATCGCGCGAAGAAACCCTTCGATCCCACGAAATTTCAACACTTCCTCGACAGTTCATGGCGGGGCGTCGTGCGCGCCAAGGGCTTCTTCTGGCTGGCAACTCGGCCGCATCATGTCGGCGAAATGAGCCAGGCCGGCGCTCTGGTTCGCACCGGCCGCATGGGCCTCTGGTGGTCCTCCGTACCGAAGGAACAATGGCCAAGCGAACCAGCCTTTACCAGGGCATTGACGCCTTACCTCGATCCGATCTGGGGTGACCGCCGCCAAGAACTGGTCTTCATCGGCGCCGATCCGATGGACGAAGGCAAGATCAGAGCGGAACTCGATGCCTGCCTGATCGAGGCCGAGGAATTTACACCCGATCTATGGCGCAACCTCCCCGATCCGTTTGCCAGTTGGAACAGGTCGGCCGCATAAGTATCACGCAAGCAACGGCGTTCCGATGCTTCTGCACGGAATGCGAGAGCGATGAGACAGAAGAGCCGGAGGCGGACAAAGCGGTTGCGCCAAAGTCCGCATTAGGTGAGCACCAGGACAAACCCGTCGTCACGCGTACCCGAACCGCCGTCGGCGTGATCGAACGGTTGCTCTTCGGCCCCTAGGCGGCTCAGGCCACCACGTCGGCCGCAACCTTGACATCCTGAAGCATGAGCAGAGCGCCGATAATCTCGCCCTTCGCACGGACCGGGGTCATCCGGCATCGTATGGGTTGCCCGGCATCGGCGGTAAAGTAGGAGCGATAGATATAATCCACGCTCTCGCCGGCAAAGCAGGCATCCAGCTTGTGTTTGGCACGCTGCTCGAACCTTTCGACGCCGATAAATTCCGAAAGATGCCGGCCAAGCAGGTCCATCTGCTTGGTATTCATGTACGCGTTGTTGGCGGCGTTGCTATAGAGGTAGCGATAATCCCGCGTAATGACGGCGACCCGATCCGGAAGGCTGTCGAGCACGAGATCGCTGAGCACCTGATCATCGCCAAAGACAGCATTCCCGCGGTCGGGCCCCTCGCTGGCAAACGACAGCAGCGCATCCATAGCCGCAACCTCAGCCCCGGCAAAATAGCGATGCAGGAGCGTGGCAAGCGCTGAACAATTGCGCATCACGCTTGTCCGGTCATCGGCCTCCTGGCGGATGAGATTGCTCATGAACTGAAGCTGCATGTAGATCTCGAGCATACTGGATGCCCGGTAAGCCAGAATAGCAGCAACGAGCGGGGCTAGTTCTCTATCAAGAGCCGCGACGAGAACGTCGTCGCCCATCTTGATCGCCCGTTGGATCTGAACGCATTTGGACGAAAAAGCGTGGAAGAGTGCCAGCAAGATGACCTCCTATCCCGCATATTTGCAGAATCCGGACCCCACCAGACCCTGGCCATACACAGGGAACATCCCCACCTGTCGTTTGTTATCCCCGACAGATTTATTGGGACCGGACTAACATGAATCCTTCTCACGTTCAACGTGAGCGCCTAAACCAGCGGTGGATAAACTCAGCTTTCAGCCCGCGATTATTTTTTGAACAGCGCCTTCTTGATATTCCATCGGTCATGATACCAGAGCCACTGCTCCGGATTTTCCCTGACCCATCCCTCGACCTTGTCGTTCAACATCTGCGCCGTCGCCGGCAGGTCAAGGTTGCCGCGCTCGTCACGGGGCAATTCCAATTTTGGCTCAATTTCAAGCCTGTAGCGATTTCCCGGCAGCCGGATGCATCGCGCGGGATACACCTCGCAATTGAACTGCCGCACAAGCTTCGGCAGCAACGGATTTGTCTTCACCTCGCGGCCGAAAAAAGTCGTCTTCAATCCCTTGCGAAACTTCTGGTCGACCAGCACCCCGACGCCAGCCCCCGCCTCCAACTGCCGCGCGAGCGCGAAGGATGAGCCGGCATGGGATGGGACCAGATGACCCATGCGCGCACTGCGGAAATCGAACACTTTTTGCGCGACGTAAGGATTGTTCGGCGGACGAAATAGAACGGTGACCGTCAATCCGAAAGCGGCACCCGCTACCGGAAGCAGCTCGAAATTGCCTGTATGGCCAGTGAAGACGATGAACGGGCGCGGATTGTCCCGCAGCTCAAGAAAGATCGGAATGCCTGAGACTTCCACCCTGCCCGGCTCGACGCGCTCAGGGTCGAAATCGAAAAGCCGGTCGAGAAAGACATACTCCGCCGCCAACCGGCCCATATTGCCCCAGCTCGCAAGCGCGATCTCTTCGATTTCCGCGTCGCTCTTTTCCGGAAACGCGTTGCGAAGGTTTGTTACCATCAGCTTGTGACGCTGCATCCGCGGCCCGATGAGCCGCGTCAGCCAGTCGGCAAAACGAATGCCGCCGTCAGCCGGAAACAGTTTCAGGAAATTCAGGAATCCGAAGATGATCTGTGCAACCAGCCACTGCCGAAAATGCATCAGCGACAGAACGATGCGGGTAATAAAGAGTTTCAACCCGATCAGTCCATCTTGAGGATGATCTTGCCGAAGATCTGACGCGACTCCATCCGCTCCAGCGCCCGGTCGATATCATCGAAGCCCACTTCGGTATCGATGACAGGATGAACGAGCCCGCGACCCATCTTCTGCATGGCATCTGCCATGTTCTCCATGCGGCAGCCGAAGGAGCCGAGCAGCTTCAACTGCTGCTGGAAGAGCATCATCAGGTTCATTTCGGTCGAAACGCCCGAGGTGGAACCGCAGGTGACCAGGCGACCGCCCCGTTTCAGACAGAGCATCGAGCCCGCCCAGGTGTCTTTGCCGACATGTTCGAAGACGACGTCGACGCCCTTCTTCTTGGTGAGCTTGCGCACCACGCCTTCGAAGCGGTCGGTGCGATAGTTGATGACGTGATCGGCGCCGAGCGCCTTCGCCTTCTCGATCTTGTCGTCGGAGCCGACGGTCGTAATGACGGTGCAGCCGATTTTCTTGGCAAGCTGGATCGCAGCCGTGCCGATACCCGAACCGCCGGCGTGGACGAGGATCGTTTCACCAGGCTCGAGCTTCGCGTTATCGAATAACATGTGCTCGACAGTACCGAAGGTGACGGGCGCAACGGCGGCGGCAACCGCATCGACGCCGGGAGGCGCCGGCACGAGCAGGCGAGCCGGAAGGTTGACCTTCTCTTGCGCAAAGCCATCCAGATGGAAGCCATGAACACCGCCGACATGTTCGCAGAGATTGTCGCGACCCTCGCGGCATGGACGGCAGAGACCGCAGGTGCGCGCGCCATAGACGGCGACCAACTGACCCGGCAATACGTTGGCCACGCCCAGGCCGATCGATTCCACGACACCCGACGCCTCGGCGCCGATGACCAGCGGCATCTTGCGCTTGGCAAAGGCCATGCCGCGCCAGCCCCAGACATCGATATGGTTCAGGGCGACGGCCTTGACGCGCAGCGTGACCTCGCCGGGACCCGGAGCATCCGGTTCAGGCAGGTCGGTGATTTCGAGCTTACGGTCATCGATCAGTTGCAAGGCGCGCATGGCAAAATCCTTCGCCCTCGGGCGTCTCTGTCAGTATTGAATTTTTGTCGGCGAACCGCTTAAGCCGGTTCAAGCGCCATGACAAGACTTGCGTTTTGTCCGCCGAAGCCGAAGGAGTTGGAAAGCACGGCATTGACCTGCTTTTCCCGCTTCTTGTTCGGCACGACGTCGAGCGCGATGGCCGGGTCCGGATTGCTGTAGTTGATCGTTGGCGGCAGCGTGCCGGTCAACATCGTCTGCAGCGAGAACACCGCTTCGACAGCACCGGCTGCCGTCAGCGTGTGGCCGATCATCGACTTGTTCGAAGACACAGGAATGGCAGATAGCGGCTCGCCGAAGACGGCCAGCATCGCGCCATATTCCATCTTGTCGTTCTCGGGCGTCGAGGTGCCATGGGCGTTGATATAGCCGATGGCGCTTTCCTCGATACCTGCATCTGCAAGTGCGGCTCGGATCGTTGCGATCGCCGGGCCACCATCGGGCGAAGACCGGGTGCGATGGAAGCTGTCCGCCTTGTCGCCGGCGCCCTTCATGATGCCGAGGATCTTGGCGCCGCGGGCAACGGCCGATTCCAGCGATTCGAGCACCAGCGTTGCAGCACCTTCTGCGATGACGAAGCCATCACGATCCTTGCTGAAGGGCTTCGACGCCTTGGTCGGTGGATCGTTCTGCGTCGAGAGAGCCGATAGAAGCGAGAAGCGGATCAACGCCTCGGCGCTCAGCGAACCGTCGGTCGCAACCGTCAGCGCCCGCGTCGTGCGGCCCTGACGGATCGCCTCGATGCCAAGCTGGATTGCCGTCACGCCCGATGCACAGGCGGTCGACAGCGTGATCGGCAGGCCGCGGGTACCGAAGCGATCGGATAGTCGCTCCGAAATGGCACCGAAAAGTGCCGCTTCCTGGAAGGCCGGATCCGGCCGCTGACGCATGGCGGCCATGAAACGCTCGTAGACGTCACCGTCATGATCGGCTGGCGGCGAACGGTCGGCAAGCTCGAAGCGGGCGCTCCATTCAGGCTCGATCGGCGGCGCGGCAAGGAAAAGCGGGCCGTTGAAGGCGCCGGAAAGCCCGGCCTGCGCCAGCGCCTCGATCGTCGTCTCGCGAGCAAACGCATAGGAGCGCTCGACGGCGTTCGGAACCGGAATATCAATAAAATCAACCGTGCCCGCGATGCGGGTCGACAGACCGTCGGTCGGGAACCGGGTGATATCGTGGATCCCGGAGGTTCCCGAAGAAAGCGCGTCCCAATTGTCCTTCAGCCCCTGGCCCAGAGACGTGATTATGCCCATGCCGGTCACGGCAACGATCGGGCGACCGAGATGATCCTTGTAGGCGGAATCTGTCATGATGATTGGCTCCTCACGCTTCAGCCGAAAGAACGGCGACACCCTCGCCGCGCACATGGCCGACCGTCGTTACGATTGCAGTCGTCGCACCTGATGTCATGGGCTTTTCATTCTCGCTGTCGAAGGCCGGAACCTTCGCCTTATTGGCAACGGCAAGGGCGGCCAACGCAAGCCCGAGCGGGAATTGCGCCTCAAGTCCGTGGCCGGTGACACCGCCATAGCCGCGGATCGGCGCGTCAGGAAACTTTGCGTCGATCACCGCCTTCTCGCGAGCAGCCAGATCAAGCATTCCGCTGCTGCCGGACAGGATCAGCGCCTCGCCCGCATTCTTGCCAGCCTGGTCCAAAAGCCGTTCCAGACGGGCTTCGAACCTGCCGTCGTCGCGGTTGCCGCGATCGCCTTCAATCGCGTCGAGGGTGGCATAAATATGCGCGCCACGGGCTTCGGCATGCGCACGCGACTCCAGCACCAGGAATGCACTGACCGACCCGCTGATGATGCCGCCGCCGTCTTCCGGCTTGCGGGACCAAAGCGGCTGCCAGCCACCCTGCGCATGGCCGTTGATCGCCTCGAACAGCAGGATCATGTCCTGGCGTTCGGCCGCAAAGGCGCCGCCAACGAGCGCATGGCTCGATTCTCCCGACTTGATGCGATAGAAGGCGGTCTCGGCGGCAGAAATGCCGGAGGCTTCCTCGCCCATGAAGGTTCGCGACGAGCCGGTAACCTTGTGGACGATCGAAATGTTGCCAGCCAGGAGATTGGACAGCTGTGCGAGGAACAGGGTCGGGCGCAGCTCGGTCGTCAGCTTCTCGTTCAGCAGCAATTCGCGGTCGTTACGCTTCAGGCCTTCATTGACGATCAGCGTATCGACATTGATGTCGCGCTCGCCGCCGCCGGCTGCCACGATCATGTCCATCGTGCCGCAGGCTTCGAGATCGTCCTTGAAGCCGGCATCATCGAGTGCCAGGCCGGCGGTGAAGACGCCGATGCGCTGCCAGTTTTCCATCTGGCGCTGGTCGCCGCGCTTCGGGATCTGCTGCGACCAGTCGATCTCAGGCAGGGGATGCACCGGATAGGGTTTGAACTTCTCGGTCTCTATAATGGTCTTCGGCGTGGTGGCGGCCGTCAGCATTTCCACATGCGCGTCCTTGCCGACGCCCTGGCATGTGACGATGCCGATACCCGTGATCACCACATCATTCTGAGCCTTGCCCATTCATCAATCCTCTTGCTGCGCCAGCCGGCGTGCACCTTCAAGCGCCCGCGGCAATGGCGTCGAGAAGCCCGACCTCACCTGCCCGCTTGCGCACGATATCGCCGAGTGGCACTTCATTAAACGGCATGGTTCGCAGCTTCAACTGCGCATCGCAAACCTTCTTGCCCGCAATGGAAATCTTCGCTTTCGTCACCGCGAATCCCGACCCGTCATGCTCCAGCAGCGCCTCGATATCGAGCACGGCCTCCGGCTCGACGAAGGTGCGCATCTTGGCGCCATCGACGGTCATCAAAAACGGCATTGCGGCAAAATTGGTGACGGCGAGAACCAGCATGCCTGATGCCTGCGCCATGGTCTCGATCAAAAGAACGCCGGGAACCAGTGGCATGCCGGGGAAATGCCCTTCAAAAACCGGGCTCTTGGCAGGAACGACCGAGCGCGCCTTCAGCACGCCCTTGGACAGGTCGACGGCTTCCACCCGGTCGATCATCTGGAAATATTCCAGCAGCATCGCAGTCTCCAATCCGGCCCCCGATCCGACACGATAGGGAAGGAAAGCGTGGGCGGGATTCGATAGTTAGGAACGAAATCGCCCGGCCGCCATATTTCAGAGCGGCAGGGCGTTCAAAAAAGATTGGACGAATGTCAGCCCTTGGCGGCGCGCAGTTCGTCGATCTTGGCGCAGAGGTTCTTGAGGACGAAGTATTCCTCTGTGGAAACCTTGCCTTCGTTGACTTCCTGCGTCCACTTTTCCAGCGGAATCTTGATGCCGAATTCCTTGTCGATGGCGAAGACGATGTCCAGGAAGTCGAGGCTATCGATACCGAGATCATCAATCGTATGGCTTTCCGGCGTAATCGTATCGCGGTCGATTTCGCTGGTTTCTGCGATGATGTCGGCAACTTTGTCGAATGTAGCGGTCACGCCCATACCTCTTGAAATGAAAGTTTAACCCCCCTCATAGGGAAATCCATTTCAAAAGCCAATGCTTTCCGCCCGAAGCCCCGGAAATTTGCCCAATAACTGTTGCCCAAAGAGCAATGAAACAAGGTGCCTCATGGCGAAAGGCGCCCCATGAGAGGTAGAACGCCTTCTCGCACCGGCCCTGAGCGCATCACCGACGCTCATTGCGATTCAGTCGCCGATGATGATGTGCGTGTTCCTGAGCCCGGCTTCCTGCGCGAGCGAGAAGAAAGTCGCGGCATTCTGCGGCTGCAGGCGAACGCAGCCATGCGAAGCGGGCTGGCCGAGATACTTCAGCTCATACGTCCCGTGAACGGCATAGCCGCCATTGAAGAAAACCGCGTATGGCATCGGCGCATTGTCGTATTTCTTCGAATGATGGTCGCGCGACAGCCATTTCGCAGTATAGGAGCCCGCTGGCGTAACATAGCCCCTGCGAGCCGTCGAAACTTTCCAGCGATACATGGTGACGCCGTCTTCCGTTACCGTCATCGTCTGCGTAGGAATGTTGACCTGGGCCACCAGAACAGAGGCATTTGCCGAAGCGACGTGAAACTGCAAACATAAAATCGCGGCCAGAGCCGTCATTGTCTTCGTCATAATCGTCCCCTTCATAAAATCCACTTTTGGATATTCAGAACCCCGGGAGACACTATTGAAGGCGAGATTACATTTGCTTAATACCCATGCTGATCGCGATCACAATATTGTCGCGGGAATTTTACCCGACGCATTAAGGAAGCGATTAAAGCAGCATCAGAAAGGCGACGAACGCCAGGGCGACAAGCACCGAACAGGCCGAATAAAAGATCGACACGCCGGCCTCGATATCGCTGACGGTCGCGATATCCCTGCCCGCCCCGTTGATCATCGGCTCGCGAACCATTTCGCCCCCATAGACGCGCGGACCGGCAAGCTGGATATCCAATGCGCCCGCCATGGCGGCTTCGGGCCGCCCGGAATTGGGCGAGCGATGCAGCCCGCCGTCGCGAACCGCAACGCGTATGGTGTTGCCCAGTGCAGCAAGGCCATTCTTGGCAAAAGCCCCAACGGCAATCAGCAGGATCGACAGCCGCGCCGCCGGCCAGTTTGCCAGATCATCAAGCCGGGCGGCCGCCCAGCCGAAGTCGATATAGGTTTCCGATTTGTGGCCGATCATCGAATCGGCCGTGTTCAGCATCTTGTAAATGAACAGTCCCGGCAGCCCGAAGACGGCGTACCAGAGCGCCGGCGCCACCACGCCGTCGGAGAAATTCTCCGCCAGGCTTTCAATCGCTGCGCGGCAGATCCCCGCCTCGTCCAATGTCTCGGGATCCCGTCCGACGATGCGCGAAACGGCAGCGCGTCCCCCTTCCAGACCCTCGCTCCGCAATGCCTTGGAAACCTCGTTGACATGGTCCGCAAGGCTTTTCTGCGCCATGAAAACAGCAACCAGAAGCGCTTCCAGCATGATGCCGAGCCAGCCGAAGAAGGCGAGGAAACCGTGCACCGCCCAACCGGCAATCAGCGCGATGAAGAGCAGGGCCACGATCGACATGATACCGTTGCGGCGGCGGATCATCCCCGGCAGATGCTTGAGATTGAACCTTCGGTCGAAGATTTCGATCAGCTTGCCGAAAACGACGACGGGATGCGACATCCGTGACCAGAGCCAGTCCGGATCGCCGAGGATTCGGTCAAGGATCAGGGCCAGGACGAGAATGAGCAGGTGTTCGTCGATTATCATGTCTTAAAATCCGCAAGAGCCTCGGCGAGCCTGATGTCGGCATCCTCGTCGGGGCAAAGGCCGAACCGCAACCAATCCGCCGCATAGTCGAATTTGCGGACCAGAATGTGATGACGGCCGAGATGCGAATATATGTCGCTCGCTTGGCCATCGGCAACGAGCGCGAAAAGTTCCGTACCGCCGGCAACCGTCAGCCCCGCCCCTGACAAGACCTCCTGAAGCGCATTTCGGCGCTCGGCGATGCGTGTTCGGATCGATGTTGTATCCTCGGTAAGCAGCGAGGCCGCCAGCGACAAAGCGGGGCCCGAGACCGCCCATGGACCGAGCCAGTCTTCGAAGCAATCGAGGAGGGAAGCCTTGGCGATGACAAATCCGAGGCGCAAGCCGGCCAGGCCGAAGAACTTGCCGAAGGAGCGAAAGATGACGAGATTCGGCATCGAAGCTGAAACCGGAGCAAGGCTCGCCTCGGGCCGCATGTCGCCGAAGGCCTCGTCGACGATGAGGAAACCGTCCCGCGCCGCCAATCGATCGTGCATTTTCCGCAGGCGCTCTACGCCGATCACCCGGCCATCCGGATTGTTGGGGTTGACCACGACGACGATTGAATGCTCGCCACCCACCACATCGAGATCGCAAATCCTGTCAATCTCAAAACCAGCTGCCTCGAATGCCTTGGCATACTCACCGTAGGTCGGTGACAGGATCGCGACGCGCCCGACCCGTCCGGCAAGGCGTGGAAGGAGCTGGATGACCGACTGCGTCCCGGGGACCGGCAATGGCAGAATGTCGCCGCTCCGGTAATAATCCCCCGCCGCCTTGCGTGCCCGTTCTGTCAAATATTGATCCGGCAATCGATGCCATGCCGAAACCGGAATTTCGGGGAGCACAATCGGATTGGGGTTGATGCCGGTCGATAGGTCGAGCCAGTCCTCGGGCTTCCCGCCGAACAGCCGCGCCGCCGCGGTGATGCCGCCGCCATGCAATATCCTGCCGCTCATGCAGCCTCGCGAGCGATATCGATCAGATGCATGTAGGAGCCCGCGACATTCCCTCGCTGCAGGCCTGCAAGGCCGAGATCCGTGCCACGCGCGTCGTGGACGCTGAACAGCCGTTCCGCCTGTCCCTCGGAAACGATCGTCGAATAGTGAAACTCATGAGCCGTCATCGGGCGATCGAAGAAAGAGCCCGCGAGTGGCTTTACCCGCCGATAGCCGAGATGGCGTTCGCGCGTCTCATAGCTGGTGACGACGGGCAAAAGACCGAGCATCTCATGCCGCTCGCCCGATGCGTCAACAAGGCCCTCGCCCAGCACCATGTAGCCACCGCATTCACCGTAAATGCGCACGCCACGGGCTGCCGCCGATCGCATGGCTTCAAGAAAGCGACCCGCGGCGGCAAGTTTGCCTGCATGCAGCTCCGGATAGCCGCCGGGCAGATAAATCGCATCCGCATCAATCGCAGGCGCTTCGTCGGCAAGCGGTGAGAAGAAGGAAATCTCGGCTCCCCGCCGTTTCCAGCCGAGCAGCATGTGCTCATAGGAGAAGGCGAAGGCGATGTCGCGCGCAACAGCGATGCGTTGACCCAAAGGCGGCAATCGCTCGATATTCGCTGCCGCCGCGCGCTTCATGCCCTGATGCGCCGCGCGCAGCAGCATTTCGAAATCGCATTCCGCGGAAACGGCCTTCGCCGCACGCTCGATGAAATCCTCAAGACCGTTATGTTCTCCGGCCTGAACAAGCCCAAGATGCCGCTCCGGCAGCGCCAGGCTCTTGTCCGCGCGAACGACCGCAATGACGGGCATCCGTATCGCATTAAGTGCATCCCGCAGCATCGTCTCATGCCGCTCGCTGCCGACACGGTTGAGAATGACGCCGGCGATGCGGATATCGGCGCGGAAATTGGCAAAGCCGCTAACAAGGGCTGCCACCGATTGCGACATCCGCGAGGCATCGACGACAAGCACGACCGAGAGCGAAAGCAGGGCTGCAAGGTCCGCCGCCGATCCCTTGCCGTCAGCCGCCGCGTCGAAAAGTCCCATCATTGCTTCGATGACCAGGGTTTTGCCGCCAGCCACATGTCGGGATGCGTTGGCTGAGATCAACTCCGGCCGCATCGCCCATGGATCGAAATTGAGGCAAGGCGTGCCGCCGGCAGCCGCATGGAAGGCCGGATCGATATAGTCCGGACCAGCCTTGCCCGGTGCGACGGGAATTCCCTTTTTCTTTAGCGCGCGCAGCAATCCCAGGGTCACCGTGGTCTTGCCGGACCCGGAGGAAGGTGCCGCTATGAGCAGGCCGCTCATGCCGATGCCTTCCGGCCGTCGGCCGCATGCGGCGCGGGCTGCAATTTGCGTCCCTGCAGCGCGCCGAGCCAATCGAGCGACGGCCTGAGCTTCACAACCTCGCCGACTACGACGATCGCCGGCGGCTCCAGTCCGGAGGCGGCAACCGCTGCCTCGGCCTCGCCCAACGTCGTCTCCAGCACCTGCTGCGCCGAGGTGGCGGCATTGCAGACAAAGGCGAGCGGCTCGTCCGGCGAGCGACCGGCAGCGATGAGATTGGCGCTGATCTGAGCGATATGCTTCATTGCCATATACATGACGATAACAGGAGAGCCCTTGCCGATGGCTTCCCAATTGATTGCGTCAGGCACGACACCCGATGAATCGTGGCCGGTCAGGAAGGTGACGGCATGGTTGACATCGCGGTGCGTCACGGGAATTCCCGCATAGGCAAGGCCACCGATGCCGGCCGTAATTCCGGGCACGATCCGGAACGGGATATTATGTTCGACGAGCGTCAGCGCTTCCTCGCCGCCGCGACCGAATACGAAGGGATCGCCGCCCTTCAGCCGCAACACCCGCTTCCCAGAGCGGGCAAGCTCCACTAGGCGCAACGAAATATCGCGCTGCTTCGCCGACGGCTTTCCGCCCCGCTTGCCGGCATATTCCACCGCCGCACCCGGACGGGCAAGCTTCAGGCAATCCTCATTTACGAGCGCGTCATGGACGATGACATCGGCTTCCGAAAGCCCTTTGGCCGCAAGTAGCGTCAAGAGCCCAGGATCGCCCGGCCCGGCGCCCACGAGCCAGACGCTGCCCGGCTCGATCGCCGGAAGATTGGAAAATGCGGTGTCGTTCATCCAAGCTGTCCTATGCCCGGTCGGGCGGAATTGCAATATTGGCAGCAATGCCGCCGAAGCGGATGTTCGTTTGCGGCATCGAACGCCACCGGACAGCATTGAAAGCGCAATCCGCCAACGCTAGTCTTCGCACCGCAAAGCTTGTCCGGAGGATGCGTGAAGGCGATTCTGAAAGTTTGTCTAACGGCGCTGATATCAGGGGCGCTGCCGATTGCCGCATCTGCCGAATGGCAGGCGGTCGAAAAGGTGCAGACCTATCCCATCACAGGTAAGACCGGCGCTGAACTTTACGAATCGATCGGCGAACACGGGCCTACTCTCGGCACTGGGCGCACGATCGCGCATACAGGTTTCAAGCTGACCTGGACCCGGCAATACGTTCCGCAAGACAATGCGTGCGTCCTCGTCTCAGCCGTTCCGAAATTGATTATTACCTACACGCTGCCCAGGCCCGCATCGACGCTCCCCGCCCCGGTCCGCCAAAGCTGGGAGACTTTCATCGCGGGCGTGCGCAAGCACGAGGCGGTCCATGGCGACAGCATCAAGCAGTTGGTCAGGGAAATCGAGCAGACGAGCGTCGGCCTGTCGGCCCCTGATGATCCGGACTGCAAGAAAATCCGCGTCGAGCTGACGAAGCGCCTCGGCGACCTGTCCCTGCAGCAGCGGCAGCGCGACACCGAATTCGACCGCGTCGAGATGAGCAAGGATGGCAACATCCAGCAACTCATTCTTGCCCTGGCGAACGGTCCGTAAGGCAATTCCAGCAAAAGCCAACAGCGGTTTTGCGTCCGGAATTGCGCAGACGCATCAGAGCGCAGCTTTCATTATTTTGATTTCTTGAAGTTACAAAAGTCGACTATCGTCTGCGCGCCGGCACAGATCGCCGGATCACTTGGCGGCATTTGCCGTGTCAACCAACACATAGCGACTGAATGAGGGAGCGTTGGCTCTGCTCGACGGCTGTCTGCGTCGCCGCCGGCGCTCCGAAAGAGGAGGCAGGAATGGAATATCGCAAGCTCGGTCCCACCGGGGCTATCGTCACCGCCTATTGCCTGGGCACCATGACTTTCGGCAACGAGGCCGATGAGGAAACATCTCACACATTGCTCGACGATTATTTCGCCGGCGGCGGAAACTTCATCGATACCGCCGACGTCTACAGCGCCGGCAAGTCCGAGGAAATCATCGGCCGTTGGCTGAAGGCGCGACCGACCGAAGCCGACCAGGCCGTCATCGCCACCAAGGGGCGCTTCCCGATGGGACAGGGTCCGAACGATCTCGGCCTTTCGCGCCGCCATCTCGGCAAGGCGCTGGATGATTCGCTTCGCCGCCTCGGCATTGAGCAGATCGACCTTTACCAGATGCATGCCTGGGACGCGCTGACGCCGATCGAGGAGACGCTGCGCTTCCTCGACGACGCGGTTCGTGCAGGCAAGATCGCCTATTACGGTTTTTCCAACTATGTCGGCTGGCACATTGCCAAGGCTTCCGAAATCGCCAAGGCGCAGGGCTACACGCGCCCTGTGACGCTGCAGCCGCAATATAATCTGCTGGTCCGCGACATCGAGCTCGAAATCGTCGCGGCCTGCCAGGATGCTGGCATGGGGCTCCTGCCCTGGTCGCCGCTTGGCGGCGGCTGGTTGACGGGCAAGTACAAGCGGGACAATACGCCGACCGGTGCCACCCGCCTTGGCGAAAATCCATCCCGCGGTATGGAATCCTATGCCCAGCGTAACGCCCAGGAACGCACCTGGGCGATCATCGAAGCAGTGGAAAAGATCGCAAGGGCCTGGGATGTCAGCATGGCGCAGGTTGCCCTCGCCTGGACCGCGGCACGACCGGCGGTAACGTCGGTCATTCTCGGTGCCCGCACGAAGGAGCAACTCGCCGATAACTTGGCCGCGGCCAAGCTGCGCCTCACCGAAGAAGAAATGGCGACGCTGAACGACATCAGCGCACCGCAGCCGTCATCCTATCCCTATGGCGACGGTGGCACCAACCAGCGGCACCGCAAGATGGAAGGCGGCCGCTAATAGAGACGAGGCCCGCCGCGATCTGCGGCGAGCCTCCTTACTCCCGGGTGATCTGGCGGCTTAAGCCGTCAGGATCGCATCGCGGATAAGGTCGATGACCTTTTCCGACTGGATGCCGGTGCAGACGATCTGGCTTGGCAGATTGTCCCAGTCGCCTGGTGGGAAGCGCTTGCCATCCGGCTTCACGATGGTCTGGCCGTCGGCAATGCCGCCGCAGACGACGCGGACGGAGCCGGTGATCGTCTCGAACAATTCGGGCGCCACGACATAGACGCAGGCGCAGCTGTCATGCACCATCATGCCGTCCTCGACCGCATGCTTGTAGAAGTCGATATAGGACTGCGACAGATCGTTGAGCAATTGGACCGACTTGCCGCCCGATTTCGCCATCTCGCCCAGATAGCTGCGGCTCATGGTCGTGACCGCCGTTACGTCGAGGCCGACGACCACGACCTTCCAGGCGGCCGTCATGACGACATCGGCGGCCTCCGGGTCCCCATGGATATTGGCTTCGGCGACCGGCGAAACGTTGCCCGGCACGTAGAAGGAGCCGCCCATGATGACGACATCCTTCACCAGCCTGGCGATGTCAGGGTCATGCTTCAGCGCCAGCGCCAGATTGGTCATGCGACCGACCGCGACCAGGGTCACCTCGCCCGGATTGGCACGCACGGTGTCGATGATGAACTGGTAGGCCGGACGCGGATCGGGTGAAATATCGACTGTCTCGGGGACGTCGATATCGCCGAGGCCGTTAACCCCATGAACCCATGTCGGCCATGCACGTTCCTGGCGCGAGGGATCGAAGGTAACGCTGGCGCCCTTGGCGACGGGGCACGGAATGCCCCATTCGCGCTTCAGGAAAAGCGCATTGCGGGTCGTCGTCTCGACCGACGCATTCCCGAAAACCGTCGTTACGCCAAGCAGGTCGATGTCAGGGTGGCGGTGCAAAAAGAGGAGCGCCATGGCATCGTCGACGCCAGGGTCCGTGTCGTAAATGACTTTGTGCATGATTATTCCTTGCTATTCAGTCGCCGCGTCACGGGATGACCGGCGAAATGCCTCACCATACCGGCAGACGCCATTTCTGCAATATCCGACGCGATTTTGAGCGATTTCGTCACAGCTTGCGGTGAATCAGGTCAGAAATCCCGAATTTTCAGCAGATTTCAGCGATCGCGGCGGTCGAGAACGCCGATTTCAGCTTCGGCACGACAAGGATCGCCGAAGGTCCGGCAGCAGCCAGAGCCGCAGCTTCGGCCACACCGTGGCAGCCGACGCGGGCAAAGACCAATTCGGAAGGGTTCTTCAGCCGCGGCGTCTCCCTCTCCAGCGTCGCGGCATCAAAGAAACGAAGCGGCACCTCGAGATAATCTGCAAGCGCAAGAATTGCAGGTTCTTCCCGCTTCATGTCGATCGAGGAGAGGCATGCCACTTGCCCCGCCCTAATTCCCGCTGCAGACAGGGCCTCCTCGGCAAGCGCGCGGACATCGGCAATGGAGGCCCCGCGCTCGCAGCCCACGCCAAGCACGAAACGCCTCGCGTCCGCATCGGAATGACGCGGATAGCTCGTATCTTTCACGTCAGGATCTACCGACATCTCCACCGCTCACCAGATTCGTCAATTTTGCCGCACTGTGTCGGAATGGCAATTGCTGGCAAGGCCATGGAATGCAACAAGGCGCACCATTCCAATCGCCCAGAGTCCTTCATCTTGCAAGACATTACCCTCCACCTTCTTCTTCTGCTCTTTGCCGCCGCTTTCTTTGCCGGTTTCGTCGATTCCATTGCCGGCGGCGGCGGTCTGATCACCGTACCCGCTATGCTGATCGCAGGTATTCCACCGTTGCAGACGCTTGGGACCAACAAGGTGCAGTCCATATTCGGCGCGGGCTCGGCAACGCTCGCCTATGCCCGCAAGGGTCACGTCCAGCTGCGCGAGCAATTGCCGATGGCTCTGATGGCTGTCGGAGGCGGCGCATTGGGCGCAGCACTGGCGACCATCATGCCAAGCCAGGTTCTCGGCATCGTCATGCCCTTCCTGCTGATCGCGATTGCGCTCTATTTCGCCTTCAAGCCCAATCTCGGCGATGTCGAAAAGCACCGGCGCATGAGCGCGCTTGCCTTCGGATTGACGCTGGTGCCGCTGATCGGCTTCTACGACGGCGCCTTCGGCCCCGGCACCGGATCTTTCCTGATGCTCGGTTTCGTCAGCCTCGCCGGCTTCGGCCTCCTGAAGGCGACGGCGCACACCAAGCTCCTGAATTTCGGCTCCAATCTGGGCGCGCTGATCGTCTTCATGTCCTACGGGGTAATTCTCTGGAAGGTCGGCCTGACCATGGGCGTCGGTCAGTTCCTCGGCGCGCAGGCCGGATCGCGGCTCGCCATGCGCAACGGCGCAAAGATCATCAAGCCCTTGCTTGTCGTCGTCTGCATCGCCTTCGCGATCAAGCTGATCGCCGATCCGTCCAATCCCGTGCGGGTTTGGCTGGGTTTTTAAAGAGCACTTTGCTCTATTATTGCCTCGTTCAATTACCTCTGGCGTAATTGATGCTGCATGCTGCCTTTCGCATGATCGCGAGGCCTGGATGGACCGGGCGATCACAAAGGAGACGAGACAATGTTTGATGCGACTGAACTGGCCGAGCGTTACATCGCGATCTGGAACGAAACCGATGCGGATCGGCGGCGCAAGATGATTGCCGAGTGCTGGACCGAAGATGCGGTCTATGTCGATCCGATGATGAAGGCCGAAGGTTATGCCGAGATCGATGGATTGGTCGCCGCGGTGCACGACCGCTTCCCTGGCTTCCGCTTTTCCCTGGTAAAGCCAGCCGACCGCCATGGCGACAATCTGCGCTTTTCCTGGCAGCTCGGGCCGCAGCATCAGCCGGACATGATCATGGGCACGGATTTCGCGCTTCTGGACGGCGATCGGATGAAGACGGTCAATGGCTTTATCGACCAGCTTCCGGCAGAGGCGGCATGACGACGGCCGCCCGCTCTCTCGGCGACTACCTGCGCGAATGGCGGCAGCGCCGCCACCTGAGCCAGCTCGATTTCGCCCTCGAAGCCGACATCTCGCAACGGCATCTGAGCTTCATCGAGAGCGGGCGCGCCACCCCCAGCCGAGAGATGCTTCTCCATCTGGCGGAGCGGCTGGCGGTGCCTCTGAGGGAGCGAAACCCCATGCTGCTGGCCGCTGGATTTGCTCCTGTCTTCGCCGAGCGCTCGCTGGACGATCCAGCGCTAGCTCCGGCTCGGCAGGCTGTCGACATGGTGTTGAAGGGGCATGAGCCATTTCCCGCGCTCGCTGTCGATCGTCACTGGACGCTGATCGCCGCCAATGCAGCGGTTGCGCCTCTGCTGACCGGCGTCGCCGACGCAGCACTGCTCGAACCGCCGGTCAACGTTCTGCGCCTCAGCCTGCATCCGCAGGGCATGGCACCGAAGATCATTAACCTGGCTGAGTGGCGCACGCATCTTCTGGAGCGCCTGCACCAGCAGATATCCTCCACCCGTGACCGTGTGCTTGCCGGCCTCCTGACCGAATTGTCCGCCTATCCGGAGCCGTCCGCGCGGCGAAACAAACCGTCGCCTGAGCGCGACTATGGCGGCATCGTCGTTCCGCTCGAGTTGGAGACCGAGAAAGGTATCCTCTCGCTCTTCTCGACAATAACGGTGTTCGGCACACCAGTGGATATCACCTTGTCCGAGCTTGCAGTGGAATCCTTCTTCCCGGCGAATGCTGAAACCGCGAGCATCCTGAAAGAATTCGCTGCTGTAACAAAGCCCGGGTAACCACTGGAATGATTCGAGAAAATCCTAGTAGCGAACGATGAGCTTCTCGTCCTGCCACAGCCGGAAGCCACCGAGGAAAGCATTCTCGTTCGAGCCGCGCCGGCAGTTGGGCGGAAGCTCCTTCAACTTATCGACATTGCCACCACCGATGACGATGTAGTCGGACTGGAGCGCCGCCTGCAGCCGCTCGACGACGTCGACGACCGACAGGCGCCACTTGGCCTTGCCGCGACGCTGCAGACCACGCTCGCCAACGTAGTCCTCGAACGTATTGCCCTTCCTGTAGGGCAGATGCGCAAGCTCCATCGGCAGGCAGACATTCTCTGCCACCATTGCCGCGCCGAGCCCGGTGCCTAGTCCGAGAAAGAGCATCCGCCCGCCCTCGTAGCTGCCGATCGCCTGCATCATGGCATCGTTGACCAATCGCAAAGGCTTGTCGAATGCCGCCTGGAAGTCGAACCCTTTCCAGCCGCTGCCGAGATTGTGCGGTTCCAGCGCCGGCTTGTTGTCGGCGATCGGACCGGGATAGCCCATGCCGATCGCGTCGTAATCCCATCCCGAAGCAAGATCCTTGACGGCTTCGACCATCTGCTTTGGCGTCATATGCGGCCCGGATTCCACCGCCCGCTTTCCGCCGATCGTGCTGAGCGAAACCTTGACATGCGATCCGCCGAGATCGATTGCCAGCACCGTCTTCTGCGCACTCTTTTTCGTCTTCAGACTCTGGTTGATCGCCGCGCCAATTTCATCGGTCATCTGCCACTCCTTGTTCCGGTTGCCGCCTTGGGCAATCCCGCTATTTCCACCCGGTGACCATCAAGTCGATATTTATCTAGGGCCCGCTCACGCGCCGGCTATCGTTTCTACGATTCGTCGGGCAAATTACAGTTTTAGATGCCGAACGCGACGTCAACTTGGGCAACTTCGTTCACGATCGCCGCCAGCCCTTTTTCGGGCGACGGTCGAAAATCGGGAGCTTGCCTCATCAAAGGACGACCAGACGATGGATACGACAGATGCACCCGGCGCCCCCGGCATTGAGCCACGCTGGACTTCGAGCGACAAGAGCGCCGTCGGCACCGCCGTCAGCCCCGAAAGCCAGGTCTGGTTCACGGCCAGCCACGGCATCCTCAACGAGGTTTACGCGCCCCGTCTCGACATGGCCAGCATCCGCGATTTCGGCTTCGTCGTCACTGCCAATGATTACTTCTCCGAGGAGAAGCGCGATACCGACCACACCGTCGAGATGATCGAGGACGGCGTTCCCGCCTTTCGGCTGGTCAACACCGCCAAGGATGGCCGCTACCGTATCACCAAGATCATTCTGACCGATCCCGAGCGCGAGGTGGTTCTCCAAGATATCCGGTTTGAGGCTCTGGTCGGCCAGCTCCAGGACTATCGGCTGCACGCGCTTGTCGCCCCGCACCTCGTCAATGCCGGAGCTGACAACACCGCATGGTATGGAGACTTCAAGGGACGCCAGATGCTCTTTGCGCAGGGAGCCGGCCGTTCGCTCGCCGTTGCCTCCTCCACGCCCTGGATCGCCCGGTCGGCAGGCTATGTCGGACTGTCGGACGGCTGGCAGACATTGCACAAGGGTGAAGGCTTGCGGCTTGAGTTCCAGCGCGCCGAATATGGCAATGTCGCTCTCTCCGGAACGATCGATCTTATTGCTGGAAAAGGCGGCGCGGTGCTCGCGCTCGGCTTCGGAACGCAGCCGGAGGAATCGGCGTTCCGCGCGCTCCTCAGCCTCCAGAAAGGTGTAGGGCCCGCGCTGAAGCAATATCGTGCCGGCTGGCGGAAATGGCAGTCCGGTCTCTTGCCGCTCGACGAACCCCATGATCCGCAGACATTGAACCGCTACCGCGTCAGCACGTCGGTGCTGGCCACCCATCGCGACGATGCCTCGGGCGCCATCATCGCCAGCCTTTCCATCCCTTGGGGCTTCAACAAGAGCGATGACGATATCGGCGGCTACCATCTCGTCTGGACGCGTGACCTCGTCGAAACCGCCGGCGGCTTCCTTGCGGCCGGCAGCGAGAAGGATGCACGATCCGTGCTCGACTATCTCGTCGCCATCCAGGAAGGAGACGGGCATTGGGTCCAGAACGCCTGGCTCGACGGCCGGCCCTACTGGTACGGCATCCAGATGGACGAGACCGCCTTCCCGATCCTGCTTTACGACATGCTGCTCAGAGCCAAGGCCATAGCGCCCGAAGAGGCCGACCAGTATCTGCCGATGATCGAGGCAGCCGCAAGCTACATCATCCGCAACGGACCGGCGACCCAGCAGGATCGCTGGGAAGAGGACGGCGGATATTCGCCTTTCACGCTCGCGGTCGAGATCGCGGCACTATTGGCCGCCGCAGACGCGATGCAGGTGGCAGGGATGAACGAGGAGGCGCAATATCTTCGCGAAGTGGCCGACGGCTGGAACGAGCGCATCGAAGATTGGACCTATGCCGCCGACACGGACCTCTCGAGGGAGCTCGGCATCGACGGCTACTATATGCGCATAGCACTCGCCGCCGAGGACGGGTTGCCGCGGACCCATGGCCTGATCCCAATCAAGAACCGGCCGGACAGCAGCGAAGCACTGGAAGCTGGCCTCCTCGTCAGCCCCGATGCGCTGGCCCTCGTCCGCTTCGGCCTTCGGGCCGCTGACGATCCGCGTATCCTGAATACGATCGCTGCGATCGATTTCCTGCTGAAGCGCGAGCTGCCTGCCGGACCCTATTGGTATCGCTACAACGACGACGGCTATGGCGAGCAGGAGGACGGATCGCCCTTTCACGGCATAGGCATAGGCCGTCTCTGGCCTCTCCTGACCGGCGAGCGAGCCCATTACGAGCTTGCGGCGGGCAATGTCGCCGAAGCAAAGCGCCTGCTCGCCGCCCTTGAGGCCTCTGCCAGCTCAGGTGGTCTTCTGCCGGAGCAGATATGGGATGAGGCCGATATTCCCGGGCGCGAACTCTTCCTTGGAAAGCCCTCCGGCAGCGCCATGCCGCTGGTCTGGGCGCATGCGGAGCATATCAAGCTGCTGCGCTCGCTGAGGGACGGCGCGGTCTTCGACACGCCGCCGCAAACACTTGAACGCTATGTGAAGAACAGGCCGCCCGTAGCCCCCATAGCCTGGCGTCTGACATCCATGGTCGAGCGGGTGGACTGGGGAAGACCGCTGCGCATCGAACTGATGGCGCCTGCGATCATCCACTGGTCCTCAGACGATTGGGCGACGATAACCGACACGCTTACGCGCAACACCGGCCTCGGCACGCATATTTTCGATCTGCCGCTTACCATTGAGGCCGGTACCGTCATCCGCTTTGCCATTTTCTGGGTTCAGGACGAAAAATGGCAAGGATCGGATTTCGCCGTCATGATTGGCTAAGGGGCATGATCGGCTGACGGACGTGATCGGCGACGCGACCCCGCGTCAGAATTTGATCATGTCGATCGCCGTTAGCGTCGTCTTTGCCGAAACGCCGGGCGCATTCATCATGTGCCAGGCGACATATTGCTCGGCATAGGGCTCGGTCGAGGACATGCCATCGACCGGCAGGATGACGTTCATACCCATCCAGAGCGCGGCATGTGTCGCGGTATCGAGCACGGCGCCTTCAGAGGCCGTCCCCGTCACGATGACGGTCTTGATGCCCTTCTTCGTCAGGATGTCGGCCAGATCGGTCTTGACGAATTTGTCCGGCCCGGACTTGACGATCGGATCGCCCTCCTTCGGCGTCAACGCCATCGCGATGTCCTTCGGCTCGGCCTGAGCCGTGATGCTGTAGATGACGGGCACCTTGGCGTCGCGCGCGGCGGCAATAAGCTTTTCCATCTTCGGCAGCGAGGCAAGGCAGCGCGGCTTGGTGTTGCTGTTGCAGGGCCCCTTGGTCGGATCCTGCGCGCCGTTGAAATCGAGCACGAGAAGCGCGGTATCCTTGACGTCGATCGTGACAGGCTTCAGCGCGGGCGCGGCCGGCACCTTCACGCTCGACCAGTCGTCGATGATCGTCTCGGCAAACGCCGGCAAGGGCGCGGCAGCGCAGAGTAGAAGAACGGCAGCAATGCTGGTCATGGTTCGGCGTGCAGTCGTCATGGTACTCCCCCTGTCGCGGCTTTTTCGCACGATGCGGCGCGATATTTCCGGAGGCATCGGGGTCAAGTCAAATCACCAGAAAACGCAAAAAGGTGATCGCCGGTTGATATGCTGCCCTTAGCATCTCCACATCGAACCATCGACCGGCTTCGCAGGGCCGCCCAGTTCCGCTAAACAGCAGCATGTTCGCTCTGGAATCGACATCGACCTATAGCCAGGAAATCAAACGCAGCCGTTTCACTGCGACGGCCGCCCCGATCGCGGATATGGACGCGGCCAAGGATTTCATCGCGCGAAACAGCATTCCGGATGCCAACCACAATTGCTGGGCCTGGCGCGTCGGCCAGAACTACCGGTTCAGCGACGACGGCGAACCGAGCGGCACCGCCGGCAAGCCGATCCTGCAGGCGATCGACGGCCAGAAACTGGATACGGTGGCTGTCATCGTAACACGCTGGTTCGGCGGCGTGCTGCTCGGAAGCGGCGGCCTGATCCGCGCCTATGGCGGAACGGCGGCGCTCTGCCTCCAGGCCGTTCCTTATCGGCCTATCATCCCGATGGTCCAGGCGAGCGTCGAGCTACAATTTTCCGATCTGGCGCTGGTCAAGGCAAAGCTCCTGGCGCAAGCGGATGCGCGGATCACCGAGGAACGCTTCGTCGAAACGGGCGCGATCCTGGAGATCGCGGTACCGGAGGCGAATACGGAAGACGTCATTCGAAAAGTGTCCGACCTGACCAATGGAAGGGCCGTCGTCAGCGTGAAGTAGTTGGATAGGCAAATCTGGCCAATCATAAAGCTACACTTCGTCCAC
Source organism: Rhizobium sp. BK376 (assembly GCF_004341625.1). Lineage (GTDB taxonomy): Bacteria > Pseudomonadota > Alphaproteobacteria > Rhizobiales > Rhizobiaceae > Rhizobium. The sequence continues at coordinate 41,720 of NZ_SLZG01000008.1, read as the reverse complement.
CTCCGTCATCCCTGTGCTCGTCACAGGGATCCAGCAGCCGCGCGTCCGCGTGGCAAAAGAGTCTTTTCAGCCCAAGGACTTGGGCTGACTGGATTCCTGTCACAAGGACAGGAATGACGAAGAAATTGGGACGCATGCCCCACCGCTGGGCTGCAGACCTTTTTAGAACTCCACACCCGGCTGTCCCTTGATGCCGGAGCGGAAGGGATGCTTGATCAGCTCCATCTCGGTAACGAGGTCCGCGATCTCGATCAGCTCTTCCTTGGCGTTGCGGCCGGTCAGCACGACGTGGGTCATGTAGGGCTTTTCTGTCTTCAGGAATTCGACGACCTCGTTGAGATCGAGATAGTCGTAGCGCAGCGCAATGTTGATCTCGTCGAGCAGCACCATCGAATTGCGCTCGTCGCGGATCAGCTCTTTCGCTTTCTCCCATGCGGCACCAGCCGCAGCCACATCGCGGGCACGGTCCTGTGTCTCCCAGGTGAACCCCTCGCCCATCGTATAGAATTGGCAGATATCGGAGAAATGCTTCTCGATCAGGTCCCGCTCGCCCGTCCACATTGCGCCCTTGATGAACTGGACGACGGCGCAGGGCTTCTTGTGGGCGATATGGCGGAAGATCATGCCGAAGGCGGAGGACGACTTGCCCTTGCCCTTCCCCGTATGAACGATGATCAGGCCTTTTTCATCGGTCTTGGTGGCCATGATCTTGTCGCGCGCGGCCTTCTTCTTGGCCATCTTGTCGGCGTGGCGCGCATCGTCCTTTTCGGCGCCCGCTGCCGATTCCGTCGTTTCTTCGCTCATGTGTTTCTCCCGGAAATTATCGATTTTTGCGCCAATGGACCGCCCCGCCAGAGATAGAGCGCCACCAGCGTCTCCCGCTGCGTCTGCATTGCATGGCGAACATCCGATGGATGGTGGATGATCTCCCCGGCATGGCGCGGAACGAAGGCTCCCGCATCCTTGCTCCAGAGAGAGCCACCCGTCAGCGGAATATAGATTTCCTCGGCGACATGATGGTGGTCCGGATAGTGGATCTCCGGCCCAAGCATCAGAAATCCGCCAGCCATGACGTCGCTATCGAAATGGCCGCGCGTTCCGAACAATTCCACCCAGCCGTAGCGCTTGAGAAAGGCATCGCCGAAATCGCCGGTGCTGTAGGTCTGCGCCCAATGGAGCGATGCGGCATCCCTGATCAGCGCAGACAGAAGCGTGTTGTCGTGATCGTCAGTGGGGACTGCAATGTCTGAGAGGTACTCCACGACCGGCAGGCCGCGCGGTTCGAGCGCGCGCTCCGCCATCTGCCAGTCGAAGCCCTCAAGGAACCGCGCCAACACTGCCTCGTGATGCGACGCCAGGTAAGCCCGAAAGCTCTGAAGCAGGGACGTAAAATCGCTCATGGGATCATCTCTTCCTCGGGGCTGACGGCTTGCAGGTCGAACCGTGCCGAATTGCTGCGCGGCGTCCAGAGCTGCCGGTCGATTGCCTCAAGCAGTCGCTCCTTCATCTCCTCGAGAGCGCTCGGGTTCTTCTCCGCCATGAAGTCGCGCACATGGGCATCGGCGACGAAGGCCTGATAGACCGCCTCGAAATGATGGTCGCGCACCGCACCGGTCGTGGCGGCGAAAGCGAAGAGATAATCGACGGTCGCGGCGATCTCGAAAGCGCCCTTGTAACCGTGGCGCATGACACCTGCGATCCATTTCGGATTGACCACCCGGCCGCGCACCACCCTGCCGATCTCCTCTTCCAGCGAGCGGATGACGGGCTTCTCCGGCCGGGAATGGTCGTTGTGGTAGATCGACGGCCGCTCGCCGGCAAGCTGCTCGGCCGCAGCAGCCATCCCGCCTTCGAACTGGTAATAATCGTCGCTGTCGAGCAGGTCGTGCTCGCGATTGTCCTGGTTCTGAACGACCGCCTGGATCGATCGCAGCCGATCCTCGAAAACGCCGCGCTCGGAGCGCCCCTCTTCACCGGCGCCGTAAGCGTAGCTGCCCCAGACGAGATAGGCCTCGGCGAGATCGGCCCGCCGCTCCCAGCCCTTTTCGTCGATCAGCGCCTGCAGCCCCGCCCCGTAAGCCCCGGGTTTCGAACCGAAGATGCGATACCCAGCCCTTCGCAGGGCAGAAGCCTCGTCCAGCCCCGCCGAAGCAAGCCGTTTGGCTTCGCCACGCATGCGCGCCGCAATCGGATTATCCGCCTGGTCCTCATCGAGCTGGCCCACGGCACGAACGGCCTTGTCGAACAGCGCGATCTGTTCGGGGAACGCGTCACGAAAGAAGCCGGAAATCCTGAGCGTCACATCGACGCGCGGACGACGCAATATTGCCGGTGGAATGATATCGTATCCGGTGACACGGCGCGACGTCATGTCCCAGATCGGCTTGACGCCGATCAGCGCCAGCGCCTGGGCAATGTCATCGCCCCCCGTGCGCATGTTGGACGTGCCCCAGGCCGTCAGCCCGAAGGAAACAGGCCATTCCCCATGATCCTGCACGTAGCGGCGAACCAGCAGTTCCGCCGATTTCTTGCCAAGTTCGTAAGCCGCCGGCGTCGGCACGGCGCGGCTGTCCACCGAATAGAAATTCCGCCCTGTCGGCAGCACATCCGGCCTTCCGCGCGTCGGCGCACCGGAGGCCCCAGGCGGCACGAAACGGCCCTCCAGCCCCTTCAGCAACGCCGCGATCTCGGCATCCCCGCAGGCGAGGATCGAGGGCTTCAGGCGGGCCTCGATCTCGGCCAGAACCTCTCTGGTTTGGGGCCAGAAGGTTGGGCATTCGGTCTCGCCGGAGACGAGCTTTGCCGCCAGCAGCTCGATGCGCTCGACGGTGTCGCCATTCGTACGCCAGGGGGCGTCGGAGACTTCAGCTAGGATTGCGGGTTTGGGGCCGGTCCATGGGGCGGCCATGTTGCAATCGAGGGGATCGAAGCGAGGAGAGCTTGGCATACCCCCCTCTGTCCTGCCGGACATCTCCCCCACAAGGGGGGAGATTGGGGATGCAGCCACTCGGCCAAAAGCCCTGTCTGAGAAAGCGGCCCCGCTGAACGTCGGGGTATCATCGAAACGGCGCGGCATATCGATCTCCCCCCTTGTGGGGGAGATGTCCGGCAGGACAGAGGGGGGGGCCTCGCAAGCCACCTCCACCAGCCCAGCATCCGCCGCAATCGCCCGCTGCAAACTCTGATCCCCGCCGTCGCCCAGCCCTCGTGGCACACGCGCCAACGCCACCGTCAAATCCGTGAGCAGCCGCCCCTGCGGCGAGACGCCGAAAATGTGCAGGCCGTCGCGGATCTGCATTTCCTTGAGGTCGCAGAGATAGGCATCGAGCTTCTGCAGCGCGCTATCTTCGTTCTCGCCCTTGGCAATCCCGGCATCGGCATCCAGCCCGATATCGGCGACGAGATCGAGGATCTGCTTGCGCAACAGACGGAGCCGGCGGGGATCGCCGCCGGACGCCTCGTAATATTCATCCACCAGCGCTTCGAGATCCTTCAGCGGCCCATAGCTCTCCGCCCGCGTCAGCGGCGGCGTCAGATGGTCGATGATGACGGCGCTGGTACGGCGCTTGGCCTGCGTGCCCTCGCCCGGATCATTGACGATAAAGGGATAAAGGTGTGGCAAAGGCCCGAGAATTGCTTCGGGATAGCAGGTCTCGGAAAGCGCCAGCGCCTTGCCCGGCAGCCACTCAAGATTGCCATGCTTGCCCATGTGGATCACGGCATGGGCGCCGAATTCCTGGCGGAGGAACGCATAGAAGGCGAGATAGCCATGCGGCGGCACGAGATCCGGCGAATGATGGCTTTCCTTCGGATCGATATTGTAGCCGCGCGCCGGCTGGATGCCGACCAGCACCTCACCGAACCGTGCAAACGGCAGGGCAAACGCGCCGTCGCGGAAATAGGGATCCAACTCCGGAGCGCCCCAGCGCGCAGTGATCTCCTCTTGAATCTGATTGGGAAGAGATGTGAAGAAGACCCTGTAATGACTCGCAGAAATCCTCTCGCGGATCAGCTTCCCATCATGGCCGGAATTGGTCGGTCCTTCCATCAGATGCCGGATCAGCGCGTCACCATCGGCAGGCAGATCCGAAACCGGATAGCCCTGCGCCTGCATCGCCCTCAGCACCTCGACCGTTCCGGCCGGCGTATCGAGCCCGACCCCGTTGCCGAGCCGACCATCGCGGTTCGGGTAATTCGCCATGACCAGGGCGACGCGCCTTTTCTGAGGCTGCGTCCCCCGAAGCGTCGCCCAATTTGCCGCTAATTCGGCCACGTAGCGCATGCGTCCCGCATCCGGCTCGCTGCCGACGATATTGACCTCGACCCGTTCGTCGTAGCGTGCCGCAGCTTTGAAGGAGACCGCCCGCGACAGCACGCGGCCGTCGACTTCTGGCAGCGCAACGTTCATACCGAGATCACGCGCGGACAAACCTTGTGCCGAGGCGGCCCAGGCTTCACGAGACGAACCCGAAAAGATCGCCTGCAGAACGATCGCCTCATTGGCCTCCAACACGGTCGGTTCGCGGTCGGCGCCGGGTGCCGAAACGGCAAAGCCCGTCGTATTGATCACCACGCCGGGCCTTATTTCGGCGAAGACGCTTTCGAGAATCCCCTTGGAGACCGGATCCTTGAGGCTGTACGCAAAAACCGGCAACGGCCGGATGCCCTTGGCGATCAGAGCTTCGATCAGAGCTTCGACCGGCTTTGTTTCACCGCTCTGAACGAGGGCACGGTAGAAACTGATGGCGATGGTCGGAAGTGCGAGCCCTGCAGGGGTCGCCATATTGTCCGGGGGCTGGCGTAGCGCCTCCTCAGAAACCCGCCGCCACTCCTCAACGCCTATAACGCCCCTGCCCGGCCACCAGATGCCCGCCTTCATTAGCGGCACCGCGGGCTCCGGCGTCTCGCCGCCGGAAAGCATCGCATTAGCATAGGCCAGAAACGCCCGCGAGTTCGCATCCCCGCCCTCGATCAGATACGACCAGAGCGCGTTGAGGTCATCGAGCGCCACATTGGAAAACGGCGTCAGCCCCGGATCGGCTCGGGAATCTCCCGGCAGCACCGCAATCAGCGCTCCCTGACGGGCAGCGCAGGCATGCAGCGCCTCCAGCGCATAGTGGAAATAGCTCGCCCCGCCGAGCGCCCGAACGATGATCAGCTTCGCATGACGCGCGGTGCGCTCGATATAGGTATCGACCGACATCGGATGCTTGAGGCTCATCAGGCTGGCGAGCCTCAGGGAAAATCCGGCATTCCCGTGGCCATGAGCCGCCGCGATGGCGGCGAGCTCCGTGTCGGCAGCCGACAGGAAAAGGATATCGCCCGGCGATTGGCCGAGATCAATCGCCTCGTCGCCATCGCTGATCGTACCCTTCTGTGCCAGCAGGAGATGCATCGTTCTGCCTTACACCAGCGCCTCGATCGCCCCGCGAACGATCGCCTGATCCATGTCGTGCAGGCCGATGACGACAAGCCGGGTCGCACGCGCTTCGCCAGATATCCATGCGCGGTCGAAATATTGATCGATGCGGCTGCCGACGGCCTGGATCTGCAGGCGCATCGGCTTGCCGGGAACGTCGACGAAGCCCTTCAGGCGCAGCACGTCATGTTCCGCAATCACGCCCTTCAGCTTCTCAATGAAGGCATTGGGATCGGCGACGGCACCAAGCTCGACGACGAAACTGTCGAACTCGTCGTGGTCATGTGGCGCGCCGTCCTCGTGCTCCAGCTCGTGATGCGATTTGCGGTTCGCAATGTCCTCTTCCGTGCCGACGCCAAGGCCGAGCAGCACAGCGGCAGGCACGTCGCCGTTCTTTGCCTCGATCATCGTCGGCCGGCGATGCGTGCGCGAGGAGACCTCGGCGCGTACGCCGGCGATGCCTGCCGTGTCGAGAAGATCGGTCTTGTTGAGAACGATCAGGTCGGCGCAGGTCAGTTGGTCCTCGAAAAGCTCCTCGATCGGATTGTCGTGGTCGAGCGACGCGTCTTCGGCGCGGGCGGCGTTGACCGCATCATGGTCGTCGGCGAAACGGCCGGCCGCAACCGCTGCGCTGTCGACCACGGTGATGACGCCATCGACGGTCACCTGCGTGCGGATATCCGGCCAGTTGAAGGCGGCAACGAGCGGCTGCGGCAGCGCAAGCCCCGAGGTCTCGATGACGATATGGTCCGGCCGGGCGTCGCGCTCTAGGAGCTTCGTCATGGTTGGGATGAAATCGTCGGCGACGGTACAGCAGATGCAGCCGTTGGTCAGCTCGATAATATCGTCCTCGGTGCAGTTTTCCGCGCCGCAGCCCTTCAGCACGTCGCCGTCGACGCCGAGATCGCCGAATTCGTTGATGATCAACGCGATCTTCTTGCCGCCGGTATTCTGCAGCAGGTTGCGGATCATCGTCGTCTTGCCGGCACCGAGAAAGCCGGTGATGACGGTGGCTGGAATTTTCTGCTGGTTCATCAAATCAACCCTTCATTTTCAGCGGCAGACCGGCCGCAACGAAATAAACTTCCGCGACTTCTGCCGCGATCATCTGGTGGAGCCGTCCGGCATGGTCGCGAAAGGCGCGCGCCATTGCATTGTCCGGCACGATCCCGAGCCCGACCTCGTTGGAGACGAGGACGAGCCGCGCTTTCGCATTCGGCAGGTATTCTGAAAGAGCGGCAAATTCCGCCGCCATGTCGCGCTCCTCCATCATCAGGTTCGTGACCCAGAGCGTCAGGCAATCGATCAGGATGACCCGCCCCTCGCCGTCGATGTCGGCAAGGCGGGAGAGGAGATCGAGCGGCTCTTCATGCGTAGTCCAGAGATCGCCGCGATCCGCCCGGTGCTGCGCAATCCGCGACCGCATCTCGTCATCCCAAGCCCGCCCGGTCGCCACATAGTGCCGCTCGAGGCCGGAGGTGGTCACCAATGACTCGGCAAAGCGTGATTTGCCCGATCGGGCGCCGCCGAGAATGAGAACAGAGATGAAGGATGGGGATGTCATTTGCGCCGCCGATCGTCACGCATGGAGATGCTGCGCGGCGCTCGAAGCGGCGAATATGGTCGCGGGAGCATCCGAAAACGGATGCCGAAATGGTTTCACAGCCATGACAACCTCCGTGCTGGCAGCGGAGCTTTCGCCCCTTGAGCTATGGGCTCTTCGCCCGGCACGCATGGCAGGTCTCCTGGCTCGCGGTTTGAGGCGCGGCGACCGGGGCAGACCGAATACGGTCGCCTGAGCAGACCGAATACGGTCGCCCCGGGTCGTACGCCAGCGGGTCGTCCTCGCCTTCCCGGCAGTCATCATGAAAAGGTGGACGATTCGTAGAATTAGAGGCGTCCAGCCCCGGCTGATCATGATGCCACGCCAGTGGCTTTTCCGGCTTCCGGTCTTTTTCGCCCGTCCCCACCATTGGGAACCGTCTGCGAAAAAGCTTTAAAAACCGGACAGAAGACCCTGACCGCTCTACAGTCGCGGGGTCGGCTGTGATGAAAACGCCCGGCTTGGGTCCGTCCCGTCACATTCCCTTTTCATCCCTTGCGACGACCGCCGCCCGGGAACCATCCGTTATGAAGCCCGATGGTTACGGAAACCGCCATTCCGAGTCAATCGCATTCGGCGGACGGAAAACGGCCGGGACCTTGCCCCGGCAGCCATTATTTTTCGACGCGAGGGGCAATTGGCGGGAAAAAGGAAGAAGATGTCGGTCTTTTGCCGTAATTCTTTGACCTTAGCAGTCTATAGACTGCTTCAAGCTTTCGAATGCCTGTAAAAGTTCGTCCTCCCGATGCTGCAGAAATTCAAACAGCGCCGTTTTGGCGCCCTGTATTCCTTCTTTGATCTCGGCCGCATGAGAGCTGCGTTGCGTCGCAGCGAGCTCGGTATGATCTTTGCCGGCGCTTTCGTCGGGATCACATCCGGCTGCGCGGTCACCGCTATGAGCGTGATATCGCGGACGATGCACACGCTGATCTTCGGTATCGACGACTCAGGGCGCTTGAGTTCGGCGCAGGTTGACGACAAGTTCCTGCTGCTCGCATCTCCTGTTGTCGGCGGCATCGTCCTGGGCCTGATGATCTTCATTCTGGCCAAGACCCGGAAGAAGCCCATGGTCGACCCGATCGAAGCCAATGCGCTGCATGGCGGCCGGCTGTCGCTGACGGACAGCATTCTGGTCGCCGTACAGAATCTCATCTCGAACGGCTTTGGCGCTTCCGTCGGCCTCGAGGCCGGCTACACCCAGATCGCAGCCGGAATAGCGTCAAAGCTCGGCTACAAACTGCAGCTTCGTCGCTCAGATCTCAGAACGCTCGTCGGCTGCGGCGCCGCCGGCGCCATCGCCGCCGCCTTCAACGCACCGCTGACCGGTGCTTTTTACGCCTTCGAGCTCATCATCGGCACCTATTCGATCATCACGCTGACGCCCGTCGTCGTCTCCGCACTGATCTCCACCCTCGTGGCGCGCCTTCTCTCCGGCAACGATTTCAACATCGACGTCGGCGATTTCGGCAGCGTCGTTCCGGCGGACTATATTCCGGCGCTCTTGCTCGGCGCTTTCTGCGCCGGCGCCGGAATCCTGATCATGCAGGGCGTTTCCTTCATCGAGGAACTGGCGCGAAAGAGCTCCATCGCATTGCCCTTCCGTCCGGCACTCGGCGGTATCGTTGTCGGCCTCCTCGCCCTGATAACGCCGCAGGTGCTTTCGGCGGGTCACGGCGCCCTGCATCTCAATCTCGCCAACACCATCGCAATCCCGACGCTGATCGGCATTCTGCTGCTGAAATCCCTGGCGTCAGCAGTCTCGATCGGCTCCGGTTTCAGAGGCGGCCTGTTCTTCGCCTCGCTTTTCATGGGCGCCCTGCTTGGCAAGATTTTCGCCTATTCCGCCCCCTATTTCGATCACGCGACGCTGACGCCGGTTATCTACGCTGTCGTCGGCATGAGTTCGCTTGCCGTCGCCATTATTGGCGGCCCGCTGACCATGACCTTCCTTGCGCTGGAAATCACCGGCGATTTTCCGATCACCGCGCTGGTGCTTGCCGCCGTCATCACCTCGTCGCTCGTCGTCCGCTCGACCTTCGGCTACTCCTTCGCGACATGGCGTTTTCACCTTCGCGGCGAGAGCATTCGCAGCGCCCACGATGTCGGCTGGATCCGCAGCCTGACGGTCGGCCGGATGATGCGCGAAGACGTGCGCACCGCCAGCGTCAACATAACGGTCGAGGAGTTCCGCCACGACTTCCCGATCGGCTCGACCCAGCGCGTGATCCTTGTCGACGACGCCGACAAATATGCCGGCATCGTGCTTGTACCTGATATCTACGCAAGCCCGGTGGACAAGAACGACGAAGGCAAGAGCATCGCTGACTTCACCAAATACCGGAACGATTTCCTGCAGCCGCAAATGAACGCCAAGCAGGCGGCCGCAATCTTCGACAAGACCGAGAGCGAAGCGCTCGCCGTTGTCAACAACCTGATCGAACGCAAGGTCGTCGGCCAGCTTTCGGAAAGCTATACGCTGAGGCGCTACGCGGAAGAGCTGGACAGGCGGCGGCGCGAAATTTCGGGCGAACTTTGATTATCCACGGCGATCGCCGTCAGGCCGCCGTATCGCAAATTACTGGCCGCCCTGATTCGGCGCATCGTCGGCGGCATCCTTGCTATCCATTCTGACCACTAGCTTATACGGGCGCTTGCCGTCTTCGTGAACCAGCACCGTCACGGTACATGTGTCGTCATGTGGCCGCACCGACAAGAGACGACCGCCTGACTTCTCAAGCACACGCTCCACGACATCGCTGCAATCCAGAACCCGGTCCGATGCGAACGTCAACCTCGGCCGCGGAAGTAGGATTGCGGTGGCAAGCATCGCCGAGACGAACAGGGAGGTCAAAAGGCTGGCCATGTAAAATCTCCTTGTCGGCAGGCGTCGTCGGCAGTCATCGCGGATCAGAATAACGATCTGCGCACCCAGTGCAAAGATTTTACACCGCAAGCAGCCGATCGAGCCAGTCCCTGTCAAGGACAGTCTCTAGCTCCGCCGCGACCTCGTCCAATGCGGCGTCGACGCTTTCCCGGTAATTCACCCGCTCTCCGCTAAGACCGAAGCTGCCAAGCAACCCGGCACGATAGGCATCGCTTGTGAAGAGCCCGTGCAGATAGGTGCCCATGATCCGCCCGTCCGACGATACAGCGCCATCGAGCCGGCCATCGATGACAGCGGATGGCCGGGAGCAATCGGCGCCCTGGGTCACACCTAGATGAATTTCATAGCCCTCAAGGGCCACATCATGTTCGGTCGACCACGCTCGGCTGTTACGTACGGTCTTCTCCGGCGCCATTTCCGTCTCGATATCCAAAAGGCCGAGACCGGGCGTCTCCAGAACCGCTCCCTCGATGCCGAGCGGGTCACGGACCGTCCGGCCGAGCATCTGGTACCCCCCGCAAATGCCGATGACGCGACCGCCGCGTCTGACGTGCCGGGAAATGTCGCGATCCCATCCCTGCGCCCGCAGGTCCTCCAAGTCGCCGATCGTCGATTTCGAACCGGGTAGAACGACGAGCGCAGCATCGGTAGGCAAAGGCTCTCCGGGCCGCACGAAGACGAGATCGACATCCGGTTCGGCACGGAGCGGATCGAAATCGTCGAAATTGGCGATACGCGGCAGAACCGGCACGGCGATCTTCAGCGCCTGGGACGCGCCGCGCACCAGCCGTTCCAGCACGACGGAATCTTCAGCCGGCAGACGGCCGGCCGCCTTCAGCCAGGGCACGATGCCGAAGCAGGGCCAGCCGGTGAAATCTCCAACCGCTTTGACGCCGTCTGCAAACAGCGAGATGTCACCGCGGAATTTGTTGATGATATAGCCGGAGATCATCCGCCGATCCTCCTCGGCAAGAATGGCATGGGTGCCGACCAGCGACGCGATCACGCCGCCCCGGTCTATGTCGCCCACTAGGACGACGGGAACGTTGGCGCGCGTCGCAAATCCCATGTTGGCGATATCGCCCGGCCTAAGATTGATTTCCGCCGGCGAGCCTGCCCCCTCCACGATGACGAGATCAGTCCCGGCCCGTACCGTTGCGAAGCTTTCCAGTACGGCGCCCAGCAATTGCGGCTTCAGCGCCTGGTAATCCCGCCCCTTCGCCTGACCCCAGACCTTCCCCTGCACGACGATCTGGCTGCCGGTATCGGATTGCGGCTTGAGGAGTACGGGGTTCATGTGCACGGACGAAGTGGTTCGCGCGGCAAGCGCCTGCAGCCATTGCGCCCGCCCGATTTCGCCGCCGTCCTCGGCCACAGCCGCATTGTTAGACATGTTCTGAGGCTTGAAGGGGCGAACCCTCAATCCTCTATTTGCGGCAAGTCGGCAAAGCCCCGCCACCAATACTGTTTTTCCGACATCGGAACCGGTTCCCTGCAGCATGATGGCCTTGGTCATGAATGTGACTCCGAGGTTGTGAACCGATCGAAATCGCCGATTCCTGCCTGATTTTCGCCGCAATCGGCCTCGGTCGCAACGCCTCTTCCGAGACAAAAATGCACCATCGCGCAGCGCAGTCTATTTGCGACATTTGATGACGACTTCCTCCATTGTGGGATGTCGGAAACAGGCTTATTTGCGCTGTCAAACAATGCACCAATAACGGCCCTTCGGCCTGGAGGATTACCCCATGCTGTTCGTCTTCAACAACAAGAATTCCATACAGATCGCCTGGGGTGGCAAGCTGCCCTCGCCCAAGCGCGAAAGCCGCGTCAGCGAGCTCGATGTTCGTGTCGGAACGGTCGGCCTGATCCGCACCTATAACGCCGGCTGAACCGCGTCAACAGCGACGCTTCCTTGATCAACGCCCTCCACGCGGGAGGCCGTAAAACAAAAACCGCGCTTGGCGAACAGCCGTGCGCGGTTTTGTTTAACATGGCCTTGCAATGACACTGCAGGATATGTTGTCTCCGGGACGCAATACCTGATCCGGAGATGCTGCGAGATCACCCGCGGCACCCAAGTCATAGCCAGACATTCTTACCGGATAGTTATCGAGCGCCTAACGAAGAATAAATTTCGTCTTTTTTCTAATTTTTTCATGGCGGTCGCCAATTTTTTCCCACGCCGCGAATAGAATATAAAAGGTCTTCAAAAAGGCGTGACTTTTCCCCGTTTTCGTATCCTGCCGTAGCAAGGGCTGTCCGAACCGGCCCCAATGCTTCATTTCCAGTCGTGAATGCCAGAAATTAGGCTATTTCAGCTAGTTATTGACGCTTCCCGATAGAGCCGTCGAAGGCGGACCATCGCGGAACCAGTTGATTTCTCCCCTCAAATCCTTAGGCTTCTTTGAAGCGATACGAAGATGGCAGGCCGGCGGCAAGGCTCCGCGGGTAAAGAAAAGCAGGCGTATCGCGACAGGGGGCCGAACATGCGCCGTCAGCGGCAATTGCACGGTTAAGCCTTTTGGTGACGCTGACGAGGATCGGCTGGTACAATGCCGGAGCGATCCGCATCTCTAACTGCAAGAACACTGGGAGACATTAAAACATGAAGAAGCTAATCGCTTCCGCCATCTTCGCCGCAAGTGTCTATGCCTTGGCTGGCTCGGCACACGCTGCGGAATGCGGCGACGTATCGATCGCCGAAATGAACTGGGCCTCCGCAGGCGTTGCCGCGCAGGTCGACAAGATCATTCTCGAGAATGGCTACGGCTGCAAAGTGACGCTGGTAACCGGCGACACCCAGCCGACCTTCACCTCCATGGATGAAAAGGGCGAACCTGACGTTGCGCCCGAACTCTGGGTCAACGCCGTGCGCACCGCGCTCGACAAGGCCGTTTCCGAGGGACGCCTGATCGAGGCAGCGCCGCTGCTCAGCGACGGCGGCGTCGAAGGCTGGTGGATTCCGAAGTTCCTTGCCGATGCCCATCCCGACATCAAGTCGGTTCAGGATGCCCTGAAGCATCCGGAACTCTTCCCCGCGCCGGAAGATTCGTCCAAGGCTGCGATCTACAATTGCCCGTCGGGCTGGAATTGCCAGATTTCCACCGCAAACCTCTACAAGGCTCTGGGTGCTGAAAAGCTGGGCTTCCAGCTTGTCGACACCGGTTCGGCTGCCGGCCTTGACGGCTCGATCGCCAACGCCTTCGAAAAGAAGACCGGCTGGCTCGGCTACTACTGGGCTCCGACCGCCATCCTCGGCAAGTACGACATGGTTCGTTTGAGCTTCGGCGTTCCGCACGACAAGAAGGAATGGGACGCCTGCACGGCAATCCAGGACTGCGCCAACCCGAAGCTCAACTCCTATCCTGTCTCTGACGTCTTCACCGTCGTGACCAAGTCCTTCTCCGACAAGGCCGGCATTGCCATGGACTACGTCAAGACCCGCAAGTGGGACAACGGCACTGTCGGCAAGGTTCTCGCATGGATGACCGACAACCAGGGTACGAACGAGGACGGCGCCAAGTACTTCCTCAAGACCTATCCTGACATGTGGACCAAGTGGGTTGCTCCTGACGTTGCTACCAAGGTCAAGGCCTCGCTCTAACGCTTGAATCGGGAAGCGGCGGCCATCTGCCGCCGCTTCTTTCGCATACAGGCCTGCGATACACCGATGCCGACAGCAGGGGCGTCGCCAAGGTCGCAGAAAGCAAATGGTTTCGCCGGCTATTGTTATAGACGGTAGTATGCAGGCTGAAAAACCGGTGACAGCCCGCATCGGCCGCCTGATACTGAAGGCCACACGGACAGGCTGGTCACAAACCGGATAAAAAGGGGAAAGTGATGGCTCTGCAATGCAGTTTCTTGCCGGACGTATTGTGCAATTTTCCGGCAATCAGCGATACGATCATCCGCGGGGCGCGCAAGAATATCGACGACGGCTTTCGTGCACTCGTGCGCACCTATGCCAGCATCATCGATGCCATCGTGCAGCCGCTCCAATGGTTCCTGAACTATCTTGAATGGCTGTTTACCAACACGCCATGGGTGATAGTCCTGATTGTGATGATGGCAGTCGTCTATTTCGCCAGCCGCAACGTGAAGATCGTCATAGGTACGGCAATCTCGATGCTTCTCATCGGCGCCTGTGGTCTGTGGAACGACACAATGGTCACGCTCGCCATGGTGACGGTCTGTACGCTCATCGCCATCGTGATCGGCTTACCGATCGGCATTTTGATGGCGCGATCGGATCGACTGCAGTCGATCGTCAACCCCATTCTCGACGTCATGCAGACGATGCCTAGCTTCGTCTATCTCATCCCTGTCGTGGTCATCTTCGGCATCGGCAAGGTTCCGGGCCTCATCGCCGTCGTGATCTATGCTGTCCCGCCGATGATCCGCCTCACCAATCTCGGAATACGGCTGGTCGACAAGGAAGTACTGGAAGCGGCTGACGCCTTCGGCTCGTCGCATCAGCAGAAGCTGTTCAACGTCCAGATTCCGCTGGCCTTGCCGACCATCATGGCAGGCATCAACCAGACCATCATGATGTCGCTCGCCATGGTCGTTGTCGCCTCCATGGTCGGCGTCGGCGGCCTGGGCAAGAACACGCTTCAGGCAATCAACAACCAGTTTTTCACCGTCGGCTTCATGAACGGCTTTGCACTCGTCGCCATCGCCATCATTTTCGACCGCACCAGTCAGGCTTATGGCAGACGGCTTCAAAAGCATTCGGAGGTCATTCATGGCTAGTCACGCGATCCAGATCAAAAACCTCTACAAGATCTTCGGGCAGCACGGCGCCAGGTTCGTCGACATGGTCAAGCAGGGCGTCAGCAAGACCGAACTCAACGAACAGCACGGCCATGTTCTCGGATTGCAGGACATCAATATCGACATGCCGGCCGGCGCCATCACCGTCGTGATGGGCCTGTCCGGCTCGGGAAAATCGACCCTGATCCGACACATCAACCGCCTGATCGAGCCGACAACAGGCGAAGTGCTTTATGACGGCGTAGACGTCTGCAAGATGAACGAAAACGATCTGCGTGAATTCCGCAGACACAAGACGGCGATGGTGTTCCAGAAATTCGCGCTGCTGCCGCACCGCACCGTCATCGAAAACACGATCTACGGCCTGCAGATCCAGGGCGTGCCTCGCGGCGAAAGCGAGAAAAAGGGCCGCCACTGGATCAACCGCGTCGGCTTGAGCGGCTTCGAGAACCATTATCCGAACCAGCTTTCCGGCGGCATGCAGCAGCGCGTCGGCCTGGCACGGGCGCTCACCAACGATGCCGACATCCTGCTGATGGACGAAGCCTATTCGGCACTCGACCCGCTCATCCGCGTCGACATGCAGAGCGTGCTTCTCGACCTGCAGAAGGAACTGAAGAAGACTGTGGTCTTCATCACCCACGATCTCGACGAGGCACTACGGCTCGGCGACAGGATCGCGATCCTGCGGGACGGCAAGGTCATCCAGCAGGGAAGCGGCCAGGAAATCGTCCTCAACCCGGCCGATGACTACATCACCGCCTTCGTGAAGGAAGTGAACCGCGGCCGCGTCCTCCAGGTTCGCACGGTCATGAAGCCGTTCGCCGGCGAGACACAGGGTCCCCGAATTGCCGCCGACACCATCCTGGAGGTCGCCGCCAAGGAGATGACGAGCGCCGGTCACTCCCTCGCCCTCGTCACTGACGCTGGCGGCAGGCCGATCGGCACGATCGATTTGCACACGATCATTGCGGCGATGGTAACCCCGGCAAGCCACGAGAAGGCCCAGATGGCTGCAGCCTGAAGCTTATGGATCCAGCCGCGTCGGAAGCGCCCCCTCGGGCGCTTTCCTTTTGTCCACGGCACGGTTGAAATCATATAAAGATATCTTTATGTATATATTCGCTAACGACACCGAGGAAACATCATGACCGCAGCAAATCCGCTGACCGATCTTCTTGCCGAAAAGGGCGTGCTTCTTGCCGACGGCGCGACGGGAACGAATCTTTTCGCGATGGGCCTCGAAGCAGGCGAAGCACCGGAACTCTGGAACGAAAGCGCCCCGGAGAAGATCACCAAGCTGCATCAGGACTTCGTCGATGCCGGCGCCGACATCATTCTGACCAACACCTTCGGCGGCACCCGCCACCGCCTGAAGCTGCACCATGCGCAGGATCGGGTCCACAGCCTCAACAGACAAGCTGCCGAGATCGCCCGCGCCGTTGCCGACAAGGCAGGCCGCAAGGTAATCGTTGCCGGCTCCGTCGGCCCGACCGGCGAACTGCTGATCCCGCTTGGCGCGCTGACCTATGAGGACGCCGTTGCGGCTTTCGTCGAGCAGATGGAAGGCCTGAAAGCCGGCGGCGTCGATGTTGCCTGGATCGAAACCATGTCTTCGCCGGAAGAGATCCGCGCGGCAGCCGATGCTGCAATCAAGACGGACCTCCCCTATACCTACACCGGCTCCTTCGACACTGCCGGAAAGACGATGATGGGTCTGCATCCGAAGGATATCCACGGCGTCGCTAAGGACATCGCCGGCGGCCCGCTTGCGGTCGGCGCCAATTGCGGCGTCGGCGCGTCGGACATCCTTTCAAGCCTGCTCGACATGACCAATGCCGATCCCGATGCGATCGTCATCGTGAAGGGCAATTGCGGTATTCCCGAATATCGCGGCGCCGAAATCCACTATTCCGGCACGCCGCCGCTGATGGCCGACTATGCCCGACTTGCTCGCGACGCCGGCGCGAAGATCATCGGCGGCTGCTGCGGCACGTCATGCGGCCATCTGGCTGCAATGCGCCAGGCGCTCGACGACTACACCCCCGGCCCGCGCCCGACGCTCGAAACCATCATCGAGCGCATTGGCCCGATGCGCAACAAGACCGCCGACGAAAGTGGCGCCGCACCGGCCCGCGAACGACGTCGTCGGGGCTGATCGCACCCATGAAGCGGAGGCGTTCGCGCCTCCGCAAGCCTGACGAAAGCCGATCCCGTCATAGTCCGCCGACAGACTCACCTGCATGAGGCGGAATTCGACATGACGGCTACGGCAACCTCCTTCCCCGACCGCGAAACTGTTGCGGTCAGGCTTTCCGGTTTTGCGGAAACCGACAAATCCTTCCTCATGCTTCTGATGGAAAACCCGCTGCAGGACGACAGCCTGATCGACGGGCTGCATCGCTATCTCGATCTCGCCGCAGGCGCCTCCTTCCTCAATAGCCTGAAGCTGGAGAGGCTCGGCGAATGGCTTGGCAACAACGCCCCCGACCGACTGCAGATCCGATTGATGGAAGCGGCTAAGTCGAGCCAGCATCCGGCCTTCGCTGCCTTCCATATCGGTCTAAAACGGTCGGGCGGGCTTGAGCGAGCCTATCCATCGGTGTGAATCAAGGGAAGCTGCCGGGCAGCATCTCGGTGACGGCGATGATCGGCCCGAGAGGAAACAGGCCGTCGCGACGCTGCCAGTTCGCTATGTCGACACTGGAAATGCTGCCATCGAGAAACAGCGCGTTCGGGCAGCCAAGCGCGTCACGAAACAGCGTCGCGAAATCGTAGAACCGGACAGCATCTTCGGAAAGAGCGAAGATCACCTGCCCCGCTCCATTCACCCCGACGCCGTTTCTCGTCTTCAGGCTCGTACTGTCGATGAGGAAGGATGGATGCAGCTTGCCGTCGATAACGAGTATCGGGCCGGATTGCGTGGCGTAGAAGGGCTTGATGCCTGACGTGGCGAAGGCCTTGGCCTCCATCACGCCTGCCTTCCCGGGCTCGATATAGAAGACGCCGTTCGGTAACAGGTGAAAATTGCCCCAGCCGCTATTGGTGTTGAGTGCCTTCATCTGCTTGAAGTTCTCGACATAGAGGCCGACCGACCCCTGCGCGTCGTCATACATTCCGCCGTTCATCGCGAAACGCACATAAGTCCGATCCTGCCGCAGGTCGTTTTCCAGCGCCCGGAACGATCCATAGGGCTTGCCGCTGCGGTCATATTCGTAAAGCCGGATGCCGGAGGTGGCGGGATCGAAGGTACAAACCGTGTAATGGGCGCCGAGATAGTCGAGCCTCCGGCAGCCTTCATCCGCCCAAGCCGCCTGAGCCGCTAGCCACAAGATCAATGCAATCGTCAAACGAATCAAAATCGCGCTCCGGTTCCGCATCCACACAGATTCGAAAAAATGCGGCAAAAGCGAAGACGTTTTTTGCTTAGAGAGAAAGTGCCGCCATGTGGAAGGCCAATTGTTCGGGCGGATATTGGTAGCTGACGCCTATGGGGCAAGCCGCTCTCGCGAGACACCCCTTCTTCACGCAGCCTGCCTGCCCCTCGCCGCTCCGCAAAT
This sequence comes from Rhizobium sp. BK376, assembly GCF_004341625.1. GTDB lineage: Bacteria > Pseudomonadota > Alphaproteobacteria > Rhizobiales > Rhizobiaceae > Rhizobium. Next base: position 23,478 of record NZ_SLZG01000008.1, on the reverse strand, counting down.
GCGACCGGCAATCCGCGACGCTGAAGCCGGATGACGTGACTGCATTGACCGGACAGTGCAAAAGGCACGGCTTGGTCTCGCATCGATCGCAGGGATGCTCCGTCATCACAGGCGCCGACGCGATATCGAGCGCTACGCCAAATCCCAACGCACCACGATACCCATGCCAGAGCCCGTATTCCGGATGAATCAAGATACCCAGCGGTGAGGCCCGCAAACCCTCCGCCCGTACCGCCCATTGCTGAAACGGCTGCCAGGGCGGATCGGAGGGGAAATAGGCGGTCGCGCCGGAACGCGCCGCCACCGGACCAATCACGGCCTTCGACCAATCGTCGAGCGGATCACGACGCCCAGTATTTTCCGGCTGTGCACGCCAAAGAGAAAACGGCTCCCAGATGGAGCCGCCGATATTGCCGAGCAGAATGACGGTCCGCGCCTGCGTCCCGTTATTCAATGCCGGCCCATCGCCGTCGAAGCCGATGACGCCGCGCAGGAATATCCCATGCGGCTCAAGGGCTGCCTTTAGATCCGACAGCAAAGCGGGACCGCCATTCATCGCGGTCCCTTATATCCATAGTGCGGCCGCCAGACCTCTTTCTGAATGAGATCGGCAACCCGCACCGCACCGCCTTGCTCCCTGGCGGGATCGGGCTCTCTTCAGGTGAAAGCGTCCGGCATCGAGTCCTTGCGGCTCTTGATGTAGGCGAGCAGCTTCTCGTCGATCGCGGGATCGAGCGGCGGCGCTTCGTAGTGGTCGAGCCAGGAGCGGCAGAGCGCATTGGCGCGGTCTTCGATGCGCTTCTGGCCTTCGATTTCCCACTGTTCGAAAGAATTGTTGTCGGCAAGAGCAGAGCGATAGAAGGCCGTCTGGAAACTGGCCTGGGTATGGTTGCAGCCGAGATAGTGGCTGCCGGGACCGACCTCGCGAATAGCATCCATCGCCTGGCCGTTTTCGGAGAGGTCCACGCCCTCGGCCATCTTCTGCATCATACCGAGCTGATCCTGGTCGATCATGAATTTCTCGTAGGAACTGACGAGACCGCCTTCGAGCCAGCCGGCCGCATGCAGCACGAAGTTGGTGCCGGCAAGAAGCGTCATATTCAGCGTATTGGCCGATTCGTGCGCTGCCTGCGCATCCGGAACCTTGGAGCCGCAGAGCGAACCGCCGGTACGGAACGGCAGGCCGAGACGGCGGGCAAGCTGTGCCGCACCGTAGGAAACCAGCGACGGTTCCGGCGTGCCGAAGGTCGGCGCGCCTGATTGCATCGAGATCGAGGCAGCGAATGTGCCGAACAGAACCGGCGAACCCTTGCGGATCAGCTGCGTGAAGGAGGCGCCGGCCAGAACTTCGGCCAGGATCTGCGTCAGCGTGCCGGCAACCGTGACCGGGCTCATCGCCCCGGACAGGATAAACGGCGACACGACGGAAGCCTGGTTATGCCGCGCATAGACCTTCAGCGCGCCGAGCATGGTCTCGTCGAATACCATCGGCGAGTTGGCATTGATGAGGTTCAGCGTGACGCAGTTGTTTTCGACGAAATCGTCGCCGAACACCATCTTCGCCATTGCAACGGTATCTTCAGCGCGTTCCGGCGCAGTCACCGAGCCCATGAACGGCTTGTCGGAATATTTGATATGGCTGTAGACCATATCCAGATGGCGCTTGTTGACCGGAATATCGACCGGCTCGCAAACCGTACCGCCCGACGAATGCATCGACGGCGCCATATAGGCAAGCTTCACGAAATTGCGGAAATCCTCGATCGTCGCATAGCGGCGATTGCCTTCGAGATCGCGGACGAAGGGAGGGCCATAGACCGGCGCAAAGACGGTCGCCTTGCCGCCGATATGGACGCTGCGCTCAGGATTGCGCGCATGCCATGTGAATTCCTTCGGCGCTGTTTTCAGCAGTTCGCGGCAGAGGCCTTTCGGGAAATGCACACGCTCGCCCTTAATGTCGGCACCAGCTTGCTTCCACAGCTCCAGGGCTTCCGCATCGTCGCGAAACTCGATGCCGATTTCTTCGAGAACCGTATCGGCATTGCGCTCGATCAGCTGGAGTCCCTCTTCGTCCAGCACTTCATAGACGCCGATCTTGCGGGTGATATAGGGAAGCGAAGGACCTGCGCCGCCGCCGGTGCGCGATGCGCGCCGTGCTGCCGCACCCCTGCCCTCGCCACGCGAACGCCGTCCGCCACCATCGCCGCCCGCTGCCGGCTGTTCGATCATCTCGTCCATGATGTCTCCTCACTGCTGCGCCTGTGCGCGCCTATTATCGCCGCCATGCTATTCGATTTCGTCGCAAAGACGATCCTTTATGCGCCAGCGATTAGCATAGGACAGACATTCGCATCGACAAATTGCCGAATGCGTCCGTCGTTATTTATTCCGGCGGCGTCGCTTTCGAAAAGAGTTTTCCGAAGGTTGAGGTTTAACTCTTAATCAGGCAGTCTTTAATAAAAGCCTGTGACTCATATTGTCTGCAAGCCGCTCGAGCAGCGCGCAAATGGGGTGGAAAGCATGTCTGACGACGAAATCATTCTCGCGGAATTGTCTGATGAGGAACTCGTGCAGCAGATGCATGACGACCTCTACGATGGCCTCAAAGAGGAAATCGAGGAAGGAACCAACATTCTCCTCGAACGCGGCTGGGCACCCTACGATGTCTTGACCGAAGCGCTGGTCGAAGGCATGCGCATCGTCGGCATCGACTTCCGCGACGGCATTCTCTTCGTGCCGGAAGTGCTTCTCTCCGCCAATGCGATGAAGGCCGGAATGTTCATCCTTCGTCCGCTGCTCGCCGCAACCGGCGCGCCGAAGCAGGGCAAGCTCGTCATCGGCACCGTCAAGGGCGACATCCACGATATCGGCAAGAACCTCGTTGGCATGATGATGGAAGGCGCAGGCTTCGACGTCGTCGACCTCGGCATCAACAATCCGGTCGAGAACTATCTCGACGCCATCGAGCGCGAGCAGCCGGACATTCTTGGCATGTCGGCACTGCTAACGACGACCATGCCTTACATGAAGGTCGTCATCGATACGCTCAAGGAAAAGGGCATGCGCGACGACTACGTCGTCCTGGTCGGCGGTGCGCCGCTGAACGAGGAATTCGGCAAGGCGGTCGGCGCCGATGCCTATTGCCGTGATGCTGCCGTGGCGGTCGAAACCGCCAAGGAATTCATGAAGCGCAAGCACAACAAGCTTGCGGCTGGCGCCTGAAGAGATCAACGAGGAAAGGCTGCGGCTGGTGCCGCAACCTCTTCAAATCGGTCACTGGGCTGCTTTATTGACGGTATGACCTGCCTGTTTCGTCGCGTTTACGGTGTTGGCAGTATCTCTGCCCATACCTTTGATGGTGTTGGCGCATGATGCGAGGGTCATGAGGGCAATGCAGGCTGCGCTAAGTACTGCGATTTTCGATGCGGTCATGATCTGGAGTCCTCTGTGAAATGGGTTTTGATCGAAATGAGGCGGAGACAATCCTGCCGCGAGATAAACGCATGAATTCGCAAAAGGTTCATGTGATTGCGTGTGGCGCGATCGCGCGCGAAATATTGGCCGTGAGCCGGATAAATTCCCTCGACCATATCGACCTGCACTGTCTTCCCGCGATCCTGCATTGCTATCCGCAGAAGATCGCACCCGAGCTGGAAAAAGCCATCGCCAACGCCCGCGCAAAGGGCTTCGAAAAGATCTTCGTCGGCTATGCCGATTGCGGCACCGGCGGCGATATCGATAAAATCTGCGAGCGCGAAGGCATCGAACGGCTGTCGGGGCCACACTGTTATTCATTCTTCACGGGCAACGAGGAATTTGCCGCCCGCGCCGACGAAGATTTCACCTCCTTCTTCCTCACCGATTTCCTCGCCCGGCAATTCGACACCTTCGTCGTAAAGACCCTCGGACTCGATCGGCATCCGGAGCTGATGGAGATGTATTTCGGCAATTACCGCAAGCTGGTCTACATCTCTCAGGAAGAGGATCCGGAGCTGCAGGAGAAGGCACGGCAGGCTGCGGATTATCTCGGCCTGGAATACGAATATCGCTTCACCGGCTACGGCGATCTCGGCAAGGAATTGCAGGCCGTCTAATTGCGACATGGCAACGACGCAGCGCCAAATGGGATGCCTAAGTTAAGGTATCTGCCAACGGCTCCGAGCACTTGAATCTCTGGGTAAAATGGCCCAGCTGACATCTGCCGTGGTCGGTGGCTGCCCAATGCCGCCGACTTGACGACAGGCGTCGCTTTTCGACATCACCGGCGTCGTGGCGAGCGCAGTCCGCGCGCTGCCCGACGTGCATGCTGCACCAAAGAGGAGAATTTCTGAATATGGCCGATCGCATCGTCGTCTACTGGCGGGATATCCCCGCCCAGGTCATCATCAAGCAAGGCCGCAAGACAGCGAAGCGTGAGCTTTCCTTGCGCTTCACCGAGGCGATCGATATGTGCGCCATGCGGACTGGCGCGGCCGAGACGGACGACTATCTGGCCGAATGGCGCAAGGCCGATCCAGTGCCGGTTTCCGATGATCTCGAAGCCGAGGCCGACAAGGCCACAGCAGAACTGGAAGCCGCTTACGACAAGGAACGCCTTGTCGCTCTGGTGAAATCCGGAGGCCGCAATGGCTGAGGAAAAGCAGCGCCCGGGCAACGCCGCACCGGCCAGCAAGGCCGCTACGGGCGCTTATACGCCTGCAGGCGTCTCTCCCAACCGCCGCGCCCGCCATAAATATACGGTCCGTCTCTGGGCCGTGCGCAATTCGCGTTTCCTCGAGTGGTTCTACCGCCGCTTCGCTGACGCGTTCCTGCTGCTGCATCCCATCTGGAAAGGCATCGGATACGAGCGCGTCGAGCGACCGATCACCTTCGTAGAGCGGCACGTAAAAGGCTTCCTGTTCGATTGCCGCATGTGCGGCCAGTGTGCCCTGTCCTCGACCGGCATGTCCTGCCCGATGAACTGTCCCAAGCAGTTGCGCAACGGCCCCTGCGGCGGCGTCAGGGCCAACGGCAACTGCGAGGTGGAACCGGATATGCCCTGCGTCTGGGTACAGGCGTGGAACGGCTCCCGCAACATGGTCGAAGGCGACAAGATCCTGAACATCCAGAAACCGGTCAATCAGTCGCTGCGCGAGACCTCCTCCTGGCTGCGCGTGACAGCCGAGGCCGCCGCAAGCCGCGAAGCGGCGCGAAAGGAAGCCTGAGGCATGTCGCAGATCGATGAAAATCCGCTTGGCGTGCACCTGCCGCTCGATCCCCTGCCCGGCCATTCCTCGCTCGGCCGCCTGGAGCGCGTCCTGCGCCGCGGCGAGTTTGCCGTCACCGCCGAACTGAACCCGCCCGATAGCGCCGACGCCGAAGACGTCTATGAGCGCGCCTCGATTTTCGACGGCTGGGTGGATGGCATCAACGCGGTCGATGCATCGGGCGCCAATTGCCACATGTCCTCTGTCGGTATCTGCGCCCTGCTGACGCGCATGGGCTATGCGCCGATCATGCAGATCGCCTGCCGCGACAAGAACCGTATCGCCATTCAGGGCGACGTGCTGGGCGCTGCCGCCATGGGCGTCGCCAACATGATGTGCCTGACCGGTGACGGCGTACAGGCCGGCGACCAGCCGGGTGCCAAGCCGGTCTTCGATCTCGACTGCATGTCGCTGCTCGAAACCGTGCGTATCATGCGCGACAACGGCAAGTTTCTATCGGGCCGCAAGCTGACGAAGCCGCCGAAGGTCTTTCTCGGCGCAGCGATCAATCCATTCGCCCCGCCCTATGATTTCCGCCCCTACCGCCTCGGCAAGAAGATCGAAGCCGGTGCGCAATTCGTGCAGAGCCAGTATTGCTACGACGTGCCGATGTTCCGGGAATATATGAAAAAGGTGCGCGATCTCGGATTTCACGAAAAGTGCTTCATCCTCGTCGGCGTCGGTCCGTTGGCGTCGGCCAGAACGGCGAAATGGATGCGTTCCAACGTGCCCGGCGTCCATATCCCTGATGACATCATCAAGCGCATCGAAGGCGCTGAGGACCAGAAGAAGGAAGGCAAGCAGCTCTGCATCGACATCATCAACGAGGTGAAGGAGATCGAGGGCGTCGCCGGCATCCACGTCATGGCCTATCGCCAGGAAGAATATGTCGCAGAGATGGTGCATGATTCCGGCGTGCTGAAAGGCCGCCAGCCCTGGAAGCGCGAAGCCAATCGCGGCGACGAGCTTGTCGCAGAACGCATGGAGCATATTCGCGAAGGCAAGGAAGAGAACCAGCAGGAGATGGCGGAAATCGCCGCCCATCACGTACCGACCCATTGAATTCGAGATGAGCCGGCGGAGGACCACGGCTCGCTTGTAACACCCATCGCGGCACGATAGACCAGATCTATCGTGCCCCCTGACCAGAAGGATCAGTAATGACGCGCACCATCGTCGCATCCGCCACCCGCGAAATCATCATCGGCTTCGACCAGCCATTCTGCGTGATCGGCGAGCGCATCAACCCGACCGGCCGCAAGAAGCTTGCCGCCGAGATGATGGAAGGCAATTTCGACACGGTCATCAAGGACGCGCTGGAACAAGCCGCCGCCGGCGCCACCATGCTCGACGTCAATGCCGGTGTGACAGCAGTCGATCCGAACGCAACCGAGCCCGGCCTGCTGGTGAAGACGCTGGAAATCGTCCAGGGCCTCGTCGACCTGCCGCTGTCGATCGACAGCTCCGTGACGGCAGCCATCGAAGCCGGCCTCAAGGTCGCCAAGGGCCGTCCGCTGGTCAATTCCGTCACCGGCGAGGAAGAAAAGCTCGAGGCGATCCTGCCGCTCGTCAAGAAATACGACGTTCCCGTCGTCGCGATCTCCAACGACGAAACGGGCATCTCGATGGACCCCGACGTCCGCTTCGCCGTTGCCAAGAAGATCGTCGAGCGCGCCATGGACTATGGCATCAAGCCGGAAGACGTTGTCGTCGATCCGCTCGTTATGCCGATCGGCGCGCTGGGTGACGCCGGCCGCCAGGTCTTTGCGCTGCTGCACCGGTTGCGCAACGAACTCAAGGTCAACACCACCTGCGGTCTTTCCAACATCTCCTTCGGCCTGCCGCATCGCCACGGCATCAATGCCGGCTTCATTCCGATGGTCATCGGCGCCGGCATGACTTCGGCGATCATGAACCCTTGCCGCCCGCAGGAAATGGAAGCCGTCCGCGCCGCCAACGTGCTGAACGGCACCGACCCTAACTGCGGCAACTGGATCATGACCTACCGCGACTATAAGCCAGCGGAAGCCGGTGCCTCCGCATCCGCAAGCGCTGCGGCATCCGCCTCCGCAGGCGGTGGCCGCCGCGGCGGCCGGGCAGCACGTGCGGGTGCCGGAGCGCGAAGCGAATGACCCCCAACCGTGGACTTGGCCGTGATCTGATCAGCCTGTGGTTCGAGGCGCCTATGGTGATCGCCATGCGGACGCAGGCCGCTGCGATGGAAATGATGACCGGCGGCTCGAAGTCCTCGGCCGAGTTCAACCGCATGGTGACCGAAAAGATGGCGGCGACGGCCGAGAGCATGGTGGCGCTCAATCTGGCCTTCGCACAGCAGGCGGTCGATGCGTCCTTCGCCATGGCATCGGGACGAAAGCCTGCCTCGGCCGGTCGCACGGCCGAGAAGATCGCCGAGGCGGCGGTCAAGCCCTATAGCAAGCGCGTTCGCTCGAACGTGCGCAGACTGTCAGTGAAGAAAGATTGAAAAGTGGATTCCAGCAGACCTGACCGGACCGACGCCCTCGTCCTCTTCATGCCTTCGGGCAAGCGTGGACGCTTCCCGCTCGGCATGCCGGTGCTGGATGCCGCCCGCCAGCTCGGCGTCTATGTGGAAAGCGTTTGCGGCGGCCGCGCCACCTGCGGTCGCTGTCAGGTTTCCGTGCAGGAAGGCAATTTCGCCAAGCATCAGATCGTCTCCTCGCTGGATCACCTCTCGCCGATCGGCCCGAAGGAGCAGCGCTATGCCTCCGTGCGCAGTCTGCCGGATGGCCGTCGCCTCTCCTGCTCCGCGCTCATCCAAGGCGACCTCGTCATCGATGTGCCGCAGGATACCGTCATCAATGCCCAGGTCGTCCGCAAGGATGCCGATGCCCGCGTCATCGAGCGCAATGCGGCGCTGCACATGTGCTATGTCGAGGTCGAAGAGCCCGACATGCACAAGCCATCAGGCGATCTCGATCGGCTGAAGGCGGCGATCGCGACCGACTGGAAATACGAGAACCTCGAAGTCGATTTCCACCTGATCCCGCAGGTCCAGTCGATCCTGCGCAAGGGCGAATGGAAAGTCACAGCCGCAATCTACAAGGACGAAGAGACCGCCCGTCCGCACCTGATCGCGCTTTACCCCGGCCTGAAGAACGAGGCGTACGGGATCGCCTGCGATATCGGCTCGACCACCATCGCCATGCATCTGTCGTCACTGCTCTCTGGTCGCACGGTGGCGTCGGCCGGCACGTCCAATCCGCAGATCCGCTTCGGCGAAGATCTGATGAGCCGCGTCTCCTATGTGATGATGAACCCGGATGGCCGCGAGGGCATGACGACGGCTGTCCGCGAAGCCCTGAATGGCCTGATCGACAAGGTCTGCACCGAAGGTGGCGTTTCGCGCGAAGACATTCTCGACGCCGTCTTCGTCGGCAACCCGATCATGCACCACCTCTTCCTCGGCATCGACCCGACGGAACTTGGCGGCGCGCCCTTCGCGCTGGCCGTGTCTGGCGCCGTCCATCTCAAGTCCTCCGAGATCGGCCTGCCGATGAACAAGGGCACGCGCGTGTACATGTTGCCCTGCATCGCCGGCCATGTCGGCGCCGATGCCGCGGCGGCCACGCTTGCCGAAGGCCCGCACCGCCAGGATGAGATGATGCTGCTCGTCGATATCGGTACCAATGCCGAAATCGTGCTCGGCAACCGCACGCGCGTTGTCGCGGCCTCCTCGCCAACAGGCCCCGCCTTCGAGGGCGCCGAAATCTCCAGCGGCCAGCGCGCAGCGCCCGGCGCCATCGAGCGCGTCCGCATCGATCCCTCGACGCTGGAACCCCGCTTCCGCGTGATCGGCGTCGAGCCTTGGTCAGATGAGCCGGGCTTTGCCGAAGCAGCCGAAAAGGTCGGTATAACAGGCATCTGCGGCTCCGCCATCATCGAGGTGGTCGCCGAGATGTTTCTATCAGGCATCATCTCCGAGGACGGCGTCGTCGACGGCAGCATGGCCGCCCGCTCGCCGCGCATCCTGCAGAACGGCCGCACCTTCTCCTACCTGCTGCACGAGGGCGCCCAGCGCATCACCGTAACGCAGAATGACGTGCGCGCTATCCAACTCGCCAAGGCCGCCCTCTATGCCGGCGTGAAGCTGCTGATGGACAAGCAGGGCGTCACCCATGTCGACCGCATCGGCCTCGCCGGCGCTTTCGGCACCTTCATCGACCCGATGTACGCCATGGTCCTCGGCCTCATTCCAGACTGCCCGCTCGACAAGGTCAAGGCCGTCGGCAACGCCGCCGGCACCGGCGCGCGCATGGCCCTCCTCAATCGCGACTATCGCCGCGAGATCGAGGAAACCGTCAGCAAAATCGAGAAGATAGAGACGGCTCTTGAATCAAAATTTCAGGAGCATTTCGTCTACGCCATGGCGCTGCCGAACAAGGTCGATGCCTTTCCGGAACTGTCCAAGGTGATCACCCTGCCCGAGCGCAAGGTCCTTGCGGATGATAGCGGCGGCGATGGTGGCGGACGCCGGCGGCGGCGAAGCAGGGAATAGTACTGCCGCGAGAGCCCTAGAAACGATAAGGGGGCGCGTCACTCTCTCCCTCATTGCTGTCCTTGTGACGGGAATGAGGGAGAGAAAGTCCGTCAAGCGGCGACGCGGGCAATTTCCATGAAGGCTTCGCGGATGCTGTTGGCAACTGCGCGGATCGGGTCGGTCATCTGCGATGCCGTCAGCAGGCGGATGTCGAAGGATGTCAGGTCCGGCAAGCCTTCGTTCGTGCCCAATATCCTCATATCATCGGTAATATAGGACCGGGGGAACGGCGCAATCGCCAAGTCCGACACGACGGCTGCGCGCTGTGCCATCGTGTGGGCGCTGAGGAACGCAATACGGAAGGGCCGACCGTTCTGCTCGAGCTTGGTGATGGCATCAGAACGCCAGATGCAGCCGTCCTCCCAGATGGAGATCGGCAGAGGATCGCGGCGATAGGCCGTCCCGCATTTCGCCCCCGCCCAGACGAGCCGTTCGGTATAGATAATTTCGCCCTCAGTCGGAAAAGGCTTGGTCGAGCAATTGATCAGTGCAAGATCAAGCCTTTGCTCTTCCATGCGCTTCTTAAGGTTGATGCTCATGTCGACCGTTACATCGACCATGATGCCCGGGTAGCTTTCCGAGAAGCTCTTGAGGATGCTCGGCAGAAGCCGTTCGCCGATATCATCGGGCGCGCCAAGCCGAACCACGCCGGCAAGCTCCGGCATGATGAACCGAGAAACCGCCTCGTTCGACAACGCCAATATATTGCGTGCATAGGTAAGCAGCATCTCGCCATGCTGCGTCAGACTGACGGAGCGCGCATCGCGCAGAAAGAGGATCACGCCGAGCTGTTCCTCAAGCTTCTTGATCTGCATCGAGACCGCAGATGGCGTCCGGAAAACCGCATCCGCGGCAGTGGAAAAATTACCCGTCTCGGCAATGGCGACGAAGGTCCGCAGAACTTCGTTGTCGAGCAACGGAATGGGACGGCGAAGAGAAATGGTCATCGTCTCATCTTTCAATTTTTCTGATCTTTATGACCATATCATTTCGTTTGTCTGAATGTCAACGAAAGACCATATTAGAGACAACAAAAACAGAGCAGACAGCCGGAAAGGAGTCTGATCATGATCGCATCGCTTCAGGAAGTCATTTACCTCTTCGAGACCACCCGGACCCGCCAAAACTGGCCAACCGAGAGCAACAAGACACTCAAGGACATGGCGCGGCTTCCGCCGCATCTCGTCGACGATGTCAACGCGCGGGGCCTCCCGTTGGATCACCACGTCGCATCCTCTTCGGGGCAATCTGAAGGCTCGCCGTCAGTGATTCAGTTCAGACCCATCAAGGCAGGTGCGCTGCGATCTGCCTGATCAACGCCGCGATACGGGAATAGTTCTGGTTCCAGATCGTGGATTTCTCGCCGAGACTATCCAACGACGTTTCGAGTTTTCCAAGCGCCTGCCGGGTCGCCGCACTGGCAGACGCAAGCTTGTCCTTCAGGATCGGCGTATAGTGTCTTCTCGCCTGAAAACGCGAATTGGCATTCAGTCCGCTATCTAGCCGAGGTGTATTTGTATCGGCGTTGGCATTGATAATGCCGGACATGTCGGCACTTGCCCTTTGAATTGCCTCCCGCATCGGGCCATAGTCGCCGTGATAGGGCAAGCGCCGCCAGACCAGTTCCAATCCCTGACGAAGGCAGTCCAACTGATAGATGTTGTCGCGCGCAGAACATTCGGCTTGAACGGCTTGAATGTTGCGGGCGGTGCTTGTCGTCACGAATTCGGTCAAAGGGACGTCGGCATTGTCAATCCCATCGCCTCCGCCGCCATTGCCCTCGGCAATCGCCATGCCGGGCAAGGAAAGAAATGCCGCAATCCACGTCGCTGCTACTATTTTGACAAAATAATCAAATCTCGCCGACATCAGTATTCTTCTCTTCTCAAACAGATCATCACTATCGGGTAACGTAATGTTACATCGATAGCATTTACGGTCAATTGTCGACGGAAATTCGGTTTTTTCTGCTAAGTGCCTGATAAAGCGCACTCGTGAAAGAAATTTGATTCGACGAAGGCTTGCTTGGCCGCTTTCCTCAATTTCAAGCGCAAGTAACGCTCACTGTCGTCCCCCCGGTGCCGATAGAGGTCAATAAGTATAGGCCTTGCGCCAATATCTCTAAATTCGAAAGACAGAACACCCCCGAGGAGGTCAGAAAGCGTTCACGACGCGCCTGGATATGAGTCCCGAGAGCCGGCGGCTCACGATTGCGTGCGACTGGCCGCCTGCCCCGCGATCCCCACAGGGCAGCCGACCCTTCATCACCTCACGCCAACTTTTTTAGGGCGGCGAGCAATTCCTTTGCCAGAGGTCCTGCAGAGGCAGGGTTCTGACCGGTGATGAGACGGCCATCAACGACAACATGAGGCTCCCAGTTTGCAACGGACGAGTACACGGCGCCCTCCGCCCTCAATGCGTCCTCAAGCTCATATGGCACGTCCTCGCGCGCGTAGTCGTACTCTTCCTTTTTCGAGAAGGATGTCAGCTTCTTTCCGCGCACAAATGGCGTGCCATCGCCAAGGTCTACGCTCAGCAACGAGCATGGCCCGTGACAAACAGCGGTCACCAGCTTGCCCGTGGTCCATGCGCGCACGACAGCCTTTTGGACATCGGAATTGCGCTGGATGTCGACCATCGGGCCAAGCCCACCCGGGATCAGGATCGCGTCGTAGTCAGACGCATCCACCTCAGACAGCTTTCGGCTGCGATTGAGCCGACGAAATGCCTTGCTTTCCATAAATTGCTTTTGGGCAGGATCCTTTTCATCGTACGCGTCGTACGGTGTCCATCCGCCCGCGGGCGACGCGAATTCTACCGCAATTCCCGCCTTGTCGAGGACATCGAAAGGATGCGCGACCTCGGCGAAAAAGAAACCAGTCTTGCGGTTGTTCGGGCCGATCGCGGCCGCGTTGGTCACAATGAACAGAACGTGTTGTGTCATGCCTCTCTCCTTGATCAACGATGATGCAGATGCGAGTTCACATGGTCGGGGTTTGTAATCCGGGCCGAGGACCGGAATCGGCCGCCCTCCGGAAGACCAATGTCACCTGAACACCCGTGGGCCTATAATTTGGCAAGCCACGATGTTCCTCACGCAAATTCGATTGCGAAACTGCGAAAGCGAATTCTTGCGCACCAGGGAAAGTCTGCGGATCTATCTGGCAACAGGTATCGGCGCCCCAGCCTTAACCTTGCTTACCAAGCCAGGTTAAGGCGGCTACACGGCGACTTCGTTAAAGTATTCTACCCCCTCCAGCACCCTAGCTTTGCCGGACGGCGGCAATATAGCTTCATTCGATTTCGAACGAAAGTTCCTCCTTTGGTAGTCCACTCCATGATAATTTCGCCGGGGCCGACCTGCGTTTTGCTGGAGCTGGCTCGACAAGGTCAGTTGACGATGTCACTGATTGGAGATCACGAGCGTCGGATTGCAAGAGGAAAGGAACCAAAATGAGCGCCTATGTTGTATTCGTCCGTGACCGCATCACGAATCCCGAGGAATTCAAGACATATGGGCAGATGGCGCCTCTTGCGAGAGAAGGTCGCGATATGAAGGCGCTCGCCTTCTACGGACCGTCCAGGACGCTGGAGGGCCCCACAGTAGACGGATCTGTCATCATAGAGTTTCCGACGATGGATGCCGCTCAAGCCTGGTATGACAGTCCGCTTTACCAGGAAGCCCGGGTACACCGTCTGAAAGGCGCTGAGTATCGCGTCTTTATCGTTGAAGGCGTTTCCGCGCCGGGAGCGTAATGTCGGCACCAATGGATCGCGATTCATTTAAGTTACTGAAAACATTGGGTATGACGTAAGAAACACGACTCCAAGCCGCGGCCGACGGAGCCGATGGATCATTTTCCATTCAATACAGCCTTCGTTAAATACTCGTTGACCTCACATCTTTCATAGATGGCTACTTGGGAATGGAGCAATCGTATGCCCGCCTTGACCATCGCCCGATATATTGCCGCAAAATGCAGGGTAGGAAAATCATGCAGACGACGCCAACGTACAATTTCTGAAAGAGGCATATATTTCGAACGGAATTCGCGAATATCGCATATTTTCAGTCCACCGGATGGGAAAAGACCGCTCGTTACCAAAGCGGAAACTTGCTGAGGATCGATTCTGAGATAGAAGCCAGCGTCACGGACATCCACCACAGCATCATCAGGTAGAGCATCTTCGCCGCTCTTCGCGACCAAGCTCCGCACGCATCCGATGTCACCTGCCGTCAATCTACAGATCAGAGGCGGCTGCGAGCAAGCCAAAGACACGACGAGGTCCGCGTCGACTATGCTCTTGAGTATCGTTGGCTTGGCAATTATTGTCCTCGCGTACCTCACGAGCTTCGTTGTCGTTGAGTGCATCTTCCATGCCGGGCGCGACAAACTGCTCACCTATAACTAGTGCAGATGGCTGATGGACCGTGTTGAGGTGGTGCGGCATTGGGCTTGTCAAACGGCTGGGGATATCGCGAAGCGCGTTCGCGGCTTGCTGCAGATCGCATGAGCTATTTGCTCAGCCAGGAGTCGTCTCTTAGCCGCGCGACGGCGGTGTTCAGACACTATGAAGCAAATGCCACAAATGACGGCTTTCGGCCCAAAGCGGACGTTGCCTTGGCAGCTTTGCCTGCGGTGGACACGCAGGGTTGGGGACACGTAGTGGCTGATCGGCTGCTTAGGGAACCGTCCGCGATCACAGCCGCTTGGCCATCCAAAGGTGCGGCTGGCCCTCGTCCTCGAAATCGACATCGGTGATCTGTGTATAGCCCTGGTTGGCGTACAGATCGTGCGCGTATTCCTAGGCATGCAGCTTAACTAACTTGGCGCCGGCCCCACGGGCCTCGTCGCTGGCGGCGATGATCACACTCGCCAAACCCCGGCGGCGAAACGCCGGCATCACGGCCACGCGGCCCAGCAGGTACGTCTCCCTACCGTCACGCCCTCGTCGAACGTACATGTGGGCGACTGCGGGCTCTCGGGTGCAACTGCGCGCTCCAATAGCTCGGGGAACACACGTGAGCACCCGACCAACTCGTCATCGACATAAAGCGTTGCGTGCACGCAGGAGGGGTTGTCATCGATACCGTCGAATTCATTCTCATAACCCTGCTCGTCTATGAAGACGGCGCGCCGCACCGCAAAGGCGTCGTCGCGCGCGCTGGTCTTGATCTGTGGAGACATGACGGCCCTTTATTCGGAAGCGACAGAAGTGGTCGGCGTGGCTTGGCGTATATGCACCCCAAAAGTCAGGCTGCGGGGCTGATATTCTGGTTCAACCGGAAGAGGTTTCCGGAATCCAAACGCTGCTTAAGCCGAGCCAACCGCTGATATTTGCTCGCGCCATAGGCTTGGACGGCGATCTCGGAACCGGCATCGCCTTGCTCATTGACATAGTTTCCCTCCATTGAGGGGTCGACCAAGTCGCGGGCTGTTTGGCGGCCCCAATCGATGCATGAAGGGTCGTCGGACGGGTCGTCCCAGACCGGCTCGGTTAGCCAGTAATAACCGGCATCGCGTCCGGAATAGGCGGTGGCCTCCTCGGCCACATCGCACACCGCACCGCCGAGCATCAACACGCTAATCTCGCAATCGTCCGTCGGGGCGACCGCGATCTGGCGGAGCATGTGTGGAATGGCAGCCTCGTTCATGTCGCGCCAGAAACCGCCTTTCACATAGTAGCGCCGCAGCCATGCGAAGAGTTCGTCATTGCGGCTCTGCAAATCGAGGAAGGTCATGGCGGTCATGCCGCCGTGCCCCGTTCCAGCCAGAGAGCCTAAGGGCGTCAGCGCCCGTTCCGCGCCCTCACGATCTCCTAGCCAGACGGCGGTTATGCTGAGCTCCGAACCGGACAGTGTGAAATTCAGGGTAAGATCGCGCGGCAGCGTGTGCGACAGGTCGCTGAGACGGCGAAGGCCATCTACGGCATTGGCGAGCGGGTAGGTCCAGCGTCCGACGGCAATGGGACCGAGGTTGTGCATTCGGAAGAGAAAGCGGGTCACGACGCCGAAATTGCCGCCGCCGCCCCGGATGCCCCAGAAGAGTTCCGGATCGGATTCCGCATCGGTCCACACGACGTCACCATTGGCCGTGACGATCTCCGCACCAAGCAGGCTGTCGATCGTGAGGCCGTATTTGCGGCTCGCCCAGCCCATGCCGCCCCCGAGCGTTAGCCCGGCGACACCAGTGTGAGAAATGACGCCTGCGGGCACCACAAAACCGCGCGGGACGATGGCCCGGTCGAGATCGCCGAGAAGGCAGCCGCCGCCGATTTCGGCGATCCGCTCATTCTCGTCCATTTTTATCGCCCGCATATGTGACAGGTCGAGGACGAGCCCGTCGTCACAGGTCGAGAGGCCCGGAATGCTATGGCCACCGCCGCGGACGGCGAGGAGGGAACCGGAGGCCGCTGCGGCATGCACCGCGACCTGCACATCCCGCACCGTTCGCGCCCGGACGATCGCGGCCGGACGCTTGTCCGCAATGCCGTTCCAGACCCGGCGATATTGATCGTAATTGGAATGCGTCGGGGTCAGAAGCTCTCCGTCGAGCTGCCCGACCGCGATTTCCCTCAGAAGCAGGCTCGACATGATCCGCCCCCCGGCTGCGATCGCCAGCTTAACCATATAACACGGCGTGACGACCGCTGCATGCGCAAAAGATGATATGCGAAATAGGGGGGTGGCGGCTGTCCCAGGTCGAGGTCGGCTGCGGGCAAGCTATGGGGTTCGCCCTGAGTTGCCTATCTTTATCGACATCGTGATGGCTGTGCCCCGGTTCGGTTCGAGAGTGGTACTTCTTTACTTTGAACGGCCGCTTATGGCGCAAGTGGCCGGCGGTGGCATCCGGACGAGACTTGGCTTCGCAGAGGCCCATAACAACTACGGAGTTTTTCTCGAAAAGCACGGTGAGCTGGTCGCAGCTGAGCAACACTATCTCGAGGCGCTGCAGCAGCGTCCGGACTATGTCGACGCCCATTACAACTACGCGATGTTTCTCGAACGCGTCGATCGCTCGCGGGCGGAAGAGCATTACAGTTCGGCCATTCGCTCGAAACCCGACTATGCCGAAGCACATAACAATCTAGCAGTTCTCCTGCACGAAAATGGCGATTTAGCGGGTGCTGAGAACTACTACAGAAATGCCTTGAAGCTACGGCCCGAAGACCCCGAACTGCAACCTCGCGGTGCTTTTGAAGGCGAAAGAACAAGATAGCAAAGTGATTCCACATGGCAGTGGTGCTGCCGAAGAGGAAACCGATGATGCGGGGGCATGACGCAGAGGATTCATCCAGCACGGTGATATTGAACAATCGGGCGAGTGAACCAAGCCATTCCGGCGATCGTGGAAAGAAAGCCAAGAAGGAACGCTGCACACATAGCGATAGCTGTCGCCCCTACCCTTCCAAACGCTTCGCCCCCGTTCGCATCGCCCGGTAACGGGGAAAGATACTCCCACGTCCTCAGAAACAGATATCCGGATAGGCCGGAAAATACAGCGCCTACCAGAATGGCGCCGATCGCGCCGCATATGCCGAGTAAAACTAGCCTCACCATCGCCTGGACCATTATTATCAAGAATTTAGAACAGCCGATGCAGGCTCTTCCATAACATATCACAATAGTGTCTCTTGCCTGACATTGCCCTGTGAGACTTTGATAAATTCAAAATAGCATTGCGGATCTCATGCTGTTCGAACGATTCCCCCGAATAGAGCTCAGCTTCAACATAGCTCCACTTCTCGGCTTTCTCGCAGCCATAGGCGGCTGCGCCGCTGCCTTCGGGGCCATTTACTATGACGTTTCGGGGATCAATAGCTTTTCCAGGCCGATGGACCCAACACTGGCGGGATTTTTGTTTTACTTTTTTTCGGCCGCGCTGGTCTTCTTCATTTATCGGCTCATCAGAATTAACCCGCTGAAACCGGTGTTGATCATCGACAAGGAAGGTTTTCGTGATAGCCGTTACACGCGCGAGATGATCCCATGGAACTGTATCAAAGAAGTCTCCTTGCGCCACCGCCCGTACAAGAAAGGAGGCAACTTCGTTGAAGTTGTCTTGAGCGAGAACCTGCCCGAAGCCATCCGCGCCCAAATAGAGAGCAAGAAGTGGATGAATTACAGGAAGGATGGCTTGGTGATCAGCATCTCGGGCGGGGTGACCGGGATGAACGCGGAACGCATCGCCAGAACACTGATGAGTTACAAGGACGAGTTTGGCCCTTCCTTGACTTTGGATGACGCTATTCCGATCGGACCTATTGTGGACTCTTCACCTTAATCGTCGCGACATGGGCACGATGTCGCGAACTCACCTGCTCGCAACAAATGAATGAATGATGTAACACGACTAAGAAATCATGGAACCTTGGAAGATGCCTCGCGCTTTAAAATTGATCCTCGCCGTATTATTCGCGTTAGCTTATCTTGGTGCAGCATCTGTTAAAGTCAATGCCGCCGCGATGGAGGATTCAGAAGATCAATACTACAAATCGATGCTGATCAAATGCGACAATCTAAAGAGATTTTCGGAGCGTTACTGCATATGCGTCATTAATGTATCAAAGCAGATTCCAGAGAACGATCCAATATTAAATTTGTTTTTGACAATTTCAAAGGACAAGAAAGAATCTGACAAATTATACCATGAGATAATTTCTGGTGACGATTACAGCAGGCAAAAATTCGATAGCTTGGTCGAAAAAAAGGATTTTGTTGGAGGCCAATCGAGGCTGTTCGCTTCCCGAATTCAATCCAAATGCCATAACCTTGACTAATCTGGGGAGCACCATTGGTTATGGCGGGTGGTGTTGTATAGCAGCAGCTGCGTCTTGACACTGGACGAAGCCCTTGTTCTCATCTTAGTGAATGGTTTGGATAGCTGAAGAATCAAGATAGATGCCGCAGGTAGAGGAAGTGCAAAAAGAGCGTGAGCGTGAAGCAAAGCGCAAACTGACCAGCCCAAAAATGTGGTTGTGGCTGCTATCGTTTAGCGCGATTTCATTTGTCATTATTTGGTTCAGCGACGAAAACTACGTGGCTGTGCCGTTGTTGCTGATTTTTGTATTCCTCTGCAAAGTATTCTTATTCGAACCTTTATACATCCTGATCTTCAGCCGGTCGCGCGATCGCGCAAGTAAAATTTGATGCGCGCCCCGCCCTTACAGATTAAACAGGTGCCCGATGAACGTTGGAATAATAATTTTCGTCACCGGACTAGTGCCTTGGACGATTGGTGGGATGATCAGCTTCGTTACGCGCTACGATGTTCACAATCGCCATATCAGGGCGTCGCTTGATCCGATACGACCATCAGATGGAGAGCGTGTTACTGACAAAGAATACCTAGACGCGCTATTCAATAACCCAAAGTCGAAATGGTGGTGCCGAGTGGGTTTCGGCATGTGCGCTGTCGGTATGGCTATGATTTGGGTTGGAGTTTGAGCCCTTCGGCCCGAAGGTTGTCACCCTTTAGGAAGGCGGAGGTGATTGTCCCAGGTTGATGGCGCGTCTGATGACAGTTACTCTTTGCATCTCAAGTCTACTTCTTTGGACAAACCTCTGATGGCAAAGATCATTCAGACCCACTTGCTGCTTTACGGAATTATCCTTGTGACACTGCTGGGGATCGGAAGCTATTTTACCCTCTGGGTTTCTGCGCCAGTTTGCTTCGTGCTTATAATAGCGATCCCGGGTTTTTTGACCAAATACACGTGGTTTGGCGGCGACGATCAGAAATTTAGGGCTATCACCGCAGAACACGGCATCTTCGGATACCTGGTTTTAGTGCACATCTGGAACGGATTTCCCCACCGCGACCATACCTGAGCTGGTTGGGGCGGGGGTGCGAGACACGTGGTCTAGCAGCACTTGACGAACTCTCTCTCGCATGGATGACTTGCGATCAGCCACTCACCAGCGCTTGAAAGAAATATATGGCTTACATTCCAATCGCCGTCTTCGTCGTCGGGCTTATCGTTTGGAATATCGTTGATAGGACCGGCTATTCGACGAAGAGACACGGCTGGGTGGAAGTTAAAGCCACTGTCCGATCAGTCGTTTCGAAGGCCGTGGGCGAATTTCCGACGCCTTTTGTGGACGTGTCCTATGAGTTTCGCGGCGTAGAGTATCTCAAGAAGAGCCTCAATACGGAAGGTAATCAGACCAGTGAATATCCGCCTGGAAAAGAGATAGCAGTCCTTGTCAATCCGAATAGCCCCATGGAGTGCCGGATCCTACGCCGTCCAACTTAAGCCGGCATTGAAGTTGGGCACGGATGGTCCATCGGACGATGTTGACGATCTGCTGATTCATCGGTGTGCCCAAGGCAAAGGACGTGATCCCCACCCTGTTACCCACCACCATGCCCATACTTCGGGTGTGGGTGGCCGAGAACACCCTACTTTTTGCTCTTCTGCTTGTTCGGCGTATCCCGTTCCCAAAGAAACCTTGAGCGCAGAGCATTAAGGCTTTCATCCCACGACTCGCGCTCGCAAGCTGCAACAGCCGCCAGCAAATACGTTTTGAGTGTCTCGAAAGAAAAAGAGTGAATTCGCATAGTCTTCAAAGTACTGCGACTTTGAGACTTGTTGTTGGGCGTTGCCACCCTTATCGAAAAGGTTTCTGTCCAATCCGCATCCTCGGGGCCGATATCGAGTTGTAGTCGGATGTCGGCATCGTCGGGAGAGGCTATCTCGAACCCTTGATCTCCCTCTATATCGATATGAAACACCCGCTCAAACAAGATAGCCGTCACCGCGCCAACTCTCAGTTTTACCATGTCAGTGCCATTCAATTTGGAGTTTGTTCGGTTCCGGTTTGGCCTTTATATTGGTAGCCTTGCGACTGCATCAATCATCACGATGCCATGTAGATCATGGCCGGACTAATTGCCAACGCCTCGTCCACCCCTGCACAAGATGAAAGCTTCGCGCTTCCGCCGGTTGCTCACACCGCGCCACTTGGCGTATTCAAAACCGCCGGGACTCTAATCGCCGCTGGATGAAAGTTCAGCGGCAGGTCAGCCTCGAACGCGGTATCAAAGGACTAGAATCTCGCTGGCAAGGGGACATGGCCGTGGTCATCGACAATTTTGACGATCTTCCGCTAGCTAAATGCTGGGAATACCGTTTCGTAGAAGAATTGGTCGTCAAGCGCATCTCGCCTGTAGGATTCCTAGATATCAAAATGGTGCTGACAAAACAGGTGCCGGCCTCTTCTGAGCGTATCACCGTTCATTTTGACCAGTGCGTGGAATTTCGCCCTGACAGAATGTTCATTCTAAGTGGGCTCGATTTGCAAATTGAGCCAAAACGCTCGGCGTTTTTCGAGGAGGTGCGGTTCCGAATTTTTGATCGCGAGAACGACGCTTTCGAATTCCTCTGCGGCGGCTTTATCTTTGAGATCGCAAACGTGCCTTAACCATCCAGGGACACGGGTATTGTCCGCCTTAAGGAGGGTGTGGGTGGTCCCTTTTTCGCCGCGGGACGTCAGCGCGTCATTGTGACAGGTCTACCACCGTGATATCTGGCTGGACATGCCCGCAAAACTAGGCTCCGAAGCCTTCTCAATTTTAAAGCTACTTCAAAAAACGCCTTCGCAGACGCCGCGCCCGGACGTTCCCCTTTTCTCTTTTGGCCGTCTCCTCGGAACACCAAGCTGGTGGGATTTCAGCGGGAGTGCGACCTTCGACAGCCTTCTCGATTACTACGGCAATATACAGGTCGAGCTTTGGATCCAGGGGGAGCAGGTAGAAGTTTGTCGAGTTTGTGTTCGGATGTGGACTGCAATCAGCGGCCAGCCGGAGCCAAAGAAGGGGAAGATGAAGTACACTGCTAGGCGGTATATTAAGTTCAATGGCTTCGAACCAGGACTGTCGGTCGAAGAGTCGAAGACGCTTCTTCAAGCTGCGTCGATATCCTTTGAGGAAATAGCCGTTGCAGACGCTTCAGAAACCGTGGTTCGGCTCATTCTGCCCAACAAAATCGAAATGCTTTTCTTTATGATGGACGGACGGCCTTCGCTGGCAGAGATACAGGCATATTCAGAACATGACGGCGCATAGCGCTTTGGAAGAAGTCCGCTTCGAGCCGACAACCCTCACTCTCGTATGGGGTATGGGTGTGGCGTCTCTGCGTCAATTGCGATCATTGCGACCTCATATTAAATCCTGCAATGCTAAGGAGAGGCGTGGTGTATGGTTGAGATCTGATTGGCATGGCCAGACGAAGGCAGTTTAAAGGTATTTGCCAGGATGTTCTCGATAGCTTTGTGAGCAGATATAATGATCTCAACGGCTACTGGGCGCTCGGCCAATTTGTAAACATCCTTCATACCGGCCCAAAGGAGCTACAGTTCCAATTGGCTAAAGGCGGGACATTGCCTTCCCGCCCGGACCTCAGCGCTACTTCGTTGTATTACCAGCACGCCGTACTGAGGCTAATGGCCGCAAATAACATGCCACAAGAATGGTTCGCCGACGCAATCATCGGCTTCTCAATGGTAGGGCCTACGACCGCCTCTTGTTACGTCGAGATAACGACCGACCTCGGCAAAATCTACAGATGTTCCCGAAGGCTTAAAGTTCGACCGCATGACCGAATGCAAGAACGCCGAAGGATGGGACGGCTTGGGCCGTCAAACCAGAAAGGTGAATAGTTGTTCGTTTGCTTTGGGCCGAAAGCTGCCAACCCGCCCTAAGGTTAGGAGGACGGTGATGCAATTGCAGATGTTACCTCGCAACGAGGTTCCACTGGGCCTCGATAGAAACTCGTGCCTCTTTCGCTACTTCAACGAGTGATCCATATAAACCCGAATACGAATGGGCCCGCCAGAAACCTTCAGGCCATTGCCCCCAATCTTCTTCTATTGGACCGAAATAGCTTTCGACGGAGTATCGAAACAATCCGTGAGTTTCGCTTCGTTCAATAACCGCCCGAAACGAGCTTGCCGCATCGGACAGTATCTCCACCAGTTTCCAATTTGTCTCGGGATCTAATCTCGGGGCTCCGACCATTCCAACACTCACCGATACTGCTATGACGGTCCAAGCGTTGCTATTTAGATTTAGATTGTCAACGCGAACCCAATCACAGCCCTTATTGGCTTCCTTAATCCCAGGAGGCGGGCGCCTCTGTCGTGGCCGCTCTGAGAAAGTTTGTGAGAGAACTACACACCACCTCAATCTGCTCCTCCGCGTACGTTGTCGCCGATGTCATGGCCTCGTGAGGCACGCGCACTAAGGGAGGATCGCTCGGGTCGCCTGTCTTAGCATCTAGATAGTAATAGTCGCCCGACCCCGACAAACACATGCCAACAGGGATGTATCCCATGTTGCTTACGACGATGCCGGGGTAGGCTTCTAATGCCTCGCTCAACATCTGACTTGTGTTCATCCACTGAACTTCAGCACCATATCCTGACAAGTCGTGTTCTTCGAAGAGCCAAAATGCGACGCCACACAGCGGAAATGATTGAAGGAGATCAACGCAAGCCTCCAGAGCTGCACCCCGGAACAACTTGGACAGAAGTTGTTCGGCGTCGGCTCGCGAAATAGGGGTATCCCCACGCCGAGAACCGCCTTGTTTTGTTAGACTGATGCCGTTGTTTTGCTGAGGTGAGCGCTATCGCCACGTTGCTAACAACGAGGATAA
>NZ_SLZG01000007.1 GCF_004341625.1 Rhizobium sp. BK376 | reverse complement strand
TTATCCTCGTTGTTAGCAACGTGGCGATAGCGCTCACCTCAGCAAAACAACGGCATCAGTCTAACAAAACAAGGCGGTTCTCGGCGTGGGGATACGAAGATACCCAAGAGGGCAAGACCCCAACCGACCTGCCCAGACCGGATCGAACCATAGCCAGCATAAGCCACCACAGCCGTCATCAGCGCAGCTATGGTCACACCTAAGAACCCCAACACGTAGATCACTCTTGTCAACCCTCGTTTACATAAGAGCGCCTTGGTTATCTCAGGTTGCTTTGGTCTCCAAATGTTTTTGGCACAAAAGTTTTTGGTGGCATCATTGGATTAGCTCGCGCTGGGATACCCCCGGTACCCCCTCGAATGCCTATGGACACCCTCGGAAACCATGGTCACCACGGGGCATTGTCCCATGATTTGTCTCATCAGCCGGGATTATCCAATGAAATCAATGGGCCGGATAGGATGATACATCTACTACGATACGCATAGGTTACGCAAAAGCGTGATCGGTGGCGCTTTGGTGGCCTTCGGTGGCGTGTGCATTGGTCGTTTCACGTAATGTTATAACGCGTCTGTCTCGTGATCGGTGCTGCGCAGAGTGTTACCAAAGCACACCATAGCCCACCTTGACCTCGTTCTGTTTTCGTTCTTATATCTCACGATGACGATGAAAGAGCGCTTCCTGATAGCCCAATACGAACGCATGATGAACTCTGGTTGCTTTGTCGTGGAACAATGGCGCTCATCTCGTGAACGCTTCGTTGCCGACATGTGGGACCGAGCGCCTTCAGGTGCCAAGGGCAGGTTGATAGCGCCCATCGATCCAGAGCTAGGCTATTCGCCCGATAACGTCGAATGGCAGTTCAAGCGGCGTAAGCGTGTTGCGGCTAAGGTGAAGCCCAAGACACCAAAGCCACCGAAGCCGACCAAAGCGCAACGCAAGGCGGCTGAAGCCCTAGCAAAGGCAGCGCGACGGCAGGCTATAGCCGAGCAATACAGGCAATGGGAAGCGCAACGCGGCAAGTCCGTGGCCTAACCAAATCACCCTATCGTTGACCGTGGTCGACCAAGGTCCTTACGCGCGTACTATTCCCGGTCAAACAGTGATTATCGCGATAGTGACGAGATATTAATCCGATCGCGGCGTTAAAAAGATCAACGTAAAATCAATGAGTTATGCGATTTATCTGTGTTTTTCGAAATTAATGCTTGCGATAGTGCAATCAATTTGATCTAAGAGAGGCACACCAGACGACGCACTGAGCGACGCTCTGGAAGCAAGGATTCCGCAAACAAGTCCTTGGGTTCTGCGAAAACTGAATAGCGCCAGTCGGCGGTGCGCACGGAATAACACCGACATCCTAAGGTTTGACCTTAGTTAGAGCCTGCAACCGATTTGTTCCTCGTTTGGTTGTTTGGCCCTAGCCAATGTCAACACACGGAGACAAAGCGATGAAAGAAATCATCAGCTTCGAGACACGGGCAGGACTGCGCTACACCATCAACGTCAAGGAAGACATCGGTCACGCCTTGGTTGGCGAGGTGATCACGGCCAAGCGCAAGCACTTCGTCGGTAAGACCTTGGCATTCGCAAAGAACGACATGCTGAATAAAGAACGCCTCGCGTGGGATGAGGTGACCGCGTGAGCACCAAAGCACCTAAGCTGTTCAAAATGCCTCACTCGACTGCCTTGTACTTCGCACAGAGCGCCTATCGCGTCTTCCATATGCGGGGCAACGTCGGGCCATTCGTAAACAAGACGGTTCACTTGGATGACGACGGTGCGCCTCGGAAGATCACCGCTACCGTCAAGCCACAGAGCGGCGTTGTTCAGGTCACATGGTTGGACAGCCCCGGCTCGATGGCAACCAAGAACTTTAAGATCGCTAAGGCGTGGGCGGGGCTATGAGCATGATTGAGACCCTAGTCACCGTAATGGGCGCTCTGGTCGTCCTACAGTCCACCTTCAAACCGCATCGTTGACCTTGGCGGGGCTTTGGTCCCGCTCAAGCCTACCATTGAGGGCAACCGCCGCGCTGCCTTGAATGGTGTGCTTGCTGCCGTGATGAACGGCCTAGAATGCCCATGCCCGGAAGTGGCGACGAAACAGCCACGCAATGCAGGAGGATTAGCCATGGTCACATGGTCAATCACTCTTCGTTGGAAAATGAAAAAGGCCACGGTGCGCCTCACCGTGACCCTATTCGTAACCCTCTAGCGAAGGGGCTTCACGGTCGAAAGATCGTGAGGCTCCTGCATACTATCGAAAGCCGTTGACCATAGCAATCTCTTGGATCGCCAAGGGTTTCCTATGTCCAACCGTCGCCACTATCGCGACCATTGCACTACGGAGAATGACCATGCGTTTCTATGCCGCCTGTTTGGCAAGCTATAACAACGGCGTCTTGTTTGGCCGCTGGATTGATGCCTGCGACGATGTAGACGATATGCAGGCTGAGGTGTCTGCGATGCTTCGTGAAAGCCGCTTCCCTAATGTTACCGTGGAACACCCTGAGACCGGTGAGGAAGTACCGAGCGCCGAGGAATGGGCAATCCATGACTACGAGGGTTTGCCGTCGACCTTGGGTGAGCATCCCGGTCTTGATGCCATCGCTGATTTTGTCGCGCTCTGTGAAGAGTACAACATGGAACCCGAAGACCTAGCCGCCATCGTGGCGCACTTCGGAACCATGGCCTACGCCAAAGAAGAGCTGAGTGACCGCTTTTCAGGCACCTATGACAGCCTTCGGTCATACGCTGAAGAGTTGGCCGACGATATGCTTCGGTCGCATGGGATCAAGGAAGATCACCCGTTGGCGCAGTACTTCGACTACGACCAATTCACCCACGAAATGCAGCACTCGCACAGTGTCGTTGAGCTGAGCAGCGGCGTTGCTGTCTTTTCCCAGTGAGGTGGCGGATGCGAAACGTCATCATTCAATCTCAGGTCAGGACGTTCTTTGCTCACCCTGAGACCGGGGCAAACATCGGCCTAGGCCGTCGACTCATAAACTCTGACACCAGATCCTTGCGGCGACGAGTTTGACAGCTGCGAGATAATTTTCCGGGCGCTTGTCGTAGCGAGTGGCGATACCTCTAAACTGTTTGATCTTGTTGAAGAAACGCTCCACGAGATTCCGTTGCCTGTAAACCCAGCGCGAGAACGAGAAGGAGCCCTTGCGGGACGCCTTCGGCGGGATGTTGGCCCAGGCCTTGCGCTCGGCCGCCTTGGCTCGGATGGCGTTGGTGTCATAGCCCTTATCTGCAAGCAGGATATCACCTTCGCCGAGGTCGTCCGTCAGCGCATCGGCTTCAGTGCAGTCGGCAATCTGGCCGCCGGTCAGACGGAGCGTGACTGGACGACCTTCGGCATCGACGAGCGCGTGGATTTTGCTCGTGAGCCCACCGCGGGAACGTCCCATGCAACCATCGTCTCGATCCCCTTTTTTCCCGTGGCCGCGTGCTGATGAACGCGAACACAGGTCGAGTCGATCATGACTATGTCGCTGTCATAAGCCTCTGAAACGGCTTCAAGAAGACGATCCCAGACACCGGCCTTCCGCCAACGCACGAAGCGGTTGTAGCAGGTGGTTGGCGGCCCATAACGTTCAGGAACTTCCGCCCACGGCGAGCCGGTTCGGAAGCGCCAAAGGATGCCGTTCAGGACCCGCCGGTCATCAACACGAGGAACGCCGCGAGGCTTGTTCGGCAGTAGTGGAGAAATAATGGACCATTCGTGGTCCGTGAGTTCGTAGCGGCGGCGTGTCATCATTGCTCCTAATTCGGAAGCCTTGAATCACGCGCAACCCAATACGCCAAGAGAATTTATGAGTTTACTGCCTAGCTCGATACGGCAACCACGTCCCGACCAAGTTTGACCTGAAGGAATACACGGACAGCTTCGGTGATCCGATGCCGCGTCAGGTCGACATTATCGATATCGGCTACTGGTTCTATGCCTACGACGATCCCGACAAGGTGGAGCGCTATGAGCCACCTCTCTGGCACCAACGGGAAGCGAGGGTGGCAGCATGAACAAGCTACCCGCGCTCTTCCAAGCAATCATCGCCCACGACCAAAGCAAACCCCAGGGCGATGTTCTGCCAATCCATGCCTACACCGCGTGGCTGTCTCGTCGTCGTGAACTGTCCAAGGCTGCCGAGGCTTATGTCTCCCGGCAACGCGGCGGCGGTTCCACGAGGGCAGCATGATCGATTTCCTCATGATTTTATTCCTAGCCTCGGCAATGGTGCTGTGGCTTTTCGTGAAAGGGCAACCCGATGCTTAAGCTTTTCGCCGCCTACATCCTCTGGAAATTCATCTTCCCGTTGGCGTCGTTCTTCCTGATTATGGCGTTGATTTGCCTATTTCTTTTCCTCGCATTCCTCTGGGGTCGCGTTCGCCGGAGTTCAACCGATGGCACATGAGCTGGGGAAAGTTCTCGTTCTGTTCTTCCCATCCATCTGGTTTGGGCTTATATTCCTATCCATCGTCCATATCGTGAAAGGCATACGGGACCGCAATGCACCAATACTTGCTCGATAAGCAGGAAACCCTGTTCCGAAAGATCATGAACACCCCGGCAATGATTGCAGCTCGTCAGGCTGCCGTCAGTCACCTCAAAGGTGTCCCTGTCAAGTCACCGGCTGCCGCCATGGTTGCCAATAACGCCTACCACCTGTCCGGCCCCGCTGCCATCGGCGCAGCTCACTAATCAGCACCAGCGAAAAGGAAGACTGAAGCATGAACGTACTGTCCAAAACCCTCCTCGGTAAGACCATCCTGTCCGTAGACAACACCCGTGGCCTTGTGGTCGCCCTCGACTACGAGATTGAATGCTACGTCATCCGCCGTGAGGATGCGGTGAGCCGGGGCTGGGATAACCCCACGGTCACCGAAATGGTGTCCGAACAGTCACCCGATGTCGACCTTTCGACGCTGAAGGATCGCTGCTGGTACGTCTCGCCACGCCGCGTTGCCGGTCAGATCATCCCGGTTGAACTGGTCACCAAACCTGAAACAGTTGTCCCTGTGGAACCAATCGAACCCACGGCACCGATGACGGCTTCGGTGCTCAAGATGCTCCGTGAAAAGGGCAACGTGACGGCCTTGGAAGCCGAGGGTGTGCTGCGGTGCCGTTCGCTGAACAAGCGCATCAGTGAGCTGAAGGCTCTCGGCCATAAGATCACCCGCACGTTGCAGAACGATCACACCGGTCAGCGATATGCTCGGTATATCTACGCCGCAGCTTAAATCGGAGTAGCACCAACGATTACCAATATTTAACTGTGGAAGGCCGGGGGTTGGGCTTGTATCGAGTGGTCCCAAACCCGGCACAACCAATGTCATTTTAGAGGAACCCCAAGTTTTGTTTGCAAGAGCTTCCGACTACCTGAAAAGCGTCAATCCAGAGGCGCATGAGCTGATGCCAGACTTCGAAGATTGTCACGCTAAGCTCACCACCTTGTCACTCGCAAGGAACCTTGAAATCATCTACCCAAAGGACGGCGGTGATCCACTTTTCGCGTCTGAACTGTTGCAGGAGTGGTATAGTTAACCTCTTGCAATGAGTGCAAACGTGGGGATAATGCGACACTGTCAATAACCGCTTCACAAAGGTGAAAAAGACCAGCTATGTCGACACAAACCCAAGAGACCATGAAGGCCGCTAAGAAAGTGGCGTCGTTCATCGAAGAGTTCCGCAAGCTCAATGCGGAAATGCAAGCGCAGCAGATGGCCATCTTTTTGGCTGTCGCTGCAAAGCCTGACCTGACGGTGACCGATATCGCCAACGCGACCGGCCACTCAACATCCTCCGTCTCACGGAACATCGCAGCACTAGGCAAGACGCACCGCAAGGGTCTGCCCGGTCTCGACATTCTGGTGGCCGTCGAGGACCCAATTGACCGTAGAAACAAACGTATCCGCATGACGCCTAAGGGTGCGCGGGTGATGGCAGCCTTGGAGGCGCTTATATGATCGTTGAACGTGGAAATTCCTTTCAGGCCAAATTCATGGTCAAGGGTGAGAAGTACATGGCTAGCTTCTCAAGCAAAGACCTTGCCGAGGCTTGGGAGGCCGAAAGCCGCATCCGGTTGAAGCGCGGTCTTGAAGTCGTCAAGCCGTTGGCCAAGGTTGGCGGCGGTGACACTGGTACCGTGGGGAACGTCGTTCGTGCCACCATAGCCGACTATTGGGAACCGATGCGTGGCGGGGCAGGGCAGATAACCAACGCCCGTATGTGGCTGAAGTGGGTTGGTCCGTCTACCTCAGTGGCCGATGCGTTTGGCGAAAGGCTGCTGAAGGATTTCATCAGGCACCTTCGTGACGAACGCAAGGTGGGGCCGACGACGCAAAACCGCTACATGTCGATGATCCGCACGATTGCCGAGAAGAACAAGATCAAGATCACCTTCGACCTGCCGCACGACGCCAAGGCTGAGAACGAGAACGGTCGCGATCGGTTCTTCACCAAGGAGGAGTTCGAGCAGATCATCAAGTGGTGCGAGGACAACGGCTTTCACCGTGAGCGCGACTTCTGCTTATTCCTTTGCCACACCGGAGCGCGTCCGTGGACCGAAGCTGAGCCCTTGGATTGGGCGCAGATACGCAACGGCAGTGTTACGTTCAAGAGGACCAAGAACGGAGTACCTAGAACGCTTCCACTGTCGCCAAAGGCTATCGAGGCTGTTGAGCGGCAGCGGGAACGTGGACAGTCTGGACCATGGACCGGTCTCCGTTGCAGGACCATGGTCGACTTCTGGAAACGCGTAAAGGTTGCGCTGCCACATCTGCACGATAGCGTGATCTACACCTTCAGGCACACATGCGCGTCATGGCAAGTTCAGGACGGCGTTCCACTCTACAATGTCCAGCTCTGGATGGGCCACAAGACACCGACGATGACCCAACGGTACGCCAAGCTGGCACCGGGGCACATGGCGGTCAACCTCGCGGCCTTCGATTAACCCTCTTGTCTGTTCTTAACTGAGTGCTTGACTATCTTCCCCACTGGCACTATCCACCACGCGCAAATCTTGTGTGGGAACTTGGGTAAAGGTGTGGGAAAATCCCTGGGATAAATTGTCCCACGGGGCCGAAATCTGGGAAAATGCGGGAATGGCGAAATTGGTAGACGCACTGGTTTTAGGTACCAGCGCCGCAAGGCTTAGGAGTTCAAGTCTCCTTTCCCGCACCATCTTTCCACAGCAGATTTAGGTTCTGGTGCCGAAAGGCGTGGGAGTTCAAGTCTCTCTACCCGCACCAAGCTGCCTTGCGGGCGAGGGGCTAGACATCGGTCTGCCCAGGTCGCCCGCGGATACGATGCGCCATTTTGCCTGGCAAAATGATCAGAATTGCATGAAAGCCACGTCCGGTCGTTGATCCGGCGTCGTGCTCATAGAAACAGACGGCTGTCGGAGCACGGCCGCATGAAATGAAGGTAGGAAGATGCAGGTTATCGAAACGCTCGCTGAAGGGCTGAAGCGCGAAATCAAGGTCGTAGTTCCGGCCGAAGAAATGCAGGGCCGGATGAACGAGCGTCTGGCCGAGGTCAAGGACAAGGTTCGCATCAACGGATTCCGTCCTGGCAAGGTGCCGGTCGCCCACCTGAAGAAGGTCTATGGCAAGTCCATCATGGCTGATCTCGTCAACGAGATCGTTCGTGACCAGCCGCCGGCGATCCTGACGGAGCGCGGCGAAAAGTCTGCGACTCAGCCGGAGGTCGCCATGACCGAAGACAAGGATGAAGCAGAAAAGATCCTGGCTGCAGAAGCCGATTTCGAATTCACGCTCTCCTACGAAGTCATCCCGGCGATCGAGCTGAAGTCGGTCAAGGGCATCAAGGTTACCCGCGAAGTCGCTGAAATCGCTGACGAAGAAGTCACCGAGCAGATCCTGAAGATCGCAGAAAGCGCCCGCACCTACGAGACCAAGGAAGGCAAGGCTGCCGAAGGCGACCGCGTCACCATGGATTACCTCGGCAAGGTCGACGGCGAAGCATTCGACGGCGGCAAGGACGAAGGCGCTGAGCTCGTCATCGGCTCCAACCGCTTCATCCCGGGCTTCGAAGAACAGCTCGTCGGCGTCAAGGCTGGCGATGAAAAGGTCATCACCGTAACCTTCCCGGCCGATTATCCGGCCAAGAACCTCGCCGGCAAGGAAGCCACCTTCGACATCAGTGTCAAGGAAGTGGCTGCACCGGGCGAAGTCGAAATCAACGACGATCTTGCCACCAAGCTCGGCCTCGAATCTGCCGACCGCCTGAAGGAAGTCGTTCGCAGCCAGATCGAAAGCCAATACGGCTCGGTCACGCGCCAGAAGGTCAAGCGTCAGATCCTCGACCAGCTCGACGAGATGTACAAGTTCGACTCGCCGCAGAAGCTGATCGAAGCTGAATTCGACAGCATCTGGCGCCAGATCCAGACGGATCTCCAGCAGTCTGGCAAGACCTTCGAAGACGAAGACACGACCGAAGAAAAGGCTCGCGAAGAATACCTGAAGCTCGCTGAGCGCCGCGTCCGCCTCGGTCTCGTTCTGTCGGAAATCGGCGAAAAGGCCGGCGTTGAGGTCAGCGAAGACGAACTGCAGCGCGCTCTCTACGACCAGCTGCGCCAGTTCCCGGGCCAGGAAAAGGAAATCCTCGAGTTCTTCCGGAACACGCCCGGAGCTTCCGCCAACCTGCGCGCTCCGATCTTCGAAGAAAAGGTCATCGACCATCTGCTCTCCGAAGTCGATGTCACCGACAAGACTGTAAGCAAGGAAGAACTCCTCGCTGACGACAGCGAAGAAGGTGCCGAGAAGGCGGAGACGAAGAAGGCCGCTCCGAAGAAGAAGGCTGCTGCCAAGGCTGAAGCAACCGAAGCCTCTGCCGAGGACGAGGAAGCGGCTGCTCCGAAGAAGAAGGCCGCTCCGAAGAAGAAGGCTGCTGAAGACAGCGCCGAGTAATCGGTTCATTCCATCAAATGCAAAAAGGCCTTGCCATCCGGCAGGGCCTTTTTCGTTACTCGGATCATTCCGGTGTGCGTATCCAGCGTCAGCGGTGGGTGGCGTGGGAACCCTTCATCGCCTCGCTGTCGCTCCGGCTCCTCGCCAAGGGGAGAAGAGTTGAGCCGCAACGCTTCGCCCAACTTGAACGTCGCGGAGTAGCGGCGGCGGTGCGGCATCCATCTTCGCCCCTCGGGGAGAAGGTGCCGGCAGGCGGATGAGGGGTTCCCACGGCACGGTGTCATCACCAACCCGCAGTCCGACCTCCGCCGCGAAGTTTCGCCGAAACCATCACTCTATATCGAGCAGCAGCGCTCGGTGATCGGAAACTTCCGGCGCCGCAACGACATCGAAATCGACGATCCCGACGGCCTCATTCGCCAGCATATAGTCGGCAAAGCGCCCATCTTTCGGGTAGTGGGACGTCCTCGTGTCCGTGAAGCCGCGCGATGTGACGAGATCCGTCAGACCCAGCTTGCCGAGCGTTTCGAAAGTCACGCTATCAGGCAGCACGTTGAAATCACCGCAGACGACCAGCCGCTCGTGGCCGGGCCAGACACGCTTTATGAGATCGATAACAGCATCTGCCTGGGCGTGACGGGCAGGGGTGTCGCCTTTGCCGGCGATATCACGCAGCCCGTGAAACTGGGTGACGGTGAGCGGAAAGCGCCGCTTGTAATCGAAGACCCGGATGCAATGAGCGTTGCGGGACCGCGGATGTGCGCCCCATCCGTCAGGCGAGAATTCGCCGTGCACGAAGCCGGACGCTTGCGCAATGACTGGCAGTGACTGGCGAACATAGGTTGCTAACCCGAACTCTGAGAAAACCGCCTCATCGCGTTCGAGAAGCTCGCCTCTTGCGGTCGGGCTGAAAAAAGCGTCGTGTCCTAACAGGACCGCGCCGACCTCTGCGAAAAGATTGGCGCGCTGCGGAAGCTCGACATCATGGTCGCGATAGAGATGCCAATCCTGCTTTGCCGAGATGGTGCGCGTGACTTCCTGCAGGCACAGGATATCGGGATCGACATCAGCGATATATTGCAAGAGCGGCTCATGAAGCTTGCCGCCCCATGCGTTCAGAGAGATTATTCGCACCGCCGTCTATTTCCTTTTTTCCAGATGCGGAGTTGGCGCCGTCAGCCGAGCGTGAAGAAGCCCGAAGCGATACCGAGAATAGATCGTTATGGTGGAAAGATTATCGGTGCGCATGCAGATGATCAATCCTGAGAGGTCCTTGACTCGGTTTTGATGACAGATGCAGCATCGATCCCGAGTTGTTATCTCGGAAATCCCGGAGCAGATATGCTGGATCACATCACAATCGGAGTAACCGACGTGGAACGATCGAAAGGGTTCTATGACACAGCGTTACATCCGCTAGGTATAGAACGCCTCTATGCCGAGGGAGAGACCTTTGCCGGGTATGGGATCAAGCCGAAGGCCTTCTTTTGGATAGGACATCGAAACGGGCCTCAAACCAGTGTTCACATAGCTTTCTCGGCGCAGAATAGAGCGATGGTTGATCGATTTTACGAAGCCGCACTCGCCGCGGGAGGCCGAGACAATGGGCCGCCGGGTATCCGAGCCCATTATCATCCCGACTATTACGGTGCCTTTGTTCTCGATCCCGATGGTCACAACGTTGAGGCCGTCTGCCGCGCTGCCGCCGACTAGGCTAGGCTTGATGGGCACCGTGTAGACTGACTGATCTTCAAAGCTCGGACTTGATGTCGCCCATGCGGTTACCGGCGTCGAGGCCGGCGATCTTGTAGGCTTCGGCAAGCGTCGGGTAGTTGAAAGTGTTCTCGACGAAGTATTCGACCGTGCCCTTGAGGTTCAGGACCGCTTGGCCGATATGGACGAGTTCGGTAGCGCCTTCGCCGACGATATGGACGCCGAGCAGGCGGCGGGTCTTCAGAGAGAAGATCATCTTCAGGAGGCCGGTATCCAGGCCCATGATATGGCCGCGCGAGGTTTCGCGGAACCGGGCGATGCCGCATTCATAAGGGATGCCGCGTTCCTTGACCTCTTCCTCGGTCAGGCCGCAGGTGGAGATCTCCGGAACGGCATAGATGCCGTAGGGGAAGTATTTCTGCGGCTCCTTGGCGATCGCGCCGACGGCCACGCGGGCCGCGATACGACCCTGTTCCATCGAGGTGGAGGCAAGGCTCGGGAAGCCGATGACATCGCCTGCGGCGAAAATATGGGGAACGCTGGTGGCAAAGGTTTCCGGATTGACGCTGAGGCGGCCGCGGCTGTCCGCTTCAAGGCCCGCAGCGGGAAGATTGAGCGTATCCGTCGCGCCCATGCGCCCGGCCGCGAAGAGTACCATGTCGGTGACGATGCGCCGGCCATTGCTCAGCGTCAGCTCCACCTTGCCGTCAGGAAGCTTTTCAACCTTCTCGGCCTTCTGGCCGAGGTTCAGCTTCATGTTGCGGTCGCGCAGCTGATAGGTGAAGTCCTCGACGATTTCCTTGTCGATGAAATCGAGCATGGTCGACTTGGGGTCGAGCAGGGTCACCTGCGTGTCCAGTGCACTGAAGATGGTCGCGTATTCGATGCCGATGACGCCGGCGCCGATGACGACCATCGACCGTGGCAGCGCCTTCATCTCAAGAATCTCGTCGCTGTCGAGGATGGTTTCTCCGTCGAAAGGCATGTAGTCCGGGCGGAAGGGCTTCGTGCCGACGGCGAGAAGAATGCTCTCTGCGCTGACATGAAGAACTTCACCGTCGTCCTTGGTTACCTCAAGCGTCTGCGGGTCGACGAAGCTCGCCTTGCCCCTGATGTGGCTGACCCGGTTTCGGGCAAACTGGTGCTCGAGTACCTCGACTTCGTGATCGAGGGTGATGAGCAGGCGGCGGCGCAAATCTTCGGCGCTGATCTCCTGCTTGACGCGATAGGCCCGGCCATAGAAGCCGCGCTCGCGCCAGCCCGAAAGGTTGAGCGCGGTTTCGCGCAGGGTCTTGGAGGGGATCGTGCCTGTGTGAACGGAGACACCGCCCACGCGCTTGCCTTGCTCGATGACCAGCACGCGCTTGCCGAGCTTGGCTGCCTGTATGGCGCCTCTGCGTCCAGCCGGACCGCTGCCCACGACGACGAGATCGTATTGATACATCGAAAAGCCCCGAATGATTGAATTGGAACAATATCGCGACAGTAAATGTCGCTCATCAATCGGTAGCCGGTCAATGTTACAGATTGTCTAACGTTGGTAGCTCAAGAGCTGGAAAAGCCGAGCCAGGGCTCGAGTTTTTCAAAACTTCTGTCCATGGCGTAGGCGCGGCTGATCGAAAGCGGGATGTGACCGTAGATAATCGACATCTGTCCTTCGGCAACCGTTTCGCTACGCTTCGAAATCGCGGCGAGATAAAGAGCAGCGGCGAGACCCGTGCGGTCCGCCCCGGCCTGGCAATGGATCAGGAGGGGCTTCGGCGCATCGCGCATTAGTTCGACGAGACGTGCGGCCTCCGGCTGTGTCAGTTCCCGGCCGGAAGACATGCCGAAATCGATGTGGTTTATATCGAGTTTCCTGGCGGCTGCGATTTCATCATCGTACCAGTCGCTACCGCTATTGTCGCCGCGCAGGTTGATGATCGTCTTGATACCGTAGTCTTTCTGGAATTCGGCGATCGTCGAAGCGGATGGCTGCGACGAGCGATAGACCTCTCCTGGAACGACGGCGTGGAAGTTTGTGGTCGCGAGCATGTAGCCATAGAAACCGCCAACCAGAAGCGCGAGCAGCGCAAGCGTGCAAAGCAGCCCCTGGCGAAGAAGGCGGACAGACGAAGCAGGGCGTGACGCAGTCTTGGGCATGGAAGCTCCGGGCAGACCACGCCAAACAGCCGGCGACGGTCACAGTAGTTGCTTCCGTCGGTTGCCAGCATCAGGGGCGGGATGGGACCGGATCGGGAGCATCCAGTCTATGCCAAAGCATGCTGACGAATACCTGAAACTTAAATGAGGTGAGGATGAGAAGGCTATCGCGATAACGATCGCGGCACATCTGATCTTCAGATCAGACGCAAGCCTCTAAGGCTCGCATGTCCGTCCTTGCCGATGATGATGTGATCATGGACGGTAATGCCGAGAGGCTTCGCGGTGTCGATGATCATCTTCGTCATGTCGATATCGGCGCGGGACGGTGTCGGGTCGCCTGATGGATGGTTATGGACCAGAATCAAAGCGGTAGCCGATAGTTCCAGGGCACGCTTGACCACTTCGCGTGGGTAGACCGGCGTATGATCGACGGTACCAAGGCCTTGCACCTCGTCTGCAATCAACGCGTTGCGCTTGTCGAGGAAGAGGAGGCGAAATTGTTCGCGCGATTCGTGGGCCATCGCCGTGTGGCAGTAGTCGATGACAGATGACCACGAAGCCAGCACCTGCTTGCCGCGAAGTTCGCTCTTCAGCATGCGCTGTGCAACCGTCGCCACCAGCTTGAGATCGAGTGCCACTGCTTCGCCGACACCCTTGACCTCCTGCAGCAGCACAGCCGGTGCTCCAATAACGCCGCCGAGCGTTCCGAAACGGTCGATGAGCGCCTTGGCGATCGGCTTGGTATCGCGGCGAGGAATAAGCCGAAAGAGCAGCAGCTCAAGGACCTCGTAGTCGGCAAGCGCCGCTTCACCTCCGTCGCGGAAGCGATTGCGCAGGCGCTCGCGGTGGCCGTGATAGTGATTGCTCATGTCGGCAGGAGCGGCAGAAAGCTTTGCCGGCCTTTTCAGGCTACTGCTTTTCGGAGGCTGCTCTGCAAAGAACAATCGCTCGTCAAAGAGCGGCGTATCGCCCTCCGTTTCCAAAATCCCGCTATCGTCGATCGGCTGATTGCCGTAGTCCGCAGATGGAGCGGGGCTCTTGGCCATGGGTCACCCTAGAGAGGAGGCAAGCCCGGCCGATCCAGACCGGCTGGCGACAATGTGAATATCTCGCAGCCCGTGGCGGTGACACCGACGGTGTGTTCGTATTGCGCCGATAGCGACCGGTCGCGCGTGACCGCAGTCCAACCGTCGCCGAGCACTTTGACATGCGGCCGGCCGAGATTGATCATGGGCTCGATGGTAAAGATCATGCCCTCGCGCAGTTCCGGTCCTTCGCCGGCCCGGCCATAGTGCAGGATATTCGGCGAATCGTGAAAAAGGCTGCCGACGCCATGTCCGCAGAAGTCGCGCACGACCGAGCAGCGCTCTGCCTCCGCATAGACCTGGATCGCTTCACCGATGGCTCCCGTTCGCGCACCGGGGCGCACGGCTGCAATGCCTCGCATCAGCGACTCGTAGGTCACTTCCAGCAGCCGTTCCGCCGAACGCTTGATCAGGCCTACCGGATACATGCGGCTGGAATCGCCGTGCCAGCCATCCAGCACGAAGGTGACGTCGATGTTGACGATATCGCCTTCGCGCAGTGGCTTCTCATTGGGGATGCCGTGACAGACGACGTGATTGATCGAGGTGCAGGTCGATTTGGTGTATCCGCGATAGTTGAGGGTCGCGGGATAGGCGCCGTGATCCATGCCGTACTCGAATACGAAACGGTCGATATCGTCGGTCGGGATGCCGGGTTGTACAAGCGCTGCGAGCTCGTCAAGGCAACGCGCCGTGAGTTGGCACGCTTTGCGCATCCCTTCGAACGCATCCGGACCGTAGAGGCGGATGGCACCTGTATTTTTAGACGGCGCCGTCGACGCTTCGATGTAATTCACCATGGATCAGCTTTCAGCAGTCTTTTCTACACTTTTACATAATGCAGCTATGCCGGGTTCGTCTATCGGTATCAATCCCGCAGGTATTATTTCACTCGGCGAAATCTGGCATTTGAGAGCATAGGCTTCGACACCGCGTGTGAGCGCTCGATCGAACGCGCTGGCATAGAAGCGGTCGAGATCGGAGCATATCCGGAAGCGATCGCAATCATGCCGCTGTATGACATATAGCATCACCGCGCGGTGACCCGCTTCGGCCATGTCGCCAAGCTCTTCCAGGTGCTTGGCGCCGCGCGCTGTCACCGTATCGGGAAATTCCGCAAGAGCCGGTGTCCGCATGAAATGCACGTTCTTGACCTCGACATAGGTGGTAGGCCTGAGCGGATCGGTCAAGAGAAGGTCGATACGCGAATTGCGGCCGTATTTCTGCTCGCGCCGGACAGTCGTGTAGTCCCCGAGATCCGCGACCTGTCCCAAGGCAATGGCCTCCGCCGCCACCCGGTTCGGCATTGCGGTGTTGACCCCAACGATCGTTCCATCGGCTTCGATCATCTCGAAGACGTGGCGATATTTTCGCGTAGGACTGTCATGTTCGGAAAGCCAGATGCGTGAGCCCGGTGTCGTCAAGCCCTGCATCGAGCCGGTATTCGGACACGAACCCGTAATGATTTCGCTGCTCTCAAGCTCTGCATCGAAAAGGAAACGCTTGTAGCGGGAAATGAGGCGGGCAGGGACGAGGGGCTTATCGAAGAGCATGAAATATCTTGCTGTTTTGCGCGAGCATGACCGAAAGAATGCGCCTCAGGCGCGTTCCATGACGTAGGAGCCCGGCGCTTCCTCGATGGCGTTCAATGCGCCGCCACCGGGTTTGCGGGCCGGCACGCGCTTGGCATCCTGCGCTTCGATCCACGCCTGCCAATGCGTCCACCACGAGCCCGGCGTCTCCTTCGCCTCCTCCAGCCACTGTTGATAGTCGCCGGCCGGCTTGCCGCCGGTCCAGAACTGGTACTTGAGCTTGTCCGGGGGGTTGACGACGC
The DNA here is from genome assembly GCF_004341625.1 of Rhizobium sp. BK376. Taxonomy (GTDB): domain Bacteria; phylum Pseudomonadota; class Alphaproteobacteria; order Rhizobiales; family Rhizobiaceae; genus Rhizobium. Next base: position 267,508 of record NZ_SLZG01000007.1, on the reverse strand, counting down.
CGGCGATATGTCCCGAGCCGGTGACAACGAATTCGACCGGACCGCCAAACAGGCCGCTGCCGAGGAAGACCGATTTCGCCGGGGCTATGTGGTCCTCACGGGTAGCGAGATTGTAAATGGGAATTTTGACGTCCTTGAGCGACAGCTTCTTGCCGTCCAGTTCCATCGTTCCCTTGCTCAACGTGTTGTTGAGGTAGCAGTTGCGCAGATAGAAGGAATGATTGGCTGACGCCATGCGGGTCGAATCGGCATTCCAGAAAAGCAGGTCGAAGGGCAGGGGCTCCTGGCCCTTGAGGTAGTTGTTGACGAAATAGGGCCAGATCAGTTCCGAGGCGCGCAGCATGTTGAAGGCCGTCGCCATCTTCGATCCGTCGAGATAGCCCGTCACACTCATCTGGGCTTCCAGCGCGGAAATCTGCTCCTCATCGACAAAGACCTTGAGATCGCCGGCATGGGTGAAATCGACCTGGGTCGTCAGGAAGGTTGCGGTCTTGATGCGCTTGTTCTTTTCCTTGGCATGAAGAGCAAGCGTCGCCGCCAGCAGCGTGCCGCCGACGCAGTAGCCGATGGCGTTGACTTCCTTTTCGCCTGTCGCCTTCTCGACGGTCTCAAGTCCGAAATCGATGCCTTCCCTTGCATAGGACGTCCAATCCTTCTCGGCATGCCGGGCATCCGGGTTGACCCAGGAGATGACGAAGACCGTGTGTCCCTGCTCGACGCACCATTTGATAAAGGATTTCTGCGGATTGAGATCGAGAATGTAGAACTTGTTGATCCACGGCGGGCAGATCAGCAGTGGTCGCTTCAGCACCGTTTCCGTGGAGGGTTCATATTGGACGATCTGGCAGACGTCGCTTTGCGCGATAACCTTTCCCGGCGTCAGCGCCATGTTGGTACCGATCGCAAACTTGCTCATGTCGGTCTGCCGCAGCCGAAGGTCTCCGCCGCCGGCGCCGATGTCCTCGGCAAACATCTTCATGCCCCTAACGAGATTCTCCGCGTTGGAAGCGACGGTTTCGCGATAGAGCTGCGGATTGGTGGCGACGAAGTTAGTCGGTGACAGTGCAGCCGTGATCTGCTTGACGTAGAAGGAGGCTTTATGGCGCGTATGGTCGTCGAGCCCTTCCGCATCATTGACCAGTTTCTCGGTCCAGCCCGACGTCAACTGGTACGTCTGGCGCAGGAAGGCAAAGAAGGGGTTTTTCCGCCAGTCCTCGTCGGCAAACCGCCTGTCCTTGACAGAAGGTTCGTCTGCCTCGGGTGCCGTCTCATTGCCCGCCAGCCGCTGCATGGTCTGGGTCCAGAGCCCGAAATAGCCGGATAGCAGATGGGTCTGCGCCTCCAGGGTGCGACGGGGATCGGAGAGCCAATATTCCGCAACCTTCGAAAGGGTCTTGACCATGTCGGTCATCGGGTCGGCCAGCGTTTCCGGCCGCTCCCCGCGTTCGCGCGGGCCGAGCCACGCGGATGCAGCCTGGCCGAGATTTTCGAGCGCGCGCGCGAAATTCATGGCCATCGCTTCGGGATCTTTAACGATATAGGCCTCAAGCGATTTCGAATCGAAATCGGAGCTTTTGCCCTCACTTGAATCCCGCTTGCTGTCGGTCACGCATCATCCTCCGGCGGCAGCTCAGTCTGTTTTCCATTTGTACATCTTGCTGGAAACGGAATACAAGTTCCAAGACGGGTAGTTGACACTCTTGCTTTGCCGCGCCGACAACTCTAACAGTTTGCGACGCGGGCGCAGGACAGATAGGGCGATTTATGAGCGGCGGTATGGTGACGGGGTTCGACCGATATTTCCTGGTATGCGGCGTCTTGATGCTGGCATTGGCGGGATGCTCGACGCCGGCGGAGCGAGCGGCCTGGGCCGCAAAGCGCCAGGCGCCACAGGCCGTCATCGTAAAGTCGGCCAGCGGGAAGCCGCTGAACGAATCGACGACCGATCATACCTCGGATGGTTTCCCCACATTCAACAATCCGCCGACGGCCGCCAATGTCCAGATCAGCAACGATCAGGCCACCGATCTGCAAAAGCAGCTGACGGCACTCGGCGCCGCGCACAAATCCGGTGCGATCAGCCAGGCCGAATACGACAAGCGCGTCGCCGAGATGCGCAAGCTTGCCGCCGAACATGGCCAGGATACGCTCGATCAGATCAAGCAACAGAGCCAGTAAAATAGCCTTGCCTTTCCGGCAATTTGGACGCAAAGCGTTCCGACAGGCTGAATTTGATGTATCCTGCTGGTTCATGACGAATCTGAAGGGCTGACTGCCTCAGATTCACCGCATCCATTTGCATCAGGTGAGAATACGGGCGCCGCGATTTCGAAGTTCGTGTCGCGGCTGTTCGGGAGACGAACGAACTTCGTTGCAGCCATAGTGGCTGAGTCCCATGAGGAAAGAGATGGAAGAGTTTCATAAAGTCCGACGCTTGCCGCCTTACGTTTTCGAACAGGTCAACCGTTTGAAAGCCAGCGCGCGAGCGGGTGGGGCTGACATCATCGACCTCGGCATGGGCAATCCGGACCTTCCGACTCCGAAGGCGATCGTCGACAAGCTGTGCGAAGTGGTTCAGGATCCGCGTACGCACCGTTACTCATCCTCCAAGGGCATTCCGGGACTGCGCCGGGCCCAGGCGGCCTATTATGCGCGCCGCTTCGGCGTGAAGCTCAATCCCGATACGCAGGTTGTAGCCACGCTCGGCTCCAAGGAAGGCTTCGCCAACATGGCGCAGGCGATCACCGCTCCTGGCGACGTGATTCTCTGCCCGAACCCGACCTACCCGATCCACGCTTTCGGCTTCCTGATGGCGGGCGGCGTTATCCGCTCCCTGTCAGTCGAGCCCGACGACAGCTTCTTCCCTCCGCTGGAGCGGGCGGTACGTCATTCGATCCCGAAGCCGCTGGCGCTGATTCTCAACTACCCGTCGAATCCGACCGCCTATGTGGCGACGCTCGATTTCTACAAGGAAGTCGTCGCCTTCGCGAAGAAGCACGACATCATCGTGCTCTCGGATCTGGCCTATTCCGAAATCTACTTCAACGATGCACCGCCTCCGTCAGTGCTCGAAGTCCCGGGCGCGATAGACGTGACGGTCGAATTCACCTCGATGTCCAAGACATTTTCCATGCCCGGCTGGCGCATGGGCTTTGCCGTCGGCAACGAGCGGCTTATCGCAGCGCTGACCCGCGTCAAGTCCTACCTTGATTACGGTGCTTTCACGCCGATCCAGGTTGCGGCAACCCACGCGCTGAACGGTGACGGCTCCGACATCGCGGAAGTGCGCAGCGTCTACAAGCGTCGTCGCGACGTTATGGTTGAGAGCTTCGGCAAGGCCGGCTTCGAGGTTCCTCCGCCGGAGGCGACCATGTTCGCCTGGGCGAAGATCCCAGAAAAGTTCCGTCATCTCGGCTCGCTGGAATTCTCCAAGCTGCTCGTAGAAAAGGCTGACGTTGCCGTCGCTCCGGGCATAGGTTTCGGCGAGATGGGCGATGACTATGTGCGCCTGGCGCTCGTTGAAAACGAGCATCGCATCCGCCAGGCTGCTCGCAATATCAAGAAATTCCTTTCGACGGCCGACGAGACGATGCACAACGTCATCTCGCTCAACGCCCACCGTTCATAAGACGATCAAACTCCCGGCAGCCGTTTTCGCGGCTGCCGCATCAGAACTATCAGGATCATTCCATGGCAGACGCCCTCAAAATCGGCATTGCGGGCCTGGGCACCGTTGGTGCCTCGCTCGTCCGTATCATCCAGCAGCGCAGGAACGAACTTGCCGTCACCTGCGGGCGTCCGATCGAAATCGTCGCCGTTACGGCTCGAGATAGCACCAAGGATCGAGGCATCGATCTTGACGGTATCGAATGGTACGGCGGCCCGGTCGATCTGGCCCAGAAGGCCGACATCGACGTCTTCGTCGAGCTTATGGGCGGTGCCGAAGGTGCAGCCAATGCTTCCGTAAGGGCGGCGCTTGCGCGCGGTCTCCATGTGGTGACCGCCAACAAGGCTCTGCTTGCCTATCACGGCGTCGAACTTGCAACGATCGCGGAAGAGAAGGGCGCGCTTCTCAATTTCGAAGCGGCGGTCGCAGGCGGCATTCCCGTCATCAAGGCGTTGCGCGAGTCACTCACCGGCAACACGATTTCCCGCGTTTACGGCATCATGAACGGCACCTGCAACTACATCCTGACCCGGATGGAGAAAGAGGGCCTGTCCTTTGCCGACTGCCTGAAGGAAGCGCAGCGTCTCGGTTACGCCGAAGCCGATCCGGCCTTCGACATCGAAGGCAATGATACCGCTCACAAGCTGGCCATCCTGACCACGCTTGCCTTCGGCAATCGCATCGCGGCTGACGACATCTATCTCGAAGGCATCACCAATATTTCGATCGACGACATCCGTGCGGCCGCCGATCTCGGTTATCGCATCAAGCTCCTGGGCGTCGCGCAACGCACCGAGACCGGCATAGAGCAGCGCGTTCATCCGACCATGGTTCCACAGGATTCGGTGATCGCGCAGGTCGATGGCGTGACCAATGCGGTGGCGATCGAATCCGATATCCTCGGCGAACTGCTGATGGTCGGCCCCGGTGCCGGCGGCAATGCGACCGCCTCCGCGGTGCTCGGCGATATTGCTGACATCGCCAAGAGCCAGCCCGGCGCGCAGCGTGTGCCCGCTCTTGGCCATCCCGCCGCCGCGCTGGAGCCCTACCGCAAGGCGCAGATGCAAAGCCACGAGGGGGGCTATTTCATCCGTCTGACGGTTCAGGACCGCACCGGTGTCTTTGCCAGCGTCGCAACGCGCATGGCGGAAAACCATATTTCGCTGGAATCAATCGTACAGCGCTCCAAGCAACATCTCTCGCCCTCGGAGCATCAAACGATCATCCTCGTCACGCATGCAACCACCGAGGATTCGATCCGCAAAGCCGTTTCCGCGATCAAGACGGAAGGCTATCTTGTCGGCGAACCACAGGTCATCCGGATCGAGCGTCCGAAAGCCGGTTAAGCGCGAATTCTGTCCGATTACGGTTGATTTTACGAAAGTTCGCCTGATTTTTTCGGGCGGACTGCACTTTTTTGCATGAACCATACCCCATAAGTTGTATATTACAATTTCCGAAAATATAGGCTATGCCTTATTCGGGCTTGTTCGAGCTTGTTGGGGCGTTCATCGAATGAAAGCGTATGCTGAGCCACCTGCCGGGAGCAGGAAAAACGATTGTGATGGGCAAAAACGGAGCACGGAGATCCTGGGCGACTCCGTGGACGACGAATATCACGAGGGTCGCAACTGGGCGGTCTTGCTCATATTGACCGCCATCATCGTTTCCTGGGCTATCGGCCTCGTCTTCCTAATATGGTCGGTCTTTGGATAAAGCTTTGAATAGGCAAACCGCCCCTGTTCTATTCGCTTCGCTCCTGTAAAAAGGAAGCAATGCGAACGGAATTCTGGAATGGTTGAAGCGGTAGATCCTGTTCAGAGGGCTTTTTTGGGCGTGGAGCGTTCCGTTTCGGGGAACCGCTGGATATCGCGTCTCGATCAGGCAGGGCAAAATAGAGCCCTGGCAATCGCCCAGACCTTTGGTTTGCCGGATTTGATCGCCCGCGTACTGGCCGGACGAGGTGTCGCTGCCGAAGAAGCCATGGCTTTTCTCGATCCGACGATCCGCAATCTGATGCCTGATCCCCACAGCATGACCGATTGCGAAAAGGCAGCCCTTCGCCTGCTTGAGGCAATAAAGAGGGGCGAGAGAGTGGCCATCTTTGGCGACTACGATGTGGACGGCGCCGCGTCTTCCGCGCTCGTCTATCGTTTCCTGCGCCATTTTGGTGTGGCTGCAAACATCTACATTCCGGATCGCATCTTTGAAGGCTATGGACCCAATCCCGTCGCCATCAACCAGCTTATCGACAATGGCGCCCATCTGATCGTAACCGTCGATTGCGGCACCACCAGTTTCGAGGCGCTGGAAGCGGCGAAGGCGAGGGGCGTCGATATCGTCGTCATCGACCACCATCAGGTTGGTCACGAGCTGCCGCCATGCCATGCGCTGGTCAACCCCAACCGCGAAGACGATCTGTCCGGGCAGGGGCACCTCTGCGCTGCGGGCGTCGTCTTTCTGGTGCTCGTGGCGGCGCTGCGCATGCTTCGCGAAGCGGGCGATCCGCGTGTCCGCTCCATCGATCTGCTGGCATGGCTCGATATCGTCGCACTCGCGACAGTCTGTGACGTCGTTCCACTCAAAGGGCTGAACCGCGCCTATGTGGTCAAGGGCCTGATTGCCGCGCGGCACCAGGGCAATGCCGGCCTGTCTGCACTGTTTCGCAAGGCGGGGCTCGGCGGCCCCGTTACGCCCTATCATTTCGGCTTCATGATTGGCCCGCGCATCAACGCCGGCGGTCGTATTGGCGATGCAGCGCTGGGAAGCCGACTTCTGACGCTTGAAGACAATGGCGAGGCGGAAGCGATCGCCGAGCGACTGGACGACCTGAACCGCGAGCGACAGGCCATGGAAGCCGCCATGTTGCAAGAAGCCGACGCGGAAGCGCTGGCGGAATATGGCAATGGCGACGGCGCCGCTGTCATCATCACGGCAAGGGACAACTGGCACCCCGGAATAGTCGGCCTTATCGCCTCGAGGCTGAAAGACAAGTTTCGGCGTCCGGCCTTCGCCATCGCTTTCGATCCCTCGGGGAAGGGAACGGGCTCCGGCCGCTCGATCAATGGCTTTGACATGGGTCGCATGGTGCGCGCTGCAGTCGATGCCGGGCTACTTGTCAAAGGCGGCGGGCATGCGATGGCAGCCGGCTTGACGGTCGAGCGTGCAAATCTCGGCAAGCTGCGCGCGTTTTTCACGGAGAAGGCCGAAAAGCAGGTATCCGGTCTTGTGGCAAACGAAACCCTGAAGATCGACGGCGCTCTCGGTGCGAGCGGTGCGACAGTCGAGTTGGTCGATCAGCTGGAAACGGCTGGTCCCTATGGTTCCGGTCATCCGCAGCCAATATTTGCCATTCCCGCCCATCGTCTGCGTGATTCGCGCTTGGTCGGCCAGTCTCACATCAAGATCACGCTGGAGGCGCAGGATGGCGGCCGGCTGGAAGGCATAGCATTCCGTTCTGCCGAGACGCCGCTCGGCGATCTGCTACTCAACTCCCGTGGCGCACAGCTTCATGTCGCCGGCACGCTCGGAGCCGATCACTGGCAGGGTTCGCGACGCGTCCAGCTGCGCGTCACGGACGCGGCAAAGGCCCCATAGCTCGTAGAGCACGGACGCTCTTCGAGCACAAAGCTGCAGAAATTTGCTTGAAGAAAGTGGCACGCCCTAGGGGAGTCGAACCCCTCTTTACAGAATGAAAATCTGTCGTCCTAACCGATAGACGAAGGGCGCGTGCTGTGGCGCCCTTATAGTCAGGGTCCTCTAATGCTGCAAGCGCAAAAACGAGAAAAAATTCGCCGATTAGCGAGATTTTTGCGAGACTTGTGGAAAACTACCGCCTGCCGGGAAAGCCACTGGGTGGAGACATTATGGTACGCCCTAGGGGAGTCGAACCCCTCTTTACAGAATGAGAATCTGTCGTCCTAACCGATAGACGAAGGGCGCAAGCATCGTCATGAACAAGCACTGACATAAAATAGTCATCGATGCGGATGCCCGCAAGGACCATGACGAATTTGCGTGATGGAAAGACAGTGGCACGCCCTAGGGGAGTCGAACCCCTCTTTACAGAATGAAAATCTGTCGTCCTAACCGATAGACGAAGGGCGCGTGCTGTGGCGCCCTTATAGTGGGGTGATTTCATTCCCGCAAGCGGCTATTTCGCTTTTTTCTCAAAAAAATGACAGAAAGATCAAAGCTGGCGAAAAAAGCGAATGCCGTGCGTAAACAAAACCTTACGTCACTTTGCAAATGTGGGTTTTGCCGAGCTGCCAAGCGCCAGCGGTTTGGAACTCAGGCCCAGCGCTGTAGATTCACCCGGCCGCTGCACGGTACCTAGAACTGCACCGGCAGCTTGCCAACCATCACCTTGTCGCGATCAACGGCACTTGCGGTCGGCGCATCACCACGCCGGAAAGCGATCGGTTGCTTCAGCGACGCAGCCATGCCCGGTGTCATGGAAACGTTAGGGACGATCCCCTTCGGCATCGGTTTGCCGATAACCTGAATCCGATTGGAAGCGGAGTTCTGTCCTTGATCTTGACCCTGTTGCGCCTTGGAAGCGGTCATATGCGCAACCATCAGGGCCTCCTTGCTATCGATCGTGTGCGCCTTCAATCCGCGCGCAGGCATGATCTTGGACGGTGTGGCGTCAGAAACCGGTTTGGTGAAGGCCGCGGCCGTGTGGATCGGCGGCTGACTGCCCTGCGGAACAACATTCTGCGAGGATTGCTCCTCAGGAAATATGTCTATCCCCTGCGGCTGCACCGGCTGCTGGACCGGCGCCGGCTGCACCATCGAGGCAGGAGCGCTGTAGACGCTGCGCATGACCGGCGTGATTCCCTGGGAGGAAAGAGCGCTGGTCGCATCCTGTCCCGATGGTATTCCGCTTGCCTGGTCGGGCATCTGAGCGACCGGCATCATTGCCGAAGAATAGATGCTGGTCCTGTTTGCATTGACCGCCGTGGGCTGCGTGACCAGGCCTGCGATGCCGGCAGGGCTATCGGCCGCAGATCCGGGCAATGGCGGCGCGGACGAGGCCATCAGCATCGGAGTATCACCGGGGGAGGCCAGCAACGGCACCTGCCGGCCGGAAGCGGTCCGCACCATCGGATCGCGATAGCCGCCCTGCTTGTGCGCATTCGCTTCCGCCTTGGCGTTCAGCGCAGCGGCCAATTGCTCCGCGGCCGTCGGCGCGGGCTTTGTTTCGGCCGCTGCTGCCGCCACTTTCGTCTTTCCGCCGGTCGTCATGCAACCGGATAGCGCAAACATTACGATCGCAACGGCCGCGCCGGTCGCAAGAAAATGTCTGCCAGGTTTTGTTTGCCGGTCGCTTTGCAAAGGACGTACCCCGTTCCTGATGGACAAACATCGGGGCCGCCCCTTCATGGGTGCGAATCATTGCGTCGCGGGAACGAGAGACGGAACCGCGGCAAATCCGATGCTTGATGCTTCGAGTCGCACCAAGCATGCTGGCGGGGAATGGAAGCGGCAAGCACGAAGAAGCCTCATGGGGCAACATTCGCAAATGCCGCAAGCCTCGCGAAAGCCCGGGCCTACCAGGCGCCGGTGTTGGGCATGGAAGCCCACGGTTCGGCTGCGGGAAGGTTGGCGCCCTTCTGCAGAATTTCGATCGAGATGCCATCAGGCGAGCGGACGAAGGCCATGTGTCCGTCACGAGGCGGGCGGTTGATGATGACGCCATTATCCATCAATTTCTGACAAATGGCGTATATGTCATCCACCTCATAGGCGAGGTGACCAAAGTTCCGTCCCCCGGTATAGTCCTCGGTGTCCCAATTGTAGGTGAGCTCAAGACAGGGGGTGGAATTGGCTCGTGCTGCTTCGATGTCGTCGCTGGCGGCAAGGAAGACAAGCGTGAAACGGCCCTTCTCGTTTTCATAGCGGCGGACTTCGGTCAGGCCGAAAAGGGTCGTGTAGAAGTGCAGCGAGGCATCGAGGTCTTTGACGCGGACCATGGTATGGAGATAACGCATTATATTTCCTCTCTAATGTTGTCTTTGAGCGACCAGCCGATGTAGCGTCAGCTTCAGGCAAGTCTTGGCCTTCAATTCTACAGTTGGGAATAATCGAAAACTAGGACTTGCGCTTTTCCGTTACCAAGATGTTAATCTTGATTTCAAGAATCAGTTAACCGTAACAGTGTGACGCGTAATCGAGGGGCTGGATAACATGGGTGATAGAATTTCAGCAAAAGGAATCGCCGACTACGAAGAGTTGTCGGGCGAAGCTGTTGAGCTCATTGAAATCACCGGTGTTGTCAAATGGTTTGACGTTGCCAAGGGCTTCGGCTTCATCGTCCCCGATAACGGCCTCCAGGATGTCCTCCTGCACGTGACCTGCCTTCGCCGCGACGGCTACCAGACCATCCTCGAAGGTACACGAATCGTAGCTCTGATCCAGCGGCGCGAGCGCGGATACCAGGCCTTCAAGATCCTCTCCATGGATCAGTCTACGGCGGTTCACCCGTCGCAGCTGCCGCCGGTGCGCACGCATGTTCAGGTTACCCCCACGAGTGGTCTGGAGCGAGCGCTGGTAAAGTGGTTCAACCGCACCAAGGGATTTGGTTTCCTGACCCGGGGCGAGGGGACGGAGGACATCTTCGTCCACATGGAAACCCTGCGCCGTTTCGGCCTCACGGAACTGCGGCCGGGACAGGTGGTTCTGGTGCGTTTCGGACCGGGCGAAAAGGGGCTGATGGCAGCGGAAATCCATCCCGACTCCCCAAGCCCGATCACCCGGGCTCACTGAGCGGATCGGCATCATGAAGGCGTCTCACCTCGCTATCCTCAAAAGCGCCTCGATGGCGCTTTTTTTGTTGGGCTCCATGCCTGCTTTCGACGCGCATGCCGCGGTCACCCAGCAGCAGAATATTCAGTTTGCAAGCGAAACGCTGACAATCACCCCAGCCAAGGGCGAAGCGCGGAAGTTCACGGTCGAACTTGCGCTCACCGACCCGCAGCGTGAATACGGATTGATGTTCCGCAAATCCATGCCGGCAGATCACGGCATGCTGTTCGATTTCGGCACATCGCGTCAGGTGATGATGTGGATGGAAAACACCCAGCTGCCGCTGGACATGCTGTTTCTGGATGAAAAGGGCACCGTTACCCATATCCAGGAAAATGCGGTGCCCTATTCGGAAGACATCATCGATTCCGGGCAGCCTGTGAAATACGTGATCGAGCTGAACGGCGGAATCGTTAAGAAACTGGGCCTCGCCGTCGGCGACCGCGTCTCAAGCCCGACGATTGCCAAGGGGCTGAAGAAGTAGGCCTACTTCTTACACAAAAACAACGATTTAAGGGGATTTATTGGTCGGAGTGGAGAGATTCGAACTCCCGACCCTCTGGTCCCAAACCAGATGCGCTACCAGACTGCGCTACACTCCGTACCGATAATGCAGCGGAGATACACGGTTCATACCTCTGCTGCAACAGCTAAAATTGCTCTTCCACCGGCACGCTGCGATTGAACTGCCTTCAAACGAATCCGACGGGTGCGGTCACGATCTTCCGGTCTGCACCATAGTCGCGTTCGTGGGACGACCGGTCATTGTTGTTGGTGCGCAGGCCCGTCTTATACTCTTGAAACATCCCGTCGGCGTAGGTGCCGGTATCGTCAGTTTCGATCGGTTCGTCCCGCTTGGTCGAAAAAATTTTGAAGATCATTATTCGTATCCCTCCAGATCGCCGCTTTAACGTCTTGGCCTCGACTGCGTTCCATCATACATGAGAAAGTGTTAAAAAATTAACCATGTTTGTTAGTTAGTCGACCGGCTGGTTATCATTGTTCCGATTGCCATTTTTGCTTGAACGCAGAGGGATTCGCGGCTAAGCAAAATCGGTATTCCCATGGGGTCCGTGGCTCGATCTTCCGGTCAGCAGCCCCCGCATCGGAATGAAATGGATTGGTTTTCGCCCTTTCGGTGCGAGACGATAGAGGCAAGGCGGGAAATTCCCGCGTCATCAGGAGGCGCTGCAGAGATGTCTGCCAAGATTTACCGTCCCGCGAAAACGGCCATGCAGTCGGGCAAGGCGAAAACGAACGTGTGGGTTCTTGAATTCGATCAGGAAATGCCGCGCAAGATCGACCCGATCATGGGTTACACCTCTTCCGGCGATATGCGTCAGCAGTTGAAGCTGACCTTCGAGAGCCAGGAGCAGGCGGAAGAATACGCCAAGCGCAACGGTATCGAATACCGCGTGATCGCTCCGAAGGAATCGATCAGGCAGGTTCTTTCCTACACCGACAATTTCCGCTTCAACCGCACGCAGCCCTGGACGCACTGAGCGTTTATCGCTTATTGCCTTTTTCACTGCCGGTTCAGCACGGCGGTGTTTGGGCCCCTTAGCTCAGCTGGATAGAGCAAGTGCCTTCTAAGCACTAGGTCGCAGGTTCGAGCCCTGCAGGGGTCGCCATAATCCACGGTTTCGAGCCGCCTGAGGTCCAACTGAGGTCAGTCGCGGCCGGCGCTAGGACGCAGTTCTGCAAGCGCGGACAGCGGCCGCCCGTTCTGGACCGGGTGGCCCTTTGCACTATTCAGATTTCTGTCTGCCGGCCGCCGTCGGCTCAAGACAACCAGTTCCGCAGATGACCGCAACCGGATTTACTGTAACGTACTTCCCTTGGGACGCATCGCCTGTACCATCGCTATCCGGAAGCTCGTGCAGCCTTCAGTCAGGAGTGGCGTAGCGGGGTGGGTGTAATGAGATGGCAGTTGGCAATATTCGCTTTTGCACTCTTGTTGGCGAATCCCTCGGTTGCGCAGGAAGCGACAAAATCCGACACGTTGCGACAGGCGCGTTGCGAGGCGCCGGCGGACCCGCCTTTCAAGGACGGCTTGCTTCCAAAGGACGCAATTGCGGCGCTGAAGGACGGACAGGCGGTCGACCTGGACGACAATCCCATCCACCACATTTAGGCCGGCCTCCAATGAACCCCGTGCTATCCGATCTGCTCAACGCCCCGTCGCCCGATCAGGTCTCTCAGGTCATCTCGCATTCTATTGCCCCCTCCTTTCTTCTGGGGGCAGTAGCAGGCTTCGTTTCGCTGTTGTCATCGCGCCTGAACGGGATTCTGGACCGCATACGCGACCTGAACACGCTCCCCGAAAACGAGCACGCAATGAGCCATCTAAGGGCAGATCTGCCGAGGCTCAGGCGACGGGCGCGGCTCGTCAACAGGGCCATATTCTACGCGGTCATCAGCGGTGTCGTGGCCACGCTTCTGGTCATCTTCTCGTTCATCAGCGCATTTTTCGGGCGGCAGCACGTGCTTGGTGCCGGCTTCCTGTTTCTGGTCGCGCTTTCTCTCCTCGCGGCGGCGCTTATCATCCTGGCGGTCGAGGTGCGCATTGCTCTCAACGAGTTCGACGAATTCGATCACCATGCCGTCGGTCTCGATCCTGGGAGTTCCGACCCGCGACTTCGCTGACAACTAGCCTGCCTCGTCGATCCTACAGTGCATGTGGTGGATGTTCACTCGAGCCGAACCACAACCGGGATTGCTGCGCTACCGAAAAGCTACCGCAACAGGCCGTCGCTTCCGAATTCGTCCCATCCGCTCAAACCGGAAGCGTTCCCGCTGTAGCTTGCGGGCCTAACAACCCGCTTCAACCTGCTTTCGCCTCTCCGGGAGGCGGTCCGTAAGCGCTCAGAATCGCCGCAAGGAGACCGGGAAAGCGGTCGTCCACCTCCATGCAGCGCGAATGATTGCGCATCTCCACGCCATGGCGCTCACACCGGATGAGGCCTGCCTCACGCAGCACTTTGATATGTTGCGATAGCGACGATTTGGGGATGACGCGTGCGCCCAAATTGGAAAAGGCAGTGCAGGTGCCCCCAGAGCCGATGCCCGCAATTTGCGCATAGATGGCGACCCGCTCCGGATCGGAGAGGGCATACAGGATCGCTTCGGGCCGAACGTCCTCGATTGCTGGGTGAAAGAGCGGTCTCATGAATTTTTATATAGGGGCACTTGACATTGGTATCAACAGTTCTGAATTTCTGAACTATGGAACAAGCCGTCAATTCCGGCGGCAATCCTGGTCGAAAGGAACGAACATGTCGAAGCTCGCTGGAAAAGTCGCCGTTGTGACGGGAGCCTCCAAGGGGATCGGTGCCGCCATCGCCAAGGCGCTGGCCGCTGAAGGCGCGCAGGTCGTCGTGAATTACGCTTCGAGCAAGGCGGGCGCGGATGCCGTCGTGCAGGCAATCAGCGAGGCCGGCGGCAAGGCGATCGCGGTCCAGGGCGATGTCTCCAAGGCCGAGCAGGCAAAGGGACTGATAGACGCTGCGGTCAGGGAATTCGGCCATCTCGACATTCTGGTCAACAATTCCGGCGTCTACGAATTCGGGGCGATCGAGGAAATTACCGAGAAGCACTACCACCGCATGTTCGATGTGAACGTGCTGGGCTTGCTGCTGACGACCCAGGCGGCGGTCAAGCACATTGGTGAGGGCGGTAGCGTGATCAATATCTCGTCCGTGGTGACCAGCCTGGCGCCGCCGGCCTCCTCCGTCTACACTGGGACCAAGGGAGCGGTGGACGCCATCACCAGCGTGCTTGCCCATGAATTGGGTCCGCGCAAAATCCGGGTCAATGGCATCCTTCCGGGTATTGTCGAGACGGAGGGTACTCACACCGCCGGGTTCATCGGTTCGGATTTTGAGCGCAATGCAGTGGCCCAAACGCCGCTCGGTCGTGTCGGCCAACCGGACGATATCGCCGCGATCGCGGTTTTCCTCGCTTCCGACGATGCGCGCTGGCTGACGGGCGAGCGACTGGTTGCCAGCGGCGGTTTCCGCTGACGGCAGGCTGAAACGGGGCGTGCCTCTTCGGGGCACGCACATTGCGAGGCGTCCAAAGCGATCCGATCGGGACGCGATCGCTTGTCGGCCCCAACGAACCGTGTCCGGGTCTTCTGTTCAGGGGCTCCAGGCCCATTCTCGATTGATCATTTTTGATCAAGTTACCTTTCGGTTTGCAACCTCCGCAATGGTAATTTCTCTCCAAGGAGGAGAGCCGGCCGTCCCTTGGGGGCGGGTCGCAGAAACGCGCCAATCAGTCCTCTCCTTCAGTTCCAGTTGAGCTGGCCGGCAATGGTGTCCGGCCCGGAGGAGATGAAATGGACGACCTCGAATATGGAGTTCGCAACAAGCGCGGAGACTGGGCGCCGAACGATCCTGTCCAGTATGCGCCGCTGTTCCTTTTCCCAACCCGCATCAAGGCGATCCTGACGTGGTTGCCGTACTACTTCTTTCCATGGAATCTCATTTTCGCGGCTTCTGCCGTCGCCTATTGGGCATGGGTCATCCCGCCGATGGAGACGATGCGGACCTTGGGTGTCGGCTGGATTGCGTGGCTCTACGTCGTCAACGCGATCTGCGTGTTCTTCTTCTTCGGCGCCTTGGAGCTCCATCTCTATGTGCTGAAAAGGCAGGAGAACCGCTTTAAATACAATGGAAAGTTTCCGGCGGAGCAGAAGAGCAAGGCCTTCTGGTTCGAGAGCCAGAACCTTGACAACATTCTGCGGACCTTCCTGTCCGGCGTGACCGTCTGGACTGCGGTCGAGGTTGCGATGCTCTGGGCCTATGCCAATGGCTATGCGCCGTGGCTGAGTTTTGCGGAACGTCCCTGGACGCTGGCTTGCGTTGCGCTGGTTGTTCCTATCATCCACGAGTTCCACTTCTTCTGCATCCACCGGCTGATCCACACGCCGCCTCTCTACAAATGGGTCCACTCGGTGCACCACAACTCCGTGAACCCGTCGCCCTGGTCCTCGCTTTCCATGCATCCGGTGGAGCACCTGCTTTATTTCGGAACTGCGTTCTATCATCTTATCCTGCCGTCCAATCCGATTATCATGCTCTACCAGCTTCACTATGCAGGCTTCGGAGCGATCCCCGGACATGTCGGCTTCGACAAGGTCGAGGTCGGCGACGACAAGCTGGTCGACAGCCACGCCTATGCTCATTACCTGCATCACAAATTCTTCGAGGTGAACTACGGCGACGCGCTGATCCCGCTCGATAAATGGTTCGGCACCTGGCACGACGGTTCCGCGGAAGGCGATGCGCGCATGCAGGAACGCTACCGCAAGCGCAAGGAGAAGCTTGCGGCCCGCAAGGCGAGGGGCGACGTCCAGGAGGCTGCAAAATGAGCAACTGGGTATTGGTCGGCCCGCTTTCGGACATCGAACAGGAAGGCGTCATCCGCTTCGATCACGGGGGTCGCACCTTTGCGGTCTTCCGCGCACCGGACGACAGCGTCTACTGCACCGCAGGCCTTTGCACCCACGAGGCGGTTCACCTCGCCGACGGACTGGTGATGGATTTCGAGGTGGAGTGTCCCAAGCACTCCGGAGCCTTCGACTACCGTTCGGGCGAGGCGATGCGGCTGCCCGCCTGCGAGAACCTGAAGACCTATCCCGCCGAGGTTGTCGACGGTGAGGTTCGCGTGGCCCTCGCGTAATCCCGTGAGATTCCGTTTGGGCCACGAAGGCCTCCGGCATGCTTTTCTGGATGGACCGGCATCCAATGGGAGGATGACATGAGAATGACTTTGGTGGCGGCAGCCCTTGCCGCCCTGATGGCTGGCACGGCATCTGCCGAGACGATCGGCGTTTCGATGCAGAGCTTCGACAACAACTTCCAGACCCTTCTGCGACAGGGCATCCAGGCGCGCGCCGCCGAGGTGGGCGGCGTGACCGTACAGGTGGAGGACGCACAGACGGATATCTCGAAGCAGATAAACCAAGTGAACAACTTCATCGCCGCAAAGGTCGACGCCATCATCCTGACGCTTGCAGACGCCTCTGCGGCCCCGGCCATAACGGAGGCCGCGAACAAGGCGAAGATCCCGCTGGTCTATCTCAACCTGGAGCCTTCCAACGTCGCAAAGCTTCCCGACCGGGAAGCCTACATAGGCTCGAAGGAAACCGATGCGGGCAGGCTGGCAGCCCAGGCAGCTTGCGATCTGCTCAAGGCGAAGAAGAAGGAAAACAGCGCGCAGGTCTACATTCTGATGGGCGACCTCGCACATCAGGCGTCGCACGACCGCACCGATTCTTTCAAGGGTGCTCTGGCCGCCGGTGACTGCAAGGGCACGACCATTGCCGACGAACAATCGGCCCTGTGGCAGCGCACAAACGCAATGGACATGACGACCAACTGGATCACTGCCGGGCGGCCGATCGACGTCGTCTTTGCAAACAATGATGAGATGGCGCTCGGCGCGGTGCAGGCGCTCAAGGCGTCAGGCATGTCGATGAAGGACGAGGTCGTCATCGGCATCGATGCGACGCAGGACGGCCTTGCGGCCATGGCAGCCGGCGACCTGGCTGCGACCGTCTTCCAGAATGCGAAGGGACAGTCTGCGAGCGCCATCGACGCGGCTGTCGCCTTTGCGCGCGGAAAACCGGTTGAGAAGGAAGTCATGGTTCCGTTCGAGCTTGTCACGCCGAAGAACATGAACGAATACGCCCACAAGAACTGAGCCATCGCGACTGGCGCGCAGTCGCACGCCAGTCCGTCCACCGACGGAGGAACCATGGACGGCATCGTTATCATTGGCGCCGGCGAATGCGGGACACGGGCGGCCTTCATGGCGCGGGAAGCGGGATATGTTGGACCAATAACCCTGATCGGCAAGGAGCCGCATCTCCCCTACGAACGGCCTCCGCTATCGAAGCTCGCGGACGGCATGGTGCAGATGAAGCAGATCTGCGTTGCCGGAGCCCTCGAAGCGACGGAAATCCGCTATCTTCCAGGCGTCTCCGCTTCCGCAATCGATGTCGCCTCGCATTCTGTCAGGCTGACCGATGACGCAGTGCTTCAATATGACAAGCTTTTGATTGCGACGGGTGCAAGCCCGAGGCATCTCAACTGCGTCGGCGCCCAGCATGCGCTCGACTTCAGGACCTATGCGGACGCCGACGTCATGTTCAGCCGCGCGCAGGGCGCTAAATCTGCTGCGATCATTGGGGGTGGGCTGATAGGCATGGAACTCGCCGCCGTGCTCCGCGGACGCGGGATCAAAGTCAGCATCATCGAGGCCGCCTCGAAGCCGCTCGGCAGGGCTGTTCCTCCACGCTTTGCGGAAAGGCTGCATCTCCACCACGTGAAGGAAGGCGTGGCGTTCCATCTGGGGCAGGGCGTGTCCGAAATTCAGAAAGGTGGGGCAATCCTTACCGACGGAACCGCAGTGCCCGCCGACCTAGTTGTCGGTGCGATCGGCGTCGTTCCCGACACGGAACTGGCGCAGCAGGCGGGAATATCGACCGGGAACGGCATCCTGACCGATATGTTTCTGCGGACGAGCGCGCCCGACGTTTTCGCCGCCGGAGACTGCTCGGCCGTGTCTCAGATCGGCGGCGGACACATGCGGTTCGAGAGTTGGCGAAACGCCCGCCTGCAAGGTGAGACAGCGGGTCGGAACATGGCAGGCGCAAACGAACCCTTCAACGGGATGCCTTGGTTCTGGTCGAACCAGTATGATCTGAGCCTTCAGGTCGTCGGTCTGCCATCAGCCGGGCACGCGCAGGTTTCGCGGACGATCGAGGGCGGCGATCTGGAATTCTACCTTGACGATGGACGCCTGGTCGCGGCCGCGGGTCTTGGGGTCGGAAATGCCTGCGCCAAGGATATCAAGCTAGCCGAGATGCTTGTCGCGAACGGCGCATCCCCCGATCCGTCGCAGCTGGCCGATCCGGCGGTCAATCTGAAGGTCCTTCTAAAGAGTTTGCGGGCGGCCTGAAGGCGGCCCGGACGCAACTTCGGCCGTGTCTCTACCCTCCTCGGGAACTGGCCGATGCGAGAGAGGCGTCTCCCAGAACGCCTCTCTCCCTCTTCTGAAACGCCCCCGACCGATCTACAAGGAGATGTGACGATTTCTTTGGCCCGGCCGCCCGGTTGGCATGCTGGCCGGATGATCGTCCCGGCTGCGATTTGATGAAGCTGATCATGCGGCGGAGGCGCGCTTTGAAGAAGGCCACACTGAAGGACGTCGCCAGGGAGGCGGGCGTTGGAACTGCGACCGTCGAGCGTGTCATCAATGGGCGAGGAGGCGTCACGGAGAAGACGGCTCAAAGGGTCGCCAGAGCCGTCAGGAAGCTCAACTACGGCATTCGCGATAGCGAGATGCATCGTAGCGCGCTGCGCATCGAAGTCATTCTGGTGCGGCCGGATTCGAGTTTCTTCGCCAGCCTCAATCACGCATTTGAAAGAATGTCAGCTTCGTTGGATCGGTCGATCATCCTCCACAGAACCTTCGTTAGGGAGAACGACCCGGTGGCGATGGCGCGGCACATAGCGAACTCGACCCTTCGTCGTTCGGCGCTCATAATATGCGCGCAAGACGATCCGCTGGTGACCCGTGCCCTTCGCGAGGTGCAGGAATCAGGCGTCGCGGTCGTCCAGATCGTGACACGCTGCGACGATGGCGGTCTCCCATATGTCGGCATCGACAACTATGCTGCCGGGCGGACGGCCGCCTATTACATGGCCGGTATGCTTTCCACGCGCGCGGGGTCATTCGTTTCCATCTGCCATAGCGGCACCTACAATGGCCATCGTGACCGGACAAGGGGCTTTTCGGACTTCCTGGCGGCCGGCCAATCGTCGAAACACCACTTCTCGCATACGATCCTGGGGCAGGACGACGAGCTGCGGATTGCCGAGACGCTCGGGGAGGCGCTTCATCGTGACCAGGATATTATCGGGGTCTATTCGGCGGGTGGAGGCGACGAAGGGGTCGCGGTCGTCCTGCAGCAATGGGCGAAGCGACGCGCGATATTCTGGGTCGGTCACGAGCTGACGGAGAAGAAGAGGCGGTATCTCCAGTCAGGACTGATGAACATCTGCATCGATCAGACCCCGGAAGTGCAGGCGCGCCGTTCCGTTGATATCATCCTTCATAAGCTCGGCGTCATCCGCACGGAGGTCGTCGCCGATCCCATACGCTTCCTTACGATCACTGCCGAGAACGTCTAGGCGCCGCCAAATTGATCAAAAGAAATCAAAGCAGCGTCTCGCCACCGGAACAGCTTTATGATGTCTAGTATCACACGACCACTGAGGAGGCGTCGATGCAGTCCCTGAATGTCTTCCAGTCGCTCTGGGCCATGGAACGCCGCAGCGCCATCCAGCCGGAACTCTCGCTCGAGGAAAGTATTGAGCAGATCGCAGAAGCTGGCTTCGGTGGCGTCAGCGCCCATTGGTACGACCGCGGCTATGTCAGCCGCCTGCATTCGCTTCTGAAGCCCCACGGTCTGAAGGCTGAAGGTCAATGTTTCCCTAGGAGTGTAGACGACCTGAAGCCAGTGCTCGAGAATGCCGCCGAATTTAGTGTTGCTCATATCTGTCTGCAGCCGGATGTCCGGCTTCGCCGCATCGAAGACTGTCTTCCCTTGCTTGAAGGCTGGCAGCGGCTGAGTGAGGAGGCGAGGATCCCGGTCTATATCGAGACCCATCGCGATCGGATGACCACCGATCTCTTCTTCACGCTGGACCTCCTGGATCAGCTTCCCAACCTACGGCTACTCGGCGATCTATCGCATTTTCTTGTCGGCCGTGAATTCGCCTGGCCCGTGTCGGCGGAAAACCATGACATGATCCATCGCATCCTTGACAGTTCGTGGTCCTTCCATGGCCGCGTCGCTTCGCGAGAACAGGTGCAGATAGAAATCTCCTTTCCACATCATCGGCCATGGCTCGATCTTTTCATGGAATGGTGGGAGTACGGTTTTCGCAGCTGGCGACGCCGGGCAGGGCCTGATGATATTCTTGCCTTTACCTGTGAGCTTGGTCCAAAGCCCTACGCCATCACCGGTCGCAACGGAGAGGATATCACCGACCGGTGGCAAGAAGCACTGCTGCTGATGGAGCGGGTGAAAGAACTCTGGGCGCGCACCGATTGAGGATTCAGCGAAGATAGAGGGCGAATGAGGCCTTAGCCTCACCGTCGCTCTAAACCAAACAAATCGAAGATTTCGCCACTCAATCAGACATCGGCGCGCCGTCGGCATTGAGGCGTCTTGGAGCCGCAGCGGGTGCCGTGGCCAAGATTCCGGAGGGTGCATCGTCAGCTTTGCGGGGCTTGAGATGGATGTACCACGAGGCGACACCGGCGGTCGTCGCCCCGATGACAAGGATCAGCATCCAGACGGCTTTGCGGTTCAAATGGTAAAGTTTTGCAATTGGCATCTTCGTATCCTTCTGGCGAAGGAACGCTTGACTTAACGGCACGTTCCAATGGGCACGTAGCCGGCCTGATCATTTCGAAGTCCCGCCGGGCGCTGCGGAGGTTGCGACTTCCTGAAGGAGTCACCGTGGCGGAAGTCGCCACGGGATTGGCTTTATAACGTTCCGGAAATGGCTCACCCCCACCATTTCGTCACATGCTAAATCGAGGAGTGAGAGCATAGGGGACGGAATTGGCAGATTTTGATTTCATCATCATTGGCGCAGGGTCAGCCGGTTGTCTGCTTGCAAATCGCCTGACGGAATCGGGACGGTTTCGTGTGCTGCTGCTCGAGGCCGGCGGTAGCGATCGTCGGTTCATGATCCGCATGCCGATCGGATACGGACATAGTTTTTATAATCCAGCGGTGAATTGGCGTTTCGAAACCGGGCCGCAGGACGCGTTGGCCGGACGCACGAGCTATTGGCCTAGGGGCAAGGTGTTGGGAGGCTCGTCATCCATCAACGCGATGGTATATGTGCGCGGCCAGCGCAACGATTTCGAGGATTGGCGCGCGGCTGGCAATGTCGGCTGGGGCTGGGATGATGTTCTTCCCTACTTCAAATCCATAGAAACGTTCGAACGGGGCGGGGACGCCTGGCGGGGAGACAAGGGCGAGGTCTTCGTCACCGATATGGCGCCTGCCGTGCATCCACTCTGTGGTGACTGGCTCCGGGCAGCCGAACAGGCAGGTTTCGAGCGCACCGTGGATTATAACGGCGAAAAACAGGAAGGCATCTCGGTCTATCAGATCAGCGCCAGGAACGGCTTTCGCGTGTCGTCGGCCACGGCCTTCCTCCATCCGGCGTCCCGCCGGCCCAATTTGAAGGTCATCACCAAGGCTCTCGTCACACGCATCCTCTTCGATGGACAGACCGCAATCGGAGTCGAGTTCGAGGAGGGGAATGAGAGACGACAGGTTCTCGCCGACCGCGAGGTCATCCTGGCGGCAGGAGCGGTCCAGTCTCCGACGCTTCTCCAGCATTCGGGCATCGGTCCTGGTGCGCTTCTCCAGAAATTCGGCAAGCCCGTCGTCAAGGACATGCCGGCGGTCGGTCGAAATCTTCAGGATCATCTGGGCATCGACTATCTCTATCGCTCGCGCAGACCCACGCTCAATTCGCTTCTCCGTCCCTGGTCAGGCCGTGTCATGCTCGGCGCGCGATACGTCCTGTTCCGCGACGGGCCGCTGTCGCTGAGCGTCAATCAGGCGGGCGGCTTCGTCAAATCCAGCCCTGATCAGGAGCATGTGGACACGCAGCTCTATTTCTCGCCCGTCAGCTACAGCAAGCCGACGCCGGGCGTTCGCCGCCTGACGATGCCGGATCCGTTTCCGGGGTTCTTCATCGGCATCCAGCCTTGCCGGCCAACGAGCCGAGGATCGATCGAAATCGGATCGCCCGATATCAAGGCATCCCCGGTCATCGAGCCGAACTACCTCGCGACGCCCGAGGACATACAGTCCATGCTCGCCAGCGTGCGGCTTATCCGCCGCATCGCCGAGCAGCCGGCAATGCAGGCCGTCATTATCGACGAAATGACGCCCGGAAAGGATGTTCAGAACGAGCAGGACATCATCGCCGATATACGCGCTCGGTCGGGAAGCGTTTTCCACGCGTCCTGCACGTGCCGCATGGGACCGGCCGACGGGACGAGTGTGGTGGATGCGCGTTTGCGGGTTCACGGGATCGATCGATTGCGCGTGATCGATGCGTCGGTTTTTCCCAATGTGACGTCAGGCAACACCAATACGCCGACATTGATGGTGGCGGAAAAAGGCGCCGCAATGATCCTGGAAGACATTCGGTAGGTAGAGCGCCGATAGGACAGGCTTGTTGATCAACCGCGATTGGCCTCCAGCACGCGTGCCAGCGTCCGCACACCTTCTTCTATCATGCGCGTGTCGATTGCGCTGACGCCCAGAACAAGACCGCGCTCAACGTTCGCCTGATCGATGCAGAAGCGGCTGATGGGCGAAACGACAAGGCCGGCATTTGCGGCGTCGCTCGTGATCTTGTCTTCGTCCATCGCGGGCGAGGCGAAGTTTCCCACGACATGAAATCCGGCGACGGATCGTTTCACGTCCAAAAGCCCTCCGAGATGGCGCTGTGCGGCATCATGGAATGCGGCGTGGCGTTCGGCATAGATTTCGCGCATGCGCCGAAGATGGGTCGCGAAGTGTCCCTCCTCGATAAAGGCGGCCATGACCGCTTGAATACTTGATGGCACGCCCTGAAGAAATGCACCGGAAATTCGCTTGAACACAGAAGCCAATGGTTTTGGGACGATATAGAATCCGAGCCTGAGAGACGGGAACATCGTCTTGGAGAACGTTCCGACATAAATCACTCGCTCTCCTGCGTCTCCACTTTTCAGGGTTGGCAGGGGCCTGTTATCGTACCTGAACTCTCCGTCATAATCGTCTTCGATGATCCAAGCCTGGTGCCTGATCGCCGCCGCCAGAAGTTCGGCCCTGCGCTCCAGGCTCATTTCCACGCCCATCGGATGTTGATGCGATGGGGTCACGAAGGCCAATCGGAAATTTGGCGCAAGGCGCAATCCCTCGGCGACGGACAGGCCTTCGGCGTCGACCGGAACCGGAACCATGCGTGCGCCGCAGGCGATCAGACTGTTGCGGGCGCCGATCGCACCGGGGTTCTCGAACCAGACGAAATCGCCGGGGTTCAGAAGCATGCGCCCGATCAGGTCGAATGCCTGTTGGGCCCCGTTGACGATGAATATCTGCTCGGGGTCACAGGATATGCCTCGGTTCGAACGAAGATGTTCTGCGAGCACCGCTCTCAGGTGAGGATCGCCTTCCGGATCGGAATATCCCATAATCTGGTCGCGGGGCTCGCGCCAATGTTTTGCCGTCAGGCGCGCCCACGTGGCGAGCGGAAAAGCCTTGAAATCCGGCAGTCCCGTTGCGAAAGGCCGTGGCGTCTGCGGATGCGACAACCGCTGGAGAAAGCGCGGCGAGGCATCCGAGATAATATCCGCCAACGTTGCTGACATCGGCAGGCCCGGCGCATCGACCAGAAGTGGCTGTCTGGGTCGGGCTGCACCCGCCGTGCTCGAAATATATGAACCCGAACCCGTTCGGGACTCGATAAGGCCTTCTGACGTCAGGCGCTCGAAGACCGCCATGGCCGTTGTTCGCGAAATGCCCAGTTCCTTTGCAAGGATGCGCGTCGAGGGCAACCGTTTGCCGGCCGCCAGATCGCCCGACAGGATCATCTGATGCATTGCGCCATAGACCTGCGTGGTGATGGACTTATCGACCGAGCGATCAACGGCGATGGAGAATAGCAGTTCACCCGATGATCTCTTCACCATGTCCGGCGTCTTCCACCTTGCTTCATTTCACAAATCACTTCGAGGACGGAAGCTATCGCCGTTTCAGGTCGAATTGCGGTCTCATCCGCGACGCCGATCCCCCGAAGTCCGATCTCTAAGCGCAGCCCCGTGCCCCATCGCGGATCTCCACACTAGACCGGCTACGCCGTTTTTCGAAAGTGGACCTAACCGCTTTTCTCGATGTTCGGTACGAGGGACAGGAGGCTTTCAGTCGGGCTGTTTCGAGGAGACCGAACGTGAAGATAAAACGCATAGAAACATTCTCAACGCCTTTTGTCGGCTTCGTTCGTATCACGGCCGACGATGGTGCCGAAGGGATCGGGCAGGTATCCACCTACAATTCCGATATCACCTCGACCGTCCTCCATCGTCAGGTCGCCCCGCATGTCCTGGGTGTCGAGTTCGATGATATTGATGCCCTGACGGAGCGGACGATCGAGCGGGAGCACAAATTTCCCGGGTCCTACATGAAGCGGGCGCTTGGCGGTCTCGATACGGCGATCTGGGACTTGCGCGGAAAGGCCGCCGGCCTTCCCGTCGCCAGCCTGCTTGGCGGCTCGCCTGGCAAGCTGCGCGCCTATGCGTCCTCTATGAAACGCGACATCACGCCCAAGCAGGAGGCCGAACGGTTTCAGCGCCTGCGTGACCAGTTCGGTTTCGATGCCTTCAAATTCCGCGTCGCTGCGGAATATGGCCACGACGTCGACGAGTGGCCAGGCCGGACAGAAGAGATCGTTCCGACGATCCGCAAGTCACTGGGTGATGACGTGGCGCTGCTGGTGGACGCCAACAGCGGTTTTAGTCCCAAGCGGGCCATCGAAGTCGGGCGGATGCTGCAGGATAACGGCATCGAGCACTTCGAAGAGCCCTGCCTCTATTGGGAACTCGAACAGACGAAAGAAGTCACCGACGCTCTCGACATCGCGGTAACCGGCGGCGAGCAGGATTGCGAGATTGCGACCTGGCGACATATGATCGAGATGCGCGCAGTCGACATCGTCCAGCCTGACATCCTCTATCTCGGAGGCATCAGCCGCACCCTGCGGGTCTGCGCCATGGCAAAGGCTGCCGGTTTGCCGGTGACGCCGCACAGCGCCAATCTTGGCCTGGTCACGCTCTTCACCATGCATCTGCTTCGCGCCATCGATGGCGGCGCCAAATATCTGGAATTCTCCATCGAAGGGGCGGACTACTATCCCTGGCAGGATGGGCTTTTCGTCAAGTCGCCTTACATGGTGGAAGATGGCATGGTCACGGTGACGGACGCGCCCGGCTGGGGCATCGAGATCGATCCGGAATGGCTTGCAAAATCCAGCTATCAGGTGAGCGAGGCTGAACAATGACAATTCAATCCTCCGGCATAGCGACCGAAGAATGGCCATCAGGCCATTTCATCGACGGCGCATGGCGCAAGCCGGCGGCGGGCAATCTGATGGAGACCTTCGATCCCGGGAAGGCCGAGCCGCATTCGCGGTTTGCAGCGGGAACGGCCGAAGATGTTGCCGATGCCGTTGCCTCTGCACGGCGGGCGCAGGAGACCGTGTGGGGAAAGTCACTACCGGCCGAGCGCGGACGTATCCTGATGCGCGCTGCCGGGCTGATCCGCGAGAATATCGAGCGCCTGGCGCGCGCCGAGGTGCTGGACAGCGGCAAGACGCTGGATGAGGCGCGCGGCGACGTTCGCGGCTCCGCGCGGGCCTTCGAATACTACGCCGGCGCAGCCGACAAGCAGGAGGGCAAGGCGTATCCGCTGGGGCCTGATTACACATCCTATTCCATCGAAGAACCGGTCGGTGTCACCGCCCACATCGTTCCCTGGAACTACCCACTGTCGACGGCCTCCCGCTCGATCGCGCCGGCGCTCGCAGCCGGCTGCACCGCCGTGGTGAAGCCCGCCGAGCAAACGCCTCTGACCGCATTGCTGCTGGCAGAAATTCTCGTTCAGGCGGGTCTGCCGCAGGGCGTCTGCAATGTAGTGACCGGGACCGGGATTTCGGCCGGCGCTCCGCTCGTCTCCCATCCCGATGTCCGCCATGTGACGTTTACTGGCTCGACCGTGACGGGCATCAACGTCATGAAATCGGCGGCGCAGAATATCGCTTCGGTGACGCTGGAGCTCGGCGGCAAGTCTCCCAATATCGTGCTGGCCGATGCGGATATCGATCTGGCGCTGGACAATGTCATCGGCGCCATCTTCGAAAATGCCGGCCAGATTTGCTCCGCCGGCTCGCGTCTGGTCATCGAGCGCTCGATCCATGCTGAATTCATTGAGCGACTGGTGGCGCGAGCCCGAAAGCTGAAGATCGGCCACGGACTGACGGAAGGGGTCAACTTCGGCGCGATCAATTCGAAGGAGCATCTGAACAAGATCGCATCCTATGTCGCGGGAGCCAAGGCACGCGGGGTCGAAGTCGTGACCGGCGGTAACGAGACGGCAGATCCTGCAACCGGCAAGGGATGGTTTTTCGAACCGACGATTTTCGACGCGGTGGAATGGAGCGACCCGATCGTTCAGGAAGAGATATTCGGACCGGTGCTGGCGGTTCAGGTCGTCGATAGTGCCGAGGAAGCGATCGCGGCCGCCAACTGCACCAATTATGCGCTCGTGGCGGGTCTCTTTACCAAAGACCTGTCCAAGGCCCATCGCATCGCGCGCGATGTCGACGCCGGCCAGGTTTTCGTCAACGAGTATTTCGCGGGCGGCGTGGAAACGCCCTTCGGTGGCAACCGGCAATCCGGCATCGGCCGGGAAAAGGGATTGATCGCGATGGCCAGCTACTGTCGCACGAAATCGGTCACGATCAGGATCTGATCTGGGGCGGGGAGGTTCCTTTCGATTGGTTTCATGGCAATGTTAGGTCGAAATAAAATGGCCTGCCAATCCATCGAAACTGGCCCTATTCGTCGTGTCGGAACGTGCATACCATCGGCTTGAATTCGGACATGGGGGGATGATCCGGCGCAGATGAGCAATTGCGATCTGAACAAGGCGTCAGCCATGCTCACCATCCTCGCATGCCGGCCAAAGACATAATCAAAGCGAAAACCAGCTTGCTATCGCCTTCTGAGAAGGCGGGTGTCAGGACTACAGAGGGAGAAGAAAAAATGAAACATCATGCATTCTTTCGCCGGAGTCTCGCCGGCACAACCATGTTGTGTGCGGCGGTCGCAATGGCTTTCAGCCTCGCCAGCCTACCACAGAGCGCTGAGGCCGCATCGGCCGACAGCGCTGCAACCAGTGTCTCCGCCTTCGGCGGCATGGACGGGTTGATCGCCGCCGCCAAGAAGGAAGGTGAACTGAACGTCATCGCGCTGCCGCCGGACTGGGCGAATTACGGCGAGATGATCAAGGCCTTCCAGACCAAATACGGCATCAAGGTCAACAGCGCCCAGCCGGACGCGGACAGCCAGGACGAGCTCAACGCCGCAAAACGCCTGCAGGGACAGAACAGGGCGCCTGACGTCTTCGATCTCGGTGTTAACGTCGCCCTGTCGGCCGTACCCACTTTTGCGCCCTATAAGGTCGCCGGATGGGACGACATTGCTGACAACCTCAAGGACCCGAATGGCGCGTGGTTTGCCGATTACGGCGGCTATGCCTCGATCGGCTATGACGCCAAGCAGGTTCCGGCGATCACCAGCGTCGCGGATCTGCTCAAGCCCGAGTTCAAGGGCAAGGTCGCGCTTAACGGCAATCCGACGCGCGCGTCGGCAGGCTTCCATGGTGTGATGATGGCCGCACTCGCAAACGGCGGCTCCGCCGACGACATCGCTCCGGGCGTCGATTTCTTCAAGAAGCTGCACCAGTCCGGCAACATGCTTCCCGTCGATCCGACCCCCGCCACCATTGCCTCCGGGCAGACTCCTGTCGTCATCGACTGGGAATATCTGAACCTGGCGCAATCGAAGACGCTAAAGGGCTCGATCGACTGGAAGGTCGTGGTTCCGCCGGGCGGACCGGTCGGCGCCTACTATGTGCAGGCGATCAACAAGGATGCGCCGCATCCGGCCGCTGCACGCCTTTGGGAGGAATTCCTCTATTCCGACGAAGGCCAGAATATCTGGCTTCAGGGCTTTGCCCGTCCGGTACGCCTCGATGCCATGACCAAAGCAGGCACCGTGGACAAGACTGCGGTCGGCCAGCTTCCGCAGGTTGAAGGAAAGCCTGTCGTCCTGACCCAGGATCAGCTCAAGAAGGCGCAGGATTACCTTAAGGAGCATTGGATCAGGCGGTCCAATGACAGCAGGCAAGCCGCAAACGCGTTTCGCGCTCCCTGGCGGGGGCGCGGCATCCGCGCAAACTGCACCGGCACGGAAGGCGCCGGTGCAGCGCAGCTTCGGCCTTGATCAACTCGGCGTTCTGCCTTTTTTCATTTTTGTTTCGCTGTTCCTCTTCTGGCCGACTGTCGTCGTCGTAAAAGGCGCCTTCCAAACATCCGAAGGCGCCTTCACCCTACACAATCTGATCGATGCGGTTTCCAATCAGAACCTGCGCGTCTTCACGCTGTCGATCATGTTGTCGGCGATAACAGCGGTTGCCGGCGCTGTTCTGGGCGGGATGCTCTCCTGGGCTGTCGCAACCGGCCCACGCCACGGCCTCCTGCGCCGTGCCATCCTTGCAGCATCCGGCACGCTGGCGCAGTTTGGTGGCGTCATGCTGGCATTCGCTTTCCTTGCCACATTCGGCTTCAACGGTTTCATCACGCTATTCCTGAAGCAGCAGATGAGCGTTGATATCTTTGCCTGGGGCCAATGGCTCTATTCGCTCCCGGGCCTAGCGCTGGTCTACACCTATTTCCAGATACCCCTGATGGTCATCGTGTTTCTGCCCGCAATCGAGGGTCTGCGCCCGCAATGGCGCGAAGCCTGCGAGACGCTGGGGGGCGGCAGTCTCGCTTATTGGCGGCATGTCGGGCTGCCCATTCTCTGGCCGTCCTTTGCCGGCGCCACGCTCCTGCTTTTCGCCAATGCTTTTTCCGCTTACTCCACGGCCGCGGCCCTGCTTTCACAGGCCGATCCGCTGGTGACCCTGCGTATCGGAACCTTCCTGACCAGCGAAGTCATGCTGGGCCAGGAAAATCTCGGAGCAGCGCTGGCGTTCGGCATGATCATCATCGTTGTGACAACCACTGTTCTTTACGCGCTGCTCAAGGCCAGAACTAGCCGGTGGCTTGCATGACGAGCATTGATCGAGCGCGCGCGAGAAGGGGCGAAGCGACCCTTCGGCTGGTAATCCTTTTCTCGGTATTGGGCTATCTCCTGCTGCCGATGCTGGCGATGTTCGAATTCTCCACCCGCGGTCCGGGCGGCCAGCGCACATTGGCGGCCTGGGCGGAAATCGGCACAAACCCTGATCTCCTGGGCGCCATCATCCTTCAGCTCGAACTTGCGGCGTTAACAGTGTTGCTGGCGCTGGCCTTGCTGGTGCCAACGATGATCCTGGTGCGGCTGAAACGGCCCGGCCTCAACCGTGTGCTGGAATTCATTTGTCTTTTGCCGCTGACCGTGCCGGCCATTGTTCTCGTCGTCGGGCTTGGGCCGGTCTATGGTCTCGTCGGTCGGTTCGTCAGCGAATCCCCGCTAACGCTCACCTTCATCTACGTCATCCTGGTTCTGCCCTATAATTATCGTGCCATCGCCTCCGGGCTCGATACGCTCGATCTGGTGACCTTGTCCGAGGCGGCGCGCGTCTTCGGCAGTTCCTGGAACGGCGTGATCTGGCGGATCGTCGTACCCAATATCCGCGGCGCTCTGCTTGCCGCCGCGCTTATCTCGGTCGCCCTTGTCCTTGGGGAATTCACGATCTCTTCGCTTCTCAGTTTCGAGACGCTTCAGGTCATCATCAACGAGATCGGCAAGCGCAATGCGAGTGTCGCCGTAGCCGTATCGCTCGCAGCTCTCTGCTTTGCCTTCATGCTGCTGTTCATTCTGTCGTTTGCGGGACAACGTCCCGAAGCTCGGGAAATTCCCGAGAAAGAGGAATAATGATGAATATGTCTCCAGCTCAGCCCGGCAATGATGGGGCCGATGGCGGCGTACCCGTCCAGCTCCTGGATCTTCAGCGGCGGTACGGAAGCATTCGCGCGTTGGACGGATTGAGCCTCGATATCCGTCCCGGCGAGTTGGTCGCGCTGCTTGGCCCCTCCGGTTGCGGCAAGACCACGGCGCTTCGTGCAGTCGCTGGGCTGGAGAAGGTCGACGAAGGCAAGATTATCATCGGAAGCACCGATGTTACGCAACTGGCGACGACCGGCCGCGACATAGGCATGGTCTTTCAAGCCTACAGCCTGTTTCCGCATATGACGGCGCTGGAGAATGTGGCGTTCGGGCTGCGGATGCGCAGGATTGGCGGCGCTGAGAGGAAGCGGATCGCAAACCATTTTCTTGACATCGTTGGCCTTGGAGATCGGGCGGAACGCTATCCGCACCAGCTTTCCGGCGGACAACAGCAGCGTGTCGCCCTCGCGCGTGCGCTCGCTATCCAGCCAAGCGTGCTGCTGCTGGACGAACCCCTTTCTGCACTGGATGCCAAGGTTCGCTCGCAGCTGCGCGACGAAATCCGCAGAATTCAACTGGATTTGCGGACGACGACCTTGTTCGTGACCCACGACCAGGAGGAGGCTATGGCTGCGGCCGATCGCGTCGCGGTCATGCATGCCGGACGGATCGAGCAGATTGCAACTCCGATCGAGCTTTATGAGCGCCCTTGCTCGCAGCGTGTCGCCGAATTTGTCGGTCTTTCCAATCGGCTTCGCTGCGAGGTGCGTGATGGTATGGCAATGGTGCTTGGCTGCACAATTCCCGTGCTCGAAGGCTCCGTTGCCGAGGGTGCGGCGATCGTGCTTGTCAGACCGGAATGTCTCGATCTGGTACCGGATAGAGAGGGCGTGGGCCGGGTGGTCGCAGCAAGCTTCCTCGGCCCTATCGCCCGCGTGCAGGTGAGACTGCATGACGATACCCTGGTGCAGGCACAGGTCGCCAGCGCGGACGTTGCCCGCTTCGGTCACGGCTCAAGCGTGAAGGTTGTCGTGCGGCCGTCACCCGCTCTTGCGGTAGCTCCGCGGACATAACTGAGCGCAGCCATCCAACCGAGACCTGCCAGGGTTAAGCCGCGCCCGGCGCGAGCGATGGTATAGCGTTGACCGAGCCAGCGTAGTCTATTACCGGCCAAGGCACCGCAATTTGATCACTC
This sequence comes from Rhizobium sp. BK376, assembly GCF_004341625.1. GTDB lineage: Bacteria > Pseudomonadota > Alphaproteobacteria > Rhizobiales > Rhizobiaceae > Rhizobium. The sequence continues at coordinate 236,033 of NZ_SLZG01000007.1, read as the reverse complement.
GCCGGGGACGTGGGTGCTATCGCGGCTGCCCACCGGGGCCATCGCAGCAAACACGCCATCGCGTCTTATGAGGGCGTGGAACAGCGCGGCTGCGACGTGCATCAGGATCAGCGCGAAGAATGCGAAGGCCAGATAGTAATGTGCGTCCCAGAGCAGGGTATGAAGCCGCGGACTTAACGGCAGGATCGGCGGCAGATGGATGCCACCGGCCAAAATTATCGGGTAGGACGCCGCCGACAGCATTCCCCATCCAAGCAGCGGCATTGCGAACATCAGCACATAGAACGCGAGGTGCGACAGATAGGCGGCCAATTTTATGGGTTCCGGTAAATCCTCGGGCAGGGCAGGGGCGCCATAGCGTAGACGCAACAAGAGGCGGACAATTGCCAGGACCAGGATGGCAATGCCAAGCGGCTTATGGATCTGGACCAGCGTGAGGTAGGCTGGTGTGACGGTCGAAACCATCCCGACACCGATAAAGAGCATGGCCAGGATGCAGATCGCCATCAGCCAGTGCAGGAGCCGCTGCGACAGGGTGAAGGTTTGGCGCGTCGTCGTCATTGCGTTACTCCCGAAGCTGTGTGCGGATAATCGGCGGCCTCGGCCGTACGGCTGTTGTAGGATCGTGAATAGGCAGCCGAGCGCGCAGCGGGAAAAGGATCGTCGGATGTCGTAATTCCCGAAGGCAGTATTGTCGGATCGAAATTGATATCGCGGCACGGTCCATCCGCTTCCGCTTCGATCTGCTTCACGATGAGAGTGCCGACCTCGACGGTACGTCGGTCGGAAGGCCAGGCCTTGGTTGGATCGGCGGTGGGATCGCCCGGATTGGCGATTGTGACGGCCATGGTCCAGCGCTGCGGTCCGCTGCGGACACGGTCTGCGATTTCCTGCTCCAGATAGTCGGCCCCGCGCTTGGCCAGTTCATCCGGCGAAATCGCAACGACCTGCGCGGCGGGCACAAACGACCAGCGCACGATCCGATTGGTCCCAGCTGCGTCAGCAAAGGTAAAGCTGTTTAGACTGTTGAACCGGTCTTGCGCATAGCTGGAAGTCCACGGTGCCTTGCCCGCCCAGTCTGCAAAGGCTGCGAACTCGGAATGCTGGCCTACAAAATTCTTCATCGCATCCGGGTCTTTGCTGCCGGAGGCTTCGAGCAGCTGGTAAAAGCCCTGGGGCGTGGAAACCGGGAAGATCGGCGGGTCGATCATAGCCATGCGCCAGACCTCGCCGTTTGGCGTCTTGATCTGGAGACCTAGGCCGCGCACTCGGACGGTTGCGTCTGCTGCTGTGGGGTTCGGCGTCGCGAGGTTAAATCGCCCGAGGACGGGATACTGGCCCGACGCAAATACCTGAGCCTTCGACAGCTCCACTCCGGCGCCGTTCGATTCGAAAATTCCGGTAAAGCAGATACCCTTGGCATGGTTGCGACGATGGCCCAGTGCCGGTCCGTCTGGCGGAGCGAGCGCCGCCACCAGCTTGGCCGGCGTCAGACGATTGGGGGACAGCCATCCGGCAGTATAGACAAAGGCGATGGCGACAATACCGACGATACAACCAATGAGAATAAGGGAAAGCATTGGGTTTCGCGTAGGCGCGGGATCGGGCAGTGACATGTAAACCTCGCTTTACGGGATTTGGCCCGCAGTTGAACGACTTTCACCATCCGCCGACCGGCTCCGGTGCCGGTTTCTCGATGCTCCGGACATCATGCCTGCCAAAGCCGCGCCGTGCACCTCATTTTTATTGACGCCTACAGAGCATCGCCCAACCTCATCCATCGCAGGAACACTCTCGCGAAAGCATCAAGTCCAGCGGCGCTGCCATCATCCCGCCGAACTCTTCCTCCAATGAATCATTGAAGGAGGTTGCGATGCTGGATGGGAATTATAATCGCTACGTGGAACTGACGACCCGGCTGCGTTCGGTCGAGGCGTTCTGCGATTTCCTCGCCCATGGCGGAACAGTCCGCGTGGCAGCGTCCGATAGCGCTCCGTTCACCGACGTGACCTCGGAACTCCTTCAGCGGCAGCGGCGTGAAGCGGACGCCCTCAGGCAAACCAGACGCCACCTGTTCCCAGAGCACGCGGACGAAGACTTCCAACAGACGCTCTATAGCAGTCACTAAAGCATGTCGCGCGAACGTGTGCAGCGGTTTTGCGACAGCGACATGCAAGAACAAAGACCTAAAGTGCGGCAAGCGAATCCTGGGGATCGCGACGCGCTTTAGGGCGTTGGCGGAATTGCCAACGCCGCTATGGAAGGAAGGACGTATTCACTTCAAATTGCTGACCGCCTTCTTGCCGGCGCGCACAACGGCGTCCGTGGTGATGTCGAATTTTTTGTAGACGTCTTCGATTTTCCCGGATGCTCCGAAGCCGTGCATGCCGACGAACTCGCCGTCGAGACCGATGTAGCGATCCCAGGAATCCTGTACGCCCGCCTCGACAGCCACTCTTGCCCGGGTGTCGCCGATGACCTTCTTCTTGTAGGCCGCGTCCTGCCTTTCAAAGGCCAACCGGCACGGCATCGAGACGACAGCGGTCCGGATACCTTCCTTCTGAAGGATGGTACGAGCCTCGACCGCCAGATGCAGTTCGGAGCCGGTGGCGAAGATTGTCAATTGCCGTTCTCCTCCCTCTGCTTCCAGGAGCACGTAGGCACCTTTGGCCGCAAGGTTCTCCGATGCCGAAGTCTTTCGCAGCAGCGGCATCGGCTGGCGCGACAGTGCGATCAAAGCCGCTTCGCTCGGGCTTTCCATGATCGCTTCCCAGCATTCTGCCGTCTCGATCGGGTCACCGGGCCTGTAGACGGCGAGTTGCGGGATGTCCCGCAGCGCACTCAGATGTTCGATGGGTTGATGTGTCGGGCCGTCTTCGCCAAGGCCGATTGAATCGTGCGTCATGACGAAGATGGTGCGGATTTTCATGATCGCGGCAAGCCTGATCGACGGGCGGCAATAGTCCGAGAATGTCAGGAACGTCCCGCCATAAGGAACAAGTCCGCCATGGAGCGACAGGCCGTTCATGGCCGCCGCCATCCCGTGCTCGCGAACGCCATAGTGGATATATGAACCATTGTACTCGCCCGGCTTGATCTCCACCTGGTTCTTTGCCTTGGTGTTGTTCGACGGAGTGAGGTCCGCGGATCCCCCCAGTAGTTCGGGCACGGCATCGAAAAGGTGGTTCAGCACGATGCCGCTTGCCTGACGCGTGGCGAGATCCTTCTCCGAACCAAGCAGCTCTTTCTTCGCCTCGGCGATCGCCGATCGCCAATTGCCCGGAAGCTCGCCTTTCACCCGGCGATCGAACTCGCCTTTCCCGCCGTCTGCGACGCGCTTGGCCCAGGCCGTGCGCTCCGGACGGCCCTTCGCGCCGATTTTCCGCCAGGTGTCGAGAAGGTTCTGCGGGATCTCGAACGGTGGCGACTTCCATCCCAGAATCTCGCGGGCGCCGGCGATCTCCTCTTCGCCGGGGGCGTCGCTGTGTGCTTTCTGGGTCCCGGCTCTTGTGGGAAATCCAAACCCGATGATGGTCTTGCAGTCGATCAAGGAAGGACGGTCGGTAACCTTCTTCGCCTCGATGATGGCGGCGCGGATGGCGTCGGTATCGTGTCCGTCGATCTTCTGGACGTGCCAGTTGGCTGCCTTGAAGCGGGCCGGCTGGTCATCGGATTCGGCGAGGCTTGTCGCACCGTCGATCGAGATCGAGTTATCGTCCCAAAAGGCGATCAGCTTTCCCAGCTTCAAGTGACCGGCCAAGGATATGGCCTCGTGACTGATGCCTTCCATGAGGCAGCCATCACCGAGAAAGACGTAGGTGTGATGATCGACGAGGCCATCACCGAAGGACGCGTTCATGATCCGCTCGCCAAGTGCCATGCCGACCGAATTGGCGATCCCCTGACCCAGCGGTCCGGTCGTCGTTTCGATACCTGTCGCGTGGCGATATTCCGGATGTCCTGCTGTCCGGCTGTCGATCTGCCGGAATCGCTTGATCTCCTCGATCGTCATGTCTTGGTAACCGGTAAGATACAGGAGACTGTAGAGCAGCATCGAGCCGTGACCGTTCGAGATGACGAATCGATCCCGATCGAACCAGTAAGGGTCGGCTGCATCGAATTTCAAGAATTCCGAGAAGAGCACCGTCGCAATGTCCGCCATTCCCATCGGCATGCCGGGGTGACCGCTTTTCGCGGCCTGCACGGCATCCATCGAGAGAAATCGGATGCAGTCCGCCAGGTCCCTCAAATGTTGATCCTTCGGGGCTGGAACGGTCTTACGGGGCTGGTTGGGAGTATCTGACATGATCTCGCTCCTGTTTCTCGGCCGATACATTCTTGGTGCCGGGCGGCCGGACGCCGTTGTCTCGAACTGAAGCTAGGGCGCAGTCTTGAAGAAGGAATATGCGGGCGAGAATTTGCCCAGCTCGGAGAGGACAGTGTTGATCTCGATGCCGAAAAGAGCGGTCCAACCCATTCCACCAAGATCCACTCGGAACTGTTGGATGTCTGAAAGTGTTACCTCGCCATCGAAAGGAGCAGGCCATGCCATTTCCTCCGCCAAAAACCGAAGACTCGCGGCAGCGCTTCGAAGAATTGAGGACGACCGCCAAGGACGCATTGGAAGAAATCATCGCCTCCGCAAACGAAACCGGCTGGGGGACGCAGGAGATCGTCGCCGCGCTGATCGAGGCGGCACAGTCGCTCAAGGACGCCGCCACTGTCGATCCAGATCCGGCAGATGACCCGTCAATTCCCGAGGCCGTTCGCGAGCAGATCGGCCACGGCGAGCAGTTTGACTAGATCGCTACATGCCAGACGGAACGCGCGGACGCGAGCCAGGAGGGGTTACCATGACAGAGAACGACGCACTTCGCCAGGAGATCGCTGCACTCGCCGACGCGGCAGAGGCTGCTCCCGAAACGACGGCCGACCTCAAGTCTTTGGCGGTACAGCTCTGGACCAATTTCGACGAGTTCACGGTCGAGGAACTGGAGGATATCCTGCGCGATGCATGGCGGATCCGCGGATTACCCTTCAATGACAACGCCGGCATCTAGACCAGCAAAAGTGTCTCACGGTTTTGCGTCCGGAATTGCGTCAAATCAAAGAGAAGCGTTCTTGCGATCGTCCCGTGGCTGGCATTGCCGGTTTGCGAAGACGTCCCCATCTCTGTGCCAGGCCTCCAACCTGGAGCACTCGATATGGACGACCTAACCGTGAATGAGCATTCAGCCTCATCAATGATCGAAATATTACCGCCGGAACGATGCGATCACTCCGACGATAAGACACCTTGCCTCTGTTGCGGCCGCTCGCGTTCATTCATGGACGAGGATGGCTGCGGCATCTGCGAGGAATGTCTGGCCCCTTGACGGTGCGAGCCGGAGGCTCTCACCGCCAAGCTTTCACGAGCCGCTAGTGCCTGGTGGGCTTTGCCACGATTTCAAGCTTTGCTTCGAGACAAGCCGCGACAAAGGCCTCCCTGGCTGCACCGAGCGGAGCCTGTCTGTGAGCCGCATGATAGCAGGTTCGCAAGGCGAGCTCGTATTTCTCTCCGTGCTTGACTGGCCATTCGTGTTCCAGGAAATCGGCTGCGTCCTGCGGATTGTCGAAGCGACGTTCCAGCCCGCTTTGCATCCGGACTTGCAATGCCTGTGGCCAAGGCAAGGAAACGGGTTCCATGCTTTTCTCCCTCCAAGAAAACAGCCCCGGAGGAAGCTAAAACTTATCAAGTGATTCTACAACGCGCACCGGATTGTCCGGATCCGGCCGCCCGAAGGTTCAGCTCGTTTCGAACACTTACGGATAGCCCCATCGGAAATGTCTGCTCCAAGCCAATGCGGCTGGCCAATCTCCAATCAGGCTGCACCCCTTGCGGTTGCAACGAAAGAATACTTCTTTCTCATCTGGAGGATCGGCTTCTCGATGAAGTGACATGAGAAGGTTGCGACAGCCATGGCAATGCAGAGCCCGACGATGAACAGTGCAATTGCTCCCATCCTCGTGCCGAGGAAAAGAGTTGGGAAGAGCGTCATCAAGATTTGCAAAAAGGGATCATGGTAAAGGTAGACACCGTAGGAATAGTCTCCCTTCTTGAAGACCGCCGGCAGCTTCATTGGGGTAAGCCCGATGAAAATGGTTATGTAAACCAGCGCCGGAATAACGATGATCCGGTTTGGCACCTGGTAAATTGCTTGGTCTCTGTCGAGGAGAAACACAGCCGCAAGCGCTATCAGAATGCAAGCTACCAGTATCATCCTGTTATAAGGAATGCGGTCGCGCAGCTGGTAGGCAAGAAGGCCGAGCGAGAAGGCCAGAATAAGCTGAGTGCCGCGACTGACGAATAGAAGGTACAAGATCCCTTCAACGGCTTTGGGCGGTATAGAGGCTGTGAACTGGACGACCATCCCGACGACAACATAAGTCACGATGACCACGGCAAGTCTTTTCCAGCTTCGGACGACCGCGGTCAGCATGAAGACCGACATAATGATGTAGCAGCCTATTTCCCAGGGAACAGTCCAGAGCGCACCGTTAACCTGATCACTGGGAAGGTTTCCGAAAACGCCGGGCAGCGTGTAATGTATGTAGCCGAAAATATTCAGAAAATAGCTGTGAAAGTGCCGATCGGAAAAATACGCCTGAAGGCTGACAGTTGTAAAAATTGGTCCAATGATCAGCGCACAGATGACAATATCAACGGCGAGCGCCGGCACAATTCGAAGTCCGCGATTTATCAGAAAGTTCTTTAAGCTGAGGCGCTGTGCAGACCCGCAAATAAGAAATCCGCTCAGCGCAAAGAACATTGGCACCAGCGCATATTCCAGGAACCAAAGCGGGCTGCCTCTAAAGAATTCGTCACTGCCGTTATTGAGGAACGCGTGGGAAAAAACGATTGAGAAGGCCAGGGCTATTCTAAGAAAATCAAAGCCAGGGCCAAAGCCGCGGTAGGAGGTTAGAACACTGCCAAATGTCTTATTCATTGTCTGGCCCCAAAAGTAACATCTAAAATTTGGGGCAAAATTGCACAATGAAATGTCATTGAGTAGGTCGATATTATGAAAAATTACGAAAAGGTTAACTTAGAACCATAATGTCACACCTTTCTCACTCGTCTAAACCGTCGCTATCAATATCACTACCTTTTGATATCTTGGCCGCGGTCCTCGCTACCTGCGGTTACTGTTCGAAGGCAAAGATTTTCTTCCAGTCGGCTTTCATGTCGACGACCAGCCAGTTGCGGTTCTCGGCTTCATCCAGTGCCTTGTCCAGCTTTCCGAAGGCCGATTGCCTGTCATAGGCGTATTCGCGCTGGCCATCGGTGTGGTGGATTATCATGGCGAAACCCGGTTTCGTAGCAGTCACCCAGCGCAACATTTCGTAGTCGCCATCGCAATTGCCGGCGGCGAAGATTCGGCTTGCGCCCGATGAATTTGTTGATGCCGGCAGGCTTGCCGGGCCCGTCGTCGACAAACTCGATTTTCGGCAAACGGTTGAGGACGGGTACGTTACCGTCGCCTTGACGAAATCCATGATGCGCGACTTCGCCGCCGTGTCGTTCCAGGAGGGAAGAGGCTCCTGCGCAAATGCTGAGAAGCCGCCGATGACGGCGAGAAAAATTGCCACCAGCAGGGAGGCGACAACAGTATGGCGACATTGGCAAGCCCCTCCCATCCCGGTTTCTCCTCAGGCCGCCGGCCTTTTCACGCAGCGAAATCCGACGTGGCTGGTGGACGTATCCTCCGGCTCGGCATGCCTGGCAGCCGGGCGGTAACGGCGGCAATAGTTGGGCGCGCAGAGATGCGAGCCGCCTTTCAGCACCCGGCGCGGGATGCGGATTGTGGGCTGGCGAGGGTCGTAGCTGGCGTCGACGTCATCGCCGCGCGGATTGCTCGGAATGCAGCAGGAGTGCTGCGCAGGTTCCGGATGTCGGTCACTCCAATAGTCGGATGTCCATTCCCAGACATTGCCGATCATGTCGTAGAGGCCGTGTCCGTTCGCCGGAAAGGAACGAACCGGCGAGGTGCGTTCCTGACCCTTCGGTTTGGTCGAGTGTGTCGGGAAGGTGCCTTGCCAGGTATTGGCCATCGCCTGCCCGCCGGGCATCAATTCGTCGCCCCATGCGAACTCGGTGTCATCGTTGCCGCCACGGGCGGCAAGCTCCCATTCGGCTTCCGTCGGCAGGTCGAGGCCGGCCCAGCTGGCATAGGCCTTCGCATCGGACCATGCGACGTGGACTACGGGATGATCGAGCTTGCCGCGCAGGTCGCTCAAACCGCCAAGCGGGCGGCGCCAGTTTGCACCGAACTTGAAATTCCACCATTGACGAATGTCAGGTCCATCGATGACCTTGGGCTGATGGAAAACGAGCGAACCCGCTCTTAGCATTTCCGGGCGAGCACCCGGATAATCCTTTGCCTCAGGCGCCTTTTCAGCGACCGTCACGTGGCCGGTCGCCTTGACGAATTCCATGAAGCTGCGGTTTGTGACCGGCGTCTCATCGATCCAGAAGCCGTCGACGCTGACCCGATGGGCCGGCGCTTCTTCCGGATAGTGACGGTCAGATCCCATGGTGAAGGTGCGGCCGGGGATCCATATCATACCCCTGTGCGCCGCAGGCGAGCTTTCCGTTTCCTCGAATGCCAAACCCATGGCAGCCTCCGTTCGGTCGGAATGCAACAATGACGTTTCAGACATCGCTCGGTAAGTACGTTACGGTAAATATAGGCTCCTTTATGCAAGCCCGGCGAGAGGCAACGCTCATCGGGGTGGGCCAGTACAATCAGTTGGCGCCAGTGCTTTCGAAGCCTTTGAAGGTTTGCAGTGTCCAGTCATACACGGAGGTATCCGTCCGAAAGCTTCCCACTCGTGCGGATGCCAGGTCCAGGATATTCACCACGACCGCCGTCCAGACTATCGTCAGAAGCACGATCAGAAGCCGGACCGGCTTTCCCCTTAGGCCGAACTGATAGCCGAGGGCGGCCATGCTGAGATGCATGACGCCGACAAGCAGCCAGAAGATCTGCCGAGGGAGACGTATGCCCAGTGCAAACCTTTCGGCCGTGCCGGCATCGAAAGTCTCGTTGACGGAAGACATCAGTGCAGCCGAAACGGGATCCGGCCGCTCACGCACCAACGAAGAAACACGGCTCCAGATCGATTTCTGCAAGTCGGTGGTCTGCTGGTTCGTCTGAGCCATGACTGTCTTGTCACGGCCTTCCCGTACGAAGTCCTCCCGAACCTTCGCGTAGTCTTCAAGTAGTTGTGCGATCTCCTCGGCCTGAGGAGTACCGATGGCTTTTGCGCGAAGCCAGGCCGTGCCGATCGCATTGGCCTCCGTCAAGGTGCCATGGCGCCGCTCGTTGAACCGGGCAGTGGAATAGGAAAGCGTCAAAGCGAGCACGAAAGCCAGCAGTGCAAGCATGCCACCAACCACGACGCCCACGCTTTCGGCCTGTCCGGCCGCTCGCACCCTGATCTGGTATCCTATGCGGTAGCCGATCTCATGTGCGATAAGTTGGCTTGCAAGCAGCAGGATGGCGAATGCGAGTTCGCTACGCTCGGCGAGATTAACTGCGAGTTCCATTGGGTCCCTCGGTCGGCCGTAGGGCGAACTCGGAGCCGCGCAGATGTTACCATCCGTTGGCCGCGGCTCCGAGTGGGAGGAAATCACTGAGGCGCGAGACGCTCCAGTTCGTTCAGGCGATTAAGTGCAGCCTGCTGGCGGAGCAGGCCGTAGTTGATCCCGGCCGCATTCAGCGAACTGCCTTCCTGATAGGGGAACTGGTTGAAATCCGAGAAGAATTCCTTGATCTTTCCCTGGATGGGAACAAGAAGCCAAATGTTCCTGGCAAGGAACTCGGTTGCTCCACCTCCTTCGTCCATTCCTCGTTCGTAGGGGTCCATTCGCAAGTTGGCGATCAGAGCCCAGCTTGGCACTTCTCTGGTCGCGGTTGCGATGTTGCCATGACTGGCTATGGCGAAGCTCAGCTTCCAGTCATTCCACCGAATGGCGTTGAGATTGCCGCCCTGGTCGAAATAGTAGACGGTGTCGCGGGGACCGCTTGTCGCCGACCCCTGCAGGAATGGCATGAGATCATAGCCATCCAGGTGAACCTTGAACTCCTTTGCCCCGGATTTGAAACCGCTCTTCATCTGTCCCTTGAGGTCGTCGATGCCTGCGGCGCTCGCAAATGTCGGCATCCAGTCCATCAAGGTGACGATGTCGTTGATCTGTGTTCCCGGTTTGACGACGCCTGGCCAACGAACCACCATGGGAATGCGGAAGCCACCTTCCCAAGTCGTGCCTTTCTCACCATGGAACGGCGTCATTGCACCATCTGGCCACAATGCAATCTCCGCGCCGTTGTCGGTCGTGTAGAGAACGATCGTATTGTCGGCGATGCCAAGGGAATCCAGCTGATCGAGAAGCTGGCCGACGTGACCGTCATGTTCCACCATGCCGTCAGCCTCGATACCTTTGCCGGTCTTGCCCAGCGACTCCTTCTTGAGATGCGTGAAGATGTGCATGCGGGTCGAATTGAACCAGACGAAGAACGGCTTGTCCGCCTTGTGCTGTCGATCGATGAAATCCTTCGCCGCTGCGAGGAATTCCTCGTCGATTGTTTCCATACGCTTCGTCGTCAAAGCTCCGGTATCTTCGATCTTGCCATCAGCTGTGGAGTGAATGACGCCGCGCGGGCCATATTGCCTGCGGAACGCTGGATCCTTCGGATAGAAATACCCTTCGGGCTCTTCTTCGGCATTGAGGTGATACAGATTGCCGAAGAACTCGTCGAAGCCGTGGTTGGTTGGCAGGTGTTCATCGTGGTCGCCGAGATGGTTCTTGCCGAACTGACCCGTCGCATAGCCCTTGGTCTTCATGACATCGGCGATCGTAGGCATCCAGTCCTGGATTCCATGCGGATCGCCCGGCATGCCGATTGTCAGCAACCCGGTGCGGAACGGCTCCTGTCCGAGGATGAAGGACGCCCGGCCCGCTGTGCAACTCTGCTGGCCGTAGGAGTCGGTGAAGATTGCGCCTTCCCTCGCGATACGGTCGATATTGGGGGTGCGATAGCCCATGAGACCCATCGTATAGGCACTGATCTGGGGTATGCCGATGTCATCGCCGAATATGACGAGAATGTTAGGCGGCTTTCCACTTCCGCTGCTCTGGGAAGACTGCGTCGTCTGTTGGGCCTGGGCGCTGGCAGACTCCGCGGTGGCGGCGACAGCAAGTGCGGTAAGTGCGAGTGAACTGCCGCCAAGCAGGAGGTCGCGACGGCTGACAGAGGGCTGGTTGACCGGCTTTTCAGTTTCTTCCGTCATCGGAAATTACTCCTCAGTGTTGAAACATGACCTCTCAAGTGGTGTCGCAAACTCCGTAAATGTGGAAGTACGCAACGGTAAATGCAGACGTAAAAGCAGGTTGGCGGGACGTTGATGACCATAGGTGAGGGCTGTTGCTCAGCCGTATCGCTGCCGAGGTCCGGGAAGCCCGAAGCGATAGCCATTACAGCTCGATAACAGAACCCGCGGCAGTCGGATTGAGTGGCGGAAGTGCCGAGCTCGTATGGGAGATGACGGGGGGGCGGAAGTCGACCTCCGCCGTAAGCTTGTTGCGATCGAGTTCCTGCTGACTGGAGTGAAACAGCCTCCGGGAAAGAAGCTCGACCTGGCGCCTCAGATCATCCGATCCGTCGCAGGCCCACTCGTCGAGTGTTCTATATCCAAGGCTCCGGCTCCAGACATGGAGTCCTGAGTAGATTTCTCTCTCATTGCCGGCGCGGATTGTTTGCTGAAGCATTTTGAGGCGATGGCCCCGGGAGGCCAAGCGACGCATCCGCGCGTCGCGGAACTTGCTAATGATGGCCGCGGGAAACTCGCGGCCGATCCAGGCAAGGCCGAGCAAAGCCAGGGCCGCGAGGATGCAAGCAGCCACAATCTTGCGATGCACCCACGGGCTCTCGACCTTCGCCTTTTCCAGCATTGGCTTGATCGCTGTTTCCGAAACAGCCGCGGCAACGGTAACCCGTATGGATGGAAGGTTGGAGGTCTTTGCTTCGTGGTGCGCAACGTCGAACCACGGGTAGGCAACCGCCGGGATCACGAACGAGCCATCCTTGTCGGCGGTGTAGACATAGGTTTCGGTTCGCCGGCTGGCTGTCGCTCGTCCGATCGATATGCCGTCTTCGATTTTGGGCGCCTTCGCATATTGATGAAGGCCCGGGGCCGTTCCAACGGCCACCGGCGGCATTATCATTGCCTGCGTATCTTTCGCCGTCACGACGATTGTTCGAACTACGGCGTCGCCGACCTTCAGCGAGTGGATTTCGCGATCGAATGACTGCTCGATTGCAAGATCGTTGGCGGCGAAGGAGATGGCCCCTCCGGTCGCTGAAGCCGGCGCCGTCGCAGTGAAGGATACGGAAGGTACCTTGACGGTTGCCTTCGTCCGCTTCCCGTCGACGGCGTAGCCTAGTTCAACATCGATCTCAGGTATGACAAACGTACCGGCAACCTGAGGAACGACCGCATATGCCCGGCGAATTCCCGAATAGCTCACTCCATCCACAGTCTGCGTAAGATTGTCCGCCCTTTCCTCGGGAAGCGTAACCAGCGCGTTGGGAACGTCGAAAGGCGGGAATTGTGGGGGCGAGGTAAAGAAGTCCGGAACGAAGATATCAACGTCGACACGCACCTGCTGTCCGGGCACGATCCCTTTCTCGTTCTCGACGCTGGCCCGCGCGAAAGGCTCGGCTGACCATGCGGCCGCAGGGGCAATCAACGACAGCGCAACGAGCATGACTTTTCTCATTGCTTCGTCTTTCCCGCTTCGATCGAAAATTTTCGAGCCATAAGATCCGCAGGACTGACCTGGATGTTCTTCATCCAGGTCTCCGACGTCTGCTGGACAACGTCGATCTCTCCGGCTTTCCCCTTCTTTCCCTTATTGTCGAACTGGACACTGTCAGCCTTCTCGTTAGGATCCTGCTGCTGTTCCTGTTCCTTGTCCTGCTCTTGCTTCAGAAGTCGTTGTGCGATCACCAGATTTGCGGTGGCATCCGGCCAGTCACTCCGTCCTTTCAAAGCCCTGTTGTAAGCAGCGATTGCCTCCTCGAATTCGCCCAGATGCAACAGTGCATTTCCCTGATTGTACCAGCTCTCCGGCGTGTCGACGTTCGCGAACGCATCGAGGGCATCCTGGTAGCGGGTTGCCCGATAGAGCGCGACGCCCTTCCACATCGGGTCGCGGAAGAGCTCGGATGCCGCCGCATAGTCCCCATGCTCGAAGGCGATGCGGCCCTGCTGATCGGCCGTCAGCCACATATCTGCCAATTCTCCGGCTTGGGACGGGCAGGGCGCGATAATCCGCAGAACCAGAAGCAGGCAGGCCACCTTGACGACCCAGCCGCGCCGGAACGAAAGGGCAAACAGAAACGCGGCGGGGACAATCAGCCACCATCCGAGGTCATGCCATCGGTCGCCCTCGGAAGCATTCTGCTGTGCGAAGTTGGTTTGCACGCGCTCAGCCAGCCATCGGACATCGGTGTCGTCATCGGTGATGGTCGCGACATCAGCACCTGTATCGCTGCCGAATTGCTTCAAGGCGTCAACATCCAGCTTGGCGCTCAGGTGGCCTCCTCCTGAATCCTGGAGAAAGCCTCCCCCGGTCTGTTTGACCACCCCGCCTGCCGTCGTCCCGACACCGAGCACGACCAGACGGCTGACGATATCCGATGCCGCCGTTGCTGCACCGGATTCAATGCCATCCGTGAGCAAGACGATCGTGCCCGCCGTTCCATCGCGCGTCAGCAGCCCGTCCGCCAGCGTGAGTGCCGCGGCCGTATCCTTCCCCGGCTTGGGCATGATGCGTGTTGCAAGCGCATCCGTGTAGGTTTCGATCAGTTCGATATCGTCGGTGAGAGGCACGACCAGGTGCGCCGTGCCCGCATAGGCGATCACAGCGGTCCGTGCTCCATTCCGCGTCGACAGGATGTCGTGGATTTTCAGCTTTACCCGTTCGATCCGGCTCGGGGATATGTCGACGGCATCCATCGTGGGGGACAGATCGACGGCTATGACCAACGAGGCTGTATCCGAGACGAACGGCGGGGATTCGCGTTTCCAGGTTGGACCGGCAGCCCCCAGCACGGCAATCGCGAGCATGGCGGCGAGCATCCGGGCTGGACGAGTGTGGCTTACACGATCAGGCTCGATAACAAGGCCGTCGAGCAGATGCGGTGCGATCATCGTCCTCCAGCGACGGCGAATATCGCCTGACCGCGATGCCAGCCACAGGATTACTGGAGGGACGAGCAAGCCGAGAAGCCACAAGGGTCGCAGGAAATGGAAGTCCGTGATCATGCCGAACGCCTCCTGTTAAGGAGACAACTCAGCCCAATAAAGCCATACCAGACCGTCAGGACGACGATCGAGGCGCCAAGCGGCCAATAGAACAGTTCCCTGCGTGGCCGCCAGGAGAGGCTCTTCTGGTCCTCGGGCGTGATCCTGTCGATCTCCTCGTAGATTGCCGCGAGCGCTGTCTGGCCGCCGCCGAAGAAATATCGGCCGCCGGTCTCTGTGGCGATCTTTTGAAGCGTGGCGGTATCCAGCTTGTCCTCGCCGGTTGCCGAGGGGTCACCGATGCCGATGGCATGAATGACGATGCCCTTTCCCTTGGCGATCTCGGCGGCTTTGAGGGGCGGCATCTTGCTGGCCGTGTCGTTACCGTCCGTCAGCAGTATCAGCACCTTCTGCGGCACCGATGTCTTTTCGAACATGCGGACGGCAAGGCCAAGAGAATCGCCGAGAGCGGTCCGTGGTCCGGCAATCCCCGGAACCAGCCCTTCGACGAGGGTTTGAACGAGCGGATGGTCCATGGTGAAAGGAGCGAGCGGGTAGGGTGCGTCGCCGATCGCAATCAGCCCGAGCCGATCTTTCGACCGTTTCGAGACGAAGTCGGAAACGACGGTTCTGACCGCATCCAGCCTGGTCAGGATCGTACCATCCGGAGCGGCAAAGTCTCGCGTCTCCATTGATTGCGAAAGATCGAGCGCAAGCAGGATATCCCGCTGTGGCTCCAGCTTCTCAAGCGGTGGTTCGACGAACTGCGGACGCGCGAGCGCCAGGACGATGAGACACCATGCGATCCCTTCCATGATCGTCTGCGGCCAGGATCGTTTCGGTATCACCGAACCCTCGGTGGGCTCGATGCCGGCAGCGCGCGCCACTTGATCGAAAAAGGGCAGGCGGATCGAAGCGGAGGCTTCCCGGTGCGGGGGTATCAACCACCATGCCAACAGGGGGACCGGCAAAAGCAGGAGAAGCCACGGGAAATCAAGTTGATACATGATGTCCCTCAATCCAGCTGCGCGCCTCCCGAACCAGCTCATCCGCCTCCGCAGGTGGCAAGTCCCTTACCGCGTTGGCCCTTCGATATTCGCCGTCATCGAGCAAACGCCGGAGCGCGGCGCCGGTGCTTTCTTTCTGCGAAGTGTCGAGGAAATGAATCCAGCTCGGACCGCTGGCCTGGGCGATCCTCTCCCGTGGCCAGGCGGCCAGCGCGGTCCGTTTCAGTATTTCGCCAAGTTCATGCAGCGCGTTGCCGCCGCTCTCGGGCTGGCGCAGTTTCGCGTCGATATCCTCAAGCAACCGCAGCGCCTCGTGGCGGTAGGCGTTGCGGCGATAGCGGCGCATGGCCAGAGCGAGCCAGATCAAAAGCGCCAGGGCCAAAAGGACGGCGAGCAGAGCCCATCCCCAGGTCTGAGGCATCCAGGAGACCGGCGGCGGCACCGCGATATCCTTCATGGAGCGCAGGGCTATTTCGGTGATGGGATCAAGCTTGGCCTGTGGTTCCATCAGCGCCTCCGTTGCCGCCAGGCCGATTGCTCGAGCAGGCGGCGCAACTGTGGAGCCGTTTCCTCCGCCGCAGATACCGGCAGCATCGGCAGGCCGAGTTCGCGCTGCCACGACATCAGTTCCCGTCCTCTGTCGCGCGCAAAGCGGTCGACGGCGTCGCGCATGGGACCATGGGCAAGAAGGAGTTCAGCCTGCAGGCCACCCTTGCTGACGACGATGTCCCCCGATTTCGGCAGTTCAAGCAGGAAGGGGTCGTAAACGAGAAGGCAGATGACATCGTTGCCGCCCGACATCTGCAGCAGGATGTCGCGTGTCACTGCACCGTGACCATCGAAATCGCTGACGACAACGATCAGGTGGTCGTGATGCGCCACCGCGGAAACGCGGTGAAGCACTTCATCCAGCCGCCCCGGTGCGGGCGTTCCGGCATAGGCAGCATTGAGGGCGAGATTTTTTTCGGAAATGCGGTTCGCGAGCGCGATGACGGCGTTTCGGCTGCGATGAGGCTTCACTTCGCTGATGCCTTCGTCATCGAAAACGAAGCCGCCGACACGGTCGCCGGAACCGAGAATGCGCCAGGCACAGAGCATGGCCGCCTCCGCCGCCGCCACTGATTTCATCGATCTCCGGCTGCCGAAGAACATGTTGATCCGCTGGTCGACAAGGATCAGCGCAGGCCGCTCCTTTTCCTCTGCGTAGACACGGACGACCGGCCTTGTCGTGCGGGCTGTGACACGCCAGTCGATCGAACGGATGTCATCGCCCGGAAGATATTCGCGCAGCTCCTCGAATATCAGGCCTCTCCCCCTGAGCGACGATTGCATGCGCCCGGCGAGCTGCTGATGGCTGCGCGCCTTCTGAACGAAGGAGAGATCACGCGCTCGGCCTTCGAGCGCGACCAGCTCATTGGTCGTAACGTGAACGCCACCGGTCCCAGCCGCGCCGCTCATGAGACGGCTACCAGCTCGGTGATCCGATCGATCACATGGTCGGCACTGGCGTTGGAGGCGTGGGCTTCATAAGAGAGGATAAGGCGATGGCGGAAGACGTCGTTGACGATCGCCTTGACATCATCGGGGGTGACATAGTCGCGGCCCTTCAACCAGGCATAGGCGCGCGATACCTTGTCGAGGCCGATGACGCCGCGGGGACTGACACCAACCTGCAGCAGCTTGGCGAGGTCCTTGTCGTATCTGTCCGGATAGCGCGTGGCGAAGACAAGGGCGACCATGTACTTCTCGACAGGGTCTGACACGGCGACAGCACCTATCTCCTTGCGGGCGTCGAAGACGGCCTGCGGGTTCATCTTCAGTGGCTGCTCCGTCTTTGCGCCGCCATGCGTCTCATTCTCCTCGTTGCGGTTCAGCCGCATGATCGATGCCTCCGACGCTTCATCGGGATAGCCGACCTCGACGTGCATCAGAAAGCGGTCGAGCTGCGCCTCGGGCAGGGGATAGGTGCCTTCCTGCTCGATAGGGTTCTGGGTCGCCATGACCATGAAGAGAGGCGGAAGCGGATAACTCTTGCCCCCGACGGTTACCTGGCGCTCCTCCATGGCTTCCAGCAGGGCGGATTGCACTTTAGCGGGCGCGCGGTTGATTTCGTCGGCGAGGATCAGGTTGGCGAAGATCGGTCCCTGCTGGAACTTGAACTCACCCTTGCCGCCCTCCGAGAAATAGATCTCGGAGCCCGTGATGTCGGCCGGCAGCAGATCTGGGGTGAACTGAACGCGTGAAAGCTGGGAATCAAGATTTTTTGCCAGGCTCTTGATCGCCCTGGTCTTTGCAAGGCCCGGCAGCCCCTCCACCAGCAGGTGGCCATTTGCCAGAAGGCCGAGCAGCAGCCGTTCGACCATTGCCTCCTGACCGATGATCGACTGGCCGATGCGTTTGCCCAAATCGAGAATATCGTCTCGTGCCGCCATGGAGCTCACCTTTCCGGACCTCAGTCGATCGATGAAGCTTTCCTCGTTTTTGGTGCTTGAAGAAGTACGTTACGGTAAATCGAGCCACTGCCGGCCGTAAATTCCGGAGCGATGGAGCACCATGGAGGCTCGAACAACGGCTGATGCCGCATTAACGCTGAGATTTACCGTAACGTACTTATTCGAAGAAACGCTTTGTGGTTCGCTGCTGCTCACTCGCACTGGAGCAGGCGATGCTACATATTCCGGCAACGAGAATTTCATTTAGGGAGCCCGGGCACGCCAGGGTATCAGCAAGCCCCGATCAATTCGAGCGGCACCCCGTGCCGGTACAGGCCCGACGAACCTCAATCCTTTCGCTCCTCAGTGTTTTTGGTGAAATTTGTACGATCTTGACGGCGTTCCTGATGTCGCTGGCGCTCGTCATTTCAGTATGCTCGGCGCCGCCTGCCGTCGCCGCAAATGACAAGCCGGCTCTGATCGAAAAGCATGTGATCGATCTCGATGAGATGCTGCAACGGCGCATCGTGCGGGTGCTCGTCCCTTACAGCAAGACGATCTATTTCATCGACAAGGGGCGACAGTTCGGCACTGCGGTTGATTTTGGCCTGGCACTGGAGAAATACCTCAACAAGGATCGCCCCAAACAGATCGACCACGTCCACGTGGTGTTCGTGCCGACGCCACGCGACAAATTGCTCAGCAGGCTGAATGAGGGCTTCGGCGACATCGTCATGGCCAACCTGACCATCACCGACGAGCGGCTGAAAGAGGTGGACTTCACCGATCCGTTATATGAGAACGCCGAGGAAGTGCTTGTCGCCGCGCCTAATAGCCCGATGGTGTCCAGCCTCGACAATCTGGAAGGCAAGCACGTCGCTGTCCGCGCCTCAAGCAGCTACTATGAACATCTCCTGGCCCACAACCAGTCACTCGCTGCCTCGGGCAAGCCTCAAATCGGCATCGACCTCATGGATGAAAACCTCGAGGACGAAGACCTGATGGAGATGGTCAACGCCGAATTGCTGCCGTTCACAATCGTCGATGCTTACAAAGCGGATATCTGGTCGCACATCTTCACCCGGATCAAGGTCCGCCGCGACGTCGTCCTGGCCTCCGAGGGCAAGATCGCCTGGGCGGTCCGGAAGAGCAGTCCGAAATTGAAGGCAGAGTTGAACAGCTTTGTCGCAACGCACAAGGTCGGCACGACCTTTGGAAACATTCTCAGGAGGACCTTTTACCAGCAGGACAAGATCGTCAAAAGAGCTTACGCGCCTGCAGATGCAGCACGGTTTCAGCATTTGGTTGAGATTTTTCGAAAGTACGGTACGAGCTATTCCTTCGATTATCTGATGCTGATGGCCCAAGGCTATCAGGAGTCGCAACTTGATCAGTCGAAGCGGTCTCCCCGTGGAGCCGTCGGAATTATGCAGATGTTGCCGGCCACGGCCCGTGACAAGGTCATAGGCATCAAGGGGATCGACAAGGACCCCGAGCGAAATGTCGAAGCAGGCGCAAAATATCTCCGCTATCTGATCGATACTTATATCGACGACGAGGGATTGCAGCCGAAGGACCGGCAGCTCTTCGCTTTCGCTGCTTATAATGCTGGTCCTGGAAATCTTAGGAAATTTCGCGAAAAGGCCAGCGCCATGGGTCTCGACCCCAATGTCTGGTTCGGCAATGTCGAGAATGGCGCCGCGGCGATTGTCGGCCGGGAAACCGTCCAATATGTCAGCAACATCTATAAATACTACGTCGCGTACAGCCTGCTTTCAAAACGGATGGAGCCGTCAGCCCAGGAAACAAAGCAGGTTCAGTGACGCGCGGCGATGGATTGCGGTTCGTGGAATACGCCTAATGCACAGACGTCGTGGTGACCGGATCCTTCTCAGGGTCGGAGGATGTCACCAGAGTGGCGCCGGCGACAGCTATGATCAGGATCGCGCCGAGAACAAGCCATGGTCGCTTTGATTTTGCGCGTGGAGTCGAATTCCAGTCGCGTTGGAAACCAAATTCGCGGCGATCCTCCGAGACGGAAGCGAATAGCCCGTCGTTTGTCTCATCTTTCATGACCAGTCCTCCCTTTCCGGGAAACGCTGATCTCCAGTGTAGCTGGGGCCATAAAGGATGTGCATCTTACAAATGCGTAATTCTTCACATGTGTTCGCAACTGGTTAAGTTTTACACGCTTATCGGGCGAGTTGTTCGATTATGACGCGTATTTCCCGATTATTTACCAAACTTTCTTTCCCTTTGATATCAATGGGTTTGGTTCGTTTGTTTATGAAACTTTTCTAATGTGCCCACGTTATCGGACTTATCACGATGGACGATCTCAGGTTGTCCATTTGTCGATATGAGGGTGCGCACCTTCTCTGAGCATCGTATCCGCCGTCGCCGGTAGCTTACTCCGCGCGGCGGCTCTAACGACAACGGAGGAGTGTCATGCAAAATCTGTCTCGAAATCTCTCTCTTGCCATCCTACTGTCCGCCTGTGCGGCAATCGTCATACCCGCCCAAGCACAGCAGGCCAGCAGCGGCGGCGGCCTGGGTGTCGGCGCGTCGGTGGGGCGCAGCAGCTCCGGTGGCCTTGGCGTGGGGGTGGGCGCTTCACTGGGTGGCTCGTCGGGCGTCAACGCAGGCGTCGGCGCGGATGTGGGCGGCAGCAACGGCACAAAGGCCGGAGTTAGCGCCTCGGCCGGTGGTTCCGGCGGCCTTAACGCCGGCGTCGGCGCATCGCTCGGGGGAGGTAACGGCGTGAGTGCCGGTGCGAACGCCTCGCTTGGCGGTGGCAATGGTGTCAATGCCGGCCTCGGCGCGTCGGTGGGCCGCGGTGGTATCGATGCTGGAACGACGGCATCTGTCGGCGGCCGCAACGGCCTCAACGCCAATGTAGGCGCATCTGTCGGTGGTGGTGGCGGCACCGGGGCAAGCCTTGGCCTCGGCATCGGAAGCGGTGGAACAGGCACAACTCCCGGGACCGGAACGGCCGGTGGGACAGGCACAGCTCCAGGAACAGGCGCTGCCGCCGGCAGCGGAACGGACTTCAGCCCCGACGCAACCAACAGGGCGATCGTCGCCTTTGATCGGATGTCTTCCGCTCAACGGCAGAAGATGCTGACCCGCTGCAAGGATGTAGCAGCCGGCGGATATGACGCTGGCCTGGCTGGCCTTTGCAAGATTCTCGGCCAGATGGCGGCTCGCTGAGTCCCATCCAGAAAACAAAAGCGCCGGTTTGCGAACCGGCGCTTTTTGTTTGGTTTTGCCCGTTGTGCGATCAGTGAAGGATCTGGCTCAGGAAGAGTTTCGTGCGCTCGTGCTTGGGATTGTCGAAGAATTCGGCGGGCGAATTCTGTTCGACAATCTGGCCTTGGTCCATGAAGATCACACGGTTCGCTACCTGGCGCGCGAAGCCCATTTCGTGGGTGACGCAGAGCATCGTCATGCCTTCTTCGGCAAGGCCGACCATGGTGTCGAGCACTTCCTTGATCATTTCCGGATCGAGCGCCGAAGTCGGCTCGTCGAACAGCATGATCTTCGGGTTCATGCAGAGGGAGCGGGCAATCGCCACGCGCTGCTGCTGGCCGCCTGACAACTGGCCCGGATATTTGTTGGCCTGCTCGGGGATCTTGACGCGCGTCAGGAAGTGCATCGCGATTTCTTCCGCCTGCTTCTTCGGCAGCTTGCGGACCCAGATCGGCGCCAGCGTGCAGTTTTCCAGGATCGTCAGATGAGGGAAGAGGTTGAAGTGCTGGAAGACCATCCCGACTTCGCGGCGCACTTCGTCGATCTTCTTGAGATCGTTGGTCAGCTCGACGCCATCAACGACGATGCTGCCCTTCTGGTGTTCTTCCAGCCGGTTGATGCAGCGGATCATCGTCGACTTGCCGGAGCCTGACGGGCCGGCAATGACGATGCGCTCGCCCTTCATGACCTTGAGGTTGATGTCGCGCAGTACGTGGAAGTCGCCGTACCACTTGTTGACGTTGCTCATATCCACCGCGACTTCCGTCGAGGAGACTGTCATCTTCGCTGTCTTAACGGCTTCTGCCATCGGTATTCCCTTTTATTATCGTTTGTAGCCGGTATCGAGGTGGCGTTCCATGAATATGGAATAGCGCGACATGCCGAAGCAGAAAAGCCAATAAATGAAGCCGGCGAAGATCAGGCCAGTGATAGGCGTGACGGCGGTTGCCCAGTTGGTATCGGCAAAGTTCTGCTGGACGGAGCCGAGCAGATCGAACATCGAGATGATCGATACCAGCGAGGTATCCTTGAACATGCCGATGAACGTGTTGACGATGCTGGGAATAAGCAGCTTGATTGCCTGCGGCAGGATGATGAGGCGCATCTTCTGCCAATAGCCGAGACCAAGGGAATCGGCACCCTCATACTGCCCCTTCGGAATGGCCTGCAAGCCGCCACGGAAGACCTCTGCCATATAGGCGGAGGCAAACAGCGAGAAGCCTACCAAGGCGCGCAGGAAATTGTCGATGGTAAAGCCGCTCGGCAGGAAAAGCGGCAGCATGACGCTGGCCATGAAAAGCACGAGGACGATCGGCACGCCGCGGATTACTTCGATGAAGATCACCGAGGCCATGCGGATGACAGGCATCGTCGAGCGTCTTCCAAGCGCCAGTAATATTCCTACCGGAAAAGATACGGCCATGCCGACGAAGGACAGGATCAGCGTGACCATTAGCCCGCCCCAGAGCGCCGTTTCGACGATTTCCAGACCGAACCCGCCGTAAAGCAGGTAGAAGGAGAGGATGGGCAGCACGATGAACATCAGGATGGCGTTCAGCCCCTTGCGAGGCACCGAAGGAATAAGCAACGGCACCAGCAGGAGGATGAACAGGATGCCGACCATATTCGGGCGCCAGCGCTCGTAGGATGGATATCGCCCATAGACGAACAGGCTGAATTTGGCGTCGACGAAAGCCCAGCAGGCGCCGCTCCAGCCATCCGGCTGCGATCCGCCCTGCGATTTCGTGGCGCAGAAGGTGCGGTCGACGCCATCCCAGACGGCCTGAATAAACAGCCAGTTGATGAGATGGGTGGCTGTCCAGACAATGAAAACCACGGCGGCGATCGTCAGGACGATATCCTTCGGCGTGGCGAAGAGATTGAGCCTCATCCAGTGCCAGGCGCCCTTTTCGCTGGAGGGCGCTGGCAGCGGCGGAAGAATGTTCTGGCGAACGAAGTTTCTATCGGAAGCAACGGACATTTAGCGCTCCACCAATGCCATCTTCGCATTGAACCAGTTCATCAGCAGCGATTGGAGAATGCTGATGAAGAGATAGCAAACGATGAGGATGGTCACGACCTCGATGGCCTTGCCTGTCTGATTAAGGACCGTCTTGCCGACGGCGAACAGGTCGGCGTAACCTATTGCCGTTGCCAGCGAGGTATTCTTGGTCAGATTGAGATACTGGCTCGATAGCGGCGGAATAATGATGCGCAGCGCCTGCGGCACGATGACAAGACGCATGGTTTTCGCAGGGCGAAGTCCAAGTGCGCCGGCTGCTTCACTTTGCCCCTTGGCGACGCCCCGAATGCCGCCGCGAACGATTTCGGCGATGAACGATGCAGTGTAGAAGGAAAGAGCCAGAAGCAGCGACATGAATTCCGGCGGTGCGACGGCGCCGCCCGTCAGGTTGAATTTCCCCGCGACCGGCACGTCGAAGGTAACAGGCATGCCGGTGGCGAAAAAGGTGAGAAGCGGCAAGCCGATGATCACGCCGAGGCTGGCCCATATGATCGGGAACTGCTTGCCTGTCGCCGCCTGCCGACGCGCCGACCAGCGATAAAGCCCAAAGGCGAGCGCAATTGCGACGAGGAAAGCCACGCCGATAATCCAGAAGGCATCGCCGAAGACAGGTCTCGGATAAGCGACACCACGGACGTTGACGTAGATACCGAACGGTAGATGAACTGAGTCCCGCGGCTGCGGCAGGATATTGAGAACGCCGTAATACCAGAAGAAAATCACCAGCAGCGGCGGGATGTTACGGAAAAACTCGACATAGACCGTGCACAGCCTGGAGATGAGCCAATTGTGCGACAGGCGGCCGATACCGATGATGAAGCCGACGACCGTCGCGATCACAATGCCGATCAACGACGCGTAGAGTGTATTGACGATGCCGACGACAAAGGCGCGCCCATAGGTCGAATCGCTTGAATAGTCGATCAGCGTCTGGCCAATGTTGAAACCGGCGCGGCCGTCGATGAAGCCGTAGCCGAGGGCCTGATTGTTGCGGGCGAGATTGATCGCAGTATTGTGTGCGACCCACCAGAAAAAGCCGATCAATATGACCGCCGTGATGATTTGGTAGAAAATGCCCCTGACCCTCGGGTCATTCAAGACGGAGCTACCGCTCGCTCGTTTTGGTAAATTCGTCGTTGCACCGACTGTTGTTTGTGCCATGCGCAGCCATTCCCCTTGTGGTCCTTGATCGGACCTTTCTTATAAGGCGGAGGGACGATCGATCGTCCCTCCTTAAAGTTGCTGTCGTCGGTCGATCAGCGGACCGGCGGTGCGTACTGGATGCCGCCCTTGGTCCACAGCTGGTTGAGGCCGCGCTTGATCTTCAGCGGGCTTCCTTCGCCGAGATTACGCTCGAACACTTCGCCGTAATTGCCGACGCCCTTGATGATGTTATACGCCCAGTTGTTGTCGAGGCCGAGATCCGTGCCGATCGTCGAGTTCGCCTCGGTGCCGAGGAAGCGGCGGATATCCGGATTGGTCGAGTTCTTCATCTCGTCGACATTCGCCTGCGTGATACCGAACTCTTCGGCATTGATCAGCGCATAGGATGCCCAAGTGACGATGTTGAACCACTGGTCGTCGCCCTGGCGAACGGCCGGACCGAAGGGCTCCTTGGAAATGATTTCCGGAAGGATCATGTGGTCATCCGGGTTCTTCATGACGAGACGCGTCGCATAAAGGCCGGACTGGTCGGTCGTGTAAACGTCGCAACGGCCCGATTCGTAGGCCGCGTTGACTTCTTCGAGCTTTTCGAAAACCACCGGGTTGTATTGCAGGTTATGCGACTTGAAATAGTCGGCGAGGTTCAGTTCCGTCGTCGTGCCGGCCTGTACGCAGATCGCCGCGCCGGAAAGCTCGAGGGCCGATTTGACGTTCAGGCTCTTGCGAACCATGAAGCCCTGGCCATCATAGTAGTTGATCGCGCGGAAAAGCAGGGGATGGGCGGTGTCGCGGTTGATCGTCCATGTCGTGTTGCGGACGAGAAGGTCGACCTGGCGGGATTCCAGCGCCGGGAAGCGGGTCGTCGCATTGAGAGGCGTGTACTTCACCTTGTTGACGTCGCCGAAGACGGCGGCGGCGACGGCTTTACAATAGTCGACGTCAAACCCGGCATAGTTGCCCGATGCGTCAGGCTGCGCGAAGCCGGCAAGGCCGGTGTTGACGCCGCATTGAACGAAACCTTTTGCCTTCACATCGCTGAGAGTGCTGGCAGAGGCGCCCGACGCGCCGAATGCCAAGGCTGCTGCGCCGATAATTGCGGACAGAAGCGTTTTTTTCATCTTTCCCAACCTTTTTCCCTTGTTTTATAATTAAAGTATCGCGGCCGAAGCGATTTTCGGGAATATTACCCCATCCCCCAGTGCGACTGGCCTTATCACAGTCGCAAAAGCAGTCATGGTCAAGGTGTTGTGCCGAAAATAGCGGCGAACGTCGGTCTTTTGCGGAATAATGCTTTGAAAATAAGCATTTGCCGCCGAGGTAGGCGGCATTTTGCAACAAATCCATGCGGTTTTGTGGGGTGCGCACCTAACGTAGGTTGCCGAAGCCCCAGAGCGCTGTCGTTTGCAGGGTTGACCTCGGTCGGCTTGGTTGCGAAAACTCCGGTTATCCGCAGCGCCAAAGGCATATTTCCCGATGAAAGAAAAAGACGACTATCTGCAAAACGCTGGTATCAACACCCGTTTATCTCATATCGGCAACTCTCCCTCCGATTTCCACGGCTTCGTCAATCCTCCCGTCGTTCACGCCTCCACGGTATTGTTTCCGAACGCCCGGGCGATGGAGACGCGCGCCCAGAAATACACCTACGGCACACGGGGTACGCCAACGACGGATGCGCTTTGCGAGGCGATCGACGCGCTCGAGGGATCTGCCGGCACGATCCTGGTGCCATCGGGGCTGGCTGCGATCACCGTTCCTTTTCTGGCGTTCCTGTCGTCTGGCGACCATGCGCTGATCGTTGATTCAGTCTACACGCCGACCCGCATCTTTTGCGATACGATGCTGAAGCGCCTAGGCGTTGAGATCGATTACTATGATCCGCTCGTCGGCGCCGGCATCGAGCAGCTGATAAAGCCGAACACCAAGCTGGTGCACACAGAGGCGCCCGGCTCCAATACTTTTGAAATGCAGGACATTTCGGCGATCTCTACCGTCGCCCACCGGCACGGCTGTGTGGTGACGATGGACAATACCTGGGCAACGCCGATCTATTTCAAGCCGCTCGATCACGGTGTCGATATCTCGATCCATGCCGCGACCAAATATCCGGCTGGCCACTCCGATATCCTGTTGGGGACGGTTTCCGCCAATGCTGCGCATTGGGAAAGACTGAAGGACGCAAACATCACGCTCGGCATCTGTGCAGCACCCGACGATGCCTATCAGGTGCTGCGTGGCTTGCGTACCATGGGCGTCCGTCTGGACCGCCATCAGGAAAGCGCGCTTGCCTTGGCGACGTGGCTTGAGGGCAGGGACGATGTTGCGCGCGTTCTGCATCCGGCTCTGCCGAGCTTCCCCGGTCATGAATTGTGGAAGCGCGATTTCAAAGGCGCAAGTGGCATCTTTTCCATCGTCCTTGCAGCGGACAGCCCGGAAAAATTCAAGCCGAAGGCCCACGCCTTCCTCGACGCACTGTCGATCTTCGGCCTCGGCTATTCCTGGGGCGGCTTCGAAAGCCTTGCCGTTCACGTCAACCTCAGCGACAGGCGTGTCGCAAAGGCTCCCACGGAGGGTCCGGTCCTGCGCTTGCAGATCGGTCTGGAGGATGTCGCCGATATCAAGGCAGACATCGAAAAGGGCCTTGCAGCCGCGGCGGCGATCTAGGGCTGCCCGTCAGCCGATGGCGTGATAGCCGTAGATCCAGTCAAGATCCGCCGCAAGACTTTGCGGCGGCCGCATGGAAAGAACGAAATCGCGGCCCAGCCGAAATGGCCCGCGCGCATGATAGGCAAAGCGGTTGAACGCAGCGCGCTGGCGCAAATGAGCGATCCGCGGCGTGCGGTGCCCCTCGAAAACATCGAGCGCCTCAGTGAGGGGCCGACCGGCAACGATACCGGCGAGCTCGAAGGCATCTTCGATCGCCATGGCAGCACCTTGGGCCGCAAACGGCATCATGGCATGGGCGGCGTCGCCGATCAGTACGGTGTCCGTGCCATTGTGCCAGCGGCCAGTTCCGACCTCGTAGAGCGGCCAGAAGGTCGGATGCTTTACTTGATCCAGCAACGCTGCAATCGTCTTGTTCCATCCCGAGAAACGCTGACGCAGGATTGAGCGCTGCGAATCGCTGCCTGTCGCGTTCCAGTCGTGCACGGCATTGCCGCCTGCCGTGATGGCGACGATGTTGAAAGTGCCGGTCTCCTTGAGCGGATAGCAGACGAGATGCGCGGCGGGCCCGAGGAATGCCGTGACGCTGGTCCGGTCAAAAAAACCGGGTGCGTCGGCTGCCGGAATAGCGAAACGCCAGGCGATATTTCCGGAAAAATGCGGCGAGGGGCTGCCGGGCACCATGGCTCGCGCTTTTGACCAGACGCCGTCAGCGCCTATGATCAGCTCCGCCCCGAGACGACTGCTGACATCGGCAGATGATCCGGCCGTTGGATCGATACGCTGGCCGAGATGCAGCTCACACAATGGATTGGCTAGGACGGCGTCGAGCAGAGCCTTTTGTAATGTCGCACGGTGCAGCGTGCCGTAGGGCGAACCCCAGCGCAGCTTGGCGAAATTTCCGCTCGGCACGGCAGCCAGCTGACGCAGCGAGGTGCCGGAGACGAGACGCACCTCTTTCGGCTCCAGCCAGACGGCCGACAATGCATCCAGCACGCCAAGTTGTCCGAGGATATACGAGGCGTTCGGCGAAACCTGCAGGCCGGCGCCGACTTCGGTCAGCGCGTCCGCCTGCTCGAAAATCGCGGAGCTGATGCCATGCCTTGCCATGGCCAGGGCTGCAGTCAGGCCTGCGACCCCGGCGCCGATGATTGCGGCATGCTTGATCGGCATTTCAGGTTCCGATCACGATCCGGTACTCAGGCAGCCTTCACATGAAAGACGCAGCCCGGAGGGTTGGTCTGATCGGCCTTCAGCGACGGATTGTAGCGGAAGAGCGTCGAGCAGTAGGAACAGACCTTCTCGTTCTCGTCGCCCATGTCGATGAAGATATGGGGATGGTCGAAGGGGATCGATGCGCCCGTGCACATGAATTCCTTCACACCGATCTCGATAAGGCGATGTCCGCCATCG
This sequence comes from Rhizobium sp. BK376, assembly GCF_004341625.1. Lineage (GTDB taxonomy): Bacteria > Pseudomonadota > Alphaproteobacteria > Rhizobiales > Rhizobiaceae > Rhizobium. The sequence goes on along the minus strand of NZ_SLZG01000007.1, from coordinate 207,729 downwards.
TTCTGGAAATGGGGAATGTTGTGGCCGGCCATGTTGATCTCCGAATGCTTCTGGAATTTGGCCGGACTTTATAGTCCTTCGTTCCAATTGTGTAGTGCGAAAGTCCCGCGCCGGACACAGTTTTCTTCACTGCCCGGGTTCACCTCATATCGCCGATAAATTATGGTCCGCGCGCAGAAGGATGATGCCATGAACCTGAATACGCCTATCTTTTCCAATTTCACCCACGACGGATTGAAGCTCGCCTTTTTCGACGAGGGCGATCCGAATGGTGTGCCCGTCCTGCTGATCCACGGCTTCGCATCGACCGCCAATGTCAACTGGGTACATCCGGGCTGGCTGAAAACGCTTGGAGATGCCGGCTATCGTGTGATCGCCATCGACAACAGAGGCCATGGCGCCAGCGACAAGCCGCATGACGCTGAGGCCTACAGGCCATGGATCATGGCGGAAGACGCGGTGGCTTTGCTCGATCATCTCGGCATTCCTGAAGCGAATATCATGGGCTATTCAATGGGCGCCCGCATCTCTGCCTTCCTTGCGCTCGCGCATCCGGATCGCGTTCGCTCGCTCGTCTTCGGCGGGCTCGGCATCGGTATGACGGATGGCGTCGGGGATTGGGATCCGATCGCCGACGCATTGCTTGCGCCATCGCTCGAAACGGTGACGCATGCGCGGGGACATATGTTCCGCGCTTTCGCCGAACAGACCAGAAGCGATCGTACGGCGTTAGCCGCCTGTATCCGCGGCTCCCGCGATCTCATAAGCCGTGAGGATATGGCCAGGATCGAAGCGCCGACCCTGATCGGGGTCGGCACCAAGGACGACATTGCCGGCTCGCCGCAGGAGCTTGCCGATCTGATGCCGCATGGCGAAGCGCTGGATATTCCCAATCGCGACCATATGCTCGCTGTCGGCGATCGGGTGTTCAAGAAAGCCGTGCTGGAATTCTACGAGCGTGTCGCCGGCCGGTGACAGCTGGATTATTTATAGTGTCACTGCCCGGTGAAGTGCGGTTTCCGGCGTTCGGCAAAAGCCGCGCGGCCTTCGGCATAATCCAGGCTGTCGAAGGTTTCCGCGCCGAGAATTTCGGCGTCTCGCAACAGGTCGTCATCCTGCTCGATCACGGCTCGTATCGCCATCTTTGAGGCATGCAGGGCCAGTGGTGCGTTTACGGCGATCGCGAGGGCCAGCGCATGCGCTTCCCCTTCGAGAGCGTCTGTCGCCATCGTTTCCAGCAGGAAGCCGGCCGCTATCATCTTTGCCGCCGATAGGGGCGCTCCGGTGAAGATGGCGACCTTGGCCATTTGCGGCCCGAGCGCGGTGACGATGTCCTGGATGGCGTCGGCCGGGTAGGCGAGGCCGAGACGCGCCGCCGGTATCGAAAAGCGCGCGCTTTCATCGGCAATACGCAGATCGCAGGCGGCGGCGATCCCGAATCCGCCCCCGAAGCAGATGCCGCGGATCAGGGCAATGGTCGGCACGCGGCAATGGCGCACGGCAGCAAAGGCCGCGGAGTTCAGGGCTTCGTAGACACGCGCCGTTGCCGCGTCCTTGCGCTCCGTGTCGAATTCGCTGATATCGGCACCGGCGCTGAAGTCCTTTCCGCCGCCGCCGCGAATAACGATCACGCGTGCGTTCGCTTCGTCCGTCAGGTGCCGTATCGCCTGCGGTACCGCGCGCCACATGGCGGCGGTGATCGCATTCTTGCGATCCGGATTGTCGAGCACCAATGTCCCGATGCCGTCGTCACAGGTGGTGCGGACATGGCCGCCAGCGAAATCGTGAGAAGAAGTCATGCGGTCTGCCCCATTTATGTTGTAGGACTTTTCCTCTATATAATGGCGCTCAACAGGAAATGAGGAGACCGCCAATGGTCGCAATAACGGACGTTCGCCAGATTGATGGCGCAAACTCGGTCAAGGTGGTCGATCCGATATGGGATAGCATGCGGGATGAAGCGCGTGCTGCCGCCGAGAGGGATCCGCTTCTGGCTGCCTTTCTCTATTCCACTATTATCAATCATCGTTCGCTTGAGGAATGCGTCATTTATCGCATCTGCGAGCGTCTCGATCATCCGGATATGCAGGCAGTCCTGCTGCGCCAGACATTCGAGGAAATGCTGGCGGATTGGCCAGAATGGGGATCGATCCTCCGTGTCGACATTCAGGCGGTCTATGACCGCGATCCTGCATGCCTCCGTTTCATGGAGCCGGTCCTTTATTTCAAGGGCTTCCACGCCATCCAGACCCATCGTCTTGCCCATTGGCTGTATAACCACGGGCGTCGGGATTTTGCGCTTTATCTCCAGAGTCGCTCTTCCAGCGTGTTCCAGACGGATATCAATCCGGCGGCGCGCATCGGAAAGGGCATCTTCCTCGATCATGCGACGGGCGTTGTGGTCGGCGAGACCGCCGTCATCGGCGACAACGTCTCCGTTCTGCACGGTGTGACGCTTGGTGGCACCGGCAAGGAAGGAAGCGACCGTCATCCGAAGATCGCCAACGGGGTGCTCATCGGGGCAGGGGCCAAAATCCTCGGCAACATCCAGATCGGACATTGCTCGCGCATCGCGGCAGGCTCCGTCGTGCTGAAGGAAGTCCCGCCGAAGACGACGGTTGCGGGCGTGCCGGCGAAAGTAGTCGGAGAAGCAGGCTGTTCGGAGCCCTCACGATTGATGGACCAGATCGTTCGGGATCAGGTTATCGGCGCCGGAATCTGAGATCAGGCAGCCAAGGATTGGCCGGTTGCGGCAGGCGTGGACATCCGCGTCATGCCGCGCTTGCAGCCTTTACACCGCCGCTTTTCCTGTGCAAGAACCGGCCAGCCGCGAGAACCACGGAGATGACTTGTGAAGCCTGAAGAAATCAAGAAACTCGACGCTTATTTCAAACGCACCTTCAATCCGCGGATATTGGTGAAGGCCCGTCCGCGCAAGAATGATTCCGCGGAAGTCTATCTCGGCGAAGAGTTTCTCGGTGTCGTCTATATCGACGATGAGGATGGCGATCGTTCCTACAACTTTTCGATGGCTATCCTGGACGTCGATCTCTGACGTTGCGATTAGCAAGAGCGCCGGGTTTCGATGAAATCCGGCTCTCTTTTTGAGTATTTGCTCTCAAAATCTGCAAAAATTCATCCAATTTCACCTCGAATACGCCTTCGCGGCGGCCGAGACCGGGATTTTTCGGTTAAGGCGCAAGTTTTTCACTTAATCCTAAAGTTGTAGCCTTCTGATATATTTCTGCGAAAACATACCGATGGAAGTGCCCCTTCCGGCCAGCCCAATGTTCACCGCATCAAATGCAACTTTAACATGCTGTGCGCCGCACAAGACTACTTGACTATTTGTGCACCGCAATTACGTTTGCCTCGAAGCCATCCAAGGGAGAGAGGACAGCATGTTCAATTTTGAAGAAGCAAACAAGAAGAGCAAGGAAGCGATGGACACCGCGCTGAAGGGCTATTCCGAAGTTGCAAAGGGCTTTCAGGCAATTGCTGCCGAAACGGCCGAATATTCTAAGAAGTCCTTCCAGGACACGGTAACGCACATGGAAACGCTCGCCGGTGCCAAGAGCTTCGAGACCGTTTTCGAACTGCAGGGCAATTTCGTGAAGTCGTCCTACGAAAACTTCATCGCTGAGGCGACGAAGCTCGGCGAAATGTATGCCGATCTCGCCAAGACGGCCTACAAGCCTTACGAAGCGCCGATTGCAAAGGCAACGAGCAAGGCAGCCTCTGTGGCTTCTGCTGCGTAAAACGCCTCGCGAATAGATTTCAGGACTTTCAAGGTCCGGTAAGACCGGCTGCACTTTGCTGCAGCCGGTCTTTTTCGTTTGTCGTTCCAGATACGGGCGCTCGCCAAGACTTTTTTTCTTCTGGGGTTCTTTGGCAACGAATTGTGATTGCAGTGTCGAGCGAGGGGCTTAAAATCACGCCAATATGAACTAAGTTAGGGGTTCGGATATTCGGCGGAACGATTAAGAATGACTGGTCGGAATGCAATGTCCTCCCGCCGGATGATTTGAGGAATGAATGACAATGATCGCTAAGCCGATCCGGATGCAAAACGACAGCGAAAGGAACGGGGACAACGGCAATCGCGGGACCTCGGTGATTACACGCACGAAGTCCAAGACCAAAAAGCCCAATCTTTATCGCGTACTGCTGCTGAATGACGACTACACGCCCATGGATTTCGTGATCCATATCCTGGAGCGTTTTTTCCAGAAGGATCGTGAAGGTGCCACGCGCATCATGCTCCATGTCCACAATCACGGCGTGGGCGAGTGCGGCGTGTTTACATACGAAGTAGCTGAGACCAAGGTGAGCCAGGTGATGGACTTTGCCCGGCAACACCAGCATCCGCTGCAATGTGTAATGGAAAAGAAGTGAGGATCTGAACGTGCCAACATTTTCGCCTAGTCTTGAGAAGGCGCTGCATCAGGCACTGACCTACGCAAACGAGCGGCATCATGAGTATGCCACGCTCGAGCATCTGCTGTTGGCGCTTGTGGACGACTCCGATGCGGCGGCCGTCATGGGCGCCTGCAATGTCGATCTCGATGCGCTCCGCAAAACGCTGATTGAATATGTCGATAACGAACTCTCGAATTTGATCACCGGTTACGATGAGGACTCCAAGCCGACATCCGGCTTCCAGCGCGTCATCCAGCGAGCCGTGATCCATGTTCAGTCTTCGGGCCGCGAAGAGGTAACGGGAGCCAATGTTCTCGTCGCCATTTTCGCGGAACGGGAAAGCCATGCAGCCTATTTCCTGCAGGAGCAGGAGATGACCCGCTACGACGCGGTCAATTATATTTCCCATGGTATCGGCAAGCGTGCGGGCTCCTCCCAGGTTCGTGCGCCGCGCGGTGCTGAAGAAAACGAATCCGAAAGCAAGCCGACCTCCCGCGGCGAGCAGGAGGAGGGTGGGGCCAAGAAGCAGCAGGATGCGCTGAAGGCCTATTGCGTCAATCTGAACGAGAAGGCCAAGAGCGGCAAGATCGATCCGCTGATCGGTCGTCACCAGGAAGTCAGCCGGACTATCCAGGTCCTGTGCCGCCGTTCGAAGAACAACCCGCTTTACGTGGGCGATCCGGGCGTCGGCAAGACGGCCATCGCCGAAGGTCTGGCAAAGCGCATCGTCGAAGGCAAGGTGCCGGAAGCGCTCGCTGACGCCACCATCTTCTCGCTCGACATGGGCACGCTGCTCGCCGGAACCCGCTATCGCGGTGACTTCGAGGAGCGCCTGAAGCAGGTCGTCAAGGAACTCGAGGAATATCCGGGCGCCGTGCTCTTCATCGACGAAATCCACACCGTCATCGGTGCCGGCGCGACGTCGGGTGGAGCCATGGATGCCTCGAACCTCCTGAAGCCTGCTTTATCCTCGGGTGCGATCCGCTGCATCGGCTCGACCACCTACAAGGAATATCGCCAGTTCTTCGAGAAGGACCGCGCTCTTGTTCGCCGGTTCCAGAAGATCGACGTCAACGAACCGTCGATCGACGATGCGATCGAAATCATGAAGGGTCTGAAGCCCTATTTCGAAGAGTATCATCACCTGCGTTATTCCAATGACGCGATCAAGTCGGCGGTGGAACTGTCGGCTCGCTATATTTCCGATCGCAAGTTGCCGGACAAGGCGATTGACGTCATCGACGAAACGGGTGCGGCCCAGATGCTGCTGCCGCCTTCGAGACGTCGCAAGCTGATCACCGAGAAGGAAATCGAAGCGACCGTCGCGACGATGGCGCGCATTCCGCCGAAGAGCGTCTCCAAGGATGACGAGGCGGTTCTTGCCAATCTCGAGCAGGAACTGCGGTCTGTCGTCTATGGTCAGGATACGGCCATCGAAGCCCTGTCCACCTCGATCAAGTTGGCTCGTGCCGGCCTGCGCGAACCGAACAAGCCGATCGGCTCCTACGTCTTCTCCGGCCCGACAGGCGTCGGCAAGACGGAAGTCGCCAAGCAGCTTGCCTCTTCGCTCGGCGTCGAGATGCTGCGCTTCGACATGTCGGAATATATGGAACGGCATACGGTTTCCCGTCTGCTCGGGGCACCTCCCGGCTATGTCGGCTTCGACCAGGGTGGCTTGCTGACCGACGGCGTCGACCAGCATCCGCATTGCGTGGTCCTGCTCGATGAAATCGAGAAGGCGCATCCCGACATCTACAACATTCTGCTGCAGGTCATGGACCACGGCACGCTGACGGACCATAACGGCAAGAAGATCGACTTCCGCAACGTCATCCTGATCATGACGACCAATGCGGGTGCGTCGGAAATGGCCAAAGCCGCCTTCGGCTTCGGCTCGTCCAAGCGGACGGGCGAGGACGAGGAAGCGCTCAACCGCCTCTTCACGCCGGAGTTCCGCAACCGTCTGGATGCGATCATTCCGTTCGCATCGCTGCCGACGGCTGTCATCCACAAGGTGGTTCAGAAGTTCATCATGCAACTGGAAGCACAGCTTTCCGAACGCAACGTGACCTTCGACCTGCATGAGGATGCGATCGCCTGGCTGGCGGAAAAGGGTTACGACGAGAAGATGGGTGCCCGCCCGCTCGCTCGCGTCATCCAGGACGTCATCAAGAAGCCTCTGGCGAACGAAATCCTCTTCGGCAAGCTGAAGAAGGGTGGCGTCGTCAAGGTAACCGTCGGTCCGAAGGAAGATGGCAAGCCCGGCATCGTTCTCGAATCGATCGCCGAGACCGCGCCGATCAAGCCCAAGCCGGAGGCCGAGCTGGTCGAGGCGGAAGCCGAACACGATGCCGATGGCGAACTGAAGGCGAAGGCCTCGCCGAAGCGTGCTTCGTCTGCCGCCAAGCAGGCCAAGCCGGAGGCCGAGCCGGAAGTGAAGAACGCCGGCAAGAGCGGTGCCGTACCGAAGGTTCCGCGCAAGAAGTAAAGCGCGGCGACTAGGTTGAATGAGAAAAGGCCTGCATCGGTGACGATGCAGGCCTTTTTGGTTGGGACATTATATCTACCAAGCGTTGGCGGCCTGCCGTGTGGCCCTCTCATCCCCTCGAATGAGAGCTCAAGCCAACGCTTCGATAATCTTCTGCGCATTGGCGGCGAGCACCGCGCCATCTTCCATCTTGCCGCCATGCGGCTTCAGCGGAACGCCTTCGTTGCGCGGAATGATGTGAAAATGCAGGTGGAAGACGGTTTGGCCCGCTGCCGGTTCGTTGAACTGGGCGATGTAGACACCGTCAGCGTCGAAAGCCTCTTTGACGGCATTGGCGATCTTTTGCACCACCTGGATCGCATGCTGCAACGTTTCGGGGTCCGCATCGAACAGATTGCGTGACGGCTGCTTCGGCACGACCAATGTGTGACCCGTCGATTGCGGCATGACATCCATGAAGGCGACCGTATGTTCGTCCTCGTAGACCCGGTAGGACGGAATTTCGCCCTTGAGTATCTTCGCAAAGATATTGTTGCTGTCATAGCTCGGGCTGGTCATCCAGGATCTCCTTATTCCGGAATTGTCGGGCCGCAGTGTCGCCCGACAATCAATTATCCTGTCGTTCGCCCCGGCGGAAGGGGCTATGCTCCGTCAGCATCTCGCCGATCTGCTCAACCTCCTGCCGCTCCCGCGCCAGATAGTCGGCAACGGCGCGGCGAAGCCCGGCATGGGCGATATAGTGTGCCGAATGCGTCGTCACAGGCAGATAGCCGCGGGCGAGCTTGTGTTCGCCCTGGGCGCCTGCTTCGACCCGGCTGAGGCCCTTTGCCAGCGCAAAATCGATGGCCTGATGATAGCAGACTTCGAAATGCAGGAAGGGATGATCCTCGATGCAGCCCCAGTGGCGGCCATAGAGCGTGTCGCCGCCGATGAAATTGATCGCGCCAGCAATGTAGCGCCCCTCGCGCTTCGCCATGACGAGAAGGATGTCGTCTGCCATGCGCTCGCCGATCAGCGAGTAGAATTGGCGCGTCAGATAAGGTCGGCCCCATTTGCGGCCGCCGGTATCCATATAGAAGGTGAAGAACTGGTCCCAGATGTCCTCTGTCAGATCGCTGCCGGTCAGCCAGTCGATGGTGATCCCGTTTTCGAGCGCGGCACGACGTTCCTTCTTCAGCGCCTTGCGCTTGCGCGACGCGAGCGTTTCCAGAAACGCGTCATGGTTGGCGTAGCCTTCATTGATGAAGTGGAATTGCTGGTCCGTGCGGTGCAGATAGCCATCCGTTTCGAAGACGGAGACCTCGTCCTCGGGCAGGAACGTGACATGCGCGGAAGATATGCCGAGCTGCCGTGTCACTTCTTTCAGACTTTCGGCAAGCGCTGCCTGGATGATCGGCCTGTCATAGCCTTCGGCGACAAGCAGGCGCGGGCCGGTCGCTGGCGTGAACGGAATGGAGCACTGCAGCTTCGGATAATATTCGCCGCCTGCGCGTTCGAACGCGTCCGCCCAGCCATGGTCGAAGACATATTCTCCCTGGCTATGGCTTTTGAGATAGCCGGGTATGGCGCCTATGAGGGTGCCGTCATCGGTTTCGAGTAACAGGTGATGCCCGAGCCATCCGGCCCGGTCGGTGGCCGAGCCGGATTCCTCAAGGGATGAGAGGAAGGCATGCGAGACGAAGGGATTGTAGGGCAGGGCCGAGCCTGCTCGTGAAGCTCCGGCCAGCTTCGACCAGCTTTCCGGAGATATTGCCTTGAATGATCGTTCTGCGCGAAAGGATAATTCGTCTGTCATGAAACGAGGGCGGGGCTCTCCCGTGGATCAAAGCCTTCGAATGTCATCTGGTCTGCATTCGCAAATGTGTGTCGCCTTGCTGCCTCGTCGCGAACCGTCCAGGTAATGACAGGGATGCCGCGCTGGCGCTGAGCCGTGACGAAGGGATTGGGCAGATCACCATAGAAATATGAGATGAAGTCTAGACCAAGCTGCATGGCTTCGTCATGCACAAAGAATGTGTCGGGATTGTTTCCATCCGCGGTCAAACCGATCGGGTGAGGCGGATTAAGCGCCTTCAGGTCCTTCAAAATCCAGTGATCGAAGCTCATCAGGGCGACATGGCCCTTGTAGCCTTCCAGAACCTCGATGACCGTCTCGGCAAAGCCTTCGTCGTCGCCCTGTCGGCCTTTTAGTTCGAGAACCAGCGGCACTTTCCCGTCGCAGAGCTTGAGCAACTGCTTAAGAGTCGGGATCTTGTCATTCGTGCCGCCGACGGACAGCAATCCGAGTTCGGCCGAACTGCGGTCGCGCAGGGCGCCGGGCAGATTGCAGACCCGCTGCAGGTCGTCGTCGTGGAAGACGACCGGGACGCCGTCGGCAGCATAGTGCAGATCGCATTCGATCGAAAAGCCGGCGTCTATCGCACGGGAGAAGGCGGAAAGCGTGTTCTCCCAGACTTGGCTGTTCATGTCATGATAGCCGCGATGGGCGACCGGCCTTTCGGTAAGCCAGGCAATCTTGCTCATAGAGAAATTTCCAGGATGGCATCGATTTCGACAGCGGCGTTCAGCGGCAGGGCAGCCATGCCGACAGCTGCACGTGCATGCTTGCCGGCCTCTCCAAGCACGTTGGCGAGAAGATTGGATGCGCCGTTGATCACGAGATGTTGTTCGGTGAAATCAGGGACCGAGGCGACGAAGCCGTTGAGCTTGATCAGCCGCCTGATGCGGCCAAGATCGCCGGCCAATGCTGCCTTTGCCTGTGCAAGTATGTTGATCGCGCAGAGTTCCGCGGCACGTTGACCCCTTGCCACATCGACGTCCTTGCCCAAATGGCCAGTAATCGCGACCTTTCCACCCTCGATCGGCAATTGCCCCGAAAGATAAAGGAGGTTGCCGCTGATGACGTATGGCACGTAGTTCGCAGCCGGTGCGGCGGCCTCCGGCAGGGTGATCCCAAGCTCGGTGAGGCGGGTATCGATGGCGTCGGACATTTTCGTCTCCCGTTTGTTGTAAATTCTTCAAAAATCCTGCATCAAGACTTAAAATCCCGCGGAGCGAGACGTCGGCCTCTATTTGGTCGAAAGCGTTCTTATAACATCGCGTGCGAGTCCAATAGGAGATAATGAATGTTCCGCTCGAGTCTTGCCGCTGTTCTGGTTTCGGGTGCGAGCTTTGCGGTTCTTCCTGCGCCATCGGCATTTGCAGCCGGTCCGAGCGGCCTCATCGCCCATCGCGCGGTCTATGATCTCGAACTCAAGGATGCTTCCGATCGCTCCGGCATTTCCGGCATGTACGGACGGATGGTCTACGAGTTCGACGGCTCTGATTGCACCGGCTTCACGACCAATTTCCGTTTTGTCACCCAGATCGATACGGGCGATTCGACACGCCTGAGCGACCAGCAGACGACGACCTTCGAGGATCTCACGAAGCGCATTTTCCGGTTCGAGACAAAGTCGTTCACTGACGAGCAGCTCGACAAGGATGTAAGGGGCGCTGCAGAGGACGACCAGAAGGGCGTCAAGGTCGAACTCACCCAGCCGGCCACCAAGGAGGTGGACCTGGCCGAGAGCCGCTTCCCGACCGAGCACATGCTGGACATCATCCAGAATGCGAAGATCGGCAAGAACTTCTTCGAAGCCCGCGTTTTCGATGGTTCCGATGATGGCGACAAGTCGCTGGTGGCAACGACCGTCGTCGGCAAGCAGGAAACGCCGGCGGCCGATGACGCGGATGCCGATAAGGCAGGAGCCTTCGCTAAGACGCCGTTCTGGCCGGTAACGGTTGCCTATTTCAATGAGAAGAGCAGCGGCGATGCGATGCCCGTATACCGCATGTCGTTCAAGCTCTACGAGAACGGCATCACGCGCGATCTGACCATGGACTATGGCGACTTCGTCCTGACGGGCAAGCTCTCGAAGCTTGAAGTGCTGGACACCAAGGCCTGCAAGTAGGCTCGGTGAGTCTGCGCCGTTTTCGGTAATTTTTCTGTCATAAGTCTTGCTTTTGCCCTCAGAGGAGGGTAAGGGCAGCCGCATTCCACACGTAAGGCATGGGATTGTCCGGGAGAAATCCGGATCGTTCCGCCCGGTGGCATCTTCGAAGAGGATGCTGTTCGCCTTGCGGAGGTTCAACCGGAAAAGGATAAAAAGGCATGGCATTGCCCGATTTCTCTATGCGCCAGCTTCTCGAAGCAGGCGTCCACTTCGGCCACCAGACTCACCGCTGGAACCCGAAGATGAAGCCGTACATTTTCGGCGATCGTAACAACATCCACATCATCGACCTGGCTCAGACCGTTCCGATGCTGTCGCGCGCCCTGCAGGTCGTCAGCGACACCGTTGCTCGCGGCGGCCGTGTTCTCTTCGTCGGCACCAAGCGTCAGGCTTCCGAGCTCATCGCTGATTCGGCCAAGCGTTCCGCCCAGTACTACGTCAACTCGCGTTGGCTCGGCGGCATGATGACGAACTGGAAGACGATCTCCAACTCGATCCAGCGTCTGCGCAAGCTCGACGAAATCCTGAACGGCGAAGCCCAGGGTTTCACCAAGAAGGAACGTCTGAACCTTGAGCGCGAGCGCGAAAAGCTCGACAAGGCTCTCGGCGGTATCCGCGATATGGGCGGCACCCCGGACCTGATGTTCATCATCGACACCAACAAGGAAAAGATCGCGATCGACGAAGCCAAGCGCCTTGGCATCCCGGTTGTTGCCATCATCGACAGCAACTGCGATCCGGACCTGATCGACTACCCGATCCCGGGTAACGACGACGCTTCGCGCGCCATCGCTCTCTATTGCGAACTGATCTCGCGCGCTGCCATCGACGGCATTGCTCGCCAGCAGGGCGCTTCCGGCCGCGATCTCGGTGCTTCCGCTGAAGTTCCGATGGAACCGGCGCTCGAAGGCGAAGCCGAAGCCTGATAAAGAAGCAGGCGGACCAAAAGGTCCGCTGTGCTTTCCAGAGATTGGGAAAGGCCGCTCGCGACTCCTAGAAGTTCGGCGGCCTTGACTGTTTCAGGCGAGGGAGATCTGCCCGTCGCCATACGAGTTTCGTTATGACGCGTCTTTCATCACGCTGTCATACATTCAGGTACATTTCGTGCCTCAATCCGGTGCCGCACGCCTTTCGCGGGCCACCGTTTGAACCGACAAGAGGAAGCTTATGACCGAGATTACGGCTGCACTGGTGAAGGAACTGCGCGAAAAGTCTGGCGCAGGCATGATGGACTGCAAGAAGGCGCTGGTCGAAAACAACGGCGACATCGAAGCATCGATCGACTGGCTGCGTGCGAAGGGCATCTCCAAGGCCGACAAGAAGGCGGGCCGCGCTGCCGCTGAAGGCCTGGTCGCCATTGCCGGCGCAGGTCACAAGGCTGTCGTCGTCGAGCTCAACTCGGAAACCGACTTCGTTGCCCGCAACGATGCCTTCCAGGACCTCGTTCGCGGCATCGCCGAAGTTGCCCTGTCGACCAACGGCACGGTTGAAGCTATCGCTGCTGCGACCTACCCGGCATCCGGCAAGCCGGTCGCCGACACCATCAAGGACGCAATCGCGACGATCGGCGAAAACATGACGCTCCGTCGCGCTGCCAAGCTCGAAGTCGAGCACGGCGTTGTCGCGACCTACATCCACAACGCTGCCGGCGACGGCATCGGCAAGCTCGGCGTTCTCGTTGCCCTCAAGTCCGAAGGCGACAAGGCCGTTCTGACGTCGATCGGCCGCCAGGTTGCCATGCACATCGCTGCGACCAACCCGCTCGCTATCCGCGCCGAAGAAGTCGACGCTGCTGTTGCCGAGCGCGAGCGCAACGTGTTCATCGAACAGGCTCGCGAATCCGGTAAGCCGGACGCCATCATCGAGAAGATGGTCGATGGCCGCATGCGCAAGTTCTTCGAGGAAGTCGCTCTTCTCTCGCAGGCCTTCGTCATCAACCCCGACCTGACGGTCGGCGCTGCTGTCCAGGCTGCTGAAAAGGAAGCTGGCGCGAAGATCGAAGTCGTCGGCATGGCCCGTCTTCTCCTCGGCGAAGGCGTCGAGAAGGAAGAGACGGACTTCGCAGCTGAAGTCGCAGCTGTCGCCAAGGGCTGATCTGCGGATCATACCAAAGGAAAACCGAAGGGCATCGCGTGACAACGCGGTGCCCTTCGTGTATCCGGCTTTCACGATCATTTCGAGGAGTCAATATGTCCCAGCCCATTTACAAGCGCGTATTGCTTAAGGCCTCCGGCGAAGCCCTTATGGGGAGCCAGGGTTTCGGAATTGATGTCGCTGTTGCTGACCGCATTGCTTCGGATATTGCGGAAGCGCGCGAAATGGGGGTCGAGGTCGGCGTCGTCGTCGGTGGCGGCAACATCTTTCGCGGCGTAGCGGTCGCGTCCAAAGGCGGCGATCGGGTAACCGGTGACCACATGGGCATGCTGGCGACCATCATCAACGCGCTGGCGCTCGCAACCTCCTTGCGCAAGCTGAATATCGATACCGTCGTTCTCTCCGCCATCGCAATGCCCGAAATCTGCGAGAGTTTTTCGCAGCGCGCAACGCTCTATCATCTGTCGCTTGGCCGTGTGGTCATCTTTGCCGGCGGGACGGGGAATCCCTTTTTCACCACCGATTCGGCTGCTGCTCTCAGGGCTGCAGAAATGGGTGCCGAAGCGATCTTCAAGGGAACGCAGGTCGATGGTATCTATTCTGCCGATCCGAAGAAGGTGCCGGATGCCGAGCGGTTCGATCATCTGACCCACAGCCAGGTCCTGGAAAAGGGGCTTGCCGTGATGGATATTGCTGCCGTGGCGCTTGCTCGCGAAAACAGCATTCCGATCGTCGTTTTCTCGATTCACGAGAAAGGCGGCTTCGCAGAAATCTTGACCGGCGGGGGCCGCAAGACCATCGTATCGGACAATTGAGAATTCCGCAGCGTCAGGCCTTGAACGGCGCTGTTCAAAATATGGAGTTATGACAATGAGTGACAACACCGACCTCAAGGAACTGAAGCGCCGCATGGATGGCGCCGTCTCGGCCTTCAAGAGCGATATCGCGTCTTTGCGTACGGGGCGCGCATCTGCCAACATTCTCGATCCGGTGACACTTGAAGCCTATGGATCGCGCGTGCCGCTCAACCAGGTTGCCAACATCACCGTTCCCGAGCCGCGCATGCTCACGGTTTCGGTCTGGGACAAGTCGATGGTCGGCGCGGTCGAGCGCGGGATTCGCGAATCGAACCTTGGTCTTAATCCGATCGTTGACGGCCAGAGCCTGCGCATTCCGCTTCCGGAACTCAACGAAGAGCGTCGCCGCTCGCTGGTCAAGGTTGCGCACGACTATGCCGAGAAGGCAAAGGTCGCGATCCGCCACGTTCGCCGCGACGGCATGGACGGTCTGAAGAAGGCCGAGAAGGATGGCGTGCTCGGTCAGGACGAAAGCCGGGCGCAGTCGGAAAAAGTGCAGAAGATGACGGATGATATGATTTCCGATATCGACCGCTTGCTAGCGGAGAAGGAAAAGGAAATCATGCAGGTCTAAAGTATCTGCTGATACCCGCGCCTTCCTGCCCGAACGAAACCGGATCCATATGACAAACTCCACGTTTTCGCGCATACCTGAGCATGTTGCCATCATCATGGATGGCAATGGCCGATGGGCCAATGCGCGCGGCTTGCCGCGCACGATGGGTCATCGCAAGGGTGTGGAAGCGGTGCGGGAGACTGTGCGCGCAGCGGGCGATGTCGGCATAAAATATCTGACATTGTTCGCCTTCTCCTCCGAGAATTGGCGCCGGCCGGAGACTGAGGTCACCGATTTGCTAGGCCTGTTGAAGGCGTTCATCCGGCGTGATCTGGCAGAGCTCCACAGGCAGAATGTGCGCATTCGCGTTATCGGCGATCGCTACAATCTGCGTAGCGATATCCTGCCGCTTCTGATCGAGGCCGAGGAGACGACGAAGGATAATACGGCGCTGACGCTGGTCATAGCCTTCAACTACGGCTCGCGGGACGAGATCGCGCGTGCCGTCGTCAGCCTTGCCAAAGAGGTAGAAGCGGGTCGACTGCGCGCGCAGGACATCACTCCGGCTCTGATCGACGGAAGGCTGGACACTGCAGGCATTCCCGACCCTGATCTGATCATTCGGACCAGCGGTGAGGAACGTCTTTCGAACTTCCTTCTCTGGCAGGCGGCCTATTCGGAATTCATGTTCATGCCCGAATACTGGCCGGACTTCAGCCGCGATCTGTTCCTTTCAGCCCTTGAGAAATATGCGGCGCGCGACCGTCGCTTCGGCGGCCTTTCCGCCAAGCCCGCCGCCGCCGTGGGGTCCTGATGAGCCGCGAACTGAGGCTGCGTATCGTCTCCGGGATCATCCTTGCTATCGTTGTCCTTGCGGCCACCTGGTGTGGCGGTTTGGCCTTCCGTTTGCTGGCATCAGTGATTGCCTTGCTCGTCTATTACGAATGGTCGACGATCACAGGGCTGCATGGCCGCGACCCGCAGGGCAATGCAATCGCCTGGCTCGGCCTTGCCGCGATCGCTGCCGCAACCCTGGCTGAGGAGCCGGTATATGCTGTCGCCGCGCTCTGCCTGTTTGTCTTGGTGACTGCCATACTGGTCGCCGCTCGACGAAAGAGCTGGTGGCTTCCCGGCGGCGTGCTCTATGCGGGACTGACCTGTATTGCCCTTTCCGAGATTCGCGATGACGATTTCCGTGGTTTCGCGGTCATGCTGTTCGTCTTCGCGACCGTGTGGGCGACTGACATATTCGCTTATTTCGTCGGACGTGCGATCGGAGGCGCCAAGCTTGCGCCGCGCATATCGCCCGGCAAGACGTGGTCAGGGGCGATCGGTGGCGCTGTTGCAGCCGTGATCGCAGGTAGCGCCGTAGTCTGGTACTTCTTTCTCGGCACGGGTTTATGGGTTGCCGGAGTGGCTCTCCTTCTCTCCATCTGCAGCCAGGCAGGCGATCTTTTCGAATCCTTCATCAAGCGACGATTCGGCGTCAAGGACTCCAGTCACCTCATTCCTGGCCATGGCGGAGTGATGGATAGGGTCGATGGTCTAATTTTTGCTTGTTTTGCGGCCTTTTTGTTGGCTATCGTGCTGTCGCTGGCAACGGATGGCGAAACGGTGTCACTGGGCGGGGTATTGCTCGGTGTCTGAACTCAAATCAGGCGGGATCGTTTCATGGGTAGCGTGACGAGTATCATCGGCTTCTTTACGGGCTATATCGTTCCGTTCGTTCTGGTTCTGTCTCTATTGGTCTTCGTG
Source organism: Rhizobium sp. BK376 (assembly GCF_004341625.1). GTDB lineage: Bacteria > Pseudomonadota > Alphaproteobacteria > Rhizobiales > Rhizobiaceae > Rhizobium. Next base: position 191,565 of record NZ_SLZG01000007.1, on the reverse strand, counting down.
CACGAGATGGGCCACTACCTCATTGGTCGCTTGTCCGGCATTCGGGTCGTTGCCTTCTCCATCGGATTCGGCCCGGAGCTTCTCGGCTTCTCGGACAGGCATGGCACACGGTGGAAGCTTTCGGCTATACCGCTTGGCGGCTATGTGCGCTTCTTCGGCGACGAGGATGCCTCGAGCAAGCCGGATATGGACATGGTCGAGGCGATGACCGAGGCAGAGCGGGCGCAATCCTTCGCCGGCGCCAAGCTTTGGAAGCGGGCCGCGACAGTTGCCGCCGGGCCGATCGCGAACTTCATTCTCGCCATTGCGATCTTTGCCGTGCTCTTTGCCATCTACGGGCGGCCTGTGGCCGATCCCGTGGTTGCCGAGGTCAAGGCCGACAGCGCGGCCGCCCAGGCCGGCATTCAGCCCGGAGACCTCCTGGTCGCCATCGACGGCAGCAAGGTCGAGACCTTCGACGATGTGCGCCGCTATGTCAGCATCCGCCCGGGCCATCATATCGTCGTGACCGTTGAGCGTAACGGTGAGAAGCGCGATTTCCCGATGGTGCCGCAGGCGACCGACATGACCGACCAGTTCGGTAATAAGATGGAAGTCGGCATCATCGGCATCGTGACCAATCAGGAGGTCGGGCACTTCCGCACCCAGACTTTCACGCCGCTCCAGGCAATTTCTGAAGGAGTGAGGCAAACGGGCCACATCATCAGCGGCACGTTCGAATATATCGGCAACCTGCTGGGCGGATACATGAAGGCAGACCAGCTGGGCGGGCCGATCCGCGTCGCGCAAGCCGCGGGTCAGATGGCCACGCTAGGCATTGCAGCAGTACTCCAGCTTGCCGCCGTTCTGTCTGTTTCGATCGGTCTATTGAATCTTATGCCGGTTCCGGTACTTGATGGCGGGCATCTGATGTTCTATGCGATTGAAGCCGTCAGAGGAAAACCTCTCGGGGCAGGTGCGCAGGATATTGCGTTTCGGATCGGATTGGCCATGGTGCTGTCGCTCATGGTTTTCGCTACCTGGAACGATATTAGCGCCTTGATCGGATGAGGGACGGAAAGAGGGAAATAACCATTTATTTACGATGTTTCAAAGCTGTAGTGGCGAATGGGTCACGCTTCGAAATGAAGTAAACAGAAATTAACCCGCTCACTTGCTTGTATGTCAAAAGCGGGTAAAACGACACACGTAGCCGGAATCGGGTTCGCTCGACCTGGGAACGACTGAAAAAAGGTAAGAAGTGAAATGAAGGCTGGTTCAAGATTTTTGAACGCAGTATCGGCGGTTGCGCTGTCTGCTGGTGTTGTTGCTTCTGGCGCGGGTGTTGTAACTCTTGCTTCTGCCTCCGTCGCCGAGGCTGCCGTTATCCAGAATGTCGATGTGCGCGGTGCATCCCGTACGGGCGCCGATGCCGTTCGCGACAACATAACGATTAAGCCCGGCAAAGCCTTCTCGAATGCCGACATCGATGCTTCGGTCAAGCAGCTCTATGCGACCGGATATTTCTCCGATGTGCATATCACCGTTTCCGGCGGCACCCTGGTTGTGAACGTCAAGGAAAACCAGCTGGTCAACGCCGTCGTCTTCAACGGCAACCGCAAGATCAAGGACGACAAGCTGCAGGGTATCGTTCAGACCCACGCGGCTGGTCCCTTCAATGCCGATACGGTGCAGGCCGACGTCAAGACGATCAAGGACGCCTATGCGGTGATCGGTCGTAACGACGTTCAGGTCACCACGCAGGTGGTTCCCGTCGCCGAAGGCCGCGTCAATCTTGCATTCGTCATCAACGAAGGCGATCGCACGAAGATCGCCAAGATCAATTTCACGGGCAACCAGGCCTATAGCGACGGTCGTCTTGCTGCCGTCATTTCGACCAAGCGGTCGAACTTCCTGTCGTTCCTGACCCGTAAGGACGTCTACAGCGCTGACAAACAGCATGCCGACGAAGATGCGCTGCGTCAGTTCTACTACAATCATGGTTATGCCGATTTCCGCATCGTGTCTTCCGACGCTACGCTCGATGAGCAGACCAACGAATACACGCTGAACTTCAATGTCGAGGAAGGTCCTCGTTACAAGTACGGCGATATCAACGTTGTTTCGACGGTTGAGGGTATCAACGCCGACGAGTTGAAGGGCCTGGTCATCACGCATGCCGGCGATACCTACAGCGCCAAGGACATTCAGACCTCGATCGAGAACATTTCCAAGCGTGTCGCAGCAGCAGGTTACCCCTTCGCGCGCGTAACGCCCCGCGGCAACCGCAACTTCTCCAACAACACCATCGGTGTTGAATACCTGGTCGACCAGGGCGAGCGCGCCTATGTCGAGCGTATCGAGATCCGCGGAAACACCCGTACGCGTGACTACGTTATCCGCCGCGAATTCGACATCAACGAAGGCGACGCGTTCAACCAGCAAATGATCACGCGCGCCAAGCGCCGTCTTGACGCGCTCGGTTACTTCACCAAGGTCGACATTACGACCGCTCCGGGCAGCGCGCCGGACCGTGTGGTCGTGGTTGTCAACGTTGAGGATCAGCCGACCGGCTCGTTCGGCATCGGTGCTGGTTATTCGGTCGGCAACAACGGCGGTATTCTTCTTGAAGCTTCCGTCGAAGAAAAGAACTTCCTCGGTCGCGGCCAGTATATTCGTATCGCTGCGGGTGCTGGTACCGAAGGCAGCCGTACCTACAACATTTCGTTCACCGAGCCTTACTTCCTTGGCTATCGCCTGGCAGCCGGCTTCGATATCTTCAAGAACGATACGTCGAGCGACGACTTCTACGATTATAGCGAAGAGGGCTTCTCTCTGCGCGTAACGGCGCCGATCACGGACGACCTGTCCACGACGCTGCGTTACAACTACAAGAAGCTTCACTATGACGGTGTTGACGATTGGCAGGACAACCTGTCCCGTCCGTACATCAACCTCGTCGAGAACGGCCCTTGGACGCAGTCTTCCGTTTCGCAGACGATCACCTACAACACGCTGGATGACCAGAACCTGCCGCGTGAAGGTATCATCGCCAAGGCGACGCAAGAACTTGCCGGTCTCGGCGGCGACTCCGACTTCTACAAGATCAGCGGCAAGGCGCGTTACTATAAGATGCTGTCGGACGAATCCGATATCATCGGATCGCTGACGGTTGGTGCCGGTTACGTTCTGCCGACCAGCGGCAACACGCTGAATGTCTTCGATCAGTTCATGCTCGGCGGACGTGAAGTTCGCGGCTTTGAGAACACGGGTATTGGACCGCGCTCTTCACATGGCGACCCGCTCGGCGGCACGACCTACTTCACCGCTTCTGCTGAAGCCAGCATGCCGATGCCGGGTATTCCGCAGGATATCGGTCTGCGTGCAGCGGTATTCGCTGATGCCGGTACGCTCTATGGCAACAAGGCAGACTTGTTCGGCGATACGCTGCACAATGACAGCTCGCTCCGTGCTTCGCTCGGCCTCGGTGTCATCTGGTCGTCGCCCTTCGGTGTGATCCGTGTTGACTACGCACAGCCTGTCGTGAAGGAAGATTACGACAAGGTTCAGCAGTTCCGGTTTGGCATCGCCAACCAGTTCTGATATCGGCAGACCAGAATTGCGGGTTCAAATACCGTTCTGGAGCTGTTGATGGAACATAACTGCTTTTTCCCGCCCCATGATGGCGTCAGCCTGCGCAAGCTGGCCGAGTATCTTGGGGCGGAACTTGCCGATGAAGCCCATGCCGACGTCGTTATTCGGTCAGTGGCGCCGGTGCATCGGGCGACCGATGGCGATCTCTGCTACATCCTTTCCCGAAAGAGCTCGAAAGACCTTGAGAGCTGTCGCGCTTCTGCGCTCATCTGTGAGCCGGGCCTGAGGTCGATCGTTCCGGATCATATTCCGGTTATTCTTGCATCAAAGCCTCACACTGCCTTTGCCACGGCCGGTTTGCTCCTGCATCCGGAGGCTGCTCGTCCTGATGCGGTGACGTCCCAATCGGAAGCCATCTCGCCGGCGGCTTTTGTCGATCCGGCTGCAAAGCTTGAAGCGAATGTTACAGTCGAGCCGATGGCCGTCATCGGCCGAGGGGCGGAAATCGGGGAAGGCACGAGCATTCGCGCAGGCGCCGTCATTGGCGCCAACGTGAAGATCGGCCGAAACTGCACGATTGGCGCCGGTGCGACTGTCCTCTGTGCGCTCATCGGCAACAACGTCATCATCCACAATGGTGCGCGTATAGGCCAGGATGGTTTTGGTTATGCGCCCGGGCCACGCGGGATGGTGAAGATCGTCCAGATTGGCCGGGTCATCATCCAGGATTACGTCGAGGTCGGCGCAAATTCGACGATCGATCGCGGCGCAATGGATGACACCGTGATCGGCGAAGGCACGAAGATCGACAACCAGGTGCAGATTGGCCATAACGTGCGCATTGGCCGTCACTGCGCTATTGTGAGCCAGGTGGGAATAGCCGGTAGCACGAAGATCGGAAACGGCGTGCAGATCGGTGGTCAGGCTGGTTTGAATGGCCATATTACTATTGGTGACGGTGTCCAGATCGGCGCAAAGAGCGGTGTAATTTCGGATATCCCTCCCGGTGAAAGATATGCTGGGATTCCCGCTCGTCCGCTGTGGGATTTCTTGAGAGAATCGGCCGAGGTCGCAAAGAGGACCGGTAGCCGGAATAAGGAACGTGGGGTTAAGAAGAATGACTGAGGACGCCAAGGAATCTCTGGCATCGGCCGAAATCCTGGAGATCATGAAGCTGCTGCCGCATCGCTATCCCTTCCTTCTTGTCGATAGGATCATCGACATCGACGGTGATAATTCTGCGATCGGAATTAAGAATGTAACCGCCAACGAGCCGCAGTTTACGGGGCATTTCCCCGAGCAGCCGATCATGCCTGGTGTATTGTTGATCGAAGGCATGGCTCAGACGGCAGGTGCGATCTGCGCGCGCAAGGAAGGCGAGTCCGGCAATCTCGTCTACTTCATGACGATCGACAATGCCCGCTTCCGCAAGCCGGTAGTCCCGGGCGATCGCGTCGAGTACCATGTCAACAAGCAGAAGCAGCGTGGCAATATCTGGAAATTCCATTGCGACGCAAAGGTTGATGGTGTGCTTGTCGCAGAGGCCGATATCGGTGCGATGATCGTACGCAAGGACAAGGCATGACCGGTATAGCAAAGAGCGCCCGCATTCATCCCTCGGCTGTAGTCGAAGACGGCGCTGTCGTGGGAGAGGGCGTGACGATCGGCCCGTTCAGCTATGTCGGGCCGAAAGTGGTGTTGCACGACAATGTCGTCTTGCATCCGCATGCGATCGTGACCGGCCTGACGACCGTCGGCAAGGGAACGAAGATTTTCCCCAATGCGGTTGTCGGCGGCGATCCGCAGAGCGTTCACCACGGCGGCGAAGAGACGACGCTGACCGTCGGCGAAAACTGCACGATCCGCGAAGGTGTCACCATGAACACCGGCACCACGGATTTCGGCGGCAAGACGATTGTCGGCAATAACAATCTCTTCCTGGCCAATTCGCATGTGGCGCATGATTGCCGTCTCGGCAACAACATCATTATGTCCAACAATGTCATGCTGGCGGGTCACGTCGTCATTGACGACCGCGCTATTCTTGGCGGCGGCTGTGCCGTCCACCAGTTTACGCGTGTTGGCCGAAATGCCTTTATCGGCGGTCTGTCTGCCGTCAGCTACGATGTCATTCCTTATGGCATGCTGAACGGAAACCCAGGCATCCTCGATGGCCTGAACGTCGTGGGCATGAGCCGCGCCGGCATCGAGCGATCGGTCATCCACGTCGTGCGCCGCGCTTTCAAGGCGATATTCGAGGGCGAGGGATCGATCCGCGACAATGCGGCTGCCATTCGTGACGAATATGTCGACTGCAAGGAAGTGATCGAGATCCTGGATTTCATTGCCGGCGATCGCGAACGTGCTCTTTCCTCTCCGAACCGGGGACCGAAAGGCTAACGTGGCAGAAAGCGCCCAAAGGGATAAGGGCAGATTGGCGATCATCGCCGGCAGTGGCTTCCTGCCGTCCTATGTGGCCGCAGCTGCCCGCAATGCCGGCGAAGATCCCGTTATCATCGCATTGCGAAACGAAGCCGACCGAGATTGGAGCGACTACGATCACGCTCTTCTCGGCATCGGCAATTTTGCGGGATTAGAGGCTATCCTGGATAAATATGGTGTTGGGCGCATCGTGATGTCGGGCAGCGTTGCCCGCCGTCCGGAGTGGCGGGAAATCAGGCCGACATGGCGCACGCTGGCCAAAATGCCGGGCGTCGTCCGCGCGCTCCTGTCCAGCGGTGACGACAAGGTACTGAAGACGGTCATCGGCCTTCTCGAAAGCAAGGGACGGCGGGTCATTGGCGCGCATGAGATCGCCCCCGATCTGCTGGCGACGACGGGACCGATCGGAGCCCGGTCACCGGGCGAAGACGATCTTCATGATATTGCCCGCGCCATGGAGGCCGCCGACGCTCTGGGGCGTCTTGATGTCGGGCAGGGCGCTATCAGTATTGGCGGGCGCATCGTTGCGCTCGAGGGTGTCGAGGGCACCGATCAGATGATCGAGCGCGTAGCGACACTGCGCGCGGAGGGCCGGATTTCCAACCGCAGGCGCGGAGTTCTGGTCAAGCTGTGCAAGCCGCAGCAGGACGTGCGTGCCGACCTGCCATCCATCGGCGCGTCGACCATTGTCAATGCGAAGAAGGCGGGGCTTGCCGGCGTCGCTGTGGAAGCCGGTCGTGCGTTGATCCTGGATCGAAAAGCTGTCATCGAAGCTGCAGATACTGCGGGACTGTTTGTATGTGGCATAGATCGCGGACTGAGCACGAAGGGGTTCATGTGAGCGGCGCACCCTTGAAAATTGCCGTCGTCGCCGGAGAGGTCTCAGGCGACTTGCTCGGCGGCGATCTCATCGCCGCGCTGAAGCGGAACTACAATGGCGTTGTCGAACTCGTGGGCGTTGGCGGGGACGCGCTGGAGGCGCAGGGACTGCGCTCCCTCTACGATTTTTCCGATCTCTCCGTTATGGGCTTTACGCAGGTCATTGCGCGCCTTCCGCGCCTTGTCGCGCGCATTCGCCAGACGGCGGCGGCGATCATCGCGGCAAAACCGGACATATTGATCATTGTCGACAGTCCGGACTTTACGCACCGGGTGGCCCGGGCCGTGCGCAAGGCGCTGCCGGACGTTCCGATCATCGACTACGTCTGTCCGAGCGTCTGGGCGTGGAAGGATTATCGCGCGCAGGAAATGCTCGGCTATGTGGACCACGTGCTTGCCGTCCTGCCGTTCGAGCCCGATGTGATGCGCCGGCTTGGTGGCCCTGCGACGACCTATGTCGGTCACCGCCTGGTGATGGACCGGGGCGTCATCGCTACACGTCGCCAACGTGCGCTTCGTGCGCTGCCCGGAGAGGATCAGCAAAAGACGATCATGCTTTTGCCCGGCTCCCGATCCTCCGAAATCAGCAGGCTCTTGCCGATCTTCCAGCAGGCGGTCGTGGAACTGAGCCGGCAAAATAATGCAATACGCTATGTCCTGCCCACGGTCGGCCCGAGGGAGCAACTGGTCCGCGATCTCGTCTCGAATTGGCAGACAAAGCCTGAAATTTGTGTCGGCCAGGAGGCGAAATGGACCGCCTTTGCTGAGGCGGATGCGGCTCTGGCAGCCTCTGGAACGGTACTTCTGGAACTCGGTCTTGCCGGCGTGCCTGTTGTGTCGACCTACAGTACCGACTGGATCGTCAAGATCATCCACAAGCGCATCAAGACCTGGACGGCGGCTTTGCCGAACCTGATCGCTGATTACGCTGTTATCCCCGAGCAGATCAACGAGACGCTGCGCCCCGGCATGCTGGCGCGCTGGCTTGAGCGGCTGTCCGGCGATACACTGCAGCGTAAGGCGATGCTCGAAGGTTTCGATCTCGTCTGGCAGCGCATGCAGACCGAGAGGCCGCCGGGCGAACAGGCGGCGGCCGTCGTTCTCGATGTTCTGGCAAACAAAAAACCCGGCCATTTCTGACCGGGTTTTTTGTTGGTCTGTCCAGCGGCTTAGCGCTTGGAAACCGGAACGTATTCGCGCTTCGGCTCGCCCGTGTAGAGCTGGCGCGGACGACCGATACGCTGCTGCGGATCCTCGATCATTTCGTTCCACTGTGCGATCCAGCCGACGGTGCGGGCGAGAGCGAACAGAACGGTGAACATGGTCGTGGGGAAGCCCAGCGCCTTCAGCGTGATGCCGGAGTAGAAGTCGACGTTCGGGTAGAGCTTCTTCTCGATGAAGTACTCGTCCGTCAGGGCGATATGTTCCAGCTCGATCGCGATATCGAGGAGCGGATCGTCCTTGATGCCGAGTTCGCCGAGAACTTCGTGCGCCGTCTTCTGCATGATCTTGGCGCGCGGGTCGTAGTTCTTGTAGACGCGATGACCGAAGCCCATCAGACGGAACGGATCGTTCTTGTCCTTGGCGCGAGCGATGTATTCCGGGATACGATCAACCGTGCCGATTTCCGTCAGCATGTTGAGCGCTGCTTCGTTGGCGCCGCCATGAGCGGGACCCCAGAGGCAGGCAATGCCGGCTGCGATGCAGGCGAACGGATTGGCGCCGGACGAGCCGGCCAGGCGGACGGTCGAGGTCGAAGCGTTCTGCTCGTGATCGGCATGCAGGATGAAGATGCGGTCCATGGCGCGTGCAAGCACCGGATTGACCACATATTCCTCGCAAGGAACGGCAAAGCACATGCGCAGGAAGTTCGACGCGTAGTCGAGATCGTTCTTCGGGTAAACGAAGGGCTGGCCGATATGGTACTTGTAGGCCATGGCGGCAAGCGTCGGCATCTTGGCGATCATGCGCAGGCTTGCGACCATGCGCTGGTGCGGATCGGTGATGTCGGTGGAGTCGTGGTAGAAGGCCGAAAGAGCGCCGACACAACCGCACATGACGGCCATCGGATGCGCATCGCGACGGAAACCGGTGAAGAAGCGCGACATCTGTTCATGCACCATCGTGTGATGCGTGACGCGATAGTCGAAGTCCTTTTTCTGAGCTGCCGTCGGCAATTCGCCGTAAAGCAGCAGATAGCAGACTTCCAGGAAGTCACCATGTTCCGCGAGCTGGTCGATCGGATAGCCGCGGTGAAGCAGAACGCCTTCGTCGCCGTCAATATATGTGATCTTGGATTCGCAAGATGCGGTCGAGGTAAAGCCAGGATCGTAAGTGAAAGAAGCGGTGTTCTTATAAAGGGCACCAATATCAATGACACTTGGGCCGATGGTTCCGGCTTTGACCGGCAGGTCAACCGACTTCTCACCCAAGGTTAGTTTCGCGCTTTGTTCCGTCATGCTGATCCTCCAAGATTTGGCGGGTTGGCGCCATAAAAAACGCCAAAAGGTTAAGCGACCCCCGATTAGCTATATGATCCCGAAGTGAATGCCAAGTTACTCTGACCCCTATTTGTGCATTGCAGTATCAACTTTTGGGCAACGCTTCCCCGGCCTGCGACCCGTCTCCTGACACCCCTGCAAACGAAGGGTGAAACGGTCAGTATTTTATCGGGAGTCTAATCGATTTTAATTGAGTTTCTCGATCGAAGGTTGCAGAATTCAAGGGGTTAGGGCTCAGGGGCGCATGTTCGATGTCGGAATTGGAAGCGCCGGATCGACGGGCGAAAAATCAAAATTTATTTGCGATTAGAGAGCGTTCCCCAAGCTCCATCGCCGATATCGGCGTCCGGACGACTGAGTCGGCAAGAACCCAGGACAGGATCGGCTTCCCGGCACGCCTGCGTTTGATGACGCGAACGGCACGGCATGCCGTTCGACGTATGGCGCAGGAAGAGGCACAATATGGTCGTGCCGTCCTTTTCGCGCCTGTCTACATGGGGGCGGGTGCCATCATCTGGTTTGAACTGGATACGGATCCGCCGCTCGCCGCAATATCGGCGGGCTTTGCAATCTCTGTTGCAGCACTCCTGCTCAGACGTGAAGCCGGGCCAGTGGTGCGTCATCTGCTTCTTGCCGCTGCTCTCCTTCTGTTCGGCATGCTGCTCGCGCAATGGCAGACCTGGCGCGCCGCAACCGTCATGCTCGATACGCCAGTGACAACGACCGTCACCGGCCGGATTGAAGAACGCGAAGCCGATGCTCGCGGTCGGTGGCGCTATGTACTCGAGCTGCAATCGACCCAGGCGCCCGCGCTCGGCAGGGCGCCGGGGATGGTAACCGCCTTCGTCCGCGGGCAGGAGCAGCCTTTCGATCTCGGTGATATCATTCAGGGCAGGGCGCGCCTAACGCCGCCGGCAGGCCCGGCTCTGCCCGGCCTACATGATTTTGCTTTCGGCGCCTTCTTCGACGGCATTGGTGCCAATGGCTACTTCTACGGTCTGCCGAAACTGATGTCGCCGGCCGGTGATGCTACGAATGATGGATCGTTTATCGGCAGGGCAGATATCTGGCTGACGAAATTCCGCAGCGGTATCGGCGATCGCATCAGGACAATCTTGCCGGGCGATACCGGCGCCTTTGCGGCTTCGCTTGTCACCGACGAGAGACGCGCGATTTCGGATGAGACGACGGAGGCCCTGCGTGTCTCTGGCCTCGCCCACATCATTGCCATTTCAGGCCTCAACATGGCGTTGTCGGCCGGCATCTTCTATGTCGGCCTGCGCTATCTCTTCAGTCTCTTTCCCGGCGCCGCACAAGCATGGCCCACCAAGAAGATTGCAGCTTTCGGGGCGCTGGTGACGGTGACGGCCTACTATATGATTTCCGGCTTTGGTGTCTCGGCAGAGCGCGCCTTCGTGATGATGGCGATCATGCTGGTCGCCGTCCTGTTCGACAGGCCCTCGCTCAGTCTAAGGAACGTGGCCCTCTCGGCAATCGCGATTCTGATATTGTCGCCCTCCGAGGCACTTGGCCCGAGCTTCCAGATGTCTTTTGCCGCAACGCTTGCCCTCGTCTCTGGCTATTCGCTCTGGCAGCGGCGGCCAAGCCGTGAGGGAGGGCTGCTGAGGCTACGGATATTCAGCCCGCTGGCTGTGGTGTTTCGCTTCTTCGGGGGTATTGCATCGACATCCTTCGTCGGCGGCCTGTCGACGGCTATCTTCTCGATCGAGCATTTTCACCGCCTGGCGACATATGGTCTTGTTGCCAATCTCGCCGCCATGCCCGTCGTGTCCTTCGTGGTCATGCCAGTCGGGATGCTCGCCGTGCTGCTCATGCCCTTCGGGCTCGACTATTATCCCTGGCAGGTGACAGGCGTGGGGCTCGACGCCGTAACCGCCATCGCCAAGACGGTTGCCGCGTGGGGCGGCAATATTCCATTTGCCCGGCTACCGCTCTGGCTCTTTCCAACCATCGTTGCCGGCTTTTTGCTGATGACGATGCTAAGAACTAAGTTGCGCCATGCCGGTGCCGTCTTGATTGCGGCATCGATCGCAATCGCCGCTCTGACACCTGAGACTCCCAAGACGGAAGTCCTGATCTCCGAGGACGGCGAACTCGTCGCTCTGCTACGCAACGGAAAGCTCGAACCCAATCGCGAGCGGCCGCCAGACTTTATTTTCGGACAGTGGCAGCAAGCGCTTGCGCTCTTCGATCAGCAACCGCCGAAAATGCTGCCTGCGGACGATACGACACCAACCCGCAAGGCCAAAACAGGGCCGCCTCTCAGGCTGGATTTCAATCAGCAGAAAATCCTGCGCGATGCCATGGCAGCCGCTCTGGATACCGTTCCCGAAGGAGGATTTGCCTGCCACCGCAAGGATTGGTGCGCCGCAATCCTGGACAATGGAAGGATCCTGCTGACGATCGATAACGCCGCCTATCTCGGCCCGGCCTGCGATATTGCCGACCTTGTCGTGATACCGGTGCGGCTGCGTCTCAACATCTGCCGTTCTGGTGCACAGTTGTTCACCGGCGCGACCCTCAGGCGCTCCGGCTCGGTCGAGATCGATCTGGCATCCGAAAAACCCGAAATAATAACCGCGTTTCAAGGCGTTCAACGCGCCTGGAACCGCCACCGGGCTTATGATTGGCGCTCCAACACCTTTGTCACGAGCCGGGACATATCATCGCTCAGTGATAGCGACGGATGAGCCCTACCAGTTTGCCCTGCACCTTGACGCGATCCGGTCCGAAAATGCGGGTTTCGTAAGCCGGGTTTGCTGCTTCGAGCGCAATCGAAGCGCCCTTGCGGCGGAAGCGCTTGAGCGTGGCTTCTTCGTCATCGACGAGAGCGACGACGATATCTCCGGGATTGGCGGTCGTCACGTTTCGGATGATGACCGTATCGCCGTCGAAAATGCCCGCCTCGATCATCGAATCGCCTTTGACCTCAAGTGCATAATGCTCGCCGGAGCTCAGCATGTCGGCAGGAACGACGATGTCGTGCGTATTGTTCTGAATAGCGGAAATCGGCACACCGGCAGCGATTCGCCCCATGACAGGCACGGAAACCGAGTTGCCCGAATCATCATTCGCCGGCTTCGTCGGAGCTGCCGCAACGGGCTGCGGTTTTCCAAGGCTCCCCTCGATGACACTGGGCGAAAAGCCCCGGCGTAGCTGCGAAGGAGGGTTATATGCTTCGGGCAATTTGATGACTTCGAGCGCACGCGCCCGGTTCGGGAGGCGGCGAATGAAACCGCGCTCCTCAAGAGCTGTAATCAGCCGGTGAATGCCTGATTTGGAGGCGAGATCCAGCGCATCTTTCATCTCGTCGAATGACGGTGGAACGCCGGATTCCTTCATCCGCTCATAAATGAATAGAAGCAGTTCCTGCTGCTTGCGTGTCAACATCGTCATCGACCCCGATATGTGAAACAAATACAGAACAGACACTATATGTTCCATATGTGTTCCGCAAGTCCCTAAATTTTCGTGAAGTTTCCGCGAAAGAGCAAACTTTCTCTAATGTTTAGCTGGGTGGGCGCCGTTTTGACGCTTGTTCGGTCTACCATCCCGCTTGAATTGCTTGACTGAAAGGTGCAAACCATCGGCAGGGTAAGGGGATAATTCGATGAAGCCATTGCCGTATCCGCTCGACCACCTGGTCCTTCCGACCTTCAAGATCGCGTCGGCGCGCGAAAGACTGGGCAAGCTCGGCTTTACAGTTGCGGCCGATGCCCGGCATCCCTTTGGCACCGAGAATGCCTGCATCTTCCTCGCGGACAAGACTTATCTGGAGCCGCTGGGTGTTGCGAGCAGAGAGGAATGCGAGAGCGCGACGCTTGAGGGGAATGTCTTTACCGCTCGTGATCAGGCATACAGGTTCCGTCAGGGCGAGGACGGTTTTTCTGCCGTGGTCTTCGGAACCCCGGATGCGGCAGCAGACGATGAACGGCTGCGCGCCCATGCCATATCTGCCGGCCGAATGCTGGAGTTCACGCGACCGATGCAGATGCCGGACGGTTCGAAATCGACCGCCGGCTTCCGGCTGGCCTTTGCCGCCGATCTGCGTTCTCCAGATTTCTTTTCTTTCTGCTGCGAGCGCATCAATCCGCTCCCAACCGATCGCGATGCTCTCGAGAGGCATGCGAACGGCGCCATCGGGTTGATAGAGGTGGCGCTATCGACGCCGGAGCCGGCTGCCTTCGCCGAATTTTTCGACAAGGTCGCAAACGGTCCGAAAATCACGCAGCAATCCTTCGGCCTGATGATCGAAGCGGCCAACGCCCGCATCGCGGTGCTGACGCCGCAGGGTATGGAAGCGTTCTACGATCTTCCCGTTCCCTCCGATGATTCCGGGCTGCGTGCGGGGGCAATCCTGTTCCGCACGCGCGATCTTTCCGTGACAGCGGCGCATTTGGCTGGTAACGGCGTGAGCTACACGCATAAGAACCACCGTATCTTGGTAAGGGCAGCGCCCGGGCAGGGCGCCCTGTTTGCCTTCGAGGAGACACAATGAGCAATCCGACCAATTCTGCAGTCGTCGCCGGTGAAGGCGCATCGAAAGTCACGTTTTCAAACAGCGGCAAGCTGTCGCTGATCGCTGGCCCCTGTCAGATGGAAAGCCGCGATCATGCCTTCATGATTGCGAGCGTCCTGAAGGAGCTTTGTGCCAAGCTTGGTATCGGGCTCGTCTACAAATCGTCTTTCGACAAGGCCAACCGCACCTCGCTTTCCGGCCAGCGTGGCATGGGGCTTGAGAAGTCTCTGGAAGTCTTCGCCGATCTCAAGAAGGAATTCGGCTTTCCTGTCCTGACTGACGTTCACACGGAAGAGCAGTGCGCGATTGTCGGAAAGGTCGTCGACGTGCTGCAGATCCCGGCCTTCCTCTCGCGCCAGACCGATCTCCTGATCGCGGCCGCCAAGACTGGCCGTGTGATCAACGTCAAGAAGGGCCAGTTCCTTGCGCCCTGGGACATGAAGAATGTGCTTGCCAAGCTGAATGACAGCGGCAATCCGAACGTGCTTCTGTGCGAGCGCGGCGCCTCCTTCGGCTACAACACCCTCGTTTCCGACATGCGCTCGCTGCCGATCATGGCGGCCATGGGCGCGCCGGTCATTTTCGACGCAACGCATTCGGTCCAGCAGCCGGGCGGGCAGGGCGGTTCGACCGGCGGCCAACGTGAATTCGTGGAAACGCTGGCGCGTGCGGCTGTCTCTGTCGGCGTCGCGGGCGTCTTCATCGAAACCCATGAGGATCCGGACCATGCGCCGTCTGACGGCCCGAACATGGTGCATCTAAAGGACATGCCGCGGCTTCTGGAGAAGCTTCTGGCCTTCGACGCCATCGCCAAATCCTGATTCTTTCGGCCGCTTCAAAAGGCTGACATGATATTGGGTTAGGCGGCTATATATGTTTCTCCAATCGGCGGCCGGAGCGGCATTGTAATTTCCCGGCCTTCGATTATGAGATTTCAATCGATTTATCACCCAGCGAGCAGGAAGAAACCATGACCGCAATTACCGACATCATCGCCCGCGAGATTCTCGACAGCCGTGGCAACCCGACTGTCGAAGTCGACGTCTATCTCGAAGATGGCAGCATGGGCCGTGCGGCCGTTCCGTCGGGCGCTTCGACCGGCGCGCACGAAGCCGTTGAAATCCGCGATGGCGGCAGCCGCTACCACGGTAAGGGCGTCGAAAAGGCCGTCGAAGCCGTCGACACGGAAATCTTCGACGCGATCGGCGGCATGGACGCCGAAAACCAGATCCAGATCGACAACATCATGATCGAGCTGGACGGCACGCCGAACAAGTCGCGCCTCGGCGCCAACGCCATCCTCGGCGTTTCGCTCGCCGTTGCCAAGGCTGCTGCCCAGAGCGCCAACCTGCCGCTCTACCGTTACGTCGGCGGTGCTCGCGCCTGCCTGCTGCCGGTTCCGATGATGAACATCATCAACGGCGGTGCGCATGCCGACAATCCGATCGACTTCCAGGAATTCATGATCCTGCCGGTTGGCGCCGACACGCTGCGCGACGCCGTCCGCATGGGTTCGGAAGTCTTCCACGTGCTGAAGAAGGAACTGAGCGCCGGTGGCCACAACACCAACGTCGGTGACGAAGGCGGTTTTGCTCCGAACCTGAAGAGCGCACCGGAAGCACTCGACTTCATCATGAAGTCGATCGAGAAGGCTGGCTACAAGCCGGGCGAAGACATCTTCCTCGGCCTCGACTGCGCCTCGACCGAATTCTTCAAGGACGGCAAGTACGCCCTGGAAGGCGAAGGCCGCACGCTGGAATCGGGCGCCATGGCTGAATACCTCGCCCAGCTCGCCGCCAACTACCCGATCGCTTCGATCGAAGACGGCATGGCTGAAGACGACTGGGAAGGCTGGAAGACGCTGACCGACCTGATCGGCAAGAAGACCCAGCTCGTCGGCGACGACCTCTTCGTCACCAACTCGGCCCGCCTGCGCGACGGCATCAAGATGGGCGTTGCCAACTCGATCCTCGTCAAGGTCAACCAGATCGGCTCGCTGACGGAAACCCTCGACGCTGTCGAAACCGCGCACAAGGCAGCCTACACCGCCGTGATGTCGCACCGCTCGGGTGAAACGGAAGATTCGACGATCGCCGATCTCGCAGTTGCCACCAACTGCGGCCAGATCAAGACCGGCTCGCTGTCCCGCTCGGATCGTACCGCCAAGTACAACCAGCTGATCCGCATCGAGGAAGCACTCGGCCCGCAGGCGCAGTATGCCGGCCGCTCCATTCTTCGCGGCTGATAATCCAGCAATTTCCTGATCTTGAACCGCGCCTTCGGGCGCGGTTTTTTATTGCCGGCTCAGCATAGTTAACGGACGGTCAATCTCTGCGGG
The DNA here is from genome assembly GCF_004341625.1 of Rhizobium sp. BK376. Taxonomy (GTDB): domain Bacteria; phylum Pseudomonadota; class Alphaproteobacteria; order Rhizobiales; family Rhizobiaceae; genus Rhizobium. The sequence continues at coordinate 175,292 of NZ_SLZG01000007.1, read as the reverse complement.
CTAGAGTTCCATCTCAGGTGTTGCGTGTTGAGCAAGCGAGTATGTGGACAAAATATCATAAGAAAAGACGACTTGGCCGTTTCGTCCTTCCCGCCATGACTGTCGCATTCCTCTCCTATTTCGGCTATCATTGCATTCATGGCGATTACGGCCTGCGCGCGACGGAGAAGTTCGAGCAGCAACGCCTTGTTCGCGAAAAGGAATTGGCTGATCTCGTTGCCAGGCGCGAGCACCTGGAAAAGGAGGTCGCGCTCCTCAGCGACGGCTCACTGGACAAGGACATGCTTGACGAAAAGGCGCGTTATCAGCTTAACTATTCCCGCGCCGACGAGATTGTGATCTTCAACAGTCAGAACTAATTAACCGAATTTCGGTTAATTGCAATTTCTGCATAAATTTCAGTCGTTTATACAGAATACGAGCCATGCAATTATAGCATTGCTGTGGCGAGCAATCTTGCCTATGGTACGCATCACTTCGAACGATGCTAATCACACAGGGAGGGTTGAATGGCGCCGCGCAAAACTGCGTCCGTTTCCAGCCGCAAGACCACTGCAAAATCGTCAGGCAAGATATCGAACGGCGGCCCGATCGCCGATTTCGATCGTGATGAGGAGCTCAAGGCATATCGCGAGATGCTGCTCATCCGCCGCTTCGAAGAGAAGGCGGGCCAGCTTTACGGCATGGGCTTCATCGGCGGTTTCTGTCACCTCTATATCGGTCAGGAAGCTGTCGTTGTCGGCATGCAGATGGCCCAGAAGGACGGCGACCAGGTCATCACCGCCTATCGTGATCACGGCCATATGCTGGCAACCGGCATGAGCGCCCGTGGCGTCATGGCCGAGCTCACCGGTCGCCGCAGCGGTTATTCGCGCGGCAAGGGCGGTTCGATGCATATGTTCTCGAAAGAGAAGAATTTCTACGGCGGCCACGGCATCGTCGGAGCCCAGGTCTCCCTCGGCACGGGTTTGGCATTTGCCAACAAGTATCGCGGTGACGACAGCGTCTCGATCGCCTATTTCGGCGACGGCGCCGCCAACCAGGGCCAGGTCTACGAGAGCTTCAACATGGCCGCTCTCTGGAAGCTCCCGATCGTCTATATCGTCGAGAACAACCGCTACGCCATGGGCACGTCGACGGCGCGCGCCACGGCGCAGTCGAACTACTCGCTGCGCGGCTCCGGCTTCGGCATTCCCGGCATCCAGGTCGACGGCATGGACGTTCGCGCCGTCAAGGCGGCTGCCGACGAAGCGCTTGAATATTGCCGGTCCGGCAAGGGTCCGATCATTCTCGAAATGCTGACCTACCGTTATCGCGGTCACTCCATGTCCGACCCGGCGAAGTATCGCTCCAAGGACGAAGTGCAGAAGGTCCGCTCCGAGCATGACCCGATCGAGCAGGTGAAGGCACGCCTCGTCGAAAAGGGCTGGGCTTCCGAAGAGGATCTGAAGGCGATCGACAAGGACGTTCGCGACATCGTCGCCGACAGCGCCGATTTCGCCCAGGCCGATCCGGAGCCGGATGTATCCGAGCTCTACACCGACATTCTGCTCTAATCGGGGAGGGAACCAATGCCTATCGATATTCTCATGCCCGCCCTCTCTCCGACGATGGAAGAAGGCACGCTTTCCAAATGGCTCAAGCAGGAAGGTGACAAGGTCACCTCAGGCGATGTGCTTGCTGAAATCGAAACCGACAAGGCGACGATGGAAGTCGAAGCCGTTGATGAAGGCATCATCGGCAAGCTTCTGGTTCCGGCCGGAACCGAAGGCGTCAAGGTGAATGCCAAGATCGCAGTTCTGCTGCAGGACGGTGAATCCGCCTCCGACATTTCCGCCTCCGCTCCTGCAGCAACACCGGCTCCTGCCGCTGCTCCGCAGGCCGTGCAGGAAGAAAAGCCGGCTGCGGCAAGCCCGGCATCCGCACCCGTTCCCGCCGAGCCCAAGGCTCAGGTGGCAAACGATCCAGACATTCCGGCTGGCACGGAAATGGTGTCGATGACGGTTCGCGAAGCACTTCGTGACGCCATGGCCGAAGAAATGCGCGCCGATGAAAACGTGTTCGTCATGGGCGAAGAAGTTGCCGAATACCAGGGCGCCTACAAGGTCACCCAGGGTCTTCTGCAGGAATTCGGCGCACGTCGCGTCATCGATACCCCGATCACCGAACATGGCTTTGCCGGCGTCGGCGTCGGCGCTGCGATGTCCGGCCTGAAGCCGATCGTCGAGTTCATGACCTTCAACTTTGCCATGCAGGCGATAGACCAGATCATCAACTCTGCTGCAAAGACGCTTTACATGTCCGGCGGCCAGATGGGCGCTCCGATCGTATTCCGCGGCCCGAACGGTGCAGCAGCGCGCGTCGGCGCACAGCACAGCCAGGACTATGCCGCCTGGTACAGCGCCATCCCCGGCCTCAAGGTGGTCATGCCCTATACGGCAGCCGACGCCAAGGGCCTGCTCAAGGCTGCGATCCGCGATCCGAACCCGGTCGTCTTCCTGGAAAACGAAATTCTCTACGGCCAGCACTTCGACGTGCCGAAGCTTGACAATTTCGTTCTGCCGATCGGCAAGGCGCGCATCCATCGTAAGGGCAAGGACGTCACGATCGTCTCCTTCGGCATCGGCATGACCTATGCCACGAAGGCTGTTGCCGAGCTCGAGAAGATCGGCATCGACGCCGAATTGATCGATCTGCGCACGCTGCGCCCGATGGATCTCCCGACCGTCATCGAGTCGGTCAAGAAGACCGGCCGTCTGGTCACCGTCGAGGAAGGCTATCCGCAGAACTCGGTTGGTACGGAAATCGCAACCCGCGTGATGCAGCAGGCGTTCGACTATCTCGATGCGCCGATCCTGACTATCGCCGGCAAGGACGTTCCGATGCCCTACGCTGCAAACCTCGAAAAGCTGGCGCTGCCGAATGTCGGCGAAGTGGTCGATGCGGTGAAAGCCGTTTGCTACAAGTAGGTCTGCCGTGAAAACACTCAACGTTCCCAATGAGGTGCTTGAGATGGAAGACGCGGACGAGATCGTTCGCGTCTGGATTGGGGAGGGCGACTCGGTGGTCACCCTCCATGATCTTTTCGGTGACGATCTCGGGGCTTGGGGAATGGTGATCGCGGATATTGCTGTTCACATTGCACGCATGAGATCGCTGAATGGAGCGATTTCAGAGATAGAGACATTGAAGGCGATCGAGCAGGGGTATCGTGGCCGTTTGGCCGAGTTCCATCAGCTTGAACACAGGTCGCTTTCTGCGAACAATTGAGGGAGGCGTATTAATGCCGATCAATATCACGATGCCTGCCCTGTCTCCGACCATGGAGGAGGGTAACCTCGCCAAATGGCTGGTCAAGGAAGGCGACACCGTCAAGTCCGGCGACGTGATCGCCGAGATTGAGACCGACAAGGCGACGATGGAAGTCGAAGCTGTCGACGAAGGCACTGTTGCCAAGCTCGTCGTTCCTGCCGGCACCGAAGGTGTCAAGGTCAATGCGCTGATCGCCGTTCTTGCAGGCGAGGGCGAGGACGTTGCAGCTGCCGCAAGTGCGGCCGGCTCTGCGGCGCCTGCCCCTAAGGTGGAAGCCGCTCCCGCGCCGAAGGCTGAAGCCACACCGACTCCTGCTGCACCGGCGGCGTCAGCTGCTGCTCCGGCTCCGACCGCAGCGCCTGCTGCTGCCGTATCGGCTGGGGGCAATCGCGTTTTCTCCTCGCCGCTTGCTCGCCGCCTCGCAAAGGAATCCGGCATCGATCTCTCCGCCGTTGCAGGTTCCGGCCCGCATGGCCGCGTCGTCAAGAGCGATATCGAAGCTGCCGTTGCCGGCGGTGGCGCAAAGGCCGCTCCGGCTGCTGCACCGTCGGCCGAGGCCGCTGCTCCGGCAGCCGCCCCCAAGGGTGCTTCCGAGGAAGCCGTGCTCAAGCTCTTCGAGCCGGGTTCCTACGAGCTCGTGCCGCATGACGGCATGCGCAAGACGATCGCTCGCCGTCTCGTAGAATCCAAGCAGACCGTGCCGCATTTCTACGTCACCGTCGATTGCGAGCTCGATGCGCTGATGGCGCTTCGTGCGCAGCTGAACGATGCGGCTCCGCGCAAGGACAGCGCCCCGGCCTACAAGCTCTCGGTCAACGACATGGTCATCAAGGCCATGGCGCTTGCGCTGCGCGATGTGCCCGACGCCAACGTCTCCTGGACCGAAAACAATATGGTCAAGCACAAGCATGCCGATGTCGGTGTTGCTGTCTCGATCCCGGGCGGCCTGATCACGCCGATCATCCGCAAGGCGGAAGAGAAGACCCTGTCGGTCATCTCCAACGAGATGAAGGATCTCGGCAAGCGCGCCAAGGAACGCAAGCTGAAGCCTGAGGAATATCAGGGCGGTACGACCTCGGTGTCCAACATGGGCATGATGGGCGTCAAGGATTTCGCCGCCGTCATCAACCCCCCGCATGCCACGATCCTGGCCGTCGGTGCCGGCGAACAGCGCGTCGTCGTCAAGAACGGCGAGATGAAGATCGCGACGGTCATGAGCGTGACGCTCTCCACCGACCATCGCTGCGTCGACGGTGCTCTCGGTGCCCAGCTTCTGCAGGCATTCAAGGGCTATATCGAAAATCCGATGGGGATGCTCGTCTGAGCTTGAGCGGAGGCGGAAATGGTAAAGACCGTTCTTTGCTACGGAGATTCGCTGACTTGGGGCTATGACGCCGATACGATCGGTCGTCATGCCTATGAAGATCGCTGGCCGAGCGTGCTGCAAAAGGCGCTCGGTGACCAGGCTCAGATCATCCCGGAAGGGCTCAACGGCCGAACCACCGCCTTCGACGACCACCTTGCCGATTGCGATCGCAACGGCGCGCGCGTGCTGCCGACGATATTGCAGACGCACGCGCCGCTGGATCTGGTGATCATTCTCCTCGGCACCAATGACATGAAGCCCGTTGTCGCGGGTTCGGCGTTTGCGGCATGCCAGGGCGTTGCGCGGCTTGTGCGGCTGATCCGCGGACATGCATGGCCCTTCGACTATGATGTGCCCGACATTCTGATCGTTGCGCCGCCGACGATCCGCGAGACCGCAAATGTGGCTTTTGCGGCCTCCTTTGTCGGGGCGATCGAGGAATCCGCGATGCTCGCGACGCTCTATCGCGATCTCGCCGACGAGCTCGGCTGCGGTTTCTTCGACGGTGCTTCGGTTGCCGCCACGACGCCGCTCGATGGCATTCATCTCGATGCGGAAAACACCCGGGCGCTCGGACGCGGCCTTGAGCCGATCGTGCGCATGATGCTCGGAATTTGAACGAATAAAGGCCGGCCTGGCTCTGTTCAGCCGCCAATGAAAAGGCAGGAAACAACACATGGCTGAGAATTACGACCTCATCATCATCGGTTCCGGTCCCGGCGGCTATGTGGCCGCCGTGCGCGCCGGCCAGCTTGGCCTGAAGACCGCGATCATCGAGCGCGAGCATATGGGCGGCATCTGCCTGAACTGGGGCTGCATTCCGACCAAGGCGCTGCTGCGCTCGGCCGAGATCCTCGACCATTCCAACCATCTGAAGGATTATGGCCTCGTTCTCGAAGGCACCGTAAAGCCGGATGCCAAGGCCGTCGTTGGCCGCTCGCGCGCCGTCTCCGCCCGGCTGAACATGGGCGTCGGCTTCCTGATGAAGAAGAACAAGGTCGACATCATCTGGGGCGAGGCCAAGATCAGCAAGCCCGGCGAAGTCGTGGTCACCAAGACCACGAAGCCCGTCGTCGAGCCGCAGCATCCGCTGCCGAAGAACATCAAGAGCCAGGAAGGCACTTACACCGCCAAGAACATCATCATCGCGACCGGCGCGCGCCCGCGCGCTCTGCCGGGCATCGAGCCGGATGGCAAGCTGATCTGGACCTATTTCGAAGCGCTGAAGCCGGACGCTCTGCCGAAGTCGCTGATCGTCATGGGTTCGGGCGCGATCGGCATCGAATTCGCAAGCTTCTACCGCTCCATGGGCGTCGACGTAACCGTCGTCGAAGTCATGCCGACCATCATGCCGGTCGAGGATGTGGAAGTGACCGCGATCGCTCGCAAGCAGCTCGAAAAGCGCGGCCTGAAGATCTTCACCAGCGCCAAGGTGACGAAGGTCGAGAAGGGCGCCGACAGCGTCACCGCGACCGTCGAGACGGCTGACGGCAAGTCGCAGCAGATCACCGCCGATCGGATGATCTCTGCCGTTGGCGTGCAGGGCAATATCGAAAATCTCGGCCTGGAAGCACTCGGCGTGAAGACAGATCGCGGCTGCGTCGTGATCGACGGCTACGGCAAGACCAATGTCCCAGGCATCTACGCGATCGGCGACGTCGCCGGCCCGCCGATGCTCGCCCACAAGGCTGAGCATGAAGGCGTAGTCTGCGTCGAGAAGATCGCCGGCCTGCCGAACGTTCATCCGATCGACAAGCTGAAGGTTCCGGGCTGCACCTATTGCCAGCCGCAGGTTGCTTCCGTCGGCCTCACCGAAGCCAAGGCCAAGGAGCAGGGCCGCGACATCCGCGTCGGCCGCTTCCCCTTCACGGCGAACGGCAAGGCGATCGCGCTCGGCGAGGATCAGGGTCTCTGCAAGGTGATCTTCGACAAGAAGACCGGTGAGTTGCTGGGCGCGCATATGGTCGGCGCGGAAGTCACCGAACTCATCCAGGGCTTCGTCGTCGCCATGAACCTGGAGACGACTGAAGAAGAACTGATGCACACGATCTTCCCGCATCCGACCGTTTCGGAGACGATGAAGGAAGCCGTTCTCGATGCCTACGGCCGCGTGTTGAATACTTGATAATTTCCTGATCCGCTCTTTCTATCCCTTGGTGGCTTCAGCCATCCCAAGGGGTGGAAAACAGAAAAGGAAATCAATACATGACAGCAGTACAGCATGCCTGGATCGTATTTCTCCTGATCGGCCTCGTGGCCGGCTTTCTGGCCAGCCTGGTGGTCGGGGGAGGTGGTCTGATCAGCTGCCTCGTCAGTGGCGTCATCGGTGCCTTCGTCGGCGGTTTCCTTTTCCATGCGCTGGGGATATCGCTCGGAATACAAAACGCGCTGGTGGTTGAGATCATTCATGCGACCGTCGGCGCGATTATCGTCGTCCTGCTGGCGCGATTGATAGCGTAGGGATAGAGGGCGAATGGAAAGCGTGGGCTGGATTGGCGCGATCATTATCGGCGGTTTGGCAGGCTGGCTCGCCGGCAAGCTGATGGAGGCGCGCTACGGCGTCCTCCTCAACATCGTGCTCGGTATCGTCGGTTCCGTCATCGCGACGGCGATATTGGCGCAGTTTCATGTGGTTGTCGCCGGCGGCAGGCTCGGCTTCTTCATCACCGGCTTCCTCGGAGCCTGCCTGTTGATATTTCTGGCGCGGCTGGTGCGGCGCTAGAAGCGCATATCCTTCAATCCGAGATTTCGGTAAGGCAAATATGCGAAAGGGGCCGCGTAGGGGCGGCGGAAAGTTGAACTGATGGTCACGATACTCGACACGATCAATCCCGAGGCCAAGCGCGTCCGGCATCCGGAAAAGGCGCATCGGCCCGATACGGAAGTCCTGCGCAAGCCGGACTGGATCCGCGTCAAGGCGCCGACCTCGAAGGGCTATCAGGAAACCCGCTCGATCGTGAAGGAGCACAAGCTCGTCACCGTCTGCGAAGAGGCCGGCTGCCCCAATATCGGCGAGTGCTGGGACAAGAAGCACGCGACCTTCATGATCATGGGCGAGATCTGCACCCGCGCCTGCGCCTTCTGCAACGTTGCGACCGGCAAGCCGAACGCCCTCGACATGGCTGAGCCGGAGAATGTCGCCAAGGCCGTCAAGGAAATGGGCCTATCCCACGTCGTCATCACCTCGGTCGACCGTGACGATCTCGAGGACGGCGGCGCCGAGCATTTCGAGAAGGTGATCTGGGCAATCCGCGCCGCATCGCCTGCCACAACCATCGAAATCCTGACGCCTGACTTCCTGAAGAAGCCTGGTGCGTTGGAGCGCGTCGTCGCCGCAAAGCCCGACGTCTTCAACCACAACATGGAAACCGTGCCCGGCAACTACCTCACGGTTCGTCCCGGCGCCCGCTATTTCCATTCCATCCGCCTGCTGCAGCGGGTGAAGGAACTGGACCCGACCATGTTCACCAAATCAGGGATCATGGTCGGCCTCGGCGAAGAGCGCAACGAAGTGCTCCAGCTGATGGATGACCTACGCACCGCCGACGTCGATTTCCTCACCATCGGCCAGTACCTGCAGCCGACCCGCAAGCACCACGCCGTCATGAGCTTCGTCACGCCTGAGGAATTCAAGTCTTACGAGACGGTCGCCTATACCAAGGGCTTCCTGATGGTCGCTTCCAGCCCGCTGACCCGCTCGTCCCACCACGCCGGCGACGATTTCGCCCGCCTGAAGGCCGCGCGCGAAAAGAAGCTTTTGATTGCTGCCGAATAATATTTTCGACACTTTTGTTTTGATAAGGCCGCAGCACTTGTTGCGGCCTTTTTATTTATTTAATTTCTGGTTGTGGAATCCTGTCTGTCATGCGCCGGTCATATCGCCGGATTAGACCGCTCGCCCGCACATAGCTATTTGAATGGGGCAGGGCATGGATCAGACATCGAAGCTTGCCACTCCAAACTATGTCGAGGATCTCGCACAGGCGGTGGCCCTCGTTCAAAAGGCGGAGCGCATCCTTATTATCGGCTGCTCCGGCACAGGCAAAAGTACGCTCGCAAAGGCCCTAGCCGAGCAATTCGGTCATGTCTATATCTCGATGGACCGCGAGATCTTCTGGCTGCCCGGGTGGAAGCTGCGACCGCGCGAGGAGATCCTGCAACGCATCCGTGATGCGGTGGCCGGGCCGCGCTGGATCATGGACGGCAACAGCCCCGGAACCCTGCCGCTCAGGCTGCCGCGCACGGATCTCGTGATATGGCGCCGTGCACCACGCCATGTGGCATTCCTCGGCGTGTTCAAGCGCTGGTGGAAATATCACGGAAAGACGCGTCCCGAAATGGCGCCCGGCTGTCCTGAGCACATCGATCTGAAATTCCTGCGTTACATCTGGAATTTCGAGCGCAAGGAAGTGCCTCAGTTCGAGGAGATGCTGACCAAACATGGGTCCCATATTCCTCTCGTTACGCTGAGTTCCTTCCGCGAGATTGATCGATTGCTCGCTCTGTTGCAGACCGCGGCATGATCTTGGAGGAGACCCTTATGGACCAATCGGTGCTGCCGATGGCCTTGAACTTCGTTGACGATGTCATCGCTGCGAGACAGATCCGCAGTGCAAACCGCATCCTTGTCATCGGCTGTTCCGGCGGTGGAAAATCGACGCTGTCGCAGAAGCTCGCACAGCGCTTCGGTCTTACTTACATCTCCTTCGATCGGGACATCTTCTGGATGCCAGGCTGGACCGAGCGTCCGAGGACAGAGCAGCGCGAGCTCATCACTGAAATGGTCGCCAGAGAGCGTTGGATCATGGATGGCAGCAACCCATCGAGCTTCGATCTGCGGCTGCCGCGTGCTGACCTCGTCATCTGGATGCAAATCTCGCGCCTCGTCTGCATCTGGTCGGTTTTCAAACGCTGGATCATGTTCTTCGGTCGCACACGGCCGGAAATGGCGCCGGGTTGCATCGAGAAGGTCGATTGGGAATTCGTGCGTTTCATCTGGACCTATGACAAGAAATTCACGCCACGCTTTTGGGACGGCATCGCCGCGCATGGCCCTCAAGTCCCGGTTTTGCAGCTAAAATCCCGTCGGCAAACACGCGAGCTTCTTGATCTTCTAGGCACGCCAGCTTAATTGCCGGTTCATGCCTCAGTTCGAAACTCACCGCACCGTCCCGCATAGCCCCGAGCAAATGTTCGACCTCGTCGCCGACGTCGAGCGCTATCCCGAATTCTTGCCGCTCTGCGACGCGCTGACTGTGCGAAACCGCAAGGAGAGGGACGGGAAGATCCTGCTGATCGCCGACATGACCGTCGGCTACAAGGCGATCCGCGAGACCTTCACCACCCAGGTGTTGCTGAACAAGGCAGAGAACGCCATCGACGTGAAATATATCGACGGCCCGTTCAAATATCTCGACAATCGTTGGCGTTTCCAGGATGGCCCTGATGGCGGCTGCGTGATCGATTTCTTCATCGATTACGAGTTCAAGAGCCGTATCCTTGGCGCCCTCATGGGCTCGATGTTCGACCGCGCCTTCCGGATGTTCACCGACGCCTTCGAGACGCGTGCGGGCAAGATTTACGCCTGAAAAAGCTTCATCACCATTTCCAGAGCCGTCTGAACCGTCGCGCTTCGCACCTTGTCGCGGCCGATGTCGCCATAGCGCATTTCGCGGTGAATCATCTCGCCGGAGCGTGACTTGGCGGCAAGATGGACGAGGCCGACCGGCTTTTCCGCCGAGCCGCCGCCCGGTCCGGCAATACCGGTGACGGCAACAGCTATGTCAGCCTTCGATCGATAAAGCGCACCATGCACCATCTGGAGGGCCGTTTCTCTGGAGACAGCGCCAAAACTCGCAAGCGTTGCTTCCTGCACGCCCAGCATCTCCATCTTCGCGGTATTGGTATAGGTCACGAAGCCTCGGTCGACGACCGCCGACGAGCCTGAAATATCGGTCAACGCCCCGGCAATCAGACCGCCGGTGCAGGATTCGGCGGTCGAGACCATCAGGCCCTTTGCCGCAAATTCGCTGATGATCGTCTGGGCGAGCGAAAGGATGTCATCGGAAAAATAGCTCATGCCTTGCCTCCGCGGTAAACGACGGTTGCCGTCGCAATGGCAGCTATACCCTCGCGCCGGCCGACGAAGCCGATCGTCTCATTGGTGGTCGCCTTGACCGAGCAGCGCTGGATATCGATGCTGAGATATTCAGAAAGCTTGGCACGCATGCTCTCTCGATGCGGCCCGACCTTCGGCGCTTCGGCGATCAGCGACACATCCGCATTCATGATCGTCCCGCCATTCTCCCGGACTATCTTGGCGGCGTGCTCGATGAAGATACGCGACGGCGCGCCCTTCCACTGCGGATCGGAAGGCGGGAAATGGTCGCCTATGTCACCTGCGCCGCAAGTGGCAAGGAGCGCATCTGTCAATGCATGCAGTGCGACATCGGCGTCGGAGTGACCCTTCAGCTTTTGATCGTGCGGAATGAAGACGCCGCAGAGCGTCACGCCATCGCCGGCTTCGAGCTGATGCACGTCATAGCCGTTTCCCGTACGCACATCCGGCAGCAGCACTGCAGTAAGCTTCTCGTCAGCCATGGCAATATCCCTTTTGACCGTCAGTTTGACATTGTCCGGCGTGCCCAGGACCAGAGTGACCGGCATTCCTGCCCATTCCGCGATGGCGGCATCGTCGGTAAAATCGGTCTTGCGTTCCGCTTCGGCCTTTTCGTGCGCAGCCAGGATCTCGGCGAACTGAAATGATTGCGGCGTCTGCGCCGCATGCAGATGAGCGCGCGGAACGGTCTCGCCGACAAGATTGTCCGCCGTTGCTCGCTTGAGCGTATCTGCGACCGGCATTGCAGGCAGCACGGCAGGCGCACCGGCCGAGAGTGCCGCCAGTAACCGGTCAAGCAGATCATGATCGAAGAACGGGCGTACCGCATCATGGATCATCACGTGGGTGATGTCGGCTTCGCCAAGCGCCTGCAATCCGGCGAGCACCGATTGCTGGCGCGTCTTGCCGCCGAACGCGAATGAGATTTTCGACTGATCGGACAGATGCGCCAGCGCAGCCTTGAAAAGCGCCTCGTCGTCCCGATGGATCACAGCCACGATCTTCACCGTTTGCGGCCATGTCACGAATTTTTCAAGCGTATGCGCAATAACCGGCTTGCCACCGATGGGGCGATACTGCTTCGGGCCTTCTTCAGGCGATCCGGCGCGTTCGCCTCTGCCGGCGGCAACGATGACTATTCCGGCGGACATTGGTTGCATTGAAGGCATTTGCGTCATAAATCCCCGGGAAACAGCCAGTGCGATAGCAGCGGTCTATCGCCTCGACAGGGCATTTTCCAGCATTTGCCCAAAAAATATCGGCTTTCACCGAAACCCCTTGGCAAGCCCACAAAGAGTGGCTAAAAATAGTGCAAATCAATGGCATGCCTGAAAGATAATCATTTGCTTTCCTTCAACTTAGCAGCGCCGTTTTCCATCGGTTCCGTCTCGATCCGAAATCGGGTGATTCTGGCGCCGATGTCCGGTGTCACCGATCTCCCGTTCAGGCAACTCGCCCTGCGCTATGGCGCGGGGTTGGTGGTGACGGAAATGGTTGCGAGCCGGGAGCTGGTGCAGGACACGCCCGAATCCGGGGCGCGTTTGAGGAGTGCAGGGCTCAAGCCACACATGGTCCAGCTTGCCGGCCGCGAGGCCCACTGGATGGCAGAGGCCGCAAAGATCGCCGTCGACAATGGCGCCGATATCATCGACATCAACATGGGCTGTCCAGCCAAGAAGGTGATCGGCGGCTATGCCGGCTCCGCCTTGATGCGCGATCCCGATCACGCGCTCGGCCTGATCGAGGCAACGGTAAAGGCCGTCGATGTGCCCGTGACTCTGAAGATGCGGCTCGGCTGGGATCACACGTCGCTGAATGCGCCGCAGATTGCGCGCCGTGCGGAAGAAGCTGGGATCCAGCTCGTGACCATCCACGGCCGCACCCGCATGCAGTTTTACGAGGGCAGGGCGGATTGGGATGCGATCCGGGCGGTCAGGGACGTGATTTCCGTTCCGCTGGTCGCCAATGGCGATATCGACACGCCCGAGGATGCGCAGGAGATCCTTCGCCGGTCCGGAGCTGATGCCGTGATGATCGGCAGGGGCAGCCGGGGCCGCCCGTGGCATGCCGGCGTGCTGGCTGGTCACGCGGCACCCGATCTCGGCGACATCGCCGACATTGCTGTCGAACACTATGAGATGATGTTGGAATTCTACGGCGAGGCGGTCGGCCTGCGCCATGCGCGCAAGCACCTCGGCTGGTATCTCGATCGCTACGCAACGGCGCTAACCGTCGAGAAGAAGACCGCGATTATGACGGCGACCGACAGCCGTGTCGTCATTCAACATTTCCGCGAGGCGCTTCAGACCAATTATGGCGTCGCGCCTGACGCCCGGGAGGCGGCATGAGCTCCAAGTCAGACTCCACGCCTCCTACCGCGGGTACAGGCAATGCCATGGCGATGGCAGTTTTGAATGCCATTCAGAACCCCGTCGTCATGGTCGACGAAGCCGGCCTCATGGTCTTTGCCAACTGGGAGGCGGAGGCCTTCTTCGGCGCCAGCGCCTCCCATCTCGCCCGTTACAAGATTTCGAGCTTCATTCCCTTCGGCAGCCCGCTTTTGGCGCTCATAGACCAGGTGCGTGAGCGCAGGGCGCCGGTCAACGAATATCGTGTTGACTTAAGCTCGCCACGGCTCGGCCAGGACAAGCTGGTCGATATCTATGTCGCTCCCGTTCCCAGCGAACCGGGCTCCGTGGTCGTCGTGTTCCAGGAACGCTCGATGGCCGACAAGATCGACAGGCAGCTGACGCATCGCGCAGCTGCCCGCTCGGTGACCGGTCTCGCCTCGATGCTGGCGCATGAGATCAAGAACCCGCTTTCCGGCATTCGCGGTGCGGCGCAGCTTCTCGAGCAATCGGTGGAGGATGACGACCGCGCCCTGACGCGGCTCATCTGCGACGAGACGGACCGCATCGTCTCGCTTGTCGATCGCATGGAGGTTTTCTCCGACGAGCGGCCGGTCGATCGCCTGCCGATCAACATCCACTCGGTGCTCGACCATGTGAAGGCGATCGCCAAGGCGGGCTTTGCCCGCAACATCAAGATCACCGAACTCTATGACCCCTCGCTGCCGGCGGTCTTTGCCAATCGCGACCAGCTGATACAGGTCTTCCTCAATCTGGTGAAGAATGCTGCGGAAGCCCTAAGCGATACGCCGGAGGCAGAAATCGTGCTGACCACGGCCTATCGACCTGGCATCCGCCTTTCGGTCGCCGGTACGCGCGAGAAGATTTCGCTGCCGCTCGAATTCTGCGTGATCGACAACGGTCCGGGCGTACCGGCCGATCTCCTCCCGCATCTCTTCGATCCGTTTATCACGACAAAAACGAACGGATCCGGTCTCGGTCTGGCGCTCGTTGCCAAGATCATCGGCGACCATGGCGGCATCATCGAATGCGACAGCCAGAACCATAAGACCATCTTCCGGGTGCTGATGCCTGCCTCCAAGGACATCACGCTCGACGACGCCATCTCTCCGAACGCTACAGGACCTTCCAGATGACTGCCACGATCCTTGTTGCCGACGACGATGCGGCCATCCGCACCGTGCTTAATCAGGCGCTGAGCCGCGCCGGCTACGATGTACGTATCACATCGAATGCAGCGACACTCTGGCGCTGGGTTTCCGCTGGAGAGGGCGATCTCGTCGTCACCGACGTCGTCATGCCCGACGAGAATGCCTTCGATCTGCTGCCGCGCATCAAGAAGGCCCGGCCGGACCTGCCAGTCCTCGTTATGAGCGCCCAGAATACCTTCATGACGGCGATCAAGGCCTCGGAGAAGGGAGCCTACGACTACCTGCCGAAGCCCTTCGACCTGACCGAGCTGATCGCTATCATCGGCCGTGCGCTCTCCGAGCCGAAGCGGAAGCCTGCCAAGCTCGAAGACGACATCCAGGATGGCATGCCGCTGGTCGGTCGATCGGCCGCCATGCAGGAAATCTACCGCGTGCTGGCGCGCCTCATGCAGACCGACCTGACGCTGATGATCACCGGCGAATCCGGCACCGGCAAAGAATTGGTCGCCCGCGCGCTGCACGACTATGGCAAGCGTCGCAACGGTCCCTTCGTTGCCATCAACATGGCCGCCATTCCGCGCGACCTGATCGAATCCGAACTTTTCGGCCATGAGAAGGGCGCCTTTACCGGTGCTCAGACGCGCTCCACCGGCCGTTTTGAACAGGCAGAGGGTGGCACGCTCTTTCTCGACGAAATCGGCGACATGCCGATGGACGCCCAGACGCGCCTGCTGCGCGTCCTGCAGCAAGGCGAATACACGACGGTCGGCGGCCGCACGCCGATCCGCACCGACGTCCGCATCGTGGCCGCCACAAACAAGGATCTGAAGCAGGCGATCAATCAGGGCCTCTTCCGCGAGGACCTCTACTACCGCCTGAACGTTGTACCGCTGCGGCTGCCGCCGCTGCGCGACCGCGCGGAGGATATTCCGGATCTCGTCCGTCATTTCGTCCAGCAGGCGGAGAAGGAGGGTTTGGGTTCGAAGCGTTTCGATCAGGAAGCGCTCGAATTGATGAAGGCCTATCCGTGGCCCGGCAACGTCCGCGAGCTGGAGAACCTCATCCGTCGTCTCATGGCGCTTTATCCACAGGATGTCATCACCCGCGAAATCATCGATTCCGAACTGCGGGCCGATGTGCCCGACAGCCCGATCGACAAGGGGCCGGTTCGCAACGGCAACATGTCGATTGCCCAGGCGGTCGAGGAAAACATGCGCACCTATTTCGCCAGCTTTGGCGAAAATCTGCCGCCGCCCGGATTATATGACCGCGTTTTGACCGAAATGGAGTATCCTCTGATCCTGGCAGCGCTGACGGCGACCCGCGGAAATCAGATCAAAGCCGCCGATCTCCTCGGCCTCAACCGCAATACGCTGCGAAAGAAGATCCGGGAACTCGGTGTTTCGGTCTATCGGAGCTCCCGCACGGCTTGACAAGGTGGCAGGATGCGTTGCATTTTCGCCACAATGCGTTGCTTAAAGGTCACGCAGCGGATTCACGTTTTTCGTGGAAATGAGTGGCGGACATCTTCTTCTCGCTGGGAAGATCGGCGGTGTTTCAGGTGGTTGCAATATTGCGGCCGCATGTTTTGCTGGGAAATGCGCAATGCGCAGCCTCTCCTTTCTCATCGGCCGCCGTGAGGTCGCGAAAAGCAGGAATTCGATGATGCATGACCGGGACGAGGATCGCCCCGGTTGAGAGAGGCGCGAATGAACCAAGATGCGGAATCGCCGAGGCTGCGCGACAGAAAAGTCGTGAATATCAGGGATCGCCGTGCCTCCTTCACGCTGCCGGGACTGATATTGGCTGGTGGTGCGCTGTTATGCGCCGTAGCCACGCTTCTGGTCCTGCTGGGCCTCACCCCAATTCCCCCGACATCGCAGGTCGTCATAGCATCGGTGGCGGTGAATTCGGCATTCGTCTGCGGCCTGCTCATCATGGTCGGTTTCGAGGTCTTCCGCCTCTTCAAGGCCCGCAGCCGTGGACGTGCCGCCGCCCGCTTGCATATTCGTATCGTGGTCCTGTTTTCGATCGTGGCGATTACGCCGGCGATCCTCGTCGCAATCTTCGCCAGCCTGACCCTGAACGTTGGCCTCGACCGCTGGTTTGCCCTGCGCACGCAGCAGATCATCAGCTCGTCCCAGAACGTCGCACAGGCCTATCTGACCGAGAATGCCAGCTATCTCCAGGGTCAGACCGTATCCATGGGCAACGACCTGGAACGCAATCGCGCCCTCTACAATCTCGACCGAACCGGCTTTGCTGATCTGATGACGCGTCAGGCCCGCGGGCGCGGCCTGCTCGGCGCATTTATTGTGCGGTCGGATGGATCGGTCATCGTCCAGGCCGACATCAAGACGGAAAGGCCGCTGCCGGCCATTCCGAAGGATGCACTTGCCGCCTCGGCCGGCGGTCAGCCGACCCTCATTCCACCTGGAGTGACCAACCTTGTCGGCGCGATAATCAAGCTCGATGAGATTTCCGGTGCATTTCTCTATACGGTCCGGGCCGTCGATCCGCGCGTCATGAGCGCCATGCGCATGGTCGAGGAAAATACGGCCGAATATAAGTCGATGGACGAGGGCCGGATATCCCTGCAGATCGCCTTCGCCGTGCTCTACCTCGGTTTCGCGTTGATCGTGCTTCTTGCCGCGATCTGGACGGCCATTGCGGTTGCCGACCGGATCGTACGCCCGATCCGCCTGCTCATCAGCGCCGCCGACAACGTTGCGTCAGGCAATATGAACGTCCTGGTGCCGGTTCGCGCCGCCGACGGCGACGTTGGCAACCTGTCGCGAACCTTCAACAAGATGATCTCGCAGATACGCACTCAGCATGACGAGATTGTCGAAGCCAAGGACGAAGTGGATGATCGCCGCCGCTTCATTGAGGCGGTTTTGTCGGGCGTAACGGCCGCGGTTATCGGTGTTCAGCACGATCGGCAGATAACCATCGTCAACACGTCGGCCGAAGTGCTGTTGACCCAGCCGAGTGCTGAACTCCTGGGCAAGAATCTTGCCGATATTGCCCCTGAGGTCGATCAGGTGGTCACCGAAGCCGCCGCGCGTCATCGCAATGATTTCCGCAAGCAGATTGCACTCGTTCGCGGCGGTACCGTCCGGACACTCAGCGTCCAGGTCACGCGGGAGGAGGCGAGGGATCACAACGAATCCTACGTCATCACCCTCGACGATATCACCGATCTCGTTATCGCCCAGCGTTCGACCGCATGGGCTGATGTTGCCCGTCGCATCGCTCACGAGATCAAGAATCCGCTGACGCCGATCCAGCTTTCAGCGGAGCGCATCCGTCGCCGGTACGGCAAACATATCGATGAGAACGATCGCGCCGTCTTCGATCAGTGCACGGATACGATTATTCGCCAGGTTGGCGACATCGGCCGGATGGTCGATGAGTTCTCTTCCTTCGCGCGCATGCCGAAGCCGACGATGGAGCCGAGCGACCTACGCAACATTTTGCGGGATGCCGTGTTCCTTCGGGAGATGGGCAACACGCATGTCAAGTTCGAACGGGATCTCGGCAGCGAGCCGCTGGAAGGCATGTTCGACGCCCGCATGCTCGGTCAGGCCTTCGGCAATCTCATCAAGAATGCGGTGGAGGCGATCGAGGCTGTCCCAAGTGACGAGAGCCGCGAGCAGCCGAAGGTTCTCGTCCGGGCATCCCTTGATGAAGAGCGCGATCGCTTTACGGTCGACGTGATCGATAACGGGCGCGGCCTGCCCGTCGAAAACCGGCATAGTATTCTTGAGCCTTATATGACCATGCGCGAGAAGGGCACCGGCCTCGGACTCGCGATTGTCAAAAAAATTATTGAAGACCATGGCGGGCAGCTGGAACTCCACGATGCTCCCGCAGATTTCGACCAGGGAAGGGGAGCCATGATCCGCGTGCATCTGCCACGTCGCGAACTGGGAACCGCAGCCCAGCCCGCAAGCGATAAGGAAAATGTTTATGGCATCTGATATTCTCGTTGTAGACGACGAGGAAGACATTCGCGAGATCGTCTCGGGGATCCTTTCCGACGAAGGTCATGAAACCCGGACGGCCCATGATAGCGACAGCGCGCTGGCAGCGATTTCCGATCGTGCTCCGCGGCTGGTCTTCCTGGATATCTGGATGCAGGGCAGCAAGCTGGATGGTCTGGCATTGCTGGACGAAATCAAGACCCGCCATCCCGAACTGCCGGTCGTGATGATATCAGGCCACGGCAATATCGAAACGGCAGTTTCCGCCATCAAGCGTGGCGCCTTCGATTTCATCGAAAAGCCCTTCAAGGCCGACCGGCTGCTGCTGATCGCCGAGCGGGCGCTCGAAAATTCCAAGCTGAAGCGTGAGGTCGTGGAGCTCAAGCGCCGCGCCGGCGAGGCGGCGGAATTGATCGGCACTTCGATTGCCGTGTCCCAGCTTCGCCAGACGATAGACAAGGTCGCTCCGACCAACAGCCGCGTCATGATCTTCGGCCCATCGGGATCAGGCAAGGAACTCGTCGCCCGTATGATCCACAAGAAGTCGACGCGATCGAGCGGCCCCTTCGTCGCTTTGAACGCGGCCAATATCACGCCGGATCGCATGGAGATCGCTCTCTTCGGAACCGAGGGTTCACCCGGTCAGGCGCGCAAGATCGGTGCGCTCGAAGAGGCGCATCGCGGCATCCTTTATCTCGACGAAGTCGGCGAAATGCCCCGCGAGACCCAGAACAAGATCCTGCGTGTTCTCGTCGACCAGCAGTTCGAGCGTGTCGGCGGCTCCAAGCGGGTGAAGGTCGACGTCCGCATCATTTCCTCGACGGCCTACAATCTCGAAAGCCGCATTGCCGAGAGCCTGTTCCGCGAAGATCTCTATCATCGCCTGGCTGTCGTGCCCGTCCGTGTGCCGGCGCTCGCCGAACGCCGCGAGGACATTCCCTTCCTCGTCGATCAGTTAATGCGGCAGATATCCGAACAGGCAGGCATCCGGACCCGCCGGATCGGTGACGATGCCATGGCCGTCCTTCAGGCCCACGACTGGCCGGGCAACATCCGCCAGCTCCGCAACAACATCGAGCGGCTGATGATCCTGGCACGCACCGACGGACCGGAGACCCCGATCACGGCCGAAATGCTGCCGACCGACCTTGGCGACATGCTGCCGAAGGTCTCTGCCAAGAACGACTATCACATCATGACGCTGCCTTTGCGGGAAGCGCGTGAGATGTTCGAGCGGGATTATCTGATCGCCCAGATCAACCGTTTTGGCGGCAATATTTCCCGTACGGCGGAGTTCGTCGGGATGGAGCGGTCTGCGCTGCATCGGAAGCTGAAGTCCCTCGGTGTTTAAAGCCATCTCCGGGCGGTGACATTGCCGCCGCCCGTTTTGCTTTTCTATTTCAAGTGATTTCGACGAAGGTACGCGATGCCGAGAATAGCCTATGTGAATGGACAATACGTACCGCATACGGACGCGATGGTGCATATCGAGGACCGTGGCTATCAGTTTGCCGACGGGGTCTATGAGGTCTGCGAGGTCAGGCATGGCCTGATCGTCGATCTGACGCGGCATCTCGATCGCCTCAATCGTTCGCTCGGTGAGTTGCGGATCGCATGGCCGATGAGCCGCGCGGCGCTGACGCAGGTCATTCGCCAGACGCTGCGCCGTAATCATGTCCGCAACGGGTTGTTCTATCTTCAGGTAACACGCGGTGTGGCTCGCCGCGATCACGTCTTCCCCAGGGAAGGAACGCCCTCTTCGATCGTCGTGACGGCCAAGAGCACCGACTCAACGATAGTCGCCAAAAAGAATGCCAGCGGCATCAAGGCGATCACTGTTCGGGACAATCGCTGGGACCGCGTCGATATCAAGACCGTGGGATTGCTGCCGAACGCGCTGGCGCGCCAGCAGGCCAAGGAGGCCGGTGCGCAGGAAGCGATCTATGTCGATCACAACGGCATGGTGAAGGAGGGGGCCGCCACCAACGTCTGGATCGTCGATGCGGAAGGGGTTCTGGTCACTCGGCCGGCCGAGCATGGCATTCTGCGGGGTATCACGCGAACGACGCTGATCGACGTGGCCGGCAAGCTCGATCTGCCGGTTGCGGAGCGGTATTTTTCCGTCGAAGAGATGATGTCGGCTCGCGAAGTGTTCATCACGGCGGCGACAAGCATTTGTTTTCCCGTTGTTTCCATCGATGGCCAGACCGTCGCCAATGGTCACCCGGGAAGTGTGTCACAGAAAATCCGAGAGGCCTTTTTCGACGTTGCGGAAAAGACAGTGATTTGATACCAAGATTTGCTGGAGGGGAGATACGAGGGAATCTCGCCTCCGGGGACACCAGGACTAAGTTGATATTCCACCGACATTTGTCGGCAAGAAAGAAAGAAGCGGCGCGATGGCGGAACGTTCTCAGAATTTGCAGGATCTGTTTCTCAATACTGTTCGCAAACAAAAAATTTCACTTACGATTTTTCTGATCAACGGTGTAAAGCTCACGGGCGTTGTTACGTCCTTCGACAATTTCTGCGTCCTGCTGCGCCGAGACGGTCATTCGCAACTTGTCTACAAGCATGCGATCTCGACTATCATGCCAGGCCAGCCGATGCAGATGTTCGAGAGCGAAGAAGCCGCATCCTGAATGCATCCTAGATAGGATCTGCCGTCATCACGACACGCGATACCAAGAACGATTCCATCATCCCGGAAACCAAAAAGCTCCGGGATGACATGCGCGCCGTTGTCATCGTGCCTGTGCTGAAACAGGCGCGAAGCAAGGTTTCCCAGAACGAAACCGCGATCACCACCTCACGTTCGCCGGAAAGCCGACTGGAAGAAGCCAAGGGCCTTGCCCAGGCGATCGATCTGGATGTGATGAGCGGCGTCGTGGTGCCGGTCAACGACCCGCGGCCGGCAACCTTGATGGGCACCGGCAAGATGCAGGAGATCAAGGCGCTTCTCGACGAGTTCGACGCCGGCCTCGTCATCGTCGATCATCCCTTGACGCCGGTGCAGCAGCGAAATCTCGAGAAGGAATGGAATGCCAAGGTCATCGACCGCACGGGCCTCATTCTTGAAATCTTCGGCCGCCGCGCCTCCACCAAGGAAGGCACGCTGCAGGTCGATCTGGCGCATCTGAACTATCAGAAGGGCCGCCTGGTTCGAAGCTGGACCCACCTTGAGCGCCAGCGCGGCGGTGGCGGCTTCATGGGTGGCCCCGGTGAAACCCAGATCGAAGCCGACCGGCGCTTGCTGCAGGATCGTATCATCAAGCTTGAGCGCGAACTCGAGCAGGTCGTCCGCACCCGCCAGCTTCATCGCGCCAAGCGCAAGAAGGTGCCGCATCCGATCGTGGCGCTCGTGGGTTACACAAACGCTGGCAAGTCGACTTTGTTCAATCGCATCACAGGGGCAGGCGTGCTGGCTGAAGACATGCTCTTTGCCACGCTCGACCCGACATTGCGCCGCATGAAGCTGCCGCATGGCCGGACCGTTATCCTGTCGGACACTGTCGGTTTCATCTCCGATCTGCCGACCCACCTCGTCGCCGCCTTCCGGGCAACGCTGGAAGAGGTGCTGGAAGCCGATCTGATCCTGCATGTGCGCGACATGGCGGATGAAGACAACGCCGCCCAGAGTTCTGACGTCATGCGCATCCTCGGCGATCTCGGCATCGGCGAGGCGGAAGGTGCTGAACGCATCATCGAGGTCTGGAACAAGATCGATCGACTGGAGCCGGAAGCCCACGACGCCATCGTGCAAAAGGCGGCAAGCGCGCAGAATATCGTCGCGGTTTCCGCAGTAAGCGGCGAGGGAGTCGACCGGCTGATGGACGAGATCAGCCGCAGGCTCTCCGGCGTCATGACCGAAACGACGATCACGCTTCCGGTCGACAAGCTGGCTCTGTTGCCCTGGCTCTACAATCACGCCGTCGTCGACGGACGCGAGGACAATGAGGACGGCTCGGTGACGCTCGACCTGCGTCTCGCCGAAACCGAGGCTGCGGAATTGGAACGCCGTATGGGCAACGGGCCGAAGGCGCAGAAGGAAGATTGGGAGTAGGGCGGGCGCGGGTGCTTTTCTTAGAACCCGTGAGATTCTACCCTCCTGACGTCATTGCTGTCCTTGGGTCCGCGGAGTCCTCTTTAAGAGCTTAGCCATGGGATAGCCGGGCAGTTTGCCCCAAAATTCCGGCGCACCCGCATCGACATAGCCTTGCATGTAATAAAAGCGGCGCGCTGTTTCCGTACTCGTTAAAGTAGCTTGATTGTGGCCCGAATCCGTCAAAAACCCTTCGAGGGTGGCTAACATAATCTTGCTCACACCTTGGAAGCGAATGCTGGGCGCAACATAGTTCAGCGTGATCTCTCCGCTGTTGGTTGCCCCGCCAACTGCGCAAATTTTTCCATCTTGCTCGTCAACGAAAATGCTCTGATTGGCAGAGGCGAGCCACAGGAGAAAGTTCTCAGCCGTTTTGTTTTCTAGCCACATTCGCAGGACTTCGTCGTTTTCCTGGTGATCTGAAACGCAAAGCTCCTGGATAGATTCGCGTATGACGTGGATTGCTCGATCGGCATCATCCGGTATCGCCATACGGATCATAGTCGCTCTCTTTCGCCCTTTAACAGCTGCACTCTGCGGGCATTCCCGATCTGCGAGTTCACACAGACATCCGCTCAATTGGAGCCGAAGACCAAGCTGAAATGCTTCCACTGAAAAGCGCCAATGAGAATTCGGTCATTGACCCCAGTATCTAATAGCAGATGCACGCTTAACCTGAATTCACCCTAGGTCAACTGCCGCTCGATTGCCTTCGCCGCCTGCCAGATCTCTTCCATGCGCTCCAGTGACGCGCCCTCTAGCGTCTCGCCCTCGGCCTCCAGCGTCGTCTCTATATGGCCGAATCGGCGGCGGAATTTGGTGTTTGTCCCGCGCAACGCCTCTTCCGGATCGGCCTTGACGTGCCGGCCGATATTGACGACGGCAAAGATCAGGTCGCCGAGTTCGTCTGCGACCTTGTCCTTTTCTCCGTCGCGCAGTGCGACGCGAAGCTCATCGATTTCCTCTTCGATCTTGTCGAGGATAGGTTCGGGCGCCGACCAGTCAAAGCCGACCTTCGCTGCCCGTTCCTGAAGCTTCAGAGCCTCCGTCAGCGCGGGAAAGCTGCGTTGCACCGAACCCAGGAAACCTGCCTTGAAGTCTTCGGTAATGCCGCGCCGCGCGCGACGTTCGGCTCGCTCCCGCTTCTCCTCGGCCTTAATCTTGTCCCACTGCAGCTTGACGGCATCGGGCGTGTCCGCATCCGAGCGCGCGAAGACATGCGGATGGCGCCGGATCATTTTCCGTGTGATGGCCTCGACGACATCGCCGAATGAAAATTCACCGGCCTCTTCCGCCATCCGCGCATGAAACACCACCTGCAGCAGCAGGTCGCCCAGCTCGTCGCAGAGATCGTCCATATCCCGGCGTTCGATCGCGTCGGAAACCTCGTAGGCCTCCTCGATCGTATAGGGCTTGATCGTCTCGAAGGTCTGGACGATGTCCCAGGGGCAACCCGTCTTGCGATCTCGAAGGGCGGCCATGATTTCGATCAGGCGGGAAATGTCTTTTGAAGATTCCATGATGGCTCAATTCAGCGGAATGTCGTTGTCGCCCTTGGAGGCCTGGTAACTATCGGAAAGCGCCGCATAAGTCGCCTTGATCCGGGCAGTCTGCGCTTTCAGTTCGGTTCGTGTGGGATCTGCTTCCGTCTCCACCAGGTCGGCGATTGCAAAACTGTTCCAGAAGGCGTTCTGCTTGCGATAGCCGCCCGGTTCAAGGTCGAAGACTTCCTTCAGGATCTTTAAGTCGTGCGGGATGGCGAAGCTGTCGCGGGAATCCTCGTGACTGAAGAAATAGTAGAAATTGTCGAAGCCAGCCCATGTGATCGCCGACATGCACATGGTGCAGGGTTCATGCGTGGATAGGAAAATCAGCTCTTTCGTGGTCGGTTTCTCGCCCATCTCGTAGAAGCGCTTCAGAGTATGCACTTCGCCGTGCCAAAGCGGATTTTCAAGTTCGTTGTTGGTTTCCGCTAGGACTAGCGAAAGGTCGGATTTGCGCAGGATTGCTGCGCCGAAAACTTTATTGCCGGCGGCAACGCCCTGTCGGGTGAGCGGCAGGATATCGTTTTCCACGACATCGAGCAGTCGAGCGGCAATCGTATTGGCAGACAAGCGGATACTCCTGAGTTTGACCTGAGCTTATCCGCAACCCCTGTCGTGCGGGAAGCGGAAATGAAGCACCGGTTCCGTTTGCCACAACGAAAACGACTCTGTCATGCTGAAAATGCCATAAAAACTATGGATTTTACGTGTTTGAACGCTTGTTGGTGCGATCGGTGAGATTTACTCAAATCGCCGATCCGGCGAGCAAAAGAATACGAACTCGCTTGAGGTTTGGAATTTCTGTTTCTTCAATCTCTTGCCGCTAAAGGGCATATTCCGGCAGCTTCGAATTGGAAAGAGTATGCCTCCCAAGACTGATCAGCTATCTGTGTTTCCCGCCTTCTTCCGGGTTGAAGGATTGGTGACGGCTGTCTTCGGCAATGGCGACGAGGCCTTTGCCAAGGTGCGGTTGCTGCTGAACACGCGCGCTCGCATCATCGCCTATGCCGACGCCCCGGAAGCCGATTTTCATGCCTTCCTGATTTCCAATCGTATCGAGAACGTTCGCGCCTCCTTCTCGCCCGACCAGGTTTCCGGTGCCACGCTGGTATTCGCAGCTACGGGAAATGCCGAGCTTGACCGCGCGATTGCCGCTGCCGCGCGGGCCGAAAAGATCCCGGCGAATGCCGTCGACCAACCCAATCACTGCGATTTCTTCACGCCGGCGCTGGTCAATCGCGCACCGGTTGCGGTCGCGATCGGCACGGAAGGTGCCGGTCCGGTTCTGGCGCAGATGATCCGTGCGCAGATCGACCAGCTTCTTGCCCCATCACTCGGCCGTCTCGCGGAGCTTGCGACCAGCTATCGCAAAACCGTCGAGCATGTGGTCCCTCGCGGCGTCGCCCGTCGGGTTTTCTGGCGCCGCTTCTTTTCAGGCCCGGTGGCGGACGCTGTCGCTGCCGACAATCTCCCGCACGCTCAACAGGTCGCCAATCGGCTCTTGCGCTCCGAGCAGAAAGTTTCCGGGCATGTCTGGCTCGTCGGTGCTGGTCCCGGCGCTGTCGATTTGCTGACGCTGCGCGCCCAGCGCGTCATGATGGAAGCTGATGTCATCGTCTATGATGCCCTCGTGCCGCAGGCGATCGTCGATATGGGCCGCCGCGACGCCGAACGCCTGTCGGTCGGCAAGCGCAAGGGCTGCCATTCGAAGTCGCAGGAAGAAATCAACGATCTGCTCGTCCAGCTCGGCCGCGACGGTAAACGCGTCGTCCGCCTCAAGAGTGGTGATCCGCTGGTCTATGGCCGGGCAGGCGAAGAGATGGCCGCCCTGCGCGCCGCCGACATCTCCTACGAGATTGTTCCCGGCATCACGTCCGCCTTTGCTGCCGCAGCCGATTTCGAGCTGCCGCTCACCTTGCGTGGCGTTGCATCTTCGCTCGTTTTCACGACGGGCCACGATCTCACGGGTGATGTCCTGCCGGATTGGGCGAGCCTCGCTGTATCGGGCGCGACGATCGCGGTCTATATGGGCCGCACGGTCGCTGCGTCGGTCGCGAGCCGCCTGATGGATGCGGGCTTGCCGGCCGAGACGACAGTCGCGGTCGTCGAGAATGCCAGCCGCTCCGATCGCCGCCTGCTGCACGGCACATTGAAGGATCTTCCGGATCTCGAGTTCCGGGACGAGTTGACGGGGCCCGTCATGGTGATTATCGGCGATGCGGTCGCAGGCGCCAATTTTGAACTGTCCGAGCCGCTGACGCGCAAACGCGCCCGGCTCGATGAACTTGCGAGGAGCATATGATGGTAGACAAGGTTCTCACCGCCAACCGCCTGACCGACGGCATCGCCGTCTGGCTGAATGCGGATGGCGAATGGACGACCTCCCTGCAGGAGGCGCTTGTCGCTCGTCATGCGGAAGCGGTCGCGGCGCTTGAGGCGACCGGCAAGAAATCCTATGCGGATAACAAGGTCGTTGACGTTAATGTCATCGAAGTACAAGAAACCAACGGCATTCTGTGGCCGTTGCGCCTTCGCGAGCGCATCCGCGCCCAAGGTCCCACCATGGAATATGCGCCAGGCTACGCGCCGGCCGATCCAGAATTCATTGATGCCTGAGGAAGACGATGTATCGTTACGATGAATTTGACCACGCCTTTGTCGCCGAGCGCGTTGCGCAGTTTCGCGATCAGGTCGAACGGCGCCTTTCTGGCGAGCTGTCGGAAGATGCATTCAAGCCTCTGCGCCTGATGAATGGCGTCTACCTGCAGCTTCACGCCTATATGCTGCGCATCGCCGTTCCCTACGGCACGCTAAGCTCCAGGCAGGTGCGGATGCTCGCCCATATCGGCCGCACCTACGACCGCGGCTACGGCCACTTCACCACGCGCCAGAACCTGCAGTTCAATTGGCCGAAGCTCTCTGACATCCCGGCGGTTCTGGAAGAGCTGGCGAGCGTGGAGATGCATGCGATCCAGACATCGGGCAACTGCATTCGCAACGTCACGGCGGACCATTTCGCCGGCGCTGCAGCAGACGAAGTCGCCGATCCGCGCCCCTATGCGGAAATCCTTCGGCAGTGGTCTTCGGTTCATCCGGAATTCTCTTTCCTGCCGCGCAAGTTCAAGATCGCCGTGACCGGCGCCGAGCGTGACCGCGCTGCGATCCAGGTTCACGACATCGGCCTGCATCTGAAGAAGAATGAAAAGGGCGAGATCGGCTTTGCCGTCTATGTCGGCGGTGGCCAGGGCCGTACGCCGATGATTGCCAAGCTGATCCGCGACTTCCTGCCGGAAGAGGACCTGCTGTCCTACACGACGGCAATCGTGCGCGTTTACAATCTGCATGGCCGCCGCGACAACAAGTACAAGGCGCGCATCAAGATCCTCGTTCACGAAACCGGCGCCGAGGAACTGACCCGCCAGATCGAGGCCGAGTTCGCCAAGCTGAAGGACAGCGAGCTGAAACTGCCGGAAGCCGACGTTCAGGCGATCACCGCCTATTTCGCACCGCCCGCATTGCCGGAGCGCGCCGAAGGCTGGGAAAACCTCGCTCGCTGGAAGAAGGCCGATCCCGAGTTTGCGCGTTGGGTGCAGCAGAACGTGCAACCCCACAAGAACCCCGACTACGGCATGGTGACGATCTCGCTGAAGCCGATCGGCGGCATTCCGGGCGACGCGTCGGATGCGCAGATGGATGCGATCGCCGATATCGCCGAGGAATATGCCTTCGACGAAATCCGCGTCAGCCACGAGCAGAACCTGATCCTGCCGCATGTGGCACTGGCCGATCTCGAAGCCGTCTATCGCGGCTTGGTCGCGATCGGTCTGGCCGAGGCCAATGCGGGCCTGATCACCGATATCATCGCCTGTCCGGGACTGGACTATTGCGCGCTCGCCAATGCGCGCTCGATCCCGGTCGCCCAGGAAATCTCCCGTCGCTTCGGCTCCGCCGAACGTCAGGCTGAAATCGGCGAGTTGAAGATCAAGATCTCGGGCTGCATCAACGCCTGCGGCCACCACCATGTCGGCCATATCGGGCTGCTCGGTGTCGAAAAGAAGGGTGCCGAACTCTACCAGATCACGCTTGGCGGCTCCGGTGACGAGCACACCTCGATCGGCGAGATCATCGGCCGCGGCTTTGAGCCCGAAAAGGTCACGGACGCGATCGAGACCATCATCGATACTTATCTCGGCCTGCGCCTCAATCCGTCGGAAATCTTCCTCGATGCCTATCGTCGCGTCGGACCGCAGCCTTTCAAGGAAGCGCTCTACGGCTCGTCGGCAGCAGAAGCGGCATAAGGGGGCATAGAGATGACGAAGATCTGGAGAGAGACCGGGTTTGTCGAAAACGATCCGTGGATCATCGAAACCGATGAGGTGAAGGCGACGGAAGACCAGAAGCCGTTGCTGGACCTGGACGCGATGATTGCCAGGGCTGAAGAGAGCAACGATGTCGGCCTCGGCGTGCTGATCAAGCCTGCTGACGATGTAAGGCGCCTTGAGCCCTATCTCTACCGCCTGGAGATCGTTGCTGTTGCATTCCCGGCCTTCAATGACGGCCGGGCTTTCAGCCATGCATCGCTGCTGCGGCAGCGTCTCGGCTATACCAACGAGATTCGCGCGGTCGGTGACGTGCTGATCGACCAGATTCCGCTGATGCTGCGGGTCGGCATCGATAGCTTTGCCGTGACCAACGAAACGGCGCTGAAGCGGCTTTCCGAAAACCGTCTGCCGAGCATCCCGCATCACTATCAGCCGACGGCTCGTCATGCCGAGGGCGGCAAGGGCTATAGCTGGCGCCGCCAGTCCGGAAAGATCGCCTGAAACGATTTCCCCGGATGTGAGAAGAGGTGATATACTTTTCTCCGTCCGGTGACATTGCGGTCTGGAAACTTGACTGCAATAAGCATATTTCCTGCTTACGGTGAGGCATGGAATGGAATGCCTTTAAATGGAGGCAGATTTGTAATATCTGCCTCGCAGCACCGATGATCATCAGACCTACGGGATTAGATTGCGCATGAACGCCCCCGCCAAGACAGAAGAATTCGCATCCGCCATTCCTGCCGGCGTTTTCGCCGAGACGGTGTTGAGCGTCACGCATTATACGGATCGGCTGTTCCGCTTCACCATGACCCGGCCGCAGGGCTTCCGCTTCCGCTCCGGCGAATTTGCGATGATCGGCCTCATGGTCGAGGGCAAGCCGATTTTCCGCGCCTATTCGATCGCAAGCCCGGCCTGGGCCGAAGAGCTGGAATTCTTCTCGATCAAGGTTCCGGATGGTCCGCTGACCTCGCATCTGCAGGCAATCAAGCCTGGCGATCAGGTGCTGATGCGAAAGAAGCCGACAGGCACGCTCGTGCTCGACGCGCTGACCCCCGGCAAGCGTCTCTATATGTTCTCGACCGGCACGGGCGTTGCGCCTTTCGCCAGCCTGATCCGCGATCCCGAGACCTACGAGAAGTTCGAGGAAGTCATTCTTACCCATACGACCCGCGACGTCGCCGAGCTGAAATACGGCTTCGATCTGGTCGATGAAATCCGCAACGACGAGCTGCTGAGCGAGATCGTTGGCGACAAGCTACGGCACTACGCAACGGTGACCCGCGAGGATTTCGAATATCGCGGCCGCATCACCGACCTGATTTCGTCAGGCAAGCTCTTTACCGATCTCGGCGTTCCGCCGCTCGATCCCGCGATCGATCGCGGCATGATCTGCGGCTCCTCGGCCATGCTGAAGGACACCAAGGAACTGCTGGAAAAGGCTGGCATGGACGAGGGCGCCAACAGCAAGCCGGCTGAATTCGTGATCGAACGCGCGTTTGTCGGCTGACGCTGACTGCGGGCAAAATTCCAAGGGCGGTTCCGGAAACGGAGCCGCCTTTTCTATTTGGCGCCGAGATAGTCGATAAGAGAGGTCATCGCGCGGCGGGCTTCCTCCACGTTCGCCTGGTGGATGGCGCGGATCACGCTCACATGAAGCGAGATCGACCGGTCCATGCGTTCGGGGTTGGCAGTGGAGTACCAGAGCCTGCGGGAGTGTGTCTGCACGGGTGCGAGAGCGGCGGTAATGAAGCTATTGGGGCAGGCATCTTCCAGAAGCTCGTCAAAAGCCTTGTCGGCCGCAAAGAAACCCGCGAGATTCCCGCTGACGGCACACTCGGACATGAGCCGTGCGCAATCCAAAAGCTTCATCCGCTGCTCGCCATTGGCATGTTGAGCCACAAGCGCCGCGGCAATCGGCTCCAGTTCGCGGCGCACCTGCATGACATTGGTATGGTCTTCCGGGCGGATCTCTGCGACTTGCAGCCCGACGCGCGGCTTTATGAGAATAAGACCCTGCCACGCGAGCTTCTGGATCGCTTCGCGGACCGGAGTGCGCCCATGACCCGCAAGCTCGATTAACTGCTTCTCCGTCACCAGTGCGCCGGGTTTCAGCGCAAGGGTGACGACCAGATGCTCCAAGGCAAGATAGGCGAGGTGGCTCTGCGAATTCTGCATTGTTGGGCGATTCCAGATGATGCTGATATATCACATATTTGCATGTCGCTTTTGCGATGGCAACTTCGCCTGATATATCAGCCTGAGCAGTAGAGGATTGCGACCGCGTCGAAGCGGGAAACTGCTTCGGCCCATTCATTTCTCGGAAATGGCATCCTCGGAAAATTGCCTGGTTCCGGGCAAGGGATGCAGCCAATGCTCCCGCCGCTTGATCCAAAGTTCGTAGGTCGGCTGCAGATCGGTCGGTGCATCGACAAGGGTGCCGATCTGGATTTCGACTTCGTCCTTGTTCAGATTGAAGAGCCTCGAGCCGCAACGGGGGCAGAAGCTTCGACCGCTGTAGCTCGATACCATTCCTTCTGAGGAAAAGGATGCTCGTGGCCAGATCGCGAAGGTCGCGTAGGCCGAGCCGCTGGATTGCCGGCAATCGGTACAGTGGCAGAGGCCTATGCGTAGCGGGTTTCCGCGAACCTGGTAGCTGACGGCTCCGCACAGGCAATTGCCGGCCCTGGTCTCGGACGAGGTCACCTCAGACTGCATGTCATCGACATCAATGTTCGAGCGTGGACGGCATCATCGGCGGACGACGCTTTGCCGCCATCAACAAATCCAGTTCCGTCGCCGAAGGGCCGAATTTGTCATAGAGGCGCTTGGCCTCACCTTCGTCGAGCCTGTATTTTCTGGCGAACTCCGCAATGCTGTAGGGCTTGCCGCGGATGACCTTCCGGTTCTGTGTCTGGTTGGAAATTCCCGTCATCTCAGCCTCCTTTTTTGAACTCCAGGAGGTAGTTAGGGCTGCCGGCAGCTTTGAGAAGGGGGAACTATAGTCTGATGGCAGCACGCTTCCGCCGAAATACTTCGGAACATCAGAGCCGCGTCGATCCCATCGCGAGATAGGCTAAATTTTATTGGAAACGGTCACCATCCGCCCGGCGCAATAGTGACCGTTACAGGTATTCTCGGCTAGCGCCGAATAAGGCGACCTACGGCGATCAGGATGCAGGCACCGATGAAGCCGGCGATCAGATAAGCGAGCCAGCCGCCTCCAAGGCTGATATGGAGGGCCGATAGAATGGCGTTGGAAATGATCGCGCCGACAATGCCCAGAATGATGTTCATGAACACGCCCATATTGCTGTTCATGAATTTTTCGGCGAGCCAGCCGGCAATACCGCCGATGATGATGGCTGCAATCCAACCCACTTGCGCGTCCTGCATGAATTTCCTCCTGCTTATTGAATTGTTGATTATCAAAGGGCGGCAAGGTTCTTCAAAAGGGCCAATGCCGTAAAGAATTGTGCACTTCCTGCTTGCGAAGCGCAATGCTGGCTATATGCCATATCAATGCTGCAGAGCTTTGACGGTCTGATACCTTGTTCGGTATCAGGGCGACCAGGTTCAATGACCAATTTCTCCCCAGCTCGGGTCCCAGTCGACATGGTCAAGCTGGATATAGACGTTCACGGCGTTGATTCCGGCGTAATTGGCGGCCCATGCTAGGGCGGCTTCAGCATCGCAGCCTGGATCCGGCCAGGAATAGCCTTCGTCGGACAAATCCTCGCTCTTGGAAATAACTGCCTGCAAGCCGCGGCTCGCCTTGTAGAGCCGGATCAATACGTAAGGTGGCTCTGCGCAATCTTCTTCGTAATAGCGAAATTTCGTCATGCCGCCTCGCTCCGAAACTTTGCTCCATCAGATGATGCGATCATGCCAGAGGGAGGCCGCAGATAAAATGACATTTCGTCCGCCGTCTTCGAAAGAGGTCTTCGCCGGTGTTTGGAGTTTGGGGAGACCGCCGACGATCCCCTCGGGAAAAACTATGAGCCGGCGGTCTCTGCGCTGCGCAGTTGCCATTTTGAGGAAAGCTCACCTAACGTCAATTGCCCCGGCCTTATCTCTTTGGGCTAGCTCATTGCGTTCAGCGCGGGTTCATGGCTGCCCGCTCAGACTTGCCGTGTCGTAATGGCAAGGAGCAGAATTCATGAGACGGATAGCGAATTTAGCTGTCGCAGCAAGCCTGGCATTTGGAGCGATTTTTGCTGCGATGGAACCGGCTTCGGCTGTTCCGATGGTCCGCCCCGCAGTGTCGGAAAACTCAAATGTGTTGCAGGTTCAGTATTATAGCCGATACGGCTACTACGGGCATCATGGACACTATCGCTATCCTGATCGCTACTGGCACCATCATCGCTGGCACCATCGGCATTGGCGCCATCATCATCACCACCACAATCATCACCATCATGGTCATCACTACCATCATGGTCATCACCATCACTAGCGGTCGCTTAAACGTGAACCGCGCCAAGTCACGCGAAATCCACCAGGCGTTAGGTACTGCGCCTGGTAAGATCGTCTAGATCAACGCTGGCTGGCCTCCGCCGCCTCGGTTCGTGCCCGGAACGGGAATTTTCGCCCGCATTGGCATTTGATGATGTAGCTCTCCTGGAAATTGGAGGACCGTTGCTCGAAGAACCCCGTCGGAAGCTGGTCGACCTGAAAACCAGGGTGCTTTCGGGTGGGGTGATCGTCTTCGGATGCTTCGGCAAAACCGGTGTTGTTGCATTGTGGGCAGGTGAGTTTCTTCGAAAAGCGATCGCGGGAAGCCATGAGCAGTCTCTCTTTTGGTCGGCTGTTCATACACGGGGATCAGCCATCGGAAAAGACGGAACCATTCCCCACGGCCTGTCGTTGACCTCAACGAAAGGAGAACGACTATGCCGAATAGAGATCCCATACCGACTCCTAGCGCAGAAACCCCGCGCGGCCCGACGCCCACGCCTGGAATCCCGGATCGCACGCAGGAGAAGCCACCATTGACGCCAGCGCAGGATCCCGGTGACACGAAAAACCCGGAAGATCCGGCACTATTGCCGATCGGCGATCCCGCCGGAGCGGCTTAAATTTCTGCAACTGATATCGATAGGGCGAAGGCGGCTGTCAGGTCGTATTCGCTTTGTGAAAAATCCGGAACGATCGGACGTCGGTCAGTTGCAAGGACGTCTTCAGACCAAAGCGGATAGCCGCCTGCTCCCATTCCAGAAAAGAACGGTGTCAGCATCTTCAAGCGTCGAGACGGGAGGAGAAAAAAGCCCCGCCGAAGCGAGGCCGAGTTTGCTGCGCTTCGGGGAAATATCGAAGCGACGCGGCTTATGTATCGCCGAAAACGAGTTGATGGGAGGGCAGATTCGGCCGAAGCGGTACGGTCTTTGAACGAATTCGATCAAGCCGGCCGGGGCTGGGATAGCGGCGGCCGGCCGGATATTGATCCTCCGTTTGCATCTTAATTCGAAACAGCTACATTAATTTCGTGGATGAGAAAGCTGGAGGAGCGATTTCATGAAGAGAATGTGGCCCGAAGAGTTGAATGCGGTTCTCGATGGCGCGGAAGAAGTCATGCTGGAAAGCGCTTCGCCCGAGCATCCGGTACATCGGAA
The DNA here is from genome assembly GCF_004341625.1 of Rhizobium sp. BK376. Classification (GTDB taxonomy): domain Bacteria; phylum Pseudomonadota; class Alphaproteobacteria; order Rhizobiales; family Rhizobiaceae; genus Rhizobium. The sequence continues at coordinate 141,407 of NZ_SLZG01000007.1, read as the reverse complement.
GGCTTTGAAGGCCCATCTGCCGATGGAGGACTACGAGCGCATCTGGCCGCTGGCGGAGATGCGCTTTCGCATGGGGGACGGCCGATTCTCCGGCAAGGCAGTGACGCTGATAACAACAAATCCCCATTACCATGAATGGCACCCTGCGGATGGCGGAAGCGTCGAGAACGTTTCGGAGAGTGGGCGGCATTACACGACGAAATATGTCGACGTCTATTTCTTGCTGGACGACGTCAGGGAAACCGTATCCGCGTGAGATAATCTGACCTTGCGGTCACAGGGCCGCGCCAGCCCATCCTTTGGCCGGCCCTGGACATCACCGCTTCAGCGCGCAGCGTGGGCGACAGAGTCCATCGCCGCATCAAGTCGCAAGCTTCATTCTAACCCCACAAAAACCGGAGTTGTGCGTTCCCGCGCAAGCGCTACAGTGGGCCATCGGGGTTAGGGCGCGACGAATATGCAAGGGACAAGGTGGCAAACTCCCGTGATGTTGGCCTGCAAGAAAAGCGGCCAATATTTCGTGATTACCAGCACGCAGGAAGCACTGGATATGCTGTCGACCAAGTGGCCGGTCAACGAAGGTCGGGCGTTGATAGAAGCGCTGGAAACCTGTAGCGCCGCGCTTGAGGGGAGGCGGAGCAATCTTGACGCCAGGCTTGGCCTCCTGCGCGCGGCAGACGAAGCTGGCGTGCCAGTCGTCGACTGCATGTCGCTTGAATATTCGATTTGAATAGCGTCGTCGTCTTGTCTTCCGTGATGCCGGTACTGGCTAACCACGGCCCGGAAAAGACCTCCTCTTTAAATGGTAGTAGCTTCGGTCTCAGCTGAGGCGAGCAATCGTATCGTCGAGGTTATCGATCGCTAACTGCTCGCGCGCGATCATGCCTTCAATATCGACATCCTCGCTCACCCATTTCGCGCTCAGACCCTGCGTCTTCATCGACAGCAGTTCATTAAGATGCGCGACCTTCTCGTCTCGCATCTTGATCAACTTCAAGCGAAAATCGTCGTTCATACCAAACCCCTCCAGAGGTGACGTTCGTCGATGCGCTACTACACTAGCACTGCTCAGGCCCCGTTGCAGAATTGCGGATATTACTCGGCAACTTCTTTCTGCTCCAGTCCGGCAAGAACACCAGAAAAAGCAACTATCGCCTACAGTTCCTAGCCGTTTTCTCTGATCGGAGTTGACGAACGGAGGCGCGAAGAGCGAGCCTAAGAAGAAGAAAGCCGTGTGACTGTATGACTTTCCAACCGTCACAAAAAGCACACGCAAATCGCTGAATAGTTGATTTCATGGTGAGAGCGATGGGATTCGAACCCATGACCTACTGATTAAAAGTCAGTTGCTCTACCGACTGAGCTACGCTCTCCCGTTTCCGGATGCGAAGCACCCCGGTTGGAAGTGCGCGGAACATATGCAGACACCCTATTGTGGTCAACCCGGAAAATTGCCGAAATTGCGGCACCTTGCGGTTTTTTGAAGCGATCCGCTAAAAGGTGATTGGCGTTCGGGCGCTTCAAAAGCTAGGAAGGCTGGATATGTCGTAGCCGGAGTGCCTTCGTGTCGATTGCCGATATCTCGCTTCTCAGCGCCTTGCTGGCCGGAGCGCTTTCCTTCCTTTCGCCTTGCGTCCTGCCTTTGGTCCCACCTTACCTTTGCTATATGGCCGGCATCTCGGTCGAGCAGTTCAGGGGCGGGGAGGCGGTGATCGCCGGGCCAAGCATTCGTGGGAATGTCCTGTTTTCGGCACTGTTCTTCACGCTCGGTTTCGCTACCGTCTTCATTGCGCTCGGCGCCGGCGCCTCCTCGATCGGCTTGCTCTTGCGCCAGCACCTCGATCTGCTTGCGCAGATCGGCGGGCTAATCATCATTGTCATGGGGCTCAACTTCCTCGGCGTTTTCCGCCTCGGAATCCTGGCGCGCGAAGCGCGATTCCAGGGTGGCGGCAAGCCGGCGACGTTGACCGGCGCCTATATCATGGGCCTTGCATTCGCCTTTGGATGGACGCCCTGCATCGGGCCGGTTCTAGGCGCGATTCTCGGTGTTGCCGCGTCGCGTCAGACGGTTGGGGCGGGGGCAGGGCTGCTTGCCATCTATTCGCTCGGCCTTGCCGTGCCCTTCTGGATCGCAGCCGGTTTCTCGGGCGCTTTCATGAATTTTCTCGCCCGCTTCCGTCGTCATCTCGGACTTGTTGAAAAGGTCATGGGCGGCTTTCTTGTCGTCACCGGCCTTGCCTTCATGTTCGGTTTCGTCAGCGACGTCTCGATCTGGTTCCAGCAGACCTTCCCGATCCTGATGCAGATCGGCTGAGTAAAGCCTATCGCCGCAGCTTTTCGCGAAGAGCCGACGGCATCAGCCTGAAGCCGCCGCCGGGCTCTATGCCTTCGCGCATGACGATGCTGCGCAGCGGCGGGATGGCGGAAAGGACATGCAGACCCGCCGCCCGGAGCATCTGCACCGGCAGGAAATCCGACAGCAGCGATCGGTTGAGAAGATCGACGCTCGCCGTGCGGCTGATGATATCGGTGCGGCGCTTGCGGTCGAAACTGTCGCCGGCATCAGCCGCGACCGGCTGATTGGCTCGGCTGCACAGAATATCAACCAATCCCATGACATCGCGCAGGCTGAGGTTGAGACCCTGCGCACCGATCGGCGGAAAGACATGCGCGGCTTCGCCGATCAATGCGGCGCGACCCTTTCCAAAACGGTAGGCGGTCATGCCGGAAAGCGGCCAGACCTGCACGCTGTCCTCGACGGTGACCTTTCCGAGCATCGATTGCATGCGCTCTTCGACGTGCCTGCTGAGTTCCTCATGCGTCAGTTCAGCTCTTGCCGCGGCCTCCGTCGGCTTCTGCACCCAGACGAGGCTCGACCGGCTGCCTGGCAGGGGTACCTGCGTGAACGGGCCGCTCTCGGTGTGAAATTCCGTCGAGATATTCTGGTGCGGCAGCGAATGCGCGAAGTTCAGCACCATGGCGGATTGCGGATAGGACCAGTTGCGAAACTTGATGCCGGCGCTGTCGCGCACGATCGAGCGACGACCATCGGCGCCGACGACGAAGGATGCCTCGACGGTCTCGCCATTGTCGAGAGTGATGGTGACACCGTCTTGCTTTATCTCGATATCAGTGGCGCTTGCCTCGATGGTCGATATGTTTCCCTCCGCCTTGATGGCGTCGTTCAGCACCTGTGTAAGGGCCGCGTTGGGAATATTGTAGCCGAAGCTTTCGAGGCCGATTTCCGATGCTCGGAACGCAACCGTGGGCGCGCGCAACAATCTCTTGGTGCCGTCGATGATCTGCATCGTATCAAGGGAGGCTGCAGAGGGCGCAATCTTCTCCCAAAGCGCAAGTCGCTCCAGAAAGCGAATGGACTGGTCCATCAGTGCCGTTGTGCGCCGATCGGTCTTTGCCGGGGCAGCGGCGATGAGGACAACCTGCCTGCCGCCGCGCGCCAGCGCGATCGCTGCGATGCTTCCGGCCAAGCCTGCGCCGATAACGGCAACCTCAATCTGCTTCATGTCGCTATCCTGTTGTCATTTCCGGCAAAATTAGCTGTTTGTCCTGTTGAAATCCATGGGATGAAACATCGCAGTGGATGAAAATGACAGGAAGTCGGGCTATCGTCCGGCAAACCCTATGCTTTTGCGCTGGCAGCGCGGGGCAAACGATGCATATTAGACAAAACATCGCCGTAGGGGGCGATCGATAAAGGCAGGCTGCGGGGGCGCATGGCAATTTTCAAATACAAGCGGGTGCCCTACGCGGAGATTCGTGCCTTTTCCGTTCACATCCTGACTGCTTCCGGCTCGTTTCTTGCCTTCCTGGGAGTGGTCGCGGCGGCAGAACATCGCTTTATAGACATGTTCTGGTGGCTGGGCCTGGCGCTGCTGGTCGACGGTATCGACGGCCCGATCGCCCGCAAGGTGCGCGTGAAGGAGGTTCTGCCGAACTGGTCCGGCGATACGCTCGACAATATTATCGACTACGTCACCTACGTATTGCTGCCCGCCTTTGCGCTTTATGAAAGCGGCATGATTGGGCAGTTCTGGTCCTTCGTGGCCGCCGGCGCGATCGTGGTTTCGAGCGCCATTTATTATGCCGATACGGGCATGAAGACGGATGAATATTTCTTCTCCGGCTTCCCCGTCGTCTGGAACATGGTCATCTTCACCCTGTTCGTCATCGATGCAAGCGCCACGACGGCGATGATCGTGGTCGGTTTTTCGGTCGTGCTGACCTTCCTGCCGATCAACTTCCTGCATCCGGTTCGTGTCGAGAGGCTGCGGCCTCTCAACCTAGGTGTTTTTTTCCTCTGGTCGGCGCTTGGTGTTTATTCGCTGCTGATGCATTTCATGATGCCGCAATGGGCGGTCGTCCTGTTTATTATTGCCGGCATCTACCTCTATTGCATCGGGGCAGTGTTGCAATTCTTCCCGTCGCTCGGACGATAGGGTGCCTACAGGTGGGTGACGGAAACGCATTCGATTATTTGCTGTTGTGCAAGGCAGCAAAGTGCGTATCAATAATGGCAGAACCCGAACCTTGCGCATCTGCCGCTGCGTGCGTAGGGGTGGAGCCGAGAAGAACAAGTGGAACGAAGCTGCTGGTGCCGTAAAGATCCCGAATGGACAGGACAGCAGGGAGAAATGAGGGGAAAGTGTCGTCATCCGATGTGCCGCAAGCCGGTACGTTATTGTCGGTCCGAAAACTGACGAAGCTCTTTGGCAGCTTTGCTGCCTGCAACGAAATAGATCTCGACATCAGGCCGGGTGAAATCCACGCATTGTTGGGGGAGAACGGCGCCGGCAAATCGACCCTGGTGAAGATGCTGTTCGGCGTATTGGAGCCGAGCCATGGTGAAATCCTCTGGCAGGATCGGCCGGTCTCGATCACGTCTCCGGGCGAGGCGCGCAAGCTTGGCATCGGCATGGTCTTCCAGCATTTCTCGCTGTTCGAGGCACTGACCGTCGCCGAGAATATTGCCTTGTCACTCAGCGACAGCATCCCTGTCGGCCGGATTGCGGAGGAGGCGCGGTCGCTGTCCAGCGCCTATGGCCTGCCGCTTGATCCGCATGCACATGTGGCCGATCTCTCGGTCGGCGAGCGCCAGCGCATCGAGATTGTCCGCGCGCTGTTGCAGAATCCGAAGCTCATCATCCTCGACGAGCCGACCTCGGTGCTGACGCCGCAGGAGGCCGACAAGCTTTTCGAGACCCTGTTCAAGCTGAGGGCCGAGGGCCGCTCGGTTCTCTATATCAGCCACCGCCTGGAAGAGGTGCAGCGCATTTGCGACCGCGCCACCGTTTTGCGCCACGGTCGCGTGACCGGCTCCTGCGATCCGAAGCTGGAAACGCCGGCCTCGCTGGCCCGCATGATGGTGGGCAGCGATGTGGCTGCCGTCACCCATCCGGAGCGTGGCGACAGGGGCGAGGTCCAGCTTGCCGTCAACAATCTTTCCGTCGCCCCGCGCACGCCCTTCGCCATGCCGCTGCGCGATGTTTCGCTCACCGTGCGGGCTGGCGAAATCCTGGCGATCGCCGGTGTCGCGGGTAACGGCCAGGGCGAGCTTTTTGATGCCCTGTCAGGAGAATATCCGGTTGCCTCGGCGGATGCCGTTGTCATCCGCCGCAAGCCGGTCGGGACCCAGGGTATCACCGCCCGCCGGCTGCTCGGTGCGAGCTTCGTGCCGGAAGAACGCCACGGCCATGCTGCCGTGTCGGCCATGAAACTTTCGGACAATCTCGTGCTCGCCCGCAACCAGTCGGACCGCAAAGCCTTCCTCGGCGGCGGGCTCTTCGGCATCATTCGCTACGCCGCGGTCAGAATCGCGTCGCGTCGCATTTCCGAGGCCATGGATGTGCGCAAGAGCGGCGAGGATCCGGCAGCTGGGTCGCTGTCCGGGGGTAATTTGCAGAAGTTCATCGTGGGCCGCGAGCTTGATCGCCAGCCGGCCGTCCTTGTCGTCAATCAGCCGACCTGGGGCGTCGATGCCGGAGCGGCAAGCCGTATCCGCCAGGCCCTTGTCGATCTTGCACGCGCCGGTTCCGCCGTCGTGGTCATCAGCCAGGATCTCGACGAGATCTTCGAAGTGGCGACCGATATCGCCGTCATCTCTGAGGGACGGCTGTCGTCTCCCTTTGCGGCCGGCACACTGACACGCGAAAAGATCGGCCTGCTGATGGGCGGTCTGCACGAGAGCAAGTCAGCCGGCACGGAGGCCACGCATGCGCATTGAACTCGAAAAGCGCCCGCAGGTCTCGAAGCTTTTCGCTTTCGTCTCACCACTGCTTGCCCTGGTGCTGACCCTGATTGCCGGTGTCATCATGTTTGCCATGCTCGGCAAGGACCCGATCGAGGCAATGGATGCATTCTTCGTCGAGCCGCTGCTCGAGGTCTGGTCTCTGCACGAGCTGGCGGTCAAGGCCGCACCGCTCATCCTGATGGGCGTTGGCCTCGCCATTTGCTATCGCTCCAACAACTGGAATATCGGCGCCGAAGGCCAGTTCACGATCGGCGCGATTACCGGCTCCTATATCCCGATCGTCTTCTACGACTGGCATTCGTCGCTGGTTCTGCCGCTGATGCTCATTCTCGGCGCGCTCGGTGGCGCTCTCTTCGCCGCCATTCCGGCGCTGCTGAAGGCGCATTTCAACACCAACGAGATTCTGACCTCGCTGATGCTGGTCTATATTGCCCAGCTCTTCCTCGATTGGCTGATCCGTGGCGCCTGGCGTGATCCCCAGGGCTTCAATTTCCCGGTCTCTCGCGATTTCGCGCCAGAAGCGATCGTGCCGGCGATATGGCCGGATTCCGGCCGTGCGCACTGGGCTTTCATCTTCGCGCTGATTGCGGCCGTCGGCTGCTGGTTCATGATGCGCTATACGCTGAAGGGCTTCGAGATCACGGTGCTTGGTCAATCGGAGCGGGCCGGGCGCTTTGCCGGCTTCTCCTCCAAGAAGATGATCTGGTTCGGCTTTCTCTTCTCTGGTGCGCTTGCCGGGCTCGCCGGCATCTGCGAGGTCTCGGGCTCGATCGGCCATCTGCAGCCGGCGATCTCGCCGGGCTACGGCTTCACCGCCATCATCGTCGCCTTCCTTGGCCGCCTCAATCCGCTCGGCATCGTTGCCTCCGGCCTGGTGCTGGCGCTGACCTATCTCGGCGGCGAGGCGGCGCAGCTGTCGATCGGTGTCTCCGATAAGGTGACACGCGTCTTCCAGGGGCTGCTGCTCTTCTTCGTGCTCTCCTGCGACACGCTGATCTACTACAAGATCCGCATCGTCTGGTCGCGCATTCGTGGAGGCGTGGCATGAGTATCTTTGAAGCTATCCTCCTGACTGTCATCACGGCGTCCACGCCGCTCGTCATCGCAGCGCTCGGCGAATTGGTGACGGAGCGATCGGGCGTCCTCAATCTCGGCGTCGAAGGCATGATGATCATGGGCGCCGTCGCTGCCTTCGTCGGTGCGCAGATGTCCGGCTCGCCCTATGTCGGCATAATCTGCGGCATTGTCGCCGGTGCGCTCTTTTCGCTGCTCTTCGGCTTCCTGACGCTCACGCTGGTCGCAAACCAGGTCGCGACCGGCCTTGCATTGACGCTTCTCGGCCTTGGTGCTTCCGGCATGATCGGCGAGAGCTATGTCGGCGTGCCAGGTATCCGGCTCGAAGCGATCGTCATTCCTGTTCTCTCGAATATTCCGGTCATCGGTTCCGTTCTCTTCAAGCAGGATTTGATCTTCTATCTGTCGATCGCCCTCGTCTTCGGGGTCAATTGGTTCCTGTTCCGCAGCCGCACCGGCCTGAAACTGCGGGCGATCGGCGACAGTCATTCATCGGCCCACGCACTCGGCATCCATGTCATCCGCACGCGCTACCTTGCCGTGATGTTCGGCGGCGCCTGCGCGGGCCTCGCCGGCGCCCAGCTGTCGCTCGTCTATACGCCGCAATGGGTGGAGAACATGTCTGCCGGACGTGGCTGGATCACGCTCGCGCTCGTGGTCTTCGCGTCCTGGCGCCCGTGGCGGGTTTTTGCCGGCGGCTATCTCTTCGGCGCAGTGACGATCCTGCAGCTGCATGCCCAGGCCTTCGGCCTCGGCGTTCCCTCGCAGTTCCTCTCGATGCTGCCCTATGCAGCGACTATTGTCGTTCTCATCATCATTTCCCATAATCGCCGCACGACGTTGATCAACACGCCTGCGTCGCTTGGAAAAGCCTTCGTACCGGAGCGATAGACAAGAACCAAAACCGACGGGTTTCCGGAAAACTTCAAACCAAACAGGGGTCCCTATGAAGAAGTTTGCATTTGCCCTTGCCGCCTCGGCCGCTGCCGTGATCGGCCTCTCCTCCGCCGCTGAGGCTGCGGATAAAACCAAGGTCTGCTTTGTCTACGTCGGTTCGCATACCGACGGCGGCTATTCGCAGGCGCATGATCTGGGTCGCCAGCAGGTCCAGAAGGAATTCGGCGACAAGATCGAGACGCCCTATCTCGAAAACGTGCCGGAAGGTCCGGATGCCGAGCGTGCCATCGAGCGTCTCGCACGCTCCGGCTGCCAGCTGATCTTCACCACCTCCTTCGGCTTCATGGATGCGACGATCAACGTCGCCAAGAAGTTCCCGAAAGTGAAGTTCGAGCACGCGACGGGCTTCAAGACCGCACCGAATGTCGCCACCTACAATTCGCGCTTCTATGAAGGCCGCTACATCATCGGCCAGATCGCTGCGAAGATGTCGAAGAATCACGGTGCCGCCTATCTCGCCTCCTTCCCGATCCCTGAGGTCGTGATGGGTATCAATGCTTTCGAGCAGGGCGCGAAGTCGGTCGATCCGAGTTTCAAGCTGAAGGTTATCTGGGTTAACACCTGGTTCGATCCCGGCAAGGAAGCTGATGCTGCCAAGGCTATGATCGACCAGGGCGTCGATATCCTCACGCAGCATACGGATACGACCGCTCCGATGCAGGTTGCTGAAGAGCGCAAGATCCATGCTTTTGGCCAGGCGACCGACATGATCAAAGCCGGCCCGAACGCGCAGCTGACCGCCATCACCGATACCTGGGGCGCCTATTACTCCAAGCGCGTTCATGCCCTTCTCGATGGGACCTGGAAGTCCCAGCAGAACTGGGACGGTCTTAAGGACGGCATCCTGACGATGGCGCCCTATACCAACATGCCTGACGACGTGAAGAAGATGGCTGAGAATACCGAAGCGAAGATCAAGTCCGGCGAACTGGCTCCGTTCACCGGCCCGATCAACAAGCAGGACGGCACGCCGTGGCTGAAGGCTGGCGAGAAGGCGGACGACGCCACGTTGCTCGGCATGAACTTCTACATCGAAGGCGTGGACGACAAGCTGCCGTCCTCGAAATAAGCTGATTTTCTTCACTTGATACGGGAGGGCGCCATCGGGCGCCCTTTTTTGTTGCAGTGCATCATCGAAACCTCATTTACAAAAGTATTACTATATGATTGTTGTTCACTTGGCCGCTTGGAGGCGGTCGATTGGGAGGACATCATGAAATTCAAGACTGCACTCTTAAGTGCCACGATTTTGGCTGCCTGCATGTTCACATCAGCGTCCGCAAAGGATCTGGTCGTTGGCTTTTCGCAGATTGGCTCTGAATCCGGCTGGCGCGCAGCCGAGACGACGGTGACGAAGGAACAGGCCAAGAAGCGTGGCATCGACCTGAAGTTTGCCGACGCACAGCAGAAGCAGGAAAACCAGATCAAGGCTATCCGCTCCTTCATCGCCCAGGGCGTGGATGCAATTCTGCTCGCTCCGGTCGTAGAAACCGGTTGGGATTCGGTCCTGAAGGAAGCCAAGGAAGCCAAGATCCCGGTCATTCTGCTCGACCGCACGATCAACGCTCCGGAAGATCTCTACCTGACCGCCGTCACTTCCGATCAGGTGCATGAAGGCAAGGTTGCCGGCGACTGGCTGGTCAAGACCGTCGCCGACAGGAAGTGCAACATCGTCGAGCTCCAGGGCACAACCGGTTCCTCGCCGGCGATCGCTCGCAAGAAGGGCTTCGAAGAGGCGATCAAGGGACATGACAACCTGAAGATCGTTCGCAGCCAGACCGGCGACTTCACCCGCACCAAGGGCAAGGAAGTCATGGAAAGCTTCCTGAAGGCCGAGAATGGCGGCAAGGATATCTGCGCACTCTACGCCCATAACGACGATATGGCTGTCGGCGCGATCCAGGCGATCAAGGAAGCCGGCCTCAAGCCAGGCAAGGACATCCTGACCGTTTCCGTCGATTCGGTTCCTGACCTCTTCAAGGCCATGGCTGCGGGTGAGGCGAACGCAACCGTCGAGCTGACGCCGAACATGGCAGGCCCGGCCTTCGACGCGCTCGATGCCTACCTCAAGGACAAGAAGGCTCCGCCGAAGTGGATCCAGACCGAATCGAAGCTCTATACCCAGGCTGACGATCCGCAGAAGGTCTACGAGGAAAAGAAGAACCAGGGCTACTGATCAGACGCCCCGAACTGCACCGGCCCATCATGGACCGGTGCAGAACGGCCGACGCGAGTCGGACATCATGTCCAGCGCTTCGGCATGCGTATCAAATATCAGGAATTTGATTGCCCCATGGCTCACGATTTCGAGAACATTCTGGTCGCCACCGGCTTCTGCAAATACTTTCCAGGCTCTACGGCTCTGGATCATGTGAACTTCACTTTGCGCCGTGGCGAGGTTCATTCGTTGCTCGGTGAAAACGGCGCCGGGAAGTCCACGCTGATCAAATGCATAACCGGCGCCTATCGCCGCGATGCCGGCAGCCTCGTTCTCGATGGCGAGGAAATCAATCCGCACGATACGCTGGCTGCCCAGAAGCTGGGTATCGGTACAGTCTATCAGGAGGTGAACCTCCTTCCCAATCTGAGCGTTGCGGAAAATCTCTTCCTCGGTCGCCAGCCAAGAAGCTTTGGCTTGGTAAAGGCGCGCGAGATCAATCGGCGCGCGAAGGACCTGCTATCGCAATACGGCATCGATATCGATGTGACGCGGCAGCTGGACCGTTTTTCCGTCGCCATCCAGCAGGTCATTGCCATCGCCAGAGCCGTCGACCTTTCCGGCAAGGTCCTTATTCTGGACGAGCCTACCGCCAGCCTGGACACACAGGAAGTGGCGATGCTGTTCCGGATCATACGCGATTTGAAAAATCGCGGATTAGGTATTGTTTTTATTACTCACTTTCTTGAACAGGTCTATGAGATCAGCGATCGCATAACAGTCCTTCGCAACGGCCGCCTTGTCGGCACCCGCGAGACCGCAGGGCTGGAACGACAGGCACTGATCGCCATGATGCTCGGACGTGAATTGGCCCAGGCCGAGGCGGCTATCAAGGAGAGCGTGACCGAGAGTGGCCCGATTAGATACAGCTTCCGCAATTTCGGCAAGCGCGGAAAGATCAAGCCCTTCGATCTGGAAGTCAGGGGCGGAGAAGTTGTCGGCGTGGCCGGCCTGCTGGGATCGGGACGGACCGAGACCGCCGAGGTTCTCTTTGGCGTCGAGAGGGCCGATAGCGGCGAAGCGCTCGTCGATGGCAAGCCGTTGACACTGACCGGCCCGCGCGCTGCGATCAAACAAGGTTTCGGCTTTTGTCCGGAGGATCGCAAGACCGACGGCATCATCGGCGACCTTTCCATCCGCGAGAATATCGTCATGGCGCTGCAGGCCCGCCGCGGCTGGGCGAGACCATTGGCGCGTAGCGAGCAGAATGCGCTCGCCGATCACTACATCAAGGCGCTCGACATCCGGACAACCGATCGCGAAAAGCCGATCAGGCTATTGTCGGGTGGCAACCAGCAGAAGGCCATCCTGGCGCGGTGGCTGGCGACCAATCCAAATTTCCTCATCCTCGACGAACCGACGCGCGGGATCGACGTGGGCGCGCACGCGGAAATCATTCACCTCATCGAGGACCTCTGCCGACAGGGAATGTCTCTGATCGTAATCTCCTCGGAGTTGGAGGAACTCGTGGCTTACAGTTCTCGTGTCATCGTGCTGCGTGACAGGGAGCACATTGCCGAGTTGACGGGCCAGGAAATTTCCGCAGGCGCGATTGTCAATGCGATCGCTGCCGCCCAGGAAAAAGGGGAGGAGGCATGAACTCGTCCTTCAAAGCCTTGCTGACGCGACTGGCACCGCAGCTTATAGCTCTGGCTGCTATTCTTGCGTTGAATTTCATAATGTTCCCGCAGTTTTTTCATGTCGAAGTTCAAAACGGCAGACTTTATGGAAGCTTGATCGACGTGCTCAATCGCGGTGCGCCGGTGGCCCTGATTGCCATAGGCATGACGCTCGTCATCGCGACGAAAGGGATCGATCTTTCCGTCGGTGCGGTTATCGCGATATGCGGTGCGGTTGCGGCCTCCGCGATCGAGTCCGGCAATTCTCTCGGCTATACGCTCGTTCTGGCGATTGCCACGGGCCTGCTATGCGGGCTGTGGAACGGCTTCCTCGTCGCGGCTCTCGACATTCAGCCGATTATCGCCACGCTTGTCCTGATGGTTGCCGGTCGAGGAATCGCCCAATTGATCACAGAGGGCATCATCCTGACCTTCAACAATGACGGGCTGATCTTCTTTGGCAGCGGTTCGCTATTCGGATTGCCCATGCCCGTGGTCATCTGGCTGCTGGCCGGGCTTATCGTGACGCTGCTCGTGCGTCGAACAGCCCTCGGCATGCTGGTCGAGGCGATCGGCATCAATCGCCGTGCAAGTACGCTCTCGGGGATTCAGACCCCCATATTGCTCATTGCCGTCTACGTCCTAAGCGGACTTTGCGCATCGGTGGCAGGCATCATCGTTGCGGCCGACATCAAAGGCGCAGATGCGAACAATGCCGGCCTCTGGCTGGAGCTCGATGCCATCCTTGCCGTCGTGGTCGGTGGCAACTCGCTGCTTGGTGGACGCTTCAGCATCGTTGGTTCCCTGATCGGCGCGATGATCATTCAATCCGTCAACACCGGCATACTGCTTTCCGGCTTTCCTCCCGAGTTCAATCTGGTCATCAAGGCCGTCATCGTCATCATCATTCTGGTCATCCAGTCGCCGGCTTTGCGATCTGTTGCGGCCTTCCTCGGAAGGCATCGGGAGAGTGTTCAGATCGTTCGCGAGGAGCAGGTAAAATGAACTCCAAATATCTGCCGCTGCTCGCAACGATCGTCATCTTCATCCTCGCCTACGCGGTGTGCGCTTTCGAATACCCGGCGATGCTCTCGACCCGGGTGGTGGGTAACTTGCTGACTGACAACGGCTTTTTGGGCATTGCCGCCGTCGGCATGACCTTCGTGATCCTCTCTGGTGGCATCGACTTGTCGATCGGCTCCGTGATTGCTTTCACCGGCGTCTTCCTGGCGGTGCTCTTGCGCGACACCACGATCCATCCGCTTATCGCCTTCGTGCTGGTGCTGATCATCACCACGGCGTTCGGGGCAGGGATGGGCGCGATTATTCACTATCTGCAGATGCCGCCCTTCATCGTTACGCTGGCCGGCATGTTTCTCGCCCGCGGGATCGCCTTCGTCCTGTCGATCAACAGTATTCCGATCGAGCATGATTTCTACTCGCAGTTGAGCGACATATACCTCCTGCTTCCGGGTGGCGGACGGCTCACCCTCATTGGCGGCATTATGCTGCTGGTCTTTGCCGGTGGCACCTTGGTTGCCCATCGCACCCGTTTCGGAGCCAATGTCTATGCGCTCGGCGGCGGCGTCCAGACGGCGGAATTGATGGGCGTTCCGGTCGGCCGTACGACGATCCAGATCTACGCACTATCAGGCTTCCTGGCGGGTCTATCCGGAATCATTTTTTCGCTTTATACCTCAGCAGGATATTCACTGGCGACCGTCGGCGTTGAGCTCGACGCCGTTGCCGCAGTGGTTATCGGCGGGACGTTGCTGACGGGCGGTGCAGGGTTTGTGGGAGGAACCCTGATCGGAATTCTCATACAGGGCCTCATCCAGACTTACATCACTTTCGACGGCACGCTGTCGAGTTGGTGGACGAAGATCCTGATCGGTTTCCTGCTCTTTGCCTTCATCCTGATGCAGAAGGGCCTGTTGCTGCTTTCCCGCTTCAATCGACGATATGCCTGAGGAGAGGCGCTTGCGAAGCAGACTGCTTGAAGCACGAAAGAACGGACGGAAATCGCGGACCAGCCATGCGCAGGTGGTCGACGAGCTCGGCAAGGCTATTGTGTCGGGTGCCTTTCCGGTCGGCGGCATTCTTCCCGGCGACAACGATCTTCTCCAACGCTTCAAGGTTTCCCGAACGGTTCTTCGTGAGAGCATGAAGACGCTCGCAGCCAAGGGGCTTGTCGTTCCGCGCGCCCGGGTCGGAACGAAGGTGACCGAGCGCAATCAGTGGAACATGTTCGACAGCGATGTCCTGACCTGGCATTTCGAAAGCGGAGTCGACCAGGAATTCCTGCTGCATCTCTATGATATCCGCCTTGCCTTCGAGCCAGTCGCCGCGGCCATGGTCGCGGAGCGCGCCGATGCGTCGGAGATCGAGCTGCTGAGGGAAATTGTAGGCGAGATGACCTCAGAGGAAATCACGACCGATAGCCTGGCGCTTATCGATCTTCGTTTTCACCTCGCGATTGCCGAGGCCTCGCACAACCCTTTCATGCGCACGCTTGGCAGCCTTATCGAAGCGGCTCTCGTCGGCATGTTCCGGATAAGCACCCCACCGTCCAAGAATGGCTTTGCCAATATAGCCGATACCCATATGCGCATTGTCGATGCCATTGTCGCCGGCGACGTTCCCGCCGCGCGTCGGGCAATGGAAGTGGTGATCCTTGAAGGCAGAGATCACGTGCTCGAAGCCTTTTCGGCGCAGGAAGCTCACTGATCACCGTCCTGATTTTCGCCTTGGTTCTCCGCCTGACTTGCTGATATGAGACGGCAAACGACCGATCGATCGGAGCTCGCGACATGAACCGCACCTGCCTTGCCATCATCCTCGCCGCTGGCGACAGCACTCGCATGAAATCCTCTATGTCGAAAGTGCTGCATTCGATCGCCAGACGGCCGATGATCGGTCATGTCATGGAAGCAATCCGCAAGACGGGTATCTCATCCGCTGCCCTGGTGGTCGGTCGTGACGCGGAAGAGGTCGCCGCGGCCGCCCGTATCGGCGGTATAGAAGTGACACCTCATCTTCAGGCGGAGCGCCTCGGTACCGGTCATGCGGTATTGGCCGCCCGGGAAGAGATTGCTGCCGGCTACGACGATATTCTCGTAACCTATGGCGACGTGCCCCTGATCACCGATGCACCTCTGCGTGCTGCACGACAGGGGCTGGCAGATGGTGCCGATATCGTTGTGATCGGCTTCCACACGGACAAGCCTGCCGGTTATGGACGATTGCTGGTCAAGGACGGTGAGCTGATCGCGATCCGTGAAGAAAAGGATGCAAGCGACGCCGAGCGCATGGTCACCTGGTGCAACAGCGGCCTTATGGCGATCAACGGCCGCAAGGCATTGGATCTGCTCGATCGTATTCGCAACGACAATGCCAAGGGTGAATATTATCTGACGGATCTCGTCGAGATCGCCCGTTCGCTGGGCGGCAAGGTCGTCGCGGTGGATGCACCCGAGACAGAGGTTGCCGGCTGCAACAACCGCGTGGAACTGGCCGCTATCGAGCGCCTTTGGCAGGAGCGGCGTCGCAACGAGCTGATGCTTTCGGGTGTGACCATGATCGCGCCGGAAACCGTCTTCCTGGCTTATGACACCGTCATTGGCCGGGACACTGTCATCGAACCCAATGTCTTCTTCGGCCCGAAAACTGTCGTGGAGACGGACGCGATCATTCACTCCTTTTCGCATATCGAGGGAGCGCATGTCGGCGCAGGTGCTGAGATCGGACCGTTCGCCCGGCTGCGTCCGGGCGCTGATCTTGCAGAAGACGCGAAGGTCGGCAATTTCTGTGAGGTCAAGAACAGCAAGATCGGGAAGGGCACGAAGGTCAATCACCTGACCTATATTGGAGATTCGACCGTAGGTGCCGGCAGCAACATCGGAGCCGGCGCGATCACCTGCAACTATGATGGTGTCAACAAATACGAGACCCATATCGGCGAGCACGCGTTTATCGGCTCCAATACGTCGCTCGTTGCGCCGGTCAGTATCGGCGACGGCGCCTACATCGCTTCCGGCAGTGTCATCACCAAGGATGTCCCCGCCAATGCCTTGGCGCTGGGAAGGGCGAGGCAGGAGATGAAGCTCGAACGCGCGACCTTCATTCGGGAACGCGCCCTTGCGTTCAAGGCGGCCAAAAAGCCCAAGGATTGATCCCTGGACTTGCGTAACGGTCGGAAACTGAAAGTGACCGGCTACGCCATTGAGAGAATTCCACAAATCGATAGTACTCCCGTCGTAATGCGAAAGAACTCAGGGACCGGGGTCGACTTTCGCGCGGGATTATGCGCCATTTCTAAACTGCGCCTCGACTTCTGTCGGCGCGGCGTTTTGGCAGAGCAAGACGGAGAGTTCTATGTGCGGGATCGTGGGGATTGTCGGAACGAAGCCGGTGGCCGAACGGCTGGTCGATGCGCTGAAGCGGCTCGAGTATCGCGGCTATGATTCGGCAGGTATCGCGACGATCCATGAAGGCGTGATGGACCGTCGCCGGGCGCCGGGCAAACTCTTCAATCTTGAAAAGAAACTGGATAGCGAGCCGCTTCCAGGCACTGCCGGCATTGCGCATACCCGCTGGGCAACGCATGGCGTTCCCAACGAGACGAATGCGCACCCACATTTCGTCAAGGGCGTTGCGGTCGTCCACAATGGCATCATCGAGAACTTTTCCGAACTGCGCGAGGAGCTGAAGGCCGAGGGTGCCATTTTCGAGACCGAGACGGATACTGAAGTCGTCGCACATCTGCTGGCGAAATACCTGGGCGAGGGCCTCGATGCTCGTGCCGCGATGCTCAAGATGCTCAATCGTGTCACCGGTGCCTATGCGTTGGTCGTGATGTTCCAGAGCGATCCCAACATGCTGATGGCCGCCCGCTCCGGACCGCCGCTTGCCATAGGCTTCGGTCGCGGCGAGATGTTCCTGGGATCGGATGCGATCGCTCTTGCGCCTTTCACCAACGACATCACCTATCTGGTCGACGGCGACTTCGCGATCATCACCAGAGACAGCGCGACCATCCTTGATTTTGCCGGAAATCCGGTCGAGCGTGCGCGCCAGATTTCGCAGGCAACCGCGTTTATTGTCGACAAGGGCAACCACCGCCACTTCATGGAAAAGGAAATCTACGAGCAGCCGGAAGTGATCTCCCACGCACTGTCCCAATACGTGGACTTCGCCAGCAACCGCGTCAACCGCGACGCATCGGCGATTGATTTCTCGAATGTTTCGGGCCTGGCACTGTCCGCCTGCGGCACGGCCTATCTGGCCGGCCTCATCAGCAAATATTGGTTCGAGCGCTATGCGCGCCTGCCTGTCGAGATCGATGTCGCTTCCGAGTTCCGCTATCGCGAAATGCCGCTTTCGCCCACCCAGGCCGCACTCTTCATCTCACAGTCGGGCGAAACTGCCGATACGCTCGCCTCGCTGCGCTATTGCAAGGAGAACGGGCTGAAAATCGGCGCCGTCGTCAATGTCCGGGAATCGACGATCGCCCGCGAATCCGACGCTGTGTTTCCGATCATGGCAGGGCCAGAAATCGGGGTTGCCTCAACCAAGGCGTTCACCTGCCAGCTTGCCGTTCTGGCTTCGCTTGCGATCGGTGCCGGCGTGGCGCGCGGCACCGTAACTTCTGACGAAGAAAAGGCGATGGTCCGCCATCTCGCCGAAATGCCGCGCATCATGGCGCGTGTGCTGAACCTCATTCAGCCTCAGATGGAAAGCCTGGCGCGCGAACTCTCGAAGTACAAGGACGTGCTCTATCTCGGCCGCGGCACCAGTTTCCCGCTTGCCATGGAAGGCGCGCTGAAGCTCAAGGAAATTTCCTACATCCATGCGGAAGGCTACGCGGCCGGCGAACTGAAGCATGGTCCGATCGCGCTGATCGATGAAAACATGCCCGTTATCGTCATCGCCCCCTATGATCGCTTCTTCGAAAAGACGATCTCAAACATGCAGGAGGTCGCCGCCCGTGGCGGTCGCATTATCTTTATCACCGACGAAGCGGGCGCCGCTGCCTCGACACTGCCGACCATGGCGACAATAACTTTGCCCAACGTCGAGGAAATCATCGCGCCGATGATTTTTTCCCTTCCAATTCAGCTGCTTGCCTATCACACGGCCGTCTTCATGGGCACCGACGTCGATCAGCCGCGCAATCTCGCAAAGTCAGTCACGGTGGAATGATTGAGCGCTTTGCCGGGCCTTCTGTAAACTTGTCGTAAGATGAGTGCGGAAGCCCGGGAATGCGCCATTTGCCGATTGTGCATGCGGGGGAATTCTGCCATTTTTGCAGACGGGGGATTTGCCGGAGTCGGTTGACGATTGAACGGAGTTCATGAGCGGCGAATGACCGAAAAGACCACCAGATTGTCCGTGGCTGCACGGCTCAGAAACAATTTCCTTGCCGGATTGATCATTTGCGCGCCGATTGCGATCACGACGTGGCTGACCTGGTCTGTCGTGCATTGGGCCGACAGCTGGGTTCGCCCCTATATTCCGGTGCGTTACGACCCTGAGCGCTACCTGGATTTTGCTGTTCCGGGTACCGGCCTCATCATCGCGATCATCTTCATCACGATCATCGGCTTCCTGGCGAAGAATATCATCGGCCAGAGCATCGTCAATTTTGGCGAGTCGTTGGTCCAGCGCGTACCGCTCGTGCGCCTGGTTTATAAGAGTGTGAAGCAGATTTTCGAGACGGTGCTCAAGGAACGGTCCAACTCCTTCAAGAAGGTTGGCCTCATCGAATATCCGAGCCCCGGCTTGTGGTCTCTCGTCTTTGTCGCCACGGATGCCAAAGGCGAGATAGCATCGAAATTCAACGCGATGGGCCATGACATGGTCAGCGTATTCCTGCCGCCGACACCGGTACCGACCGCCGGTTTCCTGATCTTCGTGCCGCGCGAAAAAATCGTCGTACTAGACATGAGTGCGGAGGATGGGGCCAAGCTTCTGATTTCCGGTGGCCTCGTCACGCCCGAATACAAGGAGAGGCTGACCGCGCCCAAGGAAGCGCCAGTCCCTTTTGTCGGCAAGAAGGCTCTATCCAGCGCGAAGGAAGCGGATCGCCTCATCGCGCCGGAATAGGTAGAGCAGGGTACGGATCGCTACTCCCCGCTCGCTCGTCAGATCCGGATCGCGTTCGATGAGATAGGCTGCATCCTTGCGGGCGATTTCCAGAAGATCGGCATGGGCTTCCAGGCTCGCGATGCGAAAGCCTGGCGTACCCGATTGCCGGGTTCCCAGAAGCTCCCCTTCACCGCGCAGCTTCAGGTCTTCTTCTGCAATACGGAACCCATCTTCGGTTTCCCGCATAATCGACAGCCTGGCGTGACCGGTTTCGCCAAGCGGCCCCTTGTAAAGCAGGATGCAGGTCGACGCCTCGTCGCCACGTCCCACGCGGCCACGGAGCTGATGGAGCTGAGCGAGGCCGAAACGCTCCGCATGTTCGATGACCATGATCGTGGCGTCGGGCACGTCGACGCCGACCTCGACAACAGTGGTGGCGACGAGAAGCCTGATTTCGCCATTCTTGAAGGCCATCATCACGGCGTCCTTCTCCGGCCCGCTCATGCGGCCGTGAATGAGCCCGATTCCCGGTCCGAGCGCCTTGCTCAGGGTTTCGTGACGCTCCTCCGCCGACATCAGGTCGGACTCCTCCGATTCCTCGATGAGAGGGCAGATCCAATAAGCCTTCTTGCCCTCGGCAAGCGCGCTCTTCAGGCGGTTGACGATGTCGCCGGTGCGTTCTGTCGGGATGGTGATCGTCTGGATCGGCTTGCGGCCGGCCGGCTTCTCCGTGAGCTTGGAGACATCCATGTCGCCGAAGGCGGCAAGCACCAGGGTTCGCGGGATAGGCGTCGCTGTCATGACGAGCATATGCGGAGAAATGCCTTTGGCCGTCAGCCGCAGGCGCTGGTGAACGCCAAAGCGATGCTGCTCGTCGACGACGGCGAGCATGAGGTTGGCGTAAGCGACGCTGTCCTGGAAGAGTGCATGCGTGCCGATAACGATCTGTGCCTCGCCTGAAGCGATGCGTTCAAGGATGGCATCGCGTTCGCGACCTTTCGTGCGGCCGGTGAGCACTTCAATCCCGAGGCCGGCGGAGGCGGCGAACTTCGAGATCGTGGCATGGTGCTGGCGCGCCAGAATTTCGGTCGGCGCCATCAGCACGGCCTGACCGCCGCTCTCGATCACAGCCGCAATCGCCATCAGCGCCACGAGCGTCTTGCCGGCGCCGACATCGCCCTGCAGGAGACGAAGCATACGCTCGGTGCCCGCCATGTCTTTCAGAATATCGGCAATAGCTTCCGTCTGGCTTCTCGTTGGGGAGAAGGGAAGGGAATTCAATATTTTGCCGCTGATTTCTCCTGTAGGAGTTACGCTTTGCCCAGCGACCTTGCGCAGGCGCTGGCGGACGAGCGAAAGCGAAAGCTGCCCTGCCAGGAATTCGTCATAGGCAAGCCTGCGTCGGGCGGGCGCCTGGGGATCGATATCGGATGTATCGCGCGGCTCATGAAGCGCGCGGAAGCTCTCTGCAATATCATCGAAGCCCTGCTTCTGAATAAGTGCGGCATCGTCCCATTCCGGCAATTCGGGCATCCGGGTGACCGCCGCCTCGATCGTCTTGCGCAGGAATTTTGGCGAAAGCCCTGCAGTCAGCGGATAGACGGGCTCGATCAGCGGCAGGTTCTCGCCTTCGCTTTCGCGCACCATATAGTCCGGGTGAACCATCGAAGGCCGGCCGTTGAACCAGTCGACCTTGCCGCTGACGGTCACGGTCTCGCCGATGGGCAGCTGCTTTTCCAGCCACTGCGCCTTGCCGCGAAAGAAGGTGAGCGCCAGTTCCCCTGTCTCGTCATGCAGGAAGACGCGATAGGGCACATTGCCTCGCCCGCGTGGCGGCGGCTGGTGCCGATCGACACGGCCCGTGATCGTGACGATAGCGCCCTGCGGCGCCCGGGCGATGCCGGGCTGCTCGCGACGGTCGATCAGCGAGGATGGCGCATGGAAGAGGAGATCAATCACCCTCGTATCGTCCACGCCCTCGCGATCGAGCAGCTTCGCAAGGAATTCGGCGACCTTCGGCCCGACACCGGGCAGCGAAGAGACAGAAGCAAACAGGGGATCAAGAATGGCAGGCCGCATAGCCGGCAAGATGCGACGGCGAGCAGGGGCTTGGCAAGGGGCGCAGCGGATACTGGCGATCTGACACCACCGAAAAATCTGCGGCGAACTTGATGCCAATAATTTTCAAAAGTTGAAGACGTTTTGTTAGGGCGCGGGAGGCTGGGCTTCCAGAACCAAGGAGACAAAGGCCCAGAGCTTCTCGTTCTGCTCCCTGGAGCGCTCGATGGATTGTGCGAGATGCACGATGACGATTTCCTTCTCCGGCATGATGGCGATCATCTGGCCATAATGTCCTTGAGCGAAAAAACGAAACGGCGGCATGTGTTTTCGATACGGAGACGGCGCAGTGTTTTGCGCCTCGCCATCATGGCCTGTCGTCCACCACATATAGCCATATCCGTTCGTTCCATCGAAGGAATGAGCCGCGACGCTTTCGTGAACCCAGGTCTCCGGCACGACTTGAGCATCATGCCATCGGCCGCGGTTGAGATAGAGCCAACCGAAGCGCGCGAGGTCTCTGCTTGTCATCAGCATGTGATAGGCGGGGTGAATGGAAGCATCGCCTCGCAGATATTCGCCATCCGACGGCTGAAAATCCTGCATGCCGATCGGCAGCGCGATATCCCTGTATACCCCGTCGAAGACCGATTGCCCCGTTGCGTTTTCATAGATCGTGCCGAGAGCGTTGAAGTCCCAGTTGTTGTAGTACCAGCGATCGCCTGGCTGACTGCTGCCGCGCGGAGGTTTGGCGGCCAGCATCTCCTTTGATTCAGCAAGAGCGGGATGATAGATGCCTGATCGCGCTTGAAGGAGTTGTCTAACCGTCGCCTGCTGTTCCGAAGCGGTAAGACCATTGACGTCGTCAATTCCAAGTTCCGCCAGGGTGTCATCGCGACGTATTCTGCCACGTTCGACCTCGATGCCGATAAGCGCGCTGAGAAAGCTCTTTCTCATGGAACGGATAAGGATTTTCCGCTGCGGATCGCCGTGGCTGGCGATCACAGTACCCTTGTGAATGATGAAGCCGCTGATCGTGCCGAATTCCATCGCCGATTGCTCTGCCCGTGAAAGAAGGTCTCGGCACCATCCGCGCTGCTGGGCATCGACTTTGTCCCAAGCCTGCTTCGGGAAAATGCCTGACATGAAATTTGACCTATCTAAAATTGCTGAAACACCTGGAGTACAAGTAAAATTTCACCGTGTAGTTTTCTTCAGGCAGAATACGCAATTTATAGGCGAGTACAATCGCCGTAGCGGCCTTTCGTCCGATTCCGGTAGATCTCGATCTGTGTCAGCCTTTCCCAAATTTCCCGCCCAGCACACTTTTTTCCGAAAAAGCGGTTCCCACCTTTCAAAGCAATGTTTTATAGAGAGCGCTTCAACGGGAAGGTTTCTTCATGACGGGCGTCACCCTCAGCAGTGCCGATCTTGATGTCAGGCGCCGGCGCATTCTTTTTCGCTGCTGGCATCGCGGTATCAGGGAAATGGATCTGGTCTTCGGCCAGTTCGCCGACAACGAATTGTCGACGCTGCCAGAGGCCGATCTCGATGAGTTCGAACGCATCATGGCGGAAGAGGACAACGATCTCGTCCGCTGGATCATGGGCACGTTGCCGGTGCCGGCCCATCTTGATACGCCGCTCTTTGCTCGCCTGGCTTCCTACAAGCCGGATTTCGAGGAGGTGACGGCCGCTCTTCTTGGGAAGGCAGAATGATCCCCGGTCTTGACGTCAAGAAACTGGCGGCCGCCGCCGAGCCACTGACGATTGGCAACGTGCCCTCGGGCATGGAAGCCCTGTTGCTGGCGGAACTCGCACAATCGGGGCAGGCGGTCGCCTATGTCATGTCCGATGGCCAGCACATGGGTGACATGGAGCAGATGCTCGGTTTCATCGCGCCGGAAATTCCGGTGCTGACGCTGCCGGCCTGGGATTGCCTGCCCTATGACCGGGTGTCGCCGAGCTCCGATACATCCGCCCGCCGCCTTGCTGCGTTGAGTGGTTTGATCGCGCATCATCACAAGCCGCATCCCGCGATCGTTCTCGTTACGGTCAATGCCATGCTGCAGAAGGTGGCGCCGCAGGATGTGATCGAAAGCCTCGCTTTCTCGGCAAGACCCGGCAACCAGCTTCGCATGGACGATATTGCGGGCCGTCTGGAGCGCAACGGCTTCGACCGCGTCGCCACCGTCCGCGAAGTGGGTGAATATGCCGTGCGCGGCGGCATCCTCGATGTCTTTGTGCCGGGAACGGAAGAGCCGGTTCGCCTCGACTTTTTCGGCGATACGCTCGAAAGCATCCGCAGCTTCGATCCGGCGAGCCAGCGCACGACGGGGCAAGTGCGTTCCCTCGATCTCAATCCGATGAGCGAGGTGACGCTGACGCCGGATACGATCAGCCGTTTCCGCAAGAACTATCTCTCATCTTTCGGCGCGGCCACCCGCGACGATGCGCTTTACGTCGCCGTGTCCGAGGGCCGCCGCTATGCCGGCATGGAACATTGGCTGCCGCTCTTCTACGAGAAGCTGGAGACGGTTTTTGATTATCTGAAGGGCTTCCGGCTGGTCGCCGACCATACCGCTCGTGAAGCCGCAGAAGAGCGCTCGAAGCTGGTGCTGGACTATTACGACGCCCGCCTGAATTCCGGCCAGCCAACCAAGGGGCAAATGGCGCAGGGCACGCCCTATAAGCCCGTTACGCCCGGCCAGCTCTATCTCGACAGCAAGAGTTTCGCCACGGCACTTGATGCCTTCAACGCCATCCGCGTCTCGCCGTTCAACGAGCATGAGGGCGAGGCGAGGCGCGTCGTCAATGTCGAGGCGCGGCAGGGTCAGCGCTGGGCGCGCACTGCCGGCGAAAATGCCGATAGCGAACGCGTCAACGTCTTCGATTCCGTCGTCAAGCATATCGCAGACCGCCGCTCCGGCGGTGCCAAGGTCCTGGTCACCGCCTGGACGGAAGGATCGCTGGACCGCCTGCTGCAGGTTCTGGCGGAGCACGGGCTCGGTGGCATCAAGACGATCGGCGCCATGAAGGAGATGGCCGGGCTTGCCAAGGGCGAGGCGGCCGCCGCCGTCTTGAACCTGGAAACCGGTTTTGAGGCCGGCGATCTCGTCGTCATCGGCGAGCAGGATATTCTCGGCGACCGCATGGTTCGCCGGTCCAAGCGCCGCAAGCGCGCGGCCGACTTCATCTCCGAAGTCGCTGGCCTCGACGAAGGTTCGATCGTCGTTCATGCGGAACACGGCATCGGCCGCTTCGTCGGCCTGAAGACCATCGAGGCTGCCGGCGCGCCGCATGCCTGCCTCGAGCTGCAATATGCCGACGACGCAAAGCTCTTCCTGCCGGTCGAGAACATCGATCTGCTGTCACGCTACGGCGGCGAGGGCACGGAGGCTATGCTCGACAAGCTGGGCGGCGGCGCATGGCAGATGCGCAAGGCCAAGCTCAAGAAGCGCCTGCTCGATATGGCGGATGCCTTGATCCGTATCGCGGCCGAACGCCTGACGCGCCATGCGCCCGTGCTCACGACACCCGAAGGTCTCTACGACGAATTCGCCGCTCGCTTCCCCTACGACGAAACGGAAGATCAGGACGCCGCTATTGAATCCGTGCGTACCGACCTCGGTGCTGGTCGGCCGATGGATCGCCTGGTCTGCGGCGACGTCGGCTTCGGCAAGACGGAAGTTGCGTTGCGTGCCGCGTTCGTCGCGGCCATGAACGGCGTGCAGGTCGCAGTAGTCGTGCCGACGACGCTGCTTTCCCGCCAGCATTTCAAGACCTTTTCCGAGCGCTTCCGCGGCCTGCCGATCCGGGTGCAGCAGGCCTCGCGTCTCGTCGGCTCGAAGGATCTGGCGCTGACCAAGAAGGAAGTCGCCGACGGCAAGACCGATATCGTGGTCGGCACGCATGCGCTGCTCGGCGCAGGCATCAATTTCGCCAATCTCGGCCTGCTGATCATCGACGAAGAGCAGCATTTCGGCGTCAAGCACAAAGAGCGGCTGAAGGAGCTGAAGAGCGACGTACACGTGCTGACGCTCTCCGCAACACCGATCCCGCGCACGCTGCAGCTCGCCATGACCGGCGTCCGCGAATTGTCGCTGATTACCACACCGCCGGTCGACCGCATGGCGGTGCGTACCTTCATTTCGCCTTTCGACAGTCTCGTCATCCGCGAGACCTTGATGCGCGAGCACTATCGCGGCGGCCAGAGTTTCTACGTTTGCCCGCGATTGGCCGATCTCGCCGACATCCAGGCCTTCCTGCAGTCGGACGTTCCGGAGCTGAAGGTCGCAGTTGCGCACGGCCAGATGCCGGCCGGCGAGTTGGAAGACATCATGAATGCCTTCTACGAAGGCCGCTACGATGTCCTGCTCTCAACGACCATCGTAGAGTCAGGCCTCGATGTCCCCACGGCGAATACGTTGATCGTCCACCGCGCCGACATGTTCGGCCTTGCGCAGCTCTATCAGCTCCGCGGCCGTGTCGGCCGCTCCAAGGTCCGCGCCTTCGCGCTCTTCACGCTGCCGGTCAATAAGGTGCTGACGACGACTGCCGAGCGACGGCTCAAGGTGCTGCAGTCGCTGGATACGCTCGGCGCCGGCTTCCAGCTGGCAAGCCACGACCTCGACATCAGAGGCGCCGGCAACCTGCTCGGCGAGGAGCAATCGGGCCATATCAAGGAAGTCGGCTTCGAGCTCTATCAGCAGATGCTCGAAGAGGCCGTGGCCGAGGTGAAGGGCGTCGACGAGATCCAGGACACCGGCTGGTCGCCGCAGATTTCGGTCGGCACGCCGGTCATGATCCCGGACAATTACGTGCCGGACCTGCATCTGCGCATGGCGCTCTACCGTCGCCTCGGCGAGATCACGGAATTGAAGGAGATCGACAGTTTTGGCGCTGAAATGATCGACCGCTTCGGGCCGATGCCGATAGAGGTGCAGCACCTCTTGAAGATCGTCTACATCAAGTCGCTCTGCCGCACCGCCAATGTCGAGAAGCTGGACGCCGGCCCGAAGGGCATCGTCGTGCAGTTCCGCAACAAGGAATTCCCGAACCCGGCCAATCTCGTCGCCTATATCGCCAAGCAGGGCACCATGGCGAAGATCCGTCCCGACCACAGCGTCTTCCTGACGCGCGACCTGCCGACGCCGGAAAAACGGCTGCAGGGTGCTGCCGTCGTCATGACACAGTTGGCGGAGCTGGCGAAAGGATAAGCCGGCTGAACCCGCAGGAGCCATGGCAGAGGATTTTGATGCGTTCGCTCGCTGCCGTTGTGTCTGCGTTCCTGCATTTGACATTATTCGCGGACGTCAACGCTGCTGATCGCCTGTCCATCACGGTGCCAACGAGCAATGGTGCTGTCGTAGTCGAGAGGTGGAAAGACGCGGGCGTGTCGCGGCCAGCCGTGATCATTCTGAGCGGCAGCGCCGGCTTCGGTTCTCCTGCTTACGATGATATCGGCAAAACTTTTGAGGCAGCCGGTCTGGATGCCTACCTGGTTCATCTGCTTTCGCCGATCGATTTGAAAAACATCGCAAACGCCGGCAGCCCAAATGCGCGTATCGGCTATTACGCAACACGCCAGTTGGCTTGGATCGCGGCGGTCCAGGATGTCATCTCTTATCTTCGCAGCGCACCCCACCGCGTCGGTAAAATAGGGGTTGTCGGCATTTCCTTGGGCGCGGAAATCGCCGCGGCCGCGTCCAATAGAACCGACATCGGAGCTCTGGTGCTGGTGGATGGCGGCTTTCCCAAGGGCTATTCGAAGCCCGTAAGTTCGCTGCCGCCGTTGCTTTTGATCTGGGGTCGGGCAGACCGGACTTTCCCATTATCAACGGGACGAAAATTGCACGAGATCGCCGAGGGGCTGGGTGGAGTGGCGAAGCTCGACGTTTACGAAGGTCCACACGACTTCTTCTTGAAGTTGAAAACATCCCAAAGCAAAGCAGCCTACGGCAGCGCCGCAAGATTCCTTCTTTCGGAATTGTCGAAGTAGCAGTTGGCGTGCAATTCAAACGCACGCCTAGGACCGCACCGGTCAGTTCATGCCGGCGCGGGCCTCGCTCTTTGCCTTGGCGATATCGCGGAGCGCATTGGCAAGCACGTCGGGCGTCTGGGCGCCGCTCACGGCATATTGCTGATCGAAGATGAAGAACGGCACGCCGCTGACACCGATTTTCTGTGCGGCCTCGATTTCGGCGACAATCAGATCCTTGTCAGCGTCGGAGGAAAGCAGCGACTCAATGACGGAACGGTTGAGCCCCGACTTCTCGGCGATGTCGAGCAGCACGGCATGGTCGCCGACATTGCGGCCTTCTTCGAAATTCGCCTTGAAGAGGGCAGCGACGACCTTTTCCTGTATCTCGCGGCTCTCTGTCGTCGCCCAGTGGATCAGGCGATGGGCATCGAGCGTATTCGGCCCGATCTTGATGGCTTCGAAATTGAACTTGATGCCGACTTCGCGTCCGAGGCCAGTCAGCATTTCATGCCCCTTGGCGACGCGTTCAGGACCGCCGAGCTTCTCTTCCAGCGACCTTTTCTGGTCGACGCCCTCGGGCGGATAGTCGGGATTGAGGCGATAAGGCCGCCAGTTGATGTCGACACCGACCTCGTCCTGCACTTCGGCGATCGCCAATTCGAGCCGCGCCTTGCCGAGATAGCACCAGGGGCAGACGACATCAGAGACGACGTCGATCGTAATGCGTTCCATGGCTTTTTCCTTTCGGCAGGTGTGGGGTCTGCCTGCATCTATGCCCTTTGCTCCGCCGGTTCAACCGGTTACCAAAAGGGAACCTGTAACATTTGCGATAGGCCTACTGCACAGTCGCGTCCCACCAGACCGGCAGCTGATAGCCGTAGAGAGGCAAAGTCTCGGGGTGGCCGATGCGCTTGTGGCGGGCGATCCATTGGTCGTCGATGTGGTAGAGCGGCACCAAATAATGCCCCGATATCAACAGACGATCGAAGGAGCGGACGGCGGCGCGGAAATCGTCGGCGTTGCGGGCCGTCAGGATATGCGAGATCAGCGTGTCGACGTCGGGATCGGCGACGCCAGCGAAATTCGAACTGCCTTCCTTGTTGCGGGTCTGGGACGACCAGTAGGAGATCTGCTCGATTCCCGGCGACAGCGACGACGGATAGACCTTCATGATCATGTCGTAGTCGAAACTGATCGTCCGGCGTTGATATTGCGAATCGTCGACCGTGCGGATCGCCACCGCGATGCCGAGCAGTTCCAGCGAGCGGCGATAGGCGATGGCGATGCGCTCTTGGTCGATGTTCTGCGTCATGATCTCGAAGGAGAGCTGCCGGCCGTTGGCGTCGACCATCTTGCCATCCCTGATCGTGTACCCACCCTCCCTTAGGAGATCGACCGCCTGTTTCAGAACCGTGCGGTCGCGGCCGGAACCGTCGCTGACGGGCAGTTTATAGGTGCCGTCGAGCACGGCCGGATCGATGCGGTTCTTGATCGGCCCGAGCATTTCCAGTTCGCGCTGATTGGCGGGCACACCATAAGAGGAGAGGTCGGAATTCTGCCAGAAGCTTTCCGTGCGCGTATAGGCGTTGGAGGAGAGGTTCCTGTTGACCCATTCGAAATCGAAGGCAAGCGACAGGCCCTCGCGGACCTTCGGATTGGCAAAGATCGGCCGGCGTGTGTTGAAGACGAAGCCGAGCATGCCGCTCGGCAGCTTCGGCGTGAAGACGTCCTTGACAACCTCGCCGGATGAGACCGCCGGAAAATCATAGGCATCCGCCCAATGGCCGGGGCTGCCGTCCTCGTAGACATCGACGTCGCCCTTCTTGAAGGCCTCGAACAGCGTCGTCTCCTGCAGGAAATAATCGACCGATATCGTGTCGTAATTGTCCATGCCGACCTTGGAGGGCAGGTCTTTCGCCCAGTAATCCGGGTTCCGTTCGAAGGTGATGCTTTCGCCGGGATTGACGGTCTTGACCCGATAGGGGCCGGAACCGATGGGCGGCGTCAGCGAGGTCTGGTCGAATGTGTCGGGATTGATGGCATGCTTCGGCAAGATTGGCACGGAGAGAGCGAGGATCATCGGCGTTTCGCGATCGGCCTTCTTGTTGAAGGTGAAGCGGACGCTGCTGTCGCCGACCTTCTCCATCTTCTCCACCGAATCGAGGCGGTTGCTGAAGGGGCTGCGGCCCTTCTCGCGCAGGAGGTTGAAGCTGAAGATGACGTCGTCGGCGGTGAGCGGCTGCCCGTCCGACCATTTCGCCGCCGGGTTCAGATTGAATTGGATGAAGGTGCGGTCTTCGTCCCATTCAACGGTCTGGGCGAGCAGCCCATACATGGTGAAAGGCTCGTCGCGGGAGCGCTGCATGAGCGATTCATAGACCAGATTGCCGAATTCCGGATCCCACATGCCGCGCGCCGTTGTGCGCATGCTCTTCAGGATGAAGGGGTTGAGATTGTCGTACGTCCCGACGACGCCATAGGTAATGTGGCCGCCTTTTTTCACATCCGGATTGACGTAAGGAAAATGCGTGTAGTCGGCGGGAAGGGCAGGGTCGCCATGCATGGTGATCGCGTAAAGCGGTTGTGCTAAGGCGGCAGTACTGGAGAAGATCGCAAAGATCAGGAAAGTAAAGATCCGGAGCGCTTGCATGGCATCCTTTCCGGCAGGGCGTGATTCGAACGGACCTTATCATGCGGATATAAAATCCACATCCGCAGAAGGGATTTCTTGCTGCATGTCGTCAAATCACCAAAGAAATGCTGGATATCCGCCGCAGTGCGATGTAACAGGTGTTCCGAGTTCCGGGTCATGCATTTGCCTCAATCTTTCGACAGGTGGACGGCAGTTTGACCCGACTGGCATGGGGTAGCAAAAAGCTGCTCAGCATCGGATTTCAGGAGGCGGATTTCGCTATGACGTTCAAGAATGACAAAAAAATCCGGGCAGTCGTTTCTGCTCTGGCTCTCATCATCGGCGCGGCTGCCCCGGTTGCTTCTTTTGCCCAGGATGCGTCTAACGCAGCTCCTGCGGATGGTGCCGCTAACCCGGCTCAGCCGCGTCTCGGCTGGTACAAGACCTGCTCCAAGCAGGACGACAATGATATCTGCATCACACAGAATCTGATCATGGCCAATAACGGCCAGCTCGTGACGGCTGTCGGGCTCATCTCGATCGATGGCAAGGTCAACCGCAAGATCCTGCAGATTTCCGTCCCCACGGCTCGCCTGATTGCTCCTGGCGTGACGATGCAGGTTGATGGCGGCAAGGGTCAGAAGATCGACTACGCAGTCTGCCTGCCCGACAAGTGCACGGCCGAAATTCCGGTCACGGACGCCATGATCGCAGGCATGAAGAAGGGCACCGACGTGACCTTCACCTCGATCAACTTCCGCCGCGCTCCGAACCCGATCAAGATTTCCCTCGACGGTTTTGGCGCTGCCTATGACGGTCAGCCGATCTCGGACTCCAAGTTGGCCGAAAGCCAGAAGAGCCTTCAAGACAGCATGCAGAAGAAGGCTGAAGAAGCCCGCAAGAAGCTTGAAGACGCCCAGAAGGCTGCCAAGCAGCAGTAATTTCTGCTTCGATCCTATTGAAAAGCCCGGTTTCAAGCCGGGCTTTTTTGATTCGGGAGGAATGACGGGCATAAAAAAAGGAAGCTGCGCACGCAGCTTCCTCTACCACTGAACTGTTTCGACTGGCCTTAGTGGGCGAAGCTCATCTTGGGTCTGAACTGGCCTGTCGGAGCCGTGTCGAAGATCTGGTAGACTTGCGGATTGCGCAGCGGAATACCACTTTCGTCACTGACGAGATTCTGTTCCGAAACATAGGCGACATATTCCGTCTCCTCGTTTTCAGCAAGCAGGTGATAGAACGGCTGATCCCTGTTGGGCCTCACCTCGGCCGGAATGGCGTTCCACCACTCTTCCGTATTTGCGAATTCGGGGTCGACGTCGAAGATGACTCCACGAAATGGGAAAACCCTGTGTCGAACCACTTCGCCGATGTTGAATTTTGCATTGCTTTGTTTCATGGCGCGAGTTCCTTTCAAGGAAATAAGTGGTGTTATCAGCTCGCCAAATCAAGGTTTTTCCGCAGTTGCTTCATATAGCCGTCATATTTCGTCGCCGGAACTGCCTGACAAAATAGAGGTTCTTTGGTCGTAACCAACTTTAGTTCAAGTCACCCGCAAAGCATCTGCGTTGGCAAAAAGCCCCGGCGAACCGGGGCTTTCGATTTGGTGATCAGGCCGAGTAGTACATGTCGTATTCGACAGGATGCGGCGTCATTTCGAAGCGCATCACTTCCACCATCTTCAATTCGATGAAGGCGTCGATCTGGTCGTCGTCGAACACGCCGCCAGCCGTCAGGAACTTGCGGTCCTTGTCGAGGCTTTCCAGCGCTTCGCGCAGCGAGCCGCAGACGGTCGGGATCTTCTTCAGCTCCTTCGGCGGCAGGTCGTAAAGATCCTTATCCATGGCCTTGCCGGGATGGATCTTGTTCTTGATGCCGTCGAGGCCGGCCATCAGCATGGCGGCGAAGGCGAGGTAGGGGTTCGCGGTCGGATCCGGGAAGCGGACTTCGACACGCTTTGCCTTCGGGTTCGTGCCGAAGGGAATGCGGCAGGAAGCCGAACGGTTGCGAGCCGAGTAGGCGAGCAGAACCGGTGCTTCATAGCCCGGGACGAGACGCTTGTAGGAGTTCGTCGACGGATTGGTGAAGGCGTTGATCGCCTTGGCATGCTTGATGATGCCGCCGATATAGTAGAGGCAGGTTTCGGAAAGGCCCGCATATTCGTCGCCGGCGAAGGTCGGCTTGCCGCCCTTCCAGATCGACTGGTGAACGTGCATGCCCGAGCCGTTGTCGCCGAAGATCGGCTTCGGCATGAAGGTTGCCGTCTTGCCATAGGCATTGGCGACCTGGTGGACCACGTACTTGTAGATCTGCATCTTGTCGGCGTTGCGCACCAGAGTATCGAACTTTATACCGAGTTCGTGCTGGGCAGCAGCGACTTCATGGTGATGCTTTTCGACGACGACGCCCATTTCGGAGAGTACGGTCAGCATTTCCGAGCGCATGTCCTGGCAGCTGTCGACCGGCGGAACCGGGAAGTAGCCGCCCTTGACGCGCGGACGATGGCCGAGGTTGCCGGTCTCGTAATCGGTGTCGTCGTTCGACGGCAGTTCGCTGGAGTCGAGCTTGAAGCCGGTATTGTAGGGATCGGCCTTGTACTTGACGTCGTCGAAGACGAAGAATTCGGCTTCAGGTCCGACGAATACGGTATCGCCGATGCCGGATGCCTTCAGATAGGCTTCAGCCTTCTTGGCGGTGCCGCGCGGGTCGCGGTTATAGGCTTCGCCCGAAACTGGGTCGAGAATATCGCACAAAATGACCATGGTGGACTGCGCGAAGAACGGGTCCATATGGACCGTTTCCGTATCCGGCATGAGCACCATGTCGGACTCGTTGATGGCCTTCCATCCGCCGATCGACGAACCGTCGAACATGACGCCATCGGCAAACATGTCCTCGTCGACGCAAGCGATGTCCATTGTCACGTGCTGCAGCTTACCCTTGGGATCCGTGAAGCGCAGGTCAACGAATTTTACGTCATTGTCCTTGATCTGCTTAAGAATTTCGCTTGCGGTCGTCATTAAGTGCTTCCCTTATTTGATGACGATTATGAACCCTTCGCTTGGCGCGAAGGGCGTTTAAATAGCG
This sequence comes from Rhizobium sp. BK376, assembly GCF_004341625.1. Taxonomy (GTDB): domain Bacteria; phylum Pseudomonadota; class Alphaproteobacteria; order Rhizobiales; family Rhizobiaceae; genus Rhizobium. Next base: position 108,426 of record NZ_SLZG01000007.1, on the reverse strand, counting down.
TCTATGCCAGTCTCACCGGTACGAATTCGAATGACCTCTTCGACGTTGGAAACGAAAATCTTTCCGTCGCCAATCCGCCCCGTCTGGGCAGCCTTGCGGATCGCGTCGATGACGGCTTCCGCATTCTCGTCCGCCAGCACGACCTCGACCTTTACCTTGGGTAGAAAATCGACCACGTATTCGGCTCCACGGTAAAGCTCCGTGTGACCTTTCTGACGACCGAAGCCCTTCGCTTCCGTGACAGTGATACCCTGCAGGCCGACTTCTTGAAGGGCTTCCTTCACTTCGTCAAGCTTGAAAGGCTTTATGATCGCTTCGATCTTTTTCATGAGAAAATGTCTCTCCGCTTTTCGCGTTACAGCAGGAACGATCCCGCTCGGCCTTGCCAATGCACATAGCGTGCCAGTTCTCATCCATGCTGGGCAAAAAATCTCCAGAATCTGCCCCCGCACCTCCAATTGAGAGGGATTTACGAGAGAATTGATAGTGGTTTTATAGGAGAATTGAAAAAAATCGTGCGAAAATGAAAAAAATCGCGCAATTTTCCGTCCAGCCAATAAGGAGGAAGATTGAACTGAAGAGATTATTTTTTATGCAAAAGCATGTTTTCTACGCAAGCGCGGTTGCGAAATTGCGATTGTTTTTCAGGCAGGTTTAGCATTGAATATCCGATATCATGACCTCAACCCTCGCAGATCTCCTGCTTACACCCAGTGACATGGCCGCGGTCGATCGTGACGCCGCAGCGTCCGGAATTGACTCCTTTGGCCTGATGGAAAAGGCGGGGCAGGCGGTGGCTGCAGCAGCGCTGCGGCATTACCCCCAGGCGTCCAGATACGTCGTCCTTTGCGGTCCCGGAAACAATGGAGGGGACGGCTATATTGCGGCGCGCGCCTTGCGGCAGAGTGGAGCGGATGTAGCCCTGTTCCATCTAGGCGATCCCTCGTCATTAAAGGGGGATGCCGCTCGCGCTTTCGAGGCCTGTGAGATCATGGGAGATGACATCGGGAAATATGAGCCGGGCAGGGGTGACGTGGTCGTCGATGCCATCTTCGGCGCCGGCCTGTCGAGACCTGTCCCGGATACCGTGGCCTCAGTTATAGCGCGAACCACACAGGCGGGCGTTCCGGTCATCGCCGTCGACCTTCCCTCGGGGCTCGATGGTCGCAATGGCCATGTTCTCGGTACCGCATTCCGGGCGACCCACACGATTACCTTCATGACGCGCAAGCCGGGCCATCTGCTGATGCCGGGGCGGGAACTGTGCGGCGTCATGGAAGTCTTCGACATCGGTATTCCCGGACGCATCGTCCGTGCGCATGCCGGCCACGGGATCGCCGAGAACGAACCGACGCAATGGCAGGGGACCGTTCCTGCGGCCATGACCGAGACCCACAAATACAAGCGCGGCCATGTCGTCGTTTTCTCCGGCGGCGCCCACGCGACCGGTGCTGCGCGCATGTCGGCAATGGCCGCCTTGAAAGCAGGGGCAGGCCTTGTGACCATCGCCTCTCCAACGCAAGCGCTCAGCGTCAATGCCGGCGCGCTGACGGCCGTCATGGTCCATCCGGTCGACGATGACGCGACACTGAAGAAATGGCTTGAGGACAAGCGGCTGTCGACCTTCGTTCTCGGTCCCGGATTCGGCATTGGTGAAAAGGCGCGCCATTTTGCGTTCGCCCTCAGCGACCGCCATCTCGTTCTGGACGCTGACGGCATCACCTCGTTCCGTGATAATCCACAGCAGCTGTTCGATGCGTTCGCCCACGGCGACACCCATCTTGTCCTGACGCCACACGAAGGCGAATTCGCCCGGCTGTTTCCGGATATCGCCGCGGACGACAGTCTTGGCAAAGTCGAAAAGGCGCGCGCTGCGGCGAAGCGGGCGAACGCCGCCATCGTCTACAAAGGTGCAGACAGCGTCATAGCATCGCCGGACGGTCGCGCCTTGATCAACGCAAATGCGCCGCCATGGCTCGCGACCGCGGGCTCGGGCGACGTTCTTGCGGGCATAATCGCCGGCCTGTTGGCACAGGGCATGCCCGCTTTCGAGGCGGCCGCCGCAGGCGTCTGGCTGCATGGCGAGACCGGTCAGCGAGCCGGAAAAGGGCTCACCGCCGAAGATCTCGTGGCGCATGTCAGACCGCTCTGACGCGACACTCTATTTCGAAAGGGATTTCTGCAAGGCGATCGCCCCATGCGGCGCATTGACCTTGCCTTCGTGGATCATGAAGGCAAAGACGTCCCTTGGTTCAACCTTGACCTTCCGGTCGGGGTCGATGAGCGGCAGATCGTCGGGAATCTTGCCCTCCGCCCAGGTTTCAAGCCGGTCGGCCCACGCCTTCAGATCCTTCGGCGGGTAGCAGGTCGGAATATCGTCCGATCCCTTTTGAAGGCGGGCATAGACGAAATCGGCGGTGACATCAGCGATCATCGGATAGTCGAAATGCTCGGCGAGAACCGGCGCCACGCCATATTTCTCAAGGAGCGCAACGAATTCCGCCACCTTGAAGGAATCATGGCGGACTTCCACCACATGACGCAACGGAAGCCCGTCCTGCTTTGCCGGCAGCAGCTTCAGGAATGCCTCGAAATCCTCGGGCTCGAACTTCTTCGTCGGCGCGAATTGCCAGAGCAGCGGTCCCAGATGGTCGCCAAGTTCGCTGATACCGGACTGCAGAAATCGTTCCATCGATTCACCTGCCTCCGCCAGCACCTTGCGATTGGTGACGAACCGCGTTGCCTTCAGCGAAAAGATAAAGCCATCGGGCACATCTGACGCCCATTTTGCAAAGACCGCAGGCTTTTGTGTGCTGTAATAGGTGCCGTTGACTTCGATCACCTTCAGCTGCCGGCTGGCAAAGTTGAGCTCGTCCTTCTGCTTCAGCTCCTTCGGAAAGAAATGACCGCGCCACGGTTCAAAGGTCCAGCCGCCGATACCGGTTCGGATTATTCCGGATTTGGTCATGAAGTCCTCCTCGTTGAAGTTTGAATGAGCGCTTCGACGTTACAATTTTCTTTGATCGTTCGACTTGTTCTTAAGTCCAGTCCCAAGGGCGAACTTTATCAGATTCCAATACTTGGCTGCTCGCCGTCTGCTCTGAAACATCCAAATCAGACAACGCAAACGCCAGTTGGAGGGTCGGTGAACCAAATATGAGCGCTCATTTCCTGTCCACCCAAGATATTTTCCTGTCACCAGCTTGCAATTTCGATCAAGCCAACCCTGAAACTCAGTTGACGCCAAACCCTCTTCGGTCACGACCGTCATCTTGAAGAACGGCGATCTTCCAATTTTAAGTCCATGAAAGCGGACAAGTGGAGTCTTGTTGGCGCCAAAAAACTCCCGTTGAATGTCTCGGGGCGTCGCCGAATAAAATCGGAAGACCGAGTTTGCCAAAAGATCACTCCGCCGCCACGACCTTCTTCACCGGCCGCCGCTCCAGCAGTTCCCTGAGGAACTGGCCAGTATAGGATCGCTTCTCCTTGACGATTGCCTCCGGCGTGCCCGTCGCCACGATCTCGCCGCCGCCGTCGCCTCCCTCAGGGCCAAAATCGAGAACCCAATCGGCGGTCTTGATGACCTCGAGATTGTGCTCGATGACCACAACGGAATTGCCCTGGTTCACCAGCTCGTGCAGCATCTCCAAGAGCTTGGCGACGTCGTGGAAGTGCAGGCCGGTCGTCGGTTCGTCGAGGATGTAGAGCGTGCGCCCGGTCGAGCGCTTCGACAGTTCCTTGGCTAGCTTGACGCGCTGCGCCTCGCCACCCGAAAGCGTATTCGCCTGCTGGCCGACCTTGATATAGCCGAGGCCGACATCGAAGAGCGACTGCAGCTTGTCGCGCACCGCCGGGACCGCCGCGAAGAATTCGACGCCTTCCTCGACCGTCATGTCGAGCACGTCGGCTATCGACTTGCCCTTGAAGGTGACGTCGAGCGTCTCGCGGTTATAGCGCTTGCCATGGCAGACATCGCAGGTGACGTAGACGTCAGGCAAGAAGTGCATCTCGATCTTGATCACGCCGTCGCCCTGGCAGGCCTCGCAGCGTCCGCCCTTGACGTTGAACGAGAACCGCCCCGGCTGATAGCCGCGCGCCTTCGCTTCGGGCAGGCCTGCGAACCAGTCACGGATCGGCGTGAACGCGCCGGTATAGGTCGCGGGGTTCGATCGCGGCGTACGACCAATCGGGGACTGGTCGATGTCGATCACCTTGTCGATATGCTCGAAGCCGTCTATGCGGTCGTGATCGGCCGGGATTTCGCGAGCGCCCATGACGCGCCGCGCCGCGGATTTGTAGAGCGTCTCGATCAGGAAGGTGGACTTGCCACCACCGGAAACACCCGTCACAGCCGTGAAAACGCCGAGCGGAATGGCAGCCGTCACGTTCTTCAGGTTGTTGCCGCGGGCGCCGATAACCTTGATTTCCTTGCCCTTCTTCGGCTTGCGCCGCTCGGAAGGCACGGGAACGCCGAGTTCGCCGGAGAGATACTTGCCCGTCAGCGATTTCGGATTGGCCATGATCTCCTGCGGCGTGCCGTGGGCGACGACCTGGCCGCCATGGACGCCGGCCGCCGGGCCTATGTCCACCACGTCGTCGGCCGTCAGGATCGCATCCTCGTCATGCTCGACCACGATCACAGTATTGCCGATATCGCGCAGGTGTTTCAGCGTTTCGAGCAGGCGCGCATTGTCACGCTGGTGCAGGCCGATCGACGGCTCGTCCAGAACGTAGAGAACGCCCGTAAGCCCCGATCCGATCTGTGATGCGAGGCGAATGCGCTGGCTCTCGCCACCGGACAGCGTGCCTGAATTGCGCGACAGGCTGAGATATTCGAGCCCGACATCGTTCAGGAAGCGAAGGCGATCACGGATTTCCTTGAGGATGCGAACGGCGATTTCATTCTGCTTGGCATTGAACGTCTGCGGCAGCTTTTCGAACCAGTCGCGTGCGATCCGGATCGACATGTCGGACACCTGTCCGATATGCAGCTTGTCGATCTTGACGGCGAGCGCTTCCGGCTTCAGGCGAAAGCCGTTGCAGGCCGGGCAGGGGGCCGCCGACATGTAACGCTCGATCTCCTCGCGCGCCCAGGCGGAATCCGTTTCCTTCCAGCGGCGCTCGAGGTTCGGCACGATACCTTCGAAATTCTTGTGCGTCGTATAGGAGCGCGCGCCGTCGGCGTAATGGAATTCGATCTTGTCTTCCGTGCCGTTGAGGATGACGTCCTTCGCCTCGTCGGACAGATCGCTCCAGCGGTTGCTCAGCTTGAAACCGTAGTGCTTGCCGAGCGCTTCCAGCGTCTGATTGTAATAGGGCGAGGTCGACTTGGCCCAGGGTGAGATCGCCCCGTCGCGCAATGTTCGCTCATGTTCCGGTACTATCAGGTCCCGATCGATCTTCTGCTGCGAACCGAGGCCGTCGCAGGTCGGGCAGGCGCCGGTCGGATTGTTGAACGAAAACAGCCGCGGTTCGATTTCCGGAATGGTGAAGCCGGAGACTGGACAGGCGAACTTCTCCGAAAAGAGCACGCGCTCGTGGGTTTCGTTCAGGGACTTGTTGGCCGATCCGCCCGCCGCCGTTTCCTCCGGCGGAAGCGGCTTGTCGGCGAATTCGGCGACGGCGAGCCCGTCGGCAAGCCGCAGGCAGGTCTCGAGGCTGTCCGCCAGGCGAGCAGACACATCGGAACGCACGACGATACGGTCGACCACAACATCGATGTCATGTTTGTATTTCTTGTCTAGCGCGGGCGCCTCGGCGATTTCGTAGAACTGGCCGTCGACCTTGACGCGCTGGAAGCCCTTTTTCATGAGCTCCGCCAGTTCCTTCTTGTACTCGCCCTTTCGGCCGCGGACCAAAGGCGCCAATATATAGAGCCGCGTGCCTTCGCCGAAGGTAAGGATGCGGTCGACCATCTGGCTGACGGTCTGGCTCTCGATCGGGAGACCCGTGGCCGGCGAGTAGGGGACGCCGACACGCGCGAAAAGCAGTCGCATATAGTCGTGGATTTCGGTGACGGTGCCGACTGTCGAGCGCGGATTGCGCGACGTCGTCTTCTGCTCGATGGAAATGGCCGGAGAAAGCCCGTCGATCTGGTCGACGTCGGGCTTCTGCATCATCTCGAGAAATTGCCGCGCATAGGCCGACAGGCTCTCGACATAGCGCCGCTGACCCTCGGCATAGATCGTGTCGAAGGCAAGCGAGGATTTGCCGGAGCCCGATAGCCCCGTCATGACGATCAGCTTGTTGCGCGGAAGCTCAAGATCGATGCCCTTGAGATTATGTTCGCGTGCGCCGCGGATGGAAATTGTTTTCAGTTCACTCATCGTCTTTAGCTTGGTCCCTTGGTCTCCGCCCTTATTTAGTGATGCCGGCTGGCGAGTCGAGGCTCAAATGAACGGAGGGATCAGGTTTTCGATTCTGTTGACAGGATCATAGACATAAACTAGAACAAATAAAGAACAAAATTCCTTGTGGATTAAACCGGCGGCGAGCGCATTCGCCAGCGCGATGGTTTAAAGTATATCGATTGGTTAGAACGCCGCCGGGCAGGGCGGCAAGCAGGGTGAAAAGCATGGCTGGTAGCGTGAACAAGGTAATTCTGGTCGGAAACGTGGGGGCTGACCCCGAAATCCGGCGGACGCAGGACGGCCGGCCGATCGCCAATCTTCGGATTGCGACGTCGGAAACCTGGCGCGACCGCAATTCCGGCGAACGCCGCGAAAAGACCGAATGGCATACTGTCGTCGTCTTCAACGAAGGCCTCTGCAAGGTCGTCGAGCAATATGTGAAGAAGGGCGCCAAGCTCTATATCGAGGGCGCACTCCAGACCCGCAAATGGCAGGACCAGAACGGCCAGGACCGCTATTCCACCGAAATCGTGCTGCAGGGCTTCAATTCGACGCTTACGATGCTGGATGGCCGCGGCGAAGGCGGCGGCGCCAGCGAAGGTGGCAGTCGCGGTGGTCGCGGCAATGATTACGGCGGCGGCGGTGGTGGATATGGCGACGACTACGGCCAGTCCCCGTCCTCCGGTCGCGGCGGTAACAGCAGCGGTGGTGGTGGAAGCAACTTCTCGCGGGATCTGGACGACGATATTCCGTTTTGAGATGGAATTTCGAACGCGCTCGCCGACGTTCGTCTATCGCGGCGGCGCGCGAGACTTGCAAGCCGTTCGATCGCCTCGATGAATTCAAACCTATGGCGGCTGCTGTTTCAAATGCCGGTCTCTGATCGGCTGCTGGGGATGGCCGAGCATTTCAGTCCGATATTTGGGCGCAAGCCGCTGCGCCAGCGCTCGGCGGCTTTCGGCTTCCTCTTCGCTTAATTTGGGAGAGGGTGGCGCGCCTTTGTCGATGGGCATTCCCACCGAGAGAAAGAATTCGTCCTGCCCGCCGGGCGTACACATGCACAGCATATGCGTCATGCGTCCGGACCTGTTTTGAAACCGATGCGGCGCATTCGCCGGTATGTTGATGTTTGCCGGTGCTTTCACCGTGAACGTTTTGCCGCGGAAGGTGAATTCCAGTTCGCCCTCAAGCAGCGTGAACATCTCTTCGAAATCATGCCTGTGCAGCGGAGGCCCGCCGCCATCGGGAACCAGCATGTCGATAAGACAGTATCGACCCTCCGTCTGCGCGCTGGAAATGAGGATCGTGTAGGTATCTCCCGCAAGACTGACGACAGATAGATCCGGGTCGGTTGGTGCTGAAATCGTAAGAACACGCTGCGGATCGTCCACCGGGATCGGACCGGTGTCGCCTGATGCCGTAATGGAATGGTCGGCCATCTCGTCTCTCCAGTTTTCTGGACAGCTAACGCTGAAATCCGGCGAGGGTTCCGCGTTCGATCAATGCGGTGCGCCGCCAGCGAGGCTCAACGCCGCTTTGGTCCCGTCAACGACGAATTGTGCCGCGAGCGCCGCCAGGATGACGCCGAGGAGGCGGGTGAGGATCGCGCGGCCGGTGACACCAAGAAAGCGGTCCAGGCGTTCGGCAATCAAGAGGGTCGCGAAGAGCAGCAGCAGGTTGATGGCGATCACGCCGATCAGCTGCGCCCGCTCGAAGGACGATTGCAGCGATCCCGCGAGCAGAATGGTGGCCGAGATCGCGCCGGGGCCCGCGATCAGCGGAAGGGCCAGCGGAAAAACTGCGATATTGTGGATCTGGTCCAGCGTGATCGCGACGTCCTTCGTCTTTTCCTTGCGGTCCTGCCGCCTCTCGAAAACCATCTCGAAGGCAATCCAGAAAAGCAGCAGGCCGCCGGCAATGCGGAAGGCGCCGATCGAAATTCCGAGGATGCCGAGCACGCTGGAGCCGAAAAGGGCGAAAGCGGCCAGAATGCCGAATGCGATCAAAGAGCCGCGCAGCGCCACCTGGCTGCGCTCCGAGCGGTTCATGCCCGTCGTCAGCCCCAGAAACAGCGGCGCGAGACCCGGCGGATCGACGGTGACGAGCAGCGTCGTGAAGGCATTGATCAGCGTATCCGCAATCGCCATATCATGTTCCCGTAGGGTCGTTTTGTTGCCTGTTGGACCATTGATATGCGACGGAACAGCATTCGCAAGGCAGGAGACGAAAATCTGCCACGGAAATGCGCGATTCCATCGTTTAAAGAGGGGATAAGCCCGTTCCAGGCACCCGCCAAAATTGGCGTAAGCGCATGGTTTCGGATATAAATTCTGCAGTGATTCTAAAAGAGATCGTGATCCGTTTTGACTGAGCAATCCACTCCCGGCGGCGGGAAGCTCCCGCCAGGCATCGAGCCAATTTCCATCATGGAGGAAATGCAGCGGTCGTATCTCGATTACGCCATGAGCGTCATCGTGAGCCGCGCGCTTCCCGACGTGCGCGACGGGCTGAAACCGGTTCACCGGCGCATCCTCTACGGCATGTCCGAGCTCGGCATCGACTGGAACAAGAAATACGTGAAATGCGCCCGCGTCACCGGTGACGTGATGGGTAAATACCATCCGCATGGCAACGCGGCGATCTACGATGCGCTTGCCCGTATGGCGCAGGACTGGTCGCTCCGGCTGCCGCTGATCGACGGTCAGGGCAATTTCGGTTCTGTCGATGGCGACCCACCGGCGGCCGAACGTTACACCGAGTGCCGTCTGCAGAAGGCCGCGCATTCGCTGCTGGACGACCTCGACAAGGAAACCGTCGATTTCCGTGAAAACTATGACGGTACGCTCTCCGAACCGGTTGTCGTTCCCGCCAAATTCCCGAACCTGCTGGTCAATGGCGCCGGCGGTATCGCCGTCGGGATGGCGACAAACATCCCGCCGCATAATCTGTCCGAAGTCATCGATGGCTGCATCGCGCTGATTAACGACCCGGCGATCGAACTACCGGAAATGATGCAGATCATTCCAGGCCCGGACTTCCCGACCGCCGCCAAGATCCTCGGCCGCGCCGGCATTCGCTCCGCCTACGAGACCGGTCGCGGTTCGGTCATTATGCGCGGCGTTGCCGCGATCGAGCCTATGCGCGGGGACCGCGAGCAGATCATCATCACCGAGATTCCCTATCAGGTAAACAAGTCGACGATGATCGAAAAGATGGCCGAACTGGTGCGCGAAAAGCGCATCGAAGGCATCTCCGATCTGCGCGACGAGTCCGACCGTCAGGGCTACCGCGTCGTCATCGAGCTGAAGCGCGATGCGAATGCGGATGTCATCCTGAACCAGCTTTATCGCTATACGCCGCTGCAGACCTCCTTCGGCTGCAACATGGTGGCGTTGAATGGCGGCAAGCCGGAGCAGTTGACGCTGCTCGACATGCTTCGCGCCTTCGTTTCCTTCCGCGAGGAAGTCGTCAGCCGCCGCACGAAATACCTGCTGCGCAAGGCGCGCGAGCGCGCCCACGTCTTGGTCGGTCTCGCAATCGCCGTCGCCAATATCGACGAAGTCATCCGCGTCATTCGCCAGGCGCCGGATCCGGGTTCTGCCCGCGAAGAGCTGATGACGCGCCGCTGGCCGGCTGCGGACGTTGAATCTCTTATCCGGCTAATCGACGATCCGCGTCATCGCATCAACGAGGACGGCACATATAACCTCTCCGAAGAACAGGCGCGCGCCATTCTCGAATTGCGCCTCGCCCGCCTGACCGCTCTCGGCCGTGACGAAATCGGCGACGAACTGAATAAGATCGGCATCGAGATCAAGGATTACCTCGAAATTCTGTCGTCGCGCGTTCGCATCCAAACCATTGTAAAAGAAGAGCTTACGGCGGTTCGCGACGAATTCGGCACGCCACGCCGGACCGAGATTGTCGATGGCGGTCTGGAAATGGACGATGAGGATCTCATCGCCCGCGAAGATATGGTCGTGACGGTTTCGCACCTCGGCTATATCAAGCGCGTGCCCCTCACGACCTACCGCGCGCAGCGTCGCGGCGGCAAGGGTCGCTCCGGCATGACCACTCGTGACGAGGATTTCGTTAGCCGGCTATTCGTGGTCAATACGCATACGCCCGTTCTCTTCTTCTCGTCGCGCGGCATCGTCTACAAGGAGAAGGTCTGGCGCCTGCCGATCGGCACGCCGACCTCGCGCGGCAAGGCACTCATCAACATGCTGCCGCTGGAACCCGGCGAACGCATCACGACGATCCTGCCGCTGCCCGAGGACGAGGACAGCTGGGATAATCTCGACGTCATGTTCTCGACGACCCGGGGCACGGTCCGCCGCAACAAGCTCAGCGACTTCGTCCAGGTCAACCGCAACGGCAAGATCGCCATGAAGCTCGAGGAAGAGGGCGACGAAATCCTCTCCGTCGAGACCTGCATGGAGCATGACGACGTCCTGCTCACCACGGCGTTGGGCCAGTGCATCCGTTTCCCGGTCGATGATGTGCGCGTCTTTGCCGGACGCAATTCGATCGGCGTACGCGGTATCAACCTCGGTGAGGGTGACAGCATTATTTCCATGACGATCGTCGGCCATGTCGATGCCGAGCCTTGGGAGCGTGCTGCCTATCTCCGGAGATCTGCCGCTGAACGCCGTGCAATAGGCGTCGATGAGGAAGATATCGCACTGGTGGGTGAGGAAGTCACCGAAGAGGGACAGCTGAGCGACGAACGCTACGAGGAACTGAAGGCGCGCGAGCAATTCGTGCTGACGGTCTCGGAGAAGGGCTTCGGCAAGCGTTCTTCATCCTACGACTTCCGTATCTCTGGCCGCGGCGGCAAGGGCATTCGTGCCACCGATACCTCGAAGACCGGCGAGATCGGCGAACTCGTCGCAGCCTTCCCGGTTGAAGACACCGACCAGATCATGCTGGTGTCCGATGGCGGTCAGCTGATCCGTGTTCCGGTCGGCGGCATCCGTATCGCCAGCCGCGCCACGAAGGGCGTGACCATCTTCTCGACCGCCAAGGATGAGAAGGTCGTCTCGGTCGAGCGTATCAGCGAGCCGGAAGGCGAGGACGATGTAGCCGAGATTACAGAAGGCACACCGCCTGAGGCAGGTATTTCTGAAGAGGGAGCCGCGCCTGGTAGCGAGGAATAGGTCGCTTTACCATCGGCAAGCTTTAAAAACCGGGCGGCATTTGCTGCCCGGTTTTCGTTTGGAGCCGATTTTGACAAAAAAAACCGGACGCTGTTGGGGGACGGCGTCCGGTGGGAAAGGCCCAAGCGCTCGGGGACATGAGCGCATTGGGTCGGGGAAAATCAGAAAGCCTTGTGATGCTTGTCGATTTCCTTGATCTCTTCAGTTTCGCGGCGCAATGCGGAGATGGTCGACGCCACGGACACGATGAACATGATGCTGATAAGGGCAGTAAGCATTGTTAAAATCGTGAACATGGCGGTCCTTTCTCTAAAAGGGTTGCGTTCAGATCCTCAATACTGGCTCGTCACGAACGGCCGGGCAGAGGCGAAGGGGCCATAGACTTTCGATTGGTCCACCTTCTGATCATAGAGTGCGATTGTGGCTGCCAGCATGCCCGTGACCATGGTCATCCAAACGAGGTTGATCAGATTCATCTTATCGAGCATGAGTTTTTTCCTTTGGGTCATAATCAGCATATCTATGGTTCGATCTGGTAACGCATCCGCTTCAAGATAGTTCCGCCGGATGTTGAGGCTCTGTTTACCAAGGCCGATCTGAAGCGACCTTGAATGCTCTGTTCATCTGGCGTTCAGATTCGCGCCTGGTTTTTCCGCAAATTCCTTGTGATCTCCAGGGCAATGTCATGGCCGGTCTGTTCGGGCACGGAGACCCAGACGATCTCGTAGTTGCGCCTGAAGTGATGCAGCAGCATTTCAACGAGGAAAGAGCCGAGAATTGCGACTGCGACGTAGAGGACCAGCATGGTCATTTGCCTTTGGATGGAGACTTTCGAACCGCGTGGGCAGTGCGGTTGCGGGAACGTCCGCAATAAAGCATTGCCGAGCTGAAACGGGCTTGAATGGCCTGTTCATCTGTGGTTCAGCGCAGCCGGGCCGAGCATCCGCAATTTGCTTGCGATACAGGTCCATCCATGACAAAAGGCCTGCAAAGCAACCGGCCGGCAAAGCATGACGACGACAGCCTTTTATCCTGGATCCTTCGATCCGATGACAAACGGACATCTCGACGTCCTCGTGCAGGCGTTGAACGTCGCTTCCAGGGTCATTGTCGCCATCGGCATCCATCCAGGCAAGAAGCCGCTCTTTTCTTTCGAGGAGCGCGCCGATCTCATTCGCCGCTCGCTTACCGAGGCCTTGCCGGGGCAGGTGGTCGACATTGAGGTGATCGCCTTCGACAATCTGGTGGTCGATGCGGCAAGAGTGCATGGCGCCAAGCTTCTGGTGCGTGGCCTCCGCGACGGCACCGATCTGGACTATGAAATGCAGATGGCCGGCATGAACCGCCAGATGGCGCCGGATGTTCAGACGATCTTTCTGCCGGCGGGCACGGCCTCACGGCCCATAACGGCCACATTGGTGCGGCAGATCGCATCCATGGGCGGCGATGTAAGCGCCTTCGTGCCGGCAGCTGTTCTTGAAGCCCTGAAGGCCAAGCTCAAAGACTAGGCCGAAGATAAATTTCCCGATGGAGCACCCATGAAACTCATTCATATCGCGTTTGCCGGGCTGTTGTGCCTGTTCGCCTTCGCCGTCAGCGCCGTTGCTGCCGACGACAACTTCATCACCATTCAGCTGAAGGACGGCCCCGTTGTCATTCAGCTCATGCCTGAGGTAGCTCCGAAGCATGTCGCGCAGATCAAGACGCTCATCCAGAAGGGCGAATATGATAATGTCGCCTTTCATCGCGTCATCGACGGCTTCATGGCCCAGACCGGCGACGTGAAGTTCGGCAACATGTCGAAGGGCTATGACCCGCAGAAGGCCGGCACCGGCAGCTCCGATCTGCCTGATATCCCGGCTGAATTTTCCAAGGTACCGTTTACCCGTGGTACGGTCGGCATGGCTCGCGCCCAGGATCCGAACTCCGCCAATTCGCAGTTCTTCATCATGTTCGGCGATGGCTCCTTCCTGAACGGCCAGTACACGGTCGTCGGCAAGGTCGTTTCCGGCATGGAACTCGTCGACAAGATCAAGCGCGGCGAAGGCCAGAACGGCGAAGTCAGCAACCCCGACAAGATGATCAAAGTTACGCTCGGTAAGAAGTAAGCAAACCAAGGAGAAGAAGAATGGCTGAAATCAAGGATCCCGAAAACACCATCATCCTCGAAACCACCAAGGGCAAGGTTGTCATCCAACTTCTGCCGGAAGTCGCGCCGCTGCATGTTGCGCGCATCAAGGAACTGGCGCGCGAGAAGGCCTATGACGGCGTGGTCTTCCATCGCGTCATCAACGATTTCATGGCCCAGACCGGCGACGTGAAGTTCGGCAAGAAGGATGGCGAGAGCTTCAACCCGGGCCGTGCCGGCATGGGCGGTTCGGAAAAGCCAGATTTGAAGGCCGAGTTCTCGGCGCTCAGCCACGTTCGTGGCACCTGCTCGATGGCGCGCTCGCAGAACCCGAATTCCGCCAACTCGCAGTTCTTCATCTGCTTTACCGATAGCCCCTGGCTGAACAAGCAATACTCCGTCTGGGGCCAGGTCATCGAAGGCATGGACAACGTCGACAAGATCAAGAAGGGCGAGCCGGTCGTCGATCCGGACTCCATCGTCTCCATGCGGGTTGCCGCAGACGTCTGATTGTGATTGATCCTGAGCCCGCCTTCGCGCTTTTGGCGCGGAGGCGGGTTTCGCTTTGTCTGAGAGTTTGACATGCGCGTAGACCTTTTCGATTTCGATCTGCCGGAGGAACGTATTGCGCTCAGGCCCGCCGAGCCGCGCGACAGCGCGCGCCTGCTCGTTGTCGAACCGAATGCCGAGCCGCAGCTTTCCGACCACAATGTCCGCGATCTGCCATCTTACCTTAGGGAAGGCGATGCAATCGTCTTCAACGACACCAAGGTTATCCCGGCGCAGCTGGAGGGCATCCGTCATCGCGAGGGTGCGCCCGGCCAGCAGGTTTCGGCGACATTGCACATGCGTGCGGCACCCGATCGCTGGAAAGCCTTTGCCAAGCCCGGCAAGCGCATCAAGGACGGCGATCGCATCGAGTTCGGCCATGGTGAAAATGTCTGCATGCTGGGCAGCTTGCAGGCGACCGTCGAGGAAAAGGGTGAGGCAGGCGAGATAACCCTGCTGTTCGATCTTTCCGGTCCGGCGCTGGACGAGGCGATTGCTGCCGTCGGCCATATCCCGCTGCCGCCCTATATCGCAGCCAAGCGTCCGGAAGACGACCGCGACCGCACCGATTATCAGACCATCTATGCCCGTGAAGAGGGTGCGGTTGCCGCGCCGACCGCAGGCCTGCATTTCACGCCTGATCTGTTTGCCAAGCTGGACGCTATGGGCGTCGAACGGCATTTCGTGACTTTGCATGTCGGAGCCGGCACCTTCCTGCCTGTGAAGGCCGACGATACCGAAGACCACAAGATGCATTTCGAGATCGGCCATGTCAGCGCCGAGACGGCCGCTGCATTGAATGCCGTGAAGGCGAGGGGCGGGCGCATCGTCTGCGTCGGCACGACCTCGCTGCGGCTGATCGAAAGTGCCGCCGGCGAGGACGGCAGGATCCAGGCGTGGTCGGATGCAACAGGCATCTTCATCACGCCCGGCTATCGGTTCAGGGCGGTTGACATCCTGATGACCAATTTCCACCTGCCGCGCTCGACGCTGTTCATGCTGGTTTCGGCCTTTGCCGGCCTCGATACGATGCGCGCGGCCTACAACCATGCTATCGAGACGGGCTATCGCTTCTATTCCTATGGCGATGCCAGCCTCCTGTTCCGGAAAGACTAGATGAGCGAGACGTTCCAGTTCACCCTGAAGAAGACCGATGGCGGCGCACGCCTCGGCGAGGTCTCCATGCCGCGCGGTGCGATCCGCACGCCGGCCTTCATGCCGGTCGGCACGGTTGGCACCGTCAAGGCCATGTATCTGGATCAAGTGCGCGAGACCGGCGCCGACATCATCCTCGGCAACACCTATCACCTGATGCTGCGCCCGACGGCTGAGCGCGTCGCCCGCCTCGGCGGCCTGCACAAGCTGATCCGCTGGGAGCATCCGATCCTGACGGATTCCGGCGGGTTCCAGGTCATGTCGCTTTCCGGCCTGCGCAAGCTCGACGAAAAGGGCGTGACCTTCAAGTCGCATGTCGATGGTTCCACGCATCACATGTCGCCGGAGCGGTCAATCGAGATCCAGGGCCTGCTCGACAGCGATATCCAGATGCAGCTCGATGAATGCGTGGCGCTTCCTGCCGAGCCCAGGGAAATCGAGCGCGCGATGGAAATGTCGCTGCGCTGGGCCGAACGTTGCAAGGTCGCCTTCGGTAATCAGCCCGGCAAGGCGATGTTCGGCATCGTCCAGGGCGGCGACCAGCCGAACCTGCGCATCCGCTCGGCCGAGGCATTGAAGCAGCTCGACCTCAAGGGTTATGCGGTCGGCGGCCTCGCGGTCGGTGAGCCGCAGGATGTCATGCTCAGCATGCTGGAGACGACGCTGCCGGTGCTGCCATCGGAAAAGCCACGCTATCTCATGGGCGTCGGCACGCCCGACGATATCTTGAAGTCGGTGGCACGCGGCATCGACATGTTCGATTGCGTGATGCCGACCCGCTCCGGCCGCCACGGCCTCGCCTTCACGCGCCGCGGCAAGGTCAATATCCGCAACGCCCGCCACGCCGAGGATATGCGCCCGCTCGACGAGCAGTCGAATTGCCCCGCCTCGCGGGACTATTCCCGCGCCTATCTCCACCATCTTGTTCGCTCGAACGAGGCTCTCGGAGGCATGCTGCTCTCCTGGCACAATCTCGCTTATTATCAGGAACTGATGCAGGGAATCCGCAAGGCGATTGCCGAGGGACGCTTCGCCGATTTCATGGCGGAAACGCAGGAAAACTGGGCGAAGGGCGATCTGGAGCCGGTTTGAGGTAAAGTTCGCAGTCAGCGGATACAGCGCTCACGGTACATAAAATCGTTACCGAGAACCGACCCCCATATCTGCTAAGGTCGGTTTCAAATGGGGATGATTTGATGGCTGCGACTGACCGAAAAGCACATTGGCAAAATGTGTACACGACCAAGGCGGAGAACGAGGTCAGCTGGTATGAGGATACCCCCGACTTGTCGCTGCGCCTCCTGAGCGAAGCCGGTTTGATGCCCGAAATGTCCGTCATCGATATCGGCGGAGGCGCATCGCACTTGGTGGACACCTTGGAGGCATCCGGCCAGGCCGGAATAGCCGTGCTTGATTTATCTGACGCGGCCCTCGATACCGCAAAAGCGCGATTGGCAGACGCTTCGCGGATAGAATGGATTGTTTCCGATGTGACTACGTGGACGCCCGATCGCCAGTACGATCTTTGGCACGACCGAGCCGCATTCCACTTCCTGACAGCCGAGGCGGATCAACAGGCCTATGTTCGCGTGCTGACAGAAGCGCTGAAGGACGGCGGCAGGGCGATCATCGGCGCCTTTGCGCCTGACGGACCGGAAAAGTGCAGCGGCTTGCCCGTCGTCCGCTACGATGCGGAAAGCCTGCAGGCAGTTCTCGGAGAACAATTCAAGCTGCTGAAGAGCGAGAGGTATCAACACACAACCCCTTGGGGATCGGTGCAGAACTTCCAGTTCAGCACTTTCGAGAAGCTCCCGGAGCACTTGCCTCGATAGGCGGTTTCACTAGAACGCTAGAGAAGTCTGTAGGGGCTCTGCGATTTTCCAATATGCTTGGGCAGGATACCGCCGCGTTCGCATAGCATGACGAAAGCATTCTCGATCAGTTCCTTGTGCGAGCTGGGACCGATCGTGATCCGGTCAAATCCAAGAGATGGCTGCACCTGACCTTCCTGGCTGAGAGGGATCTCCAGATAGGGGATCAACATGCTGGACGTTGCTCGAAAGGAAATCGCGCCGTTGGTGTTTGCTGCAATTTTCGAGACCAGACGCCACTCGTTCTCCTCGGAAAAGGCGCTATCCTTGAAGCAAGCCGCCAACTGGTAGTATTCCCACAGCAGACCATTGGCCGCAAAGTAAGCGCCCCGCGTGTCGATGCCAGCTTCTTTTCCCAAATGGCCAAGTTTGCGATCGAGAAATTCGCCCGCGATCTCCCTCTTTAGCTCGTCATTATAAATGCATTTGATGAGATCAAAGCCCGCGAGGGAGGCGAGATATTTGAGTTGCGCTGTGTCAAACCCGATGGATGCACCGCCGCCCTGGGAATAGCCTCGCCATTGACTTAGCAGATCTCCATCTTCGGTGAAGGAGGCCGCGAACAGATTTATATTTGAAAATTGCGCCACCCGGGTCGGCAATGTTTCAAGAAAAAGCTTGGTGGTTCCCGCCGCGGTTTGGGCACGGACCTTGACGATCTCGCCCAATATCGCGAGCCCATGCTTAAATTCATTGGCGTCGTTCATGTAATGGATGTCGGTCGCGCGCAGCTTCTTGCTTTCGACAATCCCCAATAGCCCGGACATCGTGGTGTAGTGATAGAGCCTGCGAACACCGTCGTCGGGCTCACCCAGCCGATCGGTCGGCGGTTCCACTGACAGGTGTTTGTGGGTCTTGTCCATCCTGTGCCTTGATGATCAGCTCCCTACTGCCGCCGGCAGGCCTTCAACCTAACCGTATACCTCAATTCACCGGGATCAATCTGTAATCACTAAAATACTAACGAATCTCTAGAACGCCGCAGAGAGTTCCTTCGATCACGAAGTCAGCAAGACGATTGCGCGCATCCGAGAGCAAGCGTGAGTTGAGGCGGTGAAAATCAAGCAATGATTTGTAGCGTTGAGGCATCGAAAGAGGGCGCGCGAGGGCCACCCATCAAGGGGAGAATCTACCGGCCTTGACTGCGATTTTGGCCAGTCCGATAGCCGGCAAACGCTCTCCTTTCGTGAGCCACGAAAAGAAAATCATATTTTTTTATTTTCCTTCGCCGACTGAATGTTAACGAATTTTAATATGCGCACGCATGCAGTTTCTTTTAATATCAATAAATTACGTAAGTTTCTTAAATGAAATATTCCCTCAAAATGCGCGGGTATTTTGTGAACGTCACGGGGTTGGGGTTTTTGTTAACTTCAGCTAAAACGTTTTCACCTAACCGATAAGGGCTGAATTCAAATAGGAGGCACCTGACGTTGAGGGCGCAACGTGCTTTGGGTACTTGTATCTCTGGGTTATTGTTTGTGGGGTTGGCGGCAACGGGTTGCACTACTGCGTCCACGATGACACCTCTCGCGCAGAATTCTTCCAAATCCCGGCTGAGCCGGGGAGGGAAAGTCACCTACAACTACACCGCCAAGGACCGCGATTGTCTGAAGCGTGTCATGTATTTCGAGTCGGAGCACTCGGATCATGATGGCTACATGGCGGTGGGAACGGTGGTGATGAACCGGCTGACTTCGGGCGCCTACCCCAGCACGATCTGTGGGATCGTCGCGCAGGAGAAGCAGTTCGCGCCCGGCGTCATGACCAGGGTGGTTCTTCCCCAGGCCGAGCCGGACCTTGATCTTGCTGCGAACGCCTTGCTCCGCGGAGAACGGCATCCCGGCGTCAAGGACGCAATGTTCTTCCATACCAACGGCCTGAAATTCCCTTACGACAACATGCATTATGTTGCAGTTGCAGGCGGAAACGCCTTCTACGAGAAGCGCGATGAATACGGGCAGCTCGAAACGCCCGCACCGCTTCCGGGCTATGAAGTTGCAATGAACTACGTGCCTATGCAGACGATGTCGACGATGGGTTACTTTCCTGTAGACACCGGGTCGACTGCAACGAATGCAATCACAGCGCCTGCAACGACTATGGCTGCGGTATCCCCGACGGTCATGGCGTCTGCAGCTGCCGCGACCGTGCCTGCGACCACCATGGCAGCGCAAGCGCCGGTGCTGCTTCCGGCGCAAGTGCCTGTTCCGATCCTGACGCCGCCGCCTATCCCGGCCTCAGCGCCTGATATGACTGTGACGGCAAGCATCCGTCCCGATCCGGCGATGCCGATAGCAGTGCCATTGCCTCGCCCGGTTTTCTAACGACACCGGCTCATCGGGCAGTTTCGGCGACGCCGGAGGCTATCAAATAGTTCAGCCGTCCGAGAATTCGGGCGGCTTCTCTTATAGCGCAAGGCTTAAGACGCAACCCTCGTCGGTCTTCTCAAATCTCCATCACTTCGCCGGTTTCGAGCAAGGACTTGAGATTGGAAAGTATGCGCGGCCAGCCGCCCGATACGGCGTCAATGAATTTGGCATTTTCAACGTCGATCGTATGCGTGATGCTCAGCTTCGTCGCATTTCCCACCGGCTCGATCTGGAAGACGCACTGCGAATAACCCTCGGCCTTCAGCTCCGGCCTGAATTCGTTTCGCCATTTGAGCACGAGGCGTTTAGCGGGTTCGATCTCAACGATTTCGCCGGTATCTGCGACGCGGCCGTCGGGGAACATCATCTTCCAGGACGAGCCGAGCTTCCAATCCGTATCGAAATGAATGTTGAACCAATATTTCCGCATGAAATCGGGGTTCACGATCGCAGACCAAAGTTCTTCCGGCGTGGTGCGGATGAATGTGACGTAGACGAATTTACTGCCGGCCATGATTCAACTCCTCTTTGTTCAAGGTATCGGAACGTTCCGGCGGCAGGCGCGAACTATTGACTGCCGCCTTCAAGGATCTCCTTCAGATCGGCCAGCGCCCTCAGGCGCCGGTGTTCGAATTTGCCGATCCAGCGTTCCGCGATCTCGTTGATCGGAACAGGATTGATGAAATGCAGCTTCTCCCGCCCATGACGTTCCGAGGAAACGAGGTTGGCTTCCTCAAGCAGGCCGAGATGCTTTGCAACTGCCTGCCGCGTCATGTCTAGGCCCACGCAGAGCTCGCTCAGGGTCTGGCCATTTCTTTCGTAAAGCCGGTCCAGCAATTTCCGGCGGCTTCCATCGGCCAGAGCCTTGAAGACAGCATCATCATCCATGTTGATATACGGAACCTTTTGGTTGCCTATTATATAGGGAACCAAAAGGTTGCCTGTCAAGGCAATATCTGTGCAGGTCGCGTTGGCCGCTATGCGGATGGACAGATGGAGTCGGCTGTTGAGGACTGGTCGGACCGTAATCCGACAGGGACTATCGTGGCTCGACAGTGAGACTGAGATAGGTCCGATCGAATTCAGCGATCTCCTGGAGGCGCTCCCAGTCGACGATGGTGATGGTGCGGTTTTCCCAAGTGAAAGTGCCCTCCTTGCGAAGCGCCTGCAGCGTCTTGTTGAGATGGACAAGGGAGAGGCCCAGCACATCGGCCATTTCTAGCTGCGTCAGCGGGAACTGGAAGCTGGAGCCATTAGTTCGTTGCACCACCTGCAATCGGACGAACAGCTCGCAGATAAGCTGCGCAAGATGCGCCTTTTTCGACCTGCGGCCCATCGCGACGATCCATTCGCGATGGATAGCGCCGTCCACCAATGTCCCCAGCCAGAGAAGCCGGGTCAGGTGAGGAGATTTCTCAGTGATCCTCTTCAATTGCGCATGGTCGGCAAAGGCAACATGGCATGCCGACATTGCAATGATGCCGTGGTCCATCTGCTTCAACAGGAAGGCGTGCAGGTCGACGAAATCGCCGGGCACATGCAGAGCCGTTATCTGCCTCGTGCCATCCGACAGGACCTTGTATCGGCCCGAAAAGCCATCGAGCAGAAGCGTGCTGTAGGTCGGGCGTGCGCCCTCCGAGACGACGTCCTCGCCGGCGGAGAAGCGCCGTTCCTTCACGATAACCGAAGTGAGATCCCTGACTTCATCCTCCGAAAGAATATCGTGGCTCCGCAGGTTTAAGAGGAGCGGCTCAATCACGATCGACTCCGGTGCCCGATGGAAGGGTTCGGAGCAGGCGCGCTTCCGTATTTTCTATTAAAATCAATGCCGCATCCACTGGGAACAAAATTTAATGCCGATTAGTTAGCCGGTAGGATCAGGTGATGCTCATGAACCGGTACTTTTTCGATTTGCATAATGGCGACGGGCCCGTACGCGATGAACAGGGCACCAGGCTTCCATCCCGAGAAGCCGTCCCCCGAGAGATCGCGCGGATTGTTCTCGACATCGCTCGCGACGAACTGCCGGTGAGCGACAGGACGGTAATTTCAGTAAGGGTGCGTGACGAGACCGGCCGAACGATTTCGGTCGCGAGCCTGATATACAACAACGAATGGCTTGATAGAGACCAATAGGACGATCGAAACATTCGTTCCCCAACCCGGACAAGAGCAATTGGGGCGCAACTTAGATTGAAGGCTATAGAGTCTCATTTAATTATGACATATCGCCATCAGTCAGTTGCAAGTAGATCCTGAGATATTGGATGTGGGAAACGAATGCGTTTGCCAGACAAAAGCGCGGTTCGGATGTCTCGCCTCAGATGCCCTGGCTCGTCGTGTTCGGCACGATCTGCACGCCGTTGATCTTGTAGCTTCCATCAGGCTGTCGAGTGACCTGGTAGATCGCCGACCAGTCCTTACCGTCGGTGCCCGTGATCAGCACCTCCTGATAGACCACGGCGCCGTCATCGATCGATTTGTTGCGGCCGAAGGCATAGTTTCCGGGGTGGTAGACCGGCTCGTAGCTCTTCTTCACCATGGCGAAAAAGGCGTCCTTGTCAGGGAAAAGCGCCTTGATGCCGGGTGCTGCAAAGGAATAGGCAGTCGCTGGGTCGTTGTGCAGGAAGGCCTGGATCTGTTGCTGGATCATGGCTTGCGTAGCCTGCAGCGGATCTTCCGCATGAGCGACTGGAGCGATGGTGAGATATCCGGCAAGCATGAAGACGGCAGGCAATGCGCGCATGGGAACGGTCTCCGGCCTCTATCCGGAAAATGATAGCGCGTTTTTGCCTGCCGGAAAGGGGCCGGTTTTAGTGCCAGCGGCGGAATAGCGCGCTGGCGTTCACGCCGCCGAAACCGAAGCCGTTCGAGATGGCATATTCCATGGCCATTGGCCGCGCCGTAGCACCGACGAGATCGATGCCTTCGGCTGCCGGATCCGGTTCCACCAGATTGCGGGTAGGGGGTGCAATCTGGTCGCGCAGCGCCATAATGGTGAAGACTGCCTCGAGGCCGCCGGCGGCACCGAGGAGGTGCCCGGTTGCTGATTTCGTGCCGCTGACGGCAATGCCGCCTTCGCGCCCGAAGATCGTCTTGATCGCTTCCATCTCGCCATGGTCACCAACCTGGGTCGACGTCGCATGCGCATTCAGATGCTGGACTTCCGCCGGCGTGATGCGCGCTTGCGAGAGTGCCGCGTGCATGGCGCGTCGCGCACCATCGCCGTCTTCCGGACCTGAGGTCATGTGATAGGCATCGGCAGCCGTGCCGTAGCCGACGAGTTCTGCAAGCGGGGTCGCACCGCGGGCAAGAGCATGTTCCAGCGTCTCGATGACGAGAATGCCTGCACCTTCGCCCATGACAAAGCCGTCGCGGCCGGTATCGAAGGGACGGGATGCCTCTTCCGGCCGATTGCTGAAGCCGGTCGAGAGGGCGCGTGCCGCCGCAAAGCCGCCGAGACTGACCTTCTCGATGCAGGCTTCCGCGCCGCCGCAGATCGCGACATCGGCCTCGCCGGAGCGGATCAGCCGGGCCGCGTCGCCGAGGGCCTGAACGCTTGCCGCGCAGGCCGTGACAGGCGCGCCGAGCGGGCCCTTGTAGCCATAGCGGATGCTGATCTGGCCGGCCGCGAGATTGACGAGGAACGAGGGGACGATGAAGGGCGAAAGACGGCGGGGGCCACGCGTCTCGACGGTGCGAACCGCGTCGGCAATCGCCGGGAAGCCGCCGATGCCCGATGCGACGATAGTGGCGGTACGCTCGAATTCGGCTGTGGTTGACGGCTGCCAGCCCGATTGCTTGATTGCCTCTTCGGCGGCGGCCATGGCGAAAAGGATGAAGCGGTCCATCTTCTTTTGGTCCTTGACCGGAATGTAACGGTCGACATCGAAGCCACCTTCTCCATCCTCGGCAATATCGGGGACGACGCCACCAACCTTGGCCGCCAGGTCTCCGACCACGTCTTCGGGCAGAACGCGCAGGCCGGACGCGCCCGACACCAGTCGCTTCCAGGCAGTCTCGACCCGGACGCCGAGCGGCGATACGACGCCCATGCCGGTTACAACGATGCGATCCATATGATTGCTCCTATCTGTTCATTGCAATTCCGGCAAAAGCGCAAAGCAGTTTGGCGTCCGGAATTGCGTTAAATCAAAACTCTAGGCGTCGAAGCCCAGGAACCATGCGCGCATATGCGCGATGCGTTCGTAGACGACCTCGTCGGCCGCCGGGCCTGGTTTGATGACGGTTTCCTCCGGAGAGAAGGCGCGTCCCGTGACACGATCGATGAGTAGGGGTTCGCGGTCTTCACCGGTCTCGGGATTGCCGAGGCGCATGGCGATCTCTTCTGGCGGAAGGTATTGGCTTCCCCACGCAAAAAGCGCCATCATGACCGGAAAGAAATCCCGTCCTTTCTGGGTCAGCACATATTCGTAGCGCGGCGGCCGCTCGCAATAGAGCCGGCGCTCGAAGAGGCCTTCTGTTGTCAGATGCTTGAGCCGCCGCGTCAGGATATTCGGCGCAACGCCGAGGCTCTTCTGAAATGCGTCGAAGCGAGTAAGGCCCTGAAAGGCGTCCCGCAGGATAAGCATGCTCCAGCTGTCGCCGACGCTTTCAAGCGAGCGGGCGGCGGGGCAGTTGAGTTCTGTGGAGCAGGCGCGTTGCATGCCGCAGTGGATAGCACCGGTAACTATCAAAATGCAAGTTACTATCTTTCGCGGATCGCGAACGCAAAAAATCCCACGCCGGCGAGCGGGATTTGCGGATTGCAAGAAGAAATATTGGATATAAAATCAATTACATGCAGCGATAATCTAATGCTTTTTCAGCCTCGCCATCGGTAGCGTCAAGTTGTCGCGCGTCACGGGATTTGACACACCCTACAACGGGATTTCAAAGGCTTAGGCAATCCTCGCGACACCATTCCTGACACAAACGTCACGTGAAAGCGACACTGCTTTAGTGGACCGCTGGCCGACGAGCAGGCTACCGGCTGAATTTGCCAGTCGGATAGCAGTGCGGGCAGCAAAAGAAATGGCCCCATCTGCTTTCGAAGATGAGGCCCTAGAATGGATGGAAAGCTATGACCGGCTAATCGCTTTGGAACCTGGCCAGTTCAGCTTCGACGGCGACCCTCTCGTAAAAGACTAACTTCTTCGCTCTAAGCTTTGGGGTGTCTGTCCACCTCAAACGCTGTGCCACTGCCAAGGCTCCGAGCGTCGTCTGCTCTCCTAATTCAGTGGCGGAAACGTATGCTCCGTGGAACCTGTTCACTTCCTCGCGGTCGAAGAACATAGTGGTGGGAGGGTATCCAATGCGATTGAATTTGTGACCGCCGAGCAGGTTTTCTCTCGCCATCAGGCGAACCTGCTGCACCGGAAGCCCAACGAGTGCTGCGACTTCTTCGCTCAGCATCCACTTCGAATCGATCTTGAAATGACTGGCTACTTCCGCTGGATCGACCATAATGCAATCCAGCCCCTGCAATTTTTGGTCGTAGAACACGTTCTTTAGTTTTCCATCAAGCAACAGTGCAACGATGTCGCCGTACAACACGCGGGCGCGTTGGGTTGCCTTGAAGAGGGAGAACAGACCGGCGCTCGAAGACACCGGCTGTATGGCTAGCGCCGCGTCACGCAGCCGCTGCAGCGACGCCTTAGAATACCGGAGCAGACTTCCGGGGAACAGCTGAGGGTAAAGCGGATCGTGTACAATGAGACCTTGACCAACGAGTTGTTCGAAACCAGCCCGGCTAACCCCGAGGACTATTTTTGCCTCGATTGGGAGCAGCAGGTCCTCAAGGTAATGTCTCGCCTGCTCGACTACATCCGAGGGAAAGACAGTGACGGTCTTGTCTTTATCACAATCAAAGTGTGCGAGAATATTTTTAGTCTGTATTTGGTTCCGTTTCAAACGCTTGGACGCTTCCGACAAGCCGACGTGAGTTTGCGTCAACCGCTCCCCGAAAACGATGCACTTTCCGGCGATGGCAACAGTTTCCTTGATGAAATCGAGCAGCTCAAGCCGAACTGCATCGTAATCGGCTCCAGCACGTTTTCCAGGAACCATGATACTCGCGAAGCCGCCCAGAAGATGAGGCCCGCCGTAGGCGGATCGTCGCGGATTTGTCTGTAAGGTCATGAGCCGACCAAAAGCACGTATACCGTCTCGGCCCCGCTTCAAGATTTCGTAACCCGCCTGAGCACCAGTCTGCCATTCTGTTTCGGTGAAGTTATGAAGGTTCACGTGTTTGCCAAACGTCGCAAACATTCCCATCAATTCCGAAACATCGATACCGGCGACCATCGACATGTTGTCCACGAAAGCCCCTGCCTGTTTCCGACCTTCGAGGCGATCTAGGATAAACTGCTCGAAGGGGGTGAATGGGGTCGTATCTACGAGGCCTGCCGCCTTTCTAAGCTCTCGTGCGGATATTGCGGCACGGGTATCAAGATCGAAGGCTCGGGCGCTCGCAATGTCGGGAAGCTGGAACAGCGGGGCATTGTGGATTGGGCAAGAACGGATCGCGGTGAAATGCCAGTGAACCCGGAAATACCTTCGTGCCGACTGGGGGCCGCTCTCGTTTCGGAAATCGTCTTCGAGACAGTGAGGACATACCCTCGACGTGTAGCGAGTGATCCATGGCGAGCGCACCTGTTCACCTCGGAGAACGCCGGCACCTTGTCTTGCACTTATGTAAGCGTTCCGGAAGACCTGCTCGTCTGGAACATGTGCAACCTCACTCAGACGTATTAGTGCTTCGCGACGTCCGTGGATTACGGAGTCGAACGAGAACCCCATGTCTTCGCAGAACGGATAGGGCGACAATCCATTCGCAGATGCCAGCCGGATTGCGAGACTCGTCGTCGTCTCGTCGGCGTGAAATGGAACTTTATAAATCCCTCGCATTGCTAGCCGCCATCCCTCGCGGAATAACCAGACGATCCGCTATCGTCATCTTCATCCTCCTCGGGAGTGAGGGTACCATCATCGCGGACCCCCCGAACGATCGTCCACCATTTGGCCTCGGTGAAGACATTCCGGCCGCCCTTTGCGAGCCGCATGTAGGCGTCGTCCCAATGCTCGATGCCGACCTCGGTTTCTCCGCAATCAAGCGCATCTTCGATAACGAAATGCAGCATCCTAAATACGAGGCCCAGTCGATAGCGGGCGCCGTGAAAGAGCCTCCTCGAGAATTCATCCGTGAAAGGCATCACCGACTTCAGCCCGGCGATTGCCAGGACCTGCTCGATCACGGTGTTGATCTCGGCGCCGTGTTCGGAGGCAACGAGGGGCACAAGCGGATGATGCAGGACACGGGCCTCCATCTGCTCCTTGCTGTCACGCTTGACCAAGTTGACGCTTTCAGGAAGGCCGAGGAGGATCAGATGGATCGGCCAATCGTCTTCCTGCAGGAGGTTCTTAAGCGTGTCCGTCAGGTGGCGTAGCCCTTTTCTCGCGGGTGCATCGAGTACGTGCTGGAACTCATTGATGACGACGACCCGCGTGCCCTGGACGTAGAGCTGGGCTCGAACGCGCTGGAACACTAGATCTTCGGACAGCTGTCTGTGGAGCTTGTACCCCAAGCGCATAGCCATTTCGCGTCCGAGCCCGGCCATCGTGCAGCCCGGCGGCGCAGTGACCCGGAATAGCGGATATGCGGTGTTGTTGTTCTCGATCGCGAAGGGAACCAGCGAAGTGTTCTCTTCGAGATAGTGGTTCACCATGAACGACTTTCCGGCGTGAGATTCACCCGTGATGAGCAGGATGTGCCCGTCCTTCGATGCGCGGGTGGCGCCTCGGACCACGACGTCGATTTCGCGTTTAACTTC
The DNA here is from genome assembly GCF_004341625.1 of Rhizobium sp. BK376. Classification (GTDB taxonomy): domain Bacteria; phylum Pseudomonadota; class Alphaproteobacteria; order Rhizobiales; family Rhizobiaceae; genus Rhizobium. The sequence goes on along the minus strand of NZ_SLZG01000007.1, from coordinate 81,010 downwards.
CTGGTCGTTGTGCGTGGTGAAGTAGAAGTTCTCGACGGCTTCCATGATGTCCCGGATGCGGCGCTGCTCCTCGGGCAGGCGGTCGCGCATCGTTCGTGTGACTTCGTTGTCTTCTCTGAACATGGCCAGTTCCCTATACCTACTTGCCTTCCCACGGCCTGGGCCCGCCGATGCGGTTCTTGGTGCGACGGGGAGACGGAGCGGAGTTGGGCTCAGGTCGAGGTGGCTCCGCGGCCTCTTGTCCGACCTTCGCCTTCGTCTCGCGGCGTTTACCGGCTTCGGGAGCTGCGAAACGGTTGGGATCGCGTTTGAAACCGTCGTCTGTGTCGCCGAATTCACTGTCGAGAGTGGGTGCTGGCGTGCTCAGGGACTCGATCGGGGCGTTTTTGCTGCCGTCGCCGGGGTTGAGCAGCTCGTTGATTTCCTGCGCGTAGTCGTGTTCAAACTGACGCTTGTAGATCACGCCCTGGACGACATCCCGATCCAGAGCTATTATTTTTTCAAGTGTCCAGGAGTCAGCAGCGATACCGGCGCGATCCTCGGCCGACTTGACAAGCCTCTGCACCTGCGAGAGCGTCCGGAGCACAGTGTCCCACGAGCGCGGCTGAGACTTCTTCACTGTCTTGTTCATGTGAAGAAGTGCGTGCTTCCACTGGTTCAGGGTGAGGTGTTCCGTTCCGGGCAGGTTGCACTTGACTGTAATGTAGCCACGGCCATTCTGCGTCTTGACTCTGATCTTGCTAAGATTTTTGGGCCAGACCCGGATCGTGAACGTGGTTTTGGTGCTGTTGTCGCGAAGTTCCTGCATACGCTCGTCACCATACGTCAGACCTAAGAACACAAGGCCGTTGTTAGAAATATGTCTGTTGGGCACGGAAATCGCGAAAGCCTTCCACCTGGTATCCTCGTCGACGCGTCGAACCTGGTGCATCTTGTTGAGATAGCCCCACATCTGTAACGGGGTCCTGCCATTCAGCGCACCCTCCTGCGGGGTGTTGTGGTAGCAATCGATAATGAGGCGAGCGAGGCATTCCGCGAATTCGATGTCCGTGAGTGCCGCCAGTTTCTTGGGATCGTATCCTTCTCCCTTGGCCAGGATGTTGCCGAACGTCTGGCCTGGAAACATATGCATGTACTTGCTGTCTATGGTGCGGAAGAAGCGCTCGATGGCGCCTCGCATGTTGGGGTGATCGGCCGGAGGGCTTAGCACGCTTCCTGTGAGCGCGACGACGCAGTCCTGAAATTCGAAGCTGTCGTAGGCACTTCCGTGGTCCGCCACCACCAGCCAAGGCTTGCCCTCTTGCGGCCAAGGCGAATTTGTCTTGAGGGCCTCGACGAGGTGCGCCTTCGAACTAACGGCCATTTCGAGAACTTCGATCGCATCCCTGGGCGTTGGCTGGGCGGTGCGAAGGATCTTCATGCCGAGCACGGACCGCGAGGCCGCATCGAACGCTACCGACCACCAAAGACGCTTTCGGTTATCGGCGTCTTTCCTCTTCTTCTTCCGCTTAGGATTTTTAGTATCGCTCTCTTCGTCTTCGTCGTCGACCTCGACCGAAAGAGCTTCGAGCCTGGCGATGGCGTCAGGATGAATTTCATTGATCAACCCGGTTTCCGTGAGAAAGACGAAAAGGTCGAGAAGCTTTTCATCCATTTCCACTCGCTCCAGAGGAAGGTCGGCCGTCGGGCCGCCGTAACTCAAGGCGTGGTCGAGCCGAGCCTTCTTTGCGTCAATCCGCGCTGCGGTCTTGTCGAGATCGCGGAGTGATTTGATGAAACGCTGTACTGTTCGGATCTTTGGTTCAGGAATTTGCGGCTTGCCTTGCAGGCTAAGTTCGAGGTTCCTTTTTTCGAGCGTCACCAAGACGGCCGACGGGGAGGCTTGTTTATTATTCAGGTACGCGGTTCTCAGGAATTCCTGCGTCGCTGGAGCCATCTTCGTGCCGCGCACTGTGCCCTTGTATCGCTTCATGAGGGCGTTCGAGGAGTTTGCATTCTCCTCGTAGAGGTTCGCGATCCGTATGAACTGACGCCACTCAATCAGGTTGCGGTCACTGACGTCTATCCTCTTCGAGCCGCCGCGCCCCTTCTTCTTGGTGTTTCCTTTGTGCAGGATCGCTTCTTGCGTTTCAGTGAAATGCTCGAGGAATGCAGTGACCTTGGCCTTTGAGCGAGACCATTTACCTTCCTTCACCCCCTGGAGAAATGCCGCGACGGCGCGAATACGGACGCGGATGTCAAGCGGCATATCGGCTGGATCAAGCGCAAACTCAAGCTCGCGTTCGTTCTTGCGCGCGAGCGTGTAGTACTCGGGTTCGATGTCGACGATGCCCAGCGAGATGTATCGCGACAACTCCGCCTTTGCAAACTGGTGCTTGAGCGGTCCATTTTCCTGTTCAAGCTGGTATCCGCCGGAAATGTGGGTGACCTGGTAATAGTTGCCTTGGTAAAGGAGCCGGTCCCACTCGCCGACGGCGAAATTCGTATATACGGTCTCCCTTGCGTGCTGACCCATTTTATTTCCCTTTTTACGCGCACTGGCGCAGATAAGAAATGTCCGTCATCGTCATGTAGTCCGGACGACTGCACGCATGCTCCAGAACGCCAATGTCGATCAGGTTCCACATGGCGGTGCGCGCGGCGCCGAGGTCCGCAAACTCCTGCAGGAGTTCGCAAACCTTGAACGTTTCTTTCATTCCGGACAGCAGGCGCTGCATGCAATTGCAGTTCTCATTGTTCTTGAGTTCGCGGGCCCGCAGAATCTCCGCCGATCGTAAAAAAACTGCTTTCGTCACCAGCTCATCGGTCATGATTTTGCAGTCATCCGCATGCAGATGCAGGCTATGGTTACGAATGAGTTCTAGTTTAGCGAGAAGTTTTCCGTGGTTATCGAGCTGCGCGGGGCGGGCGGCAAGCAGACGGACGAGCCCGCTTTTGTAGACCACGCGGAAGTCGAAGTAGTGAAACTTGCCCTTCGCGTATTCGACACCGTACTGGCACGAGACATCGACGACATCGCGTCGTGACATCAGGTAGACAGCACACTGGGCTTCGAACCAGCTCTCGCAACGAAGCGGCCCCGTTCCCAGCGGGTTGTTCAGGAACACACGGCAGTTCTTTCCCGATTTTAGCGAGACGGCGCGGTCGTACGGCGATACGGGGTCAGGCTCGACCGTGAACCCAAGCTTTTCTTCGATACAAGGTTCTTCGTCAGCACCCTTTGCAAGCTCCGGCTCCGCACGTTCCCGATCTGGCGGTCGGAGTTCGCAAAATTGGTCTCGTATCCGTGTTCGATGCTGAGGATATCGAACCCGTTGTTCTTGTAGTGCAGATACTGCAGAGCCAGCTGTGCCTTCTTCATCTATGCCTCCAAATCTTTTCCGGTGATGGGCGCCGTCACTGCTGTTCGTTGCCACACGAGATCTGGACATCCCAGGCGGGATCGCCCCAGGCGCCAATCTCAGGTAAATTCTTCGCGCTATGGCGAACAACCGGCAGAACGACGTGGCCCCCCGGCAACTTAGCCGCGCGGCTGCGCTTGGCCGCGTGATATCCGTCGAGGAGCACCAGGAAGCGCTCATAGTCAGGGATGTCGATGACCGGCGCATTCGCCCGCGCGATCTGGCGATTGAAATCGTCGAACAGCCCAGTGAGGTTCTTCCACCAGTAGCGAGTTGCATCCGGACGCTTCTGTGCGGATTTCAGGAAATCCTGTAGGGCGTCCTCCTTCAGGTTCTCGAAGCCGATCAACTCGCGAAGTTCGGGCGATTCGAGCGCGCTGCTCATGCTGGTGATCGCCGCCTGAAGACGTTCGATCGAGTTTCGGAAGGTCATCTTTTCTCTCCTATGTTTGATGACGATTTCGTCCGTCAGGGGATGGGTGACTGGGTTTGGCAGGCTATTTGAAAGCGATTTCAAGAACTTCGGCGGCCGAGAACAGGAGATCGAAGGTCGTGACGCGACGCAGGCGGCCGAAACGCATGTAGCGAACGAACTCTTCCGGCAACGACTTGACGATGCGGCGGAAGGTCGTGAGGGACGGCTTGCGGGCGGGTGAGCTGTTAAGCGCGGCGTCTTCGTCGATCAACGCGCAGAGGACGCGGTAGACCAGAGTGACACTAGGGCGCGCGGCATCGGCATACGACAGCGCGACAACGCGGAAGAGATTGATCTCGCTCAGCGTGAAGTAGTAGCCGCCGTGCTTCTGTCGCGACCATTTGCGCAGTTCGGGAAGGAAGAGGTCGGGAATACGGTCGCCGAAGAAAAGGCGTGAGTCATCAGCCTGCGTCATAGCGCGGTCCTTTCGTGTCAGGGTCTGGAGAAGGCGCTTCGCAGTCCGGTCATGGAATGCGGATGCAATCATCGAAACGAGGGAGCTTGAACTTGGAGGCACCCGGTCGGAGCGGCTTCCTCATCCCTCAATGAAGATCTTGGATCGGATCTTCCCGGCGAGGCGACGAAGTCTCGCCGGAGGTCGAAGTCGTTACCGTCGGTGACGGTTCAACGACTTCATTGTCGCGTGAGGGGGTATCTGTGGGGAGTTTTATTGTACATGCTATTCCTCGTCGCGCTGAGGGAAGGTGAGCTCTCTGAGGTCACCGAAGTCGCATCGATGCCTAGTTGGCTTGTTGGGCCCTTTGACCGTATGTCGATGTGACCTGTTGCATGTTGGACGGTTCCTTGGCGATGACCCGAAATTGGATCAGCGGCGATGGAAATACATGGATCAGTCGAAGTTGTCTATAGTACAGATCCGTAAGCTGGCCCTTTAGCTCGTTGCAATTGTTAGAATAAATGCTTTATATGTGTAAATTATAATTAAATTTATAGTTAATATTGGCGCGTTTATGCATGGTTTACCAAGAGAGCCTGGACGGCGCCGGGTTCGGCCAAAGTTCATTGATCATCTTGTCTCAATTCGATCCGCCATCGCACAGAGCCGCCTTTGAAAGCTGAAATCAATTTTTTGTGCCACGGACAGGATGCATTGGAGAATTTGCGCGCTGCCCGGATTTTGTTGCGTCACGAATTCGGCCGATCCCATCCTGCTAGAAAATGAGACAGTTAGACCTCTCGTCGTCGAGCACGAACTGCCATTCTTCCGAGGGGTCGACATGCCATCGTCGATGAAACGGCTCATAGACGCCCGGGATGCGAAAATGTCTGTGAATGAGCATGAAGTCGTTGACGTCCCGCGTTGCTACCGGCATCTGGTAGTGGATCGCAACGGCGGCGATTGCTGGATCGCACCCAAACCGAAGTTCGCCCGTCGTCCTGTCGTCTCTCCAGAATCTCCGTAGCGCCGGGACGGTCGCCATTGTTGCGATCAGTCGAAATATTTCGGCGCCCATCGGAGGAATGAAAACGTTCGTCGCCAGAAGGCCGCCGAGCCACGATAGGAGCGGTTCCGCTCGATCGGGCCTCGATGTCCTCAGCATCTGCCCGCCGCGTTCAAGTTCGAAGACGACAGGAGCGGGAATTGCGATGGATTCGTCAGGCAGCGACCGGAGGAAGCGTTGGACTTCTTGTACCGGCTCCTGTCGTCTGGCTTCGCTTAAGACGCTCGTATCAAGTAGAATGTGCATGCGCATTCCCCCGAGGACGTCGAACGATGGTCCCGGATCACGGTTTACGAAGGATTAACGTGTGGTCGTGCACCTTTGAATCGCGTAATCTCTGCCGACACGGAGGATTCGATCATGGTTTCCCGGATGGAGTGGACGCTAGAAGAAGCGGAGGCTGACGTCCGTCAGCTGCTGGAAACTGCCAGACGTGGCGGCCCGCAGACTGTAAGAGATACTGACGGCAAGGGCGTTTTCACCGTGACGTATTCGAAACCAACTTCGCAACCCAGTGTGACCGCATACCTGCTTGAGGGTGGTCCTGAAGAATAAGTGTCCCCCAGTTCAGACGAGCAGGCTTCTTGTCCTCCGAAAATTCCTCCTTCCACCCCGACGTTTGTGAACTCGTGGACCGGTCACGGATTGCCGCTTGGCAAAACAATTTCCTCATTGCTGCCGCCGGGTTTCCGCCACATCATATACCATGGTGGATGAGGGGCGGAACATTGGCAGACATTCTATCAACGGATCGGATTTCGGGTGCAGCTTGTCGCGCAGCCGAGGAATCCCATTTTTCGCAGCGCCACCTTGCGGAACTGCAGTCTTTAATTGGTGCTGCGACGCGATCTACGACAATGGCGGGCCGGGGTGACAATGCGTACCGCGACCTCGCCGATGAAATTCTCAGCCTGGCAAGGCGGGGCAAGATAACGGCTTCCTTTAGCAAAGGATTAAAAACCGATTGACGGTCGGGAGATTGTTCACTATATGTTCCCGTCATGAAAAAGCTCGATCATCGACAACAACAACGCTGAATTGAACCGCCGCCCGCGCGGCAGTCCTTCAATCGTTTGTTGTTGGTGATGTCATGAGTTCCGAGAATCCCTTGCTCGGCGGCCGCAATGCCGCTCGCGTCAACAATGTCTTCTTCTCCCCCAAAGCAACAGTGCGCTGCGCAGGCGAGCCAATCTTCCGCAGTAGGGCCGCGCGCGACTTGGGCTGCCTGTTGGATGTCGATCCGCAGATCGAAACTTGGGAGTGCCTACCCCTCAAGCTGCGGCTGCGCGATGCAGGTCACATCCCCGATTTCCTGGCGAGATACTTCACCGGCGAAGTCCGGCTCGTTGACGCTTGCGAATTGACCGGCGATCCGGAGATCGCCGCGGCAGCGGCGCGGATGGGATTGGTTCATCAGTTCGTCAGTCGGCCGGAAAGAGAGGCAGGCTGGCGGCTTCGCAACGCCCGCGATCTCCTGAGATATGGGAATTTCCGTTGCCCGCTGGGCGACCGCATCAGAGTGATGTCGGCACTGGACGAGTTTGGTTCGTTCACGGTCGCCGAAGGCCTGACATTGTTCCGTGAAGCTCCTCCAATGGCGGGACTGGCTTCTCTTATTCTGCAACGCATTCTTACGGTCGATCTTGATGATGAACTGATCAATCCGGACAGCACCGTCCGTGGCGCTGAACGATAGGAGCCTTCGATGAACCCGAGTCGGATAAATTTTGCCGAGCGCGCGGCAACACTCGAAGTCGCTGTCTACTCTCGGATCGTGAGGGACGCACTGCGAAGGGCAGGCGCATTTCAGCGCAACGACGCATGTGTCGCTTTGATCCTTCCCGCAAACGCTAACGAGCAGTCGTACGCGGACGCTCTCAGCGTGACATTGAAAGCCACGCAGCGAGCCGAAATCTACACCAAGCATGTCGTCGAAGAGTACCGAGGCGGAGGCAATTGGTCGGATGCCGTTGATATCCTGAGGGTTAAACCAGCGGTCGTTTTGCTCGTTCCCAATGGGATAGCCATTCCCTCAGATGTCGGGCTCGCACTCGACAAGACTGTCGAAGTCGGTGCAATTCGCCCAGTGCATCTCGCCGCTGCCGTGAAAGCGTACGGTGGAATTGCGATTACGCTGGACGACGCGAAGGAGCTGCTTTCGTACCCGCCGATCCATATGTTCCAGGCGCTACGACCAGGCAGGAGCGTCGGCGACGCGCTTGCGCGGTTGGCAGCAGTGTTTCACTCGGAAAGGAAGCCTGAGACTTCGGTCTCGACCCTCGGAGTCGAGGACTTGACGGGCTTCGGCGACGCGCGCGAATGGGCTCTCGGTCTTGCGGAGGATATTCGCGCCTGGGACGATGGCACACTCGACTGGGGCGACGTGGACTGCGGTCTGCTTCTGAGTGGCCCGCCGGGCACAGGGAAGACGATGTTCGCTGCTGCCGTCGCCAAAACATGCGGGACCGCCTTTATAAGCAGCTCCTTTGCTCAATGGCAGGCGATGGGTCATCTCGGCGATCTATTAAAGGCTATGAGACGAACATTCAAAGATGCAGCTGAAAAAGCGCCATGCATTCTCTTCCTGGACGAGTTTGACTCCCTTGGAGACAGATCGACTTTCGGTCCCGACCACGCGAGCTACAATATCCAGGTCGTGAACGCACTCCTCGAAGCGTTGGACGGATCGTCGCGCCGAAATGGCGTTGTCGTGATCGCCGCCACGAACCATCCGGACGCCATCGATCCCGCCCTGACTCGACCCGGCCGTCTGGACCGGCACGTGAAAATCGAACTCCCCGACTATGACGCTCGCAAGAAGATTCTCGTAATGCATCTCCGCGCCGAGATGCCGGCGGAAATTCTGGAGACGACGGCCAGAGCGACCAGCGGCATGTCCGGTGCGAAGCTGGCGCAGCTTGCGAAGGACGCTCGAATGCGGGCAAGGCGTGCTCGACGCGAGATGACACCGGACGACTTGAAAGCCGTCACACCAGCGACCGTCGTCCTGGATCCAGCTGTCCGGCACTCGGTCTGCGTTCATGAAGCGGGACATGCCGTCGTTGGGACAGATCTAGGTGTGGCGACGGTGCGATCAATCGTAGTGCCTCGCGAGGTCGGCTCGGCTGAAGCCTGGTCCGGTTTTGTCGAATGGTCTCGCCCGGTGGCGCGCCAGAGATCGAAGGAGGCATACCGGAACGAGATAGCCCTGTTACTGGGAGGCAGGGCAGCCGAGGAGGTAATGCTGGACGACATCAGAGACGGATCTGGAGGAGCGCCGGGTTCGGATCTCCACCGAGCAACTGATCTCGCGACTGTCATGGAGGCGACGCTCGGCATGGGCCAGGGGCTTTCCTACAGCGATGTATCGTCGCCGAGAGATCTGGAGGAACTTCGCCGCGCGGATCCAGTGTTGCGCAGACGAGTGGGACAGCTGTTGAATGCCGAGCTGGAACGCGCGAAGGAGATTGTCCGGAGGCGGAAGGGCGACATTGAAAGTCTAGTAAGGGCACTTTCGGACAGTGAGATTCTCGATGCAGAGGAGGTGAGGGCGCTCCTAGGGTTCGAGCCTGGCGATCCCGTCGAGCGTTCCAGGAAACCCTATGCGCGGCGCGGTTCGTAGTCGGCAGAGTGATGGGAGAGCTGCTAGAATCGATCTGTCGCGCAATCCGGAGCCTACCGGCCCAAAAGGCTGTCGCGATCCGCTTCTTCAACGTCTTTCCGTGTGAGGGCTACATAGCCGACGAAGCCGAAAATGACGATCGCCATTCCCAGGCTGACTGGTCCAGTGCCCCAGCCCAGTCCGCCGCGCTCGTGCGAGACGCCAAACCAGTCGGCGAACGACGCGCCTAGCGGCCGCGTCACCACATAGGCGAACCAGAAAGCCATGATCTCGCCCATGCCAAATTTCCAATAGGCTATGGCTGGCACGGCGAAAATTGCCAGGAAGAGAAAGCCCGATTCGAGATAGCCCAGCCCCATCGAGCTAGCTGTCATGTCGCCAGCAGCTGTACCGAGCGCAAAGGTCGTGGAGACTGTCGCCCAGTAAAAGAGCTCGCGCCTCGCCGTGTGAATGCTGTGGATCGACAGTGTTCCTTCCACACGCTGCCATGCGTAGAGGATGGCGGCAAGGCTAATGGCGAAGAACGGCGTCGAGATCGAATATGGTATGCCGAGCGCGACATGAACGACGTCTGCCGCCATCGTTCCGAAGATCGAGACCATCACCACCGTCAGCCAGTAGATCCAAGCGATGTAACGGCCCGCAGAAAATTGCAGCACCAGCGCGACCCCAAAGGCAAGCCCACCAAGCACAACCGCAATGATTGGATCGATGGTCGTCACAAGAAAATCTGACGTGGTTTCGCCCATGCCGGTCGTCAGAACTTTTATGATCCAGAAGTATACGGTGACCTCAGGTACCTTCGACGGCGTGCCGCCGGACAAGATGGCGTTCGGATGAAACCGAAAAAGCGGTTTGGTCATGTACGAAAGCTCCGAAGGATAACGTGATCAAAGATCGCCATGCTGCACTTGAGAGAGGGTGCAAACGCAGGAGGGAAAGGCTCGGCTGAGCCTTTCCCGTATTGTCTCAAAGCGAGAACGCGTCGCCCCCTACCGCGTGAGAAAGGCGGCTGCGAGCTCCGCGCGGGCATCGTCGAGCAGAGGCTGGAACTTCCTGTTATGCAAAAGAAGCATGCCGAGCGTCGTGCCGAGAATTGCGCTCGCTCTGATGTCGCTGCGCGAATGGACGCCACAGTACATTCGGCTTTCGGCGAAGTCTTCGGCGCGGGCCATGATGAGCTGGCCTTTGGTGGGCATCAGATGGGCGAGGATGACCCCCTGCGCATAGGACAGAGTGCCGTGGCCGCTGGGATAGGCCCGGACTTTCGAACCGTTCTTGCCAGCTGCTTCGCAGACCTGGATGTCGTCGTTGAAGGTCCAGGGACGGCGCCTGCCGTAATAGACCTTGACCACATCCGCTGCAGCGTCGCGCTCATGCAGCACTGCGTCAAGCATTGCAGCGGTCGCGGGAAGTTTCGAAAGGTCGAAGCCGATCGGTCCCAGTGTCGGGATCCAGAGCTCTGAGCTCTCGTGCCGGTCGTCCCAGACGGCCTGATCCAGACGTTCCTTTGAGGCGGTCTGCTGAAAACGGAGCACTTCCGCCACTTCGGCCTTCTGCTGGTCCGACCCATCGGCCGGGGGCGGTGCCAGAAGCGTCACCGGATCGAGATCCTCCGGAGAGAGATACTTAAGAACATGCGTCGGCGTTTGCGGCAAGGCCACCGGCGCCGCGGGCTGCGCGACCGGCTCGGCGGGAAAAGTCACTGGCTGTGCGAAGGAAGGCATGGCGGTACCGACCGCCACTGCCGTCGCGATCGCGAGGCAAGCATATCTCGACATAATAATTTCTCCATAGCGCTTGGGGCTAGCGTCTGACGTGTGAAGCTGCTGCATCGCCGTCACAGTTGACTCGCGTTGCATGGCAATCACTCTGTAGCGAATGCTACGACGTTTGAGATACGCAATGATTGCTACATGGCCGTGACAACTTTGTGGTAAATGCGGCTTCCTTGCCACGCCCGCCCACGTCTGGACCGGATGGCAAAGTGCAGGCTTCGTCGGTGGACCTACAGGCGCCAGCGACCGTTGCCCATCGATTGCACACGATTTCCTGCTGAGCCCCCTGTTTTATCCGTCAAGCGTCGGTGCCGGCGGGCCTTTACAATGCGTCCCCAACGGTCGGAACACGGATGGCTCGGTCGGTCGCGGAACGAATCTTACCAAACGGTATGGTGCGCGACATATTGCGGAAATCTCAGCAAGCGATTCATCACACCTCTTCCCCGGCGACTGACAATCGCCATGACCCAAGGTAACGCGATGAGAATGACGTTGGATTCGCGCCGTGAACGACGATGGCGTTACTCGCTGCAACCAGTCTACCCCTCCGGACGAAACCAACTTCAGAACTGCGATGTGGTTGAATAATGCGTTGAGCAGTCTCGCGGCCTTGATGGCCGGGCACCCGGCAGCGGCATTCGTCGTTGTTTTTCTGGTTGCTGCTGGAGAGGCGGTCTTCATACTTGGCCTCTTCGTGCCAAGCACCGCTGTGCTGTTGGGCGCGGGCGCGCTGGTTGGATCGGGACAACTGCCTTTTCTTTGCGTGTTTATACTGACCACCGCAGGAGCAATCGCGGGCGATGCGCTGTCGTTTTGGTTTGGTCGTCGCTATCGGAGCAGGCTGATCCAGATATGGCCGTTTGTAAAATATCCGGCTCTTATCCGGAGAGGCGAAGGATTCTTTGCTCGATATGGGGCGTCGAGCGTTTTCCTGGGACGCTTCGTGCCGGGCATAAAGTCGGTCATTCCGGGCATCGCAGGAATGATGGGCCTGTCACGCGGCCGCTTCTACCTTGTCAACGTGTCTTCAGCCATTGCCTGGGCGGCGGCGCATATTTTTCCAGGCATGGCGATCGGCCTCGGTCTCAAGGGGCAGGATTTCGCGAACTGGCGCGTCTTGGTGCTCACGGCCCTGCTGCTTGTGGCCACATGGATCGTCTACAAGCTGGCGTCGATATTCGTTCGGCGCGTCATATTTCGGGACCCTTCAGCGTCGAAAACGCTGGAACGATAGAGATTTCAGCCGCGCTCAGCTTCCACGACAAGCTCCGGATCGGTGCGGACATTAGTTCCAATCACGGCGTAGAACCAAATGACGAGGCCGACAAAGACGCCGCCGGAAAGCAGCGTCGCAAATGGCAGCCCCGCGGCATGTGCGAGGGCGTCGCCCGCACCCGTTCCGGCCGTCCGGATAAGTACCAGAGCAAGCCAGTAGATCAATGGGTTGGTCCATCCGCCTTTCCGTTTCGACGCCGCTATGACCACGCCCGCAAGCAGAAAGAAAAGCGCCGCGGTGCCGAGCGGCATCAATCTTAGACGAAAGGACGCTGCGTCGCCTCCGATCGTCCCGACGATCCCGGCAAGCGTCATCGTGAGCCAATAAACGCCCCCTGTGGGAAGATTCTTCATTAGGCTCACGCAGCTGCGCCGATACCACAGGACCGAAACGGCGAACAGAACCAAGACGATCGGCAGAGAGATCTCAAAGCCGATGTGAAAATCATGAAAGGCGTCGCCGAAATTCGTCGCGGCCGTTCTCACTGTGATGATTGCCGCCCAAAACAGGAGCGGCGCCGAAAACTCAGCGACCAGATCGGCCCCGATCAGCAGCAGGAACACGACCAGCAACCAGGGCAGTCCCGCGAGATGTCCGATTCCCATGGCGTCAGAGACATAGTCGCCTGTATTCGTTCCGAAGATGCTGGCAGCACAGAGAGTGATCCAGTAGACCGCGTTGATTTTGGGGAGGGACCGCACGTGATTTCTCCGCTTGTGCCAGATGTCGAGGAAGGGACTGGTGGGCTTCGGCGGAATGGATTGCCCGACAATCCTGACAGGACGCTGAACCATCGGGCGCGGCCGTCCAGCAGGCGGCCGCGCCATTTTTTAGTTAGCAGCGCCGAGCAAATCAGAGGATGCCGGCCGCGGTCATGAGATCCGTCACCTTGGCGCTGTTCAGCTTGGACGGTTCGACCTTCGGAGCCTGGAGATCGGCGAGCGGTACGAGCTTGGGGTTGGAGGCGTCGCCTGTTCCAACCCCATATTCGAAGGAATCACCGTCGCGCAGAATCGCCTGGCCGGCCTTGCCGGTTACGTATTTGAGGAAGGCCTGGGCTTCCTTCTGGTGCCTGCTGGAAGCGAGCACGCCGCCGCCTGATATGCTGACGAATGCGCCCGGGTCCTGGTTCTTGAAATAGTGAAGCGCGACGTTCTTGCTGTTCTCGCCAGTCTTCGCCTGATCGCCGAACCAGTAGTAGTGGTAGATGACGGCGCCTTCGGTCTGCCCGGCATTGACGGCCTTCATGGCGACGCTGTTGCCCTTGTAGAAGGTCGCGTTCTCCTTCAGCGCCTTCAGCCACTTTGCCGTCTCGTCTTCGCCCTTCAGTTCCAGAAGCGCGCTGACGATCGCCTGGAAGTCGGCGCCGGTCGGGGATGCGGCCCAGCGGCCCTTCCATTTCGGATCGGCGAGATCGAGCATCGACTTCGGGAGATCGGCTTCCTTGAGCTTGGTCTTGTCATAGGCAAAGACGGTCGAGCGGGCGGCAACGCCTGTCCACTTGCCGTCAGCCGACTTGAAGGTCTCCGGCACCTGGGCAAGCGTGTCGGTGTCGATCGGCGCGAAGAGGCCCTTGGTATCGACGAGCGTCATGGCCGGCGAATTTTCCGTGAGGAAGACGTCGGCGGGTGAATTGGCGCCCTCCTGGATGATCTGGTTGGCCATTTCGGTGTCGCCGCCGTTGCGGATCGTCACCTTGATGCCGGTCTCCTTGGTGAAGCCGTCGATCCAGGCCTTGCCGAGCGATTCATGCTGGGCGTTGTAGACGACGATCCCGGCGGAATCAGCGGCGAATGCGGTCGTGAAATTGATTGTCGTACCGACGAGCGCCGTACCCAGAACGAGCACGGCTCGCGCTGAAAAAATCATCTTTTTCATTGGTTTATTCCCACATGGTGTCAAATTGCGGGAATACACATCCCATTCTTGAGTATTGCATTCAAGAATTTTATTTGCACGATGAGGCGGTTTATTCTCGTCGTTTGCGGCACCGCTTCAGGTTACTTTCAGCGAGTTGTGCCGAGGGCAAGCCGTCGAAGAGGTCCAACATCTGCAGTGCTGGCAATTTGTGAGGCGGGAGTGAAGGGGTTTTGTTGATGATGACGCGCCCAATTGCACGGCACCTGCTAACGGCGAATTCCTTCAGGTGCCAGTCAGTAAACAGTGATGAATGACAGGCTCAGTTTTGCCAGCTGGGTCGCATCATGTATCGCTATTTGCAGTATTTGCTTTCCGCGCTGGTGCTCGCACCCGGTGTTACCTTCGGCGACGAATTAATGGGGTCGCAAAGCCAGTGGACCGTGACTTATGTCTCGAACCGCGGCGAATATTGCAATCTTGCCTGGGACAGTGGGATGGGCCGGAAGGTGGAGTTCCAGGCGGGTCGAGACACGATCGCGTGGCTCGTGAGCAACGACGCGTGGAAGCTTGCCGGGTCCGGCGGCGGGGAAGTGGACGTTGTAGGCCGCTACCGAAATTGGAAGTTCAATGGCAAGGCCCAGTCAGCGACCAGCCTGCTGCTTTCCGACAACACCGATAGCGCAGCTTCGATCCGCGCGATCCTGACCAAGGCTGTCAGGGGTGGACCGGACATTCAACTGAAGTTTCCTGGCACGGAACCGGATTGGACCGTTCCCATATCGCGCCTATTCCCGATTCATGCGACCGTTGAGAAGTGCATGTCGCGACTGAGGTCGACGCCAATCAGCAAACCTGATCAAGAGACAACGAGCCCGTTTTAGGATCGCCAGCGGCCCGGAAGCCGCGGCCCCCCGTATTGCGGCGACGAACAGTTCGACTCCAGCCATGGAGTACATCCGCGCGGGCCGCCATCGGAGCGATTCTATTGTCGTTGCTTGAATAGGGAGTCCAAAGCCGCGTGCAGAAGGGACGCCGAATAGGACCGCGCTGACGAACGGACGGTGTCGGACAAGCCCAGTTCCTCGCAACGGGCGTCGATGAGCTTGTGCATTACCGCAAACGTCCCTGATCCGGTAAGGGTGTTTCCGCGCACGAAGAGACATTGTGATGGGGTTGACATGAGCTGCAGAACAATTTGTCGCCCCAGGGCTTCGTCGTCGAGTAGCCTTGAATTGTGCGAAGGAAGTTTGTTCTCAATCAATCGATGCATTGCCTTCATTCCGACGCGAGCATTTCGGCGCCACAACGGATAATGCCGGGGCGCAATCGGCTGCAGCCTACGGCACCGCATCTTCAAGTCTCAGTCGAAACAAATATAGTGAACCGCGACAATTAGGAGAGACTTAGCCCTCTCCGTGTTTGGGAAGTAATCCTCCCCAATTCCATAAGTCGTGGCTAAGTCTAACGCTCCATACTCTCTTCAATAACTTCATGAGGATTTTGGTATGGCGGTTGGATGGTCGCAGAGACGGGATGTCGTCAAGCGCAGCGCGCGGAAATCCGTGCGCCCGGCCGTCAGTTGGTGGACCCGGATGATGCCGGTGTTGGAGGTCCTGCTGGCAGTGGCGATCGGACTTGCTGTCACCTGGTTTCTTGTCACGGTGTCGATTTCCGGATGATCCGTCGATAGCTGGGGCGTGCTGATTGCCTATAGTATTGACCTTCGAGCAGTGGCGCAATTCGAATAGTCGGCGGGCTATGTGAAAGAGTCACTTGCTATTCGCTCAGCCTTCGCCTTCGTCTTTCCACGGGTGAACAACCGCAAGTCATTGCAAAATGAGCATTCAAGAACGCTTGTGATACCTTGGCGACTGACCGCCGCGCGCGCGATTGCGATCGTCCGAACCTCGCTCGCCGGATAATGGCTTCATAAATTCTGTCGGCTGCGAGACGGACGTCTACAACAAAACCGAGCCAATCAAACCCATGCTCGACAGAGCGCGGCCACATGGCGTTGGGCGACGCTCTGTCGAGTTTCATGGGGGCAGCGCGACGCGCGAACTCCTCGCTGGTCCCACGGGTGGTGGTCGTTGGTCCGCGTGTCCGACAGCGCATCATGCACTGGTGGACAGAAAAGCCCGCGTACCATCCGTTGCAGTCTAAAGCGGTTTGGACAACAGCTCACGGTTCGCACAATGGCGCGGTATTCTTAGGTGAGACTTAGAGTTTTTATCGTCCTCCTAATTCCACGCTAAATTTTCGATGCGTAATGCTTGATCATAAACGGGCGTGGAGCTTGGTGCAGATGAGAATCCTTGTTGTGGAAGACGACACGATGCTGGCGCTCGGGCTGCAGCGGGCGCTCTCCGACGTCGGCATGTCGGTGGACTGGATTGCCGATGGCAAACTCGCCGAAGAAGCGATGAAGAGCGACAGCTATGCCGCTGTCCTGCTGGATCTGTCTCTGCCTGCTCCCGATGGATTGACCTTGCTTCGGGAGGCTCGTTCCCGAGGAGCCAGCGTGCCCGTAGTGATCATCACGGCTCGCGACGATCTCGATACACGCCTGAACGGCCTGGATCTCGGCGCCGACGATTTCGTGCTGAAGCCTTTCGAACCCTCCGAGATTATCGCACGACTGCGGGCCGTGATCCGGCGCCATTCCGGTCACGCGACCTCCAAGATCGGAACGTCGAACATCGCTCTCGATCTGGCGTCCCATGAGCTTTCGTACGGCGGGATCACGGAGGTTCTTCCGCATCGGGAGTTCGCGTTGATGCGGGCTCTTCTTGAGCGTCCTGGCATCATCCTGTCCCGGTCCCAGCTCGAAGAGAAAATCTATGGCTGGGGAGAGGAAGTCGAAAGCAACGCTGTGGAGGTCCTGATCTTTTATATCCGGCGTCGCTTCGACAAGCAGGTCATCCGCAATGTGCGCGGGGCCGGCTGGATGATTCCAAAGACATGATCTCGCTCAGAACCGCTACCGCCAGTTCGCTGGCGATCCTCTTTACCGGGATCGCGGTCGTGGTCGGTGCCACGTCCTATCTGTCGACGATGCGAGAGAGCGGAGACTTCCTCGACCTGCAGCAACGCCAGATCGCCCGCTATGTCGGCGACCTCACCTTCATCGCGTCGGGCGAGGCGGCGCTGCCGCCGCATGACAGCGAGGACGACTACGTCATCGAGGTGACCTATGCCGATGGACGCCCGGCAAAGACGTCAGACCCATCGGTCGTCATTCCCGATCAGCCGGCTACCGGCTTTTCCGAGTTCTCCGACCGAAACGGGCAATGGCGGGTGTTCTCCCTGGTGACACCCGGTCGGACGGTACAGGTCGCCCAGCAGGTCGTTGTCCGTCGGGAACTTGCGGCAGACGCTGCCGCAAGAGCGATAGTTCCGTTTCTTGTCGCGATACCTCTTTCTTGGCTGCTGGTGGCCTTGGTAGCAGGTCGGATCTTCCGGAGCCTCGAACGCCTCGGCGACGAGATTTCGCGCAAGGCGACGACCGATGTCGAGCCGCTCGATCTCAGCACAATGCCAAGAGAGGTCTGGCCGTTCGTGCGTTCCATGAACGAGCTCATCTCACGCCTGGGGGTCGCCTTGCGCCGCCAGCAAATGTTCTTGTCGGACGCGGCACACGAGCTGCGGACGCCGTTGTCGGCGCTAACCCTGCAGATCGGCAATCTTTCCCAGCACCGCGGCGCCGATCTCGAAGAGCGCCTGACAGACCTTCGCGCAGGTGCACGACGGGTATCGGCTCTTACCGACAAGCTCTTGAAGATCAGCCGATACGAAGGGCAGAATCCGGCCTCGACACCGGCGTGGCTGGACCTTTCCGAAGTCGTGAAAGACGTGGTGTCCGGACTTCTGGTATCTGCCGAAGAGAAGCAGGTCGACCTGGGCTTCTCGGGCCTCGCCGAGAACGCCCGAGTGCGTGTCGATCTCGACGACTTGCAAACATTGTGCGAGACCCTTGTCGACAATGCTGTTCGCTACACGCCGAATGGTGGCGCCGTGGACGTGACGGTCACAGGAGGCCCATATCCGTTGCTCATCGTTGCCGACAACGGTCCTGGTGTCGCGGCCGAGGAATTGCCCCGATTGACCGAGCGCTTCTTTCGTGGCTCGTCGGGCGGCGAGGGGACGGGTCTCGGGCTCGCGATCGTCCACGCCATATGCGTCAGGCAAGGGCTGTCTCTACAATTGCAAAATCGCGCGGAAGGCGGCTTTCTGGTCCAGGTCGGCTTTCCCCGTCCGAAGGACTAGCATCCTGCCGCCGGAGGCGATCGGCGTGCTTCAGATGGTTGTCAGCAAATAGGAGCATTGGTGTTCGCATCAACGGAGAATTGAGTTGCGAATACTGCTCGTGGAAGACAACGTTCTGTTTGGCGACGCCTTGAGGGAGCATCTGGTCTCTTCAGGCTGGGACGTCACATGGGCAACCGGGTTCAAGGCCGCCGTTGATATCTTGAAGCGGTCGACGTTCGATCTCATTTGCCTTGATCGGCGGCTCCCGGATGGCGACGGCTTCGATATTCTGCGTCAAGGGTTGCCGAGGTGCCCTACGCTTGTCCTTTCGGCTTTCGATCAGTTGTCCGACCGCCTTGAGGGCGAGCGGCTGGGTGCATCGGACTATCTGGTAAAGCCTTTCAATCTCGATTCGGTCGTTCATCGGCTGGAGGAGCTCGTGGAAAGGCCCGGCAAAGTGCGGCGCGCATGAGCACCAGTTTTCCCCACCGAAGTGACTTTGCACTGCCCGGTTGGTCGGGCGTGTCGCTAGGGGATTTTTCAGGACAAGTTCGGGGAGGAGAACCAAGCCTATGAGGTTGCTTTTGGTGGAGGATAATCCGGGTCTGTCGACCTGGCTCGCGAAGCTTCTGCGTAGCGACCACTATGTCGTCGACTGCGTAGCTGACGGAGAGACTGCCATCCAGGGCACCGACCTTGGCACCTACGATCTTGCGATCGTCGACCTGGGCCTTCCTGGTATCACCGGACAAGAATTGATCCGCCAGTTGCGGGCGAAGCAGCTTTCCATGCCAATCATGATTTTGACCGCTGATGACAAGCTGAGCACCCGAGTCGAAGGGCTGACGGTTGGCGCCGACGACTACATGACAAAGCCATTCGAGGTTCAAGAATTTGACGCGAGGCTGAAGGCGCTGCTTCGCCGGGCGAAGCTCTCAATGGCTCAGGTGCTGCGCTTCGGGCCGCTTGCCTTCGATTGCCACAAGCGAAACTTCACGATGAACAGTGAGCCTTTCACCGTTTCAGCGCGAGAGCATGCACTTCTTGAGGCATTGATACGGCACGGAGGAGCGACGGTACACAAAGAAATCCTGATGGACGCTATGTATGGAATGGATGACGAGGTCAGCCCCGCGACGATCGAGGTCAACGTTCACCGGCTACGCAAAAGACTTGAAAACTCGCCCGTCTCGATCGAAACCATTCGCGGCGTCGGCTACCTGTTGAGGCTCGCCAGGAGCTGATGCCGCGACTTCTCTCGCGTGGTGGTCTTCGGTTGAACCTGCTCTTATGGGTCATGATACCCATTGCCGGGCTGCTCGCATTGAGCCTCTGGCTTTCCTTCGGCGCGGCGCGGCGTCAGGCGACCCTTCTGAACGAGCAACGGCTACTTTCATCCGCCCGCGTCATTGCGGAGCAGGTCAGGTACGACGCGGGACGAATTCGAGCGGTCGTGCCCCCCGCAGCACTGGAACTCTTTGATTCAGGCGGTCACGACGAGGTCGCCTACCGTGTCGAAACCCTCGACGGGCACCTTATTGTCGGCTTCCCCGAATTGCCGCTTCCAGCAGGTCCGATACGAGATTTCGAGTATCGGTTCTATCCGGCGTCGTTTCGGGACGAAACCATGACCGCAGTCGCCTTTCGTCAGCCAATCGCGACGCCAACTGGCTCCACGCCTGTTCTCGTGCTGATCGGCTCCACATTGAACAGCAGCAAGGCGATGGAGACGCAGCTATGGTTCTCTGGCTTTGTGGAGCAGTCGGCAGTCGTTCTGTTGACAGCCGTCCTCATCTGGATCGGCATCAGCCGGGAATTACGGCCGCTTCTTGCATTGCGCGAGGCGGTTCTCGCACGCACTTCCTCCCAACTCGAACCATTCGATGCAAACGCGATACAGTATGAACTCCGTCCACTCGTCGAGGCGATCAACAGCCACATGGCGCGGCTTCTCGATGTCGTTGGCCGCCAACGCCGCTTCCTCGATGCGGCCGCCCATCAGCTCCGGACGCCGCTCGCCGTTATGAAAATGCAGGTCGCATATGCCGTTCGCACGAGGGATGAAAAGGAGCTTCGAGAGGCATTGAACGCGGTCGGCTCGGATCTGGAGTCGATGTCGCGCATGACACTGCAGCTCCTCGCGCTGGCGCGCGTCGAAAACATTCGGGCCTTGCCTCCGCAAATGGTCGATCTACGCGCCGTCGCGCGCGAAATCGTGGCTGGCGCCGTGCCACGCGCGCTTGACCATGAGGTAGACTTGGGGCTTGAGGCGGCATCTCCCTCGTGGGCGATGATACGCGAGAGGCTCTTGAGGGAACTGTTGACAAACCTGGTCGACAACGTGATCGCCCACGCGGGCCGAGGCGCATCGGCTGTACTGCGAATAGAACGCGAAGACGATCAAGTGACACTCTCCGTCGAGGACGACGGCCGGGGACCCGGAATGGACGATCTCTCAATTCTTACGTCGCGCTTTCAGCGAGGTGGGAATTCGACCAATAGCGGTTCTGGCCTTGGATTGTCGATCGTCGCGGAAATCGTCGATATCTGTGACGGTTCACTGCATCTCTATCATCCAGCCGGAGGTAGGGGGTTCGGCGTTGCCGTACGGCTGCCAGCCGCGCCGCAGGATGAGGTAGCGCGACAGTCTACTGGTTCAGTGTCACCTGATCGACAAAGCGGTTCGTGAAGGTCCTGTTCAGGTCTATTTGCTTGCCGCGGACGTTGTCGTTGAACTGACTCAGCACCGACAGAACCCTCTGCGGGCCACCTTCAGGCATGCGTCCATCAGGCGTGAACATCGCCTTTCCTGCCTCCAACGCCTTCACGTAAAGCTCCTTGTCGCCCGCGAAAAAGTCATGAGGAAGATGGCTGGCGATCTCTTCGGCGCTGTGTCTCGATATGAACTGCAGCGCGTGGACGAGTGCGTTGGCAAGTTTCTGCACGGCATCCGGATGGCTTTCGATCCAGGAGGTCTGGATGTAGAGGCACGACGCCGGATAGACGCCTCCAAGCGCGTTCTCCGTTCCCGCCTGGTTGCGCATGTCGATCATGACATGGGCCAATTTCAGTTCGATGAGCCGGGAAATGGTCGGCTCGGTGGTCATGGCGGCCTGGATACGGTTTCGCTTCATTGCCGAGATCAGAATGTCGCCCGCACCGATGGGATCCAGGGAGACCGTGTCCAAAGAGAGGCCGGATTTTCCAAGAAGATACTCCGTCAGAAAATCCGTCGAGGAACCTAGATCCGTGATGCCAAGGCGCATCCCTTTCAGCGCTGCCATGGTTTTCGCATCCGGCACACGATCGGAGACCATTTCGGCTTCGCCGGGGACGGAGCTGAATTGCACAACGCTTTCCGTATATTTGCCGAGACCCTGCAAGTCGATCGTGTGATCGTAAAAGCCTACGACACCTTGGACAGCGCCTGCCAGCATCTCGTCCGTTGCCTCGACGCCGGCGGGCTCGCTCAGCAGGTGCACGTTAAGACCTTCATTGCTGAAATAGCCTAGCCGCTCGGCCAGGACCGCTGGCAGATAGATCTGCTTTTCCATGCCGCCGATCATCAGCGACACGTCCAATGTCTGGGCACGTGTGGTCGACGCATGCATCAGCAGCAGCGCCGCTACGACAACCGCGTTGAGTCCAAATAGAAATCGCCTCCCGGTCCCTTGCGGAACCTTGGCGGGCAGCCACCACCCCATTCTCGTCATTCTCCTCGCTTCCCAAATTTTTATAGGACTGAAAGGTAGGTGTAAGCAAGCGATGCTACGCCTTCCGTCGAGGAAAAGAGTGGAGGAATCGATTTGCAAATGTCTAGTTGAAATCGCGCGAAATCGAAAAATCAGAACATTAAATATCAGTCGATATGCCCTGAGTATATCGTCACGGTAATTCGCTTTTTGAGTTTCGGAATTGCCGATTTGTACATCTGCATATCTGTAAGTCTCCGGGGAGGATACATGCAATCGAAAGCAATCGGGCAGGCGGGCATCGAGCTGTCGAACGTCACAAAGCGGTTCGTCACGCCGACGGGAGTCGCGATGACCGCCCTCCGTAATGTCAACCTCTCCGTCGAACCCGGACAGTTTTGCGCCATTGTCGGGCCGACTGGTTGCGGAAAATCAACGACGCTTACCATGGCTGCTGGCCTGGACCTGCCGAGCGCGGGCACCGTGAAGGTCGGGGGCAGGCTGGTCGATGGCCTCACCAAGGGAGCGGGCTTCGTTTTCCAAGCCGACGCCTTGCTGCCGTGGAAGTCGGTCCTGACGAATGTCGCGCTCGGTCCCATTTTCCGCGGCGTTGACAAGAAGCTGGCGATGGAAGAGGCGCGGGAATGGCTGACGACCGTAGGACTCGCTGGTTTCGAGAACCACTACCCCCATCAGCTCTCCGGGGGGATGCGCAAGCGTGTCAGCCTTGCCGCCGCTCTGATCAACAAGCCGTCCATGCTGCTGATGGACGAGCCCTTTTCCGCACTCGACGTCCAGACGCGGGCGATCATGTCCAATGAACTTCTGACCCTCTGGGAAAAGAACCGTCCCTCGGTGATGTTCGTCACCCATGACCTCGAAGAAGCGATTGCCCTGGCTGATCGTGTGGTTGTGATCTCGGCGGGACCGGGGACGGTCAAGGCGATCTTCGACATCGATCTTCCGCGGCCGCGGGGAGAAGTTCAGGAGATCCGGTTCAAGCCACGCTTCCTGGAATTGTACCAACAGATCTGGGAGGCCCTCCGCGAAGAGGTCGAGCGTGCCTACTCCCGGACTGCAACTGCCATGAAGGGAGCCGCCTGATGACCATGGTCGAGACCACCACCGATCTCCGAACGGAGGCGCTGTCGCCCGAGGAATTGTCGATCGTCCAGACTGCGAAAGAGCGCATCGCACGCCGAAAGCGCCGGGTTCTTGTCGGTCGTGTCCTTCTGCTGGCAGTGTTCCTTGGAGTTTGGGAAATCGGGGCAGAGACCGGTCTCATAGATCCATTCTTTTTCGGATCGCCGCTCGGCATCGTCCAGCGACTGGCCGACTGGTTCGTCAACGGGACCGCCTACGGTTCGCTTTGGCTGCAGGTGGGCATCACGCTTGAGGAGGCGTTGCTCGGCTTTGCGGCCGGCGTCGCAAGCGGCGTTCTTTTCGGGGTCGTATTGGGCGAAGTCGCCTTCCTCGCAGACGTCGTCGGACCTTACATCAAGATTGTGAACGCGCTGCCGCGCATTGTGCTTGGCTCGATTTTCGTCATGTGGCTTGGTCTGGGCCTTGCCTCCAAGGTGCTGCTCGCAGCGGTCCTGGTTTTCTTCGTCGTTTTCTTCAACGCTTTCCAGGGCGTGCGAAGCGTCGATAGGAACCTGATCGCCAACATGCGGATCCTTGGGGCATCAAGGCTCCAACTGGTCCAATACGTCATCTTTCCATCTGCCATGACGTGGATCATCGCCAGTCTCCATGTCGCCCTCGGCTTCTCGATCATCGGAGCAATCGTCGGCGAATTCCTCGGCGCGGAACGCGGATTGGGCCTGGTCATCGCCACCGCTCAAAACACCTTCGACGCCAACGGCGTTTTCGGCGCGATGCTCGTCATCGGACTTCTGGCGCTGGGCGCGGAAGCGCTGATGGCCAAGGCGGAAAAGCGCCTGCTGGCCTGGCAACCGTCCCACGGCCGCGAACCGGACACCCAAGGCCTCTGAGCTGTCGGGCGTGATCATCCAAATAACTTTGACCATGAAAGGGAGTGAGAACATGGTGAAAAACTGGAAGCTTTCCACAATTGCAATGGCGGCCGTGATGTCGTCGGGGATCGCCGCCCATGCAGAAGACGCCGTTCCAACGGTGAAGCTGATGGTAGGCGGCATCGACAAGCAGATCTATCTGCCATACCAGCTTGCTGAAGGTTTGGGCTATTACAAGAAGTACGGCGTCAACGTCGAACTCAGCACCGAAACCGAGGGCGGCGTGGGAGCCGAAGCGGCCGTTGCTTCCGGCGAAGTTGAGATGGCCGGGGCATGGTACAACCACACCATAGACTTTCAGCTTCACGGCAAGAAAATCATTGGCATCGTCCAGCTTTCAGGCGCGCCGGGCGAACGTGTCATGTGCGCCAAGGATAGCAAGATCAATACGCCCGCCGATTGGAAGGGAAAGGCGGTCGGCGTCACGGACATTGGTTCCGGGACAGACGATCTGACCCTTTTCATGGCGGCCCGCGACAAGCTGACGACAAAGGACTTTCATCGCGTTTCAGTCGGCGCCGGCGCGACGCTGGTTGCCGCCCTTCAGCATGGCAAGATCGTTTGCGGCATGACTACCCAGCCGACGGTCAATGCGATCGAAAAGAAGGGTATCGGCTACTCCGCGTTCGACCTTGCTTCGACCGACGGCGCGACGAGATGGCTGGGCGGCACCTGGCCCACCGCGTCGGTCCTCGCGCGTGCCGACTGGGTGGAGAAAAACAAGGCGACCACGCAAAAGGTGGTCAATGCGCTCGTCGCGACCATGCACTATATCGCCACGCACTCGGCCGCCGATATCGCAGACCACCTGCCAGCGAACTTCACCAGCAACCCTCTCTCCAGCAAGCAGGAATACATCGATGCCCTTGACAAGGACAAGGGTCAGTTCCTGCCTGACGGCATGATGCCGAAGGGCGGTCCCGAAACTGTCCTTGCAGTGGAGAAGGCGGCTGGAAAGATCAATGGCAACGTCGATCTGCCGTCGACCTACACCGACGACTTCGTCATCGAGGCGAACAAGACACAGGGCTTCGCGAAGTAGGCGAAAGTCGTCATAGCGCGCGAGGGGGCTCACTCCCTCGTCTGCGCCATCGGGACCGGCAATCCAAACGAGCAGTCGTGGCGCCTGATCGGAACAGCCGATCGCGGCCCCACGATGGTGCCGAAGCCCTCTCTGAACTCGCAGCAAAGCATCTGGCCTCGATGCGATGCTCCTCCGCAACCACCGTTTCTCGGTCTTTCCGATCCCCACGATGCAATGAGGAATGTGGCGCGAAAGCCGCGCCTTTGAAGGCCGAGTTTGCCGGACTTTCAGGTCCTTGTCAGCCAAGTGCGTCAAATGAAACTAACCTCTCAAGGGAATCTTCAAAAGCATGATGCGGTTTCGTTTTCGTCGGTTTTCGATTGCTGTGGCGGCTGTCATCGGGTCCGTCGGCGTTGGCTGCGGCGCGTATGCCGGGTATCTGCAGCTCAGCGGCAACTTTCACCCGGTCATCGATGGTCAACTCTATCGCTCCGCGCAGCCCACGGCTGATGAGCTTGCTGCATATGTGCGCGCTCATGGAATCAAGACCGTGATCAATCTCCGGGGAGCTAATCCGGGCACCCCATGGTACGATGACGAAGTGGCCATGGCCGACGGTCTGGGCGTCAAGCATATCGACTTCGGATTGTACGCCTCCAAGGTCGTCTCGGCGCAGAAAGTCGACCAACTTGTCGCGATCATGGAAGCCGCGCCCAAGCCGATCCTCATTCATTGCCAGGCAGGCGCCGATCGAAGTGGCCTCGTTTCTGCGCTCTACATGCGCAAGATTGCCGGCATGGATGAGCGGCAGGCCGAGGGCCAGCTGTCGTTCTACTATGGTCATGTTGGCATACCCGTCGTTTCCTCCGCATATGCGATGGATCAGACGTGGGAAGAAATGGAAGCTCGTGACAAAAAGCAGGCACAGGCGGACCTTCCAGCAGACGCCCTTGTGCGATAGCTAACTGGTGTTGCTGGATCGACGGCCCTGTGACCTATCCGGTTGAGGCAAACGTCAGGCGCACGTTCGTTCCCGTTGCGGGCGTTCCGATTTCCAATTTCGTATCGTGAAGCCGAGCGATCGCGGACACCAAACTTAGGCCGAGTCCGTTCCCAGGCGCATGCCGACTTCGCTCCGCTCGGTAGAACCTGCGCAATACAGCCTCTGCGTCCTCGGGACGAATTCCGATTCCAGTATCCTCGACACTGACCACGATGTCTTTCTGCCCGTTCTCTATGCGAACGGTAGCGCTGCCTCCCTCGGAAGTGAACTTGATCGCGTTGTCGATCAAGTTTGCGATCGCCTCGAAGATGAGGCTCGGATCGCCTAACGCGGTGGCAGGTTTCGGTCCTCCATCCAGCAGATTGAGGGCGACGCCTCGCTCTTCGGCGGCCGGCTCGAAGAACTCGACGGCATCTCGCACGATGGTCTTCAAGTCGAGCTCGACGAAACCGGATCTCCGAAGCCCGTCCTCGACTTCCGAAATGCGAAGGAGCGCGCTGAACGTCTTGAGGATACCCTGGACCTCTTCCAGGGACTCCTCGACGGCCTGGCTGTAGTCCTCGACTGACGTCGCACGCCGCCTTGCTCTTTCGAGACTTGCAAGTAGCCGTGTCAGTGGTGTCCTCATGTCGTGCGCGATGCTGTCGCAAACGCCTTTCACCTCGTGCATAAGGCGCTCGATCTCGTCCAGCATGTGGTTCACGACGGTGGCGAGCCGATCTATGTCGCCTCCCGCACGTCCTGTCGGCAGCCTCTGCTTGAGATCTCCTTTCATGATCCGGGTGGCCGCATCCGAGATCGCGTCCAGCCGTTTCATCGATGCCAATCCGATACCGCCAGCTCCAAACAGTCCCAGCAATGCAGTCGCCAGGGACGCAAACAACGTGGCGTTCTCCAGCATTTCCCGGAATTCACGCTGTTCCTGAAGGCTTTGGGCGATGAGAAGCGCACCGCCATCGGGCAGGCGATGGAGCAGCCCACGATAATGTTCCGTCCTGGCAGACGCTCGGTTCGCGAAGTCGAACGGGATTTCGAACTCAGGCTCCAGTGGGAATGCGACAGCATTGCCAGCGATGAGCTGCCGTTTGTCGTCGAACAGAGAGAAAGGCCTTTCGCTAGAGGGACCGTCCTTTGCCCTCAGCGTCAGGCGCGTGGTGATTTCGGCGACCGGGAGACGCTGGATCGACTGCATTTCGCGTTGCAACCATTCGTCGCTCCGCCGATCGAGAAAGTCATGCATCTGCCAGTCGACAAACACGAAGAGCAATGCCGCAGCAGCACCGAACAGGAGAAGAAATGCCAGCGCCAGACGAAAGCTGGTGGTTCGGAAGATTTCAAGTGGTCGCATCGAGAACGTATCCCGAGCCGCGGAGGGTGCGGATCATGGGCGTGAGACCCGGAAGATCCACCTTCTTTCGAATCTTGCTGATGTGGACGTCGATCACGTTGGTGGCCTCGCCATACCGGTAATGCCAGACCTCCTCGAAGAGCATCGTCCGCGTGACGATCTGCCCGGAATGGCGGACCATGTATTCGAGCAGTCGATATTCGCGCGGAAGCAGGTCGACGGTGTGTCCGGCGCGCATGACGGAATGTGTCAGGAGGTTGATTTCGAGATCGCCGGCGCGAAGCGTGGTCTCCTGTGGTGCCACCGAACGGCGTCTGACAAGCACGTCCAATCGCGCTGTCAGTTCCAAGGATTCAAACGGCTTCGTGAGATAGTCGTCGCCACCGGCCTTCAGACCGCGCACGCGCTCGTCGACTGCCGAGAGAGCGCTCAGAATGAGCACCGGGGTCTGAACTGAGGCGGCACGCAGCGCGGTCAGGATTCCAAGGCCGTCCATGCCACCCGGAAGCATGCGGTCGAGGACGATCGCATCGAAGTCCCCGGAGAGCGCCTTGATCAGTCCGCCCTTGCCATCGGGGGCCTGAGTGACCGCACATCCGTGGTCGACAAGTGCCGCCTCGATTTCGGACGCGGTTCCCTCGTCGTCCTCGATTACCAGTATCTTCGACACATTTCCTCCAAGAACGCTGAATAGCTCTGCGCCTAAGATACCATTGACCGATCTATGCTGAAGGCGGCATCGCCTGAAGATTAAATCAATTTCATCTTCCCGGTCGCAGGAGACGCCACCGCGCACCGAAATAGGCAGGATTGGAATGCGTCTGCTCGTAATCGAGGATGATGACAGAAGTGCGGCCTACCTTAAGAAGGGACTGTCGGAGTCCGGCTTCGTGGTTGACCACGCCGCAGACGGCGAACTGGGCGCCGCCCTCGCTTTGGAGCCCATCTACGATCTGCTGATCGTGGATCGGCTGCTGCCCAAGCTCGACGGGATCGAACTGGTCAGCCGCATCAGAGAGAGTGGCGTCCTCACTCCGGTCATCATGCTGAGCGCGCTCGGCAGCGCATTCGATCGCGTTGAGGGCCTCCGCGCTGGCTGTGACGACTACCTGGCGAAGCCCTATTATTTTACAGAACTACTCGCGCGCATCGACGCGGTGACACGGCACAGAACGCCCGGAGGGACGGACGGCGAGATCGTCGTCGGTCGGCTCTCACTCGACACGCGTCGCCGTGTGTGCACCAAGGACGGCCATGTCGTCGGGCTCCAGTTGCGCGAATTCCTTCTTCTGCAAACATTGATGCGCAATGCTGGAAGCGTCGTCACTCGTTCGATGCTCCTGGAGGCCGCGTGGGATTATGACTTCGAGCCCAGAGGCAACGTGATCGACATGCACATCCATCGGCTACGCAAAAAGATCGATGGTGATGATCCGGTCAGTTCGATAACCACGGTTCCTGGCGCAGGATATCTGGTCAAGGGATGACCAGCAGCGCTATCGGCAGGGTTTTGAGCGCGAAGACTGTGATCCCGACACATGCCGTTTGCAAGGTTGCTGGCGTTGGCTTCGCCATTCGTGCGGGCCAGACCATAAATTAAATTTCATCTTGATGCGAATTCGTCGAAAGTTGCGATCCGGCATGGTTCCAAGCGAGCTACGGCGGTGCGATCCGCCGATCGATTGAACGCTTGATGGAGTGCTGTCGTGAATCCTTCCCGCGAACCGCCGAGAAAATCGGGGCGCAAGAAAACCTATCTCTTTGGAATGATCGTGTTGGCCGCCGTCGGGACGGGGGCGGCGCTTGTCTGGTACCCGACACAAGGGGAGGGAAGGACGAAAGCGAAGTCTGAAGAGGCTGCATCGCGACCGATCCCGGTCCATTCGACGAAGGTGATGCACGAGGACCTGCCGGTTGTTCGAACCGGTCTAGGCATTGTGTCTCCGCTTAGTGCAGTCGACGTCAAGACTCGAGTGGATGGACAGCTGCAGCACTTGGCCTTCACCGAAGGGCAGGAGGTAAAGACTGGAGACGCCATTGCGACAATCGACACCCGTCCGTACGAAGCAGCGGTCGCCCAGGCGCAAGCCGACTACGAAAAGGAGCTTGCGCAGGTCGAGCAGGCCAAGGTCGACGAGGAGCGTGCACAAAAGCTCACGACGACGGGGAGCGGCACGACCCAGGCCGCCCAGACAGCAGCTGCACAGGTCAAGATCATGGAGGCCACGGCGGCGTCAGGGAAGGCGGCACTTGACACCGCGAAGCTGAACCTCGATTTCGCGACGATCAGGGCGCCGGTGAGCGGCAGGACGGGGCTGCGCCAGCAGGAGGAGGGCGCAATCCTGCACGCGACCGACAGCAGCGGCGTGGTCACAATCACGCAGATGCGCCCGATAGCAGTCCAGTTCACCCTCACGCAGGACGATCTTCCCGATCTCGTCGCGGGACAGGAAAATGGACCGCTCCCGGTGTCCGTTTTCAGTCGAGACGGTTCCAAGCATCTCGCCGACGGCAAGCTCACTGTCATCGACAGCCAGATCGATTCGACGACCGGGATGGTCAAGCTCAAGGCTGTCTTTCCGAACGACGACATGAGTCTGTGGCCCGGCGAGCTTATCACCGCGAGTATCACGCTCCGTACCGACGCCAATACGAACGTGGTGCCTTCCTCCGCAATACAGAACGGTCAAGGCGGCCCCTACGTCTTCGTCGTCAAGCCCGATCAAACGGTGGCAACGGCGTCGGTGACGACCGGTGAAGTGCATTCCGGCATGACCGCCGTGAAGCAGGGGATATCGACTGGCGATCTCGTGGTGACGTCGGGACAGTCGCGCCTGACTGATGGAACAAAGGTCGATGCTTCGCCCGCCGACACGAACAAGCTTGCCGCGACCGACGGGGAGAAGATCCAGTGAATATTTCCGAGATCTTTATCAAGCGGCGGATAGGAACCTGTCTGCTTGCCGTCGGACTGCTGATCGTTGGATCGGTTGCCTACCGGCTGCTGCCGGTGGCCTCCCTTCCGCAGGTGGACTTCCCGACTATTCAGGTTTCCAGCAGCTTTCCAGGCGCCAGCGCCGAGACAATGGCAACCGCCGTGGCGACGCCGTTAGAGAACCAGCTATCGACTATCTCCGGCGTATCGGAGATGACGTCGACCAGCTCCTCAGGACGCACGGGTATCACCCTTCAATTCGATCTCAGCCGCAATATCGATAGCGCGGCCCAGGATGTGCAGGCTGCGATCAGCGCGGCAAGTGGCCAGCTTCCCAAAGACCTCCCCGCGACGCCTAGCTTCCACAAGGCTAATCCCGCCGAAGCCACGATCATGACGCTGGCGCTGACCTCCGACCGCATACCGACGACCGAACTAGATCACTACGCCGAAGACATCATCGCGCAGCAAGTCTCGCAGATGAACGGCGTCGGTCTGGTCGACTATCATGGCCCGCAGCGCCCGGCGATACGGGTTCAACTGGACCCGGACAAGGTGGCGGCTCGCGGCTTGACGCTTGAAGACGTGCGCGACGCGATCGGAAGCCAAACCGTCAACGAACCCAAGGGACAATTGTCAGGCAATGGCAGAACCACGGTGTTGGACGCCACGGACCAGATCATGGACGTCCAGACGTTCAGGTCGATGACCATAGCCTACAAAAACGGATCGCCGATCCGGGTCCAGGACATTGGCACGGTCATCCCGGCCCCTGAGGACGTTCATCAGGCGGCCTGGCTGCAGGACAAACGGTCAGTGATGCTCGACGTCCACAAGATGGCCGGATCAAACGTTCTTGATACGATCGACGGAATCAAGAGCAAGCTGCCACAGCTGGAAGCGGGTCTTCCCGCAGGCATAAAGTTGTCCGTCGTCGCCGACCGGTCCGGAATCATTCAGGCGTCCGTCGACGACGTCAAGAAAACCATCCTGATCACGATCGGCCTTGTGGTCCTGGTGATATTTGGATTCCTTCGGAATGTCTGGGCCACGATCATCCCAGCCGCAACGATACCGCTTTCTCTCGTGGGAACGTTCGCGGTCATGTACGTGCTCGGCTACAGCCTCGACAATCTCTCGCTTATGGGGCTCACGATCGCGGTCGGGTTCGTCGTCGATGACGCTATCGTCGTGATCGAGAACGTGATGCGGCATGTCGAAGAGGGAAAACCCGTGCCCGAGGCGGCGGTCGAAGGATCGCGGGAAGTGGGCTTCACAATTGTCTCGATGACGATCTCGCTGGTCGCGGTGTTCATCCCGATCCTGCTGATGAGCGGAATCGTCGGACGACTGTTTCGCGAGTTCGCGGTGACGATCAGCGTCGCGGTCCTGATTTCCGGACTGGTCTCGCTTACCGTGACGCCGATGCTCTGCGCCTGGCTGATCAAGCACGAGCACGGCAAGTCCCACGGGGCCCTGTTTCGCTGGACCGAGCAGCTTTTCGACGCCTGCACTGCTGGCTATGGCTGGCTCCTCGACGCGGTCCTGCGAAACAGGATTCCCACATTGGTCGTCGCCATCGCGACCGTCGGCCTGACCGGCTGGCTCTATACTGACATTCAGAAGGGCTTCCTGCCGCAACAGGACTCGGGCTGGGTGCAGGGCCAGGCCCAGGCGGCCACCGACATTTCCTTCGCGGACATGTCGGATAAGATGCAGCATCTCGCTGGTATCATGATGAAGGATCCGGCGGTCGCTAATGTGGCCTACTGGATCAACCCGAGCCCCTCCGCGAGCGTCGGCCAGATGCAGGTCAACCTGACGCCGATCGGGACTAGAAGCTCGGCACAGCAGGTACTGGCGCGCCTACGCAAGGCGTCCGCGGACATGGAAGGCCTGACAGTCGGGCTTCAAGTCCGGCAGGATGTGCAGATCGGCGGCCGAGCCTCCGCATCGCAGTATCAATACACCTTGCAGGATCCGGACACTGCCGAGCTTAGCAAGTGGGCGGCAACAATGACGAAGGCGCTCAAGGCGTTGCCGGAACTACAGGATGTCATTTCCGACAGGCAGAAGGCCGCGACGAGCGTCACGCTTGACATTGATCGCCCGACGGCTTCAAGGCTCGGCGTCAACGTGTCCCAGATCGACCAGACGCTCTACGACGCGTTCGGCCAGCGACAGGTCGCGACGCTATTCACCCAAGTCAGCCAATATCACGTGGTGATGGAACTCGACCCACGCTTTGCATTGTCGCCGGACGCGCTTTCCCATCTCTACGTGAAGTCGTCCACCACCGAAAAGCTGGTGCCGTTGACGATGCTGGCATCCTTGAAGACAGGCGTGCTCCCGGTCTCGATCAACCATCAAGGCTCGATACCGTCGACGACGATCTCGTTCAATCTGAGCTCGGGCAAGGCCCTGAGTGACGCGGTGACGGCGATCAAGGCGGCAGAAATATCGGCCGGAATGCCTGCGACCGTCATCGGCTCCTTCCAAGGTACCGCACAGGCGTTTCAGGATTCGCTCCGCAGCCAGCCGTTGCTCATCCTTGCTGCGGTCGTCGCGGTCTACATCGTCCTCGGTGTTCTCTATGAAAGCGCGATCCATCCGCTCACGATCATATCGACTCTCCCGTCAGCGGGGCTGGGTGCACTCCTGGCCCTGAAGCTCGGCGGTATGGATCTTTCGATCATGGGCATGATCGGGATCATCCTGCTCATCGGCATCGTGAAAAAGAACGCGATCATGATGATCGACTTCGCTCTTGACGCCGAGCGCAACCAGGGAATGGCGCCCGCTGACGCTATTCGTCAGGCCTGCATGCTGAGGTTTCGACCTATCATGATGACGACGTTGGCGGCACTGTTCGGTGCAGTCCCCCTGGCTCTGGGGACCGGCGCCGGGTCGGAGCTTCGCGTTCCATTGGGCATAGCGATCATTGGCGGTCTGATTGTCTCGCAAGCACTGACCTTGTTCACGACCCCCGTCATCTACCTCGCGTTCGACAGTCTTCGCGGTCGAAGGAATGGCGTTGCCGCGCTTCAGCATGCTTCTCCAATGTCCAATTCGTAAGAAATCGGCAAAGTGGCGAGAAGGTTGGACGCCTACGCTCTCAATGCCCGGCGCTACCAGCGCGGGGCCCAAACCCGGAAAACTCACGATGTAAAGGAGTTAGTCATGTCAACCAAATCGCTTGCGATCGCCGTCGCTGCCGTGGCAACACTGACCGCTGGAGCCGCTCTGGCGCGTGACGAGAGCGGGACTATAACGAAGATCAACTTCAAGGCCGATCAGATCACACTGTCGAGCGGAACAACGGTCAACCTTCCTGAAAACTTGGAAGCCCACTCGTTCAAGGTCGGCGAGCGCGTCGCGGTCAGTTACAATGTCCCGAAGTCCGGCATCCCCCTCGCATCGAAGGTTCAAGCTCTCAAGAAATCTTCCGCCCCCTGATTGCGCGTACAAAGATTCAGTCGAAGCCGGGAGCCGGCAGGGTTCCCCGCTTCGCGTTCAGGTGTCCATCAGCTGCGGGCACTATGGAGATAAAACGAGACCAGAATCATAGGTGCGGCCGGCATTTGAACTACGGACGATCGGAAAACATTCGGAAGGTGCAAGTCATTGCGGTCTTTGTCGTCGCTGCGGCCTGTCTCGTGACGACCGCGGTGGCGACGGGCCACGTCTTTGCGATCGATGACAGCATGCTTCTCCTGCTCCGAAAGACCGCAGACACACGGGAGCCGGTAGGACCTCATTGGCTGTTGAACGCCTTCGAAAACTACACGAGCCTGGGCAGCTCGGCGGTAACGGGTCTTGTCCTTGCGATCGGCATCTTTTGGGCGATTGCGGAGCGTGAGTATCGAAGCGGTGTCTACATGGCGGTGGTCTACGCCGGGGCGCAACTTCTCAGCAATGTCACCAAGATTCTGATCGGCAGGCCGAGGCCCGAGGTCGTGCCCCATCTTGTTTACGCAGGTGGTTACAGTTTCCCAAGCGGGCATTCGACACTCTCGGCGGCCACCTATCTTGCGATCGGTCTGCTAGTTGCTGGCCGCGAGTGTTCGGTATCGAAGCGGATGCTGATATTGTCCGTCGCAGCGGCAATCTCGGCTGTGGTTGGTCTTTCGCGGATATATCTCGGAGTGCATTATCCCACCGACGTTCTAGATGGTTGGCTGCTGGGAGCTGGCTGGGCCCTTGTCGTTCTGGTGTTCTTTCGCAAGATCCAGCGAGGGCGTTTCGGAGGCCATGTAAAGGGGAGAAATGAGGAGGGGTGAGAACCGTATGTCCGCGCCGAGCTCCTCTGAAAACTACGCCGATTGCCGAGCGGCTTCAAAGGTACAGACTCGACTATAGGCATGCCTGCAAGCCGTGGACTGGCCTGCGGCCTTTTCCAGCGGCCCTAGCGAGTGTCCTCCTGGGCATCCAGCAGCCGTTTGATCGCTTTCACTCCCTTCGCCGTATCGGAGTAGGTTTGTCGCCAAAACAGAAGGCAGGATGAGAAAAGTGTTCCGACGAGAAACGCGGTCGGCCCGAAAATCCACGCCGCGGCGGCGAAGGTGAAGTAATAGCTTCGCACACCTGCGCTAAAGGTCCGCAGGGCCGGATTGAGAACAGCGGCCAGAGCATCGGTCCACGCATCAATATCGCGCTCCTCCGATCTGGAGGGGCTGGCGCCGATGGCTGCCAGACAGTAGTTCAATTGTCTCACTGCCCAGATGAAATCGGACAGACCTCGCGTCAGCGTGGCGAGCACGAGCAGGACCTTGGCATGAACCAACCAGGTCGGAACGGGTGTCGTCATGGCCAAAATCAGACCGTTCTCGACCGCAACCGGGGGGTCTACGAACAACGTGCCTCCGAGACCAACCAGGATCAACAGATTTGCGGAGCCAAAAAACGACGCCGAATTGATGACATGGCCGATGATCGCCGCGTCGCCAATGAAGTTGTTGTCACGGGTTAGGACCTCGCGCATCCACGCTCTTCGAACCGTCCGCATGTCAACGACAATGCCGTTGCTACCGGGCCAAAGACCACCCATCAGAGGCTCTAGCCCGAGCCAGAATATGACGAAGACGACGAATGCAACGATATCGAGGGTCGCCATGCGAGCGTATCCAGAGGAGCTTCAATTTCGGCAGATCATACAATCGGGCGATTAGTCCACAATAGCGTTCGTGCTCCTGAGATCAGAATCGCTTTAAGGGCACCATATTTGTGCACAGGTGGCAGCAAGTGCCGCTAAAGCTTGGGGAAATCCAATCTGACGCGAAGCCCCGGCTTGTTGTCTTCAAGCACGATGACCGCTGAATGGAGCTCCGCAATGGCTTTGACAAGGCTCAAGCCCAGTCCGTTGCCAGGTGTCGTTCGGCTCTTGTCGAGCCGATAAAGTCGTCTAAAGACGTGGTCGCGCTCGTCCTTTGGAATGCCAGTTCCGTTGTCTGAAACTGTGGCGCGATAGCCGTGATCAGAAGCGGTCAATGACATGGAAATCACCGTACCCGGCGCGCAGTGCGTTATCGCGTTCTCTACCAGATTGACGAAGAGCTGTGTGAGCAACTCGTTGTCGCCGTTGACAATGCAAGCACCCGGCAGTCTCGCTTCCAGCCTCAAAGTCTGCAGGCTGTCTTCTACCACATCGACATAGATCTCACAGACCGAGACCATGACGTCCCATAGGTCGACTGCCTTGAACCGCGTCTTTCTCGCGCCGGCCTCGATCTGCGAAATCCGGAGCAGTGCTTCGAATGTGCCGTTGATGCGGTCGCTTTCGTCTCTTGCGTCGAGCAGCAGGTCTTCGACATCCTCGGCCCGTTCCTGTCGCGAGATCGCCTGTTCGATCGTCAGGCGCAGTCGGTTCAGCGGTGTCTTCAGATCGTGGGCGATGTCGGTGCTGACCTGCCTCATTCCTTCCACGAGACCCGAGAGCCGGGTGAGGGCGTCGTTCATGTGGCTTGAGACGACGTCGATGTCGTCGCCGTTGCCGCGGGTCGGAATGCGGCGCGAAAGATTTCCGGCCGATACTTCGATCATGGTCTGCTCGATCGACCGGAGCCGATGCTGGGTGCGGCGCGCGAGCACGGCGCCTCCGACGATGACGGTCGCGACGATGATGATCGAAGCCCAGGCGAAGCTCATCAAGGCTATGCGCTCGATGCGGTCGGTTTCCTTATAGCTCTGGCCGACAATCAGCCTGTTGTCGCCGACACTCCCCGCCATGATCCGGATCGGATCGTCTTCTTCGAGCCCGAAAGCGGTCGAGGGCAGGGTGGATATTCCCGATGTGACATTGATCGCAGGGACATTGCCGGCAAGCTTCTTTCCGCTCCCGTCCAGAAGAAGAAACACCTGATCCTCGGAGCGCTTCAGCGCCGAGTAGGTATCGACGGCTGCGACGAGATCCTCAAGATCGTTCGACGAATAGGTGGACTGGACGATCGAGTAGGTGTCCATGATCGAGACGTCGAGCGACCGCGCGAGCTCCCGCCTCATCAGCCCGTAGGCCACGAGACCTGTAATGAAAAAGGCAACGATGAAAAACAGGCCGAAGGAGACTGCGAGCCTGAGCGGCGTGCTTCGCAGCAGCCTAGCGCGGTGCATGGATGCAGTATCCGGTGTTTCTGACAGTGTGC
Source organism: Rhizobium sp. BK376 (assembly GCF_004341625.1). Taxonomy (GTDB): domain Bacteria; phylum Pseudomonadota; class Alphaproteobacteria; order Rhizobiales; family Rhizobiaceae; genus Rhizobium. The sequence continues at coordinate 44,208 of NZ_SLZG01000007.1, read as the reverse complement.
AGCAGCGGCACCTCGAACGGCTTGTCGATTTTCGCCCGCAGGCGGCTGACGTGAGTCTCGACCACGCTTGTCTTTGGGTCGAAGTGGAAGTCCCAGACCCGTTCCAGCAGCATCGTGCGGGTCAGGACCCTACCTTCGCCACGCATGAGCACTTCCAGCAGCGTGAATTCGCGTGGCTGCAGTTCGATCGCAATACCCTGTCGCGAGACCTGTCGCTTGACGAGATCGAGTTCCAGATCTGCCACTTTCAAGACGGTCTTCTGATCTAGGGAAGGGGGACGCCGGGCCAAGGCATTCAGGCGTGCGAGCAATTCGGAGAAGGCAAACGGCTTCGTAAGATAGTCGTCGCCGCCGGCCTCCAGGCCTTCAACCCGATCGTCGACGCCGCTCACCGATGTCAGGAACATTGCCGGGGTCTTTATCTTCGCTGCTCTGGCCGCCTTGATCAGTGACAGGCCGTCGAGCCCCGGGATCATGCGATCGACGACGAGCACGTCATATTGCTCCCGGGTCACCTGGAACAGCGCATCCGTGCCATCCTTCATAACGTCACAGATGTGGCCGGCCTCGTTCAGTCCGCGGGCGATGTATTCAGCCGTCTTTTGATCGTCCTCGACCACGAGAATTTTCATGCCTTTGCCGTAGCTCCGAGATGCCTGGTAGAAGTTTGCCCACACATGCTCCACTAACGTGTCCGCAACCTGAACGGCGCCTTACAATTTCGTAAGTCTTGAAGAATCGCAGAGTAGATTCCTGTTGAATTCCTGGTGGATCGTCTCGCTGTGCCGAGCGAGCTAAGGCGGCTCTAAGTCGAAGCGAAGAGATTTCTCTTGGGCGCTTTTCACAACCAGCCGCATCGGAATGAATCCCTTGTCTACAGGTTACGCTTCCCGTCACTCCCTGATCACGTTCGTAATCAATCTCGATCGCGCCGAAGATCGACTTCATCGCATCCGGGCGAACCTTGACAGAATTGGACTGCCGTTCGAACGCGTATCGGCGATCGACGGGCAACAGCTCGTGCTCCCAATCCGCCAATTCAGCGAATCCCGCTACCGTCTATTTCATGGCCGACGGCCCAATCCGGCCGAGATAGGGTGCTTTCTAAGTCACATTGAATGCGCAGAGCGCCTTCTTGCTTCGTCGTTTCAATATGCCCTTGTGATCGAGGACGACGTCGATGTTGCGGAGGATCTTCCTGAGCTTTTGGAGGCCGCGCTCCATACGCAGCATGCTTGGGACATCCTGCGGCTTTCGACCGTGAGTAGCGGCAAGAAGCACCGGTTTCACCAGCTAACCGCCCAGCGATCCCTTGCAATATCACTCACCCGTGAAAAGGGGTCGGGCGCATATTTGATCAATCGCGACGCTGCACGTTGGTTCGTTAAGAGCTTGTTGCCGATGCGCCTACCTTTCGATCTGGCTTTCGATCTCGAATTCTTGGCGGGTTTGAAATCTGCATTCATCGATCCGGTCCCAATCTGTCAGAATACGGGCCTGCCGTCTCAGATCCAGCTTGTCCAAGGCAAACGCCGTAGCTTCCACCTGCCGCGCTGGACTTATGCGACTGTGATTCCCTATCGGCTCTGGCTCGAATTTGCTCGTATCGCTCTCCGACTCGTGAGGCTGGTGAATGTCTCCCTCTTGGGGGCATTGCCTGTCGAGCAAAAGCAGCGGGAGACGAAAGATCGCACGCCCGCCGATTTGGCCGCAGGGGATCCGGAAGTGGGTTGCGAAAGTCTGCAGGTTTGCTTGTCAGAGCGGCCGACCGATTGCACTCGACAGGCGATCAGCGCGCAATAAATGCCTGCAATTGTGTAGCAACGGAACTAGGCAGCAACTGCCGCCACACATCCTTGAGGTTCCGGGGGCGAGGAAAATCATCGCCGTCTTATATAAACAGGATCCTCTTCCGCGCCTTCGCCGGCGGTGTCCGCCGTTGCCGTGCGTATAACCTGCCAGACTGTCGCCGCTGACTCGATGCCAAAGTCCTCTTCCATCCAACGGATGAACGTTCTTGTACCCATCAGTGCGATATCGGCTCGAACCGCTCTCACAGCGTCGCGGCCGTCACGATCATCCATGATCACGATGATTTCCTCGGTTTGCGCTAATACAGCTTTGAGATCTTGGACGGCGGAAAAGACACTTCGTTCCCCGCGGTCGCTCCACTCGGGATGTTGGTCATCCGGCTTCCCGGCCCTTTCCCAGAGCCGCATCTCGCGCTCGTACCGCTGCGGTTCGACTGTCGCGAGAACCGTGATCCTGTCCCGGTTTCTTTCCAGCCATCCAGCGACGTACTCCCGAACCTTCCGTCTCTGATCGCGGCTTTCGCCTGGTTCGCGAATGGCCGCGGCAATCACCATGTCGGTTATCATCACATCGCATCCCGGTTCAAAGAGCCAGTCCAGCGCTTCAATCGTGCCAAGAAGGGATAGTGGAGTGTTGTCCATAATGAGGAAGCGGGGTGTGCTCGCGTCTTCGGGTTCAGGTTTGTCAATCATCGACCATTCCTCCTGAACATGTTCCTGACCCTCTCCAGTTCCACATCGACAGCATCGTCGTTAATGCCGTTGATTGCATCATCCGACATCTGGTCCAAGACACGTTCGAAGTCTCTCACATCGTACCCAAGCCGATCCGGAACATGATGTACCACCACGCTTCTTCGCTGAAGGAGATCAAAGGGAACAGCCTCTCCCGCCATGCGCTTCAGCCGACAAAATTCCTCGACCGACAGAATTACGTTACGCGGCTTTCCGTGAGACGTGATCACAACTCCTTCCTGCGATGCGGCTCGCTGAACGTCGCCAGTCTGCCTCTGGAGCTCAATCGATGTGAACGTCCGCATGGCTTACGCCTCCAAAGAACTTACTTTATGTATTTTAGGCCATTGTCAGCGTTTGCGCGACCTTGAGACTGTATCGGGTCATTCCGATTTCGAAAGGCTTGGTGGCACTTGCTACGCAATTCGCCACGAGATTGGTGGCAGTTACCACTTATCTCTGTAAATGGTCTGACGTCGATCATGCGTCTCTGAAAACGTTTGAAGTCGTGCTCGGCCTGTTCATGGAAGGCGCATTGCCTCAGTTCGAGCATTACACACGCAAAGCGGCCATCGAGAGCGCCACATCCCGGAAATGCTACGCGGCCAGCCGTGCAGCTAATGTCCGGAAGTTTTCAGAATCGAAAAGAAAGCGGGAGCCGCAAGGGCATAGGCGAACGCGCTGATGCCCATAACGAGGCCAAATCCGACTGAGGTTGCGATGATCGGGACCAACGCCGCACCGACGACGGAAAAGCAGCCATTAACGCCCCAGGCCCACACGAAGAGAGGTTCTTTGCCAAGGCGGGCTAGCCAGCTCATTCCTGTCGCCATCGGGAAGCCCATTAGAAAGGCGGGCGGCGCGACGAGCAAAGCGCAAATCAAAATTCGCAACCCGTAAGGCAGCCCTCCAATGATGCTAAATGCGGTGGGAAGCGCGGCGGCATAGAAGCACAGCACTATAGCGATTCCGATGAGGATCGGCGGCATCGTATGCCGAGGTTTTTCTACCACGCGCTCGCTACAGAGACTGCCAATTCCGGAAAATATCAGCAGACACGAGATCAAGACCGAGGCCGAGATGGTCGGATTTGCTAATACCTGCGTAAAGCGGCTGATCAGCCCCACCTCCACCATTATGTAGCCGAGGCCGAGGCAGGCGAAATATAGGACGCTTCCTACCTTGCCCGGCATGCGAGCAAGAGGGCTCCGCCCCTGAAAAATGACCGGGAATAGGATCAGCGAGCCGGCAGCTACCGTCGCGATCCCAAGCGTCACCCATAGAACCAGATAGCCCCAATCGTCCTGGAACAGGTCAAGCCGATCGAGCGTCTTCGGGAGATCGACGAGTTTTTCGTATCCCGCAAAGTATGGTCGGTTGTCGGAAAGCGCTGAAACGTCGAAAGCATAGTCCCGCTGAAACGTTGTCCAATCTCCTCCCATCAAGCTCGACCAAGCCAACCGTGCCAAGCTCGTGGAGGGAAGGGGTGTTTTCGTCGTTCCGGCATCGTCATCAGGAGGCACGGCTCCGGGATCGGCGTCCGAACTGCTCGCATCGTCGATTGCGGTCGTTGGGCCGCTTCCGAAGATCGCGCTGCGAATATCCCCGAGCAGATGCGGGTTTGCCGGAGCATCGTTTGCGAAGCCCGGAGAGTAGATTTCGTCGAATGACATCGAACGAGTGTAAGCGCGCAGCTGGTCGATCTCGGATGTCGAAAAACCAGCCTTCTTGTAAAGCACCGTCGTGGTCGAAAGGTAGCTTGAGACGACAAAGAACGATTGCGCGGCATGATTTGGATCAGAAGCCTCTGCCGCCGCTGCCATCGTCGCATAAAGCTTCAGGACCGATTTCGGAGGGTCTTCCTTGTTCCATGCCGTAACGGACAGAATTCCGCCGTCGGCCAGGGCATTGATATATTCGGTCATGGCCTCCTGGGTGTACGCATAGCGCTCGACGATTGCGAAGCCGCCTGGGTTCGAGAGCCCCACGGATCCAGCAAGGCTGAGATCGATGACGTCGTACCGCCCGCCAGTATGCGAAAGATACAGCCGCCCGTCGCCCGCGACGATGTTGAGCGCGGGATTGTCAATCAGGCCTGCGAGATAACTCTTCAAAGTTTGGTTGCGAAGTGCCGCGACAACTGCTGGATTGCTCTCGGCGGCAGTGACGGATTGCGCGCGAGCGTGCAGCGCCACTCTTGACGATATGCCGCCCCCAAACTCGACTATGAACGCCTTCGGTTGCGCTTTGACAACATAGGGGTAGTGCGCCGGGAGATACTCATAGTATGCGGAGTTCTCTGGAGGGAGGTCACGCATGATGCCTTCCGGTCCGTCTCCATCGATGTAGAGCCCGAGGAATGCGTCGGACGGAACTTCTGGCATGTTGAAGGCTGCGTTGTCGGATAGCCCCGGCGCAAAATGCATGTAAGCGCTTTTGTAGATCTGCAGGTCGCCGAACGGCGAGACATTGCGGAAAAGCCGGGTTGCGTCGGGGAAATTCCGCGCATACGAGATTCCCTTGTATTGCGATACCGCGATCGGCGGCACGTCAAGCAGCCGCGGCAGGCACAGAAACGCTGCGATCGATGTTCCGGCGACGAGCGCGCCGACGATCGATGCGGCGGTTGCGCGCTTGGGGAGAAACCAGATCAGACCGCCACAGGCCCACAGCGCTAACGGCGACAGCAGCATGTCTTCCGGAGACAGCAGGTAGAGGGCGCCTAGCGTAAACAGGCCGCCGACGCCTGAGCCCGTCAGATCTGCGAAATAGAGGCGGTTGAATCCGCTCCGGCCTTTGAGAAAAACTGTCCCCAGGAACATCGCGCCGGAGAGAAAGGGGAGCAGATAGAGGAGGAAATTGGCAAGCAGACGCCATTTTTGCGTGGGATCCGACACGATGAAGATGGCGTTGAAGGGCAGTTGTTGTGCAAGCAGATTTGCCAGGACTGTGAGCGGACCCATCGACCAGAGCGTCGCGGATGTGACGATCCTCCAATGATGTTCGATCCACTCCCTGAACGCAAAAATGAACATGCTTGAAAGGCTGAAAGCCAGCATTGCCAGGCTAACGACCAATGAGCCAAAATGAGCCCAGCTGCCGACGGCAAAGACGCGCATTACCGCAATCTGGAGCGAGATGATCGAACCCGCGACGAGTGCGATGCAAAGCTGGACGCCGATCGATGCGTGAAACTCGTGAGATTGGAATAGGCGACGGTTCTCCTCCATCGCCCTCATCCGCCGCTATGCGTACCGTTAATAGAGCCGTTGTCGAGCTTGGTGAACGGAACGAAATTCACGACGGACCCGTGATAGATGTCCGAGCGATCGACGGCGATGGAACCGTCCGCGGCCTGGTTCTTGACAATTTTGAGCACGTGCTGCGCGCCGGGCGGACCGATCGGAATAACCATCACGCCATTGGGCTTCAGTTGCTGCAGAAGCGGCGGCGGCACGTGATCGATGCCGCAGGTAACGATGATCTTGTCGAAGGGTGCGAATTCGGGCCACCCGTAGTAGCCGTCCGAATTTCGCCGGTTGATCGCTCCATACTCGCTGTAGCCCCTCGAGATGAGATCGGAAAACACGCGTCCCGTCCGCTCGTAAAGCGGCCTGATAATCTCGATGCTCCAGACCCTGTTGGTAAGGTTTGAAAGGTATGCCGCCTGGTAGCCCGACCCGGTGCCCACCTCGAGAACCTTCTCTCCAAAGCGCGGGTTGATCGTGTTCGTCATCCTCGCAACCGTGTGAGGACCGGTTATCGTGACGCCGTAGCCGATATCGAGATAATGCCATTCATAGGCTCGCGCGCGATTTGGCGCCGTCACGAATTCCTCGCGCGGGGTCATCAGATAGGCTCGTTTGTTGCGATCGTCCCAGACGTCCTTATGCGCGATGAGCTGGAGAAATCGATCGTATCGCTGTGCCAGAAGGGCAGGGTCCTCGCCTCGATATTGAACCATCCAGTCCACGAACGCCTTACGGTCGTCCATTGGCGGCGCAGCGTTCCGGTCATGCGATATGGGCATCGCGGCTTCGACAAGTCGAGGCATCGCTCCCGTCGCCATCGCCCCGACGGAGGTTGCGATAAATTGCCGCCTATTCATGGGAATCTCCATCGCTGAGCATCTGTGAGTGGGATAGTTGCGGGCTTGGGTTTCCCCAAGCCCGCACACGACGTCGGCCGTTACCGGAGGGGCACACGGGCCTCGGCTTCGATCGTCGTCTCTGGTTCGGTCGTCTCCGGCTTGAAGCGGATTGTCATGTAGACCACGATGAGGACGATGACCGCCAGGAAGATCAAGCTGGTGTAGATCGTCCCGAGACCGAGGCCTCCATATTCCATAGGCTGGGAGAGATAGTCGCCAAATGACGCGCCAAGCGGCCGGGTCAGAATATACGCGAGCCAGAAGGCAAGGATGGCGTTCAGGCTGAACAGATAATAAGCGATGGTGATCGCCGCGATAATAGCACCGAAGATTACCCCGGTCGTCACATAGCCAAGACCGAAAACCTCGGCCACCAGATCGCCAACGGCCGTTCCCAGCGCGAAGGTGAAGAGGATCGCCAGCCAGTAGAAGATCTCTCTTTTGTCTGTCGAAATCGAATGGATGGACAATGTCCCCTCCGACTTCCACCACCAGTAGAAGGTAATTGCCAGAAGAATACTGAACACAATGCTCGTTGTTTGCAGGGCAACGCCGAAATTATCGACCAGATTGTCGGTGACAAGCGTGCCGACGATACTGATGAGCACCACGGCCAGCCAATAGCTCCACGGAATGTAGCACTTCTGTCTGAACTGGATCACTATCCCAACAATGAGCAGCGCCGCCATGATGAGCGAAGTTACGGTCAGACCTAGGCCGAGGTTGACCGCCAGGTAGTCGGCCGCGGTTTCACCCATGGTCACAGCCATGAGCTTGATCATCCAGAAGTCGACGGTGACGCGTGGAACGCGATTGAGTCCGTTTCGCGAACCTGTGGAGGTCGCTAGGGTCATGTCGTCTCTCCTTGCTTGGGATCACTTGCCCATGATCTTCATGGCATCGGCCGAGAATTTATCGGATCGCGTGTCGTCGTCGGCGTTGCAACGTTCGACAGCTTTGGCTTCGAGCGCGTCCACCTGCGCCTTGTCGGCGTCGCTCAGCTTGGCGGTCGCTTTGGCGGCGCGCATATCCTTCAGTGCTTCCTCACACGGTACGGCGGCATGAGCTGGAGCGGCCGCAATGACGAAGCCAGCCATAAAGATGGAGTTGAGAAAGGCAGCGGTAACGAGGGTTTTCAAGGTGGTCTCCATTTTTTGATCTACGAACCTGCCATCCCGACCGTGGCGTCTTTCCGTCCACGGGATTGGCATGCGTAAAGCTGTAGCGGCGGCGACTTACGTCTCATTGTCCGAAAGAATACGGATCGGTAAGATTTTTGGGCTCTTGGCGGAACTTGGTCGGAAAAGGCGGGATTCGGATCGGGGTGGCTCCATGCCCCTGTTTGACGAGGGCTAGCGGTCACAGAAGCGAACGGATCTCGCGCAAATTACAAAATGGTAAGCATCTCCTCATGTCCCCGAAATAATCGGGCGCGATCCTGCTTTCGAGTATTTCGGGAGATCGCAACATGTTCGGGAAGCGCCTAATTCCAATTTGTACGATCGCTGTGCTCGCCATGAGCGCGACAGTCGGATTGATGTGCGGCTACAGCTTTGCCGCAGAAAAGGCCGTTGCGCCTGAGCACAATCCTCCGGGAGACATTCCGGACAATCAGGTGTTCATCGCCTATGTGGCCAATGGCTTTGCCATGAAGGTTCCGGAAGGCTGGTCGCGCAAGGACATTCCGGGTGGCGTAAGTTTCTCCGACAAATACAATCTCATTGACGTTTCGATCGCGCCAGCCGCGGCGGCGCCGACGGTCGAGGAAGTGAAAGCCCACGAGGCCAAGGACATTGCCGCTGGCGGTCATGCCGAGAAAATAAGCAATGTCGCGGCCGTCAAATTACAGAGCGGCCCAGCCGTGCGTATCGATTACCAGTCGAACTCTCAGCCCAACGCAGTCACGGGCAAGAAGATAAGGCTCGAGCGCGTCAGGTACTTGTTCTTCAAAGCAGGTCGGCTGGTCACGCTCGACATGGCGGCACCATTGGGGGCGGACAATGTCGATCAATGGCTTCTGATGGCAAATTCAGTGAGCCTGCCGTGACGCCCGTTGCCGAAGCGACTGAACTGTACCGCTTCTATCACAAAGGTGATGAAGAGACGGTCGCATTGCGCGGCGTCTATCTGACCTTGAAACGCGGTGAGCTGGTTGGGCTGATGGGACCATCCGGAAGTGGAAAATCCACATTGCTCGCCTGCCTCGCCGGGCTGGACGATCCCGATGGCGGTCGCGTCACCATCTGCGGCGAGATCATGAGCCGACAGGCGCAGCGAGCGCAATCACTTCTGCGCCGTCGACATATCGGTATCCTGCTGCAGCACGGCAATCTCCTCGAACATTTGTCCGTAGCGGACAACCTTCGTCTCCAACAGGATCTGGCCGGAAAGGGAGACGTTGCCGCGCGGCACGCAATTCTGGAGCGCCTTCGGCTGGACCATCGGAGCGGATCTTTGCCTTCGCAATTGTCTGGAGGCGAGGTCGCGCGAGCTGGGCTTGCGGTCGCCTTGGCGAACGCTCCCGTCCTGCTGATCTGTGATGAGCCGACAGCGGAGGTCGATGCACAAACGGAAGCGGATATTATACAGATGCTCAAGGAGCAGGCGCAAAACGGCGCCGCAGTTCTGATCGCCACCCACAGCGATGCCGTCGCGACGGAAGCCGATCGCATCGTTAGACTGCGTGACGGAAGGGTCGTCTCTTGAGATCTCCCGGTCAGATCCTGGTCGACGTGGACCGCGCGAAGCGAGTATTTTCCGCGGGTGGAGCGCCGACCGTTGCTTTGGAAAAGGCCACTTGCCGCGTTTCGGTCGGCGATCGTATCGCGTTGGTGGGACAGTCAGGCAGCGGAAAGTCAACGCTCCTGCACATCATGGCGGGCCTCGATCAGCCGACATTCGGAACTGTAAAGTGGCCCGCATTCGGCGCCGTCGGAGGGCTCCGATCCGGCAAGATCGGCATCGCCTTCCAATCCCAGAGCCTGGTCGGATGGCTGACCGCCGTGGAGAACGTCGCACTGCCGTTGCAGTTGGCGGGGCACGGAGAGGACGCTCACGGAAATGCTCACGACGCGCTCGCCCGCTTCGGCCTGGATCATCTGTCCGACAAGCTTCCGGAAGAACTTTCCGGGGGACAGGCGCAACGTATTTCCCTCGTTCGAGCCACAATTACAAATCCGCCGCTGTTTGTTGCGGACGAACCCACGGGTCAACTGGATCGTCAGACTGGAAAGGAGCTCGTCGACATGCTGTTCCAGTGGGCTGACGAGAACGAAGTCGCAGTCGTTGTCGCGACCCACGACTTAACGATCGCGGAGAGATTTCGGACCATTTGGACCATGCAGCGCGGTCTTCTTTATCCCGCGGTCGGAGAGTTTTAGATGATAGTCCTGATGTGGCTATGTGGGGTGGCGAGGACCCGCTCGGGACGCCTTGCCGGAATGGCGATCGGCATCGCGGTGACAGTCGCATTGCTTTGCGATCTCGGAACGTTCCTCAACCAGAGCGCCGCGTCGATGACCATTCGCGCCATTCGTGGTGTTCCGATCGATTGGCAGGTCGAGTTGGCGCCCGGAGCCGACGTCCAGCAGATCAAGGACGCCGTCAGGGCGGCCACGACCGTCCGTAGTCTGGAGGATGTCAACTATGCAGACGTCGACGGCTTCGAATTCAATTCCTCCGATGGCGTCCAGGTAACAGGCCCCGGCAAAGTCGTGGGCATTTCGGCGGACTACCTTCAGGCCTTTCCGGGCGGCTTTCGGCTTCTCTCGGGTAGCATGAAAGGACCTATCCTGCTGCAGCAGACCGCCGCTAATTTACATGCTGCTCCTGGCGACGCGATCACAGTGCATAGACCGGGTCTGTCCGATGCCAGCATAACCGTCGCCGGGGTGGTAGACCTGACAACCGCGGATACCTTTTTTCAGGCTGTCGGCGTGCCGAGGGGTTCGGCGCCCCCAGCACCTCCGGACAACGCAGTCATTCTCCCGTCGGAGCAATGGCATGGATTGTTCGATCCATTGGTGTCGGTTCGTCCGACTGCGACGCGCCAACAGATCCATGTTCTTCTCGATCATCGCAGTCTGCCGTCGGCTCCGGATGCAGCCTATCTCTCCGTCAGCCAGGCAGGACGCAATCTTGAAGTGCGGGTCGCAGGCAGCGCATCATTGGCGAACAATCTGGCGGCGCAGCTTGACGCGACGCGCGCCGACGCACTGTATGCCCACGTTCTCTTCCTCTTTCTTGGAGCGCCAGGCGTCGTGCTGGCGACCCTGCTGACAATAGCCGTCGCCGGCGCCGGGGCGGACCGGCGGAGGTTGGACAGCTCGCTGCTAAGGCTGCGCGGCGCCGATTACTGGCCGATATTCAGATTTGCGCTAGCTGAAACGGGGCTTATCGGGGTGGTCGGGAGTTGCCTTGGAACTGCATTTGCTGTCGCCACGGCCCCTTTGTTCGGCCAGACGGCATTCGGCGAGGGGCGGGCGCTTTGGGTCGTCGTCGCTTCGGTCGTTGGACTGTGCCTCTCGGCGTTCGCCGTTCTTGTCCCCGCGATGCGGTCGGCGCGACAAATGTCGATCACGGAAGCTCGACAGATCGTCGGACGGAGGCACGAGCCTCTGTGGGAGCGCCTTTTCATCGATTTGATCTGCCTCGGGCTTGCAGGTCTGGTATTTACCGAAACAGCTACATCCGGTTACCAGGTCGTCCTTGCGACCGAGGGCGTGACCGCCATCTCCGTCGACTACAATGCCTTCCTTGCTCCCATGCTTCTATGGATCGGTTCGGCACTTCTGACGGTACGGGTGATCAGGTTCGTTCTGGCTCACGAACCCGCCTTGCTAGTCTCCCCCGCTCGGATGCTTGTGGGCAATAGCGCACCTGCGCTCCTGTCATCGCTTCTCCGCCAACGTGGCCGAATATCTGCAAGCGTCGCATTCGCCGCTCTCGCAACGGCATTCGCGGTTTCGACGGCAATCTTCAATACGACCTATCAAGCACAGGCCAATGTCGATGCATTGCTGACAAATGGCGCGGATGTCACGGTTGCGGGCACCGCTACAGCGCCTGCCGGGCGGTTGCTCGATAGACTCAGGCGCATCACGGGAGTCATTGCCGCCGAGCCTATGCAGCACCGATTTACCTACGTAGGAACCGATCTGCAGGATCTCTATGGAATCGACGCCGAGCGGATCCGGAATGCTACGCCCATCGTCGACGCCTATTTCGGCAATGGCGATGCGGACGCCTCGCTTGCGGCATTGGCTCGGACCGAAAATGCTGTCCTTGTCTCCGAAGAAACCGTCACCGATTTCCAGTTGGCCATCGGGGATACGATCAATCTTCGAATCCAGACCGCGGATGGAGCATACCATCCGGTCCCGTTTGTGTTTGCGGGCGTCGTCCGAGAGTTTCCTACTGCACCGAGGGACAGCTTCGTGGTCGCCAATGCCGGATATGTCGCGCGAATGACCGACCTGAATTCGGCGGAAACAGTTCTTATCAAGACCTCACGCGAACCCGATGAGGTCAAGGCGGCCGCGGCTGATCTCGTCAGCGGTCTGCCCGGAGCAAGAGTCACGGCCCTTTCCGACGCGGCGCACGTCATCGGTTCGAGTTTGACGGCAATTGATCTGGCCGGATTGACGCGGCTTGAACTGGCCTTTGCATTTGCCTTGGCGGTCGGAGCGACCGCGCTAATGCTTTCATTGGGGCTTGCCGACCGGAGGCGGAATTTCGCCATTCTGTCGGCGTTGGGAGCAACGCGGCGGCAGCTGTTGGGTTTCATTCTCGCTGAGGGGCTTTTGGTTCTGCTCGGCGGAGCGCTTTTCGGCGTTTGGACCGGCTGGCTCGTCGCAGATATGCTGGTGACGGTTCTTCAGGGCGTATTCGACCCGCCTCCGGAATATCTCAGCATCCCGTGGGCGTATCTCGTCAGTCTGGCGGTTGTGACATTGGTTACGACAGGTGCGGCCCTGGCAAATGCCATACGTGACGCCGTTCGCGCACCCATCGAAAGGCTGCGTGAATTTCGATAAATCTCCTCGCTCCAAATGTGCTCACCTTACAAAACGGTATGTCTTGAGCGAGGTGAAGGTAAGCAAGGCCCAGCATTCTACGTTGCAGCGCGGCATAAAGATCGCGCTGGAAACGGAGATTGTCTATGAAGAAACTGTTGCTCGCCCTTTCCCTGCTTGCGGTACCTGCAATTGCGCCCGTCGTCCTTCCATCACCGACACTTGCGGCGGCGCCGAGCGCTCTCGGGGACCTGTCGTCCTTCCAGACGATCGCAACCGATACACTCAAGCTCGTGGACGCCGGTGATCTGGCTGGTGCTCAAAAACGCATAACCGATTTCGAAACAGCATGGGATGCTGCCGAGCCAACGCTTTACGCTCTGGACAAGGCGGACTGGATGGTTGTCGACAAGGCTGCCGATGGTGCGATTTCGTCTTTGCGTAAGCCCAAGCCGGACGCCGCTAAGGCAAAAGTGGCGGTTAAGAAGCTGATCGCCACTATCCAAACCCCGAGCGCAAAAAAGTAGCCGGTCGACGCGCAGCGGGTATCCAATACTTTGTTCCACTGGAGCCTGCGCACCAGATGTGCGCGGGCGAACGAACCTCGGGTCACAGTCGCGGGTTGGGTTATCCGTCGGCGAGAGGGCGACCCGTTCGCGAGGTTGGTTGGAGAAGTCCTGCCGCTTCTCGATAGGCGTTTCTCCGGAAAGTTCCTTACCTATCTGTAAGCTGCCGGACAGGCAGTCGTATGAATTGCCCGCTACTGCCTGATTGAGTGGCTTTGTTCAGAGCCCGCATTTTTCTTGAGTAATTTCCGGTTTTCAGAATGTCCGGACGTTGGGGCATTCCTTCATAAGGACGCGTACGTGCCCGATATTTTGAATGCACTGGTTCTGGGGATCGTTGAAGGACTTACAGAATTCATACCGGTTTCCTCGACGGCTCATCTCATCCTCATGGGCAAACTTCTCGGGTTCGGGTCGGCCGGCACCTTTGACATTCTTATACAGCTAGGGGCCATCCTCGCGGTGGTCATCGTTTATTTCGAGCGGCTTCTGATGATTGCAAGACAGATAGGCCGCAATCGCAGGGCACAGCATTTCGTCGTCGCAGTTCTCCTTGGATTTCTGCCCGCGGCGGTAATCGGCGCCCTGACGCATGACTTCATCAAGTCGGTTCTCTTCGATGCGCCGACACTCATATGCATCGTTCTCATTCTTGGTGGACTGCTTCTCATCGCTGTCGACAGAATGGTCTTCAATCCGGTTCATCACGAGGCCATGGACTTTTCGTGGCCGATGGCTGTTAAAATCGGGTTTTTTCAGTGCCTGGCGCTGGTTCCCGGTGTCTCGCGCTCCGGATCAACGATTGTCGGCGCTCTCTTGCTCGGCGCGGACAGGCGATCTGCGGCCGAGTTTTCATTTTTCCTCGCCATGCCCACAATGCTTGGGGCGTTCACCCTCGACCTTTATAAGAGCCGCCATGAACTGGACTTCCACCAAGGCAGCCTGATCGCGATCGGCTTTGTCGCTGCATTTTTCTCCGCCCTGATAGTCGTGCGTGGACTCCTCAACTTCGTTTCGAAGCATGGGTACGGCGTCTTCGGGATTTGGAGAATTCTGGTGGGAGCCGGAGGATTGCTCGTCCTCACGTGGCCATGGTGAGTACGCATGGGAGCGAATGAGCGATGATGGGCAGGCTTCGCGATTGGACGATTTCGTTGGCGTCGAGTCGGTCCGCCGAGGTGTGGCTTGCGGTCACTGCTTTCGTCGAGAGCTCCGTCTTCCTTGTTCCGGCGGATGTCCTCTTTATTCCCATGGTGCTAGCTCGTCCGTCTAGGCAATATCGGCTTGCGGCAATCGCAACGATCGCTTCTGTCGCCGGCGGTATCGCGGGCTGGCTGCTTGGTTATTACGCCTATGAGGCGGTGGCAAACCCCATCCTTGCGTTCTACGGAAAAGATGCAGCATTCGAGCATATGCGGTCCTATGTCGACGCAAAATGGATCGCAATTCTCCTTGTGACCTCAGGTCTTTTTCACGCTCCCCCGATCAAGGTGGTCACGATCCTCGCGGGCGTCGTCAAAATGAACCTCCTCCTGTTTGTGGTTCTGGCAACCGCGGCCAGAGGCGCGCGCTTCTACCTGCTCGGATTTCTTCTCGCCCGCTACGGCGAAGCAGCACTCGACCTTTTCAAGCGGCGGACGATGCTCGTGACACTTGTGGCAATGAGCGTGACCGTCGTCATTGCGATCACTTACGAAATGATGCGTCGCCCATAGTTTGTCATGTTCGTGAAATAAACATTTCATAGATAGCAACCGTGAAATGTTTACAACGAGACCGCAATGACGAGCTATGATCCTGACGAACGCCTGTCCTTGAACGAGCTTATTGATGCCGCGCTTCCGGCAATGTCGCCGGCCGAGCAGAGGATGGCGTCCTTCTTCAAGACCCAGAAGCAAGCGGTCTTGCTCTCGTCGGCAGCCGAAATCTCTGCAAAAGCCGGAACAAGCGACGCCACGGTCGTTCGCACCGCACGTACCCTGGGTTTCGACGGCCTTGCCGACTTGCGCGAGGCCATACTTGCGGATTTGACGGCGTCCGGTCCGGAAAGCCGCCTCAGCCGAACGTTGGAAGACCTGGGGCAGGATCCGGGCAGTGCCCTCGGGCTCGTGCTGCGCGCGCATCGCGAGAGCTTGGAAGTGATGTCGTCGAGCGCATTTGCGGACGCCTTCGCCAAGGCAGTGAAGATCTTGTTTTCCGCCCGGCGCCGCTTCCTTTTCGGCATCGGGCCCTCCGGAAGCGTCGCGGAATACGCGTCCCTGCAGTTCAACCGCCTCGGCCTGCCGACAAGTGCGTTGTCGAACAGCGGCATCGGGCTGGCTGACCAAATGATCTCGATGGAGAAGGGGGATGCGATCATGATGATCGCGCACGCCCCGGTCTACCGCGAAGTGACTGTCGTCCTCGAACACGCGCAAGCGCATGGAGTGCCGGTCGTCCTCGTTGGCGACAGCCTGTTCCCGCATGTCAGCGACCAGATCACAGAACTGCTGCCTGTTTCGCGCGGCCGTGCCGATAACCTTTCGATGCACGGAGCGACCATTGTCTTGGTCGAGGCGATGATAGTGGCGCTTGCCGCCGAAGATCGCGAGGCGGCGCTCTTGTCCCTGGCAAAATTCGGCGCGCTGCGAGGTGCGATCGACAAGCATTGGCTGAAGCGCGGTGTCAAAAAATAATCTTCGACCCACGCCCCGCATTCGGGGATTTTCAGAGGAATGGCAATGAAACCGATTAGATATTTGAGTTCTATATTTGTCGCGTTTTCCGCGGCTGTAGGTAGTGCGCACGCTGCAGACCATCTGGTTGTGTATTCCGCACTCGACACGGTCGATTTCGCCGCCAAGGCATTCACCGAAAAGACCGGAATCCAGGTCGACCTCGTTCGATTGTCCACGGGCGAACTCCTGGGCAAGGTTGCGGCCGAAGGTGACAATCCGAAGTTCGACGTCCTGTGGGTCGAAGGATCCGCCGTAATGAACAGGCTGGCAGATCAGAAAATCCTGAAGCCTGAACCAGGGCTAGCCGACAGTGCCGATTACACCGATCTGGGCCACCGCCTCGTACCCAAGAGCCAAGCCTACTTCCCCGTGACCGTCTCGACGACCGCAATCGCTGTCAACGACAAGAAGATTGGAAGCGCGCAGCCGCCGAAATCCTGGAAGGATCTTGTCGGTTTTGCCGGGAGCGTCGCTGCCAAGGACCCGAACCTGTCTGGACCTGCATTCCAATGGCTGGCAGGCTATTTTGCAGACAAGGGGGTCGAAGCTGGCAAACAGGAGCTGCAGAACATCCTCACCAACACGAAGATCAGCGGTATCCCCAGCGGCGGCGCCGTCAACAAGTCTCTGATCACCGGCGATGCAAGCGTCGCGATCCAGCAGGATACATCCATCTACGCGTTGATCGATCAGAAGGAGCCGATCTCGATCGTCTATCCGAGCGAAGGCGTGGTCGCGATCCCGTCCAGCGCTGGCGTTGCACGCACGACGCAGCATGAAGACGAGGCGAAAAAGTTCATCCAGTTCCTCCTCACGAAGGAAGGCGAGAATGCGATGGAGCAGGCCGACGGCGGCGACGGATTCTTCGCGCCGTTGATCCAGGGCGTGAAGGCAAAGGGTGCTCGCGTCGACAATACGTCGAGCTGGCAGATCCTCGACGATGCGAGGGCCTCGGCTAACGAAACAGAGTGGAAGCAATGGTTCAGGGACCAGTTCGTACCATGATCGGACCGGTGGCGCGGAATCTCCGCGCCACCGCTATCGACGACGGGATCGACGGAAGAATGACGATGCGTTCATCTATCGCTTCGGGCAGGGCCAGGGGCTGGGGAGGCGGAGCTCCGCTGTCCTGGCTCTTCGCATTCGTCCTTATCGGACTTCCGATGCTGCTTGTCGTCGTGCAGGCCGTCGTTCCGAAGCTCTTTGATCCAACGGCTCCAAGCATCGCCGTGTCGATTGAACCGCTGTCGCACATGGTGACCTCTCCGCGATTGCTTCGCGGGATCATCAATACTGTCGTCCTTGGTCTGGTCGGAGCGGTTGTCTCCACCCTTTTCGGCCTGGCGCTGGCTCTTGTGGTTCACCTGACGGACGTGCGCTTGGGCACAGTTTGGAAGTCGCTGCCGTGGGTGGTGTTCGCGACGCCGAGCTATCTGAAGGGGCTCGCCTGGGTTCTGCTCATGTCGCAGGGCGGCTATCTGGTCTACCTTGGAATCCTCACGCCCGCGCAGGCCTCGTCCTTTTTTGGACCTCCGGGCCTCCTGCTTGTGATGGCGCTGTCCCTCTTTCCCGTGCCGTATTTCATTATCCGCGCAAGGCTGGAAGGCATCGGTGGCGAATATATAGACGCCGCGCGCATGGCCTCGGCGAATTCCGCAAGGACGATCATCCTCATCGTCGTTCCTATGATCATGCCCGCGATCGGGCTGTCGTTGCTCACGAGCTTCGCAGAGATTGTCGGAGACTTCGGCATTGCAAATACCATCGCTCGCTCGATGAACCTCGGCCTTCTGACCTACAACATCTATGCCGCGACTTCGAGCTTTCCCGTGGACTTCGCGGCGGCAGGAGCTCAGGCGTTGCTCCTGGGCGTTCTGGTCTCGGGCTCCGTCGTCGCGGCCGCATCTGGAGGTACCCAGCGGGACGCCCGTTTCCTCTCCGGACGAAACCGCACTCTTCGTCCTTATCGCCTGCGCCTCTGGCAGCCTTTGGCCATCCTCCTTCTCTCTCTTCTCACGATCGCTGCGGCGGTGTTGCCTCTGCTGGCGGTGGCGCTCCGGGCCTTGACGACCTCTCTCGGCGCAGGCTTGTCGCCATCCAACTTTTCTTTGAGCGCCCTGCGAACCGTCTTCGACACCTCCAGTGTCGCGGGGCAGGCATTGGTGTCGAGCTTCGAATATGCGTTCGCGGCCGCCTTCTTTACCGTCGCATTCGCGATCGTCTTCGCCTATCGGGTGTCGCTCGCCTCGAAGAGGACGCGGGTGCTAGCGGCGGGTCTCGCCATGGTGACAGTGGCCGTTCCGGGTATTATCCTCGCGTTCGGATACATCCTCCTCTACGACCGCGTTCCGGGCTTCGAAGACTTAGGGCTCTATGGTACCAGAACCTTGCTCGTGCTGGGTTATTGTGCCGCGGCGCTTCCCTATTGCCTCATCTTCATGTGGGCCGCGCTCGACAGACTCGGCTCCTCGATAGGGGAGGCGTCACGTCTCGCGGGCGCAGGTCCGCTTCGCCACCTTCGCCTGATCGTCGCTCCCCTGATCGGCAAGGCGATCGCCGCGGCGTTCGGAGTTACGATGATCCGCACCATCTTTGAACTTCCCATGTCTCAGTTTCTTATGCCTCAGGCCGGGCCAGCCATTCCGGCGCTGATCGTCGACGATTTCACGCAGGACAGGGACGCCGTCGCGTGCGCGCTCGCGCTTGTCGCACTTCTTGCCGTCGCCGTTGCCTCGGGTCTCGTTGCCTTGATTGGCCGTTACAACTTCAGATCAAAAGAGGCCGCATCATGGTAAAATACGCGCTGGAATGCATAGGGGTCAGGAAATCCCTCGGCGGCAAGACGGTGCTCGACCAACTCGACATCTCGGTCGAGCCCGGAGAAGTCGTGGCGCTCGTCGGTGCCAGCGGCTCTGGCAAGTCCACGCTGCTTCGATCGATCGCGGGTTTGACGGATCCCGACGCAGGCGAAATCAGAATCCACGAAAGCACCGTGTGGTCCCAACGCAAGCAGGTGGCGGCGGAACATCGCAATGTCGGCCTCGTCTTTCAGGACTATGCTCTCTGGCCGCACATGTCGGTGCGCAAGAATTTGAGCTTTGGTCTGGAGGCCAAAGGATATGATCGGCGCGAGATCGCTAGGAGAATAGACCACGCCCTTGAGATAACTCATCTGGGAGCGCTGGCGGAGCGCCGTCCAAGCGAGCTCTCCGGAGGCCAGCAGCAACGGGTGGCGATCGCGCGTTGTCTTGCCATGAGACCGCGACTTCTTCTTCTCGACGAGCCTCTGAGCAATCTGGATGCGGTGCTACGCGATGATCTTCGTGCAGAGATGATGCGGCTGATACGCATGGAAGGAATGTCCGCCGTCTATGTGACCCATGATCAGGTCGAGGCGATGGCGGTATCCGATCGCCTAGCGGTCATGGACCGGGGTGCGATCGTGCAGCTTGCGACGCCGGAGTCCATCTACGAGTCCCCCGCCAATCCATTTGTGGCCAGGTTTCTCGGCGGTTTCTCTCTCCTCAACGGCGTTGCGTCCGACGGCAGCTTCAATATCTCGGGGGTCGACAGCGTACTCAACCACGCGTCGTCAGGGCTGCAAGGTGCTGCCGTTCTCGTCGTCCGGCCGGAAGACGGGCGTCCCGCCACCGGATTGAACGATCTCACGGGTGAAGTGGTCGACAGTGCTTTTCAAGGGCGGTGCTGGCGCTTGCAGGTCCGGGTCGGAGCGGACGTTCTAAGGCTGGATTGGCCTCATAAGGAACAGACTGGCTCCTCCTTATCATTTTCGCTTCCGCCGGAGCGATGCACAATTCTTCCGGCGTGAAGCAGCATTCAAGAAAGTTGGAATGACACTATGACCACCATTACAAGTATAGCCTCGACGATAACGGCGTCCTTTCTCGGCTCGTTCGTAGAGGTCGTCGAAGCATTCACGATCATCCTCGCCGTTGGCATCACCCAAAGCTGGCGACCCGCCTTTATCGGCACCGGACTGGCGTTGGCGACACTTGCCCTTCTTGTTCTCGCACTGGGGCCGCTGATCGCATCGATCCCGATCGAAGTGATGCAGCTCGTCATCGGCACCTTGCTGGTGCTCTTCGGGCTTCGCTGGCTTCGAAAGGCAATTTTGCGAGCATCGGGTTTCATCGCATTGCATGACGAAGGCAAGGCGTTCGCCTCCGAAACGGACAACCTGAAACGCCAGGCATCCGATGGGCGCGCCGATTTTCTTGCGGGTCTCGCGGCGTTCAAGGCTGTGCTCTTGGAGGGCGTGGAGGTCGTCTTCATCGTTCTTGCGACCGGGGCAGGCCAGGGAATGATAGGCTATGCCAGCCTGGGAGCGCTTGCCGCCTGTGTTCTGGTCCTTCTCGTAGGCCTCGTCTTGCACAAGCCGCTTACCGCGGTTCCCGAAAACACCCTCAAATTTGTCGTCGGCTTGCTTCTCAGTGCTTTCGGCATCTTTTGGGTGGGCGAGGGGATGGGCGCTAGCTGGCCGGGCTCCGACCTCTCACTTCTGCCAATATTTGCGGCTTTTGCAGTCTTCTCGTTCGTGGCGGTGCGCATGCTGCGCCAGTTCCATCACACTCGCATCCAGGGAATTGCACAGTGAGCATTTTGAAAACCGCCTTTGAAGAGCTGATGGGTATGTTCATCGACGATGGCGCGCTGGCGTCATTGTCGCTGGTATTGATCGTCGCGGTGGTGATCGGTGCCAAGACTGGATACGTCTCCGGCCTTGTCGCCGCTCTGATCCTTCTGGTCGGAAGCCTGCTGATCCTGGCGGAAAGCGTCTCGCGAGCCGCTCGGACGAAGTTCCGGACCAAGAACTGATCGCTCCGGCCAATCGTAGCTCTGATGGAATCGCGATGAACTTTAAAGCTCTGACAATCGCCGCGTTGCTTAGTTCGCTTATGTGGGCGGGGTCGTTCGACCTCGCCCGACACGCATATAGAGACGCGCAACGACTGGGCGTCGTGCCGAACCTGCACATCAAGGCAACCATACATGAAGCGCTCGACGATGACGACGACGTCTAAACGCGCATAGCGTCGGCATCAGGTGTCCTCGTTTCCTGCCATGTTCTTGGATATCAGCCACGCAAGCCAGATAGGCGACTCCGCTAGGAAGTTCGCGGACCGCGGCGTCTCTTTGTCAGGACGGGTCGGTCTGTTCGATGCGCTTGTAGAGCGCATCGACGAAGGCCTCGAAGAGAAGCTGCATGGGACGCTGCTTGTACGGGAAAATGGTGACGGGATCCATCGAGTGGATGATCATCGCGACGTCCGCTTCGAAGAGAAGCAAACGGCCATCCGGCAGTTCGGCGCAATCTATCGCAAAGTAGTCCAGACCGAGGCGCCGATACAGTGCGTCGAACGCATTGGCATGACGCCGTGCGAAATCGACGTCGAAACTCGCCATCCAAGAAGCCTCCTCGGCTCGGCGATCGGCGTGATCCGCCATACCCGCACTCAGATAGTGGACCATCCAGTGGTCCGAGACCGCCAGATGGCTTGCGAAGGCACGACCATCGATGAAAGTAATCCGCTGCTTGCGGAACTTGCCATCGGTTCCACTGTAGTCGACAAACGGCGCAACGAAGAACGTATCTTCCGGTCGATCATTCAGATAGACTTCGAGCTCGGAGGCGGTCGCGATCTTGGCCATACCGCCTCCGGCGTGGGTTCCAACGGGCCTCACCACAAATGGAAAACCCGCCATCATCCGAAGGCCACCGGTGTCGGCCGCGCTTGACGCCAGATCAATCAATGCTCCGCGCTCGACGCAAATGGTGATCGGCGCCAAGATCGAAGGCTCCGTGCTCAGGAGCTCGGCGACCTTGTCCCTGGCGAGATCGATGATCCGTCGCGGAGCATTGTTCATTATGGGTGTCTTCCAGTCGACAAGAAGACGCTCCAGATTTTCCAGGACTGGCATGTTCGCTTCGGATTCAGCGATCGCGACGAACGCAACGTCGTGGGGCGGGACATCGTCCAGCCTCTTCGTTCGGCTATCGACATAGTGAAGGAGGATCGTCGTGTTTGACCGCTCAAGAAGGAACTCCAGCGGGGTGTTGCTCATGAAGTCGCCCGCCGTGACCAATGCAAGAACACTGATCCCCGTCCCGTGACCGTTGTTTATCCTGAAAGTTCGGGATATCCCGAGGGCGGCGTTCTCGCTGGCCGACGCATCTTCAGGACGGCCAAGGGCATACAAGATGGTGGCAAGGTCGTGGAAGGCAGATGCGTCGGTCCCGTTCGCCGACACCCTTTCCAGCAGTTGATCCCAAAGGGGGCGGATGTCCCGTCCTTCGTATAGCGTCCTGACGATCGTCGCCTTGCCGATGAGCGCATCCTCGTCATCAGCTCCTGAAGCAATCCCGCTGTTCACACGATCGGCCCTTTTCAACCTGTCCCAAGACAATGTCCAATGCCCTTGCCGTAACCATTGGGAATGGCTGAGGGATCGACTCAAAGTTCGGGCTCGTCACATTTGGCGCGAAATTGGATCTCGTTTTTTGCTGAGACCTTACGGAGACCTTACTTCTTCGTAAGGTCGCTCCCCTCCATGAACTCTCGTCGCGGCTAGCCGTTCCAGAAGCGTCGCCCAGTTTTGCGAAGCCGCAACACGTCGGACCGGCATGGTCGGTGTCGCCGACGCAACCGCCTACTTTCTAAATTGCCGATGCGGGAGTCGGATCAGGAAAACGCCAACCAAATCGCGATGTATCGCAGCGCCTGGCAAGGCCGAAGCGTCGATCCTAGGACGCAACATCACTGCTATCGAAACGAGCAAGGAGCCCTCGGGTTCCGGAAGGATATCCCATGAATTTTGCAGAACAGATTGCGCCGGATTCCAACGTGAGACAGCGGGATACCCAGAAGGTGGCGAGGGTGACTTTGGCCTTCTGGATCATGAAGATACTGGCGACCACGCTTGGGGAGACGGCTGGCGATTTCGTGTCCATGACATTGAACCTCGGCTATTACGTCGGCTTTGCGATCACCTTCACAGTGCTGATCGTCGTTCTTTTCTTTCAAATTTCCTTCCGCCACCTGCGTCCCGCCATTTTCTGGCTTGGCATAGTCTCGACCACGACGGCTGGAACAGAGGTGTCGGATTTGATGGACCGTTCCTTTGGCCTTGGCTACCTCTGGGGCTCCGTTATCTTGGCTCTCGGTCTCGCCGCAACGTTCGCAATCTGGTATCGGCGGGATCCCAAGCTGGATGTGGATGCGATTGCATCAAGAGATATTGAAATCCTCTTTTGGATCGCGGTGATCTTTTCCAACAGTCTGGGAACGGCGTTTGGCGATTTTCTTTCCGACAACCTGGGACTGGGATACGTCTCAGGCGCGCTCGTGACTGCAGCCGTCATCGGGATCGTTGTCGCGCTCCACTACACAACCCGGATCAATCACGTGATCCTTTTCTGGGTCGCCTTTATATTCACTCGGCCGTTCGGCGCGACTTTCGGTGACTTTCTTACGAAGCCCGTGAAAGATGGAGCGCTGAACCTGCCACGCGGAGAGGCTTCCCTCATCAATGTCGGTCTGCTGTTCACGGTTCTGGTCGTCGCGGGCCTTCTGCACAGGTACCGGAATCCCTCCGATGACCGACGTATCCTCTGAAGGGAACCCAGCTCACGGATCGGAATCTCGCCTTCGTGAGTTGCCAATTGTCAGGTAATCCGTCGCTACGGTGGTAGCAGTCTTCGGTAAAAAGCGACGTCGGCGGCTCCGGACGCAGGCGGAATTCGTCCAACGTCGCATCGAGAAGCCAACGGCCGCAGTTGTGCTCGACGGTGAAAAATGATGGGCTTTATGCCGCCGCTAGCGGCTACGTTAGGTGATCGGCGATGATGTTGTCGCTCGATCGGGGCGAGGTCAGTCGCGCTTCATCGACGCCAGCGCCTGCCACATGTCCGCACCTGTCTCGAAGGCGTCCGCATTAAGTTGGAAAGCGGCTCGGCTTTCGACTTCGGTGACGGCCTCCTGCAACGGATCCACATTGGAGGTGGCCGGATCGGCGGCGGTAGCCGAGGCGGTCGACACTTTTGTCGCGACGCCACCTGGCATCAGCGCAGAGGAGCTAGCTGTTGAACGACGATAGCCGGGCGTGTCGATATTCGCCATGTTATTTGCGGAGGTTGAAAGACGGACCGACTGCGCGGTTATGCCTTGGACAGAAATCGCCATAGCACCCGAAATATTCATTGTCCTTCAATTCCTTTTGCATCCGACGGAATGCCTGAACTTTAAGAGGTTTGTAGCCGACAAGTCTTACGTCGTGGGTAAATCAATTCCTAAAATGCGAGTCATTGAAGGATCAAGACCCGGAAAATCGAGCAATCACGGCAGATCCTCCCGTCGTCGTTGATCGGCTTGGTGGCAAACGCCTGACGTCCTCTTTCCGGAAGCAAACTGGCGATCTCGGCAATACGCGAGGCGGAAGCGAATTAAGGCAGCAGCCCAAGTGTCCGATAGTGCGAGATCACATCCTCGCGCGTTTCGATCTCGTTTCTGAGATGAGCAATTTCGGCTTCATCGACCGTTGCTTTTTCATATGCGAGGAATCTTGCATCAAGTAGCTCCTCGATTTCCTCACGCAACCATTCGGCATGCTGACTGGCACACGCATGGAAGGTATTGATTTCGGGACGAGGAGGGCGATTCATTTAATGTTCCATCAGGTGGGAGAGTTGCCTTGTCGGTTCGATGGCGTGGCTCGGTGTTCACCTTTCCGGATTTGGACTAAGGCACGTAGCGTGCCGATCAATGATCACCAGGTTCTCTAGGGTGAGCTGCTGCTATCGATGGCGTGAGAGCTGCGCGATCGACAGAAGAGTGTTGGAGCTAACGCCAGCACCGCTTGAAGATCCGCCCTGCAGGATGCTGAGGGCCGACGTGGCGGTCGAGGTGGCGCTGCTGGAATTGTTCTTCAAATCATACATGGCCGAGAAACGCTTCAGCAGCGCATCGAGCTTGGCCGGGTTATGCAAGTCCTTGACGTCTACGAATTTGCCCAACGCGGCTGCTTGCGTATCGGTGTTCTGCGATGACATGGCGGACGGCAGGTTGAAGGTCGTGGTTATGACCTGGTACAGCGCGGCGTCTCCCATGATGTCGTACATGGAGTTGATGTTGGGCGCCTTCCGCTGGAAATAGAGCGCCAGGCGGATCCCGTCATCGCTTTTCCCGTCCTGCGTCTCAAGCGTCTGATGCAGATAGAGATTGTCGGTTTCGATCCGATTGCCCTCGTCCTGTGAGGTGCTCATCTTGGCGTTGGTCAGGTTACCCTTGGTGTCAAAGTTGAAGGCGTCGACAATATCCTTGAACTGCGCGCCTGCCGGAGTGTTGATGAAGCTGCTTGTATTCGTCGGGTCCGACGCGAAGGCCTTCTTCAACGTGTCGGTCGTCACCTTCTTCGGATCGATATGGTTGGCCGTCAACACGAAGTCGACAAGCTTGCTGTCCTTCAGGAAATCGGAAACCGTGCCGATCTTGTTTATGTTGTCGGCAAAGTAGGTCGCGTCAGTCTTTGCGGTGGCTTCCGCCTTCTTTAGAGCCGGGCCCTTCAGGTCGATGATCGCCTGCCCATCGTACTGCAAGATGTAGGTGTTGATCGTATTTTGCGAAATCGGCTGGACTGGCTGCTGGGCGTCGCCCTTGCTGTTGAAGTCGAATGCCTTGGCGAGGTCGGTATATTTGCTGTTTTTCAGCGAGCTGACATAGCTCTTGGGGTCGTAGGGGTCGCTCTCGACGATCTTCGTGAACTGCTGCTTTGAGACCTGCGATGGATCGAGGCCATAAGCCTGCAAAGCCATCTGATAGAGCTCCGGATCGTCGTCGTTCAAGACGGCCTTGTCGGCCTTGTTGCTGACAAGAAAGTCGCTGATGGTCTTGTCGCTCGCGATCCGCTTCGTATAGTTCTGCACCGCGTTCGTCATATCCGTCTGATGGACGTTGTCGTAGTTTGCGGCATACGACGTCGTGGTGGCTGTCGTCTGGGCGCTGGACTGGACGCTCTCGCCGGCGGGCACGGTGCCGTCTTGCTTGAAATTGAACTCCTTAAGAACACCCGTCGCGCCGATCACGGCCGCGAATGATCCGGGATCGTTGGGATCGCTTGCGATGACTTGCGAGAACGCGTAGGCGCTCATCTTGGGATCAAGGCCAAAGGCGGCTTTCACATAGTCGAAGAGCCGGGCGTTGCTTGTCAGTTGGTCCGCCGAAGTGACCGAACCGATCGTGTTCTTGTAATAGGTGGTGTTGTAGGTCGCGGCCGTTGCCGTGGAGAACGATGGTACGGCGTAGTTGTACTGGCTTTCGACCGCCGTCTTCTGATCTGCGGTCTGCGCGGTTTTACCTTTGAGCGTGCCGTCGGCGTTGAAGCTGAACTCCGCGGCCATTTGCTTGTAGGAGTCTGATCCGCTCGTATTCACCGCGCTGTTCGGATCACTGGGGTCGCTTGTCAGGATCGACCGGAGATAGCTATCGGAGGCGTAGGTCGGATCGATGCCGTATGCCTTGAGGGCGTAGTCCTTCAGCTCGGGGTCGGCGAGAAACTGGTCGACGTTGGTGACCTTGTCGATATGAGCGTCGTAGTAGGTGGTGGCGCTGGCCGCGGCGTCCTCTTCGGTCGTAAACGACTGCTTGTAAAGGTTCGTGAGCGTCGTTGCCTGAGCCGTCGTCTGGATCTGGGGCTTGGTGCTGACACCGAAGTTGAAGGCGGCCGCGAATTCCTTGTAGCGCGGGTCGGTCAGCTTGTTGGCGAAGCTGTGCGGATCGCTCAGGTCGCTGGTTAGCACCTTTTTCATCATGGCCTTGGCGTAGGTCATGTCGCTCAAGCCATAAGCTGTCATGGCATAGCTAAAGAGCTTGTAGTTCTTTAGAAATTCGTCGACGGTTTTGACGCTGCCGATGTTTGCGTCAAAATATTGCTGGGCGCGTTTGACATCCTGCTGCGAGGCGACGTTCTTCAAGGTCGTCGCCGTGTCTTTAGTGGCGTTTGTATAGCCAAGATAGGTGGAAACCATCGCCCTGTCCTTCGGTGCTCTTCCAAAACCCGGATGCCGAATCTGTGGGCGATTGTTCCCGTTGAATCTTAGCTGTGACTTAGACGTATCGTTCGGAGCCTTTGGATTTGTCTCCGTGCGTCGACGGGTAGACCGTCGGTGATGCCGCGGACATTATTCGGACGCTTCGCATTGTCACTCGGAACCGTATCGGACTCTTTCTCCTCGAAATCGAGGATGTTTGTGGACCGATTACAAGCGCGGCGAGGGGGTATGGAGGATCTTGCCGCTACCATGCGGCGCCGTCGTCGGAAAGCGCGCGGAGGAAGAAATAGAGATCTCTGGCCGCTTCCATCTTCCCCGATTCCCTCAGAGTCGGGGGCAACTTGATACCGGACAAAATTGGCCTTGCCAGATTAACCCAGGGTAGCAGTGTAGCCGCGGAGACCCAATACCTCACTTCTCGAAGGGAGGGCCTCCCGTCGAGTTTGCTGCAAAAGGGAGCAGTTTTCACCCCTGCAGCGAAGCTCACGAGTAGCCTTCGGAATCGGTTCGCCATTTTTTCTACCAGAACTTGATCAGATTCATGTAGATCTTTGAACCAATGCGGCATTTCATTTTCGAATGCGGCCTGGAAGTCCTCGATCACTTCACGATACGACAATCTAAAATCAGGTTCGTGGCGGGCGCTGCAGTCCTCGGGCAGCAACGGAATCTCGGCATACATTTCTTTGTAGAATGACATCTTCGTTCTCATGGGACGATGAATAAAGTGTCATTCTGGATTTCCGTCGGCGCAAGTGGCCCTCCACACCTTGTCCTATCGGTCTCGCTGACCCCAACCACCGCCAGTGGAGCGTGTTCAATCGTGGGTGAAGATAACCGCGACGATTCCGAAAGGGGGCGAGCTATTGAATTTCGCGGCTTCGTTGCCCGGCACGCCGAAGTTAATCCTGCGAGCAAAGAATTCGGTGCGGAGAGGCCCCTTTCCATCCCGGAAGGGCTCGATGTGATCCTGCCACCACCGCTGCTCCGTACGGTTCGCGGGCAGAAGCATGACCACGGTCGCACCCAGACGGTGTTCGCACCAGGCCTTCTCAACCCAGGCGCCGATGTTGCTGTACGGTGGATTGCACCAGACGGAGTTGGGCGCCCACGGCTGAGCGAGCCCGTCCGTGTCGATGTCGTAGAAGTGCTCACACTTCGCATTTACGGAGTTGGCGGCCGCATCAAGGGTGAAATGGAATCGTGCATCCATAGCGTCAAAAAGCCATTGCGGCGTTATGCGCTCGTCGACTGTATCCTTTGCCCCCCGTCTGGCAGTTTGTTGAGGATGGTTCTCTATCTTGAAGCCGAGCATCATGCGCCGGCTCCAATGTCGAATGCGACAGGGCTGGCTGAAGCAGGGAGTGGAGCAAACGGTTCTTCGTATAATTGCATCGTCGGTCTCGTGGTGGGATCGATAAAGTGTCACCCTGGATTTTCGCCGGCGCAACCGAACCCTATCCGCAACTGGTCTCCAGCCTGCGAGGGAGGCTAGGTGCACGCGAAAGCGCGTCCGTTCGAAGTCCCGACTGCTAGCCACCTGCCTGTTTCGCGAACACCGATGCCACGTGTTGTTGCAAATTCTCAAGTCGTCGATCGACGGCTGCGCAAGCGTCACAGCAGTATCGAAACCGCTTCGGTGTGACCTCCTTGCTGAACACCCAATTCAATATCTTCATTCCGAGGCTAAGGCGGGGCTTCACCTTCGGACCTTCAAAATATTCGACAATGCCTCGGCGAAAACAGCTTCTCGACGCCAATAGATTAGTCAGATCCTCGATCTGCGAGTATCGCTGCTTCAGCATCGCTCGGGCTGTGACTTCGTCCAAACCGGAACCGTTGGCGGTCTTCTCGGCCATAAAACGGAGAAGACCGACATCCCGTCCTGGGCCACGCCCTCCCTCGGTGAACGTCACTGCGACGGACTGCTTGCCGTCGCGGCCAGCGCGTCCGAATTCCTGCAGATAATCCTCGACGGAGGCTGGCTGCTGCCAGTGAATGACGAGCCGCACATCCGGCACGTCCAGTCCCATGCCAAACGCGTTGGTGCATATGATGTGGTTTACCACCGGGCGACTCTCACCCTGGAAACGCTTGAGGAGCTCCTGACGCTCCCATTCGCTACCCAGCTTGGAATGATAGAACGGGACGTCGAGCCCGTTGTTCTTGAGGTCGGTCTGCAGTTCCTGGCCGATGCGTGCGGTCGGCACGAATACCATGACCTTTCGTCCGGCGAGCACCGGGAGCCGCAACAGCGACGCGATTTCGTGATGCCGCGCTGAAGATGCCGCCTGCCATCGGACCATAGCTATGTTCGGCCGATCAACACCTCGAACGAAGACTTCTGCATCTTCGATCCCAAGCGATGCTAGGATACGCTGCTGCATCGCCTGACCTGCGGTAGCGGTGAAAGCAAGGATCGGCGGAGAGCCGAGCTTCTCCCGGACCTCCGCAAGGCGACCATACTCCGGTCTGAAATCTCGGCCCCAAGCATCGACGCAGTGGGCTTCGTCCACGACAAGGAATTCGGGCTTGCTTTCGGCCAGCGCCTTCCTCTCCCTTCGGCTCTTCACGAAGAAGCGCTCGGGCGCGAGATACAGGAACTTTACCGCATTCACACCGACCATGTCGTAGCGGATTTCCTTCTCCTCAGCACTGAGACCGCTATTGACGAAGGTCGCCGGGATCTTCTTGCGAAGAAGCCCGGAGACCTGATCCGCCATGAGAGTCTTCAGTGGACTTACCACCATTGTGCAGCCACGTCGAAGCAGGGCAGGGATCTGGAAACACAGTGACTTTCCGGATCCAGGTCGGGCTGACGACGAGCACGGATTTCCCGGCAAGTGCTGCCAGGACGATCGGAAGTTGCCCACTCCTGAAATGGGAGACGCCGAACAAGCGCAGGACGGGTCCGAAGTTTATTCCGGCCTCGAGACCCTGCGCATCCCGATCCAGCCAGCGAGCCAGGCGCATCGCCCAACGCTCTATCGCGCGCCTTGCGAGTCCTCCTGCCAGGTTGGGATGGTGGGCGGCGTGGCAGCCGTCACACAGCGCCACCAGGTTTGAGAGTTCGTCGGATCCGCCCATCGATCTCGGAAGAAGGTGATGAATGTCGGCGTCGCGCGACTTCAGTTTCGTCGAGCAGGATACGCATTTGAAGCCGTCACGCTCCAACACGAGTCGGCGGGTATCTTCCCAATCTACCAATGAACACCACTCAGCCCGTTGCCTCAGCTCGGGATTGTGAAACAAAGTGCCTGCGAAAGTGTAACCAGGAAAATTGCATGAGATCAGTTCTCGGAATTGACGCCGCATGGACCGAACGGGAACCCAGCGGCGTTGCGCTGGTAGCTGACGACGGCTCCGGCTGGCGCTTGATGCACGTCTCGGCTTCGTATGCGGCCTTCCTGCGGCCTCCGCTCGCCGTGGAACCGGTCCTGCGACACAGGGGTTCGATCCCCGACGCGACCGCCATCATCAATGCGGCGAATTGTATGGTCGGTTCGCCGATCGATATCGTGGCCGTCGATATGCCCTTGGCGATGACACCGATCATCGGTCGCAGGACGTCCGACAATCTCATCTCGATAGCGTACGGTGCCAGACACGCGGGAACGCACACGCCAAGTGAGACCCGCCCGGGCAAGCTCAGCGACGAACTCCGGATCGGTTTCCACACCATCGGCTACCCGCTGGCGAGATCGCATCCCCGCGGACAGGCTCTGATCGAGGTTTACCCGCACCCTGCGCTCATCGAACTCGCATCGGCCGAGCGAAGGTTGGCATACAAGGTCTCCAAGATCGGAAAATACTGGCCGGAAGTCACGCCTGGCGTCCGGCGGGAGAACCTGCTCGATGTGTGGCGCCAGATCGTATTGCTGCTTGAAACCCGGATCCAAGGCGTTGTGCAAGCGTTACCTCTCCCGCCTGTCACCGGACGGGGATATCAGCTGAAGGCGTTCGAGGATTGTCTCGATGCCGTCGTTTGTGCCTGGGTGGGAGCTTGTGTTCTGGATGGGCAGGCGAGGCCATTTGGGGACGATACGTCAGCAATCTGGGTGCCAGGAGTTCAGGAGCCGAGGTGAGGACCTAGCTGTGATCGGCATAGGCTCGGGTTCATATAGCGGCGCATCGGGAACCGATAGCACCATCGAGGATGACCGCCACGGACTTCGCGCCGCGATCCAGTAGCAAATCGAGGAGTTCGAAAAGCTGCTAGAGTTGCTAGGAGAGCAAGTTCGGTAACCCGCGGCGATTCGATGGCAATTCTCTTCAAGACTCCAATCAGCGAAAATTCAGCATTCAAGTTCATCGAAGAAGCGCTGTCGGGCGCCCACCAGTATGACGGCTATCTCAACATCGCCAGCGACGCGGGAGAGAAGGCGCTGTCCTGGGGACCAGCAATGCACGCCGAGGAGTTCAAGGCCGAAATAAGTGAGATATTGAGGCAGACTTGGGATGCGGCCCGCTTCTGGGCCGTCTACGAGCGTCGCGACGATCGGAGAGATCCGGAGACCACCGACATCCGAAATGCGGCCTTTCGACTGACACGCGGTTACGCCGGGGTGATTGTCGTCACGCTCAGCCTTCTTGGAAAGCGCGATAATGCCAACGACCTGGAGCTCGTCTTCGTTTGCTTCGAACAGGATTTTCACAGACGGAATTTTCGGGTGCGCTACGAAGGAAAGGCGATCTCCGACGACAGCTGAGATCGCGCGGAAGCATGTTGATCATCCACGCGGACCGCTTTAGGTTCCACTTAAAGGCGAGGGCAGGGGTTTCTCTTGAAAGGCATTTTCGATACCAAGCGGGACTCTGGTTACAAGGATGATGTCGCGTTCAGGTACCATTTTCCGAAGCAGTATCGCCGGACTGCAGAGACATTGGTCGGCGACTGGATCGTCTATCGCGAGCCACAGCGAAACGGTGGTCGCAGGGCTTATGTGGCGACCGCGAAGGTCGTGGCGATCGAAGATGATCCTAAAGAGCCCGGGCACGCGTATGCCGTCATGGCCGAGTATCAGGAGTTCGATGAACCCGTACCCTTCTTCCGTGATGGGCGCTACTGGGAGACGTCCCTGCTGTCGGTAGCAGATCCGACGCGCGTTGGGGCGTTCCTCCAGGGCAAATCAATTCGTGTCATTCCCGAGACCGATTTCGCGGCCATCGCACGAGCGGGGCTTTCCGAGACGCTCGCGCCCGATAACGCCATCCGTCTGGAACTTGATCCGAAGCATGTCGACGGCCCCACTCAGGAGCTTCTCCATCTCCCGCTCATCGAGCAGGAGCGCCGTATCGAGCAGATTCTAATGAACCGGAAGATCCGGGAAGCCAGCTTTCGACGCAAGGTCTGTGACGCCTACGACAGTCGCTGCGCGATTACAGGGCTTCGTATAGTGAATGGCGGGGGTAAGTCCGAAGCCCAGGCCGCCCACATATGGTCGGTAGCAGATGGCGGTCCGGACGTCGCCCAAAATGGTATCGCACTATCGGCCACCGTGCATTGGCTCTTCGACAGGCATCTGATTTCGCTGACCGATGACTACCGGATCCTTGTGTCGCACAACAAGGTGCCGTCGGAGTTGCGAACGCTGTTTGCGAAGCAGATGGATCGCATTCATTTGCCTGAGGATGCCCGGATGTGGCCGCATCCAGCTTATGTGGCGCGCCATCGCGAGCGGTTCAGTTCGTTGTGACGGGCGTCGTTTTTGCGGCGGGCTCAGCATTTCCGTCAGGCATATGCTTGCACTTCCGTCCGGATTGTCGGAAGACGCGCTCGTTGGTCTAACTTGAGATCAGAAGCGATTTTGTTAGTATGGCACCTGAGTTCTATTCCGTTGCCAGCCCCGACCGCCGCGGGGCTTCTCCTTTGGGATGGCAGTATGAATGACGAGCAGAAGATTGCCGTAACCGAGGTGCGTGAACTGATGTCGCTTCTTAACAAGGCGATCAGACGGGCGACAGTCCTCGGTCTGCGCGTGAACGCCACAGTTGAAGAAACATATGCGCCGAGTGTCTCGCTCCTCACACCGCAGTTTGATCTTTCGATGAGTTCCGATACTCCACCGACACTTGGCGAAGCCCTCGCAAAGGCCGGATTCAAGCCATATCACCGGAGTCGCGTTTTGCTCCGCGAACGGCGTAGTCGGGAGCTATTGAAGCGTCGCGATTAGCGATCTCGTCTCCACATGCGATGCGCGTTCAGGACCCGTGCAGGGGGCAGACCCCTCGGTTTGCGACGGAGACGATTGGTGCCTCGTCAAAATGCCTCTTCCGCGGTTCGGCAACGTCGATTGATCGCAGGGAACGCCAAGCGATCAGGACTTTCCCATGGCCGCCTGCCATAAAGAGAGCGTGCGATCGCCTCGGGGGCTGAGCTACGACATCAACTCGCGTGAGGTGCCGAGCATTTCGGCCTTTTTGCCCAATGGGATTTCATCCGGCACGAGCGGGGGCGCCGGAATCCCAACACGAGTCTTCGCGGGCCAAAGCATGGCCTCCCAGTCCCATATCACGTCTTTCATTGCCGAGAACAACGCCAGGCCGACCGCCTGAGCCAATCGACGGGGGACTGCGTTGCCTATCTGGGTTGCTGTCGCCTCCTTGCCGCCGCAGAATTCCCAGTTGTCGGGAAAATCTTGCAAGCGAGCGCACATCCTTGCGGTGAGAGCAGGGCGGAACCCCTTCAGCGTCCCCTGCGTGGACGTTGGGGCCTCGTCTCGGAGACTAGCGATGTCGACGCCTTTTCCAGCCCATCTTGCTGTTTCGTTCGGTCTGCGCTTGCCCCGGCTTGTCACCATTGCGGACGCGAGCACTCCTCGTGCTATGATATTGCCTTTTGGATCGAAGACCGGTTGCTCGCGCCGCTCGCGCGCCCATTCATATGCGCCTTCCCATCCGTTTGCGGCCATCAGGTCGACGAGCGCGTCTCCGAGGTTGGATCTGCGCTCCGGGAAGGTCGGTGGCATGCGGAATGCGCCCGCAAGCTCCCTTCGGACGCCGATAATCAGCACACGCCCCCGCTCCTGGGCTACGCCGTAGTGTTCTGCTCTTATCCGATAGATGTCGGCCGCGTATCCAGCCTTTCTGAAGCCACGAAGGATGGCGGCTATGTGGTCGGCGTGCCGCTCATGAAGCAAACCTTCGACGTTCTCAAACACGAAGGCCCGCGGCTTGACTTCACTCACGACCCGAACGCACTCCGGGAGAAGATCTCTCGGATCGTCCTTTCCCCGTCCAAAACCATCGGCGGAATATGGCTGGCAGGGCGGTCCGCCCGCGAGGAGATCGATACCTGTCTTGCGGTATGGTCGGAAGTCGATTTTCCTGATGTCTTCCTCTAGTACGTTCCAGTCTGCTCTGTTCTTCCTCAGCGTCGCAGCCGCCTTTTTGTCCCACTCAATCAGGGCGACATGTTCGAAACCGGCGCTTTCCAGCCCGAGGGCCATTCCACCCGCCCCACCACAAATTTCGAGAACCTTTAGGCGATGGTGCTGTGGCGGAACCTGACGCACTTTGACCCTGTCGTCCTTGTACTCGCCGAGCGCCTTCCCGCTCAGGTGAAACAACGGCAGAAAACCCGGGTGGCGCTGGCGCACGAGCTTTCGGCCCACGTTTTCATCGATGAGCGTACCCTGTTTCAGACGGACAAGTGTACGGTGAGCCGTTGCCAGGGCATGGCGCGATGACCCAGCCTTTATCTTCGTGGGGTCGGGATGCTCTTGGCCGAACAGGGATTCAAATTCTTTCAGCAAGCGCCCGGCTTTCACGCGGATGTCGCTCGACGCAAGTCGTTCGGTCTTGTGTTCGTCCACGATGCCGTCAAGGAACGATTGCAGATCGCTCTTGAAGTGCTCTCCGGCCTCGCCACCTCTTTTTCGCGCCGCGGCGGTGACAAGCTTGGCATTCCGCTTTGCCAGAACTTGGAAGGGCGTAAGCTGTGCGTCCCTCAGCCGCTTCCGGATTGCCGAAATCTCCCTGACGTCGATCCTGGCGCCGATCACCATGCGCTCAAGAACCTCGTTACGGGTATCTTCGTCCGCAGCGACGAGCGCCTTCATCACCGGGAATGACACGCGGGCATCATGCAGAAGAGCCTCGTAGCCTTTCAGCGTTTCCCCGAACGCAACGTAGGTGGCAAGTTCGGAAGAGGGCACATTGCAAGTGACGCGAAGGAATTCCCGCGTTTCGTCCTCGGTCGCGATTTCGGTGAGCTTCTCCACTTCGGCGGCGATCTGGAGAATGCGCTTAGTCATTTGGGATTGAAGCGCCAGTATCCGCTTCTTTGCTGCAGCCAGTGCTTTCGCCTTCGAGTTCATTCCGCCCACGCAAACCATAAGTGTAGTCTGGTGTCCCATATCGGATCAGGCTTTAAAGGCGAGGATGTGGTTTCGTTAGAATGCTAGCTATCTGCGAATTCGTTTCGAGAAAGGTGCGGGCGCACCGCATCATTGAGCAACGCCACCCGTCCTTCCCGCTATTCACCGAGACGAGGGCCTTCGTGGAAACTGCGCTGGCGAGCGAGGCGCTCAAAGCGCTCGCGACAGATATGCGATGACTTCGTCGGCGCGCTGGCTGAGGTGCTGGCCGACGCCGCCGATCGTCCGCACAACGACGGCGATGCGTACCTTGCCGCCGCGCTGCTCGCTCGACCTGGAGCTTTGCCTTCACCCGGGCGCACGCTCTGCTGAGCGAAACAGGCGATGTCGAGGCGGCGAAGCTTAGGTTCCCGGCCCTGATTGACCGCGGGACCATCGGCGCTCGCTGGTACATCCTACGTCTGAATAAGGCGATGTAGAGGATGATACAACTAGCTGAAAAGAGACCGGCGAGGTCCGCACTCGGCATCCATCCGGCGTGCGGAAAAAGAAACCAAAAGGATGCGCTTTCGAGTTGTGCTGTTCAATTAAGATGTCCGCGCTGAGGCAATTGTTTTTCGCGCGCGTCAGCCGAAAAACTTGTTCTTCATTCTCGGCGTCGGAGAATACCTCGCTTCGCTCAGGTAACGCATGCCTACTGGCACTTGCCTTTACCTCGAAGGTCTACCAAATTGAAACCTCAACTCCGAGGCGAGCTGCGCAGATAAGATATCGCCCCAATGCAGCAGGCAATGCATGAGCCTTCCATACGATCCTCAAAACAAGTCCATGGCTGTCTACGCTTTGGCGGTGTCAGGGTTCGCAATGTGGGTGGTGGGCACCATCGCCAACGGCATCGCGGGCCTGAGCATCGAGAACAAGCAAGCTGAATGCGCCAATAGCTGGACTTCAACCACCTTGATCTGGTTGGCGGTCGGTTTTGTTTCACTGGCGACCCATATGGGCATCGGCTACCTGTACTTCAGGTCGAACGGCGAGGGTCCGTATGGTCCACTCCCAAAGCCCCGGAGCAGAAAGAAGCCTGAGCGCAAGCGCCTTGTGCCGTACGTCAGCAACCTGTCTATGTTCGCAGTGGTGATCTTCCCCGCGATGTTCATCCTTATGCACTTCAACTGCTGATCGAAGGCAGGGGTGTCTACCGCTCAAAGCTCGGCACCCAGCCCCGCGTCAAGCCCTTGCTCATTGCCGCCTGTGTGAGGGCGAGCTGATATCTCAAGTGCTGGGTATCTTCGAGGAGTGCCTTGATGGCGGCCACGTGGTCCCCATCGTGGTACGCTAGCACGGTGCTTGCCAACTCGGAGGCGGAGAGTTCTGGCTCTGCGCTACCAGTGGTGGCCTGTTCAATCGCTGGGGTGTTTGAGCTGGTGGTCATCGGTTTGTTTTTTCCTCTGATCACCACATGATCCCGACTGCTTCCATGGCAGCCACGGCGCTGCGCAAGGTGGCGTCCATGTCTTCGCCTACGGGAACCCAAACGGCATCAAAGGCTCCGTCTTCTTCTTCGGTAGGGCCATGTGCCCATACACAACATGCTTCTCCCTGAAGACGATCAATGGCGATATCCAGGCTGCCTATAGGGTCTCCATAGCGAGCAAATAGCGGCGCTGAATGGAACTCTATGTCAAACCTGCCCGCCACCTCTCGGAGCAACTTCATGTGCAGCTCGTTGGGCTCGGCTTCATGCACTGGCGTCCAGTAGGGATACAGGCCGTTGTCTTCTTCTTCAGGCGCATCCGTGTTGGTGATTTCTTCCTGTGCCATGGTGATGAAACTCCTTGTGCCTCGCCACGTTTGTTCTCATTATGTTCTCATTTAGCGAGGAGTCAATGATCACCAGCCATAGAGCCATCCCCGTCGTTGGCACGACGGAATATCTCTGGAAGGATGATCATTGGGAGGCCGCCTTCGTCAGTTGCCATCGGCTCAAAAGCGATCTCAGACCGCCGACAATGAGGACATGCTGGGAAACAGCATTGCGGTTGAAGATCAGCGTCGCCTCCCGGCTCAAATCCTTGAGATCGAGTTCCCCCCACGCATCGGGTCGATATGGGATCGCATCGGATGACCAGATCTTCAATCTCGCTCGACCTGAACCAGTAGATTGCATTCAGCGCGCCAACGGGAACAGTTGTCTTCCACAATCCTCCGTCCTGCACAATTCCGGCTCCGCCCCGAACCAGATTTTGGGACTCGATCAACCAACCCGCCGCCGAGCGCTTGTCGTGGAAGCCTGGGCCATACGGTTTAAGCATTGCCTGAACGACAGACTCGTCCGGCCGGTCGTCGCTCTTCCACGGGGCTGTCGGTGTTGCTTACATAGATCATCTCCCGCTCGGGAGCATCCAGGCTGGGAATCCAATACTGTATCCACAGGGCTTCCAGGGAGTGGCGGCAGTTCAACGTCCGGACGAATGGGCGGCTATTCCAGTAACCCCACGGAACAGCGAGTTTCCACGGCCCGAGGTAAACGTCGACTGGATGGTTCGACTGGATCAGCGCGCTGCGCTGTCGGTTCAGATCGAAATTCTCATACGACGTGCTGCGCTTTGCGTCGTCGCAAGGAAGATTATAGACATCTTCTCTTGTCTCCGGTGTGCTGGGTTCGGAGTGATCGTGCATCGAAAGCACGCCCCAGGCACTGACACCTGCCACCAACAGAGCAGTAACCCAGCCAACGGCGATGACGGCCAGCGCGGTGACCGTCAAGAGCCGTTGCAAGAACTGAAAAAGCCATCGGAACATTGCCGATCATTGCGCCGCTCGCACGTGCATTTCAAGGAAGCAGAATGCCGCTGATCGCGCGATGGTTGTCGATTTCTAAATTTCCTGGCGATCAATCTGCCACGGACTGAAGTCCACCTATGGCGCCAGGAATGTCCGCATCTGGCTCCTCTTCGGATCTTTGCCGGCTCTAGCGAATACACGAAAATTCTCCTTATCCGCGAATCAATCGGCCTGTAAGATCATCCGATATCGACCGTTTTTTCACGCTGGATTTTGATCATGATTGTTTTCAGAATCGATTGCTCGAATGCGTTCTATGCTGTTGCTCTCCTCGCCGCCGTTGTTTCCTCCGCAGCCAACGCTGCCGTAAACGATAACAAGTGCGTCAAGACGATCAACGTTTTGGAAAACATGTTCGATGCCGAGAAACTGCAGTTCAAGAATGATCACTGCGCGCTGCTGAAGGCGGCGGCGGCAAACCGCGGGGCAATGATACATGAGATCAATGCCGATCCGGAGGAATGCGGGCTCGATCCGAAAGTCGTGGCGGCAATTTTTACTCAATATCAGCAGTTCGGTCAGCAGGCGACCGCTTGTAGGTAATCTCCCCGAGGCATGGTTCTTGAATTATCTTTTAAGGGATAGCAAACCCGAGCGATGGTTTCGGCTGGCTCTTTCGGCGGCCATCCTGATCGTCGGAATGACTTCGTTGGTGCGTGGTTATGAGCTGGCGTTCAGCAAAGACGATGACGGGTTTTATCGACCCGACGGATACACGACCAACGGGACATATATCTCAGTCGCCGTACTCGCTTGGTTTGCCTGCTTTCTGGGGCGGCGTCTCAGATTGCTCTCGTGGGTAATGATTTGTGCTCTCGCGTGGTGGGCCAACACCACAACCTGGTATTATCTTCATGACCTCTACTACGCCATGGGACAGGACGGCTGTCTTACATGCGATGACCATATGACCGAGCTTCACCTGTATACCACCGGTTTCGCGCTGCTTTGCCTGGTCTGGGCCGTGGTCTTCAAGCGGCACGTTGTCGATCGATTGGCGGAAATATCGGTCTTCGTAATCGCCTGGATTATCCTGACGATGTTGGTGGGTGCCAACGATGGCTAGCGGGAAAGCGATCCCGCAAGAGGTTCCATGGCGTTGGGTTCGGGACTGACTCTCAGGGCTACCGAACCCGACTTGACGTCTTTGGACTGCTCGTTAATGTCACCATCAGGAGTTCGAAAATGGATGCGAAAGCTAACGTTGCAAAGAAGCCGACGCTTGCGGAAGCGCTCCAGAAGTCTGGCTTCATCCCATATAGCGGCAGCCGCGTGATAGTTGAACAAGGCCGGAAGCGAGAGCCGTTGAAACTGGCGGCTTGAAACGAAGTTCCGAGGAAGAGGTGACTCTCGATTGCTCTCACACCTCGGCGGGTTGTTCAAGAACGCCGCGCGGCTGTGAGCTCTCTCAGGATCCTTCATGTGCGTCGCCTGGCAATCGAGCATTGTCCGCTTCCATTGCCGGATCCGGACGACGGCCGGAACAATTGTTCCCCCGGATGGTTGATCCAGTCCAAACCATGGGAGCACGAAAATGGATCACACCAATCACGTTCGACTTACCCCTGCCGAGCTTACCCCTGCTATTCTTGAAGGCGCAACGGTGTACGGCGCTGACGACGACAAGGTAGGGAAGGTGGACCACGTTCATGGCGCCGGCGGAGCTGGCGTTGGCAGCATTGTTATCGACGTTGGCGGCTTCCTCGGAATTGGTGCAAAGCCAGTTGCCGTCCCGATCAGCGATCTCGATTTCATGCGAGATGAAGACGGCGACGTCCACGCCGTAACCAACTGGACGAAAGATCAATTGAAGGAAATGCCAGAACATCGCGATTGATCTTCGATGGCCCGGTACAACCGCCGGGCTTTCTCTTGAGGTGCAAGCCGCTGCTGCGGCGGTCAATTTATGCGTGGTTGAGTTCGATGATGACGGGAGCGTGGTCGCTGGTATGCTCCCAGCTGCGGACATCCCTGCAGACCGTGGTCGATACGAGCCACTCGGCGACAATAGGAAATGGTCGATGCGCAGTCCGGCGTCTCGGGCGAACGCGTTCCGGAAATATTTCCAGAATGTATAGACGCGCTCATCCGGATGCAGGTGGCGGATCGCGTCCGTCCATCCCTGGGCAACAAGGGCAGCATACGCCTCGCGGACTTCGGGACGGAACAGGGCGTCGTCTCGCCACCGTTCTGGTGCATACACGTCGAGATCGCTCGGCATCACGTTGAAATCGCCGACCAGCATTGCGGGCACGTCGAGGTCCAGAAGTTCACGCGCGTAGTGCTGCAGGCGCACGAACCAACGAAGTTTGTAATTGAATTTCGGGCCGGGCGCGGGGTTACCGTTTGGAAGATAAAGGCAGCCAATCAGGAGACCGTTCACCGCAGCCTCGATGTAACGACTGTGCGTGTCATCAGGGTCGCCCGGAAGGCCCCGTCGGGTGAGGAGGGGTTCTGCGTCTCTTGCAAGTATAGCTACCCCGTTCCAGCTCTTCTGGCCGTGCCAGATCGCGCCGTAGCCAGCCTGCTCGATAGCCTTTCGGGGAAATTTGTCGTCCGGCGTCTTCAATTCCTGCAGGCACACGACATCCGGACGATCTTCGGCAAGCCAGCGCAGCAGCACGTCAAGCCTGCCGTTCATGCCATTCACGTTATAGGTCGCGATCTTCAATGTGCCCCCTCTGGTGAGAGCGGGTGGACGGGTAAGAAGCTCGACTGCCGTTTCGTTGGCCATCGGAGGAAAACGGAAAAACTCCGATGTTCTTCTGCACCGTCGCGTCCGTTTGGCACAGCCCGCGCTCGCCAGCTAAACACTAAAAAACGCCGAACGTTCCATTGCCTGGCATCGATTGATCTGGTTTTGGGGCGCCTGTCCTCGACCATCATCCCTGCAGGGCCACCCAATTCGTTGACATCAACAAAAATTAGAACATAATAAGAACGTACATCCCGGGAGCAGCGTCATGGCTCAATACAGTCACCGCGACAATCTATTCCAATGCAAGGCTCCGTTGTTCGATGAGGATCACGAGCCCGGTGTGCTTGCCCGAGAGCGTGGTATTTATCGATGCAAGGTATGTGGCGAGGAGATTGTTGCAAACGAGCGGAATCCGCTGCCTCCTGGCGACGACCACATGCATGAGAATGGCGAGCCGATCGTTTGGCAACTTCTCGTTTTCGCTCAGGGTTTCGATAGAGAGGATCGCTCGTATTTGGACGATGATCCGGAGGCCTGGATCGATGAGTCAGAGGGTATCGTCGAAGAGGTGGATCGGCATCAAGCCTGCAAGTGGGCCATTTCCAAGGAATTCTCCGCGATGTTCAAAGCTGGCGTCGATAAGGGCTGGAGCGAGGCGGAGGTCCTTGCTGCAATCACGGATTCGGCCGATATCGCCACGCTCGGCCACGGG
This sequence comes from Rhizobium sp. BK376, assembly GCF_004341625.1. Lineage (GTDB taxonomy): Bacteria > Pseudomonadota > Alphaproteobacteria > Rhizobiales > Rhizobiaceae > Rhizobium. The sequence goes on along the minus strand of NZ_SLZG01000007.1, from coordinate 2,578 downwards.
CACGCCTCGGAGGTCGAAACGCTGCTCAACAACATTGCCCGGAAGGCGGCTGAAAACTCGAAGGGCTAGTTTCAAGCCTGATTTTGAGGTTGCTTCGGGACACGACACCAGACCACAGCGGTCGATAGAATTTGATCTTGGCGATGTACTCGGGGATATCGCTGAAATCCGGACAGGCACCGATGTCACGGCTATTCGCAGTCACGCGAACTATCGATGAGATTGTCTCCCACTTCGGTGTCGACGTCCCCGCGTCGGTCGAGGTGCCGACAGAAACTGTCGAAGGGACATACGGGCTGGTCGTCATCGAGAAGGACGGGCTCCGCACGCTCAAGTGGATACCGTGGGGCTTCCCGAGACACACCAGGGAGATGCGGGCGGAAGGGGAGCCGCCCGGACGTATCGGGTTGGTTGCCGATCTCACGAATCCGTTGTGGTCCGGAACTGTGGTCGATCCCAAATATCGTTGCCTTATCCCGATCACCCATTTTGCGAATCCGGAAGGGCCCAGGGGAGAGAAGAAGCGTACATGGTTCTCGTTGCGGAGGGAGCCGCTTGCCGCGTGGGCGGGCTTCTGCCGAAACACTCAAGAGTTCGGCCCCGTCTTCGCGGGGATGACGACGACTGCCCCGGAGATCGTCCGCCCCCTGAACGACCGCATGCCGGTCCTCCTGCGAAAAGCGGAATGGGATCTGTGGCTCCATGGCGGGATCGAGGACGTCATCGCATTCCAGTTCCGCGAACCGATTGCGTCCGAAGAGCTGGACGTGCTTCATACGCGCGACCTGTGGAGGAGCGGGATGCCGCCGCGTCCGCAGCCGAGACGACAGACTTCTTTGCCACTATAGCGGCCTCGTTCACTCGAACAAAAGGGACCAGCATGTGTAATCTCTACACCGTTCGCAAAAGCGCGGCTGAAGTAGCCGCTCACTTTGGCGTCCTTAATCCGATTTTGTCGAATGCGCCGGACGAGGTCTATCCCGGAGGACCGGGGCTGGTCGTCGTCGAGCAGGAAGGCGCGCCGTTCATGAGGTCGATGACGTGGGGTTTTCCACTGCGCCTCAAGGGCATGAAGCCGGAAGCCAAGCCCAAGCCCGTGAACAACGTTGCCGATCTTACCAAAGGCATGTGGATTGGTCTCGCCCGGAAGCCGCAGTGGAGATGCCTTATCCCGGTCACGCACTTCGCGGAACCGGAGGGAGCGAAAGGCGCGAAGACACGGACCTGGTTCAGTCTTCGGGACGAGCCGATATTCGCCTGGGCGGGCCTTTGGCGGGTCAGCGACGAGTGGGGTCCGGTCTATTCCGGCGTGATGACGGACGCGAACGAAGCGATCGCTCCGGTGCACGACAGGATGCCCGTTCTCCTGCACCGGAACGAATACCAGCGTTGGCTGAACGGCAGCTTCGACGAGGCTCTCGCGTTTCAGCGGCGTGTCTTCCCGCCCGATCGGCTTGATATGGACCGGACGAGCGAGTTGTGGGTCAAGAGAAAGACGCCTGGAGCCGAAGAAACTTTACTCCTCTAGGTGGGAGCGGCTGTCCACTGTAGAGAGGGAGCCGCACCATGTATTATTGGAATGGGAGACGCCACACCAGGGAAGGTGTGTCAGGAACCCCGTTGCGCGGTTCAGATCCTACCCCAGACAAGTCCTACCAGATCACTTTGGACAACTCGGAAATAATGGCGTTCCCATAGGCCTCATCTTTGACGGCGAATTCCGCTTCGCCGGAGATCAGATTGAAATTGAAATAGACTTCAGACTGGTCCTGGCCCAGAAAGAGTTTGGTCGTATACCAATCTCCCGGCGCGCCGCCGTAACCGCCGCCGGGAGAGCGTATGGTCGGCGGTCCAAGAAATACTGCATCGAACAGTAGGGTCTCCTGTTTCTCATCTGAAAGGCGCGCTTAACTTGCAACCAAGGCTCTTTTCAACTCTTCAAGAAATCGGACCGGGTGTGAACCTGGCACATGGCGGAACAGGCCATGGGACTCATTTTGCAGTTCGATCACAAATTTTGTTTCGTCGTCGCCTTTGCCATATGAAGCCATCAAGGCGAGGACGTTGGGATCCGAACCAGCGGCCAACTGAACCACACGGAGAGCAAGGGCGTTGGACGTGCTATCACCGCGAGGGGTAAGATTCTGTGCACAAGCTTCGCCGGAAAGCGCGGCGCCCAGCAACATGATTAACGCGGAGCGTCGACTAATCATTCTGTTCTCCGAAAAAAATGCCTGTTGTGCTTCCGCAAGGGCGTGTCTGTCGCTGCCAAGAGGCTAGGCCCACGCCGCAAAAGAATGTGCTTCTGAGGCGGGCTGTTCAGTTTAGATGCCTGCGCTGCGGCATTTGTTCTTCATGTTGCGTCAACCGGAAAACTTGTTCTTCATACTCGGCATCGGAAAGTATCTCGAGCTTCTTTAGATACTGGAGACGCATCATCTCCTTCTGAGGATCCGCATCGAGGTTAGCGGAACCGTATAGTTGATCGTGTCCATTGGAGTGGTGTAGCTGACGGCTGATTGCCGTGCTTTCCGACGTCGGGTCGGAGGGGATGTCAGCGTGCCACAGCGGGCAGACT